>CP016211.1:5948500-8536500 GCA_001931535.1 Minicystis rosea
GAGACATGGATTCTCGGACTCTGCCCCAAGGCGGAGGGGACACCGCGCGCCGTGGATCGGCCGCTGCTCGCGTTGATGATCCTGGCGCGCGCTCAACGCGGTGGGCCTGCCAACGTGTTTCGCTTTCGCGATCTCGACGAGCCGCTCCGCGCAGCGCTGGCCGCGTTCGGACCGCCGCAGGAGGAGCATCGCGCCGAGCTCGCGTTCTGGGAGCTCCGCGATGATGTGTTTTGGGTGGTGCACGACGAGGCGCGGATCGCGCAGCGCGCCGGTGACACGCCGCCGAGCCGGGCGCTGCTCGTCGAAGAGGACGCCGCCGCGGAGGTGCCCGAGGCCGCGTGGGAAGCGCTGCGCACCGATCCAGGGCGCACCGCGCGGTTGATTCATCAGGTGATGACGAGCACGTGGCCGGCGGAGCGACACGGTGAAATCCTGGCTGAGCTGGTGTTCGATTTTCGGATCGAGGAAGAGGCCTTGTCGCCGTCGTGATCAGGGCCGTTCGCGACCCATCGTGATCGAGAGGCCGAATCGCGGAAAGTGCGTGGGGCTGCTTTCGAGGATGGATGCTGGGTCGCCTCGAGGCGCGATGCTGGGTTGACGGCGCGCGGCGGCTCCCCCAGAGCAGTCTTCCCCGGCAGGTGCCGGGGCCACCACGGAGCCACCACGCATGTCACCGACGCGCCTCCGCACCGCATTCGCGCTCGCCACGATGGTCGGCCTCTCGGTCTCGGCCTGCCACGTCGGCGCCGGCAGCGGAGAAGGCGGCGGCGGAAGCGGCGGGAGCTGTCTCGTGGACGGCGCCGTGTGCAGCGCGAACGAGGAGTGCTGTACGGGCTCGTGCGACGGCCATTGCGCGGGCGACGGCGCGTGCCGAGTCGAAGGCGAAGCGTGCCTCACGTCGAACGATTGTTGCACCACGGACTGCGTGGACGGCGTGTGCGGCGGGTCGTCGTCGACGTGCACGGACATCGGCCTTCCGTGTACGTCGAGCAACGAGTGCTGCACGCTCTACTGCAATTTCGACGGCAGCTGCGCATAGGCTCTGTCTGACGACTGCGGAGAGCCCCGCATCGTCGTCGAGCGCGGGGCGCTGACCAACGAAGGCTGCGCCCCACATTTTCAGGCAGAGCCTGACACCAACGCTGGCTCGTGCGGTCAGCGGGGTGCGACGTCGCCCAGGGTGAGCCGGCCATCGCCGGCGCGCTGGAGATGGGCCGTGCAGCGGATGTTCGCCATCCAATCGAGATAACAGAGGTCGATGTCGCCCTCGGGATCGAGGGTGAGGAGGCAATATCCGTTGTCGCCTCGATCGCGACGGACATCGAGCTTCTCGGGGAAGCGGGGCGTGAGCTCGGCCCATTGGGCGACGGCGGGGGTGCGGTCGCGGGAGGGCCGTTTCAAGGTGTCGTAGGGATAACCGCCGTGGCCGATGCAGCTCCCGATGAACGGGAGATCCGCAGTCGGCGCAAACAGGGCTGCATAGTGGGTGTTGCCCCAGAACCAGAGATCGACGAGCTGCTGATCGACGGCGAAGGGGGCGAGATCCTCGCGGAGGAGGGCCGTGAGGTTGTGTTTGCCATACTCGTACGGCTCATCGCCGGTGAGGAGCACGTTGGTGAGGCCTTGCTCGCGGCCGTGGCGGAGCTGCGATCCGACCCAATCGCGCAGGAGCGGCTCGCGGCAGCGGGCGTCGCCGAAGTAATCGGTGTCCACCGCGACGATCTGCAAGGTGGGCCCGCGGAGGCAGAAGTAGCTGCCCTCCTGCTCTTGGAGACGAGGTGATCGCCTTCGCCGTCTGGCGAT
This sequence comes from Minicystis rosea, assembly GCA_001931535.1. Classification (GTDB taxonomy): domain Bacteria; phylum Myxococcota_A; class Polyangia; order Polyangiales; family Polyangiaceae; genus Minicystis; species Minicystis rosea. Next base: position 5,950,304 of record CP016211.1, read on the forward strand.
GTAATCGAGGTAGGGAATGCCGTGCGAGAACATCTCGTGGTTCCCGTTCATGGTGAAGAGGCGCGTGACGCCGAGGAGAGGGTCGAGCACCTTCTCGAAGTACGCTTCGAATTCGCTGCTGCGACCGGCATAATAGACGTCGCCGAGGTGGATGGCATAGGGGACGCGGCGCGTGGCCATCTGCTTCGCGATGTAGCGAGAGTGGTATCGTCCGGTGCCGAAGTCGGAGAAGAGGGCGATGTCGAGCGGGGCCTCGCCGGCGCCGTGCAGCGGATAGACGAACTTGGAGTCGTGGCGCTCGTGGGTGGGGAATCGCTCCCGATCGCCGGTCGTGGGGCCGCCTTTGAGCCAGCGCGAGATGGCGCCGCCGCTGTTCAAGAGCCAGCCCAGCGCGTCGGCGACCGGCTCGAACTTGCGATCTCCAGGGTCGATGGGGATGAGGGGGATGTCGATGCCTTCGAAGGTGAAGTCGCTGGGCAGTTGATCGGTCACACGAAAGAGCGCTTCCTGCGCCTCGATGACGGCGAGCGCCTCGCGCGGGGCGGCGAGCGCGAGGCGGGCGCTCTTGATCAGCTCGCGCAGCTCCCGCTCGGTGAGATCGCGATCGAGGGCGGCGCGCGCGTGGGCGAGCGTCGCCTCGGGCTGGCTGTCGAGCAGGCGCTCGAGCTCGTCGAGGCCGCGTCGATCGAGCGCTTCGAGATCATGAGGAGACGAAGGAGGGAAGAGCGCCGACGGCGCGTCCCCACGTTCGCTCGCAGGGATGCTGCCGGGAGGCACGCCGAGGGCGCGGTAGAGCTCGACCCGCTCGACCGACACCGAAGGCGCTTTCTTCCTCGGGGTAGGACGGTGCTTTTCCTTGGTTCCAGAAATCATGTGGACTCCCTCCCTGCTTTGCGGGCGGGCGAGCCGCACAACCATGCTCCAACGCGCGTGCACGGCGCGGAGAGGCGCGGCCGCTCACCCCATCTCGCCGGCGCTGATTTGGGGGCAACCGGCGGCGCCAAATCGTGGCGACGGCGGGGCGCGGGGTGCAAGCCAATCCGCGCTGGAGCACGCTTTTCCGGCGCGCGAGCAGCCATGCGAGGAGACGGGAGCTCGGCCTGGAGATCTCGCGTCGTCCGCCGCCGGAACGAGGTGCCTCGAAAGCGCACCCGAAGTCCGGAGCCTCCCGTGCTGTATCCCGCTCACCCCGAGCACCATTCCCCTTGCCACCCGCGGGTTTCCGCGGATCGCCGCGGCGCCGACGCAGCGAGCTCGACAACGACGTTCGATCGAGCCGAGCACGAGGAGGCAACCATGGGTGAGATGAGGATGACCGCCGATCCCAGGGCGCTCGAAACCTTGGGCCGATTGCGGGCCGGCAACGATGGAAGCTCGGAGACGAGCGACAAGGATGAGCGGCTCTTGGGCAGGATCTTCGAGGACGTGGCCAAGCTCCGTATTCCGGAGGGCGCGAGTCACCTGGATCTCGGGCTCGACGTGGACAGGAGAGACGGGCAGCCCGGCATTCATCTGAAGCTGAGCCTCCGCGCCGAAGGCGTCACGCCCCCGCCGGCCACGAGCGCGGCATTCGTGGCCGAGCCGTCACCGGAGACGGTGTTCGGGCCGCGGGGACACGGCGCGATCGCGTTCGTGGCCATGAAGGATCTCGAAGAGCGGCGGCCGGACATCAAGGACAGGATCGACGCGATCCTGGCGAAGGATCCGCTGCAGGGGCCGAGCAGGAGAACGGATTACTTCGTCGTGGCCAACTGGCCCGATCGGATCAAGCGCGAGCGACCGGAGACGAAGCCATGGCACTTCGTCGATCTCCTTTATGATCCGGAGCAGCCGGACGTGACTCCTGATCTCCCGCCGGCGCCGAATGCGCTCACCGCGCTGGAGGCGATGGCCAAGAAGATCGGTCGCGGCGGCGATGCCGAGGAGGAAGTGGATGCGCTGTGCTTCCTCATTCACATCGTCGGTGACATCCATCAACCGTTTCACTGCATCACGCGGGTGACACCCGATCTCCCGGCGCCCGACGGTGATCGGGGCGGGAATGGTTTCAAGCTCTCCGGTCACTACAAGAGCCTGCATTCGCTGTGGGACGATTCGGTGAACCTGTCGCTGCGGGATCGCGCGGAGGAGCTGGCCGACGAGGTTCGCGAGAAGCATTCGCGCGAGAGCCTCGCGCGCGAGATCGCGACGCGCGATCCGGAAGCGTGGGTACGGGCGGGATATGCGCTGGCGGTGGAGAGAGGATATCGACCGTTGGAGAGCATCCATGATGCGAAGCCGCGGCCGTCGAATCGATATCTGCGCAACGCACGCGATCTCGGTCAACGGCAGGCGGCGCTCGGCGGCTACCGGCTCGCAGACATGTTGATCGAGCTCTTGGGATGAGGCCGAGTCGGCGAAGGGGCGAGTCGCGGAGGTGCGGTCAGGAGGTGGTTTCGAGGGCGACGCCGAAGGCACGGGCGAGCTCGAGGCAATGCACGTTGTCGGGCACGGCTTCGAGGAAGCGGGCGCGCGCCGTCTCGCGCAGGAGGACGGCACGCGCGAAGATGCGACGACACGCGTCGCCGACGGCGGCCTTCGCGCCTTCGTGGTCACCGATGGAGTGGAGGGCTTCGGCGTGGGCGACGCCGATGAGGGTTTCGAAATCCTCGACGGCGCCGAGGGCGGCGAGCGCCTGCGCAGCCTCGGCGGCGGTCGCGACGGCGTCGGCGAGGAGGCCTTGGGCGCGGAGGGCGCGCGAGCGGGCGGCGAGCGCGCCAGCGCGGAGCGGGGCCGGCGAGGCGGCGTTCTCGGCCACGCGCCGCGCTTCGGCCTCGGCGCCGCGCGCGTCACCGGCGGCGAGGAGGATGCGCGAGAGATAGACGCGTGAGGCGCCCTCGAGGCGCGGATCGCCGGCGGCGGCGAAGGCGCGCACCGCAGCCTCCTCGGCGTGCTGGGCCTCTTCGAGGCGGCCGAGCTGATGGAGAACGCCGCCAAGGTTGTGGAGCGCGAGCGGCGCGATGGTGCCGAGGCCCATGCGCGAGGCGGTGGCGTGGGCGCGCCGGAGCGCGTCCTCCGCTTCGACGAAGTTGCCGAGCGAGGCGTGGATGAAGCCGGTGTTGGCGAGCGTGAGGCAAGCGGCACGGCGATCACCGGCGCGCTCGAAGCCGTCGATGGCGGCTTCGTTGTAGGCGAGGGCCGATTCGAGATCGCGCTCGTGATCGGCGAGGAGCGCGCGGACCTGATGGAGGCGCGCGGCGACGGCGGGATCGAGCTTGCCCGCGCTCGCGGAGATGCGCTCGATTTCGAGGAGGATGCGCGCGGTCTGCTCGGTGTTGCCGCTGTAGATCATCTGCCCAGCGGCGGGCGCGAGGGCCGCGAGGAGCGGGCCTTTGATGTCGGCGGAGGCATCGGCGAGGCGCGCGGCGTCGTACACGCGCAGCGCTTCGGTGGCCCACGAGACGACGAGCTCGAAGCGACCGAGGCGACCATTGGCCGCGATGGCTTCGCGGGCCGCGTGGAACCAGATGGGGGCGCCGCGGGGGAGCAGCTCGGCGGCCTCGGCGGCGGCCGGCGCGCCGAGGGCCATCTCGCCGCGCCAGCGATAAGCTTCGGCCTGGATCAGGCGCGCGCGGCCGCGATCTTCGCCGAGGCATCCGGCGGCGATCGCGCGATCGCCGTGCGTGACAGCGGCCGCGAAATCATGGCCGGCGAGCGCTTTTTCGGCGGCGACGAGGTGATGGACGGCGGCGCGCGCGCTCTCGTCGCCGCGCTCGAAATGCGCGGCGAGGATGGCTGGATCGGCCGCGCCGGCGCGCTCCAGGAAGGCGCCCGCGAGGCGATGGGCGACGCGGCGATCGTCGTCGGGGATCATCGCGTAGGCGGCGTCGCGCACGAGCGCATGACGGAAGACGAGATCGTTCTCGCCGGGGAAGCTGCCGGCATCGCGGCGCGCGACGATCTCGGCGGCGACGAGGCGATCGAGGGCCTCGGTGACGGTGTCGATGGGATCGCCGAGGAGCGCGACGACGCCGCTCTGCCAGAAGGTCTGGCCGAAGACGCTCCCCGCGCGGAGGACGCGCTTGGTGCCCGCGCCGAGCGCGTCGAGGCGCGCTTGCACCATGCCGAGCACGGTGTCGGGGAGCGCGTCGGATGCGCCCTCGGCGACGGCGCGCACCAGCTCTTCGAGGTAGAAGGGGTTGCCGTCGGCGCGGCCGACGATGCGCTGCACATCGATGTCCGTGGCGGTCGATCCGAGCACGGCGCGAACGAGGCGCTCGCTCGCTTTGGGCGTGAGGGGACCGAGCCGGATCGCGAGCGCGCTGTCGTCGAGCCACGAGCCGGGGAAGCGCTCGTGAAGCTCGGGGCGACCGAGGCCGACGACGAAGAGCGGCAGCTCCGCGAGGGCGCGCAGCGCGGCGCCGACGAAGGACACGCTGGCGCGATCACCCCAATGGAGATCTTCGAGCACGATGACGATGGGGCGCACCGAGCACTCGGCCTCGAGCCACTCGATCCACGCGGCCCGCAGGAGATCACCGCGGTGCATGGCGTCGCGGCGCGGGCCGGGCTCGCTCGACGAGACGTCGGGGAGCGAAGCGATTTCACCGAGGAGCAGCGTGGTGCGCGCCGAGACGCGCGGAGCGACGCGGGCCGAGAGCTTGCGCCATTGATCGGCCGCGGGCTCGCCGTCGAGGATGCCGGCGAAGCGGCGAACGAGCGGCGCGAGGAGACCGAACGCGGAGTCGACGGCGATGGGGCTGCCGCGGGCGATGAGGATCTCGGGGCGTGGATCGGCGCGCGCGATGTGGCCCGAGAGCTCGTGACGGAGGCGTGATTTGCCGATGCCGGCCGGGCCGCTGACGACGACGGCGCGCGCCACCGGCTCGGAGATGCACTCGGTGAACGCGGCCTCGAGGCTCGCGAGCTCGCGATCGCGGCCGACCAGCGGCGTGGGCTTGCCGACGAGGGTGCGCGGCGCGGCCGCCGCGGGGCGGACACCGGAGAGCACGCGATCCTCGATCACGAAATGCTCGGCGAGCAGGCGCGCGGTGGGCTCGTCGAGGTGGATGGCGGGCGCGCCGTGGCGATCGATCTCGCGAGCACCGCGCTCGAGGAGATCTCCCGAGAGGCCGGTGACACCGGTGAGCGCGCGCCCCGTGGCGATGGCGAGCTGAAGGCCGGGCACGCGCTCGGCGGCGAGGAGCGCGGCGCGGGCGGCGCGCACGGCCTCGTCGCCGGTGCTGCGCGCGCCGCCGAAGACGGCGATCATGCGGTGGCCGAGGGTGCCGTGGCAGACGCCGCCCAACGCTTCGGCGATGGCGGCGACGGCGTGTCGATCGCGATCGACGGAGGCCTCGGCGAAGCCGGCGAAGAGCGCGGTGATCACGCGCTGCTCGAAGGTCGACGAGAGCGCCGCGCCGGCGCGCGCGGTGGGCGTGTCGTCGGACGGATCCTCGGGCAGCGAGAGAGGGCCGTTCCAGGGCGGAACCGCGGCGATCGCAGCGACGAGCTCATGGGTGGATCCAAAACGATCCAGGGGGTCTTTGGCGAGCGCGCGGTGCACGAGCGTATCGAGATCCAAAGGCACGCCGGGCACGAGATCGCGGAGGCGAGGCGGCTCGCCGAGGACGATCTTGGCGAGGATGGCGAACTGATCGTCGCCGGTGAAAGGACGACGGCCGGTGACGAGCTCGAAGAGGACGACGCCGAGAGAGAATTGATCGGAGCGCGTGGTGACGCGCTCCTCGCCGCGCACCTGCTCCGGTGACATGTACGAAGGCGTGCCGATGGCGAGGCCCACGGTGGTGAGCGTCGACTCGGAGGAGGCGCGCGCAATGCCGAGATCGATGAGCTTGGCGCGGAGACCGCCCGCGCCGTCGTCGAGGAGGTAGACGTTGGCCGGCTTGACGTCGCGATGGATGATGCCGACGTCGTGGAGCGCGGCGAGGCCCGTCGCGATCTGGCGCGCGACGCCGAGGGATTCGACGAAGGTCAGGCGGCTTCGCTTCTGGCGATGCGCGAGGTCTTCGCCTTCGAGCCACTCGACGACGAGGCAGGGCCGGCCGCGGTCGTCGACGCCGTGCGCGAGGTAGCGAACGACGTGCGGGTCGCCGACCTGCGCGAGCAGGCGGGCCTCGCGACGGAAGCGCGCGACGGCGTGCTCGTCGTCTTGGGAGAGGAGGCGTTTGACGGCGACGACATCGCCGGTGCGTCGATCGAGGGCGCGATGGACATCGCCCGAGCCGCCGCGGCCCACCCGCGCGTCGAGGACGAAGCGGGATTCGATCGGGAAATCGTCGTCCTCCATCGCCTCCGCTAACGCTACACCGGATCCTCGCTGCCCGCCGCAAGCCGCAGGGTCTCGGCGTTCTCGGGGATGGCGAGGAACGATGCGCGGCGTGCGGGGTCGCTCACCGTCGCGGCCCGCGCGTGCACGCGCGTGGCGGCGAGCGTGATCGCTTCGCGTGCTCGAGCGGCGTCGCCCGTGGCAGCGAGCGCCTCGGCGAGCGCGAGGCGAATGCTGGACTCACCCTCGTCGATGCGCCCGAGAGCATCGAGCAGGCGCGCCGCGTCTTCGGCCGGAGCCAAAGCTTCGGCGGCGCGGCCCGCGTCGAGGAGGATGCGGCCGAGGAGCCCGAGCGCACGCGCGCGCGCGCCCGGCGCGGTCGACGAGAGCGCGAGCGCGGCGCGGGCTTCCCGCTCGGCGCCGTCGCGATCGGCGGCGAGCCAGAGGATCTCCGCGAGGTACAAACGCGACGCGGATTCGAGGCGCGGATCGCCCTGCGCCACGCATCCTTCGATGGCGCGTTCTTCGACGGCGCGCGCTTCGTCGAGGCGGCCGAGCCGGCCGAGCACGTGCCCGAGGTTGTTCTGCGCGCGCACCGTGATGTTGAAGACGCCGAGCCGCTCGCCGGCCGTGAGCGCCGCGCGCAGTGTCGCTTCGGCCTCGGCGAAGAGGCCGAGCTCCGCCTCCGCGAAGCCCACGGCGACCCGCCTTCCGAGCGCGTTGCGCGCGTCGCCGCCGGCGGTGAACGCCGCCTCGGCGGCGCGCTGTTCGAGGAGGTGCTCTTCCGGCCTACCTGCATGCAGCGCACGCGTCGCGCGGCTGAAATGAGCGAGGGCGCGCGCGTCGGGATCGAGGGTGGCGATGGGATCGGAGAGGGCGTCGACGCGCGCGAAGAGCGAATCGGCGGCGGCGTGACCGGCCCAGAAGAGCGGGACCGCCGCGCGACAGAGACACACGAGCACGGCGCTGCGCAGGCGCGGATCGGGAGCGTCCGCAGGAAGCGCGCGCGCGACGGCCTCGACGCGCTCGACATGACCGAGAAGACCGGCCGCGGCGGCGAGCTCGGACGCGGCGCGAAGGAACGCCGGGCTCCCCTTCGGGAGCAGCGCGATGGCCTCGGCGGCGCGCGCTTCGGCCTGCGCGAGCTCGCCGCGGAAGCGATGGGCCTCGGCCTGGATCAAGCGAAGGGCGCCGAGCTGCTCGCCGAGGGCGCCTGCGATCACGCCACGCTCCGCGCGCTCGACGGCGTGCGCGAGATCGTTGCCTTCGAGCGCTTGCTCCGCGGCGCGGCGCCACCACGCGCTCGCCTCGGCCTCCGCGCACCCGCGCGTGAAATGCTCGGCCAGCACGACCGCGTCCGGCGCGCCGCGCACCGCGAGCCACGCGCCCGCGAGCCGATGGCAGCGGGCGCGATCCGTGTCGTCGAGCGTCGCGTAGACGGCGTCGCGCACGATGGCGTGGGAGAACGACATCTCCACTTCGCCCGGCAGACGGGCCTCGCGACGCCGCGACACCACCTCGCTCTTCTGCAGCTCGGCGAGCGCGACGCTCACCGTTTCCATGTCCACGCCGAGCAGCGCGGCCACGCCGCCGACCCAGAACACGCGCCCGAACACGCTGGCCGCGCGGAGCACGCGCCGCGCCTCCACGTCGAGCGCATCGAGCCGCGCCTCCACCATTCCGGCCACGGTTTCGGGGAGATTTTCGACGTCGCCCTCGGACACCGCGCGCACCAGCTCTTCGAGGTAGAACGCGTTGCCTTCGGCGCGATCGAGCACCAGGCGCACCACGTCCTCGGGCGCGTCGTCGCCGAGCGCGCCGCGCACCAGCTTCTCGGCGGCGCGCCGCGTGAGCGCGCCGAGGCGCAGCTCCTCGAGATCGCGGCCCGCGAAGAGATCGGGGAAGCGCGCGTGCACCTCGGGCCGGGCCACGGCGAGCACCATCAGCGGCGCCGCGCGCGCATGCCGGAGCGCCGCGTCGGTGAAGGTGACGCTCGGGAGATCGCCCCAGTGCAGATCTTCGAGCACGAGGATGACGGGGCGCGCCGCGCACTCGGCCGCGAGGAAGTCCTCCCATGCGGCGCGCATGGCGTCGTTCATCACCATCGGGCTGCGGCGCGCGGCCGCGAGCGCGGGATCCGCGCCGTCGGGGAAGGGCACGCGCGCGAGCTCGCCGAGGAACGAGAGCACGCGCGACGACCACGCTTCCAGCGACGCGGCGTCGAGGTGCCCGGCGCTCTGCGCGGCGAGCGCCGTCTCGGAGACGCGCTGCCACAGCTTGCGGCGCTGCACCCCGATCGGCTCGCCGTCGAGCACGCCCGCGAGGCGGCGCAGCGCGGGCGCGATCATGCCGAAGGGCGAGCCCGCGCCGTGCGCATCGCCGCGCCCGTGAAGAATGGTGGGCCGGATCGGCGCGGCTTCTGCGCGGCGGATCAGCTCGTAACGCAGCCGTGACTTGCCCGTCCCCGCGGGGCCGATGACGAGCGCGACGCGCGCCACCGGCTCGGCGACGCACTGCTCGAACATCGCGAAGAGCGCGGCCGCCTCGCGATCACGGCCCACCATCGGCAGCGCGCGGCCGAGGAGGCGTGGGCCGAACGCATCCGGCGGCGGATCGGCAGCGCGAAGCACGCGCTCACCGCGGCCGCCGTCGACGTCGAATCGGCCCTCCAGGAGGCGCGCGGTGGTCTCGTCGATGCGGATCTCGCCGCGGCTGCGCTTCACCTCCGCGAGGCCGCGATCGATGAGCCCACCGGCGAGGCTCCCCTCGCTCGCGAGCGCGCGCCCCGTCACAATCGCCAACCGAATCCCCGCCACGCCGCCGATCGCCAGCGCCACGCGCGCCGCCCGCAGCGCTTCGTCGCCGCGCCCCGGCCCCGCGCCGAAGACGGCCGCGCGCTGCGGCCCGAGCACCCGATGGAACGCGCCGCCATGCCGCTCGGCGGCCTCACGCAGCGCCTCGACGGCAGCCGCAGGCTCGGCGGTCCCTTCGAAGCGCGCGAACAACGCGGTCACCACGCGACGCTCGATCCCGAGCGGGATCCCGCCCCACGCGCGCGTCGCCGTCGTCGGCGTTCCGCCCTCGATCACGAGCCGCTCGGTGCTCGCGTCACGGTTGCTCGGCGACGCCGGCTCGACGGGCATGTCGGGCACCGTGAGCCATGCGAGCGCCTTCGCCATCGCGCGCGCCGTGGGAAAGCGTCCTTCGGGTGCCTTCGTCATCGCGCGCGCCACGACCTCGTCGAGATCGCGGCTCACGGTGGGCAACACGTCGCGGAGGCGCGGCGGATCCTGGAGCACGATCTTCATCGCCAGCGAGACCATGTCGTCGCCGCGATACGGCTTTTGCCCCGTGATCAGCTCGAAGAGCATCACCCCCAGCGAGAAGATGTCCGAGCTCGCCGTCGGGTGTCGTTGCCCGCTCGCCTGCTCCGGCGACATGTACGCGGGCGTGCCCAGCGTGAAGCCCGTCTCCGTGAGCGTGCTCTCGCCCGCGACGCGCGCCACCCCGAGATCGATGAGCTTGAGCCCGATCCCATCCGGCCCGCCGCGGAGGAAGAAGTTCGACGGCTTCACATCGCGGTGCACGATCCCCGCGTCGTGCAGCGCCGCGAGCCCGATCGCCGCTTGCCTCCCGACCTCGATGACCTCGGCGAGCGACGGCCGCGCGACCTTGCGCCACGCCCCGACGTCCCGTCCATCGAGCCACTCGAGCGCCAGGAACGGCCGCCCTTCCGCGTCGCGCCCATGCGCCACGTGGCGCACCACGTGCGGGCTGTCGATCGTCTCGAGGAGCCGCGCCTCCCGCTCGAAGCGCGCGATCATCGAAGGCTCGCAGAGATGATCGTGGAGCCGCTTCACCGCGACGGCCGCGCCCGTCTCGGTGTCGACGCCCCGATACACCGAGCCCCACGCCCCGCGCGCCACGAACGACTCGAGGCGAAAGCGAGGACCGAGCCCTTCGAGGTCGACGCGCACGGCGCAGCCTTTCGCTTACATCCGCACGATCGAGGCGCCCCAGGCCAGCCCGGCGCCGAGCGCGCAGAGCAGCACCGTCTGACCGGGCTTGATGCGCCCGTCGCGCACCGCTTGGTCGAGCGCGATCGGGATCGACGCCGACGACGTGTTCCCATGCTCGGCCACGTTCTCGATGAACTTGCTCCGCGGGTAGCCGAGCCGCTGCGAGATCTTCTCCACGATGTTGTGGTTCGCCTGGAGCGGCACCACCCAATCGAGCTCCGCGCTCGTCAGCCCCGCGGCCTTGAGCGCTTGCATCGAATACGACGTCAAGTGCCGCACCGTGATGGCGAAGAGCTCCGTCCCCTGCATCTGCATGGTGTTGCGCCGCTGCTCCAGACGATCGGCGGTCATCGGCTCGGCCGATCCGCCGCCGGGGATCTCGAGCAGCTTCGCCATCGTCCCGTCCGCGTGGATCTTCGACGACAGGATCCCGCGCCCGTCATCCTGCGCCGGCCCGAGCACGATCGCACCCGCGCCGTCGCCGAATAGCGGCACCGTGGTGCGATCCTTGGGATCGAGGAAGCGCGAGAGCGCGTCCGCGCCGATCACGAGGATGGTCTTGTACGTGCCCGCCGCGATGAACTGATCCGCGATCGTCATCGCATAAAGGAACCCCGCGAACGAGGCCGCCACGTCGAACGACGGGATGAGATCCGCGCCCAGCTTCTGCTGCACGTGCACCGCGGTGGCCGGCATGGGCGTGTCGCCGCTGACCGTCGCCAGGATGATCATGTCGAGATCGGCCACCGTGAGGCCCGCCGCCTCGATCGCCGCGCGCCCCGCGGCCGCGGCCATGTCGCTCGTCACCTCGCCCGGCGCGACCACGTGGCGCCGCTCGATGCCGGTGTGCTGGCGGATCCACCCGTCCGTCGTGGCCACGCGGGCCTCGATCTCGGCGTTGGTCACGACCTTCGTCGGCACGTAGCTGCCGGTGCCGAGGATGCGAGAGCGGGAAACGCGGGTCTTCGGGTCCATGGGCCGCGCACCGTAGCAGAAGGTCCGCCCGGCAGGTCAGCGCCAATACCCGCCCCCGGCGCCGATCCGGAACCGGTCGCAAGGGCGGGAGCAGGCACCTCGGGGGAACGATCGCTGACCGTTTGCACGCCCCGAATGCACGCGGCCCTTGAGCCGGGGCCCGGCTCGGGTAGAGTCCCGGCGCCATGGCTACGACCGCTGAGCAGGACGATCACGACGAGAAGAACGAAGACGCGGAGGGCGCCTCCGCCGAGGAGCCCAAGGCCGAAGCAGCGCCCGCGCCCAAGCCGAACCGGCCGAGCGGCAAGCGCCCGGCCAAGCGCGCCCGCCCGGCGCCGCCGCCGCAGCAAGGCACCTCGCTCGGCAAGAGCATGATCCTCTTCGTCCTCATCATCGGCGGTCTCGCGGCCGGCTTCGCCCTCCTCGGCAGCGAGAAGCCGCAGGAGCAGGCCAAGCCCAAGTGGAAGGTCGGCGACACGGCGGACGTCGAGATCACCCTCGTCAAGAACGACCGGCAGGAGCTCTCCTGCGCGTCGTCCGACGAAATCGGCGGCAAGCACTGCGCCTTCGAGGGCGCCAACAAGCCCTGGAGCAAGGGCGACAACGGCGACGACAAGAAGCTCCTCAAGCCCTACACCACGACGGATCGCATCCAGTTCACCGCCGCCGGCGTGTGGAGCGAGCCCGCGCTCGCCGCCGACAAGATCCCCGCCACGCGCTTCAGCGTGAAGTGCAAGTACAAGGTCGAGGGCACGTTGAAGAACGTCTCCGTGCGCTGGGAGTCGACCGGCCAGTGGTTCCCCGGCAACGAGTGGTACGCGGGCTCGGTCTCCGACTGCAAGGTCGCGCCTTGAGCTGATGGGGCCGCTCGCGGCCCCAAACCTCGCGCTCGACACGCCAGCGCGGGTCATGATGGAGCCGCAAGCGGCTGCATCCTCGCGCTCGACGAGCCTCCGCTGATCGCAGCCATTCCGCATCCCGAGCCCATCCTCTCGTGATGGGCTCGCACCTCGCACCATCGGTTTCGATGTGCCGTGGCCGCGTCGCGCACTACCCTCACCGCGCCCTGACGCCTCCCCTCGCCTCCCTCCTCGAGCGACCCGCGCCCAGCGGCGGTGGCCGCGTGCTGCCGCAGCTCGACGCGCTCCGCGGCATCGCCATCCTCGCCGTGTTCGTGCAGCACCTCGGCGATCGCTTCATGCCGCTCGTCGAGGCCACCGTGGATCAACGCGTGCCGCGCGCCCTCGCGCCGTGGATCCTCACTGCGCTCCATCATGCGCATTGGGGCGTCGATCTCTTCTTCGTCCTCTCCGGCTTCTCGCTCGCTCAAGGCTACCTGCGCGCCTTCGATGCGGGCCGCTCCGCGCCGACGGCGCGCACCTTCCTCCTCCGCCGCGCCGCGCGCATCCTCCCCGGCTACTACGTCGCGCTCCTCGTCACGCTCGCATTCCATCGCGCCGTCGTCGGCATGCCCGGCTTCGGGGCTGCGCTGGCGATGCATTCGTTGGTGCTCCAAGGATATTTCGCTCCCGGCGGCATCGTCATCATCGGCGCCGCTTGGTCGCTCACCACCGAGGTGCATTTCTATCTGCTCCTCCCGCTCCTCGCGCGCCCGCTCCTCGATCGCGCGCGCGGCACGCGGCGCTACTGGATCGGGGCCGCGCTCGTCGTGGCCGCGTGGCTCTCGCGCGCATGGCTGCACGAAATCGTGCTTCATCCCGGCGTCCACACCGGCCTCCTCGAAGCCACCCAACGGCGTTGGATCACGAGCCGCCTCGATCAATTCGTCCTCGGCGCCCTCGCGGCGACGGCTCACGCGGAGATCGATCGCGCGCGCCTCGGCGCGATTGCCGCGCGCTTCGCACCGGCCGCAATCGCGCTCTCTCTCGTGGTGCTCTTGATCGGGTTCCGCCTCGAAGGTGAGCTCTATCTCGACCCGCACGGATCGTGGCCTTACGCCATCATCTCCATGGCCACGGCGGGCCTCGTGCTCGCGGCCACGCTCGCGGGCGATGGCCTGACTCGCATCCTCGCGCCCGCGCCGCTCACGGCCATCGGTGTCGTGAGCTACGGAGTCTTCCTCTATCACCAGCTCGCGATTGGCCTCGTCGGCAGCGTCCTCCGCGCGCCCGGCCTCGCGAGCCTCGCGGCCAATGCCATCTTGGCCCTCGCCCTCGCGGTCGCGGCGGGCACCGCATCGTGGCTGTTCGTGGAGCGCCCGGTGATGCGGTGGGCCGCAGCACGCAGCCCGCGCCGTTGAGCTTCAGGGCTCGCGCCGCGGATCTCGAGTCATCGAAAGGCTCCGACTCTCGGGAACGTGGCGCGGCGCCATACCCCGCTTCGGTTCGTGAGCGATCCCGGTGATACCCGACGTGCAACCGCGCCCGTGATCGTGCAAATTCAAAATCGATGACGACGTGCAAGGAAGAGGCGATGCGCTGGGTCCACCGCTATGCCGCGGGAGGCGCTGCGTTCGCGGCCATCCCCATGCCCTTCTCGACGAGCGCCGGCCTCGCCGCGCTCGAGACGCACATGGCCTCGATGATCTCCGAGATCTACGGCGACCCGCAGAGCACCTTCGCCACCGCGACCGCGGGCGGCGCATTCACCGCGCTGGGCCAAGGCCTCAAGTACGTCGCCTGCCAAGCGAGCTGCTTCGTGCCGGTGCTGGGCATCCCCATCCGCATGGCGATCGCGGGCGGCACCATCGAGTCGTTCGGCTACGCCATCGTGGCGCACTACGAGCGCAAGCACCCCGAGAAGGTCTTCACGAGGCCCACGCCCCGAGCAAAGAGGCGGCGAGCAAAGAGCCTGCAAGCAAAGAGACGGCGAGCAAAGAATCCGCAGACAAGCCGTTGGACGAAGCATGAAGACGTGAGCGAGAGAGCTGTCCTCGCGACGGCGCTCGCTCACGTCATCGCATCGCCACGCGACGATGGACCACGGCCACGCACGCGCCGTTCAGCGTGCTGGAGCCGAGCAAATGTGGCCGTGATCCGCGCGCGAGAGCGTCGACTACCAGCTCCCGTGACTGCCGTGCGAGCCGTGGCTGCCGTGCGAGCCGTGGCTGCCGTGCGAGCCATGGCTGCCGTGCGAGCCATGGCTGCCGTGCGAGCCATGGCTGCCGTGGGAACAGTGCTGCGCAGGGATCACGCCGCCCTCCGGACCCATGACATCCGAGGCTGCATCGGCGCCCGTCGCGGCCTTTTGAGAAATCCCGGCCTCGTCCTTCGAGAGCATTCCGCTCGGGGAACGAGCGAAGCTCGGAAGCTTACCCGGACCGTTGTTCTTCGTCATCTCGGCTCCTCCTTCAAGTCTACGATGCCGCTGAAGCTTGAATGAAATGCGTCCGCTCGCGGACCGTGGTCCAGCGCTTGAGGATCCCGATCGTCGTCGGATCGTCCTCGCGGAGCTTCTCGAACAGATAATCCTGAATGCCTTTGTGCACGCTGCACACGGTGCTCTCGCGCATCCGGCCGTGGATGCTCCCGAGCGAGCGGAAGTTGTGCTCGGGTTGGATACCGCAGTACGGCGCGTAGGTGCAGCTCGCGCAGTCGGGCTGCACGTCGCGGATCGACGCCATCACCAGCGCGCGCACCGTCGGGTGCTTCATCAGATCGCGGTACTTCGCGGTGTGCACGTCGCCGATGTGGAACATGCCCTCGCCGGTCTCCGCCATCATCCGGCCTTCGTCGCTCGTGTAGATCTTCCCATCGTAGCTATAAGCGATCTGCCCGATCGCCGAGCCGCCGGGAGAGCGGATGTCGAGGAAGTTCGGATCGTCGTCGCCGAGGATCTTCGTCAGGAAGATCGACGCATACCGCTCGAGGACCTGCTCGCCCTTCTTGTTCTTGTCGAGGATGTGCTCCGTCGCCGCGCGGTAGAAGTCGCGGTACGCGGCGCGATCGTACTCGACCACGCGCGCCGTCCGCCCCGCGAAGCCGAACGGATCGATGGGCCGGAGGAAGATGGCCCGGCACCCGAGCGACACGTAGTGATCGACGATCTCCCGCGGGTACTTGAGGGCCTCGCGCGTCGTCGTGAGCAGCGCCTCGACGTGGTAGAGCGTCGGATCGAGGCCGAGATCGATGTAGGCCTTGTTCACGCGCTCGATCCACTTCACCGCGACCGCGTGCGAGTTGCCGCTGGCGAGGACGCGCTGCTTCAGATGGAGCGGCTCCGGCCCGTCGATCGAGGTGCAGATCTGCACCTTGTTGTTGACGAGATAGGCGAGCTTCTCCTCGTCCATCAGGGACATGTTCGTGACCATCGTGAACTCGAGCTGCTTGCCGTAAGCCCGGTTCTTCGCGATCGCGTACTGGATGATGTGCTGGACGACGGGGAAGTTCACGAGCGGCTCGCCGCCCTGGAACTCGATGGTGAGCGCGGGCGAGGTCGTCTGGAGCGCGAGATCGACGGACTTCTCCGCCGTCTCCTTCGACATGTCGGTCTGCACCTGATCCATGTCGGCGCGGCTCGCGTGGCAGTAGACGCACGTCTCGTTGCAACGCAGCGTCACCACCATGACGTGCAGGTTGGGCCCGTAGTTGAGGAAGCGCTTCTTGTGGCGCATCCGCTCCGCCAGCTTCGCCTGATCGAGCTGATTGCTGATGAAGCTCTTCTCGGCGAGGCGCGTGTGGAGCGGCGATCCCGGCGTGAGCTGTCCGCGACCGAGCTCCGCCATCTCGTCACGCGTGACGAAGAGCCAGTCGCCCCAATAATTGGTGAGCAGGTAATCCCCGCCGATGGCGCGGAAGCGGAACGGCGCGAGGCCCGAGGGAGCCTGGGCGCTCGGGCCGAGCTCGGTGAAGAGTGTCACTTCGCCACCTCCGTGCTCTCGTCCGCGCGAACTTTCTCGATGCTCATCCCAAGCACGTAATTGCCGATCTCGGCGGCGAGCGTGCGCTCGTCGATGCCTTCGGCGGCCGTCTCCGCGCTCACGGTCACGCGCACGACGGAGGCGTCGCCCTCGCGCACGACGTCGGTCGCGCCGTAGGCGCCGTAGATCTTCACCGCCTCGTCGAGCGCGGCGACATCGTAGAGATCGTGGTGGAAGCGAAGCTCGATCACGACGTCGCGCCTCCCGCGCTGCCATCCTTGGACGAAGCCTCGTCCTTGGACGTGTCGTCACCCTTCTTCGCGTACTTCTCTTCCCAGCTCATGGCGATGCCCAATGGATCGTCGAACGCTCCGTCGCCGTCTGCAAGAAGATCATCGAGCGCTCCAGCATCCGGCGCCCCGGCGCCACCCGGCGTCCCGAAGGCCTCGATGGCGAGCGCCTCCATGAGCGCCCGGTTCTCGTCCACGACCTTGCGTCGCCACGCCTCGCCGAGAAGCTCGTCCTGAAGCTCCTGCGCGAGCGCGTCGAGGTTCGCGTTCGCCGCTTTGGCGCGCAGCGTCACCTCGACGCGGCCGCCGACCCGATCGAGATGCACCCAGCACCGATCGATGAAGGCGAAGGCCGCGGCGTACACGGCGTCCCTCGGGAGCGAAGCTTCGTCGAGCGCGAGCACGACGCGGCCGTCTCCGGGGTTGGTTCGAGTCTCGAGCATGCCGAAGGTTCTCCAGAGGTCCGGCGCGCTCCGTGGAGCGAGCACCGGAACGATCGTGCATCGTGTCGCTACGGGTTCGACACGCAGCGCGTGCAGTTGCCCCCGCCGATCCCGATGGCCTGCACGATCAGGCTCGTCGAGCGAGGCATCTCATGGGTGCACCGACCCAAGGTCCGAGCGCAGCCATTCGGGTTCGCGGGGTACAGCATCTCCCAGCCCATGAGATTGCCACAGCAGGCGCCGCGGCAGCCAGAGGATTGCACGTCGACGACGCGCCGACCGCTCCGGTTCTCACTCCGGTGGAAGTGAGTCCCCCCACCCGCCACACCCGAAAGTCGATCGCGAAGGCGGCGAGGCCAGCGCCGGCCGGGTCGGGGAGCACGCCGCCGCCCCTGAAAACCCGTTCGCGCCGATGTCGAAGACCGCGCGCAAGGGCGGCCGCATGGCTCTGCGCGGCAAGAGGCGCATCGGCAGCCGACACCCATCTTCGGCTCGTCCATCACGGCGATCTGCGAATCCAACCCTGAATCGATCGCACCGTCACCACCCACCCGCGAATCTCATCCGAGCCTGCGAGGAGCCAGGCTTCCTGCTCCGTCGCGAAGCACCACCGACGCTCGCATCACCGAAGATGCTTTGCTGCAAAAAGCAACACACGCTCGATGGCCGCTGCGGGGCGCTCCAATGCCACGCACGTGGCGCGAAGCTCCGTGCAGCGGGAGCGCGTGCGGCGCCCCCCTCGAACGACGAAGCCCCACGTCACGTTGGACGCGGGGCTTCGATGACGAGCAAGTCTGTCGCTCGGTGGGCGTGGTCGTCAGACGAGGTGGACCATCGCGTTCGGCTCTTCGCCGGTCAGCAGCTCGTGATGACGGGCGAAGCGCTCGGAGTAGGTCAGAAGGCCGGCGACGGGGCCGCCTTGACCGCTCTTCGAAAGGAGGTCGGCGAGGGTCATGGCCGCGAGCCCCTGCTCCTCCGCGGTCGGGAGCCAACCGTCACCGCCGTTGCGCACGAAGATGGCGAGGCCCTCGGTGGCAGCGGGCGGGCGCGGCGCGAGCGCCGATGCATCGGGTGCGAGGAGCTCGAGCACGAAGGCATGATCGTCGGCGCCCTTCACCTCGATGTGCAAGGCACCATCGCGCACCGGGTGGACCGCCGCGACCGTCCAGCGCGCGAAGCGCTGACCAACCTGGAGATCGACGGAGTTGCGCAACGCGGGGGCCGATACCGAAAGCCCACTCTCCGATTGCGCTGCCACCCCGCCCGCGATGATCCCCGCGAGACCAGATGCTCCCATGAGACCCACAGCAGAGCGTCGCGAAATCGTGCCGGGCATTTGTCGTCGCCTCCGTTAGCCTAACAACAGACCATGGTTTCGTCGGGTTGGTCAACTCGAAACACGATGACGCGAGCGCCGAGCCCGCGTGATTTTCCCGGCTTTCGCTTGGGCTTCGCGCGCGTTGGTGGTGCGTCGGGCGCGTGACGCGCAGCGTCTCGGTGGGGAGCATCACCCGGGCACGACGCGGCAGCCACCGCATCAACCGATGACGGGCGGGATCTCCGCGCTCGCGCGGGGGACGTCGGTCGAGACGGGGCGCACCAAGTCTTCCGGCCGGATCAGCCATTTGGGCTCGGGCACGTCCTCGAGCTCGTAGAAGCCGCCGCAGAAGATGGAGTGCGGGCAGCCTTCGCAGACGGGCTTCCGCACGCGGCGCTCGCGCAGGTAATCGAAGAGGTTCACCTCTTCGTTGTTCACGAAGAGCATGTGCCGCTCGAGCTTGAGCATGTCGCCCATGAGGTAGCGCTCGTAGCCGGGCATGAAGCAGAACGGCAGATTGATGACCTGGAACTTGAGGCGCCCTTCGTAGGCCGCGATGACCTTCATCGCCTCCGCTGCCGCCTCGGCGGTGTCGGGCGCGATCGAGCTCGTGGCCCGACCGAAGGGCGTGAGGAACTGGATGTTGAACCAGCCGAGCCCGAGGTCGAGCAAGAGATCGGCGACCGCGCCGAGCTTCTTGTAGTTCGATTTGGTGATGGTGATGTTGCCGCCCAGCTCGACGTGCTCGGGCGCGAGGCGCACGAGGTTCCGGACGCCCGCGCAGGTCTGCTCGAAGGCTTCGGCCACGCCCACGTTCTGCGCGTGCGTCTGCGCGTCGGGGCCGTGGATCGAGGTGAGGATCGAGGTCACGCCCGAGTGCACGAGCTTGTCGGCGAACTCGGCATAGCTCGCCATGCGCGCATTGGTGGTGACGTTGATCTTCTCGTAGCCGATGCGCCGGCTGAAGCCGACGAGCGCGAGGAGGTTCGGGTTGAGCGTGGGCTCGCCGCCGTCGAAATCGAGGAGTGTGACGCCGAGCTTGCGGTACTTCACGAGCAGCTCGCGCTGGCGATCCACGTTGCCATCGAACTGCGAGCGCGTGCCCGTCGCACAGAACGTGCAGCGGTTGTTGCACTTGTAGGTGACGTTCATGATCACCTTCTTGGGGCCCTGCGTGGCCTCCATGCGGCGGTCGAACGTCCACTTGAAGCGCTCGAGCTCCGCGAGGGTGACGTGCTCCGTTTCGATCGATGGATGCTGCTGGAAATGCGGGCCGTAGTCGGCGATGAGCGGGAGCACGCGCCCGCGCTCCGCGGCCATGGCCGCGAGGCGCGTGCCCGGGAGCGGCGTGGCGAATTGCACGCTGGGCCAAGCGCCCGTCTCCTCGTGGAGCTTGAGGGCGAATTCGAGGGTGCCGTTGATCTCGCGCCGCGTCTCGCCCGGCAAGCCGATCATGAAATGGACGAGCATGGGCAAGCCAACGGCCGCGGCCCCGCGCGCCGCTTCACCGATGGCCTCGAGATCGAGCTTCTTGTCGACGACCTGATCGACCACGCGCTGCACGCCGCTCTCGGCGCTGACGGAGAGCGTGGTCATGCGTCCCTTCATGGTCGCGAAATGGGCCGGCAGGATGTAATCGGCGCGCATCCCATTGGGGACCTCGAAGCGCAAGTCGTGCTTCTCGACGAGGTCCATCACGGCATCGAAATGCGCCTCGTTCACGTTGACGAGCTCGTCGAGGAAATGCAGGCGTGCGGCCCCGCGCTGCGCGAGATCGGCAAAGAGACGATCGAGGTACCCAGCCGAATACCGACGCTGCGTCTTGGGTGCGATGAGCCGACCATCACGTCGCGAGGTGGGGTTCGACGAGCAATGCACACAGCGGTACGGGCAGCCGCGGGTGGTGAGCACGGGGACGCTGCGCCCGTCGATGGGAAAGGCCCAGCTCGGCCGGCCGAGGCCGCGCACGACCTCGCCGTGGAAATGGAAGTACCGATCGAGATCGACGAGATCCCACGCGGGAAGCGGCAGCGCATCGAGCGGCGCGGGCTCGCCGCCGTCGACGACGCGGGGCGCGCCGCGGCCCTCGGCGAGGAGCTCGGCGATCAGGCCGGGGAGGATCTCTTCGGCCTCGTAGCGAAGGAAGACGTCGACCTCGGGATACGACGCGAGCGTGCTTTCGGCGCGCGCATCCACCACGTGCTGTCCGCTTTGGTAGAGATCGGCGAGCACGATCGGCGCATCGGGATGATCACGGCGAATCGCCTCGAGGATCTCGCCGAGGATCGCGTCACGCGCCGGCGGCCGATGGAAGGGCGTGAACGCGACCACGAATGCCTTCGCCTCACGCGGGAGGCGCGCGAGCACGGCCGTGGCCGGCGCGCCGAGGCGAACACGATTGTCGTCGAGCGATGCGCACGTTGCGCCCTCGATGGCAAAGGCATCGACGAGCGCGACCTCGTGGCCGCTCGCGCGCAGGACGGCGGCGGCCTGCACCGTGCCGAGATCGGCGAAGTACGGATAGTCGATGAAATCACGCGAGACCCCGAGCGGTGGAAAGACGATCGCGACGAGGCTCATGGTGCCCATTCTACGAGGGCCCTAGGTGGATGTCACCGACGGCCGCGCGCCCATCAGGCGACGTCGAAGCGCCAATGCGGGCTGCTACGCGAGCCGCGCGCGATCGATGATCGCGTGATTGCGCGGGAGATCACGCCGGTGCGACGGCCCGCACCTCGGTGCCGCCATACACATCGACGTAGTCTCGTCGCAGGCCGGGGCACGCGTCGGCCCAGCGGCAGCCGCGGCATCCCTCGGGCTTCACGCCGCCGGAGAGGCGCGACGCGGAGAGCTCGAAGACCTCGTCGGGCGTGACCACCGTCACCCGATCGGCGCCGGGGTGGCGCACATGATCTTCGTAACCCGGGAGAAAGCAGCGCGGGATGTGCAAGCTCACGACCTCGTATCCGCCGCGGCGCGCGTCGTCGAAGGCCGGCAAGAGATGAGGCACGACGTCGGAGATGCGCGGGAGCTGCTCGACATTGCCGGCATTCTGATCGGTGAGCGACACGAGCCAGAGCGCGAATTTGCGAATGCCCAGCGCGTGCAGCGCGGCGATCCAAGCGCGCACGTCGCGGTAGGTGTCGTTCTTGAGGATGAGATCGGCGACGGGATCCAAGCCGCGCGCGACCAGGTTCTCGATCGCGGTCCGGCGGAGCTTCGCCGTCTCGGCGCGGCGCACGGTGGTCTCGTAGGCAGCGTCGGAGAACGCGTGCATGGAGACGTGGAAGCGATCGACGCCGCACGCGACGAGCTGATCGAGGTAGGGCGCGTGCGCGTAGCGGAGCCCATTGGAAGCGACCTTGACGTGCTCGAAACCGCGGCGGCGCGCGTGCTTCACGAGCACGCCGAGATCGCTGCGGATCGTGGGCTCGCCGCCCGTGAAGGCCACGTCCTTGTAGCCACGGCTCGCGGCCCGATCGATCTCGCGCGCCACCCGCTCGGCCGGGAGCGCGCGGCGGCGCATCTCGTCGGTGATCGTGCAATAGGTGCAGGCGAGGTTGCAGTCGTAGCCGAGCACCACGTCGAGGAGGGCCATGGGGCGATCGTAGCGCCGTTCGCGCCCCGTATGGCCGGCTCGACGCCCGCGCGCGCCGTGATGTAGAGTGCAACGATGGTGTCGGGATCTGCAGCTCTCCCAGCGCCGGGTGAGCCTGCGCCGCGCCCCGCAGGAAGCATCTTCCGCGATCCCCCTCCGGCGGAAGCAGAGGCGCAGGAGCTCCAGGCGGAGATCGCGCGCATCCTGGTGCGCGCCCCTCGGATCCCCATCGATCTTCCCGCTTTCCGGCTCAGCCTGCTCGGCGTCCACACGGACGGGAAGCTCATCGATCTGATCATCGGCAAGAGCTCCCCCATCGCGCGGCTACGCCTGCGGCCCGCGACCGCGTCTGCCGGCGGCCTCGTGACGCTGGGAGCGAAGCGCCCCCGCGTGGTGAGCGCAGCGGTGGAGGCCATCCACGGCGACACGCAGCGCTTCCGAAGCGAGCTCGATTCGATGGCGGATCGCGTGAGCGCCTCCATCGATCAAGATCGATGGAGCGCCGCGCTCGCCGTGGCCAAGCGCCTCCGCCGGGTGCCGTCGGGCGTTCCGCTCGAGCATTTCCGCCTGCTCGTGCCGGGCGTGACGCACCCCCTCGGCTTGGTTCGCGTCGGCTTCACCTGCAACCAGGATTGTGGCCTCTGTTGGCAAGACCGTGACTGGGGTCGCTTCGACGCCGCGCAGGTGATCACCTGGATCGAGGATCTCCACGCAGCCGGCGCGCGCGAGCTGATCATCTCGGGCGGCGAGCCCACGCTCGATCCGGAGCTCGAGCGTTACATCAGGCACGCCCGCGCCCTCGGGTTTCACGCCGTCACGCTGGAGACCAACGCGGTCCAGATCGCCAAGCCCGGCGTCGCCGACAAGCTCCGCGAGGCCGGCCTCGCCGGTGCCTTCGTCTCCCTGCACGCCGGCGACGCCGCCGTCTCCGACGCGGTGACGCGCGCGCCCGGCACCTTCGTGCGCACGGTGAAAGGCGTGCAGAACCTGCTCGCCGCGGACATCGAGGTCCGCCTCAACGCCGTGATGGTGCAAGAGGTGCTCGCGAACCTCGCCGCCCTCCCCGACGTCATCCACGAGGCCTTCGGCGCCCATCCGAAGCTCCGCAGCTTGATGCTCTCGCTGCCCGCCGAGCCCTTCGATCGCGCGCTGCTCCCGGACATGATCCCGGACCCGGCGATCCTCCGCTCGCTCCTCCCCAAGGCCATCGATCGCGCCTTCGCGCTGGGCATCGCGGTGCGCGGCCTCGACGGACCGTGCGGCCCTCAGCTCTGCGCCTACGGCGCGGATCCAAGGGTCACGCGGCTCGATCCGGTGCCCGACGGCGAGCTCCATTTCCGCCGGCATCTCCCCGCGTGCGACGGGTGCGTGGTCCGTCACGCGTGCTTCGGTCCGCGGACGGCGCAGGTCGAGCGGTACGGCGACGCGTGCGTCGCGCCCATCACCAAGCTTCCCGACGCGGCGAGCGACACGCGCCCGCGTTGACCCGCGCCGCAACCGTAAGACGGTGACCTCCGCGCGCAAGATGCCGTGTGACTCCGGGCTTCCGGAGCTGCTCCACGAGTTCGACGGCGAGCACCTCGTGCCCGTGCGGTGCCCGCGGCCAAACCTCCGCGTGCCGCGATCATGAGCGTCATCACGCGCGCCGCTCCGCGCGTGGCCACCTCGGGTTGACGACCCCGATCCCCTCCACGATAGTGGTCGTGATGGCCCTCGCCCCGAACAGCGTCGCGCGCACCGCGCAGCCTCGCGCGGTGCCCGCGTGAGCGCGGCCCCGCGTCGCTCGATCGCCTTCCTCGATCTGCACGCGCGGGCCGATCAGTTTCAGGACGATGCCGCGCTCGGCGCGCTCGCCGCCGAGCTCGAAGCCGAGGGCCACGAGGTCTCGCTCGTGCGCAGCGTCCTCGCTGCGGATCCCGGCGGTGCCCCCGCGTGGCACGCGCGCCTCGCAGCGTTCGTGCGCGAGGGCCGCTTCGATCTCGTCGTGCTCGCACGCGTTTGGGACGAGACCACCGTCGATGTGCTGCGCCGCGCGCTCGACACGGGATCTCGCCTCGTCCGCCTCACGTCGGGCGTGCGCGCCGCGCTCGACGATCGCTTCGATCACGTCCTCGATTTCGAGGGCCTCGCGCGCCTCCTCGGCGGTGAGGCCGACCCCGCTCCCGCCGCATTTCGTCCGGTGAAGCCTGCCGAGCTGCGCCGCCGCGCCGCGTCCGCGCCGAGCAAGCTGCGCGTCCTCGCGCCGTCGGCGTTGCCCGGCCTCGTCGAGCGCGAGATCGGCGCGCGCCCCACCATCTCCGGCCCCGCCTCCGGCTGTCCCTTCCTCCTCGACGCCGGCAAGAGCCCCATTTTCGCGGGCCTCGGCGCCGATCCCGCGAAGCTCGCCGGCGTGCAGATGAAGGGCTGCACCTTCTGTCTCGACAACACCGGATCGTTCGCCGCGCCCACCGAAGCCGCGGTGCTCGACGCCTGGCTCGGTCAGCTTCGCCGGCACCGCGCCGAGAATCCCCATCTCCGCGAGGTCCTCCTCACCGACGAGCGCCCACACCCGTATTTGCCCGCGTTCTTCCGCGCGCTCCTCGCCGATCCTTCGCTCGGCCCCATCGAGCTTCTCTGGAAGAGCCGCGTCGATTGGCTCTTGGAGTTCGCCGACACCACCGTGGCCGAAGCGGCCGCGCTCGCCGCCGAGCACGGCAGCGTCCTGCATCTTTATCTCGTCGGATTCGAGAGCTTCGATCAGTTCCATCTCGACCTCTTCAACAAGGGCGTGACCGTCGCCGACAACGTCGCGGCCATCGAGAAGATGCGCGCGCTCGGCGCCCGCTTTCCGCGCTCCTTCGAATACCGGCGCCATCGCGCGCACGGCGTCGTCCTCTTCACCCCGTGGACCACGCCCGAATCCCTGCTCGAAAACGCGCGCTGGATGCGGCGTGTCCGCTTCCACGAGCTCCGCTCCGAAGCCGTGCGCACACGCCTGCGCCTCTACCCGCGCGTCCCTCTTCACGCGCTCGCCGAGAAGGACGGTCTCCTCGTCTCCTCGTTCGACGAGGGCCGCCCCGATCGCGCCGCCGAGCAAGGCTACGACGCCAGCGTCCCGTGGCGCTTCCAGCACCCGCACATGGAAGCGATCTTCCGCGCGGCCAACGATTTCGGCCGCGCCTCGTCGCTCCCCGACGCCGATCTCCTCGAGATCGCCACACGCCTCGTCACGCGCCACCCCGGCCTCGCCAAAGAGCCCGACGTCGCCTGGCTCCCGCTGCGCCAGGCCCTTCGATCGTGGGGCGGCCCCGGCCCGGCCGGCACGCTTCGCATCGACGCCTCGCTCCTCGGCGCTGACCCCGAAATCGAGCTCATCCTCCGCGGCCACAAGCGTGCTTGTCTCAAGGAAGCCGTCCTCCGCGCCGAGGCCGAAGGCCTGTGCCGCGCCTACCGCGCCATGGGCCTCGTCGCCGACATCGTCGAGCTGCACGGGCTCGAGCAGGGCCGCGACGCGCACGAGCGCGGCACCGATTACGCCATCGTCGCCGTCGCCGCCGATCGCGCCTCCCTCGACGAGGTCCTCACCGCGCAGCGCGCTCACGCTTCGGCGCAGGGCAAAGCCGCCGTCGAAATCATGGGCGCGCTCATGGGTTATCCCCCGTGCTGCGTGCAAGCCTTCCTCGCGCAGCGCACGCGCGGCGACAACCTCGACAACGAGCGCCTCACCTTCCGTCGCGATCCCGGAGCATCGCTCCACCCGTTCACGCATCGCATCGGCGGTGTCCGCCTCCTCTCCCATCACCCCTGCTCCCCGTCCTGCCCTGGATCCATTCGTATCGGCGAGCAGATCTTCGAGGCGCTCTCCTCCATCGACGAGGCGGCCGCGACGCTCGCACGGGAGCGCATCCATCGTCCTGTCCTGTTCCTCGACTACCAACGTCGTTTGGAGCTCCAAGGTGCTTGGGAGGGAGATCGCTTTCGCGTCGATCACGCCACGAGCCTCGACGAGCCTCGCCACCTCGGCGTCGACACCGCGGCCATCACGGCCGTCGATCTCACACCGACCTTGGTCCGCTTCCACCTTCGCGGCGGCGCCCGGGCCGACATCCGCTCCCCTCACCCTCTCCTCACCACGCCCGGCGCCCCGCTCGCCCCCGCGGCACTTGCGGCCATCGGCGGCCCGCTCGACGCCGACACGCGCGCTCCTTCGATTCCCTCGCTGCCCGCTGCCTTCCGCCCCGGCGTGCGCGTCCACGAATACCGCATCACCGCGATCGACACCCGCGACGCCGCCCACGCGATCACGCTTGCCCGCGACGATCATCGCTTCGTGATCCGCGCTCGCCCCCACGATCCTGCCCAGCGCTACACCCTCCGTCGCGGCATCTGGGCCCTCGACATCGACGATGCCGAATCGCTCCCTCCCGCGGCCCGCATGGCCCTCGGCGTCCTCGTGCGCGCGCTCCCGGAGCGTTGATTACGCCTGCGCCCCACAGAACAGCCAACATCGTTTGAGAGGCGCATCGCGGGCGAGACGAGCGGCGGCTACGTCGTCGCGCACACCGCCGAAGCCATCGAGTCCGCATTGCGCGGAGCGCCCTGACGGTCATCCATCGATTCGCTCACGGCTCGCCCTACCGCTTCCGCGGCAACCGTAGATCCGAAGGCGGGAGCGGCGACAAGGGCGCGTGGGGCACCGTCTGGTACCAATACGCCACCGACGCATACTCGTCGGCGCGATCGTTGGCGTGCCCATGCTCGATGGTGGCCCGAATCGATCGCTCGAACGTGATCGGCGCATCGAGGTGGAATCGATACAAGCTCCACTTCTCCCCCGCGCGCTCCCGGCCCACCACCGGCGCGCCGAAGCTCCCGAATTGAAAGGGCTGCCCGCCGAAGTTCCACGCGCCGAGGAAGTAATCCTCGGTGCCCGTTCCGTGGATGCTGGGCCGCTCCTCTCCATCGACGAAGAACATCTCGTCGCCTTCACCCCACCATCCATCCGAGCCTTGAATCAACGACAGCGTCACGCCCACGAGGTGCCCGCGCCCCTTGGCCTCGAGAAGCACCCAGTTTCCTTCGCCGGACACGTTCTTTCCACCTCGCTCCGGCGTCGGCGTCCCAGCCCGGTATTGCGCGTGGAAGTACAACGTATCGTCCGGCAGCGGGGCCCGCTCCGCGCGATAATCGATGTTGAAATAGAAGGCATCCACCCGCAAAGGCCCCTGGTTCTCCACGGTGATCCGCCCCCGTTTCCGGAACGGCATGGGGAAGGAGGCGTTGAGCGCGTGGTTCGGTGCGACGGCGAGCGGAATGGATTGATAGGTGATGTACTCTCCCAGCCCCAAGCCGAAGAACGCACCGATGGGCGCCTCCACGCTCGGGCTCTCTTCGTCGTCCCAATACATGCGCAGAATCAGGTTCTTCAGGTGATCCTGATCTTGGCTGGCGATGGTCATCCACATGTGCGAGACGACGCCCGGCCCCGAAGCGTCGAGCAGCGTCAGCGTCTCTCCGGGGCTCACGCGGCGCGCATCCCCATTGCCGCCGGATCGATCGTAGCTGGACGAGCGCGCCATCGTGTAGCCGAGCGGGCGCGTGATCCAATCCAGATCCGCGCGCGCGGCGCCGCTCCCATGCTCGGCGATGCGCGGCCCCGATCCCGCGGCGCCCGGCGCGGAAGCCGGCGCCGGACACGACAGCAAACCACTCGACACCGCGAGAACGAGCGAAAGCCTGCGCATCGATTGCCCTCCGCGCGCACACGAAGCCATCTTCGTGCCGAGCGAGCCCAGCCATGCACCGCTTTGAGGATGCCTATGGGCCTTTGGCCCGCTCCGTGAACATCCGTCGGATCACCGCCTCTGCGGGCTTTCCCAAGGTGCCGAATCCGAGCGGATCTTCCGTGCGTGGGTCGCTCTCCGCCCACACGTTCACGCGCATCAAATCGCGATCTCCCTCCCAAGCTCGGCGAAAAGCCTCGAAGCAGCGGGCCTGGAGATCGGGATCCGGCGGCGCCTTCGTGCTCCCATCCCAAGGGCGCGCGGCCGCGTGCGTCATCGAAGGATAACCAATCTCGCTGATGTGCACGGGCCGCCCGTGGGCATGGGCGACGCGGAGGATCTTGTCGCGAATCGCGCGCCAACGCGCATCGAGCCGCTCCTGTGTCGGCTCGTCGTGATCGTCGAGCGGGTAATAGGCAGAGACACCGACGGCGTCCGCGTCGCTCCAGAAGCCGACATCGAGATCGGACCAATTGACCGTCACGATCAGCGGCCCCGCAAACACCGTTCGCACCGCCGCGAGCACCCGAGACCATTCTTTCGAGCGGCGGTAGAGCCGGGTGAGCTCGGTCCCCACCACGAATTCGCTCGCTCCGATCTCCTGCGCGTCGCGGGCCAACGCCACGATCCAGCGTGTGTAGCTCTCGAACCAGCCCTCGCGATCGCGGGGCTCGAACTCACCACGCCACTCCCACCGCTTGCCAGCCACGATGGGAAGAAACGACACCGAAAACCCCGCATCGCGCCCTGCCCGCGCCAGATCGAAGGCCCGCGCCCGTGAAGCGATCTCGCACGATCCCACGTCCCGAGAGCGGATGTCGCTCTGGCATCCGAAGAGGGGAATCGCGAGGTGCCGCGCGCCCGTGGCCTTCATGCGCGCAAACAACGCTTCGAGCACCTCGGGCGGCAGCTCGACGTCCCAAAGCGTGAGCACGTAACCGTCGTGGCGCGCATCGGTGAAGGGCACCGGCGTGCGCGTGTCCCGGGGCGCGCACCACGAGGAGAACGGGCAACGGAGGCGCGGCCAACGCATTCAGCGACGCGGGCTCCTCCTCAGGATCTCTCCGGTGTACACGCGCGCGCTCGGGCGCGGCACGCGGCGGAGATCCTCTTCATAGCGAATCGCCACGAGGCCGAAGCGCTTCGAATAGCCTTCGAGCCACTCGAAGTTGTCGGTCAGGCTCCAGTGATAATATCCGCGCACGTCGAGCGGCGGGCCCGCCTCACTGCCACGCATCACCCGATCGAGCGAGGCCAGGTGATCGCGAAGGAACGCCGGCCGCCGGCTGTCCTCCTCGTCCGCGAGGCCATTCTCGGTGACCGCGAGCGGCAAGCTCGGATGGCGCAGAGCCGCGGCGCGCAGCACGCGCTCGAGCCCCTCGGGAGCGATGCCCCAACCATTGTCGCCCCGCGGACCCTTCGGCACTCGGAGGTCCACACGAATGGCGCTCCGCGCGTCGTACTTCACACGCCAGCGCATGTAGTAATTGATCCCGAGCCAATCGAGCACGGGCCCGCGCGCCCTGTCCCTCGGCGGAAAGGCACGCTCGAAGCGCGCGGCGCCCGGGATCTCATCGGGGATGTCGAAGGCCATCCGATCACCGACGAGGCCGCGAAGGAAAGCCCAGCTCGAGAGCTCGGCGAGGATGGATGTGGCGGCGCGATCCTTGGGATCGTCGGGATCGAAAGGCTCGTAGTCGGCCACCGCGTGCGCGAGGCCCACACCGCGCAGGCTTCCATCGGCGCCGCGCGCGTCGGGCGAGATGCCTTGTCGCGCATGGATCATCGCGGCCACGAGCCGGTGCGCCTCTGCGAGGTGATAGGCCGTGTCGAAGGCGTCGGGCAGCGATCGGACCAGGGGCGGGACGATGCCTTTCAGATACCCCATCTCCACGAGGATCATGGGCTCGTTGAAGGTGATCCAGAGATCGCAGAGATCGTCGAGCGCCGCGACGACGCGCGTCGCGTACGCCAGAAAGATCTCCGGCGCCTCGCGCCTAGCCCAGCCGCCGCGCGCGTGGAACCAGCGCGGATGGGTGAAATGATGGAGCGCGATCATCGGACGGATCCCGCGATCGCGCATGGCGCCGATCATCCGCCGATAATGCTGGAGGACCTCGTCGGAATAGACGCCCGGCGCCGGGTTGACCTTCTCCCAGGCAATCGAGGTTCGCAGCGTCGCGAGGCCGATGGCCTTCGCTTCCAGGTAATCCTCGTCGTAGCGGTTCCAGAAATCGGTGGCGCGATCCGCGGTGTCACCGCCAAGGATGGTGGGTTTCCCGTTCCTCGTCTCGTGCTCGAACGCGTACCAATCACCGTGCTCGCCGCCGCCTTCGCGTCCTTCGGTCTGATGTGCAGAGAAGGCCGCTCCCCACAGAAACGAAGATGGATAAGACGGCGGCAGCGGCGGAGGCGCGGCCGGCGCGCGGCGGAAGAGCCGAACGATGCGCGAGAGCATCGCGCCGAGCGCCGTGACGAGGCAGTTCCTAGAGCGCGGCATTCCACGATCGATATGCGGCCCATGCTCACGGCAACAAGCCGGACCGATCCTGACGGGCGCGGTGAATCACGGGAAATCCCGCACTGGGCGAAGGCCGCGCGAGCCGGGAAGAGACGATGTCACTCCGCCGCGGAGGGCGCGTGCACGGGCTTGAGCTCGTCGTCTCCATGGAGCGCCAGATAGCCGCGGCGCAGCCCATAACACTTGTTCTTGAGCTCGCAATCCTGGCACGCGGGCGTCTTCACGAACTCACCGCGATCGAAGCCTTCGGGGATGTCGCTGAGCGAGAAATAGGGCGACAGCTCCATGGGCACGAGGCACAGGGGAATCCCGCACATCGACTCGAAGCCTCCGATTTGCAAGCCGAGCGCCTTGGCCTCCTGCACGGCGAGCGCGAGGCTCGGGAGCGCCTCGGCGTAACGCGGGACGAGGGCCTTCTCCTTCGGCACCACGTCGCTCGACGGCGCCACGAAGGAGATGTTCACGTACGCCCGCGGCCAGCGCGAGGCGACCAGGCGCACATAAGGCACGAGGTCCTCGATGTTGCGCTCGTGGATGACGAAATTGAGAATCAGGCACACCGACGTCGCGCGATGGAGGTTGTCGATGCCGATCACCGACTTGTCGAAGGTGCCGGGCGCCTCCGTGATGGCGTCGGAGATCTCCGCGGTGCTGCCGTGGAGGGAGACGAACGCCTCCTCGATCCCGGCCTCCACCAAGGCATTCGTGAGCGCCGGATCCGCGAGGCGAATGGCGTTCGATTGGAGCCCGACGGGGTGAGAGCTGACCTGTTTGGCGAGCTTCACGTAGTCGACCAGATTGGCTGTCAGCGTCGGCTCGCCCCCGGAGAGCATCACCCGCGCGCCCGCCTCGCCCGCCGCGACGATGGCTTTGCGCACCGCCGCATCGCCCGCGGGCGGGAGATGCGTGGAGACGAAGCAGAAGCGGCAGGCCTGGTTGCAATGGAAGTTGACCCGAATGATGTGCTCTTCGATGACGCCCGTCTCGGGGCGCTCGAAGCGATTCGGCTGGGAGAGCTCGCGCGCGATCTGCTCCTCCACCGTGGCGATGAGCGAGAGCCGGCGGCGCACGCGGTCCTCGGTGATCGGGCGCATCGGTGGCGGGGCATGCCGTGCCAGATACGATATCGGCAGGCCCGAGCAACGGTCCTTCATCTGGCATCGATCACAGGCCTCGACCTGCCGGTGATCGGCGCGCAACGTCGCGCCCGGCGTCAGCGAATACAGGTGCGCGACGCGGTTCGGATGCGGGAATGCGCAGGGCGGAGGCCCGCTGTCGGGACCGAGCTTGAGGGCGATTCCCGCGCGCCGCGCCGACGCCTCCAACGCGGCAATCGC
This sequence comes from Minicystis rosea, assembly GCA_001931535.1. Lineage (GTDB taxonomy): Bacteria > Myxococcota_A > Polyangia > Polyangiales > Polyangiaceae > Minicystis > Minicystis rosea. The sequence goes on from CP016211.1 coordinate 5,981,654, forward strand.
CTCCGCCGCCTGCTCGTACGAGACCAGCTCGGCCGCATTCGGGCTCTCCACCGGCGTGCGGACGACGATGGACTTGATGCCGGAGAGGCGCTCGCCGAGCGCCTTTGCGAGGTGCCCCGGAAGATCGGCGAGGAGCGAAAGCGTGGACCGAATCACCACCGCGGCGATCTCGACGGCGACGCCGCCATCGATGAGCGCAGCGAGGCCCGCGAGCGTACGTGCGTGCCCGCCGGGATCGCGCGTCACGTCATCGAGCGCTTCGCCCCAACCGGAGAGGTTCACGCGCGCCGCGGTGAGCCCGGCCTCGCGCAACGCCCGCACCCGCTGGGCGTCGAGCACGGTGGCATTGGTCTCGAGCACGAGGGACGCGGCCCCACCCTTCTTCGCGTAGGCCACGATCGACGGCAAATCCGAGCGCAGCGTGGGCTCACCGCCGCTCAGGACCACCTCGACCGCGCCGCCGCGCAGCGCCGCGTCGATGCGCGCGCGCACCGCGTCCCCACGAATGAACGCGCGCTCTTCGGCCGGGCGCCGATCCGTGCAATAGGTGCAATTCTGGTTGCACGTGAGGTTGGTGAGCACCCGATCGGACCGCATGGAGAGCACCAGCGTAGGCGAGCGCGACCGCGCCGCCAACCGCGACGGGCGCATCGGCCATCGTGGGCCGGAATCCCTTCGCGGCCGAGGCTTGACGCTCACGACGCGCATCCCTCACATCACGGTCGCAACGTGACCCACTCCGCGCTTCCGATCTGCTCCACGCCGCGCGACCTCGCCGCCGCGCTTCCACCCGGCGATCCGGCGCGCCGTGCAGCAATGGAGATCGCCCTCGACGAGCGCCCCATCGCCTATGCGCTGGGCAGCGGCGAGAGTGACGAGGTCGCGCTCTATGCGGGCATCAAGCCCCTCATCCGCCAAGTCCTCCCGGCCGCCGAGATCGCCGCGGCGCGCGCCCGCTTCGGCGCGCTCGGCCTCCACCTCGCGGAGGCAGATCACCGCGTCGATCTCGCGTCCACCCAAGGGCGGGTGCTCTTCGTGGGCCGTGATGCCGCGCGCGTGCGCGCGGCGGCCGCGTGCGAGGCGGCCCCCGATCACGATCGCGAGCTCGGCAAGCTCCTCGGATACCCGCGCTGCTGCGTCGAAGCGTATCTCGATCTCCCGCCGCCGCGTGGCAACGGCGAGGTCGCAGTGCGCGCCTTCGCCACCACCCGAGGATCGTTTGCGCCGCGCCTCAACACCCTCGATCTCGCGGTGTTTCATTACGTCTCCTGGCTCCCCTGCTCGTTCTCGTGCGCGCTCTCGCGTGCGTTCGCGGACGCCGTCGCGCGCCACATCGCCGAACGTCATGGTCAATTCCTGGGCGGCGCCGCGCCTCGCGTCACCTGCCCTCCCGACTGCCGCCATCAGCGCTTCGTGCGCGCCATCGACGAGGCCCTCTCGGCCCATCGGCTGGTGCTTCACGAGGACGTGCAGGTGTCCCTCCGCGGCCCCTTCGACGGCACCGCCGTCACGGTGCAGCGCGCCTTTCCAACGGCGCGCGATCGTCACCCCGAAGCGACGATCGCCGGCGACGCGCGCGAGGCTGCTCTGCGGCTCGCCACGCTCGTGCACGACGCCGGCACGGTGGCCGTCGACGGCGACGTCCTCGTGATCGACGGCGCTGCCGTGCTGCGATCGCCGAGCGCGCTCTTGGTACCCTTCGGCGCGGGGTGATCCCTTTACATGTGAAGGATCGCGCTCATCCGCGCAACGGCCGCTGATCCTCGGCCGATCGGCGCAAGGTCACGAGCGGCCCCGGCGCCGTGCGCCGGCGCGCGGCTTCTTCCATCACCGCCGTGCGCGCGGCGCGCACCTCGGGGAGCCACGCGGGGCGCACCTCCGTGACCCAGGCGATGAAGCGATCGACGTGCTCCAGCACGCGGGCGACCTCGTCGGGATCCTCGTAGAAATCGAGCCCCTCGTGGTTCTCCGGGTTGAGCGCCATGAGCCGGATCCGAAGGTCGCGCGCGTGCGCGATCTCGCCGAACTGGATGAGCGTGTGCGCAGCCGCCGGCTGGATGACGAAGCTCAACGTGATCCCGAACCACCACGGCCGCGACTCGCGGAAGCGGAGGAGCGCGTCCAGGTTCTTCATCACCTGCTCGAATGCGATCCCCCGCTGCACCCGCTCGTATACGTCGGCCGTACCCGCATTGAAGCTGACCGTCACGTCACCGAGCGCGCACCGCTGAATGTGCTTGAGCGCATGCTCGGTGAGCAGGCTCCCGTTGGTGACGAGGTCGAGCGACGCGTCGGGGTATTTCTCGATGTCGAACGAGCGCAGGAACTGCCAGGTGTGCGGGTTCGCGAGCGGCTCGCCGCCGAGCAGCGTGAGCGATTGCAAGGTGGGGAGGAAGCGCGGCAGCTCCTCCCAAATCGACTCCGGGAGATCGCGCCGCGCCGAGCGCCCGTGATCGCACATGATGCAGTTGTAGTTGCAATAGGTGCTGGGGCAGATGGCGAGGCGCAGGGGCATGGCCTCGAGCACCTCTTTGCGCTGGGCGATCTCGTCGGCGAGGAGGAGCTGATTCTTCACGAAGACTTCGGATCCGCTCTGGATGCGAAACCGCTTCTCCTCGAACTTGCGATCGTGCAGGCGCGAGCAGATGGGCATGCACAGCTCGCCGAGCGCGGCGTTCGCCATCATGCGACGCGCGGCTTGGTAGCCGGGGCCATTCCACACGTCGAGCATCGAGGAGCCGAGCACGACGCCGCGATCACCCACCGTCCAGGTGGAGCAGCATTGGCGCGCCTTCCCGTCGGGATCGACGATTTCGATGGTCGTCCACGGCGTGACGCAGACCACTTCGGTCTCGGGCCGGCGCTTGACGATGATGTCGGGGACCGCTTGCTCCGTAGCCCGGCGGCGCTCGCGCAGATTGGCAATCGGCTTGGCGGCGGCGACCGCCTCGTCGCTGAGGGCGCCGACGTCGTCCCATTGGCAACGTTTGTTGAGCGCGCATTGGTCGCAGATGGGGAGTGACCGGTTCGGCGTCGGGCGCTCGCCGAGGGTGGCGCGCCAAGCGTTGGTGCGGGTGCTCCAGGTCTTTTCCAGGACACAGGGCGGGAGATAGCCACTCTGCGAGATCCGGTGTGCGGAGAACTCCACATTGGGGCTCGCGAGCATCGTTTGATCGACGGCGGTGGCCGGCATCGTGACCTTGGGCCCCGACCAGTCCTGCCGCACGATCTCGAGCCAAACGCGCCGCGGCCGCAGCTTGCGCGCGAGCGGGACGACGATGGGAAACGTCTTGGGGCGCACCGCGAGGCGCACCTCCGTGGCGAGCCCCAAGGCCTCGGCCTCGGCGATGACCTGCTCGCCGTCGCCGACGCGCATGATGCGGGTCATCTTCTCGCCCACACCCTCGATCTGCACGCGAATCCCATGCGCGCCGTCGCGATGGAGCGACGCGAGCACGGGCTTCGTGAACGCGGATGCCGGCGCCTCGACCCAGATGCGTTGCGGTGCTTCCCGCGTGCGGTTCTCCGCGAGAAGCGTCGCGAGGTGCGGCCAGCGCGTGGCGTCGCCGCCGCCGAGATACAAATCGGAGACGTTGGCGAGCGCGCGCACCTCGTCCAACGTGGCTTCGTGCGTGCCCGGGTGGCAACCGGCGCACGACGGGCAGCGCGTGGCGCAGGCGGCCGAAACGACGACGCGTTTATCCATCGTGATCAGCCTTTCGCTTCCAAGACGGGCGCCGGCGCGCCCTCTCGACCACGGAGCCGGATGGCGGCGAACTCCGCATCACCGTGGAGCGCCAGATAATGGCGCGGCACACCCATGCAGGCCGTGCGCGCGTCGCAGGCGTGGCACGCGTCGACCCGTGTCATCCACTCGCTCTCCCAGGCATGGAGGCGCGGTCGCTCCGTCTGGGCCAGGATGGGGCCGAGATACCGCTCGTCCGCGCCGAGCACGCAGAGTGACGGGATCCCCGTCGGATCCTGGAGATCGTGCACGTCGAATCCGAGCGAGCGGGCCTTGTCGATGGCCCGCCGGAGCTCGTCGACGTAATCGCTGTAACGGGCGATGTGCCGAAGGCCCTCGCGCCGATCCTGAAACTCGTTCCGCGGCGAATGGAACTGAATCACGATCTGACTCCGATACTGCCCCCAACGCTCTTCCACCATGTCGACGAATGCGCCGAGGAGGTGGCAATTGTCTTTGAAGATGAGGTGATTCAAAAGGACCCTGACGCCCACGCGGAGGAGGTTGGTCACGCCCTTCAAGGTGCGTTGATGGGTGCCGGGCGCGGCGGTGAGGCGATCGCTGACGGCGCTGTCGGGGCCGTGCAAAGACACTTGGGCGCTGGTGAGCCCGGCCTCGCGCAGGGCCTCGGCGAAGCCCGGTTTGTCGAGGAGGACGGCGTTGGTCTGGAGCTCGATGCGCTCGATGCCGCGGTCCTTGGCGTGACGTACGTAATCGACGAGGTGGGGAGAGAGCGTGGGCTCGCCGCCCGTGACGATGAGGCGCTTCGAGCCGCGCGCGCGGCTCTGGTCGATGGCGGCGCGGACCTTCTCGGGCGCGAGATCGGTATCCATGTCCGCGAGCTCGCAGAAGGTGCAGACTTGATTGCAGCGATAGACGATGCCGAGGCGGCTCGTAGGCTCGTCGACCTCGGTGCCATATTCGTAATTGACGTGGAAGAACGTCTCCACCTCGGCGGCGCCGAGCACGCGGAGGCGGCTCCCGGCGCTTTTTCCGGGCCGGAAATAGGTTCCCGCGTCGGCGATGGGTTTGACCAGGTGCTCGCCGCCGGCGGCCTCGATGTGCCGTTTCTCCGCGGTGCAGCGCGGCGCGAGCGCACAACGCGCGCACGCCTCGCAAGCTTGGTTGGGCGCGCCATCGTTGTCGCGGAGGAGCGCGGCGAAGAGGCGGCGGGCGCCGCCCTGCACCTCGGATACGCACGGAGGAAGCAGGCAATCGGCGGCGAGCGCGACATTCACTTTGGCGCGCTCACCCATCTTGTAAGCCTGCGTGAGCTCCTCGCCGAGCTCTTCGGGCGAGAGGGCTTGTCCTTCGCGGAAGGTCGCCGTCCCCGATCCGATGGGCGCGAGCACGAAGCGATCGAGCGCGGGGAAGGCCTCGTGGAGACCGGCAATGCGCGCGGCCGCGGGCGGCAGGCCGCGCGCGATGGGGATGCGCATCGTCACGGGGAGGCCGGCGTCGAGGCACGCGCGGATCCCCCGGAAAACATGCTGCGGGCGCGTCTCGGCCCCGCGCGGGACGACCACGAGCGCGCGGTGCCGCTCGACGTTGCTGGTCACGAGCGAGATCTGCACCGCGGTGATGCCGGCGGCCTTGAGCGCTTCGGCGGTGGCCTTCGAATCGATGCGGGTGCCGTTGGTCTCGAGGGTGATTTCGACGGCGCCGTCGGCCCGCGCGCGCCGCACGATGGCGCCGAGATCAGGCCGCAGCAGCGGCTCGCCGCCGGAGAGGATGAGGGCGCGCGCGCCCGAAGCGATGGCCGCGCGAATCGAGTCGCCGACGGTTTGGGCCGAGGGATCGGCGGCATCGTGCTGCACGCGATCACAGAACCCGCACCCCTGGTTGCAACGGCGGGTGACGACGACGGTCTGGATCCTCATGGACGTCCTCTCGGGGGCGGGACCATCATGCCCTCGATTCGCGGGGTGTGGCGGATCGATCGGCCGGCGCTCCGTCACGGGGCGCAGCTCACCGAAGCCATGGCGCTCCGCATAGGGCGCAAAGAGCCCCGGGCACGTGGGCTCGTACACGCACGCAGCGCAGGCCGGGCCTTTCACTTGCAGCGATCGCCGCTGCGCGAGCTTGTCCATGAACGCGCCCGTCGGGATCTGCGTCACGGTGGTGGCCTGCTCCTCCGAGACGAATCGTTCGGCTCCGGGCACGAGGCACGGTGGACAGCTCACCACCCGCGCGATGATGCCGGCCTCGTTCATCGCGAGGAGCGCGTCGCGAAGCGCCTCGGAATAGCGCGAGAGCGGCGGGAGGAGCTCGCCGTAGTCGGCGCGATCGGGGGCGAAGGCCGGCGAGGGGCGCACCACGTCGAGGCCGACCTCCTCGGGGCCGAGCTCGATCATGAGCGCCGCGAACTCGCGCAGCGTGTCGAGCAGATGCACCGTGAGGACCCCGTTCACCTTCACGCGCTGCCCGAGCGCGAGCAGGCGGCGCGTGCCCTCGATGGTCTGCTTGAAGGCCCGCGCCGCGACCACCGACGCGTCGTGTGCCTCGGCGGTTCCGCCTTGGATCGAGACCTGAAACCAGGTCACGTTCATCGACGCGAGCCAGCGCGCGGCAATGGGCGAGGAGGCCGCGCGCGCATTGGTGAAGACGGTGGTCGCCTCGTAGCCGACCGCGCGCGCATCGGCGAGGATCTCCCCGAGATCCCGCCGGACCGTGGGCTCGCCCCCCTGCAGCACCACGCGCCGGGCACCCTTTTCGTAGTGCTCGGCGAGGAGCTCGCGAATGCGCTCGCGGGGCACGTGCTTGAGCGCGGAGCGCGCGTTCTCGGTGTTTTCCCAGCCCGTCGTGCAATAGCTGCAACGGTTGTTGCACACGTCGGTGACGTAGATCTCGACCTTGGGAAGGCGAACCACCTCATCCGTGAAAGGACGGGCGATACGGGTCGGTGCACGGCTCACGACGGAACGGTGATGCTATCACCCGGCGAGGCGGCGCGTAACGCCCTCGTCTCACGGCGCAGTGCGTCCCGTCGCCGCGCTTGACCGCGCCTCGGACCGCCGTGAAACTGAGCGTGATCATGTCGAGCGCGGGCCCCTCCATCACCGAGCGGATCGAGCAACAGGGCGAGCGGCTCCACATCTCGATCGGCGCGGTCTGCAACAACAACTGCGTCTTTTGCATGGAGGAGGATCGTGACGGGCGCTACGTCAACAACTCCGCCATGACGCCCGATCGCGTGCGGTGGATGCTCGAGCGCCACCGCGGCGCGGAGGAGGTGTGCTTCACCTCCGGCGAGCCGACCACGCGCCCCGAGCTGCCCGATTTCGTGCGCTGGTCGAAGGAGCTCCGCTACCGCCGCATCAGCATCATGACCAATGGGCGGAGGCTCTCGCATCTGCCGTATGCCGCGGGCCTCGCCAAAGCGGGGATGAACCGCTTCTACATCTCCATTCACGGTCACACGAAGAAGCTCCACGAGGGTTTGACCCGCACGCCCGAGAGCTTCGAGCAGACGGTGGCCGGCCTCGACAGCGTGGCCAAGCTGAAGCGCTTCGGCGTCGAGCTCCACACCTCCACGGTCATCACCGATCGCAACCTGCCCCACATGCTCGACATCTACCGCTTCCTCCGCGAGCACGGCGTCGATCAGGTGGTGTTCAACGTCATGCAGGCGAACGGTCGGGCCAACACCTACTTCGAGCAGATTTTCCCGCGCTACACGGAGATCGCCGCGACGTTCCGCGCCTTCATGCGCGACGTGAGCGAGCCTGCACCGTCCGCGTTCCTGGTCGACATTCCCCTGTGCACGACCGAGGGGATCCCCGATTTCAATCGCGGCTTCGTGGAGCGCTATTGCCATTATGATCTCGCCGAGCAGGTGACGATGCCCAACGTGGATCGCGAAGCGCGCGCCGCCGAAGGCGAAGGGCGCGGCCTGCTCAAGGTGCTGCGGAGCGATCTCGACGACGCGCAACGCACGAAGCGCCCCGAATGCGCCGCGTGTCGATACGACCGATCCTGCGAGGGCGTGTGGGCCAATTACACGCGTCGCAATGGTTGGGAAGAGATGGTGCCCGTCGCGGCACCCGGTTGAAGCATTCTAGAGACCAGCGGGCGCGGGCTGGCCATCGGCGAGCTTCAATCGATCGCCGAGGGCGCCGAGCACGCGATTCACGTCGTCGTCCGAGAGCGTTGCCTCCGGAGGCGTGATGTTGCCGTAGAGGATGTCGTAGGGCCCGACGCTACGCGGCGCGTGGATGTCGCGGGATCCGTGGCGGATCACCGAGAGGTCGAAGCGCGTTCCGTCACGCGAGACCTGCACGTCGATGGATCCGGCACGCGGGCCGCGGATCGCCTCCACGCGATAGCCCGCGAGGAGGTCGCCCGGCTGCAAACCACCGAGCCACGCGCGCACCTCGGGATTGGTCGCGGGCGCGCCGTCTTCACGGGCGGCGAAGCTCGATCGATGATGGTGCAGGCTCGTGTACGTGCGCACGGGGAGCAGGGCTGCGATTCCCGCGAGCACGAGGACGAAGGCGGCGGCGCGCAGCGTGGCTTCGTGGATGCGCGCGCGGCTCGGTGCTTCGGTCGCCGGCGCGGCGGCGGGCGCGCCGAGACGTCCGATCCAGCGCGGCCATGGATACGAGAAGGCGACGAGCAGGATCATCGATTCGGTGAAGAGAATCGGGGTGAGCATCCAGACGTTGATGTGGAAGCCGAGCAGGAGCGTTCCACAGATGGCGCGGGTGCGACGCGATAGAGGATAGATGAGCGCGCCGAGCTGGATGACCATGGTGAAGGCGGCGAGCGCCCACGCGAGCGAAGGCTGGGACGCGACGGTGAGCGCGTAGACGTCGAACGGCGAGCGCTCCAGGATCCCGCGTTGCGAGAAGATGAGCGCGCGGAGCGACTGCGCGTCCGCCCACGAGAAGCCGGCCACCCACAGCTTGCTGATGATGGCGCCGGCGTACGTCGCGCACAGCGCCGCGACCGCGCCCATCTCGGCGAGGCGCTCGGATTCACCGTCGTCGCGACGGTGCCCGAGAAGGCGGGCATAGCCGAGGCCGGCGAGCCAACCGACGAGCGTCGCGCCGGTGGCGAAGAAGATCCGCATCGGGCCCTCGATGAGGGCCGCGTGTGTCTCGCAGAGCAGCGCGAGCGAGGCGAGAGCGACGATCCCTGGGCCGATCGCGGCCGCGGAGGCAGCGAAGCGATGGAGAGCGAAGAGCGTGACGAGCGCGAGGGGCGCGACGCGCTCGGGGTGGCCGCCGAGCGAGAGGAGGAGACGCGGGGCGAGCGGATGGGAGATGGAGCTCGGCGGATTGGTGGCGACGCCGATCGTGAGCGCGACGGCGTCGCCCGCGGCGAGCAGCGCGAGGACGGTGCGGAGCGGGCGGCGAGAGGCGCCGTCCCAAGGGCTCGAGATCATCGCCGCACCGCCTGGCATTGCGCGAGCAGACAATCCTCGGTGCGCACGTCGCCGGAGCCTTTTTGGAAGCGCCAGATGTGGCGCACGAGATCGACCGGCTCGGCCTGCCCGTCATGGGTCGCGTGCGACGCGCGCACGTGCTCGAGCGAGGCGCGATCGATGTAGCCGATGGAGCTGAACGGGTTGGGCTCACGGCAGCGAGGAGGATCGATGTCGAGCGGCTCGGGGCACGACCAACCATCGTAGGCGGTGACGTCGTGGAGCTTCCCCGTGCGATCGCGGGCGACGAGGTGGCTCGCGGAGTCGGTCTGCATCTCCGAGTACATGGAGAAGGTCGAGAACGGATAGACGTTGCCCACGAGGCGGGCGACGAGCAGGTAGCCGCCCATCACCAAGACGGTGATCCAGACGGTGGGATGCACGCCTCGACCACCCGAGCTCCGAGCGTTCATCGTCGAGGGAGTCTAGTGCCGCGCGCCCGAAGTTCCGCCAGGAATTCGGGTGCGCGAAGCGCGGCGAGGCTTGGGGCGAAGCCTCATCGAAACCGAGGGTGATGCACGAGCGCGAAGCGGCGCCGAGGCCTGGCCGATGATGGGTGCAGAGCTAGCGGGTTGCGTTCGTGCGAGGGCTCACGCGTCCGGCTTCGGCGCAGGCTCGTTCGCGCGCGAGCGCCGCCGCGACAACCAGAAGGCGAGCGCCCCCGCCGAGAGGAGCGCGGCACCGACCGCGAAATAGACCGGGCGCTGCAGCGGGACGCTGGCCTGATCGGCGCGGTGGGCGGCTTCGCCCGTGCCCATCCGCAACGAAGGATCCTGCGTGAGCGCCGTGAGGATGTCGGAGAGGCCCTTGCGCATCGGCTCCGGCGCCGTCGCCCAATCGAGGTCGACGATGGGTGAGACGGAAAAGGCGCCGTCCGCCGTGCGCGCGAACCCCGAGCGCTGGTTCACTTCGTAGTCGCAACCGGCACCCGCGACACGGAGGCGAACCAGCCCCGCGGGACACGCGACGGCCTCGATTTCACGGCCGATCCGAGTCGACGCGCCCTTCGCCCAAGCGAGCGCCTTCTCGTCGCACAAGCCATGGAGAGGCGCCCGAGCGGATCCTGTCGGCGACGCGGAGGAGGGCGGCGATGCGGAGGACGACGCCGATGCTGCGGGAGCTTTTGCCGAGGCCGGAGGCGCGGCGGACGAGGCCGGCGGTGCTGCGGCGGAGGCTGTTGCCGACGCGGAGGATGGAGGCGCCGTGAGATCAGCACGCGCGACCAACGAAGTGCTGAGCAACACGATGACCGTGGCGCATCGGATCGGGATCGCACGTCGAGACATCGACTCGAAGCTAGCAGCATCGCGCGCGGCCTGTAAACCGGCGGAGCCCACGCCCCCGCGCACCTGTGATAGGACGCGTGCGATGAGCGTTTCCGTGATCCTCGCTGCGTACGACGAAGCCGCGACCATCGGCGACGTGGTGCGCGGGTGCCGCGAGCACACGAAGGATCTCGCGGAGGTGATCGTCGTCGACGACGGCTCGCGCGACGCGACCGCCGACATCGCGGAGGCGACGGGCGCGCGCGTGATCCGCCTGCCCGAGAACCGCGGCAAGGGCGTGGCCATCCGCCGTGGGATCGAGGCGGCGGGCGGCGACATCCTCCTCTTCCTCGACGCCGATGGACAGGATGATCCGCGGGAGATCCCGCGTGTGCTCGGGGCCTTCGATCATGGGGTGGACATGGTCGTGGGATCGCGCTTCCTCGGGCGCTTCGAGCCGGGTGCGATCACGTCGCTGAACCGCGCGGGGAACCTCGGGCTCACGGCGGTCGTCAACGTGCTCTTCGGCGTGCGCCTCTCGGACACGCAGGCCGGCTTCCGCGCGGTGCGAAGGGGCGCGGTGGAGCGGGCGCGGCTCTCCGCCAATCGATACGACATCGAGGTCGATCTGCTGCTGTCGGTGCTGCGCGGCGGAGGGCGCGTGGTGGAGGCGCCGGTCTCGCGCGCGCCGCGCCGCCACGGCCGGAGCAGCCTCGACTCGTTCCGCGACGGGACGCGGATCCTCCTGCGCATTCTGCGGAAGCGCTTCGAGGCCTGATGGCGGCCGAGCGGCTCGTCGTCCACGCCGTCGGCGTGAGGCCCAACTACGTCAAAGCGAGCGCGGTGCTGCGCGCCACGCGTGCCCTGCCGCGCACGCGCAACGTCCTCGTGGACACCGGGCAGCACTACGATGCGTCGCTGCGAGACGCGCTGTACGAGGATCTACGCCTCGATCCGCCGGACTATCACCTCGCCGTCGGATCGGCCTCGCACGCGCGCCAGACGGCGGCTGTGATGGTGGCCTTCGAGGACGTGCTGCTCGGCGCGCGCCCCGACGCGGTGGTGGTGTACGGCGACGTCAACTCGACGGTCGCGTGCGCGCTCACCGCGGCCAAGCTCGGGGTGCCGGTGGTGCACGTGGAGGCGGGGCTGCGTGCATACGATCGATCGATGCCGGAGGAGATCAACCGCGTCGTCACCGACGGCGTGTCGGATCTGCTGCTCGCGCCCTCCGCCGACGCGGCGACGAACCTGCTGCGTGAAGGCGCGGCGCCCGAGCGCGTGAAGGTCGTCGGCAACGTGATGGTCGACGCGCTCCTCGAAGCGCTCCCGCGCGCGCTCGAGCGGGACGTGCTCCACCGCTTCGATCTGAAGCCCGAAGCGTACGCGCTCTGCACGCTGCACCGGGCTCACAACGTCGATCACAGCGGGGAGATGGATCGCATCCTCGTCGCGCTGGAGCAGATCCAACGGACGATGCCCGTGCTCTTTCCGGTGCATCCGCGCACGCGGGTCGTCCTCGAAGCGTCGGGCCGCCTCGCTCATCTCCAGGCGCTGCCGGGCCTGCGCCTCTGCGAGCCGCTCGGCTATCTCGATTTCGTGGGCGCGGAGGCGCGCGCGCGCGTGGTGCTGAGCGACAGCGGCGGCGTGCAGGAAGAGACGAGCACGCTGGGCGTGCCCTGCGTCACGCTGCGCGAGCGAACGGAGCGCCCGGTGACGGTGTCGCAAGGCACGAGCGAGCTTGCGGGGACGAGCCCGGAGCGGATCCTCGCGGCGTTCGGACGCGCGCTCGAGCGCGCGAGAGAGCCGGCGAAGATCGAGGGTTGGGATGGCCATGCGGGGCCGCGCGCGGCGCAGGCGATCGAGGCGTTGCTCGGCGGCGGATGACGTGAGGCTCACTCCGGCGATGTGATCGATCGGCGAATCAGGCCTCGCTCGCGCGCCCAAACGTCACGATCTCGACGCCAGGCACCTCGCGTACCGCACGCCTTTGCAGAATGCGGAGCGCCGAGACATCGGCCGGCAGCCGGTCCGCCTCGCTCGGGCTGATCGACAGGACGAGGCGGCCACGCGGCGAGAGCCGCGCGAGGGCACCTTCGGCGATCTGCGCGAGGAACGCCGCGCGGGTGCGCGCGAACAGAGGCTGCGTCGCGCGGTACAGGACGTTGGACAAGAGGGCGCTGCGCAGCACCGTGCTCGTCGCGAGGCGCGAGAGCTCCGTCTCGCCGGCTCGCTGCGGTGGGTTGAACGCGACCACGTCGTAGGCGCCGACCGTCGCGGCGTAGAGGTCCGAGTGGAACACGGCGACGTCGACGCCGTTCCGCGCGGCGTTTTGCGCGGCCAGCGCGAGCGCCCGCGGGCTCACGTCGACGGCGTCCACGACCGTCCCGCGCTTGGCGAGGTACACCGCCACGTAGCCCGTCCCCGTGCCGAGATCCAACGCGCGCCGCGGCCGCCCCTCCGCCGCCGCCTCCGCGAGCGCCACGGTGTCCTCGCGAACCGGGCACACGCCGAGGGCTCCCGCAATCTCCACGCGGGCATCCTAGCACCTCGCGTGTTCTCACCGCGGCGCGGCTTCGGAGCGGCTCACACGCGAGGATCGAGCGCGCGGAACGAGGTCCGCTCCGCCACCGCGTCGATCGCGCGGCGGAGCGCGGGCGACATCAACGCGTCCATCTCGGGATCGGATTGGCCCGGGTGGCAGAGCACCTCCGTCACGCCGTGATCGAGGCGGGAGAGGACGCGCCGCCACGCATTCACGTCGAGCCGCCCGCTCGCCGCGATGCCTCGACATGGGACCAGGCGCGGCGTGTCCATGGCGCGCACACCGCGCGCCTCGCGTTTGGCGAGCCACCACAAGATCGATGTCTTGGCCGTCGGTCCGAGGCCGGCGAGCGACGGGGGCTCGTCGGGGACGCGGAGCCAGCGGATGGCGTGGCGCCGTGCGAGCCGCGACAGCATCGCGAGATAGCCGGGGAGGACGTGCAGGTGATAATGCGCGTTCAAATGGCTCGGAGCGAGGCCGTCGTCGAGGGCGCGCTCGATCTGTCGGTTGCACTCGCGCTCGACGTCGCTCGCGTGGATGCCGCCGCGCGCCCAGCGCGAGACGAAGCGCGCGACGCTGCCGAGCAATCGCCCGCCATCGTCGACGAGGCTCGGCACGACGCCCGCGCCCGCGAGGGGCTCGCCTTCGAGCAGGTTCAAGTGGACGCCGCGATCGACGGGCGACGCGCGCAGCCGAGCAGCAGCCTCGCGATACGTGCCGCCGTTCGTGACCACCGACACGCTGGTCACCACGCCGCGCTCGTACGCAGCTTCGATCGCCCGATCCCATGCCGGGCGCATGCCCATGTCATCCGCCGTGACGACGAGGCGAAGCCTCATGCATCCAGCACCCACGATCGCACGAACGTCCCTGCCTGCCGCGCGAGCGTCCAGATGTGCCGAGGCTCCACCCTGCGCGCGACACGGCGGGCCACGCGCGGGCGCAGGTAGAACTCGAGGTACGCGCGCTTGCGCCAGCGCTGCAGCTCGTCCGCCGAGAGCTCGGGCGTCGAGATGATGGGCGTGTTGAGCTCGTGCCGATCCCACGACGTCGCGATCGGGAGCGAGCCGCTCTTCACCGCCTGCTCGCGGAACGTGGTCCCGGGCAGCGGCGTCGCGGCGTAGAACTGCGCCCAGTCCGGATCGATCTCCTTCGCGTAGTCGATGGTGCGGCGGATCGTCTCCGGCGTCTCGCCGGGGAGCCCGAGGATGAAGTGCCCGAGCGTCGAGATGCCGGCCGCCTTCACGTTCGCGATCGCGACCCGCCCCTGCTCCACCGTCGTCCCCTTGCGGACGCGATCGAGGATCTCCTGCACGCCCGACTCGATGCCGAACGCGATCCCGTTGCAGCCTGCGTCGCGCATGATGGCCGCGAGATCGGCGTCGATCGAATCGACGCGCGAGTTGCTCATCCAGTTGAAGTCGAGCTTGCGGCGGACGATCTCGCGGCACACGTCGACCACGAACGCGCGGTCGAGCGTGAAAGTGTCGGACCACATCACGATGTCGCGTACGGTGCCGCGGCGGAGGATGCTCTCGATCTCGTCGACGACCTTCTCGGGCGTGCGCCGGCGGAGCTTCTTGCCGTAGTAGAGCGGCGCGGTGCAGTACGTACAGTGGTGCGGACAGCCGCGCGTCGGGACGACCAGCGTGTACGGCCGGTTGAAGATGGGGAGGAAGTAGTCCTCCTCCGGGAGGAGGTCGCGCGCGGGAGGCGGGAGCGCGTCCAGATCCGGCTCGAAGGCGCGGTCGGCATTGTGGACGATGGCGTCGCCGTTGCGAAACGTGAGGCCCGGAATCGACGAGAGATCACCCCCGTCCGAGAGGCGCGCCACCAGATCGGCGACGGTCCATTCCGGCTCGCCGCGCACCACGGAGTGGAGGCGCGAACCGCGCAGCGTCTCCTCGGGGGTCGCGGTCACGTGGACACCGATCGCCGTGAGGTGCGCCTTCGTCCACGTGGCGAGCTCGGCCACGGCGCGCACGTCCGACGGATAGGTCGGCGTCGAGACCGCCACGACCACGAGCTCGGGATCGAACTTCCTCACCTCACGCGGCAGCGAGGCCACGGTCACGCGGGGACCGACGGCGTCGAGGATCCGCACCTGATGCCCCTCGGCGCGGAGCAAGCCGGCGATCGACGGCAGGCTGACCGGCAGCATGCGGTACGCGTACGACGACAGCCGCTGCTCGCAGCGCCCCTCGCGAATGTAGCCGCGCCCTTCGGGTCCGGGTGGATTGTAGATGAGGACTCTCATGTGCTGCCGTCGGGCCACCTCGATCGGTGGCCCGTCGATCGACGATAACCGCGAACCTCATCGGTGCGGCGAAAAAACGGCGATGTGGCCAGCCACTCCGAAGAGCGTGTGACAGCAAGCCGCCGTCATCGGTGCGGCATGCGATCGCAATCGTACCGGGGGAGCTCCACGGCGTCGAAGAGCCCGAGCTCGCGGAGCCACGCGATCCATCGCCTGCGGGGCGGGCTCGCTTCAGGGTCGGCGATCCAGCCTGAATCGAAGAGCGGTTTTTCGGCGGAGCCGAATCGAGCGCCCGCGCGGAACAGCTCCCGAATGTGCATGCACGAGGAGGTCCCGCTCGCGCATCGCGCGAAGCTCGGCCTCGGTCTTCGGGTTGTCATCGCCCGGTTGGCACTCGAGCACGTGCACGGGTCCGATCAGGTATAGAAAGCAAACTCGCGAGTGTCCGGATCGACCGCGAGGTTGCCGTGCGAGGTCATGCGCACGCCGCGACTGCCCCTCACCTGATGATAGTTGCAGGGATCGAAGAGGAGTATGTCGCCGAGCTCGAGCTCATAGTCTGCCCGCGGCACGCCCGCGAGCAGCTTCGCCACGGGCTCGACCTCGTGGGCGGCGGAACACCGCGAAGCCCCCCTCGTCGGGGACGCCGAGGAAGATGTTGAAGCTGATCCGTCGCGCAAAGCGGGAGAGGCTGGTGAGCCAGTCGCCCTGGAACGTGTCGACGTGCGCGGCCTGGAGATCGTTGTCCTCGAGGCTCAAGATGAGATCGGAGTGGTAGGGCTTACCGTCGGCAGCCAAATGCTCGATCGCGGGAACGCACGTCCACCCCGCGGCCTCCCACTGGGCGCGGATCGTGTCGAGCGGATCCGGGCCGCCGCGGAACACCTCGCGCACGCGCGGCGCGTCACCGGGGACGAAGTCGAAGTAGCGGCTCAGATCGGGCCCGTGCATGAAGACGTCGAGCGGCTTGACCAGCACTTTGACGAAGCAGGGGCCGAGCGGGAGATGGTTCTCCGGGAGGGCCTCCATCCTCGTCAGGAAGCGGCGCGAACCTCTTCACACCAGTCCGCCGGAAGGAACTTCGGGCCCCGCAGGTAAGGGACCTCGTCGGCGAGCAGGAGATCGATGCTTTCGGCCGTCACGGTGTGCGAGACGATGGGGGTCCACCGAGGCTCCGAGCCCACCACGAGCGCTTCATGCATCATTGTCGTTTATCACGGTCGCTTCCCCGGATCGACGCGGCTCACGGCGCCGGCCCGATCTCCAGTGCCCCGCGTTCGGGCCAAGAGTACACGAGGTAAGATTCGCGACCATCGTGCACCTGCGTACGTCGCGGATTGGAGGCCTCGAGCAGCCCGCGCCAGGCTGCGTTCCGGGGCCGGTCGGCGACGGCGTAGAGAGCGTCGCGCCGAATGACGTGGTCGCGCAACGAAACGATGTGCTCGAGCGCGCCGGCGCGGTAGACGCGTTCGATCTGGCCATTGCGATCGCTCAGGCTCCGGGTCTCGTATTCCATGGCCTGGTTCACCAGGAGATAGGCATCCGACGCTCCCGCGCACCGATCGTCGCGCGCCAGATACGAAGTCGTGAAGAGCGGTTGTCCATGGAAGACACCGCTCTCCGCGAGCGCCGCCATCAAGCGGTGATTGGCCGCATGCTGCTCGATCTCCCGCCCCGACTGGCCCGCGAGCGCGACGAAGAGGGCCGAGGAGCCGGCGACGAGGATCGCGCTCACCGCTTCTCGGGAGCGAGCGAACGCGCCCGCAGCCGCGAACAGCCCGGTGACGGCGACCACGATTCGCAGCGGCGTCGGGAGAGCGATCAACGCGAGCGCGATGCCCGGCACCCAGCGGAAGCGCAGCGGCGAGGAGAGCGCGCTCGCGGCCAAAAGCGCGAGCAGCGGCATCGGAGCGAGGTAGTAGCGCGGCGAGGAGTCGAAGCCGAAGACACCGATCATCTGAAAGGCGCTCATGGCGCCGTAGATGACGATCGTCGTGACGAAGAGAAGGATCGACGCGCGATTTCGGCGAAAAACACCGAAGAGCGCGGTCGCCGCGAGCATGGGAGAGCCCATCACCAGCGCGCCGCGAAGGTTGTCGACGACGGCGGCGAGCGACGGCGGATGCCAAGTCTTGATCGCCTCCGGTACGCCCTGAGAGTTCGGGAAGAGCGTGACCAGCCAAAGCGGGCTTCCGAAATAGAGACAGCCCAAGATCCAGTACGCGACGGGGAACACCGTGGCGGCGGCGAGGAAGCGAACATCGCGGCGCTCGCGAACATCCCACGCGAGAAACAAGAGCGTGACGGGGGCAAGCTCGTGCCGCAGAAACGGCAGGGCGCCGAGCGCCACCGCAGCAAGCCCGCGCCGGCCGGAGAAGTACAGGAACAGACTCAGGCACAAGAGGGTCGCGCCGTCGGAGTTGGGCACTCCGTTCGACGCGGCGATGGCCATGGTCACGCTCGTCGCAAGGGTCAGACCGGCGATGTTGGGGTGACCGATCTCGAGGTGCGCGGCCGCTCGAGAGACGAAGTACACGCCGAGCGCGGCGACGGCAGCGTGGGTGAAGAGGAAGCCGAACAGGCCGAGCTTCGCAGGCAGGTAATAGAGCAGGACGAGCAGCGGTTTGGCCTTGATGAAGAAGAACGTGGCCAAGAGCTCGTGATGAGCGATGCGCACCTGATCGAGGGTGAAGAGGCCCTCGTCGTGGAAGTAGCGGAGGCGAGCGGCGAAGAAGGCGGTGATGGCGAAGGAGACGACCGCCACCCCGATTGCGCCGGTGTGCTCGTCGAAGATCTGCCGGTGGATGCGCGCGAGCGGTGAAACGCGCGCCGGAGCGGCTTCGCTCATGCCCGCTTCCTGCTCGGGCGGCGCAGCTCGACGAGCCCTTTGCGGGCGTCCAGCGTGAGCTGCCCGCGGTCCCGCGCGCGGATCCGCTCGACCGCGGCCGCGAGGAGCCGCTCGATCTCACCGGGCTCGTGGCGGCCCTCGATCGAGTTGTAGAACACGTTGAACGACGCAGTGCGGGCCAGCGCGCGCGTCGCCTCGTCGCGCGCCCCGAGCACCAGCACGACCGTCGCGCCGCTCGGCGCCCGCAGCTTGAAGCGAGCCTGGTTGCGGCTCAGCTCGACGCCTTCGACCCGGCCGACTTCGGGAGGGATGTCGGCCGTCAGCGCTTCCCACGCCGGGAACAAGGAGGACCCGTGCTCCGGCCGCTCACCGTATTCTTCGGGCTTGCCGCGAGCCGGCGCTTGCCGCTCTTCCCATGGGGTCGTGCGCGGCGCCGGGCGAAGGCGCGTCTCCTCCCAACCGTGCTTGTTCACGTAATCGTGGGAGAGGCCGAGGCACGCGTCGCTGTGCTCGCACTTGGCCTCGTAAAGGCAGTTGAACCGGGGGAACTCGTTCCAGAACGACTCGACGATGATCACGTCCGCCTGGCTGTTGTCGAGCGCCTCTTGGTGCTCGCCGAGCAGGCAGCGCGGGACGTATTTGGTGATGGCCTCGATGCCCTGCGCGCGGCAGCGATCGAGCGCCAGGACGAGGCTCGGCATCACGTCCGCGAGCGGCGCGATGAGATCGCGCTCGTCGGCGTGATCCTCCATCGGAAGGTAGTTCCAGAGCTCCATCCGCTCGGCGCCGAGGCTCCCGGCGAGATCGGCGATGCGCGGGAGATCGGTCACGTTCTCCCGCGTGATCACCGTGTTCGTGATGAGCCGCACCCCGAGGGCGCGGAGGTTCTTCATCCCTCGAATGGCCTCGTCGAAGCTGCCCGGGCGCTGCGAGATCCCGTCCTGCACCGTCGCGTCGGCGCCGTGGAGGGAGACGAAGAACTCGTTGATCCCCACCTCCACGAGCGATCGCGCATAAGCCTCGTCGGCGAGCTTGCGCGCGTTGGTCTGGAGGCGGATGTACGCGAAGGCGCCCGAGTCGCGCGCGTACCGCGCGTATGCCGGGAGGCTCTTCTCCAACGTGACCTCGCCGCCCGTGAAGATGACGCGGCCATACTTGCCGCTCACCCGGTTCTCGTCGACGAGCTGCTGAAACCGATCGAAGGGGAGACCTTTGTAGTGGTTCATCCCCTCTTGCACGATGCAGAACTTGCACGCGCTGTTGCAGTGAAAATCGATGGTGACGGCGATGTCGTCGAAGCGGGTGGGGTGGAATTGGCCGCGCGTCGTCTGCATGGCTCAGAGCGTCCCGTAGTAGCTCGATTTGACGGCCACGAGGCTCCCATCCGCGGCCATCGTGAAGTCGACGCCGACATCGAAGCTCAGATGATCGAGCACCGCTCGACGGCCCTGGACGAAATCGACGATCGCCGCCGGATAACCGAAGCGACGAAGGAAGAAGAGGAGCTGATCCACGTCGATCCCCGAGTAATAGACGGCATCCGCCGTGCGCTTCTTGGCGACGCAGATGCGGTTGCACGCGAACAGCTCGGGGAGCAGGACGCGCGAGAGCGGGATATGCTCGTAGTCGACGAAGGCGCTCGTCTTGATGTCGTGGAGCATCTCCTCGACCTCGCGCTTCGGGTGGTAGAAGCGATAGACGTTGTCGAGCTCGAGCCCCGCCGCGCCGAGCTTGAACGAGCGGCCGCCCTGCACCTGATAATACGGTAGATAGTAATTGATGACGTCGACCGCGCCGCGCTCCGTCGTGTCCGGGCGGATGTCGAAGCTGAACATGAAATAGGGAATCGACTCGCGCGCGAGCACTTCGAAGGCGAAGTGGGGTTTGAGCGCCTCTCTCAGCTCGGCGGCGCGAATCCCACCGTCAGGACGATTGGTGTCGTAGAAATAGAGCTCCCACCAGATGCGGCCGCCGAGGTGTTTGACGCCGAAGACGGTCATGTCCCGCCCGGTGGCGCGCTGGATCGCGAGCAAAGCCTCCTCGAGCGCCGGTGGGGCGCCCGCGAGATCGAGGCTTTGCCAAAGCAGGTTCTCACTCCGCAGCTTGCCCTCGGGCGAGCGACGGGGCGTGTAGGGTTGAAGGCAATAATCGAAATAGCGGTCCGTCGCCGTGCTCGGCAGGAGCGGGCGGGGATCGCGGGGAGGCCCGCCGCGGGACGGCTCCACGTCAGTCGTCGACGACATGCCAGGGGCTCGGTGGACGTTGGTGTTGCGTGTCGGCGAGGAGCCGCGCGGGAGGCTGTCCGCTCGCCTCCGCGGCTTGGACTCGGCGCGCGGCCCATGCCATCAGCGCCTCGATGTCCCGGCGCGGCGGCGCGCCGTGACGGCATCGGAACGAGAGCGCATGCCGCCCCGTGCGAGCGAAGGCGCGCTCGACGAGCTCGTTCGGAGCCACGAAGATGCCCACCTCCGCGTCGCCCGCGCGGAAGCGAGCCAAAGGCTCCAGGCTGGCAACCGGACGATCTCCGCCGGCCGGCTTGAAATACACCGTCCAGGCTTCGGGGCCTTGGAGCGCGACACCGATCGAGCGGGCCGGACCGGGTGCGAAGGGCAAGAGCGCGGCAACCGCAGCGCCGTCCCAACCCGGGAGATCAGCGACGCATTGCTCGATTGCAGCGTCGGCGCCGCCACGCGTGGCGACGAAAAATGCGCGCGGGCGAGCCGCACCCGAGGCGTCGCGCTCCCAACAAAGCACGGCCCCCGCGCAAGCACCGAGGGCGAGCGCGCGCTCCGCGAGCCGCGCCGCACGCTGCGTTTGCGACTCCGTCGCAGCATGCGAGCCGGCAAGCTCCGCGATGCGCCGCTCGTCCTGGTCCTGTTGGTAGGCTTTGACCTCGAGCCTGCCGCTGCGAAGCACGTTGAGCCCAATCACGTGAGGAGCCTCGATGTCCGGCACCGGCACGACGCGTCCAATGCGCTCCGAGAGCGCACGACGAACGGTGACGGAGGCATCCGAGGCATTGAGGTAAATCTTGACCAGCGGCCCCTCGGTGGTGATGTCCCAACCACCGATGAGCGGGAGACCATCGGCCGCCGCGATCTCCGCGACGCGATGAACGGCCGGCGGCAGCGCCACCTGAAGCGCCTCGGCGACCGCGACGACGACGCCGAAGGGAACGCGCTCCAACATCACACGCGCC
The DNA here is from genome assembly GCA_001931535.1 of Minicystis rosea. Lineage (GTDB taxonomy): Bacteria > Myxococcota_A > Polyangia > Polyangiales > Polyangiaceae > Minicystis > Minicystis rosea. The sequence goes on from CP016211.1 coordinate 6,002,938, forward strand.
CCGCGCATCCCGGCGGTGGAGCCGCGCACCGAGGCTTCGAGCTGCCCCACCTCGGAGACGGCAGCGCCGAGCGCGGCCTCGATCCGCGCCGAATTGCCCGGGATCTCCGCCACCAAACGCTGGATCGCCTCGCGGAGCGTGGGCACGCTCGCAGGCGCGATGCTGGGCGCGAGGGCAGAGCTCACTGCATTCGAACCTAACATCGGCGCGCGTTGATCGTCCACCCGTCCCGAATCGCCTACCGCGGCTCCGGGAGCTCCACTACGTTGCCACACAGGTTCGTGCCGCTCTCGTTCATCAAGTCTCCTCGGGTCGTCGAGCTCGCGTTGTTCTTCGTCGGAGCGGCCCTGGGGCTGTGCTTCATCCAATCGGTGGCGGCTTGGGGGTACGTCGTCGCGGCCGCCGCGATCTTCACGGGGCTCAGGGCGGTGTGCGCGTCCACGGCCTCGCGCCGCCGCGCCGCCCGGATCGCAGGCTGGGCCGCGCGCATCGCCATCGGCGCGTTCCACGCTTTGCTCGTGTTCTTGGTGCTCACCTGGGGCAGCCGGCTCGCGTGGACCACCGCGTGGTGGATGCGCGCGCTCGTCGCGCTCCTCGGCCTCGCGGTGCTGGCCACGTGGCGTCGCGGCGAAGGGCGCGTTCGGATGCCGATCGCGCTCCCGCTGGGCGTGTGGATCGCGGCCTGTTTGTGGGGGTGGTTGCGCGAGGAGAGCTTCGCGCGGTGTGACGATTTCCTGAGGGCGAGATCGCAGCCGGCCGTCGAGCTCGTCGCGACGACGACCCCCGAGATCGCGAGCTGTACGGCAGGCCAGGTGGTGCGTATCGGCCGATACCCGCGCACGACGTGGGAATCGCTCGACAGCCGTCGCTACCTGGTGACCATGGGGGCCGGCAATCTGTCTCCGACTCCCGACCTGCCGGCAGGTGCCTTCGACGGGCTCATCTGCGAGGTCCAGGCCGACGGATCGGCGCCCGTGCGCTGCGTCGGCGAGCCGCGCGGAAAGGCTCACGGGATCGCTGAAGCCGACGCGCTCGGGCAGATCTTCATCACCGCATGGGGGCTCCCAGGCCCCGATGGGCGGCGGGGAAGCGCCGTCTTCCGCCTGCCGCGGGATCGACCGCTGGAGATCCTGGAGGAGCACCGATTCCAGGGCAATCTCGGGCATGTGCTCTATCAGCCGACGCGCGGCGCGCTCCTCCTATCCACCGACGAATGCGACCGAATCCTGGTGGTCTCCGCGTCCGACTTCCACCCTCTCCCGAGCTGGAGCCTCGACGCCTGTCCGAGCGAGATTGGCTATGATCCACGGCGCGACGAAGGGTATTGGTGTGGCGGCCCGACCGGGATCGCCGCGACGTTCCATGGCGATCCGTTCACGGTTCGAGTGCTCGCGCGCGATGGCCTCTCGCTCGGTCGGATCGGTTTTTCTTGGGGGTGCGACTGGGATCCTGCGACAGGCAAGATCTACACGGCGATTCCCAATCTCGGGCTCCTCGCCGTGGTCGATTCGGTCACTGGACGGATCGAGCGCTCCCATTTCGTCGGCTTCGCCCTCCGTTCGGTGGCTTACGACGCCGCGCGCCGCCGCGCCTACATCACCGATTTCCTCGGAGGCGACGTGCTCGCGGTCGACGTCGATTCCGGCGCGGAGATCGCCCGGTGGTTCGCGGGGCGCTTCGTGCGGGAGGTGCAGCTCACCCGCGACCGGCGGGCGCTGCTCGTCACGTCGAACCTCGGGGTGTTGAGGATCCGGCTCGATCCTTCGTGAGCACGGGCACGGCGGCGCGCCGCTGCAAGCCGGCCTTGACACGAGATCGGGATCTTGCGATCCGTGCCCGGTCGTGACCATCCTCCGCCTGCGGCCGGCCTGCGCATGAGCATGACATCGCTGTTCGTTTGCCCGGCGGCAGGCAGCGACCCCGGTGCGTCGTGACGGGCCGCGTCGTCGCCATCCACAACGACACCAACGCGAGCGCCGCGCTCTTCCTCGACGGCGAGCTCGTCTTCGCCGCGGCCGAGGAGCGCTTCTCGCGGCAACGCGTCCAGCCGGGGCGCCCGACCCGCACGCTCGCCGCCATCGCCGAGCGCTACCCCGCGCCGGAGGGAGAGGGCGAGGCCGTGATTGGCAATCAGGTCCACTTCCTCCCGCAGATACCGCTCCCGCTGCTGCCCAACGACGATCACGACTTCTTCACGCCGCTCTTCAAGGCATACCTCGGCTATCAAGAGCTCATCGCGCACGTCCCACAAGCGCGCGCCGCAGCGGTGCGCCTGCACCGCGCGCTCCTGGCGCGCTCGACGCCGAACCTGGTCCATGTCGCCGATCACCACACGGCGCATGCGTACTCCGCCTACATGACATCGGGCTTCGACGAGGCCGTGGCCATCACGTCGGACGGGTTCGGCGACGGCGCCTCCGCGAAAGTGTTCCGGTGCGGAGCGGGACGCTGCACCGAGCTCTACGGCTCCTCGGCGCTCGCGTCTCCGGGACTCTTCTACGGAGAGGTCGCGCTCGTGCTCGGGCTCCGCCCCAGCCAGGCGGGCAAGGTGACCGGGCTCGCCGCGCAAGGCGATCCCTCACCCGGGTACGCCGCGATGACCGAGCTCTTCTCGCTCGCGAAGGACGGCCGCTCGTTCGTGGCGCCGCCCCTCTCCGCGCGCCGCCGGGACCGTGGCCCCTACGCGGCGCTCCGCGCGATGCGACCAGCCGACGTCGCGGCCGCCGCGCAGCAGCGCCTCGAGGACGTGATGCTCGGCTTCGTCGAGCGCGCGCTCGACGAGACGGGCGCGACGCGCGTGGCCCTCGCCGGGGGCACGTTCGCGAACGTCCGGCTGAACCAGCGCATCGCGGCGCTGCCGCGGGTCGAGCGCGTCTTCGTGCACCCGGCCATGTCCGATCAGGGCATCGCCGTCGGCGCCGGCTACGAGCACCTGTCGCGCACGCGCGGCCTGCGTCCGTCGCGCATGCGCACCGCGTTCCTCGGGCCCGACTACACGGAGGATGATTGCGTCGCGGCGGTCGAACGCGCGGGCCTCCGCTATCGCCGCGAGCGAGACATCGACGCGACGACGGCCGCGCTCCTCGCCGACGGCCACGTGGTCGCACGCTTCGCTGGGCGGCTGGAGTACGGGCCGCGGGCCCTCGGCCACCGGAGCATCCTCTACCGAGGCGATGACGCCAGCGTGAACGACTGGCTCAATCGCAAGCTCCGGCGGACGGAGTACATGCCCTTCGCGCCGGTCACGCTCACCGAGGCGGCGGAGGCCTGCTACGGCGATCTCTCCGGGATCCTCGACTGCGTGCGCTTCATGACCATCGCCGTCCCGTGCACGGACGCGATGCGGCGGGAGTCACCCGGAGTGGTGCACGTCGACGGCACGGCACGGCCGCAGGTCATCAGCGAGGAGGACGAGCCGCGCTACTACCGGCTCCTGCGCCTCTACCGCGAGAAGACGGGGAAGGCCTCGCTGATCAACACCTCGTTCAACATGCACGACGAGCCCATCGTGTGCTCGCCCGACGACGCGTGCCGCGCGCTCGTCGACGCCGGGCTGCCGTACCTCGCGCTCGAGCACCTCCTCGTGCTGGGTCCGGACGCGCGCTGGCCGGATCCCTGAGCAACTCGCGATACGCCGTCCCGTCACGTCAGCAATCCCACGTCGGAGCGCGACTTGCTGCGGAAGAGCTGCTCCAGTACGGTGCTCGACCGTGTCGCGGCCTGCCTCGCTCCCCGTGATCGAGATCGACGTGTCCGATGTCGATCGCTGCTCCGGCGCTCTGCAGGAGCTCTACGATCGCACGCTCGTCGCCGTCATCGTCCGCGGTGTGTTCTCCACCGCGGTGATGGCCGACGTCGTCGACCGGCTCGAGCGCGGCGAGATCGAGCTGCCGAGGATCAACCCGCCGGTCTTCAAAGGCCATGTCTTGGGACGCCCGCTGGTCGCGGCGGACGAGACCCTCACCAACTACCTCGACGACGCGGAGCGCTTTCGTACCGGCTGCAAGGCCCTCTTCGGCGCGCCGGTGGACGAGCGAGTTCAACAGGTGCTGGCCGGGCTCGCGGGCGGGCGGCCTGTCGTCGTGCCCACGGCGGAGGACGGCCGATCCTACCTCGCGGCGACGATTCGCGTTCTCGTCGAGGGCGATCGCCTCCCCCTCCATTACGAGAACGAGACCTTCAAAAACCCCGTCATGAAGCGCCTCGGACCGTCGCTCGATCGGGCGTCGCTGCTGAGTTACTACATCCCGATGGCGATGCCGGATGGGGGCGGCGAGCTCCGCATCTATCCGATCGATTGCCTCGAAGGGGGAGACTCGTTGATTCATCGCTTGGGCGGTGACGACAAGGCACGTCCCCTTTTCGAAGAGCGGGGCTTCGACGTCCTCCGGCCCGGCGTGGGCGACATGTTGGTCTTCGACGGTGGGCGGCTCTATCACGAGGTCACGCCGGTGCGCGGGCGGGCCCGGTGGACGATGGGTGGGTTCTTCGCTCCATCCAGCGATCATCGGCGCATCTGCTTTTGGAGCTGAGCGTCTTTGGATCCGTCTCCCCTCCCCGAGCGCTTCGCCCTCCGCGATCGGCACGTGCCCAAAGCGCGTTACGTGTCGAGCGAGTTCCTCGCGCTCGAGCTCGATCGCGTCTTCAGCCGCGTCTGGCATCTTGCCGGTCCGGCGGCGGATCTCGATCGCACCGGCGCCTACTTCACGTTCGAGATCGGGAGCGACTCGGTGCTCGTCGTGCGCCAAGCCGACGGCGTCCGCGCCTTCCACAACGTGTGCACGCACCGCGGTCGAGCGCTGCGCGAGCCGGGGATCGGCCACGCGCGCACCTTCCGTTGCCCCTACCATCGCTGGGAGTTCGCGATCGACGGCGCGCTCGTCGACGTCCCCGATGCCGAGGCGTTCGCCGGTTGCAAGGCGCGAAGCGAGCTCGGGCTCCGGCCGGTCGCGGCGGAGATCTGGGAGGGCTTCGTGTGGATCAACCTGGCCCCGAATCCCGAGCCGCTCCTAGATTTCCTCGGCCCCGTCGCCGAGCGCCTCGCCGCTTATCGGCTCGAGGACTACGCGCTCGAGCAGGACCAGACGCTCGACATCGAGTGCAATTGGAAGGTGGGCGTCGACGCTTTCAACGAGGCCTATCACCTCGGCAGCGTCCACCCGCAGCTCCTCCAGATGCTCGACGAGACCCGCGTCGCCATCGAGCTCTACGGGCGCCACAGCTGCATCCGCGTTCCCTTCGGCGTGGCGAGCCCGAACAGCGCCGCGCCGGAGACGGTCAACGATCTGCTCAAGTACCTGCTGCAGGAAGCCGGGATCAATCCCTCGACCTTCACCGGCCCCGCCTCCGCGGTCCGCGGCGCGATCCAACGCACGCTCCGCGGTCGGGCCGATTTCGATCTCTCGCGGCTCACCGACGATCAGATCACCGACAATCACCAATACTACGTCTTCCCGAACCTGACGCTCAACGTCTACGGGATGAAGCACATGCTCCTCCGCCACCGGCCGCACCCGACCGACCCGCACCGGATGCTGCTCGATCAGCAGCAATACGTGCGCGTCCCGCGCGGCGGAAAGCGCCCGCCTCGGCCCAAGCCCGAGCGCTTCCTCTACGGCCAAGGATCTCTCGGGTTCGTCACCGATCAGGACACGTTCAACCTCGTGCGCGTCCAGCGCGGCATGCGCTCGCGCGGGTTCGACGAGCTCGTGCTGGGAACGGCAGAGAGCCGGTTGCTGCACATGCATCAGGTCATCGACGAGTACCTGGCGCGCTGATCGCGCTGAGCAGCGGCTCGATCGCGATCACGTGCTCGCCAACGGATCGTCAGTGCGGCAGGCGATTGCGGTCTTCGAGCTCGAGCGGATCGAAGAAGCCGAGCTCGCGGAGGCGCGAGATGCAGCGTGCCCGCCGGGCGTTTCCGGCCGTGTTCGCGAGCCAACTGGGCTCGAAGAGCGAGCTGCCACCGGCTACGGCCGAAGGGCCCCGCAGATCGCGGGTGTGACCGCGGCTCAGACGATCCTGCTCGCGGAGCGCCGCGAGCTGCGCGTCCGTCTTCGGATTGTTGAAATAGGACAACGACGCGCCAGGCCGACCGGGCGCTCCATGGCAGCTCGCGTGGTAGAGCCGCAAATCGAAGGCGAGCACGTCACCGGGCTCCGACTCGAAGACGAAGCTCGGCACCTCGTCGATCTCGGGGCGACGGGCGTTGAGGAAGCGCATGAAGGCATCGTGGTATGGTTGCCGGTGCGAGCCGGGCACGACCCGGAGAGCGCCGGAGTCGGCGCGAAGCGGCTCGAGATAGAAGACGAATTTGATGCCGTAATGGTCGAAGCCGACGGTGTCGGGGTGCCAGAACGTGTCGCCGACGAAGCGGCTAGCGTCGGTCATCACGCCGAGCACGTCGCCGCCGTAGAGCTGCTCGGCCACGCCGGCGAAGCGATCGTCTTCGAGCAAGGACGCGAAGAGCGGCGTGCGCTCGCTCGTCATCAGCGCCCATTGCCGCGCCGTACCGTCGAATGGCCGCCCCCACGCAGCGTCGAGCCCGGCCGCGTGCTCGCGCTTGAGGACAGTCACCTCCTCGGCGCTGAACCAGTTGCGCAGAACCACGAAGCCGAACGTCTCGAACTCGAGGACTTGAGGGGTGGCGAGCATGAGGTCTCCGCGCTCACCGGCGATCGCGCCGTGGGCAGCTCCGAGCGTCAAGCGGATCGCGCGGGGATTGGATCTTACCTCACCTCGTGCGCTGCGAGATGCCATCGATGCGCTCCTCAGCGCAGGATGACACGGGAGAGCACGGAGAACGCTTCGGCGAAGGGCTCGCGCACCTGCGATCCACGCACGACCGCGAGGGCGCGGATGACGCCGTCGTCGAGATAGGGCCGGCCGCCGAAGCGCTGCGACGCGTAGCCGCCGACCATGCGGATCTTCGCATCGAGATCGCGCGGATCGATCACCGCGTAGACCAAGGCGGGATCGCCGCCGAGATCGTTGTTGGGGAACTCCCCCGACAGCACCGTGGCGTGCGCCTTGAACACGCGCGCCGCTTCGCGCGCGACCTGCTGGTGATCCTGGTTGGTGTCGTGCGCGGGATGGGTGACGACGAGCTCGTAGCGATCGCGCAGCGCCTCGAGCGCGGCGTAGATGCGCCCGCGCTCGACCTCGAAGACACCGCGACACGCGGGCAGGAGCATGTCCGTGTGATCGGCGATGGTGGCGCCCGTCTCTCGAGCGAGCCAGCGCATGTTGCCTTGGAACTCCGCGAGCGCCTGCGCGGCGGCGGCATCGTCGATGACGCCGCGATGGTCGCTGAACACGAGGACGCCGACGCGCACGCCGCTGCGGCACGCGCGGGCGAGGAGGCCGCCGGCGATGAGCTCGATGTCGTCGCAGTGCGCGCCGACGAAGAGCATGCTCTCGGGGAGCTTCACGCGGCCCCCGTGAAGTACCCGGCCTCGCGCAACCAAGCGGCCGTGCGACGAAGGCCTTCGTCGAGCGGCGTGCGGCACGCAGCTGGATAGAGGGCGCGCATCGCCGAGACGTCCGCCGCGCGGCGCACCACGGTGTCCCACGCGCGCGGCGGCCCGATGCGCAGGCGGCGCTCGTCGGCCTCGAAGAGCGCGAGGATGTGCCGCGAGAGCTCGACGATCGAGGTCTCACGGCCGGTGCCGACGTTGAGGATGCGACCGAGCGCGAGGTGCGCGTCCGCGAGCACCGCGACCACGTCGTCGACGTACGAGAAGTCTCGCGTCGCGGCCTCCCCCAGGATCTCGAGATCACCGCCGCGATCGAGGGTGGTCATCATGTTGGGGATCACGTTGCGGTAGGGCCCGGGCGGGTCACCGGGCCCATAGACGTTGAAGAGGCGAAAGATCGCAAAGGGCAGCGTGCTCGACTCCACGTAGCACTCGCCGAGCCGCTTGCTCAGCGCGTACGGGGTGTTCGGCAAGAGCGGCCCGTCCTCGCGCATCGGGATCGGCGCGGGGCCGTACGACGACGACGAGCCCGCATAAACGAAGAGGCCGCACCCCGCCTGCCGCGCGAACGAGAGCACACGCAGCGTGCCCTCCGCGTTGGTGCGCACGTCGAGCGCCGGCTGCGCGAGCGAGCGCGCGTTCGCGAACGAGGCCGCGAGATGGTAGACGCGATCCCACGGGCCCGCGGGGAGGCCGTCGAGATCCTCGGGCATGCGGATGTCGCAGTGGACGAACGCGATCCGTGGATGCAGCGCGCCGAGGAGCGTCGTCGCGTGGTGCATAGAGAGGTTGTCGGCCACCACCACGTCGTGACCGGCCATCGCCAGCGTGCGCGAGAGGTTCGATCCAATGAAGCCAGCGCCGCCCGTGATGAGAACCCGCACCGATGTCTCCGTGTCGCCGAGATTGGCAACCCTGAACGAGCCTTTTATCCTACAGATGGGATTTCCCCATCCGCAACCATGGTAACGCTGCCCATCGTTTCACTCATTCGCCCCTCGAGCGCGGTGGGCCGGCTCGCCGTCACCCTGAACGTGACCCCGCCCCTGTCCGTGGCCTCACTCGCGGGGAGCCTCACCGCCGCGGGTTTCGAGGTCGAGGTGATCGACGGCGTGGGCGAAGGCGTCACGCGGACGCACGAGGGCTACCACCCGAGCGTCCTCGTCAATGGGCTCAGCGCCGCCGAGATCGCGGCGCGCATCGACGCGAGCGCGGGGCTCGTCGCCGTCTCGTGCATGTTCTCGACCGACTGGCCCGTGGTGCGCGACATCATCGCCGCGGTCGCGAAGCGGTTCCCCGGCATCCCCATCGTCTGCGGCGGCGAGCACGCCACGGCCGCCCCGGAGCACACGCTGCGCACGGCGCCCGCGCTCACGGCGTGCGCGCTCGGCGAGGGCGAGGAGACGATCGTGGAGGTGGCGCAGGCCATCGCGGCGGGCAAGAGCCTCGTGACGGTGCCGGGCCTCGTCGTGCGCACGAAGGCAGGCCCGGTGCGGACGGGCACGCGCGCCCGCATCCGCAACGTCGACGCCATCCCGCTGCCTCGCTGGGATCTGACGCCGATCGCAACGTACCTCGACGGCGGCCACAGCTTCGGCGTCGATCGCGGCCGCACCATGCCCATCGTCGCCACGCGCGGCTGCCCGTACCAATGCACGTTCTGCTCGAGCCCGCAGATGTGGACGACGCGCTACGTGACGCGCACGCCGGCGAAGGTCGTCGACGAGATCGAAGGCTACGTGCGGCGCTACGGTGCGGAGGCCATCGACTTCTACGATCTCACGGCGATCGTGCGGAAGGATTGGATCGTCGCGTTCTGCGAAGAGCTCCTGCGCCGCAAGCTCGACATCACCTGGCAGCTCCCCAGCGGCACGCGCAGCGAGGCCATCGATCGCGACGTCGCGACGCTGCTCTACAAGTCGGGCTGCCGCAACGTGTCGTACGCGCCGGAGAGCGGCTCGCAGCGCACGCTCAAGGCCATCAAGAAGAAGGTGAGCCTCGATCGCATGGCGGCCTCGATGACCGCGTCGGTCGAGGCGGGCCTCAACGTGAAGGCCAACGTCATCATGGGGTTCCCGGACGAGACGCACGAGGATCTCCTCGACAGCATGCGCTTCGTGGCGCGCATGGCCGCGCTCGGCGTGCACGACGTCTCCGTGTGGACCTTCTCACCGTACCCGGGCTCCGAGCTCTTCGATCGGCTCACCGCCGAGGGCGCCATCGGTGAGATGGATGACGCGTACTTCGCCGCGCTGCTCTCCTACTCGGACCTCGCCGGGGCCGTCTCGTGGGATCCGCATGTCTCCTCGAGCACGCTGCGGACCTATCGGCTCCTCGGCATGACGCTCTTCTACGCGGTGAGCTTCGGCATGCGGCCTTGGCGCGTGGCGACGCTCGCGAGGAACACACTTCTGGGCCGGTACGAGTCGCGCCTGGAGATGTCCCTCGCCAACCTGGCGCGGAAGCTCACCCTCGCGCGGGCGCGAACGTGACGAGAAAGAGGCGATCGCGTGCGCTGTGAGTGGCCACGCGCGGCGCGCTCGTTCTACTATCGACATTGATCATGCGCGTGACCTTCGTGACCACGGGGCTCGAGCATCTCGGGATCGAAGCCCTCTCCGCCTATCTCCGCGCCCATGGCCACGAGACGGCGCTCGTGTACGAGCCGCGCCCGTTCTCGTCGGGCAGCGGCACCGACAGCGCGCTCCTCGCGCGTCTGCTCGAGCCGCCACCGGAGGAGACGGCCGCGCGCGTGGTGCGGACGAAGCCCGACGTGGTCGCGTTCTCGTCCTACAGCGTGACGCACCGCTGGGCGGTGGAGGTCGCGCGCGCCATCAAAGCGACGCGCAAGGTGCCCATCGTCTTCGGTGGCCAGCACGTCGGGTCGACGCCGGAGCGGGCCATCCTCGAGCCGGCGATCGACGCGGTGGTCGAAGGCGAAGGCGAAGGTGCGCTGCTCGATCTCGTCAACTGCGCGGAGACGGGTCGCTTCGGCCGGCGTGACATCCCCAACGTCACCACGAAAGGCCTGCTCACCCCGCGCCGCAACATGCCGCGCCCGCTCGTGCAAGATCTCGACGAGCTGCCCTTCGCGGACAAATCGATGTTCTACGAGGCGGTGCCCGGCTACGAGCAGGAGTACTACATCATCTCGCGACGCGGCTGCCCGTACCGCTGCAGCTTCTGCGAATACTCGCACTTCCCGGCGCAATATCCCGGCGAGAAGCCCGTTCGCCGCCGCTCGGTCGAGCACGTGCTGCGCGAGCTCCGGCCCTTCAAGGCGCGCGGTCGGACCCGGAAGGTCTTCTTCTGGGATCCGATCTTCACGCTCGACAACCGCTGGATGGCCGAGTTCGCGGAAGCGTACAGCACGGAGATCGGCATTCCCTTCGAGTGCTACACGCACCCGAACGCGATGAACCGCGAGATGGCGAGCCACCTCGCGCGGGCGGGCTGCATCATGGTCCGCGTCGGCGTGCAGACGGTGAACGCCGACACGCTCGCGGCGGTGGATCGTCGCGGAGACGAGGATCGCATCCGCAAGACCCTCGGTTACCTGGTCGATTTCGGGATCCCCTACTCCGTCGACCACATCATCGGCCTCCCCGGTGAAGGGCCGAGCGATCAAGTCGCGGCGCTTCGTTTCTACAACGACGTGCGCCCGACACGAATCCTCGCGCACTGGATGACCTATTTCCCCGGCACCACGGCGCTCGACCAAGCGCGCGAGCAGGGCATCCTCACGGAGGAGGCGGTGGGGCGCATCCTCGATGGCGAGGTCGGGCCTGGATACATGTACGAAGGGAACATCGCGCACGCCGAGCAGGACGAGCTGCGCCGCCTCTCCAACCTGTTCGACATCCTGCCGCTCCTCCCGCAGCCCGCGCTCGAGTGGCTCCTCGACACGCAGAACTATCGCAAGCTGCCGAAGTCGAGCATCCTGCGTCAGATCGGTGTGGTGGGCCTCGTGCTCAAGGGGGATCGGGCCACGCGCGATCGGGTTCGACACCTCGCGAGCACGCTCTTGGAGGCGCTCGCCGGCGGTGCGTACGACCGGGCTCGAGCGGCGATCGCCCCGGCGGGGTGATCGCGCGCCCGCTTGCCGGTATGGTGTGCTCGTGGATCCTCGCGCCCACCTCCTCGACCTGCTCACGCCGCTCCGTCCGGGCGACGAGATCGCAACGGGCGCGCGCCTGCTCGGTGTCTCCGCGGAGGTCGGCTTCTGGCTGCGCTTCGATCTTCGCGGCGCCGAGGTGAGCGTCGAGGTGGCCCCGCTCGGCGACGCCAAGTTCGCCGTGCGCACGAAGCGACATGGCATCTCCTATCGCTCCGAGGGCGGCCGCAAGACGATCGACCCGAAGATCGGCCTCGCGCTCTGCCGCGCGGTCGCCGACCGCGTGGCGCGCAACGAGGATCGCGTCGCCGCCTCCATGGCGCGCGCCGCCGACGACACGACCGTCACCGCGACGCGCGTGCGCGAGGTTCGCGTCGACACGCTGCTCGAGCTCGCGACCTTCGGCGCCGATCGGTTCTACAAGCTCTCCACGTACACCGGCTGTCTCATCGGTTGCCGCTACTGCTACGCGCAGACGCCGCTGACGGTGCTCCGCCGCATCGAGCGGCTCCCCGAGGTGCCGTGGGGCTCGTACGTCGACGTTCGCGTGAACGCCGCCGAAGTGCTCGCCGCCGAGCTCGCCACGCTCCCGCCCGCGCCCATCAAGCTCTGCCCGATCCTGAGCGATCCCTACCAAGCGGTGGAGGCACGCTATGGTGTCACGCGTGCCTGCCTCGAAATGATTCGCGACGCGCCCGGTGTCTGGCCGACGCTGCTGCTCACCCGCAGCAAGCTCGTCACCCGCGACACCGATCTGATCGCGTCGCTCCCCGCCGTGTGGGCCGGCGCGTCGATCCCGACCATCGACGACGAAACGAGGCGGCATTTCGAGCCCCGCGCCGCGTCCATCCCCGAGCGGCTCGAAGCGCTCGCGACGTTGCGCGCCGCCGGCGCGCGCACCTTCGCGGTGGTGCAACCGCTCCTGACCGGCTCGATCGAAGCGCTCGCCGACGCGCTCGCCGAGACGGTCTCCTCGGTGAGCATCGACGTGCTCCGCGGCGAAGAGCAAGCAGGCGCCGACTTCGACGATCCACGCCACGCGGAGGCGCGCACCGAGGCCTGGCAAAAGGCGCGCGCGGCGGAGCTCACCGAAGCGCTCGAAGAGCGCGGTGTGGCCGTGTGGCCGGGCGAGTTCCCGCCCGAGTTGATTGCCATGCGGGGCTGAACGTCGAGGCTCAACCCGCAGGCTGCGCGGCGGGCGCAGGCTTCGGAGCGAAGCGCCAGACGCGATGGTCAAGCCAATAGTGGTGCAGGTTGATGGCGATCATGGCCGCGGCCCACGGCGGAATGTCGAGCGCCGTCGCGGGTCGCATGCCCGCGCCGGCAGCAGCGGCCCGCACCACGACGGCGACGAGCGTGAGCACGATCGTGACGGCCGCGCCGAATGCGCCCAAGGCCACGAGGTACGCGATTCCGCGCGGCGGCGCGACACGCTCGCGGAGAGCGCCGGGCAGCACGGTGAGCGCCGCAGGCCGGGCCTCGAAGCGCCAGACGAAATAGAGGTATTGCACGTAGTGCCCCGATGCGAGCGCATACATCGGCACGGCCGGGTGCTCGAACGCGACGAGGAGCCAGCACCACATTGCATTGGTGAGCAGGATCAGCACGATTCCGAGCAGCTCCACCGGCTCGCCTCGCCGCGCCGCGCGGAGCTCGCGCGCGAGCCACAGCACGATCGACAGCGCCCCCGCCGCGAGCAGGGCGGCGACGAGCCAACTGGGAGGCACCGCCAGGGGCGCGCCGTTGTACGAGCGCGAGACGGCGCGCGCACGGTAGAGGAGCACGCCGAACGGCGCGAGCAAACACGCGCTCAGATCGAGCCATGCGCGCCGGCCTTGAAGCTGCCGCCCCGAGCGACGCTGCGTCTGCCGCAGGAGCCCGTAGTTCTGCATGAGCGCGTGATGGAAGCTCAAATAGTACTGCACGCCGAGGAGCACGGCCGCGTGGCCCGTCGCCTCCAGCGAGAGCGCGGCGAGCACGAGCAGACCGGCGATCGCGATGCGCTCCACGGGCGCCTGCGCCGCGCCGCCCTTCTGCAGATAGACGCGTGACCACGTCGCCGCCATGTGCGCCAGGTTCAGGCCCACGAAGCTCAACGAGAACCCGAGCACGCACGCGCGCTCGGACACGAGCCCGATGCGGTAGAGCACCGCGAAGATCACCCCGGGCAGGACGCCGAGCACGTAAGCAAACCAATCCGACGTCGGTCGCTCGCTTCGCAGCCCTGGCAAGAGCTTCACGAAAGGCTCACGTGTCACGAGCGCCGCCTGCATGATCGCCAATTGTACTCCAACGGTGATCCCGACGCGCACCGTCTCGAACGCATGCCCATCGCGCAGGCGATCCGTAGACCGAGGATGTACTCGTGGGACGAAGCGCGCGTCGGCCTGCAACCACGCCAACACCGCGCGCTCGCAAAGCAGCCTTGACACGCATGGATGGGGCTGCGATTCATGGCCTCGTCGTGACGCTCTTCCGCCCGCGCGCCGCTCGCGCATGAGCACGACGAGATCGAGCCCCGATCGCGAAAGGTGATTGCTCGGTGAAGTCGGCGGACCTTCGGATACGTATCGTCGGGAGCAACGACGGCGCGCGGCGACGCCGAGGGTGCGCGCGCAGCGCGAACGGGCGGCGCTAGTGTCGAACGCGCCGCGCTCGCCCATGTCCACCACGTCGCTCGCGGCGAACCTTCGTCGCCTCCTCGATGCCTCGGTCATCTCGCTTCGCTGGATCGGCCGGCGGAAGGGCGCCGCGATCGCGATCACCGCCGTCGTGCTCGTGGGGTGGCAGCTCACCACCTCCCCGATTGCGCGCCGGATCGCGAGCGCCCTCTCGCTGCTCGTGAGCGGCGCCGTTGGATCCATCATCGCGCTCCACGCGGTGGATGGGCCCGCGACCCTCCGCACCATCGCCGCCGCGCTCGCCAAGCTGTTGCTCGGCTGGGCTCCGGCCATCGTGCTCGCTCGGTCCGTGCCCGAGCGACGGATTTGGGTGGTGCTCGGAGGCCTCTACACCCTGCCGATGCTGCCGTTCACGCTCCGCGCGTGCCCGACCCCCGCACATTGGATCGCGCTCGTCGCGCTCTCGGTCGCGGGGATGCTCCTCGTGCGGCGCAGGTTCCTGCGCGTCCTCGCCCTGCTGCCGCTGATCGAGCTCATCTTCGTGCCCTACCTGAGCCACGGCTGGGACCTCGTGTGGAAGGGCCCGCGGCTCGAAGCCCGGTGCGCGCACAACGACGGGCGGCGACCGACGAACCTCACGCCCGAGAAGCTCGCGCCGGCGTACTTCGGCATCCACACGCTGGCCGATGGCTCGCTCCTCCTCACCGGAGAGGGCGTCGATGACGGTCGCCTCTTCGGCGTGGTCGGCGGAGGGACCTCGCAGACCGGCTCGTGGTTGCTTCGACATCACGGCGACGCGCTGGAGATCGCAGGGCCGGCGGAGATCCGCGGCAACCTGTGGAACAGCTGCACCCTGAAGGGCGAGACGTGGCTCCCGCGCGCCGGTCGGATCCTCGGCATCACACCGGGCGCCGGCGCGCCGACCGTGCGGACCATCCGCATTCCGATGGAGGGCTTCGACGCAGCCGGGATCGCGTGCGATCCCCGATCCGGCAAGGTCCTCGTGATGGAAGCCCTCTATGGGTACATCTGGGAGGTGTCCCCCGACACGGGCGCGTTGGAGCGCGGCGCCGTGTCGACCGGCGTGGGCGGCTTGATGAAATTCCGCCCCTCGGATGGGCAGCTCGTCATCATGCAGCCCAACTCGCTCTCGGTTTATGCGCCCGCGGAGCGCCGGGTCGTCCACCGCATCCGCTCCGGGATCGCGCAGATGGGGTTCGACATCTGCCCGCTCGACGGCAGCTTGGTCACCGCGGATTTCGCGGGCCGCGTGCGCGTCTTCTCCGAGGACGCGACCGATGGATACCGCTTCTCGTGGGGCGTCTCGCTCTTCGCGCCCCGCCGCGTCGCCTTCTCGCCGGATTGCACCCGCATCGCCGTCACCTCGGGTGACGACGAGCACGTCTGGATCATCGATCGCGCCCAAAGGCAGGTCGACATCACCTATTCGGTCGGGCCTTCCATCCGAGGGATCGCGTTCCTCTCGAACGACGATGTCGGCGTCGCGGACGCCTGCACCGTCACATCGTTGCCCGTCCGCGCGCGCCCCTGATCGCCGAGCGAGGCTCGACGCATCAGCTCAGGGCGTGGAGCGCGTGATCGCGCGCCGGATGGCCAGGAGATCGCGCACCGTCCGAGGAACGTCGCCCATGCGCACCTTCGAGGAGCCCGTCTGCCGCGCGCGGTGACGGACCGCGATCTCCCGGACCGCGCTGCCTCGGACGTGGGCCTTGGCGATGAGCTCGGCGTTGATGCAATACCCCTCGGACTCGAGGGCGAGGCCGTCGAGCGCGCCGCGCCGAATCACCTTGAAGGCGCAGTTGAGATCGCGCACCGCGACGCCGAGGAGCCTGCGCGCGAGCTGGTTGTAGCCCCACGACAGGACGGCCCGCGAGGCGCCGTCATTGCGACCGACGCGATAGCCCACCACGATGTCGGCCTCGTCGCAGAGCGGAAGCAGCGCCCCGATGTCCATCGGATCGAACTGATCGTCGCTGTCCGTGAAGAACACGAGCGGCAGCGTGCTCGCCGCGAAGCCGGCGCGAAGCGCCGCGCCGTAGCCGCGATTGCGCTCGAAATGCACGACCCGCAGCGCGGGGAGCTCGGCCGCCATCGCATCGAGGATCGCGCCGGTCCGATCGGTGCTGCCGTCGTCGATCGCGATGACCTCGAACGCGTCGGTGTGGCGCTCCAGCGCGCCGATCACGTGCGCGACGGCGTCCGCGATGCCTTCCTCCTCGTTGAAGACGGGCAACACACAGGAGACCCGACGCTCGGCTTTCAGCGATTGAGACATGGAGCAGGAGTCGATGGAGGGGCTCGCCACCAGCGCCGCACCCTAGGCGGAGGGCTTTCCACGGAGCAAGCGGATTTCACGGGCCGCGACGGCCGACGACGCGGTTCAAGCGCGCGAGATCCGCAGCGCCGAGCTCGCGCGACGCGACCAGCACACCCACGTAGACGGCGGCCACCAAGGGCGCCTCGAACAGCGCGGCCATCCGACCCGCCCGCGGCAACCATCCACACACCGCAATCGCGATCGCCCCTGCCGCGAGCACCCGTCCCAACGTCGCCGCACTCACCGCGCTCCCCGCCACCCGCGCGAGGATCGCCACACCGACCGCAGCCGTGGCGACGAGCGCCGCCGACGTCGCCAGCGCAGCGCGAACGAGCATGTCGGCGCCGAACGCAGCATGAGGAACGACGAGGCTCACACCGATCGCGACGAGCCCGACCGCCGAAAACGTCAGCGCGGCCGCATGACGCTCGCGCCCGAGGCTCGCGAGCGCGGCGGTCGTCACCGCGAGGATGGCGAACCCGCCCATCCCGACGGCCAGGATCCGAAGCGCGCCCCCGCCCCTCTCGGCAAACAGCGGATCCGCGAACCCGAACGCGAGCACCTGCGGCGCGAGCCCGGCCAGCACGCTGCACATGAGCCCGGTGAGGATCAGCGCGTGCCGCATGCCCGCGCGCGTGTACGCACGCACGGCCTCCCCATCGCCCCCTGCGCTCGCGCGCGCGAGCATCGGAAACAAGACGAGGCTCACCGAGCTCATCAATTGATAAGGCAACATCGCGAACAGCGTCACGCCCCTATAGACGCCCACGAGCGCGCCCGCGGCGTCGGCGTGCCTCCCCGACGCGACGGCCGCAAGACCGAGGTATCGGCTCAGAAGCAGCGAGTCCATCTGCACGAGCGCGCTCAGCGCTGCCTGCCCCAGCGCGACAGGGACGATGAAGCGCAGATACGCGCGCATCTCCGAGGCATGTCCGCCGGGCTCGCCGGTGCCGGCGCGCCACAGCGCCACTGGAACGAACACTGCCGTCGCAGCCACGAACCCTGCGGCCGCCCCCGTGACCCCGCTCCTGCCCGCGCGCTCGAACACGACGGCGCCCCCCACGATCAGCCCTGCGCGCAGCACCGCGTGCCCCGCATCGAAGAGCGCCTGCTCGCCGAAGCGGCGTTGCGCGTTGAGCGCCCCCACGAGCGGCGCGCTGAGCCCGTAGAAGAGCACCGCGAGCGCCGCGATGCGGAGCTGCCCCGTGAGATGCGACGCCCCGCGAACACCGCCAGCGGCCCCGCCGCCGCCGCGACGAGCGCAGCGGCAACGACGGCGACGACGACGTGCACGCGCAGCGCCTGACGATACGCCCCTCCCGCCTCGCCCGCGGGCGCGCGCGAGACCGCGCTGGAGACGCCCTGCATCGCGCTCGCAACGACGACGCTGCTCACGATCTGCGGCCACGCGAGCACGCGCGAGACATCACCGTAGCGCTCGGCCCCGAGCAGCGCGGAGAGCGCGATCTGCTGCCCGAAGCCGAGCAACATCACCGAGACCTTGGCCCCTCCGATCGACAGACCGCCGCGCCCCGCGGCGGCGCCCGAGGCTCCCTCTGCAGAGCCCTCATTGCGCACCTCGAGCACACCGGACACGACCGCGTTGTCGCAAACGGCAGGACGCTCGGCAAGGCAGAGAACGCGCTTGCCAGAGTGAGCGAGCCCTCGATAAGGTGCGGCCTTTCCCTGGAGCGAACGATGCCGCGCCCGCCTGTCGTCATCGAGCGGATCTCGCCGCCGTCACCAAGGGATTTCGAGCGCGATTACGTGCGCCGCTCGAGGCCCGTCGTGATCACCGGGCTCGCCGACGGTTGGCGAGCGATGTCACGCTGGACACCGGAGTACTTCAAAGAGACCTTCGGCACGCTCCCCGCAGCCGTGATTCGGCTCCGCGACGGCCACGTCTTCGACGATCCCGGCGTGGGCGTGGAATACGAGGACACCACGTTCGCCCGTGCGATCGACCTCGTTTTCTCCGGTGAGAAGCGAGACGCCTCGGATCCTGCCCTCGACCGCGACGCCGCCCCGACCGGTGTGGCGAAGCACTACCTCGTCACGAAGATCGCAGGCCCGCTTGCGCGCTTGCGCGACGACGTCTCCTCGCCCCCTTATTGCGTGCGCGGGCCTCTGATGCGAAGCCGCTTGTTCATCGGCGCGGGCGGCACGGTGTCCGGCCTCCACCGCGATTTCCCGGAGAACCTGTTTGCGCAGATCGTCGGTCGCAAGCGAATGACGCTGATTCCCCCGGAGGACATGGGTGGCGTGTACGCCCTCCCCCTCCTCTCCAAGCTCCCTCAGGCGAGCCTCATCGACGCTGAGCGGCCTGACTTCGAGCGCTTCCCTCGTTTCCGCACCGTGCGCCGCGTCATGGTCGACGTCGGGCCGGGCGACGTTTTGTATCTCCCTTCCCGCTGGTGGCATCAGGTTCGCGCGCTGGAGCCAAGCATTTCCATCAATTGGTGGTGGCCTCAGGGCGTCGTGAACACCCTCCGCGACGGCTTCGAAATCCTCCAAAAGCGTGTGCGGCGCGTCCGCTGGTAGCGCCGAATTGCCCAGATCGCCGTTGAGCGCCCCCGAGCGCCGTGAGAAATTCGAGGAACCTGCCGCCGGGGAGCTCACGCGACATGGCCCACTTCACGCTCATCCGCCCTCCGCACGTCTCCTCGTATCGCAGCTACGCCGTCGTGCGTGAGCCTCCACTCGGGCTCGCGTACGTGGCGGGTGCCATCGAGTCGGCGGGCCACCGGGTTACGATGATCGACGCCCTCGGCGAGGCGCTCGACACACGCGAGCCGGCCGCCTATCCGGGCCTCGTCGCCTACGGCCTCCCGATTCCGGAGATCGTGCGTCGCATCCCAGCGACCACCGACGCCATTGGCATCTCGGTCATGTTCTCGCAGCAATGGCCGCACGTGGAGGCGATCGTCCGCGCCATTGCCGAGCGCTTCCCCAACGTCCCCTTGATCCTCGGCGGGGAGCACGCCACCGCGACCTGGCAATACCTCCTCGAACGTTGTCCGGGCGTGACCGTGTGCGTCCTCGGCGAGGGCGAGCTCACGGCCATCGCGATCGCCGACGCCATCGATGCCAAGTCCCCCTTCGACACGATCCCCGGCATCGCCCTCCGCATCGACGGGCGCCCGCAGAAGACGGAGCCGCGCCCGCGCCTGCGCGCGCCGGAGAGCCTCCCTTGGCCAGCGTGGCACCTGATTCCGCTCGATGCCTATTTCAGCCGCCGCCTCTACGGAATGGGCATCGACCGCGGCCGCTCTCTCCCCATCATGGCGACACGGGGCTGCCCGTATCAATGCACCTTCTGCTCCAGCCCCTCGATGTGGACGACGCGATACGTCGCTCGCCCCGTCACAGACGTCGTCGACGAGATTGAGACCTACGTCAAGCGATATGGCATCTCCAACGTCGACTTCGAGGATCTCACCGCGTTCATCAAACGCAATTGGATCCTCGATCTGTGTCGCGAGCTGGAGCGGCGCAATCTCCGCATCACCTACCAGCTCCCCGTGGGCACGCGATCGGAGGCGCTCGATCGCGAGGTCCTCGAAGCCCTGTATCGGACGGGCTGCCGCAACATCGCCTATGCGCCCGAGTCGGGGTCTCCCCGGACGCTCGAGCGCATCAAGAAGAAGGTCCGCCTCGATCGGATGGTCGAATCCATCCGCGCAGCCGCGGACGTCGGCATGGTGGTCAAGGTCAACATGATGATCGGCTTTCCCTTCGAGGAGCGCCGCGACATGTGGGAGACACTGGCTTTCTGCTCGACCCTCGCCGAAAACGGCGTCGACGATCTCCAGCTCTACCCCTTCTGCCCCTATCCGGGGACGGAGCTTTACGACGAGCTCCGGCGCGAAGGCGTGCTGCCCGAGATGAGCAACGACTACTTCGCGTCGCTCACCTTCACCGAGTTCGGCCAGACGACGAGCGTTTGCCGCCACGTCCCCCAAAAGGAAATCAAGGCCTACCAGGTCTTCGGCATGCTCCTCACCCAAGCGGTCGGCTACGCCAGCCACCCGTCTCGCATCCTGAGGACCTTCGCCAACGTCGCCCGCGGCCGACACGACTCCATCGCCGAGCGCACGCTCGCCAGAGTCATCCGCCGCGGCCTCGCGGGATTGCACCGCTCCTCCGACGTCACACCGACATCGCCGACCGCGACATCGCCGGAGGTGCCCGCGCCCGTCCACACGAAGTCACCGGACGTGGTTACACCCCTGCCCACGAAATCACCGGACGTGCTCGTACCTCTTCGTACGAAATCATCGGACGTGGTTGCACCCCTTCACCCGAAATCACCCGAAGTCACCGCACCTCTCCACACGAAATCACCCGACGCGGCCGCACTGATTCACGCAGTGGCGGCCGAGACGGCCAACGGCGCCTGAGCCTGCGCCCGAATCCATGCGACACGATCCGCCGCGGCCCAACCTCTTCATCGTCGGCGCGCCCCGCTCGGGTACGACGGCCCTCCACGCTTACCTCCGCACGCACCCCGGCATCTTCATGTCGGACCCGAAAGAGCCCATGTATTGGGCCGACGATCTCCCGGGCGCGATGCGATCGAGCTGGGCCCCGGTATCGACGCTCGACGCCTATCTCGCGCTCTTCGCGGGGGCGGAGCCGCATCATCGGGTGATCGGTGAGGCCTCGCCCATCTATCTTCGATCACACCGCGCCATCGCCCGAATCGAGGCCTTCCAGCCGGAGGCGCGCTACATCGCTCTCCTCCGCGATCCGGTCGATCTCGTCGCCTCGTATCACATGGAGCTGCTCTATCTCGGCTACGAGGACGTGAGCGATCTCGGCCTCGCCTGGGCGCTCCAGGACGAGCGCAGACGCGGACACCGCATTCCCCCGGGATGCGTCGAGCCCGAGCTGCTCCAATACGAAGCCATGGCCAAGCTCGGTGAGCAGGTCGAGCGCATGCTCTCGCTCGTGCCCCGCGCGCGCGTGAAATTCATCTTCTTCCCCGAGCTCGCCGAGAACCCTCGCCGGGTCTATCAGGAGACGCTCGCGTTCCTCGGTCTGCCGGACGACGGCCGCCGCCATTTCCCGCGCACCAACGCCGCCAAGCGCCTGCGAATCCCCGCGCTCGCACGGGCCCTCTACGCGCCGCCTCCTGTGATTGCCCCGCTCATCCACCGGATTCGGCGGGCCTATGCCCACACCCATCCACGGCTCCAGGAGGCGCTCGCAAAGCTCCTCCGCCCCGACGCCGCGCGCCGCTCCATCGATCCTGGTTTGCGCGCCACGCTGACGGAGGCGTTCCGCGACGATGCGCAGCTGCTCGCGCGCCTCACCGCCCGCGATGGCGGGAGCCCCATCGATGCTCATCCCGCTCCGCCGGAGGAGCACGCGTGACCGCATTGCCCGCAATCGATACACGCAGCGCCTACGACGGGGCCATGCGCGCGCTCCGCCTCTCGCTGGGCCGCCCGCCGGCGCGCGCCGCCGACATCGCTCGGCTGCACCTCCCCAGCATCGATCGCTTCGAGCGCGAGCACCGGCGCGCCTCGCGCCCCGCGCTGCTCGAAGGCCTGACCGAGCGCTGGCCGCGCCGTCCCTCCGTCGACGGTCTCCGTGACCGCTTCTCCGATCGCCGATTGCCTGTCACGATGGCGCCCGGCGGCAAGGTCGATCCCAACGCGCGCGCGGGCGTCATCTATCAAGCGATGCTCCTCGGCGAATACGTCGACAAGCTCCCTGAGCCCACGCACCCCGGCTATTACATGGTGGTCCCGCTGGAGAGCTCGCTCCCCGAGCTGCTCGCTGACATCGAAGCTCCGCAATACACGGTAGGCGCGTGGTGGTCCACGACGCGTCTCTGGCTGAGCGCCAAAGACACCTCCTCTCCCCTCCACCGGGACATCGCCGACAACATCATCGTCCAACTCCAAGGGCGGAAACGCATCCTCCTCTATCCCCCGGATCACACCGCGTGGCTCTACTCCAACGCGCTCACGTCGGGACTGCCCAATTTCAGCCGCTTCGATCCGGAGGCGCCCGACTACGATCGTTTCCCCCACGCACGTCACGCCGAGCCGTTGGAGGTGACGCTCCACCCGGGAGAGGCCCTGTTCCTTCCTTCGGGGTGGTGGCACCAAGTCCGTGCCGTGGACATCTCGGTGACCATCAATTTCTGGTGGGCACGCGGCAAGCTGGAGCTCATGGTGCGCCTCGCCGAGCTGGTCAAACGAGCAAGAGGGCTCGAGATGTACGGGCTCCGCGGCTCAGCCTCGAAGAACGGGCATACCGTGAAGTGAAAAAGAGTCGATGATCGCCATCATCGACTCTTCTTCATCTCCAGACGCACGTCGTCAGATCGCGCGGGCAATCAGCGGGAGGCGCCGCTTCGTCTTCTCTCGAGGACCCGAGCTCCCGCTCCCCTCGGCGCTCGAAGGCGGCGGCGGTGGACGCGGCGGCGGCGTGGGATCGAGCGCGGCCGGCGAGCGCCACGGAATCCAGGAGACGAGCTTTTCTTCCAGCGACGTCACGCACCGGCCGGTCACCACGTTGCGCAGCGTGCGGAGCACGCGCGAGGGATGACGGGCATATCCCACCGCGATGAACGCGCTCATGCCCGCGATGCGATAGACGTTGAGCTCGGTGGCCCCGATGGCTTTGCACATCGAGACCGTGTGAAACATATCCATGTATCCGAGGCCGGCGAGATAATCATTGCTCATCTCGGGCAGCGCACCCTCGGCGAGGAGCTCGTCGTAAAGGGCCGTCCCCGGATAGGGGCTGTAGGGGAAGAGCGGAATGTCCTCGACGCCAATCCAAGCGAGCTTGGTGCAAAACCAGATGGTCTCGAACACATCGCGCCGGGTCTCGAACGGAAACCCGATGATCATGTTCACCTTGACCACGATGTCGAGATCGAGCGCCTTCTTCATGGAGGCGATCATCCGATCGAGGTGGACCTTCTTCTTGATGCGCTTGAGCGTCCGCACCGACCCCGACTCGGGAGCATACGTGAGGTTCGACACCCCTGCCTCCGCGAGGGCCCGAAGCGTCTCCTCGTCGAGGGCTTCGCTGCGCGTCCCGCTCGGGAGCTGAATGGTGATGCGGAGCCCGCGCCGCTGGATCTCCTCGCAAAGCTCGAGCGTCCATTCCCGGTGAATGAAGGCCGTGAGATCCTCGAAATCGATGTTGGTGACGCCCCAGCGAACGTAATAATCCTCGATCTCGTCGACGATGTCTTTGACGGGACGCACGTAATATCGCGTCGTCCACATATCGGGGCTCGAACAGAACGTGCAGAGATAGGGGCAGCCCCGCGTGGCCAGCATCGGCAGCGCGCGACCGCGGTTGACGCCGTGGCCGAAGCCGCTCTCGAAATAGGCCTCGAGCGGGAACAAGTGCCATGCCGGCCGCGGGATGTCGCCCAAGGCCGAGAGGCGCGCCCGCGGCGGCGCCCGGTGCGGCCGGCCCTCCCGGCGATAAGCGATGCCCGTAATCGATTCGAGCGTCCTGCGTCCATCGAGCCAAGCGGCGATGTCCACGATCGCCTCTTCGCCCTCGCCGAGGACACAGAGCGTGAGCTCCGGGCAGCTCTCGAGCGAATACGACCACGCGGCCGTCGCGTGCTCTCCCCCGGCGATGATGGCCGCATTGGGAAAGCGCGCGCGAATGGCCCGCACGATCGCCTCCACGTGCGGCCATTGCTGCGAGAACATGACCGACAGCGCCACGCCTTCGATGTCCTCCGGCAGGCGCTCGACGATCTCGGCGATGGTGAGCCCATACGCCACCAGCGCCGGATGGGCGCCGGGATAACGCGCGCGCGGCGCCTCGCCGAGCGCATCGATGACGGTGACGCGATGTCCGGCGGCGAGCAGCGCTCCGGCGATGTACGCGGCGCCCAGCGGCGGCACGATGCGCGTGCTGTAGGAGCGGCGCGACGTGACCGCGGGGGGACGGATCAGCGCGATGTGGCTCATGACGCGATTTCTCTCATGACACGGACTCGAGCACGGGGAGGCTCCGGCGACGCTTGGGATGGGCGACAGGCTCTTTGGCGGCCACCACCGGAGGAGGCGCGGGCGTCGGGCGAGCCGCGCGACGCCGCTGCAACATCTCCACGAGCCGCTGCTCCAAGACGGTGTCGCTCCGCTCGGCGACCAAGTTCCTCGCGGTGCGGAGGAGGCGCCACGGCCTACGCACGTACCCCGCCGCGTAGAACGCGCTCATCCCCACCACGCGATACAGGTTGAGCTCGCGAGGACCGATGTGCTCGCACACGGTGGCCGTCGCCGAGATATCCATGTAGCCGAGCCCAGCGAAGTATTCGTTGCTGGGCTCGGGAATGGCACCCTTCCGCCGGAGATCCTCGTAGAGCTCCGTCCCCGGATAGGGGCTGAACGGGAAGAGCGGCAGGTCGTCGACACCGGCCCACGCCGCGCGCAACCCGAAGAGCAGCGTCTGCCACACATCACGCCGGGTCTCGTCCGGGAAACCGATGATGAGGTTGCACTTGAGGTTCATCCCCACCGCCTTGGCGGCGCGCATCGACGCGAGCACCCGCTCCGGGACGACCTTCTTCTTGATGGCCGCGAGCGTCCGCGGAGATCCGGACTCGGGCGCATAGGTGATGTTGCGACAGCCCGTGCGATGAAGCGCGGAGAGCACCTCTTCGTCGAGGGCCTCGCTCCGCGTCCCACTCGGGAGCTGATAAGTGATGCGGATCTTGCGGCGCTCGAGCTCCGCACAGAAATCGAGGATCCAACCACGTTTGACGATGGCGGTGAGATCCTCGAAATCGACGTTGTCGATGCGATACGCCGCGATGTAGTCCTCGATCTCGTCGACGACCTCGGCCGGCGGCCGTGTCTCGTAGCGCGTCGTCCACATGGCCGGGCTCGAGCAAAACGTGCATCGATAAGGACAGCCTCGGGTGGCGAGCATGGGAATCGAGCGCCCTTGACCCACGCCGTGCGCAAAGCCCCCTTCCAGGTAGCTCTCGAGCGGAAACAAGTGCCAAGCCGGCCGCGGAATGGCAGCCATGGCGCGGATCCGCGCGCGCGGCGGAGGCCGGACGGGCACGCCGCCTTGTCGGTACGCCACGCCCGGAATCCCTTCGAGCGGACGCTTCGCGGCGATGCACGCGGCGAGCTCGGCCGCCGACTCCTCGCCTTCGCCGAGCACGCAGACAGTCACCTCGGGACAATGCGCGAGCAAATAGGACCACGTCGCGGTGGGATGCTCGCCGCCGAGGAAGATGGGCACGGTCGGCAGGCGCGCGCGAATCGCGCGGAGCAGCGCCTCGACATGCGGCCATTGCTGCGAGAACATCACCGAGAGACCGATTCCCTGGACGCCGGGGGAATGCGCTCGACGATCTCCGCAATCGAAAGCCCCCAGGCGACGAGCCCCGGATGCGCCGTCGCGTACCGCGCGAGCGGCGCTTCGCCGAGCGCGTCGATGACCGAGACACGATGTCCATCGGACTCGAGCCTAGCCGCGACGTACGCCAAGCCGAGGGGAGGCACGATGCCGACGCTGTAAGCCCCCGCAGACGAGACAGCCGGAGGCCGAATCAGCAGAATGTGTGCTGGTCCTCCAGAGTCGGCATCGTCTCGGCCATCATACATAGAGCCCAGGCCACGCTATCGTCCGGCGCGCGAAAGTGTCAAGGCGCGTCCGCGAAGCCTCGCGGCCGAGCCCGCCGCATTCACGCGCCCACGCCGCCGCACCTCCCGCGCGCCCCCACTGTCGGCGCGCTGCGGCAAATAGAAACGAGATCGGCGAGCGTGCGTCGCAGCCATCGCCTCGCCGCGCGCCGAGCCCATCCGCCCCCTCGTCTCACGCGCCGAGCCGAGCCGGTCATGCAGGCCTTTCCATGGCCTGCCCCTCACCTCGGACAAACAGCGTCCCATCCCTCGCAGATGACCGTTTACGGCCACCGCTCGCTCGATCCATCTTCGGCGCCGACCTCGCGTGAAGCAGACGACTCCCATTCCGAGCCACCTCGCGTCTCGCCAGTCGTCGACCACGTGCGAGCCATCTTGATCGGAGCCGACCAGCAATCATGAACCCGTTCGAAGGCAAGGATTCGTTCGAGGGCGAGACATTCGACGGGATCACGCTCGAACGGGCGATCCTCGGCGATCGCGAATTCTCCAACTGCGTATTCCGCCGCTGCTCGCTCCGCGAGAGTCGGTGGGCACGCACCCGGCTCGAAGACTGCGTATTCGAAGCCTGCGACTTGAGCCAAACCGATCCCACCATGCTCTCGCTGCGAGGCGTCGCCTTCACCTCTTGCAAGCTGATGGGCATCAACTGGACGAACATCGCCAAGTTCCCCGACGTCTCCTTCGAGGACTGCGACCTCCGATACACCGTCATGGACTCGCTCGCTCTGCGCAAAACACGCTTCCAGCGCTGCGCCATCACCGAGTCCGTCTTCGCATCGACCGACTTCGGCGGCGCCAAGTTCGAGGAGTGCCGTTTCACCGGCACCCGCTTCGACGGTTGCGACCTGCGCAATGCGCAATTCCCCCGCTCCTCCGGCCTGTTCGTCGATCCCGCGAGAAACAAGGCAAAAGGCGCCCGCATCCCGCTCGAGAGCGCGATCCTCCTCGCCACCTCGTTCGGCATGCACGTGCTCGGCTTCACCGAGCAGCGGGACGAATAGAGGCCTCGTCGACGACGCACATCGACACATCGATGCAGCACGGGCACGAGCCGCTCGAGCCCGCCTCACCCTTTCGTGGCATTCGCCCGTGCCATGAATTCCCCACACAGCCCATCGATGGACGCTCGCAACGCCTCCATCGTCACATCCGCGCCTCCGTTTGCGCGAAGATGCGGCAGGAGCCAAATTTGCCTGGGTTCTTTGCGTACCAGGCGTCGCCGAGCGATTGCATCTGATCCATCTCGCGGACGGTGACCTCGCCGTCGAAGAGATGAACCCCGAGACGACCGGCGACGGACGTCCACGCCGTCGGCAGGCGGATGACCGGCTGAAACTTCATCGGCGCGGAGGATAACCGAGGTGTGGGCGCTGCATCACGCTTGACGCGCGCCAGGTCCTCCGTTTAGCGTTAGACCACTCGGTCGAACCGTTCGGTACGACCACGGAGTCTCGACCTCGCGAACCATGCCGCTCCCTCGCTTCGAAAAGCTCGACGAGCCCCGACGCACCTCCATCCTCGCGGCTGCCGCCGAGGAGTTCGGCGAGCGTGGGTTCGCGGGCGCGTCCTACAACCGGATCATCGAGCGGGCCGGGATCAGCAAAGGGGCGATGTATTATTACTTCGCCGACAAGGACGATCTCTTTCGGACCGTCCTCGAAGCCGCGCTTTCGCAGTGGTTCACGCACGTCGGTTATCCCTTCCAGGCGGATGACGCCGACTCGTTCTGGGCAGCGTGCCTCTCGATGTACGAGCGGAGCCTGCGCTTCATGCTCGCCGATCGGCGCAACGCTGCGATGTGTCTCAGCATCACCCGCGCGCGCGAGCGGCTCGAGGGGCATCCCGCGCTGATCGAGCTGCAGCAGCGCATGCAGGAGTGGATACGCGAGCTCGTGCGCCACGGCCGGGAGATCGGCGCCGTCCGGCAGGATTTGCCGCCCGATCTGATCGTGCAGGTCACGCTGTCGATGATGGATGCGGGCGACCGCTGGCTCGCCACGCACTGGGACGAGATCACGCCCGACGCAGTGGAGTCGACCTCGAAGACGATGGTCGATCTCTTCAAGCGCGTGGGCGCACCGGAGGACATGCGATGATGGAGAGTGTCGAAGTCCGCAGCCGAAAGCGCGCTCCAGGGCCGCCCGGCTTGTATGGTGTCCGCAACATCATCGGCTTTGCGCGCGATCAGCTCGTGCTGCTACGCGACCTCGCCGACCGCTACGGTGACGTGGTGGAGATGAAGGTGCTCGGGAGGCCCTTCTTCTTGATCAGCCATCCCGACGACATCGAGGCGGTGCTGGTCAAGCACGCGCGCATCATGCTGCGCGACGAGTACGCCGTCGTGCTCGAGCGCGTGCTCGGCAAAGGCCTGCTCACGAGCGATGGTGATCTCTGGAAGCGCCAGCGCAAGCTGATGTCGCAGGCCTTCGTGCCGAAGCGCATCCGCTCGTACGGCGAGGCCATGGTGCGGGTGACGGACGCGGCGCTGCGCCCTTGGCACGATGGGCAGGCCATCAATCTCCATCAAGAGATCTCGCGCGTGACCATGGAGGTCGTGGCCGACGTGCTCTTCGGATCGGGCATCGATCACGAGGACGTGCGCACCGTGCGCGAGGCCATGGAGATCGTCAACGAGTTCTTGGCCAACAGCCCCGAAGCCGTCTTGAAGCTCCCCGCCTGGGTGCCGACGCCGCGCAACGTCGCGACGGTGCGCGCGGTGAAGCAGCTCGACGAGCTCATCTATCGCATCATCCAAAAGCGCCGCGCCGGCGAGCCGCGTGACGACCTGCTCGGGACCTTGCTGGCCGCGCAGGACGACGACGGCACGAAGATGAGCGACGCGCAGCTCCGTGACGAGGCCATCACCCTCTTCCTCGCCGGCCACGAGACGACCGCGCTCGCGCTCGCGCACACCTTTTATCTGCTCAGCAAGCATCCCGACATCGAGCGCCGTCTCCACGCGGAGATCGCTTCGGTCCTCGGCGGGCGCTTGCCGACGGCCGACGACGTGCGCGCCCTCCCCTACACCGAGCGTGTCCTCAAAGAGGCGATGCGCCTTTACCCGCCTGCGTGGACGACGGGTCGCGAGGTCGCCGAAGAGGTGGAGATCGGTGGATACGTGCTCCCGAAGGGCGCGCAGATCCTCACGAGCCAATGGGTCGTGCACCGCGATCCGCGCTGGTTCCCGAACCCCGAAGGCTTCGATCCCGATCGCTTCGCCCCCGAGCGCGCCAAGGACCTTCCGCGCTTCGCCTATTTCCCCTTCGGCGGCGGCCCGCGCATCTGCATCGGCAACCACTTCGCGATGATGGAGGCGACGCTCCTCCTCGCCGTCATCGTGCAGCGCTTCCGCATCGAGCTCCTCCCGGGGCAACAACTCTCGCTCAAGCCCTCGGTCACGCTGCGCCAAGCCGGCCCCGGCCTGCGCGTCCGCGTGCGCGAGCGCAAAGCCATCTCGCCGGAGACGAGCGTGCGTGAAGGCATCGCCATCGCTGCGCCCTGATCCAGCGAGCGTCGATGCATGGATGAATCGGTGTCGTGAGCGGCAGCCTGTCGCTCACGCACCGAGGAGCAAAGCCCGATCGGCTTTGACGGCGCTGACCAGATAGTCGAGCAAGACGCGCACCCGCGGGGTCTGGCGCAGATCGCGGTGCACCGTCAGATAAAGAGGCTCGGTGGGCGCGCGCGGCATGGGCACGTGCGTGAGGCCGGGTGTCGTGTCGCCCAGATAGCGAGGGAGGAGCGCGACACCGGCGTCGACACGCGCGGCCTCCGCGAGGACCACGGACACTTCGCTCACGAAGGCGGGTCGGGCGTTGGGCACGAGCTGCCGCAGCCACGCGAGCTCGACACCGCTCGACGGCAAGAGGAGTGGATGCGCCGCGAGATCGCTCGAGCCTTTGATGGGATGTCGAGCCAAGTAGTCGGTGGACGCGTAGAGGCCGTGCGCCACCTCGCCGATGCGGCGGACCACGAGAGAATCGTCCTTGGTGCGGAAGAAGCGCACGGCGAGCTCGGCCTCGCTGCGGCTCAGATCGAGCATGGCGCCCGCGGGGAGGAGCTCCACGCAGAGCGATGGATAGCGGCGGCCGAAGCGTGCCAATCGCGAGGCGAGATAAGCCATCCCGAACGTCTCGGGCGAGGTGACGCGCACCGTGCCTTCGAGCTCGCCGCGTTGCGCGTGCACGCCGCGCTCGAGCGCGAGCACGGCGTCCTCGACCTCGCGCAGCGGAGCCATCAGGTCCTCGCCTTCGCGGGTGAGCACGTACCCCGAGGGCGTGCGGGTGAAGAGGCGCAGGCCGAGGGCGCGCTCGGCCGCTTCGATGCGCCGCCCCACCGTGGTGTGATCGACGCCCAGGGCCGCGGCCGTCTTGGCCAGCGATCCAGCGCGCGAGAGCGCGGCGACGTACCGGAGATCGTCCCAGTTCATGGCTTGTGCATTCTTGCACGACCGGCGTGCATGGGCGTGCATTCTCACCCGGCCCAGCGAGCGCTATCCCTGCGTGGGTCATCGCTCGCGGAGGTTTCCATGCGCACGCTCGCTTCGTTTGCTTGGTTCGCGCTCGGCATCGCGCTCACGGCCTGCGGCACCGCGCCTCGGGAGCCGGAGCCACAGCCTGAGCCGGAGCCCGAGGTGCCGTCATCCGATCACACGCTGACCATCCCCGCGAGCTTCGCGTCGTCCCGCGAGGTCATCGCCTATGCCAAGCTCGATCAGGGCTCGGCCATCGAGCTGACGGAGCTCGACTACGGGCTTCACGAGAGCTTCCCGACCCACATCACGCTCTCGTCCAAGGGCGGATACGTGCTGGCCAAAGAGTGCGAGACGCGCTTCACGACGATGGTGTGGAAATCGATCACCGAGGTGAAGGGAGACGCCGCGGAGATTCACCTCGACCAAGGATCGCTGTCGGTCGACCTCCGGGAGGAAGGCGACGTGTCGGTGCTCGTCGAGGGCGAGATCGTGGATCAAGCGTGCTCGCTCGGGGATGGCCCCGTCGTGACCACGATCCCGCTGCGCCATCGGATCACGTTGCACGTTCATCGCGTGGCCGGCTTCGTGGTGGAGCAATTCCAGCAAGTGGCGCGGAGCTGCTGGGACTCGTTGGTGTTGCCTTCGGGAGCACCGTTGTGGGCGCCGACGGCGAAGCCGCGCGATGCCGAGGGCCAGCGCTTCGACGCAGCCAACGCGCCGGTCCCCGTCACCCTCACGATGCGGTCCAAAGGCATGTTGTCGCCGTGGGGCGGCCAGTATTTCATGGCCGAAGCCGGCACCGTATCGGTGTCGGCGGACACGACCTTGCCGGTCTCGGGCCTCGCGTCCTTCGAGGTGGTGGGCCCAGAGACGCTGACCTCCGTGGACGCGACGCTCCATCTGCATAGAACGGCCGCGAAGGGGAGTGTCTCGAACCCCATCGAAGAGGGGATGACGTATCAGCTCTTCTATCCGGACATGAGCAATGGAGTCGCCGTCCACGTCGATGCCGCCATGACCGATCGCGGCAAGCTGTGCGAAAACGTGCCCTCGAGCTGGTTCTCGTCGACCTCCGCGACGCCTTCGCAGTGCGAGACGGGCAAAAATAGCGAGGATGCGCTCCCGGAGGGCTTCCCTTGGGTGGCATCCATTCGCGCCGCGGGTGAGTGCCGGCTCGAGGTGACGATTCCCGGCACGAATCAGAAGTGGACGACGAAGTTCAGCACCACGTTTTGAAGCGGCGCGCGCGAGCGGGAAAAGAATGGCGCTCTGGTGGCCGACCGGAGGATGGGCCTCGGCACCGCCGAAGAGCCGGCCTTCAGTGATCGAGAGGCTGGCCGAAGCCGGGCGCGGGGAGCACGGCTTCGGTGAAGCCCGTGCTGGTCTCGGTGAGCCACATGTGCGGAGCGGCTTCCAGATCGGTGTCGAGCTCGAAGCGCGCCGAGCGCGGGCCTTGGGGGCCGACATCCAAGATGGTGGTGCGCAGGCCGGCGATCTCGAAGCGCTGGCCGACCTTCATCTTGGAGCTCTCGTCACGGAAGAGGTTGCCGGAGCCGCCGGGGAAGAGGCCTTGTCCCTTGGGCGCGATCAAGTCGAGGGTGCGCGCGTCACGGCGGAGCGCGAGCACGTGGCTCGCCATGGCGAGGATGCGCCAGTGCGGCGGCGGAGCGCCGCGCGGATCGAGCGCGAAGGGCATGAAGAACGAGCCGCCCATGCCGCGCACCACGTACACGTCGTCACGGGCCGCGCTGGCGACGCTGGCGCGCAGGCTCTGGGCGTTCACGGCGAAGCCCTCGGAAGATCGCTTGTAGTTCCAGCCGATGAGCCACGCCGTCCCTGGACCGTGCACGAGGTGCGCGAAGCCGAGGGCGAGGGCCGCGAAGCCCGTGAGCTCGGCGAGGCCGCGACGCGGCGCGATCTCGGCCGGGAACCAAGCATGCTCGAAGAGGATGGCGACCGCGGCCGCGACGCCGACGATGCTCGCGCCGACGAGACGCGGTGAGGGAACGACGGCGAGCACCGGAAGGAGCGAGAGGACCGATCCGAGCAACATCCACGCGGCGGTGCGACGGGGAGCATCTTCGAGCGCGGCGAAGGCGCGACGAAGCGGCCACGCGAGGAACGCGACCGCGCCGATGGCGAGGAGCGCGAGGAGCCACCACGGCGTGGTCGACGTGAGCGACTCTCCATCGAGGCTGAACCAACCCTGCGCGAGCAGCGTGAGGAGACGGCGCGGCGCCGACGCGAAGAAGGCGGCGGGCTCGCGAAATGGATCGCTGTAGAAGCCCGAGCCCTCGGTGCCATAACCGAGCTTGGCGCGCACCGCGAGGTAGAGGATCGCCGGCACCACGAAGGGCATGAGGCCGAGCACGCGACGGAAGAAGCGATCTCCGCGCGCGACCAATTCGTACGCGAGCACGTAGCCGCCCATGCACATGGCGTATTCACCGCCGCTCATCGAGAACGCGAAGAGCACGGCGGCGAGGGCAGCGTCGCGCGCGCGGCGCTCCTCGCGAAAGCGCACGTACGCGCCGAGCGCGAAGAGGCCGAGGCTGAGCGAGATGAGGGCCTCGCGGTTCGCGAGCCACGCGAGCGGGAGCGCATGACAAGGCGCGAGCGCGAAGATGGCCGTGGCGAAGCGCTGCGGTCTCTG
Source organism: Minicystis rosea (assembly GCA_001931535.1). Taxonomy (GTDB): domain Bacteria; phylum Myxococcota_A; class Polyangia; order Polyangiales; family Polyangiaceae; genus Minicystis; species Minicystis rosea. The sequence goes on from CP016211.1 coordinate 6,036,263, forward strand.
CGCGAGAAACCGCTTGTACAAGGCGCGCGCCGCGAGCACCGCGGCGGCCCACCAAGCCATCGAGTGCAGGTGCAGGAGGAGCGGGAAGCGACCGAAGATCCGATGATCGGCCCAGCGCAGCGCGCTCGGCAGCGGGCGGAAGAAACGCACCTTGAGCCGCGGGTGGGACCACCAAGGCAACATCCCGCGCTCCGTGAGCGCGGGGCGATCCGCCTCGTTCACGAAGTCGTAGAGATTGAACGGGTCCCGCTTGGCGGGGAACGTCCCGTCGATCATCGACGCATGGAGGTAATCGTCGAGGATGAATTGGGCCCGCAGCGCCGGGAGATGTACGACCAGAGCGGTCAGGATCAACAGCGCGGCAAAGATCCACTTCCGCCGTCGGTCGCCCGTTTGGACGGCCTGCGAGATCGTCGAAGATGCCAAGACAGACTCTTGTATAGCAAACGAGACTCACGTAGCCTCGCTACAATCGTGAAGCGCACAACCATTCTTTCCCTCGCTTTCGCATTCATGGCCCCTGCGGTGATCGCCGCCTGTGCGTCAGGCAGCGACACGGAAGCAACGGGTGGCGCTGGTGGCACCGGTACGGGCGGCGCCCCCACCACGTCGAGCTCCAGCTCGTCGGGCACGGCGACCACCACGACCTCCAGCTCCACGACGACGAGCTCGTCGAGCTCGAGCACGTCGGGCGGTCCGATGTGCGTCCCGACGTGCGCGGCGGACTCCGACTGCCAGAACAGCTGCCCCGGGACCACGGCCGGCGTGAACTGCTGCGACGTGTCCACCGGGCTCTGCTACGTGGCGTCGCAAGCGTCCTGCCCCGCGCCCAACCCGGGCACGGGCGGCGGCGCGATGCAGTACTGATTCGAGCCCGCGCGGCTCGAGTCCGTCATCTTCCGCGGTTCGGAGCCACACATCGGTGTGGCATGGCCGCGTGTCAGCAAAATGAGCCCGCCGGTGTGCGGGCTCTTTGCGTTCCATTCCGAACACAGGCTTCGCCGCGCCATCCAGCGGCGTGAGCTTCCGCTCGCGCGCGCCCACCGCGCGATGAGCGATGGTGCTTTTGGAGATGGGTTGGAGCGGTCGCGTCGCTTGGAGCCTATCCCAGTAGACCTCCACGTCGCCGGCCGGCGGATACGCTTCGCCCACCTTCGTTGCTCGGGCTCCCTGCGTACGAGGACTTACGCGCTCGTCACGGTTTGGACCAGCGGGCGACGAGCTCGGGCATGACGGTGGCGCCCATCTGGAGCAGGTGGGCCATGTGGTGCTCGGGCGTGTTGCCGCGATAACCGCGCACGTGGAAGCCGCCGACAGTGGCGTCGTAGAGCGGATCCATGTGCTTTTCGAGCTTCTTGGAGACGGCGCCTTCGGCGGCGCGGAGCTGCACGTGCTCGGGCGCGCTCTGCGGCTCGCCGCGCTGACCGTGCACGGCCTCGAGGAGATACGCGGCCGTGAGGTAAGTGCCGGCGTAGCCGATGGGCGTGATCTCGGAGTGCGTGATCGAAAAGAGGAAGTCGCCCTGCGCGGCCCGCTTCGCGGCGTCGAGGAAGGGCGCGATGATTCTCACATTGAGCGCGCTCGGGTTCTCCTCGAGAAAGCCACAATGAATGCCGTCGAGGACGAGGGCGGCGTCGAGCTTCTCCGTGCCCTTCTTGCCGCGCTCGAAGATGCGCGAGACGGCGCCGTAACCACCGCTCCACGAGCCCACCGCCAAGCGGCGGAGATGCGGATGCTCGAGGCCGCGCTCGGCGACGGCGCGATCGACCGACTCGAGGAGGCGCTCGAACGAGCCCGGCTCCTCGTAGGCGTTCAAATAGGGGGCCGAGTTGATGCCCAAGTTGACGACGGCGACGACGGCGTTGAGGCCCGCATACTCGGCGCTCTCCAGGACGACACGCGTGTTGCCGTGGAAATGCAGATAGAGATCGTAGGCGCCGTCCTCCGAAGAGAAGGTCTTGGGGACGAAGAGAACACCGCCGGGAACGTGGCCATAGAAATCACGATTGATGTGCGCATCGGCGCGCGGCCCAGCGGGCACAGCCTTGGGCGCGACGGCGACCGGCGCGACGTCGGTGGCGGGCGCGGCGACGACGAGCGCAGCCGGCGTGACGGCGCGCGGGGCCGGCTGCGAAGCGGTGGGCTTCACGGCGTCACGAGGAGCGCCGGTGAGGGCGATGACGCCGGCCACGAGCAGCAACATGGCCGCGAATGCAGCAGCGAAACGGCGATGAGGCGGGCGGGCGGCAGGCTCGAAGCGATCGAGCGAAGACGGCAGCGCGGCCGACGAGGGCGGACCGAGCTCGACCGTGACGGGCCGCGGGGTCGGCGTCGGATCGATCTCGCAGGCTTCATCGGATGCGACGTCGGCGTCGGGGACGAAGCCATCACGCCTCGCTTCCCACCAGCGCTTCATCAACGCCCGCCGCCTGGCCTTGCGCAGCAACGTCGCCATGCGATTGACCGGGCCACAATCGCCATTGAAGGGCCAAATTTATGTGCGGATTTATTTGGCGATTCGTGACGCAACACCCCATCTCGCGCGGAGGTGGGATGGCTGCGTCACATTGCAGAGGTCGTCGGGCACGAGATCGGATGAGGCCGGACTTCTACGCGCTTTGCTGGAATGCGGTGCGCTCGCTCGCCCCATTTCAGGTGGGCGAGGAGGAGCGCTCACCTCGCTTCGCGACGCGAGCGCTCGAATCCGACGGAGCTCTCGGGTGGGAGCTCGACGGCGCTTTGTGCGCGTGCGGCAGCATCGTTTTTCGATGCGGCGAAGCCCATGCCCCGCGGCGCTTCGCGCGGACGAGCGCCGCGGCCCGAAATTCCTGACGGAACTTTCGGCTGGCAGCGCTAGTGTCGCACCCCGCGAGGCGCCCGCGGACGATGAGCAAGAAGGACAAAGACAAGGACAAGCGCAAGAAGACCGATGGCCATGAGCGATCGGCGTGGATGGGTGATCTGCGCCCGAGCCGAGGCGAGAGCCGCCGCGAAGCGAAGAGCGCCATGCCGCCGCCGCTTTCCGCCATGCCGCCGGCGACCGAGCCGTCTCGGCTGAGCAGCCCCGTTCCCGATCTCGGGGTCGACGTGAACCCGCACATTCCGCCGCTGCGTCCGCTCTCGTTCGACAGCGCGTCGCTCGATGACCTCGGCGAGGACTCGCTCGCGGACATCGCGCCGATCGGGCCCACGGAGCCCTTCGGTGACGTCGATGCGAGCGTCGACAGCCACGCCGCTCCGCCGCGCACGGCGCGCTCGCCCAGCGTCGAGCAGCTCGAGCAACAGATTCGCGATCTCGAAGCGCGGCTCGACGAGATGATCGGCCGCGGCGGGGCTCCGCCGTCGTCCACCGGACGAGCGGCCTCGGCACCGCCGCCCGTGGCGCCCGAGCCCGTGAAAGCCGCGCCGATCGAGGCGCCGCCAGCCGATGCGCCGCGCGTGCCCACGGCGCGCGAGCTGCTCTCTCCGGATTTCTATTTGCGACAGTGGGGCCGCTCCGGGCTCCGGCGGCGCGCGGAAGAGGTCGACGAGTTCGGATTCGATCCGAAATACGAGGCGCGTCTCCTGCCGTTCCTCGACTTTCTCTACAAGAATTATTTCCGCGTCGAGACGACGGGCACGGAGCACATTCCCGAAGAGGGGCGCTGCCTCGTGGTGGCCAATCACTCGGGTGGGCCGCTGCCGTACGACGGCGTGGTGCTACGTACGGCGGTGCGACGCGAGCACGCGACGCATCGAGAGCTCCGCTGGTTGGCGGAGGATTTCGTCTATCACCTGCCCTTCGTGGGGACGGCGATGAACCGGCTCGGCGCGGTGCGCGCGTGCCAGGAGAACGCCGAGCGGCTGCTCGAAGGCGGGAGCCTCGTGGCCGTGTTCCCCGAGGGCGCGAAGGGCATCGGCAAGCTCTTCAAGGATCGTTATCGGCTGCAGCGCTTCGGGCGTGGAGGCTTCATTCGCCTGTGCCTGCGCACCGGGACGCCGATCGTGCCGAGCGCGATCGTCGGCGCGGAAGAGGCGAGCCCGATGCTCTATCGCATCGAGTACCTGACCAAGACGATGGGGATCCCGTTCCTACCGATCACGCCGACCTTCCCCGCGCTCGGTCCCGTCGGGCTCCTGCCCGCGCCGACGAAATGGAAGATCGTGTTCGGCGAGCCCATTCACTTCGATGGATACGGGCCCGAGGCGGCCGACGACGAGGTCCTCGTGGGGCGGCTCTCGGAGCGCGTGCGGGTGACGATCCAAGCGCTCTTGGATCGTACGCTCTCGGAGCGCCGATCGGTGTGGTTCGGATGAGCGAGAAGTCTGCGATCGACGGGGTCGCCGTCGTCGACAAGCCGGGCGGCATGACGAGCCACGACGTGGTCGCGCGCGTGCGGCGGCTCTTGGGCACGCGTCGCGTCGGGCACGCGGGCACGCTCGATCCGATGGCCACCGGCGTGCTCGTGGTGCTCGTCGGCGAGGCCACCAAGCTCGGCCCTTACGTGACCGCGCACGAGAAGCGCTACGAGGCGCGCGTGGCCTTCGGGATGGCGACGGACACGCTCGATCGCGAGGGCACGCCGACCGCGCACGCGGAGGTGCCGGCGTGGCTCGGTGAGGAGATCGCTGGCGGCGGAGGCCCGCGCCTCGCCGCCGCGATTGCGGACGAGCGCGCGCGTAGAGAGCAGATTCCGCCGGCGTTCTCGGCGATCCAGGTTGATGGCCGGCGCAGCTACGATCGTGCCCGCGCCGGTGAGGTGGTGGAGCTCCCCGCACGCCCCGTGGAGGTGATCGATTTGCAGATGCTCGGCGGCGCCGTGCCCGCGGCACCCGAGCTGCCGTTCGTGGATCTCGCGCTCGTCGTGAGCAAAGGGTTCTACGTGCGCTCGCTGGCGCGCGATCTCGGCGATCGCTTGGGCGTCCCTGCACATCTCACGGCGTTGCGACGTACGGCGAGCGGGCCGTTCACGCTCGCGACGGCGCGACCGCTCGATGCGGAGGCGCTGCGCGGGGGCATCGTGCCGCTCGACGAAGCGGCGCGCGCGGCGCTTCCCATCGGCCGGCTGACGGAGGACGGCGTGCTGCGCGCGCGCCGGGGACAACGCATTTCCCTCGACGATTTCACGGAAGCTCCGCCGGATCACGAGACGGCGGCGTGGCTCGATGCGAACGGTCGGCTGGTGGCCGTGGGCGGGCGCGAGGACGGCGAGCGCTTCATCCTTCATCGAGGATTTACCGCGTGATCGCAGCCACGAAGCGCGACGTACGGCGATTCATCGATGGGTGTCCGGAGATGTCCGCCCCGAACCACGGCGCGGTTCACAAGGTTGCGGAAGAGGCCCGCGCTCCGGTACGCTCGCTCCGCAGGAGCCCGATTTGAGCCCAAATATTGCGCCACTTGGTTGGCCGGCGCTCGCAGGGGCCATCGTCTCCGCGGCGCTCGGCGCGCTGTTCGCCGGAGCGGATACCGCGCTCACGAGCCTGAGCTCGACCCGGCTGGAGGCGCTCATCGATCAAGCCGAGCCGGCCGACAAGCAGGCCTACGAGCGCATTCAGCGTGAGGACGCCAAGATGCGCTCGCGCTATTTGCTCGGGCGCGTGGCGACCACGGTGGCCGCCGTCGTGTGCTTGCTCGCGTTCTTCGCGGACACGGTCCCAGCGATGGCCGGGTGGCTGAGCGCCGTGGTGAGCGTGGTGCTGATCGCGCTCTTGTTCGAGATCAGCACCACATTGGCGCGAAAGCACGCGGATCGCGCCGCGCTCCTCGCGGCTCGCTGGTTCCGTCCGCTCGAGCTGTCCATGATCCCGCTGGCGGCGCCGCTCGGTTGGCTCGGGGGCGGCTCGGCAAGAGGGATGGCGAGCTGACGCCCGATCCCAAGGTCGCCGAGGCCGAGGTGGAGGCGCTCGTCGACGAAGGCGAGCGCTCCGGCGTGCTGGCGAGCGAGCCGGCGGAGATGATCCGCAACGTGCTCGAGTTCGCCGATCGCACGGCGAAGGACGTGATGATCCCGCGCGGCGAGGTCGAGGCCATCGACGTGGCCACGCCCATCGCCGACGTGCTCCGCCTCGTCGCCGAGAGCGGCCACTCGCGCTACCCGGTGTACCGCGATCAAATCGACAACATCGTGGGCCTTCTCTACGCGAAGGATCTGTTCAAGGCCGCTCACTTCGAGGAGGAGCCGGCGTCGAAGCGCCAGGTGAAGCGTGTCGAGGATCTGGTCCGCCAGCCGGCCAATTTCGTGGCGGAGTCGCAGCCGCTCTCGTCGCTGCTCCGCGAGATGCGGCAGCTCCGGCAGCACCTCGCCATCGTGGTGGACGAGTTCGGCAACGTGTCCGGCATCGTGACGCTGGAGGACGTGCTCGAAAAGATCGTGGGCGAGATCCGCGACGAGCACGACGTGCCCATCGAGGATCTCGGCGACGGCCGCGTGGTCGCGGACGCGACGGTGTCGATGAAGGAGCTCTGCGCCTACCTCGGCGCGGACATCGGCACGCTGCGCGAGGACGAATCGCTGGGTCGGATGCTGACGGATCACCTCGGGAAGATCCCCGAGGTGGGCACCGCGTTCAGCAAGTTCGGGCTGCGCTTCGTGGTGCGAGATTCGGACGAGAAGCACATCGGCAAGGTCGAGGTGGCGCGCGTCTGACAGGCGATCGGGCTCGGTGTCGCGCGCGCCCCGAGGAGGCCGATCCCCTTTCAATTCGGGCCTCGGCGCGATACTCCTCTAACGTGCAGCGCCGTCCGCCGCCCGACCCGATGCCCTTGTTTTCGGCCGCGGCTATGTCCGCGGCGGCGCGCGCGAGGGCGATCGTGGCCGAGGCAAAGGCCGCTTCCGCCGTGCCCGCACCGGAGCCTGAGGCCGGGCCTCCGGTGATCTCGGTCGGTGAGCTCGATCGCCGGCTGAAGCGGCTGCTCGAAGGCAACACCGCGGACGTGCACGTGGAGGGCGAGATCTCCGGCCTGAAAGAGCCGGCGAGCGGCCACATGTACTTCACCCTCAAGGACGAGGGCGAGGACGCCGCGATCGAGTGCGTGATGTACCGGACGGCGCCGGCACGATCGCGGAAGCTGCTCGCGGAGGGCGCGCGCGTGGTGCTGATCGGGCGCGCCACCGTGTATGCGCCCCGCGGACGGCTGCAGTTCACGGCGGAGCAGGCCCGGCCCGCCGGTCGGGGTGCGCTGCTCGAGGCGCTCGAGCGGCTCAAGGAGAAGCTCGCGGGAGAAGGGCTGTTCGCAGCGGATCGCAAGCGGCCGCTGCCCGCCGAGCCGAAGGTGATCGGCGTGGTGACGAGCGGCGATGGCGCGGCCATCCACGACATCATCAAGGTGGCCTTCCGGCGCGGGCCGGTGCGCATCCTCTTGGCGCGGGCGCCGGTGCAGGGCGCAGGCGCGGGTGAGCGGCTCGCGCGGGCGCTCCTGATGCTCTCGCGCGTGCCCGAGGTGGAGGCGATCATCCTCGGGCGCGGCGGCGGATCGGCGGACGATCTCGCGGCCTTCAACGACGAAGGGTTGGTGCGGCAAGTCGCGGCCAGTCGAGTGCCGGTGGTGTCCGCCGTGGGCCACGAGATCGATGTGTCGCTGACCGATCTCGCGGCCGACGCACGCGCGTCCACGCCATCGCAGGCCGCCGAGCTCTTGGTGCCCGATGCCGAGGCGCGCGCCGCTGCGATCACGCATCTCCGCGCGCGGATGGCGCGGGCCATGCGCCAGGAGATCATGGCGGCGCGCACGACGCTGGAGCGGCAAGCGACGCGGCTCGGCACGCCGGAGCGCCTGCTCGCCGAGCACCGGCAACGCCTCGACGAAGCTTCGATGCGCCTCGGTGCGGCGATGCGCCGCCGGACGAGCGAGGGTCACGATCAGGTGGCGCGGCTCGAACGAAGGCTCATCGCGCGGCATCCGAGCGCGGTGCTGGCCGGGGCGCGCGCGGCAATCGCGCCCCTGAAGGTGCGGCTCGCGGCGGCCATGCGCGCGCGGCTCGCGACGCTCGGTGAAGAGCTCGGCGGCGCGGCGGCGCGGCTCGATGCGATGTCGCCGCTCTCGGTGTTGGCGCGCGGCTACGCGATCGTGACCGGGCCGAATGGGCGCGCCGTCACGGACGCAGCCGAAGTGCGTCCCGGCGATGCCCTCCGTGTGCGCGTGCACCGCGGGACGGTCGATGCGATGGTGGTGGCCGGCGCCGAGTCGCGCCGCACGGACGAAGGGAAGGCGCGTTGAGCCGCAAGCTTCGTTTCTCGCTCCTCGGTCACCCGGTGCGCCACTCGGTCTCGCCGATCATGTGCGGCGCGGCCTTCGCCGCGCTGGGCTTGCCCCACGTCTACACCGCGATCGACGTACCCAGCGAGGCCGGCCTCACGCGCATCCTCGAAGATCTCCGGGCCGGCACCATCGCCGGCTGCAACGTCACGATCCCTTACAAACGCGCGGTCTTCGCCGCCGCGGATCTGCGCGCCGCGAGCGCGAACGAGGTGGGCGCGGCCAACGTCCTGGTGCGCGCGGATCGCGGGCGGATCATGGCACACAACACCGACGCCGACGCGCTCGCGCAAGATCTCGGGGCGCTGCTCGACGGGCGACCGCGGCTCCGCGCCGCCATCATCGGCGGCGGCGGCGCGGCGCTGGCAGCACTGATCGCCTGCCGCAAGCTCGGCTTCAAGGTGGTGTGCGCGGCCTCGCGCTCGTGGAGCAGCTCCGAGGCCGTGCTCGAATCGGCGACCGCGCAGGCCGCGCGCGCGATGGGCGCGCTCACCATGCCGTGGCCGCGCTCGGACGGCGCCGCGCCCTCGGGCAAGCTCTCGCAGGCGATGCGATTGCAATGGAGCGAGCTCGCCGAAGGCGCGGACTGCGTGATCCAAGCGACGAGCGCGGGCATGCACGGCGCCGATCCGGGCGAGGACGTGAGCACCATCGTTCCATGGTCCAAGCTGCCCGCGCACGCGGTCGTGTACGACGTCGTCTACAACCCGCGCGAGACGCCCTTCCTGCGATCCGCGCGCGCGCACGGGCTCACCGCCGAAGGCGGCCTCGGGATGTTGGTGCGCCAAGCCGCGCTCTCGATCCAGCTCTGGACGGGGCTCACGCCGCCGCTCGATCACATGCGACGCGCCGCCGAGGAGGCGCTCGACGCGCGGAGCCGAACGCCTTGAACGGCGACGGCGGCCCGAGCAGCGCGAGCACGCTGACCGCGGTGACGCCGCGGAGCGATCGACCTGCCTCCGACGACGCCGGTGCCTCCGGCGCGGCCGCCTCCCCTTGGCCGAGCGTGCGCGTGCAGCGCGATCTCGGGCGGGCCCGCCGCGAGTGGCTGCACACGAACGGCGCGGGCGCCTATGGAAGCTCGACGCTCGCGGGCCTGCACACGCGCCGCTACCACGGGCTCTTGGTCGCCGCGCTCGATCCTCCGCGCGGTCGCCACGTGATGATCTCGCACATGGACACGACCGTGCTCGGCCCGCGCGGCGCTGCGGGCGCGAGCATGCGCTACGGCGGTCGCCCCGCGTGGGAGCTGGCGAAGCATCAATTCCCGGGCGTGGATCCGCGCGCCACACCGTTTCATCTGGAGCGCTTCGATCAGGATCCCCTCCCCCGCTTCACGTACGACATCGGCGGCGGGGAGCTCGAAATCACGCTCGCGCTCGTGCGCGGCGAGAACGCGCTCGTGATGCGCTACGCGTATGCGGGGAAGCTGCCGCTCGATCTGCGCGTCCGTCCGCTCATCGCCGCGCGCCATTTCCACAAGCTCACGCGCGAGCACGGCGGCATGCTCCAGCGCGTCGAGCTCCGGCCCACCGAAGGCGGCGCCGCGACCTCCACGAGCGGCGCGCCGCCCGGTGAGATGCGCGTTCAGCCCAGGCGCGAGCTGCCGCGCATCTGCTTCCGTTACGAGGGCACGTTCGTGGGCTCGCCCGATTGGTGGCGGCGCTTCGAATACCTCGCCGAGCGCGATCGCGGCCTCGATTACGAAGAGGATCTCTGGACCCCCGGCGTCTTCGAGATGCCTCTCCGCGACGGCGCGCCGGTGTGGCTCGTGGCCGGCGTCGAGCGGCTCCCCGAAGGCGAGCCCGCGGCGCTGATGGAAGCCGCGCGCCATGCGCTCCTGGCCGAAGATCCCGGCCCCGGCGTGCCGCTCGTGCAGCGCCGGCTCACCGTCGCGGCGGAGGTGTTTCGCGCCGATCTCGCGCGGCGTCCCGGCGTCATCGCGGGCTACCCGTGGTTCGAAGTGTGGGGCCGTGCCGCGCTCGCCGCGCTTCCCGGTCTCTATCTCGTGCCCGGTCGCCGTGACGGCGCGCTGCGCGTCCTACGCGAGCTCACCGCCGCGATGCAGGACGGCCTCGTACCCAACCGCATGCCCGAGCCGGCCTTCGTTCCGAACAGCGCTCACGGTGCCGGCAACGGCGCGCCCGATCACGCTTCCGCCGACGCCACGCTCTGGCTCTTCGAGGCCGCGCGCCACGTCGCCGACACGCTCGGCGATGGGCATCCCTTCGTCACCGACGAGCTCCTCCTCGCGCTCCACGACGCCTTCGAAGCGATCCTGCGCGGCACGCGCCACGGCATTCACCTCTCGGCCGACGGGCTCTTCGTCGCAGGGCGCCCGGGCGACGCGCTCACGTGGATGGATGCGCGCGTCGCCGGCACGCCCGTCACCTCGCGCGCCGGCTGCGCCGTCGAGCTCTCCGCGCTGTGGGCGCGCGGCTGCGACACGCTCGCGCGCCTCGCGCACGCCGCGGGCGACACGGTCCTCGCGACGCGCGCGCTGGCCGAGCGCGATCGCACGCGCGCCGCCTTCCACGCGCGGTTCTGGTGCGAAGAGACCGGCTATCCGTACGACACCATCGCCGAGCCCCAAGGCGACGAGGTCGCCTTTCACGACGCCTCCGTGCGGCCCAATGCCGTCATCGCGCTCGCCGTCGATCCTGCCTGCTTCACCGCCGATCGCGCGCGCAGGCTGCTCGATCGCGCGCGCCGCGAGCTGGTCACGCCCGCGGGCCTGCGCACGCTCGCGCCCTCCGATGCACGCTACCTCGGTCGTTATGGCGGCGACGTGAAGGCGCGCGACGGCGCCTGTCACCAAGGCTCCGTGTGGCCTTGGCTCCTCGGCTTCTATGCGCGCGCCGCGCTGCGCGCCGGCGTCGAGGACACCGCATCCATCGAGCACCTCGTCACCTCCGCCGCGCACACCGAGATCGCGCTCGGCCACACCGCAGAGCTCTCCGACGGCGACGCGCCGCATTTCCCCGGCGGCTGCTTCGCGCATGCGTGCAGCGTCGCCGAGCTGCTGCGCGTGCTCGCGTGGGATCTCCCGCGCGCCGCTCCATGATGCCGATGCCCGTGGCCCGACACCTCCTCTTCGCGAGCCTCCTCCTCGCATCGTGCAGCCCTGCGCCGCTCGCGAATGCTCCTGCGCCGACGCCTGTAGCCAAGGCCCCTGCCGTCGATCTCTGTCGAAGCGCGCCCCCGCTGGTGCGCGAGCACCGCGGGCTCCTGCGCCACGCGCGCTGCGAAACCGAGGTGCAAGAGACGATGCGCACGGTGAGCGCAGAGCTCGGCAAGCCGTGCAACCATTGCCACGCGCGCAAGCAGGAAGTCCCCGAGAGCGAGGATTATCCGGCGAAGACACCGACCAAAGAGATCGCCGATTGGATGAGCGCGCACCTGATGACGGCCATCAAGCCCGCCGACGGATCGCCTCTCCACTGCCGCTCTTGCCACACCGACGAGCACGGCCGCCCGATCGCGAAGATCCTCGGCTCTCCGCGCGATCCCGTGAAGGTGAACGAGTGGATGAGCCTCGTCATGGTGCGCCGTTTCGTCGCTGCCGACGGCACCAAGCTGCGCTGTCGGAGCTGCCATGAAGGCACACCGGGGACGGCGTCTTTCCGACCGAAGGTGATCCTGCAAAGCGAGCAGCTCCCGAATCACATCGCCGGCAGCAAAGACACCTCCGCCTTCTGACGAAGGCGATCGAAGGCGTCCCCGATCGCGCCTCGGGAGAGGCCTGCGATCCGCACGTTCGCGACCATGCCGCGCGCCGTTCGTCGTCGCGCCCGCGCCGTTGCCAGCGCGGAGCGAGCCTGCATTGCGGCTCGGGGCACACCCGCTCGACGTCCTGAGACCATCGGCCATCCGCGCGCCGGCCGCACACTCCCGCGCAGCAGGATCGGGAGCGAGAGTTGCCCTCCCAACATCGTATCAGCGGCGCGCTCGCGCGCCCCGAGGAGCCCTCCGCCCATGATCGCGCTCGTCGCCGGCACCCGCCCCAATTTCATGAAGATCGCGCCCGTGCAGCGCGCCCTCGTGCGGCGCGGCCTCCCCGTGCGCCTCATCCACACCGGCCAGCATTTCGATGCCGCCATGAGCGCCATCTTCTTTCGCGATCTCGGCCTCCCGCAGCCGGACGTCACGCTCAGCGCCGGCGGCGGATCGCACGCGCAGCAGACGGCGGCCGCGCTCGTGGGCGTGGAAGCCGATCTGCTCGCGCACCGGCCCCATCTGATGATCGTCGTCGGCGACGTCACGAGCACGCTGGCGGCCGCGCTCTCCGCCGCCAAGGTCGGCATCCCCGTGGCGCACGTGGAGTCGGGCCTGCGCTCGCGTGATTGGACCATGCCCGAAGAGGTCAACCGCGTCCTCACCGATCAGCTCTCCGATCTCCTCTTCATCCCCTCGCACGACGCCGCGGCCAACCTGATCGCCGAAGGCATCCCGCGCGAGCGCATCGTGTTCGCCGGCAACGTGATGATCGACTCGCTCTACGACGCGCTCGGCCGCCGCACCGACGTCCTCGCGCGGCTCGGCCAGCGCCCCCGCGGCTACGCCGTCGCGACGCTGCATCGTCCGGCGAACGTCGATACGGTCGAAGCGCTCACCGTCACGCTCGACGCACTCGAAGTGGTGGCCGCGCGCATCCCCGTCGTCTTCCCCGTGCATCCGCGCACGGTGGCCCGCGTCGAGGCCCTCGGCCTCACGCCGCGCGTGCGCGCGCTCGGCAACCTGCACCCGATCACGCCGCTCGGTTACGACGACTTCGTCACGCTTCTCTCCGATGCGCGCTTGGTCGTCACCGACTCCGGTGGCATCCAGGAGGAGACGACGGTGCTCGGCGTCCCCTGCCTCACGCTGCGCACCAGCACCGAGCGTCCCATCACGGTGAGCGAAGGAACCAACGTCGTCGTCGGCATGGATCCCCATCGCATCGCGCGCGAGGTGGACACGATCCTCGCCGGCCGCGCCAAGCGCGGCCGCATCCCCGAAGGTTGGGACGGGCGCGCCGGCGAGCGCATCGCCGAGTCGGTCGAGCTCTTCCTCCGCGGCACCCCACCGGCCAAGCGCGCGCATCAACCCGTCCCGCCGCCGGAATCCGCACCTTGGTCGAGCGAGCCCAACGCCGCATAGCAAAGAGCGCAGACCAACGAGCCGCTGCGCCGCGAAACACGCGCGGCTCGCCGCCCCGTCGTGCTGTGGTTAGTCCATCACCGTCGTGCGCTCGAGCAGCTCGCGCACCACGTCCTCGCCCTGCACTTCGACATCGAGCGCGGCGCCCGCCGCCTCGGCCCACTCCAGCGCGAGCGGCAGCGGCATCGCCTTCGGATCCACGTCGGCGATCGACGCCGACAGCTCCGCGAGGAGCTCGCTCATCCACACGGGCCGGGCCGTCGCTTCCACGTCGCCGCCGAGATCCTTGCAGCGCTCCGGCGGCGACGTCACCACGTGCTGGCGACACGCGACCGGGCGATCGGCATACACGAGGCACCGCTCGTGCTCGAGGAACGGGCACGCCATCCCCGCCTCGAAGTAACGCGCGCTCGCCGTGTCCCACGCGCTCTTCCCGCGCGCCGGCGTGACCGTCATCATCGTGCGGCCGGGCGGCACGCTCGCGTCGAGCAGGCCGAGATCCTCCATGCGACGCACCGTCGCGGCGAAGCGGCGGCGCACCGCCTCGCGCTGCTTGCCGGGCATCGCCTTCACCATCTTCGCGAGCGCGAGCGCCTCGATCGGCGCCACGGGCACCACCTGCCGGCAGCACGACGCGCAGCCCGCGCGGCACGTCACCGCGCGCCCCTCGGCCGCGGCGTCGCGAACGGAAGCCTCGGTGATCACGTCCGTCACGCGCCGCGCCAGCGGCAACACGTCGACGGGACGGCTCGCGCCGATGCGCACGCGCGCCGTGATTTCGTGATCCTGCCCGAGGATCACGAGGTGAATCTTCACGTCGTCGTGGCGCGGTCCTTGGGTCGGCACGGCCGCCGAGAATAACGATCGCCCCGCGCCCGCGCGAGGGCTTCGACATCACCGAGAAAGTCAAGCTGGACAACCGTGCACCCAGCGCTTATTCGCTCTCGACCATGTCCACGGACTCGCAGCCGCAGGCTCAGCAAGAAGAGCCCAAAGTCCCCGCGTTCGATCCCGTCCCGTTCCTCGCCGAGGAGCTGAACCTCCCGCGATCCGGCGTGTCCGCGGTGGTGAAGCTGCTCGCCGAGAGCGCCACGGTTCCGTTCATCGCGCGCTACCGCAAGGAGGCCACGGGCGGCCTCGACGAGGTGCAGATCCGCACCATCGAGGAGCGGCGCACGTACCTGATCGAGCTGGACGAGCGGCGTCGCACGGTCGTCTCGGAGATCTTCAAACAGGGCAAGCTCACCGACGCGCTCTTCAAGAAGATCGTCAACTGCCCGACCAAGGCCGAGCTCGAAGATCTCTACCTCCCCTACAAGCCCAAGCGTCGCACCCGCGGCATCATCGCCAAGGAGCGCGGCCTCGAGCCGCTCGCCGATCGCATGTGGGCGCAGCCGCACGACGGCAGCCCCGACGCCGAGGCGCAGGCCTTCGTCAGCGCGGCCAAGGAAGTGCCGGACGTCATCGCCGCGCTCGCCGGCGCGCGCGACATCTGCGCCGAGCGCGTCGCGGAGGACGCCGACGTCCGCAAGATCGTGCGCGAGGCCTACACGAAGGACGGCGTCATCAAGGTCGCGAAGAACGAGGAGCACGCCAACAAGGCGACCAAGTTCGACATGTACGCGAGCTTCGAGGAGCCGGTCGCGAACATCCCCTCGCACCGCTACCTCGCCATCCGCCGCGGCGAGGCCGAGGGCGTGCTGCGCGCGTCCATCGACGTCGACGGCGAGCGTCTCCTCCCGCCGATCCGCGCCAAGGTGAAGGTCGATCCCAAGTCCCCTTGGGCCTCCGAGCTGGAGAAGGCCGTGGGCGACGCGACCAAGCGCCTCCTCCTCCCCACCGTGCAGAGCGACGTGCGCGTCGACCTGAAAATGCAGGCCGATCGCGCCGCCGTCGACGTCTTCGCGTCGAACCTCCGCGAGCTGCTCCTCGCTGCGCCCTTCGGCACGAAGGTGGTGCTCGGCATCGACCCCGGCCAGCGCACCGGCTGCAAGTGCGCCGTCGTCGACGACACCGGCAAGCTCCTCGATCACCAGACCTTCTATCTCGTGCAAGGCGCCGAAGCGACGGAGCGCGCCCGCCAGACGCTGCGCGCCATCTGCCGTAAATTCGAGCTCCGCGCCATTGCGGTGGGCAATGGCACGCACGGCCGCGAGACCGAGTCCTTCGTGAAGGACGTCCTCGCCGCCGAGGGCCTCAAGGAGGTCTTCTGCGTCCCCGTGAGCGAGGCCGGCGCCAGCGTCTACAGCGCGAGCGACGTCGCCCGCGAAGAGTTCCCCGATCTCGATCTCACGGTCCGCGGCGCCATCAGCATCGCCCGCCGCCTCCAGGATCCGCTCGCCGAGCTCGTGAAGATCGATCCCAAGAGCATCGGCGTCGGCCAGTACCAGCACGACGTCTACCAGGGCCTGCTCGCGAAGAAGCTCGACGAGGTCATCGAGAGCTGCGTGAACTTGGTCGGCGTGGAGCTCAACACCGCGAGCGCGCCGCTGCTCTCGCGCGTGGCCGGCATCGGCCCCGTCCTCGCCAAGCGCATCGTCTCGCATCGCAACGACAAGGGCGCCTTCAAGAGCCGGAAGGCCCTCCTCGACGTCACCGGCCTCGGCCCGAAGACGTACGAGCAATGCGCCGGCTTCGTCCGCGTCCGCGGCGGCGAGCACCCGCTCGACGGCAGCGCCGTGCACCCCGAGCGCTACGCGCTGGTCGAGCGCATCGCCGCCGACATGGGCGTCCCCGTCGCGTCGCTCATCGGCGATCTCAAGATCATCGAGCGCATCAACGTGAAGAAGTACGAAGGCGGCGACGTCGGCACCTTCACGATGAACGACATCTTGAGCGAGCTGAAGAAGCCCGGCCGCGATCCGCGCGCCGTCTTCGAGCCGCCCAAGTTCCGCGACGACGTCCGCGAGCTCTCCGACCTCAAGCCGGGGATGGAGCTCGAAGGCGTGGTCACGAACGTCACGGCCTTCGGCGCCTTCGTCGACGTCGGCGTGCACCAGGACGGCCTCGTCCACGTCTCGCAGCTCGCCGATCGCTTCGTGAAGGATCCCAACGAGGTCGTGAAGGTCGGCGAGAAGATCAAGGTGCGCGTCCTCGAGGTCGATCTCGAGCGCAAGCGCATCGCGCTCACCGCGAAGAAAGGCGGCGCCGTGCCCAACGCGGGCGCGCGTCCCGGCGTGCAGTCCGGCGGCCCGCGTCCCGGTCCGGGTGGAGGTCGTCCTCCGCAGCAGGGCGGCAGGCCTCAACAGGGCCAGAAGCCGCAGGGCAACCGTGCACCGAGCGGCAACGCGGAAGGCTTCCGCAACAACCCCTTCGCGGATTTGCTCCGCAAGGGCTCGCCTACTTCCTGACCCGCCCTACACTCCGGCCGTCACGTGGACTTTTCCGAGGGCGGCGGCAGCATGAGCCGCCCCGAGGATGGATGGTTGATGAGCTGGAAGGTTCTTGGTCCGATCGTCGCGAGCGTCGTCGTTTCGCTCTCCACCACCGGCTGCTCCAGTCAGGTGGTGGTGCGCTCCGCGCCCCCCGCCGAGCGTCAAGAGGCGGTCGCCGCCGCGCCGAGCGCGCAACACTTCTGGGTGCGTGGTCACTGGCATTGGGACGGCGCTCGCTACGACTGGATCGCCGGTCGTTGGGAGACACGTCGCACCCACGAGGTCTGGGTCCCCGGTCACTGGCGCCAAGTATCCGGCGGCTGGGTCTGGGAAGAGGGTCGCTGGACGACGCGCTGAACGCGCCACATCGCTGAGCGCTCGATCGAGGCACCGTATCGATGATGCGGTGCCTCGATGTTTTCCATGGCGACTACGCCGCCGCGGCCACCGTCTCGCGCTCCACGAGATCGCGCGCGCCGCGGATCGGTCCCGCGCGCAGCAACGAAGCCATCACCGCATCTGCCGCGGCCACGTCGACCGCATAGCGGCTCCGCACCTCATCGAGCGGCGTCGCCCAAAGCGACTTCCAATCCACGCCGATGATGCGCCGCGCCCGCCGGCCCATCACCCAACCGCGCACGATCGCATCCATGCGGCGATCGCTGTCGTCGAACTCGAGGAGCAGCGTGTTGACGAAGCCCATCGTGAGGATGCCGATCGCGATCCGCGACGGGAACTGCGCCGCGTAGAACGCCTGCAAACCAAGCTCTCCCGCGCGATCGGCGCCGAAGCCCGTCACCACGTGCCAGATGTCGTGCGTCTCGTAGAGGTGCGCCGAGATCCACTCCATGTCGCTCGCGGCCTCGCGTGATGGGAGCGCGTCCGGATCGAGCCCGAGCGCGCGCATGTGCGCCGCGAACGCGTACCCGAGCGTCCCCGCGGGCAGCTTCGACAGCGCGTCGAGCTCGAGCCGCCCCGTGCGCGGCCGCTCCGCGAGGCCCCGCACGCCCTCCTCCGTCTCGCGGAACGCCTGGAGCACCGGGGCCGCGAAGCGCTCGTTCATCACCAGGTTATCGATGAACTGGAAGACCTCGCCGAGCCGATCGGGATCGCGCACCACCCGCGCGAAGCCGATCGTCGCGCGGACCAAATTCAAAGGATTCATCGCCGCCGCCTCCGTCGTGGGCCAGGGGGTCGCTTGCGCCCGTCCGCCCGCTCCATCAATATGAGCCTTCGCTCACATTTTCTCTACTCGCATTCGATGTCAGGAATTCCATGAGCAAAGCCCCGCGCACAACGCCGAGAAAAGCGGCTCAGCAGGATCGGTCGCGGACCACCGTCGACGCCATCTTGCGAGCGACCGCTCGCATTCTCGTCCGCGAGGGTTACGACCGGGCCAGCACCAACAAGATCGCGCTGGCCGCCGGGGTGAGCATCGGCTCGCTCTATCAGTACTTCCCCAGCAAGGAGGCGCTGGTCGCCGAGCTGCTCGATCGGCACTGCGCCGATATCTTGAGCATCCTCGCGGAGAGCGCGGCCCGCTTCGCCTACGCCTCGGTCCCCGAGGCGGTGCGCGGCGCGGTGCTGGCGCAGGTGCGCGCGCACCGCCTCGATCCGGAGCTCTACCGGGTGCTCATCGAGCAGGTGCCGCGCATCGGCCGCCTCGATCAGCTCGCCGCGCTGGACCGGCGCTGCGCCGAGCTGGTGAAGGGCTACCTCGACGCGCACCGCGCCGAGCTGCGCGTCGAGGACACCGCGCTCGCCGCCGTCTTCCTGGTGCACACCGTGAAGGAGCTGACCCACGTCATCGTCTCCGAGCACGAGGGCACCACGAGCGGTCCCAAGCCGCGGGCCGGAAAAGCCGTCGCCGATCACGATGGCGCCGCGAGCGTCGCCAAACCGCGAGTCGGAAGAGCCGGCGCGGGTCACGAGACCGTCGCCGACGAAGAGCGCTTCGTCGACGAGATCACCGACATGCTGGTGCGCTACTTGGTGAAGGATCCGCCGCGCCGCGGCCGTTGATCAGAAGGGCTGCACGCGCCCTCTCGATCACCGAGATGCAGCGGCCACCATCGAGGCCAGGAGCTCGCTCGGATCGTCGAGGCGCATGAGGGCTTCGCCGATCAACGCTGCGTCGGCGCGGCCCGATGCGACCTGCGCGACGTCCTCCGGGCCGCGCAGGCCCGAGAGGTGCGCGGCCACGACGCCGGGATCGATCTGTGCGAGGATCTTGGCCGCGCGCTCCGCGTCCATCTTGAGGGTGTTGAGATCGCGCGCGTTCACGCCGACGAGCCGCGCGCCTGCGTCACGGGCCGGCACGAGCTCGGCTTCGGTGGCCACCTCCACGAGCGGGAGCAAGCCACGCTCCTCCGCGCCGCGCACGAGGCTCGGCAGCTCACCGTTTTCGAGGCAGCGCACGATGAGGAGCACGGCGTCGGCGCCGGCATCGAGCGCGCGATCGAGCTGGATGGGGTGAAGCACGAACTCCTTGCACAGGAGGTACGGGCGCGCGTCTCCCAACGCGGCATCGAGCGCCTCGCGACAGGCGGCGAGGTCTTCGAAGCTGCCGCCGAAGAAGGGGCCGTCGGTGAGCACGCTGATCATGGTCGCGCCGCCGCGCGCGTACGCGACCGCGCGCTCGGCCGGCGTGAGCGCACGCGAGAGATCACCGGCGGACGGCGATCGCATCTTGATCTCGGTGAACAAGCGCAGCGGCCCACCGGACGGACGGCGGAGCGCTTCGAGCGCGCCCGGCTTGGGCCGCCGTCGCGGTGGAAACGGCGGGGCCGCGAGCATGCGCGCGATCTCCGCCCGCTTGGGGATCAGGATGCGATCGAGCACCCCCGCGCGCCTGTGGCGATAACCGATCTTCATGCGCCTGTGTCCGATCCCGAGCCCTCGCGGAGGACGGCGCGCCATGTGTCGAGCGCACGCAGCGCGCGGCCGGATCGCAGGAGATCGAGGGCCTCGGCCGTCGCCTCGCGCAGACCGGCGCCGTCGGTGCGCTCGCGACCGATGGCGATGGCCGCGCCGGCGTTCATGGCCACGGCACCTTGTGCAGGGTCGGCATCGCCGCCGAGGATCCCGCGGATGCGCGCGGCGTTGGCCGCGGCGTGGCCGCCGTCGAGCGCGCCTTCGGGCGCGGGCGCGATCCCGAAATCCTCGGGCGCGATCTCGCGCTCGCGCAGCGCGCCGCCGGCGAGCTCGGTGACACGCGTGGGGCCGAAGGGGCTGATCTCGTCGAGCCCGTCGACGCCGCGCACGACCCAAGCATGCTTCGAGCCCAAACGATTGAGCGTCTGCGCCAGGATCGGCCGTAGCCGATCTTCGTAGGCACCGATTAATTGGTGCGTCGCCGAAGCCGGGTTGGCCACGGGGCCGAGCGCGTTGAAGACGGTGCGCACGGCGAGCTCGCGCCGGGCGGGCCCGCTGTAGCGGAGCGCGGGGTGGTGCGCGGGCGCGAAGAGGAAGGTGATCCCCGCGCGACGCAGGATCTCGGGGTGACGCGCGGGCGCGACGTCGATCGGTACGTCGAGCGCTTCGAGCACGTCGGCGCTGCCGGTGCGGCTCGAGACGCTGCGGTTGCCGTGCTTGGCCACGGGGAGACCGGCCGCCGCGACCACGAGGGCCGCCGCGGTGGAGATGTTGAGCGAGCCTTTGCCGTCACCGCCGGTGCCGCACGTATCGACGACGACGGGGAGCCCGTGATCGACTGGGATCATCACCGCGCGCATGGCCGTGGCGGCGGCGGCGATGGTGTCCGCGTCCTCGCCGCGGAGGCGGAGCGTGACCACGAAGGCTGCGATTTGCACCGGCGTCCACGCGCCCGCGAAGATGGCATCGAAGGCCGCGCGCAACGTGTCCGGCGACGCCCCGCGCACGGAGGCGAGCTCGTCGAAGACCTGCGGGAACGCGACGCCTCCGTCAGGCACGGCCCGCCTCGCTCTGTGTCTTGCCGCCGTTCGGAACGAGCGAGAGCCAGTTGCGCAAGAGGCTCATCCCGGCGGTCGTGAGGATCGACTCCGGATGGAACTGCACACCCTCGATGGGCAGCTCTTTGTGGCGCAGGCCCATGATCTCGCCCTCCGCCGTCCACGCCGAGATCTCGAGGCAAGGTGGGAGCGACGCGCGCTCGACGAGCAACGAGTGGTAGCGCGTGGCGGTGAACGGTTGATCGAGGCCACGGTAGAGCGTGCGTCCGTCGTGCTCGATGGGCGACGTCTTGCCGTGCATGATGCGTCCGGCCCGAATCACGTTGCCGCCGAACGCCTGCCCGATGGCCTGGTGTCCGAGGCACACGCCGAAGATCGGCACCTTGCCCGCGGCGCGCTCGATGAGCGACAAGCTCATGCCCGCCTCGTTCGGTGTGCACGGCCCGGGCGAGATGAGGATGCCCTCGGGCTCGCGGGCGAGCGCCGCCTCCGCGGTCCCGGCGTCGTTGAAGATCACCTCGCAACGCGCGCCGAGCATTTCGAGGTACTGCACGAGGTTGTAGGTGAACGAGTCGTAGTTGTCGATGACCAGGATCATGCGCGCCGATAGCGTATCACGCGCTCGGTTTGGCCCGGCATCGCTCCGCGATCTACCGTCCTTTCATGGAAATCGAGCGTCGTGCTGCGACCCGTCGCCCTGCCCAGGTGTATTTCAACAAGTACATCGATGGACAACCGTACCTCTGCGAGACCCTGGAGCTGTCCGAGAGCGGAATGCTGATTCGCCGCATCGCCGAGCCCGAGGCCACACGCGCTTGCTACGCCGTGGAGCTGGCCCAAGGGCCGCTCTCTCCGGGCGACGAGCGCATCTGGCTCTGCGCCACCCCGGTCTGGCAATCCGGCGATCTCGAAGCGCTCCGCTTCGTGGCCCAGTCGGAGCGCGATCGCACGCTGCTCGCGGGCCTCATCGATCGCGTCGCCGCCTGATTTCAAGCCTCGATCGCGCGCTCTCCGTTCCCACGCGCCGCGCCGCGCTTCATGCAATCCCGTGATCTCGGAAGAAGCGTTCGATACGCAAGCTCACGAGATCGGGATACTCGACAGGCACGTAATGGGTGCCGCCCGGCACCACCAAGATCTCCGCTTCCGGAATGCGCCGCGCCATCTGCTGCGCGAGCGGGCGCGGCGTGAGCGGGTCGCGATCGCCCGCGATCACCAGCGCGGGCACGTTGATCGATCCGAGGACGCGGGCGGCGTCGTGATCGCCCGCGGCCTTGAGGAGCCGGAAATACGGCTCGAGCTCGAGCTCGCCGAGCGCCTCGATGAGCTCCGCGAGGACCTCGTCGTCGAGGGCTTTGCCCACGATGCCGAGGCGCTTGAGCCAAGCGGCCGCGCCGGGCCGGCCGAGGGTGCGCCGGGTGACGCGCGTCGCCAGCGGGTGCGCGCGACGGAGGACGTCGAGGATCGGCGGGATCACCGCGCCGACGCCGGGCAGCGGCGTGAGCGTGTCGAGCGGGCGACCGTACGTACCGTTGATTAAGACGAGACCCGAGATCCGGCCGGGCGCGCGCCGGAATGTCTCGAGCGCCACCTGCACGCCCAGGCTCCAACCGACGAGGGCCACGCGCTCGATCTTCTCGGCGGCCAGGATGGCGTGGAGATCCTGAACGTGACGATCGACGCCGTACGCGTCGTCCGCATCGTTCGAGGGACGCCTCGATCCGTAGAGGCCCCGATAATCCCATGTGAGGAAACGGCAGCGATCGGCGAGGTATTCGATCTGTCCGCGCCACGCGAGCCAGGTCCCGCCCAGGCCATTGGCGAGGACGACCACCGGCGCGCCGGGAAAGGGCGCATCGGTGATGTGGTAGGCGATTTCCGTGGTGTCCAAGCTCCGCACCCGCCGGGTGTCGATCGTCGTCGGTGGGCGCGCCGGGAGCATGATGATCACATCCGTAGCCCGCAGGTTCGTGGGGGCCACCCGCAGCGAGGTGACCGCGCGCACGAGCACGAAGGACGATGTTCGCAGGTACGACCGCGGCAGCGCGTTGACAGAACGCACCGGCGGCCGCTAACGTGCCGGGCGGTCGCCGGTCTGCTTCGAGTGTCTCCGAGACCGCGAGCGCGCCTCCGTTTCCGTCAGTGGAATGGTTCGCGTGCGCCCCGTTCACCATCCGCTGAGCGCCGGTGACCCGCCTCCGAGGAGCCGATGGCTGACGACAAAGCGAAGAAGACCAAGATCGATCTCAAAGCGCGCCTCGGGAAGACCCAGGTGGGCCTTCAGCCGGCGAGCGCGCTGCCCATCCCCGCGGGCGCCGGGGCGACGCCGCCGCCGCCTTCGGATCCTGGGCCGAGCAGCTCCGGATCCGCTTCGGTGCCGGCCCCGCCGGCGAGCGCACCGATGAGCCGCCCGACGCCGAACATCGCGCCGCCGCCCGGCCTCTCTCCAGGGATCCCGATCCCGCCGTTCGCGCAGCCGCAGCGCCCCGCGCCGGCCGCCCCGGCGTCGAAGCCGACCGCCGCGCAGCAGACGATCAAGGTCGAGATCGGCGAAGAGATCGAGAACGAGCGCAAGAAGTGGAAGCAGCGCGTCTTCCTCGGCGCGATCGCCGGCGCGCTGGTGGGCGCGGGCATCGGCTTCGTCGGCGGCGGCTCGCAGGAGAAGGGCGCCCGCGCGCAGCGCGCCGCCCGCGGCGCCGGCCTCCTCGAGAAGGACGTCAAGGCGACGGTCGACAAGCTCAAGGACCTCGACACCAAGCTGACCGAGGCCTCCGAGAAGCTGAAGTCGAAGAGCTACCCGGAAGATCTCGCCACCGCGCTCTCCGGCCTGCTCATCCCGTTCGATTCGTCGAACCTCGACAACAAGGACGTCGGCAGCCTCCCGCCGCGCGTCCTCAAGAACGTGCTCAACTTCACCTCCGCGGTGGAGGCGCTCAACAAGAACCGCGAGTCGCTGAAGAACATCGTCGGCATCGCCAAGGATCCGATCACCAAGGCGTGGAAAGAGGAGCAGGCCCCCGTCGCCAACTTCTCCGTCGTGTTCCGCAGCGAAGGTGGCAAGACCGTGGTCGCCGAGCTCGTCCCCAACAAGGAGCCCTTCGCGTGGAAGGGTGACTACCCGGGCAGCTACAAGGTGACCCGCCTCGAGAACAACAAGCCCGCCGAGAAGTCCGTGACCCGCTGGGTCAAGGGCGAGCTCCCGGGCAACGATCTCACGGCCATCCCCGTCGATCCGAAGAGCGTCGCGGCCTTCTCCAGCGAGCAGCTCATCGGCAAGCTGAGCAAGGCCATCTACGACATCCGCGTCGACCTCGCGGGCAACAAGGACAACCCCACCAACGAGACGCCCGGCGTCGTGAAGATGGCGGAAGACCTGGCCAACGAGCTGCACAAAGCCTCGATGAACCAGTAAGGCTCCGGCACCGTCCGAGCCTCGCGAAGCGAGCCACGCGCAAGCGTCGGCTCGCTTTGCCGTTTCAGGCGCCTTCTTCTTTCGATTGATCAACCCGTCGCGAGCAACCGCTCGATGGCATCGACGATCTGCCCGGCGCCGCCCCAACGATCGGGCCATCGCTCGGGGCGCGCGAACAACGTCTCGATCGCATTGCGTACGGCTTCCGGCCCATCCTCGCTGCCCAACACCGCGGAGGGCACGTACGCCGAGGGTGCGTTCTCTTCGAGCCAGCGCACGAGCGATGGGTACTCCGGGAAGTCGCCGCGATCGGTGTAGAGGACGCGCGTGCGGTTCCGCGTCGCTTCGCAGACGATGCCGTAGCCCGGCTTGGTGAAGACCGCATCGCAGGCCGCGAGCAAGCCCAGATAAGGCTCGTGCGGCGCAAAGCGCGTATCCGAGCGCCGCAGGTCCTCCATGGGCGGCGCGAGGATCCAAGTGATGCCGGGGATGCGCGGGATGCGCCGGTGCGGGTCGTCGAGGCCGAAGCCGCCGAAGCTCACGAGCACGGCGCGATCGCCGGCCGGAACATCGAGGCGCGCCCGCACGGCGCGAGGATCGACGAGCAGATCCCGCGCGAGCGGCTCCGCGGAGATCACGCGCGCGAAGCCCGTGAGCGGAAGCCCCGGCGCCAAGCTCACCGCCGTGGTCGCGAGCGCTTGCCACCGCCGGCACAACTGCTCGTACGGCGTGAACGCCGGGTTCTTCGCCGCGTAGTACGCATAGATCGCGGCCCAATCGAAATTGCCGACGGCCACCGAAGGGACACCGATCCGATGCGCCGCGCCCAAGGCCACGGGCGGAATGTCGGCGACCACGACGGCCGGCCGATGCGCGGCGAGCGCGGCCGCGAGCGAGGCTTCGGCGCGGTCGGGATCGCTCCACGCATCCGCGAGCGCGCGCAGCGTCGCCTCGTGATCCATGGTGAGGCCGTCGCGTTGCACGAGGCCGACGTCGGCGCGGAAGGGCACCACGCTCGTGCGCGCCGAGACGCTCGGATCCGCGTCGAGGTAGTCACGAAAGACGAGCTCGGGCGTCGCGGTGAAGACGACCGCCGATCGCTCGGGACGGCGGCGGAGGAGCGTGCGCACGACCTCCATCTGCCGGCTGCCGTGGCCGTAGCCGTGCGCGGTGATGACGAAACAGACCGTGCTTCCCATGGAAGGCGTGATCGCGCGCGCAGCATAGCGGGGGCGATCCAGCGCGGCCAATGCAGGTATGTACCCAGCCCGCCCGACCCATGCGATGATGCCCGCGGGATTCGATGGAGCTTGCCCGAGGTGTGCTCATCGCCGGCAAATACCGGCTCGAGCGTCCGCTCGCGACCGGCGGGATGGGATCCGTGTGGGTCGCGCGCCACGCGCAGCTCGACACGCAGCTCGCCATCAAGTTCATGGATCCGCAGAGCACCTCGTCCGCGGTGGCGCGCGCGCGCTTCGAGCGGGAGGCCAAGGCCTCGGCGGCGCTGCGCAACCGGCACGTGGTCAACGTGGTCGACTACGGCGTCGAGGGCGACCAGCCCTACCTCGCGATGGAGCTGCTCTACGGCGAGGACTTGAGCCGCCGGCTGCACCGCGAGCGGCGCCTCTCGCTGGAGGCGGCCGCGCGCATCCTCGCCCAGACGGCCAAGGGCCTGCGCAACGCGCACGAGTCGCACTTCATCCACCGCGATCTGAAGCCCGCGAACCTCTACCTCGCGCGCGAGGACGACGGCGACGAAGAGATCGTCAAGATCCTCGATTTCGGCATCGCCAAGGACACCGCCGGCCCGACCATCGGCGAGGCCACGCGCACCGGCGAGCTCATGGGCTCGCCGCATTACATGAGCCCGGAGCAGGTGCGCGGGGCGCGCGACATCGATCATCGCAGCGATCTCTGGTCGCTCTCCGTGATCATGTTCCGCGCGCTCACGGGGCGGATGCCGTTCAACGGTGACAACGTGGGCGTCGTCATCGCGCAGATCCTGGCCGATCCGATCCCCGTCGCCACGCGCATCGCGCCCGATTTGCCGCCGGCGCTCGATGCTTTCTTCACGCGGGGCTTCGCGCGTGATCGCGAGCAGCGCTTCCAGTCGGCCCGCGAGATGGCGGAGGCGCTCGCCGCGCTCGCCGCCGGATCCCGCGCCGACGCGGGCATGCCGATCGAGCGCGCGGCGCCGGCCTCGCAGTATCCACTGGAGACCGTCAACGGAACGGTTGCGCCTTCGGCGCGCATCGAGAGCCTCTCCGCGCCCACGGAGTCGGTGCCCATGCTCACCGACGCGCCCACGCCGCCGCCGGCGAGCAGCGCCTTCGGCGGCACCGGCGGCCCCGTCATCCACACGGCGCCGCCGCCGCCCGCGCCCTCGTTGATACGCTGGCTGCCTTTGGCCGGCGCAGCGGTGGGTGTCTTGATCGGTGCGGTGGCCTTCCTCGTCGTGCGGCCGCACGACGGCGCAGCGCCGGCCGCAGGTGCGAGCGCGAGCGCCCCTCCGGAAGCGAGCGGCAGCGCGAGCGCACCTGCTACGGCAAGCGCGCACGCCGTGGAGCCCGCGCCGAGCGCGACCGCGACGGCCGAGCCCGAACCGAGCGCGACGGCGGCAGTGTCCACGCCCACAGCGGCCCCTTCGAACAAGCCGGCGACGAAGCCGAAAGACAACGCGCCGCCGTCGAGACCGCCCGCGAAGAAGAAGCCCAACTGGGGCTTCTGATGCCGCTCGCCGCCGCGGCCCCGGCGAGATCGTGTACAGCGGACACGATCCCCGAGGAGCCTCTCGGTGCGACGGCGATCGCGCCGCCGCGATCGCGGGCACGCGGGGCAAGCTCCCCGCGGCGCGCGCGATGTGGTACGGCGCGACGGTGTTCCGCAAGGTCCTGATCGCGAACCGCGGCGAGATCGCCGTCCGGATCATCCGCACGCTGCACGAGATGGGCATCGCCGCCGTCGCGGTCTACAGCGACGTCGATCGCGCGAGCCTGCACGTCCGCCTCGCCGACGAGGCGTACCCGATCGGCCCTGCGCCCGCCGCGCAGAGCTACCTGCGCATCGAGAAGATCCTCGACGTCGCCAAGCGATCGGGCGCAGACGCGATTCACCCGGGCTACGGCTTCCTCTCCGAGAACGCCGAGTTCGCAGACGCGTGCGAGAAGGCGGGGATCGTCTTCATCGGCCCTCCGGCGCGCGCGATGCGCGACATGGGCTCGAAGACGGCGGCCCGCACCCGCATGGCGGCGGCCGGCGTGCCCATCACGCCCGGCGGCTCGGCCTCGACCATCGAGGAGGCGCGGGCCACCGCGGCGAAGGTCGGCTACCCCGTGCTCATCAAGGCGGCCTTCGGCGGCGGCGGCAAGGGCATGCGCCTCGTGCATCGCGAGGAGGAGCTCGGGCCCGCGCTCGATCGCGCGCGCAGCGAGGCGGAGCGCGCCTTCGGCAACCCGCTCGTCTACATCGAGAAGGCCATCCTGCGACCGCGGCACGTGGAGATCCAGGTGCTCGGCGATCGCCACGGAAACATGGTGCATCTCTTCGAGCGCGACTGCTCGATCCAGCGCCGTCACCAAAAGGTCGTCGAGGAGACCCCCTGCCCCGTCGCCACGCCGGACTTGATCCGCCGCATGGGCGAGGTCGCGGTGAAGGGCGCGCTCGCCGTCGGCTACCACTCGGCGGGCACCTTCGAGTTCCTCCTCGGCGAGGATGGGAGCTTCTACTTCCTCGAGATGAACACGCGCCTCCAGGTCGAGCACCCGATCACCGAGTGGGTGACCGGCGTCGATCTCGTGGCGGAGATGGTGAAGATCGCCGACGGGCAGAAGCTCACGCACACGCAGGACTCGCTGGTCCAGCGCGGCGCGGCCATCGAGTGCCGCATCTACGCGGAGGACCCGTCCACCAACTTCATGCCGAGCCCCGGCCCGATCACCGCGCTGCGCACGCCTTCGGGGCCGTGGGTGCGCGACGACTCCGGCTTCTACGAGGGCTCCACGGTGCCGAGCCACTACGATCCGCTCGTCTCCAAGCTCAGCGTGTGGGCGCCCGATCGCGCGTCGGCGCTGCGCCGCATGGAGCGCGCGCTGTCGGAGTATGTCGTCACGGGCATCCGCACGAACCTCGTCTTCCACGAGAAGCTGCTGGCCCACCCTGATTTCGCGGCCGGGCGCTACCATACGGGCTTCATCGAGCAGCACGCGGCCGACCTGCTCGGCTACACGAAGGTGCCCACCGACGAGCAGGAGGTGCTCGCCGCTGCGATCGCCGTTGCGGCGGCGCGCGCCGAGCGCGGTGAAGCGCGCGCCGAGGGCGAGGCTTCGCAGGCACGTGGCCAGCTCTCACCCTGGGTGCACACCCACCGCACCTCGCACCTCGGACGCTGACGTTCGTGCAGAACCCGCGCCGCCCTTGCGGTGCGTCATGATTCCGCCGTCGTCATAGCGTTGCAACGCACGTGCAGCCGGGCCCGACGTGGCCCGCGCAGAGCGCGCTCGCGCCGGCCCGTGCGGCTCGCAAGGAACGATGACGGTGCTACCCTCATCGTGGGCTTCGAGCCGTCATCGGGAAGATCGATGTCGCGTGAGGTGAACCACGGCGGGCGCATTGCGACGGAGGTGACGACCTTCGCACCCCCATCGTCCGATCTCGCGGCGCGGCGTCGCGCTGCGGCCCAAACGTTCGCAGCGCTCGATCCCACGGCCGAGCCGCCGCGCCCTTCACCGCGCGAGCCGCGCATGCTCGCCGCCACGCTCGGTGTCGTGGCGTTGCTCGTCGCCGTGCTCGCGCAGCCGGCTGCGCTGCGCATCGCGCTCCCGATCGCGTTGCTCGTCACGGCGGCCGTGGTGCTCCGCCGCGCGCGCGTCGCGGCGAGCGCGACGCCGTCGCGCCCGAGCCGCATCAGCCTCTCGCCGCGGCGGGCGCCGCGTGCCGTGCGCCTCGAAGGTCACCGCTTGAGCTTCGAGGGCGGAGCGCCGCTGACGCTGATCGATCTCGATGCGCCCTTCGGCGTGACGCTCCTGGCGTCGCCGCGACGCGATCGCCTGGTGACGCTGCTCAGCTCTTCCTCCGGCACGTATTACCTCGGGGCCACGCTCGACGACGACGCGCGCCGCACGTTCGCGCCGCTCCTCGATCGCGCCCTCACCGTCGCCACCGACGACACCGGCCTCGAAGCGATCGGCCCCGACGGCGAGCCGCTCCTGTTCGCGGCCCACGATCTCGCCGCCCTCGTCGAAGCGCTCGCCGTCGAGAGCCCCGCGTGCCTCGATCGCTTCGTGCTCACCGACGCCCGCGGCGCCTCGCTGACGCTCGACAGCCGTCACCTCTGCATCGGCGATCGCGCCGTCGATCTCAACGCGCCGCTGGAGTGGCGCTCCATCGTGTTCCAGGAGACGTTCGGGCACGCGGTCGCCGTCTATCAAGGCACCTGGGTCCGCCAGGGCGGCACCGAGCTCGTGCTCGTCTCGCTCCTCCCTCAGCTCGGCCCGCCCCCGGGCGCGGATCTCGACCTCTCGCAGGTCGATCGCGCCGTGCTTCGCGATCTCCGCCTCATGCAAGCCTCGCCCGAGCAGCCGCCCCCGGCCGAGCAGCGCGTGGCCATCGAGCGGCTCTTCATGCTGCCGGTCCGCTCCGCGCTGGACCGGGCCCCGCGCGCCTCGCACCACACGAACCGCGCCCAGGCTTGACGCGCGCGGTAACCCCCGGCTACATCGCGGAGCGCGCGCCGACGTCGGCGCCCCTTCATCGGAGTCCGGAGGCACCATGGCCGTCGACATCAAGAAGCTCTTCAACGAGGAACTCCCCGCGGCGCTCGCCAAGCACGGCGACGCGGCCAAGGAGATCGGCGCGAAGTACCAGATCAACGTGACGGGCGAGGGCGAGTGGTTCATCGACGTCTCGGCGTCCGGCCCCAAGGTCGAAGCGGGCAACCCCGGCACCGCGGACTGCACCATCACCATCGCGGCTGAGGACTTCCAGAAGCTGCACGAGAACCCCCAGGCCAACGGCATGCAGCTGTTCTTCAGCGGCAAGCTCAAGGTCGCGGGCAACCCGACCCTCGCGATGAAGCTGCAGAAGCTCTTCAGCTTCCAGAACTAGTCTCGCGACAGTCGATCTCCACCCCCGCTGCGCTGGTCCCAGGGCCGCGCGCGGGGGTGGCGTCGTTTTGTGACCGGCGCGCGTCGTCGTGCGAATCCGTGACGGTCCTCGGGCCCGAGGCTCTACCCTGCTTCGCATGCGCCCCCTTCAAGGCACCCGCGTCCTCGATCTCTCGCGGCTCCTCCCCGGCCCGTTCGCCACGCTCGTGCTCGCCGATCTCGGCGCCACCGTCGACAAGATCGAAGACACCGGCGGCGGCGATTACATGCGCCACATGCCGCCGCAGGTGGCCGGCGAGTCGATAGGGTTTCAGCTCTTGAACCGCGGCAAGCGCAGCGCCGTCCTCGATCTCAAGAAGCCCGAGGCGCGCGAGGCCATGAAGCGCATGGTCGCGAAGTACGACGTGCTCTTCGATCAGTTCCGGCCCGGCGTCCTCACGCGCCTCGGCCTCGGTCACGACGAGCTCCTCGCGTTGAATCCGCGGCTCGTGATCTGCGCGCTCACCGGCTACGGCCAGACCGGCGAGCTCGCGCAACGCGCCGGCCACGATCTCAACTACCTCGCGCGCTCCGGCATCCTCGGCGCGCATGGCCCCGCGGGCGCGCCGCCGCAGGTGCCGGGCTTCCAGATCGCGGACATCAGCGGCGGCATGTGGTGCGTCATCGGCATCCTCGCAGCGCTCGCGGAGCGCGATCGCACGGGCAAAGGGCGCGTGCTCGACATCGCCATGACCGACGGCGTGCTCGGCTTCGCCACGCTCGCCATCGGCGGCGCGCTCGCCGGGCAGGAAGTGAAGCGCGGTGATGAAGTCCTCACCGGCGGGATCGCGCCCTACAACACCTATCTTTCGAAGGACGGGCACCCGATCACGCTCGCCGCGCTCGAGCCCAAGTTCTGGGCCGCGTTCTGCACGGGCACGGGCCTCGAGCCCGACCTGAACGCGCTCGTGCCCGGGCCGCACCAACCCGCGTTGAAGGAGAAGCTCGCCGCCGTCTTCGCCGCGCGCACGCGCGCCGAGTGGACGCAGTTCGGTGCGCAGCACGACTGCTGCGTCGAGCCCGTCACGCTGCCTTCGGAGGTCGAGGCGGATCCCCACCTCGCCTCGCGCGGCCTCTTCTTCCGCATGCCCACGCCGCGCGGCGAGATCCCGCAGGTCCGCACGCCGGTGACGCCCACCGACACGACCTTCACCGCCCCGCCTCGTGCCGGCGAGCACACGCGCGCCGTCCTCCGCGACGCGGGCCTCGCCGACGCCGAGATCGACGCGCTCGTGAAGGCCGGCGCCGCGCGCGAGTAGCGCGGGCGCGCTCGCGCTACTTCCCCGCCACCTTCTTCGGTTTCGCCCCCGCCTTGCCGCGCGGCCCGAACACGATCTTGTCCTTCGCGTACGCCGCGGCCTTCTGCACCGCGGCGCGAAAGCCCGCGTACTCGGCGGGCGCGACCTCGGCGCACGTGTTCCGATAGCTCGTGCGCACGAGCACGTGATGCCCCTTCACCTCCGAGCGGCGCTCGACGGTGAAGCACGCGTGCTCGACCTTGAAATCATCGGGCAGGTGCGACGCCTCCTGCCCTTCGCCGAGCTCCGCGTCGAGCTCGAACGTCTGCGTCCCGCGCGGGATGACGAGCGGCTGCTCGCGCGTGGCGAGCGCCGTCGTCCCCGAGAGAGGAAACAGCAACGGCAGGTCGAGCCGATGCGCCTGCTCTTCGGGGTGAATCGCGCCCGCGAGATCGAGCTCGAGATCCGCCACCGCGGGCCGGCGGATGTCCTCGATGCTCTCGGACTTGCCCTCGATCACCGAAGCCCCCGGGAAGAGCCGATCCACGAGGCCGTGATGGAACTTCTTCGCGCCCTCCTTGTTGCGCAGCGCGATCCGCATCGTGGCCGCCGCGTTCCCGCGGGACGTGAGGTGATCGCGGGCCGGCGCCTTGGTCGGATCGGCGAGCTTGACCGAGACCTTGTGCTCGACGCGCTCCAGATCCACCGGCTGATAGGGGATGGGAATGAACTCCCATTTCCCCGACGTGGGATCGATGACCAGGCTGAGCGCCCCCTCGTCGTCAGTGCGCGCGTTGCCGACGTCGAGGCCATTGGTGGTCGAGTCGATGAAGAACGGCGCCTCGATCCCCGCCTGCTTGGGCACGTAGACGATGGCGTGGTTGAACTGTTGGTTGGGGATCTGCTTCAGCACCTTGCCGAAAGGTCGCGTGCGCAGGAGGGCGAAGCGCATGTCCACGCCGATCGCGCGGGCCAGCCGGATGAGGAGCACCGCCTTGTCCTTGCAGTCGCCGTAGCCGCGCTCGCGCACCACCGCGGCCGCGTGCGGCTTGGCGCCGGCGATCGAGTCCTCGTACTCCTGCTGATATCGAATCTCCTGCGCGACGTAGGCCCAGAGGCGATCGATCTTCTCCTGCGTCGTGGTCGCGCCCTGCGTCAGCTTCTGCGCCAGCGCGTCGAGCTCCGTGCTCGTGCTGAAGGCATCGGAGAGCAGCGCCATCTCCCAGCGCGCGAAGGCATCCCAATCCTTCACCGTGCTCACCATCGTCATCCACAGCGCGTCCGCGGACGGCGCCATGTTGGGCTCGGGCACGAGCGGGGGCACGTTCTTCACGCGGAAGGACCAGACCTTCTGATCGCCGACGATCTCGGACGTCTGCTCGATCGGGCCGCGCGCCTCGACGTTGAGCGCGCGATCCTTGGGCAGCACGAGCCAGAAGTGCGACGACTCCGTCTGCGCGCTGACGGACTGGAAGCGCCACTGCTCCACGTACTCGTTGGGCAGGAAGCGCGGCGGAGGCGCGTAGTGCACGTACTGGAGCACCGCGATCGATCCGACCTCGAGGCCGCGGAAGCGCACGTTCCCGCCGGTCATCGACGAGACCTCCTGGCGCTCGCCGTCCTTCTTGACGGCATACGCTTCGAGCACGGTGACCTTGCCCCAGCTCGGGAGCCGCGCCTGGATGAGCCCATCGCGCCCTTCGGTGGTGACGGCCTGGCAGACGCGCGTGATCACGCGCTTGCTGCTGCCATCGGGGTTCACCGTGGTCACCTCGTCGTCGAGCAAGACGACGACGTGGCTGCCCGGATGCACGTTCACTTTGTCCGCCGATCGCACGGCGCGATCGATGTCGTCGGCGCTCGCGACCAGCTTGTCCGCGGGCGTAGGCCCCGAGGGTGAGAGCGCGGACACGCGCTGCGCGAGCGAGACGTTGTCGGGATCGCGCTCCAGCGCTTGCCGATAGAGGCGCTCCGCTTCGACCTTCTGTTGGGCCTCGTAGGCAAAGGACGCGAGCCGCTCGTACGGCTCCGGGCTGTCGGGCGAGAGCGCCTTCGCCCGCGTGAGCGCGCTCTCCGAAGCGTCGCGCCGGCCTGCGCGCCGATGCATCTCGGCCTCCGCGAGCTGCGCCCGCATCGAGGTGGGATCGACACCTTCGAGCGTCTTGATCCACGACAGCGAAGCATCGTGATCGAGGCGGCGCTCGGCGAGCCAAGCGAGCCGCTCGATGACGGGCGCATACCCAGGCGCGAGCGCGCGGGCGCGGCGCCGGAGGCGCTCGGCCTCCTCGTAGTACTGGAGATCCTCGCGGCACGCGCCGAGCTCGTCGAGCGCGCGCACGTCGTCGGGCCAACGCTCGACGATCTTGCCGAGCTCGCGGCAGCGATCCGTCGTCCAGCCGCGACCTCCATGCACGCGCGCGAGCTCCCACGCGGCGTCGCGCGCGCCGGGGCTCGCGGCGATCGCGGCCGTGAGATCGCGCTGCGCCTTGTCCCAGAGCTTGCGCGTCTCGTAGAAGCGCGCGCGCTCCACGAAGAACGCGGCCGACGTGGGGTGCTTCACGGTGCCTTCGTTGAGGAGGTCGAGCGCCTTGCCCGCCTCGCCCTTCTCGCGCAGGCCGAGCGCGGAGAAGTACATCACGAGCGGGTTCTTCGGCACGTCGCGCCGCAGCGGATCGAAGTAGTGCGACGAGCGCGCCGTGTGCCCTTCGCGTGCCCATGCGCGTCCGAGGAGGAAGCGCTTGCGATTCTTGTCCGCGATGCGATCGATGGCGCCCATCGGCGACACGTGCTGTCCCGCGCCGGCCGCCCCCGCGGGCACCGTCGCCGTCGCCGCCGTTTGCAGCGCGAGCACCGCGCCCGAGGCTGGATCGGTGAAGCGCGCCGCGAGCCGCCATGGCCCCGCCGTGTGGGCCGACTTCACCAAGATCCGGTTCCACCCCGCGGCCAGCGACACGCGCACGATCACGTTGTCGAGCCACGCGTGGAAGATCTTCTCGTCCGCCGCGACCTGCTTGCCGTTGTGCCAGACGCGCACGCCGCTCGTGGTCGTGAGGCGCAGATCCACCGTGCGCGCCGCGTCGGCGTGGACGAACGTCTCGGCGTACGCGACGGCCGCCTCCGCCGGCGCGATGGAGTCACCGAGCGGCAAGGCGCCGTCGATCTTGCGCGCCTCGAGCGGGCGATAGCGAATGGGGAGGCGCATGCCCGCGTAGGTGCGATCCGCGGGGCCGGGCTCCTCCGGTGGATAGGCGGTCGCGAAGCCTTTGCCCTGATCGTTGTCGAACGCGCCGAGCACGCGCCACGCCTCGACGAAGCGCAGGCTCGCCACGAGCTGCTCGGCCTCTTCGCGCTCGCCCGTGAGCGCGAGCGCGCGACCGAGCTCGTACGTCGCGAGCTGCCTCGTGGTCGGCTTCGGGTGCTGCTCCGCGAGCTGCCGGAGGAGCGCCTGCGCGCGCAGGTGATCGCTCGTCGTGCGCGCGGCGCCCTGCATCTCCCAGAGATACAGATCGGTCGCGACCGCGTTGCGATCCGCGGCCGCCGCCAGGAAGTGCCCGAACGCCTCGTGCGCATCGGCGCGGAGGAGCGCCGCGTAGCCCGCGATCTCGTGCACCCCCGCGTGCCCCGGCGCCGCCGCGAGCGCGCGCGCGATCTCCGACGATGACGCGCCGCCGTCGCCGTAGAAGCGCGCGATCACCGCATCGGCCTCGGCCGAAGACGCGCTCGCGGCGAACGGCGGCGGCGCCTCGGGCGAGAGATCGCGGTAGCTCGGGAACGAAGCGCAACCGAGCACCGGGAGCGCGAGGAGGAACGCGAGGAGAGAAGCGCGACGCATCGACGCGCGATGGTATCCAGGTTGAACGTCGAGCAACACCGGGCCTTGTGACCCAGCGTGGGGCGCGCCGATCGGGCTTCGCCCGAAGCTCGAACGGCGGATCGCTACCGCCGGCG
This sequence comes from Minicystis rosea, assembly GCA_001931535.1. GTDB lineage: Bacteria > Myxococcota_A > Polyangia > Polyangiales > Polyangiaceae > Minicystis > Minicystis rosea. The sequence goes on from CP016211.1 coordinate 6,071,685, forward strand.
GCGGCGCTGCACCAGCACGAGCGCGCCGGCCATGGCGAGCCACGCCGCGCCCGATCCGCCGGCGACGCCGGCCACGTCGCACGAGCACTTGCCCTCGACCTCGCCTTGAACGCCGCTACCGGTGCCGCCGTCGCCGCCCGTGCCTTCGCTCGCCTTGCTGACGACGACGCGGAGCGCGAGCTCATCATCGGCCGGACCGCCGCCCTTGGGCGCGTCGGCGAACCACGTCACGCCCTCTTCCACGAGGCCGAACGTCTGCGTCACCTTGCCGATCTTGCTCGCAGTGATCGAGAGATCGAAGCGCCCCGTCGATCCAGGCGGCACGTCCTTGGTGAGCGTCGACACGCGGGTCGCGCTGAGCCAGCTCTTGGCCTCGAGCGGCGAGGTCTCGTCGCGCGGCGTGGGGGCCAGCATCGTCTCGCCGGCCTTCCACGTCGCGGTGCCCACGTTCTTGAGCTCGATCCAACCGTCGAGCGTCTGCCCCGGCTCCATCTCGATGGCGGGCTCGTCCACCGTCGAGAACGACTGCGCCACGAAGGCCGCGTGATACTCGGCCTCGACGACCTCGATCTTGGCCTCGATCACGTCGTCCATCGGGCCGCCCTGCCCGGGATCGCCGAACCAGTGCGCGCCTTCCTGCACGAAGCTGAAGAACTCGTCGTACGTGCCGGGCTCGTTCGGCGCGTGCCACGCGAACTCGAACTTGAAGTCTTCACCCGGAGCCACCGTCATGCCCTTGGGCACGCCCGCGGCACGATGCGGGTTGATCCAGGTGGAGCCGGCGAAGGCGCTGTCGCGATCGCGCGGGACGGTGGTGCCGAGGCGCGTGTTCTCGTCCCAGCTCGCCTTGCCCACGTTCTTCATGGTGATGAACGCGGGCAGCGTCTGATTGACGGTCATCGTCATCGTCATGGTCGCGTACGGCCAGGACTGCTCCACGAACTTCGCCGCGTAGTCGGGCCCGCCGCCCGCGAACTCGGTGAGCTGATCGAGCGACCCGTTGAAGTAGTCGAGATCGACGTCGCCCGAGATACCGGGGACCGATCCCGTCGCGGAGTATTGCCAGAAGGCCCAGTTGTCCCAAGCGGTCGGCAGATCGGGACAGGTCGCGCCCCACACGGCGACCCAGAGCGGCAGATCGTTGAACGCCGTCGACTGCACTTTCCCGTTCCAGAAATACTTGCCGGTGTAGATCATCGGCGCTTTGCCGGTGCCGGCGGTGACCTTGTCGACCCAGGTCTTGATGTTGGCCGCGTAGGTGGCGGCATCGACGCCGTCGTCGGCCTCGACGTCGCACGTCACGGGGAGATCGCCGTCGCCGAGCTTGCCGACCGCATTCACCACGATGTCGGCCTGATCGCTGGCGCTCTGCGCGGACCGGAAGAACTGGTAGGCGCCGCGGATCATGCCAACGCCTTTGATCCCCGACCAGTTCTGATCGAACTTCGCGTCGATGTTGTTCACGCCGTCGCTGATGCGCGCGATGGCGAACTGGTAGCCGGCGCCCTTCACCGAAGTCCAGTCGACGTTGCTCTGATACTTCGAGACGTCGATGCCCTTGACGGTCTCGCCCGCCGGGCAGACGACCATCTCGCTCTCCGCCGTGCCGAGCGGCTCGTCGTTGCCGGCGCTGCACGCCACGAGGCCAACCGAAGCCAACACGAGAGGGCGGAGCCGACCCAGCGAAGCCATCATGTGGTCAGCTAATAGCGGACCGCGCGCTCGATCTGCAAGGCGGCCGAGCGGCTACCGTTGCGTCACGGATTTGCGCATCACGGCACGCGCGCTGCAACCCGACGCCCGCCGGGGTGCGCGATGAATCGATGGTGCTCGCGACGGACCTTCCTCCAATCGACGATGGGCGCGGCGCTCGCGGCGAGCGTGCCGGACGGGCTGGCGCGCGCCGACGACACCGGGCTGCCCGCGGGCGGCGTGATGCCGAAGCGAGGGCTCGGCCGCACCGGGGTCGCGGTCAGCATGCTCGGGATCGGCGGCTACCACCTCGGGAAGCAGGACGATCCCGACGAGAGTGTGCGCCTCATTCGCTACGCGATCGATCACGGGGTCACGTTCCTCGACAACTGCTGGGACTACAACGACGGCGACAGCGAGATCCGCATGGGCCGCGCGCTCGCCGACGGCTACCGCAACGAGGTCTTCCTCATGACGAAGCTCGACGGCCGCACGCGGCGCGCCGCCGAACAGCAGCTCGAGCAATCGCTCCTGCGGCTCCGGACCGATCACATCGACTTGGTGCAGATCCACGAGGTGATCCGGCCCGCCGATCCAGCGTGGGTCTTCGGGCCGGACGGGGCCATCGAGGCGCTCGTCGCCGCGCGCAAGGCAGGCAAGCTGCGGTTCATCGGCTTCACCGGGCACAAGGATCCGGCGATTCATCTCGCCATGTTGAAGGCGGCGGACGATCACGGGTTCCAGTTCGACACGGTGCAGATGCCGCTCAACGTGATGGATCCGCACTATCGGAGCTTCGAGCGCGAGGTGCTGCCGGAGCTCCACGCCCGCAACGCGGGCGTCCTCGGGATGAAGCCGCTCGGCGATGCGTACATCCTCCAGAGCGGCGTCGTCGATGCCGTCGAGTGCCTGCGCTACACGATGAGCCTACCGACGTCGGTGACGATCACCGGCTGCGACAGCCTCCCCGTGCTCAAGCAAGCGCTCGCCACGGCCTACGATTTCCGGCCCATGAGCCGCGCCGAGGTGAACGACGTCCTCGCGCGTACGCGAGAGCCGGGCGCGGACGGGCGCTTCGAGCGCTACAAGACCTCACTGCGGCACGACGGCACGTCGCGGCATCCGGAGTGGCTCACGGGCGCGCAGCTCTGATCACGCGAGCCCGAAGAGCGATCCGAGCGACGCGGGCTCCGCCGCGGCGGCGTGGAGCGAGGCCACGGCGCTGATGAGCGCGACCGGCTCGATGGGCTTCGTGACGTGGGCTTGGAAGCCCGCGGCGTGCGCGCGATCTTTGTCCTCCGGTCGCGCGAACGCGGTGAGCGCGATGGCCGGCAGGGTGCGCGCGCGCGGCTCGCGGTTGGCTCGGAAGCTGCGCACGAGCTCGTAGCCATCCATGCCCGGCATGCTGATGTCGCTCACGAGGACATCGGGCCGCTGCGCGCTGAGGACATCGAGCGCTTCATGACCCGACGACGCGACCGACACCGAAGCGCCGTGCTCCTCGAGGATGCGCTGCGCGATCTCGAGCGCGTCCGGCTGATCGTCGACCACGAGCACGCGGATGCCGCGCAGATCGGTCGCAGCCACGGGCGCGGCGCTCGGGCCGAGGTGCGCGCGTGCCGGCGTCGCGGGCAGGGTGAGCGTGATCTCGGCGCCCTTCCCCGGCCCGTCGCTCGCGGCGCGGATGGTGCCGCCGTGCAGCTCGACCACGTGCTTGACGATGGCGAGCCCGAGGCCGAGGCCCCCGTGCCGGCGCACCGTGGAGGCGTCGGCCTGGCGGAAGCGATCGAAGATGAACGGCGCGAAGGCCGCATCGAAGCCCTGCCCGGTGTCGCGCACACGCAGCGTGACGTGATGCTCTGCGCCTTCGAGCATCACGTCCACGCGCCCGCCGCAGGGCGTGAACTTGAGCGCATTGGAGACGAGGTTCTGCACGATCTGCCGGATGCGGTTGGGATCGGCGTGGACCTCGCCGTCGATGGCTCCGAGCTTCGCCGAGAGCGTGATGCCCTTGGCCAGGGCCTCGATGCGCATCTCGTCGATGGTGGCGTCGATCACGGCGGACAGATCGATGGGCGCGATCTCGAGGTGGAGCTTGCCGGAGACGATGCGGCTCGTGTCGAGCAGATCGGAGACGATCTGCGTGATGTGCCGTGTGTTTCGCTCGATGACGCCGAGGCCCTTTTCGAGCTGCGCGGGGTCGGCCGCAGGCCGCTTGAGCAGGTGCGCCCAACCTTGGATGGCGTTGAGCGGCGTGCGCAGCTCGTGGGAGACGGTGGCGACGAACTCGTCCTTCAGCCGGCTGGCGCGCTCGGCCTCGCCGCGCGCGGCGCGCTCGCTCTCGAGCAGGACGGCGCGCTCGGTCAGATCGAGGAGGAAGCAGATGTACTGGAGGCCCGGTCCATCCACCCGCGCATAGCCGATGAGGATGGGCACGCGGCGGCCGTCTTTGCGGATGTAGACCTTCTCGTACGGCGTGCACATGCCGCGGTGGATCGACTCCGCGATGCCCTGCCGATCGAGGTGGAGGTACTCGGGCGGCGTCATCTCGTCCCAGCGCACGCGGCCGGCCTGGAGCTCTTCGCGCGTGTAGCCGATGAGCTGGAGCACGGCGTCGTTGGCGTCGGTGACGTTGCCTTCGGCGTCGGTCTTCATGACGCCGAGGAGGTTCGACTCCCAGAGGCGGCGCATGCTCGCCTCGCTCGCGCGGAGCTGCTTCTCGGCGCGCTTCTGCGCCGAGATGTCGGTCGCCACGGCGCCCACGCAGCGGATGTCGCCCGCAGGGCTCAGCACGGGATAGAAGCTCGCGAGCCAGCTCCGGCCTTCGGACGCGAGGTCGGTCGCGCGATCCATCTCCACGTCGCGGATGGCCTCGCCGGTCGCGAAGACCTCGGCCAGGTGTCGCTCGATCTCGAGCGCGCGCGCGGGCACGCGCTCCGCGAGCGTCTTGCCGAGGAGCTCTTCGCGAGGCACGCCCAAGAGCTCGGCGAAGGGCGCGTTCACGTGGCGCTGGCGTCCCTGCCGATCGAAGAAGGCGAACCCGATGGGCGCGTGCGCGAGGAGCGCTTCGAGCTCGTCGGTGCGCTCGGCCAAGCACTCCTCGCTGCGAGAGCGCGCCAGCTCGACGCGGCGACTGTGACCGGCGCTCCACCAGATCATGGCGCCGAAGAAGATCATGCACAGCACCGCGGAGAGCGCCGTCGTCATCGCCACGCCGAAATGACCCCAGCGCGTGCCCGCGAGCTCGAGCCACCCGAGCAGGATGGGCCCCACGATCACCGCGGGCAGCAGGCTCCGCGCCACGCGACCACCGGCCGTGTCGCTCGTGAGCGGCACCAGGATCCCTTGGTCGGGACGCGCGCCGAGGACGCCGAGGCCGAGCGCGAACGTGGCCCCTGCGGTGTGCACCGCCACCGAGCTCACCGGCGCGAAGGCGTAGAGCGCGGGCGCATCGAAGACGTATCCGAGCAGCGTGATGCCGGCGATGAGCGCGACCGCGAGCGCGAGGATCTGCGCGACCCGCGGGCGCGCGTCGAGGAGCATGATGGCGCTCCCCGCGAAGATCAGGTTGAGCGCGGTCTCCGGGCACATCCGGCCGGCCTCGCTCGGGTCGGCGATCGTGGGCGCGTCCGCGAAGAGGAGACAGTCGATGCGCAGATCGCTGCCGAAGACGTGCTCACTCATCGTGAGCGCGCCGATGAGCGCGACCACGGCCGCGCCGGCTCGACCGAGCGCGGAGAGCAGCTTGGATCGCTCGCCGTCGCACGAATGGATCAACAAGGCTCCACCGCCGAGCACGAACGCGACCGCGGTGTTCGGCTTCATCGTCAACAAGCCGGGCGTCACGCTCTTCAGCACGGTGACGTCGAGCGCCCAGCCGACGAGCACGAGCGCGCCGACGATGGTCACGAGGATGGCGGCGGCCCTCGAACACCTTCGAACGTTCGCGTGAACCCGAGATCCACGAGCAGTCGTATGCGCCGCCATCCCCCTCTTACCGAGATGATTCACCGCCGTGAGCGCACCATCCCGAAACTCTCGACCAGCGAGTGCACGTGGAGCCTCATCGATGAGCCCCAAAAGTCAAATGCGGAAACTGCCATTTTCGCGACCTCGCGTTCGAGAGCCTTCACGTGCTCCAGCAGCGACCGACGTCTCTCGTCGCGCGCGATTCGCAGAATTTCCGCGATGAGACGAGGCGCGATCGAAGGGCCGACACGAGGAGGGAAAATCCCGTGGTCGAGCTCGATGCGATCCGCGTGAGCCGCGCGTCGAGCGAAGAGCGATCGCCTACCGGACGCTACCGCGCCGCGGATTTGTAGCGTTGCGCCATGGCGAGCGAGCGCGCGTTCTCGGGGATGTGATCGAGGAAGCTCCGCCGGAGGCGCGCGTCCTTGATGCGATCGGCGCGCTCCAAGAGGCGGCGCCGCGCCTCGAGGATGGCCGCTTCGGCGCCGCGCAGATCGCCCGCGGCCTCCAGCGAGAGCGCGTGCGTGAGCCGGATGAGCGACTCGCCCTCCTCCACGCCCTCGAGCGCGCGGAGGAGACGCATGGCCTCGTCCGCGGCCTGTTGGGCCTCGGGGCTGCGCCCCTGCGCGAGCAGCAGATCGGCGAGGCTCGCCAGCGCATAGGCGCGGAGCGAAGGCGAGCTCTGCGAGCCGTCGATGGCGCGGCGGAGCTCCCCTCGGCGCGCTCGGGCTCCTCGCGGAGCGCGTAGATCACGGCCAGGTAGATGCGGGCCACGAGCTCGAAGCGCCGGTAGCGCTCGCGCACGCATTGATCGAGCGCGGCCCACTCGATCTCGAAGGCCTGCTGCAGATCGCCGAGCCGCGCCATGAGCACGCCGAGGTTGGCCCGCACCGGCGCGATGAAGCCGAGCTTCATGGGCTCGCCGACGGCGATGGCCTCGCGCAGGAGGCCCTTGGCCCGCGCATACGCGCCGAGCTGGAGGTAGCCGTTGCCGATGTTGGCGCGCTGCAAGCACGCGTTGCGCGCGTCGCCCGCCTCGGCGAAGCAGGTCACCGCGCTCTCCAAGTGCGAGAGATAGCCGGCCGGATCGCCGCCGTGCATCGAGAGCTCGGCGATGGCGACGAAGATCCAGGCGCGCACCATGGGCTCTTCTTCGGTGCCGGCCTCGGCGCGGCCGCGCGCGCTCGCGAGCGACTGCGTCGCGCGCTCGACGTCGCCCGCCCGCACCAGCGAGACGGCGAGCCGGCACGCGGCCACCACGTGCGCGGCCGGGACTTCGCCCAACGCTTCCAGGCTCGCGAGCGACGCGGAGATCGTGGACAGGTGCTCGTTGTTGCCGAGGTACCCGGCGATGATCGCGAGGTGCCCGAGGGCGACGTACCAGCCCGGAGTCGCGCGCGGCAGCGTCTCGAGCGCTTGGAGCGCGCAGCGCTCCGACTCGGCATAGTGGCCGAGCCAGCGATACGCGGTGGTCTGCACGAGGCGCATCTGCCCGAGCGTGGCGCCCGCTGCGCGGCACGTGACGATGGCGTGCTCGGCGTGATCGATGGCCTCGTCGAGCGCGTTGTCGCGGAGCGCCTGCCCCGCGGCGGCGACGTACCAATCCACGTTGCGCGGCGCGCGCGCCGACGATCGCCCCTCGTACCAGCCGAGCTCCGGCTGCAACATGGGCCGGGCCCACTCCGACGTGCTCCGCGGCAGCGCGGCGACCTCCTCGACCGCGTTCACGAGCACCGCCGGCGTGCCCTCGGGCATGGTGTCCGTGGGCGCGCGATCGCGGCGCGGCGAGGGCGGCGGGAGCGATTGGCGATGGCGATCGGCGACCTCGGGATCGGGCTCGCGCGCGTAGGTGAGGACCGCGTCGAGCATCGCCGCCATGCTCGGAAAGCGCTGCTCGGGATCGCGCTGGAGCGCGGTGTCGACGACCTCGGCGAGCGGCTCCGGCACGTCGGGCGCGCGCTTCCGCAGCGGCGTCACCGGCTCGGTGAGGATCTTGCCGAGCACCACCGCGCCCGACGGCCCATCGTAGGGCGGCGCGCCCGCGAGCAGCTCGTACATGACCGCGCCGAGGCCCCAGATGTCGGATCGATGATCGGCGGGAGACGTGCCGTTCGCCTGCTCCGGCGACATGTACGCCGGCGTCCCGAGGAGGCTGCCCGTGAGCGTCGTCTGCTCGGTGGACACGATCTTCGCGACCCCGAAATCGATGAGCTTCGGGATCACCTTCCCCTCGGCCGTGCGCGCCAAGAGGATGTTCTCCGGCTTGAGATCGCGGTGAATGATGCCCGCGCGGTGCGAGGCCACGAGCGCACCCATGATGGGGACGAGGATCTCGACGACGTCCGCGGGCATCAGGCGATGCTTGAGATCGATGAGGGCGCGCAGCGTCTCGCCTTCGAGCAGCTCCTGCACGATGTAGGGCGAGCCGTCGCGCCACATCCCCACCTCGAGCACCGCGACGATGTTCGGGTGGTGCGTCATCGCCGCGGCCCGCGCCTCGCGCCGGAAGCGGTGGAGGATGTCCTCCTCTTCGGTGAGATGCGAGTGCAGGACCTTGAGCGCGACGCGCCGCCCGATCCACGTGTCCTCGGCCTCGAAGACGACGCCGACACCGCCTTCGCCGAGGCGGCGGAGGAGCGCGAACTTCCCGCCGATGACCATGCCGGGACGCAGGGCGCGCGAGTCGAGCGCGTCGGGTTGGGCTTGGGTCACCGATCGGCCCTCATGGGGCCGAAATCAAAAGCGAACACCGCTGTCCCGTCAACCCGCGTCCTCATTCGCAGCCGTACCGACCGAGCCACACGCGGTCGGCCGCGCTCGGATCTTCGTCCGTGAGCGCCACGAGCAGCCGTTTCCCGGTCGGCTCGGCGGCGATGGCCACGTCGTCCACGCCTTCCGGAACGATGGTGAACGACTCCTCCACGTCACCGACGGTCGAGAGCACCCGCACGGGCACCGTGAGCTGTCCCATGGTGGTCACCTCGCGTGAAGCGATCGCGAGGTGCGATCCGAAGCTCGTCGCCGCAAAGGCACCGGGCCGTGCGATCTTCGCCACGTCGAACGGGCCGGACAGCACCCCGCCCGTCAGGCCCACGCGCATCACGCGCAGGAGAAGGAAATCCCCGCCGCCGTCGACCGCGTACGTCACCCACAGCGCGCCCTCGCCGAGCGTCAGCGCAATGCGCACGATGCGCCCGCTCTCTTGCCACTCTTCGACGGGATTGAGCACGACCCCGAGCGGCTCGTTGTAGAACGTCACCTGCACGCGCGTCGCGGGGCCGAACGCATCGGCCGGATCGTCACACGCCCCGAGCGCCCGCGACGACGACGTGGCCACGTAGAACGCGCCTGGAACGCCGACCGCCGCCGCCGCGATCGGCTCCGAAGCACAGGCAGCCGCCTGCGGATGCTCGGGCGTCCCGGCCGAGGGCGAGACCAAGCGCACGATGAGGCGCCGGCGATCACCGTCGCGCATCTCGTAGCCGAGCAGATGCTCGTACGAAGGCCCCGCGTCGTCGAAGCGGCGCGCGACGAAGAGCGATCGCGGCGCGCCCTGCTGGTCGGAGAGCAAGTATTCGCTGTCGGGATCGAAGCCGGGATCGACGTTGCGGAACAACTGCACCGCGTGCCCCGTCGCCCCATCGATCATGAGCGCATAGCGATCTTCGATGGCCGAAGGGCCCACCGCATAAGCAGGCTTCGCCGGGTTGGTCGCCATGGTGTCGTCGAGCTGATCCACGGTGCCGTTCGGCACGCTCCAAGGCTCGATGGGCGCATGCCAGAGCATGAAGAGGCTCTCGCTGGTCCGCCCGAGGACGGTGAGCCCATAACGGCTCTCGTCGCTGCGCACCGGCACGAGCTTCGGCAGGAGCGGGACCTGATCGGAGAAGATGCCGAGCAAGGTCCACGTCGCCGTCTGATCCCAGAGGTTGCAGAGCGGTGTCCCACCACCGGTCCCCGTGCTGCTGCTGGTGACGGTGCTCGTGGTGGAGACGCTGGTCGCGGGAGCGCCCCGGTGCCCGAGGCGAGATCATCGACGCGAAGCGCGGAGCGACCGCCGCAGTGAACGAGCGCGACGAGAGACGCGGAGACGAGGAAGAAGCGCGCCGGAACGCGAAGCATGGCGGATGCTAACCGGGTCGCCCGAGCCGCGCTACCTGTGCTGGCTTCGTTCGGCTGCGCGCCCGTGCTCGCGTTGCTACCGAAGCGCGCATCGCCGCGCTACACCCGCGCACCACCTCCGCAGCGACGCGGCAACCGAGCACGTTCGGCGGAGCCCAGACCATCGCCTCGCATGGACGACACCCCACTCGTCGCCGACACCGATCCGCTCCCCGCGAACGACATCCTCGTTCCTTGCGCCGAAAGCAGCGCTCCGCGTCTCCAGACGACGGAGAGCCCCCGATGAAGAAGCTCAGCCAGAACCGCATCGTCATGTTGTTGACGGCCGCGGTGATCGTGATGACGGCCGGCCTCGGCGGCCTGGTCGCCGTCGGCATGTACAGCTCGGCCAGGCTGGCCGCGGTGGATCGGCTCATCGTCGACGACACCGCGCCGAGCATCGTCGCGCTCGAGGCCGCCACCGTCGATCTGGGCGAGCTCGACGCGCTCACGCGCGAGCGCTCCGCGGCCACCGTCCCGCGCGTCCTGCTCGACACCGAGATCGCGGCGAAGCGGCGCGCGCTCGCCATGGATCTCGATCGCTACCTCTCCCTCCCCATCGATCCGGGCGAGGAGCAAGTCCGGGTGCGGCTCCAGAGCGCCGAGGCGGCGCTCGATCGCGCGCTCGATCGCGTGCTCCACGGGTCGCGGACCATCGAGCTCGGGACCGACTTCGCCAGCTCGGTCTCGCGCCTCGACGCCGAGCTCAGGGACGCCGTCGGCATCAACGCCGGCATCGAGGAGCAGGCGGTCTCGTCACTGCGAGCGGTACGGCGCATGCTGCTGCCGGGCGCCATCGTGCTCCAGATCCTCTGCATCGCCGCAGCGGGCGCGGTGGTCGGGCTCGCGTTCCGCGTGCTGCGCAACACCGCCGAGACCGCCACGCAGAGCCGGCGCCTGCTCCAAGAGAAGACGAACGAGCTCGAGGCCTTCGCGGGGCGCGTCGCGCACGATCTGCTGAGCCCGCTCATGTCGGTCGGCCTGGGCCTCGCGGCCGCGGAGCCGTACCTCGACACGCCTGAGCGCGCGCGCATCCATCGCATGATCCAGCGCGCGAGCGCGAGCCTCCAGCGCGTGCGGAGCATGGTCACCGATCTGCTCGACTTCGCGCGCGCCGGCGCCGCCCCGCCGCTCAACGTCAGCGCCGACGTGGAGACGACGGCCCGCGGCGTGGCCGACGATCTCGGTCCCCTCGCCGAAGAGACCAGCGCCGAGCTCTGCGTGGAGATCGAGACGCGGCGCCGCGCGCGCTGCAGCGCGGGGGCCCTCACGAGCGTGCTCACGAACCTCGTGCAGAACGCCGTCAAACACCTCGACACGTCGCCCACGCGCCGGGTGACGCTCCGCGCCTGCGACGCCGGCAACGACATCCGCTTCGAGGTCGAGGACACCGGCCCCGGCATCGACGGCGCCGAGCACGTGCGCATCTTCGAGCCTTACGTGCAAGGCGCCCGGAGCACCTCCGGCCTCGGCCTCGGCCTCGCGACCGTCAAGCGCATCGCCGAAGCGCACGGCGGCCACGTCGGCCTCCGCTCCACGCTCGGCCGAGGCGCGCTCTTCTGGGTCACGCTCCCCGCCGTCGGCGAAAAGCTCTCCCCCGCGCCGGACGATCCCGGTCCCTCCTGACGCCCGACTTCAGATCCGGATCGTCTTCCAATCCCCCGTGCGGAACTTCCAGCTCATGATGCTCGCCAGCGCCAGCATGTAGATCACGCCCGCGCTCCACAGGCCCATGAGGCCCAGATCCAAGCGGATCCCGAGCAGCCACGCGAGCGGCACGAGGCACGCGAAGTGGAGCACGAACTCGGCGATGGCCACGAAGCGCGTGTTGCCCGCGCCGAAGAGCGCCTGCGTCACGATCATGCCGACGGCGAGGAGCGGCGTGCACACGCCCATGAGACGAAGCGGCCCGAGCGCCACCTTCCGCACCATCTCGCTGTGGCTCGCAAACGCGAGCACCTGGGGCGCGAAGATGCCCTCGAGCAGACCGATGACACCGAAGATCAGGAGCCCGAGCTTCACCGACACCCAGCCGAAGCGCTCGGCCTTGTCGGGCTCGCGCTCGCCGAGCGACTGCGCCACCAAGGTCGCCGTCGAGGTGCCGAAGGCGAGGCAAGCGGTGATGGTCAGCTTGAGCACGCCGACGATCACCATCGTCGCCGCGCCGTTGACCGGCTCGTTCACGCCGCACGCGCCGGCGGCGATGCCCGTGGGGTGGATCACGTCGAGGCGGTTGGCGATGCGTGCGAAGAGACCGAATCCGACCATGCCGACGATGGTGGCGACGCCGCTCGGGATCGCGAGCCGCACGATCGACCAGGTGAGGCCGCGATCGAGCTGCTTCACCGAGAACGGCTGGAAGCGCTTCCGGTACTCCGGGATGATCGCGAAGCTCACCATGATGAGGAGGCCCACGTAGGTGGACACGAAGCCCGCGACACCTGCGCCGGCGATCCCCATCCGCGGCAGGCCGAGCGCCGCGTTGCCGAAGATGAGCAGGTAACAGAGCACCACGTTGAGCACGTTCATCACCCCCGCGGAGACGAGGTGGATGTGCGTCTTGCCGATGCCGTCGAAGAAGGCCTTGAAGGCGAAGGTCGTCGCCATCGAGGTGACGCCGAGTAGCCGCCACTTGAGGTACGCGAGCGCGGCCGTGTACGCGCCGCCGCCCTTCGCCAGGAGCAGCCCGACGATGTGCGGCATCGCCAGGTAGCCGAGGACGGAGAAGATGATGCCCGCGACGAGCGCGAAGAATGCGGCGTTGGCCAGCACCGCGCCAGCGTCCACGTCCTTCTTCTCGGCGAAGCGGCGCGCGGTGAAGGCCTGCGTGCCCACGGAAATCGCGCTGAGCGAACCGCCGAAGAGCCAGAGGACGATGAGCGACGGGAGCAGCGCCGCGTGCGCGTTCGACGACTCCGGGCAGGGTAGGCGCGCGAAGAAGACGACGTCGATCTCGTTGACGGCGCTCTGCGAGAGCATCGCGAACACCGTCGGCAGCGCGAGCCGCAGGATGACCTTGTGCGGAGGCCCCGAGGTGACGAGGTTCGATCCGGGCGCGGGGAGGGCGATTTGGGCCATCGAGTCGGGGCGGTATACAACGCGCCGGCCCCCGATCGAGAGAAATGCGTGGGCGATGACGTTCGCGCGCCGCCGTCCCGAGCGAGTCAAGACAAAAGCATTCTTCGTGGGGAGCCCCGTTCTGGGTGCCCGCGGCCAACGCCCCGTCCCTCTCCGCCTCGTTCGCGACTTTCGTCCCTCCGCCACGTCTTCACGCTCCTCGCGTGGATCGCGGGCGGAACGAGGATGACGACGAAGGGTTCCAGAGCGGGGATCGAACGGCGTACAATCGCCGTGCGGCGGGGATGGCGAGGACCAGCGAATGAGTGAGCAGCAACGCTATCGCGTCATCAAGCGCCTGGCGTCGGGCGGTATGGCCGAGGTGTTCGTCGCCGAGAGCGCGGGCATCGAAGGCTTCCGGAAGCAGGTCGCGATCAAGCGGGTCCTCCCGCAGCTCTCCAAGAAAGAGCAATTCATCGCGATGTTCCTCGACGAGGCGCGCCTCTCGGCGCACCTCTCGCACTCCAACGTCGTCAGCGTCTTCGACATCGGCGTCGGCGACGGGACGTACTTCATCGTCATGGAGTACGTCGAGGGCGCCGATCTCAAGGCCGTGATGGATCACGCCAAGAAGACGGGCCTCAACATCCCGGTCGAGGTGGCGGTCTACGCCGCCACGCGCATATGCCAAGGCCTCGCCTACGCGCACGAGCTCCGCGATCGCGAGGGCAAGCCGCTCCAGATCATCCACCGCGACATCACGCCGGCGAACGTGCTCATCACCCGCTACGGCGAGGTGAAGATCGTGGACTTCGGTCTCGCCAAGGCGTCGAGCCAGCTCGCCGAGAGCGACGCCGGCGTGATCAAGGGCAAGTTCGGTTACCTGGCCCCCGAGACGGTGCTGGAAAAGCCGGTCGATCAGCGCGTCGACGTGTTCGCCGTCGGCATCATCCTCTGGGAGATGCTCACCGGGCGGCGCCTCTTCCTGGGCGAGACGGATTTCCAGACCGTGCGCCAAGTGCGCGACGCGGTCGTCCCCTCGCTCCCGCAGATCAACCGCGCCGTCCCTCCCGAGCTCGACGAGCTCGTCCGCCGCGCGCTCGCCCGCGATCCCGACACCCGCTATCAAACGGCGCGCGATCTCTGCCGCGATTTGACGCGCTTCCTCTACCGCTTCGGCCGCCCGGTCGGCGACGACGACGTGGCCGAGCTCGTCCAGCGCGCCGTCGGCGTGAGCACGGCCGCCCCCGTCGACGGCGTCAAGAAGATCGCCGAGATGATCGATCTGGTGCTGCTCGAGTTCCGCTCCCTCACGAAGGAAGATCAGGAAGGCGGCGGCACCCCGAATTTCGCCGAGGAGCTGAGCTTCCAATCCTCCCCGCCGCCGCCCAACGACGACATCGACGGCGACGCGGAGCTCGGCAGCCTCGCCGATGAATTGGAAGGCCCCGATCCCGTGCCCACCGCGCAGGAAGACTCCTCGTCCGTGGCCGGGTGGTTCCGCGGCCTGATCTCGCGTTAGTCGATGATGGGGCCGCCGGCGGCCCCAACGTGCTCAGCGCTGGTTGTGGATCACCCCGCGAGCACGCGAAAGCCCACGGCGAGCGCCGCGATCGACGAGAGCCGCACCACCTCGAGCGGCTTCGCCCAACGCTTCCCTTCGAGCAGCCCGCCGCACGTCACCAGCGTCAGCACCACCAGCGCGCCGGCCGCTGCCATCAGCCGAGGCGGCATCGTCTCGCGCGCGAACATCAGCACCGACATCGTGGCGAGGGCCAGGCCGAACTGCACCACCGCGTACACCGGCATCCCCTTCGGCGCCTTCGGATCGTACTTGGGCCTCTGCAGATACGATCCATCGGCCACCCCGGGATAAGGCGCCACGCCCTCCGGTACCCACGCGGGCGACGCGAACCACATCCACACTTTGTCCGAGAACCGCGGCGCCGCAGCGCTCGCACGCGCGAGCGCAATCAGCGGCTCGATCTGCGCCCACAGGGGATTGAAGCTCTCGAACGGCTTCACCACCCCATAACGACACGGCTCCTCCTCACGCGCGAAGGTGCCGAAAATCCGGTCCCAAATGATGAAGATCGCGCCGTGGTTCTTGTCGAGGTACTGCGGATTCACCGCGTGGTGAACCCGATGGTGGCTCGGCGTGTTCAGCCACTCTTCGAGAAAGCCGAGCTTGGGCACGAGCTCGGTGTGAATCCAGAATTGATAAAGCGTGCTGATGGCGTTCACCGACGCGAAGACGAGCGGCGGCACGCCGAGGAACGCGAGCACGACGTAGAAGATCTGCGCCGTGTAGCTGGTGAGCACCGCCTGCCGCAGCGCCACCGCGAGGTTGTAGTCCTCGCTCTGGTGGTGCACCACGTGCGCGGCCCAGAGGATGTTCACCTCGTGGCTGAGCCGGTGCCACCAGTAATAGAGGAAGTCGACACCGATGAAGGCGATGACCCACGACGTCGCCGGCGAGCTCCACGTCACCAAACGAAAGTGCTCGTAGATGTACGTGTATCCCGCGATCACCGAGCCCGCGAGGAAGAGCAGGGAGACCTGCTGAATCATCCCGCAACCGATGTCGGCGAGCGCGTCCGCGAGCCGATAGACGGAGCGCCGGCGGGTGCGCGCGACCGCGAGCTCGAGCGCGATCAACACGAAGAAAAACGGCACCGCCAGGGCGATGTAACTGGCTCTCATGCGGCAAGTCGCTCCCAGCCGCCATCATACGAGGCTCGCTGCGAATCGCCATGTGCTCCCGCGGAGCACACCACGGCACGCGCGATGACCTCCGCGCCTCGGTTCGAGATGTGACCGAAAGAGCGTCGCGTAGCAGCTTGGCCGGTCACATCGTCAATACTTCTTCAGGAACGACGTCAGGCTGGGCTCGTGCACCCTTCGCTGCGCGTTGCAGAGCGTGATTCGCTCCACCGCCTTGGCCAGGTTGCGCGGCCCGCCGACGAGCTTTTCGATGCGTGGCGTGAAGAACGCCTTCACGTCGGCGAGGTGCGCTTCGTCGCAGAAGGGATCGGCGAGGGTTGGCAGATCGCCGTGGAGCGGGCTCGGCATCTTGGCCAGCACCGCATCGTAACGTTGCTTCACGAAATCGAAGGCCACGTCGGCGACGCGATCATCCTGCCAGAGCAGCTCGACGCCGAGCCGTGGATCGAGCGTCTCCCCGAGGAACACGCCGAGCGCCGCGCGCACCAGGCCCGGATCGCGGAAGCTCGAGAGCGCCCGCACGATGTTCTGCCGGCGGGTTTGATCCTGCGTCTTCGCGAGCTCCGCGACGAAGCGATCGAAGAGCCGCCGATCGCCGTGCCCCGCGGCCACCGCGAGCACGGCCCCCACCATGTCCGGCGGCACCGCGGACGCGTCGTCGAGCCAGCGCCCCGCGAGCGCCTGCGCCTCCGCGAGCAACGCCGCATCCTCCCCGCGATCGGCGGCGCTGCGGAGGAGCGACGGGCGCAGCATGCGTGTGCGCTCGTCGTCGCTCGGCTTCGGCAACCAGCCGATGGCGTGCGCCCGCGCGCCGAACGCCTTTTGCACGAAGCGCGCGAAGCTCGGCCGCAGCGCGGGCGGCACCATGGGATCACGAACGGCGGCGACCAAACCCAAAGCCCCTTCGAGGATCTCCACCGAAGGATCCTTGGCGAGCTCGGGAACACGCGCGAGCACGTCCGCGGCCGGCACGTCACCGCGCGCGAGCAGCGCCCCCATGTCGCGCAGCACGCCCACGCGCTCCGCCCCCGAGAGCCGCGCAAAGCCTTTGCGGAAGAGCGCCTCGAGCGCCAGCGGCCCATACCCACCATGGTAATAGCCGGCGTCTCCCGCATTCAGCATCACCCAATCGGGGCACGCCTTCGCGCCCTCGATGGCCACCTTCGCCTCACGCTCCTTGAGCAGCGTGCAAGCGCGTCCTTCGCTCTTCCCCGCCCCCAGCGATAGCACACGGGGATCTGCCACGACGCCTCCGACGACCCCGGCGATCCCGCCGGTAGATAGCGCTGCTGCGACAGCGAGAGCCGCGCCTCGCCCTTCTTTCCCGGCGTACAGGCGAGCTCGGCGCGCACGAGCGGCACGCCCGGTTGATCGAGGAACGTCGTGAACGCCGGCCCGATCTCCGCGCTCGTCTCCGCCCCCACGGCCGCGAGGAAATCGGCCGACGTCGCATTCCCATGCTGGTGCGCGCCCAGATAACGCTGCACGCCTCGACGAAAACGCTCTTCCCCCACATAGGATTCGAACATGCCAATCACGGCAGCACCCTTGTTGTAGGTGATGTCGTCGAAGGCATTCTGGATGTCGTCGTTGGACGTGATCGCCTGGCGAATGCGGCGCGCGCTCACCAGCGCGTCACCGTTCATGGCGCCCGACGTGCTCTGGGCGCGGGCGATCTCCCAGCGCCACTCGGGCTTGAAGGGCACGAGGATCTTGTCCTCCATCCAGGTGGCGAAGGCCTCGTTGAGCCAGACGTCGTCCCACCAGGCCATGGTCACGAGATCGCCGAACCACTGGTGCGCCATCTCGTGCGCGGTGACGGCCACGAAGCCCTGTTGGAAGCGGGGCGTCTCCTCCTCCGACCGTGCCAAGAGGAGCCTCTCGGAGCACGTGATGAGCCCTGCGTTCTCCATGGCCCCGAACGAGATCAGGTGCGGCACCGCCGCGAGATCGAGCTTCTCGTACGGATACGGCGTCCCGAAATACGCCTCCAGCCGATCCAACAATTGAGGCGCCGTCTTCACCGCATAAGCCGCGCGCGCCGTGCGCCCTTTGGGCGTGGCGATGCGAATCCGCGTCTTGTTCTTGCCCGCGCTCCCCGCGTCCACCACATCGAACGGGCCCACCGCGAACGCCACGAGATACGAGGGCAGCGGCTTCGTCTCGGCGAAGCGCACCACCTTCATGCCATCTTCCTTCGTCTCCGACAGCGAAGGCGTGTTGGAGAGCGCCACATCCCCTTCGGGGACACGCAGCGTGAGCTGCCAAGGCACCTTGTACGAAGGCTCGTCGAAGCACGGGAAGGCCCGCCGCGCCTCGGTGTTCTCGAATTGGCTGAACACGTACGACGCGCCGTCCTCCTTCTCTTCGAAGACGCCGCGATCGTCCTTGTCGCTGATCTTGCCGCCGTACGCGACGTGGAGCCGCGCCGCGCCCGCGGGCACGCTCTCCGTGAAGGCGAAGCCCACGAAATCGTCGCCGTCGGGCACCACGCGCGCGGAGAGCTTCCGTCCGCCCACCGACAGGTACGCCTCACGCACGCTGATCTCGGTCGCGTTCAACCACACGATCGACGTCGGCTCCGCGATCGTGAGATCGATGTCGACCACGCCGTCGATCGTCCCGCGCGCGGCGCCGATGGTGATCGTCGCCGCGTAGCGCACCGGCGCTGCGGTCTTGGGCAAGCGCAGCGTGGGCGGGCTCGGCGCCGGCGCGGCGGCCGTGGCCGTCGCGGGCGGAGGAGCTTCGACCGGCGGAAGCGGCTCCGCGCTGCAGGCGGCCGCGAGCAAGACGACGGGCAGGAGGCGGCGAGGCATGGGGGATCGGCCAATAGCACCGTGACCTCACCGCGATAAGCGAGGCCTCGCACTTCCCGACGACGGGTTCCGTTCGCGCCCCTCGGGCTTGCCGCGTTACCCTCGTGGTGTCGATGTCCGCTTCGTCGCACGATCCACGATCCGCCGCACGACGCCTCGCACGGGACCCACGCGCCCGCGCTCTCCTCGCGCTCGCGGCGGTGCTCGTGATCGGTTGTGCATTCCACGGAGATGGGGCGTTCTTCCGCTGGAGCACGCATCGAGATCTGCTCCGCGAGATCTCCGTCATTGGCATTCTCGCCTGCGGCATGACGCTGGTGATCCTCTCCGGGGGCATCGATCTCGCGGTCGGCAGCGTCCTCGCCCTCTCCGCCGTGAGCTTCGCGTGGCTCACCATTCCGCACGGCTTCGGCGCGCTGCCCGCGCTCGCGGGCGTGATCGCCGTGGGCCTCGCCGCCGGATCCATCTCGGGCCTCCTCGTGGCGCGCTTCCGCCTTCAACCCTTCATCGTCACGCTGGCGATGATGGTCTTCGCCCGCGGCCTCGCCAAACGCCTCTCCGGCGGCACCAAGGTGAGCGCCTTCGCCGCAGGATCGAGCGGCGTTCCCGCCATCTTCGATCAACTCGACGCGCGCGTCCTCGGCGGCAACGTCGCCGTGGTCACGCTCGTCTTCCTCGCCTGTGTCGCCGTCACCGCCTTCATCCTCCGGCGCACCCGCCTCGGCCGATATCTCTACGCCGTGGGCGGCAACGCCGAAGCGGCGCGCTTCTCCGGTGTTCCCGTGCCGCGCGTGCTCGGCGCCGCCTATGCGCTCTCGGGCCTCTTCGCGGCCATCGCCGGCATCTGCCAAGCCGCGCAGGAGACGCATGGAGATCCGGAGACGGCCATGGGCTACGAGCTCGACGCCATTGCCATGGTGGTCATCGGTGGAACGAGCCTCTCCGGTGGCCGCGGCGGCATCGGCCTCACCCTGATTGGCGCGCTCACGATCGGATATCTCCGAAAGATACTGAGCCTCAACGCCTTCAGCACCGACTCCCGCCTCATGCTCACCGGCGCCATCATCGTCGGCGCGGCCCTCTTCCAACGAGGCCGCGGCTCCGCGTGGTAGGGTTCAGCCGATGTCCTCTTCGGCGACGACGACGACGCGGACGCATAGCCGCGCGTCATCGCGCACGGCAGCACGGCCGCACGGCATTGACCGAGCGCCGCTCGGCGTGCTTGCCTCAGCGCGACCCGGAAGGAGGGGCCAGAGCCATGATGATACGTCAGGTCGTAACGCCGCTGCTCCTCGCCGCGATGGCCCTCTCTCCTTGCGCGTGCAGCAAGCCCTCCGCGGGCGGCAAGCGGCACGCGGGCACGGCGGAGGATCCGTTCGTCATCGGCATGAGCCAATGCAACCTCGGCGAGCCTTGGCGCGCGCAGATGAACGAGGACATCCGGCGCGCGGCCGAGAAGCACAAGAACGTCAGAGTCGTCTTCAAGGACGCGCAGAACGACTCGCTCACGCAACGCACCCAGGTGGCGGAGCTCGTCGATCAGAAGATCGATCTGCTCATCATCAGCCCCAAAGAGGCAGCCCCGCTCACGCGCCCCGTCGCCGAGGCGTACGACAAGGGCGTCCCGGTCATCGTGCTCGATCGCGCCGTCGAAGGGGACAAATTCACCACCTTCATCGGCGCCGACAACAAGCGTATCGGCCGCGAGGCCGGCCAATGGATCGCGCGCACGCTCGGCGGCAAAGGCAACATCGTCGAGCTCAAAGGCCTCATGACCAGCACCCCGGGGCAAGACCGGCACGCGGGCTTCATCGAAGGGCTCGATCTCGGGAAGAACCCCGGGCTCAAAATCATCTTCGACGCCGACATGCAATGGCTCGAGCCGAACGCGCGGCGAGAGATGGAGTCGGCGATGGCGCGGGAGCCGCAAATCGATCTCGTCTACGCGCACAACGATCCCGGCGCACACGGCGCCTTCCTGGCGGCCAAGGCCGCGGGCAAGCCCATGAGGTTCGTCGGCATCGACGCCCTGCCGCACGAAGGTGTGGAGTACGTCAAACAAGGCATCCTCGACGCCACCTTCCTTTATCCGAGCGGCGGGCCGGAGGCGGTCGAGCTCGCGCTCGACGTCCTCGCGGGCAAGCCGGTGCCCAAGAAGATCGTGCTCGGAACCAGGATTTACACCAAAGAGAACGCCGCCCGCGGGGGCGAGGAGATCCGGTGACCACCATGAACAACCCGTCTGCTCAGGCGGGCGCCCACACGCGCCCTCGCATTGCCCTCTTCTGGCCCGGTGACGCGCGGCAAAAGCCGAACGAGCTGGCCCTGCCCAACGTCGAGGAGGCCACGCAGCAGATCGAGCGCGCTTTGGCCAAGCTCGGCCGCGCCACCTACCGCGTGCCCGGCTTCCTCGCCAAACCGCACGAGGCCATCGAGAAGCTCGGCCCCATCGACGATCCGATGATCGGTGTCTGTGTGCATTGGTTCTACGGCCCGCACACCACCGACGGCGTGGTGGGCAAGAACAATCCACTCCTCCTCGCCTCCAACTTCTCCGGCCGCTGGCCCGGCCTCGTCGGCCTCCTCAACACGGGTGCTTGCCTCGAGAGCCTCGATCGCGCCTTCGCCCGCGCCTGGACGGCCGCGCCCGACATGAGCTCGGACGCGGGCTTCATGGATCGCCTCGCCGAGTGGTGCTCCACCGGCGCCATTCGTTATCCCGAAGACGAGATTGCCTATCACGCCCCGGTATCGGCCGAAGCCGCCCGCCGCGCGCGCGTCGTGGCCGAGGGCATCCGCCGCCGGCGTATCCTCGTCCTCATGCTCGGCGATACCTCGATGGGCATGATCAACGGCTACTTCGGCCCGCGCCTCCTCAACAAGCACGGCTTCACCGAGCACAAGATCGATCAGGCGTGGATCATCGATCGCGGCCGCCGCATCGAGGAGAAGCGCATCGACGACGCCCTCCGCTTCATCGAGGACAAGGGCATGACGTTCCACTGGGGTGAGAACGGGAACGCCGATTTCGACGAGCGCGCCACCCGCGAGCAGCTCCGCGACTACCTCGCGGTGCTCGACATGGTGAGCGAGTTCAAGGCCGATTGCATCGGCTGGCAATACCAGCTCGGCCTCATCCCCCTCCGGCCGCCTTCGGATCTGGCCGAAGGCCTCTTCAACTCCACCTGTCGTCCCGAGTCGAACGGGGACACCATCGTGTGCTCCACGGAGGCCGATCAAGGCAACGTGGTCCCGATGGAGCTGATGAAGCGGCTCCTCGAGGAGAAGGGCCTGCACCAAGCCGTCATGTTCCACGACGTGCGTTGGGGCGCCGAGCACGAGGGCCGTTTCCTCTGGGTGCTGCTCAACTCCGGATCGTGCGGCGCCTACGCGTTCAACCACGATCCGAGCACGCTCCGCGGCGTGCACACCTACCGGCAACCGTCGCTCTACTTCCCCACCCCGGGCGGCACCTTCGCCGGCGAGAGCCTGCCCGGCGCCATGACCTGGGCGCGCTCGTACATCAAAGATGGTGTCCTGTGGATGGATATCGGCAAGGGCGAAGTCGTGAAGCTCCCGGCCGAGGTCCGCGACGCGTGGTGGAACGGCACCACCCGCGAGTGGCCTTTCATGGCCGCCGACATGGGCATCTCGCAACAGACGTTGATGGCCCATTACCTCTCGAACCACGTGGCCGTGGCCTACGGCGACATCTTCGACGAGATGGTGGCGCTGTCGCTCGAGCTCGGCTTCAAGGTGCGCATCCTCGGCAAGCAGGCGCTGTAGCAGGATGGTGAAAACGGCGGTGCGCCCCGAATCGTCGGTCGCGTCGGGGCGCTCGCGACGTTCTTCAACACCCTGCTAGGCTCCGCCCGACGACGCTCGTCACGGGCGCATCGATTGCCTCTCCGAGCGCACGTGCATACGGCGCTCGACTTTCCCCTCATTGCGCAAGTCGGTTACGCCGCGGACTGGGCGGGCTTCTGGATCATCCTCGCCATCCTGGCGGGTGCGCTCGGCGCGATCCTCGTCCTGTTCTTCCGCTCGCAACCGCCGCTCGGCCCGAAGGTGGGCGAATAACACGCCCGCCGCGGCCCGAGACGACGCGGCTCGCGCGCCGAGCGCGACGGCCCGTCGTCTCGTGCTTTCATGCGAGACGAGCGCTCTGCTCGTCGAGACCTGCGCCTCGACGAGCCCGAGAGCTCGCGCCTCCGAAGAGGTCGTCGTACCTTCGTGATGGCTTGTGGCGAGGAAGGGATTCAGCGCCGTACGGTCTCGGCTTGACGCTTGGAGAAGGCGGAGAGCTTCTCCTTCAGCCTGCCGAAGAGCGAGGTCGAATCGCCCTGACCCTTGATCTGCGACTCGACGTCGGAGATGGTCGAGGCGAGCGCGTTGAACTCGGGATCGTTGCCCAGGTATCCGAGCGCGCGCGTGCGTTCGAGCTCCGTGCGGGCCACGGAGAGGAGCCGCAGCGCGCCGTCCCGATCCTTGTCCTTCATGGCCTGCGCATCCTCGATGGCCGCCTGCGCCGTGATGAGCGGCAGCGGCGTGGCCCGGTCGACCACGACCAGCGTGTTGAGCGCCGTTTGCAGCGTGGCGGCGGCCTCGTTGCCATGCTTCTGCTCGAGCAGGCGCGCGGCCTCCTTCAACGCCCCAGGAAACGTGCCCAGCGGGAGGTTGTACGTGCGCGTCCGGATCTCGCTGGTCAACCCGAGCAGCAGCACCCGTGCAGCCGGATAGTCGTGATCGCCAATCGCTCTCTCCACCGCTTTCGTGCGATCGCGGATGGCCTGAAAATCCGCGGGCGCAGCGTCGATGACCTCGACCTCCAGATCGACGGGGACGAGCCCCGCCGCCGGGTTCTGCGCGAGGAGAATGGAGCTCTTGCCCGTGGCCCGCTCGATGGCGGCGACGGCATCGTCATTCCGATTCTCGGAGATGGCTTTGATGGCTCTCTGCGTCTCGGCGACGACCCCGATGGCATCCCGATCCAGCGTCTTCTGCGCTTGTTGCTCGGCCTCTCGCCGCTGTCGCTCGATGTCCTGTCGCGTCCGCTGCGCGCCCAACCCGTTCCGCTGTTGCGCGACGCCCGGCGCCCCTTGGGTCTGATGCGGAGGTTGCGCCGGACGCCCCGGCTCGGGCGCAATCCGCGTCGGCTCCTGCACCGGCGGCGCCGGGCGCACCGACTCCGGCGCGGGCTGCCCCGGACGCGGCGGCTCCGGCGCGGGCTGCCCCGGACGCGGCGGCTCCTGCCCGGGTTGCGCCGGACGCGCCGGCTCCTGCGCCAGCCCGCTCGACGCGAAGCCCAGGAACATGATCGCAAGCGAGGTCGCTTTGGCAGTGTGCTTCATCGTGGTCCCCTCTCGGCCGGCCCGCCGGAGCCCGACATCGGCGCCCGGCAAGGACGAGAACGTCGATCCGCTCGCAGATCGCCGCCTCCGGCGCGAGCCAGGTAAGAAGGTCCACGACCTCCGATGTCAAGCGATCGGCACCGCCTCGATCGGGCTCGACATCACCGCGAAGAGACGATTCACGAAGCCACGCGACGTGCCTTCTTCTTGGCCGGCTGCTTCTTCGCAACCTTCTTTGCGGCCGGCTGCTTCTTCGCAACCTTCTTTGCGGCCGGCTGCTTCTTCGCAACCTTCTTGGAAGCGGCGGCCTTCTTTGCGGCCGGCTGCTTCTTCACAACCTTCTTGGAAGCAGCGGTCTTCTTGGCGGCCGGCTGCTTCTTCACAACCTTCTTGGAAGCGGCGGTCTTCTTCGCAATCTTCTTTGCGCCCGGCGCTTTCTTCTTCGCAGGCTTCTTCGCGGGCGCGCCCTCGATGACGAGCTCGACGCGCAATGGCCTCAGGTTCTTGGGATAGGAGCGAGGCGGGCAGACAATCGACGTGATGCCTTTCGCCGCGAGCGCATCGGAGAAGGCGTCGACGCCGCGATCGTCCCACACGAGTGTCCACCCTTCCCATGCGTCCGCAACCATCGAAAAGAGCACGGCAGGCCCCAGCCGAAGCGCGGCCAGGAACGCGGTGCCGTCGAACTCGGCCTCCTCCGCGTCCTCGATGGGCTCGGGCACGCCGAAGAAGATCGCTTGGTGATCGTCGTAGTCGAGGAGAAAACCAGCCTCGGCGAAGGCCCAATCCATGAGCTCCTCCGCCGTCGGCGCGACGGTGGCGAGATCGCGACAGGCCGCGGGGCCTTCGGCCAGCGCATAGGTACAGCCGAGGGCGCCCCACGAGTCCATGAAAGCCTTCGCCGTCCCCTTCTCGATGATCACGTAATTGGCGCGGTGTCCCATGCGCCCACGATCGCACAGGTGACGCGTCCTCGGGAGGGAGAACGGACGCCTCGACCGCGCGACGCCGTTCACGCGCGACGCCGTCACGTCATGCGCCGAGCACGCTCCGGCGACGGGATGCGCGCGCTCATGCGACGAGCACCGCGAGCGCCTCGCCGCTCAACCCCGCATCGCCCGCGCGCGCCGCAGCCGATCCACGGCCACCGCGGTCACGATGATGCCGCCGGTGACGACCTCTTGCACCCAGTTGGACCAGCCGAGGTAGGTACAGCCCGTCTTGATGACCGTCATCAAGAACGCGCCGATCAGCGCGCCGGGCACCGAGCCTTCACCGCCCGAAAGCGATCCGCCGCCGATGACGACCGAAGCGATGACCTCGAGCTCGAGGCCGTTCGAGTCCGTCGGATCACCGACCGTGAGCGTGCCGAACTCGACCACGCCGGCGAGACCGGCGAGCGCCGCGGAGAGCATGTAGACCGCGATCTTCACCCGCGCGACGTCGATGCCGCAGAGGCGCGCCGTCTGCTCGTTGGATCCGATGGCGACGATGTGCCGGCCGAAGCGGGTGTATCGCAGGATCACCGCCGCGATCACGGCCGTGACGAACATCAGATACACGCTCGGTGGGAAGAGCAGAAAGCTCCGTGATGCGGGCACCGGCGCGACGAGCGCATCGAGGCCGTGAGCGTCGACATCGATCTTCTGCTCGTGGGCGAGGCCCTTGGCGATGCCGCGCAGGATGCGCATGGCGCCGAGCGTGACGATGAAGGGTGTGACGCCGAGCCCGGTGGTGAGCGCGCCGTTGGCTGCCCCCGCGAGCGCTGCGACGCCCACGCCCGCGAGCACGGCGATGGCCACGCCGTACCCTGCTTTCAAGAGCGCGGCGACGATCACGGTGGTGAGCGCCACCATCGATCCGACCGAGAGATCGATGCCACCGAGGATGATGAGCATCGTCATCCCCGAAGCGGCGATGCCCACGACCGCGGTCTGCCGCGCCATCGTCACGAGGTTCACCGGCCGCGCGAACGTGTCCGGGCGGAGCGCGACGAAGAGCAGATACACGAGGACGAGCGCGACCAGAGGGCCGAGCCAAGGCCGGCTCCGCCGCACGCCGTGATCGCGCTTCCACAGTGACGAGAGACGCCCGAGCAGCCCGTTTGCCTTCGAGGAATCCATCATGAGCCTGTGGCCAGGAGGAGCACGGCCTCCTCGGTGAGGCCCGCCGCGGGCTGCGGCGGGAGGAGGTGGCCGCGGCGCATCACCGCGATGCGATCGCAGACGCCGAGGAGCTCGGGGAGATAGCTCGACACGAAGAGCACGGCCTTTCCGCGGGCGGCGAGCTCGTCGATGACCGCATAGATCTGGGCCTTGCTGCCGACGTCGATCCCGCGCGTGGGCTCGTCGAGGAGCAGCACGTCGACGTCGTGATGGAGCAGCCGCCCGAGGGCCACCTTCTGTTGATTGCCGCCCGAGAGATCGCGCACCGGCTGCCCCGGATCGCGACAGCGCACGGCGAGCTTGTCGATCCAGCGGCGCGTGGCCTCGTGCTGCGCGCGATCGCTGACGAAGCCTCCGCGCCCGAGCCGCGCGAGCGTGGAGAGCGTGAGGTTGTCGGCGATGGAGAGCGCCAGCGCGAGCCCCTCCCCTTTGCGATCCTCGCTGAGCATGCCGACGCCCTGCGCGAGCCTCTCCGCGGGCGAGGCCGATCCGGTGAACGCCCCCACGCGCACCGCGCCGCGACGCACCGGATCGAGCCCGAACACCGCGCGCAGCAGCTCCGTGCGCCCCGCGCCCACGAGGCCGGCGATGCCGAGCACCTCACCGCGGCGGAGCGCGAGGCTCGCCTGCTCGGGGCGGCGCGCGCCCGCGAGATCGGTGATCTCCAAGACGACGTCACCGGGCGATCGTGCCGAACGTGGATAAAGGGTCTCGACCGCGCGGCCCGCCATGCGCTCGACCAGCGATTCGATGCTCGTGCCCGCGATGCGGCCCGAGCCCACGCTGCGGCCGTCGCGCAGCACCGTGTAGGCGTCGGCGATCTCCTGCACCTCTTCGAGGAAATGGGAGACGTAGAGAATGGTCACGCCCTCGCCGCGCAGGCGGCGCACGACCTCGAAGAGGCCCTCCACGTCGGCGGCCGCGAGGCTCGAAGTCGGCTCGTCGAGGATGAGCACCCGACACGACGTCTGCGCGAGCGCGCGCGCGATCTCCACGACCTGCTGCGCGGCCGGCGGCAGATCGCGCACCAGCGCGCGCGGATCGAGCGGCTCGCGCCCCGGTCCCGCGAGCTGCGCGAGCACCGCCCGCGCGCGGCGCGTGAGCTCCGCGCTGCGAAGAAAGCCGCGCGTCGTCGGCTCCGCGCCGAGGAGGACGTTCTCGGCCACGGTGAGGTGGGGGCAGAGCGAGAGCTCCTGATGCACCATGGCGACGCCCGCCGCGCGCGCGGCCCCAGGGCCGTCGGGCCGATACGGCGCGCCGTCGAGCGTCATCTCGCCGGCGTCCATGCGCTGACCGCCGGCGAGGATGTGAAGCAGCGTGCTCTTGCCCGCGCCGTTCTCGCCGAGCAGCGCGTGGACCTCGCCGGGCGCGAGATCGAGATCGACACCGGCGAGGGCAATGGTGGGCCCGAACGCCTTCTGCGCCCCCCGAATCGTGAGGCGGCGCGGCGCCGCGCTCACTCTTTCAACCACTTTTTCAAATCGGGCTGAAGCAGCGCTTTGACCTCGGGATTCTCCAAATCGGCCTTCGTCACCACCCGAGATCCCGTATCCATGTAAGGCGTCGGCGTTTGCCCGGAGAGCGCGCTCATGAGCACGCGCACCGACAGGTCACCCATGTTGAAGGGGTTCTGTACCACGAGCCCATCGATGTGCCCGTCGCGGACGCCCTGAATCAGCTTCTCCGAGGCATCGAATCCGACGAGCTTCACCTTCCCCGCGAGCCCGGCTTTTTGCAGCGCGAGGAGCATCCCGAACGTGGTCGATTCGTTGGGACAGAAGACGCCGTCGACGCCGCCCTCCGTGGCCTTGTGGGCCGCGAGCAGGTTCTCGGCGGCGACGAAGGCGCTCTCGGTGGTGGCGCCGCCATATTGATTGTCCGAAATCACGTTGATCTGTGTGAACTGGCCCTTCATCAGGCCGAGAAAGCCGGCCTCGCGCGCCGTGGTGCTGGCCGAGCCTTCCTGATAGCGAAGGACGATCACCTTGCCCTTGCCGTTCAGCACCCGGCCGAGGTGCTCGGCCGCGTGCACGCCCGCGCCGCGATTGTCGGTGGCGATGAAGGACACGTGATCTTTGCCCTGGAGATCCGAGTCCACGATCACCACCGGGATCTTGGCGGCGACCGCGTCCTTCACCGGATTCACCAGCGCCTTCTCGTTGAGCGGCGCGAGGATGATCCCATTGACGCCCTGCGCGATCATGCTCTGGACGATGTCGATTTGGGCCTTGAGATCGTCTTCCTTGAGCGGGCCTTTCCAGAGGATGGTGATGTTGCCCAGCTCCTGAGCCGCTTTTTCCGCGCCCGCGTGCACGCTCTTCCAGAACTCGTGCGTCGTCCCTTTGGGGATCACCGCGATGGTGAACTTCTTCTGCTGCGCGGTCGGCTGCTGCTGCTTCTGCTCCTGGCACCCTGCCACCGCGGGCAGAACGAGCATCGAGAGCAGTGCTTCGCGTCGACGGATCATGACGAGCTCCTTGCGAGTTTCGCGCCTAGGAAAGCCGAGCCGAGCAGGCGTGGTCAAGCCTTCCCGGGCTCGCGGAGGCGGGTATGCTGGCGACCATGACACCGCGCCTCTACCTGGGCATCGACGTCGGCACCGGCAGCGCCCGCGCCGGCCTCTTCGACGCGCAAGGTCGCATGGTGGGCGCCGGCGCGCATCCCATCGCCATCCATCGGCCGGAGGAGGATTTCGTCGAGCAATCCTCGGACGACATCTGGTCTGCATGCGGCCGAGCGGTCCGAGCCGCGCTCGCGCAGGCCGGCGCTTCTCCCGAGCACGTCGCGGGCATCGGCTTCGACGCCACCTGCTCCCTCGTGCTGCTCGACGCGTCCGATCGCCCGGTGACCGTGAGCCCCACCAAGGACGATCGCTGGAACGTGATCGTGTGGATGGATCACCGCGCCGTCGCGGAGGCCTCGCGCATCAACCAAACGAAGCACGACGTGCTGCGCTACGTCGGCGGCGTGATCTCGCCGGAGATGGAGACACCGAAGCTCCTCTGGCTGCGAGAGCACATGCCCGCGTCCTTCGACAGGGCCGCGCGCTTCCTCGATCTCGCGGACTTCCTCGTCTACCGCGCCACGGGCAACGACGCGCGCTCGCTCTGCACCACGGCCTGCAAGTGGACCTACCTCGGGCACGAAGCGCGCGACGGACAGAGCGGCTTTCGTCGCGACTACTTCGAAGCGATCGGCCTCGGCCGCCTCGCCGACGACGATTTCGCCCGCATCGGCCGCGTCGTCCGTCCCATGGGCGAATGCGCCGGCGGCCTCTCGGCGAGCGCCGCGGCGGAGCTCGGCCTCACCGCGGGCACGAAGGTGGCAGTGTCCATCATCGATGCGCACGCCGGTGGCTTGGGCATGCTCGGGGCCCCGCTCGACGGCCTCGCCCCCACCGAGGAGACGCTCGAAGAGCGGGTCGCCCTCATTGGTGGCACCTCCACCTGTCACATGGCCGTGTCGCGCGAGCCCAAGTTCGTGCCCGGCGTGTGGGGCCCTTATTTCTCGGCCATGGTGCCGGGCCTTTGGCTCACCGAAGGGGGCCAGTCGGCGACGGGCGCGCTCATCGATCACACCATCGCTTCGCACGCGCGCGGCGCCGAGCTCGCGGAGGACGCGCGCCGCCGCGGCACGACCCCGCAGGCGCTGCTCAACGAGCGCCTCGATGCGCTCTCCGCGAACGCCGCGTTCCCCGCGGAGCTGACGCGCGGTCTCCACGTCTTGCCCGATCATCACGGCAACCGCTCCCCGCGCGCCGATCCCACCCTGCGTGGCATGATCTCGGGCCTCAAGCTGAGCGACTCCATCGATCAGCTCGCCCTCGTGTATCTCGCCACCATCCAAGCCATCGCGCTCGGGACACGGCACATCCTCGAAGCGATGAACGCGCAGGGATATCGCATCTCCACGCTCTTCGCGTCGGGCGGCGACACCAAGAATCCAGTGTTCCTCCGCGAGCACGCCGACGCCACGCATTGCCGCGTCGTCCTCCCCGCGGAGCCCGAGGCGGTCCTCCTCGGCTCCGCCATCCTCGGCGCGGTGGCCTCGGGCAGCGCGCCCAACGTGCTCGCCGCCATGGCCGCGATGAACCGCGCCGGCCGCGTCATCGAGCCGGCCCGCGGCGCCCCCGGACGCTACTTCGACGCGAAATACCGCGTCTTTCACCGTATGCACGACGATCAGCTCGCCTATCGCGCGCTGATGACGGAGAGTTGAGGTTCCATGTTGGGTTATCCGGTCACGCTCGAGCAGCCCGTCCAGTGGGGAGAGATGGATGCGCTGCGCCACGTCAACAACGCGCGCTTCTTCACGTGGTTCGAGTCGGCGCGCATCACCTACTTCGATCGCCTGCGCGCCTCCATTCCGGGCGCGGGCACGACGG
Source organism: Minicystis rosea (assembly GCA_001931535.1). Classification (GTDB taxonomy): domain Bacteria; phylum Myxococcota_A; class Polyangia; order Polyangiales; family Polyangiaceae; genus Minicystis; species Minicystis rosea. The sequence goes on from CP016211.1 coordinate 6,102,004, forward strand.
TGGGCCTCGGTGACATCGGCCCCATCCTGGCCAGCACGAGCTGCGATTTCCTCCGCCCCATCACCTATCCCGCCGTGGTCCGCATCGGCGCGCGGGTGACCGAGCTCGGCAACAGCAGCATGCGCATGGAGTACGCCGTGGCCCGCACCGACGCCCCGGAAGACATGTGCGCCAAAGGCACCAGCGTCATCGTGCTCGTCCGCTACTCGACCCTGCAAAAGGTCCGCGTCCCCGACGAGATGCGCGCCGCCATCGACGCCCTCGAGAAGCGCTCCACCTGACCGTCCCATTCCCCCGCGGCGCCGCGCTCTCCCCCGGAGCAACGACGGCGTCGCGGGCCACTCGCCGCCTTCACCGCCTTCAGCGCTCGCGCCCCGGACCGGGCCACGCCTTCCAGCGGCCCGGCTCCGGTCGTGTGGACATCACTTCACGATGATCGTCACCGTGGGGTCCGACCACGCCGTATGACCATCCTTCGTGAGGAAGCGATGCCTGAAGTGGTGCGCCGTGCCCATCGGCAACCCCTCGACCCGCGTCTTCGCCTGTCGCGTGCTCGGTAGGGTCATCCAGGTGCGTTGATCGATGCTCATCTCCCATTCGTGAGAATCCCGCGCCGGGCTGTGGGGCGCCGTCAAATCCACGCTCCCCGCGACGGGCCCGTATTTCGCGGCGAACGTCGCCTTCGGGTGCGTGCTGATCTTGCGTAGATCCATGCCCGCGCTCTCCACCAGCGCCCGCACCGCCGAGAGATCGACCGTGCCCGCCGCCTTCTCGGCGACGGACTGCACGTGATCGCCGAGGTGGACCAGCGCATCGCGCACCGCCTCGCGCGCCGCGCTCCGCTCCGCCGTCGTTCCATGCAAAGCCTCCTCCAACCGGACAATGCCTTCTCCGAGCGGCACGACCAGCGGCCCCGCGTCAGGAAACCGCGGATTGTCTTTCACGGCGACGAGCACCGCCTTGGCATGGAAAAGGAACTTGCCCATCTGCACCGGCAAACGCAGAACGACATGAATGTACTTGGCCATGGTGCCCTCGCGACACGCGGGAACGACACGGCGAGCACCGCCCCGCGTCTCGGGGTCTCGCCGGAGCGCCTCGATGGCCCTCATTCTCCTTAATCCCGCAGCCCGACATTTCGATTTACCTCCACGATCTTTTTTCACCCGAGCGCCCCGGAGAACGTGGTCGCCAAAGAGACGAGGAGGTGGGATTGAGGGGCGAGAAAGTCTCTTCTGCAGGGGAAGAAAAGGTTTTCGCAAGGAGCGAAGGCCGTGCGGTAGGGGAAGATGTTCCTCCGGTGGAGCCGCGTGTTCGTCCGGCGCAGCGGGGAGCTCCTTCGGTGAAGCGGAGTCTTCTTCCAGCAGACTCGAAGGGGCTTTCGGTGGAGCGGAGTGTCGCTCCAGCAGACTGGGAGGGGCTTTCGGTGGAGCGGAGTCTTCCGCTGGCAGACTGGGAGGGTCTTTCGTTGGGGCGAAGTCTTCCGCTGGCAGACTGAGAGGCTCTTTCGTTGGGGCGGAGTCTTCCTCCGATGGACGAGGATGGTCCTCCGGGGCAGAAGGATGTCCTGCCGGTGGATTGGAACGCTCTTTCGCTGGACTGGGATGCTCTTCCAGGAGAGGAGGCTATCCCCTCGGCGGAGCGAGATGTCCTTTCCGCAGAGAGGAGTGCCCTTTCAGCCGGGAAGAACGTTCTCGCAGCGAAACGGGATGTCGCTCCGGGAGGGAAGAGTGGCCGCGTGACGAGAAACGATGTTTCCCGTCGCCGCGCAAACCGGTGTCACCATCGGGCGCGGCCAGACTTCGGGCGAGCGGAAGCGCTCCTCGGCCACCGGAGGTGATCTCCAGCGCGACCGGGGATGTCGGCGAACGCGCGGCTTCCGTCACCGCGTGATGCGTCACTTTCTGTGCGGAGAGCTTGTCCCGCTGACGCTCGCGAGACCGAACCTGCCGCGCGGCATGCAGGCGCCGAGCGCGGAGCGTGAACTGCTCCTCGACCGCGCAGGCGGCGCCCCAAGAGGGCGCGCGCGGCGGCACCTTGCCATAGGCGCATTGCCGCATATCATGGCGCGATGCTCTATTTACGACACCACCGGTTCCAGAGCTGGATCGTGCGCGGAATGGGTTGCCTCGCCGCCGCGCTCGCGTGCGCTGCCGGCGCGTGCAAGAGCGACCGGCCAGCCCCGCCGCTGGGAGGCGGCACCGCGAGCGCACCCGCGCCGCCGGCTGCCGATGCCGACACCGTGATCGTCGCCGAGCTCATCGACAAGGGCCCGAGGATGCCTGATTGCGGCACGCTTCATGGGCGCACCGTGATGCAGTACGAAGCCAAGCGGGTGATCCGCGGCACCTTGCAACGACGCACGGATGTCTTCGTGATTCAGGGGTGTCCCGAGCTGTCGCGCAAAGCGTACGGCGGCGACGGCGCGGGCGATCTCGATGCCTTCCGCAACGGCGACTGGCACTTGTTGTCTCTTCGCCGCGCGACGCCAGACGAGTTTGCGCAGGCGACCAACCCGTTCCCCGCGATGGTGGCCCCGCGATTCGTTGCATTGCGGACCGATCGCGCCGATCGCACACAGGACGAGGCACCGCCGCCGGCGCCTTCGTTCCCGAGGAACGATCCGACGCCGATACCTTCGTCCCCGAGGAACGATCCGCCCCCGATCGGCAACAAGCCTGCTGGACCGAGCGCAGCAGCGGCGCTCCCGATCGGTTACGTATCCGTCGGCGACTCCACCATCACCGGCAACATCCCAAGCGCGCTCGCCGCCGTCGCGGGCATGGTCGGGGATTTTCGCACTTGCTACGGGCTGGGCCTTGTCACGGAGCCGAAGATGGAAGGCTCGATGATCATCACCGCCTTGGTCAACGGGAAGGGCGAGGTCACCTCGGCGACCCCCTCGGCCGTCAAAGGCATCTCCGGAGCGGTGGCTGCTTGCATCGCATCACGGGTCGCTGCCTGGGGCTTCGCGCCTCCCGGCGCGGGCTCGGGCTCGGTCACGATCCCGATGAAGCTCACGCTGAAGTGAGATCGAAGGGTCGACGAGGCCTCTCGACAGACAACGCGTTCCCGATCTCTCCATCCCTGCGCAGCGACGACTTCGACTCGCAGATGAGCGCCGGCGGGACGTTCTGGGGAACCGGCGCTCTGAGCGAGCTCCCCTCGCCGAGCGCCGCGCTCCTTTCCCTCACGCTACTTCTACTGCGTCATGAGACGTCTCGCCGAACAAGCGACGTGTTCGCCAGCCCCAGCGTGCGGGCGAAGCCGACAGCATCGCCACGCGGCAATCGCTCGCCGAAACGGGCCGCTCATCGGCCTCGCCGAGCTCTCGTTTCACGTCTGGCTGCTCGTGAGGACCCACTCGTTGCGCCGGCCTGACGCAGTAGTGCTACCGCCGCGCGGCCAGCGCGTCTTTCGCCTCGCGCACGCGGGCGCGGAGGCGCGAGGCGAACATCAAGGCTTCCATCATTCGATATTCGAGGACGATGGGCGCCACCGGCTCGCGCTCCATCATCAAGAGCGAGGCGCCGACCTTCTCGGCCAACACCTCGAAGCCCCACGGCGCACCTTCGTAGATGTGCGCGGGCACCATGATCACGAGCGGCGAGAGCGCTGTGACCTCCGAGCGTTGAAAAGGCATGGGCGACGCCCGGAGCAAGACCTTGGCGCGTGAAGCGATCGAGCGGCACCGCGCCTCGAGCTCCTGGTCGCATCCGATCAGAAGCACGAGAGGCAAAGCGATCACATTGCTCGGTCGAGCGTCGGAGCTGCGAATCACGGGCGAGGTGTGGGTCGGCTGCACGGCCCTCGCCGTCAGCACGAACCAGGCCAGGTAATGGAGCCTCCCGTTTCCCGAAAATTTGCCCAGGCACGCCGTCGCTGCGGAGAAGGCGCTGCCCGTTTTCGGGCACGGCGTGGTCGTTTTCGGGCTTTGTTGGGTCACGCACATTGCAATGGTCGGCCCGCTTGGGGCGCCGGCCGTCGCAATGGCGCGCGACATTCGGTCTTGACGGGTCCCGCGACATGATCAGGACGGGCCCGACATCGCATTCGCGAAGACGAGGACTGCACTATCCACCTGCAAGGCGCCTCGAATCTCAGGTGCCTTTGCGCCGCAGCCGGTCCATGGTGCGCGGCCAGCATGATCGAGCTCTGTGGAAGACACTATCCCCTGCCCCGCCGCCGGACGGCCGTGTTCTGTGTCGACGGGTGCGCCCCCGAGTATCTCGAGCTCGCGCTCGTCGACGGGCTGATGCCGCGCCTCTCGCGCGCGCTCGCCGCCGGCGGCTTCCTCGGGCGCGGGCTCGGACAGATGCCGAGCTTCACCAATCCCAACAACGTCTCCATCGTCACGGGCCAGCCGCCCAGCGTCCACGGCATCTCGGGCAATTACTATTTCGATCGTGCCTCCGGGACGGAGGTGCCTATGAACGATCCCCGCTTCCTCCGCGTGCCCACGCTCTTCGAGCGCATGGAGCAGGCCGGTGTCCGCACGCTGTGCGTGACCGCCAAAGACAAGCTCCGCGCCCTCCTCGGCGCCACGCGCGAGGGTGGGCCCGCGCCGCTCTCGCTGTCCGCGGAGCGCGCCGCGGAGGCCTCGCTGCCCGAGATCGGTGTCCCGAGCATTCCCGCGCTCGTGGGGCGCGATCCGCCCGGCATCTACGATTGGAGCATCTCCCATTATGCGATGGAGATGGGTTTGGCGATCGCGCCGCGCATCGGCGCCCAGCTCGTCTACGTGTCGCTCACCGATTACGTGCAGCACAAGGAGCCGCCGCGCGGCCCCATGTCGGATCGATTCTATGCCCATTTCGACGCCATCCTCGGCGCCTATCTCGACGCGGGCTTCCTCTGCGGCCTCACCGCCGATCATGGCATGAGCGACAAGAGCGCCCCCGACGGCTCACCCGATGTCCGCTACCTCGAAGATCTCCTGCGCGCCGCCGGCCTCGACGGCTTCCGCGTGATCCTGCCCATCACCGATCCTTACGTCGTCCATCACGGAGCGCTCGGCTCCTATGCCACCGTCTACGTCACGCCCGGTGACGAGGGCATCGCGCGTGAAGCGTTGGCCCGCGTGCCCGGGATCGAGCGCGTGCTCACGCGTGACGAGGCCGCGGCGCGCCTCTCGTTGCCTGCCGATCGCATCGGCGATCTGGTGGTCCTCGGCGACGCGCGCACCGTGCTCGGCAAGAGCCGCAGCTACCACGATCTCTCGGCCGTCTCGCGCGGCCTGCGATCGCACGGCGGCCTTCACGAGCAAGCCGTGCCGCTCGTGGTGACGAGCCCTGTCCGCCCGGCCCTCGTGGCCGGGAGAGCGTTGACCAACGCGGACATCTTCGAGCTCGTGCTGGCCGGCGTCGACTGACGATGTGACCGACGCGCGACGCGGAGTCGCTCCTTCGGTCACGCCTCGAACGCCGCCGACATCCATTCTCGACAGCCATTTTCACGAAAACGCGGGCGCCGGCGCGCGGAGGCCGGGGTCTGCCCTCCGGCGCTCGCGCGGTGGGCTCACGAGGGGGGACTCATGATCGACATCGGCCAACCGCCGTTCGAATTTCCATGCATCGTCGGCGGCGCCGCCGTGAACGCGGAGGCGCGCCTCACCGTCCGATATCCCTACACGGGAGAGGTCGTGGGCAGCGTGCCCAAGATCGGGCCCGATCAAGTGGTGACCGCCATTCGCCAAGCGGCGGCCGCGGCGCCGAAGATCTCGCGCCACGAGCGCAATCAAATCCTCCTCCGCGCGGCCGCCCGCGTGGAGAAGGAAAAGGAGCAGGTGGCCCGGCTCATCACCTGGGAATCGGGGCTCTGCCTCAAGGACACACGGCACGAGGTGGCGAGAGCGCTGGACGTGCTCCGCTTCGCCGCCGCCGAGGCCCTGCGCGACGATGGCCAGTGCTTCGCCTTCGACGTCTCGCCCAATGGGCGGAACCGGCGCGGATTCACGGTGCGGGAGCCGCTCAAGCTGGCCACGGCCATCACCCCTTTCAACCACCCTCTCAACCAGGTTGCCCACAAGGTGGCTCCCGCGATCGCCGTGGGCACACCGATGGTCCTGAAGCCGAGTGAGCGCACACCGCTCAGCGCCCTTTACCTGGCGCACGTCCTCCACGAATCGGGGCTGCCCCCCAATGCGCTCAATGTCGTCACCGGCGATCCCGAGGTCCTCGGGCCGCTCCTCGTGGAGCACCCCGAGGTGGAGCTCGTGAGCTTCACCGGCGGGGTGGAGATCGGCAAACACATCTCGCGCATGCTCGGTTACCGGCGCGCGGTGCTGGAGCTCGGGGGCAACGATCCGCTGGTGATCCTGGGCGACGCCGATCTCGACGAGGCCGTGAAGCTCGCCGTTTCGGGCTGCTTCGGCAACAGCGGTCAGCGCTGCACGGCGGTGAAGCGCCTCATCGTCGTCGAGCGCATCGCCGACGCGTTCGCCGCGCGGCTCGCCGAGGCGGCCTCGCGCCTCGTGGTCGGCGATCCCATGAGCGACGCCACCGACATGGGCACGGTGATCACCGAGGAGTCGGCCCGCCGCCTCGAAGAGCTGGCGCATCGCACCATCGCCGACGGCGCGCGCCTCCTTTACGGCAATCGCCGCGAGGGCGCGCTCTTCTGGCCCACGGTGATGGACTTCGTGCGCGCCGGCTCCGAGTCGGTGCAGCGCGAGACCTTCGGCCCGCACGCGCCCATCCTCCGCGTGGCCGACGCCGACGAGGCCATCCGCGTCGCCAACGGCACGCCTTATGGCCTCTCGGCCGGCGTGTGCACCAACGATCTCGGCCTCGCCATGCGCTTCGTCAAAGAGCTCCGCTGCGGCACCGTCAACATCCGCGAAGTGCCCGGCCTGCGCACCGAAGCCACGCCCTTCGGAGGCATTCGCGACAGCGGCATCGGCGTCAAAGAAGGTGTGGTGGAGGCCATGCGCGCCATGAGCTTCACCAAGCTCTACACCCTGCCGCTGTGATTCACATGCTCCGACCGGCGCGCTCCCGCTCGACGACGGGAGCGCCGCCCGGATGGGCGCCGTGGAGAGAGCCACGGAGAACGAGCGTGCTTTCTCTCGGCGAGCGTCTGCTCGGGTATCTCGATCTCTTTTCCTCTCGCCCCGACGTCCACGCGCACGAGCGCGGTCCCGCGTGACGCGGCCCCGCCGCGAAGCGAGCTCCATTTCCCGTGTTTCCTCGTTGATGCGGGAGAATCGACGGCGCGGGCAACCGGAAGCGACGCGAAGCCCATGAAGAGGCCTGTCCGAGAGACTCCAGGGCATTCAGATTCCATGTCTGCCGGCCTCGCGTGGAGATCCGGATCATCGGCTCTCGCGTGCGGTGCGAGGAGGCTTTGCTTGCCCGATGAAGCTCGTGCAGGAGCGCCGCACCTGGGCTAGTTGCATCTCATGGGGGCCGTGCTGGATCATCGAGCCCAACGACGCGCGGAGAGGCGTGACATGGTGTGGCTCGTCGAGGATGGTCCACCGGCGGCTGCCCCGTTGCGCTCCCTCGCGCAATACGACGTCGACGTGATCGCCGACGACGAGAGCGTGCTCGACCGTCTGGCCCGCGGTTCCGCGCCCGACGTGCTGATCGTCGGCCAAGAGCGGCCGGGCACGCGCGCCGCGGAGGTGTGTCGCCGCGTGCGCGCGGGCCGCGATTTGCTGTCGCTGCCCATTCTCGCGCTGGTGGCGCAGCCGACGCGACGGGCCATCGTCGAGATCCTCGAGGCCGGCGCCAACGATTGCCTCGGCGCGCCCTGCGACGAGGCCGAGCTCCGCACGCGCGTGAGCATCTTGGCGCAGCTCCGGCGCGGGCGGGAGGCGCTCGAGGCGGAGCTGAGCCGGCTCGAGATCGCGACCGAGTCCTCCGGCGTCGGCACGTGGGATTTCTATCCGCAGAGCGGCAAGCTCTATTGGGACGGGCGCGTCAAAGAGCTGCTCGGCGTGCGCCCCGAGACGAACGGAACGTACGAGCTCTTCCTCGCGGCCGTGCACCCCGACGATCGCGAAGCCACGCACGAAGCCGTGCAGCGCGCGATCGGCAAAGGAGGCACGGGTCAGTATCGGATCCAGTGCCGGCTGCTCGGGGTCGAAGATCGCATCGAGCGCTGGATCGCGAGCCAAGGGCGCGCGTTCTTCGAGGGCGGGCGCGCGACGCGCTTCATCGGCACGTGCGTCGACATCACCGAGCAGAAGCGCGCCGAGCGCGCGCTCGATCTGCTGGCCCGGGCCGGCGCCGTCTTGACGGAGGGCACCGCGTGCGAGGCGCGCGTGCGGGCCGCCGCCGCGCTGTGCGTCGAGGATCTCGCCGACTTCTGCATCGTCGATCTGCTCGAAGACACCGATCATCTCGCGCGCGCCGCGGTCACGCACGTCGACCCGACCAAAGAGGAAGCCCTCCGCGCGCTGCGCGAGATGCACCCGCCGGATCCGGCGCGCCATCCCGCCTTCGAGGTGGTGCGCACCGGGACGTCGTGGATCACGTCCGAGCTCGATCCGACCTTGATCGAAGCGCACACGAGCTCCGCGGAGGAGCGCATGCAGATCCGCGCGCTCGCCATCGGGAGCGTGATCATCGTCCCGCTCGCGACCCGCGCGCGCAAGCTCGGGACGCTCAGCCTCGGGCGCCATCGCGGGCGCATGCCCTTCGATCGCGCCGACCTGCGGGTCGCCGAAGAGCTGGCGCGCCGGGCCGCCACGGCCTTCGAGAACGCGCGCCTCCACGAGGCCGAGTCGCGGGCGCGCGCCGCCGCGGAAGCCGCGAGCCGCGCCAAGGATCAATTCCTCGCCACCGTCTCCCACGAGCTGCGCACGCCGCTCACCGCCGTGCTGGGTTGGGTGCGCATGATGATCTCCGGCGCGGTCCCGCCGGATCGACAGCCGCGCGCGCTCGAGACCATCCAGCGCAACGCCCGCGCCCAAGCCCAGCTCGTCGAGGCGCTCCTCGATTTCTCCAGCATCGTGGCGGGCAGGCTCCACCTCGAGATCACGCGCGTGCGCGCCGCGAAGGTGATCGAGGCCGCGCTGGAATCCATCGCGCCCGCCGCCGACACCAAGGGCGTGATCCTCGCGCCGTCCATCGATCCGGAGATGGGCGAGATCCTCGGTGATTCAGCCCGAATCCAGCAGATCGTGGGGAACCTGCTGAGCAACGCCGTCAAGTTCACGCCGAGCGGAGGCCGGGTGACGGTGACGGCGAAGCGCGCTGGATCGGTGATCGAGCTCGTCGTCGCCGACACCGGCGTGGGCATGGATGCCGAGTTCCTCCCCCGCGCGTTCGAGCATTTCCAACAGGCCGATTCGAGCGCCACCCGGGCCTACGGCGGGCTCGGCTTGGGCCTCGCGATCGTCAAGCACCTGGTCGCGCAGCACGGCGGTCGCGTGGAGGCGCAGAGCGACGGCCTCGGCAAAGGCTCGACCTTCACCGTCCGGCTCCCGATCGCGCCCGAGATCGGCCCCGCGTAGCCGCGCGCGGGACGAGATTCGATATCGGCTCAATAGCCCTTGGCGACGATCACCCGCTCTCGGCTGGCGCTGCCGCACATGATGCAAGCGCCCTCCTCGACCAACCGATCTTCCCACGGCGTCCCCTCCAAGCCCGCCGTGGGGATGCACCGAATGGTGGCCTTGAACGCGGTTTGGACGGCGGCCTCGCACGCGGCCGCGCCGCACCAATGCACGAGCAGGAAGCCCCCTCGAAGCGCGTCGCCCGGCGGGCGCGGCGCGAAGAAGGCCGCGAGATCGGCGTGGGCATCGACGAGGCGCAGGCGCTCGTTCCGGCGGGAGAGCGCGCGCTGATGGAGGTTCTTTTGCATGTCCGCGAGCATCGCGGAGATCGAGCGCGCGAGCTCGGCGCGGGACATCAGCAGCTTTTCCCGCGGGCCGCGATCGCGCCGCGCCACCGTCACCATGCCGGCGGCCACCTCGCGCGGGCCGACCTCGACGCGGAGAGGCACGCCCTTCCGCACCCACTCCCAAGGCTTGCGACCGCCCCGCGTCGCGCGCAGATCGACGAGGACCTCCACGCATCGATCGCCGAAGCGCTGCGCCCCGAGCTCGCGCGCCAAAGCCTCGATGTACTCGTGCACGCGCCCCCGCGGCTCGTCGCCGCGCGCGATGGAGAGGATCACCACGTGCGCGGGCGCGAGGCGAGGCGGGAGCACCAAGCCGTCATCATCGCTGTGGGTCATGACGAGCCCGCCGACGAGGCGCGTGGAGACCCCCCACGAGGTCGTCCACGCGGTCTCGCGCTGCCCCTCGCGGGTCTGGAACACGATCCGGCTCGCGCGCGAGAAGCCTTGTCCGAGATAATGAGAAGTCCCCGCCTGCAGGGCCTTCCCATCCTGCATCATGGCTTCGATGGTGTAGGTCTCGACGGCGCCGCCGAAGCGCTCGCGCGGCGTCTTGCGCCCGCGCACCACGGGCATGGCCATGAAGCCCTCCGCGAAGGAGGCATAGAGATCGATCATGCGCTTCGTCTCCTCGTAAGCCTCTTCGGCGCTCGCGTGGGCCGTGTGGCCCTCTTGCCAGAGAAACTCCAGCGATCGCAGAAAGAGATGCGTCCGGAGCTCCCAGCGCACGACGTTGGCCCATTGGTTGACGAGGAGCGGCAGATCACGATGGCTCCGCACCCACTTGGCGAAGGCGGCGCCGACGATCGTCTCCGAGGTGGGCCGCACGATCAGCGGATCGTCGAGCGCCGCCCGAGGATCGGGCTGCAAGCTGCCATCGGGCCTAGGGACGAGGCGATGATGGGTCACGACCGCGCACCGGCTCGCCAAGCCTTCGACATGCCGGCCCTCCGCGTCGAGGAGACGCTTGGGGATGAAGAGGGGGAAGTAGGCATTCTGATGCCCAGTGGCCTTGAACCTGGCATCGAGCTCGCGCCGGATGTTCTCCCAGATGGCATATCCCCACGGCATGATGACGTCACAACCGCGGACGGGAGAGCTGTCGGCGAGCCCGGCCGCGCGCACGACGTGCCGATACCACCGCGCGTAGTCCTCTTGTCGGGTGGGTGAAATCGCGGTCTTCGGGGCTTCCATCCTGCCCATCGGGCGGCCTCCTCGGGCGCGCCGGAGCGCACCTTCGCAGTATGCGAAGCGGAGGCCCACGAAGCCCGAGCAGACGAGCTCCCCAATCGCGCTCCGGACGATATCGCGGCTCGGATTCCTTCCGTCCGCGCGTGGGCCGATGAGACAGGGTGGACAGTCCTGCCTTGATCATGCGCGCGGGTTCCTCCATCGGCCGGCGAGCCCAACATGCCTTCGAGATCATGCGACCTCGGACAGCGGCCCTCGCGGCCGGGATTTTCGGGCTGATTCTCACGAGGACGAGCTACGCGGAGGAGCCTCACTCCCCGGCGATGAGCTCGACCGGCACGGCGGGGCAACCGGAGAGCATCAACGATTGGAAGCTCTTCAACGTCGGTGACGTGAACGACGACAACTTGGCCGACGTGCACTGGTGGAGCCGCTCGCGCAATCAGCTCGCGCTGTGGTTGATGAATGGCACACACGTGCTCGCCCCCGGGCGCCCCATCCCCGGGCCACCGGGCGAAGGCTGGATCGCCGTGTCCAGCGCCGACTTCAACCGTGACGGCTTCAGCGACGTCATCTGGACGAACGAGAAGCGAGGCTCGGCCGCGATATGGCTCCTCCGCGGGGCTCGGCTCCTTGCGCCCGGGCCGGAGATCCCGGGGCCGCCCGGCGAGGGCTGGCTCGTGGGCAACGCCAACGACACCAACGGAGACGGACTGGGCGACATCGTCTGGCACAATGCTCAAAAGCAACGTGCCGCCGTTTGGCTGATGAACGGCGCGCGGCTCCTCGCGCGGGGTCCGGAGCTGCCCGCGCCGCCGGGTACGGGCTGGTTGGAGACCAACGTCGCCGACACCAATGGAGATGGCTTGAGCGACGTCCTTTGGGAGACCCCCGACTCCAACACGCTGCAAGTCTGGTTGATGAACGGCGCCCACATCCTCGCGGCCGGGCCGAGCATCCCCGGCCCTCCCGGCGAAGGCTGGACCGCGATCACCAGCGCCGACTTCAACCGTGATGGGATGAGCGACGTCATCTGGACCAACGCGAAGCGCGGCACGATGGCCGTTTGGCTCATGAGCGGCGCCCACCTCCTCGCGGCCGGGCCCGAGATTCCCGGCCCTTCCGGCGAGGGCTGGGCCATCGCCTATGCCGGCGACACCAACGGTGATGGCATGGCCGACGCCGTCTGGCAGAAAGAGGGAACGAGCCAGTTCGCCGTGTGGCTGATGAACGGCGCGAAGCTGCTCGCAGCAGGGCCGGTGCTCGCGGGCCCGGGCGAGCTCGAGCCTTGAGGGCATGACCAGCGTTCGAGCGCCATGACCGAGACGCGGTGGGCGAGCGGTCGCCCTCGACGTCCACGCCGCACCGTCGAGGGAGACTCCGCTCTCGCATGCATGCGCGCGCGCCGCTCATGCGCGCTCGCACGGTGGCGCTCTTGCAAACTGCACGACGCATCGTCGGCGCGGGCATGAATCCCGGGAATCCATCCATGGCATGGGCGGTGCCATTGGCGAGCGTGGAATCCCCATGACCGATCTCGTCATCATCGTGCTGACCGTCGCGCTGTTCGCCGCGGCCGTCGGCTTCGTCCGACTTTGCGAACGGATGTGACCGCCATGGAGCTCGACACTTTGCTGGCGCTCGCCACCGCCTCGGCGCTCACCGTTTATCTCTTCTACGTGCTCGCCCGGCCCGAGAGGTTCTGACCATGCCTGCCCGTTTCTGGGTGCTCACCCTGGTTTTCTTCGCGTGCCTCGTGCTCGTCTCCCTGCCGCTGGGTCGCTATCTGCATCGCGTCTTCGCCGGTGAAAACCGCGTCTCCGCGCGCCTCCTCGGCCCGGTCGAGCGCTTCGTCTACCGCCTCGCCGGCGTCGCGCCCGAGCGCGAGCACACGTGGACCCAATATGCGGGCGCGCTGCTCGCGTTCTCCCTCGTCACACAGCTCTTCTCCTATGCCGTCATGCGCGTGCAAGCCGCCTTGCCGGCGAACCCGACGCACCTGCCCAACGTCACGCCCTGGCTCTCGTTCAACACCGCGACGAGCTTCACGACCAACACCAATTGGCAGAGCTACGCCGGCGAGGCGACGATGAGCTACCTCTCGCAGGCGGTCGCGCTCACGTCGCACAACTTCTGGTCCGCGGGCGTGGGCATCTGCGTCGCCGTCGCGCTCATCCGCGGCCTCTCCCGCGCCGAGACCGACAAAGTCGGCAACTTCTGGGTCGATCTCGTGCGCGTGCACCTCTACGTGCTCGTGCCCATCTGCGTGGTGTATGCCCTCTTCCTCGTCTCGCAGGGCGTGATTCAGACGTGGGCCGGCCCGGTGTCCATCTCGACCCTGGACGGTGGCGCGCAATCGCTCCTCCGCGGGCCGGTGGCCTCGCAGGAAGCCATCAAGATGTTGGGCACGAACGGCGGCGGCTTCTTCAACGCCAACAGCGCCCATCCCTTCGAGAACCCGACGCCCCTCACCAACTTCGTACAGATGCTCTCGATCTTCGCCATCCCCGGCGCGCTCTGCGTCACGCTCGGAGAGATGGTGAAGAATCGGCGCCACGGCTTCGCGGTCTTCGCGGCCATGGCCGTCATCTCCATCGCCGGTGTCCTCTGGGTGGGTCATTTCGAGCAGAGCGGCAATCCCATCCTCTTTCGAGAGGGCGTGAGCGCGGTCGCCTCCGCCGCCGATCCGGCCGGCAACATGGAGGGTAAAGAGATGCGCTTCGGCATCCCCGACAGCGCGCTCTTCGCGGTCGTCACCACCGACGCCTCGTGCGGCGCCGTCAACGCCATGCACGACAGCTTCACGCCCCTCGGCGGCCTCGTGCCCATGCTCAACATGCAGCTCGGCGAAGTGGTCTTCGGCGGCGTGGGGGCAGGCCTCTACGGCGTCCTCATCTACGTGCTCATGGCGGTGTTCCTCGCCGGCCTCATGGTGGGGCGGACGCCGGAATACCTGGGCAAGAAGCTCGACAGCCGCGATATCCGCCTGGCGTCGATTTACATCCTCGTCCCGGCGTTCTTGATCCTGATCTTCACCGCGCTCGGCGTGTCCACCGAGGCCGGGCGCGCCGGCATCTTCAACACCGCTCCTGCCGAGGTGGCCGGCGCGAGCTGGAAGCCGTCTCCGCACGGGCTCTCCGAGGTGCTTTATGCGTTCAGCTCCGCCGCCGCCAACAACGGCAGCGCCTTCGCGGGCCTGACCGCGTATTCGAGCGATCACCCCGTCTTCTATTCGCTGCTTCTCGGTCTCGGCATGTTCTTCGGGCGCTTTCCGCTCATCGTCGCGGTGCTCGCCATCGCCGGCAACATGGCGCGGAAGAAGCGCGTCCCGGCCGGGCCCGGCAGCTTCCCCGTCGAAGGGCCGCTCTTCGCCGGACTGCTGGTGACGGTCATCCTCATCGTCGGTGCCCTGACGTTCTTCCCGGCCCTCTCCCTCGGTCCCATCGTCGAGCACTTCCTCCTGAAGTAGCCGTGATCCCACTCCATCCTTCCAGGCAGATATCATGTCGAAACACCGTATTCATCAAGCCCGTTCGCTCTGGGATCCGGCCATTTTGAAGCCCGCGGTCGGCGATGCCGTGAAGAAGCTCGATCCGCGGGTGATGGCGAAGAACCCGGTCATGTTCGTGGTCTTCGTCGGCAGCATCCTCGTCACGGTGCTCGTGCTCCACGACGGAGTCCGCGGCACGGCGGTCGATCTCAAGCTCAACGTGCAGCTCGTCTTGTGGCTGTGGTTCACCGTGCTCTTCGCCAACTTCGCCGAGGCCATGGCCGAAGGCCGCGGCAAGGCGCAGGCGGCCACGCTGCGGAAGATGCGCACCACCACCATGGCCACGCGCATCCGCGGCGCGGGCGAGGCCACGCCGCTCGCCGCCGGCAAGCCGAGCGCGACCTTCGCGGAGATCCCCGCCACCGAGCTCCGGCGCGGTGACGTGGTCCTCGTGACGGCGGGTCAGCTCATCCCCGCGGACGGCGAGATCCTCGAAGGCATCGCCTCCGTCGACGAGAGCGCCATCACCGGCGAGAGCGCGCCCGTGGTGCGCGAGGCCGGCGGCGATCGCAGCGCGGTGACCGGCGGTACGCGCGTGCTCTCCGATTGGATCAAGGTCGAGATCGCCCAAGATCCCGGGGGCGGATTCATCGATCGCATGATCGCGCTCGTCGAAGGATCGGAGCGGCAGAAGACGCCCAACGAGATCGCGCTCACCATCCTCCTCGCGGCGCTGACGCTCATCTTCTTGGTCGCCACCGCGACGCTCGAGCCGCTCGCGCGCTTCTTCGGCGGCTCCTTGGGCGTGAGCGCGCTGGTGGCGCTGCTCGTGTGCTTGATCCCCACCACCATCGGCGGCCTGCTCTCCGCCATCGGCATCGCCGGCATGGATCGGCTGGTGCAGCACAACGTGCTCGCGACCTCGGGCCGCGCCGTCGAGGCCGCAGGCGACATCGACGTGCTCATGCTCGACAAGACCGGCACCATCACCTACGGCAATCGGCAGGCGCATCAATTCCTCCCCGTGAAAGGCGTCGACGAGCGCACGCTGGCCGATCGCGCCGTGCTCGCGTCGATTCCGGACGAGACGCCCGAGGGCAAGAGCATCGTCACGCTCGGCGAGGGCCTGGGCGCGACACCCGCGCTCCCCGAAGGCGCCACGTTCGTGCCTTTCACCGCGAAGACACGCATGAGCGGGATCGACGCCGGCTCGCTGTCGTTGCGCAAGGGCGCGAGCGACGCGGTGATCAAGCACGTGGAGTCGCTCGGTGGCCGGGTGCCCGACGATCTCAAAGGCATCGTCGCGAGCATCGCCGGCGCCGGCGGGACACCGCTCGTCGTGGCGGAAGGCGCCGCCATCCTCGGGTCATCTATCTCAAGGACACGGTGAAGCCGGGCATGCGCGATCGCTTCGCGCGGCTCCGCGCCATGGGGATCAAGACGGTGATGATCACCGGCGACAATCCCCTCACCGCCCGCACGATCGCCGAGGAGGCCGGCGTCGACGACTTCCTCGCCGAGGCCACGCCCGAGGCCAAGCTCGCCTACATCCACAAGATGCAGGAGGGGGGCCGCCTCGTGGCCATGACCGGCGACGGCACCAACGACGCGCCGGCCCTGGCCCGCGCCGACGTGGGCGTGGCCATGAACACCGGCACGCAGGCCGCGAAAGAGGCCGGGAACATGGTCGATCTCGACTCCGACCCGACCAAGCTCATCGAGGTGGTGGAGATCGGCAAACAGCTCCTCATGACCCGCGGCGCCCTCACCACGTTCTCGATTGCCAACGACGTCGCCAAATACTTCTCCATCCTGCCCGCCATCTTCACCGGCCTCACCGCCTTCCAGGTGGCGAGCCGCGGGCCGCAGGGCTCGGCGTTCTGGGCGCTCAACGTGATGAAGCTCGGCAGCCCCGCGAGCGCGATCCTCTCCGCGGTCATCTTCAATGCGCTGGTGATCGTCGCGCTCATTCCGCTGGCGCTCCGGGGCGTCACCTACCGGCCGCTCGGCGCGGCCGCGCTCCTCCGCCGCAACCTGCTCGTGTACGGCGCGGGCGGCGTGGTCGTGCCGTTCGCGGCCATCAAGGCCATCGATCTCATCCTCAACGCGCTGCACCTCGCGTGATTGGGAGCGTCGTCATGAAGATCCTCCGTCCCTGTCTGGTCGTGACCGCATTTCTCATCGTGCTCGCGTGCCTCTTCTATCCGGCGTTGGTCACCGCCGGTGCCCGGACGCTCTTCGCCCATCGCGCCCTAGGCAGCTTGATCGAGCGGAACGGCAAGGTCGTCGGCTCCGAGCTCATCGGGCAGACGTTCGACCGGCCCATGGAGCACCTCGAATACTTCTGGGGCCGGCCGTCGGCGGCCAGTGTCGATGGCAGCACCGGCGTGGTGGTGTCGAGTGGGAGCAATTACGGCCCGCGGAACACCGCGCTCGCGGACGAGGTGAAGACCCGTATCGACATGCTTCGCACGACCGGCGTCACCGGATCGATTCCGATCGATCTGGTGACCAAGAGCGGGAGCGGGCTCGATCCGCACATCTCGGTGGCCGCCGCCGAGATCCAGGTTCCGCGCGTGGCCAAGGCGCGGGCCTCGGCGAGGACGAGGTGCGGGCCTTGGTCCGTGCGCGCACCGAAGAGCCCAGCTTGGGTTTCATGGGTGAGCCGCGCGTCAACGTGCTCGGGGTGAACCTCGATCTGGACGCGAAGAAGCCCGTCCCGCCCGTGGTCTCGCCGGACGCTCCGAAGTTCGCTCCCAAGGCCAGTCCCTAAAGCCGATTCCGCACATCGTCCCCAAGAACGCCGCCCGCATTGCGAGGCGGCGTTCGCCATTTCAGGCACCGCGCGAGACGAGGCCCGAGCGCTCGATATCGCATGATGGCGAGCGCCCGAACGTGCGCGCTTGCATGATGCTCGCCGGCATGTGGGGCGACAATACCGTGGTCCCCACGTGGCCCATTGCGTGCTTATGGGCGAGCACAGCCTTGCGTCGCGGCGCATCTCACCGCGGCCCCAAGACAACGCATCACGCCTCGTTCTCCGCGGCGCAGTCCGGCCATGACCGAGCGGCGCCGCGGGTGAGTCGATTGAGAAGGATCTCCCACCATGTTCGCACGCTCGTCCATCGCATCGTTGGGCGCTCTCGGTCTCTCGCTCTTCGTCCCGGCGCTCGCGCTCGCGCAGACCGCGCCGCCCGCCGACGCCCCTCCTCCGCCGGCACCGGGCGTCGATCCCGAGCTGGTCCGGCGCATGGAGAAGCGCATCGCCGATCTCGAAGCGCGCGCCCAGGTCGCCGAGAAGAAGGCCGAAGCCCGCAAGGTCGAAGAGGACAAGAAGGCCGCCGAAGAGAAGAAGGCCGCCGAAGCCACGCAGCCCGCGGTGGCCGCGCCGTTCGCGTTCGGTGATCTCTCGTGGGCGCCGGGCAACAAGGCACCGAGCGAGAGCCCGCTCAAATGGGGGCCTTTCACCGGAGAGCTCCGGGTCGACACCGTCTATCACTACAGCTTCAATCAACCCAAGGACAACACCATCTCGGGATCGAGCGAGGTGTTCCGGCACAACGAGGTGCAGCTCACGCAGCTCGGGATCGGCGGCGACTTTTATTACAAGGGGGTGCAAGCCCGGCTGATGACCCAGTTCGGGATGTACTCGACCACGACCCCGCGCAACGACGCGAGCCCCGGCCGCGGCCAATGGCAGCTCGACAATGCCCTCCGGTACATCTCCGAGGCCTACGGCGGCTACCACTTCGACGTGCTGAACGGCATCAACATCCAGGCCGGCATCTTCATGTCGTACGTGGGGCTCTGGAGCTATTACAACTTCGACAACTGGACGTATCAGCCTTCGTACGTGTCCTCGAACACGCCCTGGTTCTTCAACGGGGTGCGTGCCCAAATCTTCGTGAGCGATAGGCTGAAACTCGAGCCGTGGCTCGTCAATGGCTGGCAGGCCTATGGCAAGTTCAACCAAGCGCCGGGCGTCGGCCTGCAGATCAAGTGGGCGCCGAACGATGCGGTCATGCTCGTCGGCAACCAATACTTCGGCACGGACACGCTCGGCGTCCCGGGTCGCAAGCGCCTTCACACCGACGACAGCGTGATGGTGCGGTATCACAACAACCCGGGAGGCGCCTTCAGCAAGGCGGCCGCTTCGCTCACGATCGACGCCGGGTGCGAGTTCGGCGACGGGGTGCCGGAGAACGGCGTCCCCGCGGTGGACTGCAAATCGCAATACTTCCTCGGGTTCATGGCCTATACGCGGCTCTGGTTCGCCGGAGACAAGCTGGCGACCACCATCGGCGGCGGCGCCATCACGAACCCCGGTCGCTATCTGGTGCTCATCCCGCCCATCAATGGAGCCACGGCCTACTCGGGGACTCCCTATTTCACGGCCAATCCGAAGGACCCGTACAAGGCGTGGGACATGCAGGTGGCGGCCGATTACATGCCTCGGGAGTTCGTGACGTTCCGGCTCGAATTCAACCATCGCGCGGCGAACGTGCCCTATTTCTCGGGCCCGGGCGGGGTGACGCCGCCCGGTGGCAATCAGGGGACGCCGGGCTCGCTCGTGCCGGGGTGGAAACCGGATCTCGTGAAGGACGAGAATCGGTTGACGGTGGCGATGATGGTTCGTTTGTAGCAACGGCCTTAGGGGATCGAGCTTCGTGCAAGCGTGCACGAAGCACGATTCCAAGTTGGGCAACCTGCCCGGCGGCGGGCGCGAAGATCGCGCAAACCACGGTGCTTTTCGCTGGCACTCTTCATGCGATTGGCCCGGGCATGAACAGCCCGGACTGGCTCCTGATGGTGAATCGCGATGGGGTCGTCGAAGCGGTCGACGGCGGCGCGCCCCTGCGGTGGATCTTCCGGCGGGTGGAGGCGTGCGATGGCCTGCCCGAAGGCGTGTTGCGCGCGGCGCGCGGGCTCGTGCGCGGGCTGGCGGAGCCGCGCGCGGGCACGCTGATCAAGCGGGTGTGCGTGCCGGCGGAGGGCCCCGGCGCGCCGTCGTTCACGCTGCTCGCGGTGGAGGCGATCCTGCTCCGGCCGTCCGAGATCGAGGTGGTGCCGTTCGTGCGACGCGCGCTCGATCCGCTCGCGCAACAGGCGCTGGCCGCGGCGGTCACGCTCCGCGTCGAGGCCACCGCGGACACGCCGATGCAGGCGGCCATCGACGCGCCCAAGATCGCCTGGGCCGTGACCGCGCTGGTGGGCAACGCGCTCCGCTACGTGCGCCGCGGGAACGCGCGCATGCCCGGCGGGCACATCGGCGTGCGGCTCGGCCACAGCGCGGGGCGGCGCATGATCAGCATCACCGTCGAGGACGACGGCCCCGGCATGCCCGCCGACGTTCAAGCGCGGCTGCTCGGGCCGAGCGAAGAGGGCGACGCCACCGGCGTGTCGCTGCGGCTCGTGCACGAGGTCGTGGCCGCGCACGGCGGCGGGATGGTGATCAAGAGCAGCAGCGCGCCCGACGATCGCGGGACCACGATCACTCTGTGGCTGCCGGTCCGGGGCTAGGATCCGCCGCACGGTGCGCCGTGATCGACGACGCGATCGTGCGGAGCTTCTCCGGGTTCAGGATCCACAGCACGTCGCCGACGCCGGCGTCCGACGCCGCGACGGTCACGAACGCGTAAGGCACGTCGTCGCGGAGCAAGAGCGCGCCGGCGGCGCCGTTCGCGACGACCGGCACCACCGTCGCCCCCGCCCAGAAGTCCGCTGGGAACGACGCGGTGAACTTGGCGACGCGGGCGCGTCCGGACACCGGCACCGGCGCGGCACGCGGGACGCCGCCGCCGTCCGTGCGAGAGACGACGTCGGCGGCGAGGAGCGCTTCGAGCGAGGCGACGTCTCCCCGCTGCGCGGCGGCGATGAAGCCGTGGAGGAGGCGGCGCTGCTCGGCGGCGCTGACGGACGTCCTGCGCTCGTCGGCGACGTGCTTGCGCGCGCGCACGACGAGCTGCCGCACATGCTCTTCCGTGAGGTCGAGGATGCTCGCGATCTGCGCGTGCGGATAGTCGAACGCCTCGCGCAGCACGTACGCCGCGCGCTCGGTCGGCGAGAGCCGCTCGAGGAGGAGCAGGACCGCGAGCTCCAGCGCCTCGCTCTTCGCGGCGCCGAGCTCGGGATCGTCGCTCGTGTCGACCGGCTCCGGCAGCCAGAGCCCGACGTAGGCCTCGCGGCGCGCGCGCGCGGACGTGACGACGTTGATCGCGAGGCGCGTCGTCGTGGCCACGAGGAATCCGGTCGCGTCGTCGATCGCGGCGCGGTCGGTGCCCTGCCAGCGCAGCCACACGTCTTGAACCAAGTCCTCGGCCTCGGCCGCGCTCCCGAGCATCCGGTACGCGATTCCGAAGAGACGTCCCCGCAGGGTGTCGAAGACGACCGTGGGTTCTCGAGATGCGGAGCTTTCCGCGGGCGTGAGCGCCGGCATGGGCGCTCACCATACCGCTCCGCGAAGGGAGGGTGCGCGGCCCCGCCCGGCCGGCCGGCGATTTTTTTCCGATCGCTGTCACGGACGCCTGGGCTGCCCGGTCCTGGCTCGCGAATGACGGGCACGCCGCGAACGAGCGGGCGCCCGAGAAAGGTCAGTCATGAAGATCGTCGTCATCGGAGGCAGCGGGCTCATCGGTACGAAGCTCGTGCGGATCCTTCGCGAGCGCGGGCACGAGGCGGTCGCCGCCTCGCCGAGCACGGGCGTGAACATTCTCACCGGCGAGGGCCTCGCAGCGGTGATGACGGGCGCAGAGGTCGTCGTCGACGTGGCGAACTCACCGACCTTCGAGACCGAGGCCGCGCGCGCGTTCTTCGAGACCGCGTCGCGCCACATCATCGCGGCGGAGACGGCGGCCGCGATCCGCCATCACGTCGCGCTGTCCGTCGTCGGCCTCGAGCGCCTCGAGGACATCGGCTACATGCGCGCCAAGCTCGTCCAGGAAGCGGCCATCAAGGGCTCGAAGATCCCCTACTCGATCGTCCGCGCCACGCAGTTCTTCGAGTTCATCGGCAGCATCGTCGAGGGCGGCGTCGTCGACGGCAACATTCGCCTCACGTCCGCGCTCTTCCAGCCGGTCGCGGCCGAGGACGTCGCCGCGACGCTGGCGGACGTCGCCCTCGCCGCGCCTTCGAACGGCATGAGCGAGTTGGGAGGGCCCGAGTCGCGCGGCATGGATGCCTTCGGCCGGCAGCTTCTCGCCGCGCGCAACGATCCCCGCACGATCATCACCGACGTCGAGGCGCGCTACTTCGGCGAGCGGCTCGACGATCGGTCGCTCCGCCCGGATCCGGGCGCGCGGATCGGGAAGACGTCGTTCGCGTCGTGGCTGCGCGACAACGCGACGCCGCCGGCGCGCGGATGAGGATGGCGCGCTCGCCCTGACGCGGCACCTCCCCGACGGCGAGCCTCCAACGGTCGATCCCCTCGGCTCGCCGGCGGAGACGTCAGCGGGGCGTCACCTCGCGCGACTCGCGCACGGCCGCGCGGATCTGCTCCTGGAAGTAGGCGAGGATGGCGCGGCGACGCACGATGCCGATGAAGATCTCGCGGTCGTCGACGACGGGCACGAAGTTCTGATCGAGCGCGAGCGTGAGCAGCGCCTCGATGTCGTCGTCGATGTGGATGGGGCGCACGTCGAGGCGCCTCGTCACGTCGGCGAGAGGGATGCGCTCGGTGTCGCTGAAACAGAGCGCGGGCGCGTGCTTCATGAAGTTCAGGAGATCGCCCTCGGTCAACGTGCCCGCGTATTTCCCCTCGGGCGTGAGCAGCGGCACCGCCGTGTAGCGATAATGCTCCATCCGTTCGATGGCCTGGCGCACGGTGGAGGTCGTCTTGACCCACGCGACGTCGGCTTTCGGGGTGAGGAAGAAGGCGATTTTCATGTCGAGCTCGGCCGGTACCGTGCAACCGGCGTGCTCGACTACATGCGCCGGCGCGCGGCCGAGAACAACAGAAAGCAAGCGCGCCCTCGTGCACGCACGCACGAGCCCCGGCAAAGCCCGCGCGCGGCTGCTGCCGCACCCGAAGGATTCAACCAGGGTTGTGGATGGGAAGTCCTGTCACTGCGAAGCGGGCCAGAAGCCGCTCGAGCCCGCAACTCCGTTTGGGCTCACCATCTGCCCTCCCTGGGTTGCACGAGGACCGCGCCGGGCTGCTCTCGCTCAACCATTCTGCGATCGCCGACAACCATTCTGATGCCGGCCTGGGAGCCCGGCTCAGCCCACCCGCCACGCCTGGATGAAGGACGCCATCGCCGCCACCGAGGCCGCCGTGCGGACGTGGTTCCAAGCCGTCCAGTCCGCGACGTAGCGCGCCCAGGCCGTGGCTGCCGCGGCGCTCGACGGATCTACCGTCGCCAGCGCCTCGTTGTGCGGCACGTTGCGGGCGAGCGTCACGGCGACGGAGCCCAGCAGGTAGAGCGCGCTGCCGATCACGAGAAACAGGGCGCCGCGATCACGAACGCCCATGAGCGCGCGGACGCCGAGCACCGCGCACGCCGCGCTCGTGCCGAAGAACGCCAGCGCGAACGAGGCGTTCAACACCGCGGTGTTGATCGATGTCATGGCCGCGATTCCCTGGGCGGCGGGCAGCCGCGACAGCGCGGGCATGACGAAGGACGAGAAGGCGAA
The DNA here is from genome assembly GCA_001931535.1 of Minicystis rosea. GTDB lineage: Bacteria > Myxococcota_A > Polyangia > Polyangiales > Polyangiaceae > Minicystis > Minicystis rosea. Next base: position 6,125,159 of record CP016211.1, read on the forward strand.
GAAGATCCCGCCCACCACGCCCGAGCCCAGCGCCGCACAGAACGTCAGCGCTCCGAAGAAAGTCGTCGTCGTCGGTAGTCCCGCCATCGTGCATCCCTCACGGCCCGGCGTCGCCCTGGCCCGTCACGCCGCCACCATGCGGCCGCCGATCGCGACGAGCCATGACCGTGCGTCCCTGGATCATGCTCGATCGTCCTCCGGCGCTTCGTGGCACGTTTCGTCTACGCGGCCCCCTCTGACCTCGATGAGGCCTTGCCCGTACCCCGCGTGGCGATCGCACCGGCGCCGCCCGCACGCCGTGCGCGCGGCACTGGACGCCCGCGTCGCGCCCGGCCCAAGCTGCCCGCGCATGAAGGGCGAGAGCGTGTGGACGCCGGTGGATCCTCTCGGTGAGGCTCTCCACTTCCTGCGCATGAGCGGCATCTTCTACTGCCGCTCGGAGCTCACCGCGCCCTGGGGGCTCTCGCTCCCTGCCATCGAGCGATCCTTGAGCTTCCACGTGGTGACCTCGGGCCGGTGCGTGATGGAGGTCGAGGGCCGCGAGGGCCACCTCGTGCTCGAGCCGGGCGATCTCGCGCTCGTTCCACACAGCGACGGTCACCGCCTGCTCAGCGAGGAGGGCGTCCCCGCGCTGGGCATCGACGAGATCCCCGACGAGCTGGTGAGCGAGCGCTACGCCCTCCTCCGGCACGGCGGGGGCGGCGCGGCCACCACGCTGATCTGCGGGGCCGTGCGCTTCGATCACCCCTCGGCCCATCGCCTCGTGAGCCTCTTGCCGCGCGTGATCCACATGCAGGCCAGGAGCTCGCCGCAGCTCGAATGGATGGAGAGCACGCTCCGCCTGATGGCCGCCGAAGCGCGCGCGCTCCGCCCCGGCGGCGAGACCGTGATCACGCGGCTCGCCGACATCCTCGTGGTCCAGGCCATCCGATCCTGGATGGATGAAGACCCCATCGCGCGCACCGGCTGGCTCGGCGCGCTCTCCGATCCCAACATCGGGCGGGCGCTCGTGCTGATCCACCGCGATCCCACGCGCCCGTGGACCGTGGAGTCCCTCGCCCGCGAGGCGGGCATGTCGCGCTCGGTCTTCTCGGCGCGCTTCACCGAGCTGGTAGGCGAGCCGGCCATGCACTACGTCGCGCGCTGGAGGATGGAGGTCGCCGTCGGCTGGCTCCGCGACGAGCGCGCCGGCCTCGGCGAGGTGGCGACCCGCCTCGGCTACCAGTCCGAGGCCGCCTTCAGCCGCGCCTTCAAGCGCTTCCTCGGCACCTCGCCCGGCGCTCTCCGCCGGGGTGAGTCACCGCGGCTCCGTGGTTGATGCGGAGCTCATGCCCGCTGATCGACAAGCTCATTGGCGTCACCCGAAAGCCGAGTGCTTCGACGCGTTCGATGAGCCCGCGAAGCGCCTTCGGAGAGGCCTGAGAAGGCTCGGTGAGGCTTTGCGTCGCACAGAATGTAGAAGGGACTCTCGGGCGATCTTTAAGGCGCCTTAACTGGGGCTCCGCGCGTTAGCGGGCGCAACGTCTCCCGAACAGCGGAGGAAGACATGCGCAGCGCGATTCGATGGTTCATGCCGGCGATCCTGTTCACGGTGGCTTGCAGCGGAGGCATCGAGGTCCAGACGACGTCGAGCTCCACTGCCTCCACGGGCGGGACGGGGGGCGTGATCGCCAGCAGCTCCGTCGGCTCGGGCGGCATCGTGTGCCCCGGAACGGGCGGCGCCGGCGACACCGGCGGCGGGGACATGGGCGGAGGCGGCGCGGACGACGAGGCGAGCTTCTGCCATCAACCCTTCTACCCGTCGGTCGACGTGTGCCAGCTCGGGTGCGTGATGCAGTACCCAAAGGGGGGCACGCCGACCATCCTCTACGAGTACGTCGACGAGACCTCGTTCGACATCGACATCCCGCTCGGTGCCACGGACGGTTACGTGCTCGCCATTGCGACCTGGGGTGCGAAGAACTGGTCCGATCCGGGGGCCGTGTCGGGCGTCATCGAGATCCCGCGGACCGGCGAGCCGCCCGTGATCGTCGACACGTTCCCCTCGGGCGCGTGGTGGATCTACGCGACGGCGATCATGGGCGACGACGGCTACCTCTACTACGGCGTGGGGCCGTATCAGAGCTCCCCCTCGAGCGGCGAGCTGCTGTTGCGACGCGTCTCCACGACGCACCTCGGTGAGCCGGCGACGGCCATTGCGAGCGTGCCCGGCTCGTACTGGGACAAGACGTTCGTCGTCGGCGACGATCATGTCTACATCGCGGGCGCCTGGGGCATCAGTCGTGTCCCCAAGGGCGGCGGCGCGCTCGAGACCGTCGTCGAGCACGACCCCGCCCCTCTCGTGTTCCCCAACTCGATCGCCGTGAACGACGGCTTCGTCTACTACAGCGTGTACTCCGAAACGTGCGCCACGTACCTCGTCCAGCGCACGCCGGTCACGGGAGGGCCGGCGGAGGCGATCGCGGTCGGCGCGCCGCGCATGGTCTTCGCCGGCTCGCCGGCCTCGCTCTTCGTCCTCGAAGACAAGACGATGCGACGCTTCGACGCGAGCCTGAGCACGGCGACGCTCGTCCTCTCGACCCACACGGCCCAGTACCAGACGATCGAGGTCGTGGGCACGCAGGTGTACGTGACCGCCGAGTGCCTGCCGCCGATCCCGGACGGTCCTTCGCAGGGCTTCGTGCGCTCGTACGACACCGTGACGGGAACGACTGGATTCCTCGAGGACGACCCCGATTATCCCTTCGTCCCCGGGCCGACAGGCATCTTGCACGACGCGACCGGCGAAACGCTCTTCCTCATCTACTGAGGAGCGCACGACCGAGATGTTGCTCCTGCAAAATGAGAGCGTGTCAGCCAACGCGAGGACAGGAGCCTTGGGCGCCCGTCTGCCGGCGATCGCGGCCACCACGCTCTCGTGCAGTTGCACGCCGCCCGCGCCGAGAGCTGCGTTGCGGGCGCGTGCGACTCGAAGCGCGTGTGAGGTCTCTCCGACGCACATGCGCGACATCCTATCGACCGGCGCGCGGGGGCGATCCGCTGCGTCAAGGCATCTGGCAGAGCAGGCCGAGCGCGCCGCGCCCGCAGACATCCATCTTGCCATCGCGGTTCAGATCCGCGAACGCCAGGTTGGGCCCGTACGCGGACGTGGCCCACCCATGGGCATCGCTGTAGGCATCCGCAAACGAGAGCGGCGTGCCAAACTGCGTACCATTCGACTTCGCGCACACGACGCCGCCGGGTGCCCTCGCGCACATATCCGCCTTGCCGTCGCCGTCGATGTCCACGAGACGAATGGACTGAGCGTAATACTCTGCACTGAACCCCGCGCCGTTCGAGAAGCTCTGGCTCCACTTCGAAGGCTCCGAGAAGCCGGTCCCACTCGCATTCGCCAGGGCACACCAGACATCGTAATAGCCCCTCCCGCACACGTCCGCTCTGCCGTCGCCGTCGATGTCGCCGAGCTGGATCGTCGCGCCGAACTCGTCCAGGCCCCAGCCTTGCGCGTCCGAGAACATCGGACCGAGCCAGAGTGAGGCTGACCCAAAGTGTCCATTTTTGTCGTTCAGCGCGCACCTGATGCCGTCGCTTCCCCGCCCGCACACGTCGGCAAAACCGTCAGCATCGAGGTCGACGAGGTGGATCGAGCGGTAACGGGAGGCCGAGGCTGCAAAGCCTCGAGCGTCCGAGAAGTCGTAAGTCCACCAGCTCGGGGCCGAGAAGCCCGTCCCCGAAGCGTTGGCGAGGGCGCATTGCATACCGATATAGCCGCGCCCACAGACATCGGCCTTGCCGTCGTTGTCGATGTCGGCGAATTGAATCGTCGTCCCATACTGGGGCAGCGACCAGCCATGAGCATCGGAGAAGGCCTCGCTCCACAGCGTGTGAGGAAGGAACATGCCGCCGTTGTTCAGGGCGCATCGGATCCCATCCGCGCGCCGGATGCACGCGTCGGAGTAGCCGTTCCCATCGACATCGGCGAGCCGCATCGTGCCGGCGTACTCCGGAGCCGTCCCGACGTCGTCGTCACCGAAGTCTCCGCCGATGGACCAGTAGGTCGCCGTCGCGGTGGGCACCGTGTACTTGTGCCACAGCCATAGATCGTACTGATCCGTGCCGTTGTAACAGGAGCTGACGAGGGGCTCGCATTTGAAGTTGGGGTCGATCGCCGCGTACGCCGCCCAGGCATTCCACTTCGTCTGGTGATCGGCGACCGAGACGTTGATGGGCAGGTACGTGATGTTGTAGCCCCGGTACTGCGTCGGCGTGCCGGGGCGAGAGCCGTACGCCTCGAGCGCGAACCGTGCAGAGGCGAAGTGCTCGGCGTGGTCGTCGCCGTGATCTCCGCCGTCGAGGGTGCGCACGTGGTCGGGAGCGAAGGCCGTGATGAGATCGCTGAGCACGCCGATCATCTGCTGCCCATTGACGTTGAAGTTCCTCTCCGCCAAGCCCGGCTTCTCGTCGAGGCTCTCCAGCCTGTAGTCAGGATCATCCTTGTTGGCCCAGAGGCCGCTCAGGCCCCCGCCGCTCCACTCGGAGTGCAGCCGGAGGAACACCACGCGCACGCGCGAGCCCACGCCGTTCAGCGTGAACACGACAGCGCTGCTGCCGCCCGCCGGGATGACGGATTCGGTCCAGCTATCGGGCACTCCGGCCATCTGTGCGTAAGCAGCCTTGATCCCGCTCTCGCGGATCTGCCAGTACTTGGGGTGGTCGAGCCGGTGAGATCACTCGGCGAGTTTCCGGCGGTTTCATAGACGGTCTCTATCGTGGCCCCGCTTCGGATGCTGTCCGCGATATCGGGGTTCATGAACAGGAGGTCGTCGTCCTGGTGCGCCACGAACTGCATGATCCGAGGCGAGGACGAAAGGGCCGCCGCCGTCTGCGCGACAGCATCGATATCGCGACCTTCCCCGGAGAGCCCGTCCGAGCAGGCGGCGACGCCGGACACCGCTGTGAGCGCACAGAGGACGTCGCGCACGCGACGCGAGATGCGAAGTCGAAGAATGGAAGGATGGAGGGACATCGGATGCTCCTTGATCGAGGACGTTTGGCGGAGACGAAGACGCGCGGTTCGTGAGCTGGCGCTCCCCGCATCCATCGGCTTGATGGCCTTGGCATTCGCACGAGTCGTGCCCGAGCGGGCCCACGCTCACACGCACGCGTCATGCTGCCTGCAGCGCATGCAACGCTCGTCTTGTCTCGAAAACGTGACCGTCACCGGGCGAGACGCGCTGGCCGGCCAATGGCCGGCCACTGGCCGCGTCACGGATTCCGAGGCCCGATAACGCCGCTCGCTCACACGCTCGCTTGACTTCTTCGAGAGTCGGCGCAGCATATGGCCTCTCGATGCGCTTCTCCATGCATGCCCCCCCTTGCGACGCGCCGGCTCTTGCCGCTCGCCTGCCTCGATCAGGCGCGCGACGCGAAAGGCGGACGTGCGGCTGCTCGAGTCACGCGAGCGGCGGACGAGACGGGGCGGTGGGCATAGCGTAGCGCGAGAGACCAATAGCGATTCGCAGGCCCGCCCGGACTTCGGAGCGGGCCTTTTTCGTTCCTGAAGTCCCCAAGGCCGCGCGATTGGAGGACCATCATGTCGAACGAGCCATCTCCTTTTTCGGACACCAACACACCATCCTTCTCTCCCTCGGACGTGCGGGAGGCGCCGAAGCGCGCGCCCGAGCTCACGTTCGGGACTTACCGCGTGCGCGGTGAGGCGGCCGCTCACGCGGTCACGCGCGCGCTCGAGGCCGGGATTCGCAGCATCGACACGGCGCACCTCTACAAGAACGAGAGCGCGGTGTTCGGTGCCGTGCGCGCCTTCGAGGTCGCGCATCCCGAGGCGGGCCCGATCCGCGTGTGCACCAAGATCTTCAAGCACCTGATCTTCGATCAAACCATCCGCGCCGTCGAAAGCTCGGCGGAGCGGCTCGGACGCGCGCTCGACGTGGTGCTCCTCCATCGCCCGCTCCCCGGCGCGATGTGGCGTGCGTTGAGCGCCTGCGCCGATCGCGGCCTGGTGAAGGAGATTGGCGTCTCCAACTACTCGGCGACGCGGCTTTCAGCGCTCCTTTCGTTCTGCAATGGGCTCGAGGGTGGGCCGCCGTGCCGTCGCCCCGCGCTCAATCAGATCGAGCTCCATCCCTTCGTCGGCCCCGTCCAACCGCTGCTCGGGCTCTGCCGCTCGGAAGGCGTTCGCGTGCAAGGCCACACGGTGTTCGCGCGCGGCCAATACTTCGATTTCGCGCCGCTCGTGCGCCTCGCAGGCGCGCTCGGGGTGTCGCCCGCCGTGGTGCTCCTGCGTTGGGCGCAGCAGCTCGGCGCCGAGGTCGTGTTTCATACTTCGCGCGAGGACCATCTCGCTGAGGTCGTGCACGCGACGGCCACGGCGGCGCCCGTGCTCAGCGCGCGCGACATGGCCGAGATCAGCGGCTATTACGCGCTGGAGACGCGGCGCTTCTTTCCCGAGCCCGTCTCTCCCGCGCTCCACGACGACGAGCTCTCCGACGTCGTCGAGACGACGCGCTACGTGGCGCTCGTCGCCGAGCGCTTGGACGCGGACCGCCGCGCCATGGACCTCGGGCTTGCCGTGTCGGACACCGCGCTGAACCTGCCCGCGAATACGAATCGCCAATTGCTGACGGACCCGATCGCCAATCAGATCGCGTTGCAGCTCTTCCCGGTCGAGGACGGAAAGACCGCCGAGGGGAGCTATTCGCGGTTTCGCGAGCTCATCCGGAAGCTCCGCTCGTCGGCCCACGCGCAAAAGGACACCGCGCCGGAGCCGAAGGCGCTGAGCTGCACTCTGCACTTGGCGCACCGTACGATCGGTCCCCAACGTTTCGTGAAGGGAGAGCCGGTGTCGATGGCGGTCGCTCATCCGGAGGCCATGCCGGTCGAAGTGGCTCCCGAGGAGGAGCTCGCGCCGTTCTTCGAGTTCCTCGGAGACCCGGAGCGGCTGGCCCCGGAGGCGTGCGACGCCACCGAAGCACCGCTGGTGTTCACGCGCGGCGCCTACTTTCCGGATGAGCGCATGGACCTCTGCAAACAGGTCGTCGGCCCAGACCACATCGCGAAGCTGTGCGAGGCCGTCGAGCGGCCGTTCGTCGCCGACCGTGCGCCGCGTTGGGGACGCGTGCGCCATTTCCTGCTCGGGAACAACATCGCCTGCGAAGGCGACTCCCTCGCCGGTGCGCGCGCGCTTTCACGACTCATGGCGAACCCACGCGCCGAGATCGAGACGTGGTATCTCGCCGGCAACAGCATCGGGCCGGAGGACATGGGCGTCCTCGCGGGCGCTCTCGAGGGGAACGTCCACGCCCGCGCGCTGTGGTTGAAGCGAAACCCCTTGGGCACCGAGGGAGCGGCGCACCTCGGCCGCCTCCTCGCCAAGAACCAGACGCTTCATCTGCTCGACGTGCACAACACCGGGCTCTTCGACGAGGGCATCGAGGCGCTTGCGCGCGCCTTCGCGTCCGCTGACGGCGACGGCGTGCTCCATCTGCGGCACCTCTATGCGTCGGCCAACGCGCTCTCCGAGCGCAGCTTTTCCGCGCTGCGTCCGTTGCTCACGAAGGCGCGGCCTTCGCCTTGCTCGCTCGTGTCGTTGTCGTTGTCGCTCAATCGCTTCGGGAACGCAGGCCTCGACGCGTTCGTGGACATCCTCGAGACCGGCGCGCTCGGAAATCTCGAGCGGCTCGATCTCGGCTCGATCGGGCTCGAGAAGCCGGATCTCTCGCGGCTCACGAGCGCGCTCCTTCGACACTGCGAGAAGCTCCGCAGCTTGGATCTCGGGACGTATCTCAGCACGCGCGACTTGGGTGAGAAGACGAACCGGCTCGATTCGGACGTGACGGCGCTCGAGCGCCTCTTGCACGAGCATCCGGCGCTCGAGCTCCTCGATGTATCCATTTGCGGATTGCCGACGAGCTCCCTCGACCGGCTCGTCGCCGCATGCGGGGAGCACCAATCGCTGCACGGCGTCCGCGGGCACGCCGTTCATCACACCGAGCGCGAGCGGCGCTTCCTGAAGCATCCGAAGCGCGTGCTCCACATCGACTCGATCTATCGCGGTCGCGCGTGATCGGAACGAGTCGAGCAGCCTCACGAAATGTCGAGTCGCGCGCGACGCCATGGAGACGCAGCGAGCGCTCATGTCGCCCGCGCCGTGCGCTTCTCGAAGAGCCCCACGACCTCGTCGGTTGACACCGCTGACCTGGGGTGAGACGGGTCCCGCCTCGTGTTTCTGCGTCGCGTCTTCTCCACCGCAATCGTCGCGCTCGGGGCACTCGGATGTTCTTCGCTCCGTGCCCCGTTGACCAGCCCGGAGCACGGCGGCCCCCCATGGACGGAGGCGACCTCGGCCCACTTCATCCTGCGCACCGACACCGCGCCCGGAGAGGTCCAGGATCTTCTCACGCAGATCGAGACGCTCCACGATGCGCTCGCGTTCGCGCTGGAGCGACCGGCCTCGGTGGGGGCGAAGATCGAGCTGGTCCGGTTCGATAGAACCAAAGACCTCATCGCAGTGGCTCACGGGGGCACGGGCGCGCGAGCCTATTTCTCCCAGCGGCTCTCCGGCGACATCGAGCCTCGCCCCACGCTCGTCTTCCACGGAGCGGAGCTCGCCGACGACGCCCGCGAGACCTTCCTGCACGAGCTCACCCATCGGTTCCTCCGCGAGCGCTTCGCGGCCTTGCCCACGTGGTTGAACGAGGGGCTCGCGCAATACTACGAGACCATGCGCATCGAGGATGGGCGCCTCATCCTCGGCGAGCCCGGCGGGGCCGATTTCTGGGAGCAGCCGTTCGCCTCTTCGTCCTGGCGGGGCAACCTCCAGACGGTGCAGCTCCCCGTCTTCCGGGCCCTCACGGTATGGAAGCTCGTCGACGCCGACTGGAAGGATTTCTATGTCGCGTTCGGGCGGGAGAACCTGGCCGCGGTGTCGAACGAGGACAGCGCACGGGAGTCGGCGAGCTACACGTCGGCGTGGAAGCTCGTGCACTATTTCCTCAACGGCCCCGACGCCGGCGATAGAGCCCGCTTCCAGTCGTTCGTCGCCGCCGTGCAGCGGGGGACGCGGGCGCGTGACGCGTTCCTCGACACGTTCGGCGGAGATCTCCCGCGGCTGGAGCAGTCCTTTCGACGCTACCTCCTCGAGGCGCGACTCGCGCGCCGGCTGGTCGACTACCGGCGTCCTCCGGCGTCCACACCCATCCAGGTTCGCGCCATGAGCGACGCCGAGGTCCACCTGCTGTGGGCGCGCCTGCTGCCCGCGAAGAAGGGAGAAGCAGCGCTCGCCCAGCATCACCTCGAAGAGGCCCTGGCGCGCGATGCCGCTTCGCCCGAGGTGCGGTATGGGCGCGCCCTCTTCTGGATGGAACAGAAGCGCTTCGACGAGGCGGATCGCGATCTCGCCGTCGCCCTCCACGCGCGCCCGGATGAGCCTCGGTATCTCTATGCTCGCCTCTTTTGGCATCTGAGCCAGGCGGGCTCCGCCGCGGCCACCGTCCCCGCGGAGCTGGTGAGTCACCTCGAGCGCACCGCGACGTCGTCGCGACAGCTCAGCGCCGTGGCATCTCAGGTCGGCGCGCTCGGACGCGTGGAGGACGGTCTGCGGTTGTCGGCACGATCCATCGAGGCCGATCCGCTGTGCTGGAGCTGCCAGGCAACGCGGGCGAGCCTGCTCCTCGCGCTCGACAAGCTCGATGACGCCGGCGCGGCTCTGGAGCGCGCGCTGTCGCTGCTGCCGGAGGGGGCCTCTGCCGAGCCCATCCTGTCACTCCGGCGCCGGATCGAGAAGGCCCGCGCCGGCAGGTCACCCACCCACTGAGGACATCGGAACAATCGCAGCCGGCGTCGCGATGGGGAGAAGCATCGTCGAAGACTCGATATCTCCTCGGCCGCTCGGCCCACTACTGCGTCCGCGGCTCGACCCAAATCGCCGGATGCGGTGGCCGGCGCTCTTCGGTGGGGCGATCGACCGTGTAGTAGTAGGCCAGCAGCGCGCGGCGCGTGCGATCCGGAGGGCAACGCAGCGGTGCGGGGTAGCCGTGCCAGGCGTCGGAGCGGTGGAGCATCACCACACAGCGATTGAAGCTCGGGGCGATGCGCGCGGCGCAGCGCGAGAGATCGGGTGGCCACAGCTCGAGGTGTCCGGCCCAATCGTCTTGCCAATCCTGATTGAAATAGACGATTGCCGTGAGGCGCCGTTCGAGCTGTCGAAAGCGATCCCGGTTGTGATCGGCGTGGAGCGCGAGGTGCCCGCCGGGGAGGGTGTGGTGCGCGCCGGCGCCGCGAAAATGCGGATCGGGGATGAGGCCGAGGATCCCCGTGAGGCGTTCGAGGAAGTCGATCATCGCCTGACCGTTGAGCTCGCTCAGGATGTGGCGAATGAAGGGCGCGGCCCCCTCGAAGCCGCGGCGCTGCAAATGGCCGAGGCGGCCGGCCTGCTCGGCGTGATCGATGCGCTTCCAACCGGGCAGGTCCGGCGGCGGGAACTCGTGCGCGACCCGCTCGGCGACGGGGCCCGGGAGGAAGTCGTCGAGGACCGCGTGCGGGAAGGGATCGGCGGCGAGGAAGCGCGCGCGAAGCGGCTCGGCGCGCGCGAGGAGCGCGCCGCGATCGAAGAATGGAGTCACCTCGGCAGGGTTCGACGACACGACCTCTCGATAGCGTGGCGGGCGTGGCGGGTCGACACGTCGTGGCGGCACCGCGACCGACCATCGGTGAATGGAACCGGCATCACGAGCGGCGGCGTCTCGCCGCGACGAAGCGTCCTATACTCGCGCGCGCATGACGGCGCTCTCCGAATCCCTGCGTGACGGCCGCTATCGCCTCGTCGGCGTTCTCGGGGAGGGAGCGCAGGGCACGACCTTCGACGCGGTCGACACCAAGACCGGGCTCGCCGTGGCGGTGAAGCGCTTCCGCGTGCGCGGCGCGCGGAGCTGGAAGGACGTGGAGCTCGCCGAGCGCGAGGCGGCCGTGGTCGCGAAGCTCTCGCACCCGATGCTCCCGCGCCATGTGGAGCACTTCGAGGAGGCGGGCGAGCTCTTTCTCGTCACCGAGAAGATCGAGGGCGAGAGCCTCGCGGCGCGGAGACGGCGTGGGCTCGCGTTCGACGAGGGCGACGTGATCCGTTTGCTCCACGACGCGGCGGATGTGCTCCGCTACCTGCACGGCCGCACGCCGCCCATCGTTCACCGCGATCTCAAGCCCAGCAACATCCTCCGCCGTCCGGACGGGTCCTTCGCGTTCATCGATTTCGGCGCCGTGCGTGATCGGATGAAGCCCGAGGGAGGCAGCACCGTCGTGGGCACGTTCGGTTACATGGCGCCCGAACAGTTCCAGGGCCGCGCCACAGCCGCATCCGACGTGTATGCGATCGGCGCTACGGCGCTGTCGCTGCTGACCGGTCGCGAGCCCGAGGACCTGCCGCACGTCGGCCTCGGCATCGACGTGCCGCGCGCGCTCGAAGGCTCCGGCGTTCGCGCCGAGCTCGTGGAGCTGCTCGCGGACATGCTGGAGCCCATGCCGGAGAAGCGGGCGACGTTCATCGATGTCGAGAGGCTCGCCGGATCGAGCACGCGCGAGGCCCATGGGGCTCCGGCCTCGTGCGCGAACCCTGGTTGCCGAAACGGGCGTGTCGGCAACGAGCGATGCCCCGTGTGCAAGAGAGGCGAAGAGGCCGAGCCCACCTCGAGACTCGTGGTGTTGCTTTGTGCGGTCATCGGTCTGGCAACGTACGCCGCGATGGTGCGGTGGAGCCTGGGTGTTGGTGAGCGCGTCGTGCTGGGTGCCCTCGTCCTCTTCATCATCTACCGCGGCGTGTCGGCAGGCTCGCGCGCGCGGAAGAGCGCGAAGCTGACCTTCGTCGAGAGGAAGCAGAAGGCGTCGGAGCGCGCGCAGCTGACGCGCGCCCGCATTTCGTTCGCCGAACCCATGGCGGAGGACGAGCCCGACGAGGCTCACGACACCAGGCGAAGGATGCGCCGGTGAGACGAAGGATGGGGGTCACGCGGCCGGCAAACGCAGGACGAACGTCGATCCACGCGCGGGCTCGGAGGCGACCGAGATGGTGCCGCCGTGCGCTTCCACGATCTCGCGGACCAGGAAGAGACCGAGACCACCGCCGCGCTCGAAGAGGCGCGCGGCGACCTCGGCGGTCATGCCCGGGCCTTCGTCGACGATGGTGAGGACGACCGCGCCTTCGAGGCGCGCGAGGTGCACGCGCACGCGGCTCCCGCGCGGGGAGTAACGGATGGCGTTGCCGAGCAGGCTGGCCACGACCCAGCCGGCTTTCACGGGGTCGACGACGGCGGAGACGTCGGGCTCGAGATCGCACGAGAGCGCGATGTCGCGTTCGTTGGCCTGCTCGACGAGCGGCGCGCGGGCGCTCTCGACGAGCGCGCCGAGATCGGTGCGCACCATCTCCACGGGCCCGGCGTGCGCGCCGAGGCGATCGGTCTTGAGCTCGCGATCGACGAGCAACGCGAGGCGCGCGGCGTCGGCGACGAGGGTGCGGATCACGTCGCGCTGCGCTTCGTTGAGCGGCCCGAGCACGCCGTCGTCGAGCAGGCCGAGGCCCAAGCTGAGGGACGTCAGCGGCGTGCGCAGCGCGTGGGCCAAGGCGAGGGTGGCGTCGGGATCGGGCATCATGGCAGGACGTGGGGGGCGCGCAGCGAGGCGAGTCGGTCGACGTCGAGCGCGCGGCGGGTGGGCTCGGCGACGACGATGGGGCGCAGGCCGAGATCGGCGAGCGCGTGCTCGATCGACGCGACGGAGCCGGCGCCGGCCATGAGCACGAAGGCGCGGGGGCCGTCGCCGTCGCGGAAATACAGCGCGCCGGGTGTGCCTTCGCCGAGGCCGAGCGCGATCAAGGCCACGCAAGGATCGCCGCCCACGGGGCACGCGCCGCGCAGCTCGGTGACGGGGTCCGTGATGATCCAGATCGCGGCGCCCGCGTGATCGGGCCGCAACGCGCGCACGGGACGCGTCCCGGCGTAGGCGGCGAGGCGCGCGAGGCCTTCGTGCGGATCGGGCGCGGGCGTGTCCTCGTCGCGGCGCAGCGCGAGGGCGGCGCGGTAGGCGCGATCGGCGTCCGCGTCGTCGCCTTCGAGCTCGGCGGCGAGCGCGAAGAGCGCCATCACCTCCGCATCGAGCGGCGCGGTGGCCTGCGCGCGGCGGAGCGCGGGCCACGCATCGGAGAGGCGCCCCTCCGCGAGCGCGCGGCGCGCGGCGATGACGGCCGCGGCGTGATCGAGCGCGTCGTCGTGGCGCGAGACGCGCTGCTCGATGACCCGGCGCACGGCCTCGCGCAGATCGTCGGGCGTGAAGGGCTTGCTGAGCGCGTCCGCGACGCGCAGGCGGATCAGCTCGCGCATGACGCGCGCCGAGAGCAGCGTGCCGGTGACGATCACGGGCAGCGCCGGCAGCTCGCGCCGCAGGACGCGCACGTCGTCGAGCACGCCGCCGCGTTCGCCGAGCTCGTCGATGACGCAGAGCTCGACGGGCATGCCCGCGAGGAGGCGCGGGCGCGCCTCGGCGAGCGAGGCCACGGCGTCGACCGCGTAGCCGTCGGCGGTGAGGACGCGATCCATGACGGCGCGCCCCGCGGTGTCGGGCTCGATGACGAGGATGCGCCGGCTCATGACGGGCCCTCCTGGTCCGCGCGCGGCGAGCCGACGACGACAACGTCGACCTCGGGCGCGAGGCGCATGAACCGATCGAGCACCGATCCCACGAGGCGCTCGCGCCACGCCGGCCGGCGCGTACGGCCGAACACGGCGTGCGTGATGTGGCGCTCACGGGCGAAGCGGGCGAGCGCCTCGGCGACGTCGTCGCCCTCGACCCGCGCCACGGAAGCGCCGAGCTCCTTGGCGAGGTTGATGTTGTCGGCGAGCGAGCGCAGCGACGCGCTGTCGATCCGCTCGGGCGTCTCGCCCGCGGTGCGCACGTAGACCACGTACCACACGCTGTTGAGACCACCCGCGAGGCGCGCGCCGCGCCGGAGGAGACGCCGCGTCGAGCTCGGCTGCGAGGACATGCACACCATGACCCGCTCGACGTCGACCACGCCGCGCACCTCGGGACCCGCGTCGGCATCGCTCGGACGCGTGGCCTGCACCTTGGCCCGAGCGCGGAGCTCGACGGCGTTGGCGACCTCGCGCAGCGAGAGCTGGCGCAGCGCGGCCAACCGATCCGCTTGGAAAAAGGCGCCCAGCGCGCGCTCGACCTTCTCGGGCGGGTAGATCTTCCCGGCCCGGAGCCGCTCCTGCAGATCTTCCGGAGCCAGGTCGACCACGATGATCTCTTCCGCGCGATGCAGGAAGCGATCGGGAATGCGCTCGCGGACGTCGACCCCCGTCTCCCGCAAGACCACGTCGTGCAGGCTCTCGAGGTGCTGCACGTTGACCGCGCCGATGACGCTGATGCCGGCGTCGAGCAGGGCCTCGACGTCCTGATAGCGCTTGTCGTGCCGGCTGCCGGGCACGTTGGTGTGGGCCAGCTCGTCGACGATCACGAGGTCGGGGCGGCGCGCGATCACCGCGTCGAGATCCATCTCCTCGAGCGGGACGCCGCGGTACTCGATCGTCCGCCGCGGGATGATCTCGAGGTCGCCGATCTCGGCCCGCGTCTCGGCCCGCCCGTGCGTCTCGATCAAGCCGCAGACGACGTCGATCCCTTCCGCGCGAAGGCGTTTGGCTTCGCGAATCATGGCCACCGTCTTTCCGACCCCCGCCGCCATGCCGAGGTAGACCTTGAGCCGTCCTCCCTGCGCGCCTTTGAGAAATTGGAGGAAGTCGTCGGTCACCTGCGCTCGGTCTCCCGCCCAACCCGCGAAGGGCACCTTGCCACCGGGCGTGCCCGACGCCGAGCACGAACGATGCCGCGCGCGCAGAAGCCGTTGGACGCAGTCCCGTGGGGCCGTCGATCGTGCAACGTGCCGGCGGCTCGGGTCGTCTGCTCGTGCAGGGGTGCACGATGACCAGGGGATGACCAACGGGAACGTTCTGATTGGCGGCTCGTCCGGGTTCGGGTAAGCCGCGAGCATGAGCACCGAGACGCTGACCGAGCAGGCTTTCGAACGAGCGGCAGAGGCGTCGCTTCACGCGCTCGAAGGCGCCCTCGGCGATCTCGACGGCGTCGAGGTGAGCCTCCAGCTCGGCGTCCTCACGCTCGAGTTCGCCGACGGCGTGCGCTACGTGATCAACAGCCACCGCGCCGCCCGCCAGATCTGGATGGCCGCGGAGCGGAGCGCCTGGCACTTCGATTACCGCCCCGCCGAGGATCGTTGGGTCGCGACCAAGAACGGCGACGAGCTCTGGACCGCCGTCGAAGGTGTCATGTCCCGCAAGCTCGGTCATGCCTTGAAGCTGCCGCGCTGACGCGCGCGCTCCTCGATCACGAAGAGGAGCGCGAGAGACTCGAAGCCGAAAAGCCCTCCATGCGTCCGCGCATCATCGCGGCGTGATGGAGAGACTCGGTCTCGAACGAGAGAATCACCGGCGCGCGCCCGATGCGTTCGTGACATCGGGCGCGCTACGGAAAGCGCTCAGGGAAGGCAGGCGTTCTTCACGCCCGGCGTCGGCGTGGCCTGCACGACGAAGCTCGTGTCCAACGCCTCGCTGGTCACGTCCTGGCCGGTGATGCCATTGCCGCCGGATTGCTTCTCGCCCGACTCCAGCGTGCACCGCTCGATGCTCTGGAACGTGCCCGGCGCGGCCGCGCTCTTCTGGCTCGCGCGCGTCGTGTCGGGCTGGTAGCCGGCGACGCTGGTCTTGTCCACGCGCGTGGCGTCGTCGAACGTCGTGCCCCAGGTGACGTAATCGACGTCCTTCACGGTCATCGATTCGTGCGCGTCGCGACACGCGCATCACAAGCGCGTGGATCGCATCATCGCAACGCTGCCCGTTCGCCGACAGCCTCCTTGGCAGGAGCCGGACAACCATTGTCGACGACGCCGTCACAATCGTTGTCGCGCCCGTCGCACAGCTCCGTGGTGGGGAGCATGTCACCCGTGCAGCCGGCTCATGCGCGCGGGCCTCAGGCTGCAGCCGACGTGTCCACGAGCGCGGCCACCGCCGCCAAGAGGCGTGATGGCTCGATGGGCTTGGCGAGGTGCGCTTGGAACCCGGCGCGGATGGCCCGCTCGCGATCTTCCTGCCGCGCGAACGCCGTGAGGGCGATGGCCGGGAGATCGCGAATCGGCGCGGGGAGCGCGGTGCGCACGTGCCGAATCAGCTCGTAGCCATCCATGCCGGGCATGCCGATGTCGGTCACCACCAGATCGGGCTTGTCGTCGCGCAGGCGATCCAAAGCCTCCTGCGCCGAAGAGGCCATGATCACCGTGGCGCCGTGCTCCTCGAGCACGCGCGCCGTCAGCTCCAGCGAGTCGGGCTCGTCGTCGACGGCGAGGAGCTTCGCGCCCTTGAGCGAGAGGGCACGTGGGGTGTCCGACGCCGATGGAGCGCCCGCGCCCGCTTCCCCGGCGAGGGGCAGATCCAGCGTGAAACGAGCTCCTTTTCCGACTCCGGCGCTCTCGGCCCGCACGTGGCCGCCGTGCCGCTCCACGAGGTGACGCGTGATGGTGAGCCCGAGCCCGAGCCCACCGTGCCGGCGCGCCACCGAGGCGTCGGCCTGACGAAAACGCTCGAACACATGCGGCAAGAACTCGGGATCGATGCCTTGTCCGGTGTCGCTCACCGACACCTCGACGCGCCCTCCGCCGACGAGCATGGAGACCTCCACGCGACCGCCCGTGGGCGTGAACTTCACTGCATTCGATACGAGGTTCCACACCATCTGTTGAAGGCGCCCGGGATCGGCCTCGACGCGCACGTCGGCGCCCGCGAGGCACACGGCGAGAGCCACGCCCTTCGCTTCGGCCGCGGGGCGCACGACGTCGAGCGCCGACTCGACCACCTCGTCGACGCGCACGATCTCCGGCGTCAGGTGGATCTTGCCCGAGACGATTCGGCTGATGTCGAGCAGGTCGGAGATGATCTGCGCTTCGAGCTGCGCGTTGCGCTCGATGATGGCGAGGCCCTTGTCCGTCTGCTCGACGGTGCGGCTCGGTCGCTGGAGGAGCCGCGCCCAGCCGAGGACGGCGTTGAGCGGCGTGCGCAGCTCGTGCGAGATCATCGCGAGGAACTCGTCCTTTTGGCGATTGGCCCGCTCGGCCTCGGCCCGCGCGGCGCGCTCGCTGTCGAGGAGCGCCTCGCGCTCGCGCTCGATCCGATCCTGCTCCGTGACGTCTCGAATCTCGACGACACCGGCGACCACCTTGCCATCCCGGAAGATGGGGCTGCACGAGGCCAGCGCCGAGAAGAACTCGCCGTTCTTGCGAATGAGGCAATCGCGGAAGTGGAGCGTGCTCTCCCCTCGCATCAGCGCACTGCGGATGGCGCACTCCGTATCGGGGAAAGGCGAGCCGTCGGGGTGGTGATGGTGTATCGCGGAGTGGAACGTGCGCTCTCGAATCTCGTCGAAGCGATAACCCGTCATGGCCTCGGCGGCCGGGTTCATGAAGGTGCAGCGACCGCCGTCGTCGAGCAGGAAGAACGCAGCCGCAGCGTTGTCGGTGAGCGTCTTGGAGAACGTGAGCTGCTCGGCGAGCGCGGCCTCCGAGCGCTTTTGCGCGCTCAGATCGAAGATGAACGCGACACCCTCGTTGGGGTGGCCGGGGAGCGCCGCGCCGCCGACGAGGACGGGGAGCCGGCGGCCGTCGCGCAGCTCGTAATTGCGCTCCTCGGGCCCGAAGCGGCCGGTCTTCTGGAATTGCACCACGAGATCGGCCAAGTGCTCGGACCGCTCGGGCATGACGAAGGACGTCCAGCGGAGCGCGCCGCGCCGGAGCTCGTCCACGGAATAGCCGACCATGTGCACGAAAGCATCGTTGGCGTCGGTGATGCGTCCATCGATGTGCCAGCGCACGAGAGGCATGATGTTGGCGTGAAACAAGGCACGAAACCGCTCCTCGCTGTCGCGGAGCGCGTCTTCGATCTGCTTCTGCGCGGTGATTTCGAGGAGGAGCATGGCCACGGACACGACGGAGCCGTCGGCGCGCCGCACCGGGTAAAAGCACGTCAGCCAATGCCTGTGCCCGGCCGGAGGTCCTTCGTTCCCCGTGACGAACGTGAAGTCCTCGTGCGGAGCGCCGGTGGTGAACACGTCGCGCACGATCCTTCCGATGGCGTCGGCCACCGTGGGAGAGACCTCGGCGATGGAGCGACCGAGAAACGACTCCACGGGCTGTCCGGCGACGTCGGCGAGCCAGCGATTGACACGTAGATAGCGCCCCTCCCGATCGAAGAAGGCGAGCCCCACCGGCGCATACGCGAGCAGCGATTCGAGCGTGGCCGCCTGCTCGGCGGCGGGCCCGTGGAGCTCGCGCTCCCGCTCTTCGGCCGCGGTCGCGAGCGCGCGCCGATCGCGATGAGACCGCTCGCCGAGCCATCCCGTGACGACGCCGAGCACGGCGAGCAACACGAGGAGCGAAGGGGCGGCGTGATCCGTGGCGGCCCCCTCGCCGGAGGAGACGAGGTAAACCACGACGGCGGCCACCACGCTGACGATCGTCGCGAGCAGCGTGGGGCGAAGCCCGCCGAGCACCGCGGTCACGCTGAAGATCAGCATCTGACAGAGGAGCGATGCCGGCGCGGCCCACGTTTGCGGCTCGTTCGCATATTCGAGGCCGAGCGCGATCGGTCCGAGGACGGCGAGCGCATACGAAAGCCACCTGCGGACGCTCGCCCGGCGTGCCGCGTCGATCGCGGGCCTACGAGACGCCGTCTCCCGCGTATCGCTCGGAGCCATGCCGTTTCCCCCGGTCGCCCGCGTCCATGCAACGCAGGCAGTGCCGCGAGCGGTCTTTAGCAGACACCGAGTTTGCGTCGCGTCCGAAGACCACTTCTTCCCGAGACTCCACGGCTTCTGGAGGATCGCGGCGGCGTCGGTGCGCTCGTCGACGATGCTTTCGAGCAGCGATGATCGCGAAGGGGCCTGGCAAGACTTCGGGCGCCGTGAAGCCGATGTCGACGAGCGCGGTGCGGTAGAGCTCGGCACGAGGCGCGCGATCGGCGCCTCGCGCTCGGAGCTCGGTGATTAGCGCGAGCCGGTGATCAAGGCCGGCAGGTCCGACCGGCCACTTGCTGGTCCGTCGTGATCAGAGCCCGCACTGCGGCTGGAACGAGATCTGGGTGACGTCGGGATCGGTGAGCTTCGTGAGATCACCGTCCTTCGGGTGGACGCGCATCGCGCGCGTCTGGCTCTGCCCCGGCGCGAGCGTGAAGTTGTCGAGCGGGAACTCCTTGGTGCCGCCCGGCCACGCGAGCGTGTAACTCGGAATCTTGCACGGCTTGCTCGACGGGTTCGTGAACGAGACCGTCACGCGGGTGAAGTGATCTCCCTTGTCGGAGACCGCGACGCCCAGGACCTTGGCCGTGGGCGGCGCGTCCGCTTTGGCCGGTGCTTCGACCTTCGGGCTGCCCGAAGCAGCCGCGGCCGGCGCGGACGGCGCGGCCGCGGGCGGCGCGGAGGCAGGCGGCGGCGAGCCGCCACAAGCCGCGATCCCCACGAGCGCGAGCGCCGCCGCGAAGGCAGCGAGCGGACGGCTCGAATCCCATTTCATGCTCGACATGCGCATTGGCCTTTCTCCGAGGTCCGAACTCCATCGACGCCGCCCGCTGCGAGATGCGCGCGCCGCCTCACGATCGCCGCGCGCGCCGCCGCCGGAGCCCCACGACCACCGCCAACGCCGCGATCGCCGACGCGCCGGCGCCGCTCCCCTCACCGCCCACGCGGCACCCGCAACCGCCCTCGCTGCCGTTGCCGGGCGACATGGAGTCGTCGCCGCCGGCGCCTCCGCCGCTGCCGCCGGCCCCGCCGCTGCCGCCGGTCGCGCCGCTGCTGCTGGTCGCGCCGCTGCTGCTGCTGCTGCTCGCAGACGCGCCGCCGCTGCCGCCCGTCCCGCTGCCGCCGAGCTCGTAGGCTCCGATGTCGATCGTGCCCACGGACGTCCTCGTCTCGTACGAAGCGGGGTGCACGTAATGGTGGGTGGGCTCGAGCGATTGGCCGCCTCCCATCCCCGGCGCCACGCCCATGTCGACGCAGGGCGAGCCCGTCTGCAAATGGAAGTCGAGCTGCGCCGCATCGACGAGCTTCGGATCACCCGTGGTGAAGTTGTGATCGTCGACGGCGCTCGCCTGGTTGCTGAGGGTCCCCGCCCCGCTGAAGACGTTGTTCCGCAACAGGGCCGGCGTCGTCACGCCGCCGGCGACTTGCACGAACGTCCCGCCCTTCGTGCGGTTGTTGATCACCGTGTTGTTGACCACGAAGAGCGCGCTCCCCGCCGGCACCGACTCCGAGGCGAAATCGATGATGGCGCCGTTCTCCTCGCCGTTCGGGTCGACGTTCTGCACGATGAGATTGCCAATCACGAAGCCCTTCCCGCCGTCGGGCAGGTTGACCTCGTAGCTCACGTTCGTCGATTCTTCACCGGCCAAACGATTGTAGAGGACGTACGTCTCCTTGGCGCGCGACTTGATGAGGTGCCCGGCGTTCGCGCCGTGCGACCACGAATAGCGCAACGTCACCTTGGCATAATGGTTGAGGTACATGTTGTGCGAGTACCCGTCGCCCGCGCCGTTCCGCGCGAACTCCGAGGTCTCGATGAGCACCTCGCCCTGCCCGTCCGCCGCCTGTCCATTGGCGAGCGGCCCGCCCAGAATGCCATTTTGGTTGTCGTGGAAGTAACAACCACGCACCGTCAGATTGAGGCCCTGGTGGCGGATGCCGGCGCCGTTCTGATCGGGCACCGTCGCGCCGGAGAGCTCGACGTTCTCCACGGTGACGGCGCTCCCGTAGAAGACCCAGATGCCTTTGCCGTTGGAGATGGTTGCGCCGGTGGCGTCGATCTTCGGGCGACCGCCGACGCCGCGGAGGGTGAGGTCGTTCTGCGACCACTGGCAGGCATCACCATGGTAGTCGCCGGCGGCGTCGATCTCGATGACGTCACCGTCCTTGGCGTCCGCGTTGGCGGCGCAGGGCTTTGCGTATTTCTTCCCGGGGCCGACCTCCAGGGTGGCCGCGGAGGCGCTGGAGGACACGACGAAGATCGCGGCGAGGGCACCTGCCGCGGTGAGAGGGCGACGGATCCGGTTCATGCGGACCACGATAACTGCTTGCGCGCGGCCGGATCCAAGGCTTTTCTGAGCCGGCATGCGCCCCCTCGCCGTGGTCCTCGCCGCCTCGCTCGCGCTCCTCGCGGGCACGCGCGCGGAGGCGTATTGCCGATCGTCGGCGTGCCCGCCGCGGGAGGACGGATCGACGGACGGCCATGTCTGCGACCCGCCCCAGCCCGACGATTGCGGCGTGGAGCTCCAGTGGCGACAACCGTGCATCGGCTTCAACGTGCAGACGAGCGCGTCGGGGCAGATCGACTACGAGACCGCCGAGGCCACGCTGGCGCACGCGTTCGCCACGTGGACCGCGGTCGATTGCGGCGGGCTCGCGTCGCCGAGCATCACCATCTTCGATCTCGGCGAGGTCTCGTGCGGGACCGTCGAGTACAACCAGCACGCGGGCAACGCCAACATCCTCGTCTTCCGCGACGACTTCTGGCCGCACGAGAGCGACGACGGCAGCGGCACGGCCGACACGCTGGCGCTCACCACCGTCACGTACGACGTGGACAAGGGCGACATCTACGACGCGGACATCGAGGTGAACACCGCCAACAACACGTTCTCCGCCTCGGACACGCCCGGCCCGGAGGACGTCGATCTGCTGAGCGTGCTCACGCACGAGGCCGGTCACCTGCTCGGCTTGGCCCACAGCTCCGAGGCCGGCTCGACGATGTACCCGGATTATCTCCGCGGCACGATCGACATCCGTCAGCTCTCCAAGGACGACGAGCAGGCCATCTGCCTCGCCTACCCGCCCGATCGCATGCCGAAGGGCGAGTGCACCGGCATTCCCCGCCACGGGTTCGCACCCGAGTGCCGGAACGACCAGACCTACGTGGCGTGCGCCGCGCGCCCGATCGCGCGAGGCGATGTCGCGGGCGCGGGCTCGATCGCGATCGCGGCGCTCCTCGTCGTGGCCCGGCGCCGACGCGCGCCGCGCGTCAAAGCCCGACGCGAAAACCGACGCTCGTGAGGAAGCCCGAGATCGACACGCCCGTGTCGACGTCGATGGCGAGCGCGCGCGTGGGCCGGAACGAGAGGCCGAGCTGCGGCAGCACGAGCCACGGAAATACCAGCGGGCGAATGCCGCGGTGGAACCAATCGGGCTCGCTGTAGCCGGGATAGTGCGTCGCGTCCTTGTCGAGCGCGTTGCAGTAGCGGAACGTGCCCCGCGGGTTGTTGGGGCCTTGGCACTTGAGGTAGGTCGACGGATCACCGGGCTTGCCGTCGGCTGGATACGATTGCACGCGCGAGAGATCGCCCGTGAACATCCACCCCACGCCCGCGGCCCCGCCGATGCGGAAGTTGACGTTGCCCGCGGCGTCGAGCGGGAAGCTCCACATCAGATCGACGGTGGCGGTGAACGCTTGCAGGCTGCTCGACATCCACTCCCACTCGGTGTCGGGCTGGCCGCGCGGCTTCACCGGTGTGTCGCCCATGCGATACGAGAGGTAGCCGAGCGCGACCGTGATCTCCGCGTCCGACGCCTGCGTGGTGAAGGTGAACGCGCCGCCCGGCACCACCAAGCTGCGGCCGCCGTCGGCGACGATGTTCATCACGAACTTGGGCAACACGACGCCGTAGTAACGAGCGCCGAGCCAGCTCGTCGGGCGCGTGACCGGCGCGCGCTTCGGGGCCTCGGGCTCGACGCGATCGAGGCGGATGAAGAGCACGCGCTTCTCGCCTTCGTGCAGCACGAGCTTGTCGGTGCGCTCTTTACGACCCTTGGCCCGCGCGACGACGACGAGGCTCGCGTCCGGCTGGACCTGCTTCTCCTGCGTCGCATCGACGACCTTGCCATCGATGGTGATCTCGAGCTCCTCGTAGGCGCCCTCGATCTGGAAGCCCACCGTGGGGATGCGCGCGTCGACGTCCTCCGCCTTCTTCTTGGCGGCCTTGGCGGCGTTGTAATCGGTGCGCACCCAGAAGCGCTGCGGTTTGTCGGCGAGGATGACGTGGTACATCTCGCTGGCCCTGAGCAGCTCGCCCGTCGCCACGTAGCAATCGGCGAGCGCGAGCGCGACGCTCGGCCGGTGCCGGGCGAGCTCGGCCTCTTCGAGGAGCGGGATGGCCTTCCCGCAGGCGCGTCGCTTCGCGAAGACGAGGCCCTTCTGCGCCTGCGCGTCCCCCGGGCCGGCGAGCGCGGGCGACGCGGCTGCCATCACGATCGATCCAACCGCGAGCGCGAGCGCGAGCCGCGCGGAGGAGCGGCGGCGCGAAGGTCGCGAGCCGTCATCGTCCCTGTCTCGCGTTGCCGCCATCGTCGCTCGGGCTCGGTGTCGAGAGACCCGGCCGAGCCCGCTCGAACGCGCCCATCATACGCGGCCGAGCACGCGCGCGTGACAAATCCACGCGGCCGCGCGCTGGCACGTCCATCGCAGCAGAGAATGCGGAGGCGTGGGGATGATCCGAGAGGAAGCGCGCGGGCGGGCGATCTTCGCAGCATTGCTGCTGCTCGCGGGCTGCCGCTCGAATGGCAATCGCGGCCACGAGCGCGAGCACGAAGCGAGGCCCTATTTCCGCGGGCTCTCCGCGTGGCGCATCGTTCCACCGCATCCCGCGCCTCCGGAGGCGCGCCTGCCCATGCGCGCCGAGCACAGGGACACGACCACGCTGGTCGCGCTCGCGCGCTCGATGGTCGAGGCTCAGCTCGCCGAAGGTCGGCTCACCCTCGCGCGGGGTGCGTCGCACGAGGCGCGCATCTATGCGGCCGAGGTCGTCTCCGAGGCAGAAACGCACCTCGCCGCGCTCTCCACGCTGCAGGCCGCACGGCCGCGCGATCTCGCCGCCGTGCAGGACGATCCGGTGCTCACCGCGCAGCGCGAGGCCGCGAAGCACGATCTCGCAACCTTGAGCGAGCTGCCCGCGGCGGACGTGGTGCCGGCCTGGATCTCATCCGAAGCCCGCCGGCTGACGCTCTTTTCGTCGATCGCCATGCTGGGTGTCCGCACGGCCCGCGACGTCCCCACCGGCAATGTCTTCCGTATGATTGCGCACGACGCGCGCGAGCGGGCTCACCGGGCCGCCGCCGTCGCGGCGCGAATCGGCACGGAGAAGAAGTAGGACGGACCATGCGCCATACCTGCCGTCGCCCCATCGAATTCAGCCGGATTTTGCGAGAAGCAGGGCAGTCGAGGTGGAGGGCTCACAAAAATGCCGAAAGCGGCACCTTCCCCCTAGGGCAGCCCCCTCTGCCACTGTAAGCTCCCGGCATGGCGTCGGGCACGAACACCGATGGACTCGGCGGGGGTGGGCCCCCCAGTGCGAGGTTTGCTTCGCCCATGGGGCGAACGCTGCGCGCGGGCGAAATACCGCTCACCGTGGTGCAGTGCTCTCACGCGACCGAGTGCGCAGGTTGTCCTCTCATTCATCTCGACTACGCGCAGCAGCTCACCACCAAGCGAGCGCGCGTCGTCACGGCGATGTCCCACTATCCGTCACTGGAGCTGCTCTACACGCGGCCGGTGACGCCGGCCGAGCCGATGGTCGGGTACCGCGGGCGAGCGAAGCTCATCGTCTCTCCCGAAGGTCGCATCGGTCTCTACGCGCGCTCGGGCAATCACGAGGTCGTCGACATCCCCAATTGTCGCGTCCTCGCGCCCGCGCTCGCGGAGGTGGCGGCCACGTTGCGCGAGCTCATCGCGTCCCCTCCGGACGCGGTGCGCGCGCTGCTGCTGCCGTACAACCCGTTCGGCGGCGGCGTGCTGCGCGCGCTCGATCTGCGCGAGGTCCGACTGCAAGCGCCCTCGCCGTTCCTGCCGCCGCGTGACGGCGATCAGGATCCGCGCGCGATCACCGCGCGCCCCGCGCCCACCACGCTGCGCCCCGAGGCGATGGCCGACACGAAGCCCGTGCCGCCCGTGAGCGAAGCGTCGGCCAGCGAGCGCGCGCTCGAAGCGGCCACGCACGTCAAGGCGCCGACGCCGGTCGAGAGCGGCCCGCCCTCGGCGCGCGGCGCCGATCGCATCGGCGTGCTGGTGACGTTCGTGCTGCAGCGCGATCGCGCGCCCTCGCGCGACGAGCTGAAGGAAGCGGCGCGCGCGCTGCGTCCGATGCTCCCGCGCGTGCTCGGCATCGCGGCGAACTTCCACGACGCCGACGCGCCGCAGATCCTCGGGCCGGACACGCTCCCGCTCGACGGCGCCATGCGCGCGCAGGATCGCATCGGCAGCACGTACCACCTCGCGACCTTCGGCTCCTTCGTGCAAGCGCACCGCGAGCAGGCCGCGCGCGTGCACGCGATGATCACGCGCGAGATCGGCGCCCTCGATCTCACCGGCCCCGACGAGTCGAGCGCGCCCGAAGGCGCGCGCGTCCTCGATCTGTACGGCGGCTCGGGCGCCATTTCGATCGCGCTGGCGAACAACCGCTACTCGGTCACCACGGTCGAGTCGTTCGCGCCCGCCACCAACAACGCGCGCACCGCCGCCGAAGCGCAGGGCATCAAGCTCGACGTGCGCACCGGCGATGTCGCCGAAGAGGTCGCGGCCATGGCCGACGCCGGCGAGACCTTCGACGCGGTGGTGATGAACCCGCCTCGTCGCGGCGTCTCCCCCGCCGCGCGCGAAGCCATCGCGCTCCTCGGCGCGCCGCTCTTGATCTACGTCTCGTGCGACCCCGACACGCTCGCGCGCGACCTCGATCACTTCAGCCGGCTCGGCTACAACGCCAGCGAGATCGCGCCGTTCGACATGATCCCGCTGACGGAGGAGGTCGAGACCGTCTCGGTGCTCCGCCGCTCGCCGCCCGCGCCGCCGCGCGTGATCTACGAGGACGAGGACGTCATCGTCGTCGACAAGGGCCCGCACGAGCCGATCCTCGCGGAGGAAGGCGAGTACGGCAGCTCGCTCCTCTCGCGCTGTGCGCGTCTGCCGAACACGGTGGACAACAAGCTCGAGCCGATTCATCGGCTCGACGCCGGCACGAGCGGCCTCGCCATGTTGGCCCGCAACGAGAAGGCGCGCGCCCTCTGGGGCAACGCGCTCGCGACGACGGGCCGCCTCATCTACTTGGCTGCCGCCAAGGGCGTGACGCCCGCGAAGGGCGCCATCACGCGCGACCTCCGCGAAGGCGGCCGCACCTACCCGGCGCGCACGCGCTATCGCCGTCTGGCCATTGCGTCGGGTCACTCGATCCTGCGCGTGATCCCCGACGGCGGCCGCACGCATCAGATCCGCCGCCACCTCGCCGCCATCGGCCATCCGGTCATCGGCGACGAGCGCTACGGCCACCTGCCGACGAACCGCTACTTCGAGGAGAAGCACGGCCTCGATCGCTCGTTCCTCCACCTGGTACGCATCGAGATCGTCCATCCTCGCACGGGCGCGCGCCTGCTTATCGAGTCGACGCTCCCCGGCGATCTCCGCTCCGCGCTGGAGCGCGCCACCGGCGGCTCCGTGCTTCGCTTCCTCGAGCAGAAGCACGCCCTCGGCGATCACCGCGCCTCGTCGATCCCGCCGCCCGTCGGCGGCGACGACGCGCCGAGCAGCACCCGCAGCAGCTTCCTGCCCGACGCGCCCGTCTCCAGCCGCCGTTCGTCCTTCCTCCCCGGCGACATGCCTCCCAGCACCCGTCGCCCCGGCATCGAGGACGCCGGCGTCGACTCGGTGCGCGCGCCGCTCTCGGTCGGCCCGCTCTCCGAGCGCATCCAGATCAACGTCCCCGAGCTGGACGAATCGCCGCGCACCATCCGCCACGCCATCGTCTCCGACGACGAAGATTGAGGAGATGTGACCGATGAAGCTGCTGCGCGACGCTTCCTCGGTCACATCTCGAAGCCGCGCGCGAGGGACGAGAGACAAACGTCTCCAATCCCTCGCTCGCCGTGCGCTGCTCTCCCCTCTTCACGACACAGCTCGCGGCATCGGCGCCGCGCTGCGAGCCGTAGGGCTTCGTCATCCGCACGCGCAGGATGACGAAGCCGCACGCCATCCGCGCTACGCGATGGTGCGCCCGCCGTCGACGACCAGCGTGTGACCCGTGACGAACGACGCCGCGTCCGACGCGAGGAACAGCGCCGCGCCCGCGATCTCGTCGGGCTGCGCATAACGCGCCTGCGGCGTGCGCTTCTTCTCCATGTCGATGAGATCTTGATTGTGCACGATGGCCGCCGCGAACTTCGTATCGACGAGACCGGGCGCGATGGCGTTGACCCGGATGCCGCTCGACGCGAGCTCCACCGCGAGGGTCTGCGTCATCGACACGACCGCTGCCTTCGTCATCCCGTAGATGCCTTGGAGCGGCGCCGCGCCCAGGCCCATGATGCTCGCGACGCTGATGATCGACCCCGGCGCGTTGCGCTC
This sequence comes from Minicystis rosea, assembly GCA_001931535.1. Lineage (GTDB taxonomy): Bacteria > Myxococcota_A > Polyangia > Polyangiales > Polyangiaceae > Minicystis > Minicystis rosea. The sequence goes on from CP016211.1 coordinate 6,152,646, forward strand.
GATGAGGTGCCGCGCCACGGCCTTCGCCATGTTGAGGTAGCCCTTGGCGTTGACCTCGAAGGTCTTGTCGAAGGCCGCGTCGTCGCCCGTCATCATCGGCCCGAAGTGCGGGTTCGTGGCCGCGTTGTTGACGAGGATGTCGATCTTGCCGAAGCGCGCGACCGTGGCCGCGACGAGCGCGTCGACCTGATCCGCCTTGCCCGTATGACAGGCGAACGGCTCGACCTCGACGCCGGCTGCCCGGAGCCGCTCGGCCGCGGCGGCGACGCCATCCATCTTGCGTGAAGCGATCGCGACCTTCGCGCCGCTCTGGCCGAGCGCCTTGGCGATCGACTCACCGATGCCGCGGCTGCCTCCCGTGACGAGCGCGACCTTACCGTTGACGTGGATCCACGGAGCGTTCATGGCCCGGCATGCTCGCGCAAGTCGGGCGCGTTGCCCAGCGCTTCGGGCGCTCCCGGAAGCGACCGCTTGCGACGCGCGGGCAGAACGTTCCCGCCCGGAAGGCGGCACGCACGATGCTCTCGGCGAGCGCGGGCCCGGCCGCCCCGACGGGGGCGTCCGGCGTCACGACAAGGGGGAATCACATGAAGACGTTTGGAATCGCAGCCGGAGCGCTCGCGCTCGCTGCCGCGACGCCGGCCTTCGCGCAGAACAAGCAGCAGACGCCTCAGCCCAACGCACCGCCGCAGCAGCCGGGCGCGGATGCCACCATCGAGGAGACGGTGCCGACCCCCATGACGCCACAGCCGAACCGACCGACCGTGACGACGGGTGAGGTCGCACGCGACGTGGGTGGCTACATGTCCGCGCCCGTACGCGCGCCGCGCAATGCCCTCGAGATCGGCGTGGACGCCGGCTACACGCAAGGCTTCGGCAACATCAACCGTGGTCGCGGCGTGCGTGATCTCGCCGGCGCCGGCGGCACCATCGGCGCGAGCATCGGTTATCGCATCGATCCCCGTTGGTCCGTCGCGGCCAGCGGCCAATTCCAAGGTTATGGATCCACCGTCACCGCGCCCACCGGCGGCGCCAATGCGGTGACCGTGCGCGGCGTGACCGCGGGCGTGCAAGGCACGTATCACATGCAGCCGCACAACCGCGTCGATCCCTATCTCACGGTCGGCACCGGTTATCGCGGGCTCATCGAGTCACCGACGGGCAACCTCCCGACCATGTACACGCACGGCCTCGAGCTCGCGAAGGTCGAGGTCGGCCTCGACGTGCGCCCGACCGACAGCGTCGCCGTCTCTCCCGTGATCGGCGCGGACCTCAACATGTTCATGTGGCGCGCGGGCGGCGGCGCCGAGACCGCATCGCTCACCAACCGCAGCGTGAACACGTTCATCTTCGCCGGCGTGAAGGGACGCTTCGACATCGGCGGCACGCGCGAGCGTTTGCCCGAGCAGCAAGTCGGTCGACGCTGATCGCTCGGTCGCTCGTGCGGCGCTCCCTGCATCATGCACCGGGGGCTTGTGGCATCGCACGTCGCTCCCGAAGCTTGGTGAGAGGGCCCTCCCGGGATCTTGGATCACCGGGGCAGAGGGGGCGCCCGCGCCAGAGCCCGCTTGACGCCCCTCCCCGCCTCTGCGACGACCCGGCACCTTTTCGAAGGAGACCGAATGTCGACGGAAGCGAAGGCGGACGCGGAGTGGAAAGGCCCGGCCTCGAACAAGACGTTCCTCGGCCACCCCGTAGGCCTCTTCGTCCTGTTCTTCACCGAGATGTGGGAGCGCTTCTCGTACTACGGGATGCGCGGGCTCTTGAAGCTGTACATGGTGAACTTCCTGTTCATCACGGTACGGCAAACGCTCCAAGGAAAAGCCTATGACGGTATCGGTAATCCCGATTCCGTCATTGGTTGGCGTTTCGTCAAATCCCTCCTCCCCACCGTCGACCCCGCCAGCGTCGCCAAGTGCGTGACCGAGAAGGCCGCTGATCTGCAGGCGGGCGACGCCGTCAAAGGCATCGCGCCCCTCGCGGCCGACGTGGCCCACAGCATCGCTTCGCAGACGTGCACGGTCTCGCCCAACGCGTCCGTGCTCTACGGCTGGTACACCGGCCTCGTCTACCTCACGCCGGTCATCGGCGGCCTCATCGCCGATCGTTACCTCGGTCAGAAGCGCTCCGTCTTCGTGGGCGGCACGCTCATGGCGCTCGGCCAGTTCGTGCTCTTCGGCTCCGAGGCGAGCTTCTTCATCGGCCTCCTGCTCCTCATCATCGGCAACGGCTTCTTCAAGCCGAACATCTCCACGCAGGTGGGCAATCTCTACCCGCCGGGCGATCCGCGCCGCGACGGTGCCTTCACCATCTTCTACATGGGCATCAACCTCGGTGCCTTCATCTGCAACCTGATCTGCGGCACGCTCGCTGCTGCCTACGGCTGGCGCTACGGCTTCCTCGCCGCCGGCATCGGCATGCTCCTCGGTCTCGTGGTGCAGCTCTTCGGGCAGAAGACCCTCGCCCCCGACACCCTCCAGAAGCGCGACGCCGGCACCGCCGAAGCAAAGAATCAGCCCCTCGACAAGGACGAGTGGAAGCGCGTTTGGGCCCTCGTCATCCTCTGCGCGCTCAACATCGTGTTCTGGGCCGTCTACGAGCAGCAGGGCAACACGATGCAGACGTGGGCCGACGAGAAGACCATCTGGCCGTCGTGGGCCTCGTCCACGTGGTTCCAGTCGGTCAACCCGTTCTTCATCTTCCTCCTCGCGCCCTTCTTCGATCGCTTCTGGGCCTGGCAGAACAAGCAGGGGAAGGAGCCCTCCAGCGTGGCCAAGATGGCCATCGGCTGCTTCATCCTCGGCGCCTCGTTCATCGTCATGGTCGTCGGCGCGAAGCTCATCGGCGGCGGCAAGGGCAGCATCTTCTGGCCGATCTTCTGCACCATGCTCCTCACCATCGGCGAGCTCTACCTCTCGCCCATCGGCCTCTCGCTCGTGACCAAGGTGAGCCCCGTCCGCATCGTCTCGTTGATGATGGGTATGTGGTTCCTCTCCTCGTTCTTCGGAAACATCCTCTCCGGCTACATCGGCCAGCTTTACACGACCATGTCCGCGGAGTCGTTCTTCATGCTCCTCATGGTCATGGGCGTCGCCGCCGGCATCGCCATCTGGCTCTTCAACAAGCCTCTCAAGAGCGCCATGGGCTCGCACGCCGGCGAGCCCTCCGCGGAGCCTGCGCCCGCCGAGTGACGGCTTGATGAAGCGCCCGAATCATCGGGCGCTTCCGCCAATCTCCTCCACGATGGGGCCGCAAGCGGCCCCAAACCCCGGGCCGGACGAGCCGGCCGTAATCACGTTCCACTTCCCCCATCGCGCGGCGCAGGCACCATCGGCCGATGCGCCGCCGTCGCTTCACCTTCCCTGCCCTAGCCATCCTCGCCGTCGCTGCTCCGCTCGTCCCCATCGCGTGCGGATCGGGTGGCAACACGTCCACCGGCACTGGCACCTTCACCACCTCCGGCACCGGCGGCCACGGCGGCGGCGACACCGTCTCTTCGTCGAGCACCGGCAACACGGGCGGCGGCCTCGTCGACGGCGGCGGCTGCACGAGCGGCAAGCCCTGCGGCGACGGCGGCGTCTGCGCCGGCAACACCTGTTGCGATCCCGCCTCTGCGTGCGGCGACACGTGCTGCGCAGGCGGCGATGTCTGCTCCTTCCAGAAGTGCGTCACGCCCGGCGCGCCCTGCCACGACTCGATTGATTGCGGCTCGAACGACTACTGCGAGTACTCGCTGGGCGACAACAGCGATGCCGGCAGCGCCGACGCCTCGTGCATGGGCGGCGCCGCCGAGCTCAATGGCAAGTGCCTGCCGCGCCCGCCCACCTGCGCCGCCGACGCCGGCGCGCCCGACGGCGGCGCGCTCGATTGCCTGACCCAATGCGAATACCACCCGCAGGCCGGCTTCAACCCCGTGCTCAAGTTCGCCTGGGGTGGCCAGGTCACGGCGCCTTATGCGACCGACGTGATGATGACCCCCATCGTCATCGAGCTCGACGACGACGACTGCGACGGCAAGATCACCGAGAAGGACATCCCCGAGATCGTCTTCTCCACGTTCACGGGCGGCGCATATCAAGGGGCCGGCGTTCTCCACGCCGTCTCCATCGTCGGCGGCAAGGTCGTCGACAAATGGAACGTGCCCGGCGTCATCAATGCCACGAAGCAGCTCGCGGGCGGCAACATCGACGGCCAGCCCGGCAACGAGGTCGTGGCCTGCGGCGTCGACGGCGCCGCGCACGCCTTCACCGGCGCGGGCAACCCGCTGTGGACGAGCCCGGCCGTGACTTGCATGATGCCGAGCATCGCCGATCTCGACGGCGACGGCGCCGTGGAGGTCATCGTCGAAGGCGGCATCCTCGACGGCGCCACGGGCGCCTTGAAGCACGCCTTCAACCCGCCGCTCAACGGCACCTTCGTCGTGAGCGACATCGACGGCGACGGCAAGCTCGACATCGTCACCTCGAGCCGCGGCTACCACGACGACGGCAACCTCTTCGTCGACACGAAGATCGCCGCGACCGGCCAATTCGACGGCACGCCGGATTGGAAGAGCCCTTGGCCCGCCATCGGCGACTTCGACAAAGACGGCAAGCCCGAGATCGCGGTCATCGACAACCTCGCGCACACCATCTCGGTGTGGCGCTACGACGCCGCCGCGCCGCAGCTCTTCCAGAGCGTGCGCGCGCCCATCGACATCAACCTGCATTTCCCCGTCAACACCTGCGCCTCGACGAGCTGGGGTGGAACGCACGGCGGCGGCCCGCCGACCATCGCCGACTTCGACGGCGACGGCGTCCCCGACGTGGGCACGGCGGGCGGCATCGGATACGTGGTCTTCGACGGCAAGAAGCTCATCGATCCTGCTTCGACCGATCCCATCCTCTGGGCCCAACCCACCGTCGATTGCTCCTCGGCCTCGACCGGATCGAGCGTGTTCGACTTCGACGGCGACGGGAAAGCGGAGGTGGTCTATTCCGACCAAAACCACCTTCGTATCTACGATGGCAAGACGGGTGATGTCCTCATCTCCGTTTGCAACACCACCGCGACGCTCATCGAGTATCCGGTCATCGCCGACGTCGACAACGACGGTCACGCCGACATCCTCGTCGTCTCCAACGCCTATGGACAGGCCAGCCCCGATCTGGCTTGCAACGACGGCACCGCCAACGCGCAGTCGGGCGTGCGCATCTTCGGCGACGCCAACAACAGTTGGGTGCGCACGCGCCGCGTGTGGAACGAGCATGCCTATCACGTGACCAACGTGAACGAGGACGGCAGCATCCCCGCGCACGAGCTGCCCAATTGGACGCAGCCGGGCCTCAACGACTTCCGCCAGAACAAGCAACCTGGCAGCGAGTTCTCCGCGCCGGACGTGGTGGTCTCCGTGGCCCCGCGCTGCACCGGCTCGTATGCGCTCGTGGCCACGGTGCGCAACATCGGCCAAGCGGCTCTGCCGGCCGGCGTGGTGGTGGGCTTCTACGAAGGCACGCCGCCCGGCGGCACGAGCCTCGGTCAAGGCACGACCACGAAGGTGCTTTATCCGGCCGAGTCGGAGGCGGTGGTGCTCCCGCTCGCGTCGCCGAGCCAAGGCATCATCAATGGATCGACGCCCGTCTACGTGGTGGTCGACGACGGCGCGCCCGCGCACCCGAGCTGGCACGAGTGCCGCACGGACAACAACATCGGGGGCCCGAATGCCGTGGGCTGCTCGGTGCCGCAGTGAAGGCGATCTCCATGCATCGATCGATCGTCGCCTTCACCTTCGTCCTCGCCGCCTGCTCCGCGGCGGACGCGCCGGGCACCGACGCCGGCGTCGAGGACGCGAGCATCACCGACGCAACCACACCCGATGGAACGGCGCCCGATGCAATGGTGATCGACGCCGGACCGGATGTCGTCGCCTGCACGTTGGCGAGCCCCTATTCGTCGCAAAACGCCACGTGCAACGATTGTGCAGAGGCCAAGTGCTGTCCCCAAATCAACGGCTGTCTGCTCGACCCTGATTGTAATGATGGATACGTGAACTGCGCGCTCGGCTGCGCCCTCGACCCCGGCGACGCGGGCACCGATCCCTGTCTCGCCGACTGCGAGAAGCAATTTCCCACTGGAAAAATCGAGTACGACAACGCCATCGGCTGTGCCGATGAAGCCTGCGCCGTCGAGTGTCAGTGAATTCGTGACCGACCGGAACGTAGGCACCAACGTGGGATACCAGCGTCCGTCATGCCAATGAGCGGTCACCCCGTTGTCATCGTGTTCGTGGCATGATGCCTCCCGCGGCCATCGATCGCCGCGGGAGGTCTGACATGAAGACGACGCACGAGGAGATCAAAACGGCGTTGATCGAGGAGCTGTTGGTCGCGGCCGGGAGCCGACGCATCAGCGCGGCGATGGTCCGTCGGATCACGCTCGGAGAGATGCAGCTCCCGCCTGGTTATGGCGAGCGCGCGCAGGAGCTCGCGCGTCGCTTGACGGAGACGTCGGGCGTGCGCGTCTGACGGCTTGGGCGGTTACAAGCGATCGCCGTCGCGGTAGCCGCCCATCACCTTGCGGATCTCGTCGGCACGCAGGAACGTGCCCCAATATCGCTGCTCGACCTCACCATCGAGCAGGAGCCCGATGTGGAGATGCGGGCTGTGGTTGGCGATGCCGGAGATGCCGAGGAGCTCGCCCGCTTCGACGTGAACCCGAGGTGACTCGCCCTCGCGCTGGAGCGTCTCCAGCTTCGAGAGGTGCGCATAGTAGACGTGCGTGATGCGCCGGCCCTTCCACGGAATGGGCGTATCGAGCTCGAAGCGCACGCAGTTTGCCGTGTCCGAAGGCCCGGTCCAGAGCGTGTGTCCCGGCTCCGAATAATCGAGCGTGCCCGCCGCAAGCGCGTAGACAGGCAAGCGCGTGCCGGCGATGTCGAGCCCGGTGTCGGCTTGATATCCAGCGAACACGCCGCCCGGCATGGGGTTGTAAAATCCGTTGCGAATGAGCGCGGAGCGCGGTTTGGGCGGCCCCGGCATGGGAATCACGAGCGCGCTCGCCGCCGGGCGCGCGGGCTCGAAGAACGGATGCGCGGGCGCCGCCGGCGCGGGCGCCGCGACGTTCTCATCCATGGGCTTCGCGATCTCGGCAACGCGCGCCCGCAGCGCAGGCGGCACGGACGGCACGGGCAGCGCTTCGGGATGCGCCTCCACCGTCGTCTTCGACGTTGGGGCCGCGCTCGCCCCCGCGCAGCCCGCCATCATCCCCAGCGCCGCCACCGAGATTGCACGCCGCATCGCCACGCTCCTGTCCACCATCGCGGCAGCAGCATCGAGTGTGACGGCAATCCCGGAAGGGAAGAGGAACGCAAAGGCGCAAGAGACGCAAAAAGGCGGGGGAGATTGAGCCTCCTTGCCTTTTTGCGTCTTTGCGTTGAATCCGGCGAGCTCGATCGACGTCTCGAGGAGCCGCTACTCGGTCAGCTCCATCACCCGCTGCTCGAGGCCACGGCCCTTGCTGATCCCGCTGATGCGCGCGTTGTTCTGGTAGAGGATGTACGTGCCGCGGCGGATCATCTCCTCCGCGTCGCACGCCGCGCGATCGAAGGTCACCACCAGCTCGCGAGCGGCCTTGTTCCACTCGACCGTCTTCACGCCCTCGATGGCGCGCACCTCGTCCTCGGGGATGGGGCCGCGGCCGAGCTCGAAGCGGACCTCCGACGAATCGGCGGTGAGCTCGCTCATCGTCCCGGCGGTGATGAGCTGCCCGCGATCGAGGATGGCCGCGTGATCGCACACCTCCTCCAGCTCCTGGAGGTTGTGGCTCGAGATCACCAGCGTGCACCGGCCGCGCCGTGATTTCACGAGCTGCCGCACCTCGTAGGCCACGCGCGGATCGAGGCCCGCGGTGGGCTCGTCGAGCAGCACCACCTGCGGATCGCCGAGCAGCGCCGCGGCCAAGCCCACGCGCTTGGCCATGCCGTGCGAGAGCGCGCCGCAGCGGGTGCGCCACCAATCCGCGCCGCCCACGTCCGCGAGCACCTGCTCGGTCGCGCGCTGCGCCGCGGACGCATCCATGCCTTGCAGGCGAGCGAGGTACACAAGGAAGCTCCCGACCTGCTCGTTGGCCGGCAGGAGCGCGTCCTGCGGGAGCACGCCGACCTTGCCCTTGAGCTGGCTCACGGCCTCGGGCGATCGATCGAGGATGTAGATCTCCCCGCTCGTCGGCGCGAGGTAACCGGCGAGCATCGAGAACGTGGTCGTCTTGCCGGCGCCGTTCGGTCCGATGAGGCCGAACACGCTGCCGGTCGGCACCTCGAAGGTGACGTCGTTGACGGCGGTGACCGCGCCGAACTTCTTGACCACGCCCTTGAGATCGATGGCCGGCGGACCGCTCCGATCGAGCTTGGTCTTCGACTTCGGCTTCTCTTCCGAGGGCGGCATGGCTTCGGTGCTCATCAGATGTCCCTCCGCGCCACGATGGCCGACGCGCCCGTCACACACAGACCGCCCCACAGGAGAAAGAGCGCGAGCCCGAGGAGGATGCGCAGCGGATCGGGCTCGATCAAAAGCTTCTCGTAGCGGTTCGGGAAGATCCAGGTGATCGCCTGGGTGCTCTCGAAGAAGCCGAGGATGCCGTTGACGAGCCAGATGGCGAAGCCCACGCCCGCGCCCACGAAGAGCGCCACGATCGGGGTCTTGAAGATGCTGCTCATCAGCGACGCGAACCCGACGTACGCGCCCGCGCACACCACGGCGTAGGCCAAGAAGCGCACGCCCCACGTGATGACGGCCCCCATCGACTGCCCGCCCTGCACCAGCGTGACGATCCACACGGTGAGGTGAAGGACGGAGACCATCACCCCGACGACGCCCCAGATCCCGAGCGCCTTGCCGACCACGATCGACGTGCGCGTGGCGCGCCCCGCGCTGTAGCGGATGGTGCGGTGTTGGATCTCGCCGGCGATCTGATCGAACCCCACCGCCAACACCAAGAGCGGGAGGAACATCAACGTCCCTTCGAAGAGGAAGTACATGATCGGCGGAGCGCCGGAGAGGTGCTTGACGATCGCCTCGTTCCCGTAGGTCTTCATCAGGTACGCCTCGAAGGCAGCCTTGAGGACGTCGCTCGAGACGTCACCCGCCATCTTCTGAAGCATCACCCGGACGACCGCGGGCACGAGCCCACCCAAGAAGAAGAGCGCAAACATCGCGATCCCCTTCGTGCTCCGGATGTTCCGGAGGATCTCCCTCTGGGCTACGAGGCCCACCTCCCGCACACTCAGCATGGCCTGCCCGTACCCCTTCTCGGTCGCGGGCACAAACATCCAGCACGATTGGGCGCGCCGAATTCAAGCCCTCGAAGCGCATCGCGCCCGAACCGCGCGGGCGCGCCTCACGCTGCGATCCAATCGGGACTTCCTCTGCGCCTCGCGAGGCCTCTCGCAATCGCACCCACGTTTCCGCGCGCGATGCGGCTCAGCGCCGGCTCGCCCGGCGCGGGGTTTGGGGCCGCTTGCGGCCCCATCGCAATCAACGCCCGCCGGGCTGGAGGAAGCGCGCCTTGATCCGCTTCGGGCCGTAGCCCGAGAACTTCACGGTCACGATGGGATCGGCGCCCGGATCGACCGCCTGCACCACGCCGACACCGAACGTCTTGTGTGACACCCGCATGCCGGTGAAGAGCTCGCCTTCGCCGCCGCCGCCGCCGGCGTCGCCGTGCGCGTGATCATCGCGCTCGACGTAGCGCTCGCCCGGCGCACGCGCGGGCGCCTCCGCCGAAGGCCGGCCAGGGAAACGGCTCATGCTCGACGCGGCCTGCTCCTGCGGGTGCGACCACGCGCCGCGCGCACGCGCCATCACCGCGCCCATCCCCGGATCGGGACGGTGCGACGCGTGGCTCGCGAGCGAGGCCGTCATGTCGTGGCGCACCGACGAGCGCGGCAGATCGCTGATGAAGCGGCTCGCCAGCCCATAGCGCGTCGTCCCGAAGATGGCGCGACGGCCGGCGTACGTGATCCACAGCTTCCGCCGCGCGCGCGTCACGGCCACGTACGCGAGGCGGCGCTCCTCTTCGAGATCTTCACCGCGCTTCGGATCGATCGATCGGAAGGGAAAGAGATCTTCCTCCATCCCCGTGAGGAAGACCGCCTCGAACTCGAGCCCCTTGGCCGCGTGCACCGTCATCATGGCCACGCGCGGCGTCTCCTCGAGGGCGTCGACGTCGCTCGCCAGCGTCACGCGCTCGAGGTACCCGGACAGCGTCCCCGGCTCGCCTTCGGCCGCGGCCTCCTCCTCGTACGCGAGGATGGAGCCCACGAGCTCGCGCAAGTTCTGGAGCCGCGTCTCCGCCTCGGTGCTGTCGTCGGCTTCGAGCATCTTGGTGTAGCCGGTGCGCCCGAGCACCTCTTCGCAGAGCTCGCTCGGGCGCATGTCGCGCGCGTCGGCCATGAGGCTCTGGAGCAGATCGCGGAAGCGCAGGATGGCGTTGCGCGCCGCGGATCCCAAGGCACCGCCGTCGGCGGCCGGCGCGAGCGCATCGTACAGCGAGGTGCCGTTCTCGTCGGCCGTCTGCACCAGCTTCTCGATGGTCGTGTCCCCGATCTTGCGCGAAGGCGTGTTGATGATGCGCAGGAGATCGACATCGCTCTTCGGGTTGTCGATCACCCGGAGGTACGAGAGACAGTCCTTGATCTCGGCCCGCTCGAAGAAGCGCACGCCGCCGATGATCTGATAAGGAATCCGCTCGGCCCGCATCACTTCTTCGAGCACGCGCGACTGGGCGTGGATGCGGTAGAAGACCGCGATTTCCCGCGGGGAGACGCCCTTCACGCAGAGCTCGCGAATCCGCTCCACCACGAAGGCGGCCTCGTCGTGCTCGTTGTCCGTGGCGACGATGGAGATGGACTCGCCGTCCTGGTTCGCCGTCCAAAGCTCCTTGGGCTCGCGATCCGAAGCAGGCTTGATGACGCCCAGAGCGCCTTTGACGATGTTGCCGGAAGAGCGGTAGTTCTGCTCCAGCTTGATGACGGTGGCGTTCGGGTTGTCGCGGCGGAAGCCGCGCACGATGCGCACGTCGGCGCCGCGCCAACGATAGATGCTCTGATCGTCGTCGCCGACGACGCAGAGGTTGTGCGTGCTCGAAGCGAGCGCGCGCACCAAGCGATACTGCACTTGGTTCACGTCTTGGAACTCGTCGACGAGCACGTGCCGGAAGCGGCCCCGGATCTCCTGACCGGGGAGGCTCTCCGGATCTTCGACGATGCGGAGGACGGAGAGCAGGAGATCGTCGAAATCGACGGCGTTCGCGTCCTTCAAGCGGCGCTGGTAGCCCTCGAAGCATTTGGCCAGGATGTTCCCTTGAAACCCGGCCTCGCGCTCCACGTCCTCCGGGCCTTTGCCCTCCTGCTTGGCGTGGTGGATGCGCGAGAGCACCTGCCGCGGGGGAAAGCGCTTCTCGTCGAGCTCGAGCTCCTTGATCACCCGGTTCATCACCGTGCGCTGATCGCCGTCGTCGTAGATGACGAAATTGCGCGAGAGGCCGGCCGCGTCGTGATACCGGCGAAGCAGGCGCACGCACACCGAGTGGAAGGTGCCGACCCAGAGATCCTTCGCCACCTCGGGCCCGATCAAGGACTCGAGGCGCCGCTTCATCTCGCCCGCGGCTTTGTTGGTGAACGTGACCGCGAGGATGCGGTAGGGCGGCACGCGGTGCACTGCAACGAGGTTGGCGATGCGGTAGACGATGACGCGCGTCTTGCCGCTGCCGGCGCCCGCGAAGATGAGAAGCGGGCCGTCGACGTGGGCCACCGCGCGGCGCTGCGGCTCGTTGAGATCGTCCGGAATCGACGGCTCGGGAAGCTCCGGCTCGGCGGGAGGAAAGTCGTACACGGAGGCCACGGCAGGTCGGTAGCACGACCCTGCGCGCGTGGACAGTGGGCGCGCCGCTTCCAGCGCGCGGCGCGCATCCACACCGCGAGCGCGGCGGCGCACGCCGCTCACCTCTTTCGCAGCAACATCGTCAGCGTCGGCCCCACCGCGCCGGGCGACACACCCACGCGCGCGAGCGCCCGCGCTCCGCGGCGAATGGCTGCGAGCTTCCAGCCCGACGCGCCCATGCGCGCCTTGAGCTCGACGAAGCGCCGGCCCTCGCCTTCGACCAACAGATCATCGTAGCCCGCGAGCACGCAGCGCACGCTCGACGCGCTGATTCCGCGGCGCAGCGTGCGCTTCCACAGCGCGTCCACCGCCGTCGGCACGTAGTTCACGAGCCATCGTCGCGTGTGTTGCTCCCGCGGCCACAAGCGATTGCTCGTCCCCAGCACCGCCACCACACCGCCCGGCGCGAGCACCCGATCGATCTCGCGCAGCACGGCGGCTCGCGCAGAGGCGGCCACGTATTCGAGCACGCTGTTGCACACCACCGCCTCGAACGCGGAATCCGCGAAGGGAAGACGTCTGGTGTCCGGAACGTGCGCAAACTGGATTCGCCGGCCGACCCCATAACGAGCCGCGTTGGCGCGGGCGATCTCGATCCACTCCGGATCCGGCTCGACGGCGGAGACGTCGGCGCCGAGCGCGGCCAGGACGATCGCCGTCGCGCCCACGTTGCAACCGAGCTCCATCACGGCGCGCCCGCGCACCATGTCCACGTCGAAGAGATGGCGCGCATGTCGCCACTCCCACTCCACGTATCCGCCCACGAAGCGCTCGTTGGGATCGAGCCCCCGGCGCGTGACGAGCGCGCGAAAGCGGAGATCCGCGCGCGCATCGACGATCTGCGGAAGACCGCTGCGGACGCGCGCAGAATCACGGGAAGGATGGCTATCCATCGGGCCGGGCTCTGCCTGGCAGCCGCCATACCAAGGCCTGTGCGCACGACCCGCGCGCTCGCCTGCCCGGCTCTTTCGAGAGGGCTCCTCGATCAGCGCACCCGCACGAGCGGCCCGTCCACGAGGTGCTCGGAGAGGAACCACACCTGCATCTCCTGCGCGGGCAGCACCTCGCTGGCCATGAGGTTGTTGGTGGCATCGTCGCCGTTGACCGAGCTCCGCCGCGCCAAGAGGCGTGACTCCTTGATGATCACCGTGTGCGCGCTGACGAGGCGGGAGAGCTGGACGGGCACCTCTTCGCGCCCGCGCGGCGGCCGCTCGATGCGCGTCGTCTCCGCGATGTCGTGCGGCATGGCGAGGCTCACGCCGCCCAACGTCTGCACGCGCTCCGCGATGAGATCCATGAGCCGGACCTGCTCCTCGTAGTGTTTGTCGAAGAGGAGGTGCAGTTGATAGAACGTCGGCCCCGACACCTGCCAATGGTGCTTCTTGTACATGTCCCGCAGCGCCATGGTGTCCGCCAAGATCTGATTGAGCGCGGCCACGTTCTCCATGCGCGTCCGCACCTTCAGATCGATCGGATAATGAACCAAGGTGCCATAAGGCTGCATCTCCGGCGCTCGCTGTCCGTAGATCGGTTGAGCCTCACTCGGCGCCTGCTCGTTCGTGGTCGCTCGAACTTTCCGACTCTTACGCTCCATGGAATCCCCCTCTGATGATGTGAGCGTGGTGCTCCCGAGCCTCGCTCGTCGAGCGGGAGAGCCCGGGCGCACCTCGGAAGTCCGCGGCGAAACGCGCCAGGGCCTGTCGATTCACCATCTCCCACCGCGTCAATAGGGCGGTGTCCAACAGATCACCGGAGCCGAAGGCCAGGCCCGCGAGCTTCATCATCGGCCCGAGCACGAACGGTGGTGACGAGTACATCGTCTCCCATCCATTCCTGGCCTTCATGATGGTCCCGCCCTCGGGCGTGAACATCATCTCATCCTGCGCGAGATCACCCCCGCCACGACGGCCCCCTCGACCGGGTCACGCGCCGGCGCGCCTCGCCGCTCGGCCCGCGTCGCGCACTGACGAGCCCTCGTCCGCGGCGGATTTCGGCCTCGCTCGCGAGTCGGATCCGGTGCCATCCGACATGAGCTATCCTCGCGCCGTGGAACACGAGCCTCCCGACGACGATGACGCGCCTCTCGCGCCCGGGAATCGATACTTGAACACGCTGAGGCCGGAAGCGGCCCCGCCCCCTGCGCCTCATGAGACGGCTTTGAGCACGCTGAGGCCGGAAGCACCACGCACGCTGAGGCCGGAAGCACCACGCACGCTGAGGCCTGAAGCGGCTCCAAGCACGCTGAGGCCAGAAGCGCCCCCAATCCCTGCATCCAATGCGTCGAGCACGATGGGGCCACTGGCGCTCCCCATCCCAGCGCCGAGCAAGCCGCTTTTGAGCATGGGGCCGCCGGTGATTCCAATCCCAGCGCCGGAGGAGCCGGACGAGCCGGGCACGATCACGGAGGCTCCGCTCGCGCTCGACACGACCGATTGTCTGATGATCGTCCGTGACCCATCTCCGGGCTTCGTGGGTAAGCGTTGCTCATTGTCCCACACCCCCGTGCGGATCGGCCGCGGTCGCAACTGCGACATCGTGCTCGAAGGCGATGCCCTCTCCCGCCGTCATGCGCAGCTCGAGCATCGCGATGGCGCGTGGCACATCGTCGCAGCGGCAGGCACCACCGGAACGTTTTGCAACGACGAGCTCGTCGAGGGCGAGCGCGCGCTCCGCCCCGGCGATCGGGTGAGCATAGGCGCGACGATATTCAAGCTCCTCTCCGGACCGGACGTCGAAGTGCAATACAGCGTGGAGCTGAGCCGCCTGTGCTTCGAGGATGGCCTCACGCAGATCCCCAACGCGCGCGCCTTCGACGAAGCCATCGTCCGCGAGGTCCGCGCGAGCCGTTGGAACGCGGGCGCCCTCTCGATCCTCCTCGTCGACATCGATCGCTTTGCGCGCATCAACGAGACATCTGGCCGCCTCGCGGGTGATTTCGTGCTCCAGAGCCTCGCTCGCCTCGTGCGGGGCCACGTACGCGGTCGCGACACCGTCGCTCGCTGCGGCGAGGACGAGCTCGCCCTCCTCCTGCCCGGAACGTCGATCGACGCCGCCGTCACGCTCGGTGAAACGCTGCGCCAAACCGTGAGCGATCACCACTTCGAGTTCCAGAGCAACCGCATCGCCGTGACCATCAGCGTCGGCGCCGCCCAGCTCCGAGACGGCGAGCGCACGGGAAGCAACCTCGTGGAGCGGGCCACCGAGCAGCTCGCGCGGGCGAAGCGCGAAGGGCGCGATCGCGTGCGCGGATGACGCCCCGATTCGAAGCGCGCTCTCGACCATGCAGCGGCCCATCGAAGGAGCTTTGACGGCTCGCTCGGTCACGCGCTGAGCGCAGAGGGCGATGTCGGAAGAAGGGAGCTCGCGCAGCGCATGCGCGGGCGAAGGGCGTGATGGCGGGCGCGGGGAGCGCCGCGAATCACGCCCTCTTCATCAGAGCGCGTAAACGCAGCTGACTTGAAGGTTCCAGGCCGAGAGCACCGGCGCAGAGAGGTTGTCGGTCGACGGGATGAGGTGCGACGTCACGCGGAGGAAGTTCTTGATCCGCGATCGGCTCTTGGCGAGGAGCGTGCTGTCGACGACGGCCGAGCCCGCGTTCGTGCTGGGCGACCCCGTCTTCGCCACCACGGAAGTCCCCGCGAGCGCGGTGGGCCCGGGCGGATTGGAGAAGAGCAGGTCGTCCATCGGCGCCGTGGCGAGACCGGCCGCGGTGTCGGCGGTCTGCACCGAGAAGGAGATCTTCGAGTCCGACGGCGTCACGCTGTTCCACGACCAGAGGCCCCAGAACGGCACGCTGTCCGCCGGGCAGACGCCCGTCATGTCGTAATCGCGCACGAAGTAACCGTCTCCGTACAGCGCCGGAGGCGGCGGAGGCGGCGCCTGGCCCGTCGTGATCGTGGCCGAGTCACCCGACCAGTTCCACGCGTCGACGAGCACGGTCGAGTCCCACTTCTCGTCGGACGCGTCCCAGATGGAGAATTGAATCTGAATCGTCTCGCCGGGCACGACCGGCGCCGAGGTCTGGAGCCAGCCCGTCGCGCCGCCGCAAATCTCGTTCTTGTTGGTGTCCGGGTTCTTGCAGGTCCCGTCGAGGCCGGTGCCCTGGAGCAGCGGCCCGCTCGTCACGCTGAACAAACCCATGTTGACGTTCACGGGGTTGCTGTTGGAGTCGAACGAGATGTTGAGCGAGTTCGCCGCCGGGTTCGCCGGCGTGTACGTCGTCTTGAGCAACGCGACGTACGAATCGTTGTACTGGTTGCAGATGTATTCGGGGTACTCGCTCGTGAAGAAGTCGAATCGATAGGTGAACGACCGGGCGTTCGTCGGCACGCGGATGCTCATGAGGAGCCCCGCCGAGTCGAGCGCATTGCCAGTGGCCTTCGCGCATCCGGTCTTGTTCTTGGGGAAGCCCGACGGATACGAGCACGACGTGCCGTGCAAATATCCCTTGGTCGACGAGCCCTGACCATTGGGGTTGTACCAGTTGGCGTCGGCGGGCGAGCGTGCCGTGCCCGACGAGAACGCCGCCATCTTCGCGCCCTTTTGCGGAAGGTTGTTGGGCCCGTAGGCCGAGAGGATGCCGTACCCGAGCGAGTTCGGCGTCGAAGCGCCGTCCGCTTGCACGAGCTTCGACGAGATCACGCCCCAGGTCTTGCTCGCGCCCGTCGCCGTGGCCGTCGTGGTCTTGCAGAGATCGATGGCCTTCGCGTAGTCGCCCGCGACGCTCGACGCGAGCGCGAGGCCCGTGTCGCAGGACGTGACCGCGTCGTCCGGAACGCCGTTGCAGTCCTCGTCGATGCCGTTGCCCGGGAAGTCGTAGGCGCCCGGGTTGACCAGCGGATCGCAGTCGGCGCAGTCCCCTTGTGCATAGGAGTAGCCGTCGCCGTCGTGATCGGTGGAGTCCTTGTAGCAAACCACGCAGGTGCCACCGTTGCTCCCGCACGCGATGTTGCAGTCGGACTGCGCCCACGCGACGCAGTTCGCGTCCCAAGTCCCGCTGCAGCACGTGGGGTGCGTCGAGCAGACCTTGGAGACGCACGCGAGCGTGCCGTCGCATCCGGTCGTGAGCTTGGCGCCGACGCTGCACACGGAGTGCGAGCACGTGCCGAGCGTGCCGCCGATGCACGTCGGGTTCGGCGCGGTGCTGGCATCGGGCGGGTACAGCGTGATGCCGGCATCGGAAGCAGCGACGCCCGCGTCGGGATTGCTGAGCCCGGTCGGCGTGTCGACGAACGTGACGCAGTTCGGGTCGCACGGGTTGGTCAAGCAGTTGCTCGGCCCACCGAGATTGAAGGGCTTGGGCCCCGGCGTCGGAGACGAGGGGACGAGCGTCACCGTGTTGTTGATGATGCACTCGCCCCAGCGACCACCGGAGCAGACCGAGACGCCCGCGCCGCAGACGTGCTGCTGCTGATCACCGAGGATGACGTCGACCTTGCCGCAGGCCAGCGTCTCCCCCTCGTTCGCGCACGGGCACCCTTCCTTGGGCGTGCTGCACGTGAGGCATTGGTTGGTGATCGCGGGATCGGTGTCGTCGCAGTCGAGGCCCGCGGCGCACCCGGGGCCGTAGCCGTCCCCGTCCCCGTCGACGCATTGCGCTCCGGTGGACGTCGAGCTGCCGCTCGGCGAGCTCCCACCGGAGCCGCCCTGCGGCGGGGACGAGAAGTGATGATCGTCGGTGCAGCTCGGCGTGATCGCGACCACGCCGAGCGAAAGAGTGAGACCGAAGACGCCGGCTACGGTGATGCGATTCATCACGGACCTCCCAGCGAGGTGAAGTCGAAGCTCATCGTTTCTCCAGCGAACCAAGCGTGCACCGGATAGGCATCGACGCTTCCATCTCCCGGATCACCGGCCAGCTGCCCGATCGTCGAGTCGCCGTCGGCGAGATGAAGAATAGTCGAAGCCTGCGAGGAAGGGATCACCGCATCCATCACGACCCAGAGCGTATCGCACGCCCCGCTCGGCTTGGCCGTCCAGCGGATCTCGTTCAGTGCGATGTCGACCGGACCGCTCGCGTCCAAGACGCGCATCTTCCCAGCCGTCTGCGGGCTCTGCCCGGCGAAGCCACCGGTGACCCCGACGATGGGCTTGAAATCGGGGTTGCTCCCCGGGAGGAACACACCATACCCCTCGGAATCGAGCTGCGTGGCCGAGATCGCGCCCTCGAAGACGTTCCCCTTCACGTGGAGCACGAGCGACACCGGGTGCGGCTCGTAGGGATAAACCAGCTCGTTCAACGCCAGGGCCAGCGGCTGGGGCGTCGGGAAAGTGAAGGCGGTGGAGACAGCTTGATGCGCCGCATCCGCGGCACAGGGCGCGTCGATCGGCGCGCCGCTGCTGCTGCTGCTGCTCGTGGTCCCGCTGCTGCTCGTGGTCCCGCTGCTGCTCGTGCCGGTGGTGGCCCCGCCGCCCGAGCTCGACACGGTGGTCCCGCCGGAGTGGGAGCCCGTGCTCGTCGTCAAGGGCGGCGCTCCGCCGAGCCCGCCGTCGGCGAGCGGCGCCCGCTCGTAACCGCCCGACGTGCACCCCTCGAGCCCGAAAATGCCCAGGCCGAAAATGCCCAGGAAGGCGGCGAACCCAGCGGCCATTGCCGCCTGCCCAATCCCCCTTCGAACAGCGCTCGGTTGACCCACCTGTGCGACATCACTTCTCCCCCGCACGATGAAAGTTTGTTCTAAGACACTACTGACCATTATCCCGTATACGGCTTTTACCCCCTCGCGATCAAACAAAAAGTCGCCCGCGCCTCCATGGGCCCCCAGTCCCCCACATCGCGTCCACACTGCGCACTGCGCTGGTCTTACGACCGACCGGTGTCCATGAGCTGCGTATGAGGATTGGGCCGGATGTCGGGCACCGGCCTACGACGACAAGGCGCTTGACATAGCGTTCTTGTTCCGCGTCGCGAATGCGGGTCGGCCTCGAGCGCATCACGCGGCGACGCATGCGCGAGAGGTGCCGCTTCCGCGGAGCGCGGACGTCACTGCCACGCTCGGGCGCGAGCACGCGCGACCGCGCATCGCTGCGACGAGCACGGAGCAACGGACGAGGTCCGAGGCCGACGCGCCCGAGGCGAGAGCGTGATCACGCTTCTCGCCTCGGAGCTTCAGCGATCGTCTTCGATTTCGAGGGGGGATTGGCGCGACGCCGAACGGCACGCGCTCATTGGAGACCTTCTCGAGCTCTGCGCCCAAGAGGTCTTCAGACCTCTTGGGCGATCAGGCCATCAGGCTTGCGCGACTTGCTCCACCGCGGTGCGCGAAGCGGCACCGGCGCGAAGCCTCTTGTCGAACCAGGCGGCGACGGCGGGATAAAGCACCTTCGAGGCCTTGCCGCCCACGACGGCGCCGACGTGACCACCGGAGACCGTGAGCACCTCTTTGTCGGTGCTGCTCACGTTGTCGTTGAGCCCCTGGGCGGCGGCCGGCGGGCAGATGGCATCGCGATCGGCCACGATGGTGAGCACCGGGCAATGGATGTTCTTCAAATCCGCCTTGCGCCCGCGCACGTAGTGCTCGCCCTTCACCAGGGCGTTCTTCTGGTAGAGATCGCCGATGTACGTGGCATAGGCCGCGCCGGGGAAAGGGATGTTGTCGCCCGACCAGGTCTCGAGCGCCTCGAAGGACTCGCGGGCCTTCGGATCGTGGCAGCGATCGAGGAAACCAACCCACTTGGCGATCGGCGTCGTCGGCCGGAGCGCGGTGAAGCCGCTCTGCATCAGCTCCGCCTTCATGTTGCCCGCGGCGGCGATGGCGGCGGCGTCGAAGTAACGCGCGTCCGTCATGTCGCCGAGGAAACCGGCCTTCGAGAAATCGATCGGGCCGGCCAGGTTGGCGAGCGCCGCGACGCTGTCCGGCTCGAGGGCGGAGTAGACCGTCGAGAGCGTCGCCCCCATGCAATAACCGAGGATACCGACCTTGGGCGCGCCCGTCTCGCGGCGCACGGCGCGCACCATCCGCGCGAGGCGCGCGAGGACGTCGTCCCAAGCGAGATAACGATCCTCGTCCTCCGGGGTACCCCAGTCGAGGCAGAACGTGTCGATCCCCGCCCGCACGAGCGCGTCGGAAAGGCTCGCGCCGCGACGCAGATCGAGCACGTACCAGCGGTTGATCATCGACGGGACGAGGAGCAGCGGCAGCCCACCGCCGGCCGGAGCACCCTCCGGCCTGCGGAAGCGGTAGAGCGCCGCGGTCCCATCGCGAAACAGCGTGTCTTTCGGCGTGGGCGCGAGATCCATGGTGAGCTCAGCCCTGGATGGAGACGAAGTCGGCCGACTTCTTGGCGGCGTCGATCGTCAGCTTGCGCCACTCGGCGGAGAGCTGCGCGAAGTAGTTGATGGAGTCCTTGGTGAGCTTGGCCATCTCGTCGATCGCGTGGCGGCTCTGCTCGAGGCTCTGCTCCTGGAGACGGGCCACCTCGCCGAACATCAGCTCGGTGCGGGCGAGCTGCTCGTCCACCATCTTCTTCCACGCGCCCTGCGCATCTCGCACCTGCGAAGACTTGCTCTCGCTCATGATCGACTCTCCTGTTGCCGACGATTGCCGGTGAATCCGGCCGTTCGGTGAGCGTGAAGGTAAGCTCGGCCCCCGGATCGGTCAAGCCATTTTTGTTGCAGTGCAACAACGACGACCCGGCGCGTCGATCACTTGCGGCGCTTCAAGGATCGTTTGAGCGCGTCGAGCTCCTTGCGCAGCGCCTCCACGTCGCTGGCCTGCGCGGCCGGCGGCGGAGGCGACGGCGGCGGCGGAGCAGGCGCCGGCGGGGGCGACGGAGGCTGCTCGCCGACGAGGCCGCCGAGCGACGCGGCGCCGAGGAGCAGGCGCGCGAGCGCGTTGGTGGCGGCGAAGGGGACGGAGGCCAGAGGGTTGTACGGCGCCATGGCCTGCGCGCCTTGTTTGGCCTGGAAATAAAGCTCGAGCGCGGTCGAGAGGTAGCGACCGAAGAACTCGGCCAGGGCGTCGTCGCCCATGCGGATGAGCTGCGTCAGGAGCGGCACCGGCAGGAGGCGCGCCGCGCCCCGGCTCTCCAGGATGATCTGCGCCAGCGTGGCCTGGGTCAGATCGTCGTTGGTCTTGGCGTCGACCACCCGCACGTCGGCCCCGGCGCGGATGCGATCGGCGAGCTCCTCCAGGGTGATGTACTGGCTCGCCTCCGTGTCGTAGAGCCTCCGGTTCGAGTACTTCTTGATGATCAACGCCGGCCTCCTTGCTGCACTGCGATACCAGAAGGGCCCCGCGGCGGGGAGCCTTTTCCCGCGTCATGTTGCTGTGCAACAAAATCGAGTTGACCTTGGTCGCCCAGAGGTCTAGGTTCGCGGCCGCGCTTGGTTGGTGCAGTGCGAAGGAGCGGGGCATGGCGGCGACGGCGAACAGGACGAGGCGGCAGGAGGCCCACCGCGGGCCGGCGATCGGTGAGATGATGGCCACCATGCGTCGAACCGCAGCGATCTTCTCGTTGGCCGCGCTCTCGGCCACCGCATGTACCACCTACAACGAAGCGCCGAAGTGCGTCGTGGGCGCGGACTGCGCTTCGGGCATCTGCAACGCCAACGGCACCTGCGCCGACGCGCCCACGGGATCCGGCGGCGCGGGCGGGACCGGCGGTACGAGCGGCACCGGCGGCGAGGCCACGAGCAGCACGACGGCGTCCTCGTCGAGCGGCGGCGGCGCGGGCGGCAGCGCCCCGAGCTGTTCTCCGAACAACGACGGTGTCATCACCCGGCAAGAGGTGCCGCTCGCCGCCGGCCTGCACGCCACCTTCCGCGTCGCCGACGACGTCACCTTCGACACCGCCGGTGTCTCCAAGCCCGACGGCAGCCGCACGTGGGATGTGAAGGTCGCCTTCTCCGGCGATCACGCGCTCCTCGTGGACACGCAGGCCATCGCGGCGAACGCCTGGTACGCAGCCGATTTCCCGGGCGCCACGTACACGGCGCGGATGTCGGACGTGAACAGCGATCTGCTCGGCGTCTTCAAGCTCACGAGCACCGATCTCCTCCTCCTCGGCGTCGTCTCGATCAACGACGGCGCCACCGCCACCAAGCTCGTTTACGGGAACCCCATCGTCCTCCTCGCCTTCCCGCTCACGAACGGGAAGACGTGGGACACGCTCTCCGCGGTCACCGGCAAGGTGCAGGGCATCCCCATCGGCGGCATCTACAACGAGGAGTACACGTCGACCGTCGACGCCCATGGCACCTACAAGACGCCTTACAGCGACTTTCAGGTGTTGCGGGTGCACACGAAGCTCCTTCGTTATCTCAATGGCACTTGGCTCGAGCGCCACACGCACACCTTCGTGACCGAGTGTTTCGGCACCGTGGGCACGATCGTGTCGCAGGATTACGAGACCAAGGTCGACTTCACCTCGGCCTCCGAGCTCTGGCGATTCGCACCGTGATGAAGCCCTGGTCTGCTCCCCGGGCGAAGAGCCGAATCACGCGCCTCTGGCCGGCGCTGGGCGTGCTTTGCGCCCTCCCCTTCCTCGCGGGCTGTCTCTCGTTCCACACGGGCGCGATGCCCGGCGAGCCCAAGGCGACGTATGCCACCATCGACGGCGCGCGTCTCCGCTACGTCGATGTCGGGCAGGGCCCGCCGGTGGTGCTCGTTCACGGCTTCGCCTCTTCGCTCGAGACTTGGGAGCTGTTGATTCCCGAGCTGTCGAAGAAGCATCGGGTGGTGGCGCTCGATCTCAAGGGCTTCGGTTGGAGCGATCGGCCCGAAGGGGATTATTCGCCGCTCGCCGAGGCCAAGCTGGTGTTGCAGCTCCTCGACAAGCTGGGTGTCGAGCGCGCCGCGTTCGTCGGGCATTCGTGGGGATCGAGCGTGACACTGGCCCTCGCGCTCCACGCGCCCCAGCGGGTCTCGCGCATCGCGCTCTACGACGCGTGGGTGTACGAAGAGCAGCTCCCGACCACGTTCCTCATGGCGCGTGCCGGTGGGCTCGGCGAGATCCTCTTCACGCTGTTTTACGATCAGCGCCCCGACGAGCGCATGGCGCTCGCCTTCTACAACAAGGATTTCCTCAGCGAGAAGCTGGTCGAGGACGTGGAGCGCGCGCTGGAGCGACCGGGCACGGGCGCGGCGCAGCTCGCGGCCGTGCGTGGACAGCGCTTCACGGAGCAACAGGCCAAGTACAAGACGGTCGACAAGCCGGTGTTGCTCCTCTGGGGCCGAGAGGACGTCATCACCACACTGGCCTTCGGCGAGCGGCTCTCCCGCGATCTGCCGCATGCGCGCCTCGTGGTCTATCCGCGCTGCGGCCACTTCCCCATGTTGGAAGCGAAGAACGAATCCAACACCGAGGTCGTGAAGTTCCTCGACGAGCCCGAGGCGCCGGCCACCCCCGCTCCCGCACCTGCGAAGGACGAGAAGCACACGGAGGAGAAGAAGTGAGCACGGCTTCGCGATTCTCCTCGATGCGCCGCTCCGCCGCCGCCGCGGCCTTGCTCGCGGCGACGCTCGCGCCGAAGGGCGCGCAGGCCACGGGATTCACCGACATCGGTGAGGACATCAAGGCGCAGACGGAGACCACGTTCAAGATCAACGGCGCCCTCCGCGTGCGCGGCGCGGCGTTCTACAACCTCGATCTCGATCGCGGGCCGACGCCCTCCGGCAAGCTGTTCTTCCCCGTCCCGCTCGCCGATCCCAAAGGCCAGTGGCTCGCCGCCGCGGATCTGCGGCTCCGCACCGATCTCGCGTTCTACGCCCCGTTTGCCAGCGTGGCCGTGAAGGCGCGCGTGGACGTGCCCGACAACCTCGTGCTCGGTGGCACGCCCGAGGGCATCCCCGGTGGGTCGACGACGCAGCTCCCCACCGCGGCGCTGCGGATTCGCCGCGTGTACGGCGAAGCGCTCACGCCCATCGGGGTGATCGCCGCCGGCCGCATGGGCAGCCATTGGGGCCTCGGCATCCTCACCAACGGTGGTGATTGCGTCGATTGCAACAGCGGTGACGCCGCCGATCGCATCGCCTTCATCACCCCCATCGGCGGCTTCATCTGGGCTGCGTCCTTCGACTTCTCGGCCACCGGGCCTTCGCAGCCCGGCAAGATTCCCACGGCCGCGATCAACATCGATCCCACCTCGGACGTGCGCACGGTCACCGTCGCGTTCCTCCGCTGGCGTGACGAGCGCGCCCGCGAGCGGCGGCGCAAGGCGGGCAAAACGACACTCGAGCTGGGTGCCTATGCGTCGCACCGCTGGCAGAAGAACGATGTCCCCGCGACCTATCTGCCCGTCGCCACCCAAGTGCCTTTGACGACCTCGCAGGTGATGTACCGCGGCTACACGGCCACGGCCGCCGACGCCTGGACGCGGCTCTCGGGGCCTTGGGGCCGCATCGAGGCCGAGGCGGCGGTGCTGATTGCCAAGGTCGATCAACCGAGCTTGATCCCGGGTGTCCTCGTCAACAAGCCGGTCAAGTCCCTGCAAATCGGGGCCGCGCTGGAGAGCGAGTTCGGCTCTCCCGAGGACGCGGTCACCGGCGGCATCGACATCGGTTATGCGAGCGGCGATGCGGCGCCCGGCTTCGGCGCCAATCCATCGCTCAATGCCGCGCAGCCGAAGAAGGGTGATTTGGATGGGCCGCAGGGAAATCCCCCCTACGACAATGCCATCAACAACTTCCGCTTCCACCCGGATTATCGCGTCGATCGCATCCTCTTCCGGGAGCTGATCGGCACGGTCACGGACGCGGTCTACGTGCGCCCGCACGTGCGCTGGAACATGGTGCGTCTCGGGACGAGCTGGCTCACGGCCTCGCTGGCTGCGGTCGCCTCGTTCACCACCTTCGCGAGCTCGGCGCCCGGCGGCAAGGCGCCGCTCGGCGTGGAGATCGACCCCACCCTCTCCTATGGCAGCAGGGATGGATTCGCCGCCGCGATCGAGCACGCCGCGCTCATCCCGCTCGCCGGTCTCGACAACAACGAGCTCGGCCTCAAGGCCAAACCCGCGCAGCTCATCCGGCTGCGCCTCATGTACGCTTTCTGATCCATGAGGCCCATGAAGCACCTTGCCTTCCTCGCGGTCGCCCTGCTCACGGGTTGTGGAGACAACCTCACGCATCCGCCGGATCGGCCGGACTACACCAACGACGCCGGCCCGCTTCAATGTGTGCCCAACCTCGATGGCAAGATCGAGGCCGCCGAGCTCAAGACGGTCCTCGACGTGCCGGTGAGCTACGTCGTCTCCCCGGCTGGGCAGCAGCGCATGGTGGATCTCGTGGGCGAGACCGACGGCGCCGGCCACCGCATCTGGGATTTCTCGCAGGATTTCGCGAGCGACACCAAAGCCACCATCATGGCCACGGCGCTCACCGACAAGTGGTTTCAAGGCTCCTTCCCCAATGGCCAGTGGGTCGCGCCGGTCGACGCCGGGGGCAGCATCGAAGGGGTGTATTCGGCGGACGATCAAGCCATCTACCTTCATGGCATCGCCTCGAAGGAGGAAGCGCCCGCGACGGGCAAGACGCTCGTCGTCTACGACGCGCCCGTGGCCATCTATCGCTTGCCGCTCGCGCCCGGCGCCTCGTGGGTGTCGGTGGGCAAGGCCGAGAACGCGATGATCAACGGCCTGCCTTACGCCGGCACGGACACCTATGAAGTGAAGGACGATGCCACCGGGCAGGTCGCGTTGCACGACTTCACCTTCACCCAGGTGCACCGCATCCGCACCAAGGTGACGCTCGCGCCGGCGGCCGGGGCCACGCAGGTGACGCGTCAGGTCGCCTTCGTGTTCGAGTGCTACGGCGAGGTCGTGCGGGCGACGAGCAACACGGGCGAGACGAACGAAGATTTCACCAGCGCGGCCGAGGTGCGCCGCCTGGGTCAATGAGGAGAACGACGATGTTCGCTTGGGACATGTGGAAGAAGGGCTTCGACGCCTGGGAGAGCGCCACGGCCAATTACATGGAGCAGGTCCTCAAGAATCCGCTCCTGCTCGGGCCCTCCGGCAAGCTGATGGCGGAGACGTTCAAGGCCAAGGCGCAGGCCGACAAGGCCACGGCGCAGTGGCTCGGGATGATGGGCCTCCCCACGAAGCGCGATCAGGAGCGCACGCTGCACGCGCTCAACCAGATTCAAAGCCGTCTCGCCGACATCGAGGAAAAGCTCGCCGAGAGAAAGTAGGGGGCCATGGACATCACGCCGTTCACCGAGCTCAAGATCGCGCCGCGCGCCATCTTCGATACCCTGCCCGAGCGCCGCTCGCGCGTGCGCTACATGTTGCCCACGCCGAACGGTGATTGGCGCGCGATCACCTGGGGCGCCCACGCGGCGCAGATCCGGCAAATCGCGCTCTTCCTCGGCACGTGCGGTCTCGGGATGGGCGATCGCGGCGCCGTCTACGCGCCCAATCGGGTGGAGTGGATGGCGGCCGCGCTCGGCATCCAGGCGGCCGGCGGCGTGATGGTCCCTGTCTATGCGGCGAACACGGCGGAGCAAGCCGCGTACGTCGTCGAGCACAGCGACGCCAAGGTAGTCTTCGTCGACACACCGGGTCTCCTCTCACGTGTCCTCGAGGCGTGGCCGGCATATGCCAACGTGAATCGCGTGGTGTTGCTCGACGACGGCCTCGACGCCGCCGCCGTGCTCGCCAAGCTGCGCGCCGCGGGCAAGGCGGTGCCGAGCTATGCCGAGGTGGATCGCAAGCTCGTCACGTGGTCGCGCGCGCTCGCCGCCGGCGCGGCGCGCGATCGCGAAGAGCCCGCCGCCTTCGAGCAAACGATGCACGCCGTCTCGCTCGATCAGCCGGGGGTGATGCTCTATACGAGCGGCACCTCGGGCAACCCCAAGGGCGTTCCGCTCACGCATCGCAACGTGGCCGTCAACGGGCGCGACTGGCTCGAGTGCCTCATCTCGCTCATCGACGACAACTCGGTGGATCTGTTGTGGCTGCCCTTCAGCCACATCTTCGGCTTCGGTGAAGCGTGCCTCGGCAACACGCTCGGATTCACCACCTACATGACCGAGCCGCAGCACCTCATGGATCGGCTCCCCGAGGTGCGGCCCAACGTGTTCATGTCGGTCCCCTCGGTGTGGGAAAAGCTCGCCATCGCCTCGATGGCAGCCCCCGAGGGGAAGCAGAAGGAGACGCTCGCGGCGCTCACGGGCGGCCGCTTCAAATTCTGTCTCTCGGGCGGAGCGGGCTTGAAGCGCGAGGTGAAGGAGTTCTTCCACCAGCAGGGCACGCTCATCATCGAGGGATACGGTCTCACCGAGACCTCACCCACGCTGACCATGAATCGGCCCGACGCCTTCCGCTTCGACACGGTGGGCAAGCCGTTCCCCTCGGTGGAGATCAAGCTCGCCGAGGACGGCGAGATCCTGGCCAAGGGCGACAACGTCTTTTCGGGCTATCACAAGGATCCGGCCGCCTCGAAGGAGGCTTTCACCGACGATGGTTGGTTCAAGACCGGTGACGTCGGCCGGTGGACGGAGGACGGTTTCCTCCAAATCATCGATCGGAAGAAGGACATCCTCGTGACCGCCGGCGGCAAGAACGTGCCTCCGGCCAACATCGAGCTTCGTTTCCGGGACGATCCGTTCATCGAGCACGTGGTGGTCTACGGCGATGGGAAGAAGTTTCTCACGGCCGGCGTGTGGCTCCGCGAGGACGCGGTGAAAGCCCATTTGGCCGAGCGCGGCGTGAGCGCCGAGGCAAGCGCGGCGGCCGTTCACGAGCTCGTGACCTCCCGCATCGAGAAGGTCAATGCGGGCCTGGCGAGCTACGAGAGCATCAAGAAGTTCGCCGTCATCGAGGTGCCTTTGACCATCAACGACGGCCTCCTCACCACCACGCTCAAGATCCGTCGCAAGAAGGTTTACGAGCGTTTCCGCGACGTGTTCGAAGGGCTTTATTGATCTTCGCGCCGCCGCCTCGGAGCGGCGGCGCACTGACATCCTCCGTCGCCCGGCCCATCCGTCGATGGGCCGGTGAGGCGAGGTTCATTCTCCGGACGCGAAGACGCGTCCGGACATCGATTCGCATTCATCGACCTCGTGGGGGATTTGGGAGAGACAGCGTGCAACTGAAAGATCTCAAGATCATCGTCACCGGCGCGGCGCAGGGCATGGGCGCGCATTTCGCGAAGCAGCTCTTCGAGGCGGGCGCGCAGGTCGCCGCGGGCGACGTCAACGAGGCGGCGCTCGAGACGCTCCCCGCCGGCATTCACCGGCGCAAGCTCGATGTCTCGAAGGAGCAAGACGTCGTCGACTTCGTGAATTTCGCCCGCGAGGCGATGGGCGGGCTCAACGGGCTCGTCAACAACGCTGGGATCATCCGTGATGGTCTGTTGGTGAAGCGCGACAAGACCACCGGCGCGGTGGTGCGCTTCCCGACCGAGAACTGGAACGCCGTCCTCGGCGTCAACCTCACCGGCGCGACGTGGATGGTGCGCGAGGTGGTGGCCAAGATGGTCGAGACCGAGTCGCGCCCCGGCGTGATCGTGAACCTCTCCTCCATCTCGCGCCTCGGCAACCGCGGACAGTCCAACTACGTGGCAGCCAAGGCGGCGCTCGCGGCCAACACGGTGACGTGGGCGCGCGAGTTCGCGTCGTACGGAATCCGCGTGGGCGCCGTGGCGCCGGGCATGATCGAAACGCCCATGACGCAGGGAATGCACCAGAAGGCGCGCGACGCCCTGGTCGCTGCCGTGCCGTGCGGGCGCATCGGTGTGCCCGAAGACATCTGGCTGGCGGTCAAGTTCGTCCTCGAGTGCGATTACTTCAACGGCGCCACGATCGACGTGAACGGTGGTCTGGTGATGACCTGAGGCAAGCAGCCGCGCACCGCCCGCGGCAGCCGCGCGCATCGGCGACTGCCGCGGAATTCGGCTTGACGGCCGGGCACGAGGCCGCATCGAATGGACCGATATACGATGCGGATTGCGCTGACCTACAACCTCAAAATCACCGGGTCTCCCGAAGAGGCCGAGTTCGACAGCCCACAAACCATCGACGCCATCACTGCCGCGCTCGAACGAGCGGGGCACGAGGTGGAGCGCATCGAGGTCAGCGGCCCCGCCTCGCGGGTGATCGCTCGGCTCGAAGCGCTCCAGCCGGATCTCATCTTCAACACCGCCGAAGGACATAAAGGCAAGACGCGCGAGGCCTTCTATCCTTCGCTCTTCGACGAGCTCGGCATCCCCTTCACCGGGTCCGACGCCTACGCGCTCTGCATCACGCTCGACAAGATCCTCACGAAGCGCATCCTCTCCGGCTACGGCGTGCCGACCCCGCGTGCCCGCCTCGTCTCGCGCGCCACCATCGAGAGCGGCGCGCTCGACGACGTGACGTTTCCGGTGATCGTCAAACCGAATTTCGAGGGCTCGTCGAAGGGCATCTCGGGCGCGACCAGCGTGTGCGAGGACGCGTACGAGCTGGCTGAGCTCGTCGATCGCCTGCTCGGCCGCTTCGAGGCAGGCCTCATCGTCGAGCGCTACGTGCGCGGCACCGACGTGGCTTGCCACTTCGTGGAGGGCCTCGGCACGGATGGTCTCCTCGCGCCGGTGGAGGTCGTGATCGACCCGCAATTCGCCGGCCTCTACAACGTCTACGACTATCAGCTCAAGAACGTGAAGCCCGATCACGTGACCGTGCGCCCGGCGGAGCTGCCGGCGCCCGTGATCGAGCGCCTCAAGGCGCTCACCCGGCGCATCGTGCGCGCAGTGGATGTCCGCGACATCGCCCGATGCGAGTTCCGCGTCACGCCGCCCACGGCCACGCAAGGTTACGAGATTCACTTCCTCGAGGTCGACGCGCTGCCCACGCTCGATCCGGCGGCCGGCATCTTCGTCGCCGCGAAGCAGACCGGCCACGACTACGACGCCGTCCTCCGCGCGGTGGTGAAGAGCGCGTGCAAGCGCCGCGGGCTCGTGGCCCTGCTCGATCAGGTGCCCCAGAAGAAGTCGAAGAAGCTCCGCGTGGGGCTCACCTTCAACATGAAGCGCGTCGATCCCGCGGAGAACGACGCCGAGGCGGAGTTCGATTCGCCGCGCACCATCGCCGCCATCACGGCCGCGATCGAGAGCTACGGCCACACCGTGGTCCCGCTGGAAGCGACGGCCGATCTCCCGCGCGCGCTCACCGGCGCGGCGCCCGACGTGGTCTTCAACATCGCCGAAGGCGCGCGCGGCCGCGGCCGCGAGGCGCAGGTGCCCGCGCTCTGCGAGCTCCTCGGGATCCCCTACAGCGGCAGCGATCCGACGACGCTCTCCATCTGCCTCGACAAGGGCCTGACCAAACAGATCCTGCGCTCCGCGGGCATCGACACGGCCGAGTGGCAAGTGATCACCACGGGCCGGGAGAAGCTCAAGCCCTTCCGTTATCCGGTGATCGTGAAGCCCAACGCCGAGGGCACGTCGAAGGGCATCACCTCGGCCTCGGTGGTGAAGGACGAGGCCTCCGCGCGGGCCGCGGCGCGCGCGCTCGTGGAGCGTTATGGACAGCCCGCGCTCGTGGAGGAGTACATCGTCGGTCGCGAGTTCACCGTGGGCCTGCTCGGCGAGCGGCGGCCGAAGGTGCTGCCGCCGATGGAGGTCGTGTTCATCGACCCCAAGGGCCTCCCCGTCTACGGCTTCGAGGAGAAGCAGAGCGACACGCCGCGGGTGCGCTTCGAGTGCCCCGCGCAGCTCACGCCCGCGGAGCAGAAGCGCATCGAGAAGACGGTGCGCGACACCTTCAGCGCGCTCGATTGCCGCGACGTGGCCCGCGTCGATCTGCGCATGGCCGCCGACGGCAAGGTCTACGTGATCGAGATCAACCCGCTGCCCGGCCTGACCCCGGATTTCAGCGATCTGTGCACCATCGCCCGCGTGAACGGGATGGATTACCGCATGCTCATCGGCGAGATCCTCGCCGGCTGCCTCAAGCGTCACCGCGAGGCCCGCGCTGCGACTGCGACGACACCGGCGCCCGCGCCTTCTCTACCCGCGGCGCCCGCGGCGCCCGCGGCGGGCACGCCGCCCGCGCCGCCCGTGGAGGGCAATGGGAAGCAGGCCACGGTCATCCAAGCGAAGGGGTCCATCACGACGTGACGGCACGGAAGCGCGTGGGCGCGAGAGGGTCGGAGGCGAGGCGCATGGCGGCGCCTCCGACATCTCGACCGCGCCTGCGCGACCTCGGTGTCCGTATCGGACGCTTCCCGACCGGCGCGAACAACGCCATCACGGACGTGACGGGCGTGCGCGTCGGCCACGTGACGCTCATCGACGGCGAAGGCCCTTTGCGTCCCGGCATGGGCCCCGTGCGCACGGGCGTCACGGCCATCATCCCCGCCGCCGGCGACGTCTTCCTCCAACGCGTGTTCGCCGGCAGCTTCGTTTTGAACGGCGCCGGCGAGATGACGGGCCTTTTGCAGGTGGACGAATGGGGTCTGTGCGAGACACCCATTCTCCTCACCAACACGCTCGGCGTGGGCCGCGTCGCGGACGCCACCATTTCGTGGATCCTCCGCCATCACCCGCGCATCGGCAGCGACTTCGACGTGGTGATTCCCGTCGTCGCCGAGTGCGACGACAGCTACCTCAACGACGCCGTCGGCCGCCACGTGACCGAGACCCATGTGTGGACCGCGCTCGACGGCGCCGAAGCTGGCCCCGTGGCCGAAGGCAACGTGGGCGCCGGAACGGGGATGCAGACCTTCAATTTCACCGGCGGTATCGGCACCTCCAGCCGCCTCGTGGACACCGGCGTCATCAAGGCCACCGTCGGTGCCTTGGTGCTCTCCAATTTCGGCGAGCTCCCGAGCCTGCGCATCGCCGGCATCCCCGCCGGACAGCTCCTCGCCGATCAGTTCTCGCACGTGAAGCGCCGCCCCTCGGCCGGCTCCATCGTGGTGTTGATCGCCACCGACGCGCCGCTCCTCTCCCGGCAGCTCTCCCGCTTGTGCAAGCGCGGCGCGCTGGCCCTCGGCCGCGTGGGTGGCTATGCCGCCAACAACTCGGGAGAGCTCCTGTTCTCCTGGAGCACCACCAACCGTGTTCCGCGCGAGCGCGTGATGCACCACCACACCGTGGAGATCATGCTCGATACGGAGATGGATGCGCTCTACGAGGCCACCGTCGACGTGGTGGAGGAGGCCGTGCTCAACGCCATCGTCGCCGGCGTCCCGATGACCGGGCAGAACAACCACGCCGTCCCGGCGCTGCCCATCGAGGACGTGCGCGAGCTTCTGCTCAAGCACCGCACGTGAGCGCAGAATGGTTGTGAGCGGCGTTTGCGCGACTGCCACTCTCGCTCGAGCTGGTGTCGATGGAGTCGGCAGCGGCGACACGAGGTGAGAGCCGAGCTCGCCCGCGGCGCGATCCGCTTCGATGTCCAGCTCGAAGCGTTGCTCCACGCCGCCGACACCGTCGCGCCACACGGTCGCGTGCCACCGACCACCGTCACCGGGGTACGCGCAGCGCGAGACGAGCACCTGGCCACGGGCCGCCTCGTGTCGCATCGGCCCCGCGCCGGCTACCAGAGGGCTTGCGCCTGCTTTCCGGCCCCGATTAGCATTCGGCACGAATGCCGTCTTGCGCGTTCGCGAAGGTCTGATCGCCCATGGATGTCGTCTCGAATTGCCCGCTGCGCGTCGCCTCGCTGCGCTGGCAGGCGCGGCGCGGGCGCTGGGCGCTCACCGTCGTCGCCAAGGCCACGTATCACCTGAGCCCCGTCGCCTGCACGTTGGCCAACGAGCAGGAAGATCCGAACGAGCACGAGAATCACTGGGACGACGATCCGCGGCGGAGCGTCTATTCGCCGAGCGATCTCGTGCCCTGGAAGCCCGCGCCGGAGGTCGTGCTCGTCGGCCATGCGTTCGCGCCGCGCGGGGAGCCGGTGTCGCGCCTCGTGGCGCGGCTCATCGTGGGCAACGTCGACAAATCGATCGTGGTCCACGGGGAGCGATCGTTCGCGCAGGATGGATCGCTGCGATCCGGCGCGCGCTTCCGGCGGATGCCGCTGCGCTACGAGCGCGCCGCCGGCGGGCCCGACACGACGAACCCGGTGGGCATGGCGCGCGCGAAGGACACGCTCGGCGCGGTGCTCCTGCCCAACCTGGAGCCGCCGGGGCTCAACATCACGCGCGCCGACGAGTTCATCGAGCCCATCGGCTATGCGCCCATCGCCGCCGATTGGCCCACGCGCCGCGAGCGGCTCGGCCGCGGCGCCGGGCAATGGACCATGGATGCGCTCCGGCAAGAGCCCGTCCCCGAGTGGCTCGATCAACGCTTCTTCATGTCCGCGCCGCCGGATCAGTACCTCGAAGAGCTGCGACCGAACGAGCGGCTCGTGCTGGAGAACCTGCACCCCGATTACGTGCGTCTCGTGACGAACCTCCCGGGTTGGGAGCCGCGGGCCTTCGTCGAGCGACCGCGCGCCGCCGTCGCCGAGCTGTCGATGACGTGTGACACGCTGTGGATCGACACAGATCGATCGATCTGCACGCTCACGTGGCGCGCGCAGATCGCGCTCGACGATCCCGATCAAGACGGGCGCGTCGTCATCGGCATGGAGCTCCAAGGCCGCCCGCTCGCCTGGTCCGACGTCGCGCCGCAGACGCCGCGCCGCGCCGAAACGGCGTCTTCAGCCGAGCGAAAGCAGCGCACCACGATCGTGTCGTCGCCCGCGCAGCCGCCGATGGCCATGCCCTTCACGTCCGCGCCGCCGGCGTGGCCCTCGTGGCTCGGCTCGCGTCCCGAAGGCGAGCAACACCCAGGCGACGTGCGTTTGGATGCGCTGGGCGGCACCGGAACGGTCGACGTCCAGATGCCGAAGGACGTCATCGAGAGCGCCATCGCGCGCGCCGAAGCAGCCAAAGCCGCCGCGCTCGCGAATCCCGGCGACGCCGCGCGCGTGCCCGCGCCGAGCGAGATCTCGCCGCCCACGTGGATCAAGCGAGCGCCGTTGTCGAGCGTCCCCGAAGCCCCGAGCTTCGGCGCGCCGCCGGCCCTTCCCACGAGCCCGCCCACGCTCGCCGACGCGCCCGGCTTCGGCCCGCCTCCCGCGCTCGCGCAGCCGCCCATCGTCCCGCAACCGCTCGCTGCGCCGTCCCTCACCGCACCGGCCATGGCCTCGCTGGTGATGCCTGCGCCCGCGATGACCGTGGGCCAGCGCGCCGCCGCCACCACGGATGCGCCCGGCCTCGGTTGGCTGCGCGCTGCCCCGGCCTCTCCATCCACGCCGCTCGGCAGCCCTTCCACCGATGCTTCCGCGACGCCGGCCCCCGCGCCCGTGCGCCCGGCCTCCTCGAGCGACCTCCGCGATGCCGCCGCGCGCGGCGTCGTCGCGGCCTCGAATGCAGCGGCCGCCGCGGCCCCGAGCGAGCCCGCGACATCCTCCAACGCCACGAGCGCCGCGCGTGCCGCGAATGCGCGCCCCGCCGCCCGCGATCACGTCGACCTGCTCTGGTACGACGCCGACGCGGCCCCGCGCATGCTGAGCCACAAGGCCCTCAGCGAAGCGCGCCCGCCGCGGCCTCAGGTCACGTGGAGCGCCGGCGGCGAGAGCCCCCCGCGCGAGCCGCAGGACGTGAAGGATCGCCGCGAAGTGATGGCCATCCTGAGCCGCGGAATCCCCATCGAGGAGGCCGCCCTCAACGAGGCCGCCAACGCCGCGTATCAAGACGACGGCACCTACGCGGCCCCGCTCGCGCTCATCGCCGGCGATCTCTCGTTCACCTTCGACGAGATCGAGACCCTGCGCGCCACCGTCACCGTGGCCACGCCCTTCGTCGGCAACGACAAGCGCCTCAAGGACGTCGTCGCCAACGGCATGGAGGTCCTCAAATCCGAATGGCGCGTCCCCGGCGACATCGCCGAAGGCGTCACCCGGCGCATCGAAGAGGCCTTCGTGCAGGGCCAGCGCGCCGTCGCGCCCAACTACCTGGAGAACAGCGTCGAGAAGATCCTCCTCGAAGGCCGCTCCTACCAAAAGAAGAAGCTCTTCGGCGCCTCCCGCATCCGCGCGCTCTTCTCCTTCGGCGGCAGCTCCGCCGCCATTCCCACCTATCTGCCGGAAGATCTGGCCGAGAAGCTCCCCCTCTTCCGGCGCTTCAAGGCCAAGCTCATCGTCGAGCTCCGCCCGCAGGAAGACCAATACGAGACCCACGAAGGCGCCCTCCTCTCCCTCGCCTTGGGGCGCCTACTGCGCCGCAGTTGAAGAGCGCGTCGCGCGGCGTCGGTCGTCCTCCCTATCCGCGCGACGCTCGCGACGCTTTCTCGGTCACATCTCGAGCGCGCAACCGTCGCTCGCAGCCGATCTCGTCAAACCATCATCCTAATGAACGACGCCCGAGATCGCCTCGATCCCCCGGGCGCTCGGAACACATGGGGAAATGGATCGTCCTCGGTGACGGCGCGGCCCGCGCCACCTACGCCGAAACCCTCGCCGTGCACGCCGCCCTGCTCCACACCGGGCAGATTCTCTATTTCAGCGGCGACGCGTTCGACCGTTCTTTCCAGCACGCCTGGGCCACCCGCAAAGACTTCTCCGCCATCGATCACACTCGTCTCTTCGACTGCGTGACCTTCGCCGTCCGCACGATTGGGTCCCCGCGCGCCGATCTCTTCTGCTCCGGCCATGCCTTCCTCGGCGACGGTCGCCTCCTCGTCGCCGGAGGCACGGAGATGTTCCGCATCGAGGATGGAAGTCGCGACGCTCCCCATCATCATCTTCATTGGCCCGGGCTCCGGAGCGCCTTCGTCTTCGATCCGGAGAAGACCTCGTGGTCGGCCATCGCCGACATGGGCCCCGGCCCCAAGCTCGATGCGAGCGATCCCGATCCCGGCGGCGGGCGCTGGTATCCCACGCTGCTCACGCTCGCGAACGGTGATGTCCTCGCCGTCGCCGGTCACCCGAGCCACAACGACGTTCGCCACAACAACAACACACCGGAACGCTATTCACCCGACACCGATGTCTGGTCGCCCCTTCTGCCGCTCGGCGAGCCCTCCGGCCGGCGCGCAGGCGTGGATCCGACAGGCTATTTCCTCGTCTACTACCCTCGCCTCTTCCTGCTCCCGAGCGGTCACGTCTTCTCCGCCGATCCGCTCTACACCGCGCCCGATCCGCGCGCGAACGAGAGCATCGTCTTCGAGCCCGAACAAGGCCGCATCATCGCGACCCATCCCGGGCCGAGCACGGTCACCGCCCTGCGCGGCGCCTACACCAATGAAGGCAACACCGGCGCACACCGCACGGCCGTGCTCCTGCCCCTGTTGCCCGAGAATGGTTATCGGCCCCGCGTCCTCCTCGCCGGCGGACCCGAGGCCGCGATCATCGATCTCGGCAGCGAGGAGCCCCGCTGGGCCCCGACGTCACCGCGCACGCTCCCCGGCGCACCGGAGCGCATCCACCCGAATGCCGTCCTGCTCCCCACCGGCGAAGCGCTCATCCTCGGCGGCGTCCAGCCCGGCCACGGCGACGACGAACACGCCGCCGTCCGCGAAGCCGAGCTCTACGACCCCGAAAAAGGCACTTGGACCCACGATCCCGAGAAAGCCGAAGTCCCTCGCCAATACCACTCCGTCGCCCTGCTCATGCCCGACGGACGCATCTTCACCGCAGGATCCGACAAGGAAGGCAACACCGGAATCGCCGCCGCCGAGCTGCGCGTGGAGATCTACGAGCCTTGGTACGTCGCGGAGCCGCGCCCCGCGATCACCGGTGCTCCCGAGGCCGTGAAGTACGGTGAGCCCATCGTCATCACGGCTCCGTCCGCGGCCGAGGTCGCCCGCGTGGCCGTGATCCGCGCCGGCTCGTGCACCCACTCGTTCAATGCCGATCAGCGCTACGTCGGCCTCGTCTCCACGGCAACCGCGCCCGATACCATCGAGGCCACCGCGCCCCCGAATGGCAACGTCGCGCCGCCGGGCCATTACCTGCTCTTCGTCATCGATCGGCGCGGCGTCCCTTCCGTGGGGCGATTCCTCTTCATCGGTGCTTGATTCACACGGCGAGGCCTGAGAAGCGCGCGCGACACTCTGGCAGCAGAGTTTGGGGCGTTTGCCAGAACGATCATGGCAGGATGCACGGGCGCCGCTCAGCGCCGCACCTCGAGGAGCACCTTGCCGATGGTGTTGCGACCCTCGAGCCGCCGATGCGCTTCGGCGGCCTCCGCGAGCGGGAAGACGCCGGCGATGCGCGGGCGGAGCCAACCTGCGCGCAGCCCTTCGAAGACATCGCGAGCGCGCGCCGCCATCTCCTCGGGACTGCGCACGGCGTTGAGCAAGTTGCCTCCCGACACCGAGATCGACTTCGCCATCAACGTCGCCGGCGCCAAGGGCTCGGGAGCGCCGCTCGCCCAACCGTAGAAGGTGATGTGACCACGCGTGGCCACGGCCTCGAGGTTCTTCGCGAAGGTGTCTTTGCCGACGCCGTCGATGATGTAGTCGGCGCCTTTGCCTCCGGTGATGCGCTTGGTGGCAGACACGAAATCATCTTCACCGTAGAGGATCACGTGGTCGGCGCCCGCCTCCCGTGCCGCCGCCGCCTTCTCCGGCGTGGAGACCGTGCCGATCACGCGAGCGCCCTGCCGATGCGCCCACTGGCAGAGGAGCAGGCCCATGCCACCGGCCGCTGCGTGCACGAGGACGGTCGCGCCTCGGCGCACGCTGGGCACGTCGCAGAGGAGGTCATGCGCCGTGAGGCCTTGCAGCGTCAGCGCCGCAGCATGCTCGAAGCCGACGTCGTCGGGCAAAGGCACCACGTGCGCTTCCGCGACGCGAACCTGCTCGGCATACGCGCCGAACGCGAAGGCGAGGCACGTGACGCGGTCGCCTGCGCGCACGCGCGTGACGCCCTCACCGACGGCTTCGACGATGCCGGCGGCTTCGAGGCCCGGTGTGACGGGAAGCGGGATGGGCCCTGGATATCCCGTCTTCCGCAGGTTGATGTCGGCGAAGTTCACGCCCGCATGGGCCACGCGCACGACGACCTCCCCGCGGCGAGGCTCGGGGATGGGCACGTCGTGAAGCTCGAGGACCTCGGGACCACCGTGACGATCGAGTCGAATGGCCTTCATGCATCGCTCCTTGGCAACAGAACGGCGAGGGTGCCGGCGAGGATGAGCGCCGCGCCGACGAGGACGGCAGGCCCGATGGGCTCGTCGAGGACGAGGGCCGCCGAGCCCAAAGCAACCAGAGGCTCGAGCAGCGTGAGCGTCGCGGCATGACTGCCGTGGATGCGCCGCAAGCCCCACAAGAAGAGCAGGCCGCCCGCGACGCCGGGGCCGAGCCCCGCGATCGCGAGCCACAGAAACGCCGTCGCGGTGAGGTGTGACCACGATCCCTCAGGCACGAGCGCAACGAGCAACGGCAGGGCGAGGAGCGCGCGCAGGCACATCAGCTCACCGCCGGAGAGCCGCGCCGAGAGCCGCTTGTTCATCACGATGACGGACGCGAAGCACAGCGCGCTCGCCGCGCCCCAGAGCGCGCCCACGAGATCGCGCGCGCCATCGCCCGCCGCCCACGGGCGCAGCATCACGGCGAGGCCCACGCAACCGATCACGGCCGCCGTCATCGCGCGCGCCCCGAGCCGTTCGCGCAGCAGCAGCGGCGCGCCCACCGCGACCACCACGGGCGCCAAGTTGTGCGTGAGCATCGCGACGGCCACCGTCGTGAAACGGAAGGCGCGAAAGAGGCAGACGACGTTGAGCGCCTCCGCGGCCGCGAGGACGACCAGCGCGAGCCACGGCGTCGTCGAGCCCGGCATCACCGCGAGACGCGCGCGCCGCTCGCGCCACATCACAGGCGCCGCGCCGATCCCCATGACCGCCATGAGCACGAGCACCTCGAGCATCGGATCGAGGTGCGCCGACCGCTCGGCGCGCTTCACGAGCATGGGCACGATCCCCCACGCCGACGCGGCCACGGCGGCCATCAACAGCCCTCCACGCCGCGACTGCGGTGTCGCTGACGAAACCATCGGTCGCCAGCGTGGCGGGCCGCGTGTCAGACGTCGAACGCGTTGTCCTTGCGGATGCGTTAAGCGCAGCTTGATGCATGACGAGGCCTCTTCATGAAGGCCTCGATCTCACCGCGCGATCCGTGACCGTGAGCGCATCGCGGAGAGGTCATGAATCGAGCGCGGCGGAGATCACCTCGGCGAAACGTTCGGCGCTGCCGAGGACGAGGCCGAGGTAGAGCTCCGGATCGATGACCTCGAGCTCCATCAAGGCCCAAGCATCACCGTCACGCACGAGATCGACACGCGCATAGAGCAGCGGCGCCGGTGCCAGCCCGGCGATGCGCGTCGCGAGCGCGATGTCGTCGTCGCTCGGGTGCACGCGCCGGCGCACCCCGCCGTGATCGCTCTGCACGCGAAAATCCCCGGCGCGCGGCGTCTTGTCCACCGCATGCGCGAAGCGGCCGCCGAGGAGCACGATCGATCGTTCCCCCTCGGTCTGCACCGCGGGGAGAAACGGCTGCACCAGCACGTCGCGCCGAGCGACGAGCGCCGCCCAGCGCGCCTCGTCCTGCGCCGCGGTCACGCGCGCGCTGCGGAACGTGTCCACTGCCGACAGCGAGACGCGCGGCTTCACCACCACCTCGTCGAGCCCCTCCTCCTCGATCACCTCCGCGAGGCTGCGCCGATCCCCCGCAGGCACGAAGATCGTGCGTGGCACGCGCACACCCGCAGCGGCGAGATCCGCGAGATAGCCTTTATCGAGGTTCCAGCGCAGCACCGGCGGCGGGTTGTACGTAGGCGTCCCCGTCGCGACGAGATCGTCGATCCACGCGCGAAACGCCGCCTCGTGCTCGTGATAATCCCAACACGAGCGCACGACGACGGCATCCACACCGGCCGGCGTGCCGCCGCGCCAATCGAACGGCACCACGTCGATGCCGCGCGCAGCGAGCGGCGCGAGCACGTGCCGCTCGTCATTGGTGAGCGCGGGAGCACCCGCATAGGTCGCGAAGCCGAGGCGGCGAGAGATCGACTGGGTCACGGGTCGATCCTTTAGCGAGCTTCATCACGAAGACGAAGGGCAAAGAGCAAGGCCCCTCTCCCACCGTGCATGCGTCGCCGAAGGTCGAGCACGACAGCGAAGCGCATGGGGAGAGCGACTGCGTTCGCCCTCTTTTGGCGCTGCATACACCGCGAGCTCCAGCTCGGCATCGATCGCTGCCGCCCTTTACCGAGGCTACTGCCAAAGCGTCAAACGCGCACGTCCACGAGGGAGCCTCGACGGCGTTGCCTTCGTAGGGCGCACCGCCGCCGCAAAGTGGCTGGGACGCGCGCTCCTCCCGTGTGAGCATGGCGGCACGCAGCGTGCACACGCGCTGCGCGAATGCTCATGCATGCGTCCCGCGGAAAGCGCGCTCTCTTCATCCTCGCCGGCGCGCTCATCGCGTTCGTCGCTTGGCGCATCGAGATGCGCAGCGGCGCACCATCTCTGGGTCTCTTCACCTTCCTCTCACCCATCTTGATTCCATGTGTGTGGCTCGCGACCTCCACCCGCGCCGAGGTTCGCGCGGACCTCGGCGCCATCGCGCGCGTCTTCGTGCTCCTCTGCCTCATCGGCTTCGGGCAGCCCCTCGTCTTCCGCGCCCGCCCCACCTTCGCACCGACCCTCGCGGCCGCCTCATTGCACCTCGCGGTCCTCGCGCCGCTGCTCGTGGGGACACGGCTCCTCACGGCCGCGCTGCGCCGCCGTGCGGGCGCGCGAAGGTCACGCCGCTTCGCCGCGCCATTGTTCGGCGAGGCCCTTCCCGTCCTCCTCTGGCTCCCCGTCTTCATGCTCGGGCACGAAGTCCATCGCACCCAGGCCACCGTCCCCCTCGAGGACATCGGCATCGACTGGCCGGCCACACGCATCGAGTTTGCCGGCGCCGGCGAGACCAAGCTCGTCGGCCTCTGGCTCGGCCACGCCACGCCGCGTGGCGCCGTCCTGCTCGTGCATGGCATCGGCGCCGACAAGGTCCAATTCCTCCTCTGCGCCGAGGAGCTCTATCGCAGCGGATATGATGTCTTCACCTACGACCAAAGGAATCACGGCGAGTCGGGCGGTCTCACCACCACCATCGGCCTCGTGGAAGCAGACGATCTCGTGCGCGCCTGGGCCATCCTCCGACAGCGCACACTCGGCCTCTCGATTCCCCGCGTGGCCCTGGGCGTGAGCATGGGCGGCGCCGCGGCGCAGCTCGCGCTTCCCCAGCTCGACGGGCTCGATGGTTTGATCCTCGACTCGACCTTCGCCGACATCCGCCACGTAGCCGCGCGCCGGCTTCCGCTCGGTCCTCTCGCGGCCCCCGCGGTATCCATGGCGAGCGCTTTCGCCGTTCTGCTCTCCGGCCGCCCCGTGCTCGACGTCGCCCCCATCGCGCTCGCCGGCCACGCCCCCGCGAGCCTCCCCATTCTGATCCTCCACGGGCGCGCCGATCCCTTGATCCCTTTCAGCGAAGCGGAGTCGCTCGCAAAGGCCTATGGCCCGCGCGCCACGCTGATACCGCTGGACGGCCCCGGCCACGCCCAAGGCATCTTGCAGGACACCGCCCATTACCGAGAAGCCATTCGCGCGTTCGCCGCAAACCTCTCTGCTTCGCGCGGCGGATGAGGCTTGTCAGCCCATCTCCGCCCGCAGCTCCGCATCGAGGAGCGCCGCCATCTCCAACGCCGCGCTTCGCTGAAACGGCGGCTCCGTCGAGAGCCGCGGCATCAACAAGGCCCTTGCCGAGAGCGGAGCGACGGTGAGCTGAAAGGCCTCTTGGACGTCGAGCACGTAGAGCGCCGCGCTCCCCTTGATCGAACCGCGCGCGGCGAGTCGATCCCGCAAAGCAGCCGGAAAAGGGCGCGGCGCGGTCAGCTCGTATTGATCGCGCCGGACGCAGCCATACCGCCGCGTGACGCTCACCATCCCGACCGAGAGCCGCTCGAGGACCTCGCCGAACGACGCTGAGGCCCTCCCTTCGCTCGCCGTCACGGTCAGCCCGCCGTCATGCGCTCGGCGACGATCTCGCAGCAGGGATCGCCCATGGCCAGACACCGCACCTCCCGCGCCCGGAAGGAGCGTGGATTGCGGAAGACCTCCAGATAATACGCCTCGTCGAACACCGGCCTTTGGGTGACGTCGCCTTGATAAACGAGGTTCATGATCCCCGCCACACCCCCGGTCGCGAGGAAGCAGCGCGGCCCATCGGCACGTGGGTAGTCGCGCAGATGGCCAGTCGCCTCGTAACCATCGTCGATCTGCACCACGAGCCGCTCGCCGGGCGCGAGCGCCGACACCTGCCAGCGGCCCCAGCCGAGGGCGTTCACCACCGCGACGATCCCATGCACCCAATCCGTGGGCGTTTCGATCATGGGCGCGACCACGGCGTCCCACTCCACCGACGTCATGATGCCGCCGAAGGTGTTGAAGGCGCAGACGTGGCCCGCCTCGACGAGCAGCTCCCGCGCGTCCTCGGCGAGCTCGGGCGCTCGACGGTTGTAGTCGCCGAGGAGGGCATACGAGATCCGATTGTAGTAATCGGCGAAGTGCTTCGTGAGATAGAGCCCGAACGCGGGGATGAGCCCCTCTTCGTTGCCCGCGAGCGACAGGCCCGTGACGGCCTCGATGATCTCGCGCTCCCGAATGGCCATCACCACACCTCCACGAGGAACGAGCACCGCTCGGCGCCCGCCGCGAGGCACGCGGTCTCCTTCACCGCGACCCGCTCGGGCGTGTGCCCGCCCGCGATCGCCACCACGCCCGCGAGAAAGCCCGCCGGAAAGAAGCACCCCGGCGTCGGCCGCCGGCCCCATTTCGACAGCCAGCCGACGGCGTAATGGGATCGCTCCATCACCGCCTCTCCACCCCAAGCGCCGAGGCCCGTCACGTCCACCCGGCCGAACCCATGGTCCCCGAGGAGCGCCGCGCCGCGCGCAATCACCTCCGCCGCCGAGGCCCCCGGCTCGAGGCCCGCGAGGACACCACGCGCCGTCTCCATCGCTGCTTGGGTGAGCAATGCCGGCGCGCGCGCGCCGAGCCCATCCTCGATCGTGCGCTGGAGGAACACGTTGTAGTGGTGGCAATGAAAGGCCAGCCGCCGACCACCGAGCGTCACGACGCTGCGATCGAGATCGATCACCGGAGCCACGCGCGACGTCATTGGCTCCCTCCTTCGGCCGCTTCGTCGAGGATTTCGCGCGCCGACCGCCAGGCGAGGTCCACGAGATCGGGACGATCGGGGATGAGCATGGCGCGCCGCGAGAGCGGCTGTCCGACCCGGAGGTTGAGCCGCGCCAAATCGACTGCAGCGAGCCCCTTCGTATTGCGGCTCACGTAATCGACGATGCGCTGCAGCTCAACACCCACGCAGCATCTCCCGGCTTCCGCTCCTGAAACGAACCATTGCACGAATGCAATCGC
Organism: Minicystis rosea; assembly: GCA_001931535.1. GTDB lineage: Bacteria > Myxococcota_A > Polyangia > Polyangiales > Polyangiaceae > Minicystis > Minicystis rosea. The sequence goes on from CP016211.1 coordinate 6,195,894, forward strand.
ACGGAGCCGAAGATGTCAACGCGTATTCGATTGCTGCTTTGGATGCGCGGGCCACGGAGGAGAATCCGTGGCCTGCATCACCACAATCGTTGTCGGAGAGAATGGTTGAAGGTGCCGACGGGGAGGAGAATCAGGCGCTCGGCGGCGCGGCGATGACGGGTGAGGCGGCGGGCTTGCCGCTCACGGGCGCGGCGGGCTTCGGCTTCCGCGCGCCGTTCCGCACCAGCGCCGAGCGGACGGCGGGCACCGTGTTGTCGGTCCTGCGCGCGTCCCGCAGCGCGCCGACGAGGAGGCGAACCTCGTGCAGAACCCGCCCATCGAGCAGGTTCATCGCGTCGTACGTCGCGGCGACCGTGCCCCGCGCGCCCTGCGCCTCACCGCGCTTCGCCAGCACGGCGGTCGCGCTCTGCCGAAGCGCTTCCACCAACGCCGGAGTCGCTCCCGCATCCTCGGCGACACCGGCCGGAACGCTGGCCAGCGCGATCTCGATCTCGCTCGCGAGCGCGTCGAGCGTGCGCGCCCGCTCCTCGATCCGCTCCCGGCCGCCGGGCGCGCCGCGCCGAACCTGCTTGAGCCGCTCCTTCCCCTCCTCGCGGCCACCGGCGAGGTTGTTGAGGATGCGAATGGCGTCGCGCCGGAGGCTCCGCGCATCACGCATGCTGCTCATCCGCGCGACACCGGCGCCCGCCGCATCGACGAGCGCGCCGTCGAGCACACCCACCTTGGCGGCCAGCTCGGCACACGTCTCGAGGAGATAACGGGCGCGGAGCGGGCCATATCCAACGACCTTCCCAGCGACGACGTGGGCCATGGCGAGCGATCCGATGCGCAACACCTCGTCGAGCACCGTCGCGGACTCGACGCTCGCACCGATCTCGATGGCTCTCGCCTCGGAAATGCTGCTCTCGAAATAAGCCCTCTCCTGGGGCCCGAGAGCGACGATGGCCGGAATCTGCGCAGACAGGTTGGCGATGGCCACTTGATACGTAGGGACCTTGGGCGCGGGCATGATACAGAACCTCGCTTTGCCGCGCGAAGAGGCGGTGTGCCCCCAGCGCTCCTCCACAAGTAATGCTCGCTGGGGTACCCGCTGCTCGAAGCAGGATTTCGACACGAGCCCCGAAAACCCGGCGCGGGGCGCGTATCCGTCATTGGTTGCGCTCGTCGCACGCGAGCAGCTCGATGGCGAGGTGTGCGACATGCCCGCGCATCATGGCATCCGCGCCGACATGCGTAGATCCCCCGAGCAAGACCGGCGCCAAACTACGACGCAGCGCTGCCGTACGACACGACCATCACGCCTGTGCGCCGCGACGACCGATCCGTGCGACACGACCGAGCGACCGGTGCGCCGCGATCATGAAGCCGGTGCGACGCGACAGCCCATCTGTGCGACGCGACCGGGCGATCGGTGCGCCACCACCATCACGCCTGCACGACATGATCAGATGACCGATGCGCCACGCGCATCACGCGCGCACGACGCGACCGGGTCACCGGTGCGCCGCGACGGCCCGTCTGTGCGACACGACCGGGTCACCGGTGCGCCGCGACGGCCCGTCTGTGCGACACGACCGGGTCACCGGTGCGCCGCGACGGCCCATCTGTGCGACAGCTCGACTCACCGCAGCATCAGCCACGCCCAGCTCGCTGCGCCGGCGAGGACGCCGAGCGCGGCGAGGACGGCGAGGCTGATCAAGGAGATGCGCATCCCACGCTTCGGATCCCGCGCGAGGATCCACGGGAGGGCGGTGAGGTGCGCGAGGGCGAAGGCGATGCCGGCGGGCCAGGCGAGGCGCCCGACGATGAAACGGCCGACGCGATCCATGTCGCCGCCGAGCTGGTCGATGGTGCCGATGGAGAGGTGGATGGCGAGCGGGATGGCCGCGACCGCCCACACGAAGGCGATGGGGTAACCGGCGACGTGGGCGACGACCAGACGCTCGACCACCGCGAAGATCCGGCGAGGCCATGACAGCACCGGTGCTGCGGCTGCGATGGGCGGCGAATCGTTCACGGCGAGGATGGTAACGGGGATGCGGTGTGTGCGGGGTGTCACGCACGCGTGAGGCCGCGCGAGCGTAACAGCGACGTAACAGTCACGCGGATCTACGCGAAATTCGCGGATCGAGCGCTGGCGCGCCGCTTGCGATGAGGGAGGGCATGAGCCGCTTCACTGTCGCCGTTGGTTCTCTCGCCCTCGCCACTTCCTTCTCCGCGCCCGCGCTGGCCCAGAACCTGGGCGCCGGGGTCGGCGTCACCGTGCCCGGTGTCCATGTCGGTGGGCAGGTCACGGTCGGCATCCCGCAGTTCCAGGCGCCCCCCGCGCCCGTGCCGGTCTACCAGGAGCCGGTGTATCAGGATCCGCAGCCGGTCGTCGTGCGCCGCGGTTACTACGCGCCTCGCCCGGTGCACGTGCGGACGCGTGAGCCCAACTGGGGCGCCGAGAAGCTCGGCCTCGACCTGCGCGTCGACGGCGCGGCAGGCTTCGGCGGCGGCAAGTACGGCAACGCGTACGGCATGGGCGGCGGCGGTCTCGGTCTTCGTTACCGCGCGCTCCCGCACCTAGGCTTCGAGGCCGGTATCGACCTGCTCGGCGGGCGCGACTTCAACGATCGCAAGCGCCTCGAGGTCGCCGGCACGGCGGGCGCGCTCCTGTTCTTGAACCCGCGGTCGCGCGCGCAGCTCTACTTGAGCGGCGGCGTTCTCCTCGACCACGCGCGCGCCAACGACATCGGGGGCCCCGGGCTCACCGTCAGCTCGCGGGACCTGACGTACACGCACCTCGGCGGCTACGCGGGCCTCGGCCTCGAGGTGTTCCTCACGCGGCGGATCTCGCTCCACGTCGACGGGCGCGGGGTCGTGCGGCAGGCGATCGGGGGCAACACCAACGCGCCCGAGTTCACCGACCCCGTCTCGGGGCGCACGACCAACACGTCGGGCGGCTTCATCGGCAGCGGCGGCATCGCCTTCTACTTCTGACAGCGGGCGCAGAACGCGCTCGTGCGGCCGCCGATGGTGGCCTTCGACAGAACGCGCCGGCAGCTCGGACAGGGCTCGCCGGCGCGGTCGTAGATGGTGAACGGGTTGTCGACGTGGGCGCCGTCGGAGAAATAGGCGATGTCGCCCCCGAGCCGCGAAAGCGCCGCCGCGAAGGTCTCCTCGAGCCCACGGGCGATGCGGTCGACCTCGCGGCGTGAGAGCGAGCGGCCCTCGCGGCCCGGATGCACCCGCGCGAGGAAGAGCGCCTCCGTCGCATAGATGTTACCGACACCCGCGAGCACGCGCTGATCGAGCAGGGCGGCCTTGACGGCGCGCGAGGTGCGCGCGAGCGCGCCGTGAAGCAGGGCGGCGTCGATGCCATCGACGACCGGATCGGGGCCGAGCGCCGCCACCTCGGGGAGCTCGGCGAGCGCGGCGGCGCGGTGAACCGCCATGCGGCCGAACATGCGTGGATCGCAGTAGTGGACGGCGCTCCCGTCGGCGAGCACGAGGCTGGCGCGGCTGTGGCGCGGTACGGCGGCGCCCGAGGGATCGCGCACCCACTTGCCGGTCATGCCGAGGTGGCTGAGCACGCCGACGTCCTCGTCGAAGGAGAGGAGGAGCACCTTGCCGCGTCGCTCGACGCGCTCGAGGGTGCGCCCCGGCAGCGATCGCAGGAACGAGCGGCGCATGCCGCCGCGGAACACCCGCGTCGCGCCGGCGTCGACGCGCACGATCGCGGTACCGGACAACCAGGCGCGAAGGCTCCGCGCCGCGTGCTCGACCTCGGGTAGCTCGGGCATGCCGCCATCCGTACCACCCTCCGCGGCGGAGCACCTGGCCTGCCGGCGCGCGGCGTCGATTCCGGCGCGCCGCGAGGGGTGAAAGGAAAAATGGAGGCGGCGCGTTCAGGGCCCGTCACACAGCGCCGGGGATCGCCGATGAGCTGTCGGTTCCCCCGCGGAGGAGAGGCGAATTCTCCACCCGGGCGCGAAAGAACGGCCGCGCGGAACCGGACGGCCCGACCCAATGTCGGTCCTCGCGCGCGTGTCGAGGGGCAGTCCCCGGCGAGTTACCCAGAGAAGGAGGCACGGTCATGAAGAGCGGAGCGCTGGTTCGGGTGGTTTGGGCGGTGGGCTTCCTGTTTCCGGTCGCGATCGCCGCCACGCCCGGGGAGGCGACGGCCTGCGGGACCGCGGTCTACCGCGAGATCGACAACAACTCCGCGCTGGTGGCCAAGGCGGAACAGGCGCTCGGTCAGGGGCGGTTCGCGGAGGCCGCGGTGAAGGCCGTGCAGGCGTTCCCAGCGCTCAAGATCGTCAAGCCGGGCACGCTCCCCCTCGCCGACCGCGCGCTCCGGATCCTCGCCCTCGCGTCGACGCGCGCCGACGGCAACATCACCGCCGGGACGATGAAGTCGGGCACCGCCGCCGACCGCACGGCGAACCTGGAGTGGTCGATCGACACGCTGCGGACGCTGAGCGCCAAGCGGGCCAACAACCCGAGCTACCAGACCGATCTCGGCGAGGCGCTCGCGCACGTGCCGGCGCACCACGAAGAGGCGCTCAAGGTCCTGGGCGAGCTCGCGGACAAGGATCTCCTCACGAGTGCGGAGGGTTACGCCGCCCTCGGTCGTCTCCGCGCCGAGAAGGGCGACGCCAACGCGCGCCTGGCCGCTGTGAAGCGTTGCGAAGCGATGACGAAGACGCCGAAGATCTGCGACGCTCCGGCAGCCGCCGACGGCGCCGGCCGTTCCTGATCTTCACCCCCTCCTCCCCGACCGGCACGGTGCTCGGTCGTGACATCCTTCGAGGCGACAGCGTGAAACGGGCCTTCCTGCTCCTCACCATCGCGGCCGCTTCACTCGCCGCCTCCTGCAACGACAAGCCCTCTCCGAAGCCCGATCCGGCGGCGTCGGCCAAGCCCGCGGCGACGGTGACGCTCGCGCAAGTCGAGCCCGACGAGCCGCCGGGCAACGCCGAGCATGGCAAGGCGCTCGTCGAGCAGTTCGAGTGCAACCGCTGTCACGGGGGCACGGAGCTGCCCGAGCCGAAGATGGACAAGCAGTGCTTCGGCTGCCACGTGAAGATCCTCAATGGGACCTTCAAGGGGCCGAAGGGCGCGGAGGCGCGCTGGCACGATCGCGTCGTCGGGCTCGAGACGGTGCCGAGCCTCACCGCCACGCAGAAGCGCTTTCGCCGCGGGTTCATCACGCGGTTCCTCCTCCAGCCGTTCGACGTGCGGCCGCACCTCGGGCCGACGATGCCGCGCCTCGCGATCAACCGGGAGCAAGCGCGCGACATCGCGACGTACCTCGCCGGGCCGGACGATGCGCCGGCGAAGATCGATCTGAACGGCGCCGATCCCGCGCGGGGGCGCAAGCTGATGGAGCTCAAGGCCTGCGCGTCGTGCCACGCGTTCTCGGGTGTGCCGACGTTGGCGGGCACCGTGACGGTGAAGCCGGACGAGAAGGGGCTCGCGGCGGGCATCATGCTCGCGCCCGATCTCCGCTTCGCCCGCGAGCGGCTGCGGCCCGAAGCGCTGCTCGCGTGGATCGAGAGCCCGAAGAAGATCAAGCCCGACACCGCGATGCCCGAGTTCGATCTGCCGCCGGCCGATGCGCGGGACATCGCGGCGTACATCCTGACGGCGGAGATCGCGCCGAAAGAGGCGCGACCGGCGCCGCAGCGGTTGCCCGTGCTCGAGCGCAAGGTGACGTACGACGAGGTCAGCGAGAAGGTGTTCCGGCGCACGTGCTGGCACTGCCACGGCGAGCCCGATTACGCGGCCGGCGACGGCGGTCCAGGCAACACGGGAGGGTTCGGCTTCAAGCCGCGCGGCATCAACTTCGTGAGCTACGAGTCGGTGCAATCGGGGCGGGTCGACGACGCCAACGAGCGACACAGCCTCTTCGAGAAGACGCCGGAAGGCGTGCCGCGCTTGTTGCGATCGCTCCTCGCGCGCCAAGAGGAAGAGACGGGGCGCACCGATGCGGCGATTCGAGGCATGCCGTTCGGCTATCCATCGCTCACGCCCGAAGAGATTCAGCTCGTCGAGACCTGGATTGCGCAGGGACGGCCGCGTTGAACGATCCCTGCGGTCCATGAGCGGCGGTTGACCGGCGGGCCTGTCCGTCGAGTACATTGGGGCGGACGTCGTGCAGCCCCATCACCCAGGAACCAGCGCGGGCGCACCGCGGAGCTCGCCGTGGGGAGCGGGCGCGGTGATCGGCGGGCGCTATCGGCTGCGGTCACCGCTGGGCGCCGGCGCGATGGGCGAGGTGTGGCGCGCCGAGCACGTGACGCTCGGGACGTCGATCGCGGTGAAGCTGGTCGATACCGCGAACCGCAACGATGCGGCGGAGATCCTCGGTCGGTTCGCGCAGGAGGCGCGCGCGGCCGCGTCGCTCAAGAGCCCGCACGTCGTGCAGATCCTCGATCACGGGGCCGACGGGCACGTGGCGTTCATCGCCATGGAGATGCTCGAAGGCGAGAGCCTGGAGCAGCGGCTCGCGCGACGGGGGCGCCTTTTGCCGTCGGAGGTCGCGCACGTCGTTCGCGAGATTTCCCGCGGGGTCGAGCGGGCGCACGCGGCCGGGATCGTGCACCGCGATCTCAAGCCGCCGAACATCTTCCTCGCGCGCGTCGAGGGGAGCGAGGTGGTGAAGGTGCTCGACTTCGGCATCGCCAAGCTCCTCGGCGTGCCGCGGGAGGCGCACCTGCAAACGCAGGCGGGCTTCGTGGTGGGGACGCCCGCGTACATGAGCCCGGAGCAGGTGCTGGGGCACGCGGTGGATCATCGATCGGACCTCTGGCAGATGGGGGTCATCGCGTTCGAGTGCATCACCGGCAAGCGCCCGTTCGAGGGCGAGACGCTCGGCCAGATCTTCTTGGCCATCTGCAGCGCGGCGCTGCCCGTCCCTTCGGCGGTGGCCATGCCCGGTACGCAGGCCGTTCCGCCGATGCTCGCGGCGTTCGATGCGTGGTTCGCGCGCAGCCTGAGCCGCGATCCGGCGCTGCGGTTCCAAAGCGCGGGAGAGATGGCGGAGGCGCTCGGCGCCGTGCTCTCGCCGGCCGGTGTCGGAGAGTCCGCGACTCCGACGGTGGCGACGTCGCATCGAGGACCGCCGCGATCCTCGGGCGCCACGGGCCACAACGATGCTTGGTCCACGGGTCGCGTCGAGCCGCGCCCGCCGGCGTCGCCGCGCGCGTTCCTCGTGGGGCTTTCGATCGCGCCGATCCTCGTGCTGTCGGCGGCGGGCGTGTGGTGGTGGCGCGCGCATGCCGGCGCAGCGACGAGCTCGGTGTCCGCGACGACCGCGACGGCCGCTGTGCCCACGAGCACGGCGAGCGCCACCGCGGCGACGGCGAGCGCCACCGCGGCGACCGCGAGCACCATCGCGGCGACGGCGAGCGCCACCGCTGCGGCGGAGCCTTCCGCAGCGCCGACTGCAACCGTTGCCGCGAGCGGCTCGGCTTCGGAAAAGCCCAGCGCCGCAGCGCGACCGAGCGGGCACGGGCGGCCCGTGAAGCAGATGGAGAGCGATCGGATCGGTCTGTGATGGGAAGCCTGCGATCATCGAGCTTTGCGCTTGTTGCCTTCGTCTCCGCCGCGGCGCTGATCGCGCCGGCCGCGCGGGCCGACAACGTGGATCCCACGGCGCGCAGCACGGCGCGCAAGCTCGGGCAGGATGCGCTCAAGCTCTACGACAGCGGCGATTACGGCGCGGCGCTGGAGAAATTCAACACTGCGGACTCGCTCGTGCCGGCGCCGACGCTCGGCTTGTATGCAGCGCGCTGCTTGGTGAAGCTCGGGCGGCTCGTCGAGGCTTCGGAGCGCTACCTCGAGGTGACGCGCATGCAGCTCGAGCGCGGGGCGCCGTCGTTGATGCGCAAGGCGCAGGCGGAAGCGGTGACGGAGCGCGAGAAGCTCCTGCCCACGATTCCGATGCTGGAGGTCAAGGTCGACGGGCCGCAGGGAGATGGGGTCACCTACACGTTCGACGACAAGCCGATGCTGCCGGGGCTCGTCGGGGAGAAGCGGCCCGTCGATCCGGGGAAGCATCGCGCGACGGTGAAGCGCGCGGACATCGAGGTGGCGCAGGAGATCATCGTGAAGGGCAGCGAGGCGGCGACGCTCGTGCTCAAGCTGCCGCCGCTGCCGCCGCGCCCAATCGAGCGGATGCCGCCGCTGCGCGTCGCGGGCTGGGTCGGCATCGGCGTAGGCATCGCCGGCGGGCTCTTCGGCGCGGTGAACGGTGTGCTCGCCATCACGCAGCAGCAGAGCCTCGCCTCGGCATGCACGGCGGGGAACACGCTTTGTCCGCCGTCGGTCGCGGGGAAGATCGCGACGTACAACGTCGTCACGAAGCTCACGACGATCGGCATCATCACCGGCATCGCAGGCCTCGGGTTCGGCATCCCTGCGGTCGCGGCGACGCCGAAAACCGAGTGGGTCCATCCCGATGGCAGGCCCGCCTCGCCGCCGAAAGATGCGCCCAAGGTGTCGATCGAGCCGTGGCTCACGTGGGGCGGCGCGGGCGTGAGCGGCACGTTCTAGGCTCCGTTCGATGTGAGGTACGCAGCCGTCGTCGGATGGATCCGCGCGGCGCGCGAGGAGCCCGGCTCGAGGCGCGCTCGTATAAGATACGAGCGTGAGGCACAGGTCTCTTCTTCTCTCGACGGTGGCCGGTGCGGGCGCCGTCTTCCTCGCGGCCGCCGCGATGGAGAGCTGCGTGCTCCCACAGTACGAGGTGGGCGAGCTCCCCGACGCCGGCAGCGACGCGCCGCCCGACACGGGCGGGCCGGCCTGCGGGAAGACGTATCCGGATCCGCCGAGCGGCAGCGATTCGCCCATCAACAACAGCTTCGTCATGGCGATCCGCGCCATCGACATGGGCGAAGGCGCGCCGAGCCCGCCGGGCTACGATCTCGATCACCAGTGCACCTGCGTGAACGACGCGGGCCCCACGTGCGTGCCGCGCCTGCCCAACCTGCCGAGCTGCGATGCGCCCGACGGCGTCGACAACGCGGCCGCCAAGCTCATCAACCTCGTCGCGATCGCGGCCGGCAGCGGCATGTTCGGCTCGGCGTACTTCTCCACGCTGGCGAACGACGGGAGCTGGACGCTGCTCATCCAGGTGAGCGGCTACAACGGCCTCGCGAACGATCCCAAGGTCGACGTCGCCCTCTTCGCGAGCCCGGGGAGGATGGGCGCCCTGCCGAAATGGGACGGGAGCGACGAGTGGCCGGTGTCGGCGACGAGCGTGCAAGACGGCGACGTGACCAAGCCTCTCGTGGTCTCGGCGGGCGCCTACGTCTCCAACAACGTGCTCGTGGCGGCGATCCCTTCGGTGGCCTTCACCATCTCCGGCATGACGGAGCGGATCACGATCACCATGACGGCAGGCGTGCTCACCGGCACGATCCAGAGCCAAGGCAACGGGTGGCGTATCGCCGATGGGATCATCGCCTCGCGCTGGCACGAGCCCGACATCTTCGCGGCGCTCTCCAGCTATCGGAGCAACACCGGCGACGCGTTCTGCACCGACGCCACCCTCGGCTATCCGACCGCGAAGAGCACGATTTGCAACAGCCTCGACATCCTCAAGGACGGCTCTGGGCCGAAGAGCCTGCCGTGTGACTCGCTGTCGATGGGCATCGGCTTCAAGGCGGATCCGGCGCTGCTCGGCATGGTCACCATCCCGCCCACGCCCACGCCCGGCTGCCCGATGGCGACCGATCCGGCGTTCGACAGCTGCGACAAGTGAGCGCGGAGAACGTGGTGGTATTTCCGGGCCACGGCGCTAGCTTCGCGCGTCGATGGACGCGGAGATGATCGTCGTCGGGGCCGGCTCGGCCGGGGCCGTGATCGCGTCGCGCGTGACCGAGCGCGCCGATCGCCAGGTGCTGCTCCTCGAAGCAGGCCCCGACTATCCGGACGGGCGCGTGCCCGCCGATCTCGCCGACGGCACGCGCAACTCGATGGTTGCGCATGACTGGGGCGCGCAGTTCCTCCCCACGCCCGGGCAGAGCGTGTGGCGCTTCCCGCGCGGGAAGGTCGTGGGCGGCTCGTCCGCGGTGAACACGTGCATCGCGCTCCGCGGTCAGCCCTACGACTTCGACGAGTGGGCCGCGCGCGGCTTGCCCGAATGGAGCTGGGAGGCGTGCCGGCCCGCTTTCCTCCGGCTCGAAGACGATCGCGACATCGTGAACGAGCACCACCGGCAGGGCGGGCCCATCCCCATCCGCCGGCACCCGCGTGAGGAGCTCGTGCCCTGGCAGTCCGCGTTCGCCGAGGCGTGCCGCGAGCTCGGCTTCGGCGCGTGCGACGATCACAACGGGCCGGCGCCGATCGGATCGGGGCCGCTGCCGATGAACAAGATCGAAGGCGTGCGCATGAGCGCGGCGCGCGGCTATCTCGGATCCGACGTGCGCCGCCGGCCCAACCTGCGCGTCCGGCCGCGCACGCTGGTGCGTCGCGTGCTGTTCGACAACCGGCGCGTGACCGGCGTCGAGGTCGAGACCGACGGTCGCGTCGAGGTGATCCACGGCAAGCGCGTGGTGCTCTCCGCGGGCGCAGTGATGACGCCGGGGATCTTGCTGCGATCCGGGATCGGCCCGAGCGATCGCGTGATCCGGCTGGGCGTGACGCCGGTCTCCGACGTGCCGGCGGTGGCCGCGCGTCTGCTCGATCATCCGGGCGCGGCGATCATCCTCGCGGCGCGTACGTATGCGCCGCACGCAGGCGTCCCGCTGCTGCAGACGATGCTGCGTTACACCTCGGCGGACAGCGCGCTCCCGGGTGACATGCAGCTTCAACCGGGGTCGTACGTGGCCTTCCCGACGGTGGCGCTGCCGGGCATGTCGATCATGTGCAGCGTCGGCAAGCCGAGCGGATCGGGCACCATCGAGTTTCGCTCGGCCGATCCACACGAGCTGCCGCGCATCGAGGGGCGCCACCTGGTCGACACCGCCGATCGCGAACGCGCGGTGGAGGCCATGTTGCTCGCCTACGATCTGACCAAGACCCGCGCGATGCGCGGGCTCGCGCACTACTTCTGGCCGGGCGAGGCGACGCTCCGCGATCGCGACGCGCTCCGCGCCTGGATCTGGCAGAGCTGCGGCTCGGGCTATCACCCCTGCGGAACCGTGCCGATGGGCCCCGAGGGCGCGCCCGATGCGGCCGTGGATCAACACGGACGCGTGCGTGGGGTCGAGGGGCTGTTCGTCGCCGACGCGAGCATCATGCCCACGGTGCCGAGCACGAACATCAACCTGCCCACGCTGATGATCGGCGAGCGGTTCGGCGCCTGGCTGCGCGACGACGCGATTTGATGCGCACTGCGGTTACCGGGTGCGCCCCCCAACATGCGCGTCCATGGACCGCCTGAGATGAATTGTGGGGTCCCGGATGACGGTGACACTCGCGCACGTGACTCACCGTAACCCGGAAGATCCTTACGACCGATGAGGGGGGCCCCCGGCTATCGGGGGGTGCCTGGGATCAACGAACCTCGGAGGGCCTCGTGCGGAGGGCACGAGCCGGCGTGCGGTTCACGTCGTCAGGGATCCAGTGATGGATACGACCCAAATCCCCGGCTCCACGCGCGCTCCTGACCTTGGCGGTCCACCCGAAGGGACGCGCGGGCCGCGCGATCGCGAGCGGCTCCTCACGCTGGAGAAAGAGGCGCGCGCCGCCGCGGAGATCGCGGTGCACCGCATCTCCACGCTGCAAACGGTGACCGCCGCGCTGTCGGAGGCGGTGACGCTGGCGCAGGTCGTCGACATCATCGTCAGCGAGGGCGTGCCGTCGCTGGGCGCGCAGCGAGGTGCGCTCTTCCTCGTCAGCGAGGCGTCGAAGGCGCGGGCCGATCGCGAGCCGGTCGAGCTGGTCGCGCATCGCGGCGTCGAGCCCGAGCTCGCGGGCCGCATCGCGCGGCTCCTCGCACACGACGAGCAGACCCACGCGTGCATGGTGAGCGCGGTCGAGCCGACGTGGGCCATCACCCCCGAGGCCATCCGCGCCATCTTCCCGCCCTCGGCGCGCTGGATCGAAGAGGAGATGACGCTCACGGCGCTCTGCACGGTGCCGCTCGCCGTCGGTGGACGCGTCGCGGGTCTGCTCTGCCTCGGCTTCGACACGCCGCAGACGTTCCCCGAGGAAGAGCGCGCGTTCGTGATCGCGCTCGTGGGGCACTGCGCGCAGGCCGTCGAGCGCGCGCGGCTCTACGAGGCGGAGCGCCGCTCGAACCGACGTTTCGAGCTGGTCGCGCGCGCGGCCGAGCTGGTGTCGTCCTCCATCGACTACGAGACCACGCTGGCCAACGTCGCGGCCTCCGCGCTGCCGGCGCTCGGTGATTACGGCTTCCTCGACGTGGTCGAGGGGGACAACGTGCGCCGCGTGAACCGCGCCTCGGGCGAGTCGCTGGCCGCGCAGCTCGACGGCGCGCGCTTCGCCGCCGCGGCGCGCCTCGGCGGCGGCGGGCTCGGCTTCCACCCGCGCGTCGACGATTCGGTGCTCGCGGCGTTCGCGCCGAGCCCGGAGCACGTGCCGTTGCTGCGCCGCCTCGGGCCGTGCTCCATCGTGTGCATTCCGCTTCGCGCGCGGCAGGAGATCCTCGGCTGGCTGACGCTCGCCTTCGGTCCATCGAAGCGCCACCACACGCCCGACGATCTCGAGATCGCCGAGGAGATCGCACGCCGCGCGGCCATGGCCGTGGAGAACGCCGCGCTCCACCGCGCCTCCCGCGAGGCGACGGCCCGCGCGCAGGAGGCCAACCGTCGCTCGGAGCTCGCCAACCGCACCAAGGACGAGTTCCTCGGCGTGGTCTCACACGAGCTGCGCACGCCGCTGAACGCCGTCCTCGGTTGGGCCCAGCTCCTCCGTGGGCCTGCGGCCAACGATCCCGCGACCCTCGCCAAGGGCCTCCGCGTCATCGACAAGAACGCGCGGGCGCAGGCCAAGCTGATCGAGGACATCCTCGACGTCTCCCGGATCATCACCGGTAAGCTGCGCCTCGAGCTCCGTCCCATCGAGCTCGAGGGCGTGGTCCGCGCCTCCATCGAGGTGATCCGGCCCGCGGCCGACGCCAAGGGCATCGAGCTCAGCGTGATCACCGAGGCGCGCCCCGCGATCATGGGCGACCCCGATCGGATGCAGCAGGTCGTGTGGAACCTCCTCTCCAACGCGGTGAAGTTCACGCCGCAGGGCGGGCACGTGACCCTGGTGATCCGGCGTGACGGCGATCAGGCCGAGATCGAAGTGCGTGACGACGGCCGCGGGATCGAGGCCGAGCTCCTGCCCTTCGTGTTCGATCGCTTCCGCCAAGCGGACGCTTCGCCCACGCGGCGCTACGGCGGCCTCGGCCTCGGCCTCGCGATCGTGAAGCACCTCGTCGAGCTGCACGGCGGCGCCGTCCGCGCCGACAGCGACGGCCCCGGCAACGGCGCCCGCTTCACCGTGCGCCTGCCCGCGCGCGACGAGGAAGAGCACGAGTGGCTCACCCTGCGCGACACCGATCCGGGCCGGCGCACCACCACGCGCATCGACGGCGTTCGCGTGCTCGTGGTCGACGACGAGCCCGATGCCCGCGATCTCGTCTCCACCATGCTCAGCGCCGCCGGCGCCGACGTGCGCACCGCGGCCTCCGCCGCCGAGGCCTACGCGCTGATGTTGGAGCTCGCGCCGCACGTGCTCGTGAGCGACGTGGGCATGCCCGGGGAGGATGGCTATGCGCTCATTCGCCGGGTCCGCTCGTCCGGCCCGCCGCTCGCGCGCATCCCCGCCGTCGCCCTCACCGCCTACGCCGGCACCGACGACGCTCGCCGCGCCGTGCTCGCCGGCTTCCACACGCACCTGCCCAAGCCGGCCGAGCCGCGCGTCCTCACGGCCGTCATCGCGAGCCTCGCCGGCCGGCTCAACATGTGATCGGCCGGCGCCTCTCGTGCCGGCCTCAGCGATGCGAAGCCGCGCGACGAGCGCTCAAGATGTGTCGATCATTGCTGCTACGCACCCCGCCGCGCCGGTTGGCCTCCCTCAGAATCGCCGAGGATTCCTCGGTCGGCCGCCCTAACGGCGGGGCGCTCGCGACGCAATCATCGACACATCTTCACGCCTTCAACGCAGCCGCGAGCTCACGCACGTACGGATCGGGATCCTCCGCGATCGTCGCCGCCGCCACCGCGCGCGGTGTGTCGCGGCGAAAGACCGCTCGAAAGCCCCGCTCCAACGCGGCCTGAGAAGCTTCGGGCACGCCGCTCCGCACCAGGCCGACGCGGTTCAACGCCCGCACGCGGGCGCGATCGCCGGCGGCGATGACGAAGGGCGGCACGTCCCGCTCGACCATGGCGCCGGCCGCGAGGAAGGCGCGCGTCCCGATGCGCACGAAGGGCGCCACCGCGACGCTGCCGCCGGCCACCACGAAGTCGCCCACGATGACGTGCCCCGCGAGCAGGGTGCCGTTGGCGAGCTCGATCCGATCCCCGAGGATGCAATCGTGCGCGACGTGGACGCTCGCCATGAAGAGGCAGGCGCTGCCGATGCGCGTGAGCCCGCCGCCCTTCGGCGATCCGCGGTGCACCGTGACGTGCTCGCGAAACACGTTGCCGTCGCCGATCTCGAGCCGCGTCGGCTGCCCCGCGTAGGTGCGCTCCTGCGGATCGCCGCCGATGACCGCGAACGGGTGCACCACGTTGCGCGCGCCCATGCGCGTGCCGCTCCGAATCACGGCGTGCGCATCGATGCGCGTCCCCTCGCCCACCACCACGCCCGGCTCGATGATCGCGAACGGACCGACCGACACGCCCGCTTCGAGCGTCGCGTCGGGCGCCACCAGCGCCGTCGGATGAACGCTGCCCTCGCTCACGTCGCCTGCTCCTCCACGCGGTCCATCACGCGCGATCCACGATCGACGCGAGCAGCTCGCCCTCGGCGCAGAGCGTCCCGTCGACGCTCGCCTCGCCGCGCAGCTTCCACACGTTGGATCGATGATGCAGCACCTCGACGTGGAGATCGAGCCGATCGCCCGGCGTCACGGTGTGGCGGAACTTCGCCTTGTCGATGCCGAGGAAGAACATGAGGTTCGACGAGGGATCGAACGGGTCCGACGCGTACGCGAGGATGCCGCCGATCTGCGCGAGGCACTCCAAGATGAGCACGCCCGGCATGATCGGCCGCTGGGGGAAGTGAGCGGGAAACCAAGGCTCGTTGTACGCCACGCACTTGTGCCCGCGGATGCTCTTGCCCGGGATCACCTCGGTGACGCGATCGACCATCACCAGTGGATAGCGGTGCGGCAGGATGGTGAGGATCTTCTGGATGTCCAGTGTGACCGGGTCCCTGGGTCGATCGTTTCGATCGTTCACCTCGATCTCCTTCCTCTCGATTGTCGCGCGTCGCCCTCTCGCAGCGCTTCCGCTGTCGCCCGAAGCCAACGCTCCCGCGCGACTGCAGGATAGCCCGCGACGACCGCGCCCGCCGCGACGTCACCGATGACGCCGGCCTTCGCTGCGAGGCGCGCGCCGGGCCCGACCCGGACGTGATCTGCGACGCCCGCCTGCCCGCCCACCAGCGCGCCTCTGCCGATCTCGACCGAGCCTGCAAAACCCGCCTGCGCCGCGATCAGCGCGCCCGCGCCGATCACCGCGTTGTGCCCCACGTGCACGTGCGCATCGAGCTTCGCCCCGCGCCCGATCACCGTGGGCCCGAGCGTCCCTGCATCCACAGTGGCGAGCGCGCCGACCTCGGCGCCCTCTTCGATGATCACCCCACCGAGCTGCGGCACGCGCACCACGCCGCCCTCCGGCGACGGCGCCCACCCGAACCCGGGTCTCCCGATCACCGCGCCCGCGCCGATGATCGCGCGCGCCCCCACGCGAACGTTGCCGTACACCACCGCGTTCGGCTCCACGCGCACGCCCGGGCCGATCGTCGCGCCGCGCGCGATCACTGCACCCGGTCCGATGGAAGCCGTCGCATCGACCTCGGCCCCCGCCTCGATGTGCGCGTGCGCGCGCATGTCCGGCGGCGGAGGCGGCAGCGCCAGCTCGAGCACCCGTGCAAGCGCATACGCCGCCGCGTCGTGAACCCAACGTCGCCCCGCAGGCACGAGCTCGGCGAGCGTCGCGTCCACGAGCAGCGCAGCCTCCGTCGCGCGGGCCGCGTCGACGAACGCACGCCGTCGCGACGACAGCGGCGCGAGCTGCCCGGCGCGCGCGGCCGTCACCGGCGCGACGCCCATGATCACGAGCGCGTCCGCGCCCGCGTCCACCCGCCCTCCGAAGCGCGCGGCCAGCGCACCGACGGTCGTGGGCTCCGGAAGCGCGACCCCCTCGACGATCGTGGTCACTACTTGTTGTCCGGCTTCTTCTCCTCGGCGTCGCCGCCGCCGCCGCCGGTGTTGTAGAGCTGGATGACCTGCTCGGTGAGATCGAGATCGGGGCGCACGTACGGCGCCGCCTGCTTGTCGAGCACCACCTCGTAACCGTTCTTCTTCGCGAGGCGCGCGATGGTCTCCATCATCTTGCGGATGATGGGCGCGGTCAGCTCGGCCTGACGCTTCTGGAGCTCCTTGTTGTACTCGACGAAGTCGGTCTGGAGCTTGACCATCCGCGCCTGCCAATCCTCCATGCGCTTCTGCAGCGCCTCGCGGGAGAGCACGCGCGACTGCTTCTCGATGTCGTCGCGCGCCTTGGCGAGCTCGGTCTGCTTCGCGTCGAGATCCGCCTGGCGCTTGTCGAAGACCTTCTTCAAGGTCGCCTGCGCGCGAATCCCGTCCTCGGTGGCCATGACGGCGTGCTGCACGTCGACGATGGCGATCCGCGTCTCGGCGGCGGCCGAACGGGCGCCCAAGGAGACCGTGGACGCCGCCGCGAGCGAGAGGCAGAGGGCGAACGCGCGCGCCCCGAGGCTCCGAAAGATCATGGAATGCGCTTAGCCGTCTGCTCGGTGTCGGTCAAGCCTGCGCCCCGGGCCCGCGCAATCGAGCGTCAGCGCCGCAGCAGCGCGGCCATGCGGCTCGACACCGCCGACCCGCTGAGGAGCACGGCGCCGCCGAGCACGAGCAGCGCCACCAAGGTGAGCACCACCGTGTCGAGCCCCACGAGCGCGAGGATCCCGAGCACGACTGCGCTGATGCCCACGAGCGCCTGCATGCCCGACGTGGCCAGCGAGGCCTGACGCGTCACGTGGGCGAAGCGCTCGTGTTGAACGGGCACGCCCATCATGCTCAAGTCGACGGTCGAGCTGCTCCCGAGCAGGAGGGATCCGCCGAACACGATCACCGCGATCGGCAAGAGCACGCCCGTGCCCACGCCGATGAGCGCGAGGATGCCGAGCACGATGCCCGCCGCCCCGCCGATGATCTCCGCGCCCATGCCGCCGCCGAGCTCGGCCCGCGCATCGCTTCCATAAGCCGTCACGTCGTGGAGGAGCTGACGGTAGCGCGACGCGATCGATCCTCCCTGCGCGACCAAGGCCACGCCGAGCACGATCGTCGCGATCGACGCGAGAAATCCCGGTGAGTTGCCCGCGAGGGCGATGATCGAAAGGACGACCACCGCCACGCCGCACAGGGCCTCGGTGATCGAGCCGCCGGCCACGACCTTGAACGCTCGCTCCCGCTCCGGCGAAGTCTCGTAGCGCACGCGTGGCAGCGGCTCCCCCGGCTCCTCCCGCCGTGCGAACCGTTCACGGTCATCCGGCCCCATCGTCGACATAACCCCTCCCCCTCTCCGCGTGTGCACGCATGACCGGCACGCTCGAAAGCGAGGCATGCGCTACGCCACACGGACGCGCAGCGAGCGGCCTCGACGCCGTCGAATCGCGCCTTCGGATGAGATCGATTGAGGAGGAGAGCGTGCGATCAGCGCCGGCTCGTCCGGCGCGGGGTTTGGGGCCGCTCGCGGCCCCATCGTGAACTCAGCGCCGGCTCGTCCGGCGCGGGGTTTGGGGCCGCTCGCGGCCCCATCGTGAACTCAGCGCCGGCTCGTCCGGCGCGGGGTTTGGGGCCGCTCGCGGGCCCATCGCAACAAGCGCTTTGTCACTCGCACTTGTTGGAGATGCAGTTCATGCCGGCCGGGCACGGCTTGTCGAGCGAGCACTCCGGCGCGACCTCTTCCTGCGTCTTGCACACGCCCTGATCGCAGGCGACGAAGCGGTTGTCGATCAGCTTGCACTCGGTCAGCGCCGCGCACGGATAATGGCAATAGCCGTCGTCCTTGCAGACCTGCGGGGCCGAGCACGGCTTCGACGTGCTGCAGAGCGGCTTGGGCGAAGGATCGGGGATGCACGCATGCGCCGACCCGTCGCAAACCTCGCCGGACTTGCAGTCCGTATTCGCGTTGCAGCCCGTGGAGCAGAGGCCCTTCGCGCAGATCTCACCGGTCGGGCACGGGTGCGTCTCGTCGCACTCCGGGTTGTTCGTATCGGGCACGCACGCGCCGCTCTGGCACACGTAACCGGGGTCGCACGGGCTCTGCTCGCTGCAACCCGGGACGCACGCGCCGTCGAAGCACACCTTCCCCGGCCCGCATTCGTAGCTGAAGTTGCAGCCCGAAATGCAGAG
Source organism: Minicystis rosea (assembly GCA_001931535.1). Lineage (GTDB taxonomy): Bacteria > Myxococcota_A > Polyangia > Polyangiales > Polyangiaceae > Minicystis > Minicystis rosea. The sequence continues at coordinate 6,214,441 of CP016211.1, forward strand.
GCCCATCACGCACGTCAGGCCGTCTTTACAGGTGTTGTTCTCGTCGCACGGACAGGTCGCTTCCTTCGGATCGCACGGCGCGCTCCCACCGGTGCCGCCGCCCGTCCCACCCGTGCTGCCCCCGGTGGCGCCGCCCGTCCCGCCGCTCCCGCCCGATCCCGTGATCTGCGGCGTGGCCGGGTGACAGCCGTAGCCGTCACAGATCTGGCAGTTGTTCCCGTTCTCGTCGCAGCTCAGCGTGGGGTCGCCTCCGCAACCGCCGGCCGACACCGCGGCGACGAAGCCGAGCGTCGCCGCTGCGCCCAGCCATTTCGAGGCGAAGGGCAGCGAAGGGAGCGAGCCGAAGAGCTTCATGAGGGGGGAGCGCAAAGTCATCGAATCCTCCAAGGGCGCGCTCCCAGTCATATCATGGCCTGTGCCGCCCGGCGGACGCCCCGAGAAATCCCGGAGGATCCTGGCTCACATCACCGGTCGTGAATGCCCGTTCACGCGGTCTCGTCGGCTTCCGTTCACGCACCGAGGCGGATGCGCGCGGCCCGCGCTCGATGACGAAGCGAAAATGGTGAGGGAATCGAGGACAGCGGGGCAGCGAGGACACGGGGCCTCGCTGCCCGGGTCGCGTGTCAGATCACGCCGAACTTCTTGCCGACCTTCTCGAAGGCGTCGAGCGCCCGATCGAGGTGCACGCGCTCGTGCGTCGCCATGTAGCTCGTACGCAGCACCTGCTGCTTCGGCGCGACACCCGGCGTGATGAAGGGGTTCACGTAGATGGAGTAGTCGTCGAGCAGCGACTTCCACATCATGATCGTCTTCATGTCGTCGCGGATGTAGATGGGGATGACCGCGGTCTCCGTCTTCCCCAGCTCGAAGCCGAGCCGCTTGAGCTCGTTGCGCATGTACGTGAAGTTCTCGCGCAGCTTCTCCTGACGCCAGGGCTCCTGCTCCATGAGCTCGAGCGACACCATCGCGGCGGCCACGCACGGCGGCGCGGCGCTCGCCGCGAAGAGGAAGCTGTACGCAAAGTGCTGCACGTAATCGAGCACCTTGCGATCGCCGACCAGCCACCCGCCGATCGAGGCCAGCGACTTCGAGAACGTGCCGCCGATGAGATCGACCTGATCCGCGATGCCGAAGTGCGCCGCCGTGCCGCGGCCGCCCGGCCCGATGACGCCGAGCGCGTGCGCGTCGTCGACGAGGATGCGGGCCTTGTGCTTCTTCACCACCTCGACGATGGGCGGCAGGTTGGCGATCTCACCCTGCGCGCTGAACACGCCGTCGGTCACGACCAGCGCGCCCTCGGTGTCCGCGAGCTCGGAGAGGGCCTGATCGAGCGCCGCCGGATCGCTGTGCTTGTAGCGGACCATGCGCGCGCCCGCGGCCTGCGCCAGACGGACGCCGTCGTAGATCGACGCGTGGTCGTCCTTGTCGATCACGGCCACGCTCTTCTTGTTGCTGAGGAGGGCGGAGATGGTGGCGATGTTCACCTGGTAGCCGGTGGTGAAGACGAGCCCCGCTTCCTTGCCGTGGTAAGCGGCGAGCTTGTCCTCGAGCTCCTTGTGGAGCTTCATCGTCCCGTTCACGAGGCGCGAGCCGGTCATGCTCGTGCCGTACTTGTCGATGGCGGCCTGCGCGGCCTCGCGCACCTTCGGGTGCGTGGTCAGGCCCAGGTAGTTGTTCGACCCGAGCATGATGACCTTGCGGCCTTCGAGCTGCGCCTCCGGCCCGTTGTTGAAATCGAGCGGGCGGAAGAACGGGTAGACGCCCATCGACCGCGCGTTGTCCGCGGTCATGAACTTGAAGCACTTCTCGAACACGTCGCGGCCGCCGATGCGCGACAGCGACGTACGCGCCGCCATCTGGCTCTTGAGCTGCTGCTCGTCGCTCGTCATCGCCACGGCCGCGCCGTTGGTCGCGCCCGCGCTGACGGGCGCCGGGCTCTCGACGACCGGCGCGTGCGCCTTGCCGTTCGTTGCGGGCGCTTCGGTGGCGGGGCGCACCGCGGCGCCGTTGGTCCTCAGCGTGGGCGCGCCGGTCGTGTCGGGCTCGCCCTCGAGCGCCGGATCGATCGTCGGCAGCGCGTGACCATTGAGGATGATGCTGAACGCCTCCGTCATCGGCGCGCGCGCGGCCTCGAGGCGGGCGCGCGCGTCCATCACGCCCGTGGCCAGGCGCATCACGGTGTCGTTGCTGACGAGGCGCAGCACTGCGCCGGAAGAGGCGATCTTCTTCCCCCGCTCGACGAGACGATCTTTCAGGCTCATGCAAGGCTCCCTGACCAGCTCCGCCCACAGAAGTGCGGGCGGAACGAGGACGGGCGGCGGAATGGCAGCCCCGCGCGCCTGCGTCAATCGCGCGATCGCAGCGGAAGCTGTGCGATCTTTTGCGCATCGCGAGGCGCGCTACGCACCCGCGCCCGAGGGTGGCTCGTCGCACGACCACCACGCCCGCGAACCACGCACGATGTCCTGTAGTTTGTATCGGATCCGCAACTCGTTGCGTAGCGGCCGGGGCAGGTGTAAGAAAAGTTTGCGAGGATCCCCCCATGCGCCGCGTTTTGGTCGCCGACGACGAAGAGAACCTCAGGTTGGTGGTGCGCACCTTCCTCAAGCGCGAGGGCTACGAGGTCGAGGTCGCAGCCACCGGCGAAGAGGCGCTCGCGCTCGTGGAGACGTTCGGACCGGACGTGATCCTCACCGACGTGCGCATGCCCAAGATGGGCGGGCTCGATCTCTTGGCCACGCTCAAAGCGAAGGGGATCGACAGCACCGTCATCGTGATGAGCGCGTACGGCAACGTCGATCTCGCGCTCGAAGCCATCAAGGCCGGTGCCTACGACTACATCCAAAAGCCCTTCAAGGCCGAGGAGGTCGTGCTCACGCTCCGCAAGGCCGAGGAGCGCGAGGCCCTGCGCCGCGAGAACCGCGCGCTCCGGCAGGAGATCCGCAAAGAGAACCTCTTCGAGGACATCCTCGCCAAGAGCCCGCCGATGCAGGCGATCTTCAAGACCATCTCCAAGGTCGCCGACTACAAGACGACGGCGCTCATCACCGGCGAGAGCGGCGTGGGCAAGGAGCTCGTGGCGCGCGCCATCCATCGTCGCTCGAACCGGCGCGGCGGCCCGTTCATCGCGGTCAACTGCGGCGCCATCCCCGAGACGCTCTTGGAGAGCGAGCTCTTCGGTTACAAGAAGGGCGCCTTCACCGACGCCAGCGTCGATCGCGCCGGCCTCTTCGAGCAGGCCAATCACGGCACGCTCCTCCTCGACGAGATCGGCGAGCTGCCGCTCCCGCTTCAAGTGAAGCTCCTCCGCGTCCTCCAAGAGGAGACGATTCGCAAGCTCGGCGACAACAAGGACATCAAGGTCGACGTCCGCATCATCGCCGCGACGCACCGCGATCTCTCGGCCGAGACCCAAGCCGGCCGCTTCCGCGAAGACCTTTATTATCGCATCAACGTCCTGCCCATCGCGATTCCGCCGCTCCGCGATCGCCGCGAGGACATTCCCATCCTCATCGACCATTTCGTGGCCCGCAACAACGCGCGCTTCGGCATCAACATCCGCGGCCTCACCGCGGAGGCACGCCGATTCCTCCTCGAATACCACTGGCCCGGCAACGTCCGCGAGCTGGAGAACACCATCGAGCGCGCCATGGTGCTGGCCGAGAAAGACACCATCGACGTCGACGATCTCCCCGAGCGCGTGCGCGAAGCGAAGGACCCGATTCAACTCCACCTCACGAGCGGAGAGCTGTCGATCAAGAAGACCGCGCGCGTGATCGAGGAGATCTTGATTCGACGGGCCCTTACGAAGACGAAGGGCAATCGCACCCGCGCCGCCGAGGTGCTGGAGATCAGCCACCGCGCGCTGCTTTACAAGATCAAGGATTACCGAATCGACATGTGATGGTGAGAGGGCGCCGCGGCTTGCCTGGTCGGAGCCGGCGCCCTCTGCAAGCCGCGGCGGCGGCGAATCATCGAGGTGATTCGGGTGGTCAGGGCTGGTGACAAGAGGCGGGCACGGAGCAAGCGCCGCCGGCGACTGGGCAGCGCTCGTCGACGAGCTCGAACACGGCGCGGACCTCCGGGTCCTCGATCTGCTCGATGCACTCGGTCGGGCGCGGCGTCGCACCGAAGCACAGCGAGGTCACGTCGATGTTGTCCAGCTCGTTCGAGCCGTTGCTGCGCTGGCAGAGCCGAGCGCGGCAGGCGTACTCCCGTCCGAGGAGCACGGGACAGTCGTCGTCGCTGTCGCACACCGCGAGCCGGCAGCGAGTAGCGTCCGTCGACCAAGCACCATGGTCGCCGAAGCCGGCCACGGCGCAGATGTTCACGAACCGGCCGACGAAGTAGCTGTACCAGACCGGAGCGTCGTCGCAAGTCGCGGGCGGCGTAGTCCCGAGCTCGGGCTCCAACTGACACACGCCGTCGTCGCACACCAAAGCGAACTTGGCGCCCGTGGTGTCCCGGAGCTGTGCAGGATTGTCGGGCGCACAGGCGGGCAGCGCGAGAAGAAATGGGAGCGTAAAGAGGATATCGGCAGAGATGGATCGTCCTATGTTCTCGACCATGGGCTCATGTTGGGCGAGCCCGCCGCCAAAGACAAGACACCGATTGCCCCTCTGTGGATCCCGGTACGAGCTTGTGGCTCGAAGGCCCACTCGGGCCAACGACGAATGCCATCGGCCAGACACGGGGGCACAGCGCCTCGAGCGTCCTCACGACTCGACGTGACACCGGAGGGAGCGCGCAAAACGCGCTCTCCCGAGAGCCAGCCTCGTGCGGGGCTCCGCGAATCCAACCTGTCGCCGCAGACGGGAGGTCTACTAGTACTACAGCAGCACCTGGACAACAGCGTTCCCGGCTCAAGGGATCCAGCCCATGAGCACCTCCTCACCAGCAGAGCGCCCTCTGCCGAAGCTCGATGCCTTCGGAGAGGATTTCACCGCCTTCCACGCACGTTTTGCCTCGCTGTTCGCGCGGAGCGAGCCCCGCAGGAAGGCGGTTCAGTACGTGCGCACGCTGATGGGGCCGGTTGAACGGCGTAACGGCTGGCAGATGGCCGAAGCCATGGGCGACCGGAGGCCGGATGCCGTGCAGCGCTTGCTCTGCCACGCGACGTGGAGTGCGCGCGACGCGCGTGATCGCTTGATGGATTTCTCGGTCGAGCAGTTCGGTGATCCGGAAGGCATCGGCATCCTCGACGACACCGGCTTCATCAAGAAGGGGAGCGCGTCTGTCGGCGTGCAACGGCAATACAGCGGCACGGCCGGCAAGATCGAGAATTGTCAGATCGGCGTCTTCCTCGGCTACGACAGCGAGCGCGGGCAGGTGTTGCTCGACCGCGCGCTCTATCTGCCCACGTCGTGGTGCGAGGATGCCGCGCGTCGCAAGGCCGCGCATGTGCCCAAGGGCGTGCGATTTCACACCAAGCCCGAGCTCGGCTTGCGCATGCTGCGCCGAGCCTGGCGTCGAGGCGTCCCGATGGCCTGGATCACCGCCGATGAAGCGTATGGCGATGATGGTGCCTTCCGCGCGGCGCTCGACAAGGCCGAGCGGCGCTACGTGCTCTGCGTCTCCTCGAGCACGAAGGCGTGGGCCACGGTGCTGAACGCCGTCGCCGCAGCCGAAGCCGACCGACCACGCATGGGTCGGCCGCGCACGCGCTTCTGGCTCCTGCCCGGCGTCGCACGTCCCCAGAGCGTCAAGACCATTGTGGCCTCTTGGCCAGCGACGCAGTGGCACCGCTTAGCTCTTCAGCAAGGCGAGAAGGGACCCATCGAATACGACTGGGCCTGCGCACGGGTGACCGAACGACGCAAGCGCCGCCCTGCACGTGAGAGTTGGCTCTTGGCGCGCCGCTCGATCAAAAATACCGCCGAAGTGGCCTACTACCTGTCCAACGCGGGGGCCGCGACGACACTGGAGACTCTCGCCCGCGTGGCCTCACGTCGATACACGATCGAGCAGTGTTTCGAAGAGGCCAAGGATGACGTCGGCCTCGATCAGTACGAAGTACGCACGTGGCCGAGCTGGCATCGACATGTGACGCTGACGATGATGGCACTCGCGTGGCTGGCATCCATCCGCGCGAAGCTGCGCGATCCATCCTCGACGCTTTCCTGCGCGTTGGAGGAGCAACCCGCGCAGCTCGTGCCGGGGAAAAAAGCCGCATAACCAGGCCACCGACCCGAGCCATGCGGAGGGCACCCTGGTCGCTCTCCGAGGCGCGTCGGCTGATGGGCTTGGCCTCACCGCTGCCGGCCTACTCGCGCGAGCTGGCGTGGGTCTGGATGCTCTGGCGGCGCGACCGGCGCGCCGCTGCGCGACGAAGTCACTACCGACGCCGCCGCCATCGTCCTTCCGCGCGAGCCCCCTGAGCAAGGCTACCGATGTGCTGCTGTAGTACTAGAGACCCGATCAACTAAGAACCAAGGAAGATCGATCCCTTACCCACCGCGGGATCGACACCGGCGCGGCCCTCTGATCAAACCGGAACTGGAGGTGCCGCATGGCCACGCTCTGGAAGCCGCCGGTCGAGCTGTCGTCGTTGGAAAAGAAGATCGTCGAACGTTGTGGGAAGCGACGCGTCTTCGTGTTTCTGCGGGAGCTCCGGCACCTCATCTTCGATGAGGAGATGCAGCGGAAGTTGCACGCGGCCTACGAGCGTGCAGACCGCGTACCGCCGGTGCAGTTGGCGCTGGCGTCGCTGCTGCAAGCTGCGCTTGGCGTGCCGGATCACGAAGTCGTCGAGCTGACGGTGATGGATCGGCGTTGGCAGATGGTGCTCGGTTGTTTGAGCGCCGAGGAGCCGCTCTTTTCGCAAGGGACGCTGTTCTACTTCCGCCAGCGCATGATCGAGCACGACCTCGACCGCGAGCTGTTCGACAGGACCGTGCGGCTGGCGCGGGAGACCGGCGGGTTCAGCGCGACGCACCTGCGCGCGGCGTTCGATGCGAGCCCGCTGTGGGGCGCGGGGCGCGTCGAGGACACGTTCAATCTCATCGGTCGTGCGGCCAAACACGTGGTGCGTACGGCGGCCGAGCTGACGGGCAGATCGTTCGAGGAGGTCGCGAAGGACGCGGGCATCCCGGTCGTCACGGCGACGAGCATCAAGACGGGGCTCGACATCGACTGGGACGATGCCGGCGCGAAGAAGCGGGCGCTGGAGAAGCTGCTCGCACAAGTGTCCGCGCTCGGCGCGTGGATGAACAAGCAGCTCGCAGAGCACCTCGGCGCACCTCCGCTCAAAGAGCAGTGGGAGCTGGTCGAGAAGCTCGTCGCGCAGGATACCGAGCCCGATCCCGACGATGGCGGCGGTCGGCGCATCAAGCACGGCGTCGCCAAGGATCGACGTATCAGCGTCAGCGATGCGGACATGCGCCACGGCCGCAAGAGCAAGAAGAAGCGCATCGATGGCTACAAGCGGCACATCGCCGTCGATCTCGACACGCCCGGGCTCGTGTGCGCCGTCGCGCTCACGCCGGCCAACCAGCCGGAGCGCGTCGCAGCAGCGGAGCTGTTCGCGGATATCGAGCGTCAGGGCGCCGACGTGCACGAGCTGTTCATCGATCGCGGCTATCTCGGCGACGAGAGCATCGAGTCGCATCGACGCCGTGGAATGGCGGTGCGCTGCAAGCCGTTCCCGCTGCGCAACGGCGCGCTCTTCTCCAAAGCGGACTTCACCATCGATCTCGACGCTGGCACCGTGCGCTGCCCGAACGACGTGGTGGTGCCCTTTGCGCTCGGCCAAACCCTCCACTTCCCCGCCACGCGCTGCGCGGCTTGTCCGCTCCGTGTGCGATGTACGCAGGCCGCAGGCAAGCGAGGGCGCAGCCTCTCGGTTCACCCGAACGAGCCTTTCCTCGTCGAGCTCCGCGCGCACGCCAAGACGCCTGAAGGCAGAGCAACGCTGCGCCAGCGCGTCGGGGTCGAGCACGCCCTGGCCACGATCCACAACCGCCAAGGCGACCGCGCCCGCTACCGAGGGCTGCGCAGGAACCTGTTCGATCTGCGGCGCCAGGCGGCGCTCTCGAACCTCTGCGTGGCCGACCAGCTTGCCAGGGTTGCGGCCTAATTGGTCAGGTCTCTAGTACTACAGCAGCACCTGGACAACAGCGTTCCCGGCTCAAGGGATCCAGCCCATGAGCACCTCCTCACCAGCAGAGCGCCCTCTGCCGAAGCTCGATGCCTTCGGAGAGGATTTCACCGCCTTCCACGCACGTTTTGCCTCGCTGTTCGCGCGGAGCGAGCCCCGCAGGAAGGCGGTTCAGTACGTGCGCACGCTGATGGGGCCGGTTGAACGGCGTAACGGCTGGCAGATGGCCGAAGCCATGGGCGACCGGAGGCCGGATGCCGTGCAGCGCTTGCTCTGCCACGCGACGTGGAGTGCGCGCGACGCGCGTGATCGCTTGATGGATTTCTCGGTCGAGCAGTTCGGTGATCCGGAAGGCATCGGCATCCTCGACGACACCGGCTTCATCAAGAAGGGGAGCGCGTCTGTCGGCGTGCAACGGCAATACAGCGGCACGGCCGGCAAGATCGAGAATTGTCAGATCGGCGTCTTCCTCGGCTACGACAGCGAGCGCGGGCAGGTGTTGCTCGACCGCGCGCTCTATCTGCCCACGTCGTGGTGCGAGGATGCCGCGCGTCGCAAGGCCGCGCATGTGCCCAAGGGCGTGCGATTTCACACCAAGCCCGAGCTCGGCTTGCGCATGCTGCGCCGAGCCTGGCGTCGAGGCGTCCCGATGGCCTGGATCACCGCCGATGAAGCGTATGGCGATGATGGTGCCTTCCGCGCGGCGCTCGACAAGGCCGAGCGGCGCTACGTGCTCTGCGTCTCCTCGAGCACGAAGGCGTGGGCCACGGTGCTGAACGCCGTCGCCGCAGCCGAAGCCGACCGACCACGCATGGGTCGGCCGCGCACGCGCTTCTGGCTCCTGCCCGGCGTCGCACGTCCCCAGAGCGTCAAGACCATTGTGGCCTCTTGGCCAGCGACGCAGTGGCACCGCTTAGCTCTTCAGCAAGGCGAGAAGGGACCCATCGAATACGACTGGGCCTGCGCACGGGTGACCGAACGACGCAAGCGCCGCCCTGCACGTGAGAGTTGGCTCTTGGCGCGCCGCTCGATCAAAAATACCGCCGAAGTGGCCTACTACCTGTCCAACGCGGGGGCCGCGACGACACTGGAGACTCTCGCCCGCGTGGCCTCACGTCGATACACGATCGAGCAGTGTTTCGAAGAGGCCAAGGATGACGTCGGCCTCGATCAGTACGAAGTACGCACGTGGCCGAGCTGGCATCGACATGTGACGCTGACGATGATGGCACTCGCGTGGCTGGCATCCATCCGCGCGAAGCTGCGCGATCCATCCTCGACGCTTTCCTGCGCGTTGGAGGAGCAACCCGCGCAGCTCGTGCCGGGGAAAAAAGCCGCATAACCAGGCCACCGACCCGAGCCATGCGGAGGGCACCCTGGTCGCTCTCCGAGGCGCGTCGGCTGATGGGCTTGGCCTCACCGCTGCCGGCCTACTCGCGCGAGCTGGCGTGGGTCTGGATGCTCTGGCGGCGCGACCGGCGCGCCGCTGCGCGACGAAGTCACTACCGACGCCGCCGCCATCGTCCTTCCGCGCGAGCCCCCTGAGCAAGGCTACCGATGTGCTGCTGTAGTACTAGGTAGGCTGCTAAGCGGAGTGTTCGTCGATTGCGCACTTCCGGACGAGGGAACACGTCATCTCGAGTGGCATGCGTGCTGCACTGACACGCTGTAAGCCCGTATGAATGAAAGCCCTCGTGGGCTCCGTTTGCCGGCTGTGCGGTCGCTCGGCGCGGGGGGCTGTCATCCGACGGCGTCGATCGGCGGCTCGATGCGACTCCGCAGAGGTCCTGTCGGAGTCAGCCGCACGACGCAGATCGATCCACCGAAACGATACAGGGTGCCGATTGGCGCTCCCACCATCCACCTCGACGCAAACAGGCTTCGAACATGATGAACAATGCCGATCTCCCGTTCCAGCCGGTCCGAAGCACCCTGTACGGCTCGCAGGAGCTCCTCCGCGGCTTTGCCGTCGACAAGCCACAAAGCATCGCTCGGACCCTCGATTTCGAGTCCTATGTCTATTTCGTCGAGCACGGGCGGGCCACGCCGCGCGATCCGTACGCCGGGATGATGGAGGCGCTTCACGACAACTCCATCCTACGTGCCATGTTCGGCTTCATCGCCGATACGGCCCGGCCCACGGCGGCGATCATGGGCGGTCATGGAGAGCCGCGGGGCTCGGACACCTATGTCCGTGTCGCCAAGCTGGCGAAGAAGCTGACCGAGCAAGGCTTCCTGATGGCCAGCGGCGGCGGCCCCGGAACGATGGAGGCGACGCACCTCGGTGCGTTGCTCCAAGGCCAAGACGACGCCGTCTTGATGGATGCCATTCGGGAGCTCGAAACCAGGGCGGAGCTGCCCGACTCCGCGCGTCTCGTCGATCCGGATGGAAACGCGAACGCCGCGATCGTCGCCGCCGTCCACAAGTGGGTGCTCCCCGCCATCCACCTCGCCGAGCAGTTCCCGTCGGGCGGGCTCAGCCTCGCCGTGCCGACCTGGCATTATGGGCACGAGCCGCTCTCACCGTTCGCCTCGCACGTCGCGAAGTATTTCCTCAACAGCATTCGTGAGGACGTGTTGTTGGCACTGGCCACGCAGGGGATCGTGTTCACGCCGGGGCGCGCGGGCACGCTCCAGGAGGTCTTTCAGGACTCCTCGCAGAACTATTATCGCGGCCCCCAAGAGCCCTTCAGCCCGATGGTGTTCTTCGGCACGAAGTTCTGGCGCGAGACGTTGCCGGTAGAGCCGCTGCTGGAGTCGCTCTTCGTCAAAAATGGACGCGAGAGCGAATACAAGGCGAAGGTGCGCTTCATGGATGACGTCGACGAGGTGGTCCAGTTCCTCGTCGATCAACTGGCCACGGCGAAGAGCGCGATGACGCGTCTCCGGGCCATCGGTTTGGGTCCCGTCATCGAGGAGTCGCAGGCGGGCCGCGTTGCGATGAATGATCCGGGGCTCGTCGGCGGGCTCGTGCAGACCGCGCACGAAAATGGCCGCCCGCGCGCGAACGCTCCGGAATCACACAAGGCAACCACGTCGCGGAGGCGCGCTTCGTAGAGCGCCCGACACGACGACACTGCGCCCACGCCGTCCACTGCGTATCTCCGCAAGGCGCGAGACATCGGGCATCGCCCAGCGGCGCTCGGAGGATATCGCCTCGCGGATGGGTTGACGGAGCGGCTCGCCGGCTGATCGCGGCGGGCTTCGGCCGCTGTGGAGCGCGACGTGCGGAGAGACCGTCTGGTCTGGTCCGAGCGCGGAGGAGCGCGGGCACGATCCCCGGCCGGCCCCTTTACACGTTACCCCTTCACCGTAGGTTGCCCGCAGCGGAGAAGAGCCCGTAGTCCGCAGATCGCGCGCTCGCTTCGCGGCGGTGATGGCGACTTCGCGGATGCCGCTCACGACGGGAACGAGCGGCCGCCTGCACGCTCGTGCACCGGGAGGGATGTTGACGTGGCCGCTCGGATTCGCTCGCAGGTTTCCGCGTATGACGAGATCCTGCTCTACACGGCTCCGCACATCGGGCCTGCCGCGGAGATCGCGGTGCCTCCCAGCATCCGCACGACGCGTTACCACGGCTGGCTCTACACGAAGCTCCCATTGTCATCCCCGCCCCTCGATCTCGCCTCGATCGAGCCCGAGGCCGAGCCGCCGCACACGATTGGGGGGCTACCGCTCGTGCGCCACGAGGAGCTCGTCATCCATTGGCGCCGTTATGGGGAGTATCTCTCGGCCTTCTATGATGGAGACGAGGGACTCCACCGTCTGGAGGGGTTCCTCGGAGACACGCTCTCTCCTGGGCTCTTCCAGTTGCCCAAATCGCTGCCACCCGAGCTGCTCCGAGCAGCGAGCAGCCGGCTGCGTGCTTGGTGGGTGAACGCGTCTCCCGAGCTCGAGGACTTGCCTTGGGAGAACATCGCGCTCGGGTGGAGCCGGCCCGGGCGCCTGTCGTTCGCGCGCGGCCGCCCTCCGGCCACGGTGCCGCCATTGTCCATCGAGCCCGATCGGCCAGTGACCATCGCGCTCATCGATCCCGGCCATCGCATACCGGAGCCGGTGGAGCGCGCGCTCCACGATCTCGGTCCGTCGCTGGATGTCATGTCGCTCGACGACGGCGATCCCCACGAGGCGCTCGCCCGTGCTGCGCGCGCCGGCGTCGAGATGGTGCACATCATCGCCGATGGATCGGTGCCGCTCGGCATCGAGGGGCTGCTCGATTTCCCGAGCGGGATGACGCTCATGCCGGCGGAGGTCAGCCACATCCTCCGTGGTTCGCGCGTGGCGATCCTCGCGCTCAGCGCGCCGGCGGAGCCTCAGCTCGGCCGTGACGGGCTGCCCACGGTCTTCCACGGCTTCGCCCGGTTCGGCCGCGCGATGGGTGACGGGCTCACCGTCGTCGCGCCCATCGGGCCCGTCGCGGCGGACGAGCTCCCGCGCTTTTGGCGCACGTTCTACACGCGATTCGCCGAGACGCTCGACGTGGAGGACGCGCTCGTCGAGGCGGTCCCTTCTCCGCTGCGCACGCCCATCGTCCTGTTCCTCCGCCATCGTTATGGTCGCCAGTTTTATCGACACGCGGACGATTTCGACAACATGAGCTTCGGGCCCGGCACCGAGACCAGCACGACGCCGGCGCAGGCGAGCGCCGATCTCGCGGTCTCGTCCAACCTCCTGGCCGCGGCCGTCGCGCTCCAAGAGCGATTCGCCGCGCGTGGGCTCCCGTTCCCGAGCGCGGAGCTGATCGAGAAAGAGCGGGAGCGCCAGCGCGCGCTCGCCGCGTACATCGACGCATCGCTGTCGACGGGGACGAAGCCATGAGCGACATACCCGAGCTCGTCTTGAGCATCGACCCCGGTCCGGGCACGTCGCTCCGCGTCTCCATCCAGGCGAACGGGTTCGCGCCGATCACGGACGAGGTCGTGCGCGATCGACCTAGCTTCACGCCCGACGATCTCGCTCATCTGCGGAGCGGCAGCGTCTCGATCACCGCCGCGGAGCAGCTCGCCCACCAGGTGACGAGCTGGCTGCTCGACACGGATCTGCGCGGTCACCTCGGCACCGCGTTCAATGCCGCGCGCGAGCCGTTTCGGATCGTCATCCAGGAGCACCACACGTTGCTCGACAGCCTCGCCGAGGTGCCCTTCGAGCTCATCGAGTTCAACGACATGCCGGTGGTGCTCCGCAAAACGGTGCGAGCGCTCGTGCACACCCAGCGCTCGCGGAGCTTGCCAGTCAAGGAGGCACCCACCCGGTGGCCGCTGCACATCCTGCTCGTTCGATCGAACCCGCCCGATCTGGGGGGCCTGGTGCCGCCGATCATGCCGATCCGCGATCGCATCATGGCCCATGCGCGCGCGCGCGATCTCGGTGACGCCGTGAAGGTGACCGTGCTGAGCAGCGAGCCGGGCGGCAGCGGGCCCGCCACGCACGATGCGCTCCTGACATTGCTCCGCGACCATCCTCGCGAGTTCAGTGTCCTCGTGTATCTCGGTCACGGCGATCTCCAAGCCCTCGGCCCCGATGAGCTGCAACAGAGCGGCGTGCTCCAATTCGAGAGAAGCGACGCTCCCTTTGCGAACCCCGTCGACGCCGAGACCCTCCGCACCGAGCTGCGCAATTATCCCGTCCCCGTCGTGGTGCTCACGGGTTGCCTCACGGCGGCGGGCGAGGCCGTGATGCAGCACGTCCCGACGTGGATGCGCGGCATTCAAAACGTCGCCAGCGCGCTCGTCTACGGTGAGTCCGGCGTCCAGTGCTGCGTGGGCATGCGCACCCGTTTGGAGACGACGGACGCCGATCGTTTCCTCGAAGGCTTCTTCGAGAGCCTGATCGTGAGCACGCCGGGCGACGTGGAGCACGCGGTGTACCGCGGGCGCGAGAACCTCTATGCGCAACGGCGCTACCCGCCGAGTTGGTCCGCGCCGGTGCTGTTCCGCACCACCACCGTAGAGCCGGTGTTCGAGTGGCTGCGCCGCCAACCCGAGCTCATCGACGAGAAGGCCGAGGTGATACAACCGTATCGCGAGCAGACGTGGGCGACGCTCAGCGACCTGTCCGGCGTCGCCACCGAAGGGTTCCGCAAGATGCTCTCCCAGATGGAGTCGAGCATCGTCGCGAGCCTGATGCAGCATGGCGCCGCAGTGATGTGGCCGTTGCGGATCGAGTCGAAGGCCGGTGGCCTGGTCCACGCAGAGTTCATGTTCCAGGGCGCGCTCGAGGTCACCACGCTGAAGGGGCGAATCACGTTCCCAACCATGCTCGTCGCGCGGGCGGCGCGACCGACGGCGGCGCTGACGGCGGCGGGTTTCAGCGCCTACTTCAAGCTCGATCAGGAGGGCGTGGCGGGCTTCATCCTCTGCAGCAGCGGTGAGGAGCCGGCGTCGATCCCGCCCGGTCCGATCCTGGAGATCGATTTGGAGGTGCCGGCGGTCGCCGCCGTCCATCGCGTCGCGGTCGACAGCTTGACGAGCAATCCACCTTCGCTCCTCTCGGGGTGGAACAACGCCATCGTGCTGTCGCCTGCTCGAGCGAGGTGAGGCTCCATGTCCACCAAAGACACCGCGCCGTGCTCATCGAGCCCGCTCGAAGCGCACCCGGAGATTCGCCCCCTCCTGGCAAAGTCGGAGACGTTCCGGCGCCTCGCGGAGCGGGCGCGCATCGACATCGAAGGTGTCACGCACTACTTGGTGCGCGGCGACACGCTGGGCACCCTCGACGATCTGCTCGTCGACACGCTCGCTCGAGGCTCCTCGCCCGAGAGCTCCGATGCGCCGAGCCGCGCGCTCTTTCTCGAGCTCCCGGCGCATCTCCAGGACGCGATCCTGCGCTGTGTGCGGCGGGACCCGCCGCACGGATGAAGACCAACGAAGGGCCTCATTCCAGGCCCGGGAGGGAATCATGGCGTTCGTCGATCCGATCATCGCAAAGAAGACCAACGAGCTCCGGAAACGGCTTCGCTCCGTCGATGTCGACGGGCAGAAATTCTATGTCGCGGAAGGCGATCTCCTCATCGAGGACGAGAAGCTCCACGAGTACGTGCCCCACTCCGCCGACCTCGCCAAGCCGAACGTGCCTGTAGGCAGCTCCGGTGACGGGCTCCTCGGCATCATGGAGAATGGCAAGATCCTCCGCTGGCCGGAAGGCTTCGTGCTCAAGTATCGCCTGCTTCCAAAGGGGTTCTCCAGCGACCAGCGCGCCACGCTGCGCACCAACCTGGCCGCGGCCACGGGCGACTGGGAGGCCACGTGCGCCGTGACCTTCCAGGATGTGACGGACGAGGAAGACGACGCGGTCTTCACCGTGCGCTCGCACGACGCCGGCGGTGCCTTCATCGCTGCAGCCTTCTTCCCCAACAGCCCGCCCGCGATGCGGCAGATGTTGATCGATCCCTCCTATTTCTCAGCGATGGGATTCGACATGGTCGGCGTCCTGCGGCACGAGCTCGGCCACGTCCTCGGTTTCCGACACGAGCACATCCGAAGCGGCGCGCCTCCGTACTGCCCGCGCGAGAGTCTCGACAAGACCATCGATCTCACGCAGTACGATCCCAGCTCGGTCATGCACTACTTCTGTGGTCAGGTGGGGAGCCGCGATTTGGCCATCACCCCGATCGACATCGAAGGCGCGCAAAAGGTCTACGGTCCACCGCGCTCGGGCAAGCGTGCTGCCTGAGCATCACGTCGCGGACCTACGGATCGATGCGTAGGAGCGCCAACCGCAGGCGCCGATTCGAGAATCCGTATCAGCGTGAGCACGCGCGTCTCCAAGGGCCTTCGGGACGCTGTGACACGAAACATCCCTCCTCGTGAACCGCAATCCAGCTCGCTTCGACGCGGAGCACGCACGCCAGAGCGGCGATGGGAACATCGTTTGCTGATTGCCTGCGGCCGTCTCGGCGTGCCGAGCGGGTTACCAGGACAGGTATCATGCAACTGCCCCAAAACACGCTGGAGCTTTTGGACAAGGCCATCGCCTCCGTGGAGAGGCGCCCCGAGCTCGCGGACCGCGAGCGAATGTTGCACATGCTGCGGATCGCGCGCGCCGAGGCCGAGCGCGCGATGCGATCGCCGCTGCGGGATCTGGACCCCACCGCGAGCGAGGCCGCCCTCGTGCTGTCCCTCATCATCAGCGCTCACGACGGCGTCCTGCCGTCGCCTCCGGAGGTCATCGTCGGATGGCTGCCCGGCGAGGATCTCGATCCCGGCTGGATCAGCTCGCTCATCAACTACTTCCGTTCGAAGCGCGTGCCCTTCCGCACCCACGACGCGAGCGCTTCGCCGGACGAGCGCGGCAGCGGTGTCGTCCGCGTGGCCGACGACATCACCATCACGATGGTGGGCGACTGGGGCATCGGCAACGCCTCCTCGTCCGACATCGCGCGCTGCATGAGGGCGCTCCACCCGAATTACACCATCCACCTCGGCGACGTGTACTACTCGGGGACGCCCGACGAGGAGCGCGAGCGCTTCACGTTCGTGTGGCCGGCCGGCCGCGACGGCGCCTTCGCGCTCAACTCGAACCACGAGATGTACGCCGGCGGTGAGGGTTATTTCGAGGTCGCGCTCGCCGACGACAAATTCTCGCTCCAGGATCGATGTAGCTATTTCGCGCTGGAGAACAGCAACAACATCATCTTCGGCCTCGACAGCGCCTATCCTTCGCACGCGTGGCTGTACGAAAAGGGGGAGCTCGACGAGGTGCAATTGCGCTTCCTCCGGAAGCACGCGAAGCGGGCGCGCGACGCGGGGAAGCGCATCACGGTGCTGACGCACCATCAACCCATCAACATGGATGGCACGCTCGTCGCTCCGCTGTGGGAGCAGGTGACGAACGCCGTCGGGCCCGGCGACCTGAGCTGGTATTGGGGCCACATCCACGGCGCTGCGGTGTTCAAGCCGAAGCGCCTCCACAACGGTGTGACGATTCACGGCCGTTGCGTCGGACACGGCGGCATCCCTTACACCCCGTTCGATCGCGTCGCAGCGATGGAGTGGACCGAGCCCGACAAGGCCGATGATCCCGACGAAGGGCGTCGCGCCCTCAACGGGTTCGTGTCCCTGCGTTTCGCCGGTGACCAACTGGAGGAGACGTTTTACGACGAGAAGGGCCGCATGCGGCACCGGATGGGCGCGCTCGCCAAAGCGGCTTGAGCGCGGCCGCGCTCGAGGAGACTCGGCGAGGTATCGAGAGAGAGGGATGGAGTACGCGAGCGGGCCGAGCAACGGATTGCCATTCAGCCACCGGCGGCCCCTTTACATCTTGCCTCTTCATCACAGACTTCCAGCATTCGAAACGAGGGACGTATGACCGCTTCCCGCGCACGGGTCCTCGCCGAGATCGAGCACCGCATGGATCTGCTCCCGCGCGAGATCGCTCGGATCCAGGCGGCGGTGGCGGCGAACGAGAGCGGCTTCAAGATTCACACGACGCAGGTGGACGTGCTCAGGCTGACGCTCGACGAGCTGTTTCAGCGCCAGCGAGCGTTCCTGACAGGCCTCGATGGCGACATGACGGACGCCGACTTCGCCGAGAACCTCTGGAATCTCGTCTTCGAAGAGGTCACGGGCGCACAGACGATCTGGGAGACCTTCGCGCAAGCCTTCTCCGCCCGGCGACAGCCGGAGCTGGCCTCATTCCTGGACACGGCCGATCTCGTCGCCAACGACTGTTACCAGGTCTGCCTCGACCGGGCACAGAGCTTTGGAGCGATCGACGCCAGCAGCAGACGCGTGCCGCCGCTCGTGTGCCCGACGCCGTTCGGCGAGCCGACCGCCTATGGTCAAGGTGCGCTGTTTCGCGATCTCCGCTACGTGAACTGGCGCTTTCACGATCTGCTCTTGCCCCTTCCGCTCGTATTCTTTCCGGTCGATCAACTGACGTGCATCTGGCTCCTACCCATGCTTTGCCACGAGGTGGGGCACCAGGTGGACAAGGATCTCCAGGTCTCGAACGAGCTTGGGCCGCTGCTTGCGACGGCCCAAGCGCTGCCGCCCGAACGACGGGCCGCATGGAATACGTGGTGCAAAGAGGTGGTGGCCGACGTGTTCGGCGTGCTGCTGGGGAATACCGGCTTTGCCCAGACGCTCGCCTCGTTGCTCGTCGTGCTCGCGCCGGCCCCGGCATACCAGACGTTCTGCGTGGACGCGAAGCACGCGCATCCGCTCCTGCGCGTGAGGACCGTCTCGGCGCTGCTGCGCAGGCTCGGCGCTCCGGCGCTCGCCGACACCCTTGCTCGGTTGGAAGCGGACGCACGAGCGCTTCCCGCGCCGGAGGGGCTCGCGCCCTTCTACGACGACGTCGACGTCGTGGCCGCGACGCTGCTCGACACCAAGCTCGGGGCGCTGCACGGGCACGCGATGGCGGAGCTGAATCCGAACGTCGCCTCGGACGCGAAGAGCGTCTCGGCGCTCGCAGGCTTCCTCGCTCATGGCATGTTCCGCCCCGCGCCCGACAAGCCCTCTCCGTTTCCGTATCGCCTCGTACCGGCAGCCGCACAGCTCGCCTTCGTCACGGCGGCCCCGGGGCCGGCATCGCTCGACACCATTCAACAGCGCGCGACCGAGTTCGTGGCGGCCATTCCACGGCCGGCATTCCTCGACGGAGGCACCGCGCTCACCGCGAAGCGCAAGACGTTCCTCGCGGACGTCGCGCGGCGGATCAATTTCAAAGGCGAAAGCTGACGACGTGGCGGTGCTTTTCCGCAGCAACATTGCAACACAGCGTCGAAGTCCGGCCGAATGTGACCAGACCTCGAGCGGGCAACATCAGCGCTCACGCCACGTGGTTTTCCACCTGCGTCACGTGCGGGCTCAGGACCCCGCGCGTCACCGCCATTTCGTGGACGCCCCTGACGACCTGGATGAGCTCTTCTGCGCTCGAGATCTGCATTCCCATCCCCGACAGGTGCGGGAACGTCCATTTGGCTGCGGCGTCGATCGACGAGAAGATCTTCTGGGGAAACTTGGTGCGGCTGAGCATTTGGAAGGACGTCAGCATTCCGCGCACGAACGCGCCGCGAAAGCCGGTGGCTTCGAAGACCGCGGACACGCAGCCGTAATAGGGTGAGACGAGCGGGACGCCGGCGTCGAGGGCCGCGCGCGTGTCCGCTTCGGGCAGCGGCGCGTCGTGCGAGATGAGCGTGATCTCCGCCATCCTCCCCGGACCGAGCCGCTTGCCGTGCTCGACGAGCGCGCGCACCTGCTGCTTCGCGCTCGCCGCGGGGAGACTTTGCCGGCCCATCACGGGCATCACGATCGATCGCCACGTCGCCACCATGCAGAAGGCGTCCTCGTATGCGATCTTCGGCGATTCGGGGCGCACCACGATCCGAGACTATCGCAGCCCGCGCGTTTTTTCGCGAGCCCCTTTCGCCGCACGGCTTGCGAATGCGGCCCCGGATACCGAGCGCGGCAATCCGCCACGCGGGGCACCGTTGTAATGGCGCGCCGTTCGGGTAGCGTCGTGCGATGCTCGGTGATCGACTTTGCAGCGGTCGATCCGCGAGCTGCCCCAGGGAGGAACGAAATGGCCGTCCGAACTCTGCCAGAGCGAATGCAGGCTTTTTACGAGCGCCTCAATGAAGAGAAGGAGGCGGCGCTCGCCGAGCTTCCCGATCTGTATACCGATGACATCCAGTTCATCAGCCCCATCGAAGAGCGCGATGGCATCGAGGCGTTCAAGACCTCGTGGGCGCAGGCGTTCAAGACTTACCAGGCCTTCACGTTCCACGACTTCAAGTGCATTGGGGATGACCAAGCCTTCGCGCTCTTCTACACGATGACCATCTACATCGGCGTGGGGAACCCGATGCCGACGCCGACCGCGACGCTCTTCATCGCGCGCGAGGGCAAGGTCTACTACCAATACGACTACTGGGACACCGTCGGCGGGCTCACGATGATCTACCCGCCGCTGCACACTGCATATCAATGGGCCGTCGCGCTCATGCTCGGCGGCGGCAAGCCGATCGAGCGCGATCCCGATGTGCACGTCCCCCTCCAGGGCAAGGACGGTTGTTATCACCCCACGAGCGAGGGCGAGATCGTCTCGCTCGTCCGGAAGGCGCGCGATCTCGGCGGGAAGATCCGCGTCGTCGGATCGGCGCACTCGGTGTGGGAAGCGATCATCCCCGAGGGCTTCGATCCGAGCGCGCCGACCAACGAGATGTTGGTGTGCCTCGACAAGTACGACCGCATCCTCGGCTTCCGCGACGATCCCGAGCACCCGGGCTGCGTCCTCGTCGAGGTGGAGGCGGGTTGTCATCTCGGCGAGTCACCGCGGCACCCGGTGCCCAACGTGCTCTCTCCGACGGCTTCGCGCGATCCGCGGACGCCGAACGTCACCCACCGCGCCACCTGGGAACAGAGCCTCAACTACGCTTTGCAGGAGCGCGGCTTCGCGCTGCCGGATCTCGGCGGCATCACGCACCAGACGCTCGGAGGGTTCCTCTCCACGGGATCGGCCGGCGGCACGTGCCAGTGGTCGTTCCTCGACTCCATCGCGGCCTTTCGTGTCGTCGACGGCGACGCGCGCGTGCGTGTCCTCACCGCGAAGGACGAAGACGCCGACGCGTTCGCTGCGATCGGCGCGGGCCTCGGCCTCGCGGGCATCGTGTCCACCGTGACGCTGCGGGCGGTGCCCACGTACAACATCGTCGGCACCGAGACGACGAGCCTCGCCGCCTCGGCGCCCGATCTCGACTTCTACGGTGACGGCGACGCGAAGAGGCCATCACTCGCGCGCTTCTTGAAGGAGACCGACTACGCGCGGCTGATGTGGTGGCCGCAAAGGAACTTCGATCGCCTCGTGGTGTGGAAGGCGAAGCGCGTCGCGCCCACGCCCGATTTCAAGCCGAAGCCGTACGAAGAGGTGGGCAGCTTCTCGGTGCTCAAGCAGACCGCGGCGTCGCTGCTCTACACCATCCTCGGCAACCTCGACGATCCCGACAGCATCGCCGATCAAGTGAAGCGCCTCGAGCTCGTCGGCCACGATTTCGGCTCTGCCGTGAAGGCGCTCGTCACCACGATCCGCAGCGCGCCGCCGCCCGATCCCGCGTACCCCGTCGTGCCGCAGGAGAAGCATCCGTGGCTGTCGGCGCTGGCCGAGACGCTGCTCGGCGAGCGGCATCCGGCGGTGACGCTCGGCTCGGCGTGGACGCGCGTCGCCGAGGTGCTCGCGCACATGCTCGACACGCTGGTCGCCGGTGGATTGAGCAGCGAGCTCTTCGCGCCGCTCGCGCAGCTCCTCGAGTGGGCCGCGCCGCACCTCATCGACAAGATCCTCTCGCCGTTCGTCTCGCTCGGCGAGGACGGCGGCCCCGCGGTGCAGACCTTCCAAGACGTCTGGTACCTCGGCCTGCCGATGGACAACGGCATGGATGACATCCTGATGCCGACCTACTTCACCGAGATCTGGATCCCCTTCACCGAAGAGGGCGGCGAGGTGAAGAAGGCCATCGCGGCGCTGCGCAAGCTGTTCGACGCGGATGGCACGGCCGAAGGCTGCTACGCGGCGACGGGCCCGTTCAGCATCGAGCTCTACGCGACGCGCGCCGGCCAGACGTTCCACCTCGATCCCGCATACGGCGACAAGGACGTGTTCCGCGTCGACGTGTTCTGGTTCGGCTACAACGGGGGTGATCCCGTGCAGGACTTCTACCCGCAGTTCTGGAAGGCGCTCGAAGGGCTCGAGTACCGGCTCCACTGGGGGAAGTTCCTGCCGACGCCGGAGCAGCTCGCGCCGGAGAAGCTCACCGCACGCTTCCCGAAGTTCGCGGCCTGGAAGGCGGCGCGCGCGAAGGCGGATCCCAAGGACGTCTTCCTCACCGGCTATTGGAAGAAGCACCTCGGGCTTTGAGGTGCGGCGGGATCGGACGCCGGCGCCGAGGCTGGAGTCGAGCCGGCGACGTGGTGGCGGCGTCCGACACGCGATTCCGATGGGCTTCACGCGTCCTTCTCTCGCGCCGCGCGCTACGCCTTCAACGGTGACTCGACGGCCGCTCGCTCACGACTTGACGACCTTGTCGACCAGGAAGTGAACGGGACAGAAGCCGGTGAAAGCGCTGGAGATCATGATCACCGCCGTCAACGCCGTGAGCGCGAGCCAGCGGGGATCGAGCTTCCAAGCCATGAGCACGCTGCAAAGGATGAGCCCACCGATGATTCCGTCGTGAATCTTGATCTTCTTGGTCATGGCGACATGTCTTTCCCGCGTTGGTCGGCGAGCGGCTTCGCGCTCCGCCGCTGCGACATCGAGAACGTCCGTCGTTGCGCGAGGTCGCGTGGAGCTGCCCACGGATCGCGGCGAGGAGACCCGACGACGCGCGACGAAGCGTCGGCAACGCCCTCTCTCGGCTCCAGTCCTGCGCCATCCCCGCGCCACCGTCTTGTGGCATCGCTGCAAGCGACACTCGCAAGAATGCGAAGCACGCATGTTCCGATCGGCGATGAGCCTCGCTGCTCTCTTCGCCTACGAGCACTCCAGACGAAGCCGCAGAACGGCGCGCAGTAGACCGCGCGGCCGAGGCCGTGCGAAGATGAAGGCTTGCGTCTCCTCCAGCCGCTCTGTTTCCTCGGTGTCGTCCACCTCGCTGCTTGCGGCGCGCGGGGAGGCGTCGACTTCGAGATCACAGGCGCGACCGGAGGCGGCGGCGCAGGAGGCGCGCCGACGACGGTGTCGATCGCGTCATCGAGCAGCGCATCGACCTCGACGAGCAGCAGCGTTTCGTCATCGAGCGTTTCCTCGTCGTCGAGCAGCAGTGTTTCGTCGAGCGCATCCTCATCGTCGAGCGCGTCCAGCAGTTCTTCGTCGTCGAGCGCCTCGTCGTCATCGAGCGCATCCTCGTCGTCGAGCAGCAGCTCCGGTGGATGCGTGCCGTCACCGGAGATCTGCGACGGCATCGACAACGACTGCGACGGCGTCGTCGACGACGGCGATGCCTGCCTCGGTTGCCCCACGGCCGCCCGCGCCGGTCATTTCTATGCGTTCTGCCAGGACCATCGCACCTGGGACGACGCGCTGGCCGCCTGCAAGAGCATCGGGATGAGCTTGCTCGCCGTGAACGGTCCAGCCGAAGAAGAGTGGGTCTACGCCAAGCTGAACAGCTTCTCGAACGAGAAGGCATGGATGGGCCTGAGCGATCTGGACCACGAGGGGGTGTTCACTTGGGTGAGCGGCGCCCCGGTCACGTACGCCAACTGGGGCCCCGGCGAGCCCAACGGCGACATCGGCGAGAACTGCGGTCAGCTCAACCGCTATTACCCCGACCACGGTTGGAACGACGAGCCCTGCGACAACGAGCTTCACTTCGTCTGCGAATCGCTCTGACGTGCACGGCGGGCGGTGAGCTCCATGGCTGGAGGTCACCGGAGTCGACGTGAGCTCACCGCACGCCGGCCGCGAGCACGTCATTCAGATACAGAATCTTCCACGCAGCGCCGAGGAGCGCTCGTAGAGCTCGAAGCGCGGGCTCTTCATGGCTGCTCATGCGAGCCTATCGTGAAGAGCCCCGCCTCCCCTCACCCGATCTTCGCCACCACGTCCTTCGCCGAAGGCCCGCTCACCCGGTGCGCGTACACCTTCCCATCGGCGTGCGTCACCTCGATGAGGGCGCGATCCTCGCTCACCAGCGTCGCCTTCACACTGGCAATCTTCTCTTCCTCTTTCGCCAGCGTGGCGTCCACCTGCGCGGGCGTGACGCTCGCGGCTTGCCAGAAGGCGGCCTCGTCGACAGGCAGCTCGGCCAATCGCTCGAGGACGAAGTCCTTCGGGAGCACCGACATGAGGGCGCCGGCGGGCGGGCCTTGGGGCTTGTCGAAGAAGATACGATAGATGGATTGGAAGGCCTGCGCCTGCGCGATGGGCGTGCGACGAGCGGTGTCGAACACCTTCGCTTGGAGGACGTCTTCCTTCCACTCGGCGTCCTTCACGGCGGCGGCGAGGGCTTGAAGGAAGCCGCGCTGGACCTGGGACAGCTCCTCGGCGCGGGCCGGCAGCTTCTCCTGCAGCGTGGTCTTCTCTTCTTCACGGGCGAAGTTCTCGAGCCAGAAGCGGGCCGATTTGGCGCGCTGGGCGAGGTGCGACTTCTCCGCGTCGGTGAGCGGAGAGCCCTTGCGCTTCTCCATCTCGGCGGCGAGATCGACGTGCGGCATTTGCACGTAGGTGAGGACGAGCTGGAAGGGGGCTTCGAAGAAGTCGCCTTCACGGTGCGTCTCGCAGAGACGATAAAGCTCCTTCTCGTCGTCGCGGATCTTGGGATCGGTGAAGACACGCTTCTTCAAACGATCGAAGTCGTTGAAGAGCTTGACCACGAACTCCTCGTCGAGACAGCTCCGCTGGAGGTTCTGCGGGTTGGGCTCGAGCGGGAAATCGACGGGGCTCTGCGGCTGCGTGCGCAGGATGAGATACCGGAGCACCTCGGGCGCGAGGAAGTCGGCCATGTCGCGGGCCCAGGTGCCGACGCCCTTGGAGGAGCTCATCTTCTTCCCCTTCGAGAGGAAGAACTCGTAAGGGATGTTGAGCGGCGCCTTGCCACCGAAGAGGGCTTCGAAGCAGGCGTTGGCCACGTCGCGCGAGCCGCCCTTCGTGGTGTGGTCTTTCCCGGCGCCTTCGATGGTGACGCCGAGCGTGCGCCACTTGGCCACCCATTCGAGCTTCCACGGCATCTTCCCGTTGCCGTCGAAGGGAGACATCTTGCCGTGATGGCCGCAGCCCTTGGCCCACTTCACCAGGTGGGGGCGGCAGTGATACTCGACCTCTTTGCCGTCGTAGGCGACGACCTCGGTGGTGCCGATGCGCTTGCACACCTCGCAGATCACCTGGAACGGGTGCCATTGCTCGCCGCGGGTGCCTTGGCGGGCCGGGCCGGAGACCTCGTCGTAGATCTGCTTGATGCGCGCCGTGCCCTTGAGGATGGCGTCGATCGACTCGTTCATCTTCCCCGAGCGATAGAGATCGCGCAGGCGGTAGCGCTCGACCTCGACGCCGAGCTCGTCGAAGACGCCGTAGAACTCGATCATGAAGTGCTCGGCCATGTCGGGCGCGCTCGACCCGGGAGGCGGGGGCACGTTGCAGAGCGGCTGGCCGAGATACTGCACGAAGTGCTCGTCCTGCCCCTTCGGGATCTCGTCGAGCGGATCGTAGTCGTCGACGCCGTAGAGATAGCGGACGGGGATGTCGCGCGACTTGAGCGCGCGGAACACGGCGTCGTGCAGGATCACGCCGCGGAGCGCGCCCACGTGCACGCGGCCGGAGGGCGTCTTGGAGTCGTTGATGACGTGCGGGCGTGATCGATCGATGGAGGCGGCGAGGTCGGCGAACCAGAGCATGACGCCGGCAGCCTAGTGCCCCACGCCAAAAATCCAACGGATTTCTCGCGTGCGGCGCGTGCGCGGCGGCCACGTCCGCCCGCGGAGCCTCCGCCCGTGCGGCACCGCGCGCGTGGAGGTTCGCCCCGCGCCGGATGAGCCGCGCCCCACACGGACGAGCCCGACAGCACCTGACTTCGGGGCCGGGTTTTCGCTACGCTCGCGCCGTGCCCTACGACTACGACCTCGTTGTGATCGGCTCCGGCCCCGCGGGCGAGAAGGGGGCCGCGCAGGCGGCATACTTCGGCAAACGCGTCGCCATCATCGAGAAGGCCAAGGCGCCCGGCGGCGCGGCCGTGCACACCGGCACCGTCCCGTCGAAGACGCTGCGTGAGACGGCGCTCTTCCTCTCGGGGCATCGCCAAGCCGAGCTCTACGGCATCCACGTCTCGCTCGACCGCAGCCTGGCCGTGCCCAAGCTCATGTCGCGCAAGGACAAGGTCGTCGAGAAAGAGGTCGAGCGCATCCACTGGAACCTCGATCGACACGGCGTCGATTACCTCCACGGCGCCGCGCGGCTCATCGATCCGCACACCATCGAGATCACCGCGCCGAACGGCAATCGCCGCACCATCTCGACCGAGCTCGTCCTCATCGCCACGGGGTCCGTCCCCTTCAATCCGCCCAACATCCCCTTCGACGATCCGGACATCGACGACAGCGACACCATCCTCCACGTCGATCGCGTCCCCGACAGCATGGTCGTCATCGGCGGCGGCGTGATCGGCTGCGAGTATGCGTCGATGTTCGCCGCGCTCGGGTCAAGGTGACGTTGATCGAGCCGCGCAACGAGCTGCTCAGCTTCCTCGACGCGGACATGAGCGAGGCGCTGCGTGTGGCCTTGATCCAGCACGGGATCGATGTGCGCCTCCAGACCGGCGCGGGCCGGGTGGAGCGCGCGGGCTCGTACATCTCGGTGGAGCTCACGTACGCGAGCCCGGAGCACATCGGACGCGGCCCCGCGTTCAAGATGGCGGAGGACAAGGCCGGCGCGTCACGCGGCGAGATCGCGGTGGAGAAGGTCCTCTTCGCGGCCGGACGCAGCGGCGCCACGCAGGGGCTCGGGCTCGAAGAGGCGGGCGTGAAGCTGGGCAAGCGCGCGTACATCGAGGTCGACGCGGACTACCGCACCAGCGTGCCCACCATCTTCGCGGCCGGCGACGTCATCGGCTTCCCCGCCCTCGCCTCCACCTCGATGGAGCAAGCGCGCGTCGCGGTGTGCAACGCATTCGGCTTCACCTACAAAAGGCAGGTCAGCGCGCTCCTGCCTTATGGCATCTACACCATCCCCGAGATCTCGTGTGTCGGCCTCTCGGAAGAAGACGCCGTGGCCCGCGGGACGAACGTCGTGGTGGGCAAAGCCCTCTACAAGCACAACGCGCGCGGCAACATCATCGGCGACTCCGATGGCATGGTGAAGCTCGTCTTCTGCAAGGACACGCGCAAGCTCCTCGGCGCGCACTGCATCGGCGACCGAGCCACCGAGCTCGTGCACATCGGCCAGTCGATCATCATGCTCGGCGGCACCGTCGACACGCTCATCGACATGGTCTTCAACTATCCGACGCTGAGCGAATGCTACAAATACGCGGCCTACGACGCGCTCGGCCGCCTGGCGAAACCGAGCCACCAAACGGAAGAGGCCGACGGCAGTTGAGGCCCGGGAAAGGGGCAAAGCCTCTTTCCCTCCACGGGCAAAGCTCATGCGGACGCGGCGCGATCGTGTGCCGCTCCGCTGGTAGCGCCGCAACGATGCTGCCATAGGAGCGCGGCATCCTCTTTCGCTGGAGCGCTTGCGGCGCCACGACGTTCGCTCTGCCATCGAGCGCCGGCCGCTCGCCCTCGGCGGTGGGCCCCGATTGCGCTCTAGGACGTTCGACTCGATGTCCCCGCCGCCCGCGACATGCGGCGATGGGAGGCATCATCGTGCGAGCATCGAAGAGGATCGAGCAGGCGGCGCTGTGGATCGTTGCGAGCCTCGCGGCTTCCGCGCTGCCGGCGCGCGCTGCATGGGCGCAGCTACCGGACGACGACGAGATCGAGGCACCGCGAGCGAACGTGGCGCGCGCGCCGATGCGTGTCGCGCAGCGGCCTCCTCCGCTCCTACCGCCGTCGGACGAGGTGTCGCCTTACGTCGATCGCGGGATCTTGCTCGACGCCGGTCAGGCGAGGACGACGTTCGAGCTCGGCGCCAGCACGACGCCCATTCATTGCAGCACGCTCGACGCCTCGCTCGGCATGAGCCTCGGCCTCACCGATCGTCTCACCGTCGACGGCTCGCTGGGCACGATTTCGCTCATGCCCGACGCGCGCTACCGCGACCCGCAGCTCGGCATGACGCTCGGGCTCGTCAAATCCGATCCGCTCGAGCTCGACCTCTCCACGCGCGTCAGCTTCGGCTTCGGTAACGCGCCCACGGTCGCGGCCGTGGAGCCGGGCGCCGTCGCCGTCATGCGGATGGGCCACGTGCTGCGCTTCGATGCAGGGGCCTACATGCCCATTGGCCGCGGCGAAAACGCGAAGATCAGCATGCGCGTCCCCGTCAGCCTGGCCGTGCAGCTCGGGCCGTTCTTCCACGCCTCGGTCAGCTCGGGCGTCAACATGCCGGACCTGCGCGATCCCCAGGGAACGGCGAAGATCCCATTGGGCTTCGCGGTCGGCGCCACCGCGCCGCTCGGGAGCGGCGGCTTCGCGTTCGTCAGCCCCTCGATCACCTGGCCCAGCGTCGCCGAGATCGGCGCCCCCGAGCGGGGCGGCACGCGGCCGATGATCGTGGGAGCGACCATCGGCATCACCACACCACCTTGAGCCGATGACGCCCGGTCGTGCGCCAGATTGCGGATCGCCCCATGGCGCTCGCAATCGCGCGTCGAGCAAGCCGGTGTGCCCATGTCCACGACGATGGGCTCGCATGGATTCGGCATCTCGTGAATGCCGCTTCGCTCCGTCGATGCATCGAGAGACGCGTTGTCGACTCATCTTGGGCGCGCATAGCGCGCACGACGTCGCCGCCGGCGCACGCTCGGAGGCCTTCGAAAGACGATGCTGATGCGCCCCGAGCGCTCGAGACAGGCGCGGTGCACCTCCTCGATGTGCTCGTGTCCGTGATCGCGCAGGGCCGCGCCGAGCTGCTCGCGGGTCACGCGTGCCTTCTTCATCGCGCGCTCGTCGGGCCGGCCATCCCGCACGATCTCACGCACGGGGCCATCGATGATCTGCGCGGCGCGCGGGCTGTGCCGGACGATCCACGCGACGAGCGCATCGATGGCGACCATGGTGGTGAAGCCGATCAGGCCCGTCGTCAGGCTCGAATCGTTGCCCACGATCGTCTGGCGCATGGCCACCGAGACGAACAGGAGCAGCACGATCTCGTACGTGGCGTTGCGCCCGAGCTCCTTCCTCCCCACCACACGAAAAGAGATGTGCACGAACGCATAAGCGACCGCGGCACGCATCACGGTCTCCAAAGGGTGATGCTCCGGGCGCCACATGCGAGCGAAGTCGAGCGCATCCATGGCCCCTCCGCGCTTCAAACGAGGCCCCGACATCCGGCAGGATGCGTGGCGTGGGACGTCATCCCCTAAGGTCCCTGCACGCGCCGGCCCACTCTCCGCGGCGCGCGCAGGAACATCGAGCGAGCGCAGCCTCGCATGGCTGAGGCTCCGAGAGCGGGCTCGACCTCTGCGTCACGCGACCACGAGGATCCGAACCGTAGCCCCTCGGCAAAGCCCGCGCTCACAGCGGAGCACGTGTGACGCTCCACTCCTTCTCTTTCGCGGCGACCTTCTTCTCGACCTCGCCCATCGCCTTCTTCGGATCGGCGACCTTCATGCTCACCCTGCCCTCCTTGCCGCACTTCCCGGCGCGGCTGTAGACGACGCCGCGGCGGCACGCGGCCTCGAAGAGCTCCTTGCCGTCGGTCACCGAGAACGCCGCGTCCCAACGGCCGAAGAGGCGCGCAGCGAGCGCGGTCCGGCGCCTGTTGGACACGTTCATGAGCGTCGGCTCGGCCATCTCGGCGAGCAGCTCCGGGTGCGCTTGATCGACGGCGTTGAGCAACAGGCCGGCGGCGACTGCCAATTCGAAGACGCCTCCGTCCCATCCAACCGTCTTCGCCGGCGGCGCGGGCAGCGTGAGGCCATGCCGAGCCACGAGCCACGCGGCCGCGGCGCTGCACGCTCCCCGTCCGGCGCCGCCCTTGAGGCCCCGAAGCATGTGGCGCAGCGCCGCGCGCTCGTCCGCGAAGGCCGCCGCGAAGAGCTCGAAGACACGCGCCTCGCCGGCACCGCTCGAGAGGCCGTCGAGGCGCTCCGGGGGCGTGGCCGCGCGCGCGATCGGCTGGAGGCGCTCCAATGCGGCCGTGTCGGCGAACCAAAGCCACGACGCGACGTCGGAGATGTGCTCGCGACCGAGCATGTTCGTCAGCTCGACGAGGTGCGTCGCAGACACCGGCGTGAGCGACTCCGGCCGGATGGTCTCGTCGTAGTTACCGGCGCCGTGCTCGGCGACGAGGCGCAGGAAACACTCGGGCTGCTCCATGGCGGGCAGCGCCGCATGCATGACGCGCAGCACGGCCTCCCCCCGGCCATCGGCTTGGACACGCGCGCAGAGCTTGTGACGCGTATCCCAGATGCTCTCGCCGGGAGGCACGAGGGTGAGATCCCAGCGCTCGTGTGCCGCGACGAGGCCTTCGACGATCGCACGATCGTAGTCCTGCGGCAGGAACGCATCCACGATGGGAGTGATATCCATGTGTCGGCGCTACCCACGTATCGGGCCGCGGACAAGAGACTCCTGCGCCCGACTCGGCACGTCGCGCGCGCAGCGCCGAGCGCACCGCGCTCTCGAGGGCCGGGCTTGGTCGGTGATCTCGAACGAGATCCCTTCGCCTTTTGCGTCTCCGCGTCCTCGTGCCTTGATGTTGAAATCCGGATCTTCGAGCAGCCTCCACACGCGCGCTGCGCCCTCGATTCGTGATCTCGAACGGGGCTGCTCCCGAAAGCCCCAGCCGATGCCCGGGGCGTTCGTCGGCGTGACCACCATCGCCGGCGTTCCCGCGCTCCGCGGAAACGGCTAGGGTCGCGCCCCTCGTCCTTCCGCCTCAGAGGAGCACGCTCGTGAAGCGCTTCGGTCGTCTTCTTCCCCCGTTGGCGCTCGCCATCCTCGCGTCGAGCTCCGCGCACGCGCAGCACCGCGACAACTACGACGCGTCCTTCGATCGCACCGCGGTGGCGTCACCTTCGGGCAAGCTGTCGCTGCGCGCGCCCCACGCGGCGGCTGCGCGGCCTGCGCTGCCGGTCTTCGTTTCGGCCACCGATCCGATCCGCGGCGTGCCCACGTTCCTCTGGGCCGCGAAGGGCGCGTTCGTGCCGCCGTTCGCGTCGCCGCGCCCCGTCGACGCGGCGCGATCCCATCTCGGCCGGCTCGCGGGCCTCTACGATCTCCCGCGCACCGCGCTCGCGGCCGCGGTCGTGCGCGAGATCCACGACACCGGGCACGGCGGCGTGGTGGTGACGCTCGGCCAGCAGATCGATGGAGTCGAGGTCTTCCAAGAGAAGACCAAGCTCCTCATGAGACGGGGGAGCCTCGAGCTCGTCGCGGCCAGCGGCCACCTGCACGGCGCGGCGGTGGCGAGCACCAAGGCGGCGGCGCGCCGCTTCCCGCTGCCCATGGATCGCGCGGTCGCCGTCGCGCTCGACAACCTGTACGGGCTCGGCATCGCCAAAGAGGCGCTCGCCGAGAGGCCGCGCGGCACGGATGGATATCGCCGCTTCGATCTCGACCCCGGCGCGCCCCTCCGCTTCACCCGCCCTTCGCGCGTGAAGAAGGTCTATTTCCCGATCGCCGATCGCCTCGTCCCCGGCTACTACCTCGAGCTCTTCACCAAGCTCCCCGGTCAAAAGGCATCTCCCGACGTCCACGCTTACGTCATCGGCGCGGAGGACGGCCGGATCCTCTATCGAGCGAACCTCAAGGCCCATGAGGCCTTCCAATATCGAGTCTGGGCCGAGACCACCGGCAACCAGCGCCCGCTCGACGGCCCCATCGAAGATTGGACGCCGCACCCCACGGGCACGCCGGACGGCAGCTATCCGAGCTACATCCCGCCCGTCCTCGTCTCGATGGAAGGGTTCAACACGAACCCCGACAAGAAGGCCGATCCCTGGCTCGCCGCGAACGCCACGGAGACGCGGGGAAACAACGTCGATGCGTATACCGACGACGACGATCCCGACGGCTTCGGGCCCGGCGACATCCGCGCTTCCCTCACGGGGCCGCTCTCGTTCGATCGGGTCTTCGACACGAGCCTCTCGCCGATTGCCAACGACGAGCAGCGCATGGCCTCGGTGGCGCAGCTCTTCTACACCACCAACTGGCTCCATGATTATTGGTACGACTCGGGCTTCGACGAGGCGGCCGGCAATGCCCAGCAAAATAACTTCGGCCGAGGCGGCGCGGGCGGCGACCGGCTCATCGCCCAAGCGCAGGACGGCGCGCTCCTCGGCAACCTCGACAACGCCAACATGGCCACGCCGGCCGACGGCGAGTCGCCGCAGATGCAAATGTATCTGTGGAGCGGGCCCGAGACGCGCTCGTTCGGCGTCGAGCCTTTGAACCAAAGCCTCGAGTCGGGCTCGGCCTCGTTCGGCCCGGCGAACTTCGACGTCACGGGCACGCTCATCCTGGCCGACGACGGTGTCGCTCCCAAGACCAATGCCTGCGAGCCGATCGTCAACGACGTCTCCGGCAAGATCGCGCTCATCGATCGCGGGTCGTGCAGCTTCCAGGAGAAGGTGCAAGCCGCGGAGGCCGCAGGCGCCATCGGGGTGGTGATTGCCAGTCACGTGGGCGGCCCGCCGCCGTCGATGCCCGGTGACGATGCGAGCAGCGTCACGATCCCCGTACTCTCCGTGACGCTCGCCGACGGCAATGCCCTCAAGGTCGCGCTCGCGTCGGGGCCGGTGACGGTGCACCTCACGCGCGTGGTGGCGCCCGCGGTCGATGGCTCGATCGACAACCCGGTGGTTGCGCACGAGTGGGGCCATTACCTGCATCACCGCCTCGTCGACTGCGCACTGCTCCAGTGCGGCGGCGAGAGCGAGGGCTGGGGTGATTTCATCTCACTCACGCTGATGCTGCGCCCGGGCGACAACCTGAACGGCAGCTACGCCGACACCGTGTATGCCACCGTGGCCACGCCCAACGCGGCCTATTTCGGCACGCGGCGCGCGCCGTACAGCGTCGATCACACGAAGAACGCTTTCACGTTCACCCACATCACCGACGATGTGCCTTTGCCGGACACCGCGCCGCTCAACGATTGGGGCGGGCCCAACTCGGAGGAGCACAACACCGGAGAGATCTGGGGCGCCATGCTCCATGAAGCCTACGTGGCGCTGCTCCACGAGAGCGAGGCGCAGAGCCCGCGCTACACCTTCGAAGAGGCGCGGCGGCGCATGGCCGATTACGTCGTCGCCGGGTTGAAGCTCGCGCCGCGGGAGCCGACCTTCACCGAGCAGCGGGACGCGATCCTGGCCGCGGCGCTGGCCGCCGATCCGGCGGACGCGTTGCTCATCGCGGGCGGCTTCGCCAAGCGCGGCGCCGGCTCGTGCGCGGCGTCGCCGGAGAAGGACACCAACGACAACAGCGGCGTGGTGGAGAGCTTCGTCGTCGCGCCGGCCCCGCAAATCACATCCATCACCCTCGTGCCGAGCCTGCAAAGCTGCGACAGCGACGGCATCCTCGACGCCGAGGAGCGCGGGGAGGTCGTGGTCGAGATCATGAATGGAAGCATCGTGCCCCTCGGCGCCACCGAGATTGCCCTCTCGGGCAGCACGACAGGCATGGTGTTCCCCAACGGGCAGAAGGCCACCCTGCCCGCGCTCGATGCTTTCGCCACCACGGAGCTCCGCTTCGAGGTCGCGCTCGATCGCACCATCACCGCGCCGGAGCCGTTCTTCGTGGACGTCACGGCGACGAACGCCGAAGCCTGCACGCCCGAGACGACGCGCAAAGCGGCCTTCCGGGTGAACTACGACAACAAAGAGGCCGCTTCGGCGAGCGACGATTTCGAGAGCGACCTCCAGACCTGGCAACGAAAAGGCTCCGATTCGACGACCATCTGGGCGAAGACGAACGACGACACCGGCAACCACGTCTGGCACGGTGTGGATTTCGACAGCCCGTCGGACACGTGGCTCGAGTCCCCGAGCCTCCACGTGAGCGCCACGAAACAGCTCTCGATCAAGCTCCATCACCGCCACAGCTTCGAGACCGCTCCGGCGGAGGACGACGGGCCGGACGTGTACTGGGACGGCGCCGTCATCGAGGTGAGCGGCGACGACGGCAAGACCTGGCAAGACGTGGAGAAGCTCGGCGCCAAGCCTGGTTATGGCGGCACGATTGGCAATCTGGCGGACAACCCGCTTGCCGATCGGAAAGGCTTCGTGAGCACCAATCTTTCCTGGCCGTCGATGGATGAGGTGACGCTCGATCTCGGGACCGCGCTCGCCGGCAAGACGGCGCGAATCCGCTTCCGCATCGGCACTGACGAGGCAGAGGGTGACTTCGGTTGGGACATCGACGACATCGCCATCACGGGCATCGATGACACGCCCTTCCCCACCGTGGTCGCCGATCAAGGCACCTGCGGCACGATGCCGCTCGCGAACGCGGGTGAGGATCAAATCGTCGCCATCGGTGATCAGGTGGCGCTCGATGCGTCGAAGAGCTCGGATCCGGAAGGCGATCCACTCTCCTTCACCTGGACGCAGCTCGCCGGACCGGAGGTGACGTTGGTCTCGGCCACGAGCGCCCGCGCGACCTTCATCGCCCCCGAGGTGAAGGGCAAGACCACGCTCACGTTCCGCGTCTCGGTCACCGACGGCGGCGCCACCGCCAGCGACACCGTCGACGTCGTCGTCGATCCCAGCCGCACGCAAACACTGGTCGCCGCCGGCGGATGCGGCTGCGCCATCCCCGAGGGAAGCGCCGGCGGATCGCTCGTCCCGATGGCGGCGGCCGCGCTGCTCGTGGCGCGACGGCGCAGGAAGCGCTGAGCAGGGGTGCGCGCATCACGCTCCGGTCGCCGTCGATGGTGCACACCCTTCATCAACGAAGCATGCCTTTGGCGATCTCGATCTCTCCCTCCACCACCGCGGCGTCCGAGGCATCGTCGATGGGGTGCTCCACCCGCTCGTAGGCGACGCGCCAAGCGATGGGCAATCCCTTGGCTGCGGAGCCCAGGGAGAGGCGCACCACCGTGTCACCGCTGCTCACCACGCGGGTGTCCGCGACCAGCACCTTGATGGGGTGTCCATCGGTGCCGCGGG
Source organism: Minicystis rosea (assembly GCA_001931535.1). GTDB lineage: Bacteria > Myxococcota_A > Polyangia > Polyangiales > Polyangiaceae > Minicystis > Minicystis rosea. Next base: position 6,249,231 of record CP016211.1, read on the forward strand.
CCTTGCCGAAGCGGCGGGCGAGATATCGAGTCTCCTCGGCGACCACGTGCGATTCGGCGCCGACCGCCTCCACATGCACGGCGAGGCGGCGAAACAAGTCCCCCGTGGGAAACGCGTGCCCCACGCCGCTCGGCGCGAGCCGAACCTCCACCGCGCCATCGGCGGCGCGGGTCGCGGTGACGTGGGCCGCGGAACGCACGAAGGTCGCATCGCGCGAAGCGGCGAAAGCATGGCTCCGATGCGTGCGCCCCGGCGCCGAGATCACCTTGGGCATGTGACAGCTCGCGCAGGCCATCGCGGCGAATGGAGACGCGCGATGCTCGCTCACCGTCGATTGCATGAGCTCGCGATGGCTGCGGCGCTCCGGATCGGGAAAGGAGAACTCGTGGCAGGCCGCGCACGCGCCGTCGCTGGCAAAGGCCGCGGATCGGACGATGCCATGAGGCGCAGACTCGCTGCCTGCGCGCGGCGCGGCGAGGACACCGCTCGAGGTCGAATGACACGTCACGCAACCCACGCCGATGTTGCCGAGATCCGGCGGCGGATCGCGGGACGGATCGGCTTCGGGCGCATGGCAGCCTCGGCAGAACGCGAGCGGCTCGATGGCGAGCGCGCGCTGATAGGCTGGATCGGTGTGCGCTTTGCGATGCAGCGAGGCGCGCCATTCGGCGGCGATGTCGGCATGGCAGCTCTCGCAGCGCGCGTTCTCCGCCGCCGCGGAAGCGTGTCGCGGAGCGCGCGCCGGCCCGGGCATGACAGCGTCGTCGGCGCGCAGCAGGAGCGGCGCCGCGCAGAGCACGACGCAGAGAGCCACCGGGGCGACGCCAAACGCCGAGCGCAACACGCCCACGCCTATTTCTTGAGCGCGCCGGTGCGCAGATCGATGTCGAGGATGCGATTCGTCTTCGGCGGCTCCCCGCAGAGGAGCTGCGGCCGCGCGCTCGGCACCTTGCTCTGCACCAACGCGAGCAGCTTTTGCCCTTGTTTCAGGTCCGGAACGAAGGCCACGAGGAAGCGGGAGCCGGAGTCCTCCGTCTCGGCGAAGCGGACGCCGGAGAACTCGGTGTGCCCTTTGAGGGCCTCGCGCGTGAGCGGGAAATCGTAGTCCGGCGGAGCCACGCGGCTCAGCTTGTAGAGCACCACGAAGAGGTTCTTGCAGCTCGCCGTGGGCGGCCCGACGCGGCCGAAAGCCACCTTCTTCGCCGTCTCCTTCTGCCCGCCTTCCTCCGCGTTCAGGTCGAGCACCTTCTCGGGCTTGTGCAGACCGAGCAACATGGTGTCGGTGTTCTTTTCGTTGGCGGCGACGATCATCATCTCTCCGGCGGGGAAAGAGATGTGGCTCGCCATCATGCGCTCGCCGCTCGGCGCGCGGGGCAAAGCGATCTTCACCCACGCCCCCGACGCTTCGAGGTGATGGAGATCCGGCCCGAAGCGCACCCATTGCGTGCCATCCGGCGCGGTCTCGTGAAGCATGATGTCCGCGTCGACGCCCTCGGGAACGACGCGCTCCCACGTCGATCCTTTGCGGCGGAGGAGCGCCCGGGTGGTTCGAACCCAAAGCACCTTGCCCGCGTCCACCCACAAGCCCTCGACGGCCGTCTTCCCTTCGGGGGAGATATCGGTCCATGCTTTGCCGTCCCAATGGGCGACATAGGGTGTCGGTACGTCCCCTTCCCCGGTGAAGGTCGCGCGCACATAGAGGTCGGTGGCCGAGATTTCGTGGATGTGCGCCTGGCCGTGCATCAAGGTCCCTTTGCCGGCCGATCCGGGCAGCTCCCGCACGGTGGATTTCGTGGCGCCGCGCGGCCAGTGCTCGACGGCCAGCGCGCCGGGGCCGACCTCGGCCATGTGCGTGTAATCGCCGGCGCCGGTGCAGAGCTTGCCGACGCCCACGAGATCGCCGGCCGCGAGGTTCGTGAAATGCGCGTATCCCGCGAGCTTCGTGGGGCAATCACCGCTCCCGAGCGTGACCGTGGGCGGCTTCCCCGCCCCCTTGCCCCCGAGCACGAGCTTGGGAAAGGCCGGGCCGTCGTTCTTGGAGTCGAGGATGTAATAGAGCGAGCGCGCGCCCCACTTGGCCCGGCCCAAGAGGACACCGGCGTAATACATGTGCACCACCGTCTCCGGCATGTCGGCGAGGGGTTGGTCCTTGGCGCGGATCCATTTCGAGCCATTCCACGTGTAATCGATGTCGGTGCCGCCGCGCTCGCCGGGGAGATTGGTCGACAAGAGGCCCGATCGAGGCCAATCACCACTTACGCTGTAAACCGCGAAAGCATGCTCCTCGCCCACCCCTTCGACGCCTTCGTAGAGGCGCGGCTCGAAGCGGGCGCCCCGCGCGTCGACGAGCATGGCCCGGCTGAGGAACTCGCCGTTGATGGCCACGATGCCCTTCGCGAGCGGATACACGCGCAGCGAATTCGCGCCGTTCACGACGACGGGGTGAAAGGGGCTCGGCGCCTCGGGCGGCTCGACCGCGGCCGACGCGGTCGCAGCAGGCACCACCGGCGCCGCAGCGACGGACGTGGTCGTGGGCGCGGGGGGCAGCTCCGGCGGAGGGCTCGCGGGGCCGCAGGCGACGAGGATCGAAGTGAGCGCGAAGGGAGCGAGGGAGCGCATCGGCCGCGAGTATAGGCGGGGACGAGCCCGCGCCGGCGCGTGGATCGCCGCCGGCCCTCCGGCGAAGGGGTCGGAACCCGCCGCTGGCCACGCCGGCGAGCCCGTGCTTTAAGCCACCGCGCCGTGCCCTTCTCCCGTGACGAGCTGCGCGCCCATTTCAATGGGCGACCCGTGATCCTGGCCCCGATGGAGGACGTCTCCGACGCCGTCTTCCGCCGCCTTTGTCGAACGCACGGCGCCGATCTGTGCGTCACCGAGTTCGTGAACGTCGAGGGCCTCCTCCGCGGCTGCAAGAACGCGCGCCGCAAGATGAAGCTCGCCCCCGACGATCAACCGACGGCGATCCAGATCTACGGATCGAACCCGGAGCGCCTCGCGGAAGCGGCGAGCATCGCCGAGGCCGCCGGCCCGGCGTTCCTCGACATCAACTGCGGCTGTTGGGTGCCGAAGATCGCTGGCCGCGGCGCCGGGGCCGGCTGGCTGCGCAACCCCGCGGCCATGGTCGCGATGGCCCGCATGGTGGTGGAGAGCACCTCCATTCCGGTCACCGTGAAGACCCGCATCGGTTACGGGCCCGAGAGCGAGATGCCCATCGTCGACCTCGCCCGCCGGCTGGAAGATGCGGGCGTCGCCGCGCTCACGATTCACTGCCGCACCGCCGCGATGGGCCACAACGGCGCCGCCGATTGGTCGTGGGCGGCCCGCGCGCGCGAGGTCGTGTCGATCCCCGTGGTCGTCAACGGCGACATCAAGAGCGGCGAGGACGCCGAGCGCGCGCTCCGCGAAACGGGCTGCGCGGGCGTGATGGTGGGCCGGCGCGCCATCGAGCATCCGTGGATCTTCCGCGAGGCGCGGGCGCTCATCGATCGCGGCGTGCACCTGCCGCCGCCCACGCCGTACGAGCGGCTCGCGCTCTGTCGCGATCACCTCGTGGCCAACGTCGAGGAGCGAAGCGAGCCCTTCGGCGTGCGTGTGACGCGCCGGCATCTGTCGGGCTATCTGCACGGCATGCGCGGCGCGGCGGCGCTGCGGCGCAAGCTGCTCTTCTGCGACACGCTCGCGGGTTGTCTCGAGATCCTCGCTGAAGCCGAACGCGAGCTCTCGGCGCCGAGCGTGCCGGTCGAAGAGCCGGCCCAAGCGCAAGCCATCGCGATCTGACAGCGGCACGCGGCGCCAACGTGATGCGCTGCACGGAAGGGTATGCCCGCGCGGCGTCTCGTCTTTGGGCTCACGTCGATGACGGAGGTTCGAACGCGGGCGCGGGTTGACGCCACCAACCCGGGCGCGCCACCCTACGCGCCCAGACCGCCTCCGCCATGACCTACGAAAACGGCAGCCCCGTCCATTCGTCCCCGAAGAGCGCCGCCGTCGCGCGGAAGCCGCCGGTGACGGCGATGATCTACACGCTGAACGAAGAGCGGAACCTCCCCGCCTGTCTCGACAGCCTGGCGTGGTGCGACGACGTCATCGTCGTCGACTCGTTCAGCACCGATCGCACGGAGGCCATCTGCCGCGAGCGCGGCGTCCGCTTCTTCCAACACGCCTTCGAGGGCTTCGGCTCGCAGCGCAACTGGGCGGCGGACAACACCTCCCCGCGGCACGAATGGATCCTCGTCCTGGACGCCGACGAGCGCGTCCCGCCCGAAATGGTCACCGAAATGGCCGAGCGCCTCGCGAGCGCGCCGCCCGAGGTCGCGGCCTATCGCCTCAAGCGCCGCTTCCACTTGTGGGGGCGCTGGCTCAAGCACAGTAGCCTTTACCCCACCTGGGTCGTCCGTCTGATTCACAAGGATCGCGTCCGCTACGTGAACCGCGGCCACGCGGAGACCCAAGAGGTCCTCGGCGAGACGGCGGAGCTCGAATCGGATCTCATCGACGAGAACGCCAAAGGCATCCTCGAATGGTTCGAGCGGCAGACCCGTTATGCACGCAAGGACGCCGAATTCGAGCTCTCCGAGGAGAACAAGCCCTTTCGTCTGGGTGACGTGCTGTCCGCGGATCCGCTGGTGCGCCGCGCAGCCTTGAAGCGGATCGCGCGCCGCGCGCCGGGCCGCGCGCCCGTGTACTTCGCGTACAGCTACCTGCTCCGCGGCGGCTTCCGCGACGGCGAGGACGGCCTCGTGTTCTGCACGATGCGCGCGCTCTATCAGCAGATGGTGAACATCCACAAATACGATCTGCAGAAGCGCGCGAGGAAGGGCTCCTGATCATGCATCGCGCGCTCGTCGTCGGCGGGGCCGGCTACATCGGATCGCACATGGTCAAGCGGCTCGCGCGCGCCGGCTGGCGCGTGACCACGCTCGACAACTTGAGCCTCGGTCACCGGGACGCCGTCCTCGCTGGGGACCTCGTCGTCGCCGATCTCCTCGATCGCGAGGCGCTCGCGCGGGTCTTCGCGGCCGAGCGGTTCGATCTCGTGATGCACTTCGCGGCCTATGCGCGCGTGGGTGAGTCGGTCGTCGAGCCGCGCCGCTATTACGCGAACAACGTGGTCGGCGCGCTCAACCTGCTCGACACCATGCTCGACGCGGGCGTGAAGCGACTCATCTTCTCCTCGACGTGCGCGACGTACGGCGTGCCCGAGCACGTCCCCATCACCGAAGATCACCGGCAGCGCCCCATCAATCCCTACGGCAACACCAAGCTCGTCATCGAGCTGGCCCTCGCCGACTACGCGACCGCTTATGGGCTGAAGAGCGTGGCCCTGCGCTATTTCAATGCTTCGGGCTGCGATCGCGAAGGCGATCTCGACGAGCGGCACGACCCGGAGACGCACCTCATCCCGCTGGTGCTGCGCGAGGCGCTGCGCGTGAAGAACGGCGGCGATCGCGCGGCCACCACGCTCACCGTCTTCGGCGACGACTACGCGACGGCCGACGGCACCTGCGTCCGCGACTACATCCACGTCGAGGATCTCTGCGAAGCGCACCTCCTCGCGGGCGAGCGGATCATGCGCGACGATCGGCCCGCAGGGGGCTTCGAATTCTACAACCTCGGCAATGGCAACGGGGCATCGGTGCTCGAGGTCATCGCCGCGGCCCGCGCGGTCACGGGCATCGATTTCGACTACAAGGTGGCCGGGCGACGCGCGGGGGATCCGCCGGTCCTGGTCGGCTCATGTACCAAGGCCGCCGAGGTGCTCGGATGGAAGCCCGGGATCCCGCGCATCGAGGACATCGTGGCGACGGCATGGCGCGCGTTGCTGCGGCGGCTCGAGCGCGAGGGCACGCCTCACTGATGCACACGCCAACGTGAGGTAGTGTACGCCGCAGGCCGCAACGGTCGGCGGCGCGACAAATCTGCGCGAAATGTTCGCCCGGTGAGCGCCCGCACGCGCTTCCGTCACGCGCGCGCACCGTGCTAGCCTCGCGGCGTTCATGATCCGGGAGGAGCGGCGTCATCAGCGCGGAGGGGGCCCCAACTGGATCCAACGGTCGAGATCTGTGGAGGAGCCATCAGCATGCCGCGCTATCTCGTCATCCACCATGCGCCCGGGGTCAGCCAAGAGGACTTTCAACGCAATATCCCCGAGGTCTTGCGCAACAAGCACGCCGCGTTCGTTCACACGTACGTGAACCTATCGAGCGGCACCATCGTCAACATCTACGACGGTGAGAGCGCGGAGGCGGTCGGGCGCGAGCTCGAGCGCATCGGCTTCCCGTACGACGAGATCCAAGAGATCCAGTTCGCCGCGTCCGCAGACGATCTGCGGAAGATGATCGGCGGCTAGCTCTGCCCGCCCGAAGTCTGGCCACGATGGCCAGTCTTCGGCGCCGCATTCGCGGCGGCGCTTCGCGCGCGTGCATCACGATTGGTTTCGATGGGGCTCCGCCCCAAACCCCGCCGCGCTTTGCGCGGCCCTCGCGCCGAGGCCCGAAATTCCTGGCGGAACTTCGGGCGCGCGGCACTAGGTCGGAGGCGATGGACGTGCGATCGGAAACACCGCGCACCTGGTTCGGCAAGCGGGTGGCCCCGCACAAGCGGCCGCTCAAGGTGAACGTGTTCGAGGACATGCTCGCTCATCAGGGCATGCTCGAGCAGAAGCCGCTCTTCCCGTATGTCGGGCCCGGCGACATCGTGCCGACGTCGGCGCTGTCGTGCTCCCTCCCCGACATGCCGCGCGTCCATTTCTATCACTACAACGACATCACCGAGGTCATCCTCTGCATGGCCGGCGCCGGGTCGATGCTGGCCACCGGCCAGCTCTACCTGCAGCAGGGGACGCACGGCGTGACGACCTTCCTCCGCAAGCCGGAGGCGGCCGAAGCGCATAGCTATCAAATCTCGCTCATCATCATTCGGATGAAGGACGAGGGCCCGCAGAACGAGGGCTTCGTCATGCGCTGCTCCAAGTGCAACGAGATCGTGTTCCGCATGGATCGCGACGTGTGGGACGGGCCTTCGCACGCGCACTATCCGGAGCTCGCTAACGTGCGTTTCTATGCGGACGCCGTCGACGTCTTCAACGCCGAGCCGCGCACCTGTGCCAAGTGCGGCACGGTGCAAGCGCGGTTCCCCCAAGAGCTGATGGGGTGGCGCCGCTACGTGCAGTACGTCGAGCTGGCGAACCGCGCCCGCACCGAGATCGCGGCGGCGGCCGGCTGAGGCACGATCATGGCGCTGGAACGCAAGAAGACGCTCAACGTTTTCAAGGACGCCCGCGAGGCGTGGGGGTCGTACGACGATTACCCCGTCGGCCCGAAGGGCACCGATCCGATGCCGCACTTGAGCCGCAATCGGGTGCCGCAGCCCTTCTATCTGGTGAGCGAGCGTGACCAAGTGCTCATCCAGATGGCCGGCGAAGGTCGGATCGAGTTCAAAGAGATCGATCCGGCGAGCATGCGCCTCACGCCCGGTGACACGGTGTACATCCCAGCCGGGGTGCCGAGCCGGTTGATCCCCGAGGGCGAGAATCTGCAGCTCCGCCTCAAGGCCGAGCCGCCGGGGCGCGAGGCAGTCGCTTGGTATTGCGGGTGCGGGGAGCTCGTGCACGCCGAGGAGCTCGGTCAAGGCACGTTGCAGGATCGGTATCAGGACGCGGTCGAGGCCTTCAACGGCGACAGCGCTTTGCGGACGTGCGGTGCTTGTTCCGCCGTCCACGCGCTGGCGGATCTCGGTGACATCGCTTGGCGGGAGGTGGCCGCGGCCATTCGCGCCGACGGCTGACGGACTTTCCGCATGCAGAAGGGCGAGGTCCTCGACGATCGTTTCGAGATCGAGTTCCCCTCGGGGTCCGGCGGGATGGGGCAGGTGTATCGCGGGCGCGATCGGAGCTCCGATCTGCCGGTGGCGATCAAGGTGCTGCACCGGACGGGGCCGCTCGAGATCGAGCGGTTTTCCCGCGAAGCCGAGCTGCTCGCGACGCTGACCCACCCGAGCATCGTTCGATACATATCGGGCGGGGCCACGCCTTCGGGCGAGCCGTATCTGGTGATGGAGTGGCTCGAGGGAGAGTCGTTATCCGAGCGCCTCAAGCGCTTGCCCTTGACGCTCTCGGAGAGTCTCTCGCTGGGCGTGAAGATCGCGCATGCGCTCGGATCGATTCACCGGCGCGCGGTCGTGCACCGTGACGTGAAGCCGTCGAACATCTTCCTGCGCGGAGGATCGATCGACGACGTGACGCTCATCGATTTCGGCATCGCGCGCGGGCCGGACGCCGGCAGGCAACTGACCATGACGGGCGCGATGCTGGGCACGCCGGGCTACATCGCGCCCGAGCAGGCCCACGGCGTGCCCGACATCGATCCGCGCGCCGACGTGTTCTCGCTCGGGTGCGTGCTGTTCCGCTGCGTGTCGGGGCACGCGCCGTTCCACGGCACCGATCCGCTGAGCGTGCTGCTCAAGGTCGCCGTCGACGAGCCCCCGCGGCTCCGCGAGCTGAAGCCGCATGTCCCGGCGGAGCTCGACGATCTGGTGGCGCGCATGCTCTGCAAGGTGCGCGACGAGCGTCCGCGCGACGGCGCCGCGGTCGCGGACGAGCTCAGCGCCATCGCCGATCTCGCGCCGCAGTCGAGCGGCGTGCGCTTCTCGCCGCGGCGCATGACCGGCGAGATCACGGGCGTGGAGCGGCGGGTGATGTCGATCGTGCTGGTGCGCCGGCGCGATCGCAGCGGCGACGCCACGTTGCCCGCGGTGGAGAGCGGCGCGGCGGAGCGCGCCATCCGCAGCGTGGTGGAGCGCCACAAGGGCAAGCTCGAGATCCTCGCGGACGGCTCACTCCTGGTCCTCCTCGCGAGCGCGGAGGCCGCGACGGATCTCGCGGCCCGCGCGGCGCGATGCGCGCTCGCGCTGCGCTCGCTGGTGGAGGGCGCGCCGGTGGCCGTGGTCTCGGGGCGCGAGATCTTGGGCCCACGCCTGCCCACGGGCGAGCTCATCGAGCGCGCGGTGCAGATGATCGGCGACGCCACCACGGCTAGCTCGCGCGAAGGCCGGACGGAGGGCACGCCGATCAGCATCGACGAAGTGACGGCCGGGCTCCTCGGCCCCCACTTCGATTTCGACAACGAAGAGACGCGCTACAGCCTGCGCGGCGAGCACCGCGAGCCCGATGGGCGGCGCCCTCTCTTGGGCAAGCCCACCGAGTGCGTGGGCCGCGAGCGCGAGCTGGTGCAGCTCGACGCCATCTTCGATCAATGCATGGAGGAGCGGGTCGCGGCCGGCGCGCTCCTCACGGCGCCCGCGGGCATCGGCAAATCGCGCGTCGTGCACGAGTTCCTCCGCAAGCTCCGCGCGCGCGGCGACGACGTCGAGGTCTGGTTCGGTCAAGGCGATCCGATGAGCGCGGGCTCGGCGTTCGCGCTGCTTTCGCAGGCGCTCCGCGCCGCGTTCGGGATCGACGGCAGCGAGCCGATCGAGGTACGGCGACAGAAGATCCGCGAGCGCGTGGCGCTCCGCTTGAAGACGGGCACCGGCCACGTAGCCGAGCTGCTCGGCGAGCTCGTGGGCACTCCATTCCCCGACGACGCGAGCCCCGAGCTCCGCGCCGTGCGGCAGGATCCCGTGCTGCGCGGCGAGCAGATGCGGCGCGCCTTCCTCTCGTTCCTGCGCGCCGAGTGCGCCGCGCAGCCGGTGCTCATCGTGCTCGAGGATCTGCACTGGGGAGACGTGCCCACGGTGCGCTTCATCGACGCGGCGCTCGTCGATCTGCGCGAGCTCCCGTTCATGATCCTCGCGGCCGCGCGGACCGAGGTGCACGCGCTTTTCCCGCGGATCTGGGCCGGTCGTCACGTGCAGGAGCTGCGCCTCCGCGAGCTGTCGCGCCGCGCCAGCGAGCGCCTCGTGCGCCAAGTGCTCGGCGACGACATCGGTGAGGACACGCTGCGGAGCCTCATCGAGCGCGCCGATGGCCACGCGTTCTACCTGGAAGAGCTGATCCGCGCGGCCCAGCTCGGCAAAGGCCAGACGCTTCCGGAGACGGTGCTCGCGATGGTGCAGGCGCGCCTCGAGCGGCTCGATCCCGAGGCGCGACGCGTGCTCCGGGCCGCGAGCTTGTTCGGCGAGACCTTCTGGCAAGGGGGCGTCGACGCGCTCCTCGGCAACGGCGGCGCGGCCGCGTGGCTCACCGAGCTGGCCGAGCACGAGGTCATCGCGCGCTCCGATCAAGGCCGATTTCCCGGCGAGGTCGAGTATCGCTTCCGGCACGCGCTCCTGCGGGAAGCCGCCTACGGCATGCTCACCGAGGAGGATCGCACGCTCGGTCATCGGCTCGCCGGCGCGTGGCTCGAGCAAGCGGGCGAGACCGACGCCATGGTGCTCGCCGAGCATTTCGAGCGCGGCGAGGTGCAGGAGCGCGCGATCACCTGGTTCCTGCACGCCGCGGAGCTGGCCCTCGGCGGCGGCGATCTCGACGCCGTCGTCACCCGCGCAGATCGCGGGCTCCACTGCGGCGCCGCCGGCGCGGTGCGCGGCGTGCTCCTCGCCATGCAAGGCTACGTGCACGTCTGGCGCACGAGCTATCGCGAGGCCGCGGCCTGCTACCGCGAGGCCATCGGCGATCTCCCGCGCGGCAGCCTCCACTGGCATTGGGCGGTCGGCGGCGGCATCTACAGCTGCGCATCCACGGGTGAATTCCAGCACGTCACCGAGCTCATCGAAGAGCTCCGCGCGGTCCTCGCGGTGAAGGGCCTGCCCATCCCGCCCATTCAGGGGATGAGCGCCGCCGTCCCCATCCTCTGCGTCGCCGGCCACTACGCGCTGGCCCGCGAGTTCATCGATCGCTTCTCGCTCACCGATCCGCAGGCGGAGAACGACACCTCCTCGGTGTCCGCCGGCATCGACGTGGCGCGCTGCCACTTCGCCCATTTTTCCTCGGGCGACGCATGGTCGCTCCTCGCGCACGCCTCGGCGGCGCTCGCGCGCGGCGAGCGCACGGGCGAGGCGCGCGTGATCTACATGGCCCAGGCCTATCAAGGCCTCGCGCAGATCAAGCTCGGTGATCTCGAAGAAGGAGAAGCGCGCCTGCGCTCCGCGCGTGAAGCAGCGCGTGAGCGCGGGCTGCACCTCGTCGGGCAGTTCGCCGATCTCTTCCTCGCCGACGCCCTCACCGAGCGCGGCGCGCTCGACGAGGCCCACGTGCTCCTCGACGAGTGCCACGATCAAGCCTTCCAGAGCGCCCTCTGGGGCGCCGTGTGGACCATCGCTTCGTCGCGCATCGCGCGCCGTCGCGGGGACTACGCGTGCGCCGAACGCCTGCTCCACACGGCGCTCGACGTCTGCGGCCCGCTCGCGCCGGGCTACACCGCGCACGCGTACGCCATCCTCTCGGTGGTCGAGCACGAGCGCGGTGACGACCGCGCCGTCGTCCTCGGTCACGCGTTGGAAGCGCTGCGCCTCCTCGATTCCGTGGGCACTTGGTACAACGACATCGCCATCCGCGCCCGGCTCGCCGAGCTCTTCGAGACCCTCGGCGAGATCGACACGGCCCGGCAGCTCATCGTGACGGCGCACGCCCAGGTGGAGGCGCGCGCCGCCGCCATCGATGATGTGGGGCAGCGCACGCGCCTCCTCACCCGGGTGCCGGAGATCGCGCGCGTGCTCGCGATGGCGCGCCGCTTCGGCATCGACGCCCCCGAGCACGGCTGACGATCGCTCCACGCAGCGACACGATGCGCGTCGCCGCCCACCGCGCCGAGGCGTGAAGGCAGAGACGTACACGAGGCACGTGGGGAGCCCGAGCAACGACGGCGGGCCGAGCGCATCCGCCGGTGTGCGACGCGCGACGGTCTTCGATCCGTCTTGTCGCCGTCCCGCGAACGCTGCCAGAATCGCGCGCGGAGGCTTGCTTCATGCGCAAACGAGGAATTCGAAGCGTCGCCGGCGTGTGCTTGGCCGCGATCGCGGGGGCGAGCGCATGCAGCCACGCGTGGGGTGATCTCGATCCCAACGGCGCGTCGAGCAGCTCGGCGACCGGGACGGGTGGCGGCGACACGTCGAGCAGCACCGGCACGAGCACGAGCAGCGGCATGGGCGGCATGACGACGTCATCGACCACGTCGTCCAGCTCGGGAACGGGCGGCTCCGTGCCCGCCCACTGCGGCGGCACCGACATCCTCTCGTGGGATTTCTCCGCCGACCAGCCGTATCTCTGGGACGGCTACGGCCCCTTCGAGGTGAGCAACGGCCAAGGCAACATCGTCCTCGAGCCCAACGCGGCCGACTGGACCAGCGCCGCCCTCACGACGAACCGCCACTACGATCTCCGCGGCGACAGCGTCTCCCTCGAAGTCCTCGAGGTCCCGAACCAGACCCTCGACGCCTATGGCCTGCTCCAGCTCGAATACCCGGGCGACGACCGCATCTTCATGGATGCCTGGCACGGCCACCTCGAGTGCGGCTTCAGGCACGACGGCAACGAGTCGGTGCCGATGGATCAAACCTACGATCCGGTGAAGCACCGCTTCTGGAAGCTCCGCGAATCGCAGGGGACGATCTACTGCGAGACCTCGCCGAACGGCACGACATGGGACGACGCGGGCTCTTTTGCGCTCGCCCCCAGCTTGCTCGGCGAGGCGAGGAACATGCGGGTGAAGCTGTACGCCGGCGCGCCCGATCACGCGGCAGCGCCCGGCGCCTTCCGCTTCGACAACCTCAACGGCGGCACGCCACCCCAAGGCCATTGGTGCCGGGCCGACAGCTACAGCGACGATTTCGCCGCGAGCACCGACATCCCCGGCCCCGCATGGCAGCGCTGGTACACGAACAACGACACGGACACCCTCGATCAGACGGGCGGCACCGTGAACTTCCACTTCGGTGAAGAGGAGTACACCGGCGTGGGATACGGCTCCTCCGGCGCCTACGACATGACCGGCCAGCGGGTCTCGCTAGAGCTCCTGCAACTGCCGGCGTCCACGCAGGCAGAGGCCTATTTCGGCGTGGGTGTCGACAACAACAACAACGTCTTCTGGACGCTCACGAGCGATCGCTTCGAGTGCGCCTACGACGGCTCCGACATCAGCTATCACACGATCTGGATGGGCGCCGCGCCGGCGCTCCCCGCGTGGGTCGGCTTCCACGAGGAGAGTGGCCGCGTCTATTGCGACATCCTCGAAAACGGAACGTGGAAGAGCTACGGCTCCGCGGAGGGCATCATCGATCCGCAGGCCGCAGACGTCTTTTTCGGCGCCTATTCGTACACGGGGCTCCCGCTCGGCAAATATCAAATGGTCGTGGACAACTACAACCTTCCTCCCGCGCCCTGATCACGAGAGGGGCCGCGCGCCCGCGTCATTCATGTACCGGCGGGCGCGCGTGAAACATCCACCGCGCCCACGCTTCCAACGTCGATATCCATTCTGCGCCGGACATCCATTGGGCTGAGCGCGGCCGAGCCGCTCTCATCGAAATGGATATCCATCCTGCGCTGGATATCCATTTCGAGGCTCGACGCTCGCCGCTCGCCGTGCGTCAGAACGTGCCGCGCGCCACGAGGCCGCCGCCTTCGGGAGCGACCCAGGCGCTGACCGCGGGCACCTGCTTCGGTCCGCCGAAGACCACGAGCAGCGTGCCGCCGACGATGCCAGCGATGCCGACGCCGAGGCCGATGTTCGCCGCGACATCGAGCGTCCGGCCGCCGGCGATCTGATCGGCGAACTTCGGATCCGTGCAGCGCATGCCGCCGCACGCGTCGTTCACGCTGTTGAAGCGCTTGTTCGCTGCGACGCCCGCGGCGGCGAAGGTCGCCATCCCAGCAGCGCCCAAACCGAGCGTCACGAAGCCCGCAATGCGCGCCCCACCACCGCTCGTCGTCGTCGCGGGCGGCGGCGGAGGCGCGCCCGCGGGCACCGGCGCTGCGGGAGCCGCGCCCGCGTCGAGCGTCACGGTCAGCGTCGAGGTCTCCCCGCCGCGCAGCTTCACCCTGCGCTCGATCTCCGCGCTCCCGGGCGCGCGCACGCGCACCACGACCTCGCCGACGGCGGCCGCCACCGGCACGCCGAGCTTCTCCGGAGCGAGCGCGGCGCCGTTGAGCGTGACCGTCGCCCCGGCGGGCGGGCTCGCGAGGGCGATGATGATCTTCCCGACCTTCGGCTCCAAGAGCGCGAGATCGGCCGCAGCAGCGTTGCGGGTCGCCGCGTAGCGCGGCTCGGCCTCGGCCTTCGCGGTCGCGTTGCGGAGCGCGAGGGACATCATCTCGTACGCTTCCGGAAGACGCCCGAGCTCGCGAAGGCAACGCGCCACGTACAGCTCGGCATTCGGGCTGCCCGTCTCGGTGGCCAGCGCCTTGAACTCTTCGTAGGCCGGCGTGTACGCGCCTTGATCGTAGAGCTTCTGCGCCGCGCCGAAGCGCTTCGCCTGCCCCGCCGTTTGCGCGGCCGCAGGCGAGGTGAGCGCGAGACCGAGCACCAACACCGACAGAGCCGCAGAGACTCGCTTCATGATCCTCACAACCCCTCGGGCTTCCAATCGGTGCCACCGCCGCGAGGGCGCTTCGGCCCGGTCGACGCAGGCGGGCGCCCATTCGCGGGCGGCGTCGCATTCGGCCGCGCGCTCGCCGACGGTGCGGCCGTCGGCTCCGCACTGCTCGCCGCGGTGACTACCGTCGTGACGGCCGGCGCCGCCGTCGCAGACGCGCTCGCCGAAGGCAGCGTCGACGCGGCCGAAGCAGCCGATGCGGCCGGCGCCGGCGCGCTCGCCGTGCCGCCGAGCAAGCGTGTGCCCATCACCGCGGCACCCGCGACGGCGACGAGCACCGCGATCATGGCGCCGATGCGCGCCGGTGATCGCTGCGGCGCGAGCGCCGCGCTCGGCGCAGACAGCACCGATGCCACCTGACTGTTGCCGTCCGCCGCGGGCGCTTGCGCGTGCGCCGCGATCGCCGGCGCAGCGCTCGCCGCCGGTGCAGCCGCGAGCCCACCGGAAGCATCAGGCGCGGGAAGGCGCGCGCTCGATCCCGGCCGCGAACGCCCGCTCCCCTCGCCGGGGATCACCTCCATCGGAGGCACTTCGATCGGCTTGTGGGCCCCGAGCTCCTTCACGTAGCCCGCGAGGACACGCGGCGTCGCCAGCGTGATCCCAGCCTCTTCCGCGGCCACTTCGAGCGCCTCCGCGAAGGCGAGCGCCGTCGGATGTCGCTCCGCCGGATCGACGCGCAGGGCACGCATGCACTCGCGATCGAGAGCCGCCGCGACGCTCGGATTCACGTCGCGCGGCGATCGCTGCGCGCCCGTCATGACCGCGACCACGAGCGCACCGTCGTTGTCGGCGCGGAAGAGCCGCTCCCCCGCGAGCAGCTCCCAGAGCACGACGCCTGCTCCATACACGTCGGCGCGCCGATCGAGCGGCTCGGCGCGCACCTGCTGCGGCGGCATGTACGCGAGCTTGCCCTTCACCTCTCCGCGTCGCGTCGACGAGAGCCGCGCCTCGGCGCGGGCCACACCGAAGTCGGTGATCTTGGCCTGCCCGTCGACGCTCACGAGGATGTTCTGCGGCGAGACATCGCGATGCACGATGTTGAGCGGCTCGCCCGCGGGCCCCGTCTGCTCGTGCGCCGCATGCAAGCCGAGCAGCGCGTCGATCACGATCCGCAGCGCCACGCCGATCGGCACGCGCTGCCCTCGCTTCGACGCGGCGCGCGTGATGGCGAAGAGGCTCGGCCCCTCGACGTACTCCATCACGAGGAAGAGCCCCTCGGGCCCATCCTGCACGTCGACCGTGCCCACCACGTTCGGGTGGCGGATGCGCGCAGCCACGCGCGCTTCGTCGAGGAACATGGCGGAGAAGTCGGGATCGTCCGACATCCCCGGGTGCATCACCTTGATGGCGACGAGCCGCTCGAACCCGCCGGCGCCGACGGCGCGGGCCAGATGCACCGTAGCCATGCCGCCCGACGCGATGGGCTGAAGCGTCTCGTAGCGACCAAAGCGAGAACCCACGCGCGGCAGGCTAACACGGGTCGTCGTGCGGAGGCACGCCGACGGCATGATCGTCGAGCCGCACACCCTCCTCGGAACCCACGGACGACGTGCCTCCGCCATGTTTCGCTTGGGGTCGGATCGCGCTGTTCGTATGGCAACGTCGCGCAGCTTACGGACGCCGATGTCCTACATCTCGATGGATCCCACGCACGCAGCGGGCGCCTTTCGCCGAAAGCGCGAAGTGCCTTTGCCCCGCAGCTCCGTCACGAAGAAGATGCTCGCGGCTCACACTCGAGACACCGTATCACCGCCGCGCCGTCACACCGCATCTCCCCGACTCCACATCATCGCCTCGCAACGGTGAAGCGATGCGCCCCCGCCGGTACGGCGATGGACAAGCTCCTTCCCTTGCGCTCGCCCGCCGCCGGCGCGCCGTCGATCTGCACCGTCACCTCTCCCATGCTCGGCGGCAACGTCACCACGATCTCGCGCGCCGGGCCGCTGCTCGCCCCGGATGCTTTGGCCCCGGAGATCTCCATCGCCACGGGCCCCGCGCTCCGCACGCCCCAACCGTCGAGCTCCGCCGACGTGTCCCCATTGCCCATCACGGCGAGCCGAATCGCGCCGCGCCGATGGCGCCGCGCCATCGCGATCTCGCCGGCCAGCGCCGCGCCGCCCTCGCGAACCACCGTGCCGTTCCCCGGCGACAGCAACACCACGTCCGTCCCCTCCCCGTGCTCCACGCGCGCCGCGGCACCGCCGGCCACCGCACGAACGACGGGCTCGCGCTCCCCAGCCGCCCGCGGATAGAGCACCGTGAAGAAGTCGTCCCGCGACCCCTCCTTCGTCACGTGGATCCCATACTGCTCTTCGGAGAAATTCCCCCACGCGTAAATGACTTGTTTCCACCCCCAATGATCGGTCGTCATCGGCGCCTTCGCGGGCGCGAGCACGAAGGCGTCGAGATCGACCCCCATCTGCCCGGGGAAATGCGCCTTTCCCTCACGAATCACCGGCTCTCGTGAGAGGCAGAAGAGGTTGTAGCTGTATTTGTCTCCCGGCTTGTCATCGACGGTGTGGTCGCGGATGACGAGATAATTGGCCCCGAGCGGGTCGGCCGACTCGACCATCAAAAGGTGCCGAAAGCTCTCCGGTCGCGCCTTCGTCTGCGTCACGCTCCCGGCCCGCGTCACGCCCTGCGACAGCTCGGCGAATCCGGGCAAGCTCTGCACGCCGAGGAGATCGCCGGTCATCGGGCGATCTTGGGACCCCCAGCCGAAGCTCACCGTGTTGTGATAATAGCCCTCGCCCCGCAGCACCGGCGAATAGACGTTGCCCCAATCGAGGCAGAGCGGAGCGCCCTTGGCATAGTAAACGATCGAGCCGTGCTCCCCGTATGCATAGTGCGCATAGGTCGGCCCGGTCCGATGCGCCACGTAGCTGTGCCGCGGGTCGGTCCACGAGCTCCGCAAAATGCTCCCGAACCCCGGAAATCCACGGCTCGTCTCGGCCGGCGGCGCTTCGGGGAGCGTGGCATCGGTGAGCGCCGGATAAAAGCCTTTGGCCCGCCCGCCGTTGCCGTACATGGTGGCTTGGCGCTTCCAGAAGAATTGTTGGCGCGCCGCATAGGCCGGATCGCTCTTCGCCGTGGCCGCCGCCATCCAACCATTGAAGGGCGAGATCCAACCGGAGTAGGTCTGACCGACGCTGGGAATCACCATCGGTGTGTCGGCGCCCCGGAGCGAGAAGCGCCGATCCGGCGGGGTCAGGAGGAATCCGTAGAAATCGAGCGTCTCCCGAAACTGCGGCGTCGCAAAGGGATCTCGATCCGTCCCATTCTTGATGGCGGCCGAGAGCAGGAAGATCGCGTCGAGCGAAGCCGCCTGATATCCGGGCGCCTCGACCCAAGCCCCGCCGGGCATGACCCATTCGGTGAGCTCGCGATGGAGCTCTTCCTCGGCCCCGCGCAGCCACCCTTCCGCCTCGGGATGTCCGGCGAGCGCAATCCCGAGGAGGCCGCGCGGCAGCAGGATCGAGCTGCGCATGTTGGGATTGCCGCTCTGGAGGCCGGCCTCGACGTTCCAATAATCGGGGTGCGAGAGCACGTGTGCGCCGAAGATCATCACGCGCCGCACCGCGGCCTCGCGCTCGGGAGAGAGCTTGTCGGCGACGAGATCCCAATTGAGCACGAGGCGCGTCACCTCCTCGGAGAACCAAGGACCATAACCGCCGAGCGCCGAGCGCTCCGGCGCATCCATGAAGACCCGCACGACGCGGCGGGCGAGGCCCTCCACCACGCCCGTGAGCCAGCGGGTGTATCGCGGGTCCTCCGTCGCGAGCATCAGCTCGGGGAGCGTCTCGACCAAGTCGTGATGCGCGTAGCTCTTGTAGATGCCGAGCGGCCCGTCTTTCTGGAGCGCGGGCTCGAGGTCGCCGCAACGCTCCACGAGCTCGATGTCCGCCCGCACCCGCGCGGCGAGGACGGGGTTCGCCGCCGCCTGCTTCCTCGCCTGCGCCAGCGCAGCGCGATCGAAGAGCAACGAAGGATGCGGGCGCGGCGCGATCTTCGCGTCGAAGCCCCATTCCTTCACGTCGTCGAGCGGGAACTCCGCATACTTCACGAGCTGCGCGCGGAGCGTCCGCTCGCGCGCCGCGGGCGTGTCTTCGGCCGGCGGCGCCGTCGCAGTGAGGGCCCATTCGCGATGAAGGGGCTTGTCGGCCCGCGCGGTGAGGTTGAACGACACCTCGGCGCGGCCGCCGGGGTGCCCTTGAATCGGGAGCTGGGTGCGCTCGAATCCATCCCAGCCCGAAGGCGTCCAGCGCGAGGGCCGCACCGCGAGCACGCCTACCAGCGTATCGCTGCCCTCCGGGCGAAACCCGGCCCACTCGCAGAGACGCGGCAGCCACCAAAAGCTCCACGGGCGCAGCTTGCACACGAGCGCTTCACGGGAAGCCGCGACCGGCGTCTCGATGAGGTGCCATGGAGGCGCGCCCTCCGCGGCCGCAAAATGGTTGCGCCAAACCACGGAGCCGGGGAGCGAGAGTCGATATCCCGTCTTCGGCAACACCGCATCTGCGTCTTCGGTGACGAGCGCCGCTTCCTGCTTGGCCGCGAGCGTGATCAGCGCGCGATACGCGCGGCCGTCGGCGAAGCGCAGACGCTGTTGCACGATGACGCGCACCGGCCCTTCGGACACGATCTCGGTCACCGCCTCGCTCACCGCCGGCGCGGCCTCGTCGCTCGTCCAGGCCGCCTCTCCGATCCATGCGCCCTGCGCGCGCCGCACGGCACGGATCGGCGGCGGCAACGCACGCACGTCCGACACCGCGCCGGACCAACGAGGCACGGTGATCTCGATGCGATCGTTCGCCAGCACGATCGCGCCGGGCTCACGCCGCACCGACACTGCGCCGGCCACGGGCGGCGCCGATCCCGCGCGCACCTCGATCGAAGCCGTCTCGTTGGGATCGAGCGTGAGCACGGTCCACACGCGACCGCGCGTGCGGCCGCCTTCGCGCGCAGTGATCTCGATCTCCGCGGGCAGCGGCGCGCCCCGCGCATCACGAAGATGCACCGTGCTCGCAGGGAGATCGACGTCGAAGTGGATCAGCTCGTCGGACCAACGTCGCTCGAGCGGCTCGGCCAACGAGAAGCGCGCGAGCACCGGATCGAGCGCGGGCCGAGGCACGGCCGGCGCAGGCGCATCACGGCACGCGACCAGCGACACGAGGACCGCTGCGCCGAGGGCCAACCTGCGTAGCGTTCTACGCATCGTCGAAAGCTCGTCCGGGGAAAGCAGCGTTCATCGCCGTCGAAGGCGTAGTTGCGACCGCACCTGGCGACAATACACGCAACGGTTGCGCGATTGTCGTCGTGTTTTGGCCCCAACCAAAGGCCTCGGAATTGCTTGCGGAGCCGCTTCCTGGTAACGGACCACGCACCGAGGACGTGTGATGGAAGTCATCTTGGACCACGATCGCACGGGCGCCGCAGCGCCTGCGGCGGCGAGCGAGATCGAGAAGCGGCCGCGCCCCGCCGCGCAAACGACGGGCAACGAGATCATCGCGGTCACGCGCCCCTTCGCCGCCGAGGATCGAACGAAGAGCTGGTGGCACGTCCTCTCGACGTTCGCCGTGCTCGGCGGGCTCACGGCGGCCGCGGCGCGCTTGCCGTGGTGGCCGGCGCGCCTCGCGGCCAGCGTGCTCGAAGGGCTCGTGATCGTGCGGGCCTTCATCCTCGCGCACGACTTCCAGCACGGCGCCCTCCTCCGCAAGAGCGCGCTAGGCTCGGCGATCTTCAGCGTCTACGGCGTGCTCGTGCTCACGCCGCCGCGCATCTGGCGCGAGTCGCACAACTATCACCACGCCCACACGGCCAAGATCGTGGGCGCGCAGATCGGCTCGTTCCCCGTGATGACGGTGGAGATGTGGAAGCGGGCCCCGAAGGACAAGCGCCTCGCCTACAAGGCCGCGCGGCACCCGCTCAACATCCTCTTCGGGTACGTCACCATCTTCTTCCTCGGGATGTGCATCGGATCGTTCATGAAGGATCCGAAGAAGTACTGGGACTCCGCGGTCGCCGTGATCGTGCACCTCGCGCTCGTCGCCGGCCTCACCTGGTTCTTCGGCCCCGCGATGGCGCTCTTCGTCCTGGTGCTGCCGCTCGTGGTCGCGTGCGCGGTGGGCTCGTATCTCTTCTATGCCCAGCACAACTTCCCGGGCATCCACA
The DNA here is from genome assembly GCA_001931535.1 of Minicystis rosea. Lineage (GTDB taxonomy): Bacteria > Myxococcota_A > Polyangia > Polyangiales > Polyangiaceae > Minicystis > Minicystis rosea. Next base: position 6,269,931 of record CP016211.1, read on the forward strand.
TGCAGCCTCGACAGACGTGGACCTTCGCGCGCGCCGCGCTCGAGTCCTCGAGCTACATGGCGATGGGCCCGATCATGAGCTGGTTCACCGGCGAGATCGCGCTCCATCACGTCCACCATCTCAACGCGGCGATTCCGTTCTACCGGCTCCGTGAGGCGATGGCGGCGATTCCCGAGCTCCAAGTCCCCGCGGCGACGAGCCTCAAGCCGCGCGACATCGCCGCGTGTCTCCGACTCAAGCTCTGGGATCCGGTGAGTGGGCAGATGGTGGGTTTCCCGGAAGAGGGCTAGTTCGCCGCAAGGCTAGCAACGGAGCGGGCGCTCGCGGCCGTCTGCTAACCTGCGATCATGCGGATATCTCTGGCCCAGGCGCTCCCGGCCACGCCGGACACCGTCTGGGCTTTCATCACCGATCCTGCCCGGATGAACCTCTGGTCGCTGGCGCGGATCGCCGGCGTCTCTCCCGGCGACAAGGACGATCCCGGCGGCGTTGGCGCGCTCCGGCGCATCACCGTGCGGACCTCCGGTCGCGAGATCACGTTCGAGGAGGTCGTCGAGCACGCGAAGCCGCCCGAGCGCTTCGTCTACCGCGTGGTGCGCGGGCTGCCGCTGCGCGATCACCGCGGTGAGATCACGCTGCAACCCCGGGCCGAAGGCACGTGGCTCACCTGGACGGTGGACTTCGACTTCGTCGTCCCCGGCGTGGAGATCGCGGTGCGGCCCGTGCTCGACGATCAGCTCCGCCGCAGCCTGACCGCGCTCGCGCGGACCGTCGCCGGAGCGCCCGCGGAGCCGAAGCGCGACATCGCCGCGTTCACCGACGACACCGACGAAGACGGCACGCTCGAGCGCGAGGCGGTCCGCGTCCTCGACGAGCAGCGCGTGCTCGCCGATCGACTGGCCCGCGCGAACGATCCGAAATACTGGTTCACCCGCGTCTACCAATACGTGAGCGAGGAGCAGCTCGATGGTGTGCGCGCGGGGCGCTCCACGCATCGCGCTTGGGTGCTGCGGCTGATCCCGCGCTTTCACACCTATTACGTGGAGAACCTCCGGCGCTACTCCGGCGATCTCTCCGGACACGCGGAGTCCCACTGGCAGGTGGCGTTCCGCGAAATGGATCGGGCGCGCGAGCGCGGCAGTGGCCAGCTCGTGCGCGGCTTGCTCGCAGGCGTGGCCGCGCACATCGAGGACGACCTGCCCCGCGCGCTCGCCGAGGTTCATCGCCGGTACTATGCGGGCCGCTGCGACTTCGTGCGGTTCCGCGCCGACTATCTGCTCATGGCGAGCATCTTCCGGCGCGCCGCCGATCGCCTCGTGAACGAGATGCCGCGCGAGATGCTGCCGATGTACCTGCGCGTGCTCGATCCGGTGCTGCCCGGCGACGTGCGCGACCGGTTGCTCGACACGTATTACGACGTGCCCCAGAAGCGCCGCCAAGCCTTCGAGCGGGGCGCGCGGCTCGCGGTCTGGGGCGGCTGACGTGATATACGCGCGAGGCATGAACGGTCAGCCGACGCGCGCAACGGATCCGGGGCCGGGATGAAGGTCGCCCACGTCACGCCCTCGTATCATCCGGCCTACGTTTATGGGGGTCCGCCCGAGTCGGCGCACCAGCTCAGCCGGCACCTCGCGCAGGGCGGTTGCGAGGTGCGCGTGCTGACCACGAACGCCAACGGACCGAAGCTCACCGTCGACGTCGACACCACCCGGGCCATCGAGATGGAGCCCGGCCTCCGCGTGCGTTATTGCCCGCGGCGGCTGCCCGACTCGGTGGCGCCCTCGCTGCTCGCGCTCTTGCCGGAGCACGTGGCGTGGTGCGACGTCGTGCACCTCAACGCGGTCTACAACTTCACCACCTTCCCGGCCCTGATCGCGGCCAAGGCGGCGAACAAACCGGTGGTGTGGAGCGCGAGGGGCGCGCTCTCGCGCTGGAAGGAGACGCGTCGCGCCGGCGCCAAAGAGGTGTGGGAGCATGCCTGTCGCCTGCTCGCGCCGCGGCGGACGGTGCTGCACGTGACCTCGGAGAGCGAGGAAACACAGGCGGCCGCGCGCATGAAGGGAATGCGGACCGCGCTCATCCCCAACGGCGTGGAGGTGCCTCGGGAGGCGCCGCGGCCCGCGCCCAGCGAGACGCTGCGCATCCTGTATCTGGGGAGGCTCCATCCCATCAAGGGCCTCGACAATTTGGTGGCAGCGTGTGGTGCGCTGCTCCGCCGCGGGGAGCGTCGCTTCTCGCTCACGCTCGCGGGCAGCGGCGATCCGGCCTACGAAGAGACGCTGCGACGCGCGGTCCGAGAGCACGCGGCCGAAGCGCACGTGACCTTCCTCGGTGAGGCGAAGCCCAGCGCGAAGGGGGGCCTGTTCGCGAACGCGGACCTCTTCGTCATGCCCTCGTTCACCGAGAACTTCGGGCTCGCGATCGCCGAAGCGCTGGCGCACGGCGTGCCTGTGATCGCAGGCAAGGGCACACCGTGGTCAGGCCTCGAGAGCAACGACGTGGGTCGATGGACGCCGAACGATCCGGAGAGCCTCGCCGATGCGATCGTGTCCATGCGCACACGCCCGCTCGTGGAGATGGGCGCGCGCGGCCGCGCCTGGATGGAGCGGGAGTTCGGCTGGGGCCGGGTCGCGACGGACATGCGCGCGCTGTACGATCGCCTGGTCGCGGAGGGCCGTTGAGGTCGGTCGCGTGTCCCCGCGCAAACGAAGCGTGGACACGCCCGGTCTCTCGTCCGCCGGAGCCCCGCGCGGGATCGATAGAGTCATTGCGCCCGCGTCCACCAGCGAGTACGCCGAGCCCCGAACGAAGCCGAGAGAGCGCGATCAAGACATGAAGAAGAACTACGTCCTCGACGCGAACGTCCTTCTGCACGATCCGCACGCGATCTTCAAATTCGAGGACAACGACGTCATCATCCCGATCTTCGCCATCGAGGAGATCGATCAGTTCAAGCGCGAGGGATCCGAGCGCGGCCGCAACGCCCGCACGATCGCGCGGCTCCTCGACGAGCTGCGCCGTGATCAGAACGTGACGTTGGCCAAGGGCGTCCCGCTCGAGAGCGGCGGCAACCTGCGCATCGCCATCCCGGAGCACCGGCCCGACGCGCTCGTCGGGCTCGAGTCGCACTCGCAGGATCTGGCGATCCTCCACACCGCGATCGACATGCGCGATCGCGACCCGAGCCGGCCGACGGTGTTCGTCACCATGGACACCAACCTGCGCATCCGCGCGGACGCGCTCGGGGTGACCGCGGAGACGTACGAGAACCAGCGGGTCAAGGATCCGGAGCTCGAGCACTCCGTGATGGATCTGGAGGTCCCCGGCAGCGACGTGGACGCCTTCTTCCAGAACGGCAAGGTCGCGGCGCCCGGGCTCGCCACGCTGCACCCGAACGCGTGCGTGATGCTCCGCGATTCGGGGGCGCCGAGCCACACCGCGCTCGGTCGCTACGACGCCTCGCGCGGCGAGATCGTGGCTTTGCGCGTCGGGCGCGAGGGCGTGATGGGCGTGCGCCCGCGCAACAAGGAGCAGGCGTTCGCGCTCGATCTGCTGCTCGACGACTCGATCCGCCTGATCACGCTGATCGGCAAGGCCGGCACCGGCAAGACGCTCCTCGCGCTCGCCGCCGGACTCAAACGCACGACGGAGGACGGGGCCTATTCACGCCTCCTCGTGAGCCGTCCCATCATGCCGCTCGGCCGCGATCTCGGCTTCCTCCCCGGCGACGTGGACGAGAAGCTGAACCCGTGGATGCAGCCGATCTTCGACAACCTCGAGTTCCTCTTCACCAACGGGACGGCCGGCGGCAAAGGCCGTCAGGATCGCGGTTTCGTGGAGCTGCTCGAGAACGGGACGGTGCAGGTCGAGCCGCTCACGTACATCCGCGGGCGCAGCCTGCCGCACCAATATCTCATCGTGGACGAGGCGCAGAACCTGACCCCGCACGAGGTGAAGACCATCATCACCCGCTGCGGCGAAGGCACGAAGATCATCCTCACGGGGGATCCGCACCAGATCGACAACCCCTATGTCGATCACGCCTCCAACGGCCTCAGCGTGGTCGCCGATCGCTTCAAGCGCGAGCGCGTCGCGGGCCACGTGGTTCTGTCGAAGGGCGAGCGCAGCGAGCTCGCCGAGCTCGCGGCCAACCTGCTCTGATCGAGAGACGCTTCACCGCATCGTCCATCGCCCGCATCCGAGACGAGCCGCGTCCGGCTCGTTCTCGGGCTCCTCGCCGCATGAGGCGCGATGAAGGGAAGATGGGCCCGACGGCTGCGGTGCGGAAGATTCTCGTCTTCATGGACAGCCGAGAAGGCGTGAGATCGCGCCCCGACGATCCTGGCTCGACGGGCCGGCGCGGGTTCGGGAAGGGCTCTACATTCCTCCCATGCAGGCCGGCTCTCTGACCCGATATGCCTGGCTGTCGATCGGGGCGGCGCTCACCACCATCCTGCTCAAGCTCGTCGCTTGGCGACTCACCGGCTCCGTCGGCCTTTTGTCCGACGCCCTCGAGTCCGGCGTGAACCTGGCCGCGGCGGTGATGGCACTCGCCATGCTCTCCGTCGCCGCGCGGCCGCCGGACCCGAACCATGCTCACGGCCACGGCAAGGCCGAGTATTTCTCGAGCGCCTTCGAGGGATTCCTCATCTTCGTCGCCGCGGTGAGCATCGGTTATGCGGCCGTCCTGCGCCTCATGCATCCGCAGCCGATCGAGGCCATCGGCGCCGGCCTCGCCGTGTCCGTGGTGGCGTCGCTCATCAACCTCGCCACCGCCCGCGTGCTGCTCGCGGTGGGCCGCAAAGCCGGCTCGATCACCCTCGAAGCCGACGCCCATCATCTCCTCACCGACGTCTGGACCTCGGCGGGCGTCATCGTCGGCGTCATCTTGGTGCGCATCACCGGCTGGCTGTGGCTCGATCCCGCGATTGCCCTCCTGGTCGCGGCCAACATCGTGTGGACGGGCTACAAGCTACTGCGCCGCTCGATCTCGGGCCTCATGGATGCATCACTCGATCGCGCGGAGCTCGAGGCGATCGAAGCCGCGCTCGCCGGATATCGCACCGAGCACATCGAGTTCCACGCGCTGCGCACCCGGCGCGCCGGAACACGCGCCTTCGTCTCGTTGCACGTGCTCGTGCCCGGCAAGTGGAGCGTTCAGCATGGCCACGACTGGCTCGAGCGCATCGAAGCCGACATCCGCCGCGCCGTCCCCGGCGCCCACGTGACGACGCACCTCGAGCCGCGGGAAGATCCCTTGTCGATGGCCGATCAGGAGCTCGACCGCCGGGCAGAGTGAGCGATCGCCGAAGGGGCGCACGCCATGCCGTATGCGGCAATTGTCATGGGGTGTTGATCGTACCTCGTGGAGAATGAGCGCCTTCGGGCGAGCGCGCGAAAGTCGGCTTTAGCTCACCGCCGCGGCGTGAACCGGAGCAGCTCCCAACCGCCCGGCTCCGAAGGGCCGCTGCGCAGGTTGAAGGGGTTGGCCGTGCCGCCGTAGAGCTTGCCTTTGTCCTCGAACGGGACCCAGACGCGGATACCGTAGTTGTAGCGGTTGCCGAAACCACTCGTGTCCTCCGGCACTGCGGGCTTGTCCGGCGCGTCCATCCGCCAGATGTCGCCGCCGGCATAGCGCTCGAAGACGAGCTCCGTGTACGGCCTGAGCAGGCCCACCGCATAGGGCGGCAAATCGAGGGCGCTCGGCTGCGCGAGGAGCCCGGCGAACGTGTCCGGTGACGTGTCGCTCGCGTCGAAGGTCGCCATGTAGAGCTTGTTTTGGAACAGGGTCCAAGTCCAAGGATAGTAGTTGAACCGATTGCCGAAGCCCGAGGCGCCGAGCTTCGGTGTCTGCTCGAGGTTGTTCGGCTTCTTCAACCACACGCGGAGATGGGTGTCGAAGGCAGGGAGGCTCTCCTCGCCATAGAGAAGCGTCACCTTCTGATGGAGCTCGCCGACATTTTCCATCTCGAACATCGCCGTGGCCCGCTCGGCGTGCTCGTACGTGAAGAGTCGGCCCATCCACGTGTCGGGCCTGCCATAGAACGTGAACGCATTGAGCGTCTGGAAGAGAGGCACTTGATAGGTCGCGAAGTACAGCTTTCCGTGCCAGGAGACGAGATCGCCGAAGTGCGTGGCGTGCGCGATCACGGGATCGGGATCGTATTGATCGATGCTGAAGATCTTCTGCCACCGCTTCGTGTCTTTGGCCGTGAGCCCGCCGATGGGGATGGGAGGGCTCAAGTACATGCTGGTCATTTCGCCGATGGCTTTGGCCGGCGTGACACCCGTCCATCCGGAGACGGCGATGCGCCCCTCGTGCTCGGTGACGTAGCCCGGCTCGGAGCCGAGATCGCCGACGACCTCGAAGCGGAAGGGATCGGCCTTGTCTCCCGTCCACTTCACGATGGCGCCGCCGACGCCGTATTGCTCGCCGGCCTTGCGCACCGCGAGATAGAGCTCGTCTTTGACGACGATGCCGCGGCGGATGTTGGCAAACTGGGTGAGCTTCCGCGAGCCGAGGAGCTTGCCGGTGCTGCCCTCGAAGGCCCAGATGTTGAGGCCGTCGATGCCCTTCGGCGCCGCGTTGGGCCCGGCGAGGAGCACGACGTCGCGATGCGCGCCGGCGCCGCGCAGGCCGAGCGTCGTTTCGAGCAGCGGATCGCCTTCGGGCGTCCGGTCTTCCAGAACATCGGTATCGGCGTCGAGACGATAGACCTTGGGCGGGCGCTGATCACCGAAGGTGTAAAGCCCATGCTCGCGGCTCGCTTTGCCCGCGGCCTCCTCGCACACGAGCCCTTCCGACACCCAACCTTGCAGCGGCAGAAAATAGCCGCCCGGCGCGAGGCACGCGGTGTTGGCGATCGTCCCGAACCACGCGTAATTTCCCGAGCGCGCGCCGGCCCAGATGTACGCTTGATTCACCTTCGGCTTGGAATCGCCGGAGCATGGAGGCTTGGTGCTCGGATAGCCAATCTGGACGAAGCACTCGTCCGGCTCCGCCCTCGCGATCAGCTTGCGATCCAAGATGGGCTCCGCCTTCGGCACCGGGGCCCAGGCAAAAGCCCGGAGGAGGCGCGTGAGCGCGGACTCCGGCGTGGCCCGATCCTGCGCGGCCGCGGTGACGGCGATCGTTCCAAGCGCAAGCGTCGAGACGACGATGATTCGCTTCCGCCACGTCGTGCGACGCGGCTTTGCCGTTTCAGGCTTGGTGTCCATATACCCCTCCTTCGACGTTCACCGCCCCGCGCCGAACGTCGGCTCATGCTTCTTCCCAACATGGAGCCAGGTGCGCGGAACGGGATGCGACCGGGCGACATCCCCGGTGCTGGCCACGCACGAAAGCCGAAGGAGCGTGTGTCGTGGAGAGCTTCGGAGGCGCGGAGCTCGAGGCCCGGCGCCGACGGCGTACTTCACCGTCTCTAAGGTGGGTAGGCGGACGCGTGGCTCTCCCGGCCGATGCATGCCGGCCGGGAGAGCGGGGAGACAGGAAGGGTGCTGCTTACTTCTTCGGCTTCACGAACTTGAGCGTCATGCGATCGCTCTCGCCGATGGCGACGTACTTGTCGCGGTCCTTGTCCTTGTGGCGCAGCGTGGGCGGCAAGGCCCACACGCCTTCGTCGTAGTCCTTGGTGTCCTTGGCGTTGGCGTTGACCTCGGACTTGCCGGCGAGCTTGAAGCCCGCGGCCTCGACCTGCTGAATCAGCCAGGCCTCGGGGACGTAGCCCTTCTTGGCCGCGTCGTCGGGATTGGCGTCGGCCTTGGCGCGGTGCTGCTCGATGCCGAGGATGCCGCCCGGCTTCAGGGCCTTGTGGATCTCGGCGAGGACGGCGGCCGTCTGCTTGTTTTGGTGCATGCCGTGGAAGCCACGGAAGATGAGCACCATGTCGAGCTTGCCATCCTGGTTGAAGTGAGGGGCCTTGCTGTCGATGACGACGCGCTCGACCTTGCCGAAGAGCTCCGGCGACACTTCGAGCGAGCGCTTGGTGCGCTCGGCGTAGAAGGTGCCGCGCGACTCCGGCGGCCCGTTGGGATCACCCGACGTGACGAGGAGCTTGCCCTTGGAAGCGAGCGCCGGAGCGAGGATCTCGGTGTACCAGCCCTCGCCAGGGCCGAACTCGAGGACGGTCATGTTCGGCTTGAGGCCGAGGAACTCGAGCGTCTCGAGCGGGTGGCGATCCTTGTCGCGCTCGGCGTTGCCCGGCTTGCGGACCTTGGCCTTGAGCGCGGCGGCGAGCGCGGCCTTGGTGGAGGCGTACTTCGCGCCGGCGAGCTTCTTCGCTTCGGCGTGGAGCGCGGGCGTCCACCGCGCCGTCTCGGCCTTGAGCGCGGCTTCCATCTCCGCGCGATCGTCGGCGAGGCGCTTCGCGTCTTCGGCCTTCTTCTTCTCCTCTTCAGCCTTCTTCTTCTCCTCGGGCGTGGGCTCGGCAGGCTTCGCCGTCTCGACAGGCGGCGCGACCGCCGCCGCAGTCTCGACCGGAGCCGGCGGCACAGGCGTCTCGGGAGGAGGCGTCGCCTCGCCACATGCGATGGGCGTGACGGCGAACAACAACGCGATGAGATTGGACTTCTTCATGGCGCACGCACTCTTGCGCAAGAACGGGCGCGAGCGCAATCCCCGTCGAAACGCGGGAGCAATGGATGATCGCGTGACGACCACCACGCCCCGCGACCAAACACATATGCTTGTACGGGAGCGCCTTACTCACCCGATCGAAGCGCGCAACGTTTGCAGCGCGCGCGTGAGCACGTTGCCTTCACAGCGAGAGACGTTGACGCGCATCCAAGCATCCTCGGCGCCGATCTCGGCGCTGTCGCTGCGGAAGAAGAAGCCCGGCGAGACGAGCACGTTCTTCTCTCGTGCGGCCTTGTAGAGCGCCATCGAGTCGATGCCTTTGGCGAGCTCGAAGCGCCAGAACAAGCCTCCGGTGTAGGGCGTGGCGAAGCGGCCGAGAGACGCGAAGGCCTCGCTCTGGTGCTTGGCGATGCGCGCGCGGCGGGCGAGCTCGCCGCGCACCTCGGCGAGGTGGCGCTGGTAGCCGCGGCGATCGACGAACTCGGCGACGAGGTTCTGCGTGTAGGCGTCGCCCGAGAGGCTGTAGAGGAATTTGCGGCGCCGCAGATCTTCCACCTCCGAGGCGGGCGCGACGATGAAGCCGATGCGCAGCGCGGGGCCGAGCGTCTTGGAGAACGATCCGACGTAGAGCGTGCGGCGCGGGAGGAGCGAGTGAATCGTGGGCGGCTCTTCGGCCTCGGTCCAGAGGCCTTTGTAGACGTCGTCCTCGATGATCCAGAAGCGGTGCTCGTCGGCGAGGCGCGCCAGCTCGAAGCGCTGCGCGAGCGAGAGCGTGGAGCCGATGGGGTTGTGATGGTTCGGGTTGATCATCACCCCGGCGAGGGGCGCGCGGCGCGCTTCGGCGCGGAGGCGATCGAGATCCACGCCGCCGAGATCGCGCGGGATGGGGACGGGCTCGAGGCCGAGCCCTTCGATGATGGGCGCGAGCATGAAGTAGCCCGGCGACTCGATGGCGATGCGCCGGCTGCGCGTGCCCGCCGCCACCGCGGCGAAGGTGAGGTTCAACGCCTCGACGGCGCCGTGGGTGATGATGACGTGCGCGGGGCCGTCGTCGGGCGCGGCATGTCGGGCCGCGATCACCTCGCGGAGGAGCGGCTCTCCCAGAGGATCGGCGTAGCGGAGCGAGCTGCGCGGATCGCGGGGCGCGGCGCTCTTCAGCATGCCGCTCCACTCGGGCGTGGCGAGGAGGCTCTCGGCCGTGGTGCCGCTGCCGATGGGGACGAAGTCGTCGCCGCCCTCGGCCAGGATGGTGGCCATGCCGTGCGCCACGCGATCGACGGCGAGGTCGGCGAGGCGCGTCTTCTGCGCGCGATCGCGCCGCCGCGCGCTCTTCACGAAGAAGCCCTGCCGCTCGCGCGCCTCCAGAACGCCCTCGCCGCACAGCTCGTCGAGCGCGCCGATGACCGTGTTCTTGGCGACGTCCAAGCTGCGCGAGAGCTCGAGGATGGACGGGAGCCGCGCCCCCCGCCGCAGTACGCCCGTGTCGATGAGCGAGAGCACGTGCCGCTTCACCTCGTCCCGCTTGCCGGTGCCTGCGTGGATCGGGACCTCGACGCCTACTGTACCCATGCCTTGCCCTCGTGACGAAGGATGGAAGCGTACCAATTCCAGGCGCACGCGCCCGTCTGTACCCATCGATTGGCGAACACTGTGCCCACCCGGCGGGGCGCTGTCCCCTGGTCGTGTACCTGCCCGGACCAAGCCGCGTCACTACTCCTTACGGGCATGTCGACGAAAGATCGCTTGCTCTTGCCCCTCTGCCTGGGCGTGCTGTTCACCGTGTGGGGCTCGACCTACCTCGCGCAGCGCGTGGCGGTGGCCGGCATGCCGCCGCTGCAGATGGCGGCGGTGCGCTTCCTCGTGTCGGGCGCGCTGCTCTATGCCGGCCTGCGCGCGGCGGGCGCGCCGGCGCCGACGGCGCGCGAGTGGAAGGCCGCGGCGATCACCGCGCTGCCGCTGATGGTGACCGGCATGGGCACGGCGGCGGTGGCGATCACGCGCGTGCCTTCGGGCCTCGGCGCGCTCCTGTTCGCGTCGGTGCCGCTCTGGACCGCGCTCTTCGATCGCATGCGCGGCGGGCGGCTGCGCGGCCTCGAGGCCATGGGGCTCGCGCTCGGGTTCGCCGGCGTGTCGCTCGTGGCTTCGCGTGGAGCGCTGCGCGCCGAGCCGCTGGGCGCGATGTTGATGGCGGGCGCGGCCGCGAGCTACGCGCTCGGTTGCGTGGCGACGCGACGCGCGCGGCTCGCCGCGGGCGTGATGGGCACGACGTCGCAGATGCTCACGGGCGGCTCGATGTTGGCCGTCGCGAGCGTCGCGTGGGGCGAGCCGATGGCGCGGCTCGATGCGAAGACGCTGGGGGCCCTCGCCTACCTCGTGGTGCTCGGGACGGTCGTCGCGTATTCGGCCTTCGGTTGGCTGCTCAAGAATGCGCGGCCCGCGCTGGCGACGAGCTATGCCTACGTGAATCCGATCATCGCGCTCGCATTGGGCGCGGCCCTCGGCGGCGAGCGCTTCGCCAACGCCGATTACATCGGGCTCTCCTTGGTGCTCTCGGCGGTGGCGCTCGTGGGGTGGGCACAGCGATCGAACCGCGTGGGCACGCAGACGCTCGAAGCCGAAGCGCGCGCCGGATGAGGGATGACGGCCCTCGTGATCCCCCGTAGCATGCGGACATGACCTCGCGTGCTTCGCTCGGGTTCTTGGTGCTCGGCGGCGCTCTCGGCGCCGTCCTGCTCGGCGGCTGTCCGTTTTCGTCGGTCGGCCTCGACAAACCCGTCACCGGCGGCGGCGGCCACGGCGGGACGAGCACCCACAGCTCCACCGGCACGACCGATCCGAACGCCGTTTGCGGCGACGGCAAAGTCGAAGGCGCCGAAGAGTGCGACGACGGCATCAACAACCAGAAGACCAACGTCTGCACCCCGGAGTGCAAGAGCGCCAAATGCGGTGACGGATACATCCACGCCGGAGTCGAGGAGTGCGACGACGGCGCCGAGAACGGCGATACCGCTGGATGTACCAGCGACTGCAGAGAGGCCAAATGCGGAGACGGCCTCGTCCGCACCGGGGTGGAAGAATGCGACGAAGGCGAGAGCAACAACGATAACGGCGCCTGCACCAGCGAATGCAAGAGCGCGAAGTGCGGCGACGGCAAGCTCCAAACGGGGCAAGAAGAGTGCGATCAAGGCCCGAACAACAGCGACAACGGCACCTGCACCTCGGAGTGCAAGAACGCCAAGTGCGGTGACGCGAAGGTGCAGACCGGCGTCGAAGAGTGCGACGACGGCAATGACAAAGACGACGACGCCTGCATCGATTGCAAGAACGCCAAGTGCGGTGACGGCAAGGTGCAGATGGGCGTCGAGGAGTGCGACGACGGCAACCAGACTTCGCTCGATGGTTGCACGGCGGACTGCAAGAAAGAGCATCCCGAGGTTTGCCCGGGCGCCACGGACACGCCCATTCCGATCAACCAGGGGCAGACGCTCAACGTGTCCGGCGACACGACCGGCGCGTCGAACAAGATCGATCACGACAGCGCTGCTCCTTGCACGAGCCCCGTGGCCTACCCCGGTCCGGATCTCGTCTATGCGGTCAGGCCGGCGAACGGCGGCACGCTCAAGGTGGAGCTCGACGCCAACTTCAATGCCGCTTGGTTGCATCTGCGCACCGGGTGCTCGAGCGACACGTCGAAGGACTTCAAGTGCGACTACAAGACCGACGGTCATGCCAGCGTGACCGGCAACGTGAGCGGCAACACGACGTACTACGTCGTCGTCGATAGCTGGGCGGACAACTCCGGCACGTTCAAGCTCAAGATCAGCCTCCAGTGAGGTCGCCGCGCGAGGCCTCGCGCGCGAAGCACGGGCAGCATCGTTCGCGGTGACGCGGGCTCGCGAGCCTCACGGCGTGCCACCGAGGGGCAGGTTGCTTCTGCGATCGGTGCGGGCACGCCGCACGAAGCGACGCGTGCTTTCGGGACCCTTCATCGAGATCGCGACGCGCGGGCCCGGGCGCTCGCTCGCTTCGATCCGCGCTGCCATTTCGGCGGCGCCCGGCTACGCTGTGCGATCTCGATGAGCCTCGCTACTTCCGAGACGCGCGTGCGCGTTCCACGCTGGACGATCCGCGCCACGGCTGCGCTGTCGGAGGCGAGCGCGCGCATTCGGGTGATCGCGGCCAACACGCCGGTGAACCTGCGGCAGGAGCTCGGGCGGCTCGCGGCGAGCTGGGCGGACACCGGGAAGCTCGCGCCGAAGTTCGTGTACGAGCCCGTGCCGGGCTGCGGCGCCGTCCGCCATGCGCTCGAGCTGCTCGCCGCCGACCTCGAGCCGCACGGGGAGCTCGGGGCCATCTATGCGGCGCGGGCCATGGAGATGGCCGACGACGCGTCCCTGTGCGAGCACGCGGGGACGGCGGGCTTGTGGGACGCGGCGCGGCGGCGCTATGCGCGGCGCGATCGCTTCGACGACGAGGCCGACGTCGTCGCGAAGGAATGGCTCGCCGAAGAGACGCCGTCCGCGGACGACGAAGCGCTGGTGCGCAGCGACGACGAGCGCTCGCCGCGATCCTTGGTGGCCCGCATGCGCGAGGAAATCGGCAAGCGGCGGCTGCCGCTGCGCGTGGTGGTGAAGGACAACATCGCGTCGCTCGCGGCCACGGGCGACGGCTTCGTGCAGGTGATCGCCGGGAAGATGCTGGCGATGCGCGACGTGGAGCGGACGGTGCTGCACGAGATCGAAGGGCACGTGGAGCCGCGGGTGGCCGCGTCGGGGAACGCGCTCGGGATCTTCGCGATCGGCACGGCGCGCGGGGCGGACGATCAAGAGGGGCGCGCCCTGTGGCTCGAGCGGGCCAACGGCTTCTTGGATCACGGTCGCCGGCGCGAGATCGCGCTGCGGCACGTGGCCGCGCGCTCGGTCGAAGCGCGCGCGGAGCTCACGGACACGGCGGAGCTCCTCCGCGATCACGGTGCCCCGATCGACATGGCGTTGCGCGTCGCTGCGCGCGTGCATCGCGGCGGAGGCCTCGGGCGTGAGGTGGTCTACCTCCCTGCCCTGCTCCGGGTCGAAGCGGCCATCGCGCGGGACCACGCCATCGATCATGTGCTCCGCATGGGGCGCGTGTCGGTGGAGACCGCGCCCACCCTCGCCGCTTGGCTTTAGCTCTTCGCGCTCGTTGCCCGATTCCCATCAGAGCGCGGGCGAGCTACCACGGCACCGCACGCGTCCATCGACACGGCGCGCGCGAGGAGACCGCATGTACGAGCCCAGCCCCAAAGCCGCCGCGCTGCAGGAACGCCTCGTCGCGTTCATGAACGAGCACGTCTATCCCAACGAGAAGACGTACGTGGATCAGGTCGCGCAGAGCCGCTGGACGCCGACGGCGATCGTCGAGGAGCTCAAGAAGAAGGCGCAGGCCGAGGGGCTGTGGAACCTGTTCCTGCCGGAGACGACGCACGGCGCGGGGCTCACGAACCTCGAGTACGCGCCGCTCTGCGAGGTCATGGGGCGGGTGCCGTGGGCGCCCGAGGTCTTCAACTGTTCCGCGCCCGACACCGGCAACATGGAGGTGCTCGAGCGCTACGGCACCGAGGAGCAGAAGGAGCGCTGGCTGAAGCCGCTGCTCGCGGGCGAGATCCGCTCGGGCTTCGCCATGACGGAGCCCGCGGTGGCCTCGTCGGACGCGACCAACATCGAGGCGCGCATCCGCAGGGACGGCGACGACTACGTGATCGACGGGCGCAAGTGGTGGACGTCGGGCGCGGGCGACGCGCGCTGCAAGGTGCTCATCTTCATGGGCAAGACGGCGCCGGAGCACCCGAACCAGCACATGCAGCAGTCGATGATCCTGGTGCCGATGGACGCGCCCGGGGTGAAGGTCGAGCGCATGCTGCCGCTGTTCGGCTACGACGATGCGCCGCACGGGCACGGCGAGGTCACGTTCTCGGGCGTGCGGGTGCCGGCGAGCAACATCATCCTCGGTGAAGGGCGCGGCTTCGAGATCGCGCAGGGCCGCCTCGGGCCGGGGCGCATCCATCACTGCATGCGGCTCATCGGCCTCGCCGAGCGCGCGCTGGAGCTGATGATGAAGCGGCTCGCCACGCGCGTCGCCTTCGGCAAGCGCATCGTCGAGCAGTCGGTGTGGCGCGAGCGCATCGCCGAGTCGCGGATCATGATCGATCAGGCGCGGCTCCTCGTGCTGCACGCCGCTCACAAGATGGACGTGGGCGGCAACAAGGAAGCTCGCAAAGAGATCGCGATGATCAAGGTGGCCGCGCCCAACATGGCCTGCAAGGTCGTCGACTGGGCCATCCAAGCGCACGGCGGCGGCGGCGTGTCGGACGACTTCCCCCTGGCCTTCGCCTACGCGGGCGCGCGCATGCTGCGCATCGCCGACGGGCCGGACGAGGTGCACCGCGATCAGATCGCGCGCATGGAGCTGAAGGCGCTCTTGATGCGCTCGCAGTCGTGATGGCGAAGCGCGCGCTCGCGGCGTTGTTGCTGCTCGCGACGCCGGCGTGCGGGTCGCCGGCGACGCCCGCGGCGGCCCGGCCGACGGCGGCCATACCGGCAGCGCCGCGGTGCACGCCGGCCGATCGAAGGGCCGCGCTCGACGCGATGGTCGCGGCGCGAAGGGGCGCGTACACGGCCGCCATCGCCAAGGCGCGCACGTTCCTCGATGGGTTGGAGGTCGATCCCATCAAGCTGCGGCGCTTCCACATCAAGGGGAAGAAGAAGCTCGCCGAGGCGATCGACGTCTACCATCGCCTCCACCAAGTCGCGCCGCCCGAGGAGCGCGCCAAGATCCTGGCGCGCGTGACGGAGCTCGCCCGCCCGACGCTCGACGATCGCTATCACGATCTGCTCACCATCGACGATCGCGAGCTGAAAGAGGACGCGACCTCGTACCTCCGCGCGGCGGTGCTGCTCGATCGCATGGGCGTCGACATCACGCGCTATCGGGCCGAGATCAAGAACGTGAAGTGGCGGCTCGACGCGCAGATGAAGGACCGCGGGCCGCACCAGCGGCGCGCGTTCCACGCGTATTACCAGCACTTCGGGCTGAGCGAGCCGTTCCCGCTCGCGGGCGCGCTCGACAAGGGGCTCATCGCGGCGCGCACCGACGCGGCGGGCCTCTCGCGGATGGATGCGTACACGTTCACGCACGAGATCTATGCGGCGTACGACTTCGGCGAACGGCTCGACGCCGAGCCTTTCACCGAAGCCGATCACGCGTACCTCGATCGCGCGCTGCCGCAGCTCCTCGGCACGTGGCTGTCGAAGAAGGATCCGGATCTGGTGGCCGAGATCATGAGCTGCATGCGCTACGTGCGGGGCACATCCGATCCGAGCTACGCGGCCGCGCTCGGCTATTTGCTCGAGGCGCAGAACGCCGACGGATCGTGGGGGAGCTACGACGCGGCGCGGGCGAGGCTCGGCGATCTGGTGAAGCAGGCGCTCTACCTGCACACGACGATGGTGGTCGTGGAGGCGCTGACGCTGGGCTTCGAGGAGATGTTTCGCAAAGGCGAAGGGCCGGTGTGCGGTTGACGCGATGCCCGCTGCGGATCATCATGGCGCCCACCTCGCGCGAGCGGGCTTGAAGGAGGCAGCGACGATGATTGTCCGAAACCGTGCCCAGCGCGTCTCCTCGCCCGTCGTCACCGCCGCGAGCCACGCGTTCTGATCGTCCGCGACGAGCCCGCTGCGAAGCGGGCACCTCGCGCCTCGGGTCGATGACATCGGCCCGGTGATCAGAGCATTCGTGTCGATCCAGCGGAGCCGGATGGGCCCACCGTCCCCGGCGTCGTCCGGGGTCCGATCGAACGGAGAGGCCGTCGTGCCTTCCCGTTCGTGGCCGTGACCCGCCGCGCGCGCCTCTGCCGCCGCGGCGCTCCGGAGCTTGCATCGACATGGATCTCGACTCGAAGTCTCTCGTCTCTCCTTCGCTCGACAGTCTCGGTTGGAACGTCTTCTTCGAACGGCAGCGGGCTGCGCTCGCGGTGCCGATCGAGCCCGCGCGGGTCGCCGCCGGCGGGCGTGGTGTGTTGCAGGTCTTCACGGCGACGGGCCCGCGCCGTGCGACGGTGAGCGGCCGCCTGCTTCACGAGAGCTCCGGCGCGGAGCTGCCCGCGGTCGGTGATTGGGTCGGCCTCCGGCCCGACGCCGACGATCCCGCGGTGATCACACACGTGCTCACGCGGCGCACCGCGCTCCTGCGCAAGGCCGCGGGTCGCCGTGTCGAAGCGCAGGTGCTCGCCGCCAACGTGGATGCGGTGATGATCGTCAGCTCGCTCAACGCCGACTTCAACCCGCGTCGCCTGGAGCGGTATCTGGAGGTCGCGCTCGAAGGCGGCGCGCGGCCGATCTTCGTGCTCAACAAGGCCGACCTCTGCGACGCGCCGGAGCGCTTCGTGGAGGCGGCGCGCGCGATCGCGCCCACGGCGCCGGTGGTGCCGGTGAGCGCGCTCGCGGGCGCCGGCATCGACGCGCTCACCGCGCACGTGCACGCGGGCGAGACGGTGGCGCTCGTGGGCTCGTCGGGCGTGGGCAAGTCGACGATCGCCAATCGGCTCTTGGGCGAGGCCGCGCAGCGAGCGGGCGGAATCCGCGCGCACGACGATCGCGGCAAGCACACGACCACGCATCGCGAGCTGTTCGTGCTCCCGGGCGGCGGGCTCTTGGTGGACACGCCGGGGCTGCGCGAGCTCGAGCCTTGGGGCCTCGACGACGGTGGGCCGGCGGGCTTCACCGATGTCGAAGCGATCGCCGAGGGCTGCCGCTTTCGTGACTGCGCGCACGAAGGCGAGCCGGGGTGCGCGGTGACCGAAGCCGTGCGGAGCGGAGCGCTCGCCGAAGGGAGGCTCGCGGGCTTCCGCAAGCTGGCCGCGGAGGGCCGGCACCTGCGCGACAAGCACGACGCGCGGGCCCGGGCCGAAGCACGCCGGCGCGGGAAGCAGATCGCCAAGATCACCAAGGCGAGCCCGAAGACCTGAAGCGCGTGTGAGGGTCCGAAAGCGGCGAGCGCGAGATCGTCCTCGAGGACGCGCTCGCCGCCTCGGGCCGTGAGGTCACCGGAGCCGATCGAGGAGCACCCGCACGCGTACCACTTCCTCGAAGCCCATGCGCGCAAGGATGGGTCGCGACATGGCACCTGCCTGCACCACGAGAACGGGTGTGCGGCGCGCTATCGCATCTTCCCAACGTGCCTGGACCAACGCGCGATAAGCCCCCTGGCCACGCGCCTCCGGGAGCGTGGCGCCGCCGCACAACACCACGGCACCGTCGATGAAGACGGCGTCGGCCGCGGCGATCGGCGCGCCGTTCGCGAGGGCGAGATATCGAATCAGGTGATCTTCTTTGCCCTTTCGCCGCTCGAAGTCCGCGGCGATCTCGGCCTCGGTCGGGGCCTTGGCGCCGCGGCCGAAGCAGCGGTGATACACGAGCTTGAGGACGCGGAATTGCTCGAACGTGCGGACCCGCTCGACGACGACGCCGTTCGGGGCCTTTTCGGGGGCGCGGGTCAAGATCATCCCGGCCATCTCGGGCTCGTCGTCGGGCACCATGCCGAGCGCGAGGAGGCGCTCGCAGAGATCGGCGGGCGCGGAGGAGGGGCCTATTTCCCACGTGAGCGCGGTCCGACCGCGGGCGCGGAAGAGGGCACGCACCTCGGCGACCGTCGCATCCACCTCGCTCGGCGCGACGCGAAGGCGCTGCACGATGTTGTGCTGCGGCTCGTCTTGAACGCCGATGAAGGCGGCGAAGCGCGGCTCGACGACGCGATCCTGGTTCGGCGGCGGGGGCAGGCAGAGGTTGAGCGTCTCGGCGATGGCGAGGACTTCGGCGGGGATGGAGCGCATGAGGTCGCCGCCATCATCCTCGCGCCGGGCGATGCTGCCAACGCCGCACGTCCGGCTCGGCACACCGGCGGTGATCGCCCACGCCGGTCGGTCATTGTCACGACACATCCAGAGCGGGGCGACGCGCGCGACGATCCTCGGGTTTTCTGCGCGCCGCGCGCGCCGCTCGCCGGAGGACGGACGACGCGTCATGCGTGCAGGGCGGTCGCGATGCGACGGTAACGTGGTCCTCGCGGCGCGCTGGTGGTAGTGTCGCGCCGAGACGCCGAGAGACCATGCCGCGAAGCACGCCCGACATCGAAAGCAGCGACGTTCCCCAGGCACCCAACCTCGCGCGCATCCGCTGCGTGCTGACCAGCGTCGCCGATGGCGCCGCGACGATCGAGAAGATCGCCGAGGAGACGGACATCTCTCCACGCCACGTGGGCTACGCCATCCGCGCGGCGCAGACGCTCGGTCTGCTCGACAAGGATCGGGCGACGACCACGCTCGGCCGCCAGCTCCTCGAGACGGAGCAGGAGAGCGAGGAAGAGCGCCAAGCCTTCTGCAAGAGCATCGAGGAGAGCCCCATCATGAAGGCGCTCGCCCCGGGCCTGCTCGCGACGAAGGCGCCGACCAAGAAGACGCTGGGCGCGCGCATCGAGAAGCTCTCCGGCCTCTCGAAGGCGACGGCCGAGCACCGCGCCAGCGATCTCCTGGCCTGGCGCGAGCAGCTCCTCGAGCACCGCTTGGATCTGCCGCTCGGCCCGCCGGCGACGAAGACCGAAGCGCCCACCGAGTAACGCCGCCCCCTCACTCACACGGCGGGGACTCACGTCCCCGCCGCCCCAGTCTTCATGTGGGGCTTCGGGTCGGCTTCGCCGCCCCACGCCCGCAAAGCTCATGGGGCCCCACCACCCCGTGATCCACCCGAGATTTTCAGCAGGTTTCGCCGCTTCGGGCCTCACGTTCGTCGCATCGGGATGCGGACAAAGTCCTCGGCCGCGTGAATCAGGCCCCATCTGCTGTTCGAGCGCGCCTGCGACGTCGCGGCGCACGCGTTGGGTCTCGGTGTGATCGGGCTCGCCGAGCCTCACTACGCATCGTGCCCTCGTGCGCATCCCAGCCGACGCGCGGTCCTGCTTCTCGATGCGATCGGGATCACCGAGGCTCTCGAACGCATCGTGCCCGCGTGCGCATCGCGCACCCCACGCCGCTGTCTCTCGATGCGACGAGGATCGCCGGCGAGCTCGAAGCGCACCGTGCCCGCGCGCGCATCGCGGCCGGCTTTCGCGCTACTTCTTGATGCGCTCGGGATCGCCGAGGAACTCGAAGTGCATCGTGTCCTCGAGCTTGTCGTGGCCGAGCCAGTCGAAGCCGAAGCGCTCGAAGGCGTTGATCCAGCACTTCGGGAGCGTGGTGCGCTTGTAGACGGTGCCCGGGTTCTTGCAGATCGGGTTCGACGGCCAGGGGTCGACGCAGCCGCAGCAGGGGTTGCGCTCGGGATCGATGTCGATGGCGATGCCGAGGAGGTGGTTCGAGAACTCCACGCCGCGGTAGGTGTTCTGCGTGCGGAAGCCGCCGATGGCCTTGGGCGTGTAGCGGGAGCTGCCCGTGCAGGTCTTGGCGATGCGCTTCTCCACCGCGGCGAGCGCCGGCGCGATCTTGGCGTGGATGGAGATGGGCAGGCCCATGAAGTGGACCGTCTTCGCCTGCGAATGCGAGGTCTGCGCGTTCCACTTGGTGGTGGCCTCGTCGTCGATGTTGCCGTAGCGCTCGACGAGGTAGCGCATGGCGACGCTGTGCTTGCGCAGGTCGAGCGCGCCGCCGTGCATGAACGAGCGCCGCTCCAGGAACGACTGCGGCTTCTGCACGCGGGCGCCGTACTCGAAGGTGCCCTTGCCGGCGGCCGCGGGGCGCGGCGGCTTGGCCAGGGCCTTGAGATCCCACACGGCCAGCGCGAGCAGGAAGGCCGCCCCAGCCATGAGAGGCCGAGCCGCTCCCTGCCCCGAGGGCGTTCGTCGCGTCACCAAGGCCTCCGCACCGATCGCGCCGGCTAGCGCCGGCCGCGGCCTCCGTCGTGGTAGCGATCGCGCCGGTGCGCGGGCGCGGCGGGCGCAGGGCGCAGGCGCTCGACGATGTCGGTGGGCTCGCCGCGCGACCACAGCTCCGCCGCGGCCACGTCGACCGCGAGCTGGAACATCTCGGTGCGCGCGAAGCGGCCCGCGCGGCCCGACGTGAGCCGCGGGAGCACGGCCAGGATGCGCCGCATGCCGTCGGCGTAGCGCCGCGAGATGGCGAGGCGCTCGATGAGCGGCTCCAGGAAATCGGCCACGGCCGCGGCGCGATCACGCACGCCGTCGCAGGCCTCTT
This sequence comes from Minicystis rosea, assembly GCA_001931535.1. GTDB lineage: Bacteria > Myxococcota_A > Polyangia > Polyangiales > Polyangiaceae > Minicystis > Minicystis rosea. The sequence goes on from CP016211.1 coordinate 6,290,720, forward strand.
TCATCGGCTCGAGCAGGAGCAGCGTCCAGAGCACGGTGTCGTCGAGCGGGCCGTGCTCGACGGTGCGGCGATCGATGTAATCGAGGAGGCGCCACACGCGGTGGCCCGCGCCCTCTTCCTCGCCGTCGTCGTAGAGGAGGCCCGCGAGCTCGGGGAGGAGCACGTCGAGCACGCCCGTCTCCCACGCGAGGTAGATGGTCCGCCGCGCTTGGCCGCCGCGGAGCAACCGCAGGATCTCTTCCGAGAGACGCGGGCGCGCGGCGAGCGCGAGGGACTCGCGGCAATAGACGATGGCGTCGTAGACGTCGGGGGTGATGCCGAGATCGAGGCGGCCCGCGAACTTGAGGGCGCGGAGGATGCGCACCGGATCTTCGCGGAAGCGCGTCTCGGGATCGCCGATGGTGTGGACGACGCGACGGCGCACGTCCTCCATCCCGCCGACCCAATCGAGGATTTGCCGGCGCTCGAGATCGTAGAAGAGCGCGTTGATGGTGAAGTCGCGCCGGACCGCGTCCTCGCTGGCCTCGCCGAAGACGTTGTCGCTGCGGATGAGGAGCTCGTCGCTCGGCTCGTCGCCCTCTTCCTTCGGGTTGCGACGGAAGGTGGCGACCTCGATGACCTTGCCGCCTTGGAAGAGGACGTGGACGAGGCGGAAGCGGCGGCCGATGATGCGCGAGTTGCGGAAGAGCTCGCGCACCTCCTCGGGCCGGGCGCTGGTGGCGACGTCGAAATCCTTGGGGCGGCGGTCGAGGAGGAGATCGCGGACGCAACCGCCCACGAGGTAAGCCTCGTGACCGTGGCGCACGAGACGCCGCACGACCTTCTGCACGTCGGGATCGATGCGCCCCTCATCGAGGGCAGCGTCGTGACGGCCGGGGCCGTGATGATGAACGGGGAGATCGGCGAGATCGGCGGGCTCGACGGAATACCGGATGTCGAGCGGCGCGGCCGCGACGGCGCGAGGATGGCTCGCCGGCGGCGGCAACAGGGGCGGGGGCTCGCTGGTCAGGGAGAGCGCCTCGCCGGCGCCGGGGTCCGCAGAAGCCCAAGGATCGGGGGCGCCTTCGCGCATTCGGTCCTCGTGTACGGCGGCGGCGCCTTCTTTGACGCGCGCTGCGCCTCGGTGTGCCGACGATGCGGTGCGCGAGCGTCCTCCATGACGAAGGACGGGAGCGTCACCGGCCTCGGCCGGAGATTCTTCAGGTTTGGAAGGGGTCGATCGACCCATGGTAGAACCGCGTGAAGCGAGGGACCGCGGAGCGGCGGCGCCCGATCGTGGAGTAGATCTGCGCCCGCGCATACGGCACCATGCAAGCGGAACCGCGGGCGGGCAAGCGGCCCGCCGAAAGCGCCGGGCCAGAACCGCACGGCGCACGCCGGCGGGGGCCGTCAGGCCCAGATGCGGCGTGTAGCAGGGGAGCCGCCGGAGAGCAAAGGCGACGATCGAGGACGCTCGCCCGCCGCGGTTAAGTCCCGGGTTCGAGCACACCTTCCGCGCGGGCCGGGAGCGCTTCCGGAGCGACCTCGCGGCCGCGCGCGTGATCGAGGGGCTCGGGGGCGAGGTGCGCATCCGCGCCGAGGTCGAGCGCATCCTCGTCGAGGAGGGCCGTGCGGTCGGCGTCCGCCTCGCCTCGGGGGGAGGAGATCCGCGCGCCCGTCGTCATCTCCGACGCCGGCGCCCGCAACACGTACCTGCGCCTCGTGCCTCCCGATGTGCCGCTCCCGTTCCGCGCCGAGATCGCCGAGGCGCCCCGAGCCGTCGCTTCGTGACGCTCGACCTCGCCTCTCCGCGTCGCCCGAGAAGCTCGGCGTCGGCGGCGCGAACCTCTGGATCCACCGCGTGGTCGATCAGGACGAGATCGCCCGGCGCGCGGCCGGCGCGCTCGACGGCGACCCGTCCCTCGTGTTCCTGAGCTTCCCGTCGCCGCAGGACCCGCGCGCCAAGGCGCACACGTGCGAGGTCGTCACGACCGTCGATCCCCGCGCGTTCCGGCGCTGGACCGGCACGCGCTGGATGAAGCGCGGCGAGGACTACGAGGCCCTGAAGGCCCGCATGTCCGAGGGCTCCTCGACGTCGCGGAGCGCCACGTGCCCGGTCTGCGCGCGCTCGTCGCGCACGCGGGGCTCAGGAGGGCGAGGGGCCAAGATCGAGGCCACCCCGGTGTTGGTGTCGTGGTGACCGCGACGGAGACCAGGGGAGCACGTGAGGAGCGACGCGACGCGAGGGACGGGCGACCCGCCGGGCGAGTGGAGCTGACCTGGGGGCGGCGCGGAGGACGTGCCGCTTCACGAGAGCGACGCGCCGGAGGCCAGGAGCAACCTTCCGGACCGCCGGGGCGGCGCACCGTGGCGCTCGCGACCGTGCTCGTCGCCCTCGGCGTCGCGACACGGAAAGCCGCGGCGCAGGAGATCCGGCTCACTGGCCCGCTCGCGGGCGCGTGCGCCCCGAGACGCCTTTACCACATGACGCCGGTGATGACCGAGTGGGCCTACTGGGTCTCGACCGGCGCCTCGCTCGAGCAGACGCCGGCTCGGCGCACCTTCCGGCCCATGGCCGCGGTGGGCGCCGAGGTGACCTACCAGGTCGCCGCCTACAGCGGCTTCCCCTCCACGTCCCCGGCCCGCTTCGGGGCGGACGCCTTCTCCGTCGTCCGCCTCGGCCCCTGGGCCTCGGCGGCGACGCGGGGCGCCGGCGCCCTCGTGGAGGGCGGCGCTCTTCTCCAGGTGGACGGCGGAAAGGCGACGCACTCGTTCGGAGGCATCGGCCTCCGGCTCGGCGCCGGCTACGGCACGTTCGACGACGTCCGCGCGCCGCTCGCGGTCGCGACCCTCACCTACGGCTTCCATTCCGTGCCCGCGCGCATCACCAGCAGCTTGTGCGGCAAGCACGATGGAGTGGTCCCGCGCGTCGCCGAGGCCGCCTTCGGCAGGATCTTCGTGACCCACCGGCGCGCCCTCGGCGCCGGCGTCACATGGGAGGTGTCCGCCGGCGTCGAGCTCACCCCGAGCTGGCTGTTCCGCCCGTTCCGGCGGCTGCTCGGGGTGCGGAAGTGAAGTAGCACCGGCAGAGCCGGTGGCTTCAGAAAGGGCCTCCGAGGGTCCGGCGGAGGCGACCAAAGCCCCGCGAGCGCCGCGTGTATGGATCGCACCGCTCGCGCTGGGCGCCCTCGTCGCGACGACCGCGGGTGCCCGCCCTGGTACTCCCGCCCGTGCCTCTCGGGCCGACCAGGCGACGTTGATCCCGATGGAGGAGCGAGACGAGCGATGAGCAAGGAGCGGTGGATGGCGTGGGCGGCGGTGACACTGGTCACCCTGCTCCAAGGATGCTGCACAGGAGGCTTCTGCAGCGAGCCCGACATCGTGAGGCACGACCTCTTTCTCCGAAGGGTCACCGCCGGCGCGGAGCAGCTCCACCTCGTGGCCATGGACTGCCACGATGGCGACGCCCAAGCGTGCCTGGCTCTCGGCACTGTGTACGAGAACGGCATCGAAGTGCCGGCGTCGAAGGACCTCGCGCGGGACGCGTTCCGCGCGGCGTGCGCCCTCGACCCGAACTACTGCCCCGGCGCGGAGAGCTTCGAGCGCCAGATCGCCTCCCTGCGCGGGTCGGAGCGCCGGTGTGCCGCCGGCGACGACGCGCGAGCGTGCACAGAGGCGGCTCGCATGTACCTCGAGGGGCACATCGCGGCGCAGGACGTGAAGCACGCGCGGGCGCTCTACGAGCGCGCCTGCCCCGTGGACAGAGTGCCCGGGAGCGCTGCCGTGAACTGCGACCTGTTTGCCTACATGCTGCTCACGGGATGGGGCGGACCGAAGGACGAGCAACGCGCCTTGCGTCTCCTCACCCACGGCAGCCCCTATGAGACCTTCGCCGTCGAGCTCGGGCTCGGCGTCCCAAAGGACCTGTCGGCGGCGCACGACCGATACGAGAGCATGTGCAATCACCCGACCCGCGCCAATAGGAAGAGACGGAGATGGCAAGGGTTCCACTCGGAAGGGTCGAATCCGTTCTCCTGCTATCGCCTCGGCGTCATGTACCAGGAAGGTCGCGGCGCCCCGCGCGACCCCCGCCAGGCCGCGCGCCTCTTCTTTCGGGCCTGCGCGCAGCGCAACACGGATGTCTCGCGGGAAGCGGGGGACAATGACGTCGTCATGCAGCTCGCGTGCTTGAGGGGCGCTGTGTTGTTCCTCCAGAATGACGTCGACCCATTCAGCGAGGATTGGAACGGCATTCGAGGCTTCCCCGCGCTCCACGCCAGGCGGATGCTCGAGCTGGGGTGTTGGACAGGCAACCGGGCCTCGTGCCGCGGGCTCCGGCAGCTCCGGAGCGTGCTCGGCGACGCCGTGATCGTGGAGGATCCGCGGCAGTGATCTGTCAGCAGGGGCCCCGGTCCGTACCGGGCTCGCGCGCCTTCCCAGAAGTCACCCGCGCCGCAGGTCGGCTGCCTCGGGGGCGGCCGAGAGGGCCCGGATGAAATCGTGCATGGAGGCGAAGCGGGCGGCTGGATCCTTGGCGAGCGCGCGGGTGACGGCGGCCTCGAGCTCGGCGGAGGGAGGGGGCTGGCGTGCGCGCGTCGCGGCGCGAAGCGGGGGAACGGACGCCTCCGCGTGCAGGCGCGCGACGGTGGCGTACGTGCCGCTGAAGGGGACGCGGCCGGTGATCATCTCGAACAGCACGACGCCGAGCGAGTAGACGTCCGCGCGCGGGCTCGCGGGCGCGCCCTGCGCCTGCTCCGGGGCCATGTACTCGGGCGTGCCGACGACGCGTGCGGGCGACGCGATCACCTCGTCCCCAGGCAGGAACGCGAGGCCGAAATCGAGCAGCTTCACGGCCTCGCGCCCATCGGCGGCGTGCACGAGAAAGACGTTCTCGGGCTTCACGTCGCGATGGATCACGGAGGCCGCATGCGCCGCGGCGAGGCCTTCCGCGACGCCGCTCGCGATCTTGAGCGCGCGCGCCGGGCCCAGCGTGCCCGAGTAGGCGAGCGTGTCGGCGAGATCGAGCCCGACCAGGAGCTCCGCGACGAAGTAGAGGACGCCGTCGCGCTCGACCGGCGCCTCCAGCACGGCGATGACGTTCTCGTGGCGCACGCGCGCGGCCGCTTCGGCCTCGCGCTGAAAGCGATCCACGAGATCCGGATCGGCGCGGTGCTCGGCGCGCAGCACCTTGATGGCGACGCGCCCGCGCGGGTCCGATGAAGCCGAAGCGCCGGGAACGGCCGCCTCGGCGAGGTACACGTCGCCCAAGCCGCCGCTCCCGATGAGCTGCACGACGCGGAAGCGGCCGCCGAGGACCTTTCCGATGAGCGCGGGGGCTGCCGACCGCAACGGCATGGGGGGAGCACCGTAGCAGACGACCGAGGGCGCGCAGCATTCGGTGATGATGCGACGCTGGTACGCGCACGTACCAAGGCGCGACGCCGAGCGCGCGAGGCGCAGCAAACGAGATGGCGCAGCGCGCGGGCGAGCGCTTCAGACGGGGCTCGCGCCTGAAAGCTCGGCGCCGGCGACGACGCGGAGGCCGCCGAGGCGCGCCCAATCCAGCGTCTCGGCGAGCGCCTCGAGCGGCTCCTTCGTGTCGTCGAGCGGGTGCCCGTAGGCCCGCGCGATCGCGCGCGCGAGATCGGCGCTGGAGCGGCCCGAAGCGCGCTGGTCACGCAGCGTCATGCGCGGAGCGCGCTTGGCGAGGCGGGCACCGTCTTCGCCGAGGAGCAACGGGATGTGCGCGAAGCGCGGCGGCTCCCCGCCGAGCAGGCGCGCGAGCAGGATCTGCCGCGCCGAGGAGGTCGCGAGATCGGCGCCGCGCACGACCTCGGTGATGCCCATGGCGAGATCGTCGACCACGACCGCGAGCTGGTAGGCGAAGACGCCGTCACCTCGCTTCAGCACGAAGTCGCCCGTCACCTCGCCCACGTGCTCGGTCCGCGCGCCGAGCACGGCGTCGTCGACCGTGACCACGGCGCGCGCGTCCTCGGGCACGGCGAGGCGCACCGCCGGCGGCCGGCGAAACGCGCGCGATCGCATGCCCTGCGGGCGACACGTCCCGGGGTAGCGCGGCCCCTCTTCGCCCGCGTGCGGCGCGCTCGCGGCGCTCGCGATCTCGGCACGCGAGCAGTCGCACAGATACACGAGCCCGCGCGCCGCGAGCGCGTCGATGGCCGCCTCGTACAGCGCGTGCCGCGCGGATTGCACGTACGGCCCGACGTCACCGCCGACATCGGGCCCCTCGTCCCATGCGATCCCGAGCCAGCGGAGATCGTCGAGGATGGCGTCGGCCTTGCCGCGCACGACACGGGCCGCGTCGATGTCCTCCATGCGCAGGAGGAGCCGGCCGTCTGCCCTTCGCGCCGCCGCCGCACAGAACAGCGCCGCCGCCGCGCTGCCGAGGTGGAGGTCGCCCGTCGGCGAGGGAGCGAAGCGGCCGCGGTAGAGCATGCGCGCGGGAAGATAGCGCGATCCTCGGCGGGGCCACCTGCGGCACGCCCGGGCCCAGAAACCCCGTGGTCCCGGTGCACCGCAGGTACAGACCGGGTCCCCTGGTGACAGATCAGACCGGGACCTTGGGTGACAGGTTCCATGTAGCTGGGACAACGGCTGCGGAGGAAAGCCGTTGCCCTGGCAGGAAGTCTGTCCCGTGGACGAACGTGTCCGTTTCATCACCGAGGTCAATCAAACCCAGGAGTCGTTCGCAGCGCTGTGCCGGAGGTTCGGGATCAGCCGCAAGGTCGGCTACAAGTGGTGCCAGCGCTACGAAGAGCACGGGCCTTCCGGCCTCGAAAAGCGCCCTCCGCTCGCGCGGAGCTGCCCGCACAAGACGGCGGACGCGGTCGTCACGGCGCTGATCGAGCTGCGCAAGGAGCACCCCAATTGGGGGCCGAAGAAGCTCAAGGCGCGCCTCGAGGCGCTGGGCAGGAAGGATGTGCCTGCCGCGAGCACGATCGGTGACATGCTCAAGCGGCATGGCCTCGTGCGGCCGCGTCGTCGTCGCGTGTATCCGCCGTCGATGACGCCACAACCGCTCGCGGAGGTGACGTTGCCCAACGACACGTGGTGCGTGGACTTCAAGGGCCACTTCGCGCTCGGGGACAAGTCGCGCTGCTACCCGCTGACGGTAACCGATCAGTTCAGTCGCTACCTGCTCAAGTGCGAGGCCGTCGCCAAGCCCGACGTGGTGCACGTCAAGCCGCACTTCGAGCGCGCGTTTCGCGAGTTCGGGCTGCCTCGGCGCATCCGCTCGGACAATGGTCCTCCGTTCGCGACGACGGGCATCGGCGGGCTGAGCGAGCTGAGCGTGTGGTGGATCAAGCTCGGGATCGTGCCGGAGCGAATCGAGCCTGGCAAACCGCAGCAGAATGGTCGTCACGAGCGGATGCACCGCACGCTGAAGGATGACGTGGCGAGCAAGCCCGAAGCGGATCGGCAAGCGCAGCAGTTGTCGTTCGACAGGTGGCGTCACGCGTACAACGACATCCGGCCGCACGAGGCACTCGCGCAGCAGACACCGTCGTCGCAGTACACGACGTCGCGGCGTGTGATGCCTGCGTCGCTGTCGTCGCCGGACTACCCGGCGACGATGGAGGTGCGCCGCGTGAAGCCCAACGGCATGGTGCCATGGCGGGGGCAGGAGTTCCTTCTCACGCGCCTGCTGCACGGTGAACCGGTGGGCCTGGAGCAACTCGACGAGCAGCGCTGGCGCCTGCACTACGGGCCCGTGGTGCTGGCGGAGCTGACGATGCACGGCAAGGAGCTGCGCCTCGACAAGCAGCGTTGAAGCGCTGTGAGCGCGCATCGACGAAGACGTCGAGCCCTTCATCGCGTCGAGCCTGGCGCCGTGCTCGGGCGCATCAAGGGTGCGCCCGAGCCGCCGGCTCGGGCCGGCTTCGCCGCCCTTGACCCGCCCTGCGCGTGGCGCCCCGCGATGCGCGGGCGAAGGGCAGACGGATGCCTCCGGCGGGGGCTCGCGGCTCCGGATGGCATCACCGGAGCTGCCCATTGGTGAGACCGGACCGGCGGGCACGGCCACCGATGCGACCGGTCCGCGAGAACACGGCGGCGGAAAGTGTTCCCGAAGCCGTTGGGCTGCGTACTGGAGAAGCCGGTTTCCGTTGCCGATCCACCCGGCGTGTGGCCTGGTTGCGCCGGCTCCTGCTTCTACTCCTCCCGGAGCAGGGGACCGAGGACCCCGAAAGTGTCACCCAGGGTCCCGGTCTAAAGTGTCACCCAAGGACCCGGCCGCACCGCAGCGCGCAGCACACCCTCCGGAACGATTCCACTGGGTCACCCAACGCGCAGCACACCCTCCGGAAAGCTTCCACCGGGTCGTCCAACGCGCAGCACACCCTCCGGAACGCTTCCACCGGGTCACCCAACGCGCAGCACACCCTCCGGAAAGCTTCCACCGGGTCGTCCAACGCGCAGCACACCCTCCGGAAAGCTTCCCGCGGCGCGGCCCTCCACGGCGCGACGAGGGTGGGCAGAATGGCTTGCTGCGCAGGCTCAGCGCCTTATCCTCGGTCGCCGTGCCGAGCGCCGCCGTCATGAGGTTCGTGCCCTTCCCCGAGCGCGGAGCTCCCTGCGCGGACGGCGCGGGGAGCCGATGACGATGGAGCTCCGGTCGATCGAGAACCTGACGGGCTTCGCCCACGCCTCGTTCACCAAGCTGGGCGCGGACAACCAGTTTTGCGACGTGGTGGTGGTGAAGGTGGATCTGCGGCTCGCGGACGGGCGCCTGCGGGTGATCCCGGAGCCGGCCGAGATCGTCTTCGCCGACCACTACGCGAACCCCACGGACCCGCGGTACAGCGTCATCACCCGCGCGGGGGACGCGGTGGTCTCGAAGCCCGCGACGGACGTGCTCTTGACCGGGCACGCCCTCGCGCCCGAGGCGCGGCCCTGCACGGAGTGGGCGTGCGAGCTCGGTCTGCGCACCGCCGCCGGCGAGCGCCGCAAGCGCCTGCTCCTCACCGGCCCGCGCCATTGGCAGTGGAGCGCCGTGCGAGGCTTTCACCTGAGCGAAGCCGAACCGGTGGTGACGCTGCCGCTGACGTACGACCTCGCGTACGGTGGCCATCACCCGGTCGAGCGTCGATCGTTCAAAGCGAATCCCGCGGGGCGTGGCTGGTATCAGACGGCTGATCTCGATCGCGATCAGCGCTACCCCGCGCCGCAGATCCTCGAGCTCGACGATCCGCTCCGCGCCGTCGACGAGCCCGTCGCCGTGGCCGGCTTCGGGCCGATGGCGCGCTGGTGGACGAGCCGCTACCAGTACGCGGGCACCTACGACGAAGCTTACCGCGCAGCCTTCGATGCGAGCCCGCACTCGGTGTACCCGGCCGACTTCGACGCGCGCTTCTTCCAGTGCGCGCACCCCGATTGGATCATCGATCCCTACCTGCGCGGGGACGAAACGTTCCGCCTCGCGGGCTTCGGTCCGGAGGCGCTCGTGCAGGCGGAGCTGCCCGGGCTCGCGATCGAAGGCGCGTGCGTCACGCGCTCAGGCAAGGTCCTCGTGGCGCCGCTGCCCCTCGACACCGTGCACATCGACCTCGATCGCCGGACGGTGTCGCTGGTGTGGCGCGTGACCCTGCCGCAATCGCTCGGCATCTCCATGCTGGCGCTGCGCGGCGTGCACGTCCGTGATCTCGAAGATTGACGATCGCCGGAGAGGATTCGACATGGCCACGAAGCACATCGCCAACCGCGAGCCCATTTACATCGCGATCAACAGCACGCCGGACATGTGCGTCGTCGACGGGGACGTGGTGCCGTTCGACATCTACCAGACGCTCGACAACGAGCAGGCTGCCTTCTCCACCAACGTGTTCGCCCGCAAGCAGCCCGTGCTGCTCGCCGGGAGCATCATCAAGGGCGTGATCGGCAACGCCGGCAAAGGCCTCGAGTCCGGCGTGGCCGCGGGCGAGGGGCACATCAAGGTCCTCCGCGGATCCTCCAAGGTCCTGATTCAAGGTCGCGAGGTGGCGCGCCACCTCGATCCGATCGAGATGAACGGCGAAACCTGAGGACGTGGCCCATGCCCAGCGATCCGTCCGGCTTCGTGCCGGGTTGGTACATCATCGATCCGGCGACGCAGACCTTTCAGTGGTTCGCGACCCCTACCCTCGCCACCAGCCAAGGGTACTACGAAGGCCAGAACCAGATCCTCCAGTGGGGCCCCGAGCAGATGCCGAACGGCGTCGCCTCCACCTGGTCCCCGTCGTACGAGCGGCGCGACCTAGCAAAGCCCGGCGACCACTGGGACAGAGCGAAAACGCACAACGCCGAGGCGAAGCCCGGCAGCCGCAGCGCGCCGGACGAGCCCGCCAAGACCGAAGCGAAAGAGGCGCCCGCCCCCGCGGCGGCGCCGGCGCCTGCATCCGCGCCCGCGCCTGCGCCCTTCAACGGCAACAAGACGTACGGTCAGCTCTACACGCGACCGATGTCGCCCGCGAAGCCGCCCGCCGAGAGCGTGGCGCCCGCCGAGAGCGACGCGCCCGCCGCGACCAGCGCCCCCGGCGAGGCCGACACGCCCGCCGTGGAGGAGCCCAACGAGGCCTTGAAAGCCCTGCTCGAACAGCAAAAGACGCCCTGGTACGAGCGCGCCTGGAACGCGACCAAGAGCGCCTACGGGAACGCGGTCGACAACGTCAGCGCCGTCTTCGACGAACCGCTCGAAGGCTTGAAGGGGTTCGGCAAGGGCATGGTGAACATGTTCACCTCGGACCTGTGGAACCTGGGCGTGACGGTGAGTCAGACCATGAACGGGGTGCCCATCGGGACAGCGGTGTTGGATGCCGAGGCGGTGCGGTTCGCGCGGCTCGGCAACGTGGCGGAGGCCAACCGGCTCGCCGCGACGGCCGCGGCCATCCGCGAGCAAGGCCACGTGGGCCCACTCCTGGAGCTGAGCAACGCCGCACAGAAGGGCGGCAACGTGTTCACCATCGCGGCCCCGGTCGGCTTCATGGCCAAAGGCCTCACCAAGCTCGCCAGTCTGGGCAAGGGGCTGGGTCGCACGGGGAACCTCAGCAAGGCGGCCGCGGAGACCGCCCAAGCGGAGCGCGCCGCGCAGGTCTCCAAAGCGGAGGAAGCGAAGCAAGCGCAGAAGGCCGCCGGCGAGGCGGACGGCGGCGCCTCCGTCTCGATCACGAAGGGCGAGTTCGGCGAGAACACCGTCAATGCGCTGCTGAAGGAGCGCGGTTACAACCGGATCGACAAGGCCGGCCCCTACAAGGAAGGCTCGCAGGGCATCGACTCCATCTGGCAGGATCCGAAGACTGGGCGGTACGTCGTGGTGGACGCCAAGTACAACGTCACGCCGCTCAAGAACACCGTCGAGGCCTACGAAGGCGTCTCCGTCAGGCAGCTCAGCGACCCTTGGACGGAGAGCCGGCTGCTCGAAGCGTTCGGGGGCGACAAGTTCAAAGCGATGGTCTTCAACACCGAGATGGTGGCGGGCAACGTCGATCGGGTGGTGGGCTTCGTGTCGCCGGAGGGCAACGTGGTGTTCCGCTTGGTGAACGCCGCGGGAAGGCTCGTCCGCGGCAGGACGTGGCCGTAGAGCGCCGAGCCGAGTCTCGCGCGGATCCGCGTGAGGCGGAACGATTCGTGCGCGAGCGCAGAGCACGAAACCGTCTTTGTGCAGGCGCCGGTGCGTTCTTATTCATCGGCGCATCGTCCCGGGCGCCCCGGGACATCCCCCGGGAGGGAGGATCCATGCACAAGCTCAGCGACAAGCACCACTATCCCACCGTCGACGGCGCGCTTCGCTTCTTTGCCGTGCGCGCCAAAGGCCGGCCGGAGACAGCTCCGCTCGTCCCCAAGGTCGTCGAGACGCGCGCCACGCTGCGCGAGAAGCGCGAGGCATACCTAGCGGCGTACGACGAGCGCGTCGCGCAGACCGCCGAGATCGTCTATCTCGACAGCCGCATCGATCGCCTGGTCTTGGTCGGCCTCAAGCGCGATCTCGCGGTGCTCACCGCCGAGCACCCGAAGGGCGCGCAGCTCGAAAAGAAGCTCTTCCAAGGCGTCGCGCCGAGCGTGGGAATGAAGCCCGTCGCATCGGAGAGCCAAGAGCACTACGTGGCCGGCATCGTCAAACGCCTCGAGGACGACGCCGACTTCGCGTCGCTCGCCCCGCACGCGAAGAAGCTGCACCAGGGCCAGCAGGAGATCGACGACGCGCTCGATCGCCGCAAGGAGGCGCGCGTGAAAGAGCGGCTCGCGCAGGGCGACCTCGAGGACGCGCTCGAGGACGCGCGGCGGATCTACAACCAGCTCCACCCGCAGCTCCAGCTCACGTTCCCGAACGATCCGGCGCTCGTCGAGAGCTACTTCCGCGAGCTCTACACGAAGAGCGACGAGGCGGAAGGGGACGCGCCGGACGCCGGCGGCGAGGTCGGCAAGACCGACGACGCCTGAGCGATCGAGGCACGCGGCGGCCGCGCGTCCATCCGCGCAGGCCGCCGCGGTCCGTGATCAGACCTGCTCTTCATCGAACGCCTCACCCGCCCCCGGGCTCGAGGCCACGCGCTCGTCACGCAACCAGCGCAGCGCGCGGCGCCGCAGCTCGTTGCGGCGCTCTTGGATCTTCACGATGTCCGCGCGCGGGAACCACACGCGCACCAGCACCAGCGTGAACACGACGTTGTCGACCGCCATCGCCCCGTAAAGGAGCCGCGGCGCCGCGGCCGCGACCAGGAACGAGATCGCGCACACGAGGGCCGGGGCCGCGAACCAGGGCTCCACCCACACGGCCAGCATGGTCTCGGTGACGCCCCACGAGAGGATGTGGAGGCTCTCGCTCTGCTCCGGCGTGAGACCGAGCAACCACGCGCCCGCTCCGAGGACGAGCTGGCCGGCGAGGTGCAGGCTGAGGGTCAGCGCGATGCGGCGATTGAGCAGCGTCTTGCTCTCGCGCGCCCACACGCAGAGCAGGAGACAGAACGCGAGGAGGGACGACGACGCGAGCACGATGCTCCGGTGCGTCACCTTCCCGCCGCTCGCGACGTGCGCCCACGCGGCGAGCGGCATCACGGTCCACGTCACGCCGAAGATCGCGCCGATGAAGGTGCGCGTGCGGGTGCCCACGCTGGGATCGAGATCGACCTCCAGCCGGCGGAGGCGCTCGTCGTTCTCGGCACGCGCGCGCGCCGCCTCTTCCACGCGGGCCGCGAGGTCGGGAGGGGGCACGCCGACCTCGCGCAGGAGCGCCGCGGCCGCGTGGGCGTCGCCTTCCGTGAGCTCGTGCTCGACCACGGCGAGCAGCGCGCGATCGAGGCCGTTCTGCGCGGCCTCGTTGTCCTTCCACGCCGAGAGGGCGGCGCGATAGCCGAAGCGACACTCGCCGAGGAGGTTGAAGACCGCGAGCGTCTTGTCCTCGCCCGGAGGCTCGTGCGCGAGCGTGTGGAGGAGACGCGTGAGGCTCTGCTTCGCGTCGAAGGCGAGGCGGCGTGAGACGCGGTGCTGCAAATACCCTTCGACCGCCGCGCGAAAGGCCTCGGCGCTCTCGTAGCGGGACGCGGGGTTGCGGCTCATCGCCTTCTGGCAGATGAGCCGCGCCTCGAAGGGGAACGACGGAGGGAAGCTCGGGTTCGAGAGCAGCGCGCTCGACATGAGCGCGGGCAAGCTGTCCCCGCGATGCGGCGGCACGCCCGCGAAGATCTCGTAGAAGATGGCGCCGAGGAGATAGACGTCGGTGCGCGGCGAGAGCCCCCGCGGATCGCCGAGGAACATCTCGGGCGCCATGTACGAAGGCGTGCCCGCGATCCCGCTTTCGTGGGCCGCGAGCGGGAGGCGACCGCCCGCGTCGTCGCGCAGGCTCACGGCAATGCCCCAGTCGAGCAGGTAGACCTCGCCGAAGGCGCCGATCATCACGTTGTCGGGCTTGAGGTCGCGGTGGAGGATGCCGCGGCTGTGCGCGAAATGAACCGCGTTGCACACGCTGCCGAGGATGCGGAGGTTCCACTCGAGCGGGTCTGCGGCGGAGAAGCGCTGCGCGATCTCGTCGGACGCGTGCATGAGCGCCGCCCACTCGCGGCCCTCGATGCGCTTCATCACGATGACGGGTGAGCCCGAAGCGTCGACGCCCACGTCGTAGATGGGCACGACGTTGGGGTGCTCGAGCGCGCCCGTGACCCAAGCCTCGCGGAGGATGCGCAACGTGGCGTCGAGATCGCCGGCCCCGGCGCGCAGCGTCTTCACGGCCACCTGCCGGCCGACGGTCGCCTGCGTCGCCAAGTGCACGACGCCCATGCCGCCTTCGCCGAGCGTGCGGTGCACGGTGATCCGACCTTCGAGCGAGCCGCCGAGCGCGCGCAGGGCCGCGAGCGCGCCGTCCCCTTCGGGCAACGCGTGCCCCGGATCGATGGTGGCGCGCGGGTCCTTCACCAAGGTGCGCGCGGCGTCGGGATCGTCTGCGAGGCGAGCTTCGATGGTCTTCTGGAGCTCGACGTCGTCATCCATGAGAGGCCGAGGTCGATGCTAGATCACCGCTCCCGATCCGCGAACCCGCTCGCAGCGCGCGCCGCGTTTCGCGCTCAACCGGGCGCGCGGGCCGGGATCGCCGGCCGGAAGATCCGGCTCCAGATCGGGTAGCTCCAGAGCACGAACACGAGGTTCGTGGTGATGGCCCGCGCGATGACGGCGCCCGCGGGGCCGAGCACGAGCCGCGTCGCCACGAGGTGGTAGAGGAGGCCGTTCAGCAGCATCGTCACGGCCTCGCTGAGCACGAAGAGGGCGGCCTGCCGCCGCAGATCCCCTGCCCCCGCGCGAAACGCGAAGTGACGGTTGCCGACGAACTGCACCACCGCCCCCGCGAGCAGCGCCGGTACGTTCGCGGCGGCGGCGGGCACGTGGAAGACGGCGGTGGCGAGCGCGATCACGCCGAGATCCACCAGCGTGGCGGCGCCTCCGGTGAGCGCGGAGCGGGCGAAGGTCGCGAGGCGGGCAAGCGGTCTCGTCGCGGGCATGACGCCACACCTTGCAAGCACCGTGTCGCCGCCGATCCACGGCACGCGCACCGCCGCGACGAAAGCCGGACACCGCGCCGCGCGTCTTTTCGACGACCACCACGCCGCCGTTCGATGAAGCGCGGAGGCCCGAGCTCGTGGGGCACGCGCCATTTCGACGAAAGCGGAGGCGCGATTCGTAGGGCGCGCGCCATTTCGATGAACGACGGACGCCGCTCCCCCGCCCCGGTGCCCGCGGTGCGTGGGCCGCTTCGCGGCGAAGCCGGCTCGACGACCCGACGCCGCGAACGTAGTACTACGGCCGCATGTCCGAGGACTCCGCCGTCGCCGGCATCGACACCCCACCCGTGGAGGAAGAGCGCCGCCGGCGCGACGACGACGACGCGCCGGCGTCCCAGCCGCCGCCGCGGTTCGTGTGGAAGACGAACCTCGTGCTCTTCCTCGCCACGGTGGTCTCGGTCTTCTACACGGGCCTCGGTTGGAACGAGCACGCGCCCAAGGGCGGGACCGTCCTCGACACGCTCAAGGCGCTGCCGCAGGGCTGGCCCTTCGCGTTGCCGCTGCTCGCCATCCTGCTCACGCACGAGCTCGCGCACTACGTCGCCGCGCGCGCGCACAACGTCGAAGCGTCGCTGCCCTACTTCATCCCGCTCCCGTACCTGAGCCCCTTCGGCACCGCGGGCGCGGTCATCGCCATGCCCGGGCGCATCCGCTCGCGCAACGCGCTCCTCGACATCGGCGCCTCCGGTCCGCTCGCGGGCCTGTGCGTGGCCATCCCCGTCCTCATCGCGGGCCTGATGCAATCGAAGGTCGAGCCGATGCGTCCCGGTGGCTGGCAGGAGGGGCAGTGTCTGCTCTACCTCGCGCTCAAGCGCATCATCCTCGGGCCGATTCCGGAGGGATACGACGTGTTCCTCACGCCCATGGCGCTCGCGGGTTGGGCCGGCCTCCTCGTGACGATGTTGAACCTCATCGCGGTCGCGCAGCTCGACGGCGGTCACATCGCCTATGCCCTCTTCGGACCGCGGCAGAACCGTTATGCGCGCGCGCTCCACGCCATGCTGCTCGTGGTCTTCGCCTTCAACCTGGCGCGCTTCCTCGGCCCGGTCCTGGTGCACCGCGCTTGGGGCGAGGTGAAGACGGCAATCTCCAACTCCATCCCCTGCCTCGTCTGGTACGTGCTCATCGCGCTCGTCAAACGCGCGGGCGGCGACGATCACCCGCCGACCGAGCCGGGCGAGCTGAGCCCCGTGCGCAAGGTCGTCGCGGTGGTGTCGCTCGTGCTCTTCGTGCTGCTCTTCATGCCCACGCCGTACACGAGCAACTAGCCAGATTCACCGCTTCTGCGCGAGCCAATCGCGGTACGTGACATAGGCTTGATTCCAAGCGTCGCGCAGCGCGGGCTCACGCGCGAAGCGATCGCGGAGCCAAGCCTCCATCTGTTCCTTCTGCGCCGGCGTCACCCGATACCGCCCGAAGATCTCCGCGGCCCGCTCCGGCCTCGCGGAGAGCTCGACGCACAGCGAGGCGTGCTGCTGGAGCGTGAGCGGCGGCGTCTCGGAGACCGCGGCCGCATCCGGAGACCACAGCGACGTGGACGCGAGCGATGACGCAGGCGCGGCCATGGATGCAGGCGGAGGCGTCGCCGCCGACGCAGGCGCGGCCACGGATGCCGGCGCAGGTGCAGAGGCAGTCGCATCGCTTGGTGTAGGGGCGCCGCTCGACGTCGCGAAGAGCTCGCGCGGCAGCTCCATCCCGAGCGAGAGCTTCGCGAGCCGCTTGCTCTTCGCGGGCGCCGGCGCCTCGCCTTCGGGGGAAGGAGC
Source organism: Minicystis rosea (assembly GCA_001931535.1). Classification (GTDB taxonomy): domain Bacteria; phylum Myxococcota_A; class Polyangia; order Polyangiales; family Polyangiaceae; genus Minicystis; species Minicystis rosea. Next base: position 6,307,506 of record CP016211.1, read on the forward strand.
GAACGGGAGCGCCGGCCCGTGCGGTAGATCGAGCGCGAGCGCGGTGCCGCCGAGCTGCTTTTTCGGTGCCGGTGTTTCGCGCGAAGGCTCGGAGATCGATGCCGGCGCCTCGCCGTCCACGAAGGGCAGCGCCGCGCTCGCGGGCACGTCGAACGCGAGCGCAGTTCCTGTGAAAGGCTTCGCGGCACGGGGCGCATCGTTCGGATCCGCGATCGACGGCGGCGGAGATGGGAAGCTCGGATCGCTCGGCCTCGTGCCCTCCGCCTGCGCATCCTTCGTCTCGTCAGCAGACGTCGACGCCGCACGAGGCAACGCTGCTCCACCTTCCGATCCCGCGAACGGGAGCGCCGGACCACGTGGCACGTCGAGCGCGAGCGCCGTGCCGCCGAGGTCCTTCTTCGGTGCGGGTGCATCGCGTGCAGGCTCGGCGATCTCGGCCGGAGCCTCACCGTCGACGAACGGCAACGCCGGCCCCGACGGCACATCGAGCGCGAGCGCCGTTCCCGCGAGCTTCTTCACCGGCGCCACGGGCGCGCCGGCCTCCGCGCCTGGGAACGGCAGCGACGGTCCGCGCGGGAGATCGAGCGCCAGCGCGGTGCCCGTGAACCGCTTCACCGGCAGCACTTCCTCTCCCTCGGCATCGAGCTCGATCTCGATCCCGCCCTCCGCGACCTCGGGCGGCGCCTCCCCGTCCACGAAAGGCAGCGCTGGACCGCGCGGCACATCGAGCAACAGCGACGTCCCCGCGAGCTTCGGTCGGGGCGCGGGAGCGATCTCCGCGGGCTCGAAGATCCTCGGCTCCTCGCGCCGCACGGGCGCTTCGGCCTTGCGGCGCGAGGTGCGCACGCGCGCGCGATGATGCTCGAAGAGCCGGCGGAAATCGCGTTCCTCCTCGGGATCCTGCGCGAGCCGCGCCTTCCATGCGGCGGAGATCGCGGGCAGCTCGCGGCCCGTGAGATCGTAGCGAACGAGCACGCGCTCGCGATCGGCGCCCGGCTCGGCGAGCTCCGCCGAGATCCGCGCCCAGGTGTCGAGATCCATCCCGTCGCCCGTCACCGGCTCGAGGGGACGCTCGACCGAAGACGCGACGATCGGCGGCGACGCAGCCTTCTTCCGCTTCGACCAAGGAAATGGTTTGAGCTCCGACGATCCCACCCGCACCGCCGGCATCGGCCCGGGGCCGTTCTTCGCGATCTCGGCGGCCTGCTTGCGCAGCGCTTCGTCCTCCGCCATCCGGCGCGACCAACGCCGCGTGAGGCGCGCGACGTCGCTGAGACGAAGCCCCGCCCCCGAGAGCAGATCGAACGGCGCAGGGTGCTTCGACCACGCATGGAGGAACGCGAGCCACGCGCGCAGCTCCGTGTCGATGGGCTTCACGCTGCGATCGAGGCAATCCTCGGCCTCGCCCCGCTTGTCCCGGAAGGCGATGAAGATCGGTCCCTCGGCGCCGTCGGCGGCGAGCCGCTCTTTCCATGCGACGTCCGCCGGAGCCCACGCGGCCGGGGAGAGATCCTCGTTGGCGAGCGCCGCGTCGAGCGGATGCTCATCCGCGAGCGCCGCGGTGATGCCCGCATACTGTTCCAAGGTCACGCCTGCGAGAGGCTCGGGCGAAGGCGCGGCGACGGACATGGCGCGCGATCATCGCGCGACGGGTCGCCCGCGTTCAAGCCGGGAGCGGGCCTTTCGCGATCACCGCGGCACCAAGCTATCGGCGCGGGCGCGCTCGCTCGGTGAGCTCCGCCGAGAGCTGCTCCGCCTCCCACAAATAGAGGGCGGCCCGCGTCGCGCCCTCCGCGCCGCGCGCGGCCAGGCGAAAGCACACCGTGTCCCAACGATGCACCAGATCGTCCCAAGCCTCGAGCGCTGCTTCGTCGAGCCCGCGCTCCGCGCGCCGAGCCTCGAACGCCGCGATCAGCGCCTCCATCGCATCGAAGACGAACCGCGGCGCACCTTCGCCTTGCATGGCTTGCAGCCAGTGATGCGCGCCCGCGCGGCGGGCATACATGCAGCGACGCGTGCCCGCGTCGACGCCGCGCACGGGCGAGCGCCAATCGAGGTGCACGTCGTCGAGCCCCGGATCGCGTGGCTCGTGTCGCCCCACGCAGAAATGGAGGCTCTCCGCGCCGAGCGGCGACAGCTCGCGCCACGTGATGCAATCGGGCAGCGCGGCGGCACGATCGAGCCAGCGGGCGATCGGCATGTCCGCCAGGATCGAGAGCGCCGGCCGGCGTTGATGCTCGAGCGCGCCGAAGAGCCCGTCACGCGCCACGCGACCCCACGATCCATCGAGCCGATCGCGCGCCATCGCCGGGTCTTCCCACACGACCTTGAACCCCGCGCTCCCACCCCACCAAACGTTGCGGATGTACCGGATCTCCCGCCACAGCGAAGGATCGATGTCCCGAATGCGATCGTGAACGCGCACGATGACGTTGAGCCCCGTGAGCCCGATGCGCTCGATCGCCTCCTCGACGTTTCGCGGCGTGCCCGGCGACCAGAAGGCGTTGGCGAGGTTCAGCTCGGAGCCGGCGCGCCCCGCGATGCGATCGACGAAGCTCCGCGCGACGACCTCGACGAGAGGTGCGTCGAGCAGATCGGAGAGCGCCCCGGCGAGCGCGGGGCGGGAGCCCGTCGCGGCGCGCGGCACGCTCAGGCGCCGAGCAGGCTACGCAGGAGATGGAGGCCGAGCAGGACGATCAGCGGCGACCAGTCGAGCGGGCCGGGGATGCGGCGGGCGATGGGACGCACGGCGCGGAGCAACGGCTCGGCCACCGATCGCAGCGCGCGCAGCACGAAATTGTCCGGGTTGATGTCGAGCCAGGTGGCGATGACGGTGCCGATCACCGCGAGCTCGACACCGCGGAGAACGATGAGAATCAGGGAAATGAGCGCAGCAGGCATCGCTTCACCTCGGGTGGCCAACGGGGCCGCCGGGAAAGCTAACCTCCGCGGCGCGCGGTTCAACCCGGTCTGCACGAAGGTCTTTCCCAAGGCCCGCGCCTCCCGCGTAGACTGCGGACGTGAAGCCGACGACCGAGCTCCAGCCCCTCACCGACGCCCTCCTCGCCAAGTTCGGATCCAGTGACAAGGGGCTCACCGCCGCCGTCGATCTCACGGTCCTCGTGGCCATGGCCGACGATCGCATCGACGAGGCCGAGATGGAGGCGCTCATCGCTTCGGTCGATGGCTTGCTCGGCGTGCGCCTCGCGACCTACGTCGCCAAGCACCTCGTGACCGAGAGCCGCGACAAGATCCGCCTCACCGGCGCCGAGGCACGCGCGCGGGACATCGGCCACACGCTCGCCGTCCACGGCGCCGGAGAAGAAGGCCTCCGTCTCGCGCTCGCCATCGCTTGGACCAGCGAAGGCCTGGCCCCGAGCGAGCGCTCCATCATCGGCGTCGTCGGCGAAGCAGCCGGCGTGAGCGCGACGCGCATCGACGCGCTCGCCGAAGCGAGCAAGCCCGCGACCTGATCGCGCTCGGCTCGTGCTGCCCGAGCGCGTCGATCCAACGCTCGACCGACACGTAAAATCGCGACGCCGCGCAGCTCCGGAGGAAGGTGCTCTCCATCCGGAGCCGCACGCGGGCGAGGATCGTCACATCGGCCCAGGGCCGCCCGGCTTCGTATGATCCCAAGGGAACGCGAAGGTGGAGCACGGGCCGCTGAAGAGCTGCATCCCGTTCTCGTCGGTGCCGGCCGGATCGGCCGCGTCGACGCTCGACTCGAACGCGCGCGTGGCGTCGGCGAAGCCGAGCAGCTCGCACATCTCCTGATCGCCGAAGCCCCAGCCCACCGCCTCCGATCGCTGGTTGATGTACTCGCAGCCGAAGCTGAAGCCGTCGGCCTTCGACATGTCGAGCGGCGGATCGAAGGCGCGCCCGTGCGCTTCGGAGGTGAAGCCCTTCACCTCGATCAAGTTCTTCTTGTCGTCCGGCCCGCCGAGCACGTCGACGAAGAACCGCGTCGCCATCGCGTGGGTGTGCGGCAGGATGTAATAGACCGACAGATCGAGCTTTCCCCCGGGGAATTGGCTCGCGATCGCGCAGTTGCCGGTGAAGCGCGAGGACGCGTGCGGCGGGATGTTGAGCCCGTCGTACGTGAGGTGGAAGGGCACGAGCTTCACCTTCACATCGGCGATCGGCAGGCTGTAGAGGCTGAGCTCGATGTGCCCCGTCACCGCCTCGCTGCCCGTGTTGAGCAGGTGCACGTCGCTGATGATGCGCGAGTACGGCGGGATGCGGACCGCGGCGCCGCCCGGGAATTTCTGCACTTCGTGCCCCGCCTGCGTCGACTGCGCGTAGAGCACGCCGCCGTAGATCGCGGCGTCGAGCTGCTGATACCCGCGCTCCGAGCACTTCCACACCCCGTCCTCGCCCTTGTAGAGATTGTCGGGCACGTAGGTCCAATTGGAGTGGTGCGACGCCTCGTCCTGCGTGAGCTCGACCGCGTTGACCCAGATCTCCTCGGCGTTGTTCAACGTCCAGCTCTGGCAGAGGCCGAGCACCTCTTCACCGGGCTGCGTGGTGAACGACTGGAAGTCGTGCGTGGTCACCGTGCCGTCGAGCGGCTCGCAGTGCCCGGCGAGCGACGCGTATTTGCCGGCGCCGCACGCTTCACAGCGCGCTTCCTTGCCGTCGGACACACAAGCCTGCTGCTTGCCGACGCACGTCGACACCATGCTCGCGCACGGGTCCGGTGTGGTCGTCATGGGCCCAGTGGTCTCGTTTTCGTTGGAGCAGCCCGCGGAAACGAGCGCAGCGAAGGCGAGCGCGAAGGGCGAGAAGCGAGCGCGAAGGGACATGAGACCTCCGCACCGCACTTTATCATCAGTGCATCGCGGACCACGGAGCGGAACCCGTGCTGCCGCTCACGCAAAACGAGGCATCACCGCCTGACGGATCGCGTCAATGCGGGGCGCGCGCCGCGGCGAGCACGGCGGGCGCGAGCAGATAACCGAAGCCGGCATTGTCCAGACGACGGCACAGCTCCACCTCGGACGATCCGAGCGCGGCCGCCGTCGCGGACAGCGAGAAGCCGTGCTTCGAGAGCATCTGGAGCAGGTGCGCGCGGCGCGTCTGCGCGTCGGTGAGCCGATACGTCTTCAGATACTCGACGGCGCCGTCGTCTCGGACGATGGCCTCGCCGATGTGATTCTCTTCGTCGAGCCGCAGCTCGGGGATGAACCGCACGAGGCGGAATCGGTCCATCGTGTAGACGACCTCGGATCGCAACGCGCGCCCGATCGCGCCCGAAGCGAGGATCGTCGCGAACTCCGCCCACTCGCGACGCACGCCCGCGAGCGCGGCCCGCAGATCCTCGAGCGTGTGCACGCGCGCGGCATCGATGCTCGACATCGCGGCCGGCGCCTCGGGATAGAGGTAGCCGTAGCGATAGAGCAGCTCGCCGTAGAAGTCTTCGATCAGGCTCGCGTGGAGCGCGCGGTAGTCCTCGGGGTGCGGCACCACGAAGGCCGAGGCCAAGGCATCGGCGATGAAGACGAGCACGCCCACCTGGCCCTCGTGGATCTCGAAGAGACGCAGCGCGTCCGCGAAGCCGGGCAGCGCCGCGCCGCGCACCGATCGCTCCGTGCGCGGCGAGAGACCGGTCCGGACGGCGCGCTGCGAGTACTCGCTCCAAGCGATGTCGGGCCCGTTGAAGCAGAGCGCGAGGAAGCCCTCCATGGCGAGGTGGAGCGGCAGGAAGCGCAGCGTGTTGTCTTCCTCGCGGCGCACCATGCGATGGAGCAGGCGCACGCATCCACCGAAGCTCTTTCCATCACGCGGCTTGCCGGTCGCCGCCAGCGACGCGCCGAAGCTCGCCATGGTGCCCTCGCTTCCCCACGAGACCACGAGCCCGTGCGGCACGAAGGACGTGTACGTCTCGCTGGCCGCGAGCAGCTTGCCCTTCAGCGACACGACGCCGATGGGCTCGTCGTAGCGGCGGCGCGCGAGGCGGAGATCCTCGCGCACCGTCCGGCGGAGGAGCGGCACCAGCCGAACGTTGCCGAAGACCTGCGCGGGCGCGAGATCGAGGCCGTGGAGATCGAGCTTGTCCATCACGAGGCCTGCACGTGCAGGAGCCGAGCCACGCGGCCGGCGAGGTAGGTCTCCAGATCGTCGAGCGAAGCCTCGCCCGCGGCGAAGCGCGCGAAGCCGATCATGGTGGGGATGTCCTCCGCGTCGCGCAGGCCCACCGTGGGCACGGCCGGCGAGAGGGCGCGAGGCGCATAGCCATCGGCATCGAACACCGGGTTCAGGTGCACGATGGACGGCCCGCCCGGCCGCGCCAGCCGCGCACGCCACACACGCAGCACCTCGGAAGCGCCGTGCGGCGGATCGTTCTCGTATCCATCGGAGACGATCGCGATCACGTCCGCGCCCCACGCGATCGCGTCGAGGATCGGCGTGGCCAGATCGGTCGCGCCGCGGGCCTCGACGAGGATCTCGTCGGTGACCTTGGAGGACCAGAAGGCCCGATACTCGCGCGAGGCCGCGCGCAGGAACGCGCTCGCCGCGAGCGCGACCGCGAGCGGCCGGCGGCGCTTTTCGCTCGATCCCGACGACGAGTAGCTCGCGTCGAGGACCGCGGCCACCCTACCGAAGCGCGCGCCGGTGCGGGCCGCGGCGCGGTGCGCGGCCCGATCGAGCGCGGCGTGGAGCTCGTCCCTCCGGCTCATGCGCTCCTCGCGCGGCAGCGAGAGCACGTAGCTCGCGAGCCGCGTCGGCGGGGCGGCCGCGAGATCGATGGCGAAGCGCTCGCCGAGGACGCGCTCCGACGTGCCCTGCAAACGCAGGCGCTCGCCGGCCGTGAGGCGCGGCGCGATGCGCTGGAGGAAGACCTCGCGCGGCACGCCCCGCCGCACCGCGAGCCCTTCGGCGATGGTGAAGGGCAGATCGTAGAGCGCGCCGTCGGCGAAGTGCGCCTGTCGAAACGACTCGAAGAGCGGCGTCTCGAAGCGGCGCTCGCGAAGCGCGCGGAACAGGAACGCACCCGTCTCGTCCGGAGGCGTGAAGCGGAGGTGCGCGTGCACCGCTGCCGCCCGCAGCGCGCGCCGGTACTTCACGGCCTCGAACGCGGGATCGCGCCGCGACGCGAGGTAATCGCGCACCACCGCGCGGGCCCGGCGATTGTTCACCCGGCGCGCCGCGAGCGTGGACAGCACGTGATACGCCTGGTGCGTGGGCAGCGCGCGCAGGGTCGCGGCGATCAGCGCGCCCTCCTCGGCCCGATGAGCGGACGCCACGTCGCGGCCCGTCGAGAGGAGGCGCACGATGGCCGTCGCCTGGCTGAAATGGTTGATGCCCGCGGCCAGCGCACGCGCATAGAGCAGCCGATAATTGCCGAGGATGTAGTCGTGGAGAAACTCGATGGAGACCTGCTGCCCGGTCGCATCGGCGTAGAACTCGCGCTGCCCCGTGCACGCGAAGCACGCGTTGATGAACATCACGAGGTCCTCGCGCGTCACGCGCTCGGCGGCGGTGGTCATGGCGTCTCTCCCGACGAAAGAAAGCCGCCCGGGGAGAGGAGGAGCGACTGCTAGGACAGCTCCAAATGCTGGTTTTCGGAAGTCACTCCGAAGTCCCGCGGGCGGCGCCGGAGCCTATTGCACCCGACGTGCCGCCGCCAGACGCCTGAATGTCGCGCGCCGCTCGTCACTTATTATCCCATGGGATAGGTGCTTTAGAGCGCGCCTCGACCTGGGCACCGGGCGCGGCCGCGGGATCCAATGGAGCGATGGCGGCTCGGCAATGGGCGCGCATGGCGCCGTTCGTCGTCGCGCCGGCGGCCCACCGACGGCAACGCCGCGACACACGACACAGATAGCGAGGAACCGTGACGAGAATCGCTTGGCTCGACGACCACCGATGAATCATGAATCATGAAGCGTGTTCTTCGAACGAGAAGAGGACCGCAAGGGCGCAAGGGGCGCGGGGAAGCGGGAGAAGAATCGCAGTTCCTTTGCGTGCTTGCGGTTTCTTGGTGCGGTGCTCCGAGCTCGCACCCGTGGTCGAGAAGCGTGAACGCTGATCTTGGAGTGTCGCTCCGCGCATGAGCGCGTCCGCGCGTGTCACCGTGCGCGAGCTGCCGGAGGTGTCCAGGCAGGCTCGGGCGGCGGCCGTGATCGTCGCGCGAGCGCTGGGCGTCGCGCTCTCGGAAGCGAGCGCGCTCCTCGCCGGCTTGCCGGTCACGCTGCCGCGCGCGCTCGATCCCGCGGAGGCCGAGAACGTCGTGCGTGCGCTGCGCGAGGCCGGCGCCGGGGCCGAAGCCACGATTGCGCGCGAGGAGCGCGGCCCGTGTACCGTCCACCCCGCGCTCGAGGCCGGCGCCGGGTGCCGTCGTTGCGGGGCGGTCGTCTGTGCGGTGTGCCTCGCGACGAGCGAGCCCGCCGACGTCTGCCGTGACTGTGCGCGCCGCGCGAGGCGTGCGCGCGGCTTCTTCCGTCTGCGCGTCTCCGTGCTGCTCGTGCTGCTCGCAGGTGCCCTGCTCTACGCGTGGCAGGACGTGAGCCGCCGCCGAGCGCGCAACGAGTGGAGCCGCACGTTGAACGTCGGCCTCGTGGTCGTCCGCCTCGGTCCGGTCGAGGACGCGGCCGTCGCCGGCCTGCGCGATCGCGCCCGCGCGCTCGAAGACATCCTCGCGCGAGAGCAGCGGCGGCATCATGGGCCCGGCGGGCCGCGCCCGTTCGCCGTCGAGGTGCTCGGCCCCGTCGACACCGTCGCGAAGCCGCCGGAGCTCGCGGACAACGGTGTCCTCGATCTCGCGCGCTACGCCTACGCGAAGTGGCGCTACACCGCGCGCATCGACGCCGCGGCGAACGTCGAGCCCCGCACGCTCGACGCCCGCATCTACGTGGTCACGCGGCCCGGGCGCGAGCAGAACTTCGTCGAAGGCGTGAGCGAGCAAGGCGGGCGCTCGGGCCTCATCGAGGTGGATCTGGACGAGACGATGATCGACTTCACGCTCTTCGTCTTCGCCCACGAGCTGATGCACACGCTCGGCGCCACCGACAAATACGACGCCGCCGGCGCCACCATGATCCCCATCGGCCTCGCCGAGCCCGACGCGGATCCGCGCTTTCCCCAGCGCTTCGCCGAGGTCATGGCCCGCACCCGCCCGGTCGCCCCCGGCGACGAGCGCGCGCCGCTCTCGCTCGACGAGCTGCGCGTCGGCCCGACGACGGCGCACGAGATCGGCTGGACGCGTTGAGCCAGCTGTCACGTCGTGCGGGTTCCTCCCCGTTGGGATGGGAGGCTCCAACGAGCTTTGCTCGTTGGAGGGAGAGGGCGCGCGCCCTCTCCTGAGACTCAATGTCCAGGCGTCGCCGGGGAGGCGTCCAATCCACCGAGCATGCGTTTCACCGGCTTGGCCAGGAGGAGCAGAATCACACCGATGGTCACGGGGAAAGCGGTCATGAGCAGGAAGAATCCATCCATGGACATCATCTGGGTGACGCCCACGGCGCGGCCTGCGAGGTAATTGCCGAGCGAGGCGGCGAGGAACCAAACGCCCATGATCAAGCCGACGATGCGCGTCGGCGCGAGCTTGGTCATGGCCGAGAGGCCGACGGGGCTCAGGCAGAGCTCACCGCAGGTGTGCACGAGGTAGAGCGCCACGAGCCAGCCCGGCCCCGCGAGCGAGCCGCCGAGGACGATGCGCGCCGCCGGCACCAGGATGAGGAAGCCGAGGCCGACGCCGAACATGCCGAGCGCGAATTTGACGGTGGTGCTGGGCTCGCGATTGCGGCGCGCGAGCGCGATCCAAAGCCACGCGAAGAGGGGCGCGAGCAGCACGACGAAGAGCGAGTTGAGCGATTGATAGACCGTCGCGCCGAACGGATGACCGAAGACGGTGCGGTTCGTGTGGCGTTTGGCGAAGAGGGTGAGCGTCGAGCCGGCCTGCTCGAAGCAGCCCCAGAACACGGCCGCCGCGAAGAAGAGGATGATGATGACCATCATGCGGCGCCGCTCGGCGCCGTCGGCCGCTCCGAAGAAGAAGAGGCCGAGCAGCACGGCGACGGCCGTCGCCGGCATGAGGATGTCGAAGACGCTGCCCACGGACTCGGGCGTCAGCGTGATCTTGCCCGCGACGGCGAGCACGCCGATGAGGAGCGGAATCAAGAGAAACACGGTGACGAGCGCGCCGAGGATGCGTTTGTTGCGCGCGGACTCGACAGCATCTTTGGGCGGGGTCGGATGCGCGCCGGCGTCACGCAGGTTCCGGCGGCCGAGGGCATATTGCACGATGCCCAGGAACATCCCCACCGCGGCCGCGCCGAAGGCGAAGTGCCAAGCGGCCTGAGGCTCGATTCCCATGTTGTGCAAGAAGCGCCGGAAGGTCTCGCTCTCGGCGAGGAAAGCGCCGCAGACGAGCGGCGCCAAGAAGGCGCCGATGTTGATTCCCATGTAGAAGATGGTGAATCCCGCGTCGCGGCGCGTGTCGCCCGGCGCGTAGAGCTGGCCGACGATCGAGCTGATGTTCGGTTTGAGGAGGCCGGTGCCCAAAGCGACCAAGGCGAGCCCGACATAGAATGTTGCGCCCGACGGCACGGCCAGGCTGATGTGCCCGGCCATGATGAGAATGCCGCCGTAGAGGACCGCGTTCTGCTGGCCGAGGAAGCGGTCTGCCACCCAACCGCCCGGCACGCTGAGCAGGTACACCATCGACGTGTACATGCCGTAGATGACGCCCGCGGTGACGTCGGAGAGGCCGAGCCCGCCCGCCGCCACGGGCGCCACCATGAACAGCATCAGGAACGCGCGCATGCCGTAGTAGCTGAAGCGCTCCCACATCTCGGTGAAGAAGAGCGTCATCAGGCCCTTGGGGTGGCCGGCCATCCCCGAGGTGTCGGTCGTGATTGCCGGATCCGCTTCCACGGCTCTGTCCATACGTGCGTCGTCCCGCGAAAGAGTTGCTCACGTCGCCGCCGCCCGGCGCTTCAAGCAGGGCACGGACCTTTCTTGCGTCCGATGCGGCAGCACAACGTAACGCGCACGAGCGCTCGAGCCCAGCATCCAGCATGGGGATGGCCAATCACGCGCCGGAGCGAGGCTTTCGCCGCCGGCGAGTGGGCGGCGCGTACCCCGGTGACGTCGATCACCATCGCGCCCCCAGCGGGATCCGCGCAGCCTTCGCCGAGAGCCGCGCCGGCGATCTTCGACAAGGGCCACGGAGGCGCGACGAGCCTCACCGATGTCGATCGATGGCAGGCTCGACGTCGAGGATCACGCCGTGCGACGCGCGCACGTCGCCGCAAATTCGCCTATGCTCGGCGCTCGATCGGGTAAAGCGAGATGACCAAAGGACGACTCGAGGCCTTCAGCGACGGCGTGATCGCCATTCTCATCACCATCATGGTGCTCGAGCTCAAGGTGCCCCACGGCGCGGATTGGGCGGCGTTGCGCCCCCTGCTGCCGGTGTTCCTCAGCTACGTGCTGAGCTTCGTCTACCTCGGCATCTACTGGAACAACCACCATCACATGCTCCACGCCACCGAGCGCATCAATGGCAAGATCCTCTGGGCCAATCAGCACCTGCTCTTCTGGCTCTCGCTCGTGCCCTTCGTGACCGGTTGGATGGGAGAAAACCACTTTGCGCCGCTCCCCACCGCGGTGTACGGCGCCGTGCTCTTCATGTGCGGGATCGCCTATACCATTCTGCAAACGATGATCGTGGCGCATCAGGGCGAGGGATCTCGGCTCGCCGCGGCCGTGGGCCAAGACTGGAAAGGCAAGGCCTCCGTGGTGATGTACGCCGCGGCCATTTCGCTGGCGTTCGTCCATCAACGGATCTCGCACGTGCTCTACGTGGCCGTCGCGCTCATGTGGCTCGTGCCCGATCGCCGCATCGAGGCGGCGCTGGAAGGCGGCTCCGCCCACCACGGTGATTGAAGATCACCGCCGGCTTCGCGACCTTCAACCGCGCTTCGGCGGGTCCTCGCGGGAGGCGGATCCGTAGATGCCTTTGGCCATGAGCGAAGGCTCCGCCGCGGCGCGGGCGCGGTAGACGGCAGAGCGCGTGCGCCAGATGCCATCGTCGTGCGGCGAGGCCAGCGCGGCCAGCTCCGCGAGGTGACACGCGGAGGCGTGCTCTCCCTGCGCCGAAAGCTCCGCCGCACGATCGGCGAGCCGCTGCGCGCCGCCGGCGAGCGCCGCGATCTCGGAGGCCAGGCGCGCTTCCGATCCCGGCTTGAGGTGGGCCGGGTTGCCGTCGTACCAGCCGCCGTAGAGCCGCCACACGTTGCGCACCACGAACTCGGGCTCGTCGTACACGGGCTGCAAATAGGGCCTCGCCATGAGGTGCGCGGGGGCGCGGACCTCGGCGAGCACGCGATCGAGGCGGGCGCCTTCGTTCATGAGCGCGAGGGTCTGCGACACCAAGGATTCGAGGAGCTCGGCTGTCTCGACGAGCGCAGCGTGCACCTGCGCTGCGCCGAAGATGGGCACGCCGTGGCCCGGACACAACACCTCGGCGGGGAGCGCGCTCATCGCCCGGAGCGCCGCGGCCCACTCGCGCGGATAACGCTGCACCTTCTGCGGATTGCCGGCGTTGGGCGTGGCCCAGATGAAGAGGTCTCCCGTGCAAAGCACCTTCTGCGCGGGGAAGTAGGCCCAAGCGTGATCGTCGGTCTCGCCCAAGGCGTGGTGAGCCTCGATGCGGACGCCGCCCACGTTCAGCACGAGATCGCTTGAGAAGGTTTGGTCCGGGTGGCGAAACTCGTCGGGGAAATTCGTCGTCATCTGGAACTGACGCGAATTGATGCAGCTGTTGTAGCCGCGCGTGAGGCGGTAGCGCTCGAAGCGGCGGGGCACGGCCTCGTGCGCGATGACGCGCGCGGCGCCGCCTTCGGCCTCGTAGAGCGGGACGCCGAAGACGTGGTCCACGTGGCCGTGCGTGAAGAGCGCGGTGTGGAGGCGACGCGAGGAGAAGCGGCGGACGACGTCCTTCGTGGCCGCGGCCATGAAGAAGCTTCCAGTGTCGACGAGGACGAGGCCTTCGTCGGTGTCGATGGCGGTGACGTTGGCGAAGCTCGAGATGAACGCGGCGCGGGGCGCGATCTCCTCCACCTCGAGGAGCGGCGCCATCGGGTTGGCGTCGTGGACGGTGACCGCGCCGGAGAGGAGCTGCTCGGAGAGGCCGCGAAGCTTGCCCATGGCGGCGAGTATCGCACGCGCTCAGGCCGGAGATGCGTCGATCGCGCGGCACAGGCGCCCGAGGCGAGCGCGCAGCCAGGCGTGCGCGGGATCGTGCTGCACACGCGTGTGCCAGCAGATGCGGAAGGTGAAGCCGGGCAAGCGCAGCGGCGCAGGCACGACCACGAGCGGGTGCCGGACCGCGAGGCGCCGGGAGAGACGCGCGGGCGCAGTCAGCACCATGTCGGTGGCCGCGAGCACGGCGGGCGCAGCGGCGAAGTACGGGAGCGTGACGGCGACACGACGCGAGAGCCCGCGCTCGGAGAGGGCGACGTCGACCTGGCTCGGCCGGAGGTTGCGCGGCGCGACGAGCGCGTGCGGGAGGGCCACGAAGCGATCGAGCGTGAGCGCGGCGGCGTCCGGGTGCCCTTCGCGGAGCACGCACACGAACTCGTCGGAGAAGGCGCGGCTCGTGATGATGCCCGGTAGATCCTCGGCGAGGAGGCTGAGCGTGAGATCGACGTCCTCGGCGAGCGCGCGCGCGAAATCACGGCGGGCTGGGAACACCTCGAGATCGATGTGCGGGGCCTCGCGCGACAGGACCTCGAGGAGCGGCGCGACGATGAGCTCGGCCGCGTAGTCGCTGAGGAGCATCACGAAGCGGCGCACGGCCCGCGCGGGATCGAACGCGGAGGGGCCGGTGAGCACCTCCTCGCAGCGGCCGAGCACGTCGCGCAGCGCGGGGAGGAGCGACTCGGCGCGGGCCGTCGGCGTCATGGCGTTGCCGTCGCGGACGAGGAGCGGATCACCGAAGACCTCGCGCAGGCGTGAGAGCGTATGGCTCACCGCGGATCGCGTGACGCGGAGCCGACTGGCAGCGCGCGCGAGGCTGCGCTCGGTGAGGAGCACTTCGGCGGCGACGAGGAGGTTCAGATCGACGGTCGCGAGCTTGGGGAGAGGCACGCCGAGAGCGTACGCCACGCGAGGTAGTGAGCGCGATTCAACACCTCGGCGAACGCGGCGATCCTCGTGTGATCGCGGCCTCGTGCGTACGGTCCTGCCACCACGGAGGTCACACCATGAACCGCTTCGCAACGATCCTCTTCCTCGCGCTCGTCCCCGCTTGCAGCAGCTCTTCCACGCCGTCGCCCGACGATCCCGCCGCCGTCGCCGAGGCCCTCACCGGCGATTGGCGAGGCTCGTGCTTCGACGCCGGCAACGGGCAGCACGCGCAGCTCACCTTCCACATCGAGGCGGCGCGCTGGGCCGTCGAGTACGTGGTCCACGGCGACGCGACGTGCACCGCGCCGCTCGGCGACCTGCACATCGCGGGGCCTTACGAGATCGTGGGCGCGTCGACCAAGGTCGCGGGCGCGAGCGAAGGGATCTTCTCGTTCGACGAGCGCACCATCACCCCCAAGGCGCAGGGCTTCGCCGACTACTTGGGCACGCTCGAAGGCTGCGGCACCGGCGCGTGGAAGGTCGACACCGCGGTCGACATCTTGGAGGGCGGGTGCGCGCCGCTCGGCAGCTATCCGAACGCCACGTGCCACGCCGACTACGACGTCGTCAAAGTGAGCGAGGCCGGGATTCAATTCGGGCAGCGGCCCGCGGACAACAACATGTGCACCGCGGACAAGCGGCCCACGGCGCTGAGCGCGGACGTGCTGCACCGCCTGTGAGGCGCCCTTCGCGGGCGCCGCGTCAGCCGGTGTTCTTCAGCCCGGCGGCGATGCCGCTGATGCTCAGCATGATGGCGTCCTCGAGCGCGGCCCGCTCGGGCCCGGGGGCATCGGGCGCGGCGCGCAGGCGCTCGAGGAGCTCGACCTGGATGTAGCTCATCGGATCGACGTACGGGTTGCGGAGCGCGATGCTGCGCTTCAGCACGGGCGCGTAGTCGAGGATCTCCTCGGACTTGGTGACGCGGCAGATCATGCGGCGCGTCCGCTCGTACTCGGCCTCGATGTCGCCGAAGACGGCGCGGCCGAGCGCGGGATCGGGGCAGAGCTCGGCATAGCGGACGGCGATGTGGAGATCGGCCTTGCCCATGATCATCTGCGCCGACTCGAGCATCGTGCGGAAGAACGGCCAGCGCTCGTGCATCTCCGAGAGGCGTGCGAGCGCGCCGTCATCCTCGGCGACGAAGCGCTCGAGCGCGTGGCCGAGGCCGTACCAGCCGGGCAGCGTGTGACGGCTCTGCATCCAGGCGAAGACCCAGGGGATGGCGCGGAGATCTTCGATGCGGCCGCTGGGCTTGCGGCTCGCGGGACGGCTGCCGAGGTTGAGGCGGCCGATCTCCGCGATGGGCGTGGCGGCGCGGAAGTACTCGACGAAGCGCGGGTCGTCGTAGACGAGCGCGCGGTAGGCCGTGCGGGCGATGGACGAGAGGCGCTCGACGGCGCGCTCCCAGGCCGGATCGGGCGCGCTCGGGTGCGCGAAGCCACCGCGCAGCACCGCGTTGACGAGCTGCTCCAAGTGGCGATGCGCGAGCTCGGGGAGACCATAACGATCGGCGATCACCTCGCCTTGCTCGGTGAGGCGGATGTGGTTGCCGACGGTGCCCGGCGGCTGCGCGAGGATGGCTTGGTTCGCGGGGCCGCCGCCGCGACCGATGGAGCCGCCGCGGCCGTGGAAGAACGAGACGGTGACGCCGGCCTCGGCCCCGAGATCGGAGAGCTCGCGCTGCGCGCGGTAGAGCGCCCAGTTCGCCGACACGAAGCCTGCGTCCTTGTTGCTGTCGGAGTAGCCGAGCATCACCTCCTGCACGCCGCCGCGGAGATCGACGTGCGCGCGGTACGCCGGCGACGCGAAGCACGCGGCGAGCACGTGCGGCGCAGCGGCGAGATCGGCGCCCGTCTCGAAGAGCGGCACCACATCGACGAGGCTCTTGCCCTCTTCGCGCCGGTAAATGCCGGCCTCGCGGGCGAGCAGGAGCGTCGCGAGCACGTCGCTCGCGCCGCGCGTCATGCTGATGATGACCTTGTCGATCGACTCGGGCGCGAGCTCTTCGAGGATGGCGAAGACGGTGCGGAACGTGTCGATCACCTCGCGCGACTCCGCGGAGCACACGGGGCGCAGCGGGATGAGCGGGCGCGGATCGGAGAGCGCGCGAGAGAGCACGGCGGTGCGCTCGTCTTCGGTGAGCGCGAGGTAATCCGCGTGCACGCCGGCGGCCGCGAGGATCTCCGCGACCGCGGCGGCGTGACGGCCCGAATGCTGGCGGATGTCGAGCGTGGCGGTGCCCAGGCCGAAGACCTCGGCCTCGCGGATGACGTCGTGCAAGCGACCCTCGGCCACGGCGGCGCCGCAGTGCGCGCGCAGGCTGCGCTCCAGCACGGCGAGATCCGCGAGCAGCTCGGCGCGCCGGTGATAGCGCGACGGGTCCGCGGGCAGGACATGATCGCGGCACAGCTCCGGCTGCCAGCGCTCCGCGTGCGCGAGCGTGTGCGCGAGCTTGGCTCGCATGTGCAGGCACTTGCGGCGATAGGGCTCGAACGGGAGCCGCCGCCCGAGCTCCGCGGCGAGCGCCGGATCGCGGGCGTCATCGGCGGCGAGCGACGCGAGGAGCTCTTCGGAGACGCCGACCTCGCGGGTCGATTGGCTGAGGCGCCGCGCCAGCTCGTCCATCGTGGCGATGTGCCGACGCACGGCCGCGATGCGCAGGCGGCGCACGGCTTCGACGGTCACGTCCGGCGTGACGAAGGGATTGCCGTCGCGATCACCACCGATCCACGAGCCGAAGCGAAGCAGCGGTGGGACGCGGAAACGGTGGCCCGGATAGCTCGCCGCGAGGGTCTGCTCGAGCTCACGATAGAGGCGGGGCACGATCTCGAAGAGGCCGGCCTCGAAGTAGTAGAGACCGTTGTGGACCTCGTCGATCACGGTGGGGCGCGCGGCGCGCACGTCGTCGCTCTGCCAGAGACAGACGACCTCCTCCTCGACCCGGCGCGTGATTTCGTCGGCTTCGCTGGAAGCCAGATCAGCGCCGTGCAAGCGCTCCACGACGTCGGCGATGCGGCGCAGGCGCTCCAACGTGGTGCGGCGGCGCGCTTCGGTCGGATGCGCGGTGAAGACGGGGACGATGGCGGCGCGATCGAGCCAGCGCTGCACCTCCACGGCGCTCACGCCGCTCTTCGCGAGCTCCGTGACGGCGGCCGCGATCGATTCGGTGCGCGGCGCGCCGGGGTTCGATCGCGCGCGATCGCGCAGCACCCAACCGCGCTGGAGCTGCTCGGCCAGGTTCACCAGCGCGAAGTACGAGGCGAACGCCTGCAAGAGCGCGCGCGCCTCGTCGATGGACGCGCGCGCGACGAGGGCGTGCAGTTCGTCGGTGGCCTCGGGCCTCACGCCGGCGCGCACCTCCTTGGCGAGCGCGCGGACATGCTCCTCGAGATCGAACATCGCCTCTCCGACCTGCGCGCGGATCACGCGGCCGAGGAGGTCGCCGAAGAAATGGATCGTCGCCGAGAGGCGACCTTGGCTGTCGGGCTCGTCCCTGCGCACGTCGTTCATCGCTGCTCCCTACGGTGGAGTGAGGGCGCTCTCGAACGCGCCGTCACCGTGATCCTGCCACGCGATCGTCTCCCTCGCGCCGCGTCGTGCCCTCGCGATCGAAGTGCTCGAGCAGCACGATCGCCTGCTTCCGCCCCAGGCCCGAGAGGTCCTTGAACTCGGCGATGGTCATCCGCGACGAGCGCGCGAGGAGCGCGAGCACCTTGCCACGCAGCTCCTCCACGCTCGGCCGCGAGAACCACAGCTCGCCCGCATGGACGGCGGCGCCGTCGCGCACCACCTTGGCGAGGATGGCCTTCACCTCTTTGGGTGTCGCGCCCGTCGCCTCTTTCACGCCGAACTCGCTCACGCCCTTGAGCCCGGCCTCGTGAATGGTTTTCTCCGCGGTCGACAGCGCGCCCGCGAGATCGCGATCGGCGAGCACCGCACCGAAGCTCGCGAGCCGCGCGACGTCGCCGTCGATCACGATCGCGTCGCCCTTCTGCCCGGGCAGCTTGCCCGCCGCCATCTTGATGGCCTCCGCGGCCGCATCGGCGCCCGCCAGATCCGCGAGCTTCTGGCGCAACGTCGAGAGGCCGAGACCGCGATCGAGCGGCGCCTTCTTGTGATGCTCGGCGACGAGACTGCGCGCGGTGATCGCGAGATCGACGAGCCGCGCCGCAGCCATCCAACCCGAGCCTTTGAGGGCCGCGAGCTCGCCTTTGCCCGTGAGCGCATCGGCGGCGCGCCGCAGCTCCGCCGCCGACAGCGAGAAGCGCGCGGCCAACGCCGTCTGCGGAAACGGCTGCGGCGCGGCCTCGTCGACGAGCGCGCGCACCGTAGCCGGCGCGTCGCCCGCGGCGAGCGACGCGAGCACGGACGCACGCTTGTCGCGCGGCCGGCGCCCCGGCGGATCGGCGTCGAGCACGTCACCGCCCCCGAGCACCGCGCCCGCGGGACCATCGACATCGGACCCACGCATCACGAAGCGATCGCCCCCGAGCACCACCATCGGGCTCGACAGCCGGAGCCGCGCGACCACACGAGCCCCCTTCGCTGCTTCGGCGGGCGCCTCGCTCGCCACGTCGCGGAGCAGATCGATCCGCCCGCTGCTGCGCGCCGTGCCCACGTAGATCTGCGCCGACGATCCGCGCCGGATCGCCTCCTCCGCGCGCAGCCGCACATCGATCACGCGGGTCACGCGCGCGCTCCGATCATCGGTCAGCACATCCCCGCGATGCACCGCTTCGAGCGCCAGCCCGGCGAGGTTCACCGCGAGCCGTGTCGGCGCCTCGGCGACGGCGACCGCTTGATCGTGCACGTGCAGCCCGCGCGCGGCCGTCGGCTGCACCCCGCCTTCGCCGACCAGAAACAGCGGCGCGCCCGTCGCGATCTTGCCCTCGACGAGCGTGCCCGTGACCACCGTCCCCGTGCCCTTCACCGAGAACACCCGATCCACCGAGAGCCGCGCCCGCGCGCTCGATCGCGGCGGCGGCAAGCGGGCCAGCGCGCGCCGCACGGCGCTGCGCACGTCCTCGATCCCCTCGCCGGTGCGCGACGAACAGCACACAACTTCCGCCTCCCAGCGATCGCCGAGCAGCTCGCGCGCTTCGTCACCGGCCAGCTCCGCCACCTCGCGCCCGACGCGATCGAGCTTGGTCACGGCGACGACCGCGCGTCGGATCCCGAGCAGCTCGGACGCCGCGATGTGCTCGCGCGTCTGCGGCATCACCCCTTCGTCTGCAGCCACGACCAGGAGCAGCAGCTCCATGCCGATGGCGCCCGCGATCATGGTGTGCACGAGCCGCCGGTGACCGGGAACGTCGATGAGGCTGACGGACAGCCCATCGCCCAAATCCCACGGCGCGAAGCCGAGCTCGATGGTGATCCCGCGCCGCTTCTCTTCGGGCAGCCGATCGGTGTCGACCCCCGTCAGCGCACGCACCAGCGACGTCTTGCCATGGTCGACGTGGCCCGCCGTTCCGAGGACGAAGCGCCGCACGACGCGCACAGTAGCGCGACCGCCCTTCGTTTGTCCGTTGCTTCGCGCGGCGAGCCGAGTAGAACGGCCGGCGGAAGCGCGTGGTCGGCTGGTGCCACCCCCGGTCTTCAAAATCGGAGCGGGGCAGCTCCGCTGTCTTGGGCAGGTTCGATTCCTGTGCGCTTCCGAAATCTCCTTGGGCCTCAAACATTCACGAGGCCACGACGCTGCAGTCGACGCAGGACGACAACCTCGGCCCGCATCGCTCGGTCGTCGTTCTGCGTCGCGCTCAACCCACCGCAGCGAGATCCTCCGCAGGGATGACGATCCCGCGCGCCGCGAGCGGCCGCACCACGTTTCGCCGGAGCGCCGTCGCGAAGGCCGCATCGTAGGTTGCGCAGTCGAGCCCACCCTCCACGCACGATCCGTTGAAGATCGGCGCGAACGCGCGCACCGCGGCCCCCGCCGTGCGCCCGAGATGCGCGCGATCCTCGTCCGAGAGCTGCGGCTCCGCCCAATCGAGGAACCAAGGCCCGAGCGCCGCGTGCGCGCTCTCGTCGCGGACGATGCGCGTCACCACCGCGCGCACGAGCGGCGACGTCGCGTGCGCCTTCGTCACCTTCAGGATCGGCACCGTCAGCGCCTCGCCCACGCACGACGTCCGCACCACGAGCTCGGCCGCGCGTAGCAGCGGACGCTCCGCGACCGGCGGCCGTACGAGCCGCGTGGGATCCACCTCGAGCGCCAGCGCGCCGCCGAAGGCCGCGGCCACGCGCGCCGACAGCTCCGCGTGGATCACCTCGTCGACCACGAAGTCACCCGCGGCTGCCACCAAATCGATCGGCGCCTCGGCCGCGATCAAGCACGACGCAATCTGCGCGAACGCCGCCGCGCTCGCATGCTCGCTGAACGCGCTCTGCGTCCACACCCAGCGCGCCGTCTCGATCTCCGCAGGCGTCGCGCCCACCGCCGCCTCGCTCCACGGAAGCGCTTCGACGCCGGCCCGCCGCCGCGAGAGCCGCTTCGCCCACGGTCCACCGATCAGCTCGAGCTCGAAGAGGCTCACCCATGCCCCCGCTCTCGCTGCCGCACCACCGCACAAAACGCCTTCACCTCTTCGCGCGGCGACGGCCCCTTGCGCATCACGTTGCCCACGAGCGGATAGCCGTCGGCATCGCACACCGGCCGGAAGCGCTGGATCTGCTCGAGCGCCTTCACGTGCCCCATCGCAGCCAGATCCTCAGCCTTTTGGACGAGCTCGGGATCGTTCGACATCGCCCGCGCCGAAGCCTCCACTGCAATAGGCGCGCTCGTCGTGGACAACGGCGCGCTCGTCGCAGACGCCGGCTCGGCTCGAATCGGTGCCGCATCCGCTCCATTGATCGCGGGCGCTTCGACACAACCCGCCACAGCAGTGAGCGTCACGGCGAGGATCTTCGTGGTCTTCAAAGCGCGCTTTCTCATGCTCGTCTCCCCATGCGCGACCAGACGGGGACGGAGCCCTCTCCGTTAGCGAGCCTGGCGACGATTTTTTCGAACGTGCGCCCCTGGCCTTCAATCGCCGCGATTCTCGTGCGGAGACCGCGGCCTCCAGTTACCCTGCGCGCGGCTCGTTAACGATCCGGCCCCCTTCTTCGTCTCTTCAGGAAACCGATGGAGGTCTCGCCGCCCGATGTGCAAAACGATGTCGAGGCGGCCCAGAGGGGCGACCGAGCGGCGTTCGGGCGCCTCTTTCGCCGGCTCGCGCCCGCGGTCCACGGCGTCCTCTTGGCCCGCGTTCGTCCGGCGGAGGCGGATGATCTGATGCAGGAGGTCTTCCTCGTCGCGCTGGAGAAGATCGACACGCTGCGCGACGGCGCCGCGTTCGGCAGTTGGCTGTGCATGATCGCGCGGAACCGAGCCGCCGACTTCCATCGCACGCGCCGCCATCACGTCGAGATCCCGAAGACCTCGGCCGTCCCGACGCCGAGCGCGCCGAGGCCGAGCGCGTCCTCCGCGCCATCCACACGCTCCCCGAGGCTTATCGCGAGACGCTCGTCCTCCGCCTCGTCGAGGGGCTGAGCGGCCCGGAGATCGCCGATCAAGTGGGGCTCACCAAGGACTCCGTGCGCGTGAACCTTCATCGAGGCATGAAGATGCTGCGCGACAAGCTCGGGCTGGAGGTCGACGATGGCTGACGATTACCTCTGGGATCGATCGGGCGAGCCCGACCCCGACATCGCGCGTCTCGAACGCTCGCTCTCGACGCTTCGTCATCGCGATCGCGCATACGACGTCCCCACCTCCGAGCCCACCCAGCCGGCCGCGCCCTCGGCCCGCGTCGTCCCCATCCGCCGCCGTTCGAGCCGCTTCATCCTGCTCGCCGTCGCCGCTGCGCTCACCGCCGCCGCCGTGCTCGCATGGCCGCGTCGACCTCGCTCTCCCGAGCCTCTCTCGAGCACGGCCTCGCCGCCTGCCTCGCTCGCATCACCGCCCTCCACCGCAGCGCCGCCCGCGCCGTCCGCCACGGCCCTCGGCTTCCACGTCGAGCGCATCGAAGGCGCGCCCCGCGTCGACGCGACGCCCATCGATGCGCGCGGTCGCCTCGCCGTGGGCCAATGGCTGGAGACGGATCCCGGCGCGCGCGCCCGCATCTCCATCGCAGACATCGGCGCCGTCGAGATCTCCGGCCGGAGCCGCGTGCGCCTCACCCAAACCGGCCCCGATCGACATCGCCTCGATCTCGAGCGCGGCTCGCTCTCCGCCAAGGTCGACGCGCCGCCGCGCCTCTTCGTCGTCGGCACCCCCGCGGCCACCGCCGTCGATCTCGGCTGCGCGTACACGCTCGACGTCGACGATCATGGCCGCGGTCTCCTGCGCGTCACCTCCGGCTGGGTCGCGCTCGAAGACGGTGGCCGCTCCTCGCTCGTCCCCGCGGGCGCTTCATGCGAGACGCGCCCCGGCGCCGCCCCCGGCACCCCTTCGTACGAAGACGCGCCCCGCGCGCTCCGCGACGCCCTCCTCCATTTCGATTTCGAGAACGGCGGCCCCTCGTCCCTCACGACCGTCCTCGGCGCGGCTCGCAAACGTGATGCACTCACCATCTGGCATCTCCTCCCGCGCATCGACGGCGCCCATCGCAACAAGGTCTTTGCGCGCCTCGCCGCCCTCTCCCCGCCGCCGTCCGAAGTCACCGAAGCGCGGGTTCTCCGCCTCGACCCCACCGCCCTCGATCGCTGGCGCGACTCCATCACCAGCGCGGGCGCCGCCATCACGTGGTGATGAAGACCAAAGCCGAAAGCCCCCTTCCCCATCTCGACGGTAAAGGAGCCTCGCGCCTCGTCGAGCTCTATTTCGCCGTGAGCCACCTCAAACAGCTCTTCCGTCAGGGCTGGCTCCGCGCCGGCATCTCCGAAGCACGTTGCGAGAGCGTGGCCGAGCACTCGTTCTCCGTCGCCCTCCTCGCGCTCTTCGTCGCGGAGGATCGCTTTCCCGATCTCGACGCCGGCAAGGCCGTGAAGATGGCCCTCCTTCACGATCTCGCCGAAGCCTTCGCCGGTGACACCACACCGCACGACGGCGTCTCCCGCGAAGAGAAAGAGCGCCGCGAGCGCGACGCCATGAGCCGCCTCTTCACCGGCGTCCCCGGCGCCGAGCGCTACCTCGCGCTCTGGGAAGAATACGAGTCGCAATCATCGCGCGAAGCGTTGCTCGTGAAGCAGATGGACCGACTCGAAATGGCCTTGCAAGGCTGCGTGTACGAGCATCAGCTCGGGCTCGATCTCGGCCAGTTCTTCACGAGCGCGCGCGGCGCCATGATCTGGGACGAGGTGAAAGCCATCCTCGACGAGGTCGAGTCGGCCCGCCCCCGCTGACGTCTCCACCCCATCGGACATCCACGCTCGCGCGGCCCTCGTCTTCGTGCCTCTCGGCGTCGCCGATGAGGGCACGAACGTTTTCATCGATGTGTCAATCGAATCTGCCACCAATCAATTGTCATACTCGTCCGCTCGCCTCGTGACATCGCGGCGACCATATCAACGGCTCGCCACACCCGCTTCGCGTCATTCCTTCCGCCGCGCCTCCCTTCCGCACGAGCGAGATGGCCTATTTCGATTGCCAATCACGCAACCGCGGCAAAATCTTTCACGTATACCACCCCCGGAACCCGCTGCGTCGCAGCATCGACACCCAGCCCAACAACGACATCCCCTCACCAGGGCGCACACCACTGTTGACGGGTGGCCGGCAAACGCCATTTCCTCGGCATTACCACGCACGAATCGCCGTTACCTGACCCGGGCGATGTGCGTAGTATCGGCCGTCTCTGACGGGGACCTGCACGCTCGTGTGGGTAAAAACAAGAATCGCAGGAGGTGACCTGATGGCTCATCGATTGTGGAGAGCTACACGTGCTTTATGGGCTGGGCTGTTATCCATCTCTCTCGTTCCAGGCTGCGCCGACCCGGCTCCCTCCGAGTCAATCGCAGTGACGAGCCAGGCCATCGGAACGCCGGTGTGCGTCCGCATTCAGCGAGGCACGGCGGGCTCCGTACAGGACGCCACCATCACGCGCCTCTGGCCCTTCATCAACTGGGGATCCGCGACGACGCTCCACACGGGGCGGCTGCCCATTTGGGAGCAGCAGGCGCTCGTCCGCTTCGATCTCTCTTCGATTCCCTCGAGCGCAGTCGTCACCTCCGCAAAGCTCGTCATGCACAAGAGCAGCGGGAACAAGCCCGTCGACGTGCACCGCGTGACGGCAGCCTGGGCCGAAGGCTCGGTCACGTGGAGCAACTTCAACGGTGCTTACGCGTCCGCGGTGGAGGCCACGTTGCCCACCACGGGCGGCGCGACCGAAGCCAATGTCACCTCGCTCGTGTCCGGCTGGCTCTCCGGCGCCCACCCCAACTACGGCCTTCTCCTCGATCGCGATCCTCTCGGCGCGACGGAGTTCAAGAGCAGTGAAGGATCACCCGTCTCCCATCGCCCGGCGCTCGACGTCTGTTACGTCACCGCGCCCAGCTACACCTGCGGAGACGGCACCCTCGGCGGCGCCGAAGCCTGTGACGACGGCAATACGGTGAGCGGCGACGGCTGCAGCGCGACCTGCACCATCGAAAGTGGCTACACCTGCTCCGGCTCACCCAGCGCCTGCGCGACGGTGTGCGGCGACGGCATCAAGGCCGGCGCCGAAGCCTGCGACGATGGCAATGCCTCGAGCGGCGACGGCTGCAGCGCGGCCTGCGCCCCGGAGAACGGCTATGCCTGCTCCGGCTCCCCCAGCATCTGCGCCACCGTCTGCGGTGATGGGATCAAGGCCGGCGCCGAAGCCTGCGACGACGGCAATGCCTCGGGCGGCGACGGCTGCAGCGCGAGTTGCGCAGTCGAGAGCGGTTATGCCTGCTCCGGCTCGCCGAGCGCCTGCGCCGCCATCTGCGGTGACGGTATCAAGCTCGCCGCCGAGGCGTGCGACGATGGCAATGCCGCGAACGGTGACGGCTGCAGCGCGAGTTGCGCAGTCGAGAGCGGTTATGCCTGCTCCGGCTCGCCGAGCGCCTGCGCCGCCATCTGCGGTGACGGTATCAAGCTCGCCGCCGAGGCGTGCGACGATGGCAATGCCACGAACGGTGACGGCTGCAGCGCGAGCTGCACCGTCGAGAGCGGTTATGCCTGCTCCGGCTCGCCCAGCGCCTGTGCCGCCGTCTGCGGTGACGGCATCAAGCTCGCCGCCGAAGCGTGCGACGATGGCAATGCCGCGAACGGTGACGGCTGCAGCGCGAGCTGCACCGTCGAGAGTGGCTACACGTGCACCGGCTCGCCCAGCGTTTGCTTCGGCACCATCGGCACGCCGTGCAACGACGGTAACCTCTGTACCACGGGTGATGTCTGGGCGAGCGGCGGCGTGTGCGCGGGCACGCCCGTCCCTTGTACGCCGAGCGCGTGCCAGAGCGCCGGCGCCTGCGACGCAGGCAGCGGCCAATGCGTCTTCACCACCGCGGCCGACGGCACGGCCTGCACCGGCGGCGCCTGCCAAGGCGGCCAATGCATGCAGACGCAGCTCGACGTGAAGGTGTTCGATCGCAACGGCGATGCGATCACGGGCGCCAAGGTCGTCGTCGGCGCCACGGCGAAGCTCACGGGGGCCGATGGCAAAGCGACGTTCACGGGCGTCGCGGCAGGCGACACCATCGCTCAAGTCACGGCCACGGGCTACACGCCCGCGGCTCCGCACACGACCCTCATCGCCGGCAACACGCAGGAGGTCGTCACCCACCTCATCGATCTCGGCGAGCGCGTCGCGTTCTACGTCGCGTCGGGCGCCGAAGCGATCGTCGACGACGACAAGGTGCGTGTCTCGATCCCGTCCAATGCGGTGGTCGACGCCAACAACAACCCGGTCACGGGCGTCATCGAGATGTCGGTGGTCCCGCTCGATCCGACGACCGACGATCTCGACGTGATGCCGGGCCGGCTCATGGGCGTGCCTACCCTCGGCGCGCCGGCGGTGAACCTGTCCAGCGTCTTCATGGCCGACATCTCGCTCTGGCGCGGCAACACCGCCGTCAAGCTCAAGGCCGGCTCCACGGCGACCCTCGAGTTCGATCTGCCCGACGATCTCCAAGCCGTCTACAACAACGGAGACACCATCGACGCGTGGTACTTCGATTTGACCGACGGCATCTGGCGTCGTGAAGGCTCGGGCACCGTCGTGGCCTCGTCCACGATCCCGGGCCGCCTCGCGTGGCGCGCCACCGTCTCGCACTTCTCGTGGTGGAACGCGGACTACAGCCTCCCCGGCGACGACTGCGTCGAGATCTACGTGAAGGACTTCGGCGACACCGCCGTCCCCGGCGCGCGCGTCTCGCTCACCTCGCTCGGCGCCAACACCAACCGTTATGCGTTCAACGCCACCAACACCACGAACTCGAGCGGCTATGCCTGCGTCGAGGTGCCGAGGGACGTCATTCGCGTGACCGCCACGGCCGCGGGCCTGCCGAACATCATCGGCATGGATTATCCGCAGGTCGACACCACCACGCCCGGTCCTTCGGCCTCGTGCGGTGGCAGTGCCTGCAAGCAGCTCGTCGTCAAGCTCGGCGCGGATACGTGCCTGTCCGGCATCGTGCAGGACGACGCCTTCCCGACGCCCAACCCGATCGAGAACGCGCGTGTCTTGGCGCGCTACAACACCGGACGTGGCCCGGAGAGCAGCTCGACCCTGACCGATCTCGGCGGCCGATACTGCGTCAATGCGCCGATGGGCGCCGATGTTTTGGTCCAAGCGAATCACACGCAGGGGCCGAGCGTCGTCAAGACGGCGGAGCGGCTCGTGCACACGGGCGTCTCCTCGCTCGCGTGCGACGACACCGTCGACGGCGCCGGCTGCACCTCGGTCCTGCCGCTCACCCCGACGTGCACGACGTCGTGCGCGAGCTGGGCGACGAGCTACGGCGACGGCCAAGATCAATACATGAGCGGCCTGACCGTCGACTTGGACGGCAACACGTTCATCACCGGCTACTTCACCGGCTCGATGACGTTCGACACCACCCCGCCGACCACGCTGACCAACACGGGCACGAACCCCTCCGATTACGACATCTACGTCGCCAAGCTCGATCAGGTCGGCAAAGCCATCTGGGCCAAGAAGTTCGCCGGCACGGGCAACACCACGCAGGAGTCGTATTCGATCGCCGCCGATCAGGCCGGCGACGTGATCCTCGTCGGCTCGTACAAGGAGTCGATCGTCTTCAGTTCGACCTCGTCGCTCACGAGCTCCGCGGCCGATGGCTACGACGGCTTCGTGGTGCGGATGTCGGGCACCAACGGCGCCATCTCGCAAGCGCGGAAGTTCGGCGGCGCCGGCTTCCAATTCCCCCGCAAGGTGCTCGTCGACCAGACCAACAGCGTCACCGTGGTCGGCGAGTTCACGAACCAGATCGATTGCTCGGGCGGCATGGGCAGCTCCTTCTGCGCATCGCACGGCGGGCAGGACATCTTCATCGACAAGATCCTCTCCGCGTCGTTCTGGGGCATCACGGAGACCTACGGCGGCACGGGTGACGAGTACGTGAACGGCGCCGCCACCGACAGCACCGGTCAGAGCTTGGTGCTCACGGGCAGCTTCCTCGGAAGCCTCACGTTCGGCGGGACGACCCTCACGACGACCGCCGGCTCGAGCGGCGATGCATTCGTGTCCAGGTTCAGCATGCCGACCGTGGCGTTCGGCGCGATCACCCCGCAATGGAGCAAGGCCTTCCGGCAGAACACCGCGTGCACCTCCGGCTGCGGCACGCGCTCGGGCGCCAACGTGACGTTCGATACCGCATCTCCGCCGGGCGTCTGGTTCACGGGTGACTTCAGCCACTCGATCATCATCGCGCCCACGGGCATCGCCAACGACGTCGCCGGCGCGCTCGGCGTCACCGACGCTTTCGTGGCGCACCTCAACGGCGCCACCGGCGACACCATCTGGAGCGACACGATCGCCAACTCGAACTGGCAGCGCGGCACCAGCATCGCGGTCGACACCGACGGTGCGCTCCTGCTCGCCGGCTCGGTGACGCAAGACGTGTGGTTCGGCACGATTCATCCCCCCTACGTGCCCGGCGCCGAGCAATTGTTCGTCGCCAAGGTGAGCACGAGCCACACGTACCTCTGGGCGAATCGCTACGGCGACAGCGGTGTCATCGTGCGTGATCCCGCCATCGGTGTTCGTCCGTTCGGCGCCACCCCGTTGGTCTCCGGCGACATCCTCGTCGCGGGACGCATGGCGAACGGCGACATCACGTTCGACGCCGACACCGGCACGACCGTCAACTGGAGCGGCGGCGGGAACGACGCGTTCGTCGTGAAGATCCTCGCCTCGCAGTAGCACCCCTCGGAGCGCGCCGCCGGCCTTCGAGGCGGGCGGCGCGCTCTCCCTCCTTCATCTCATCGTTCCTCGTTCCCGTTCGCGCTCGTTCGCAGAAAGGTAGAACCTGATGCGCTCTTGGCTCTCGAAGCCGCGAATCTTCGCGGCCTGCGCCCTGTCCGCGGCACTCATCGCCTCTCCCGCGCTCGCCGACAACACCGTCGTGCTCCACCCGGGTGTCCTCCAAGGCACGATCGGCCTCTCGGGCCACACGGTCTCCGGCGGCTACGTCTCCGTGTCTTCGTACGACGGCTTCAGCTCTTCAGCCGACTTCACCGGCTCTTCGTACGCGCTCACGGTGGAAGGCGGACACGGCTACAACCCTTATCTCCGCGCCAACGTCTCGAACAGCTCGGCCTGGTCCACGTATCTTTACATCAACAAGGCTTCGAACATCTCCGTCGACGTCGGGGCCACCGTGACCGACGATTACATCTATCCGGCGGCCGACATCACCGGATCGATCACCATCGTCGGCGGCACGCTCGACTACTTCAACCTGCGCGCCGACGCCTCGTCGCCCGAGGCCTCGTTCAGCGTGCAATCCAGCTTTCCCGGCGGCTCGGCCTCGGGCTACCGGCTGCCCATGATCCAGAACGGCGCCGTCACGCTCGACGGCACGGTGACCGTCACCCCGACGGGCGGCGCGCAGGTCACGCTGCCGCTCGACGCGCGGGTGCTCGCGGTCGGCGCGGGCGGCGTGACGAGCTCGTGGACCCTCGATCTCACGAGCCTGAGCCCGGGCTCGATCAAAGGCACCATCTCCACGCCCCTCGCGACCGGCGGTGACATCCTCCAGAATCACTGGGTCTACGCTTATGGCGCCTACGGCACGCCCACGCAGGACGTCTCGGCGTCCACGTACGTCGCCGCCAATGGTCCTTACGAGCTCAAGGGCCTCGTCACCGGCACCTACAACACGTACGCCTATACGTACTTCGACGCGCCCTACGGCTACATCCAACATCGTTCGAGCACCACCACCGTGGCGCCGGGCATCGCCACCACGATCAACTATGGAGGCACGCTCTCGTTCCTGCGGGGTGACGTCACCCTCGAGGGCTTCTTCGACACGAGCACCGTGACGTCCGGCTCCGTGCGCGCCCGAGAGTCGCTCGGGAGCTACGCGTACGACAATTTCACCCTGCCCGGGACCCACTTCGATCTCGCGCTCACGCCCGGCACCTGGACGCTCGACGGCTACACGGTCACCGTCGCCAACACCGGCGGGCCCGATCCCATCAATGCCACGTTCGAGGCTTACGGCCTCTCGTCGAGCACCTACAACCTCACCGGCGGCACCGATGCGCCGGCGAGCCCCCGTTCACTGATGACGGCGGAGACGCGGATCATCTTCGACGTGCGCGAGCCCGATGGCAGCCCGGAAAAGAACATCACCTCGGCCAACGTGCAAGGGTATGCGTGGCAGCCGACCGGCGGATACAAGTACATTCGTGCTTACGGCCCCTCGACGCCGAATCCGCATCCGGCCGTCCGCGTCGTGGGTGAGCCGGGCACGTACTCGGTCAATGCGTTGGGCACGGTGGATGGGTCCGAAGCCTCGTTCGGCTCCTTCAATCTCACGCTCCTGACGCCCGTGTACACCGACGCCACGCAAGGCTTCGGTTACGCGACCCCGGCCCCCGGCGTCACGCTCGACTTCCCCATCATCGCTCCCGGCGGCAGCGGCTACACCACCGCAGCCGTCTCGCCCATCGGGCCCGAGCCGCCCTCCGGTCTCCAGCTCACCTCGGATCCGCCGCTCTACTACGACATCACCACCACGGTCGATTTCGTCGGCACCGTCTACGTGTGCATCACGTACTCCGATCCTCAACCCAACGAGGCCTCACTCCAGCTCATGCACTACAGCGAGGAGTCCGGCACCTGGGAGGACATCACCTTCGATCTGAACCGCGCCACGAACCGCATCTGCGGTTACACGCCCGGCTTCTCGGTCTTCGCGGTGATGGTCCCCGAAGACGTGGACGGCGACGGCGTGCCGCTCGGCATCGACAACTGCCCCGAGGTGGCCAATTCGGATCAAACCGACACCGACGGCGACGGCCTCGGCGACGCCTGCGATCCCGACGACGACAACGACGGCGTGCTCGACGCCCTCGATCACTGCCCGCTGATCTCCGATCCCGCCGACTTCGACAGCGACGGTGACGGCTTCGGCGACGCCTGCGATCCCTGCCCGCTCGACGCGCAGAACGACGCCGACCACGACGGCGTCTGCGGCAACGTCGACAACTGCCCCTCCGTCCGCAACCCCTCGCAGCACGACACCGACGGTGACGGCATCGGCGACGCCTGCGATCAGACCTGCATCGACGTCTATCGCTCTTCACACGGCGGCGGCCGAGTGGCCGACGCACAGATCGTCAGCGACAAGCCGACGAAGAACCACGGCAAGCAAGACAAGCTCGGCGTCGGTTACCACGATGGGCCGAATCGCATCATGCAATCGGTCCTGCGCTTCGACTTGGGCGACGTCCCCGCCGGCGCTCGTGTCGAGAGCGCATCCATCTCGCTCGCTCCCGATCACGTGCGGCCCGCGACGGTGAACGTGCACCGGCTCCTCGCGCCTTGGAAAGAGGACACGGTCACCTGGTCGAGCATCCACGCGAACGGCGGCAGCGCCATCGATCCGACGATCGCCGCTTCGTTCGCGCTCGACGAGAGCTGCCATGGCCACGATCCGGACAGGGTGTCCTTCGACGCCAAGTCGCTGGCGCAAAGCTGGCTGTCCAGCTCGAACTACGGTCTCCTCCTGGAAGCGAATCAAGGCCCGCTGAACGCCTTCGGCTCGAGCGAATCCAACCAACACGAACGGCCCAAGCTCAACCTCTGTTACACCATCCCCGAGCCGTGAAGTCCTGCGGCGGGGCCCACGCCGCCCCGCCGCGTGCTCACCGTCGAGCACGCATGCCCCCGCCGCCTCCGAGCGGCGGGGAGCCACCAAGCCTCCCCAAACCCGAATCGCTTCAGGGGAGCAGCTTGACGATGAACATGTCCTCGGCGCCGGCGCTCACGAGCGCGCCGGCGTTGAAGCCGAGCGTGCCGGCGAAGCTGCCCGCGACGAGGAGGTTGTTCGCGCCATCGGTCCCGACGGCGAGGCCGCTTTGGTCGGGAGCGTCGCCGGCCTTCGCGGCCCACAGCGGCGCGCCGCCGGCGGCGATCTTGACGACGAGAACATCGGTGCCGCCCGCGCCGGCCAGCGTCTGATTGCCAATCGTGACGGAGCCTGCAAAAGAGCCCGTGACGATGACGTTGCCAGCCGTATCGAAAGTCACGGCGTTGCCGGCTTGATCGGCCGCGTCCCCGAATCCATGGCTCCAGACGCAGCCTCCGTTCGCATCGAGGAGGGCCACGAACAGATCGTTGCCGCCCGCGCTCGTCAGAGCCCCGCAGCCGAAATCGATGCTCCCGGCGAACGCGCCGGTGAGCGCCACGCCGCCGTTCGCGGAGGTCGCCAGGGCATATCCATATTGCTGGCCGGCGCCGCCGAATCGCTTGCTCCAGAGGTGATTGCCGAGAGGGCCGAAGCTCGCCACGAAGATGTCGTTGAGCCCCGCCGTCGAGAGCGGCCCGCCGCCCAAATCGATCTGCCCTTCGAAAGAGCCGGCCACGACGACGTTCCCCGAAGGCTGCACGGCCACGCCGGTCGCGATCTGGTTGCTCCCGTTGCCGAAGCTCTTGCTCCATTTGTGGGCCCCGTCGGGGCCGAAGACGGCGAGGAAAGCGTCGCTCCCGCCGGCGGAGACCAACATGCCGCCGCCGAAATCGATGCTCCCGGCGAAGTAGCCCGCGACCGCGACATCACCGCTCGGCGCGAAGGCGACGGCATTGCCAATCTGGTTGGTGTTGTTGCCGAAACCCTTGCTCCAAACGTGGTTGCCCGCGCCGTCGAGCTTGGCGACGAAGACATCGTTGCCGCCGGCGCTCACCAGCATGCCGCCGCCGAAATCGGTGCTGCCGTTGAAATACCCCGTCAGCGCCACGTTGCCATTGGCATCGACGGCCACCGCGCGCGCCTCCTGATTGGCAGCGTCGCCGAAGCGCTTCGCCCAGAGCATGCTCCCCGAGGCGTCGAGCTTGGTGACGAAGACGTCGCTCCCGCCCGCGCTCGCCAGCGCGCCGGCACCGAAGTCCGCCGCGCCGTTCAAGGCACCGGTCAGAATCGAGCTCCCGCCCGCCTCCACGGCGAGGCCTTTCACTGCTTGGCTCGAGGCGTCACCGAAGCGCTTGGACCAAACCTCGATACCGCACGTGGGCGCGAAACCGTCGCAGTCGTCGTCGTCGATGGTGGTGCAGTCTTCGGCGATCGGCACCACCTCACCGGCGCAGGGCCCGAGGCTCTTGCCGGACGCGTCGCACGTCGCTTTGCCACCCTTGCAAACGCCCACGCCCTGCGTGCCGCCCGGGCCCGAATAGCAATCGACGACGGCATCAGGCACACAGACACACCCCGCGAGATCGCTCAGAGGCGAGCCATCGCAATCTTCGTCGTCGGGGGTCTCGCACTTCTCCGCGCTCGGTGTGATCTCCCCTTCGCAGAGGCCATATCCCGTCCCCTCCGCATTGCAGGTCTGTGTCCCGCCCTTGCAAACACCGACACCCAGCGTGCCCGAAGGACCGGTGTAACAAGAGATGGTGGACGCCGGCACGCACACCATCGCTCCACCGGCGACACCGCTGCTGCTGGTGGCACCGCCGCCCTGACCGCCGCTGCCGGTGGTCGTCCCCTCGGCGCACCCGGCGAAGGGTGCGAAGATCGCAGCGAGGATCAGGGCGAGCGCGCGACGCATGGTCATCACGGGAAGAGCTTGGCGAGGAAGATGTCCTCGACGCCGGCCGACGTGTGGTTGCCGTTGCCGAAATTGATCATCCCGGCGAAGCTCCCGGCGGCGTACACGTTCTTGCTCCCGTCCGTGCCCACCGCATAAGCGCTTTGATCGGAGCCGTCGCCGTATTTCTTGCTCCAAAGCCCGTTGCCCGACGGATCGAACTTGGCGATGAAGGCGTCCTGACCCCCGGTGCTCGTGAGGATCTGTCCGGTGAAGTTGGCGGAGCCGGCGAAGGAGCCGGTGACGATGACGTTGCCGGCCGAATCGAACGACACGCCGTAGCCGAATTGCTCCGCAGTATCACCGAACTTCTTGCACCAAATGAGGATGCCTCCCGAGTCGTACACGGCCACGAACGCATCGTTGCCGCCCGCGCTCGTGAAGATGGTCCCGCCGAAATCGACGGTGCCGGCCATCGAGCCGGTGATGGCGATCTTCCCCTGCGGGCCGACCGCGACGGCTTGCGCGAACTGATCGGAAGCGTCGCCGAGCTTCTTGCTCCAAACGCCGTCACCCGCGCTGTTGAGCGTCACCATGAAGATGTCGTTGAGGCCGGCGGTGGAGAGCGGCCCAGGGCCGAAGTCCATCCCGCCTTGGAAATACCCCACGAGCACCACGTCTCCATTGGTCTGCGCCGCGACGCTGGTGGCCACTTGGGCCGAGGCATTGCCGAAGACCTTGCCCCATTTGTACGAGCCATCCGGACCGAAGCGCGCCACGAAGAGATCGTTGCTGCCCGCCGAGGTCAGCGTTCCACCGCCGAAATCGATGGATCCGACCATGTAGCCCGAGATGACGATATCGTTGCTGCCGGGCACGATGGTGACGTCGGTCGCGAGCTGAGCGACGCTGTTGCCGAAGATCTTGCTCCAAACGGGGGTGCCGCCGGCGTCGAACTTCGCGAGGAAGACATCGGTGCCGCCGGCGCTGGTGAGCGCCCCACCGCCGAAATCGATGGTCCCGGCGAATTGGCCCGTCACGATGGCGGCGCCCGTCCCGTCGACGGCGACGGCGCGCGCGTCTTGATTGGCGCTGTCGCCGAAGCGCTTGGCCCAAAGGGTGTTCCCCATGGGATCGACCTTGGCGAGGAAAGCATCGGTGCCGCCCGGGCTCACGAGCGGCCCGAGGCCGAAATCGACGGTGCCACCCATGGTCCCCGTCACGAAGGACGTGCCATCGGACAGGACGGCAATGCTCTTGGCGATCTGGCTCGCCGTGTCACCGAATTGCTTCGACCAGATCTCGCCGCCCAAACAGGGAGGCGCGACGCCGTCGCAATCGTCGTCGACGGTGGTCGTGCAGTCTTCGGTCTTGGGCAACACCTCGCCGACGCAGGTGCCATATCCCTTGCCGTCGGCATTGCAGGTGGCCGTGCCGGCCTTGCAGATACCCACGTTCTCCGTGCCGCCGGGGCCCGAATAACAGGGCGACGAGGTGCCAGGGAGGCAGACGCACCCGACGTCGTCGTCGAGGGCGGTGCCGTCGCAATCATCATCAACGGGCGTGCTGCACTTCTCCGCGGTGGGCGTGACCTCGCCTTGGCAAGGGCCATAACCATTGCCTTGGGCATTGCAGGTCTTCATGCCGCCGTGACAGACACCGACGTTCTCGGTGCCGGGCGCGCCCGTGTAACAAGGCTCGGCCTGGTTGGGCTCGCAGGTCACGGTGCCGCCGCCCGTCCCGCCGGTGCCGCTGCTGCTCGACGAAGAGGAAGATGCGGTGGCGCCGCCCGTGCCGCCGGTGCTCGACGACGAGGTCGCGCCGCCGGTGCCACCCCCACCAGACGAAGATGAAGACGTCGTCGCGCCGCCTCCACCCACCGAGCCCGTGGACGAAGAGGACGAGGACGTCGTCGTGCCCGTGCCGCCCATTCCGCCGGAGTTGGAGGCGAGATGATAATCCTCGGTGAGCCCGGCAAGCAGCGTACACCCCATCATCGAGGTGCCGCCGACGAGTGCGGACAAGAGGGCGAGCGATCGCGGTCGATTCAGCGGTTGCATCAAAACGCTCCCTCGGCGGTGGCGAAGACGCCCTGCGGGCTCGGCGCGATCCCGGCGCGGATCCAGCGCGACGACAGGCTCGCGGTCCCCGTCTTCGGCTGCGGCTTCTTGGGCTCCGTGAAGAAGAGAATGGCGCCGGTGCCCAACGCAGCGGCGCCGGCGATGAAGGTGATGGTGCTGACCGTGCCCAGGCCTTTGGCGCTGTTCACGGCATTGAGCCCCGTTTGGCTGCACTCTCCACCATCGCAATTGGTGTTGATGGTGCCTTTCTTCGCGAACACGAGGCCGCCGGTCACCGCGCCGATCGCGATGCCGGCAATGCCCACGCCGCCGAGCACGTAGGCGCCGATCCGGCGCCCCGACGGGCCGCTCGGGGCGGAGGCTCGATCGGCTCGACCACCTTGGGCGGCTCCGGCGGCGGCGGAGGCTCGGCCTTCTTGACCTGAATCTTGATCTCGATGGGGAGGGTCTTCTTTTCGCGCTTGGCGATGGTGATCCGCTGCTCGGTCGGCGGCTGCCCCGGGATCTGCACCACGATGACGTGCTCACCGGGATCCACCGGGAGCGCGATGCCCATCGCCGGACGCGCGAGATCCACGCCGTCGCGGAGGACGTGCGCATCCGGCGGCGCATTCGGCGGCAAGACGAGCGTGAGGAGCGGCACGTCCTGATTGAGCGCCTGCTTTTGCTCCATGGCGATCTTCTCGCGGCCGAGCTGCTGCTTCTGTTTCTTGGGCTCGAGGCGGGAGAAGAACTGGAGATAGTCTTCGTAGCGCGCCACGGCCGTCGCGATCTTGCCGGCCTTGGCCTCGCATTCGGCCAAGGTGAAGAGCGTGCCGCCGCGGGGATCGAGGCGATAGCTTTCACCGATGGCGGGACATGCAGTGTCGAACCGACCGGCCTCCATGTCCGCGAGGCCCTTGTTGAACAGCGCTTCGGCGGCGGCGAGATCCTGCCCCCAGGACGTCGCCGGCGCCGCGGATAAGAATGCGAATGCGAGGATGGATGCGAGAGGTGCAGCGGATGCGAAAGGACGCATGGGCTCTCCGGAAAAGGGAGGCACCACACCACACCGCCATCGCCCCCCGACGACGGGCAGCTTGCCCGGTCTCCGCGGACATTTCATCAAGAATGTGGGGCCACGCCCCGGTCCGCGGGCTTTCGCCGGGTCGCCCGCATGCGTACCCCGGTCCCCTGCCCCAATCACCGTCCCGGGCCAGGCCGCTCGACGATGGCGTGAAGGCGACGTATCGCTCAAAGGGGCTGAAGATGTGTCGATAATTGCGTCGCGAGCGCCCCGCCGTTAGGGCGGCCGACCGAGGAATCCTCGGCGATTTTGAGGGAGGCCAACCGATGCGGCGGGGCGCGTAGCAGCAATCATCGACACATCTTGAGACCATCCATTCGACGACGGGGCATCGACGATCCCCACCAACAGAGCCTCGATCCGCACATCGTAGGTTCGCGGACCGATCGGGAAGAGCCAAGTCGACACGGACGTCCCGACTTCGCACCACGGCGCTCACTGGGCTCCCTCGAGATCACATGAAATGACGAAACGTTCGCGTGATGCGTTGACAGCCCACGCCAGGGGGCGTGTGATTCGAGCATGCGTCGCGCCCTCCTCGCCGCCGCCCAAGTCACCGCGCTCGTGGCCGGCACCTCCGGTGCTCGAGCCCAAGTGAAGGTCACCGTCGATCCGAGCGCCGATGCGCACGTGATCTCGCCGCTCATCTACGGGATGAACTACCCCGCCGACGCGCAGATCACCGAAGGTCGCATCACCGTGGGCCGTTGGGGCGGCAACGGCACGAGCCGCTACAACTACGAGATCGACACGAGCAACACCGGCGCCGATTACTATTTCGAGAACATCCCCGGCTGTTGGAGCGGCGACGCCAATTGGTGCGCGAGCCCGCCCGCCGATCCCAAAGCGACGAGCGGCGCCAATGCCTTCCTGAAAGGCCTCGACCAAAAGGGCGTGGTCGCGCTCTTCACCGTTCCCACCATCGGCTGGGTGGCGAAGGCGCCCAAGTACGGTCACCCCTTCGACTGCGGCTGCAAAGGCGCCGGGCAAGACTCGTACGATCCTTACGATGCCGCCTGTGGCAATGGAAAGTCCGGCGGACAATGGATCGATTGCGGCACGGCCACGAGCACGAGCAAGGCCGTCGATCCGGCCTTCGTGAAAACGTGGGTCGCCTACCTGGTCGAGAAGCATGGGCCCGCCGCCGGCAAGCGCATCTATGCGCTCGACAACGAGCCCGCGCTGTGGAGCTCGACCCACCACGACATCCGCAAAGAGAGGCTCGGCTTCGACGAGCTCTGGCAGCGCATACGCGATTACGCGATTGCCATTCTCGACGCCGACCCCACGGCCGAGATCGCCGGCCCGGCCGAATGGGGCTTCCCCAATTACTTCTGCTCCGACGCGGACGACATCTCCCAAGGATGCTCGGAGAAATCACCCGATCGCGCCGCCCACGGCGGCGCGGAGCTCATGGCTTGGATCCTCGATCAGGCCAAGGCCTACGAGCAGCAGAATGGTCGACGCATCCTCCATTACCTCGATCTGCATTACTATCCGCAGGGCGGAAATCCGCCCGAGATCACTCGATCGCTATGGGATCCGACGTATTCGGATCCGTCGTGGATCGACGAGGAGATCCGCCTCGTGCCGCGCATGCGAGAATGGGTGAGCCAGCACTATCCGGGGACGAAGCTCGCCGTCAGCGAATACGATTTCTACAGCCACGATCAGCCGGTGGGCGCGGTCACCTATGCGGAGGTGCTCGGCATTTTCGGGCGCGAGGGGCTCGACATGGCCACGGCGTGGTCGCCGCCTTCGCCCACCGATGCAGCCTTCGCGGCCTATCGGCTCTATCGCAACTACGATGGGAATGGGTCGGCGTTCGAGGGCGTGAGCGTACGTACGACGGTGACGGGCAATGGGGTCCAGGCCTATGCCGGCGTCTCCTCGACGCGCATGACGTTGGTGCTGGTGAACGAAGCGGGCACGGACACCGACGTGGACGTGACGTTCGGCAATTTCGAGCCGAGCGGGAGCGCGCAGGTCTTCCAGCACGCGGGCTCGGGGAGCGAGGTGAAGGGGCTCGGCGATGTCGCCGTGCAGGGCGGCGCCGCGCACCTGAGCTTGCCGGCGACGTCGATTACGCTGCTCGCGGTGCCGGGGACGAACCCCAACATGCTGCCCGATGCGGGCGCGACGACCAGCGCGTCGTCGGGCGGCGGGACCGGCTCCGGTGGGGCCGGCACCGGCGGGATGGGCGGCGGTGGGACGGGATCCTCGGGGGATACCGGCGGATGCGGGTGCCGGACGGCCTCGGAGACGGGCGCCGGGACGGCGGCGATGCCCCTGGCCGTCCTGGCCCTCCTCACCCGAAGGCGTCGTTGTCGTGCCGAGCACGCGCGTCGGGGGTGACCGATCCGGGACGGTCGCGCTACTGTTTGGGTGCCGTGAAGCAAGGCGACGTCATCGCAGGCCGCTACCGCCTCCTGCGCCCCGTTGGAACGGGCGCGATGGGAACGGTGTGGGCTGCGCGACACGAGCTCCTCGGCCGAGAGTTCGCGCTGAAGATCGCAGGCGCGGGCGAGCGCACCACGCGCGACATGCGCGCGCTGTTCCTGCGCGAGGTGCAGATCGTCGGCAAGCTGCGGCACCCGAACATCGTCGACATCGCCGACGCGGGTGAGGTCGGGCCGAACAAAGGCCTCTACTTGGCGATGGAGCTGCTCCAAGGCGAGTCGCTCGCGG
Organism: Minicystis rosea; assembly: GCA_001931535.1. GTDB lineage: Bacteria > Myxococcota_A > Polyangia > Polyangiales > Polyangiaceae > Minicystis > Minicystis rosea. The sequence goes on from CP016211.1 coordinate 6,346,633, forward strand.
CGCGCATCGCACGCGGCCCCGTGCCTCCGACGGAGGCCGTCGCCATCGCGGCCGCCGTCGGTCGCGGCCTCGCCGCCGCGCATGAAGCAGGCGTGGTTCACCGGGATTTGAAGCCCGAGAACATCTTCCTCGCGAAGAGCGCGGCCGGCGTCGTGCCCAAGCTGCTCGACTTCGGCGTGAGCTCGGCGCGCGACGTTCGCACCATCGGCCCGGGCCTCGTGCTCGCGACGCCCGCGTACATGAGCCCGGAGCGCGCGCTCGGCGAGGACGGCTGCGACGCGCGCACCGACATCTGGGCGCTCGGTGTGGTGCTCTACGAAATGCTCACGGGGCGCCACCCCTTCACCGCGGCGAGCTACGCGGCGCTCTTGCCGAAGATCATCGAGTCACCCTATCCACCGCTGCCCGACGCGATCCCGCGCGAGGTGAGCACCGTCGTGGCCGGCTGCCTCGCGAAGGATCGCGCCGATCGTTACCCGAACGCCGAGGCCCTGCTCGAGGCGCTCGATCGCGCCCGCGCGGTGCTGCCCGCGCTCGATCCCATGGCCAGCACCGGCGCCATGTTCGTCGAGACGATCCCCGATGCCGTGATGTCGGTGCGCGGGGCCGCGAGCACGAGCACACCGCGAAGCCCGCGCCACGGCCTCGCCGTCGCGATCCTCGCCGTGCCCGTCGCCATCGCCATCCTCGTGGCCGCCAACAGCGTGCATCGCAGCAAGGGCGCAGCCGCCGCTGCTCCGCCGCAGCCGCCGCCCGTTGCGCCTCCGGTTGCGTCGACGGCCCCCGTCGCTTCCGCCGAGCCTCCCGTCGAGCCGTCCGCCGCGCCGTCGACCACCGCGACCGCCAAAGCCGCCGCCAGCGCGCGCGCGCCGGGCTCGCCGAAAGCGCCGCGCGTCCCCGGGCGCCGCGTGACCAACGTCGACAACGCCGGGTTTTGATCCCGGAGACGAGCTCGCCGAGCAGCGCGAGCGAACCTCGCGCAAAGGCCGATCAGGAGCGGCGCGACGTGAATGGCTCCACCGAGCGAGCGCTTTGCCGCGACTCGAGGCTCGCGTCGCGAGCCGATTCCTCGCTTTGTCGTGGGCAATGGCGTTCTTCCACCATCGCGCTCGCGAGGGTGAGATTCGCTTGCCCGACCTTCATGGCGTCGTCCGCGAGGGTGCCTTGCCCCACTGCGATCGTTCCGACGCCGGCGTCGCGGACGCGCGTCATCGAGGACGCATCGTGCCGAGACCCGAGGCCGAGGTGAGCCGGCGGAGATTTCTCGTGCGAGCGCCCGCAGCGGACGGCACGAGGTGTACGCACGCGCTCCGGCGCAGGCACGCAGCCGTGTTAGCATGCACCTGGAGGACCCTTGTCTGATCGGTGCCCGTTGCTGCGTTCGTTCGTCACCGTCGCGTTCTTCGCGCTCGCGGGAGGCCCCGCCGTGGCGCGGGCCGACGCGGCGACGGATCTCTCGCTCGCGCGCGAGCGCTTCACCACGGCGCGCAAGCTCGAGGACGCGGGCCGCTGGGCCGAAGCGCTGACGCTGCTCCAGCGCGTAGCCGAGGTGAAGATGACGCCGCAGGTGCGGTTCCACATCGCCTTGTGCATGGAGAACGTCGGCCTTTGGACGCAGGCGCTCGACGGCTATGCGCTGGCGGCTTCCGAAGCCGGCGCGAGCGCGCCCGAGGTGGTGAAGGAGGCCAACGAGCACCAGCGCAAGCTCGAAGCCTCGGTGCCGACGATCACGATGCACATCGAGGGCGCGGCGCACGGCGATCACGTCACCATCGATCGCCGCCGTGTCTCGGCCGACGAGCGCACGCCCATCCGCGTCGATCCGGGCGCGCACACGGCCGAGGTTCGCCGCGATGGGTCCGTGGTGGCGCGCGAGATCTTCGTGCTGGAGCCGAAGGGCGGTACGCGCCGCATCGACGTGCGTGTCGGGAGCGTCGCGCCCGGCGTCGAGGCGCCGCTCGAAGGCACCGCGACGAGCGGCTCTGCTCAACGGATCGCCGGCTGGTCCGTGCTCGGCGTCGGAGCAGCCTCGGCGGTCGCAGCGGGTGTCTTCATCGGCCTCCGCGCAGGCGCGTTGAGCCGCTTGAAGGATCAGTGTCCGACCTTCCCCCAATGCGGGGCCGCGGTCGCTCCGATCGTCACCGAAGGCAAGGTCGACGCAGCCCTGGTCAATGTCTTCGGTGTCCTCGGCGGCGCCGCGGTGGTCACGGGCGTGACGCTCCTCCTCACCGCGCCCACGACCACGGCGCGCCCCGCCAAAGCGACGACGGCGCGCATCGACGTCATGCCCGCCGTGAGCGGTGACACGTTTGGTATCGTGGCCGGAGGGGTGTTTTGATGCGCGCCGTCCTCGCCATGCTCGCCGTCCCCGTCGTGGCCGTCGCCTGCACCTTCCCCGACGTCGATTACGTCGACAGCGGGGACGCCGGCCCCATCACGACCTGCGCCGTCCCCACCAACTGCGCCAACGACACGAAGCCCTGCGTCGATGACGTGCAGCACATGGACGAGACCTGCCGCAAACCCTGTCAGAACGACAGCACCTGCCTCGCCGACTGCGACGCCAATCGGCAGACCGGTCTCCGTTCCTGCGCCGCCGCCTGCGAGAGCTGCGGGGCCCCGTCGTGCGGTGAAAAGCCGATGAACTGCGACGCCCTCGTCGGGCTCTGAGACGAGCCCCGAGCGCTTCGATCGCTCGTAGGATTGCGCACACGATTGACGATCTCGCCGCCGATCGGGCGCTCCGCGCCGGCCCGCAATCCGCGCGGATGCTCGGCATCGAAGGCATCATGAGAGGCTTGCCCTTAATCCTGATCTGCGCGGGTTCGCTCGCGATCTCCGGTCCAGCCCGAGCCTTGCCGGTGGACACCAAGATGGAGATCTCGATCATGAACGGGCCGGACCCGGTCAATGCTCACAAGGTGGGGACCATCGCGTTCAAGTACGATGCAGACATGGGCGACGAAGGGTGTCGTTACGCGGGGGCGTGGGACGCGACCTTCGACAGCTACATCATGGCCCGCTGCGCCCTGGACGAGATGAAGACACGCGGCCACGCGAGCTGCGCGTCCAACAGCCAAGTCGCTTTCATGTCGTTCCTCGTGAAGCCGGCGCGCAGCGCGTGCTCGGGCGTCGATCGCTTCGGCCAGCACCAAGACATCTTCTTGATGATGGGTCTCGAGCTCGACAAACCCATGGCCATCATCGGGCTCATCCAGTGGACGCCCGCGACCCCGCTCCTCTCCGCCTTCGAAGCGCAGCCGCCGCCCCCGTGATCGCCGCGAGGAGCGCGAGCATGCTTTCCCGCGGCGAGCCCTCGGGCCGGCCGGGCGTCGCGCAACTGCAGCCACTCGGCGCCATGGGCTCTTCGACCGGGCCTCCTCCGTCGGGCGTACCTGCGTCCGGCTGCGCCGGCGGGGGCGTCGGGTGATAGGCCATGATGCAGAAATCATCGATGTTCCAGCCGCCGAGCCCCTTGCCCTTGCCGGCGCTGAGCTCGAAGCGCACCTCCACCGAGCCCGAGGCCCGCGCGAGCGGGGAGATGTCGATGTCCTCGAAGCGCCACTCGGCATCTCGATGTTCGAGCCCGCCATTGTTCGCGGTGGTGGCCACGTTTTGCCAGACGGGTTGATTGTTCACGTAGATGACGGCGCGATCGGAATAACCATCCCTCACCGTGAGCCAGCGGCGGAATTGGAGACGCACGTTCTCCTCGTCGCCCACCGAGATCACCGGGCTTCGCGCCGACGAGGTGCGGTTCGGCACGTACATGCCATTCCCGCCCAGCGTGTCGCCGATCACCTTCTGCCCCGAGAACGCCGCCGTCGGATCGCCCGCCAGGCCCTGCGGCGCGTCCCACTCGAAATCCCCGTTGCCGAGGCCCTCGAAGGTCCAACCATCGATCTGCGTCTCGAAGTCGTTGCAGTGAATCGGCACCACGTCGCCGACGAAGACACGATAATCCGGATCGGCAGGGTTGTTGGGCAGCGAGATGGTGTTGCCGTTCGCCACCGCGGAGAGTGAATAGCGCAGCGCCGTGCCCTCCGGCGCGACGGGGAGCGTGCCCGACCAGCCGTCGCCGGAGGGCGTGAGCACGCCCGCGCCCGGGCCGCCGCCGAGGAGATGAAAGCTCAGCGACACCTCGTCGACGTCGCTCGAGGCACACTGAGGATAAAGGAGCTTCGAAGCCACCTCGACGACGGGCGGATCCTCGCTGGGCGGCACCACCGTGAGCGGCGTGTGCACCAGCGTGAGCCCAGCCTCGTTCACCACCGGCGCGAGCCCATGGCGGATGAAGGCTCGATTGATGGCACAGACGTGCGGCGTACCATTGGAGAGGTCGCCGTCGTCGTCGTCCGCGGCCAGGATTTCGGCGTACGTGGTGGGGATGTTCGAAGAGCGGCGGAGCGCTTGGTAATAGAGCTGATCCGTGACCGCGTGGCCTTGGTCCTCCCCGAGCTCCGCAGTCAGGTAGGTGCGCAAATCCCACATGGCACCGCCCCAGATGACGCCCGTCTCGTGCGGATCCCAACTGATGTCGTCGGGCCAGCGGCGCAGATCGTCAATCTGGCGAAGGGGGGAGTCGCCGGTGAGATAAAACCCCGGCGCCATCTGCGGATCGTGGGTGTAGCTCACGCACATCGTATCGCCGGCCGCCTCGCCCAAAGAGTCGTCGAGCGCGCCGGCGCCGGGGATCACCGAGTATTGATGAAAGCCGTGACCGAACTCGTGATAGACGACGTCGGCCACGCGGCCCGAGTTGTTGCACGCCCCGTTCTCCATGAGGAAGTTGAGGGCGACGCCGTCCCAAAAGGCGTTGCAACCTTGGGGATCGCTGGTGTTGGGCCGCACGGCGAGCTGGCCGCCGAGCCACGTCATCGACGGCGCGAAGTTGCGCGCATGTGCCTTGATGAGCCCTGCGTGGATGAAGGAGGTGAGCTGCGCGTCGCCGTATTCATCGTCGGCGAGGGACCAGAGGATCTGCGATCCATCCGTCCCGCTCTGCGTCGTCGCCGCGTCGATGCCATTCTGGTTCTGGACGCGCACGAGCGGTCCGCGCGCGCGGAGGAGAACATCCGCCGGCGAGCCTTGGCTCGTCCATGAGAGCAGGCCGTTTTCGTCGGTTTGGAGCGACGTGCCGTCGACGGTCACATCGAGGCGCGATGCAGCATACGGCGCGCGCCCGAGCTGAGGGGCGCGCACCGGCACGTCGAAGACGACGGGCGCCTGCTCGAAGCGCAGGAGGTTTTCACGGGCGAGCGGCGCGCCCGAGCGCGCGTCGACGTACACGGCCCACCGCGCCCGCGGCCCAAAGGCCTCGAGCACCACACGGTATGCGCCCCGCACGTCGACGCGGCCCGAGCCCACGAGCGAGAGCGCGGAGAGCGACGGCGGCTCGTGCAGCGACGCGGTCGCGTGCTCCTCCGCGACCCACGCGCTCGCCGCGGCGACGGCGGCGCTCGCGTCGATGCGCGGCGCGGGGAGACCGCTGCTCGGGAAGGTCTCCGCGGCGAGGACGAACAATCGATCCGCTCGATAACGAAAGCTGAGCCGCGCGCCCCTGACGGCGACGAGGCCTCTGCCCTCCATCGGCGCGCGCTGGATGAACGCGACGGTGCGCAGCCCTTGATCGAGATCGTTGGCCATGAGCTCGAAGCGATCGAGCGGCACGCCCGGCGCGAGGAGATCACCATGCGCTTCGAGGAAAGCGCGCGCGTGCGCCTCCGCCGTGGCCGCGTCGGCCACCGTGCCCGGCGCGGGGATGCCGGCGCCGAAGATGCGCGCGGGCGCCAGCGTGTCGCGGTCCCAGAGCGCTTGCCACGCGCTCGATTTCCCCGGCGTGGAGGCGGCGCGGAGGAATCGATCCCACGCGGCCCGTCGCGACGCGGGCGGCGCGCCGTAATCGACGTGAGGCTCGATGCGCAGCGGCGCGACGTGGGGCGCGGCCTCAAGGCCACCTCCCGATCGAAGCGGCGCACGCTGCGCCGATGCGGGCGCGGAGAGGAGCGTGGCAGAGAGCGCGAGCGAAGCGAAAGCGAGGATGCGGCGCACGGCGAGCGGACGCTAGCACGCGCGCGCCATTGAATGGGCGACGTCCGCGGAGACGCATTGCGTTGGGCAACACGCGCCCGCAAAGCTTGCGGCCATTGCGGTCGAGATCGCCACGGCCGATCGGCCTTCATCGTCGCTGCGCGGCGGTCGCGACGCGCTCGGCTATCGCCTCAGACCCCAGGCTTCTTCGCGCCTGCGGGCACCGCGGCCGGATGGGGCTCGCCCGCTCCGGGCTCCTCCCGAGGCGCGCGCGCCGCGGCCTTCTTCAGCGTCGAATCCACGAGCGCGGTGAGCGTGGCCAGGGGCACGGGCTTCGTCAGGAAGAAGACCGCGTGTCGCTTCAAGGCCCGCACGCGCGCTTGATCCGACACGTCCGCGGTCACGACGTACACGGGCGTGTCCTTGTTGGGGCCGGGCTTGCTGGACAAGGTCTGCAGCACGGCGAACCCGTCGATCATCGGCATGTGCAGATCGAGCAGCACGAGCGCGTACTTCTTGGTGCCGAGCATGCGCAGCGCCTCGCCCCCGTTGGCTGCCAGCTCGATCTCGGCGAGGTTGGCGAGCGCACGCGCGAACATGCTGCGAATGGTGGGGTCGTCGTCGACGATGAGAATGCCGGCCATGGACCTCGATGCGACCGCGGGTGACGAGCTCATTCCATCACAGCGCGCGCGCCGCCACGAGAGAAAAACCCCGCAGGCGACGCGCGGCGGGCGCGATCGCTCATCCTCCGCGCGCGAAGAGCTCGCGGAGGACCGTCCCGGTCGCCGTCTTCTTCTTGGCGATCTCGCGCGGCGATCCCGCGGCGACGATGCGCCCGCCGGCGGCGCCGCCCTCGGGCCCGAGCTCGATCACGTGGTCGGCCGACGCGATCACCGCCGGGTGATGCTCGATGATCACCAGCGTGTCACCGCGCTCCACGAGCCGATCGAGCACCGCGATGAGCCGCGCCACATCCGCGAGATGCAAGCCCGTGGTGGGCTCGTCCAGTACGTAAAGCGTGGGCTCGTGGCGCGTCCCCGCCGTCAGCTCGCTGGCCAGCTTGAGCCGCTGGGCCTCGCCGCCGGAGAGCGTGTGCGATCCCTGACCGAGCCGCAGATAGCCCACGCCGAGATCGCACATCGTCTCGAGCGGCGCGCGGATCTTCGGATGGGAGGTGAAGGCGCGCACGGCCTCTTCGGCGGTGAGATCGAGGACCTCGCCGATCGAGAGCCCGAGGTAGCGCACGTCGCGCGTGGCCGGCTCGAAGCGCCCGCCGCCGCAGGCTTCGCAGGGCGTCACCACGTCGGGCAGGAAGGACATCTCGTGGGCGATGACGCCGTTGCCGTCGCACACCGGGCAACGCCCGCCGGCCGCCGCGCTGTTGAACGAGAACCGCGCCTGTCCATACCCGCGCACCTGCGCATCCGGCGAGGCCGCGAACAGCTTGCGAACCTGATCCCACACGCCGAGGAACGTCGCCGGCACCGATCGCGGCGTGCGCCCGATGGGTGATTGATCGACCGCGATCGCGCGCGTGAGCCCCTTCGGCAAGTGGAGCTTGTCGTAAGGCCCGGGCTCCGGACCGACGAGCTTCAAGGCCTTGCGCGCCGCTGGATAAAGCACCTGCCGCACCAGCGTGCTCTTCCCCGAGCCCGACACGCCCGCGACCACCGTCATGCGGCCGACGGGGATGCGCAGCGAGTCGACGCGCAGGTTGTGGGCCCGCGCGCCGGTGAGCTCGATGGCCACGTCCGCGTCGCCGCGGCACACGCGCGTCGATGCGATCGACAGCTCGCCCGCGAGCGCGCGCGCCGTCGGCGAGCGCGGATCCGCGAGCACCGCCGCCGGCGTCCCTTCGCCCACGATCCGCCCGCCGCCGCGGCCGCCGGAGGGCCCGAGATCGATCAGGTGATCGGCCGCGCGGATGGTGTCCGCGTCGTGCTCCACCATGAGCACCGTGCTCCCCATGTCCGCGAGCTTGCGCAGGTTGTCGAGCAGCCGATGCGTGTCGCGCGGATGGAGGCCGATGGTGGGCTCGTCGAGCACGTAGAGCGCGCCCGTGAGCCCGCTGCCGAGCTGCGCCGCGAGGCGGAGCCGCTGCATCTCACCGCCCGACAAAGTGGCCGCGCGCCGATCGAGCCCGAGATAGCCGAGCCCCACCTCGAGCACGAACTCGAGGCGATGCAGGAGCTCGCGCAGCGGCGCCTCCGCGATGCGCGCGCGATCGCCCGAGAAATGCAGCTTCTTCGCCCACGCGGCCGCGTCCGCCACCGAGCGTCCCGTGACCTCGTGGTAGCGCTCGCCGGCGAGCCGCACCGCGCGCGGCAGCGGCGACAGCCGTGATCCATCGCAGGCCTTGCAGGGCGACGGCCGCTCCTCCTCGAGCAGCGCCGCCGGCCCGCCTTCGACGCCTGCGCCCTCGCAGGCCTCGCAGCGCCCTTGCTTGGTGTTGAACGAGAACCAACGCGGATCCAGCTCCGGAACGCCGGTGCCGCAGCGCGGGCACGCGCGGCTCGTGGAGTGCAGGATCTCGTTCCCCTTCGCCGGCTTCACCTTCACCGCGCCTTTGCCGAAGACGAGCGCGCGATCGAAGAGCGCACGATCGATCTCCGCGAGCTTCCCCTCGTAGACGATCAGATCGATGGAGTGCTCCATCGTCTTCTTGAGCTTGGGCGGGTCGTCCGTGAGCGCTTCTTTTCCATCCACGATCGCGCGCTCGATCTTGGCGCGCGCCGCGGCCGTGAAGACGTCGAGGTACGTGCCCTTGCGCGCCACCACCGCGGGCGAAAGCAGCGTGCCGTTCCCGCGCATGGCGGTGATCTCGGCGAACACCTCGTCCGGCGCCTTCGCCGCCACCATCGTGTCGCACACCGGGCAGTGCGCCTCGCCCACCTTCGCGTAGAGCAGCCGGAGGTAGTGCGCGATTTCCGTGACCGTCGCCACCGTCGAGCTCGATCCCGATCGCGTCGTGTGCTGCTCGAGCGCGATCGACGGCGGCACGCCCGTCACGCGATCCACGTCGGGACGCGGCAGCGTCGGGAGGAACTGCCGGGCATACGGCGTCAGCGTCTCGAGGAAGCGCCGCTGCCCCTCGGCGAACACCACGTCGAACGCGAGCGTGCTCTTCCCCGATCCGCTCGGGCCCGTCACCACCACGATCTTCCCGTGCGGGATCGAGGTCGAGACCTCGTGCAGGTTGTGCTCCCGCGCCTGCACCACCTCGATGGCCCGCGGCGCGCTCGGCGCCGGCGCGGGCTTCTTCTTCGCAGCGCGGGGCTCGGCCGGAGATCGTTTGACCTCAAACCAATCCGCGAGCGCGCGCCCCGTCCGTGTATCGGTCCGGGCCACGTCTTCCGGCGTCCCCTCGGCCACGATCCGGCCGCCGTGCGCGCCGGCGCCCGGCCCCAGATCGATCACCCAATCGGCCGCCGCGATCACGTCGACGTCGTGATCGACCACCACCACGCTCGCCCCCGCGCGCGCCAGATCGTCGAGCGCCTCGTTGAGCCGCGCCACCTCGCGCGGGTGCAGCCCCGCGCTCGGCTCGTCGAGGATCACGAGCTGCCCGCTCGAAGGCTCGCCGAGCGCCTGCGCCAGCTTGATCCGCTGCGCCTCGCCGCCCGACAGCGTCGACAGCGGCTGCCCCAGCGCGAGGTACCCGAGCCCGAGCTTCGAGAGAGGCCCGAGCGCCCGCACGATCGCGGCCTCGCGCTCGAAGAATTGGAGCGCCTCGTCCACCGACATCGCGAGCACGTCGGAGACCGATCGTCCCTCGATCTTGATCTCCAACACCTCGTCTTTGAAGCGCCGCCCGCGGCACGTCGGGCAGGTCAGCGACACGTCGGCGAGGAACTGCATCTCGATCGTCTCGGCGCCCTCGCCCGCGCACGCCTCGCACCGCCCGAGCGCGACGTTGAACGAGAAGTGCGCCGGCGTGAGCCCGCCGGCCACCGCTTCGGGTTGCTTGCCGAAGAGCGCGCGCACGCGGTCCCACGCGCCCGTGTACGTCGCCGGGTTGCCGCGCGACGTGCGCCCGAGCGGCGCTTGATCGACGAGCACCGGCGCCACGATTCGGCTCGCGCCCGTGATGGCCCGATACGGCCCCGGCGCCTCCACGTCGCGGAAACCACGCGCGCGCGCCAGCCCGCGATACAAGATCTCCTCGACCAGCGTGCTCTTCCCCGATCCGCTCGGCCCCGTCACGGCCACCACCGCGCCCAGCGGAAACGACACCGTCACGTCGCGCAGGTTGTTGGCACGAGCCCCCGCGATCGTCAGCTTCTCCCCCAGCTTGCGCCGCGCCCGCGCCGTTCGGTCGCCGGTGCTCGCCGTCGCGCGCGGCGCGCCGTCGTACACGATCTCTCCGCCCGCGGGCCCTGCGCCCGGCCCCAGCTCGATCATGCGATCGGCCGCGCGGATCACGATGGGCTCGTGCTCGATCACGAGCACCGAATTGCCGGCCGCGGCCAGCTCGCGCATCGCCGACACGAGCGGCGGAATGTCGCTCGGATGGAGCCCGACCGTGGGCTCGTCGAGCACGAAGAGCGCGCCTGTCAGCGACGTCCCGAGCGCCGACGTCAGCGACACCCGCTGCGCTTCACCGCCCGAGAGCGTGCGTGCTTGTCGATCGAGCGTGAGGTACCCGAGCCCGACCTTCTCCAGATAGCCAATCCGCGCAACCAGCTCGCGGCGCGCGATCTCCCCCTGCCCCGTCGTCGTCTTCAGCGCATCGAGCCGCGCCCGCGCCTCGCTCAATTCGAGCCCGTGCCACGCCGCGAGATCGAGCCCGTCCACGTGATAGAGCAGCGACGTCGGCGCGAGCCGCTTGCCGTTGCAAGCCTTGCACACGTCGTACGATCGGTACCGCGCGAGGAGCACGCGCACGTGCATCTTGTACGTACGCGTGTTCAGCCACTCGAACCACATGCGCACGCCGGGGAACTTGCCCCCACGCCACGAGCCTTCGCCTTCGATGATCGCGGTCCGCTGCGCCTCCGTCAGATCGCGCCAGGGCACGTCCACGGGGATCTTCTTCCGATCGCAGAACTTGTTGAGGCTGCTCCGCTCCCACGTCGTGGACGCGCCCGACCACGGGCGGATCGCGCCCTGCTTGATGGAGCGCGACTCGTCCGGGATCACCTTGCCCCAATCGACACCGATGGTGCGCCCGAAGCCGCGGCACTCGGGGCACGCGCCCGTCGGTGACTGATACGAGAACAGCCCCATCTTCGGCGCTTCGAAGGCCCGCGCGCACGTCGGACAGGTGAGCCCGCGCGCCACGCCGAGCCGCGTTTGCCCGCTCCCATTCGTCAGGTAGAGCGCCGCCGCTCCATCCGATCGTCCCCACGCCTCCTCGATCGCGGCGCCGAGGCGCTTGCGATCGCGCGCCGCGATCTTCACCCGATCGACCACCACCTCCACGCCGGCCTGCGCGCCGCCGGAGATGGCCTCGGTGGGCTTCACCTCGTCGATGTCGCGCGTCTCGCCGCGCACGAGGAGCCTGCGATATCCGGCCGCGAGCAACGACTCCCGCACCGTGAGATACGCCTCCGTGCCTTGCACCGGCACGCGATACGTCACGAGCGCCGTCGCGCCCTCGTGCTCCGCAGCCGCGCGATCGGCCGCGACGATGGGATCCGTGCGCACCGCGGGCACATGGTGATCCGGGCAGATCGGCACCGCCTCCCGCGCGAACAGCGCGCAGAAGTAAGGCTCGATGTCCGCCATCGTGGCCACCGTCGATCGCGAGCTCTTCACCGGCGCGTGTCGATCGACCGCCACGCCGGCTGCCACCGGATCGAGCCCATCGATCGGCGGCCGCTCCAAGCGCTCGAGGAACTGCCGCGCATAGGGGCTGAAGCTCTCGACGAAGCGCCGCTGCCCCTCGGAGTAGAGCGTGTCGAGCGCGAGGGACGACTTGCCGGCGCCGGAGACGCCGGTGATGGCGACGAGCTCGCCGGGCCGGAAGTCGAGATCGATACCCTTGAGGTTGTGCGTTCGCGCGCCGCGCAGGCGGATCGGGTGCATGGGGGGCGACGGTTATGAGCCGTGCTGAACAGAAGGCAAGGGTGAAGCGAGCGAGCACACGTCCACGGGGCACGATCGCGCGCCCTCGATCGAGCGCTCCCCGATCATCGTTTGCCCACGATTCTCCGACCGAGACGCGCCTCGCCACACCGGACGGTCACCCGCTTGCCACAAGCGAGCTCCGCCTGATTGAGCACCGAACCATGGCCGCCTACGCTCCGCCGCCATGAGCACCAGAGCTTGCTTGTTGGCGGGGCTCACGTTCGCTTCGCTCATTGGCTGCGGGGGCAGCGGCGAGATCGCCAGCACCGCGAGCAGCACCGGCGGCGCCGGCGGCTTCATCACCGGAGCCGGCGGCGCCGGCGGACAGAGCAGCACCGCGACCTCGACCTCCACGAGCAGCACCACCACAAGCAGCACGGGCACGGGTGGCTCCGCGCCCGCGTGCCCACCCACGCCGCCCGTCGCAGGCCCACCGCTCGACGCGCCCGAAGGTCAATGGACCTGGATGCCCGTGAGCGGCGCCGTGTGCCGCGATGGCTCGCCGGCCGGCATCGGCGTGCGCCTTCATCCCGGCTCGAAGAAGGTCGTCATCTACCTCGAGGGCGGCGGCGCCTGCTTCAACGGCACCACGTGCGCCATCAGCCTCGCGAGCTTCGGCAAGATCGCATTCGATGGTTGGGCCGCCACCGTCGGTCAAACAGGCATCTTCAACGACACCCATGGTGACAACCCCGTAAAAGGTTGGAACGCCATCTACGTGCCTTATTGCAGCGGTGATGTGCACGCGGGCGACGCCACCGACGTCGATGTCGCCGGCGGCCCGCAGAATCAAGACTTCGTCGGTTATCGCAACATGGGTGCGTATCTCGGTCGCATCGTGCCCACGTTCCCGGACGTCACGCAGGTGCTCCTCACCGGCATCAGCGCGGGCGGCTTCGGCGCGGCCTTCAACTACGATCGCGTCGCTTCCGCGTTCTGTCCCACGCCCGTCACCCTCGTCGACGACTCCGGTCCTCCCATGGCCGATGATTACCTCGCTCCTTGTTTGCAAAAGCAGTGGCGCGGCCTCTGGAACCTGCCCGGCACGCTGCCCTCCGACTGCTCCGCGTGCAGCGAGCCCGGCGGCGGCGGCATCGTCAACTACGTCCCCTATCTCGCGACGAAGTGGCCTGAGAGCTATCTCGGCCTCATCTCCTCCACGCGCGACAGCGTCATCTCCACCTTCTACGGCTTCGGCGCCGCGAGCTGCACGCAGGTGACGCCCCTCTCCGGCGCCGTCTACACCGCCGGTCTCGAAGATCTGCGCGATCACTACATGGCCGGATCGAGCCAATGGGGCACGTATTTCATCGACTCCACACAGCACACCTGGCTGCTCGGGCCGGGCTTCTTCACCACGCAGGTCAATGGAATGAAGCTCACCGACTGGATGCGCGAGCTCCTCCACGGCGCGGCCAGCCACGTCGGCCCGTGACCGCTCCGAAACGCGCCCCAAAAACGCGCGGTTCACGCGGAAAAACACGGTAAACACGACACTTCGCGAGGAAGCGCTCGCTCGGACGCTCAATGTCCGATCGACCACGATTTTCCGCCGTCGGGACGTCCGTTCAGTGGTATAAAGGGACAACACGTTGCGGCCGTCACCAACGAGTCGGACGGACGGCGGTCCAAGGAGCTTGCCAGGGACGTTTTGCTCGGCGGCGTTCTGTCGCCCGTCCCCCGCCATCCTTCGGTTGGTGGCGGCCGCTGCGTGCTTGTTTGCCGCGCCCCTTCGCCTGGGGCGCTTGGAGGCCTCACATGGAGAGAGTTTCGCTCACGTACTTCGTCGACTTCGTGCTCAAGGTCGGGACGCCCAAGTTGGCGGGCGTGAAAGAGTTCAAGGAGCACCGCTACGATCACCTGACCGACTTCTACAAACCGCTCCGCGAGGCCGTCGTCGACATGCACGAAAAGGGTCGCCCCGATCGCTCGCTCGACGATTTCCTCGGCACGCTCACCGACGAGCGTAAACGCCGCATTTTCCCGGGGCTCGTGGAGGGATATCGCAAGTTCCTCGGCGCCAGCCCGAAAAAGTGGTTCACGCCGCCGCACACCACGATGCCGATCGGAGATTTGGAGATCAACATCAACCCGGAGCTCGGTTTCGAAATCGACGGTCGCCCCACGCTCATCAAAACCTATTTCCGCGGTGAGCCGCTCGCGCAAAAGCGGGTGAACATCGTCCTCGGCCTCATCAGCGCGGCGCTCGCGCCCACGCGGCCGGGCACGCAGTTCGCCATGCTCGACGTCAAGAACGCGCGCCTTTATCCCATGAAGGCTTCGCCGAACCCGCGTTTGCCGCTGCTCCTGCGCGGTGAAGCAGCCTCGTTCTCGACGATTTACGCGGCGGTCTGATTTGCCTTTGGAGACGCGCGCCGGTGTTCTCGCCGGCGCGCGTCTCCCCTTCTCTTCCTTGCTCTCCATGCCTCGAACGCACCTCCGCGTGCGCCCGCGCCCCCCGCGCGTGATTGGCAATCTCCCCGACACCCAGTCATCGATATCGACGTGACCCCTCGGGCCTATCGATCATCGATCATCGTTGTTTGGTGCGCGCGCTCACTCCGGTGCGCCGGTGATCACCGCAAAGCCCCAATCCACACCGGCGATCACCACGCTGATGAGCACCGCCGCCATCGCGCCGGCGACGAGGAGCCCCACGAGCTTCACGACCATCATGATCGCGCCTCCTTCGCGCTCCCACTTCGCGAGACGCGCGCGCGTCACGACGGCCCAGCCCAGCATCGACAGCGGACCGAACGCATAGAGCGCCGCGCCCCAGCTCGCGCCGTTCCAGGCGGCCGCGCGGCCTTCGGGCGGGAGGCGCGCGCGGTCCCAACGCTGCACGAGGTAGGGCAGCGCAAAACCCAAGATCACGGCGATGGAATAACGCAGTGTGTTCATCGATCGACCAGGGCGGCTTTGCGGCCCAGGCGTCCAGCATAACGCAGAGCGCCGACCGGCGCCGGCCCTGACGGTCGTCCGAGCGACCGGGCGGCGCCCGTAGCCAAATTCAACCCAACTGCGGCCGCCGGGGCTTCTCTATCCTCGCGGGGGTTGGTAGGAGTTGAGACATGACAGCGCCTGCCGACATTCGGAACGTGGCCATCATCGGCCACAAGGGTTCGGGCAAGACGTCGCTCGCCGAGGCCATGTTGTTCGTGGCGAAGTCGACGCCGAAGCTCGGGAAAGTAGACGACAAGACGAGCGTGCTCGACGAGTCCGTCGAGGAGAAGGAGCACGCTTGCTCGCTCGAGTCGAGCGTTTCGTATCTCGGTTGGAACGGAAAGAAGATCAACGTCGTCGACACCCCGGGTGAGGGCAGCTTCCTCGCCGAGACGCGGCTCGCGCTGGGCGCGGTCGACGCGGCGGTGCTCGTCGTCAGCGGCAAAGACGGCGTGCAGCCCATCACCGAGCGCGTCTACGCATGGACGAAGCAGCTCGGTTTACCCTGCCTCGTCGTCGTCTCCAAGGTCGACGCCGAGAACGCCAAGCCCGATGACGTGGTCGCGGAGATCAAATCGCGCCTCAAAGCCTCCGTCGCGGTGATGGAGCATCATGTCGGCGACGGCCCCTCGTTCCAGGGCATCGTCGCGCTGCGCACCAAGAAAGCGTGGGTCGGCAAGCCCGAAGCGCCCGGCACGGTCGCTCCCGGCGCCATCCCCGACGGCATCGCGAAAGAGGTCGAGATGGGCCGCGGCAAGCTCGTCGACGACGTCGCCGGCACGAGCGACGAGCTCACCGAGCAATACCTCACCGAGGGTGATCTCACGCAGGAAAAGCTCGACTCCGGCCTGCGCGCGGCCGTACAGCGCGGCGCGCTGGTGCCGGTGTATTTCGCCTCCGGCACGCGCCCCGCCGGCATCGCTGCCATTCTCGACGCCATCGTCGAGCTCGTCCCGCCGCCGACCGCGCACGCCATTTTCAAAGGCATCGTCCCCGGGAAGAAGACCGAAGCGGAGCGCGCGCCCACGCCCGAAGCGCCCGCCGCCGCCTACATCTTCAAGACCTCGATCGATCAGCACGCCGGCCGCACCTCGTTCGCGCGCGTCCTCTCCGGCACGATCAAGCCCGACGCCACGCTGCTCAACGCCTCCACCGGCAATCCCGAGCGCCTCGGCAAGATCGCCAATGTGGTCGGCAAGGACGCGAAGCAGATCGATGAAGCCGTCGCCGGTGACATCGTGGCGCTGCAAAAGCTCAAGTCGGCCGTGAGCGGACAGACCCTCTCCGACGACAAGCACCCGTTCCTCTACACCGCGCCCGATCTCCCGCCGGCGCTCTTCTCACGTGGGGTGAAGTTCGAGGGCAAAGGCGCCGAAGAGAAGGTCGGCACCGCGCTTCACCGCCTGATGGAAGAGGATCCGGGCCTCAACGTCCACACCGACGAAGCCACGCGCGAGCTCGTGGTCTCCGGTTTGGGCTCTCTCCATCTCGAGATCACCGTCGAGCGCATCCGCCGCCGCGTCGGCATCGATTGCCGCCTCGGCCCGCCCCACATTGCCTACAAAGAGACCATCACCAAGAAGGTCACCGGCGTCGAGGGCAAGCACAAGAAGCAGTCCGGCGGCCATGGTCAATTCGGTGTCTGTTACATCGACATCGAGCCCATGCCCCGCGGCGGCGGCTTCGTGTTCGAGGATGCCATCGTGGGCGGCGCCATCCCGCGTCAGTTCATCCCTTCGGTCGAGAAGGGCATCGTCAAGGCGATGACCAAAGGCTTCCTCGCCGGC
This sequence comes from Minicystis rosea, assembly GCA_001931535.1. Taxonomy (GTDB): domain Bacteria; phylum Myxococcota_A; class Polyangia; order Polyangiales; family Polyangiaceae; genus Minicystis; species Minicystis rosea. The sequence goes on from CP016211.1 coordinate 6,363,465, forward strand.
TTTCAGATGATCGACGTCAAGGTGCGTGTCTACGACGGCAAGTACCATGATGTCGACTCGTCCGACGCGGCCTTCCAGCTCGCCGGATCGAAGGGCTTCAAAGCCGCCTGCGCCCAGGCCAAGCCCGTCCTCCTCGAGCCCATCGTCAAGCTCCAAGTGACGGTGCCGAGCGTCGCCATGGGTGACGTCATCGGCGACATCAACAGCCGTCGCGGCCGCATCAGCGGCACCGACACGGTGGAGGACAACACCATCGTCAACGCCTTCGTCCCGCTCTCCGAGGTCCTCGAATACGAGTCGAAGCTGAAGAGCATGACCCAGGGCAAGGGCACGTTCTCGATGTCCGTCGATCACCTCGACGTCTGCCCGCCCATCGTTCAGGACAAGGTCATCAAGGACAGCGGGTTCAAGGTCACCGAAGACGAGGATTGATCCTCGCTCCAGCCTCGCCGACGAATGATGAAACCGCGATCGCCCCCACGGGCGGTCGCGGTTTCGTTTTCACGGCAGCATCATTGATGGATGTGGACCGTCGTGCCTTCGCTGGTCGACTCGCTGGAATACACGGCATGCCAGTCGGTCGGGAGCGGCGGATCGGTCCACATGAACACGCGGCGGGCGTCGATCGGAGAGAGGTTGAGGCACCCATGGCTGCGGGGATTGCCGTAGTTGTCGTGCCAGGGCGCCGCGTGGATGGCATACCCCTTCTCGAAGTACTCGACCCAAGGCACGTCGCGCAGCTCGAACTTGTTGTCGACCTCGTGCGAATCCATCGTCGTGGTCACGTGCTTTTCCCGGATCTTGAACGTGCCTCGCACCGTGGAGAACGTGGTCTTGGGATCGCCCATGCCGTCACGGCCCGTGGACACGGCCGCGACGTAAACCGGCTTCGTCCCCTCGTAGAGCACCATCGTCTGTCCGAGGATGGAGATGTCGATCCACTTCTTCGTGGTGGCCGCGAAGTTGGGGAGCTCGGAGGGCTTCACCGCGATCGCCAGATCGTCGTCCTTGAGCCAGCTCCCATCGCTCGCCTCCACGAGCCGCGCGTCACCGATCTTGGTCGACTTGCCCGTGAGCTGGATGGCGGTGTGGAACTCGAGCGGCCCCGTCTTCTTCAGCGCTCGCGAGGAGACATCGTACTTCTGCGCGTCCTCTTTGCGCACGAAGCCGATGGGCAGGTGCCACTTGCCGTCGGTGGTGTCGACGCCGTGGAAGGTCGATCCCAGCGCCGGCTTGAGCTTCGACGTGGGCACGAGGCGCGCATCGGTCGTCATCGCGAAGCGCCGATCGTCCCCCATGAAGGTGCCGATCAGCGCGAGCCCCGCGTGCCGCGCCACGCGGTTCGTGATGATGGCGTAGTCGGGCGCCTTGAAGGACGAGATGTTGGGGATCTTCCTTCCGCCCTGGAAAAACCAGGGGATCGCATCCTCCCCCGTGCCCCCGAAGAGCTCGTTGTCCCCGCGATCCGGCGGCTCCTTGGGCGCGTCGCCGTTCGCGTTGCCCTTCTCGTCGAGCGGAACGTCGTTGGCGCCGACCGTGACCGAGTCCCACTTTTTCTTGAGCTTCTTGTAGCTGCGGAGGTGCTCCTTGAGGCTCATCTCGTACTGGAGCTGCTCCTTCTTCGTGGGCACGCGATAGTAGTTGGGCGCGATCGCCCGCACGAACGCATACGGATACGGCATCGGCTTGGAGAGGTCCGGCCGCCGCGTGAGCGCGCGCAGGATCGGGTGCTTGAGATCGGTCGACGCCTCGTCCGAAGCGCACACGTACCCGGCCGGCAACACGCGGTAATACCCGCCCGCGCAATCGTCGAGCGCGACCGGCTTCTCTCCACGCACGACCGTCGCGCCTGCCCGGAGGTACCCGATCTTCGGCGATCGCCGATCCGGCTTGAGATAGATCGGCGCCACCATCGCGACCGCCCCGAGGCGCGGGCCGCCCGGCTTGGGCTCCATCGCCGGATCGAGGGCCGCCGCCTTGTCGCTCCCCGATGCGCCCGACAGGCTGATGATGCCCTCCCTCGAGCCTCCATCCTTGCCCTTGCACCCAAGAAGCGCGAGCGCGGCCACCGCCGCCACCACCGCCACGCCCGCCGAAGCCGCTCCCCCGAGCTCCGCCCCAGCACGCCGGCACGTCGATTCTCGCTGCACGACCATGGCCGGGGCATGCCCGAGCCCGAGCCCGCGGGCCAAGTTTCACGGTCGATGCTTCGAGGGGTTGCGCAACGCGAAGTTCGCCGGTAGGGTGCCCCCCGTTCGCGCCACTAGCTCAGCTGGATAGAGCGTCGGCCTCCGGAGCCGAAGGCCAGAGGTTCGAATCCTCTGTGGCGCGCCCCGACTCATTGGGGACTGTGGATCGCCCTTTCCCAAGGTGGGCATGCATGGTCCCCGTGGTAGCACCACTTCGGCAGGATCGCGAGCCACGCTTCACTGCGTCGAGCGCGATGCCGAACAGCGGCACGCGGCGCGTGTTCCCGTTGTTGGGAGCCGTGCCCGGGCTGCCCCATCGCACGAAGACGTACGGGTGCTCCTCGTCGATGTGCACGTCGCGCACCTCGAGACACTTCGCGGCGGCCTTCGCCGCCGTGGACTTCATGCTCTTCGTCCGCATTGCGGGGCTCTACGTCGAGGAGGTCCGTCGACGTGGCGCGCATGCTCTCACGGATGGGCGTCCCGCGTCGCATCAGTCGGGCGGGGCGGTCGGGGTGTGAACCTCTCCGCTCACGCCACCGCGCCCACGCCGCTCGCCGCGTCGTCGCGCGCGTGCAGGTGGAGCCAACGGAAGACGAGCACGTGCCCGGCCAGCGCGCTCGCGACAAGAACGAAGGGCAGCCACGGCCACGGGGCGCGGGCGACCAGCGTGAGTGCGGGCTCGCCATTGAACGCGCGCAGCGGTCCTGGGGCCGAGAGCATCGAGACGGTGACGACGGTGAGCAGCAGGCCGAGGCCCATCACGTTCCACGCCGCAAGCGCGAGCCTCGGCAGCTTGCCGCGCGCGGCAAGCCACGCGACGGGCAGCGCGGAGAGACCGGTAACGACGTCGAAGTTCATGCCCTCCCACGTCATCTGCACCGGAATCGCGCCCTCGTGGTGGAGGCGCGTGAGGACGATCTCGACGATTACGCGGAAGGCCTGAAAGCCCACGAGCGCCGAGATCGGCACGCCGAGCACGAGGCGCTTGCCGGCGCGCGAGAGCGTGAGCGCGAGCACGGCCACGGTGGTCGCCATCATGACGCGGTGGAAGGGCGCGGGGAACGTGTCGAAGCGCGCGAGCGCGCTGCTCGCGCCGAGGCCGAAGGTGACCGCGAGCCACGCGGCGCTGCCCACCCCGGCGAACATGGCGGCACGCCGGCCGGCGGCGCGGTGCGCCGCGAGCGGCGGGAGCGCAGCGACGGCGAGGACGATGACCAGGAACATTGCGGTGGTGAGTGGACTGGGCACGGGTGTCCCTCTGGAGATATCGAGTTGATAAACAAATGGTATGTACTATTAAAAAGTAAAGTGAAAGAACGGCGCAGCTACCACCAATTCTGCGGCCTGGCCCGCGCGCTCGATCTGGTGGGCGAGCGCTGGACGCTGCTGATCGTGCGCGATCTGCTCATCGGGCCGCGCCGCTTCGTCGATCTGCTGGAGGGGCTCACCGGCCTGACTACCAACCTGCTGACGAAGCGTCTGCGCGAGATGACGGAGCAAGGGCTCGTCGACAAGCGCAAGCTCCCCTCCCCTTCCGCGTCGGTCGTCTACGAGCTCACGCCGCTCGGCCGCGCGCTGGAGCCGGCGGTGCTCGCGCTCGGCGCGTGGGGCTTCGCGCAGCTCGGCAAGCCGGGGCCCGACGTCCGGATGGACCTGAAGTGGGCCCTATTCTCCATGAAGCGGCGCTTCCGCGGCGTGGACGAGACCTTCACCGTCGAGCTGCGCGCCGAGGCACGCACGTTCCAGTATCGCCTCGCGCCCGAGGGGCTCGGGCTGCAGGAAGGCACGCCGTGGGAGCCGGACCTGATCCTCCGCGGCGAGGACGTCGCCTTCCGCGAGCTGTTCTTCCTGGGCGCGACGGCGCACGAGCTCGAGCGCGACGGGCGCCTCGCCATCGAGGGCCCGCGGCGTCTCATCCAGCGCTTCCTCCGCGCGTTCGCGCCGCTGCCACGCGCCTCCTAAATCACCGATCGGATCGATCGGCATCCTCGAGCAACATCATGCTGCCAGCCTGATCACCGGCGCCGCGCCCGTGACGCGGCGCCAGACGTATCCGTCGAGGTACGAACGGGGTTTGGCGAGCAGGGCCTTCATGGTTGCTCGGACCCCCGCGGCTGCGAGCGTGTCCACGGCCTGTTGCAACGAGATCGGTGTTGCATGCAATCGGGCCGGCGTTTCACGCTGGCGTCCCGAATCGTGCCCTTGCGCGCTGCCCTGTGCGAGCCCCCTCGGCTCCGCGGGAGATTCGCCCCTTGCAAGTCTCCGCCGGCCAGCTCGTCGCACACGCCGACGACGGCACGCGCCGTGCTCCTGTGGGTGGCGGGCGCGACGGCGCCTTCGACGGTCGGAGCACGCAGTGTGCTCCTTCGGCCTCGAGATCGAAAAGGCCAAGAAGCTCACGAACGAGCACACACGAGGAGATTGGCATGAACAAGCTATCGAGGATCCTGCTCGCGGGCGTCGCGATGGGCATCGGCTCGCTGATGGGTATGGTGGGGTGTACGGCCCAGACGACCACCGAGTCGAGCGAAGAGACCAAGAACGAGGGCGCCGACGAGAACACGGCAACCGCCGAGGAGGCCATCTACAACTGCCAGGGAGCGACGCCGTTCGTTTGCCATCAGAAGGCTCGCGCCTTCTGCAGCAACGGCCAGCTGTGCGGCGTCGCGTGCGCGTGCCCGTGCGAATGGTACTGTTGCGACACGCCCTCTAATTCCTGTCAGTGAACATCGGGAATGGCGCGGCGGCGGCGCGTTCCGTCGGTCGCGGCGCCAAGGCCGTGCTGCCGCCGGCAACCTCGGAATGACGGCGGCTCATACCTTCCCTGCAGTCAGCAGCGGGTCGACGACATCAAGGGGAATCGTTGCCGTCTCGACTCGTTCGGTGCTCTACGAGCGCTGCGCGAGGCGGACGTCCTGCTTTCGGAGAAGCGATTCGAGCGTGCCGCACAGGCGGTCGAAGGCTCGGCCCTCGAGCTGGAGCAGGGTCTTCGACGTCCACAAGGCGCCGACCACGATCCGTGCGGAGGCGAGTGGATCCTCCGTGGCGAAGTGCTGCTCGTCGATGCCCTGCCGAATGATGCGCGCGACGCTCTCGACCCACCGAGCGCTGAGCCGCTCGACGATCGCCCGAATCTTCGGGTCGCGCAGCGCACGCAGCGAGAGCTCGGCGTAGACGGAGAGGAGCTCGGGGCGCTGCTTCACGTAGCGGCGCATGTCGGCGAACTCCTGCCGCAGCAGCGCGGGTGCATCGTTGCCCACCGGCACGATCTTGTCTGTGGTGAACGCCTGCTCGAGGGCGTCGGCCACGGCTCCGACGAGGTCTTCTTTGCTCGGGAAATGATGGTGCAATGTAGCGATGTTGATCTTCGCCTTCGCCGCCACGTCGCGGGTGCGCAGCCCCTCGAACCCCTCCGTCGCCAGCAGATGGAAGGCCGCGTCGACGATGCGCTTCTTTCGTTCTTCGGCGGGCAGTCGCGTTCGTTTCATGGCTTGCCTGCGCCCGCCGACAGCCGGGTCACGAGCGACATGACGACGTACACCATCAGCGGCACCACCACGAGCGTGACGACCAGGGTCACCACCGGCAGCGGGAAGCGCCCGATCTCGAGCGCGGTGCGGTATTTGGGCTCAGGCGACGTCGCGCACCTCGAACACGATGTTCACGCCCCCCGCGTCACGCGCGCTCACGATGAGCCGGCCCTCATGCTCGTTGAAGGAAACGCCGGCCAGCACCGTGCGCACCTGCGAGAGGTCGCGCACCGCGAGGGTCATCGCCGACAGGTGCGGCACCACGGGCGGCGGCGGGTCGATGTCGAACGGCCCGCGCGCGGAGACGGGGATCTGCGCCCAACGCTCGGCGTCGGTCACCGCGAGCACCTCGAGGTAGTTGTTCTCGAAGACGGCGGTGCGATTGGCGACGCCGAGCAACTGCGGTTCCCCGCCCGGATGTAGCGGAATGCGCGGCAGCGAGAGCGGCGTGAAGCGGAAGCCGAGCCGCTCGTAGCGCTCGATGGTGGCAGGCATGGACCGGGTGATGAGGCCGAGGTGGTGGAGGATGTCGATCATGAAAATCAATCAATCAATTGATTGATATCGAGTCAACCCATCGTCCTTGGCGATGCCATCAGGGCGCCTCGGCGAAATGCGTGTGGTCTGTGCGCCCAGAGCATGAAGCTCGTGCGCTTGCGCTCGGACGATCGGCAGAAGCGGTGCGGCGAGCACCGCGCTGGAGCGCCGGCATGCCCGAAGCCGTCCGCGGCGTCCTGGAGCCGCGGTGGAACGTGAGATGCTCAGCGTTTCCGCGACACCGGCTGCGCATGAGTCGCCTGCACGTCGCCGGTGCGCACGGCGCGCGCGATCTCCAGCACCGCCAGCACGGCATGCTCGAGCCCCACGATGGCCCCCTTGGCGGGAACCGTCAGCGAAGAGGGGACACGCTGGGCGGGCCAACCTGGCAGCACGAAGCACGCGCACTCACCGCGCGCCGCGCAGTAGCTCTCGTGCGGCAAGAGGAAGGTGGCCATCTGCGCGGTCTTGTTCGTCAGCGTCACGTTCACGCGGGGCCTCCTGCGAGAAGTTGGGGATCGAGCCGCGGGTCGCGCACGATGAGCATGTCGACCGGCGTGCCGTCGAACAGCACGGCGACGCGGGTCGCAAACCCGGCACCGATGAGCCACCCCACGGCCCCGCCGGACGGACCGCAGTGGGGCTGGATTACCGAGCTCGTGGGGACCATCATGCCTCAGCCGTCCTCGTTCATGCGCATCGCGCGCGTGCCCCGGCACAGGAAGCGCTGCGGTCGCACCGGGATGCACATGACAATGACGGGCGAGCAGCCGCCTTCCCTACGCGCGCTGGGCACGATTTCGACGCTCCTGATTCACACGGCAGGGACTCACGTCCCCGCCGCCCCAGTCTTCATGTGGGGCTTCGGGTCGGCTTCGCCGCCCTACGCCCCACGCCCCGGCAAAGCTCATGGGGCCCACCATGTCCGTGAGCCCCGGGAACAGCAACGCCGTGTCGTCGAGCATCGACAATTGTCAGAACGAGGATCTCACCCATGGTTTTCGTCCCGTCCACGTGGCTTGTCGTCCCTCCCTTCGAGGGCGTCGATCGCGATGCGCTCGCCCAGCTCGCGCGCTTCGAACAAGCCATCTTGTTCGACGACGCGGCCGCGATGCCGAACCCGATTCACATCCTCACCGATCGTCCCGAGGACAATCCAGAGCGGGAATGCAGGCGCCTGAGCAGCGCGATGCTGCGCCGATATCATGGGCTCGGGTTCTCGCCCGAGGCTCGGATCGAGACGGTGCGACGCGTGGCGAGCAGCAAGCTGCCGGACTTCTTTCGATGGCACATCGTCACGCGCATGCAGGCCGGCACCACCGACGAGGCCGAGCTCACGGCGCTGAGCGCGCTCGCCAACACGCTGGGGAGTGACATCGATTCGCAGGAACGCTGGATCTCGCGCGGCGCGCTCGACCGTGCCATCCGGGGCGCGCCCGCCTCGGCCATGGCCGGCAGCGTCGTGCTGATCGACGCAGAGCACGACCGCGCCCGGGCCGAGTGGCTGCTCGCCGATCCGTCGCGCGGCGCCAACATCGCGTGGTGGCGCCTCGACATCCGCGATCCGGAGTGGATTCGTAGGATCCTCCCGCGCCTCGGGGGCCGCGCCGCGAAGATCAAGCTGTCCTCGCAGGACGATTGGTCCGGCATCGCCGCGGCGCTGCCCGACGATTGCGCCGCCGTCGACGTGAGCCTCGCGAGGGCGGGCCTCGGCTTCGTGGGCGAGCTGGTGAAGTCGCCCGCGTGGACGTCGCTCCGCACGCTGCGGCTCCACGGCAATGGCCTGGGCGCGGAGGGGCTCGGCCTGCTGCTCGCAGCGGACAAACCGGGCGGCTTCGACGCGCTCGATCTCGGGCACGACAACCTCGACGCGGACGCCTTCACGCGCCTCGCCGCCGCCCCGTGGCTCGCGGGGGTTCGCTCGCTCGACGTCTGCTTCAACGAAGCCAAGAGCAAGGGCGCGAAGGCGCTGCTCTCGAGCCCGTCACTCGCGGAGCTCACCTCGCTCGACATCGGCGCGAACGAGATCGGCGACCCGGGGCTCGGCGTGCTCTGCAAGAATGCTCGCGTCACGAAGCTCGAGCGCCTGGCCTGTCGAGGCAACGACAAGGCACCTCTGCTCTCGGCGAAGTCTGCTGTCGCGCTCGGCGAGTGGGGTGGCGCGGCGTCGCTCCGCACGCTCGATCTATCGAGGAACAAGCTCGGTGACGAGGGCGTCGCCGCGCTCGTGAAGAGCGCGAGCCTCCGCGGCGTGAAAGGCCTCGATCTGCACGGCAATCAGTGCACGCCGGCGCTCGCCGAGGCGCTCGCGGGCGCCCCGGAAACGATGAAGCCGAGGGTCGTCATCCTCCACTCCAACAAGCTGGGCCGCGCCAAACCCGGCGGCGCATCGAAGGCGCCCAAGGCGCCCGATCCGAGCAATCCCTGGGCGAACGCGCTGTGGCTCCGCGAGTGTGAGTCGCTCGACCTCGCTCTGAGCATGCTCGACGTCGACACGATGGCGCAGATCGTCTCGTCACCGCAGCTCGCGCGCCTCCGCGTGCTCAAGCTCTGGGGCAATGATTCGCTCGGCATCGAGGCGCTGCGCTTCCTCCTCCAGACGCCGCTTGCCGCGCAGCTCGACGTGCTCGAGCTCAACGGCTGGCCGCTCGACGGAGCGGCCTTCGCGCTGCTCCTCGAATCGCCGCTGGTCGACACCGTGCTGCGTCTGCATGTCACGATCAAAGGGGTTCCGCCGCGTGATGTCGCCGCGCTCCACGAGCGCATGGGCGATCGGGTCCTGCTCTTCCCGAGCTGAAGGTTACCGCGGTGATGCCCCGTCGTGACGTAGCCCTCGATTGCCAATCTCCTCGCGCGTGCGCGTGAGGAAGCGATGATGACGAAGACGGTTGAGGAGATTCGGGCTGCGCTGGTGCGGAGCGATGTCGGGTTCGGCCGACCTCCAAGTCCTCAGCGCGCAGGGCTCACAACGCAACTGTCCATCGAATCGGGGGAAGCACGCCCGCGTCGGCGCGCCCACGCCGCGTCCGCTCAAGCACGCCCAGCGACGCAGGCCGAGAGGAAGGCGTACTGCGCCTCGTTCGCGGCGCGCGCCATCGCGAGCGGGAACGCGTTGAACCCGTGAATCGCCTCGGGCCAGACCCGGAGCTCGGCGTGATTGCCTGCCGCGCGCCAGCGGGCTGCCATGAAGAGCGAGTCGTCGAGGAGCGGATCGAGGGTGCCAACGCTGAAGATCGCGGGCGGCATCCCGCGCAGGTCCGCATAGAGCGGCGAGATGTCGGGCGCGCGGCGCGCCTCGAGATCGGTGCCGGGCAGGAAGGCGTCGCCGAAGAAGCGCATGATGGGGCCCGAGAGGACGAGGTTGCGATCGCCCCAGAGGCGCTGGCTCGGCGTCATCCCCATGTCATAGGCACCGAAGATGAGGTTCGCCGCGTGGAAAGCGCCCGAGTTCCCGTGGCGATCGCGCAGACGGATCAGGGTCACGGCTGCGAGGTGCGCGCCGGCCGACTCGCCGCCGATCGCCAGGAAATCGGGAACGCCGAGCTCCTTCGCGCCCCTCTCGACGAGCCAGCGCGCGGCGTCCTCGCAGTCGTCGGGGCCGGCCGGATAGGGGTGCTCCGGCGCGAGGCGGTAATCGACGCTCACGGCCGTGAGCCCTGTCGCGTCGGCGAGCTCGCGCAGCCCAGGATCCTGCATGTCAGCGGCCCCGAGCACCCAGCCGCCGCCGTGGATGTGGAGGAAGGCGCCCCGCGCCTCACCCGCGGGCGCGACGACGCGCAGGCGGATCTCACCGCTCCGGCCAGGGATCACGAGATCGCGCGCCTCGGGTAGGTACACCGGCGGCGGGAAGATGCCGCGCCCCTCGCGCCGCACGCGGCGGACCACCGCGGGCGGCACCGTGTGAATCGAGGGCTGCGTCGCGAGCAGCCGCTCGAGCCCCACGTTGAAGGTTCGCGTCTCTTCGAGGACGTCGGACGCGACCGGCTCGACGTGGAGCGGAGGGGTCGAGGACGTGGTCATCGGCGACGAGGGTCGCACGAACCGCAGGTATCGAGCCAGCAGGACAAGCCTGCGGATCCCACACCAACGGTCGCCACGCTCGTCCAGGAGGCGCTGCCCCTGATTCCCGCGCGTGTGCAGGTGCCATGGGCCGGCATCGGTCGGCGGACGATGTGTGGATCGGCGGCGACGATGGGACGCGCTGAATCAGCAGCCACCGTCAGGGGATCACGCAGGCAGCCTTGCAACCCAGCTCGTCCCGACGGCGCCCTTCACGCCGCGCGCCGCGACGGGATCGCGACCTTCTCGTGCTCGCGCCGGCGCGCGATGGTGCGCCGCACCGCCTGGCCGACGCGATCGCCGGCGCGCTCGATGAGCGCATACGGATCCGCATCCTGCTCGGACACGACCACGCTCCACGCGTCCCGGCCGCGCACCACGACGCGGCACGTCTTGTCGACGCCGCCCTTCGGGCCGTTCACGTCCGTGAAGCTGAGCTTGATCGACGCGATGCGATCCCCGAACCGCGCCAGCGCGAGCTGGAGCTTCCAGGCTGCGCGTGCGCGGATCTCTGCGGGCATCTCGGCGTCACGACTGCGTACCTCGATCTGCATGGGACACCTCTCTGCGGCGGCTCGCACCGTCGCTCTCGATATCCGTGAGAGCAGTCGGCGAGCCGTGAAGATTCCCCGGAGAAGCGTGCGATCGCCGCGAAAAGATTGCGAGAAGTAATGCGGCCCGCGTGCCGCGCTCGAGGTCACCAGCCCACGGAGCCGTTCGCGTCGAAGAACGTGCCGCTCGGGCCGTCTGCTCCGAGCGTCGCGGCGCGCACGACGACCTTCGCTCCCTCGGACGGGTGCTGCGTGCCCGTGTGGTTGTTCATGTCGGTGGCGTTGTAGCCGGGGCACACGGAGTTGACCTTGATCGGAGTGCCCCGGAGCTCGACGTCGAGCCACGCGGTGAGCGCATTCAGGGCGCTCTTCGTCGAGGCGTATGCGAAGTTCGGGTACTGACTCAGGAGCGGGGCCAGCACGCTGTTCGGATCCGTGAGCGCGGTGACCGAGCCCATGGTGCTGCTCACGTTGACGATGCGCCCGGCCTTCGCCTTTCGTACGAGCGGCAGGAACGCCTGCGTGACGCGCAGCACACCGTAGAGGTTCACGTCGAACGTGCGCTGCACCGCATCGAGCGCCACCCGGCTCGCGGGGCCGTCGTCGCCGAGCAAGACCGCGGCGTTGTTCACCAGCACGTCGAGCGCCCCGGTCTCGTCGCCGATGCGCGCCGCGGCGGCCCGCACGCTCTCGCCGTCGGTCACGTCGAGGCGGACGAACCGAACGTCGCCGTCCTTCGCGAGCTCCTTCGCCGCCGCCACGCCGCGCGCCTCGTCGCGGCACCCCAGCCACACGACGTAGCCGCGCTGCGCGAGCTGCCGTGCGGTCTCGAAACCAATGCCCTTGTTCGCGCCGGTGACCAGCGCCGTCTGCTTGCTGTCGCTCATGCGCCTGGAAATACGAACGGAGAGCAGTACGATCCATCATGCATCGTCCACAGTTCATTACGGATCGTCCAACGTGAAGCCCACACCTCGACCGAGCCCCAGCGACCCGATCTCCGACGTCATCGGGCTTCTACGACCGCACGCCGTCGGGGGGTGCTTGCACGCCGCGGGTCCGTGGGCGGTCCGCTTCGAGCCGTTTCCGCACGTGCGGTTCGGCACCGTCGTGCGCGGCGAGTGCTGGGTCGCGATCGAGGGGCAGGAGCCCGTGCTGCTTCGCGAGGGCGACTTCTATTTGCTCGGCAACCCTCCGCGCTACGTGCTCGCGAGCGAGCTCACGGTACGGCCGCGCTCGGCGAAGACGCTGCTCGCCGCCTCGCCCGACGGTGCTCTTCGGCTCGGGCCCGAAGGCGCGGATGACACCTTCGTCTGCGGCGGGCACTTTTCCTTCGACGACCCGAACGCGCCGCTGCTGCTCGATGTCTTGCCCACGCTCGTGCACGTGCGCGCGGGCGACGCGCACCGGACGCTGTTCGCGCACCTGAGCGGCCTGCTCGTCGCCGAAGTCGAGGCCAACGCGGTGGGCGGGCGCCTGGTGATCGACCGACTCGCGCAGGTGCTGTTCGTACACATGCTGCGCGCCCACGCCGAGCGGCGGGCGTGCCCCGTGGGCTGGCTGGGGGCCCTGCGCGACGACCGCATCGGGGCCGCGCTCCGCGCCATGCACGCGGACATGGCGCACCGCTGGACGCTCGAAGAGCTCGCGCAGCTCGCCGGCATGTCGCGCTCGGCCTTCGCCGCTTCGTTCAAGAGCCAGGTCGGCAAGGCGCCGCTCGACTACTTGATCCAGTGGCGCATGGCGGTCGCGCGCGACGCCTTGCGACGGGGCACGCGGACGATCTCCGAGCTCGCGTCCGCGACGGGCTACGAATCCGAGAGCGCGTTCAGCACCGCGTTCCGCCGCGTGGTCGGCTCGTCGCCCAAGCACTTCCGCGATCGAGGGACGTGACCGCGGTCTGACGGACTGGCGTGCTGCACGCTCTACGGACAAGCGCGACCGCACGCGGAGCGCGCGCGTGGCGGACGGGCGTCGACACCGTGCGCGATGGGCCTCGCAACCGAGCGCGCGACCTACGCCGTCAATATGCCACGCACTTCTTCCCGATGACGGTGAGGAGCTTGTAGTAGTCGGCGTCGCCGTTGATCGGCTCGTAACCGTCGGGGAGCTCGAATTCGTTGACGGACTGCGTCTCCCCCAGCGCGAAGTTCTTCACCATCCACGACTTGCAGGGCGTCCCGTCGGCGGCCTGCGCGTCGGGCACGAGCGACGTGCCGCTCCCATGGCTGCCGCAGGCCCAGGCCGAGAGCACGCCGATGGCGATGCCGACGAGGACGAGAGACGAGTGAACGAGCGTTCCGCGACGGTTCATTGCAAGGTCCTTTCCAGGCACACGTTGGTTTGGCGCGAATCCGAGTCAAACGTCGTCCTGACGTCAAGGCCCGAAGATCGTGGTCCTACCGTCGTTGCCATCGCCGCTTGGCTCGTCGCGTCCATGCGGCGCTGAGAGGGCTGCCGCACCGGTCGACCGCTGCGCTTCACGCCCCGGCGCCAAAGCAGATCCGTGGCGGCATCGTCCTGGAAGAGTGTCGCGCAGCGAATGCACCGCACGACCTACTCATGATCGCACGCTCGCCGCGGTCAGCATCCGCGGCCGACGTGATGAAGCCGGCGCGCAGCGAGTGCCCGCGCATGGCTCGCACGGGGCACATGGATGCCCGAAACTCGCCGAGCGCGCGGCGCGTCTTCGACGCAGGAGCCTCTTCGTTGGTGACGATGTACCTCTTCATGGCCCCCGAGAGAGATGGGCACCTGCGGATCGTGGATGAGCCGATCGCCAATCGGGCCTCGGCGCGCGCCGACGCCGATCGTGCTCTGCGGCGTGTGGTAGGCGCGACGGTGAAGCTTCCGCGTGATGCGGCGTGGTCCACACTGGACCGTGACGCATCGAACGGAGCGCCGTGGTAATGGTGTTCGTCTCACCCTCGCGACGCCGGCAACCTCCCGATGGCTCGCTCCCGCTTTGCTCCCAGCCTCGCGTCGACCGGCGCTGGGCGAGGCGTTGTGGCGGATGCAACGAGCTTCTTGGGCCGGCACGCAGAGCTCGAGCTGCTGCGCGCGTTCTTCGCGGAGCACCGGCCGCTCTTGACCCTCCTCGGGCCAGCGGGGATGGGCAAGACCCGCCTCGCGCAGCGGTTCGCGTCGCTGTCGGCCGGCGATTGGAACGGAGGGGTCTTCTTCTGCGACCTCACGGGCGCGCGGGACGAGGACGCGTTCCTCACGAACGTGGCGCGGTGCCTCGGGCTGAGCGTCGCCGGCGCGGTCGACGAGATGGGCGTCGCCATCGGCCGATCGCTCGCGACGCGCGGGCGACTCTTGCTCGTGCTCGACAACCTGGAGCAGCTCCTCCCGCGCGCCGCGGCCCCCATCGCCTCGTGGGTCGCGCTCGCGCCCGACGCGGCCATCCTGGTCACCTCACGGGAGCGCATGCGCGTCACGGCCGAGGTGGTGCACGATCTAGCGCCGCTGCCGGAGGCGGTGGATCTCTTCCTCGACCGTGCCAGGCGGGTCCGGCCGGGCTTCGCGCCCAAGGAGGAGGAGGTCGCCGTCATCGCAGAGATCGCCGCCCGGCTCGACCGCATCCCGCTCGCCGTCGAGTTGGCCGCGGCGCGCGCGCACGTGCTCTCCCCGCGCGAGATGCTCGCCCGGATGGCGAGCCGCTTCGAGTTGCTCACGTGCGGCGCGCGGGACGTCGACGCCCGCAAGTCCACGATGAACCGCGCCATCCGCTGGTCATGGGATCTGCTCGACGCGCACGAGCGCTGCGCGCTCGCCGCCGCGTCGATGTTTCGCGGAGGCTTCTCGCTCGTCGCCGCCGAGCACGTGCTCGGCGGAGCGCGCGCGCCGGGCGCCCCGGAGGTCCTCGATCTGGTCCAGTCACTCTGCGACAAGTCGCTCCTCCTATCGCGGCCCGCGGTCGCGCCGGGCGAGCCGATCCGTTTCGCGATGTACGAGTCCATCCACGCCTTCGCGGCAGAGCGGCTCGCCGAGAGCGGAGAAGCGGCGGCCGTGGCGCGCAGACACGCGCAGCACTACCTCGATGTGGCAGACGCGTTGCGGGCCGCGCCGGAGGGGCACGAGCGAGCGCTGAGCCGACTCGCGGCCGAACGCGACAACTACCGCGCCATCCTTGAACGAAGCCTTCCTACCGAGGCCATGCGCGCTGCCGTAGCGCTCGACGCGTTCTCGACGGGCGACAGCCTCTCGCCGCTCGAAACGCGTCACCTCACCGCTGCGATCGACGCCGCGCCCGTGGGAAGCCCGCGCCGCCTCCGCGCCGCTGCGCTGCTCGCGCGCGCGACGGCGAACACGTGGGCGGGCCCGCTCGCTGATGCCGAGACCGACTGTCGCGAGGCCCTCGTCATCGCGGAGGCAGAGGGCGATCACCGCATGGCCGCCGCCGCGCACACCCGGCTCGGCTACGTCCACTACAAGCTGGGCCGCTCGGCCGAGGCGCTCGCGCAGCACGAGCGGGCGCTCGCCGGCTACGGCGCCACCGGCGACGTCGTCGGTGAGGTGACCACGCTCCAGAACCTGGGAGGCACGCTGCTGTCGGTGGGCCGCCGCGCGGAGGCGATCGATCGGCTGGAGCAGTCCCTCGCGCTCTGCCGCGCCCGCGGGTACCCCCGCGGCGAGGTGCGCGCGCGCGCGAGCATCGGGTACTACCACCTCGAGCGAGGCGCCTACGAGCCGGCCCGCGCCTCCTACGAGCAGAGCCTCGCCCTCGCCCGGCGCTTCGGCGTCCACCGCATGGCGATGCTGTCCACGGGTTACCTCGGCGTGCTCAGCTTCGATCACGGGCTCCTCGATGACGCGCTCGAGTACCTCGCCACCGCCACCGTCGAGGCCCAGCGACGCGGCGAGCGACGCTCCGAGGCCGTGTTCCTCGCCTTCCGTGGCGCGGTGCGGGCGGCGCTCGGCGACGTCGACGGTGCCATGACCCATGCGGGCGCCGCCGAGGCCCTGATCGACAGCGACGTCGTCGCCGTCGTCGTCCGGCTTTGCGCGGGCCACATCGATCTCGCGCGGAGTCGCGAGGCCGCCGGCTTCGGCGACCCCGCCGGCGCGCGCCGCCACCATACGGCCGCGCAGGCACGTGCCGACGCCGCGCACGCGCCCGGTCCTGCCGGCCAGGGGCTCATCGACACCTACGACGACGCGCGGGTCGCGCTCCGCATCTTGGAGCGGGCGATCGCGGACGCCGACGCAGCGCGCTCCGAGCCGAAGCCCCGCAGCGGAGAGCCGCGCTCGCGCCGGCGTCGCGTGCTGCTGGTCCCGCCCGACGCCGCGTGGTTCCAGCTCGGGGCCGGGCCGCCGGTCGCGCTCGCGCACCGCCGCGTGCTCCGGCAGATCCTGGCCGCCCTCTGCGATCGCGCGGAGGCCTCGCCAGGCGAGGTCGTCGACGCCGAGCGCCTCATCGAAGCCGGCTGGCCTGCCCAGAAGATGGAGCGCACCGCGGCGCGAAATCGCCTTCAGGTGGCGCTCGCCACGCTCCGCTCGCTCGGGCTCCGCGACGTGCTGGAGCGCCATCGTGACGGCTACCGCCTCGACCCCCGCGTGCGCGTCCTCCGACGCGAGACCCACAATTAATCGCGGTTAATCCCGCTTAATCCCTAGCGATCCTGCCTCGAAAACCATGGAGGCAGCGATGGGAAGAAGCATGACGAACGGTGGCTCCGGGATCCTCGGAGCCTTGCTCCTGGCAGCGCTGGCAGCGGCTCCCACGGGCTGTGGTGGTACGGGCTCCGTCACCAGCAGCGGCGGTGGCAGCACCAGCAGCAGCGGCGGCACCGGAGGTGGAGGCGGCGCATGCGCGTCGGGCCTCGGCGACTGCGACGCCGACACGGCGAACGGCTGCGAGACACCGCTGACCACGCTGACCGACTGCGGCGGCTGCGGCGTCGCCTGCGCGCTCACCAACGCGGTGGCCTCGTGCACCGGCGGAACGTGCCGGATCGCATCGTGCGCCGCCGGCTTCTTCGACTGCGACGCAGACGCGAGCAACGGCTGCGAGGCCACCGCGTGCAGCCCGGGCGCGACCTGCACCGACGGCAACGGCTGCGACAGCGGCGTCTGCAAGGACGGCGTCTGCCAGGCAGCAACCTGCACCGACGAAAAGAAGAACGACGCAGAGACCGACGTCGACTGCGGCGGCGACACGTGCCCCGCGTGCGCAACGGATGCGACCTGCGCGAAGGGCTCCGACTGCGCGAGCGGCGTCTGCAAGAGCGGCGTCTGCCAAGCGGCAACGTGCACGGACGAGAAGAAGAACGGCGCGGAGACCGACGTCGACTGCGGCGGCGGCACGTGCCCTGCGTGCGAGACCGACGCGTCGTGCATCAACGCCGCCGACTGCGCGAGCGCCGTTTGCATCAACGGCATCTGCCAAGCGGCTACGTGCACCGACGGCGTCCAGAACCAGGGCGAGACCGGCCTCGACTGCGGCGGGCCGTGCAGCGGATGCGCGTTGGGCCAGCCGTGCGTGAACGGCACCGACTGCGCGAGCGGCACGTGCATCGACGATACCTGCCAGCTCTTCGGTGGTCCGGTGTGCCATGACGGCAAGTTGAACGGCGCCGAAACCGGCCTCGATTGCGGTGGCTGCGCCTGCGCGCCGTGCGCCGACGGCCTCGGATGCCGGCGTGCCTCCGATTGCCAGACCGGCGTTTGCCTGGGCGGCGTCTGCCGGACGCCGACATGCTTCGACGACGTGAAGAACGGCAACGAGACCGGCATCGACTGCGGCGGCGACTGCGGCGCGTGCCAGTCCGCGAGCACGCCGGTCGTGATCTCGACGCTGCTTCACTTCGACAGCAACCTCTCCGACGCGAGCGGCAAGGTCGTCACCCGCATCGGCGCCGGCGACGTCACCACGATGGAGTCCCGCTTCGGCGGCGGGGCGATGTACTTCGACGGAGCGACGTACCTCGAGCTCGGCCCCAGCCAAGACTTCGACTTCGGCGACGGCGACTTCACCGTCGAGTACTGGTTCAAGGAGCTCCCGCCGCACCTCAACTACGAGGGCTTCGTCGAGCTCTTCGGCTCGAGCACGCTGAACGTCATCGTCGGCGCGGCCCTGCTCTCGCCGGTGTACGACACGACGGGGGCCGGGGTGAGCGAGACGTCGTTCGATCACTACGCCATCGTCCGCAGAGGCGACACGCTGCGTACGTTCCGGAACGGGGTGTGGCGCTCCACGACCTCGTACACGGGCACTGTCGGCGCGGCCACCGACAAGCTCCGAATTGGGCTCAACAACAACAACACCCAGTACCTGAGCGGCTATCTCGACGAGCTCCGCGTCACCAAAGGCTTGGCCCGGTACACGTCCGACTTTTCGCCGCCGACCAAGGCCTTCTCGCTCGGCGAGTCGTGCACGGTCGCGAACGACTGCCCGAGCAGTGTCTGCGCCGCGGGCATCTGCGCGGCGTCCTCGTGCGCCGACGGCGTTCGCAACGGCGCGGAGACCGATGTCGACTGCGGCGGTGACGCTGCGTGCTCTGCCTGCGCCACCGGCCGGGCCTGCGTATCCTACGCAGACTGCGTGAGCGGCATCTGCGAGGGCGGCATCTGCCGTCCGAGCGGCGACGTCGTCCTCCTGCACTTCGACGGCGCCGACGGCTCCACGGTGTTCACGGAAGCGACCGGCAAGCCCGTCCTCCGCACGGGGAACGGCGCCATCCAGAGCGCAAACGTGAAGTTCGGCACCGGCGCCGCGTACTTCGACGGTGCCACCAAGCTGACCATCCCGGTCCACCACAGCTTCGACTTCCGCTGCGGTGACTTCACCGTCGAATACTGGTTCAAGGAAGTCGCGCCGCAATCCAACTACGAGGGATTCTTCGCGCTCGCCTCCGGGACGCTCTACATCGTCAGCGGCACGATGCTGATCTCGCCCGTGTACTACAACCCCGTGATGACCCTCGATGCCACGAGCTTTCAGCACTACGCGATCGTGCGCTCGGGCAGCACGCTCAATGGCTATTACAAGGGCAAGCAGGTGTACTCGACGCCTTATGACGGGGCCTGCGGCGACGCCGCCGACGCGCTCATCATCGGTTACAATCCCAACAACAACCAATACATGACCGGCTACCTCGACGAGGTGCGGATCACCAAGGGCATGGCCCGCTACACGTCGGACTTCGTGCCTCCGGCAGCGGCCTTCACGTACCCGTGAGCCGAGCGTAACGCTCACTCCAACCGCGCCCGATCGATTCTCCTCTCCAGCATCATCTCTTCGTGCCGCCCAGCGTGCCGGCCCATCGTGGTCGGCACGACTGGCCGTGCGCCTCCTGCACAGGGGGGACGCAACGCCAAGGCGCGTGATGGGCATTCTCAACTGACACGTTCCAACGCCTTCTCGGTCACTGTGTGTGGCCTCGGCCAGGATTCCGGCTACGGGTACGCCGGCGGGAAGGTGACGACACTGGCCGATCCACCGAGGGTGGCAGCTCCGTGACGATGAAATCGATGAACGACCGCACGCGCGGCACGTTCTGCGCTCCCGGCGGCCACAGGAGATGGAATGCATTGCTCCCGACCGTGCAGGCTTCGAGGACCCGAATCAGTCGCCCGTCCGAGAGTTGTTGACGAACGAAGTAGTCCGGTACACAGGCGACGCCGCGCCCGAGCACGGCCATGATGACCAGCGCCTCGATGCTGCTGGCCACCAGGCCCTCCGTCAGATCGAGCGACGCGAAATCACCGCCGCTGAGCGGCCACGGCTCGATCTTTCCCGTGCGCGGCTTCCGGTAAAGGAGCAGGCGGTGTCGGGCCAGATCGGGGGGCGTCGCTGGCATCGAAAGGTTCGCGAAATAGGCAGGCGCCGCGACGATCACGGGACGAAACGATGCGAGCTTCCGGATCGAAAGCCGCGAGCTCTGCGGCTCGCCGGTGCGAATCGCCAGGTCGAATCCATCGCGGATGACGTCCACCAGTCGATCGCTGAAATCGACATCGAGGTCCACATGAGGATGAAGACGGGAGAACTCGGCGAGGAGTGGTGTGAAGAAGCCAATCGCCGTCGGCAGAGCGATACGCAGGCGCCCTCGCGGCACCTCTCCTCCACGAGCGAAGTCGCGCTTGGTCGCCTCGAGCTCCGCGAGGATGCGCAGGCTCCGCGCGAGCAGACGCGCTCCCTCCTCGGTGCAGGAGACGCTGCGGGTCGTCCGATGGAAGAGCCGCACGCCGAAGTGCTTCTCGAGGCGGGCGATGGTCTTGCCGATCGCCGAGGCCGAGACACCGAGCCGGCGCCCGGCCTCGACGAAGCTCCTCGTCTCGGCCACCTGCACGACGACGTTCAATTCGCTCAAGCTGTCCATCCCGAATCCACTCTCATCCTCAGGCCAATGGGCCTTCTCTCTATCTAACCATCCAATCCGTCGACATGCTGGCGCCGGATTCCGGACCCACAGTCCACAATGACCGGAGCTCGGGGCCGTTTCTGCTGCGATGGCGGCGACCTATAGCGTGTGCGTGACGGCAGCCGCTCATGGCTGTCCTCATCCAGGAGCCCATCATGTCCATTGCGAGCTCGCCGACGACTCACGCCCTCGATCGCGGCACCGTCTTCGTCGTGAACGTCATCCACGCTCATCCCGGCAAGCAGGAGGCTGCCCTCGAGATCATTCGCGAGATCGTCGAGTACGTCGCCGCCCGCCGCAAAGAGTTCCTGTGGAGCACGCTCGCCACGAGCGTCGACGGCGAGACCGTCGTCAACATCGAGGCGATCACCGGGCCCGGCGACGTCGAGACGTTCTTCTCGGACCCGACGTTCTCCGCGAGTTTCGAGCAGTTGAAAGCCGTCGGCCGCTACGAGTTCCACATCTACCGAGCGAGGGATCTCATCTTGCCGCGAGCGTGAAGGGCCGCAAACAATAGGTGAGTGGCGCGCTCAGCGTCGCTGGAAGGCGAGGATCTTCGCGTTCACGAGGTCCGCTCGGACGATCGTCAGGTCGTGCCCTGCGCCGGGGAGGACCTCCGCGTCGATGTCGGGCGCGACCGCTCGGAGGCGCTGGACGGCGTCCCGCGCAGCGTAGATCTTCTCGTTCTCGCCCACCAGATAGAGCGTGGGGACGCGCAGCGCCCGCAGCTCGTCGTCGCTCAGGAGATCCGGGGGGACCGTGCGCCGCGGCGCGAAGCACCGCATGGCGACGAACGAGTCCTCTGTCCATTCGTCCACGATCTGCCTGCCAGCCTCGTCTCGCCGCGCGAGATCCTCGAGCAACCAATCCATGAAGCGGCGCGAGAACCAGCGCAGTGGGATCACGCAGAGCACGGCGCGCGCGATCCAGGCCAACGACAGCGGCAGCACCGTGAAGACGGGCGCGAGCAGCACGAGCGCAGAAAGCCGCTCGGGAAAGCGCAGCGCATAGCGGCTGGCGAGCCATCCACCGTAGGACAGCCCCACGAGGCATATCCCATTCTCGAGACCGAGGCCCGCTCGCACCTCGTCGAGCCAATCCGTGAGATCGACGACGGTCCGGGCCGGTCGGACAGGGACGCTGCGCCCGTGCTCGTAGAGAAGATCGATCGCGAAGACCCGATGCGACGCCGAGAGGGCCTCGATGTTCGCGGCCCACTGGAGCGAGCTGCCGCCGACGCCGTGAAGCAGCACCATGGGCGGCGCCTCCACCGGCCCGCTGATGCGCACGAAGGTCTTCCCGAAAGAGGTGTCGACCATGCTCGACACCGACGGGACGGGCCATCGCGCCGCGCGCAGATCGTAGCGCGCCCAGAACCGCGCTTGCGCCTTCGCCGATCGAAAGGGATGGTGATCTCCGAGCGTCATCGCGACGCCCCCAACCCTCCACGGCGCATGCGTATTCCGCAGGCGACCGCGTGCTGTCGTCGAGGTGGCATACGTGGCTGTCGCCAATGCAGCCAATGCAGAGCATTGGTTGCCGCAGCAAACGATGCCAATGAGCGTCGTGCGAACGGACCCTCGGAAGAGTGACACGTTTGCGAGCAAGGCTCCGAGTCGAAGACACTCCCCTGCTTCCTGGGTCGTGCGCTGCCGTGTCTCCCGTGCCGTCGCGCACGGCGACCAGACCGGCCTCCGCACATGGCACGAAGCCCGACGTGCGAGTACGTCGCAACCTTTGACACAGAAGGTTTTCCCCGACTCCTGTGCGTCATCGCTTGTGCGCGGCGTCAGAGCAATATCCGCTCGGAGATGGCAATTTCAATTTACTTGCTGTCAACAAGCAAGTTATTGTCCGTGCGCTCGGGCGGGGGCCCGAGGTTCGAACATGGAGGGTCTCACGATGCGCAATGGCCTCGCCAGAGTCGCGATCACGGTGATGTTGCTGCTGTTGTTGCCGGCCTCGGCCGGCGCCTACAACCTGCTGGGGAGTAGCCGCGGCGGCTCGTCACGCTGGGACTTCTGCTACGGAAAGCCGGACGCGACACCGCTGCCGCCCGACCCGCGGACGCTGGTGCAGCCGGGGGTCAACGCCGGCAAGGCGGTTTACTTCAACGCCTTCTGGAAGGACTGTCACGTCGATCCCGTGGCCGTGCAAGAGGAGGGCGCGGCCCAGACCTGCGGTGAGCTGCGCGCGCGCTTCTACCACGGCGGCGCGCTGCTGGAGACCGGCGGGCCCGAGGTCGGGACGCTGTTCACGGGCAATGACCTGAGCGCCCCCGCGTCGCTCTTCGGGGTGGCGTCGACGTTCACCGCGGCGCAATACAACAGCCTTTGGCAAGTCTGGGGCGGCTTCCTGCTGCGGCCGGACAACTTCGACGAGCTGGTGGGCGAGCGCTACGGCTCGGGCTTCGGCCCTTCGCCGAATCCGTATCCGCTGCCCTGGGAGAATCCCAATCTCACCAACGGTGGCTCGGGCAAGCTGCCTGAGATGTTCACGCAGCTCCGCAATCCGGATGGGAGCTGGAGCGGGCGTATCGGCATCACCTGCCACGCTTGTCACAGCGGCGCCGTCGGCAGCCCGTCGACCATCGGGCCCGGCGTGACCTACGGAGGCGGCTCCAGCTTGGCCGATCTGCACCTGCTTTTGAACGACATGCTGCCGCTCGGTTATCCCGCCTCGCTGGCCGTGCTGGCCAACCTGACGCGGACCCGCGGCACCAACAACGCCAGCGATATCAACCTGGCATTCCTGTTCCCGGACCAAGGTATCCTGAGCCCCGATGTCACGCTCGGCGTGCTGACCTCGGGCTCGACGGCGAGCATGGACACGCCGGCGTGGTGGAACATGGGGCACCGCCCGGTCAAGTTCGTCGACGGGGTGTTCCCGATGGACGCGCCGCGCGTGGACATGGTGTTCTACACGCCGTTCCTGGGCCTGTTCGGCAGCTTGGGTGGGCCGCTGAGCGAGGCTGGGCAGGACTGGATGCGGGCGCACGGTCCAGCGCTGAATACATGGGCCGAGAGCCTCAAGGCGCCGGCTTACCCGCTCGCGATCAACACGTCACTGGCGGAGCAGGGAGCCGTCTTGTTCCACACGCTGGATCTCTGGGGTGCCGGCCGCAACAACCCGGTACCGCGGCCGCAGGGCAACGGTTCGTGCGCCAGCTGTCACGGCGCGTATTCTCCACAATACGTGAACAACCCGGCGTTCCTCGACACGCCGGCGCTGGAGGGCATGGCCTCGTACATCGTGCCGCTCGACATCATCGGGACCGACCCCGTGCGCGTGCTCACCAACAACGAGGCGGTGCAGGTCGCCGGGGCCACCAACTTCTTCGGCTATCCGACGACCGCCGGCACCGATCAAGACTGCGGGCCACAGAACCGCTCCGATCTGCGCGGCGACCGCGAGCTCGGCTACCTGGCGCCGCCGCTCTACGGCGTGTGGGCGACGGCGCCGTATTTCCACAACGGCTCGGTGCCGAACGTGTGGGAGGTGCTCAAGCCCTCGGCGCGCAAGCCGCTGTGGAAGCGCGTCTCGAAGCCGGCGCGCTGGGATCAGAAGGGCAGAGTGATCATGGGTTTCGACACCGACATCACACGCGCCTACGACGCCCAGAAGATGGGTTGGAAGTACGACACCGTCGCGTGCCAATGGGAGGGCTACTTGAACCCGATGGTCTCGCCTTACATCAACTGCAACCCCGACAACGACGAAGATCCGTTGATGCAGGACATCCTGGCTGCGGTGTACTCCAACTTCGTCCTGACGTGGAACGTCCTGTTCCCGCCGACGCTGACGCAGCAGCAGAAGGAAGATCGCAAGATCTACAACGCTCACATGTACGGCCAGGGCAACGAAGGCCACGAGCTCAGCGCGGTCCTGACGGACAACGAGCGTTACGCCCTCATCGAGTATCTCAAGACGCTCTGATCCTACAGCGCCAGGCCGTCGTGCTCTGCCAGATCACCGAGCTTTCGTGGCGTTCCGCGGGCCGCCGCGCCTTCAGCCGGGAGCCCGGCGCTGGAAGGATCGGTTCGCGGCTCGCAGCCGGGCGAATCGCTGCGGCGCCCTACCTCTCCCGCGCCCGCCGGATGGCCTCACGGACCTGTGCGGCCAGGCTCGCGTCCGCGGATTGCTTCTTCGACCAGAGCCTCTCGATCCTCAGCGCGGCCCCACGCGGGATTCCGAGCTCGCGGAGGACCTCCCCTTCGAGACCGCGCTCGGCGGCGACCGCGAGGCGGGCGTATTCCTCGACGGAGATGGGCCCTCGTTCCTTTTCGATCTGTGTCACGTAGGATCGATCATAGGCCTCGAGGAGATCGGTTTTACCTCGGCGAGCGGCCGCGCCGACCTCTCCATCCCAGTGCTTCTTGAAGGATTGGAAGGTGCCGAATTCGAGGTCGTTGTCCTGGAGGATACGGGCCTCTTCGTCCGGCCTGCGAGCGATGGATGCAGCGATCGCCGCGCAACGTTCGAGAGGATACGGGCGGAGCGGGAGAGGCGGCGGTGGCTCCGGCGGCGCGGGAGAAGCCTGTTCTGCCTGGACTGGCTCCATCGCCGTCGGGGGACGCGCGAGCCGATTCCACATCTCCACCGTGGCGAGCGGGCCCACGAGCGGCGGTAAGGGAACGTCGTGCGGAGGAGAAGCATGCTGAGCCTGGCGCGGTGTCGAAGGCTCGATGTCGTCCGGCGGCGAGGGAGAAAGCTCCGCGGTCGATCCCGGCGGGGGGATCGCCACCGGGCTGCTCGCGCGTTCCTCGAAAGGCAAGACCTGTTTGGGCCTGGGTAAGCTGGTCAAGCCCGTGAGCGTCCCTGTGGGCCGGAGCCTTCGCGCAGGCCGAGCTCCGGGCTCCGGAAGAGAAAGCGCGACCGCGGCCGGAGGTGCATTGGCGAAGGGCAAGCTTGGAGCGTCGCTGCGTATGCCGTCCGGTTGGACCGTCATGTCGCCGTCGAAGGTTGGTGGTGAAGAGGGTCGTTCCGGGGGCGGGCCGAAGGTCGGCGCGGCAGGTGGGCTGGAGGGCGACGATGCGAGCACGAGATCCGGGCTCGGCGTCGCCTCGGTGACGAGCGTGACCGACCTCGCTTGTCCCACGGTCTCCAGCCGGACGCGGACGAGCCCGCCGTCGTCCGCGCGATCGAGGCGCACCGTGCCTCTCCAGGTCAACGCACAGAGCGCACGGTCGGTGTCGATCCACAGCGTATCTGCGGTCAGAGGCAATGTCTCGGCGAGCCGGCTCGGGCGCTCCACCGTGGCGCGGGGGATGATGCCTGGAAGCTTCGTGACGAGCGTGGCGCCGTCACGGCTGAGGCCGGCCAGCCTGATGGGCTCGTCGGCCCGGAGGCGGCTCACGCGCTGATCCGGAGGGGCCTGTTGGAAGAATTGCATATCGAGATCGGCGGGGAGGATCGCGCCGTCCCAGGGTGGGAGCGAATGGATTCCTGCGCTCACCAGCAGCGACGCGCGAGAGGGCCAGTAGGGCGATATCGGTCCAAAGCCTGCTGGCGAGAAGGGCGGGCCTGGCTGCGCGGACGGTGCGGATACGGTCGGCACGGGGATACCGCCGAGCGGATCGATGGGAATGTCGGTGCGAACCCCGACCGGATTCTCCCAGCCCGCCGCCGCTTGCTCCCAGCGCAGCGGAGCCCACGTGATCGGTCCCGCGGCGACGATGCGCCCATCGGGATAACGGCGGCGCGGAGGGTGGGCTTCGAGGGTCTTGTCGATGGTGGCCACGCGAAGCCGGGCGGAGATCACCGCGGTCGGTCGGCCGTGCGGCGCAAAGGCGGAGCCGACGAGCAGCACCTCGCTCCAGGGTTTGAGCGGCGCGAGATCGGCCGGCGCCCAGATGGAGGAGCGCGGATCACCGTCGTGCGGCTCATCGCGATCGCGCAGCGGCTCTTGCTCGGCGCGCAGGCGGCAGGTGCCTGGCAGGAGATCGTAGGTGACCTTGCAGACCAGCGTGAGCGACGTGCCAGCGTTGGCCGGACGCCACGTGAGGAGGCGGCATGGCGCGGGACCGGAGATCTCGAGTCGCATGGAGGCCACGTCAGCGCACCGGCGTTGCCGCGATGATCCGGCTGTCGGCCATGGTGAACACGACCTCGACCTCGGTCCGGTTCCGAAGGCTCTCTTCGAGGAGAGCCACCATCTCGTCGGCGTCGGGCTGGTCGACCTCGACGAAATACGCTCCCGCGAGGCCATCGAACGAGACGACGACCAGGCCGCGCGACCTGAACGCGTCGCGCGAGAGATAGATCGGACGCGCGACCATCCTGCGCTTTGTCATCGAAGCCCTCCGCACGCTCGTCGCATGGTGCGCATGGTGACTCAGAGGTGAAACGGCGAGACCGCGGTCGCGTCCTCGATAGGCGCGCCGTCGGCTCCCGTCACGTCGTCCTCCTGCCGCCAAAAGTTGATGTTCGACTTGCCGGTCAGGGAACCCTTCTCGTCGTACTCCCAGTCTCCAAAGTAGAATCCGACGTCGTCATTGTAGAGGAGGCGCTTGGCCTCGACGTCGCTCTGTGCCTCCCAGAGGTTGTCGGGAATCATGAAAGGATGATCGTGCAGCTCCTTGGTGAGCGGGTCGGTCACGTACATCGTGATCTGACCCGCTTCCTCGATGAGGAAACCGAGGTTCTCCGGCGCGCCGATCCACCTCGAGCCATTGGCAAGGCGCATATAGAAGTATCCGTCCCTGCTCAGCGTGCGATCTCCAGACTCCGACTCGATCCAGCCAGGATCTGCGTCGTCCACGTTCCACTCCGGAGGATACCGGATGAACTTCGCCTTCCATTCTTCCACGGTGAGCGGCCCGCCGCTCTCGAAGCTCGGCCCTTGCACCGATGGATCGATGATCTTCCATTCGGTGGTCCCCGACCGTGTCTTCACCTCCACCACCGGAGCAACGTGGAACGTCCAGAAGACACCGCTGTCCGCGTGCCCCTCGATCGGCAGGAAGAATGAAGGGCTCCTATCCTTCGTCGCCACCCATTGCTTCTTCACGGGGATGCCGAGCTGCGCCATGTGATAAGCCATCCAGTCGGCGCGGACGTAGCATCCGTCGTTCGGGTACGTGAAAGGGATCTCCCGGAGCGAAGCCATGTACTGGTAGAGCCACTGGGCCTGCTCCTCGGTGAGTGGCCCAGGGGTCCACTCGCCCAGCTTGACGTTGGGTGAAGCGCCGAGGATGTACCCCAGGTCCGTCATGTCGCCGAAGCGCGCGGCCGGTTTTCCCCCGATCCACACCGTCATCAGCCCACCGCGCACCGTGTCGTTCGGCACCTCGCCGCCGGCGCACACCGCCGGATCTCCCACGCGCGCGGCCGGCTCGCCGTTGATCAGCACCCTGGGCTGGGTCGGAGGGATGAGAGGCCCGGCGGCGTGCACGGGCAGCTCCGCGAAGCTCGGCGGGCGCCCCACGAGAGGGCACACGTGCATATCGTTGTTTCGAGCGGCGCCTCTCATGCGGAGTATCTCCCCATCCGACGTCGGCAGTCACGGCTCAATTGATCTTCACCATGGCGCCCTGGAGGATCAGATCTCCGCTCGCCACGATGCGGATCTCGGCGCCGCTGATCTGCACGTTCGGACCGTCGAGGGTCACGCTCGCGCCCGCGCCGTTGCTCAAAGAGATCTTCGCCGGGGCGGCCCCGCCCCTGGCCATATCGATTGCAGGGCCTCCATCCTGGATCTTGATCGAGGCCGTGTCCGCCGTGGCCGTGAAGGTGACGCCGGCGAAGTCGTCGCCCTCGCCCGGGGCATCACCATCAAGGTGTATGTCTCCCCGACGATCGTCGAATCGATGCGGCCCACCTGCGTCGCCCGATTCACCCCCACCGACACGCGCTGGCTCACCGCGATCACGTCGCGCTCACTGCCCCCCACCATCTTCGTCCGGCTGCCCGCCACCGACAGCGCATCGTCCCGCCCCACGCTCTTCGTTCGATCTCGGCCGATGGTCACGTTCTCGTCGTTCTTGACCAGCTTGTTCAAGTCTCTTTCGGCCTGGATGTTCAAGAGCTCGCGGCCCGCCGCGTCCTCGAACATGAGCTCGTTGTGCCCGCCCGTGCCGCCCGTGGAGCTCGATCTCCAACCGCTCCTCGTTTTGTGCTCCGGCAGCGGATAAGGCACCTTCTGAAGGCCGGTGTACACTCGCCCCACGATGACTGGCCGGTCGGGATCGCCGCCCAGGAAATCGACCAGCACCTCTTGGCCGACGCGCGGCAAGCTCACCGAGCCGAAGCCCGCCCCGCCCCACGGCTGGCTCACGTGGATCCAGCACGATGAACGTTCATCCATCCGACTCTCGCGGTCCCAGTGGAAGTGCACGCGCACTCTTCCCATCTCGTCGGTGTGGATCTCCTCGCCGGCGGGGCCCACGACGGTCGCGCTCTCGACACCGTTCACCCTGGGCCTGGGCGTGACGAGCGGCGGCCGATAAGACAGGTCCGCGCGGACCGCCTTGCACTGGTGTTTCCATTCACGGTCGTAGCTGCCTTCGAAGACCGACTCCACGATCAGGAGCCGCCGCCCCTCACCGAGATCGGCCCGCGGGTGCTGGAGGAAAGAGACCACCATGCCGGGCGCGAGGTCGTGTGCATTGCTCTCGAAGGTCGTCATCCGGGCGCTGCCACGCTGGGCATCGAGCCGCTTCTTCGCGAGGCGCGTGCCCTCAGCCTCGTCGGCGCGCACCTTGCCGCGGTCGTCGGCGTGGGGTGTGGGATCGCCCTTGTCGGTCCCGAACAAGAAGGCTCCTGGTGCGTAGTGATAACGCTCCAGCTTCTCCTCGACGCCCGCCCCCGCGGACGCCGACGCCGAGAGCCGATACGACGGCGGACGGCGGTAATCGTGGTCGCGCATCGTGTATTTGCCAGGTCGGACCTGCTTGCCAATCTTCACGTTCGAGACCCAATCGACCTGCGCCTCGGCCGGGTTCGGGCTGTCGTAGAAGAGCAACCCCGTGGCCCTGGGCTCCACCGCTTGGGGCGCATCGGAGAGCACGAGGCGCGTCTCGCCGTCATGGTCCTCGAAGTGATACGAAATCCCCGCGTCCTCGAGCATCCGGTCGATGAAGGCGTGATCGGGCTCGGCATACTGCACCCGGTACTTGCGGGTCTTGTAGGAAGGGCGATCGAGCCGCAAAAGGGGCTCGATCCCCCACTCGGCGAGGAGCGCGAGCACGATGTCCGGCTCGGAGGCGTGCTGGAACATTCGATGGTTGCGGCGCTGGCTCGCGAGCCAGAGCGTCGGCGAGAGGACGAGGCGGTAAGTCGAGAGCCCCTTGTCCTCCACGGCGGTCTGATCGAGCTGGGTCACGATACCGGACCACGAGCGCGCCCAACGCCCGGACTCCAGCTCGAACCTGCCGGGGTGGCCCACGATGGCATCGAAGTCGACATCGGGGTTATCCGAGAGCGCGATCAGCTCGACCTCGAACAGCGATGACATCCGCTCACGGACGGTGAAGGCCCGGACGTCGAACGCGTCCCCCGACGCGACCGAGACCGAGAGATTCGACGTCGTGCGCTCTCCATGGCCCGCACGGGCTCGCGCTGTGTTCGACACGAACAGCGATGTACCCGGATCCTTTCTCGACAGCCAACATCCGTGTGGGCGATGACGTCGAGCGCGCCGCCGCGGCAGCAACCTGCACCGCCGACAGTCGTGGGCCGGGAGAGCTCCGTCGTCGAGAGGCGGAGCGAGGGCATGGCCCGGATCGTTTTACCAAAGGCCCCTCGATCTTCGGAGAGCGTTTGCCCGATTAGCGCCCTCTCCGCCTTCGCTGCGCCGCGACGAGCGCGCAACCGATGACGAGCAGGAGCCCTGTCGGCGCGGTCCCCGAGCCCGCTCCGAGCGCGCACCCCGACGCGGTGGACGGCGAAGGCTCGGGGGCCGCTCCCCCGTCGCGGCGCCGCCCGCACCGCCGCCCCCGCCTCCGCCCGCGCTCATGAGGAAGCCGGGATCGTTGGCCTCCACGAACGGCGTGACGAACGAGGTGGCGTAGAGGTCGAGCCGCGTGTCGTAGTTCGCGCCCGTGCACGCCGGGAACCCCACCGTCGCAGCGTGAATGCCGATCAGGAGCTCCACGCCTTGGCGCGTCCAGAGCGTGGGACCTCCCGAGTCGCCGTTGCAGGTCGAACCAGCGTCGCCCTGCTCGTGGATGTAGTTGGCTTCGAGGCTGGTGACGGGCAGCTCGAGGCGCTTTCGTGTTCCTGTCGAATACGTGTCCTCGGAGGGGAGCACGTTCGCGCCGCTGCCGACGAGCCGGACCGTCTCGCCCACGAGGGAGTCGTCGAGCGGACCATCGATCATGCGATATGGCGTGCCCGGGAGAGGCTCGTCCGTGATGACCACCCCGAGATCGCGCCCCTGGGACGGCGCGGTGGCGTCGGTGTAGTCAGGCACGATCTGCGTCTCCTTGATGGAGAAAAAGAGGCTCGCCGCCGGCTTCGGCCCTGCGTAGTCGTACACGGCGCCGCTGAAGATCGAGAGCGTCGCGCCCTCCGGGACGTCGTCCGGCGTCTTCGCCAGGCAATGCGCCGCGGTGACGACGACGTGCGGTGAGACCATCGCGCCCGAGCACCACTCGAAGGGCTTCGTGTAGTTGGGCTTCTTGATGAGGATGGTGACCGTCCCGGTGTCGTCCGTGGTCTCTGCGCCACCGATGATGGGTGAAGCAGCCTCGCCGGCGGGCGCCTCGATGGGCGCGCACGCGCTCGAGAGACTGCCGAGCACGGCCAGGAATGCCAGGGTCCAGGTGCGTTGAGGAAGATTCATGCGGCGCGCCAAGGCAAGCCCTGCACCACAGGCATCATGGCAAGAATCCCTGTCATCCTTTGGTGCAATGAATCCCGTCCGTCAGTCCGCTAACGCTGCTCCGAGGATGGCTGTGCGTCTCGTGACGTTCGAGCAAGAGAGCAATCAGTTTTAAATTCTATTAATAGGCCCTTTCTGAATAGGCGATCACCATCGCCGCCGTGGAGCATTTGCGGCCGGTCGCTCCGGCAAGGAGCGTATCAGGCTCACGCGCGCGGCGCTCGCGCGCAGCTCTGTGAACACCCCATCTCGCGTCTTCCGCGGAGGTTCCTTTGCGGCGCCGCCCGCTCTCCCCTGCTCGACGACGAGCGCCTCTTCAATCCACCTCTGGAGAGCGCGTATCGGTAACCGCTGTCCCGAGCTCGTCGAGGCTCGAGGCTTCGAGTAGAGGCATGATGACCTCGGGGAACGCGCCAATCAGCACCCCTTTGAAGGTGCAGCCGTTCGAGCCGATGCGCTGATGACGCCAGCGCTTCGGTGAAGCAGCGGCAGCAGCCGCGCACGAAGTAAGCGGGCCTGGGCAAGCGCACCGGGTGACCGGGTGGTTCAACGCCTTGAGGTCGACCTCTACGGCAAGCTGCCTGGAGACTCTCCCATCGACGCTGCATCCGTCGATCCGCAACCGCCGGCGAGCGGGAGTATCGCCGTCGTACGCATGAACGAGCCCCATGCATCGGAGCGCGAGGTGCGGGCCATCTCCGCACTGTCGAAGTCAGCGCCAACGGAGCCGAGGGGATCGCCTCCGCGGGCGACGCGCGTTTCCCGATGGCGCTCGAAGACGAGCGCTCCTGCGTCGGCGACGCCTCGCGACGTCCATCGACGAAGATCGCGGGACCGGGCGAGCGCACCGGGTCGACCGAGAGGTTGGTGACCGGGAGGCCGACGAGGTGGATCGGCGTGAGGCAGAGTCAGCGTGATGGGCGCGCAGCCGGCAGGCGCGCGCGCGTGCGTCGCGCCGAGGATGAGCAGGCGTCGTTTGGACGAAGCGTCGCGCGGGCCGCGGGCGCGACGCGCGCCTCGCCATCACAGCCGCGGCGTGTGACGAGCACGGCCACCGCGGTCTCGATCCATCACCTGCAGGGCGGCGCCCTCATGACAGCGGGGCGCACGCAGCGCGACCCGCGCGCGATCAGTCATTCGGCGGCGAGCGCCGGCTTCTCCGTGGGAGCTGCGATCGCCGGGTAGACCTTGCCCGCAATCGCGGCGCCGAGGATCGGTGCGATCCAGAAGAGCCAGAGCTGCGCGAGCGCCCAGCCACCGACGAAGATCGCGGGACCGGTCGAGCGCGCCGGGTTGACCGAGAGGTTGGTGACCGGGATGCCGACGAGGTGGATCAGCGTGAGACAGAGCCCGATCGCGATGGGCGCGAAGCCGGCGGGCGCGCGCGCGTCCGTCGCGCCCAGGATGACCATGAGGAAGAAGAAGGTGAGCACGACCTCGGCGACGAGCGCAGCGACCATCGTGTAGTGGCCGGGCGAGTGGTCGCCAAACCCGTTCGATGCGAAGCCGGCGGCGACGTCGAAGCCCGCCTTCCCGCTCGCGATGACGTAGAGCACGCCCGCGCCGGCGACTGCGCCTGCGACCTGGGCGACGACGTAGGTCGCGAGATCCTTCGCTGGGAAACGGCCCGCGACCACCAGGCCGACGGAGACGGCCGGGTTCAGGTGGCAGCCGGAGATGTGGCCGATGGCATACGCCATCGTGAGCACGGTGAGACCGAACGCGAACGAGACGCCGAGCAACCCGATGCCGACTTGCGGGAACGCGGCCGCGAGGACCGCACTGCCGCAGCCGCCGAAGACCAGCCAGAACGTGCCAAAGAACTCAGCCGCCGCGCGTTTGGACAAAGGCATGATGACTCCTCGTGGAAGGGACGCCGCATCGTGCGTCCATCGTCGTCGCGCCGAGAGCACCGAGCGTGCCAAGCACCGGTCGACACCATCATGGCCCAAAGCGGATGCCGCTCTGTCCATCGTGCCATCGTCATCTGCGCATCCCCACGCATGATCGATTCGCCTGGAACCAAACCACGCGGAGCTCCGGCCACGCGGAGGGGAGGATGCCGCTCGTCGTCCGCGCACCGCGATCGCTCGGTGCATATGACTTCGGGGCGCTCCGCTCCGTCACCGCGGCGAGCGCGCGTCGGCATGTGGACCGCGCGTTCGGCGTGGCGCGAGGATGGATGCGCGTACCGCGCGTCCGTCGATGAAGGACTGTCGGGGAGGGGGCGCGGGGCCGCCGGCGCGGCCCCGCGATCGATGCGTCACTGCACGCAGAGGGCCAGCGCCCACGCGGTGAGCGTGCCCGTGTCGCTGTTCGCGTCGTCGACCACCTTCAGCGTCCAGGTGCCGTTGGCGGCCTGGCCGTTCAGCGTCGAGAACGCCGTCTCCGGCTTGAAGCAGCCGGTGAACGGCGCCGACCCCGACGTGACCGACGTCGTGCAGGCGTCGTTGAGGATCGTGTTCGTGTAGTTGTCGCCGGTGCTCCCGTTGTCGCTGGTGACGTCGAGCGTCGTCCCCGCCGGCGAGATCAGCGAGAGGTCGATGTCGCCGTCGAACGTGTGGGTGATGCTGAACTGGAGGAACACGTTCTGCACCGACCCCACCACCGGGACGCTGATGGTGCTGGACACGCCGGTCGCCGTGTTGTCCGGGATCGCCTTGGGGATGTCCGTCGACGAGTACTGGACGAGCGTCTGGGTCCCCGTGCAGGGATGCGTGCACACGCTCGGCGACGTCGTCGTGCACAGGAAGTTCGTCTCGATCGTGCAGGTCGCCGAGCAGCCGTCACCATCGACGTTGTTGCCGTCGTCGCACCCTTCGCCCGCTTCGAACAAACCGTTGCCGCAGCCCGGGAGCAGCGTGCAGTCGGACGCGCAGAAGGTCCCGCCGTCGCACGCCTCCGAGCCCTCCTTCACGCCGTTGCCGCAGATGGCGACCGCGGTCGCCATCACGGTGTAGTTGAAGGTCGCCGTGCTCGAGTGCGCCTTCACCAGGATGTAATAGGTTCCCGGCGCGAGGTGCTTCATGAAGGTCTGCGACGAGTTCGTCGGATCGAGCAGCGAGCAGAGCCCGAAGTCGCTGCCATCGTCGTCGGCCGCGCCCAGCGCGGTGCACGACGCGTTGTAGGCCTGCACCTCGCTGTCGTGCCCGGTCGCGCAGTTGCCCGGGCCCGTCTCGTCGAAGGTCTCCACGCGCAGGTCGGTGTAGTTCGTGAGCGTGATCGCGTAAAAGTCCTGATCGCCCGCCGTGGCGATGCTACCGCTCATGAGCTTGTTCGGCGGCAGCGCGAACGCGCCGGTGGCCGTCGCGCAGGAGTTGTTCGGCTCGACCTCGGGCGCCGGCTCCAGCTTGCAAAGGGCGGAGCAGCCGTCACCATCGGTGGTGTTGCCGTCGTCGCACTGCTCGCCTCCCCCGGTGATGCCGTCGCCGCACGTCGCCAGCGACACGTTGACCTGGAGCGTGTACGCCAGGGTCCCCGTGGTGCTGCTGTGCTGCACCGCCACGTAGTACGTGCCCGGCGTGAGCGCCGGGCTCGTCACGAGCGAGCAGGAGCCGACACCGCTCGTCGTGTCGGATTTGAGCGAGGTCCCCGCCGAGTCGTAGACGGTGAGCTTGCTGGTCGACGCGCTGGTCGTGTCGCAGACGTGGCCCTGGAAGTTGGTGATCGTCTCCGCGGTGATCACGCCCGTCTGGCCGGTCGGGACGACGAAGAAGTAGTAGTCGATGTCGGCTGCCGGCTGGATGAAGCCGTTGATCTTGCCGTCGATGGCGAGCGTCTGGAAGTCGTTGGCCGTCGCCATCGTGTTGTTCTTCTCGAGCTCGAAGCCGGGCTCGATCTGGCACGTCGACGAGCAGCCGTCGCCGCTCGTGAGGTTGCCATCGTCGCACTTCTCGCCCGTCACCTTGATGCCGTCACCGCACACCGGGTTGCAGACGCTCGGCGCGCCGCTGCACGCGAAGCCGGTCTCCACCTGGCAGGTCGCCGAGCAGCCGTCGCCGGCCGCCGTCGCGCCGTCGTCGCACTTCTCCGCGCCGACGAGGAGGCCGTCGCCGCACACCGACACGCAGCTCCCGGCGCCCGTGCCCGTGCACGTCCACCCGGGCTCGAGCGCGCAGGCCGAAGAGCACCCGTCACCCGACTGGACGTTGCCGTCGTCGCACGTCTCGGTGCCCGCGAGCTTGCTGTCGCCGCAGACCGTCGCGCACGTGCTCGGCGTACCCGCGCAGGCCCAGCCCGTCTCGACCAAGCAGCTCGCGTCGCAGCCGTCGTTCGCGTTGGTGTTGCCGTCGTCGCAGAGCTCGGCGCCCGCGGTCTTGCCGTCGCCGCACTGCGTGGTGCACACGCTGGGAGAGCCGGTGCAGTACCAGCCTTCCTCGATCGTCGCGCAGGCCGCGTCGCAGCCGTCGCCCGCCTTCGTGTTGCCGTCGTCGCAAACCTCGGTGCCGGCCTTGATGCCGTCGCCGCACGTCGTCGCGCACACGCTCGGCGAGCCGGCGCAGGTGTATCCGGTCTCGATCGTCGCGCAGGCCGCGTCGCAGCCGTCGCCGGCCGTCGTGTTGCCGTCGTCGCAGGCCTCGGTGCCGGCCTTGATGCCGTCACCGCAGGTCGTCGTGCAGATGCTCGGCGCGCCGTCGCACAGCCAGCCATCCTCGATGGTGCACGCCGTCCCCGAGCAGCCGTCGCCGTCCGTCGCGTTGCCGTCGTCGCACGTCTCCGTGCCGGCCTTGATGCCGTCGCCGCAGGTCGTGACGCACACGCTCGGCGCGCCGTCGCACGACCAACCGGGCTCCTTCGTGGAGGTGGCGGAGCAACCGTCGCCGTCCGTCGTGTTGCCGTCGTCGCACTCTTCGCTGCCGACGATCTTCCCGTCGCCGAAGACCGGCGCACAGATGCTGGGCGCGCCGTCGCACGACCAGCCGTCCTCGGGCGCGCACGTCGCCGAGCAGCCGTCGCCGTCGGTCATGTTGTTGTCGTCGCAGGTCTCGGAGCCGACGACGAGGCCGTCGCCGCAGCCCGGCGTGCAGACGCTCGGCTCACCGGTGCAGGCAAAGCCCTGCTCGGTCTCGCAGCTCGCGGAGCAACCGTCGCCGGCCGTCGTGTTGCTGTCGTCGCACGTCTCCGCGCCGGCGATCACGCCGTCACCGCACGTCGTCGCGCAGGTGCTCGGCGCGCCGGAGCACGTGTAGCCCCTCTCGATCGTGCAGTCCTTGGCGCAGCCGTCGCCGTCGACCACGTTGCCGTCGTCGCAGGCCTCGGCCTCGCCCACCGTGCCGTCGCCACAGCTGGGCATCGCCCCGCCCGTGCTCGAGGACGACGAGGTCGTTCCCCCGCCCGATCCCCCTGTGCCCGAACTGCCACCGCCGCCGCACCCGACGAGGACGCCGACAGCGACGACTGACCATACACACCATGCTCTTCGAAGCATTGCGTACCTCAATCAGCGACACAGCTCCGCGCCGTGCAGCAATGGCGCGATGCTACTCGCGCACAAGACGCCGTCGCAATTCGAATCCCGAGTAGTTTTCGGCGTATATGCGGTGGAAGTAGGCACCGATGGCATTGCCAATCGCAGCCCGATGCCCACCCGGGTCATCCGTGACCGCATCAGAGGTTGGCATCATCACAATCAACAGTCACCGGGAGCGGAATCCACCACCCTTGCGCTGCTCGCTGACGGCGAGGTCAGCGAGCGGTGCACTCCGCGCTCGGCAACAGCGTAAGCCGCAAGCGCGGCTGAACCTCGCCCCTCGCCGCCCCACAAAAATGGCCCCAATTCGCCACCTTCCCGACCCGATCAGCGAAAATCCGGCCCGGTTTCGTCATTCTGCTGAGCCAAACGCCATCACCGGCGCTCGGTGACGCCATTCTGCTGAGCCAAACGCCATCACCGGCGCTCGGTGACGCCATTCTGCTGAGCCAAACGCCGTCGCCCGCGCTCGGTTTCGTCGTTCTGCTGAGCCAAACGCCGTCACCCGCGACCGGTGACGCCATGCTGCTGAGCCAAACGCCGCCACCCGCGCCCGGTGACGCCATCACCCTTGGTTCATCACGGGTGCTGATGCTCCGACCGTCCTTGTGCATCGCCGCCGTCCACGTCACGTTTGGGGAGCGGCGCCGTTGCGCTGCGGACATGGAGGGTTTCTCGTCATGGCTCCATCGAACATCGGAGATCGGCGCGCACACGGGCGCGCGATCCTGACACGCTTCGCCGAAATCACATTGCCTCGCGATCTCGCGCCGTTCCTGGTCGCTTATCGCAAGTCCTACGAGGGCTACGACGCCCGCGCCGAGGTTGTCGACGCGGCGCGGACGAAGCGCGACGACGCCCTCGAGCTCGTGGGTGACGCCGACGATCTCTTCGATACCAGCGTGAGCATCCTCGCCGACAAGATGGTGGGCGCCGGGCTGGGCACGCGAAAGCAGCCGTTCGCGAAGGTCTCCAGCCACTCTCCGAGCGCGCTCGCAGCGCTCCCCTATGCCGAGGAGCCGAAGGCGATACGCGGGCTCGGCGACAAGCTCGTCAAGCTCGAGCCGCCCTCCGATGTGGCCAAAGCGCTGAGCGTGTGCCTGAAGAACGCCTCGGCCATCGAGAACGCGCTGGGGAAGCTGGCCAAACCGCAAGCCGCCTACGACAAGGCTCTGCGCGAGCGCGACGCGCTCCTCCCCGAGCTGAGCAAGGCCCTGCGCAGGCTGAAGAAGCACGCCGCCGCGGCCTGGGACGAGGACCCCGCCACGTATGCCGCCATCTTCGCGCCGCCCGACGCGGTCCAGGCCCCGAAGAAGCGCCGCGCCCCGGTGGCAAAGAAGCCCGCCGCGCCCGCCCCCGAGCCCACTTGATTCCCTCACCGGAGGCGTGGGCGAGCAGCACGTCGACGTCGCTCCTCCCCGTCGCTTGATGGACGCGCGCTCGCTCACGCGGCGGCGCGCTGCCGCGTGAGCGCTGCCGCCCTCAATTGCACTTCTTGTTGGGGTGGCAATCGTTGCTCGCACAGTCGGAGTCCATGAGGCAGCCCTGGCCCGGCGCGCACGGCGTCGGGCAGCCGCCGCCACAATCGACGTCGGTCTCCGACCCGTTCTTCACGACGTCGTCGCAGGCCGGCGCTGCGCACTTCTTCGTGGTGCAAACACCGCTCTTGCAGTCCGTGCCGGCCGCGCACCAAGCGCCGTCGACGCAGCGGGACGAGCACGCGCCGCCACAATCGATGTCGGTCTCCGAGCCGTTCTTCACGCCGTCGTCGCAGGCCGGCGCCGCGCACTTCTTCATGGTGCAAACACCGCTGTCGCAGTCCAGGCCGGACGAGCAGCCCTGGCCTGGGCTGCAGCGGGCCACGCAGGTGGGGCCGCCGCAGTCGACGCCGGTCTCGTCGCCGTTGCTGACCTCGTCGACGCACGACGCCGCGCAGGTGCCCTGCGTGCACGTGCCGCCCACGCAGTCGTCGTCGCTGCCGCACGCCGCGGCGAACCCGCACGACGAGCACGTGAGCCCGCCGCAGTCGACGTCGGTCTCGTCGCCGTTCTTCACGTGATCGTCGCACGCCGACGGCTGACAGAACTCGCCGCCGCACGAACGGCTCACGCAGTCCCGCGGGGCGACGCAGGCCTGGTAGTCGGCGCAGGCCGCGCAGAAGCCGCCGCAGTCGACGTCGGTCTCGTCGCCGTTCTTCACGTGATCGCCGCAGGACGCGGCGGAATCACCACCCGTTCCGCCGGTGGGATGCGCGCGATCGATCCCCTCGTCGACGCCGATGATCAGCGCGCAGGCCGCCGATGTGGAGAGGCTCGCCAGCACGACGATCCATCCGAGGCGCTCGATGCCCATGGCCATCACCAGCTCCCCTCCAGCGACAGGCTCCCCGGGCCGAGCCCCAGCGCGAGCGTCGCGACCGGCCTGCGCCCCCGATCGCGGTCCAGCGGAGCGAAGAGCAGGATCGCGCCGCCGGCGATCGCGGCGCTGCCCACCACGAAGGCGACCGTCGAGGCCGTGGCTGCGCCCAGGCTGTCGCGGCGCAGGCCCTTGCCGACGGCGTCGCAGGTGTTCGCCGCGTCGCAGTGCCCGTCGGCGTTGCTCGCGTTCTTCCTGACGATGGCCGCGATGCCGAAGCCCGTGCCGACGGCGATGCCGGCGAGCCCCACCGCGCCGCTGACGATGCCTGCGATGTGGAGCGGCGATCGGCTCGTCTCCTTCGTGGGCGGCTCGATCGCGGTGCGCTCGTCCAGCAGCGAGGGGACGACGACCTCGATCGCTGCCCCCTCGCGGACCTGCACCGTGCTCGTCCATCGCTGCTTGCCACGCGCCGACGCCTCGATCGTGTGCTCCCCGGGATCGACCGGGATCGGCGCTGCCCACTGCGCGTCGCCGAGCGCGACTCCATCGCGCGTCACCACCAGGCCCGGCGTCCGCGACGCCTCCGCCGACACCCTCACCACCAGCCGCGGGAGCCGCGCCTCGAGGGCCGCGGCGCGGGTGCGCGCGTGCTGCTCGCGGTCTCGGCGCCCGGCCGCACGCGCGGCGTCGGCCACCTCGAGATAATGCGTCCACGCCGTGGCGACGCGGCCCGTGCGCTCCATGCACTCGGCGAGGTAGAACTGCGTGCCCATCGACGGATCGAGCCGCTGGCTCTCGGCGAGCTTGGGGCAGGCTTCGGTCCAGCGCTGCGCCGCGGTGAGCCGGCGCGCCTCGTCGAAGAGCGCCTGCGCGGCCGATCGATCGACGCTGCTCGTCTGGGCCCGCGCCGCGCTCGACAAGGCCGCGCCCGTGATCACGCAGGCGAGCGTGAGGCCCGTCATGCCACCGCGCCTGAGTCGCTCGCTCATTTCCGTGTCCCTCCGAAGGGATCTCTCGATGACCCCACGGCCGCCTTCTTCTCCACCGAATCTCGCCGCGCAGGCCGCTTCGGCGGCGCCGCGACCGAGGCGGCGATCGACGCGGCCGGGATCACGAGCGGCTCGGGCTCGGCGGAGGGCGTCGGCGCGCGGCTCACCGGCGGCGGCTCGATCGGCGCGGCGCGAGAGGCCTCCAGCGCGATCGTCGGCGCCGTGTCGGGGGCGCCGCCGGCGGCGATCGGCACCTGGGCTCGATGAACGACGCGGAGCCCCGCGCCGGCAGCGACGATGGCCACCATCACGGCGACCACGATGGTGCGGGTCGCGCCCCGCTTCTCGCCCGAGGATCGGGTCGTCGCTCCGACGGGCGAATCGGACTCCGCCCGCGTTCGCACCGCGCTCGTCAGGAGCGCCGCGGAGTCGCTCGCCTCGAAGCCGGTCCGGCGCTCGGAGGCGTCCGCGCTGCCAGCGCCGCGGACGCTCTCCGGCAGCGGCCCGCTGCGCGCGCTCGTCGGCCCGGAAAGGCGATCGATCGACAGGAGCCTCGACCTGCGGCGGCTGGGCACGGGCGCGTCCTCTCCGGCGAACGGGAGCAGCGCGTCGACGAGATCGTCCACGCTCGCGAAGCGGAGATCAGGATCCTTCTCCAGGCAGCGGATGATCACGGCCTCGAGGCCGGGAGGGAGGTCACCCCGGAGCTCGCTCGGCCGTTGCAGCGTCGCGGTGGTGACGAGCGAGTAGAGCTGCGGCAGGTTGTCGGCCCGGAACGGCGTCTTGCCGGTGAGCAACCGGAAGAGCACGGCGCCGAGCGCCCAGATGTCGGTGCGCGCGTCGACGTCGCGCGCCGATCGCATCTGCTCGGGAGACATGTAGCTCGGCGAGCCGAGCGCCTGATCGGCCGCGGTCACGACGTGCTCGCCGGTTTCGCTCGACAGCTTGGAGATGCCGAAGTCGAGGACCTTGACCGTGGTGGATCCGTCGGGCTGGCGCGCGAGGAACAGGTTCGCCGGCTTGATGTCGCGGTGGACGATGCCGCGCGCGTGCGCCTCGGCGACCGCGTCGCACGCGTCGACGACATAGCGGACCACCTCCTCGATTTCGAGCGTCTGCCGCTGCTTGCAGAGCTCCGCGAGGTCCATGCCGTCGAGGCGCTCCATCACGATGAAGGGCACGCCCGATGGGAGCGTGTCGACGTCGGTCACCCGCACCACGTGCTCGCTCTTGATCTTGGCCGCGGCACGCGCCTCGCGGAGGAAGCGATCGATCACGCCGGGCGTATCCCGCAGCGAGGGCAGCAGCACCTTGATCGCGACCGGCTCGTCGAGGTGGGTGTGACGAGCCCCGAGCACGATCCCCATCCCGCCGCGGCCCAACACCTCTTCGACACGGTACTTGCCGGCGAAGATCTCTCCTTCTCGCCACAGCGGCTCGAGCATGTCCCCCCCTTGCGCGCCACCGAGGCCGCCACAGACCCCGGCGCTCGCGATGACCGCGACTCACGATCTGAGCACGATCGAGCCGCGCGCTTCCAGACGGAATTACCCCATTCACGGGCTTCCCATGTCCGCGAGCCGCGCCGAATCATGGGTTTCCGTGTGGGAGTGAGAGAGTTTCCTATCGTGCGTTAGGAGTCTTCACCCGATCGTCCTGGACACCGCATTGCGTGTCGCGGCGATCGCGCCCCACTGGATTGATGTCGCTGCGCCACGGCCCGGGTGGCCGTCTACAGGAGAACGGGGCCGTCCCGCCGCGTCGGCACTCGTACATTGCTGTCCACGGCCGTTGGAGTCGTAGGCCTTGGAAGTATCCCCCATGGCGAGGCAACCGCCGATAAACACATTTGAGGCGTCGATCGTCCCCTCGTACATCTCGCACAGCCGATTTTGGCTGGAGCCACAAACAGCACGTGGCAATCGCTCGATGCATCATCGGGGCAATTGCATCCGGCAAACGAGCGACCTCTCGTCACCGTGAAGCACCTCCAGCCCTCGTCGCTGCCTGTCTGGAGCTCGGCGCCTTCCGCTTCCCTTCGAGTCTGCGAGTCTGTGGATCGCGGCCCCGCACAACGACTATCGAACGTTCCGCGAGGGTATCGAGGCCAGCGGCACGGACGGCAAGCCGCTCGAGGATCCCTCGCCCGGCGCCGGCGCGAGCAGCAATGGCACGCCCAACGGCCATTCTCCCAAACGCGATACGCTCGATATCTATCTCATCGACGGCGGGAGTGAGGTGGTCTTTGGCTTTGCCCTCGTCGCTGGTGGTGCGGTGCAAGCTGGCGACTTCACCGCAGGTGGTGGCGTTCCGCTGTCGTATGGCTCATGCATGCAAGTCATCCAGCCCGGGCGCGGCGCTTTCGACGGATGTCGCTTATCCGGCGGATCCGGCTCAATGGATAGGCGCCGTGGGCACATCGTAGTACCGCGCGCCTCGGCGCTGTCATTGCACGACGTGAGCGAGGCGATGCTCGATGGGTATGCGGCTGCAACCTCGTCGCGTTCGCGCTTGGCGCCGGTCTCGACCCGTCCCGCAGACGGGCCTCCGACCTGAAGCCAGAAGGCTTCGCACGGTGTCGCCCACGAGAGCGGGCCCTCGACCTCGACGGTCTCGGGCCGGCGGCGCGGCGCACGACGCTCGGCGTGATAGGATCATCGGCACCGTCGTCGT
Organism: Minicystis rosea; assembly: GCA_001931535.1. GTDB lineage: Bacteria > Myxococcota_A > Polyangia > Polyangiales > Polyangiaceae > Minicystis > Minicystis rosea. The sequence continues at coordinate 6,406,014 of CP016211.1, forward strand.
TGGGGAGAGGAAGGACGAAGGTCTCGTCGTGGAGAGCTGCGACAGGGTCCGACGAGGATACCGGTTCGAGGTCCGCAGACGCCGTGCCGCCAACGGTCGCGCAGTCGTCGTCAAGTCCGTGCTCCCGGGCCCGCTAGCTCAGCGCAGCCACGAGCTCCTCCAGCATGAGTACGATCTCCTGCATCGCCTCGACGCGGCGAACGTCGCACGGCCCCTCTCGCTCGACGTCTCCGGCGAGAGCCTGGCCATGGTCGTCGAGGACGCCGGCGTACAGAACCTCGCGGAGGCGCTCCGCGGCCGGCCGTTGCCGGTCGATCGCTTCGTGGACCTTGCCGTCGCCATGGCCACCGTCCTCGGCGCCGTCCATCGATGCAACGTCATCCACCGGGACATCTGCCCCGAGAACTTCATCCTCGGCGGCGATGGCCGCTCGGTGGTCTTGATCGACTTCGAGTCGGCGACGACGGTGTCTTCTTTCGTGGAGCGCGGCGGAGTCCCGGCCGAGCTGACGGGGACGATCGCCTATATGGCGCCGGAGCAGACCGGGCGCATGAAGCGCCTGGTCGATGCGCGGGCCGATCTCTACTCGCTGGGCGCGACCTTCTACGAGATGCTCACCGGGGCACCACCGTTCCCGGCATCGGACCCGTTGGAGACGATCCACGATCACCTCGCTCGCACGCCGTTTCCACCCGCCGCGCTGAACCCGACCATCCCCGCGGCGCTCTCGGCGATCGTCCTCCGGCTCCTGGCGAAGATGCCCGAGCACCGGTACCAGACGGCCGAGGCGCTGATCGACGATCTGGAAGAGGCGCGGCGGCAATGGCGTGCCTCGGGAGCCATCACGCCCTTCGAGCTCGGTCGGAAAGACGCGCCCTACGGGCTGCTCCGAGAGGTCCGGCTCTACGGGCGCGACGACGCTCGCGCTCGGCTGCGGCGCGCGTTCGAGCGCTGTGCCAGCGGCGCTCGCGAGCTATGCGCGATCACCGGCGGCAGCGGCGTCGGGAAGTCGGCGCTGCTCGAGGAGCTGAAGAGAGAGGCGGGCGATCGTTGCCATTACCTGTCTGGGAAGTGTGATCTCCTGCGGGGGAATCAACCGTATGCGCCGTTCCTCGAAGCGTTCGGCGATCTCGTGGACGCGCTCGGCGACGCACCGCCGGAGACGGTGGAGTCCCTGCGCATCCGGGTAGGCGAGGCGGTCGCGCCCAACGCACGCGTCCTGACCGACGCCATCCCCGCGCTGGAACGGCTGCTCGGCGCGCCGCCACCGGCGGCTCAGGTTGGACCGCTCGAGGCAGAGAACCGCCTGCGCCAGACGTCCATCGCGTTCGTGCGCGCGCTCGCCGCCGGGAGCATGCCCGTCGTGCTGCTCATCGAGGATCTCCAGTGGGCCGACGTGGCATCGCTGAAGCTGCTCTCGAGCCTGGCGACCGACCCGGATCTCCGCACGACGCTGCTCGTCTGCACCTACCGCAGCGAGGACGTCGGCCTCGATCATCCAGCCTCGCGCGTGCTGGCAGCCACCCGCGAAGCGGGCACGGAGATCGTGCGCATCGAGCTCATGCCGCTCGGCGCCGCGGCGCTCTCCGGCTGGCTCGCCGACGTGCTCCACGTCGGCGTCGTCGACGCCCGCGCGCTCGCCGACGTGCTCGTGCGAAAGACCGATGGCAACCCCTTCTCCGTGCGCCGTCTGCTCGGCCGCCTCCACCACGATGGGCTCCTGAGTTACGACTGCGCGCGCGGCGCCTGGTCCTGGGACCTCGCCGAGGTCGCCGCGGCCGAAGCGGTGGACGACGTCGGCGCGCTGCTCGCGTCGAGCTTGAGCAAGCTGTCCGCACGCGATCAACGCGCGCTCGAGGCGGCAGCCTGCATCGGCAATCACTTCGATCTCGCGCTCCTCGCCGCGGTGTGCGACTGGTCGCAGGAAGAGGTGGCCGCGGCGCTGTGGGCGCCGCTCGACGAGGGCCTGCTCGTCCCATCCGTGAAGAGCCTGCGGCACGCTCCCCTCGCCGAGGCGCCCGTCGAGCTTCGCACGGCCGCCGCCCCCAGCTATCGGTTCGCGCACGATCGCATCCAGCGCGCCGCGCACGATCGGCTCGACGCGCGCGCGCGCCAGGCGATGCACCTGCGCGTCGGTCGGGAGCTCCTGCGCGCCGCAGGGGACCTCGGCGCAGACGAATACATCTCCGAGATCGTCGACCAGCTCGACCGCGGGGCGGGGCTCCTTCCGATCGAGGAGCACCGGTGGCTCGCCCGGCTCAATCAGCGCGCCGGCCGCAAGGCCTTCGCACAATCGGCTCACGGCGCCGCGCTCGGCTACTTCGAGAAGGGCCTCGAGCTGCTGTCGGCGGCACCGTGGCTGGACGAGCACGCGCTCTGGTTCGAGCTCGCGCGCGGCGCCGCGGAGGCGGCCTCGTGCGTCGGAGAGCACGAACGCTGCGCCTCCCTCCTCGCCGAAGGGCTGGCACACGCGGACACGCTCGTCGAAAAGGCTGCCTTCTACATGGTCGCCGTACGCACCGAGAGCATGCGCCCGCAGACGGTCCAGAACGCCGTGAAGCTGGGGCTCGAGGCGCTCCGCGTGCTCGGTGTGGAGGTCCCGCTCGGCGATCCCGGGCGCGCCGTGCAGAACGAGATGGCCCCTTTCTGCATGCTCCTTTCGGAGAGCTCGCCGCCCGCGGCGCCCCCTGCTCGCTCTGATGACGGCGAGCTGGACCAAGCCCGGTTGGACGTCCTGCTGAGCATGTTGAGCCCGGCCTGGTACGTCGACGTCGCTGTCTTCACGAGCCTCGTCGCGGCCGGCATTCGCCTCGATCAACGGCTCGGCCCCGGTCCGCAAACCGCCTTCGTTTATGCGTGCGCGGCGAACGTGCTGGCGATGGCGGAGAAGTACGACCAGGCGTTCGAGCTCGCCACGCGGGCGCAAGCGCTCATCAAGCAGTTTCCGAACCCTACCGTGGAAGCCCGAGTGCTGCTCCTCGTCGCGGGCCACGTGCATCCGTGGCGACTGCCGATCGCTGAAAGCATCCCGCTCCTTCGTCAGGGCTTTCGCCTCAGCGCCGAGGCTGGCGATCTCCTCTTCGCCGCTCACAACCTGGCGGATCTGGTGTGGGTGCTCCAAGCGTCGGGAACCGATCTCAACGAGCTGCTCGGCGAGATTGATTCGGTCCTGACGTTCTATCGTCGGACGGCGCAAACGCTCGACGCCCTGGGTGTCCTCCCCGCACGCCAGGCAGCGCGCTGCCTGAAGGGCGTGACGCGCGGGTCCGCGTCCTTCGACGACGCAGGCTTCGTCGAAACGAAGTTCCTCGCCGACGCATCGTCGAACGGGCTGGCCATCGCCTACCACGCTTTGCTCCGCCTCCAGGTTGCCTATCTCCTCGGGCACGTGGGCGACGCACAGCGATTCGCCCAGCAGTGCGCGGAATCGGTGCCGCACTTTCGGAGCCTGTTCCTGCAGGTCGACCATCACTTCTATGCGGCGCTGGTCACCGCCGCGACGTTGAACGACGCGCCGTCGAACCGAGCACGTGCGGTCGAGGAGATCCGTGCGCATCTGCGTCGCCTGAGCACGTGGGCGGACTGCGCCCCCGCGAACTTCCGGCACAAGTACCTCTTGGTGTCCGCCGAGCTGGCGCACATCGAAGGGCGGACGGCCGACGCGCTCACGCTGTTCGTCGAGGCCATCGAGGCCGCCGGTCGCTCGGGCTTCCAGCACGACGAAGCGCTCGCCCACGAGCGCTGCGGCCGTCTGCTTCTCGCGAAGGGTACCGAACGGACGGCGGCGATCCATCTCGAGGCGGCCCGAGATCTCTTCGAGCGCTGGGGCGCGACCGCGAAGGTCGCGCTGCTCGATGGCGAGCTCTCTGGTCTCCGCGTGGATCGGAGGCGGTGGCCGTCGCCGCTCGCGGGGGCGCCCGACCTCGACTTCTTGAGCCTCTTCAAGGCGGCCGAGACGCTCACCGGCGAGCTCGTGCTCGACCGCCTCGTGCCCAAGCTGTTGCGGCTCTGCGCCGAGGCAGCCTGCGCCCAGCGCACCGCATTGGTCCTCGCCGACGACGCCCCCATCGTGCGCGCCACGCTATCTGCGACCGGCGAAGTGGCGCTGGAACGAACGCCGCTCACGGCCTCTCGCGCGCTCCCGGTCTCGGTGATCGAACGAGTGCTCCGCTCAGGCGAGCGTGTCCTCTCCGGAGACGCGACGCACGAGGGGCCGTTCGCGACCGATCCTTATGTCGCCGAGCACGGGGTGAGGTCGCTCTTGGCGGTGCCGATCCGTCGAGCGGAGCGCCCCATCGGCGTCCTTTATTTCGAGAACAACCTGGCGACCTTCGCGTTCGTCGCCGAGCGCATGAGGCTGCTCGACGTGCTCTCCTCGCAGATCGCCATCTCCCTCGAGAACAGCCTCTTGTTCGAGAAACAGCAGCGTGGCGAAGCAGAGGCCCGCTTCATCGCCAAAGCGTCGAAGACGCTCGCGGAGTCGCTCGACTACCAGGGCACGCTGTCGCGCGTGGCGCGGCTGGCGGTGCCGGTCCTGGCCGACTGGTGCCTGTTCGATCTGTTCGAGGGCGGCCGGTTGCGCCGCATCGCCGGCGCGCACGTCGACCCCGTCCGCGAGCCTCTGCTGCAGGCGCTCGAGGGCTACGCTCCGATCGACGCGGGCGCGCCGCAGCCGGCCGCGCGTGCCTTGAGCACCAAACGACCGTTCATCGCCCACTACCCCGAGGAGAGCCTCGAGGCGCACGTGTTGAATGCCCAGCACGCCAAGCTCATCCGCGCGGCCGGCGCTCGGAGCGTCATGGCCGTCCCGCTGCTCGCCCGCGGCGAGGCCATCGGGGCCTTGACGTTCGTATGGGCGCGAGGCGACCTCCGCTACGGGCCGAGGGAGATCGAGCTAGCGGAGGAGATCGCCCGGCGGGCCGCCGTCGCGATCGAAAACGTACGGCTCTACAAGCAGATGCTGGAGTCGGTCCGAGTGAGAGACGAGTTTCTCACCGCTGCTTCACACGAGCTGCGCACGCCGGTGATGTCGCTCCTGCTCAGCGCCCAGGGGCTGCTCCGGAGCACGGTGGCCGTGCCTACGCAGTCGAGGCGCGTCTTGGAGCTCATCTGCCGGCAGGCGTCGCGGCTCGCAAAGCTCGTCGACGACATGATGAGCGTCGGTCGGCTCCACCTCGACCGGCTCGAGCTCCATCTCGCGGAGATGGACCTCGTCGCCTTGGCTCGCGACGTGATGGACCGGCTCGCCCCCGCCGCCGCGCAGGCAGGTTGCGCCGTCGGGCTCCACGCGCCGGGGCCGGTCCACGGGCGATGGGATCCCGACAGGCTCGACCAAGTCGTGACGAACCTGCTCGCGAACGCCATCAAGTTCGGAGCCGGGAAGCCAATCGAGATCTTGATCGACCAGGCCGAAGGCCTCGCCCGCCTGGACGTCATCGATCACGGCATCGGCATCGAGCCCGAGGCCCTGTCGCACATCTTCGAGAAGTTCGGGCGCGCGACGGCGGCCCACTCGTATGGCGGGCTCGGGCTCGGGCTGTACATCGCGCGCCACATCGTCGAGGCCATGGGCGGCACTCTTCGCGCCATGAGCACGCCGGGGCGCGAGACGCGGTTCAGCGTCGAGCTTCCAACGGAGGAACACGACTAACGCTGGAGGGCACAACCATGGCTCTGCAGAGGCTCGACGGGAAATCAGGATACGCCCGTGGATGGTTTACCGAGAAGGCGCTCGCCGACACTGCGCACGAGATGGTGAGCTTCCCCGGTTTGAGCTTCCCCCGCTCCGATCCGATGGACAGTCCGATGATGTCGCCATCGGGAGGCTCATACGATTCAAGACATCTTCAACGCGTACTCTCGTGGAGACGAACAGGCGATAGAGCACCTCGCGGAGTGTCTCTACCTGCGTAACAGGGGCGGACTCCTGAGCGCCTATCCCGGTGGCTGAGCCATACGCGATGGGCACGAAGCGAACGGCGCCGCGCCAACACCCCGATCTCGAGCCGCCCAAAGGTGACCCTTCTCGAAAATCACCCAGGCTCCACGCTTCCTCTCGCGGCGCGGCGGCGATCGCCGTTACAGTCGTCCCCATGCTTTCTCGCTCGCGCCTTCTCCAGATCGCGATGGCGGCCGTCGCTGCGCCGATCGCGTGCAGCGCATCGCCGACGACGCCGAATGACATGACGGGGGGCGCCGGGGGCTTCACGTCGAGTGGGAGCTCCGTCGCGTCGTCGTCGACGGGCTCGAGCCAGGGCGGGGGGCCCGACATCACCGTGGGCGTGGGCGGTGGGACGTCTTGCGAGACGCATTGCTCGGCCGATCTGCATCAGGTGATCGACTGCAATGGTGTCGCCGTGAAGACGTGCCCCGACGACAAGGGCTGTGGCCCGATGGGTGATTGCATCGATCCTTGCGCGAGCGCGCAGGCCAACGCGAGCACGATTGGATGCGATTTCTACGCGACGGTGCCCGCGCCGGAGACCTCGACGCGCGGCTCGTGCTTCGCCGTGCTCCTCGCGAACACGTGGGCGACGCCCATCTCCCTCGGCGTCACGTATGCGGGTCAAGCGCTCGACATCGCCGGCCTCGCCCGCCGTCCGGTCGGCTCGGGACAGAGCCTCACGTATGCACCGCTGTCGAACGGGCAGCTCGGCGCCGGCGAGGTGGCCATTCTGTTCCTCGCGCAGGCGACAGGCGGAGGTGGGCACTTCCTCCCCTGCCCCGGAGGCGTGACGCCCGGCGTCTCCGCCGACACCTCGATTTCGAGCACCGGAATGGGCAGCGCATTCCGGATCACCACGAGCGCTCCGGCCGTCGCTTACGACATGTATCCCTATGGCGGCGCCGCGAGCTACGTCTCCAGCGCGACCTTGCTCGTCCCGACCCCGGCCTGGGGCACCAATTACATCGCGACCGACGCCTACGCCGTGGATCCTGTCATCGCCTCCGTTGGTGGCATGCCCTTCATCCAAGTCGTCGCGTCGGAGGATGCGACGACGGTGACGTTGAGCCCGACGGAAGCAATCGTGGGCGGCGGGGGCGTGCCGGCGAGCGGCAAGGGACAGCCCATGTCGGTGACGCTGAACCGCGGTCAGGTGCTCCAGCTCATTCAGAGCGCGGAGCTCGCGGGCAGCCCGATCCTGGCGGACAAACCGATCAGCGTGTGGGGCGGCTCCGGCTGCATGAACATCCCCGTGGGCAAGTACGCTTGCGATTCGGGACATCAGCAGATCCTGCCGGTCAAAGCGCTCGGTCACGAATACACGGCCGTGCGCTACCGCGACCGGAAGCCCGGCGCGAACGAGAGTGTCCCCTGGACGCTCGTAGGCGCCGTCGACGGCACCGAGCTCACGTTCGATCCCGCCCCGCCGGCGGGCGCACCGGCGACCCTCGCAAGCGGTCAAGTCGTGCGCTTCGACGCGGCCGGCCCGTTCGTCGTCAAGAGCCAGGACGCCGATCATCCCTTCTACTTCGCAGGCCACATGACGGGCTGGACCACCCTCGAGACGCCCGGGGTCAATGCCGGTGACGCCGAGTACGTGACGGTGATCCCCGCGGAGCAATACCTGTCGCGTTACCTGTTCTTGACCGATCCGACCTACGGTGACACGAACCTCGTCTTCGTGCGGAAGAAGCCCGAAAACGGCCCCTTCGAGGATGTGAAGCTCGACTGCGTCGGCACGCTCACCGGCTGGGCGCCGATCGATGCGACCGGCCAATACGAATACACCCGTGTCGACCTCGTCGCATCCCACGTGCCGCAGGGTGCCTGTGACAACGGTGTCCATACCGCGGAGAGCAAGGCGCCGTTCGGGCTCACGGTGTGGGGTTGGGACTTCGCCGTCAGCTATGCTTACCCCGCGGGGATGAGCACGCAGCCGATCAACACCGTCGTCATCCCTCCCGTCCCCAAGTGAGGATCACGCCGGCAAAGGAGCTTCGAGCTTCCCCCAAATAGGCTTGGGGGAAGCTCGACCGAAGACGTGACCGAGAAAGCTGCGGTGAGTCGCTTTCTCGGCCACATCTCGAGCCCTCTTTACGGGTTCACCGCTTCATCGTCGGGCCGCTCACGGAGGCGTGAGGCACCAGAGCGTCGAGTTGTCGCTGCCGTTCTTGTAGGCCACGTATCCCGCGGTCTGGGGCGCGATGCATTGCGAGGGCGCGGACATCCAGGGAATGCAGGTCGACGGCTTGGGGCCGGCGTCCCCGTCGTCGTCGTAGCAGGTGCCCGGCTGGCCGGCGCCGCCGCAGTAGAGCGCCGTCGGGTTGGTCGCGCACGCCTCGCCCACGGCGGCGTCGTCGACACCGCTGTTGGCGAGGACCGTGGCTTCGTCGAGACAGAGGTTGTAGCCACCGCCGCAGTGCGTGCCGGCCGGGCAGCCCGGCGCCGTCGACACGACGTCGCACACCTCGTAGCACTTGGCCGAGCCCTCGCTGTCGAGGCAGCGCAAACCGAGCTGGCAATCGGAGCTCCAATGGGTGTCGTCGGCGAGCGTGCAGGCTTCGCCGGGGCCCTTCGTGCCGCCGGTCACGCACTCGCCGTCGGAGCCGATGGCATTCGTCGGCATGCAGAACTTGTCGGCGGGGCACGAGCCGGGCACGAACGGCAAGCACCCGTTGTCGCGGCGCACGTCGTACTTCGCCTCTTGGATCCAGTAACACGCGCCCCCCGACACCCAGGCATACGCGCCCGTGTCCGCGTCGGCGGCGACCTCGCGCAGCTCGACGTAGCGCACGGCGCCGGCCGTCTGATGCGGCGTGACCAGCTCGGTGATCTCGAGCTCACCGGCCTTCGCGGCGAACAGCTTGGTATACGTGCTGGTCGCCGAGTCCCGATCTTCCTGGTAGACGGCGCCCGCGCTGCACGTCGGAAGATACGTCTTCTGATAGTCGGGCAGAACGTGGTTGGGCTCGGGGTCGAGGGCGTGGACGCCCACGCCGGTCTTGCCGTCGAAGAGGATGCGGAGCCGATCGAACTGCTCCGCGTTCCCGCTGATGTTCGCAACCGAGCTGGGTGTGCGGACGACCGGTACCGAGTCGGAGGAGTCGAACGTGTTCTCCTGTTGGCTGAGGAGCTCGATGCCGGTGAGCGACAGATCGACGCAGTCGGCAGGCTTCGTGGGTGCGCTCCCGCCTTGCCCGCCATGACCTCCGGTACCGCCGGTGCCGCCCGATCCACCGCCCGAGCTGCTGCTGCTCGTCGTGTCGCCGCTCGACGAGCTGGACGAGCTCGACGAGCTGGTCGAGGTCGACGTGGTATCGCCGTCACCACCACCGCAAGCCACCAACGCAGCACACGTGATGAGCGCGAACGTCGCGCCCAAAGAAATACATCGCATGATCGGTCCTTTCCTCGATCTCGCGGATGACACACGTCAGTCATCCAAGTGAACGTGGAACGCGACCATGATGCAGAGATCGATAATCGTCCAGCGCAAACGCATCTCATTTTTCGTGCGCACATGCGCCCACTGTCATGCTCCAAATTCATTGTTTCGATCGAATTTTCCCGAGCCCATCGCCACGGCCACACCGTTAGAGAATGCACACCCCGCCGTAGAAAAATGCACGCCGGCGTTTAGAAATGCACGCCCACCAACGGTCCCGCATGTCGTGCTCAGGAGGCCGGTCGCGCCCCAGGTGGTTTTGGAGGCAACCTCGTCGCAGTTGGCGTGAAGGAGCCATCCTCGCTCGCATGACATCCATTGTCGAGCGCGGGAGAGCGTCTGCCCGAGAAGGCATCGACGAGGAGTAGGGCCCGTGTCGCCACGAGACATCGAATCTCCGCCACTCCCAAGGGGCTTGTCACCGCGCAAGATGCGATGGAGATCGCATGAGCGCGTCCGCTCGCGGAGCGCGCCATCGCCGTTCTCACCCCCTCACCGAGCAAGACGGCGAGTCGACGGCGCGCCGAGGAAGGCGCTGCCGTGGGGCCTCGCGCGCCGACGCGGCCTCGTCGGCGCGCAGCTCCCACGGCAGATCGAGGTCTCGAGCGCTACCGCATCAAGAGCGCCTAACAGAATCGGACCGAGCAGGCCAAGGAGACGCAAGCGCGTCGAGGCGCGAAGGCGAAGGCGTACAGAAGTACGCCGAAGCCGAGCAACGAGAGGCGCGCGCCGCGTATCCGCAGGCCAGCGACGGGAGATTCTGTTAGACGCTCCAAGGGCTCAGAAGCACTGGAACCCCAGATAGAGTTGATCGTTGTCGTCGACGTCCCCATCGGTGTTGAGCCCGAACAGCGACACCGTCTGTCCGCTCAGCGTGGGCGTCGTGCAGGTATCGTCGACACCGATCCCGTTCACGCACGTGCCCTCGCCCGCGTGCCCCCATTTGATGGGCGGCGTGGAGCAGCCCGAGCACTTGTCCTGCCACCCGAGGTACACGCGGCAATGCGCGCCGAAGAAGGCCTGCACCAGCGCCGCGGGGCTCTCGCACTGCACGCCGCCGCCGGCGAGCGTGCCGACGACGAACTGGCCCTCTGGACAAGTCCCTGTCTCCGGCCCGCCTGCGGGCGCCTCCGCCGTGCAGTGGAGCCCGACGTAGAGCTTGTCGTTGTCATCGATGTCGCCGTTCGGATCGAGGCCGAAGAGGTTCACCGTCTCGGTGCCGAGCATCTCGGTCGTGCAGGTGTTGGTGCCGCCGCCGTTCTGACAGGTCGCGTCGTTGACACGCCCCAGAACGGCGGAGGCGTGGTGCACCCATCACACGAGTCCTGCCACCCGAAATAGAGCGAGCAGCTCTGGCGGACGAACCCGAGCACCGCGCCGCTCACCGGCGCGCAGGTCACCTTCGTGCCTTCGATGCCGGTCACGAGCTCACCGGCCTTGCACGGCCCGGCGGCGCGCTCGCTCTCCCCGGTGCCGCAGTGAAAGCCGACATAGAGCTTGTCGTTCCCATCGAGATCGCCGTCGGGGTTGATGCCGAACAGGCGGACGGAGTCCGTGCCCAGCGTCGCCGTCGTACACACGTTCGCGGCTCCCAAACCGATATCGCACGTCGCACCGTTGGTGCGCCCCCATTTGGTCGGCGGGAGGCCGCACCCGTCGCAGTTGTCGCGCCATCCGAAATACACCGAGCATCCTTCGTTGATGGCTGTGCGGCTCGCGTCGTCGATCGAAGAACACGTGATCTTCCCGTTGCCATCGAGGCCTGTCACGATCTCGCCGGCAGGGCACGCCTGCGCCGCGATGCCGCTGCTGCTCGACGAAGAGGACGAGGACGAGGACGACGACGTGGCGCTGCCGCCGGTCCCCGCGCCGCCGTTCGATCCGGAGCTGCTGGTGCTCGCCCCTCCTCCGCCGCTCGCGCCCACTCCGCCCGATGGCACCCCGTCACTTCCGCGAGCGCATGCGGCGAGCAGCGCGATGACCGCCGATGAAGCAATCCACGCGGCGACGTTTCGATGTTCGACGATCATGAGCCCTCCAGCGAGCGAGCATACCCGATCACGAGCAATCGCTGCCGCACGGTCGCCCTGCGTGGATGGCGATGAACACGGAAGCAGCGCGTCATCTCCCCCTGCGCGCGCTTTCCGCGCTCGACGTCGTGGTTGCACGAGCTCGCGTCACGACAAGCCGGCGCCTCGTGCACGGGCCACTTCGTCCTGCTCCCAGCTCGTTGCTCCGTCCTCAGCCAACCATCCTGCAAAGGATGCCTGTCGCGTCTCGCCACACCCGTGGCGCCGATGTGCAGCGCGGTCATCCATCGGGCGCGGATACGCCGCCTGCATGCGTGTGGCCTCGTGCTTGCAGCCCCGACCGGCACCATGAGATTCGACGAAGACGATGTGGCGGACGGCTCCGAGGTCGAAGATCGCCGTGGATTCCCGGGCGGCGGGCTCGGGCTCGCCGGCTCCGGGTTGGGGCTCCTCGGGTTGATTGTCGTCGGTGTGGTCCGTCTCCTCGGAGGCGAGGTGACGACGAGCGATGGGCATCGACCGCCGCGTCACGACAACGACAAGAGCGCCCGTGCCCCCAGCCACGCGCCTGTCGGCGGGAGCTGCCAAGGCGTCAGCTCGTCCACGGATCAAGGCAAATTCGTGACGTGCGTCCAAACCCACGTGCAGCGCTTCTGGGCAGCGAAGCTCGGTCCGAGCTACGAGCCTGCGAAGATGGTCCTCTTCACGGACGCGACCTCGAGCGGCTGCGGCCAGGCCAGCGCGGCGACCGGCCCCTTTTATTGCCCGGCGGACCAGAAGGTCTATCTGGACACCGGTTTCTTCCAGGCGCTGCACACCCGCTTCCACGCCCAAGGTGGTGACTTCGCCGAAGCGTACATCGTCGCGCACGAGTACGGACACCACGTGCAGAAGCTCCGCGGAATCGAGACGCGGGTGCGCCGAGAGCAGGAGCGCGATCGCCGTCGCGCCAACGAATGGTCGGTGGCGCTCGAGCTCCAGGCCGATTGCTTTGCCGGCGTCTGGGCCCATGCGGCGTATGCGCAGGGAAAGGTGGCCACCGAAGAGATCGCTCAGGCGCTCGACGCGGCTGCGGCCGTCGGTGACGATCGCATTCAACAGCAGGCGACAGGGCATGTGCGGCCGGAGCGGTTCACCCACGGCTCCGCCCGAGAGCGCATGACGTGGCTCCAGCGCGGAATGGAGACCGGCGATCCGGCGCGCTGCGATACCTTCGCTTCACGCTGAGCCGCGGCGTGCCCCGGAGCAACGGAAGTCGCTCGTCGTGATAACCTCACTCCATGCACCGCACGAAGGGCAGCCATTGTTCCCATTGTGGCAAGGCATATCCCGAAGACCTTGCTTGGCCGCGGACCTGCCGAGGCGAAGGGAGCTGCGGCGCGACGAGCTATTTGAACCCGTTGCCCGTGGCCGTCGTGATCGTGCCCATCCTCGATGAAGGTGGAGAGCTCCTCGGCATCCTCGGTGTCCGCCGCGGGATCGAGCCGCAGAAAGGCAAGGTCGCGCTCCCCGGCGGCTTCATCGAGGTTGGTGAAACCTGGCAGGCGGCGGGCGCGCGCGAGGTCTTCGAGGAGACCGGGATCCGCATCGATCCGAGCACGATTCGCGACTTCGCCGTCCTCTCGTCGCTCGAAGGCCACCTGCTCGTCTTCGGCCTCGCGGCGCCCTTGGCGGCCGCGTCGCTCGGCACGTTCGTCCCGACCGATGAGGCGAGCGAGCGGCCCATCATCGTTCCATCGATGGTGGCCGAGCTCGCCTTTCCGCTGCACGTGGAGGCGGCGGGGAGATACTTCCGCTCACAGCCCATGTGAGGACGGATCCTGCCGCCGGCACGCGCATTTCATGCTCGTGCCTCCCTGGCCGGCTCGCCCCGATTCTCGATCTCGCGACCGCATGACGTATCGACGCCTGAAGCCACGAACCCCAGGCTCGTGCACATGACGTCACGCCTGCTCTCCATTCCATGCCTGTTTGCAGCCCTCTTCGGCACCTCGTCCGCGCTGTGCAGCTGCAGCCGAACCGTCGAGCCGGGGGCGGTGGACGCGGCCGCGCTCACGAAGCACGACGCCGTCGGCGTGATTCGCGCCGTCGATGCGGAGAAGAAGACCATCCTCGTCGCGCACCAGGAGATCGTGGGATACATGAAGGCGATGACGATGCAGTTCGATCTGCGCGATCGCACGCTCGCGAGCGGCCTCGCCGTGGGCGACAAGATCGAGTTCACCTTCACCGATGACGGGCAGGGTCACATCGTGGTGCAGTCGGTGCGCAAAGTGGCTCCCTGAAATCTCGGGGTGCCGCCCGACACCGTCACTTCGCGAGGCTCGGCTCGACGCGGGCCCGGCGCTTGCCGCCGTTCCACCAGAACGAAGGCTGGAGCAGCACGGAGTAATCAGGCTTCGTGACGGCGTCGAACGCCTCGCGGGAGCGCTCCCCGCGGGCCGTGCTGCAGCGCGCACAGATGCACTCCTCGGGGCCGGCCTTGTACACGCTGCCCGCGAGCTGATCCCAAATCTTGAAAAAGAAGCCCGTGTGCATGGGCTTGTTCAAGGTGGAGCGCGCGTGATGCACGTAGTGCTGGAAGGCCGTGTTGATGAAGGGGTGGTGCGCGTCGAGCCACGATGCCTCGTAGCCCCAGTGCAGGTACACGCCATATCCGTAGAAGAACGCGCCGTACGTGAGGAACAGGAGGTCCATGTTCACGGGCATGAGCAGCGGAATGAGGAGCAGGGGCGCCGAGCGGATGAGCTGATCGACGTGATCGTCCGCGATGACGGCGAACGGCGACGGATTGAAGAACACGTGATGCGCCTTGTGCTGCTTCCACCAGAAAGAGAACGAGTGCCCCAGGCGGTGATAGGCGAACTCGTAGAAGTCCGAGCCGATCCACACGATGAAGAAGCTCAGCACGAGGTAGCCGACGCTGTGCCCGCCGAGCCCGCCATAGGCCTTGGACCACCCCGCGTCGACCAGGTGAAGCGCGATCGCCGGGCAGAGCGTGGCCGTGTAGATGCCTTTGAGCATCTGCAGCACCTCACGCCGCACCATGGTGGGATCGGGGAACGCAGGATTCGATTTGTGCTGCCAAGTCTCGAAGGAAGGACGCCAGTAATACAGATAGAACAACGTGCCCGACATCAGCATGGTGAGCACGAAGGCGAGCGCGGTGAGCACGAGCCACGTCGTGAAGAAATTTCCGCGCTGAGCGATGGCGTAGAGCATGCTCCCAGCGTGCCCGCCCAACGGGCTCCCTGTCAATGTCGGACGGCGGCGCCGCTCGACCATCGTAGCGCCGCAGATTCATGGTGATTCCCGCGTCGTCTCGGCGACTTACGGCCGAATCGTGGCGCCCCGGACGGGCCGTGCGCCGTGCCAGGGGTATCGACCACTGCGATTCGGCATCATCCCGATCCAACCATGCAGATCGAATCCACGCTCGCCGCGGCCTTTCGCGTGATGTTTCCCGACGGCGCCACGCCCCCTCACCCACCTTCGTTGATCGCCTCGCTCTCCGTCCCCGAGCCCGGCGGCGATCCCTGCAAAAGGCTGGCGGATGCCGCATCTCTGCGACGTGCGCGGCGTGCGGGTCCCGAAGGAGATCCGCTGGCGCACCGACCCACCGTGCGTCGAGGTGGATCCGATCCGCAAATGACATCAGCGGCGCGTGCCGCCGAAATACCCGTGGAGCTCCGGCGGCAAGCTCGCTGGGTCCGCGGCCCCCAACACGAGCTTGCGTGCATTGTGAGAGTGCCAGAAGAGCACGACCTTGCGTGACAGCGACGGCGCCTCCTCGATGAGCGCGGCCAGCGCCTTTCCCGTGTAGACCGGCTCGAGCTCGATGCCAGCATGGTCGCGCCCCATCGCGATGGCGGAGCCCCCTTTGCGCGTCGACTGCCCATATCCGGCGCCGAGCTGCCGAGCATCGATGGAGATGTCACCGGAGCGAATCCCCACCTCCGGAAACGATGGGTCCAATCGCCGCAAATGGCCTTCCGTCTCCCCGGCCATGGCCATCATTCGGCTTTCGCTCGACGTGCCCGGGCTCGAAGCGCGCACCGCCACCACGCGCGTCGCGAGGCCGGCCGCGCGCAGACCGATGGCCAAACCAACGACGCTGCCCATGGTCCCCATGGCCATGTAGACGACATCGGGCTCGGGCATCTCTCCACGGCGCACCTGTTCGGCGAGCTCGAAGGCCGCGTTCACGAAACCGATGTTGCCGAGCACCGAGGATCCTCCCGCAGGAATGACATGAACCGGCTCGGCGCGATCGCGCTCGATCCGCCGCGCGATGGCCTCCGCTCCGCCGCGCTTCGGCGCCACGCGGATCTCCGCGCCGAAGTGGATCATCGCGAGGAGATGCTCGCGGACGCGCTCGTCCGCAGGCTCCGGCAAGAGGACGAGCACCGCGTGAAGGCCGAGCTGCTTTGCATAAATCGCCGTCGCCACCGCGTGGTTCGATCCCACGCCGCCGAACGTCACCACCACGCGGGCGCGCTTCTCGATCGCCTCCGCGAGGCAATGCTCGAGCTTGCGTACCTTGCCGCCGCCGTATTGCGTGCCGCTCCAGTCGTCACGCTTCACCCACAGCGACGCGATCCCAAGCCGATTCCCGAGATCGCTCGCCCGCTCGACGGGGGTCGGAAAGGTGCCGAGCGCGCGGTGAGGAATCGAGCCTCGAAGCGCAGGATGGGCCTGAAATAGAGGGTGCTCGCTCACGGGGAGAACGGCGGGATGGGCATCTTCCAACGCCGCGCTCGCCGGTGGCGCATCGGGCATGATCGCGGAAGACGCCGGCTCCGATGCACGCGCCGCAGGTGGGGCAGGCCGCGCGCAACCGCCGAGCGCGGCAAGCGTCATCGCGCCGAACGCTCGGCGTGACAGGAGAACGGCACTGGGCTCATCGGGGCTCGAAGGCATGACCCGCTGCAACGCTCGACACGCCCGAGCCTCTTCCCGCGCGCCTCCCCACACACGCGTGAGGGGCAATCGACATCGATGCTCGCGAAGCATCGATATGCGCTCTCATGAAGCCATCGAACGTACGTCAACGATCTGCGCGCATCGGGGTGGGACAAGACGAGGCCACGTCGTCGGGTCCCCGTCGCGGCGGCGACGTCGCTTGCTTCTCGTGCCATGGCCTTCGTACAGTGTCGGTATGACAAAGCAGTACGCACGGTGGACTTCCGCGCTCGGCTTGACGCTTTCCATCGCGGCCGGGCAGGCCGCGTGCGGGGGGTCCGGCGGGACGACGACCAACAGCTCGGGGACGGGCGGCTCGTCGGGCTCGCACGCGAGCGGGAGCGGCGGATCGGGCAACGGTGGATCGGGCCTCGGCGGCTCGTTCTTCGTGTCCTCGTCGACGGGGACGGGAACGGGCGGCGCGCAACAGCAGGGCTTCGACGTGCAGCCGGCGGCGCTCCAAACCATCACGGTGAACGTCGGTCAGCCCGCACCCACCGTCGCATACACGGCCACGCTCGATGGTCACCCGATCAGCGCCGGATGGGGCGTCGATTACGGCAACATCGGCACCATCCCGTCCGCGCCGGCGAGCAGCGCCACGTTCACGCCCACGGGCAAGGCCGGCGGTCTCGTGAACGTCCTCGCGGGCCTCAACGGCACGACGTTGAAGCGGCCGGTCCTCGTGCAGCTCGTCGCGCAGCAGAACGGCGCCGATCCCAGCAATCCCGCGACCACGTCGCAAATCGCCACCAACGTCGGACAGATCAAGGCCGGCGGCGGCATCGGCGGTGTCGGCGGTGAGGGCCTCGGCGGCGCGGTCGCCGATGCGGGCACGATCACCGCGCTCGGCGCGCCGGGCAGCGATGGATCGGCGGAACAGCTCAAGCTGCTTTATCCCTACGACAAGACGGTTTGGCCGCGCGGCCTGCTGGCGCCGAACCTTCAATGGAGTTGGGCGACGGGCGACGCCGACGCCATTCAGATCAAGCTCTCGACGGCGAGCGGATCGTTCTCGTGGACTGGCACGTTCGGCCGGCCGGCGATCCTCGCGCAGACGGGCGGCAAGTTCATTCGTCACCCGATTCCGCAAGACGTGTGGAAGATGGCCACGGACAGCGCCGGCGGCCCGACGCCCAACAACACGCCCGACACGCTGACCGTGAGCCTCACCATCGCGCTCGGCGGCCAGGCTTACGGCCCCATCAAGCAGACGTGGACGGTGGCCCCCGCGCGCCTCGCCGGCACCGTGTATTACAACTCGTACGGCACGCAGCTCGTGCTCAATTCGAACGACAATCAAGCCACCGGACAGCAATACGGCGCGGCGGTGCTGGCCATCAAGGGCGGCGACACCGGGCCTTCGGTGGTCGCGGGCACGCAGAGCTCGCTGGCCCAGAATGGCAGTGGTTGCCGCGTCTGCCACGTGGTCGCGTCCGACGGCAGCCGGCTCATCGTGCAGCACGGCGACATTTATTCGCGGACGTCGACCTACGATTTGAAGAACCAGAACGCCGAGACCCCGCTCACCGGCTACGACAGCACGTTCGGTTGGGCCGGCCTCTCTCCGGATGGGAAGCTCGCCCTCACCAACGCGGCCGATCTCGCGGCGGCCGCGCCGAGCAGCCGGCTTTACACCTTCCCGCCGACCTCGACGACGCCGCTCGCGGCGCAGGGCATCCCGAGCAATCTGCAGGCGGGCACGCCGGCGTTCTCGCCGGATGGCAAGCACGTCGCCTTCGATTTCATGGGCGGCACGATCGGCACTACGACGGGCAACGGGACGCAGCTCGTGGCCCTCGATTTCGATCAGGCGACGCTCTCGTTCTCCAACCTGCGTGTCCTCGCGACCATGCCGGACGCGAGCAAGCGAGCCGGGTTCCCCTCGTTCTTCCCGACCAACGACGCGGTCGCCTATCACTATCAAATCGTCGCTTCGAACCACCGATACAACACTTGGCACCAGGCCAAGGCGCAGATTTGGTGGTCCGACATGGCCACTGGCACCGCCGCGGTGCTCGGCGCGCTCAACGGCCTCGACGGGGCGACTTCGTATCTGCCGACGGGGCCGAACAACCACGCGAACGACACCGAGCTCAACTACGAGCCCACGGTGAATCCGATCGCGTCGGGCGGTTACGTGTGGGTGATCTTCACGAGCCGGCGCCTCTACGGCAACGTGGCCACGACCGATCCGTGGCTCAGCGATCCGCGCAGCTACGACGCGACCAACATCGCCAACACGACCACCAAGAAGCTCTGGGTCGCGGCCATCGATCTGAACGCGCAGCCCGGCACCGATCCCAGCCACCCGGCCTTCTACCTGCCCGCGCAGGAGCTGCTCGCCGGCAACGCCCGCGGCTTCTGGGTGCTCGATCCCTGCAAGCCCGACGGGCAAGGGTGCGAGTCCGGCGATCAGTGCTGCAACGGCTTCTGCCAGCCCGACGCGAACGACACCCTCGTGTGCTCGAACATGAACCCGAACTCGAACTGCTCGGCCCCGCAGGAGAAGTGCACGACGGCGGCCGATTGCTGCGATCCGACGAACACCTGCGTCAACGGCTTCTGCACGCAGAAGGGCGTCAACTGACGCGAAGCGAGCGGTGGAGCCCCGGGCCTCGGGGCTCCACCTGCGCTCGCGACACGATCACTCACAAGCACCCAGATTACCAATCCGACCGGCCGCGCAAACGTGGCCGCAGCTCCCACGATTCAGAGGATCGAAGAGCAGGTTGGAGCAGCCGATGCTCGGGCCACGATACGTGCCCTGGAAGCATCCGCACACCATTCGAGCACATCACGTCGGTGCCGGAACGCCACCGCGAATCACGCGGTGATGATCATGTTGTGGGGAGGCCGAACGAGCGCCGAGCGCGGCCCTCTTCGGGCCGCGCCCATGCGGTGGAGATCACTGGCAGACGTTGTTCACGCACGACTTGCCGGTCTGGCAGTCGGCGGTGGCCGCGCAGCCTTGGCCGGTGAAGTGAACGCGGTTGGCGTTGAACTTCATGTAAGCCGAATAGGCATCGTCGTTGCCGGTGATGAGGTTCTGCGGAACCTTGTTGAGCGTGCCGCTGACGCTGAGGGTGTCGATGTCGTTGTCGCTGCCCTTCACGTCCGGTTGCTGCGGGTTGATCGCGGTGACGAAGCAGGCCACGACCTTGCAACCGCCGACGAGCGCGTCGAGCAACGAGTTGCAGTTCGCCCCGACGGGCATGTCCGCGCCGCAGTAGGTGTACTTCTTCGATCCCGTGCAGGCCCCGCACGCGGTCGCGCCCGTGGTGAGGACCTCGGGAATCGGAATCTGCGCGAGCGACTCCACGGTGATGTTGCCGCAGAGGCCTTGGTTGGTGCCGTTGCCGGTGATGGTCTGGAACACCGATAGCCCCGCGGCGAGCGCGGCGGGCGGCGGCGCCGGCACGTTGGGCGCGGGCGTGCCGTTGATGGTCGCGGCGATGCGCGCGCCGCGCATGCGGAGCAGCGCGGGCGAGCCGGCGAGCAGCAGCGTCAGGTTGATGTCGCTCGGGCCGGCCGTGAGGTTGCGCGCTGCGAGCGCGCCGTTGGTGAGAGAGCCGATGGGCAGGCCCATGTTGTTCACGGTCGTGCGATCGGCGATGAACCACCAATCGAGGGGATTGTTGCCCGGCCAAGCACCCTTGGCCGGATCGGCCGAGCCCGCGAGCACACCCAGCGTGAGCCCGTTGGGATCGGCGACGCCCGTGAGATCGTCGAGGCCGAGCGCCTGCGTGAGGATGTTGGTGGTGCCGTCGTTGATGCCGTCTTGAAGAGGCGTGTTGATCTGCCCGAGCGCGGTGCCCGTGAGCGACTGCGTGCCGAGCCGGTTCGTGGTGGGCGAGCAGAACGCCGGCGCCGCCGTGCCCTGAATCTCGACCAACGTCATGCGCGTGACGACCTCGTACTTGCAATTCGAGTCGCACCCATCGAGGTTCCACTTGTTGCCGTCGTCGCACTGCTCGCCGGCCTCGAGCACCCCATTGCCGCACACGGCGAGCGCCGTGCACGTGGCGGAGCAGCTCGTTCCATTGGGCGGATCGCAGGCTTCACCCTTGGTCGCGTCGACGCAGCCGTCACCGCACGCGGACGCGGCGCATTGGCCATTGCCGTTGCAGAGACCACCCGCGCATGCCGCGCACTTGGCCGCGTTCGTCCCGGCTTGGCACTTGCTCACCTGCTGTCCGTTGACGGTCGCGGTCACGCACGTCTCGGTGCCGTTGCACGAGTTGCCATCGGCGCAGTTGGCGTTGGTGGTGCAGTCGAGCTGGCAAGTCGCCGAGCAGCCTTGGCCGGTGCCGTTCATGGCGCCGAGATCGCAGGCCTCGCCCGTCTCCTTCGTGCCATTGCCGCACACGGCGGTGGGCGCGCTGCAAACACCGCTCTTGCAGACCTTGCCTCCGCCGCACGCGGTGCCGTCGGCGAGCGGCGTGCCCGGCGCGCACTTCTGACCGGGCGTGTTGTTCGGGCCCATCACCTGCGCGCAGGTCTCGGCGCCGTTGCAGGGATTGCCATCGTCACAACCGCTGTTCGTCGTGCAGGAGAACGCGCACGTCGGCTCGCAGCCCGAGCCGGCGGTGTTGCCCGAAGGACCGAAGTCGCACGCTTCCCCCGTGCTCTTGAAGCCGTCACCGCACTGCTCGGCGACGCACGCGCCGCTCACGCAGATCTGGGCCGATCCGCAGGCCGCCCCGTTCGCGAGCGGGGTGCCGGCCGTGCACGTGTGCGCGGTGTCGTCGCAGGTGCCATTGCTCACGCAGGGGTCGGTCGAAGCGCAGTTGCGTTTCGTATCGGTGGACAGGCAGCTGAAGGTACAGGTCCCTTCACAGCCGTCGCCGCTCTGCGCATTGCCGTCGTCGCACTCCTCGGCGCCGGAGGTGATCCCGTCACCACACGACTCGGCCACGCAGTTCCCACCCACGCAGATCTTGCCCGTATCGCAGGCTTCGCCGTCGTTCTTCGCCGCGCCGGGGGCGCAGGCGTGATCGGCGCCGCAAGTCTCGGTGCCGTTGCAAGCGTTGCCGTCGTCGCAGTGATCGCGCGTCGGATCACCCGCGATGCACGTGAAGGTACAGTCGTTGTTGCAGCCGTCGTCGCTCGTGAGGTTGCCGTCGTCGCACTCTTCGGTGCCTTCGACTTTGCCATTGCCACACGCCGGCCCGATGTTGCCGCCGGTGCCTCCCGTGCTCGAGGTGCTCGCGGTGGTGTTGCCCCCCGTGCCCTCACCGCCGGTGCCAGTGCTGGTTCCGCTGGTGGCTGTGGTCACCTCGCTGCTGCCGCCGCAGCCCACGGCGGAGCCGAGGCCCATGGTGCCCAGCGAGCCAAGGATCCAGGCCCAATGCATTCGAGTCGAGCGCGATCTCGTAAGCATGCTTTTCCCCATTTCTCCCGTCGACGAGCGACGCGGCGCAACTGCCCCGACCAGATGGTAAGCGAAGACGTCTCGCGAAATACACAAGCGTGTTGGTCGGAGTGTCGTTTTCTCGACACCGGTCATGCACGCGACCACCGTTCGAGTTGGCACATCGCATCATGCGCGCGGCGCGCTCCAAACAGCGCTTCACCGCTCACAGCGCACGAATACCGGCTCAGCACAATGGTGACATCTTCGCGTCCATGGCTGGGCCCCCTCGAACGCGCTTGCCCGCGACCACGTTTGCGCGCGCAGACGCGGCCTTTGTCGCGCGCAATCCGCGGCGGACGCGTACACTGGGCATCGTCGCGAGGAGAAGAAGACCATGCGTTTCTGGCACTTGCTTTTGTGCGCGCCGATGCTCGTCGCCTGTGGATCCGAAGGCAGCAGCGGTCCCGGCGGCGGCGGCGGTGAAGGCGCCGGCGAGCCGACCGGTGGACCGAAGGTGTCGGACCTGCCGTACGGATTCCGTCTCGGCATCAACATGGGCCACCGCAACGCGTCGTGGGGCGACGACAAGGAGGCGACGCTGTCGGCGCAGGCCGGGGTCCGCAGCATCCGCGTCAAATTGCCCGCCGCACATTTCGCGACATGGGGCTATGACATCGAGGTCGGCGACGTGAAGACCTACGAGAGCCTGGGGATGGCCGACCACATCGGCTTCCTCATCGGATCTTCATCGGTCGATCGGACGGTGGCGCCGGCCGGCGCGCAGGATTGGGAGAATGAATATTACATTCCCAAAACGCTCTACGAGCCCATCCTGCTCGACGATGGAAGCGTGAACCCCGACAACGACTGGGCAGCGTACGTGTACAAGACCGTCGACACCTACAAATCGTGGGTCCCCGTCTGGCACGTTTGGAACGAGCCCGATTGGGTGGCCGACTGGCACGTGACCCAAACGTGGGAGACGGAGCCGCCCAAGGCCGCGGATCTCCCGCGCTTCAATGGCTCGATCTTCGACTACATCCGCATGCTGCGCGTGACGCGCGTGGCCGCGCGCGCCGCCGATCCGAAGGCGCTGATCGCGACGGGGGGCATCGGTTATCCCTCGTTCCTCTCGGCGCTCCTCCGGTACACCGACAACCCCGACGACGGCAGCGTGACCGACGCCTATCCCGAGAAGGGCGGCGCCTACTTCGATGTCCTCGACTTCCACTACTATCCCATCTTCAGCCCCAAGAGCTCGGATGCGTCGGTGGACGACTTCATCGCTTCCAAGGACGCGCTCGCCAAGGTGCTCGACGGCGCGGGCGTGAAGGTCGCGGGCTGGAACGTCTCGGAGAACGGCGCGCCGCTCGCGAAGACGCCCGAGTATCCCGACATCGGGAGCCCCGCCTATGCGCGGAACTACCTCATCAAGATGATGGCGACGGCACAGGCCCACGGCATCGGCGGCGTCGACTGGTTCATCCTCTCGAACGGCGCGGACTCGAGCGAGAGCGTCTTCGAGCACATGGGCCTCTACAACGACATCGGCTCTCTCTCCGACATCTCTCAGGCCACGAAGACCGATATCGGCAAAGCCTACACGACGTTGACCGAGGTGCTCGAAGGCGCCACCTACGACGACGCGAAGACGAAGGCGCTCGGGCTGCCCGCGGGCGCGCGCGGCATCGTCTTCATGAAAGACGGGAAGCGCCGCATCGTCGCCTGGGCGGTGACACCGGCCGACAGCAAGGACGAGGCGGCGAGCGCCGAGGCCGAGATCGCGACGACCACCGGATTCGACGTCCATGCGTGGGACGGCGCCAAGACGCAGGTCGATCCGAGCAGCGACAAAGTCATCCTCGCGCTCACGGGCTCTCCGGTGTTGCTGGTCGAGCGGTGATGACGATGCGATGAAGGCCGGTGAGCACGCGTCGGTTCAAGTAAACCTCTCGCGTGCTCACCGGCGCGGAGCGCGGAAAGGCTCGACGCTCGGGATGAACCGGGCCTCACCACGACACGCTCTCAGCTCTTCGCGGGAGCCGACAAATCGAGCACCCAGCGCTCGCTCCGCACTCCGCGTGGGAGCCACGGCCCGCCGGGGACGCTCTTGATCATTCGGAACCCGTGCGCCGCGTAGAGCGCGCGGGCGGCGTCGAGATCGCTTGCCGTCTCGAGAACGACGCGGCGCTCGCCCGAGGCGCGCGCGTGATCGATGGCGGTCCGTACCAAGCGCCGCCCCAGCCCGATGCCCCGCGCCTCGGGCTCCACGAGGAGAAAGCGGAGCTGCGCAGTCGCACCCGCGAGGCCCTTCATCGCGATCGAGCCCAAGAGGTGCCCGCCGCGATCGGCGACGAAGATCCGATCGCGCGGCGGCGAGAACGGCTTCAGGAACTTGGCGAACGCCTCGACGACGTAGTGCTCGAAGGCGTCTGGATAGCCACGCTCGGGTCCGTAGATCTCCGCGTGCCGCGTGATGATTCGGCCGATCTCCCCAGGCCGCGCGTCGCGGATCTCGACCGAGCTGCCCGCGTCGTCGAGGAAGCCTTGGAGACCGGCGAGCAGCGCGCCGACGCGGGGCGCGGGCTTCGCTTCGAGCCAAGTGTCGACCCTGTGGTCCGCGCGCTCTTCGAGGCGGGCGAGCTGACGGCGCCCTTTCTGGGTGAGCACCACGCGCTGCGCGCGACGATCGCGCTTCTCGACGTGCTTCGCCGCCAGCCTCTGGGCGACGAGCCGCGACAGCGCGCGGCTCACGTAGCCGAGATCGAGGCCGAGCTCCTGCGCGAGCGCACTGATGGTGATCCCGTCGACCTGACCGAGCTCGTACAAGCACCGCGCCTCGCCGAGGGAGAGCCCGGAGTCGAGGTAGTCGGGTGAGAGAAGGCCACCGACACGGGCGAAATCACGGCTGAAGGCCCGCACGAGACGCGCATTGGAGACAGGCACGCTCTTCATGTCGATGAGCATTGGAGAAATGCTTGCCTCGCGCAAGCATTTCCGCCGAGACGTACACGAGCGCCGAGAGCGGGCGGAGAGCCACGCGAGAATGTGAGGGGGAAGATGTGAGAGGGAAGAAGGGCGCCGCGAGCGCGGGATTCAGGGCGAGATTTGGTAGCGCGCGACGCCGACGGATGAAGCGTGGTTTTCGCCGGATCCGGCCTCGGCGATGGTGCCTGCCACCCAGATGCCGTCGCCCGTCACGGCGACACGGCCGACGGTCATCGCGCCCACGCCGCCGCCGAGGGCGCGCAGGGCCCCGTCGCGGTAGACGAGGACGCCGCGGCCCGAGCCATCGTCGAGCTCGGCGGTGCCGCCGAGGAGCAAGCCGCCGTCGATGGAGACGATGGAGTTGAACGAGAAGTACGTTTGCGGCGTCAGACCCGCTTCGGGCGTGGCCAGCTCGCGCCAGGACGTGCCCTCGAAGGCGCCGAGCACATAAGCGCCGTTGCCCTCGTCGTACGTGCTCACGTAAACGGTGCTCGCGTCGCGCCCGAGCGCCAATACCTGGCCCGGCAGGCCCTCGCCCAGCGCGAGCCAGGCTTTGCCATCCCAACGTGCAATCCGCGTCGCGTCGGTGGAGCCAACCTTGGTGAAGGAGCCGGCGACGACGATGTCGTCGGCGCTCTTGACGTGGAGCTGGCCCACCACGCCGTCGAAGCCATCTTCCACGATGGTCAGCTTCTCGCCGTCGAGGCGCGCGAGGTAGCCGGTCGCGCCGCCGCCCACGATCCACAGCGTGCCGTCGGAGGACCACGCGAGGTTCATGACCGGGCCGAGACCGTCGACGGCGAGCGGCTCGAGCTTGTCGCCCTTCTGCACGAGGATGCTTCCCTGCGCGTCACCGTCGGTGGGGAACACCATGCATCCGACGGCGACCTGCCCTGCGGGGCTGACGTCGAGCGCCGGACAATAAGCATCCTTGGGCAGGGGATCGCCGAGGACGTCCCAGCCATCTCCCTTGAAGTGGACCACGCGGGCCTCGGCCTTCGCGCCGGCTACATGGCTGAAGGTGCCGAGGCCGTAGACTTCACATGTATTGCCGCCGGCAGCGATGAAGTCGATCGAGCCGCCGATGCCGATTCCACTCTTGCCCTGCGCGACCCATTGCGTGCCATCGTGCACGGCGAGCGCCTGCGAGAGCACGCCGTCGACGCCGGGGAACGAGCCTCCGGCGAAGAGGCGTTGTCCATCGAAAGCGAGCCGTTGTTGGGGCACGTCCCAGATCGCGGTCAGGCCTTCGTCGCCGCACACGGTTGGTTGGAACCAGGGCGCGATGACGCCGCGGCTGCCGTCGTCGAACGATTGCCAGGCGCTCCCGGTCCAACGAGCGATGCCGCGCGAGGCAATGGCGCCGGCGGCGGCGGGCTTGCCGCCCGCGCTCGTGAAGCAGCCGCCGGCGTCGACGATCTCGCCGTGCGCGACGAGATCGGTCACCACGCCGCGCGTGTCGTATTGGGCGAGGCCGCCGCCGACCGTCTCCCACGCCGAGCCGCTCCAGCGCGCGATACCACCGGCGTTCATGAGATCGCCGTACACGCCGCCGGCGTAGAGCGAGCCGCCCTCGGTGCGCGCGAGCGCATAGATGGCCATGGCATCGGCGAAGTCGAACGGCGTCCACACGGCGCCGTCGTAGGAAGCGACGTTGGCGGCCGCGATCCCGCCGACGCCGGTGAACGCGCCGCCGATGAAGAGCGTGTCTCCGTCGACCAGGAGCTCGAACGCGGAGCCTTGCAGCGCGCCGCCCGGCGCGGCGCTCCACGTGGATCCATCCCATGTCGCGAGGCCCTCGACGGAGGTCGCGCCGTCGAGCTGGAAGACGCCGGCCACCCAGAGGCGCCCGTCGAACCACGCGAGGCTGCGGACTTGCCCTTTGAAGGATGCGATCGACGTTAGACCGGAGCCTTCGTCGATCCAGATCTCGCCGTCGCGATCACCGAAGGAGTCGTTGGTGGCGAGCGCGAGATCACCGTTCGTCGCGACGGCGATCGCCGAGAAGCCATCGAGTGGAGCGGGGAGCTCCCACGTGGTGCGCGCCGCCTCCCACACGCCGTCGTGGAAGCGCACGAGCGGCGGCACGGGCTTGCCTTCGAACCACTGGAATCGGCCCGTCGCGATCACCGATCCATCGGGCTCGCGCGCGAAATCGTGGACGGTCGGCGCGAGGCCATCGTGACCCGTGAGCCCGGCGATGGTGAAGCGGTGATCCCAGTCGCCGTGATCCAGATCCTGAACGGCGACGGTCCCTCCGCACCGAGGAGGCGCGGCGCCCGATCCGCCGGACCCACCGCTGGATCCGCCTCCGGAGCCCCCGCCGCCGGGACCCACGTTCGGTTCGTCGCCGCAGGCGATGGCCGTGCACAAAAGAAGGACGATGGAGGAAGCGCGCCAGAAGGACATGCCTTGGAGATTACGCCTCCCCGCGCGCGTCGCCAGGCTCCGTCGGACGTCGCGAGCCCCCCAGCAGCGAGACACACCGCGGCATTTCGAGCGCCGCGGCGATCGTTCGACCTCACGGTGATGAAATCGCAGAGCGCCCGCGCTTGACCTCGGCCTTCCCTCTGCGGCAAACAGAGATCGACCGAAGGAGCGATCATGCCGCTGTTCCGCCGCAAAGATGGGGATCTCGTCGAGAAGGTGCCGGCCTACCGCCGCATCATGCCCTTCATCATGCCCACCCGGACCGAGTCGGCGGTCTACTTCGAGCAGCGGATCGACGCGACGCGCGGTGTGGCCTACATCGCTCGGTGGAACGAGCGCTTCCCCGACAAGAAGATCACCTTCCTCCATCTCTTGATGTACGGCGCCATCCAATCGCTCCGCGAGCGCCCGCGCCTCAACCGCTTCACGATGGGCGGCTACCTCTACCAGCGGCGCGGCATCTGGATCAGCTACTCCGCGAAGAAGGCTTTCAACGACGACTCGCCCATCGTGGTGCTCAAGCAGCAATTCACGCCGGAGCTGACCTTCGCCCAGATGGTCGACGAGATGTACGGCGGCCTCAAGGAAGGCCGCTCCGACAAGAAGAGCCATGTCGACAAGGAGCTCGACCTCTTCCTCAAGGCGCCTGCGCCCATCCTGCGTTGGGGCGTGAAGCTCTTGGCGTGGCTCGATGCGTGGAACATCCTCCCCTTCAGCTTCACCGACAAAGACCCGATGTACGCGAGCCTGTTCATCGCCAACCTGGGGAGCGTCAAGCTCGAGTCGGCGTATCACCACCTCTACGAATACGGCACGATCCCGCTCTTCGGCGTGCTCGGCCGGCTGCACGACACGGTGGTGCCGAATCCCGATGGCACGGTGAGCGTCCGCCCGGAGGTCTCCGTCAAATGGAGCTACGACGAGCGCATCGACGATGGGCTCTATGCCGCCCAGAGCCTCGAGCTCGTGCGCATGCGCATGGAGGATCCGGAGAAGTGGTGTGGCCCGGTGGAGCCCCAAGCCCTGCCCGCCGACACCGCTGCTTGAATGGAGCAAAGCGAGGTCATCACGCCTTCGGGATCGACGTCGGTGTGAGTCGCAAATTGGGCATCACCCCGGGCCGCGCGGCGGTGCCGCAGGAGATCCGATGATCTCGGGGTGAGCCTCACGCGAGCAGGCGCGCCGTGGTTTCGCGCAGGGCGCGCCGGGTGGCCGCGTCCTCGGCGACGCTGGGCCAAGGCTGCTCCTTCTCTTCGAAGAGCCAGCGCGCCTCGCCCGGCGGAGACCAGCGATCGCGCGCGAGAACACGGGTGAGGCGCGACGCGCAGACGTCGGGCGCTTCCCAACCGCGCTTGATTCGAGAGAGCAGGAAGCCGAGGAGCCCCGAGCGCGCGCCGAGATCGGTGCGCACGACACCGGGATGAAGGACCACCACGTCGAGCGCCGGATGCTCGGCGGCGACATCGCGCATGGCCAGCGCGAAGCACAGCTTGGTCGTGCAGTAGGTGCGAAACGAGGAGAAGTCGCGCCCCACCGGCGTGCGCTCGGCGTCGAAGCGGCCTTTGACGATGAGCCCGGCGTTCACCGACATCACCCGGCGGAGGCGGCCCGCATCGACGAGAACGCGCTGCATCGCCAGCGGGCCCAGGTGGTTGACGACGAAGGCCATCTCCAACCCATCGGGCGTGAGCTCGCGGCGCGCGGGCCAAATCCCAGCGTTGTGCACGAGCGTCGCCCCCTCCCCCACGAGGCCCGCGAGGCGATCGCCGAGCGCGTGAGCCTCACGGATCGAGGCGAGATCGGCGGGAACCGCGACGGCGCGCCCGCCCCGCTGCTCCACCGCCCGCACCAAGGCTTCGAGGCGAGCGCCGTCACGGGCCACGAGCACGAGGCGATCGCCGCGGCCTGCGAGCGTGAGGGCCAGCGCGTGGCCGATGCCGCGGGAAGCGCCGGTGAGAATGAGATCAGCCATGCTTCGGACGGTGACATATCGAATCTTCAAATGGAAGTTTCTTCCAATTACGAGAATCGATTTCTCCGGGGCGAGGCGCCAGTCTCCCGATGCGCTCGGTGTCAGGCTCGCCGGCGAGGGTGGTTCGCCGGCGGCGGCTGCTCTAGGCTGCGCGGCGGATGAGCAGACCGGCCCGACGTGACGGCGTGGAGCGGCGCGAGGCGCTGTTGGATGCGGCGCTGCGCTGCTTCGACGAGCGTGGGGTGCTGGGCACGGGGATCGAGGAGATTCGCCGGGCGGCCGGGGCCAGCCCGTCGAGCGTCTATCACTTCTTCGATGGGCTCCCGGGGCTGACGATGGCGCTGCTCACGCGGACGTTCGAGCGCCTCTTCACGCACCTCGCCGCGCGGGTGACGCCGACGCGGAGCGCGCGCACTGCGGTGCTCGCGCTCGTCGAGGGACACCTCGATTGGATCCTCGCCCACCCGGCCGAAGGTCGCTTCATGTATCAAGCGATGTCGGTCGAGCATGGGGCCGAGCCCATGGCGGCGTTGCAAGCCGCGAAGGCCGAGATGCTCGCGCCCATCGCCGCGCACTTCGGTCGGTTCATCGCCGAAGGGTCATTGCCGGCGCTGCCGCCCATCGCGCTCGACGTGATCCTGCTCGGCCCGAGCCACGAGGCTTGCCGCCGTTTCCTCGGCGGCGCCCCGCTCGATCCGGCGTGGATGCAGAAGACCCTGCCCCGCCTCGCGTGGCAGAGCGTCGCTCCGATTCACCGGCGGCCGCGCCGTCCGAGCGACGAGGCGGCCCTGAGCGCGAAGCGCGCGAAGCGTTGAGGCCAAGCGCTCAGGCAGGGGTTTCGAAGCGAATCGCTCGCTTCGATGCGCCCGCGGCGGCGAAGGCGAGCAGGCGCTCTCCTTCCTCGGTCAGCTCGGCGCGAACGCGTTTGGGGATCGGTCGGAAGGGCGAGACGATCAGCGCGGCTTCGGCGCGCTCCTCCTCGATCTTCCAAGTGCCGTGCACGAAGCCGTCGATCAACAAGGTCGCGCGTACGATGCCATTCACGGTCATGATGCGTTTGGGGCTGACGTCGCCGAGGATGCGGGTGCGATCGTCGTGCGACAGGAGCAGGTTGTCGAAGGCGGTGACGAAGCGAATTGGTGCGTCGGTGTCGGGATCGGGCCGCGGCGCGTCGGGGAGATCGAAGAGGACATTGCCATGCTCGTCGTGAAAGGTGACGAGGCGCGGGCGCAGGCGCTCGATCACCTCGGCGAGCCGCGTGAGCCCGCACCATGTCTGGACGTCCTTCACCGTCGCGGGCCCGAAGGCGCGGAGATAACGAATCACCAGATCGTCGATCGATCCCGTCGCGAGCGCGCGCCCGAGCCAAGCTTCCGCGGAGGTGTGGGCGGCCGCGCCGCTCTGACCCCAGAGACCGCGCGGCGGGACCTGCACCAGCGGAACGAGCGCACGCACCGTCTGCGCGAGGGCCTCCGGCTCGCCGGCAGGAAAGCGCGCGCTCAAGCACTGGCCAAGCTCGGCGAAGGTGCGGGGCGCCTCCTCCACGAGCGCTCGGCCGGCCTCCGCGACGACGCGAGGGTCGAGGCCGCCGATGCGCTTTCCATGCGTGCTCTTGTACGCGCGCTCCACCATCGGTTGGAGGAGAGGCCGAATCGCCAGGCAATCGCGGGCGGTGACGAGGTGCACCGTCGATCGCATCAAGGCCACGCGCACGGCGCGACGCGCGGTGACGAGCTCCGACAGATCCTCGAGCCGAAAGCCGGCGACGCGCGACCAGAGGCCGAGATAAGGCGGATCGGCGGCCTGCGATTGCATGCCGACGAGGTGCTCGAGGGCCTCCGCCGCGGAGATGCCGGCGCGGCGGAGAAGGAGCTGCCGCGCGAGCAGAGCACGGTTTTGGGCGCGCCGGCCGAGCACGATGGCGGAGGAAGGTGGTTTGGACGGGCCTGCGCCTCTCACGAGGCTCGCATCGCACGCCGTGCGGACGCCCGCAAGCGAACCGCGATGGCTTTGGTGAAGGATGGGGGATGGATCCTGGATCGGAGCGTCGCCATCACGATGCGGTGCACGCGCGCTTGGATCCCAGGTGAAAGGAGGCCGGGAAGCGCATGACGAGGTCGGGCGTTGCCGCGCCACGCCGCGCGAACGATGATCGCCGCGGGGTCACTTCTCCTCCTTTTCGAGGCGCTCATGCGAAGACGGATCGTCGAGTGTTGTGTCTTGGCCGCGCTGGCCGCGTGCCGCTCGGGAGCGGCCGAGCGCGCGCCCGGCGAAGCGCCGAACGACGCGGGGGCCACGCCGATCACCGCGAGCGCCGCGCCGATCGCCGCGAGCGCCGCCCCCGAGGCTTCACCCGTCGCGAGCGCGCCACCGGTGGTGAAGCATCGGCCTCCGGCCCGCGAAGGGAGCACCATCGCGCGGGCGCTCGACGACAGCATGCTTTACGTGGCCGACGAGGATCGCGGTGTGGTGCAGACCATCACGCTGCCGCTGCGCGCGACGAGCAAGGCGCTGCCGATTGCCATGCCGGGACAGCCCGCGCAGGTGCTGGCGCTCGAAGGGCGAGTGCTGGTGACGATCCGCAGCGCAGGAGCGCCGGTGCCGGGCAAGACCGCGGCGGAGCAGGCGGATGCGGGCGCGGCAGCGGCGGCCGCCGGTCCGGGGCTCTTGTTGGTGATGCGCCCCGACGCCGAGCGCGGCCTCGTCGAGGTGAGCCGTGTGGAGCTGCCGGAGGATGCATGGGGCGTCGCGGTGACGCCGGACGCATCGATGGCCATCGTCACCTCGGCGTGGACGCACAAGGTTTCCGCGGTGGATCTAGGCACCGGCAAGATTCGTTGGAGCACCAACGTTTCGCGCGAGCCGCGCGGGGTCGTGGTCCGGGCCGATGGCAAGGCCGCGTACGTCACGCATCTCGTGGGCGCCGGCGTCACGCGCCTCGACGATCTGCAAGGCACGGCGCGGCCGCGCTCGATCGCGTTGCCGCCGTCGCCGCTGCGGACGCCGCCGGGTGCGCGGCTCGGGGCTTCGCTCGCCTATGCGGCCGCGCTCTCGCCCGACGGCCGCCGGCTCTTCGTGCCGCGCCACGCGCTCGGCGCCCTCGGATCGAAGGCGTGGTTCGGCGCGGCCACGGTCGACGTGATGCTCACGAGCAACGACACGCCGCTCGCGCCGATGCGCAGCGAGGCGGGCGGTCTGGTGCTCGACACGGGCGACGAGCTCGGCGGCTATTTCGAGAACGATCCGATGGGCCCGGGGCACGCGCCGGGCGCCGAGCCCGCGCTCTTCGCGCAGCCTCGGGCCATTGCCTACGTGCATGCGCGCGACACGATCCTCGTCGCCGGCGAAGGCAGCGATTCGCTCGTGGAGCTCGATGCGCGCGCCATCGATCCGACGATGCACGCGCTCCGCAAGATCACGCTGGCGACGGCGCGCGAGAAGGCCATTCCCGTCGCCTCGGCGTGCGGGGCGCCGAGCGGGATCGTGCTCTCCGATCGCGAGGACGTCGCGTTCGTCCACTGCCGCTCCACCGACGACGTGGTGGCCGTCTCGCTCGACACGCCCCAAGCGCCACCCGTTCTGCTGCACCTCGCCGATGATCCGCTGCCGGCGCTGGCCGCGCTGGGGCGGCGCATCTTCCACGACGCCACCGACGTCACCACGAGCGGCGGCCTCGCGTGCGCGGGATGTCATCCGGAAGGTCGCGAGGATGGGCACGTGTGGCACGAGACCAAGGCGGTGCCCTCGGCGTTCGGTCACGCCTCCTTCGTGAGCAGCGCCGCG
Organism: Minicystis rosea; assembly: GCA_001931535.1. Lineage (GTDB taxonomy): Bacteria > Myxococcota_A > Polyangia > Polyangiales > Polyangiaceae > Minicystis > Minicystis rosea. The sequence goes on from CP016211.1 coordinate 6,438,924, forward strand.
GTGCTCGCGTCGGATTCCATCAACCACGCCGGCTTCCCGCGACAGACACCGATGCTCGCAGGACGAGTCGATGCCGAAGGGCCTTATGGCTGGCATGGGGAGAGCGCGACGCTGGTCGATCGGCTCGTCGCCGGCTTCGGTCTGCACCGCTGGGATGGCATTTCGTCTTCGTCGAAGGATCTCGAGAAGCGCGCCGTCGCGCTCGCCGCCTACCTCCGCAGCGGGCTCGTACCCCCGCCGCGCCGCGCACACGAGCTGAACGAAAAGGAGAAGCGGGGGCGCGACATCTTCATGAGCGACGAGGCACAGTGTTGGACGTGCCATACGGTGGACGGTGGGTACACGAACCGTAAATCGTACGATGTGCTCAATCACGTCGGCGCGCCGGACGGCTTCGACGTGGAGACGGGCGCGGCGTTCAAGACACCATCGCTGCGCTTCGTGGGCGGCACGGCGCCCTATGCGCACGATGGGCGCTTTCCCACGCTGGCCGCGCTGGTGGAGGGGAACGACGATCGGATGGGCAAGACCAACCACCTCTCCGCGACCGAAAAGGCCGCGCTCGTCGCCTTCCTGGAGACGCTGTGATGCGCGCCTTTTCATGCACGCTGGCATGGATCGCAGGAGCCGTGATCCTCGGTGGGTGCACGCACGACGTGGCCGTCTCCGCGGACGCGGGTGATGCAGGCGAGGCCAACGTGGCTGCGCCGGACGCAGGCGAGGAACCGAGCGACGCGGGCGCCACGGACGCCGACGCGATCGATGGAGGGGACGCCGGTCCGATCGATGCCGGTGTCGTCGTGGATGCCGGGCCGCCATTGCCGTCTTTCGCAGACGAGCCCTTTCCCGAGAAGGCGACCTCGTTTCCCAAAGCGGAGGAGTGGGAGGAGGCCAAGGCGGTGACCGTGGATCGCGTGCATCCGCCTTCGCTCTTCGTGACGCACGCGAACGAGCGTGTCGGGTGCCGGGCGCAGCGCGTGCGCGAGTGGGTTCGCATCCAGTGCCAAGCCATGACGGGCGGCGCCGTGCTCCTCGGTGGCAATCGGGATGGCCTCTCCATCCGCTTCGACAAAGTCCACGGAGGCACGGAGGTCATCGTGCCGGTGCGCCGCGGCGACCGGCGTGTGATCGAGATGTTCGGCTCCGAGACGCTGAGCTTCAAAGCGTTCTCGAGCGAAAGGGCCAAGTTCGGATTCGTGATCTCCGAGCAGTGGCCGGCCGGCGACGAGAGGCCGACCATCGTGGCGGAGTGAACGAGCGGCGTGGCGAGATATCGAATCTACAGACTCGATATCTCACCCGGCGCTCAGCTCGATAGATCGGCGAGCGATTTCGGGAGGGGCTTGCCGCCGCGATACGACGCGATCTTCGCCTCCGCGGCGCGCGCGATGGGATCGCGCGGGTCGAGCGCTCGGCTCCGCTCGATGCTCTTCTCGGCGGCGGAGAGCTCGCCTGCGAGCAGCTCGGTGACGGCGAGGTTGCACCAGAGGGTGGCGTCTTCGGGATGAGCCTCCACGATGGCGCGCGCCATGGGGAGAGCCTCGGCCGCGGCGCCCTGCTGGAGCAGCTCGAGCGCGTATTCGCGCACCACGTTCACCTCCTCTGGCGCCGCGGCATAGGCTCTCTGCCAGGCCGCGCGGGCGCCGGCTCGATCGCCGAGCGCGCTCTTGCCCTTGGCCAAGAGCCACGCGGCGCGCCACGAAGTGGGCGCGAGCGCGAGGTGCGTTTCCATCTTTTCGAGCGCCTCCACGAGCCGCTTGCGATCCTGGCCGGACTCGATGGGACGACCGGGCCGATCCGAGAGATGGAGGTGAGGCTCGATGATGGGCGCGGCCTCGTCGAAGAGATCGTGCCGCTCGGCGACATAGCGTGCGAGCTTGCGCGCCTCGTCGGCGGACGCCTCGTCGAGCCCGGAGAGCGCGAGGCAGCGCGCGAGCATCCGGTCGGCGCGATCGAGCGCGCGCCGCTCGATGGCCACGTGCGCGAGGGCCAAGTACGCGCGCGCGGCCCCGAGGACGGGGAAGTGCGAAGGCTCGCGCTCGAAGGCGGTGATGGCAGCCTCGTATTGGCTCACCATGCGATCGGTGAGGCGGCGGCTCCGCGCTTCGTCGAGGTTCTTGGTCGAGCTGATCCGGTCCCGCGTCGCTTCGGCGTAGTTGAGGTGACCGATGAAATAGCCCGGCCAATCCCAGGTGATGCGCGCGAAGCACAGCTCGGCTTCGGCGATGCGGCCGGCGCGGCCGTGCGCCGCGCCTTCCTCGGTGAGCGCGTGAATGCGCTCGGGCGTCACGCGGCGGGGATAACGAAAGACACCGCAGTCGGTACAGGCCCAACCATCCACGGCGATGGGATGATCGCACCACACGTCGGGATCGCCTTCGGGCCCGCCGGTGGTGATGAAGACCTCGGCGAAGGGGCGGCCGCAGCGATCACATGGAGTCTGCGGCGCTTCGGAGAAATTGGGCTCCGTAGGCGCACGGAGCCCTTCCACGAGCTCGGCTCGACGAAGCACCACCGCACCCGCGCGCACGAGGAGAGGCGCGCGGCTGCGGAGGCCGAAGAGCTTGCTCCAGAATCCCATCCATCCGATGTCGCGCCGGACCGCGCGGATGGCAAGGCACTTCGATCGCGCGCGATCAGGCCGCAGCGCTCTTCGCGGCGACCTTCCCCGTGCCACCGAAGACTTCGCGATGAAGGGTGCGATCGTCGGTGAGCTCGGGGTGGAAGGTGGCGCCCGTGATCTGCCCTTGTCGCACCAACACCGGCTCGCCGCGGAAGGTGGCGAGCACACGGACCGTGGGATCCACGGCGACGATGCGGGGCGCGCGGATGAGCACCATCGAATACCGCCCGCTGTCGTCGGTGGCCTCGAAGCTGTCGCGCTGGCGTCCATACGCGTTGCGATCGACCTCGACGTCGAGGAAGCCGAAGCTCGGTTGCTCCGGGGATCGCACGCGCCGCGCTGCGAGGATGAGCCCCGCGCACGTGGCCAGGATGGGGTTGCCCGCGGCGGCGAAGGCGCGGAGCGGGCCATCGAGACCGAAGCGATCGATGAGCTTGAGGTGCACCGTGCTCTCGCCGCCGGGGAAGATCAGGCCGGTGATCGTCTCGAGATCTTCGGGCGTACGGACCTCGACGGCCTCGTGCCCGATGTCCCGAAGGGCCCGCGCATGCGCGGCGAAACCACCTTGCACCGCGAGCACGCCGATGCGCTTTGCCGAGCCCACCGTCACCACCCTCGGCCGGCGAAGCGATCGCCTTCGGCGAGCGTGTTCACGTCGAGCCCGCGCATCGGCTGGCCGAGGCCGGCGCTGATCTCCGCGAGCTTCCCGGCGTCCTGCCAATGCGTGGTCGCCGCCACGATGGCGCGCGCGCGGCGCGGCGCGTTCTCGCTGAGGAAGATGCCGCTCCCCACGAACACGGCCTCGGCCCCGAGCGCCATGCAGAGCGCGGCGTCTGCGGGCGTGGCGATGCCGCCGGCAGCGAACTGCGGCACCGGCAAACGCCCTTCGCGCGCCACCTGCGAAACGAGCTCGAAAGGCGCGCCGAGGTGCTTCGACTCCGTCATCAGCTCTTCGGGGCCGAGGGCCTTGAGCTTGCGGATCTCGGCGCGCACCGCGCGCAGGTGACGCACGGCCTCGACGATGTTCCCCGTCCCGGCCTCGCCCTTGGTGCGGATCATCGCAGCGCCTTCGCCGATCCGGCGGAGCGCCTCGCCGACGTCGCGGCAACCGCACACGAACGGCGACGTGAACGCGTGCTTGTCGATGTGAAACTCGGTATCTGCGGGCGTGAGCACTTCGCTCTCGTCGATGAAATCGACGCCGAGGGCTTCGAGGATGCGCGCCTCCACGAAGTGGCCGATTCGGCATTTGGCCATGACGGGGATGCTGACCGCATCTTGAATGGCCTTGATCATGGCCGGATCGCTGGCGCGCGCGACGCCGCCTTCTTTACGGATCTGCGCGGGGACACGCTCCAGCGCCATGACGGCAGCGGCCCCGGCGTCCTCGGCGATCTTGGCTTGGGTGACGTCGACGACATCCATGATGACGCCGCCCTTGAGCATCTCCGCGAGGCCGACCTTGGTCTTGAACGTTGCTTTTTCCATATCGATGTTGGCTCCTCAAACGGCAAAGAGATCGGCGCCGCGACGGCCGCGGCCCCTTTGTTTCGCGAGCGCGCGCATGGCCTCGCCGAGGCGGCGGCCGCCCTCGGCGAGGCGCTTTTCGGGCTCGGCGCAGAAGGTCAAACGGAGGCCGGGCTCGATGCGGGCGTCGACCTCGTAAAAGGGGCTCGGACCGACGAGCACGCCGCGGCGGCTCGCCTCCTCGAAGACGGCCTCGGGCTCGAGATCCCGCGGGAGCGCGAGCCACAGGACGACACCGCGCTCCGGCCGATGCCAGCGCACGCCGCTCGGAAGGTGCTCGCGGAGCGAGGCATCGAGCGCGTCGCGGCGGGCGCGATACGCGGGCAACGTGCGGTTGAGGTGCGCGCGCAGATAACCACGCTCCAAGAACTCGGCGAGCACGTGCTGGAGCAGCACCGAGGTGCCGAGATCCATGGCGTTCTTGATCGAGGAGAGGACTCGGCGGAGCGGCTCGGGGCACACGAGGAAGCCCACGCGGAGCGCAGGCACGAGCTTCTTGCTGAAGGTGCCGAGGTGGATCACGTCGCCGTCGAGCGCGCGCAACGCGGGCGGCGGCGGAGCGCCGTCGAGCGAGAGATCGGCGCCGTAGTCGTCCTCGACGAGGGGCACGCCCGCTTCGTGCGACCACGCGACGAGCGCGCGCCGGCGCGCCGCCGAGATGGATGTGCCCGTCGGGTTGCGGCAATTGGGCATGAGATAAAAGCCCTTGGCCGAAGCGTTCTTGACGCGGTGGAGCGCGGCGAGATCCGGCCCCTCGCCGTCCGACGGGATGGGCACGAGCCGCGCGCCCGCGAGGGAGAGCAAGTTGAGCGCGCCGGGATACGTCATCTGATCCACGAGGAACGCATCCCCCGGATTGACGAGCGCGCGCGCCACGAGATCGAGGCCTTGTTGGCTGCCGGTGGTGACCAGGATGTCGGCGGCCTTGGCCGGCACGCCCGAGAGCGCGAGATCGGCGGCGATGAGCTCGCGCAGGCGCGGCAATCCATCGGGCGGCGCGTAGCCGAGCGCGCCCGGCCCCTCGGTGCGGAGCACGTGATCGGTGCAGCGCCGGATGAGATCGTCCGGCAGGAGATCCGGCGACGGCTGCATGCGCGACAGGTTCACCACGTCGCGCCCGCTCGGCGTCCGCCCGAAGCGCTCGCCGCGGCGGAGCGGCTCGACGCTCGCGACCGTCGAGAGCAGGGAGCTCCACGGCATCGATCCGCCGGCCGGCGCCGCGAGCGGCGCCGGCAGCGCGCGCCCCTCCGCGATGAACGTGCCTCGCCCGACCGCGGAAGTGACGAACCCGGCCGCTTCGAGATCGGCATAGGCGCGCACCACGGTGTTGCGGTTCGTCCCGAGCTCCTCCGCCAGGGCACGCGTGGGCGGGAGCCGATAGCCCGGCGGAAACGCGCGGCTCCGAACACGCGTCACCACCTGATCGAAGATCTGTTTGTAGAGCGGCTCGCCCCCGAAGGGTCGAGCGTGATCCCGGTGCTGCGCATCACGTCCTCGCGAATTGGTCCAATCATGGTGCACGCTGGAGGGACCAACGAGAGCCAACAGCGTGATTTCGACTGGACCAACATGGTCCAATGATAAGATATCGACTAGACCAATCGCCCCCAGGAAGCCTCTCGCATCCGCCGGGGGCGCCTGGTCGTTCGCGCGGCGCGGGCGCGACGAAGGCAGGCTCGAACGACGCATCAGCAGCGCGAGCGCGACGTCGGATCAGACGAGTGAGCGTGGGAGACGCCGCGGGCTCGGCTCCGCTTCATCACCGCCCGAGGCACGATGGCTGCTCCGCGACGTGGACAGTCGTGGGATCCGAAGCGTCGGCGTCGCTCACCCGAGCCGGATGCGAACGGCCCTGTGGAGCGCCTGCGTGCTCTTGGCGAGCGGGTGAACGTGGGCCGAGCGGAGGCGCTGCTCGCTGCGCGCAACGGTGCAGCGGCGTCCTCGATTTCGTGACGGCCCCGGAGCGGCGACCATACCAGATTCGGCTCCAGCACCGGCGAGCGTCGTCGCGAAACCAGGAGCGCCGTCGCTAACTCCGCGGAAGTCGTACAGAGACATCCTGCGGCGATCACGACGAGGGCGCGTGGTGGCTGAACGGGCGGCTCGCCGGTAACCCGTGTGGCCGGACGGTGACGCGCTCGTGAGGGCGACCGGTTCGCGCGGCCGGGTATCGCGGATCTTGCGAAAAGACGCAAAGCCCCCGTAGCCTCGTATCATGACCAGGAGCATAGGCGCGGCGATCGCCGCGCTGGGGGTGATCACCGCGGCGGTCCAACCTGCGCTCGCCGACGACGAGCAAGCAGCGACCGAGCTCTACAAGAGCGGGATGGCGGAGATGGCTGCGAAGCGGTACGCGACGGCCTGTCCGACGCTCCGCAAGAGCTTCCGCATGGACGCGCGGGTGGAGACGCTGTTCCAGCTCGCGCAGTGCGAGACCGCAGCAGGGCACGTCACCTCCGCCGCCGCGGCGTACGACGATTACCTGGTGATGTACGAGCGCCTCCCGCCCAGCGCGCAGGCCGACGAGAAGGAGCGGATGCGCGAGGCGGTGAAGCGGCGCGAGCTGCTCGAGCGCGACATCCCCAAGGTCACGTTCAAGCTCCCCGGCAACGTGCCTGAAGGTCTCCGCGTGACGCGGCGGCTCAAGGACGGCGGCGATCCGGTGGACGTCGCGCTCGGCGTGCCGCTGCCGATCGATCCGGGCGAGCACTTCGTGGCCACGCAGGCGCCCGATCGACCGACGTGGGAGAAGCGGTTCTTCGTCCACAAGGGCGAGCAGCTCACCGTCGAGCTCGAGTTCGCGCCGCCCGATCCGACGAAGGCGATCCGCTTCAGCAAGCCCATCGCGCCCGTGCCCAACATCCTGCCGCCGCTCGAGCCGCGCATCTCGGGCCGGCGCGTCGCGGCCTACGTGCTCGGCGGCGTCGGCATCGCGGGCCTCCTCACGAGCGCGGTGACCGGCGCCGTGACGTGGGGGCAGAAGGGCGTGATCGAGGACAACTGCAAGGTCGCGACGCCGCGCATCTGTAATCAGGAAGGCCAGTCGGCCTCCGACACCGCCAAGACGCTGGGCACCGTCAGCACCGTGACCATCGTCGCGGGCGGCGTGCTCCTGGCGGCGGGCGTGATCCTTTATGTGACGGAGCCGTCGCCGATCAAGCTCGGTCAGGCGGCGCCAGGGCGGTTCAGCTTCGGCTTCAACGCGGGCCCCACCGGCGCCGCGGCGGTGACGACATGGACTTGGTGATTCGGGCTCTCGGGCTCTTCGATCTCGATGCGACAAGGGGCGCGGCCTGCCGCGCGGGAGGGGAAACGCGATGAGCTCGCGACGCGTGCTCCATGCCGCCATCATGGCGCTGCTGGTGATCGCCGTAGGCCTCGGCGCAGCCTCGAGCTGCACGTCGATGCTCGGCATCGACACCGACTACGGCACCAACGAGTGCATCACCGGCGTCGACGACGCCGGGGCCAAGCTCGCGCCGCTCGTCTGCGGGAAGGGGGCTTGCTTCAAGATCTTCCCCCACTGCGACGACAACCAGCTCCCCAACGAGTGCCCCGACGCCGGCGGCGCCGAAGAGAAGTGCAACGCCATCGACGACAACTGCGATGGCATCGTCGACGAGGGCTGTGCCTGCGAGGACGGCAAGACCCAGGTCTGTTACCGGGGCTCCGTCGAGACGCGCAACACCGGCCTCTGTCACGACGGCGTCCAGACTTGCAAGAACGGCGTCTGGGGCGAGTGCGTGGGCGACGTGCTCCCGGTGCCCGAGGCCTGCGACCAGCGCGACAACGACTGCAACGGCAAGGTCGACGACGGGCCGGATTGCACCTGCGGCGTCGGGCAGAAGCAGCCTTGCTACACCGGCCCGGAGGGCTCGCTCGATCACACGATGACCGCGCCCTGCAAGGAGGGCACGCAGACCTGCGGGAGCAACGGGCTCTGGGGTGACTGCGCGGGCTCGGTCGGCCCGAGCCCGGAGACGTGCGACGGGATCGACAACAACTGCAACGGCGTGCCCGACGAAGGGTGCCCGTGCACCGGGACGACGGCGGTCCACTGCTACACCGGCCTGCCCGCCAATACCGAGGGCGTCGGCAACTGCAAGGGCGGCACCCAGGTCTGCACCGCGGGTCAGGTGACCGGCTGTCAGGGCGAGGTGACGCCCAAGCCGGAGCAGTGCAACGGCCTGGACGACGACTGCAACGGCGTGCCCGACGACGGCGAGTTCGGCATCGGGCAGCCGTGCACCGTGGTCGGCGTCAAGGGCCCCTGCGGGCTCGGCGTGAAGGCTTGCAGCACGCCGGCCAACGGCGAGCCGAAGAACGCCGACGGCAGCCACTGCAAGCAGGTGAAGTTCCCCGAGCCCGAGGTCTGCGACGGCGTCGACAACGACTGCGACGGCACCGTCGACAACGGCAACCCCGGCGGCGGCGGCTTCTGCACGCTCAACGACCCGGCCATCAAGGGCGAGTGCGTGAACGGCGTGAGCAAGTGCGTCGGCGGGCAGGTGGTCTGCGCGCAGAACTACACGCCTGTCGCCGAGAGCTGCAACGCGAAGGACGACGACTGCAACGGCAAGCTCGACGACGGTCCCTTCTGCTGCCCGGACCTCGTGCAGAACGGCAACGAGACGGACGTGAACTGCGGCGGCTCGTGCCCGCCGTGCGCCGCGGGGCTCACCTGCGTGCAGGACGTCGACTGCCAGAGCCTCATCTGCAAGATGAGCAAGTGCCAGCCCGCGGTCTGCAACGACTTCGTGAAGAACGGGCTGGAGACGGACATCGACTGCGGCGGCCCGGTGTGCCCGACCCGCTGCAACGTCGGGCAGAGCTGCAAGACGCCCTCCGACTGCGCGACCGGCGTCTGCGTCAGCAACGTCTGCATCGGCGCGGGGTGCTCCGACTTCGTGAAGAACGGCACCGAGACGGACACCGACTGCGGCGGCCCGCTCTGCCCGCTCTGCGCGGCGGGCCTCAAGTGCAACGGCAACGGCGACTGCGCGAGCCACATCTGCACGAACGGCATCTGCAAGGGCTCGACCTGCTCCGACACGGTCGAGAACGGGCTGGAGACGGACACCGACTGCGGCGGCGGGTGCATCGCCTGCGACATCGGCAAGAAGTGCAAGGTCGGCAGCGACTGCAAGAGCGCGGTGTGCAGCGGCAGCCTGTGCCAGGCGCCGACGTGCAGCGACGGCGTGCAGAACGGCAACGAGACCGACATCGACTGCGGCGGCCCCTGCCCGCTCAAGTGCGGCATCGGCTACAAGTGCAACACCGGCGGCGACTGCACGAGCACGGTCTGCAACAACAACTTCTGCGCGCAGAAGCCGCTCGGCGCGCTGTGCGCGGCGGCGACGGAGTGCTCGAGCGGTAACTGCATCGACGGCGTCTGCTGCAACACGAGCTGCGGCGGCGTCTGCCAGGCGTGCGTCGCGGCCAAGAAGGGCGCGGGCAACGACGGCATCTGCGGGCCCATCGGCGCGGGCGCCGACCCCGACGCCGAGTGCGCCGATCAAGGGGCGACGTCGTGCGGCACCGACGGGTCGTGCGACGGCGCGGGCGCCTGCCGCATCTACCCGATCGGCACGACGTGCAGCCCCGCGGGCTGCCAGGCCGACGGCGTGACGCTGAAGAACGCGAGCACCTGCAACGGCCTCGGCGCGTGCGTCTCCGGCGGGACCACCAACTGCGCGCCGTCGACCTGCGCGAGCTCGGTGTGCGTGTCGGCGTGCACGATGGATAGCCAGTGCGCCTCGACCGCGTACTGCAGCGGCACGGCCTGCATCGCCAAGAAGACCGACGGCTCGGTGTGCAACGTCGGCAAGGAGTGCTTGAGCGGCAACTGCATCGACGGCGTGTGCTGCAACCTGCCTTGCACCGGGCCCTGCCAGGCGTGCAGCTCGGCCAAGAAGGGCGGCGGCAACGACGGCATCTGCGGCAACGTCGCGGCGGGCGCCGACCCGGACAACGAGTGCGTGTTCCAGAACCAGTCGAGCTGCGGGACGACCGGCTTCTGCGACGGCTTCGGCAAGTGCCAGGTCTACGCCGGCGGCACGAGCTGCTCGCCCGTGATCTGCGCGAGCGCGACCACGTTGAACAAGGGCTCCCAGTGCGACGGCGCGGGGACCTGCGTGCCCAACGGGACGCAGGGCTGCGGCAACTACGTGTGCTCCGGCGCGGCCTGCCTCACGAGCTGCAGCAGCAACACGGACTGCATCTCCACCGCGTTCTGCAACGGCACGGTGTGCACGACCAAGAAGAACCTCGGCGCGGCCTGCGCGGCCGCCGGCGAGTGCGCGAGCGGCAACTGCGCCGACGGCGTGTGCTGCGACGGGCTCTGCACCGGCACCTGCATGGCATGCACGGGCGCCCTCAAGGGCTACGGCACCGACGGCGCCTGCCAGCCGATCTTGACGGGCTCCGATCCCGAGAGCGAGTGCGCCGATCAAGGCGCGGCCTCGTGCGGGAGCAACGGCGTCTGCAACGGCGCCGGCGCGTGCCAGAAGTACTCGGTGGGCACGCAATGCGTGGCGCAGACCTGCGCCGCCGACGGCGTGACCCTGAACAAGCCGCGCGAGTGCGACGGCTCGGGGACGTGCAGCCCGGGCGCGACCCAGGGTTGCGCGCCCTACGTGTGCTCCGGCGCGGCCTGCCTCACGAGCTGCACGACCTCGGCGCAGTGCGCGCCCGGGTTCTCGTGCAGCAACGGGAGCTGCACCACCGCCTGCACGACCGACGCGCAGTGCGGCTCGACCGGCTACTGCAACGGCACCATCTGCCAGACGAAGAAGCCCAACGGCAACGCGTGCGGAGGCACGAACCAGTGCTCGTCCGGCTTCTGCGCGGACGGCGTGTGCTGCGACGCTTCGTGCAACGGCACCTGCGTGGCGTGCACCGTGGCCAAGAAGGGCGCCGGCACCGACGGCACCTGCGGGCCCATCGCCGTGGGCGCGGATCCCGACGGCGAGTGCTCCGATCAAGGCTCGACCTCGTGCGGGAACACGGGCTCCTGCAACGGCGCGGGCGCCTGCCAGAAGTACGCGGCCGGCACGTCCTGCGGCGCGGCGTCGTGCAGCGGGACGGTGCTCACGAGCGCCAACTTCTGCAACGGATCGGGGACGTGCGTCATCGGCGGCACGGTCCAGTGCTCGCCGTACAACTGCCTCAACGGGACCTGCACCGTCTCGTGCGTCGTCGACACCGACTGCGCGACGGGCGCCTATTGCAACGGCGTGCAGTGCAAGGCCAAGCTGCCCAACGGCTCGGCCTGCCTCGGCCCCAACGAGTGCGGCAGCGGCAACTGCGTCGACGGCTTCTGCTGCAACAGCACCTGCAACGGGGCCTGCCAAGCGTGCTCCAACGCCAAGAAGGGCTCGGGCCTCGACGGCGCCTGCGGGTCCGTGGCCGCGGGCACGGATCCCGACAGCGAGTGCGCCGATCAAGGCGCGGCGTCGTGCGGGACCAACGGCTTCTGCGACGGCGCGGGCGCCTGCCAGAAGTATGCGTCCGGCACCGTGTGCGTGGGCGGGAGCTGCGCCGGCGACGGCGTGACGCTCACGGCCGCGTCGACGTGCAACGGCGCGGGCGTGTGCGTGTCGGGCTCGACGACGAGCTGCGCGCCCTTCGCCTGCGTGGCCGGCGCCTGCACCAACGGCTCGCCTTGCTCGGTGGACAGCCAGTGCGCGCCGACCGCGTACTGCAACGGCACGACGTGCGTCTCGAAGAAGGCGATCAGCGCGTCGTGCATGACGGGCCACGAGTGCACCTCGGGCTTCTGCGCGGACAACGTTTGCTGCAACCTCGCTTGCAGCGGCCAGTGCCAGGCGTGCACCGCGAGCAAGAAGGGCAGCGGCTCCGATGGCACGTGCGGGAACATCGCGGCCGGCGCCGATCCTGACGCGGAGTGCGCCGACCAGGGCGCCGCCTCCTGCGGGACCAACGGATCGTGCAACGGCAACGGCGCGTGCCAGCTCTACACGAACGGCACCGTCTGCGCGGCGGCCTCGTGCGCGAGCGGGACGGCGACCGCCGCCAAGACCTGCGACGGCCTCGGCACCTGCAACAGCAACGGCACGACGAGCTGCGGGAGCTTCGCCTGCTCCGGCGGGACGTGCCTCACGAGCTGCACGAGCAACGCGCAGTGCTTGGCGGGCTCGTACTGCACGAGCACGACCAACGGGACGTGCCAGCCGCTCAAGACCCAAGGCGCGCCGTGCGGCGGCGCCAACGAGTGCAGCACCGGCGCCTGCGTGGACGGCTTCTGCTGCAGCAGCACGTGCGGCGCCGGCTGCCAGGCGTGCAGCAACACGCTCACGGGTCAGCCGAACGGGACGTGCGCGCCCATCTCGGCGGGCCTCAACGCCAAGAGCGGCTGCACCGCGACGGCCGCCGCGAGCTGCGGCAACGACGGCAAGTGCGACGGCGCGGGCAACTGCGAGAAGTGGTCGAGCTCCACGCAGTGCGTGGCCCCGAGCTGCACCGGCGGCACGCAGACCAACCCGTCGAACTGCAACGGCACGGGCACCTGCACGACGCCCAGCACCGCGAGCTGCGGGAACTACGCCTGCGGCGCGACCTCCTGCAAGACCATGCCTTGCACGGGCGACAACGACTGCTCGAGCGGCGCCTGGTGCATGATGTCGAACTGCGTGGCGAAGAGCGCGACGGCTGCCACCTGCGGCGGCAACAACGAGTGCACGAGCAACGCGTGCATCGACGGCGTGTGCTGCGGTAGCGCCAGCTGCGGCACCTGCCAGACGTGCAACGGCACCACGCCCGGCACCTGCACCAACATCGCGCAGGGCTCGACCGACAACGTCCCGGCGGGCACCTGCACCGGCGGCAACGTCTGCGATGGCAACGGCGCCTGCAAGCTCGCCGTCGGCCAGACGGGCTGCACGGGGAGCGCGCAGTGCGCGTTCGGCAACTGCGTCGACGGTGCGTGCTGCGGCAGCGCGAGCTGCGGCACCTGCGAGACGTGCAACGGCACCACGCCGGGCACCTGCACCAACATCACGGCAGGCCAGCCTGACACCAATCCGGCGGGCACCTGCGGGCCGACCTGCTCGGCCGGCAGCTCGCAGCCGGCGTCGTGCGACGGGTCGGGCACGTGCACCATGGGCACGCCCGTGGCGTGCGGGGCCTACCTCTGCAACACGACCTCCGGCAACTGCTACACGAGCTGCGCGACGAACGCCGAGTGCAGCACGAACTACCAGTGCGTCGGCGGCACTTGCCTCCTCGCCGCCGGCCAGGCGTGCGCCTCGAACGGCGTGTGCGCGACGAACTACTGCAACGGCAGCAGCGTCTGCGCGGCGTGCACGACCACGAACCAGTGCCCCACCAACTACCGCTGCTCCGGCGGGAGCTGCCTGCTCGCGACCGGCCAGCCCTGCACGGCCGACACGGCGTGCGCCACCAACTACTGCAGCACGACCTGCACGGCCTGCACCGCTGCGGGCAACTGCGACGGCACTCCGAACCAGTGCGTCTCCGCCGTGCTCAGCGGCACCTGCTCGATGACCACGGGCGGCGCCTGCACCAAGGACGCGCAGTGCCAGAGCAACCACTGCGTCGGCGGCGTGTGCGCTGCCTGCGCGGCGGGCTCGCCCTGCCCGACCGGCTTCACCTGCAACGCCAGTAGCGTCTGCGTAGGCCCGGCCGGTGCGCCGTGCTCCCAGGCCAGCCACTGCCCGACCAACACGGGCAGCTCGTGCGGCGCGCTCGGCTTCTGCCTGGGCGGCAACGGGGCGGCGTGCACGGCGGACAACCAGTGCGTGACCAACAACTGCGCGAGCGGCACCTGCGCGAACTGCACCAACAACAACCAGTGCCCGAGCAACTCTTGCAGCGGCAACACGTGCAAGTCCCCGACCGGCACCGTGTGCAACTCGGGCGCGCAATGCACCTCCGGCACGTGCAACGCCGCCACCGGCGTCTGCAACTGATCGAACGCGCGACGGTCGCCCGCCTCCCCCGCGGGTGACCGTCGCGCTCCCCACCGCCGCGCTACCCCTCTCCAACACGATCTCCCGCGGGCGGCACGCCTCGCCGCCCGCGACATCACGTCGCCCGGTCCCCGTCGGCGCGACCTGATCGCCGGCGACGCGCCCGCGTTGCCGTCATCGCCGCTCGAGCAGGACACCGCATTTCGCGGCAGCCACCGCTGACAATCCAGTCGGTAGCCGACAACGAGCTCCGCGCAGACGAAATGGCTCGCTGGACAGACGTCGACACTCCCCCGCCAGACGAAGGTGTCTCACGAAGCGTGTCCGCATCCGCCGCGCAGCCGAAGATCTCTGGCGGAAGGATGTCGACACCCTCTCCGCAGACAGAGATCTCTACCGGGAGGTCGTCGACACCCTCCCCGCAGACAAAGATCTCTGCCGGAGAATGCCCTCTCGCGGAGGACCTCATCTCCTCCGCACCGCCGACGACGCTCGCTACTTCCGCCGCAGCGTCGCGATGGACGCGAACGCGGTGCGCTGCCCGTCTTCGGGCGCGTCCTTCGCGGCGGCGTACACGAGCAGCGTCCGTTGGCCTTCGCCGACGTCGATCACCGCGTACTGCATCCGCCCTTCGTCTCCGCCGAAGCGACAGGAGCCGCTCGCTCCCTTCGCCGGGAGCTGCTCCGGACCGATGCTGAGCGATTGCTCGTCACCCGTCTTCGGCTCGGCGCCGCCCATCGCGCCGATGGCTTCGGACACGCGCGCAGCCACCGTGTCTCCGGCACCGATCGACGCTGCGGCCAGATGCGTCCGTCGATCCGCCGTCGAATGCACCGTCCACGCGCCCTGCGTGCGGCCCTGCCAGCCTGCCGGCGCTTCCATCTGCGCGCGGGTGAGCGTGATCGGCGTGCTCTCGATCTTCGCCGCGGCGTTCGCGGACGGCGCCGCTTCGGTCTTGCCGGAGCCCTCGCTCGGAGCCTGCTCCGGCGCACAGCCGACAAGGAGGCACACCGCGATCGCCGTTGCTCCAACCATCTTCGCCGTCATCGTCGACCTCCGCCCTCTCGTCCGATCTTGCCGAGCATATCGGAGCGCGGCGCCGCCCGGAAGTCGCCCTTCGGGTCCTCGTCCACGATCCCTGCCTTGAGGCAGCAATCCTTCACGGCCTGCCGCGCCACCGTCCCGCACACCGTGCACATCCATGCCGTCACGCGCACCGGCGGCGGCACCGGCTTCTCCTTCGAGGGCGGCGGCGGCGCGCTGCTCGCCCCCATCGCCTCCTGAAGCCTCGCCGTGGCGCGGCCGAGCTCCTCCCGCAGGAGCCGCACCTCGCCGACGTAGGACTCCTTCGCCGTCCGCGCGAGCCGCGCCTCTTCCTCGGCGAGCCGCTGCGCCTCGATCGCCTCGCGGCGCTCCGTCTGCGCGGCCTCCAGCGCGGCCCGCGTCTGCTGCTCGCGCTGCGCCGTCCGCGCTGCCTCGCCGCGCGCCTCGCCGAGCGCACGCTCCAGATCGGCTGTGCGTGCGTCCAGCGTCACCTGCGCCGTCGCGACCGCCGCTTTCAACCGCGATGCCTTCGCCTCGAGCGCGCCGTGCGCTGCGGTGGCCGCCGCCTCGCGCTCCGCCGCCTTGGCCAGCGCGTCGCCGAGGTCGGAGACCTTGCGCTGGAGCGGCGCCCTCTCCTCTTCGGCGCGGGCCTTCTCCTCGCGCAGCGCCGCCTCGGCCGTTCGCGCTTCTTCCTGCGCTCTCTTCGCCGACGCTTCGGCCGTCGCGATGGCCGCGCGCGCCTGGTCGAGCGTGAGCTGCAGCGCCTCGGACTCGCGTTGCGACGCTTCCGCGCTCTGCTCCCGTGTCGCCTCCGAGGCCGCGAGCTGTCCGCGGACCGCATCGCGCGCCCCCACCTCGGCCGACAGTTGCCCCCGCGTCGCCTCGATCTCGGCGACGAGCCGCCGGCGAGCGCCGGCCAGCATCACGATCACCACGATCGCGACACCGAGCAGCACGAGAAGTGCGACCATCGGCATGAGGGACCTTCAGAATGCCGTATTCGCCCGCGCAGGGCGAGGATCCGGCGCGTGAGCCCGTTGCGAGCGCGCCCACGCCCCGCGTATGCTCTCGGGTACTGTCCGCAGCAGGAGGGCCGCGCACATGGTTTGGGACATCGATGTCGGCTTGGCTCGTGTCCGAAAAGCCCAGTGCCTCCGAGGCATTCAGCCTTCGAGGATGTGAGCATGATTGCCTTTCAGCGCACCGGCCGACGCGAGCGGCTCTTCCTCGAAGCGAGCCATCACCTCGACGGCACGCCGGTGGCCGTCCCCGATCGCTCCACCGCGCTCCTGCTCCTCCGTGATTTGAGCCGCGATCCATGGGGAATGGCGGCCCTCCGGCGGGTCTACGTCGAGGTCGTGGGCCGCTCGGCCATTTGTTCCGAGGGCGATCGCGCCGTGCTCGAGGCCCTCGCCCATCGCCTCGTCACCGGCCAGCTCCGCGTACGGAGCGTGGAGCTCCCCGACCTCGAAGTGCCCGAAGGCTCGCTCCTCCCCGTCTCCGACGGCGGGGCGCCCGTCGAGCCCAAGCCGCCCGCGCCCACCTTCGTGGAGGTCCTGGTGCTCTTCGCGGACACCGGCCAACCCGTTCCTTCGATCAAGCTCAAGATCAAGCCTCCCGGCGGCAGCCCCGCCGAGCACACCACCGACAGCAGCGGCCTCATCCGCGTCGAAGGCCTGAAGAAGGACGGCGACTGCGAGATCTCGAGCGACATCAAGGGCGTGAAACGCGCCGAGTCACTCGTCGTCAGCGGCGCCCCGCCCTCCGCCCCGAGCGGCGACAAGCCCAAAGGCAAACAGCCAGATTACAAGCTCATCACGCTCACCCGCTACAAAGTCAAAACGGGTGACTCGCTCGACAGCCTGGCCAAGAAGGTGGGCATCACCGGAAAAGATCTGGCCAAGTTCAATTGGGGCACGGACGATCCCAAAGAGATCAACAAGCACCTTCGCTGGGACGTCGGCTGCACCAAGAAGAGCGGCTCGAACTACGTCTTCGACGACTCCGACAAACCCGGCCTCATCTACCTGCCCGAGCCGCTCGACGCGACGGCCCCCACGGGCGGCCGCACCGTCCTCGGCGTCGAGACCCTCATCAAGGCCCGCCCGTGGATCTTCTCTCTGTGATGCGTTGATTACGATGGGGCCTCAAGCGGCCCCCCAATTCCCGAGCTCGACGAGCAAGCGCTGCTCGAGCGACGTAGGGCGCCCCGGCGAGCCTCACGCATTCAATCACCGCGCACGTCGCAAGGAATCGGAAGATCCTCCCGATTCCCCGCGATCGACGCACGCACACGCGGACTCGCGACGCCCCGCCTTCACGCGGGCGTCGAGGCGAATCCCCATCTCGCCTTCAAGGCACCTGGACCGTGAACTGCCCCGGGAGGTTGACCTGAATCACGCCGCCCCACATGCACATCAACATCGATGATTTGTTGAGCGTGGGCATGTTGCCGAGCAGCACCGTCGGCGCGCCGACCACCCAAGGAGCGGTGGTGTTGGGGATGCAAGGCATGGGCGTGAGCACCCCCATCGCCGCCGCGGTGGCGGCGGCCACCATCGGGTTGGCCAGGCTCTGACACATCCCGAACGGCGGCACGTTCATGATGGGCTTGTTGTCCATGATGTTCGCCGCCGGCGCACCCGTCATGGTCTTGTTCAATGGCAAGACCACGAGCGACGAGGGCGCCACCCCGAAGCTGCATTGCATCATCGCTCCCGAGCACACTTGCTGCCCCATCGCTCAACCTCCTGTCAGTTTCCCAGCGATCGTTCCGAGCACCGATTTCTTCTTCTTGGGGTCTTCCGCGGGCTTGGGGTTGCCCTTCTCATCGTATTCGATGGGCGCCCCGCGCGGCTCTCCACCCTTGAAGTAGGCTTTGGAGACGAGCCGGCCATCCTCCGAGAAGGTGCGCCACTCGCCGTCCTTCTTCCCGTCCTTGTAGGCCCCGCGCTCGCGCGGCTGCCCATTCACATGATATTCGGTGGCCTCGCCGTGAAGCTTGTCCTCGCGGTAGATCACCTTGCGCAGCGGCTTGCCCTTGCCGTCGGTGAACAAGGCCTCTCCGTGGAGCTTACCGTCCTTGTAAGCGGCCTTGATGACCTCGTTCCCGTCCTCGTCGTAGGCAGAGAAGGGCCCTTGTTGCTTGCCCTTCACGTACGTGAGCTTGGTGCGGAGCACGCCCTCCATGTAGATGAGCGCTTCGCCCTCGAGCTTGCCGGACGCGAACGTCATGCGCTGAGCGACGCGGCCGGCCTCGTCGTAGGTCACCGTCTCGCCTTGGAGCTTGCCCGCCTTGAAGGTGGCGCGCTCCAATGGCTTGCCGTTCTCGCCGTAGGTCACCGACTCGCCTTCGAGCTGGCCCGCGGCGTAGGTCGCCTTGTGGGTCAGGCGCTCTTCCTCGTCGTAGGAGAGGACGTCGCCGTGGAGCTTGTCGTCCACCATCTGCGCCTTCGTGCGCAGCTTCCCGTTGTCGTGCCGCTCGATGATCTCCATGTCGATCGGCCCTCAGTTGATCTTCACCATGCCGCCCTTGACCGTGAGCATGCCGCCGCCGTCGATGGTCCCAGTGGCGCTCGCCTTGGCCTCGAGCATCGTGCCGGCCTTGAGGTTCAAGCCCGTGCCCGACTCGGCCTTGAAGTCCGTGCCCGACTTCAAGTTGAGCGCCGTACCGGCCTCGTTCTTGAGATCGGTCCCGCTCTTCACGGTGATCGACTTGCCGGCCTTGATCGTCACCGATCCCTTGCAATCGATGGTCAAGTCGCCATCCACCTTGAGGGTGTAAGCGCCTTTGATCTTGCCGGTGAAATCACCCTTGGTGTCCTGGGTCTGGTTGCCCTCGACCTTGAGATCGCGGTTGCCTTTGACCGAGTGGGCCTCGTCGCCCTTCTCCACCTTGACGGTGCGATTGCCCTTCTTGACGGTGAGCGTCTCGTCGCCCTCTTCCACGGTGGCGGTGCGCTTGCCCTTCTTCACCGTGGTCGTCATGTCGTTGCCGACCTCGGTGACGAAGTCGTTCTTCACCGTGAATTTCTGGTCCTTCTCGGCGTTGAGGAAGACCTCTTCGCTGTCCTTCTTGTCCTCGAAGCGCAGCTCGTTGCCAGCGCTGCCCTTCTTGGAGGAGCGCGTCTTGATGGTGCTCTTCGTCATCTCGCCCGGGAGCCCGTAAGGCACCGTCTGGTCCGCGTTGTAGACGGACCCGGTCACGAGAGGACGATCGGGATCACCGCCGAGGAAGGTGACGACCACCTCCTGCCCAATGCGCGGGAGGAAGAACGCGCCCCAACCCTTGCCCGCCCAACCTTGCGCGACACGCACCCAACAGGAGCTCTCTTCGTCCTTCTTCCCCAGCCGATCCCAGAAGAACTGCACCTTGATGCGGCCGTATTTGTCGGTGTAGATCTCCTCACCGCTCTTGCCAGTGACGAGCGCCGTTTGCCCACCGTGGATGACGGGGCGCGGCGTGGCGCGCGGCGGGCGGAAGGGCGTGGCCTTGGGGATGGCCTCGAACGTGTTGCTGTACTCCTGGCCCGAGATGGTGTGAGCCACGGAGACGAGCATGTATTCGACGTTGGCGTCGGCGCGGTCGTGCTCGTCGAGCTTGAAGGTGTGCCCCGCCGACATGGCCCTCACGTAGGAGGCACCGACGGCGCGCGACTCCACCGCCTCCTCCGCCTCCAAACGGAGCTTGGCGCGATCGTCACCAGCGCTCTTCTGCGCGTGGACGCCGGGATATTCGTACACCTTGAGCTTCGGTGTCTTGCCGTCCACCTTGGCGAGGAGCGATGTCGACGGCATCTCGAAGTTGTAATCGGAGAGCGCGTAGCTCCCGACGATCACCTGCTGCTCGATGGCGCAATCGGTGACGATGTCCTCTTCGGCCAGCGCGGGCGCCACCTCGCCGCGATACTTGGCCTTCGCGAGGTTGGGGCAGGCCGCGTGCGCGGAGGGATCGTCGCCGAGGACGAGCGTGTGCTTGCCGTCGTCGTGCTTGAAATAATAGTAGATGCCCTCGTCCTCGAGCAGGCGGGAGATGAAGTCGAGATCGCTCTCTTCGTATTGCACGCAGTAATCGCGCGCGGTGTACGAGCCTTTGAGCTTGTCCTCGACGGGCGTCACGCCGTGATCGGAGAGGATGCCTTTGACGATCTCGGGGACCTTCTTCTTCTGGAAGATGCGGCTGTCCCGCGTCTTGCCGAGGAGCCACAGCTTGGGGTGGACCTCGGCGCGGTACGTGGTGAGCTTGCCGGCGCGCCCCGTTTGGACGAAGCGCGTGACGATGCCGTGGAAGAAGCGCGTCTTGCCACCGGCGAGCAAGAGCTTCACCGTGACGCCTTCGCCGAGGACCTTCTTGAAGTCGAGCGACGCCTCCGGCGAGACGAGCTCGAGCTCCATTCGATACGGCGTCGAGACGCGCTCTTCGGCGTAGAAACGCGCGAGGAGCATCTTGTCGGCGCCGAAGGGCGTCGTGACCTGGAGGATGGTGTTGGCCTGCGTGAAGGTCATGCGTCACCTCGCTGCTGCCCGGCGCGCTCGATGGCTGCGCCGCCGAGCACCACCTCGCGCCGTTGGAAAGATCGACCCACCCATGCGGTATAGCCGAGCCGCGGCCGCGCTCCGAGCGTCTGCATCTCACCGGGACGCGCTCGTTCCGCCTTCCGGCGCCGCCGTCCGCCGAGCCGGCGCGCCGCGGCCGGATCGAGGATCAGACGAATCCGCACATCCATCGCTTCCCCCGCATAGAGCCGCACCAGCGTGAGGAGCGGCGCGAGCATGTCGCCCTCGGGCATCCCACCCGTGCCGGGCAGGAGACGAAGGTAATCGTCGACGCCGAGCGGCCCAATCCGGATCTCCACGCACGCCGCCGGATCCCAATAACGCGCGCCGAGGACGGCGTCGTTGCCGAGCCGGCGATTCTGTCCGGAAGGCCCGATGGTGGTGCGATGCGAAGGCTCGATGGGATAGAAGCCGCCCACGAGCGGCTCGCCCTGCACCGGCACGCCGAAGTGACAGCGGAGCATGGCCACGAGGCCGCTCATGGGCCGGATTTCGCGCGAGAAGAGCCCGGCGAAATAGAGCAGCGTGCGATCCTGCACCGCGTGGAGGCGATTCTCCAGGCCCGGCGTGCCGAGGCCGATGAGCGCGAGGAGGTAGCGCACGGCATCGTCGTTCACCGGCTCCGCCACACCGAGCGAGATGCGGTGTCGCTTGCGGATGCGATACACGAGCGAGACGAGGCGATGATTGAAGATGTCGAGGAAGTCGCGCGAGGCGTTGTCGCCGGCGACGGATCGACGCAGCACCGGCTCGGCGAAGGCGCCCGGAAGCGGCCCGAGCGCGCCGGCGATGCCCATGAAGTTCACCGTCATCTTCGGTGGAGCGTCGGGCGCGCGGGCGATGCTCTGGATGTCGGCCGCGGGGAACGAGAGCCGCACGTTCCCCGCGAAGCGCACGGCCTCGCGCCGAGGATCGCCGCCGTCGCCGATGGACACCATGCTGGGCGGAGGCGGCACGCGCTCGGCCTTGGCGCGCACCGTCGCGGCCCGATCGGCGGCGCGCGCGAGCGCTTCCAAAAGGCCAACGGCCTGGAAGAAATCGAACAGCCTCCCCTGAACCGGGTCGAAGAGCTGTTCTTCTACAGTAGGGGCTTCGCGCCCGCCATCGGGGGCCATCGCTTCCACACCTCCGCGCGCGTCGTGCTCATGAGCACGAGCTCGGTGAAGCTGTTCAGATGGGCGTAGAGCGAGAGGAACCTGCTCAGCACCTCCGCGAACAGGATCGCGGAGCTGTCGCCGAACTGATCCTCGTCGAGCGCAATCGTCACCTCCGTGCCACGGCAGAGGCTGCGCCAGCCGCGCTCGCCGACGCGTCGCTGCACGGTGCGGCTCGCGACGCGATCGATGGCGGCGATCTGCTTCTCCGCCTCGCGGGTCGAGGCGAACAGATACGCACGCAGGATCTCGCGGAGCGCCTCCGTGCCGCGCTCGCCGCCGAGCGAGAGATGCGAGAGCGAGAGATTCGACACGAGCCGCCACAACGACTGTCCGCCGAGCGGCGCATTCACGGGCGGCGTCGGCTTGGTGAGGCAGACGATGCGCGCCGCCGGCGCCCCACGCTCGGCCGCGAGCGGCGCGCCGGCCTCGATCTCCGCGGCGAGATCTCGATTCGTGCACAGCGCGCGCGCATACACGACCTCGGACCACGGCTTCTGCGGCTCGAAATCGAGGCTCACGAAGGAGAGATAAACATCGGATCCAGGGAGATCCGCGCGCCCCGTCGACGCCCGCCGCGCGAGCCAGAACGAGCGGCGCTCGCCGAGCATCGCGTTGTCCGGATCGGGATGCGAGTACGAGAAGAAGGGCGCATAAGGCCGCTGCTCGGGCTCACCCGGGCTCGTGGCGCTCACCTCGAGGATCGAGTGAATCTCGGTGTAGCGCTCGCGACGAACGTCGGCGACGACGCGGTATTCCGGACGATATTGATCGACGCGGATCGGCTCCGTGGTGCGGGCGAAGAGGTTCACCACCGGGGTGCAACCGAGCTGAAACGAATCTTTGCGGATGGTGACGTTGCCCGGACGGCGATCGAGCAAGATGATGAGCTCGAGCTGCTGCCCGTCGGGGAGGCGCGTGCGCTCGTCGAGCACCACGTCGAAGAAGAGGAACTTGCGCGGGAACGCGAAGTACTCTTGAACGAGCCGATAGCCCTGGTGCGCGTGCGCCGGATACGCGAGCACGCCCTCGCCTTCGCCGAAGCCGACGGACTTGATGCGGGCCACGCCGGGCACGCGATCCTCGTCGCCGCGCGAGATCAACACCGTGCGATCGCGCTCGAAGAGCAGATCGTAGAGGCGCGAAGCCTGCACGGGATCGCCGCTGATGTGGAAACGCAGCGTGCGCATGTCGAGCGCTCGCAGCGGCTGCCCGCTGGAGAGACGCAGGCGGATGGCACCGAGGGGCCGCTCGGCGCTCGCGCCCTCGCTCTGCGCGACGGAGAGCGCGGCCTCGGGGACACCGAGATCGTCCCAAGGAACATAGGCTGCGCTCTCGACCGTGAGGGGCCAGAGGCGCACCGGATAAGCGGTGAGGAAACGGCACGAGGGACCGGCCGACGCATCGGCGAACAGCGTCGTGCCCTTCTCGATGATGGGCCCGGCGGCGAGCTCCGGATTCGTCGGATCGACCTCGAACGACGCAATCGCCATCGAGGGAATCGGGCTCGTGTACTGCGGATACAGGACGCCGAGGAGCCCCGTGGTCAGCTCGGGCAAATCACGATCGAGCTGGTGCTGGAGGCGCGCCGTGAGGAACGCGAACGACTCGATCAACCGCTCGACGTGCGGATCGGCCACCTGCCGCCCGGCGATGCCGAGGCGCGCGGCGACCTTGGGATAGCGCTGCGAGAACTCGGCGCCGCGCTCGCGCAGATACTCGAGCTCGCGCGCGTAGAGATCGATGAGCTCGGGATCGGCTTCAGCCGCCATTGGCGCCCGTGCCGCTGCCAATCGGCAGCATGAAGGAGATGGGCTCGTTCACTTCGCCCGTCACGAGATATCCCTCGATGACGGCGGCGAGCTTGCCACTCACCTCGCCGGTGTCGCGCACCTCCACGTGCACGTTGGCGAGGCGCGGCTCGAAGGCTTGAATCGTCTCGCGGAGGATGCGCGCGAGGCGGAGACGCGGCTCGGGGATCAGCGCGCGCGCCCCCCAATCGAGATCGGGAAGGCCATAATCGAGGACGGTGCGCGTGCGCGAGAGCGCCACATCACCCGTCACCGTGCAGCGCGCCGCGAAGAGACGCAGGAGCTCACGTCCGATGGAGTCGATGAGGCCCGCGCGATCGAGCGTGCGGAGCGGCTTCGGCTCGTGCTTCCGGTGGAGCTCCTCGTCGATCAACCGATCGAAGAGGGGCACGTAACCGGCGTCGGTCGCTCCCCACTCAGCGCTCATTCGCGAGCTCCTCCAAGCCTCTGACAGGATGCGAAGGCTGCGCGACCGAATGTCCGCCGCTCGCCGATGACATCACGAGCGAGAGGCGACGCCCGGGTGATGCCCGAACGCCGCCTCCCCCCGACGCTCACGCAAGAGCGGAGCTCAGGCAATCACTTGCCCTTGTTCTCCTCGAGACTCCACTGCGAGGAGTTCTTGCCCTTGCTGCCGCCCGGCTGCTTCTGAAGCTGCTGGGCGTAGTCCCACGTGATCTTCTTGTAGCTGTACGTGATGGTCTCGATCGGCTGATCGCCGCCGCCGCCGACGGAGACGCTCGTGATGATGCAGCTATCGAATGTGTAGGTGATGTACTCGATCGGCTTGCCGGCCGAGTCCGCCTTCCAGATGTGCACCTTCATCGCCTTGATGTCCTCACCGCCGCAGCACTTGAGGTTCAGGGTCGGCGAGGCGAGGTCGACGTGCTTCGTGACGGTGAAGTCCTGATGCACGCAGCGACCGCTGGCACGGCTGGTGTTCGACGGTCCATGCGTGAGCGGCATGGACACGCCGTGGTTGAACGAGAGCAGCTCGATCATCTCCTTGCCCTGATCGGACGTGCTCTCGCCCTTGATTCCGTCGATTTCCCAGAAAATGTTCTGCATCGTATCTCCTCCGGTGGCTCAGCCCGCAGTCATCGCCGGTGTCATGCCGCCGGCGGCGGCAGCTCCGCGACCAGACGCATCGAGACGGTGAGCTCGTTGAGCTGGAAGTGGGGCCGCAGGAACACGATCGCCCGATACGCGCCCGGCTTGCCCGGGACCTCGGTCACGTCGACGCGCGCCTCGCGAAGCGGCAGGCGAGCCTTCGTGTCCTGGCCCGCAGCGTCGTTGAGGAGCACGTAATCGGCGATCCAGTTGTTGAGATAGTTGGCGACGTTCTCGCGAGAGGCGAAGCTCCCGATCTTGTCGCGCATCATCACCTTGATGTAGTGAGCGAAGCGCGAGGTCGCGAGAATGTACGGCAGTTGTGCCGAGAGACGCGCGTTGGCATTGGCCGAAGCGGTGTTGTACGCCGTCGGCTTGTTGAGCGTGGCTCCCCCGAAGAACGCAGCCTCGTTCGAGTTCTTCTTATAGCACAGGCCGAGGAGGCCCTGCTCGGAAAGCTCGTTCTCGCGACGATCGGTGATGGCCACCTCGGTCGGGCACTTGATGACGTCCTCACCCGCGCTCTTGAAGGTGTAGAAGGGCAGGCCCTCGACGAGACCGCCGCCCTCGACACCGCGGATGGCGGCGCACCAGTGATAGAGGGAGAACGCGTTGTTGATGCGCTGCGCGAGCGCATACGCGGCGTTGCCCCAGAGGAACTCGTCGTGCTCGACGGCCTTCTCCTCGTAGTTGAAGCCGTCCACGGGCGCCGTGTTCTTGCCGTACGGCGTGCGCAGAAGCACGTGCGGGAGCGTCAGCGTCACGTAGCGCGAATCGTCGCTCGTGCGGAACTTGCGCCAGGGCGCGAGCGTGGTGCGCTCGAAGAGCTTGCCGAGATCACCGGGCACGTCGAGCGTGGTGAAGCTGTCCATGTCGAAGAGCTGCGGCGACGCCGCGGCCAGGAACGGCGCGTGCGCCGCGGCCGCCACGCCGGACAGGCTCGTGAGCATGTCGACGTCGGGGGTCGACCCGTCGAAGTCGTAATCGCCGACGAGGAGACCGAAGGGATCACCGCCGAACGTGCCGTACTCCTCCTCGTACACCTTCTTGAAGAGGGTGCTCCGATCGAACTCCACGGCGCTCGCCAGATCCTTCCCGAGCTCCTTCTTGGAGCTGTTGAGGACGCGAATCTTGAGCGACGTTCCCGTCTCGGAGTTCATCACGAGGTAGTGCAGGCCGCGCCACCTGGACTCGAGGCTCTGGAACTTCTTGTGGTGCAGGATGGTGTCGAGCTGCTCGCCGATGCTGCGGTCGATCTGCTCGATCATCCGCTGGATGGCGTTCACCGAATCCTGGCTGCGCTGATCGAGCTGGCCCTTCTGCGCGAGGACCTGATCGACGAACGCGCCCACGAGATCACGGGCGTACTTGGCTTCCTCGGCCTTGCGCGCCGGATCGGGCGTGTCACGGACCAGGTGGCCCTCGGAGAGGATCTGATCGAGGAGAGAAGCGCCGGCGCCGGTGCCGGTGGCAGGTGCCGGGCTGGGATCGGTTGCGAGGTCGGTCATGGTTTTCTACCTTCCTTCTTCCTTCGGGGTCACTGCCCAGCCGGCTTGGACTCGTCGTGCACCGCGGCGAGCTTCTTGTCGTCGCCGATGAGATCGAGGAGCGCCTTGTTGAGCTCGTCGTTGCCCTCGAGCTTCGCGAGCAGATCGTTGAGGCGCTGGCGCGCCTCGTAGAGGTGCCGGAGCTCGTCCACATGCTGCACGATCTGCTCGGGCCTGAAGTCCTCGATGTTCGAGAAAGCGAGCTCGACCTTGAGGTTCGCCTGCGCGCCGCCGAGCTTGTTGGGGACCTCGAAGGTCACCTTGGGCGCGATCGATCCCAGCACCTGGTTGAAGTTGTCGCGGTCGATCTGAACGAACTTCCGCTCCTTCAACTTGGTCGTCGGGGTGTTGTCCCCCGAGAGATCGCTCATCACGCCGACGACGAACGGAATCTCCTTCTTCTCGATCGCTCCACCGGTCTCCACGTCATAGGTGATCTGCACCCGCGGGGGCCGGTTCCTGTCCAACCAGTGCTGCTTGCTCTCAGCCATCCGAGCGCTCCTTCCATGGCCCGTCCGTCAGCTCGAGCGGGCGTTGATAATCGCCTCTATTCTCTCCCATGCTACCGTACACAACTTCACGGTTTGGGGGAGTACTGATCTTTGCGCAGCTCTCCTCGACGCGCCGATTTGCACATACGGCACGCTCCTGAGGAGAGCAGTGCGCTCACTCTTCGCGCTGCCGCATCCCCAGCAGCCGGTGCGTCGTCACGAGGTCGTCCGCACCCGAAATGAACTCCTGAAGGAGTTGGGTGAGCGGCATATTTCCCCATGAAATAGCGCGCTTGACCAAATAGGGCACCGGGCTGTGGGGCTCTGTACGCAGGAGGAAATCCGACGCCTCGACGAGGCGTTGATAGGCCTCGGCACGGCTCGTGATGGGGCCGCCGAACGATCCGCCCGTGGCCACCGGTGCCGTGCCCCCCTGAATGCCTGTCCCGTCCGTCGTTCGGTCCCCGTCCGATCCCACAGCGGTGCTCCCTTCGGCCTCGACCCTGCCCCCAGTCGCCTCCAACACGTCGGCGGCGAGCGCCTGCATGGCGCGCAGCGTGTCTTCGGTGCGGCGCGGAGGGCGCGCGCCTTTCATGTGCGTGTCGATGACGTCGCCGATCGTCTTCACGGCCGCGAGCGCGGCGCGAATCTCGGCGTGCACGGCGGCCCAACGCGACGAGCCCACGAGCGACATGCGCGCGAGCAGACCTTCGCGCGTGGGCGCCGACGGGTCCTCCGCGTTCTCGCCCGAGCCGGCGCGCTCCCACTCGCCGAACGTGATCGACGTGCGATCGTCGCCCATCTTCGCCAGGCGGAGCCGCCGCGACAACGCTTCGTCGAGCCAATCGACGAGGCGCGCGCGCGGCTCGTCGTCGCCGTCGTCGAGCTCGGGGAAGAGCGTCTCCCAGAAGCGATCGAGCATCCCCGCGACGAGCTCGAGCCCGCGCATGGTGCCGGCGACGCCGTGGAGATGAGCCCAGGCTTCGGCGAGCCAAGCGGCGATCTGTAGATCCTTGGTGCGACGCTCGAGCGCCTCGTTGGAGAGCGAGACGACCGCGTTCCAGTCGGCGACCTTGAGCGGGCGCGTCCACACGCCCTGCGGAATGGAGGCGTCGTCTTCGCGGCGCGCTTCGCGGAGCTTCTCGTACGTGCCCTCGTGACGGAGCGACTCCCCCGCTGGAGCCTCGGCCGAGATGGGCGCGAGGAGCCTTTCGATGTCCGTTTGCGTAGGGGCAGGCATGGTCGTCTTCTCTCCTCGGCGATCAGCGAGCGGACTTGTCGATCGCCTCGAAGTACACCGGCGCTCGAGTGGGGAAATCGGGGTAGCGGAGGGCCGCGGTCTTGTCCTTCGCGGTGCTCGTGAGCGTGAGGCGGATGAACACGCGGGCCGTGCCCGAGTCGATGCCCACGCGATCGACGAAGCCGCCCTGCGGATCGGGGATGGTTCGCACGTTGAACACGAGCAGCGTCGATCCCTCGGCGCGGCTCTCGTTGTCGCGCAGCGTGGTCTGGTGGCCGGCGATCATGCGGAGCAGCGCCCAGAGGCCGCGCTCCTCGAACGTCACGAGCCGGTCCACCACCGCGACGCGCGCCGCCTGCGAGGACGACGGCATGTCGGGGCTGTTCTTGGCCCAGCGGAGCTGCACGCGCACCGGATCGTCGATGTGCCAGCGCGTGGTGAGCTTGGTGCCGCCGAGGACGAGGCGCTCCTCGGCGACGCGGAAGCTCCAGTCGGCGATCTCGTTGCCCGCCAGCTCGCGCGCGGCGTTCACGCGGAACTCGACGCGCGCATCCATCGCGCCGTCGCCCGACTCGGTCTGCGCCCAGAGCGGCGCGAGGAAGAGGTTCGCCTCCTCCACCTTGTCGAGGAAGCGCACGAGGTCCTTGGACGAGCTGTCCTTGCGCTCCGAGAGCACGCCGCGATAGCGCTTGCGGAAATCGCTGGCGCTCAAGAGGAACGAGCGTACCGCCTCGGGCGTGGCGTCCTCGGCGCGCTCGTTCTTGGAGAATGGGAAGCGGTCCGCGAGCGAGCGGTTGAACTCGAGGCGCAGGCGCTCGTACCAGTCGCGCAGATCGTCGCGCGAGATGGAGAGACAGCGCTCGCGCAGGCGCTCGAAGAGAATGCGCCGCCGCTCGCCGAAGAAGTCGCGCCCGCGGGCCGTCGTCTTCTCGAGCGCGAGACACTTGTCGAGATCGGTGATGGCCGGCAGATCCGTGAGGATGAAGCGCTCCAGCGCGGTCACGCTGTTGCCCGCCTTCTTGGCTTCGTAGTCGCGGAGCGCGCCCACGATGCGATCCCAGCGGGTCACCTCGTTCACGTCCTGCGCGCCCACCTCGGGCGAGACCAGGACGGCGAGCACCGGCGCGCCCACGTCGCGCGAGAGCGTCTCGGCGCGCGTGCGTTGATCGACGACGTGCTCCGCGAGCGCGGCCGCATCGTTCACTTGGAAGGCACGGTACGCGGGCGTGCCGTCGCCGTTCCACCAACTGAAGCTGCCGTGATAGAGGTTCTCCGCGTCGAGGCTGCGGTTCAACGCGCGGAGGACGCGGCCGCCTTGGGCGCGGGTCAGCGCGCGCACTTGATCACGCGACTCGTCGACGCGCGCGCGCCCGAGCTCGGCGATGATCTCGCGGAGCGGCGCGCCCGCGAGCGCGAAGTTCTGCCCGTCGGCCTGGAGCACGTGATAGGGCACGGGCCCCGCGCCCATCGTGCCGTTCTTGCGCGCCGCGCGGTTGTTGTTGAAGAGGGCGTGCAGCCACACCTGCACGCGCCGCTGCGCGAGGTCACGCACCTTGCCCTGGAGCGTCCGCGGGAATTTGTCGAATGGACCATCCGTGAGCATGGTCTCGTAGTCCTTGAGGATCTTGGCGACGCCCTTGAGCGTGTCGACGTCCCACTCGACCTGCGTCTCGGCGGGGATGCTGATGGCGACGGGCACCTCGCGCTGCCCCGTCGTGTCCTCGGAGCCCGTCATGTACGGCTGGCGGAGGATCGAGTCGATCGGCTCGCTGAGCGAGAGGATGTCGCCCGCGAGCTTCATCTCGAGGCGCTCGCCGCCCTGCTTGCGGGAGAGCACGGGGCCGAGCAGCGGATCGCGCGCGGCCCGCAGCTTGTTCTGCAGCTCGAGGAGCTTGCGCTTGGCGTCGTCGCGGAGCTGGCCCGAGACGTCGGGGCCAAGGAGGACGCGCAGCGCCTCCACGCGCTTGTAGAGGCCCTCCTGCTTCTCGGGAGCGGCGGGCACTTGATCGTTCGGCACCCACTTGAGGCCGTCGCGACCGACGTGCTCCTCCATGCTCTTGATGGCCCGCTGGAGCCGGCGCATCTGCTTCGTGGTGTACTCGGGGCTCGGATCTTCGAGCTCGCGGAAGCTCGTGAGCAGCTCCTCCAGATCGTCGGGCACCACGGGCCCGCTGCTCAACGCGTAGATGCGCTTGTGCAGCGAGCGGAAGACGTCGAGCGCGTCGGCCTGCGCCTGCGGGGCCAGCGCCCGCACGTCGAAGCGAAGCGCGCCATCCATCGGCTCGTTGATCGCGTCGGTGTAGTACTTGGCGTTGCTGAAGAACGTCTGGTTGAGCTTGTGCCGGAAGAGCGAGTCCGACAGATCGGCGATGGCCTGGATTTCCCGCTCGGAGGCGATGCGCTTCTCGTGGGCGTCGACGATCTGGTTGTACCGCTCCACGTCGGCGGTGAACGCCTCGAGCCGGTGCAGCCACTCGTCGGCGCGCTCGAACTCGTGCGTGCGCTCGAGCGCCGCGGTGTTCTCGAGCTCGGGCGCGTCGGCGGGCGGCAAGTCGCCGGGCCGCACGGCGCCCGCGTCCTCGATGGTCTGGCGGAACGCGGCGAAGACGACCTGATCGTAGCCGAGCGCGACGGCCTCGCGGACGCGCGTGTCGATCGGGCTCGCGAGCGAGGTGGGCGCCGCATAGGTGCGCAGGCGATCGCTGTTCATGCCCGCGAGCATGTCGAGCAGGCCCGAGGCGTACTTCCCCGTGTTGCGCTCGCCCGCGGTGATGTGCACGAGATCCGAGTTCAGGTGCTCGAGGAAGGGCAGCACCGTCGCCGTCCGCCGCTCGAGCGACGTCCACGCGAACGCGAGGAACGCGCCCCACACGAGGCCGATGATCACGGACACGACCTGGAGCACGCGGATGGTGCGCACGCGGCGCTTCTCCGCTTCGGGGCTCGGCTGCGCCAGGTTCGACTCCGGCATGATCTTGCGCGTGAAGAGCTCCCACGCGAAGAGGACCGGAGGCGGCGGCACCTCCAACGCGGGCACGCCGGCCACGACGGGGAGAGGCGGCGGCAGGGGCGCGCTGCGGCCCGTGAAATAGATGCCGCGCAGATCGGGCGGATCCCCCGAGGCCTTCTCGTGGAAGATGGGATCGACGAACGCTCGCAGCGCGTCCTCACAGGTCGCGAGATCGGCGGGAAAGAGGAAGTAGTTGCTCGGATCGGAGACCAGCGGCTCGGCGGCGAAGCGACGCTGCTGCTCGTCGCTGAGGGCGTCGCCGACGCTGGCGATGGCCTCGTCGACCCAATCCGCCGCCGGATCTTCGTTGTCGCGCTCGGGCCGCGACCAACCGAGGATGCGCTGGCGGCGCGGCTCCCCGACCTCGCGGCCCAACGCCGTGAAGCTCGGGAGACCGTCGCACTGCGTGACCACGAGGTACACCGGCACGCGCATGGCGAGCCCGCGTTGCACTTCGTCGATGCGCTTGCGCATCCGGCGCGCGTCTTCCGCGAGCTTCTCGCGTCCGGCCTCGTCGGTGAGCAGCGGTGACATCGGCACCGCGAGGACGATGCCGTCCACCGGTCGATCGGGGAACGCCTTCTTCAGCTCGGTGAGCACCGCCTGAAAGGCCTCGCCCCCCTGCCCTTTGCCATCCTCGTCGCGGAGCACGCGGCCCGCGACATCGACGGCGATCGCGCCTTCGAGACGGAACAGATTGCAAGGTGAAGCTGAGACCGCGTTCGGTGTCGGCGCGAAGGTGGTCTCGCGCGCGAGCTGCCGGAGCATGGTCGTCTTGCCGGCGCCCGCGGCGCCGACCACGAGTAGGCGTCGGCCCGTGTCGCGCGCCGGCTGCGTCGGGCCTGCAACCCAGGCCGCGAGGCGATCGGAGGCGCGCGTGCGGAGGGCGCCCTCCGCGGCGGCGAAGACCTCGCGCACCTTGCCGGGCATGTCCTCCACGCCTTCGGGGACACGCGGCACGCGCGCGCGGCGTGCGCGGATGACGAGCACGAGGATCACGACGAGCGCGACGATGATCAAGATCGCGGCGACGACGTAGACCCACGCGGGTATCGCGGCGAAAAGGGCCTTCACGGCGTACCTCCGTCGGACGGCTGAGGCTCGGGCGGGCGTTCGTTCTTGTCCGGCGGCGCGGCGCTGCTCTCCGCGCTGGCCTTGGCCGCGGCCTCCTTGGCCTCGCGCTGCGCGCGCTCGCTCTTCTCGCGCACCTCGGTGGCGACCTTGCGCTGAGCCTCGATCTGGTCGAGCTTGTCGCGGACGTCGCTCGTTCGGTAGTACCAGAGCGCGTGCCCGAGCAGCAGCATGCCGAGGAGCACGCCGAGCAGCGGGAGGATGCCCTCACGCAGGTTGGTGAGGCCGCGCCGCGGCTCCTTGTCGCGGACTCCATGCGTCGCGTCCGGGCAAAGCTCGGCGGCCGGCGCAGCGCTCCGCGGATCCACGCGCCGGATCTCCCGCACCAGATCACGCCGGAAGCGCTCCGGCTCGGTCGACTGCGGATCGAAGCGATAGCGCCCGCGGAAGCCGAGCGAGAGCGCGGCCAGGTAGACGTTGAGCAGATCGGCCGAGACCGAGATGCGGTTCTTGAAGATCTCCTCGAGGCGATCGAACACGCGCTCACCCGCGATGTGCGTGCCGAAGCGCGACTCCGCTTCGAGCGGGCGGCGCGACCAGGGATCGCGACCAGGCCAATCGATGTGGAGGAACACCTCGTCGGCCATGGCCACCATGACGTAGTGGGCCTCGTCGAGCTCGGCGAGCTCGTGCTCTCCGAGGCGCTCCTTCGCCTCCGCGCCCTGGCGCGCGAGCACGTTGAGGAGGCGTTGCTTCACGGCTTCGTGCTGCGGCGGCTCCGGCCCGGAGAGCGCGCGCGCGCTCCGCACCACCTCGGCATAAAGCTCGCGGAACGCGTCGAGCAACCGAGGCGCGCCCGCGATGTGCGGCGACGATGTCGGGTTCGACGGCTCGGCTTCGGACATGGCGCGACTCTCCCCCAGCGATCTTTCCCGGGCGGCCGATCAGGCCTGCTCCGTGCGCTCCTTGACGTAGAGCACCACTTCGATCGGACGATTGTCCTCCGAGCCCGGAGCCGGATTGAAGACCACCATCGGCTCGTCGTTCAGGAAGAAGCGCCGCAATCCTTTGAGCTCGAACAATGCCTCGTCGCTCGTCGGGACGAGATCGTCTTTGCGCAGCGTCCGCTCCCGCTCCACGCCGAGCGCGCGGCTCGCCTGGAGCTCGCGCGCCACGCGGAGCGGCCCCACGATGGCGCTCTCGAGCCACCGCTTGGCGGAGCCGGGCTCGCCGTCGCGCGGCTCGCGCACCGCGAGGACCACCACCCGATCGGCCCAGTCCGACGCGAAATCGAGCCGGTAGACGCCCTCCACCAGATCGAACGCGAAGGCCTTGAACGACTGCTGGATGCCCTCGCGGATGTAGCGCTGAATGCACGCCTCCATCTCCGCGAACACGCTCTCCAGATCGTCGTGCTGGTAGGTCGGCGGCCGGATGGGCACGGGCGAGAGCGCCAGCGGCGCGAGGTGACCGATGACCGCGGACAGCCCGAGATAGAGCGCGTACGGGTGCGCCGTGCGAGTGAAGAGCGCGCCCTCGAGCGGCGGGAGCGCCGCCGTGAGGTGATAGAGCTGCCGGCGCGTCTCGGCGATGTCGGCAGCATCGGTGTTCTCGGAGAGCACGAAGATCCGCTCGCCCAAACGGTTCGCCAGGTTGCGGATGCTCTCCACCACGCGCGAGCAGAGCGCGAACAGCGGCGCGCGATCGGAGACCACGAGCAGCGGCGGCATGTACTCGCCGCGCGCGAACGCGTCACCGTCGAGGAGGAGTTGAGCCAGACGGATCCACACCGAGTCGGGCGGCGGCTCCACGTCGACCACGATGCGCACGTTGGGCACCAAACGATGGACCTCGAGATCCGCCTCGCCGGTGGTGTCGTCGGTCACGCGGTCACCGTCGCGCGGCATGAGGTAGCGCGGATCGTCCCCTGCCGCGGCGCGGCCCGGGTGCTCGTTGGGCACCGAAAGATAGACGTCGAACGTCTCCACGCGCCCGCGGCGCGTCGGCCCCGTGAGCTTCTTGCGCAGCTCCGCGGGATCGAGCGCCGTGGAGATGGGCCGCGCCGTGCGGATCACCGTGCGATCGGGGAGCACCGCCTCCACGTTCACGCTGAGCACGCCGGCGGAGAGGCTCGCCGCGTCGATGTCGAGCGAGACCACGCCGTAGTGATGGGGCGCGAGCACGTCGAGGTGATAGTCGAGCAGGCGCTCGTAGCGCCGCACGGACTCCTGGAAGTGCTGCGGCGCGAGCGGCATGCCGTCATACCAACGCACCGCATCGGCGACGACGATCTCGCGCTTGGGTCGAGGCTTGAGGCGGTTTTCGGGTCGGGTCCGAGCCATCGTCAATCGCTCCGCGTCACGGCTCTCGGTCGTCGATCGGGCGGACCGTGACGTCCTCGTCCCCGAGCTCGATCCTGAGCTTCTTCATGGGCGCGAGCCTAATGCGATGATCGCCCGGCGCGCGGTAGTTGGCAAAGATCAGAGCAGCCACGGAACTCCCATCCACCTCGATGACGACGGGCGGCGGTGGGTGCCCGGGCACGTATTCCCACTCCCACTCGGTGAAGCGCATCCCGCTGGGATCGTCGCGGTGGAGCTGCTCGCGCTGGTCGAACCACTGCTTGGCGTTGAGCTTCAGCACGTTCTCGAGAAACTTCGGATCGCGCACCGCCACGAACGACACCCCCACCGGGGAGTTCTGGTTCGCACGCGGCGTGAGCGACACCTCGATCTGAAGGCGCACCGTCGCCGGCGTGCTGCTGCAGCTCGTCGCCGTGGATAGCGCGATCGCTGCAAGCAGCGCCGTGAGGATCCCTCGCCTCGCGCGCGTCGGTTGCATCATATCAGTGTGAGCGTATCCCGACCCGCGGGTCCTGGCACAGAAAAGCCCATCACATTGTTTCTCCACGCGCCTGTTCATCGCTTGCTCGTGCCGACACACCGCGCGTTCCCGCCGTAGACGTGGACGCCTCGGTGAGATGGGAACAGCGCTTCCCAGACGTGCCTCGTCTGCTCGTCCCCCGCGAAGATGTCGACGCGCAACCCCTTGATGCGGATCCCCTGATCCTCCGCAACGAAGCACCCATCGTGCACCTCGCCGTCCCCTCGTGGCAAGCCCGCGAACTCGGGGATGTAGATGCGCGTCCCCAATGGGATCACCGTCGGATCGACGGCCACCGTCGACAGGGGCGTGATCGGTCTCCCCGTCGCCCCGCGCCCATTCGGGAAGCGCTTCGGATCGAGCGCTTCGTAACAGATGTTCTGTCCCGTGCGCGGGCAAATCTCGGCGCACGCACAGCTCCGCTTCGCGAAGCTCACCGTCCGGCCCGAGGCGAGACGCCCACTGCCCTGCACGCAGAGCCTGTCGTGGAACGCGCGCGACACCATCGCGACACGCTCGCATCGCGCATCGAAGAGCGGAGTATCCGCGTCGCCGCCATGCTCGACGGGGAAGTCGTAATAGGTGTTGGCAAACGTCGCCGCCGGCCCCAGCGGCACCTGCGCAGCGGCGCTCGCGTCCTCTCTTGCGCGCACCGCGCCCGGTAGAGGCCGCCACGCCTCCTCTCGATCCGAAGGCCGCATGGCCCCGCGATCCAAAGGCTTCCACGCCTCCTCTCGATCCGAAGGCCGCATGACCCCGCGATCCAAAGGCCGCCATGCCTCCCCTCGATCAACTCGATCAAGAGGAGGAGCCGGCGAGCCCGACGCGACGCCTTCGATAAGCAACACGCGCTCGCCCCGCGGCACGACATCGCTTTCAGCGGCGCGCGCGCTTCGATCGCTGGACGGAAGCGCAGCCGCCGCACCGCGCTCCATCGGCGGTGTCGCCCACGTGGGCGCCAACGTGGTGTCCGCCGTCGCGGAGGCTCGTGACGAAGCCGTCGGCCTCGCAGCCCACGACGGTCGCGGAGGCTCGGGCGACGGCGGCTCCGGCGCAGCCGAGCTCGGCGCGGGCGGGAGCGGCCGCGGCGGAGCATCGCTGGGAGACCCGCGATGCTCGTTGGCGAGCGCGGTCACGCACGCTGCTCCGGAGATGCACAAGGCGCTGAGCCAATCGAACGGGCGCATGGGGCGAGAGCCTCACTCGTCGCGGCGAAGACGGATCACACTCTTTCACCGGATCGGATGAATCCCGATCGGATCGCGAGCATGCGCGCACGCCGTTGTTTTCGGATCGGCAATGCGACCCGCGAATCATACCGGAGCCCGGATCACGCCGGACAAGAACTCGGTACGTAGTTCGTGGGCCTGAACACGCGGTGCGCTACGCCATCCCCACGAAGATGAACGGCGCCCAGAAATACGGATGCGCGAACGCGCCGCCGGCGTCCTCCATCGGAGGCACCGTCATCACGCGACGCTCGCCGCGCGGCGCCTCGATGTCGCGGAGCTCGCGATCGAAATCGTCTCCCGAAAGCAACCTCACGTGATTCTGCGCGCACCGCAGCGCATCCACCGGCGAGGCCCCTGCGCGAATGCGCCGGTAAAGCTCGCCCATCAGCACCGCTGTCGCGGCATCCTCCACCGGCCACAGGCTGACGATGGCCGCGCGCGCCCCGGCGGCCAGGAGCCCGCGGGTGAGCCCGATGATCTCGTTGCCTCCACCTCCGGCACCGAGCCCCGTTTGACACGCGCTCAGCACCACGAGCGCGCCGTTCAGAGAAAGGCCCATGAAGTCTTCCACCGACAACGCCTCTCCGTGGGCCAACAACACGGCAGAGAGGAGCGGCGTGTCCTCCCGTACGACTCCATGCGTGGCGAAGTGCAGAATCGGCGCCCCGAGGTGCGCGCGCACGGCCTCCTTGGTAGCGTCCCCACCAATCAGCAGCGCCCCGCGCTCCCCGAACAGCCGAGCAACGTAACGAGCCTCGCGCTCGGCCCCGGGAGCGGCGGCAGGGGCCGCACGACACCATCGCTCTCCGCGCGACAAGCCATCTCCGCCGGATTCCCAATCGCGACCACGGCATCGAGCGCACGCGGCGGCACCGCGATCCGAATCATGCTGGCGCTGGGCAGATGAACCACGCTCCTGTCCGCGCCGAGCGGCTCGCCCGAGGCAAAAGGCAAAGCATGAAAGGCCAGCGCGAGCGCCGCCCCCGAAGGCACGATGAAGAGCGCGTCGCTCGCGGCGATGGCCTCGCGCAGCGGCTCGAGGAGCACCCTCGCGATCTCCTCGCCGAGGACGGAGACCGGCCCGCGCCCGGCGCAGGCGGCGCCGTGATCACGAATGCTCCGTGAAAGCGCCCGCACATCGAGGCGAGCATCGTGGCGCGCCGTCATACCCTCTCGGCTCACCGCCCAAGCCATCACCCCTTCGTCGTGCAACGTGTATTGCAACAACACCGCGCCTTCGGGCAGCGCCATCCGCACCTCGTCCAACGACAATATGGATCCGCCAGGATCCACCCATGTCGAGAACGCCGGATGCTCGTCGGCCAAACGCCCCTCGACCGCACGCAGCGCGCGCTCGGCCGCCGCGAGGCGCGCCCCCAAAGCCTCGACGGCGCCGGCATCCGCGGCCGGCTTCTCCCGCTCCGCCGCGAGGAGGCTTTGCGCCAAGGTCACACGCGTGGCGGCGTCGCGATACGCCCGCACCGAGTCGCCCCCTCCCCCGTCCGCGTGGCGCCCCGACGCCGCCACCAGATCGAGGAGCGCGCGGGCCGCCCCCTTCTCGACGTACGCGAAGGCCCGCGCCTCCAACGCTCGCCGGCGTGCGGAGTCCTGCGCTCGATCGGCGAGCTCGAGGGCCACCCGCGCCGCCGGAGCATGGATGTGCACACCCATCCTCGCCGCCAGCGAGAGCTTGAGTCGGTCTTGCACCAAAGCACCGTGCATGCGCTCCATCTCGGCGATCGCGAGATCGTATGTCGCCAAAGCCGTTTTCGCATCGCCCAAGCCTCGATGCATCTCGGCCACGGCGGCGAGCGCCTCCGTCGGCGCGGGCTCCGTGCGCCACCATTCCTCACCCACCTGCGTGCGCAGCCGCTCGAAATGGTCGTTGGCCTCCGCGTACTGTCCGAACCGGACGAATTGAGAGAGCGCCCACGCCCAAGCCACACGCTGGCTCGCCAACATTGCCGGCGCCCCGCTGGGCGCGAGCTGCGCGCTGGCATCGTCGTTGGCCTTTGCCTGCGTGAGCCAGCGCGCGAGGAGCTGTCGCGCCGCCTCGACGGCTTCGCTCTTCCGGCCGAGCTCCCAGAGCAGATCCGGTTTGTGATAGGGCGCGAACGACTGCGCCGTCGGCCGTTCCATGATGTCGAACGCGCGGCGCGCGAGATCGGCAGTCGCCGCCGCATCACCTTCGTCCATGGCCGCCGCGAGACGTACCTCGAGAGCCCGCAAATCCGCGTGCGCCGCTCCCGTCTCCGCAATCTCGATGGCACCGAGCGCGAGCGCCTTGGCGGACGACATCGCCATGTCCGCCGGCTCCTCCGGCATGGATCCGATTGGACGGCACGTCTCCACCACGCGGCGCATCCGCACGGCGAGCCGCTCGAGCCGAGCCGCATCGTGCGTCTCACCGAGCTCGGCGGAGAGCGCGGTGGCCAGCGTCGTCTGCGTCTCGGCGGTGACCGCCGGCGTATCGCGAATGCCATCGAGCGCATCCAGCGCTCGGTCCACGAGCACGATGCGCGCCGGACCGTCGCCGATCATGCGATGAATGCGCGCGCCCCAAACGAGCGTCTCCGCGATGCCCGCGCGCGCCCCGAGCGCTTCGAAGAGCGTGGTCGCGAGCGCCGTGCACGCCATCGCGCGCTCGAAGTCACCCTGCGACAGCCACCGATATCCAATCTGACAAAACAGGTCGCCCACCCCGTGGGCAAACGAGCGACTGCCCTCGTCCCGCGCCCACGTGCCGATGCTCGCGGCCAGATCGCGCGGGCTCACCGGGTTGCCGGCGCCGACACCGGCGATTGCCTGGTGCGCCCGGGCCAGGAGCGCGCTCATGCGATCACCTTCGTCGTCGAAGGCCTGCGCCGCAGCGCGCGCGAGCTCCATCGCGCCCGCATGATCGCCGCGCAAACCGGCCAAGCACGAACGTCGAAGCGTGATCGCCGCGAGCCCGCGGGGCGCCCCCGCTTCAGCGAAGAGCCGCTCGGCCTCGGCATAGGCATCGACGGCGGCCCGCCCCTCGAAGCGCTCGGGAACGACGAGAATCCGAGCATGGGTATTGAACAGAAGCGGGCTCGACAGCGGCGCAGCCGCCCAATCGCCGCGGGTCATCTGCACGAGCGCGAGCCCCGCACGATCATCGCACGCCGCGTAAAGCTCCCGCGCTCGTTCGAGGATCTTCGCCGCGGCCTCACCATCGCTGCGCAACAGCGTCGTGCGCACGACGCACTCATAGGCTCGCAGACGCGGCCCCCACCCGGAGAGAGCAACCTGGGCCTGCGAGGTGAATTCACCCACGGAGAGCACCATCTCGGGCGCGAGCCGCGCGGGGTTGGCGACGGCGAGCGCGGCCGACCACGGCAGGCCGCGACGCAACACCTGATCGACGAATGCACACTCGCGCCGGACCATGACGGAGGCCCGAGACGACAGTTGGGCATACGGTATCGTCACGCGATTCATGAACGCGGAGTCGTCGAACCCGTAACGCAAGTCTGCGGCGCTGATCAGCGCCCGCCCCGGAAACAGCTCGCGATTCAGCGCATCGGCGACCGCGGTATACGAGAGCGCCCGCACCGCCCGATCGACGTCGTCGGGCACCGCCGTCGCGATCTCTCCGAGCCGCGCGCTCGCCGCTCGAGGCTCGCCTTGAAGGAGGTGAACCTGCGCGCGCGCCAACAAGGCATCCGCGAGCCGTGCTGGATCCGCGCCCGTGCGTGCGTCGGCGAGGGCCTCCTCGGCCAGGATTCGCGCCTTCGTGAAGCTCCCCTTGTGCTCCTCGAAAACCATCGTTCCGCCGAGCGCATCGCGAAGAAAGGGCAGCGCGACCTCGTCCACGGTCACGTCGACATCGACCGCACGGAATGGCGAGCCCCGGGGCGGCGTGCTGCTCATCTCGATCCCACCTCACCGGCGCGCC
The DNA here is from genome assembly GCA_001931535.1 of Minicystis rosea. Classification (GTDB taxonomy): domain Bacteria; phylum Myxococcota_A; class Polyangia; order Polyangiales; family Polyangiaceae; genus Minicystis; species Minicystis rosea. Next base: position 6,479,092 of record CP016211.1, read on the forward strand.
TCGGTGGCACCCGGGCCGCCACGATATCCCATTGAGGATCCACTGGATTGGGGCGCCCTTGCACAATCGGGGCAAGAAGCCCTTGATGCGGCGCCCTCGTTGTGGCTGAACGCCCCGGTGAAGCGTACTCTTTCGCCCCTCATCGGCCTTGCTGCCCTGCTCGTCTCGCTGCCGGCCCGAGCGGACTTCGAGACTTGGATCTGGACCGAGATCCGCGTCCCGCTCGTCCGGACCGAGAAGCCCACGTTCCCGCGCCTCGATTGGCGGGTCTTCACCGACACGCGCTTGAACGTCCGATCCGGCGGCCTTCATCAAGCCTTCTTCCGCACGGGACCGCTGCTCTACGTGTCGGATTGGTTGTTCATCGGCGTCCACGGCACCGTCTACGCCGATCGCCTCCTCAAGCCTGCTGGCAACCTCCAGGCCGGCGACTTCACCCAGGAGGTGCGCGCCGAGCTCGAGCCCAACTTCTTCTGGCGCCTCGGCGACTTCACCTTCAACGATCGCAATCGCCTCGAATATCGACACCGCTCGTACGAGGATCGATATCGATACAGAAACCAGCTCCGCGTCAACTACGCACCCATCGGCGCGAAATGGATCCCGTTCATCTGGGACGAGCTGCTCGTCGATCTCTCCGGCAAGGGCGTGAACCAGAACCGCTTCGACATCGGCATCGGGCGCATGATGAGCGACCAGACGCGCGTCGATCTCGGCTTCATGATCCGGAGCCGGAAGGAAGACGACGGCTGGAAGCACGACGGCGTGGTCAACCTCTACGTCTACGTCGACGTCCCGCCGAAGGCGGCCAAGCGTTGAGCCCGTGACGGAGAGAGCGTCGCGAACACCTCTCGCGCTCCAGCGACCACGCTCACACCCGCCTCGGCCGATCCGCATTCGTCCCCATCGATCACGCGAATCGCGCTGGAACCCGGGCGCTCCGCGCGCGATCATGACCTCGTCATGCGTCGCCTCTTCACCGCAATCTCCGTGCTGCCCCTCACGCTCTCGATCGGGTGCTCCGGTGAGGGCACCGCGTCGACCTCGTGCACCGCCGATCAAGAGCTCTTCCAAGGTCGCTGCGTGAACCCGGCCACGCGCTACGAGCCGGACGCGCGCGTCGACGACGACAACGTGGTCGCGTTCGGCGATCCCTTCACCCAAATCACCCTCCCCGATCCACCCAAGAGTGGTTTTCGCATCATCGCCCCTCCACGGGTGATGCAGCCGGGCGAAGAGGTGGATGATTGCGTCTCCTGGCCGTATCCCGCGATCAAGAACAAGATCGTCTATGCCGCTCGCCTCTACGCCACGCCGGGCGTCCATCACTCCAACCTGATCGCCAAGCCCATCAACGAGAGCACCGGGCCGAACCCGTATCCCGGCTGCAACCCGGGCGCGAGCGATCCATTCGGTTCCATCGGCGCCGGCATCCCCGATGTGCTCTTCGCGAGCTCGACCCAAGTGTCCGGCCAAGAGGCCCTCACCTTCCCGGTGGGGATGGGCTTCCGCGTCGACACCTCACGCGAGATCGCGACCGACCTCCATTTGCTCAACACCACGACGGAGCCGCAGCGGGTCGAGCTCGCTTACGACTTCTTCACCATGCCGGAGTCGGACCTCGAAAACGAGGTCGCCCCCTTCACCCTCCAAGTCGACGACTTCCTCGTCCCCCCGCACTCGCAAAAGGTGATCGGCTCGGAGTGTGCCTCGTTCGGCGGCCAAGTGGTGGAGATGCTGCCCCACACGCACAAGCTCCGGCGCGCCTTCACGGTCGATTTCATCAAAGAGGACGAGACGCGCGACAACGTGCTCTCCTTCGGCGCCTTCGACAGCGGGAGCGAGATTCGCGTCTTCGACGATCCCTTGTCCCTCGAGGGTGTCAAGAAGGTCGGCTTCTCGTGTACCTTCGACAACATCACCGATCACGACGTGGTCTATGGCCTCGGCGAGAACGAGATGTGCATTCTCTTCGGCTACGTCTTCCCCGTCCGCAGCCAATTCGTCGGTCACGCGCCCTATCAAGGCGAGGCGTGCCAATCGATCCAGCTCGGCCTGTTTCGGTGAGTCCCGGCTGCGCTTCCCCGCACTACCCGTGAACGTCGGGTCGTCCGCTCTCCGCCCTTCGCCTCGAACGGCCCAACGCGCAGTCAATCGCCCTTGTAGGCACGCTCGATCGCGTCCGCGTCGTCGCCCTGGATCCACTTCTCGGGATCGCGGGTGACGTGGGTCAGCGGGATTCCCGAGCCCATTCCTGACTGCGTGCGGGCCCGATCGTAGGCCTCGCGGTTGCGGTCGACATCGATCTTGTCGAAGGGGATGTTGCGTTGGGCGAGCTTCGCTTCGAGGCTCCGGCAGGCGCCGCACCAGGTGGCGCCGTAGACGGTGACGCTCGACGTCGCCGAAGAGACGCCCGCGATCCGCGCCCCGGCGGCGTGACCGCCCGTCGCGCTGGTGAACGCGAGCATGGCGCAAGCGATCGATCCGAGGACACGAAGCGGCGACGAGGGCATGAGAGCGACGGTAGCGCACCTCTTCTCGACGCGCAGCAGGATCGACGGTCGCGAGCACGAGCCCGCTTCACGCGCATCCATGTACGTCTCGGAGCAGCGCGGCTCCGGTGCGAATCAGAATGGTCACGCGAGGGCGCGCAACGGTGGCGTCGGACAACTCGAATTGGACGACGACGATGATTCGCGGCGCCCCGCAATCGCGCGTCAGCCGCCGTGGGCCTTCTTGATGGCCTTCCGCGTCGCGTCGTCCAGCTCGCCCGACGGATCGAGCCCATTCCCCGCCTGGAATTCCACGAGGGCCTCCAGCATGTCATCGCCCATCGCGTCATCGATGGATCCCTCGTAAAAGCCGAGGTTCGTGAGTCGCATCTTGACCCCGACGAGATCCTCGATCGGGCGGAGATACCCGAGCAGGAGCCGGTGCTCCTCTTTCCCACCATCCATGCGCAGCACGCCTTCCATGGCAGTCGGCGTCACGGGGACATCCACCCAACCTTCGCCGTCCGTCGTCTTTCCCGACTCGATCTTCTGGCCGTCGATCTCCAGCTCGTAAGCCTCATTGGCCCTGGCGTTGCCCTGGTGATCGAGGAGCTGGATCCGAAGGCGCGCAGGGACGCCCTTGCGCTGGAACTCGTGTGTCTTCCCCGTTGCGCAGGTGTATTCGGTGGGGCGGAGGTCGGGGATGTTGACGACGTCGCCCGGCGCGAGCGTGAAAGGGTCCTTGCGCAACGCCTTGAGGTCGGCGTTGCTGTCGTGATCCCAGAGCGTCTTCCAGAAGAACCCATTCTCGACGGCAATGGTAGTGAAGCAATCGCCGTCTCGCACCACGTGCTTCTTCGTCATTGCAGCGCTCCGGATGACATCGCGCGGCGGAGCTTAGCGATTGCCCCCCGATCGCCGCAAGATCTGAGGGGAATGCGCCGCGCATCCTCCTCAGGACCGACCCTTGACAGGGGAAATGCCACATGGTCCACTTCGCGGCGCTCGCGTGCGTCGCCTCGGGTTCAAGCTGCCAGTGGTAAGACCTTCATGAGAAGGACGCTGCGCACTGGCCCGCTGACGGTCGAGCTCTTGAATCGCCCGGGCCCGAGCGCGGATGTGATTCGTTTCTCCGATCTCGGGGCCGCCGGCGCTTTCGTGCGCCGTCTCGCCGGACACGCGGAGAACCTGAGCACGTTGCGCGGATTTCTCTCGGCGGAGCTCTCGGTCCCGGCCGTCGATCGCCTCACCGACGCAGAGATCGTCGGCCTCATCGCGCGCCACGCCCTCGCGCGCCGCATCGGGTTCGTGCAGCGCGCGGCCAAGCCGCTCTGGAGCCGCGATCTCGGGGAGAGCGCGGTGGAGGCGCCCGTCGCGGCCGCGCCCCCGAAACAGGAGAAGACCTGGATCGAGATCGTCCTCCGCGACATGGAGGGCAACCCCGTCCCCAACGAGCGTTATTGGATCAGGCTCACCGATGGGACGATCCGCGAAGGGCGGCTCAACTCCAAAGGACGAGCCTATTTCGATGGCCTCGATCCCGGGGAGTGCGACGTGCGCTTTCCCGATCTCGACGTGGAGGCCACCGCGCGAACGGCGGGCGGCGCCAAGCGGGCGCGCGCCGAATACCTCCTCGATCTTCCTCCGGAGGAGCCGGTGCCGGCCCCGGCGCCGGCGCCCGAGAAGACCTGGATCGAGATCGTCCTCCGCGACATGACGGGCAACCCCGTGCCGTGGGCGCCTTACCGGATCAAGCTCACCGACGGCACCATCGAAGAAGGGTTGCTCGACGCCGAGGGCCGCGCCTATTTCGGTGATCTCGATCCAGGCAACTGCCTCGTCAGCTTTCCCGATCTGGACGCGGAGGCCACGGCCCGCGATCCCGGCGGCGCCTCGCGGGCAGGATGGGTATCGGCGCCTCTCGACGCCGCGGCCTTCGAGGCTGGCGACCGCGCCTCCGGCGCCGCTGCGCCCGAGAAGACCTGGATTGACCTGATCCTCGTCGACGCCGACGAAAAACCCATGCCCGGGGAGCGCTATCGCATCACGCTCCCCGGCGGGGATGTCCGCGAAGGTACGCTCGACGCCCAGGGCCGAGCGCACCTCGACGGGCTCGATCCCGGCGACTGCGAGATAAGCTTTCCCGATCACGATGGTGCGATGATCGAGGCCGTCCCCTGATTCACACAGCGGATGAGTGTGAATGAGAGCTCGGGTGGGCCGCAGCGAAACCGGGTGAGAGCTGGAGTGTCGACGGCCTCGCTATCCGGAGAGCGCCCGCGCCGCACCGCCGTCAGCGCGGCGAAACCAGCCGCGGGAGCGGGCCGAGCGGGGTGAGATCGAGCCCGAAGCCCGGACGTTTGTAGAGCAGCACGGGAGTCGTCCACCGGGCAAAGACGATGTCTGCCGGGAGGGCCATTTCATCGGCTGGACCGTCGAGCGCTCTGATCTTCCCATCGGCACCGAGGAACAACCATCGAGGCGAGTCCCCGCCCGTCTTCATCACCACGAACGATTCTTCGTCCGAATTGACGCGAAGGATGGCGCCCTCGATTCGCAGGTCTTCCTGCACGGGGATCACGGTGTCGGGGCCGAGCTGGATCACGTCGGCGCTGGTCAGCCGAAAGCGGCGCACGACATGGCGCGGCCCCTCGTCCGTCGCGATCGTCATGAGCGCGGCCCCCACCACGGTGTTGCCTCGAATCACGGCCAGATCGACGGCGAGCACCTCGCCTTCCCATTCGACGAGCGGCCAGGGTGGCTGGGGACCGGCCCCCCGGCTCCAGGCCGAGACGGAGAGAATGACTCCATCCTTCGTCGGGAGGAGGAAGAAGGTGCGACGCGCGCCGTCGACACGATAAGACGTCGCGGCCCAGCGCGGGAGCGGACACCGCACGACCACCGCTTCGCTCAGCGTGCTTTGGGCGTCGAGATGGGCAATGCGCATCTCGAACCCACCGGCGCTGGGGGCGACGAGCAGGGCCTCGGCGCCTTGCACGGCGGCGCCCTCGAAGGGATCCTCGAGGAGCGGTGGAATCACCCGGTATCCGGTGGTGCCGAGATCGAGAGCGCGGACCGGGGTGACCTGACCGCGCGCGTGGCCCAGGTGAAAGAGCTCGCGCCCAGCGATCCAAGCGACGTGCTGGTGGTGCGGCGTCGTCGCCGGAGGGATCGAGAGGATCGGCGTGATCGGGCCGGGGACCGCGCCGAGGAAGGTGGTTTGGGCGATCCTCGGGTCCGGCACGGCGCCGATCGTCGAGAGCCAGAGGCCGAATGCGCCGCTCTCCTCGTTGACCCAGGCCGCAAACGACGTGACCCCGAGCGCGCCCGTCATCGGCTCCAACGACAACGCGCGTGGCTCCGCGGGGAGGACCCACACCTCCACCGAGGGCGAGACCGCGCGAGGCGGCGCCGGCGGCTCCTCTTCGTCGCCGTCCGACCTCGCATCCCACGCGTACGCCACGCTGATCTCGTAGAGGCCTGGGGCGGCGAAGCGCGCCCGATCGAGCAGCGAGAATCGCTCTGCCCGCTGCTTGCCCGGTTGGAGATCGACGATGGGATCGCCCCCGTCGGGGAACGCCGGCTCCGCGAAATGGTCGGCGCGGCCCGTGGCCGTGTCCACGATCACGACCGTGGGCGCCGCGCGCCGATTCTGGGCATTGAGCGAAGGCAACGACGTCCGGCCTTCATTCGAGACCTCGGCGGAGACCAGCGTGGATTGCTGCCAGAGGAGGCGTGTCTCCTCGAGCGTCAGGGTGGCTTTGACGGTCATCGTCGCTCTCACACCCCCGTCATGTTGTTGCTGCTGCGACCCTGCCACCCCCGCAGGGCGAGGATGCAGCGCGCGCAGAACTCACCGTAGCAGCCGTGATAGCTCATGACGCACACGCAGTCGGTCGCGGCCGGCGTCGTCCATGCATTCACGGTCTGGATCTGGTGCTGCTCCACGTCGCCGTCGCTGGGGAGAGGATACTGATGCTTGAGCGCCAGCACGTGGCCGAGCTCGTGCGTGGCGTTGGCCGTGGCAGGATAGATGAAGACGTCCGATCGATAGACCGGATCGGGGTACGCGAGGAAGCCTCCGCGGCTGAACGTGCCGTATCCGCTGGTGATGTTGGGGTAGTGATTGAGCGCGTGCCCGTCCCAGCTCTCCCCGATGGGCACCTGCACGACCGTGAGGCCGGGCAAGCAGCCCCCGCCGGCGAAGTGCTCCATCATGCCCTCGACGAGGAAATGGCCCGCCATGGTGAAGTTGTTCCCGTCCTGAGCGTCGCTCAGCGGTGGATAGAGCCCCGGCGCGACGGTGCCGGCCGTGACCCGCCCGGCGATGAGATCGTTGTACTCCACGAAGCTGCGCCAATTGACCATGAACGGCGAGGCCATGTCGTGGAAGATGAGCGTGCCCCAGTCGATGTTGGTGGTGACGATGCCCGAGGCTCGGATGGCCGCGATCCCCGCGTTCAACGCGTCCTGGAGCACTTGGTTGCTCATGGCCTCGATGCCATTGTTGTCGGCGATGAAGTCGCAATAACCCCACTTGAGCTGGGTCTCGAGGCCCGTCGGCGTGATGGGGGTCGGGCGATACCACTTCTTCTTGTCGCTCGGCAGGTTCCTGCGATCGCTCGGGTTGTACGCCGCCTCCGCGGCCGCGCCCGGATAGATGTCCAGGTTGCTCACGTTGGTGTGCATGTGCATCCGGTCGTACTCGGCGTCGCCGGCGCGATAGGTGGGCGACTGCTGTTGCGGGTGCCCATGGGGGTGGTTGAGCATGGCCTGGACCGCCGGGCTGTAGGGCGGCGCCGGGGGCTGTTTCTGCAGATATCGGCGGAAGCGGATGTTCCTCCACACCACCAGCGTGCCAGTCTCGACCGACGTCGTGAGGGTCGCCGCGGCGCCCTTCTTCCGGAGCCACTCGGGATCGATGTAGGCGCGGAGCTTGTAGCGATCACCGCCGCAGCGCGAGGGCATGAAGACCACGCCCGCGTTGCCCTTCTCGTTGGTCTTGCACTGCACCGCATAGGGGTTGTTCCCCGGATCGTCGGGATCCGTGGTCGCCGAGAGCGGGCCATAATCCTTGAGCTGGGTGGGTCGCTTGGTGTGAAACCCATCGAGCGGAGGCCCCTTGTAGAACAGCTTGTCGAGGGCCGCGTCCGCCTTGCCGCCCCAGCGCTCCGGGCAGTTCTGCCGGAGCGGGTGTGTCGCCGCCATCCCATCGGCGACGTGCGCATCCACGTTGTCGCGCATGAACCGCGCTTGCCCCGCGTTCGTGATCTCGTAGGGGGGCGCGTGCTCGAGGATCCATTTGACGACGTGCACCGAAGCCGCCTGCTTGGCCTGGAGCGCGGGAACGGCGGCGATGTCCCGATTGATGTCGGCCTGCTGGACGAGGGCCGGCGTGAACACGGTCCCCGGCGGGGCCGCCGCGACGGCGGCGCCATGGAGTTGGAGGGCGATCGCATGCGCCTGGGCCCACTCTCCGGCGTTGAGCCCCTTGTGGACGCTGAATTGGTTCGGCCTGTTGTTGGCCTGGCTCCAGATGGCCCAGTCCTTCCCGTAGTTCATCACCCTGTCGGGCAGCGGCGGGGCACAGAACGGGGTCACGGTGCCTGGATCGCCGACCGGGTGCTGCGCCGATTTCATCGGGTCCGCCGCGACGAATCCAAAGAGGACCGGCACGTCGGGCACGGGCGTCAGCTCGCCGTTGGGCCACCGCCTCTTGACGGTGGCGATGAGGGGAATCTTCCCCAGACGATCGTTGTCCGCATAGAAGACGTCCTCGATCCGGAATCGATCATCGCCGATCAGAAAGTCGTATTTGGCGGCGCCCGGGCCGAGCGTGCTGCCCGAGAACCGATGGTCGCCGAACCGGAGGTGCGTGCCCGACGACTTCGTGAACGTGAAGCCGCCGGGGATGCGGATCGCGCCGAACGTGCCACGCGGCGGGAGCTTTTGTCGCGAGGGGTTGCAAATGACGCCCTTCGCCGGGAAGGTGTCGGTGACCACGTTGTTCTGCAGCTCGAGCCGGAGGAGCGTGGCCACCTGCGCGTCGCTCAGCGGACCGCGGGCGGCGTGGACGACGTCGCGATAGTACTCCACGCAGAGCTGCGCGTGCTGGTCCACCATGGGGTGCTGGAGCGGGGTGTAGAGGTAGCCGAGCGCCTGGAGGCGTTGCTTGATGCCGGTCTGCGTGTGCAGCGGAGCGCCGGTATTGACCGGATCCATGAGGCCGTCCGTGTCGCCGATCTCGAACTCGACGACGAACTCGGGCGGGGTCTTCATCAGCACGTTGCCGAGCTCTCGGCGGATGTTCTTGGCCGTGCTCTTCTTGCGTGTCGCGCCGTTCGGCGCGTACGTGAGCTTGGTGCCGAGGAGGCCCATCAGATAGTCAATCGCGTTGGCGCCGATGACGTACTTGGCACCGAGCTTGAGGACGATGACCGCTGAGTCCTTCTTCTTGCCTTCGAGCAGCTTCGGGTGGTTCTTCGCGACCCAAGCCCGCGCGGCGTCGCCCTTCAGGGCATTGGTGCCATCCTGAATGGTGATCTCGCTCCAGCACGCCATTCGAAGTCCTCCACGCTGGAGCCACGCGGCCGGCGGCACGGCCGGGCGGCTCACATTCGCGGCCGCGACGCTAGCCGCTCCGCTCGCGTCCTGCAAGACGCAGCCATTGGCACGGTCTCCGTCGTGCGGGCACCACTGGACGCGGACCGCACCGGCCCATACCATCGGCGCCGTGCCGGAGCGATCCATTCGGTCATGAGAGAGCACACCGTCAAGCAAGGCGAATGCCTCTACACCATCGCACACGAGCACCGTTACGAGTGGAAGGCCCTTTGGGATCACCCGAAGAACGCCGACCTCAAGGCCCGCCGCGGAGATCCCTTTACCCTCGCCCCGGGTGACGTCGTCCACATCCCCGACCCCGAGCCGGCGCGGTTCACGCGCGCCACGGGCGCGACGTACCGCTTCCGGGTGAAGCGCGACGCGGCCAAGCTGTCTCTCCAGCTCCTCGATCACGAGGGCATGCCACGCAAGGACGTCCCCTACGAGATCGAGATCGAGGGCCAGAAGATCCCAGGCGAGCACCGCACCAACGGCGAAGGGCGCCTGCAACACGACATCGCGACCACGGCGCGGCGCGGCCGGCTCCGCGTCCTCCCCGCGGGGCGCGCGGCCGAGGAGTACGATCTCATGGTGGGCGCGCTCGATCCCATCGAGGAGGTCTCCGGCAAGCTCCGGGGCGTCCAAGGCCGGCTCGCGTCGCTCGGCTTTTACGATGGTCCGCTCGACGACACGATGAACGACGACACCATCTATGCGCTCCAATCGTTCCAGGCGAGCCGGGGGCTCCTCCCCACCGGGGAGCTCTCCGACGAGACCCGGAATGAGCTGACGATGGCGCACGGCGCCTGATTTCGCGCGGCGCCGGAGGCGAGAAAGCTCTGCCATGAAGCTCAAGTGGACGGACATCAAGATCACCGAGATCCACGCCAAGGAACGCGAAGAGACGGTGGAGCACAGCGGCCTCGCGGCGCGTGACCTCATCGCCCAGCGAGCCCCGGAGTCGCTCTCGCAGGAGGTCATCCAGAGACAGGTCAAGCCGTTCGTGTGGGTCAAGCGCGGGAGGGACTGGGTGGGAGGCGCGGACGCGCTCGACGTCATCGAGAACCTGTGCCGGAGCTGGTCCGTCGACGACACGGTGTTCGCGGTCTCGCTGGTGCCATCGTCCGGAGGGTGGCCGGAAAAGGGCGTGAAGACCATCGGTGTCCGGCGGATCGAGGACAATCAGCTCCGCGCCCGGCGCGACAAGGCCCAGCGCCTCCGTCTGGGCGCGGAGCACAAGGCCGCCAACGTCGTGGATCTGAGCGCGAACCCCGAGGCGCTCCTCCGCGTGTGGGTCCCTTCGCGCTTCGCCGGCCACAAATACGTTCGCACCTGGCTCAGCTTCGAGGTGAGCGCGCCGGGCAAGGAAGGCATTCCTCCTGTGGAGATTGCCTATCTGGGACACGAAGGCAAGGTCGAGCCCAAGAAGGTCATCACCAACGAGAAGGGGAAGATTCGTGTGCTCCTCGACGAGGGAGCGCACGGCTTTCACGAGATCGAAGCCAAGGGCGAAGGGCTGATCAACGTCTGTGTGATCTTGAAGGAGAAGGGTTTCGCCGGCGATGCCGCGGGGCAGCCGGAGGTGCCTTGGAACTTCTATTTCTTCTCCTTCTCGTCCTATTCGCACAAGCCCGTGGCGTTCCCGCGGCCCGAGCCGCGCAACAAGCCCGAAACGGACGAGGACTTCAACCCGTTCAAGAAGCTCGATCGGATCTTCGCGGCCGAGAACCGCGCGCCGAGCGACGAGGGAACGAAGGACGAGGGCCCCGTCGACGAGGCCAAGAAATACCCCTCGTTCTCGTGGGAGAAGGATCCGCGCAACAAGCACCATTTCCCGCACGAGCGCCTGGCGTTCGAGTGGCTCAAGGCCACCATGCCGGACGGCGCGACCTACGAGTTCGAGATCCTCCAAGACGAGTTCGCCCACCAGGCGAGCGGGAGAAAGCACTTCCCCGAGAAGGAGGGGAAAGGCGCCAAGATCACGTTCGAGTCGGCGAGCCCGGCCTCGAGCCCGTACGACAAGCGCGAATACCTCATCACCCTGGCGATCGGCGCTGAACGGCTCCCTCCTCTAGCGGTGGGCTCGGTGGTGACGAGCACGCTCTGGCTCGACAAAATGAAGGGCAACCGCGTCGAGTGCGAGATCATCGAGGTGAAGACGGAGAAGGGCGTCGCCCGCTTCGCCGCGGCGGTGGCCGATCTCGCGCAGCTCGCGCGCGGCAAATCGCTGACCATGCGCACGGAGAAGCACGAGGAGCTGACCGTGAAGGCCGCCGACTACGTGAGGAGCGAGCCCGCGATCCGCACATCCAAGGTCGCTCAGCCTCGGAAGAAGAGCGACGAGCGCTGGACCATCACCTTCCAGAAGGCCTCCGGCGCGCCCAAGGTGATCTCGCTGGAGCGGGCCGAGATCAGCACCGTGTTCCACAAGGAGGATGCCAATCGCATCAGCGCGGTCGGCGGTGGCATCTCGGTGCGCTCGGAGATCCTCTACAGGGTGGAGGCTCGCAAGCAGGACCGCCCGGCGCAGATCCTGGACCTGACCATGGCGGGGTTCAACGACACCTTCGAGTCGGGCGAGACCGCGGTGACGCTCAAGCGCGATTTCGACGTCCCGGGAGGCCTGACGAAGGGTACGTCGATGGAGCTGCTCGGCTCCCAGCCCACGGACGAGGAGCTCATCACCGTCGACGACGGGGGCGAGCGCCACGTGTTTCGCGCCACGGTCGCCGCGCTCCGGAGCGTGAAGAGCGGCGCTCCCTGCTCGCTCTCCCGCCAAGGCGCGACGCTGACCGTGGCGGCCAACGAGCACGTCAACGAGCCGGCGGAGATCCGCGGCCAGAAGACGGGAAACGTCTCCGATCGCTGGGTCGTCACGTTCAAGGCGACGGACGGATCGATCGAGGACATGGCCATCGATCGGCCCGAGATCCAGACGCTGTTCCACGGCAAAACGCGCGCCCCCATCCAGGGAGAGCGCCTCCGGCTCGAAGCGCATGTCTCCTATACACTGACCTCCGTCCCCACCACGGTGGACCCCGACAAGGACGATGGCAGTCGCTCGTGGGAGGGGCATTGCAACGTCATCGCGCCGGCATCGATCCTCTTCCAGGAGCCGGAGCCCTTCCCGCACGCCGACGAAGAAGGCGCGTTCACGCTGCACCGCGACGAGCTCAAGCTCCTCATCGGAGAGATGCTGGGCGGCTACGGCGAGAGCGGCAAGGCGAAGTGGAATCTGGGAGACGACATGTCTGGCCGCAAAGACCCCACCCAGATGCTCAAGCCGAACTTCTTCACCCGTCTACGAGACGTGAAGACGCAGGTGAAGCGCTGGACGGACGATCGCAGGTTGGGACAGAAGCTCGACGAGATTCCCAATTTCGACCAGACCACGGAGCTGCGGCTCGTCTACGATTTCGCGCAGCGCGGCGCGTCTTTCCTCACGACGCTCCAGGAGTGGATCGGCAAGCAGGGGGAGATGCTGCTCTCCGATCTGCGATCCATCCACAAGCCCGCCGAGGTCTGGAACCAAGCGGTCTATTTCTACACGGCGACTTATTCGGAGTACGACTTCACGACCTTCAAGAAGCTCTGGCCCGTGGGGACCACGATCAAGCCCGAGGTCGTGCCCACCAGCAACCCTTCGCGTGACACGACGGATCACCTCCCCGAGGTCGACGAGAAGGCGCCGAAGCCCACGCCCCTCGAGCGGCTGGCGAGCTATCAAGAGCGCCTAGCGGGCGCTCCAGGCGAGGACGCGGTGCGCGACATCGTCGTTCACCTCCGCATCCAGGCCAACGGCGACTTCTATGATCTGGAGCCGCCCGGCATCATGCAGAAGCCATGGAAACGGCTCCCTGCCGAGGTCGGCATCGAGCCCGACACCGGCGACGTCCGGCTCAAAGATCACGAGTCCGGATGGTGGCGCGAGATGAATTTCCGCTTCCGCTTCGGGACGGATGGTCAGATCGACCTGGATGATCTCGACAATCGGTTCTTCGACTGCTCCGGCTTCGACGGCGACGCCGGGCGGCCGGTCAAGATGTTTCCCCCTCGATACCTATCGGTCATCGTCCCGCCCGGCAAAGAGGCGAAGCGAGGGATCGGGAACCCCTACTGCACCCCTCTCCGCCTGGAGAGGCTCAAGATCAAGCTGCGGAGCCGCTACCGCTGACGCTCCGTACTGGATCGTCAACAAGAAGACGCTCCAGAAGTTGCAGTCGCCGCATGCGCGGCTGCACGGCCTGCGAGCCTTCTTCGTGACGGTGCTGCTCGGGGGCAACGTTCCCGCGCACGTGGTGCGCGAGAGCCCGCCATTCTGAAAGCCTGTTCATCGCACCTGCTTCCAAGGCGGCGAGGAATTGGGCTCCGGCCCACACCGGCCTTCGATTGTCACGCTCCTCACCGTGCCTCGTCGAAGCGTTAGCCGATTGTCGATCACCGTGATTTGCCGCGAAAGACAGGGTTTCTTCTACTGGCATATCGCGTGCGTATCAGGAGGTCATGCACCGACGATCAAGCTTGCTTGTCCAACTCGTTGTTTGCGCCATCACCGCTGCTGGTTGTGGTGAGGGACAGCCCATGGAGGCCCGAGGCGGCGCCGGCTCCGGCGGCAGCGGCAGTGCGGGCGACAGCGGCGGTGCGGGCGGGAACGAAGTCGCCCCCACGCTGCGGTTCTTCGTCGACGAAGCGCCGCAAGACACCGCGGATCAGGAGCACGAGGTCGACGAGGCCAGGTGGGGTGATCCCATCCGTATCGTCGTCGAAGGGCTCGGCGCCGGCAGACGGGCGCGTATCGACATCTCGACGGGATCATGGGCGATCGTCGCCGCGGACGCGGGCGGCACCATCGATCTCGCGCGTGATGCCCCGCTCTCGGGCTCGTGGAGCACCGCCGACGTCGACGGTCCCTTCTGGTCCGCGCCTGCATCGGAGAAGACGATCTTCGATATCGCGGTCACGGTGAGCGATGCCGAGAGCGGCGCCGTCCTCGTGAGCAAGAGCATGTATCGACGCCCCGTGAACGAGGGTGTCGACTTCATGAAGGTGAACGACGGCACGCGCGTCGGCACCATCGCTCGCCCGCTGGGCTCCGGGGGAAAGCGGCCGGCGGTCCTCGCATTCGGCGGCTCCGAGGGAGGGACCTCCACCGGCGAGTTCATGGCGTACTACCTGTCTCAGCTCGGCTACGTCTCCTTCGGAGTCGGCTATTTCGGCGCGCCCGGCCTGCCCACGACCCTGGAGCGCGTGCCGCTCGAGCTCTTGAAAGACGATCTCGATTTCCTCGCCTCGCAGCCCGACGTCGATCCCGAGCGCATCGCCGTCCTCGGTGCGTCGCGCGGCGGTGAGCTGGCGCTGCTCCTCGGCGCGACGTTCCCCGATCGCGTGCACGCGGTGGTGGCGCAGGTGCCGAGCGGATACGTGTGGGGCGCGACGTCGGGGAAGGATCTGACCGCATGGACCTTCGAGGGGAAAGACCTTCCCTATGTCCCGAGCTCGGGCGCCCTCGCGACGATGGTCAAGAAGAACGGCAAGACCTATTGGGCTTCCAGCGCCGCGTTCCTCGAGGACATCGATGCTGCGTCGCCCGCCGCGCTGGCCGCGGCGCGCATCCCCGTCGAGAGCACCCAAGGCCCCATCCTCATGGTCGCCGCCGGCGACGATCAACTCTGGCCCTCGTGCGCGCTCGCGCAGGTGGCTTGGGACGGGCTCGCGTCGAGCATGCACACGAGCGCCTATGCCGACGAGATGCACTGCTATCCGGGCGCCGGGCACTTCATGACGTTCCCGCCGGGCTCGTCGACGCTCGACAGCGACGGGTATTTCAGCTCGGATTTCAATGCCTGGCTCCTCGTGGGCGGCGACCCCGCGGGCATCGCCCACGCCCAGCGCCAAGGCAACACCGCCATGCGCGCATTCCTGGAGAAGGCCTTTGGCCCACCGCTGTAGCGGCAAGCCAGGCCTGCCCAACACCGCTGCTGCGCCACGAGAACCTCATCGAGCAACGCCTGTGATGGCGCTGTCCGACCGGCCCCGACGCTCAGGCCCGCAGCCCGACGCCGTTCATCGATCGCGAACGGCGATGGGGCAGCTCCCAACCGATCTGCGAAGGCTCCTCACGATCCGGCCGCGCTCTCCAGCGCGTCGCGCGTCTCGCCATTGAGATCGCAGCGAGATGGCCGTGTTCACGGCCGTCGCCAAGAAGAGCCCTCTCTCCCTCGTCCCAGGGCGCGTGAGGACGTCGTTCACCGCCTCGTTGCCGAACGGCAGCACCTTGCTGCAATTGATGATGGAGACCTCTTTCTCGTCGATGGCCCATTTGAAGGCTCGAACGGCCGTGGTGTCGATGATGGCGCCGCTCATCTGCCCTTTTTGGATCATGACGTCCACGAGCTTGATCCCGAGCGCGCCCCACGCCGCGTTACCCGCCACGTTGGTGCCGTGCTTCGACGAGTCCTCCACCATGATGTGTCGCGCGTGAACGCCCAGAGCCTTGGTCGGCGGATCGAGCCAGCGGGCCTCCTCCTCGTCTCGGCCCAGCACCGTCGCGAAGAACTTGCCATCCAACACGCGTGAAGAGAGGTAGTTGTCGTCTCTCGCGTCCTCGTAGATGCCAGTGTCGCAAATGCCGACGCGGACCGCGTCCTGACGCCGGCCCGACGCCTCGAAGATGGGCTTCCACTGGACGTCTTCTTGAAGTCATCAGCGTTCCTGTTGCGCAGCATCCGAAACGAGCGGCCTTGTCCCGTGCTGGATAGTCCTTCTGCAGAAAGCCCTTGTTCAGCGCGAGCACCAGATCGTGAATCCCATCGTCGTTGCGTGTGACGCGGACGCGGCTCAGATATCGATATCCAGACGTGGGCTCGAGGACGGAGCGAGTCGCCGGCCTCATGCCAATCTTCGCTTCGATGAACGACTTGGCGGGCGCCGCCATCTGCGCCGCGCGTTCCACGCCGCCGTCGCTCTCTCCCCAAGCAATATGCGCGGATGAAGCGCTTCGCCCGCGCGCGCCCACGCCGGCATGGCGCGGGGCCGCTGGACGGAGATCGCGCGGGCCACGTGCTATTTCGATCAAGCACATTTGATCGCAGACTTCCGCGACCTCGCCCGCGTGCCGCCGAGCGCTCGTCGCGGGCCGCGTCGAGCGCCTGCGCGAAACGTGCGCTTGACGAGATGACCGAACAGCGCCGCGCTCTCCCACATCAGCTCAGAGCCTCTCATTCGATCACAGCACGAGCGCATCAATCCACCCACACGGGCTCGCAACGATCTCTTCACCACCGAGCCACACGGCGCACACCTCGTGAGACTCGAAATGGTCGTCGGGCCGCGCGTGAGCCGCTCACCCACCATCGCCGCTCGCAGGTCGGGAATCTCCCTCATCCGTTCATTGGACGTCCTGCAATCGAGAATCCTGCCGGCAATGTCTTCGCCGCGCGAGCATGCCATTGCGTTCTCGGCGCGTTGCGGCGACGATTGGGGGGCGCATCCTCCCTCCCCATCGGGTGAAGCCATGAACGCTCTTTCGCTTCGCACTCTCCTCGTGTCCGCGTCCGCGCTCACCATCGCTGCCTTCGCCGGCTGCGGCGGCAGCACTTCTTCGCAAAACACCGGCGGCAGCAACAGCACCGGCACGCATGGTGAAGGCGCTTCCCATGGCTCGGGTGGCAAGGCCTCGGGCTCGGGCGGCGGCGACTTCGTCTTCGACGCAGGGGCGGGCGACGGCAGCATCGATCCCGACGCCGCCTGTGCTGCACAGAGCGCCTCGGCGACGCTGACCAAGAAGCCGGTCGACGTCATCATCGTCATCGACAACTCGGGGAGCATGACCGAGGAGATCGTCGGCGTTCAGCAGAACATCAATCAGAACTTCGCCCAGATCATCGAAGCCAGCGGCCTCGACTACCGCGTCATCCTGGTCGCGCGCCACGGCAAGGCGAGCAGCGGTCAATCGGTGTGCATCGAAGCGCCGCTGAGCGGCATTCCCACGGGTGGTTGCGCGACGCCGCCGGCGCAGCCGGTCAACAACCCGCCCAAGTTCTATCATTACTCGGTGGAGATCGCGAGCCGCGACTCGTGGTGCAAAGTCCTCAACACCTACGACAAGCCCGACGAGTTCAATCTCGCGCCGAACGGGTGGAAGGAGTGGTTGCGGCCCGACTCGTACAAGACCTTCATCGAGATCACCGACGACGGTGTCGGCTGCACGTTCAACAACGTGACGTATCAGGACTCGAACTCGGTCGCCGGCGGCACGAGCGCGGCGCCCCTCTTCGACACGGCTCTTCTCACGCTCTCGCCCGAGCAATTCGGCACCGCGGCGGAGCGGAATTACCGCTTCTACAGCATCATCGCCATGGGCGCCAACACGCCGGCGACGAAGCCGTGGGAGCCGAGCGACCCGGTCACGACCGCCAAGTGCCCGACGGCGGCGAACCCCGGCACCGGCCACCAAGCGCTCAGCGTGCTCACGGGCGGCCTGCGCTTCCCGATCTGCGACACCACGTCATACGATGTCGTCTTCCAGGCCATCGCCGACGGCGTCATCAAGGGTGCGAAGGTCGCTTGCGAGTTCCCCGTGCCGGACGCGCCCCCGGGCAAGACGATCGATCTCGCCACCGTGCAGGTCGCCTACACGCCTGGCGGCGCCGGCCCGGCGACGACCTTCGGCCAAGTCTCCAACGCGGCCGCGTGCATCCCCGACCGGTTCTACATCGAGAACGACACCATCAAGCTCTGCCCGGACGCGTGCTCCCTCGTGCAGGCGGACGACAAGGCCAAGATCGACGTGGTCTTCGGCTGCGGCGGCAAGATCAACTGATCTTGCTCGGGGAGATCCGCGCCGCCTTCGGCGTGGATCTCCGTCCTGATCGAGAATTCCCGGCCATTTTGCGACATCGAGCCCCGGAGATGGAGGGAGCGCCGCGACGGCGGGCGGCGAGATCGTGCCCAGCGGTGCCTCGTCGCCGATCGCGCCGCTACACTCCCTGAATGCGCGCTCCGCCCCTCGCCTCGCTCACCGCGCTCGTCCTCCTCGCCGCCTGCCACAACAGCTCGTTCTCGGATCCACCGGCGCCGAATCAGCCACCGGGGAACGCGCCGCCGGGCGCCTACCCGCAGGGTGCGTATCCGCAGAATGGTTATCCGCAGCAGGCGTATCCGCAGAATGGATATCCCCAAGGTGATTATCCGCAGCAGGGCTATCCACAACAGGGCTATCCGCAAGGCGCGCCCCCGGCGCCGGGCGCGTATCCGCAGGCGCAGGCTCCGGCGACCGATCCGCTGACGGCGCTCCTCGGCGCGCTCGGCTCGGGCCCGCCGCCGCCGGGGCTCACGCTTCCCACGGTCCCGCTCAATGGCCTCCCGTGGCCGTTCCCGGCGGCCCCAGGCGCACAGCCGCCCGCGGCGCCGACGGCACCCATGTCGCCGTCGGTGCCGATGGCTCCGGGCGCGCCGATGGGCCCGGGATCGAGCTCGCTGGAGCTCGCCAACACCATCAACAATTATCGGGTCTCGCGCGGGCTGCCGGCCATTCCCATTTCGCGATCGCTCACGATCGTGGCCGAAACGCACGTACGCGATCTCGATGGCGCGCCGCCTCCCTCCGGCTGCAACGCGCACAGCTGGAGCCGCAACGGCGCGTGGACTTCATGCTGCTACACACCGGATCACGCCCAGGCCCAGTGCATGTGGAAGAAGCCCACCGAGATCGCGCGGTTCGCGGGCACCGGATACGAGATCGCGGTCACCTCGTACGGCGGCGGGCTCGACTCGCAACGTGCCTTGGAGTCGTGGAAGGGCAGCCCGGCGCATCATGCGGTGATCCTCAATCAGGATACGTGGGCGAAGAAATCATGGCGAGCGCTCGGCGCCGGCATCAGCGGCGGGCACGCGACGGCGTGGTTCTCGGACACGCCCGATCCGTAGCGGCGCGCACGGCGCCGTTGTCGCTCCTCGGCAACGGTTGCAACTTCACATGTGATCCATTTGTCATGGCTCCATGGCGCGGAGGCCCGGCGGCGCTCCAGCAAGGTTTTGGAACGAGCCTTGCCGAAGGCGCCGCATGCTCAAACGACCTTTTGCTCTCCTCGTTGCGTTGCAGGCCATGGTCCACGGGCGGGAGGCGCGCGCGGACGAATGCGGCGACTCGCCCGAGCTCATCGCCGAGAACGTCACCATCTCACCGAAGTCCATCGCCGGTTGCGTCACGATCACCGTGGGTGGCACGAGCCGTCCGGGTTGTGACGGGCTCACCGCGACGGTGCAGAACAACTGCGATTTCCCAATCTATGGGCCATTCGGATACGACAACGAATGTACCGATCCAGGTATCGTAGAAGAGGTCGTAGAAGAAGATGGGATGACCTGCCGGATCATGCCCGGAGAAGTCGACGACATTTGGTTGCCGGCCGATGCGACGGGACCAGTGACCTACGAATATCCGATCATCGTTCAGGGTGAGGTCGTCACCCTCACCATCACGGCCAATCTCGTCGACATCTCCGGATGCAGCATTGGCCATGTCGGCGCAGGCGGCGGCTCACGAGCGTGGGTGGGGCTCGGCGGGCTCGGCCTCGCGCTCTCTCTGCTCCGGAGGCGCACCGCCAAGAAGCGCGTCTTTTCGCCCTTCTAAAGGCCCTTGGGCCAAAGGCCCTTGGTCACTTCACGGCGAGCGCGTCGCGGCCCGTCGCGTGCAGCAGGCGGGCGCGTGCGATGCGCACGTCGACGCGCGCGTTGACCACGTCGAGGGAGGCGCGGAAGAGCTCGGTCTCCGCGTCGGTGAGCTCGACGCTGGAGGCACGGCCGTGCTGGAAGAGCTCGCGGCGCACGCGATACGACTCCTCCGCGGCGGCGAGGGCGCGCTCGCTGGTGGCGATGGCGACCTCGGCGTCCTCCACGGCCTGTGCGGCTTGGGTGACCTCGTTGCGCAGGCCGTCGGCGAGCTGCGCGCGTTGCGCCTCGATTTGCGCTTTCTTGGCGTCGATCTGGTTGGCCTGCGCGCGGGCGATGCCGATGTCGTTGAGCGTCCACGTCACTTGTCCGCCGACGGCCCACGTGGCGCGGAACTCCTGCGTCGGAGGAAAGACCCGTTGCTCGGGGTTGTTGTACGCGACCTGCCCGAGCGCGTCGATCCGTGGGAAATAGCCGGCGCGCGCGATCCGCGCTTGATCGCGCAGCGACCATGCCGTCTCGTCGAGGGCGCGAATCTCGGGGCGATTGGCGATGGCCTCGGAGAGGAGCGGCCCCGTGTCGCGCGCGGTGCCGAGCGGCGCGAGCGGCGCGCGCAGATCCTCGCCGAGCGCGAGCGAGCCGGGCGCCGAAGGATCGTGCATGGCGGTGCGCACCGACTCTTCCGTCGTGCGCGCGAAGCCCGACGCGCGCTGCGCGACCAGCTCCCCGGCCGCGACCTGCGCCTCCACGCGCATCACGTCCGCCTTCGAGGCCGCGCCGGCTTCGTACGCTGCGCGGACGTCGGCGAGGTGCGCCCGCGATTGCTCCAAAGCCTGTTGGGCCACGATGGCAGAGAGCCGCGCGCGTGCCCACGTGTAATAGGCGACGCGCCCGTCCTGCGCGGCCTTGAGCTTGGCGGCACGCTCGTTGAGCTCCGCGGCCTTCACCGATCGTGAGGCCGCGGAGTAGCCCTGCGCCAAGCGAAACACGTAGTCCGAAATGGGCACGGTGATGTTGGCTTGGAGCACGGTTTGGTTGGAGAGCGAGGGAATGGTGAACGGCACCGCCACGAGCTGCGTGCCCTGCGGGAGCGGCGTGGCCTGCTTCACGTCCACGCCGGCCGGCGACACCAACGTGCCGAGCGATGCGTCGGCGATGGGCGAGAGACGCATGTAACGCGCGGTGAGCGTGACCCGCGGGAAGAAGCCGATGATGGCTTGATCGACGGCCGCGGCAGACGCCTCGACCTCGGCGCGGCGTGCTTGGACATCGAAGCTCGTGGCGGCCGAGCGGGCCGCGACCTCGTCCGCGGTGAGGCCGCCCGAAGGCGCCACGGCCGCGGCGAGCCGGGCCTCGAGCGCGCCTCTGCGATCCGGCGCCGACGAGGATTGAGCACGTGCCGGCGCAGCCGCAGCGACGGCCAAAAGCACGAGGGCAGCGATGGATACACGACGAGCGATCGTCTTCATGACGCAATCTCCGAGATGGCTTGTGTCCGGCTCGAGGCGGTTAGTGCGCGCCTTCGATCTTCACGCCGGGCTGCGGGCGCTTGAGCAGGAACACGAGGAAGAGGCCGGCGGCGAAGAGGGCCGCGACGGTCAAAAAACCCTCGTTGAAGGCCTTGATCAGCGCTTGAATCTGCACGCGCAGATCGAGGATTTGCGTGGCAGTGGCGCTGGGATCGGGGAGGCGCGCGACGCCGCCGCGGAGCGCGCCGAGCTGCTCCATGGCCGCCGGGTTGTAGAGGGTGACCGACTCGACGAGACGCGAGCGAAAGACCTTGGTGGAGTCGTCGAGGGCCATGCCCATCCACGCGGTGCCGATGGATCCGCCGAGCTCGCGCGTGAGGTTGAAGAGGCCCGTGGCATTGCCCCGCTGCGCGGGCGGGAGATCCGAGAGGGCGATGACGGAGAGCGGGATGAAGATGAAGCCCATCGCGAAGCTCCGCACCATCTGCGGTTTGGCCAGATCCCAGAAGCTCGCTTGGCTCGTGAGGTGACCATTCATCCACAGGCTCAGACACGCGGTGGCGATGCCGAAGGCGACGAGCGGGCGGCCGTCGAGCCCGCCGGAGAACTTGCCGAGGAGCGGCATCATCACGATTTGCACGACGCCGGCGACGAGGAAGATCTTGCCGATGTCGAGCGCGGTGTAGTGCATGACCGCGCCGCAATAGAGCGAGAACAGATACGAGCCGGCGAAGAGCGCGATGCCGAGGAGGAAGTTGATGCCCGTGCCCGCGGTGTAGCTGCGGTTCTTGAAGACGCGGAGATCGACGACGGGGCTGTCGGTCTCCAGCTCGTGGACGATGAAGGTGACGAGGGCGATGACGGCGATGGCGCCGATGACCCTCACCTGCGTGCTGTCCCAGCCCTCGCGATTGCCCTCCTCCAAGACATATTGCAGCGTGGGCATGCCCACGGCGAGGAGGCCGATGCCGAAGGCGTCGATGCGCTCGTTGACCTGCACGTAGCCGGGCTCCTCGATGTAACGCCACGCGAGCCCCGCGGCGAGGAGGCCGACCGGGAGGTTGACCAGAAAGATCCAGTGCCAATTGGAGACATCGATGAGCCACCCGCCCACCGCCGGCCCGAGGAGCGGGCCCGTCACGGCGCCGAGGCCGAAGAGGCCGCCGGCCATCGAGTGCTCTTCCCGCGGATAACGCGCGAAGAGGATGCTTTGCGCGGTGGGGATGATGGCGCCGCCGCCGATGCCTTGAAGGACGCGCGCGGCCACGAGCGAAGGCAGGTTCCAGGCGAGGCCGCAAAGCAGGCTGGCCGCGGTGAAGATCAGGATCGACGCGGCGAAGTAGCGCTTGTAGCCGAAGCGCCTTTGGAGAAAGCCCGTCATGGGAATGACCACGACGTTGGCCATCATGTAGCCCGTCGACACCCAACCGATCTGATCCATCGGCGTGCCGAAGCTCGCGCGGATGTCGGAGAGGGCGACGTTGACGATGGAGATGTCGAGGAGCGCCATCAGCGCCGCGCACATGACGGCGACGGTGATACCGACTTTGGATCCGGTGATGGTGGTGCTTTCCTTCACGGCCCGCCTCCCTCGCTCAATGAGCCTTGGTCGAGACCGTGACGTACGCGCTCATGCCCGGACGCAGAGAGACCGAGGGCGCGCCGTCGAGGCGCACGAGGACCGGAATGCGCTGCACCACTTTGACGAAGTTGCCAGAAGCGTTGTCCGGCGGGAGGAGCGCGAAGCGGGCCCCCGAAGCGCCGGAGATGCTCTCGACGTGGCCTTGGAGCTCGCGGCTCCCATAGGCGTCGATCTTGATCTTCACCGATTGCCCGGGGTGCATCTCGGCGAGCTGATCTTCTTTGAAGTTGGCGACGATCCACACGTCGTCGGGCGGCACGAGCGCGAGCAGCGGGCGATCGGGCGACACCATCTGCCCGGGCTCGACGGAGCGACGCGAGACCACGCCGCGCGCGGGCGCGGTGATCTTGGTGTACGAGGCGTTGAGCTCGGCGAGCTGCAGCGCCGCCTGTGCCTGCTGCACGCGGGCCTCGGCGACGCCCACGGAGGCGCGCGCGGCGTCGAGCTGCTCGGGCCCGGTCTGCGCGGCCGCGAGGCGACCTTCGGCGGCCTCCACGGCGCCCGCGGTGCTGGCCGCGCCGGCGGCGACGCTGGCGAGGCGCGCCTTGGCTTGCTCGACGAGCGCGACGGCTTGATCGAACGTCGCGCGGCGCGCATCGAGCTCGGCCTGCGAAATGGCCTCTTTCTGGCGGAGCGACTCGGCGCGATCGACATCGAGCTTGGCCAGCGCGCGCTTCGATTCGGCGGCGGCGATGTCGGCGCGCGCCTGCTGCTCGGAGGCGCGCGTCGACGCCCATCCCGAGCTCGCCTGCGCGAGCGTGCCTTTGGCCTGGGCGAGGTTCGCCGCCACGCTGCGGTCGGTGAGCGCGAGCTGCGCCTTCGCGGCCGCGAGCGCGGCCTCTGCAGACGCGAGATCGGCGCGCGCGCCCGCGAGCTTGGCGACGAGATCGCGATCATCGATCTCGATGATCGTCTCCCCCGCCTCGACGAGCTGATTGTCCTTCACCAGCACGCGTGCCACCTGACCATTGATGCGCGACGCGACGTTGACGAGGTGTCCTTCGACTTGCGCATCATCGGTCGACTCGACGCCGAGGCCGTGCGCGTAAGCGACGCCACCGATCGCGGTGGCCGTGGCGATCAGGATCGGCAAGAGGATCTTGGCTCGGCTCGTCTTCTTCACGACGGGCGCAGTGAGGGGCTCGGAGGTAGCGATCGGATCGGACTTCACCATGGGCTCGGGCTTCGCGACGGGCGCGGGGGCAGCAGTGTCGACGGCGTTGAGGACGGAGGATTCGTTCCAGGTGGTCGCCATGTTCGTCTCTCGGGCAAGCGTGCTCGGCGCCATGAACACGGTTCGTGCCATGGCATCGCGGCCTCCGAGCGCTGGAAAACATCGGAGTCTCGGCGAGGTGCCTGTCGGTTTTCCGTGATCTGTCGGTCGACCGACAGGCGCGCTTTCGACAGCCACACCCTCGCCCCACCGCCTCCGATCGCTATCATCCGGCCGTGAATGCCACTCCCGCTCGCGGCACGGCGCTGGCACCGGGCGCCGGCGTGCCCGCCGCCCCGCCGCGCTACCAAGCCGTCCGCGCCGCCCACGTCCGCGCCGCAGCCAACGAGTGGATCCGTGCTCGCCCCTATCGCATGGCGCCGACGCATTTGGTGGTCAGCACGCTGCTCTACCTCGCCGGATTCCCGCTCTCGCGGGTGATCGCGATCGTCGCGATCCAAATCGTGAACTTCACCTACATGGTCGTGGAGGCGATGCGATCGCGGCGCGCCCCCTCGGACGTGCGCGCCATCTTCATCTCGCACATGGTGCTTTTGACGAGCCAGGCGATGATCGTCACGCTCGCCGGCGGGCTCGCGGGGCCGCTCTGGCCGGGCGTGCTGGGCGCGACGATGGGGACGGTGTTCGTGTTCGGGCGCAGCCGCGAGAGCGAGATCGCCATCGGCTATGCCGCGCTCATCGTCGTCGTGATCGCGCTCGTGCCCGCGGAGATCACCGGCCCGCCCATCGCGCGCTCGTTCCACATCGCCCTGTGCACCTGGAGCATCTCGTTCTCCCTATTCATGCTCCGCTTCAGCACGTACGTGATCTCGGACGCGCACGCCCGCACCGAGAGCACGCTCGACAAGATGCGTGAGAACGTCATCACGGCCGCCGAAGCTCGCCGGCAGAGCCTGGAAGTGATCGGTTCCAAGGTGGCGCACGAGCTGAAGAACCCGCTCTCCGCCATCAAAGGGCTGGTCCAGCTCCTCGCGCGCGGCGCCGCCGATCATCGCACGCGCGAGCGCCTCGAGGTCATCACCTCCGAGGTCGGACGCATGGAGGTGATCCTCCGCGATTACCTCTCCTTCTCTCGCCCGCTGGAAGATCTCAGCAAGCACGCTTTCGATCTGGGAGCGCTCGCCGACGACATCATCGCGGTGCTCGAAGCGCGCGCCGAGACGGCGGGCGTGGCCTTGTCGCGCGCAGGCGAGAGCGCCACCGCGTTCGGCGATCCCAGGCGGTTGAAGGAGGCGCTCTTCAACCTGATCGCCAACGCCATCGAGGCCACGCCGCGCGATGGATCGGTGGTGGTGGAGACAATCGGCGACGACGCCGGCACCAGCATCACGGTGCGCGACACGGGGCGCGGGATCGCGCCCGACGATCTGGCCCGCGTGGGGACACCCTTCTTCACCACACGCGAAGGAGGCACCGGCCTCGGCTTCGTGCTGGCCCGCACCGTGGTGCGGCAACACGGGGGTGACGTCGTGATCGAGAGCGAGCCCGGCCGCGGGACGACGGTGCGGATCAACCTGCCCACGCAGGCCTGCGCGGCGCTGGCAACCGAAGGAGCAAAAGCCCATGGGTAAGGTGTTGGTCGTCGACGACGAGCCCGCGGTGCGCTTCACCTTGAAAGAGGTGCTCGCCGATCGCGGACACGACGTGACCACTGCGGCGAGCGGCGCGGAGGCGCTCACGCGTCTCGACGGCGTGGAGGCCGTCGTCACCGATCTCGCCATGCCCAGCATGGATGGCTTGGAGCTGCTCCGCATGCTCCGTGAGCGCGACGCCTCGTTGCCCGTGACGCTCCTCACCGCGCATGGCTCCGAGAAGGTCGCGGTCGCCGCCATGAAGGCGGGCGCCTACGATTACGCGACCAAGCCTTTCGACATCGACGAGATCGTCCTCGTGGTCGAGCGTGCTTTGGAGGCGCGGATGCTCCGCGATCGCGCGCGCCGGCTCGCCGCCGAGCATGCCATCGGCCGGCGCATCATCGGTGAGAGCGCACCGATGCGACGCTTGCTCGACGCGGTGGCGCGCGTCGCCGACAAGGACGTGACCGTGCTCGTGCGCGGCGAGACGGGCACCGGCAAAGAGCTCGTGGGATCGCTGCTCCACGCCGAAAGCCACCGCGCCGATCGACCGCTCGTGCGCTTCAACTGCGCGGCCATCCCCGGCGAGCTGGCCGAGGCCGAGCTGTTCGGACACCACAAGGGCGCTTTCACCGGCGCGCACGCCACGCGGCGCGGCTTCTTCGCCGAGGCCGATGGCAGCACGCTCGTGCTGGACGAAGTAGGCGAGCTCCCGCTCGGGGTGCAGGCCAAGCTGCTGCGCGCCATTCAGGAAGGCGAGATTCAACCCGTCGGGTCGGGCCGCGTCGAGCGCGTGGACGTGCGCGTCGTGGCTTGCACCAACCGAGATTTGCTGGCCGAAGCGCGCGCCGGTCGCTTTCGCGAAGACCTCTATTACCGGCTCGCCGTCATCGAGCTCGTCGTGCCCACCCTCGGTGAGCGGGCCGAGGACATCCCCGCGCTCGCCGAAGAGCTGGCCCGTCGCTACGGCGACAAGTTCGGTCTCCCCGGCGTGCGCCTCGCGCCCGCGCTGCTCGATAGGCTCAAGGCAGCATCGTGGCCGGGCAACGTGCGACAGCTCGAAAACACGATTGCCCGCCTCGTCGCGCTCGCGAGCGGCCCCGTGATCGAAGCATCGGCATTCACGCCGATGGACGGGCCCACCGATCCTCCACGCCCGCTCGAAGCCGCGCCCGAAGAGAGCAACGCCGAAGGTCCGAGCCTGCGCGAGCAAGTGGAAGCCTTCGAGCGCAGCCTCATCGCAAAGGCGCTCGCGGCGGCGCATGGGAATCAATCGGAAGCCGCCCGCCGGCTGGGGACGAGCCGAGCCACATTGATTGACAAGATCAAGAAACACCGGCTCGGCAGCGATTAGCCGAGCGGCAGAATGCCGCAAAAGCACCTGCAAAGCCGCGACAACCCCGACGGCGAGCGGGCACACGCCGGCACAATGGAGAGCGCGACTCGCTCGTTTCAAGGTTCTTTTCCGCGGCACGCGCATTGCTGAACGCGCACGCACCATGCGTGCTTTCCTCCAGCGAATCCTCATCGCATCTCAATGGGGCGCGAGCCTCGTGCTCGCGGCCGGCTGCAGCTCCAGCGTCGAAACGGAGCTCGGAGGCACCGGTGGCTCGACCGGCACCGGCACCACCACGCAGGACGCAGGCACGGTGCTGCCCAATCTCCCTCCCATGCCGACGCCCGCGTGCAGCGGCCCGATCTACGACGCGGGCGGTGGGTACGATGGCCAGTGCTGCGAGATCAAAGTCTGCTACACGCCGAGCGGCGCGTGCCTCGCCCCCGACGACGCGCGCCCCATGCTCTCCGGGCTCCCGCCCGGATCCGGCACCTGCGAGTGCTCGGATCTCCACGGGCCTTATGCGAGCTCCTCCGATCCCAACCAATGTTGCTACCTCGTCGGCTCCATCAGCTGCGAAGGTCGCCCGCTGATCGTGCACGGCGCGGCACGCCTGGCGGGCTTGATTCCCGGGCCGAGCGCGTGGTCGAAGGCGCCGCCCGATCGCGACGCCCTCCGCCGTGATTTCGCGGCAGCATTGAATGACATCGATGGCGTCTCACTGCCTGCGGAGGTGCGCGAGCACGTCGCCCGCCGCTGGGCCGATCGCGCGCGCAACGAGCACGCCTCGGTGGCGTCGTTCGGTCGCTTCGCCATCGCGCTCATGGCGCTCGGCGCGCCGCCCGAGCTCGTCGAGGCCGCGCATCGCGCCGCCATCGACGAGGTCGATCACGCGCGTCTCTGCCTGGCGATGGCTTCACGCTACGCGGGTGAGCCGATGGGCTTCGGCGCGCTTCGGGTCGACGGCGCTTTCGCCGACGTCGACTCGTTGGAAGCGGCCGCCGTCGATACCGTGATGGAGGGTTGCGTGGGCGAGACGCTGGCCGCGCTCGAAGCTGCGGCGACCGCAGCGCTGGCCGGTCCACCCGCCGTGCGCCTCGCCTTGGAAATCATCGCCGAGGACGAGGCGCGCCACGCCGAGCTCGGCTGGGCCTTCGTCCGATGGGCGCTCGGGACGGGGAATGCGCGCCTCGCCGCGCGGGTTTCGGGCGCATTCGAGGCGGCCATGCGCAAAGCCATGAACGGCGCGGAGCCCCGCGAGCAAGAGCCGCCGGCAGCGCATGGCTTCTTGCCGACTGCCGATCTCGTGGCGCTCCGCCGCCAGGCGGTGATCGAGGTGATTCGTCCGGCCGCCGCCGCGCTCGTCGGGGCCTCGGCCAACACCGATGTCACGGCGACGGCAATGGCCTGAGGATCGCGCTCTCCCCGAACGGGCTTTGCCCGTTCGGGGGCACGACGGCGGCTCTCGATCACCTACGGACTCGACCTCTCACCATCACGACAGCGCGCGCCGCGGGGTGAATCCCAGCGCGCGCGCCGGCAGCCACAGGACGGCGCGCAGCAAGGCGAGCACGCCGTCGACCGCCACGCCGAGAACGCGAAACGGCAACAAGAGGAGCCACACCACCGGGTACAGGATCAGCGCCGCCACCGCGAGCGGCGCGGAGATGACGAAGAGAATGCACCAGAGGAGCAACGTGCGCATGCCCCCTCTTCGTTCGTCCCCCTTCGGAAATTTCACCGAATGAGAGATGGGATTGTTCGTGCCCGTCACGTGTTATGACGGGCCGATGCTCTCCAGGTGGGCCGGCCTGGCCTTATGCACAGTGATGTTGTGCGGTGCGCGATCCGCCGTCGCGGACGAGACGCGCTCGCTGACCCGCGACGCCGCGCTCCGGCTCGCGGCCGAGCGCAACGCCGCGCTCATGGTGTCGAGCCTGGAGCGCGCGCGCCTCGACGCCGTCGCCGACACGGCACGACGTCCTTATCTGCCCGAGCTCACCATCGAGAGCGCCGCCCGAGAAAACGCGGCCGGCGCGGACAAGCAGCGGGCGATCGACACGGTGGGCACGCTCTCGTACGCGAGCCCCTATGGCCAGAGCATCTCCGTCGCCGGCACGCTGACCACGGGCCTGACCGGCAGCCAGCAGAACGCGCGCTCGCTCACCATCGAAGTCTCGCAGGCGCTGCTCCGCGGCGGCTTTCATCCGGGCGGCGGCGCCGATCTCCGGCAGGCCGATCTCGACGTGAAGATCGCGCGCGAGCTCTATCGCAACCAATTGAATCAGCTCCTCCGACAGACGGATCGGGCCTATTGGGATTTCGCGTTCGCGCGCGAGGACGTCGAGATTCGCCGCCGATCCCGCGATCGGGCGCGCGCGCAATTCGAGGAGACGCGGGAGAACATCCGCCGCGGCCTGCTCGCCCCCGGCGAGATCTACGTGGTCGAAGAGAACGTGGTGAACTTCGACGACTCGCTGATCCGCGCCGAGGAGACCTTGGCCCTCGCGGAGTCGGCGCTGCGCCGCCTGCTCAACGTGCCGCCCACCACCACGCTCATCGCCTCTTCGAGCATCGACACGAGCCTCATCGCCAGCGCGCCCGAGGCCGAGTCGCTCGGCATCGCCGCGGCCAAGCACCCCGCCGTGATCGCCGCCAAGCTCGCCGCCGATCGCGCCGACGTGGGCATCGGGGCCGACGTCCGGCGATCGCTGCCTCAGCTCGACGTCTTCGGCAGCTTTGGCATCTCCTCCAGCACCACCAACGATCTGCTCCAAAATGTTCCCGGCGAGCGGCAAATCCGGGGAGGGCTCCGGCTCTCGCTGCCCGTCTATTGGGGCCCCGACACCGCGCGCGTCCGGCGCGCGCGCACCGAGCTCACGCAGCGCCGCTGCGACGTGCGCGACGCCGAAAACGCCGCGGCCACCGCCGTGCACGACGCGGCCACGCGCATCCGCGCGCGCGAGCAGCGCCTCGAGCTCACCGCCCGCCTCTTGGAGCTCGCGCAGAAGAAGCTCGACGTGGAGCGCGAGAAATACAAGAGCGGCCTCTCCACCTTGGCCGACGTGGTGCGGTTTCAGCGCGATCTCGATACCGCTTCTTCCAACGCCCTTCGCGCCCGCGTCGATCTGCTCGCCGCGCGCACGGAGATGCTGGCCGCGCGCGGTGATCTGCACGAATCGTTGCAGGTGACCATCCGATGAGCGCGCCGCTCGTCGAGCTCCGCGGCATCACCAAGATCTACCGCACCGGCGAGGTCGAGGTCCCCGTGCTCGCGGGCATCGATCTCACCATCGGCGCAGGCGATTACATGGCGCTCATGGGCCGATCGGGATCGGGCAAATCGACGCTCATGCACATCCTCGGGCTGCTCGATCAGCCCACGGCCGGCAGCTATCGATTCGAAGGTCGGGAGACGGCGCACCTCGGTGACGACGAACGCTCGCGGCTCCGCGGTCAGACCATCGGCTTCGTCTTCCAGCGCTTCCACCTGATTCCGAGCCTCGACATCCTCGCCAACGTCGAGCTGCCCATGCGCTATCAACGCGCGCCCAAGGCCGCGTGGGCGCCGCGCGCCACCGATCTGCTCGTGCGCGTGGGCCTCGGCCATCGGCTCCACCACCGGCCCAATCAGCTCTCCGGCGGCGAGCAGCAGCGCGTCGCCATCGCGCGCTCGCTCGTCAATCGCCCGCGCATCCTCCTCGCCGACGAGCCCACGGGCAACCTCGACACCGCGGCGCATGCCTCCGTGATGGCGCTCTTCAGCGAGCTGCGCGCGGAGCTGGGCCTCACGGTCATTTTGGTGACACACGACCCTGCCGTGGGCCGCGCGGCCGAGCGCTGCGTCGAGGTCTTCGAAGGCCGCTGCCGTCCGCGTGTGGAGGCGGCGCATGCGTAAACCGATCTCGTGCGTCCTTCTCCTCTCCTTCGCCGCGCTGCTCACCGGTTGCAGCCGCACGCGCGAGGTGAAGCCCGCAGAGCAGAAGCGGCCCGAAGCGCTCGCGGAGCGCGGCTTCTACGGCACCATCACCCCGCAGCACGCCACCGCCTTGCACGCGCCGCCCAACGTCTTCCGCATGAAGGGTTGGAACAGCCGGAGCACGTGGATCAAGCTCATCGACGTCGTGCCGGACGGCACCAAGGTCGAGGCCGGCAAAGAGATCGCGCGCTTCGAGTTCAGCAACGAAGAGGCGCTCCCTTGGATCAAGAAGCGCATCACCGAGACGCAGGCCGACTTGGAGAGCGCCCGCACCCGCAATGCCGAAGAGGTGCGGCAGCTCGGATCCAGCGCGGCCGTGAAGCAGCTCGCCGGTGAGAGCGCCGAGCTCGACACGAAGAAGGTCGGGATTGTGTCCGATCGGGATCTCGCTTTGCTCAAGCTCGCGGCCGCGCGCGCCAAGGTCGAGGAGTCGGCCGCACGCGAGCTGGAGAGCTCCGCGAGCGCGCGCGCCGCGGCCGACCTCAAGCTCTTCGACGCCCGCGCCGACGACTGGAAGAACAGCATCGAGCGCTACCACGCCTACGAGCGCCGCACGCACCTCTTCGCGCCCCACGCGGGCTTCGTTCGTTATGGGTATTTGAACCACGCGCGCCGCAAGCTGCAAAAGCCCGACGACATGCCCTCGGGCACACCGTTCGTGTTCGTCGCCGAAGACGAGCGCCTCAGCGTCGAGTTCTTCGTCCCCGAGCACCGCGTGCGCGAGCTCGCCGTGGGCCGCAAAGTGAGCGCGCGCCTGCCCGACGACGAGCGCCGCATCCCCGCGACGGTGCGCGACATCCTCCCCTTTCCGCAGGAGATCGGCTTCCTCCGCGGCGACGACGAGCTCCCCGACGCGCGCGAGAAGGCTTATGCGGTCGTGGCCGATTTCGTCGAGACACCGGCCTTCTTCAGCAGCGGTATCGAGGTGAGGGTGGAGCCGTGAGGGAAGGATTCCTGGCGCTCTCCGAGGGCCTCGTGCAACTGCGCGGCAGCCCCTTGCGCACGGGGCTCACGCTGCTCGGCGTGGTCTTCGGCGTCGGCTCGGTGGTGAGCATGGTGTCGATCGGAGAGGGCGCGCAGCGCCAGATCCTCTCCAGCATCGAGGCCATGGGCGCGACCAGCTTGCAGGTGCAGAGCGCCGTCTCCAAAGACCAGAGCCTCGCCGATCTCGTCAACGTCAGCGTCGGCCTCTCGCAGACCGACGCGCTCGCGTTGGAGAAGGCCCTCGGCGTGGAGCAGGCCGTGGCCGCACGCGCCGTCTACGCGCCCAAGGTCTCCAACCTGCCTTTGCCGACAGGCGAGCTCCGCGTCGTCGGCGTCACTGCCTCCGTCTTCGATCAGAGTCGGCTGCGCATGCAAAGCGGTCGTCGACTCTCGATCTGGGACGAGCGTCAGGCCAGCGCCACCGTCGTTCTCGGGAGCGCGCTGGCCCATCGCATCTTCACGGGAGATCCGGTGGGCCGCTGGATCCGCCTCGATTATGCCTGGTTCCAAGTCGTCGGCGTCCTCGCTCCGCAGGAGGGCGGCGCCGCCGACGGACCGAGCGACGTCGGCTACGACAAGAGCATCATCCTCCCCTACCCCGCGCTGCGCGAGCTCTTGGAGCCGCCTCGCACCTACGGCGATCTCGATCGCATCTCCATCCGCATGGCCACCATCGAAGACACGTTGCCGGCCAAGCGGGTCGCCGATCGGCTCTTGTCCAACCTGCACGGCGGCGCCACCGATTTCGAGGTCATCTCCCCGGAGGAGCTGCTCCAGAAGCGCAAGGAGACGCAATACGTGATGACGGCGGTGCTCACCGCCATTGCGGCGATATCGCTCCTCGTGGGCGGCATCGGGGTCATGAACATCATGTTGGCCAACGTGAGCGAGCGTGTCGCCGAGATCGGCGTGCGCCGCGCCATCGGCGCCACGCGGCGGGACGTGCTCATTCAATTCCTCATCGAATCGACCACCATTTGCGTCATCGGCGGCGCCATCGGCGCCGTCCTCGGGCTCGTCGCCGCGCTCGTGGCCACGCAGATCATGGGGTTGCCCGTGGTGTTCGCGTGGCAGGCGCTGGTCCTCGCCGTGGTCATCTCGGTGGTCGTCGGCGTCGCGTCGGGGCTCATCCCGGCGAAGCGCGCCGCCGATCTCAACCCCATCGAAGCGCTGCGAGGCGAGTGATGCGCGCACCTCGCAAGCTCGGCGCCTTCATCCTCGCTCTGGCCGCGGCGACCAGCGCGTGCGCCAAGAAGCGCGAGCCGACGGCGACCGTGACCGTCGGCCGTGGCCCGCTCGTGGCCGTGCAGAGCTTCTACGGCGAGCTCGTGCCGAAGAAGAGCGTGCCCATCAACGTGCCCAAGGTGCCGCGCGTCGACATCCTCACCGTCAAAACCGTCCTCGCCGACGGAACACCGGTGAAGAAGGGAGATGTCATTGCCACGCTCGACACCTCCGATCTCGAGGAGAACCTGCGCAGCGCCATGACGGATCTCGCCGTCGCCGAGGCCGATCGCCGGAAGGCGGATCAGGCCCTGATCACCGAGCGAATCGGCCTCGAGCTGGAGCAGAAGCGCCGTCAGATGGCCGTCGAGGAGGCCAAGCTGCGCCTCGTCGAAGGCGTGAATCTCATCTCGGAGCTCGAGCGTAAGAAGGCCGAAGTGCAGCTCCGCTCCGCCGAGATCGAGCTCAAGCTCGCAACCGGCGCGCTCGACGCCTTCGCCAAGAAGCGCAAAACCACGCTCGAAGTCGCCGACATCAAGGTCAAGACCGCCGAGGACGTGGTGAGCGACAACCGCACCGCGCTCGAGCGGCTCTCCATCAAGGCCCCTGCGGACGGCGTGGTGTATCGCCCCTACGTGCCGCTCAATTACACCCGCGCCAAGGCCGAGCCGGGCCGCGTCTGCCGCGCCGGAGACAAGCTCCTCGAGCTGCCCGACCTGAGCGCATTCGAGGCGGTGCTCTGGGTCCGTCCGCGCGACGCCGCGCGCATCCAGGTCGGGGACGCGGCGCGCGTCATCATCGTATCGCTCGGCGAGCGCATGATTCCGGCCAAGGTGGCCAAGAAAGATGGCTTTGCCACGACCCGTAACGAGCGATATGGCACCAAGACGCCGGAGGGGAATTTGAAGGAGATCTCCATCACCCTCGAGCTCTCCGAGCAGCCCGAAGGGATGAAGCCCGGCGGCACGGTGCGCGCGGAGATCGATTCGGTGTTGAAGAGCGACGCCGTGCTGTTGCCGTTGTGGGCGCTCTCGGACGAGCGCGACGGCAAAGGGTTCGTCACGCTCGCGAGCGGGGAGCGCCGTCCGGTGGAGATCGGTTTGGGGAGCGCGACGCACGGTGAAGTGCTGAAAGGCCTCTCGGGCGGAGAGGTGCTGCAGATCGGCGAGAGCACGCCGGAAGGCTCGAAGACGCGCGCGCCCGTGAGCCGGTGAAAACGATGCTCGTGCGCGGCCTGCGCGCGCCGCTTCAAATCATCGATTGCCGCGCCGGGCCGCCCGTGGTTCGGAGAGAGTCGCCATGACTGCTCCGCATGCGCCGGGCCCGATCGAGCCGACGATCTTGGTCACGCTCCTCCTCGCGGGCGGCCATCGCGCGGCGGTGTCGCTCTCGCGCCACGATCCTTTGTGGGGAACGCTCGCGGCGACGCTCGCCGGTGATCCGCCGCCCGGAGTGGTGCGCGTCGCGCTCGATGCCGGCCTGCGTGAGATCGCGTTTCGCCCGCGGGATCTCGTGGGTGTGCTCACCGAGCCGCCCTTCTCCCCCGGTGTCCCGGCCGAAGCACCGGCGGGCGTGGTGCGCTTCTCCGACGTGCTCTCGCCCGCGGAGCACGATCGCCTGCTCGCCGAAGCGCTCGCGATGGAGCCGCATTTTCTCGAGTCGAGCACGGAGGGCGCCGACGATTACCGGCAGTCCTACGTCATCTACGAGGCCGGCGCGCTGGGCACGCCGGTCCTCGATCGCGTGCGCGCCCTCGTGCCCGAGGTCTGCCGCCGGCTGGCCATGCCCATGCTCCCGCCCGATGCGCGCACGGAGTGTCAGCTCACGGCCCACAACGACGGTCATTTCTACAAAGTCCACAACGACAATGGCAGCCTGGACGCGGCCGCGCGCGAGCTGAGCTTCATCTATTATCTGCACCGCTGGCCCAAAGGCTTCACCGGCGGCGAGCTCGTCGTGTACGAGCGCGAGGGCCATTACGGCCTCAAGCTCGACCTGGGCCGCGCCGAGGCCATCGAGCCCGCCGACAACACCATCGTGTTCTTCCGCAGCACGCGCATGCACGAGGTCCTCCCCATTCGCTGCCCTTCGCGCGCCTTCGCCGACAGCCGCTTCACGCTCAACGGCTGGGTCTGGCGCTGATCCGCGCCTCGGGCGATCCACCTCGCACGACGGCGTGGACACGAAGCCCGCGGCGACCATAATCCCGGCCATGTCGCCGCCGCTCGCGGGCGCGCCCGCCACGAGGGGCGCGACCATTCCTCCGCTCGTTTTGCTCTGCCTCGCGGCCGTCTACATCGTCTGGAGCTCCACGTACCTCGCCCTGCGCTACGCGGTGGAGTCGCTCCCGCCCCTCTTGTCCGCGGGCGCGCGCTACGTCGTCGCGGGCGCCATTCTGTATGCCATCCTGCGCGCGCGCGGCGCCGCGGCGCCCACGGCGCGGCAATGGTGGAATTCGATCCCCACGGGTGGGCTGATGTTCCTCTTCGGCAATGGCTTCGTCGCGCTCGCCGAGCAGCGGGTCTCCTCGGGCCTCGCCGCCGTCGCGTGCGCCGCCATGCCGCTCTTCGCCTGCATCATCTCGCATCGCTTCGGTGATCGACCATCTCCGCGCGAATGGGCCGGCGTCGTCGTCGGATTCGTCGGCATCGTGTTGCTCACGTTCGGCGATCTACGGGCCGCGCCGGCGATGGGCGCGCTCCTCTTGCTCGCGCCCGCCGGCTGGGCGCTGGGCTCGGTGTTGGCGCGGCGCCTCTCGCTGCCCAGCGGCACGATGTCGGCGGCCACGTTGATGATGGGCGGCGGCGCCCTCACGCTCCTCGTGGCCTTTGCGCGCGGCGAGCGCATTCCCCACGTCGTCCCGCTCTCGGGCGCCTTGGCGATCCTCTATCTCGTGCTCTTCGGATCGATTCTCACCTTCTCGGCCTATACCTATCTCCTGCAAAACACCTCGACGGCGCTGGCCACCAGCTATGCGTACGTGAATCCGGTGCTCGCGGTGCTGCTCGGCGCGGTCATCGGTGGGGAGCGGCCCGGGCGCGGGCTCATCATTCCCGGTGCCATCGTCGTCGCGGGCGTCGCCGTCATGGCCACGGGACGCGGCCGGCCCGTCCGCCCTGCGCGCGAGACCGTGGTGGCCGAACGAGAAGCGTAGTCGCAGGAAACTTCGTCCCGCATCCATTGTCGCTCGGCCATGGTGGCCGAGCCTGCCCACGCGCCCGAGCCTGCGTGCGCCCCGCCCGAAGCCGCGCCGTTCGAGCCTTTGGGCGCGGCGCTCGACCTCTCCGATCTCCCCGCGCCGCTCCCCTCGCGCCATCCCGAAGCGGCGTCCTCCATCGGCATCTCGTTCCTGCTGCACGTCGCGGTGCTCCTCGCGTCGGCGCGGGCCATCCCGCCGCTCGGTGCGGAGATCACGTGGACGCCCGATCAAAATCTGATTCACACGATCTTCGCCTCCACCGACGGCACGGGCGAGCCCGACCTCGGTGAGCACGTGCCGGAGATCGCTGCCGACGATCATTCGGACGGCCAGGAGCGCTTCGATTCGAGATGCGGTGAATGGCACGGCGGCGCGTCGGGCGTGCGCGAAGCGGCGGCCCAACATCGATATGCCGTCCAAGGCCCGGCGGACAATGCGGATCCGCACCTCGCGTACTATCGAGAGAGCCATCGCGACAGGCAGGACCATTGGTGGACACCCGCCGACCCTCGCTGGCCGCCCGCTGCAGATGCACCGACGATGATTTGGGGACGCGACGACGTGCTCGGCAACGATGCCACGAACGCGCGGGGGAGCCTCTGGGGCGAGGCCATCGGCCCGGCGCGCGGCTTGATGGACGGCGTCGGCATCGGTCTCTTCCGGCGCTGCGACACCTGCGGCGCCGTCGGGCGAGGCATCGGGCGCGACTCGCTGACGTCGGAAGGCGGCCCCACGGACACCGAGGGCACGCTCTACGCGCTCCAGGCCCGCTGACCATCGGGATCACAAAGGGGCCGCATTTGCCGCGCAAATTGGAGCAACATCACGTTTCGGGCGAGCCGGGTCACGTCCCCGGCGTGCCCTTCACGACCAGAGACACCCGTGCTTTTTCCAGCGCGGCTCGATCCCGGCTACACTGCGCCGACCTGTGATCGGAACCACCATCGGCGGAAAGTACGCGGTCGTCCGTCAGCTCGGTGAGGGCGGCATGGGCGCGGTGTACGAGGCGCGCCACACCGGCACGGGCCGGCGCGTGGCCATCAAGGTCATCACCGGCTCGCTCGAGCCCGAGCTCTTGGCTCGCTTCGAGATCGAGGCCAAGGCTGCGGGCGCCATCGAGTCGGAGCACATCGCTCAAGTGCTCGACGTCGGTCGCGACGAGGCGCTCGGCGTGCCCTTCATGGTGATGGAGTTCCTCGTCGGCGAGGACCTGTCGCACCTCTTCGCGCGGCTCGGCCCCATCCCCTCGGATCTCGCGCTCCGCATCGGCGTGCAAGCGTGCCTGGGCCTGGAAAAGGCGCATGCGCAGGGCATCGTCCACCGCGACGTCAAGCCGGCGAACCTCTTCCTCACCGAGCGCGACGCGGGCGAGCTGCGCGTGAAGGTGCTCGACTTCGGCATCGCCAAGGTCACCGCCGGCGAGCTCGAAGCGCCCACCCAGAAAGGCAGCCCGCTCACGCGCATGGGCGCCTTCATCGGCTCGCCGTTCTACATGTCGCCGGAGCAGACCCGCGGCAACCGCGCGCTCGATCACCGCACCGACATCTGGTCTCTCGGCATCGTGCTCTATCAAGCCCTCGCGGGGCGCACGCCCTTCGAGGACGCAGCCTCGATCGGTGATTTCGTGGCCTCGGTGTGCACCACGCCGCCGCCGCCGATCCGCACGTTCGCGCCCTGGGTCGAGCCGGCCATCGCGCTCGCGGTGGAGCGCGCGCTCGTGATCGATCCCGCGGGTCGTTATCAGAGCGCCGCCGAAATGCGCGCGGCCTTCGAAGCCTATCTCCCGCTCGGCGCGTCGATCCGCGCGCGCAGCCTCGTCTCCGCGAGCCCCGGCGGCCCGGCCGCGGCGGCCGCCGCTGCGCAGACGATCGCCGCCACCCCGACGCCGATGGGCACGAGCTTGAGCGGTCCTCCGACGGCGGCCACCGTCGCAGTGGGCACGCCCTATCCCGGGTACACGCAACCGGGCATGCAAAGCTTCCATCCGCCGGCCCCGAGCCATCCGAGCTACCCGAGCGTCGCGCCCGCCCCGTTCTTGCCGCCGATGCCTCCATTGCCGGTCATCCCGCCCAAACCACCCAAGAAGTCGGGCGCGGGCGGCGTGATCGCCGGCGTGCTCGGCGTCGCCGCCGTCGGTGGTCTCGTCACTGCATTCGCCATGGGCTGGATTGGCAACAAGTCGTCCACCAAAGACACCTCCGCATCAGCGGGCGCCTCGGCCTCTGCACCTCCTCCCGTCGACACCGCGGCTGCCGCGGCGGCCCTCTCCAAGCTCGTGGGCACGTGGAAGAGCGACAGCGGCGTCATCTACGACGCCGTGCAAAATGGCGAGTCCGTGGAGATGCGGATTCGAGATGCCGATTCGCTGAGCAACAATGGTTACGTATCGGGCGACACCCATTTTGCGCTGCGCGCCATGCCCGGCGAGCTCGACGCGTTCCGCGTGGCGGCGCGCATCCGCCCGGCGCCGCCGAAGGGCCTGACGTACGACAAGCGCGCGCGCACCACCTGCGAGAACACGTGGCGCCAAGCGAATGGCAAGCAGCTCCGCGCCGAGCTCGAAGGCGAAAAGTTGGAGGTCAAACTGGTTCGCGTCGAGCCGGCGGCAACGACCTTCACCCGCGACGGCACGCGCGTCGTGGGCTGTACCGGCCTCGCGGATGCGAAGGTCACCGAAGTCGAAACGGTCCTCACCCGCGCGAGCGCCGCAAGCACGGCTGCGCCGCCGCCGAAGCCCGTCGTCGTCCAGCCGAAGCCGGCCGACGCCGGCGCGCCTCCCGTCGACGCCGGTCCGCCGCAAACGCACGTCGACGCGGGCCCACCGCAGACGCAACCGCCATTCGACGCGGGCGTGCCGCAAACGCAACCGCCGGCGCCGGTCGACGCCGGCAGCCCCGCGGATCCCTCCGGCCGCCGACCCGTGGGCGCGGCGTGCCGGCGCGACGGACACTGCCAGTCCAACAACTGCACCGGGCAGACATGCCAATCCAACGGCCCCGGCGCGCGCTGCATCCACGGCGGCCACTGCGCCTC
Organism: Minicystis rosea; assembly: GCA_001931535.1. GTDB lineage: Bacteria > Myxococcota_A > Polyangia > Polyangiales > Polyangiaceae > Minicystis > Minicystis rosea. The sequence continues at coordinate 6,518,532 of CP016211.1, forward strand.
TCGAAGGTGCCAATCGGGCGTGTGCCAGTAATCCCCGGTCCCGGCTTCACCAGACCTTCCACCACGGTTTCTTCGATTCACCGCCCGCGCCTGGGCGCTCGTCGAGCCTCCGCAGCGAAGCCATCACGGCATCGGCCTGCTCATGCAGCTCCTGCTCGGGAACGTGCGGCGGCGCGCCCACTGCGACGCGGAACACGACACCATCGGCCTCGGCGCGCCACCGCATCACCGTGACCTTCTCTTCCTTTCCGACCCGATAACGCACGACGGTGCGCAGGGTGACCTGCGGCCCGTCACTGGGCACGACCTCCTGTGTCTGCTGGATGTCGGCCGCGCCTTCACGCTCCCAACCTTCGACCGTCTCGCGCGCGAGCCGCTTGAGCGCGAGCGCGCGATCCTTCGCTTCGACCCGCTTTTCGAGCCGCCACACATCGAGCAAACGCATCGAGGCATCGATCAGACCGACGCGGAGAAACGACGCCAGCGTCGGCGACATCCGCATCACCTCGGGTGGAACGAATCGATAACGCGGCGGGAGCACCACGGCACATCCAGCCGCCTCGATGAGGTGCTCCCCTTCGGGCGGATCGATCGGCGGCTTCGTGACCGCGAGCCCAGCGTCTGCGAGAAGCCAGCGCAACGCCGCCCGAACCTGGCTGAGCGGATGCATGGGAAAGAGCACGTCATGCGCGGGATCGTCGTATTCGGCCTGCCGCGGGAAGTCGCCCTTCGGGGGCAGCTCTCCCGGGCGCTGCAACATCAACGTCGATTCGCGAAACCCCGTCATCGCGGCGCGCCCCATGGCGACGATCTCGGCAAACCCATCGGCGAGGGGGACGAGGAGCGTCCCACTCACCACTTCGTTGCTGGGCTGATAGGTCAATCGATGGATCACCCGCAGCGCCGGCGCGTCGCCGATGCGCTCGCGCGCGAGCTCGACAATCGGCGACCATCGCAGATCGGAGGTGCGCGGCGCGAGCTGCGTCCCCGAGCCGGTGGGCCACTCCATCGGCTTGAACGCCACCTCGAAGATGCGACGCGCATCCGCCTCCACGTCGGCGCGCAGGACATCGTCGAACGCCGGCCGCAAATCGAAGCTCCACGGCAGGATGCGCACGAGCCACAGCACCTCGCGCTCGGAATCACGCGCGAGCAGTCGGCGGCCCTCCACCTTCGTTACCTCGAACGTATCGGGCAGCGACCAGCGAAGCCCCAACTCACCGGCAGCGAGATCGTTTTGGAACATGTTTGCCGTAAGGCTTATACGGGGGAACGATCCGCCGCGCACGCGCCGCCGCGTAACCAAGAGCCCGAGGGTTCCCATTGCCGGCATCCACGCCGCCCGCGCCCCCCATTGCCGCCGGTGTCGCCTCGCCCATGCCCTCCTGGTCGCCGCCCGGGGCAAGGCGGACGCCGCGCCGCACGAGCGCGCGCGCATTGCCCACGATTGCGTACACCGACACCGCCCGCGTTCATCACAATGGGAGTTGCGCCGGCGACTCTCGATCTGACATTGTGCGACCATATGCTTGGCAGCGCCGCTTGTGGCCGAGGGCGGCGTGTGAATATCGTTATCTTGTCAATCGGGGCGCTCCCCCTGAGCGCCACCGCCACCCGTGGCCCAGCCACTCCCCCAACGAGGTGATTCATGACATCGAACCGGACTGTCCTCTCCTCCCTCCTCATCGCCTCTTCTTTGCTCGCCGTGCCCGGCTGCATCGCCGGCGACGTCGACGACCCCACGACCATTGCCGCGGCCGAGGCGCCGCTCTCCCACGACGACGATTGCTGCGCCGCCTTCCCCCGCACCGTGAGCGGCTTCGACACGCCGGAGAGCGCGTACTGGGACGAGGGCACCGACGCTTGGTACGTCACCAACATGGCCGGCAGCCCCATCGAGAAGGACGGCGTCGGCTGGATCAGCAAGCTCGATCGGTGCGGCAACATCGTCAATGCCAAATGGGTGAGCGGCCTCAACGCGCCCAAGGGCATCCGCATTGCGAATGGCAAGCTCTACACGAGCGACATGGATGAGCTCGTGGTCGTCGACCTGGCCACCAAGGCCGTGACCAAGATCCCGGCCCCGGGCGCCATCCTCCTCAACGATCCTTCCGTGGGCCCGGACGGGAGCGTCTATGCGCCCGACACCTTCGGCAACACCATCTGGCGCTTCAAGAACGGTCAGGCGAGCATCTTCGTCTCGTCGCCGCTCCTCGATCTGCCGAACGGCTCCATCGTGAAGGGCAACGACCTCATCATCGCTTCCACAGGCGCGCTGGTGCCGCCCATCACGCAGGGCAAGGTGTGGAAGATCGATCTGCACACCAAGGCGATGACCCAATACGGCACCTTCGAGGCCAAGATGGATGGCATCGAGCGCTACAAGAATGGTTATCTCATCGGCGACAGCACCACGGTGTATTTCGTGACCGCGAACGGCTCCTCCGTCGTGCACGACTTCACCGCCGACGGCCTCGACGCCATCAACGACATCGGCCTCGATCCGGAGCGCAAGCTCCTGGCCGTGCCGGCCTACCTGAACCACACGGTCACGTTCTACCCGTTGCGCAAGCAACTCTAGCCATCGTTCTTCGAGGCCCGCCGGGGGACGGGCCTCGACGTGGATGCATTGAAGGCGCGGGCGCTGGGGGAGCGCTCGCGCCTTCTTTGTCTTCATCGATGCTTGTGCAGCGGCAGGTCCAGCTCGGGATAGTGCCGGAAGATGCCGTCTTCGTTGAAGGCGAGGCGCCGGTCCGAGCGCAGGTAGGCGGCGATGCGCGGGCGCGTGGCCACGTGATCGTGGAGCTCGACGAGCCGGCGAATCTTGGGCTCGAAGGTCTTCATGGCGCGGGGATACGCGTAGCGGAAGCCCTCGATGATCTGGAACATGGAGAGGTCCACGTAGGTGAGCGCGTCGCCGGCGAGGTGACGACCGCCGCGCCGCTCGAGGACACGCTCGAAGTAGCCGAGGTATTTGGGCAGGCGATGCGCGAGGAAGGCCTCGGTGCGGCGGAGGGCCTCGGGCTTCTGATCCTCGTAATAGAGCTCGACCGAGAGGGGGTGGTGGTTGTCATGCACCTCTGCCACCAAATCGGTGATGGTGAGCTGGAGCTGGTGCGCGCCGAGCCGGCCGGCCTCGTCCGCGGGCGCGAGGCCGAGGCGCGGGCCGAGGTAGAAGAGGATGTTGGCCACCTGCGCGATCACCAGATCTCCCGACCGGAGAAACGGCGGAGCGAAGGGCTCGAGCGCGAGGTCGTGGCTCTTCATCAGCTTCACCATGGCCGCGACGCCGCCGTGCTGGGATGCCGGCAGGCGGGCGACGTCGACGTAGGGCGCGCCGGCATCCTCGAGCGCGAGACGCACGAATTCACCTCGGCCCGGGATGCTCGGCCAGTAATACAGCTCGTACGCGTGCTCCTTCATCCGAGGTCAATCGCGCCGCGAGGGGGCTCGGTCAACGGTCCTCGCGCAAAGCGATCCGACGACCGCGGCGCGCGCGCCGGCCGCGGTGTATACCCACGGTCCTTCGTGACAAGCGCTTCCTCCGAGATCGTCGCCGCCCCCGCGCCCTCCCTCCTCCGTCGCGTGCTCCGCTTCGTGTGGGGCGACCGCCCATGGATGGTCGCGTTCGTCTACTCGCCCACGCTCATCGCGATGCTGCTCGATGTGGTGGTGCGCCCGAGCGCGCTCGCGCGGCTCTCCGGCGGGATGACGGCGGTCTACTTCGGATCGGCGTTGGCGGGCTCGGGCGTTTGGGGCGCGCTCCTGTGGTTCGGATCACGGCTCTTCCTCGTACGCTCCGGCCGCTACGCGATCGCGGCGCGCGCCGCGTTGGGTGTCTTGTTCGGGGGTCTGTTCCTCCCCTTCGCCGTCTTCGCCTACGGCGGACAAGCCATCTACTACCGCGCGTTCCACGCCTATGTTTCGCGCGACTCCGTGCGCATGGGCATCCGCGTGCGCGGCGACGTCGTCGCCTGGTTGTCGTCGTGGGTCTCGGGGCTCGCGGTGATGATCATCGTGGGCATCGCCGTCACGGTGCTGGTGACGATGCTCGTGCGGCGCGCCGCCGAGCCGCTCTCGCGGGCCACACCGATATGGCCCCTCCTGCTCCTCGGGCTCTCGGGCTACTGCTACTGGACCGATTTCATCGAGACACGCGCGCTCCAAGCGGCGCCGCCCGATGCGTGCTTCATGCATGGAATCGTCTACACCGCGCGTGTGGCCATCACGGGCGCGCCGCCGCACGGCGTGACGTTGCGCACCCCGGATCCGCTGCCGCCGCTCACGCCGCCCGCGCACCGGCCCAACGTGGTGGTGATCCTCTCGGAGAGCGTGCGCGCCGACGCCCTCTGCTCGGCCAAGGCCGATGGCTGCGACGCGCCCTTCCTCGACGCGGAGGTGCCCGAGCGCGTGGCCCTCGGCAAGCTCACGGCGCAGGCCTCGGGCACCTTCAGCGCCTGCATGATGCTTTGGACCGGGCTCGGGCCCCAAGTCGACTTCATGACGGCCCATCGCGCGCCGATGCTCTGGGAGCTCGGCCACGCCGTCGGTTATCGCACGGCCTACATCGCCTCGCAGAACCTGCTTTATCAAGATCTCGGCACCTACCTGCAAAGGGCGGGCATCGACGTGCAGAAGAGCGCCGTCGATCTCGGGGACGCACCCGACGTGCACATCGGCGCGCCCGACGAGAACGCCACCGCCCGCGCGCTCACCTTCGCCCGCGAGGTGCCGGCGGAGACTCCCTATTTCATGCTGGTGCACCTCTCCAACACGCACTGGCCTTATCGCGTCGATCCCGCGCTCGAGCCCTACACGCCGCACGACACGGGGCCTCTCGCCAATCGGCAAACGCTGCTCAACCACTATCGCAACAGCGTGCGCCTCCAGGAGCGCACGGTGGCCACGTTCCTGCGCGAGCTCAAGAAGGACCCGCGCTGGGACGACACGGTGGTTCTCTTCCTCTCCGATCATGGAGAGCAATTCCGCGAGCACCGGCGCCTCCATCATCTGAACAACCTCTTCGACGAAGAGGTCAACATCCCCGGCTTCCTCGTCGCCGGCGAGCACGCGCTCACGCCCGACCAACGCGCCGCGCTCGCGACCTTCGCCGGCAAGCGGACCTACAGCCAGGATATGCAGGCGACGATCGTCGATCTCTTCGGTGTCTTCGATCAACGCGACAAGCTGCCGTTCGGCGAGCTGACCGCGGGCCGCTCCCTGCTCCGGCAGCGCCCCTTGTTCGAGCCGATGATGCCGATGTCCACGACGAGCGCCGTCTACGAGGACGACGATCCCGTTTATGGCGTCCGCCAAGGCGAGCTGCTCCTCGTGTGGAGCGAAGTCGGCGCCTTCAAGTGCTACGACAGCCGCCACGATCCGGGCCACAAGAAGCCCGTGGCCAACACGCGTTGCAGCCGGTTGATGGAAGCGGCCCGCGATCTCTGGCCCGACCTCCACCTCCCCGCTCCCTGAGCCTCCCGCGAACCATCGCGCCGCTTCGGGCCTGACCTCGGTCGTCTCGGTCACGGTCTGCGCCGGCGTTCGAGCTTTGGCGGGGGGTGCCTTGACTTGGATGCGATCCGCATCTAACCTTCGATGCATGGTGCAGCGAAGGTCGCCTCCCGGATCCACCCGCGGCGGCGAGGCTGCGCCTTCGGCGGCCGAGCGCGAGGACGAGCAGTACCTCGCCACCTATGATGCTTCGCAGTTCGAGCATCCATCCGTCGCGGTGGACGTCGCCTTGGTCACGGTGACGGACGGGACGATGCGCACGCTCCTGATGCGGCGGTCCGATCCGCCGCAGCGCGGTCGCTGGGCGTTGCCCGGCACGTTCGTGCAGATGGATGAGGCGCTGGAGGCGACGGCCGCCCGCGCGCTCGGCACGAAGGTGGGTGTCGAAGGGGTTTATCTCGAGCAGCTCTACACCTTCGGGGCGCCGCGGCGCGATCCGCGGACCCGCGTGATCACGGTGGCGTATTACGCGCTCATCGACGAAGCGCGGCTCACCGGGCTCCGGCCCGAATGCACCGTGGCGCGCCTCGAAGTGCCTTGGACCGGCGAGGAGGGCGGCCCGGTGGAAGCGCGCGACGAGCACGACAAACCGCTGACGCTCGCCTTCGATCACGCGCACATCCTCGGGATGATGGTGAAGCGTTTGCGGGGGAAGCTCGATTATACGCCCATCGGCTTCGAGCTCCTGCCCGACCGCTTCACGCTGGCCGCGCTCCAACGCGTGCACGAGACCATCCTCGGGCGCGCGATCAACAAGGATTCTTTTCGTCGCCGCATGGTCGCTTCAGGAATGATCGAGGCCACCGGCGATTTCGAAGAGGCCGCGCAACACCGGCCTGCAGAGCTCTTCCGCTTCCGCCGCCCGGCGGCCGACTGAAGCGGAGGACATACGTCGAGGCTTCGAGGGCCCATTGGCCCTCGCGCCCAACCTGCGTGCGCGGGCTTCCGCGCGCGAAGGGACACGTGTGCCCGCCACCGCCGCCGATGGAGACAGCCATGGCTGACATTCGGAGCTTCATTTTCCTCCGCCACCTCCGCGCCGACAACAGCGCCCACGTGATTCGTTATCGTCGCGGCAAGCTCGTCGCGAGCGGGCGCGGCCTCTCGTTCTGGTTTTCGCCGATGAGCACGAGCATCGTGGAGATCCCCATCGACGATCGGGAGCTGCCTTTGGTCGTCACCGCGCGCTCGGCCGATTTCCAGGACGTGGCCGTGCAAGGCGTGATCACGTATCGCGTGGCCGATCCGGTGGCGCTCGCCGACCGGGTGGACTTCACCATCGATACGCACACGGGCGTGCACCTCCGGCAACCGCTCGAGAAGATCGCGCTCTATCTGTCGCAGCTCGCGCAGGAGCATGCGGCCCAGTGGATCGGCGCGACGCCGCTGCGCGAGGTGCTGCGCGACGGCCCGCGGGAGGTGCGCGAGCGCGTGACGGCCGCGATCCTCGCGGACGAGGCGACATCGGCCATGGGGATCGTCGTGGCCAGCGTGCGTGTGGCCGCGGTGGCGCCGAGCAAGGATCTCGAGCGTGCTTTGGAGGCGCCCATGCGCGAGCGCATTCAACAGGAGGCGGACGAGGCGGCCTTCGCGCGGCGCGCGCTGGCGGTGGAGAAGGAGCGTGCCATTCAGGAAAACGAGCTGCAGAATCAAATCGAGCTGTCGCGGCGCGAGGAGCAGCTCATCGCCCAGCGCGGGCAGAACCAGAAAAGGCAGGCCGGCGACGAGGTCGAGGCCAAACGCATCGTGACCGAAGGCGAGGCGGCGCGCATGCGCACCACCGCGGAGGCACAGGCCGAATCGCTTCGTCTGGTGGAGGGCGCCAAGGTCGAACAGGAGCGGGCGCGCATGGAGATCAGCCGATCGGCCGAGCCCGCGGTGTTGGCCGCGTTGGCGGCGCGCGAGCTGGCGGGCAAGCTCCACCGCATCGATCACCTGCACATCGGCGCCGACTCGCTCGCTCCGCTGCTCACGGAGCTCGTCACCGCGGGCACGAAGAAGCTCGAAGGGAGGACGGCGTGAGCGCCGCGCCTCGGGTCGTCACCGTCACGCGGCCGACCGACTACGAGGCGCTGCTCGCGCGGCACGGGACGCGCGAGCAAGCGCGGTTCTTCCTGTCGCGGCGGGATCAATCGATCGACGAGGTGGAGGGGCGTCACAAGCGCTTCGAGGGTGTGCTCGCCCGCGTGTCGCAGGCCATTCCGGTGCGCTGGCGGCGCACGCGCCTGCGCCGCGGCGAGCTCTCGCGCTTCGTGTTCGAGCCGGACGACGTGGTGGTGGTGATTGGGCAGGACGGGCTCGTGCCCAACGTGGCGAAGTATCTCGATGGGCAGAGGGTGATTGGGATAAACCCCGATCCCGCGCTCTACGACGGCCTCTTGGTGCGTCATCGGGTGGAGGCGATTGCCGATCTCCTCGCCGACGCCGCCGCGGAGAGGTGCCGAATCGAAGAGCGCACCATGGTGGAGGCGAAGCTCGATGACGGGCAGCGGCTCTTGTCGCTCAACGAGATCTTCGTGGGGCAGCGGACGCACCAGTCGGCGCGCTATCGCATCCGGCGCGGCCGAAAGGAAGAGCGGCAATCGTCCTCGGGCCTCATCGTGGCGACGGGCACCGGCGCCACCGGCTGGGCCCGCTCGATTCAACGGGATCGGCGGGCCGAGGTAGCCTTGCCGAAGCCCACGGAATCCGCGCTGTCGTTCTTCGTGCGGGAGGCCTTTCCCAGCGTGGCGACGGGGACCACCCTCACCGAAGGGCGCCTCGGTGAAGGCGAGGTCCTCTGCGTGACGAGCGAGATGAACGACGATGGCGTGGTGTTCGGTGACGGCATCGAAGAAGATCGATTGACCTTCGGGTGGGGCGTGAAGGCCGAAGTGATGATGGCGCGGGAGCGGCTCCGCATCGTGGCCTGAGTCGATGCGAGGCCTACGCAAGGGCCTTGTCGCGACAGCAATGTCAGGGCGCGCGGCCAATGACCTGCGAAATGCGCGCAAGGCACGTGGCGTGCAAAGGCGGCCCGCATCGAGCGGGCTCCGGCGGCACCGCGCGCGGCACCTCGCTCGACATGGCTTCCGAGGAATCGATGAAACAGACGATGCGCTTGCTTTCTCTCTCTGCCTTCCTCTCCTGCGCGGCGCTCGCCGCTTGCGGCAACAGCGGGGGAGTTGTCCGCAACCCACCGAGGTCGACGAATACTGCTTCGATTGGCCCCTCCCCGAGGACGCGGGCACCGGCGGCGAGCCGGGCGCGTGCCCCGATCCCAAGAGCGCGGAGGCCACGAACGACGTGACGATGTTCGGCAAGGACGCGAACGGCGAAGGCATTCAGGAAGGGGCCAACGTGGTCGGCGCCGGCAGCACCAAGCAGGGTCAATGCTGCTATCGAGCGTCGCAGATCTTCTTCTGCGAGTGACGGCGAATGAGCGAGGGGTGGACGCCTCGTGAGGCTCGGCAGCACGAGGCGCTTGCCGCCGGCCGCGCCTCGTCGAAAAGAAGCCGGCATGAGGCACAGTGACGGGAGCGCGGGAGACGCCAACTACGGGGCGATTGGGAAGCGTTACAGCGATTATCGCAAGCCGGAGCCGCGCATCGCCGCGATGATCGGAGAAGCGCTCGGCGACGCGCGGAAGGTCCTCAACGTGGGTGCCGGCGCCGGATCCTACGAGCCCGAGGATCGCGAGGTGACCGCGGTGGAGCCATCGGCGTCGATGCGCGCGCAACGCCCGGCGCACCTCGCCGTGGCCATCGATGCGACCGCCGAGAGCCTGCCTTTCGCGGACGATCAATTCGATGCATCCATGGCCACGTTCACGGTCCATCAATGGTCGGACCTCGACAAAGGCCTTCGCGAGCTGCGCCGCGTGACGCGTGGCCCCGTGCTCATCCTCACGTGTGATCCGGACGAGGTGCAACGATTCTGGCTCCACGATTATGCACCGGAGGTGCTGTCGACCGAGGCGCGGCGCTATCCTTCGCTCGCGGCCATCCGCCGCGGGCTCGGCACCGACATCGACGTTCGCCCGGTGCCGATTCCGCTCGATTGCCGCGACGGCTTCAACGAAGCGTATTACGGCCGTCCGGAGATGCTGCTGGAAGAGGGCGCCCGACTCTCGTGCTCGGCATGGAGCTTCGTCGCGCCCGCGGTGGCCCAAGGCTATGTCGAAACGCTCCGAGCCGATCTCGAGAGCGGGCGCTGGGACGAGAAATATGGCCGGCTGCGGACGCAACCGGAGCTCCATGGATCGTTGTACTTGATCGTTTCGCGCGGAAAGTAGGGCGCTCGGACGCCGTCGCTTCAGGCGGCGCGCCGCTCGTGCTCGTCGGGCGGCGCGCGCCGGTGACGGCGTCCGTGAACGAAGGTGACTCGATGTCTCCACGACGCGACGCGCTGCGGTGAAGAGCCGTCGCTCCGTCCCGAGCTGCGCGGTTCATGAATCATGTGGATCCGCTTGCGTGGGCGCCGGCATCCCGCATAATCGGCAGCTCATGGAGGTCTTCATGCACAAGCAGTTCACCGAGCCCATCTTCTCTCAGCTCTCCGTGTACCGCGACCGGCTGGTCGAGCATCCGCTCCTGACCGCTGCGCGGGGCGGAGAGCTCCCCGTTCCCATCCTGCACGAGCTTGCTTTTCACCAGTTCTCCGACAGCATCCTGTGGATCCCGATGCTGGCGCAGATGAAGTCGAAGACCCATCGGTCACGACGCCTGCGCCGAGCCATCGAGGACAACATCGCTCACGAAGCGGGCCTGAACGGCGATCCGACAGCGCATCCGTCGCACGTGACCCTGGCCGTGGAGATGATGCGGAGCCTCGGTCTCCGCGCCACGCCCGAGTTCCCGCGCGAAGCCTTCGATCGCTCGGCCACCCACTGGCTCTCGGACGATTTCGCGCGCTTCGGCGAGCCTGAAATCGCGGGCTGGCTCCTCACGGCCGAGACCCTGGTGCCGCTGTTCTTCGAAGCCATCGTGCCGGGCTTCGATACGCTCGGCAGCGATACGCGCTACTTCCACGAGCACATCCACATCGACGCCGACGAGCACGCAACGTGGATGGCAGAGGCGGTCGGCGACGTGGTCGATCTGTATGGCCCGAGCGCCATCCCCGCGATCATCGTGGGTATGCGCGAGGCTTGGGAAGACACGATCGAGGTGCCCGACGAGCTGTGGAAGCGCGCGCAGGCGCCGTCCCTGTCGGTGCCCGTGCATCGGAGAGCGTGAGCTTTACCGATTCGCTCGAAGGTCGAGGACGCCGAGCGAGATTGGATTGAGCCGACCAGGGCCCGCGAGCCGACGAGGCGCGAGGATGAAGGCGGGATCTCGCCTGCTGAAGTCCGAGCAATGCAGTCGGGCGAAGCGCCCCCAAAGGCTCCGTCTGCTTTCGTGAGGCGTTCTCACGCTGTCATTGGAGGAGAGGTGTCCAGGCATGGGCATGCGCCGTCGGCGACCATGCCCGGACCGAGAGAGTATGTGGCGAACCCCGGCGTTGGGTTCGCCTCGCTCATCTCATGTTCTCGCGATCAGAAGAAGAGAGCGCCGCCGATGGCGCCGTTCACCGTCCAACCGATGCCTTCCACGACGGCGACGGTGGAGGGGCCGCCGGTGAGGTCGAGGAAGAAGTTCTTCCAGGCGAAGAGCAGCTCCGGCCCGCCGATGCCGTCGCCGACGCGGCCGCCCGGCAGGAACTTGTCGCCGCCGAGGCGATAACGGAAACGGCTGTCGGCGCCGACACGGAGCCAGGGCGTCACGTCGTAGCCGACACGCAGCTTGATCTCGCCGTCGACCTCGTGCTCCTCGATGCCGCCGCCGACGATGACGTTGGCGTCGAGGTGCATTCGGTTCCGCGCGACCGAGAAGAGCAGGCCGCCTTCGATTTCACCGGCGACCTCGGCGAAGCCCTCGAATCGATAGCTGAGGAGAGCGCCCAAGGCCCAGCCGCGGGCGCGATCACCGAAGATGCGGCCCTGCACGGTGAACGAGGGGGCGACCTCGCCGCTCACGCCCTGATCGATGTCGACCCGGATGGTGAGCCGATCGATGGGCGAGCCCCAGACGCGGCCGCCGCCGACAGGCTTGGTGTCGACACCCGCGCCGGCGCGCCCGAAAATGCCACCATAACCGGCGGCGCCCACGGATCGCGCGGTGGCGCCGAATGCGGAGGTGGTGAGGCCCACGAGCGGAACCTGCTCGCGGATGTCGTCCACGGGCTTGAGGGGGCTCTCCGCACGCGCGGAAGAAGCAACGAGCGAGATCGCGGCGAGGGCGACGAAGGACGGAAAAAGGCGCATGGCAGCGCATCCTACGCAGGTCACGGACAACTGCAACGGGCCCGCGCAGGACACCCTTCGATGCGGCTCCGACGCGCATCGGGGAACAGGCGGCGCCGGCCGGCAGACACCATGGCTTGCCGGCCGCGCGCCCGAACGCTGACCGCTACGCGAGCCCCAGGGCCTTCAGCACCTGATTGCCGGCGCGGGTGCCTTCGCTGGCGCCGCCCTCCATGAAGCCTTGGAAGTCGATCGAGGTGTGCTCACCGGCGAAGTAGATGTTGCCCTGCTTCTTCTTCTCGTAGCCGGCGAAGGCTTGATATTGCCCCTTTCGCCAATACGAATACGAGCACTGGAAGTTCGGGTCGAGGTGTGGAATCGAGCTCGTGGCCTTGCCGTTCCAGTACGGGGCGAGGCCCGGATACACCGGCGCGACCTGGGTGAGGAACCGCAGCGCGTCCTTGACCACGTCGTTGTTGACCGCGGTGGTGAAAGCCACCTTGGTCTTCATGCCGAGCGTCGTGTCGCCGCCCGTGTAGTCGTTGAGGATGCCGCTCGTGCCGGGTTGGCCGCGGGTGACCTCCCACGTGGTCTGATAGCCGGTGTCCGCGTAGGTCGCGCCGCTGCTCACGCCGGGCCAGGGGCCGGGCTGATTCCACTTCCGCTGGGAGAATTGGAGTTGGAGCTTGCCATTCTTGCCGCGACCGAGCTGCTGAATGGCCTGCTCCTTTTTGGCGTCGAAGCCCGCGTCCGCGTAATTGAGGTTGCGCAGCACCGCGAAGGGCAAGGTGAGGATCACGTGATCCGCGACGACGGTCTTGGTCCCCGTGGCCGTAGAGAACGTGAGGGTCACCGTGCCGCTCGGGTTCTTGGCGATGGCCAGCATGCGGTGGCCCGTCTGCACCGCGGTGCCGAGGCCGAGGTGATTGGCGATGGCCACGGGGAGCTGCTGATTGCCACCCTCGATGTGGAAGCGCTCGTCCGACTCGCCGTAGATGGCCAAACCGCTGCTGTTCGGCTGATAGGCGAGGAGGTAGAGGATGCTGAGGGCGCTCTGATCGGTGGTCTCGGCGCCGTATTCGATGTTGTAGGCGACGTCGAGGAGCTGCCCGAGCGGCGAGCCGTGGCCTCCGGGGACGCGGCTCTCGATCCAATCGTAGACGCTCATGTTGTCGAGCGCGCGGCCGGCGGCGGTGCTCGAATCCCATGTGGTCGGGTAGTCGGCGGCTTGAAGGTCGGCGTCGAGCACGGCGGAGAGGGCCGCGAAATCGAGGTCGGCTTCGGCCTTCGGATAATAGCAGCCGTCGAAGTAATACACGTCCTCCGCGCCGTTCGGCTCGGCCTTGAGGAGGTTTTTGACACTGAGGTTGAAGCGCTTGGCGAGCTGCCGAATCGTCTTGTGGCCGGTGTCGATGAGCTCACCGCACCACTCGCTGCCCTGGCCGTCGTTCCAATAGGTCGTGTTGGAGAACATGCGCCCGCCGATGCGCCCCGAGGCTTCGTATACAGTGGAGGCGACGCCGGCGTCGGCGAGCGTGAGCGCCGCCGAGAGCCCCGCGATGCCACCGCCGACGATGGCGATCCGCGGCTGACCGGCCGCACTCGCGGAGCGGATGCCGGGCAGCGTCACCGCCGCCGTCGCCGCGCCGGCCCCGACGAGGAAGCGACGGCGCGACAAGGCCTGTCGCCTCTCGGCCGCACGGGCCCGCTCTTCCGCGAGCGCTGAAACGGGTAGGCCGCGCTGCCGAGCGAGGCGATGATCACGGGCCATCTGAACGAGGGAGCGGAGCAACGGTGTTCGCGCCATTCGTGACCTCCAAAGCGCCAGCGCCCGGATCGCACGACAAGCGATCACCGAGCGTCACGCGCCGGAGACGGTAACTCGGATCACGACGGCGGTGGGGAGGATTCAGGGTGGATGAGCGCGAAAGGAACGTCCTGACGCATGAATCAGTGCGTCGTTGTCCGCCTCCGCCCGAGCAACGTCGGAAGAAAAGGTCGACGTCAGGCCCGAAGCGGCGCGATCGTCGAGCGGGCCTGGGTGGTTCGGGGTACGGGAGGCGAAAGCGAGCTTTGCTCGTTGGAGGGAGAGGGCGCGAGCCCTCTCCCGGGACTAAGGATACGTGACTTTGATGTCGGCCAAGAAGGTACGGCCGTTCTGCGGCATGGTGCGGCTCAGATACGTATCCGCGACGGGGTATGAATAGCGGGAGTCGGCCACGTTGTAGACGCCGAGCACGTATTGAACGCCGAAGCGCTTGATGTTGCCGGAGAGCGTCACGTCCGCGACGACGGCGGTGGGCGTGGTTTCGGTGCTGTCGGCGCTGATGCGGCGGGGGGCCTCGAGCGTGATGCGGGTGGCGAGCGAGGCGATGTCGGGCAGGAGCGGCACCACGCCGCGCATCGAGGCGAGGTGTTGGGGGGCGTTCACGAGCGGGGTTTTGGTGGCGTCGAGGAAGCGGGCGTGTTGATAACCATACATGGCCGACACCATCCACCCTTGGCGCCACTCACGGCGAATCTCGACGTCGCCGCCGGCGGTGAGCGCGGGATCGGGGCTGTTGGCATATCGGATCGTGTCGGAGCCTGCTTTGTCGGGCACCGAGGTGATGATGTTTTGCACGTAGCCGACGTGGCCGGCGGCGAGCGCCACCCAGTTCTCCAGGAAGCGCTGCGAATACTCGATCTCGCCCTGATAGATGGTCTCGGGGCCGAGGGCGAGCTTGCGATTGGGCTGGTTGCCGGGCGCCTGGGTGACGCCGTCGGTGTAGAACTGCTCGTAGATGCTGGGCGCGCGGAACGCGCGGCCGCCCATGATCTTGAGGGCGCCGCCCTTCGTCGGCTTGAAGATGATGGCGCCGCGGGGCACGGGGACGGCGCCGAAGGTGGTGTAGACGTCCATGCGGAAGCCGGCGGAGAGGTGTAGCCACGTGGTGGGCGAAGCCTCGCCGAGGATGTAGCCGGCGCCGAAGCCGTATTGCTTCTTGAGATCGATGTACGGACTCTCGTTGGGATAGCTGCCCTCGATGGAGGCTTGGACGTGGGCCTGGCCCTCGCCGCCGATCGTGAAGCGAAGCTGCTTGATCGGCGAGAACACGACGCGCGCCTCGCCGCCGAACCAGGTGCCGTAATAGTTCTCGGTGGAGAGATCGTCGGCGCTCTTCCCGTTCGCGTAGCTGCCCCCGAAGACGTAGCGGTTGGCGTGGGCGCGGGTGAAGATCTGGACGTTCTCCGAGACCTTCGGCTCGAAGCGGACCTCGAGGAGATAACGGCGATCGAGCCACGAGGTGCGGTGATCGTTGAACTGCGATTGGAAGACGCCGACCGGGATTTGCTGATCGCGCGAGGTGAAGAACCATTGCACGGTGAGCGGGCCGGCCCAGAAGCGGCCCGCGGTGCTCCCGCTCCGGAAATGGTCGACGTTGTTGGCCGTCTGCGTGACGGTGCCGCGGCCGGGATCGATGAGCGGAATGGCGACGTCGACACCGTCCGAGCGCGCGCCCGAGACGCTGGCCCAGATACCGACCTTGGGCGTGAAGTTGTAATGGAAGCCGGCGCGGCCGCGGGCCACGGCGTTGTCGTAGGTGCCGGCGCCGACATGCACGCTCGACGGCTCGTCCTTGGCGCGGGGCACGAGGTTGACGACGCCCGAGAAGGCGCCCGTGCCGTAAAGCAACGACCCCGGGCCGCGCACGATCTCGATGCGATCCACGTCGTGGAGATCGGGGCGGGCGTCGGAGCCGATGTACGAGCTGGAGAGGATGTTGTCGTTGAGCGAGGCGCCGTCGGAGAGGACGAGGAGGCGATTGCCATAGTCGTTCGGCTCGCCGAGGCCGCGGACGCCGGCCGAGTAATAGGCACGATCGTTGGAGATGTAGATGCCGCGCGTGCCGCGCAGCGCCTCCGCGATGGTGGGGTAACCGAAGGCACGCAGCTCCTGCCCGTCGATGACGGTGACGGAGCTCGGCGCGTCCTCGATGCTCTCTTCGTAGCGCGAGACCGCGGACACTTGGCGGAGCGGGGTGAGCTCCAGGTTGAGCAGCTCGGCCTGCTGGCCGGTCTTGACCTCGATGTCGCGCTCCACCGGCGCATAGCCACGCAGCGCCACGCGCACGTGACGTTTGCCCACGGCGACGTTCTGGATGACGGCGGGCGTGAAGCCCATGGGCTTGCCGTCGATTTCGACGACGGCGTCGCGCTCGTCGGCGCTCACCACGAGCGAGCCGGTGAGCGGGGCCAAGGAGACCGTCGTCTTCACCGTCTGGCGGGCGACGACGTTGACCTGGCGCGGTACGGCCTGGAACCCTTCACGTGTAAAGTAAATCAGGTGGCGGCCCGGAGGGGCCTCGAAGCTGCACGGCGCCTTGCAGATGGCGGGCGCGTGCTCGTCGTCGAGGTGGACCGTGGCGCCGCCCTCGCCCTCGACGGCGACCTCGATGGTGCCGACGATGCGCGTGAGCTTGAGGGGCACGACGATCTGCGATCCGGCCTTGATCTCGATGGGCGCGGAGGTGGCGGGCTCGTGCCCGTCGAGCTCGGCGATGACGCGGTACTTGCCCTCGGCGAGGGCGAGCGCGCGCGGGGCTTTGCCGCGCGAGCCGAGATCCTTGCGATCGATGTAGATGGTCGCGCCCGGGGGATCGCTCTCGACCTTGAGGAGCGCGACGTACGGGGTGACGCGCGCGAGGCCCGCTTGGATGTTCTGGATCTGCTGAGGGCGATCTTCTTCCTCGAGCGCGTCGGTGAAATAGCGGTGGGCGTCGGCCCAACGCTTCATCTGCTCGTAGGTGCGGGCGATGTTGAAGACGACGTTGCGGTTCGGGACGAGCCGATTCGAAATGAAGAAGTGCTCGAGCGCGCCGCGAAAGTCGCCCTTTTGATAGCTCTCGGCGCCGATCTGGAAATGCAGCTCGGCCTCGTCGGCGAGGCCGCCGGCGCGCGCTTCGGGTGCGGCGAACGGAGCGGCCGCGACGACGAGCGCGAGCAACGAGATTGCGAGGCGGCGCGGGGCGGAGATCGATCGCGGCATGGTCATAGGGTGGATTGCTAGAGGGGAGCAAAATCCGCGCGGAACGGGAAGAGCGAACCGCGGCGCAAAGGCGATGGAACGACGTCGAGACGCGGAGCGGATCGAGGCTCGGCGCGCGACGGTGGACGACCGCGCGCTGCGAATCCGAATGTGGATGCGGGCCCTCTGCGCGAAGCGCGAGGGCCCGTGGTGTCAGCGAGCCATGTTGATGTCGCCGGGAGGCGCGGCCGGCGGCTTGGCCGGCGCTTGCGGAGGCGGCGGCGCGACGCGCGGCGGCGGCGTCGCCTTGGCCGGCTTCGTGTCGGCCGTCGCCGTGGCCGTGGGCTTCGCGTCGGCGGCCCTCGCCGCGGGCACGAGGGGCACCACCAGCTTGACGTTCTCCTTCACCGGCTCCTGCGCGAGCGCATAAGGCATGTAGCCTTCGAGCGAGACGACGAGGTGGCGTGTGCCGGCCGCAGGATCGAGGGGCACGTCGAGCGGCGTCTTTCCGAGGACGGCGGCGCCGTCGGTCACGGTCGCGCCCGGGGGCGACGATTCGATACGCAGCGTCCGCGTCGACGGCGCGGCTTCCACGGTGGCCGACGTCGAGGCAGCGGGCTTGGCTGCATCGGACGAGCCGCGCGAGAGGAAGACGCCCACGCCGAGGGCCGCGCCCACGGCGACGGCGGCGAGGGCCATCATCACGACACGGCCTCGGCCCGAAGGCTGCGCACCGACTTCAGCGGTGTTGACCGTGAGCGACGATGGAGAGGGCCGATTCGCGCCGGTGCCCGTCGAAGGCTCGGTGGCAGGCGCGGCCGGTGCCTCGCGGCGCGTCGCCATCGAGAGCGACTCCGTCGATGGGGAGTCGATCACCGGGAGGCGCGAGCGACGGCTGACGCCCGTCCCCAAAGCCCCGCGCCCATCGGTCGTGGGCTCGTCGAGGGTGCGCGAGCCGGCGTGGTGGGCCTCGACGAGCTGCTTGATCTTGAGCCGCTCGGACTCGAAGGCCTTGTCGATCATGCGACCGACGTCGCGCAACGTGCCCTTGCCGCCGAGCTCGCCGATGGCGTCTTCGAGATCGGTCGCCATGTCGGCGGCCGTCGCGTAACGCAGGTCCCGATTCTGCGCGAGCGCCTTGGAGCAGATCTGCTCGAGGCGCTCGGGCACGTCGGGGACCACCGATTTCACCGGCGGGAGATCACCGCTGACGATCCGCTGGAGCGCGGCCACGTCGGGCACGCCCTTGAACATGCGGCGGCCGGTCAACATCTCCCAAAGGATCATCCCGCACGAGAAGATGTCGGCGCGGCGATCGACCTTCTCCCCCATCGCCTGCTCGGGGGCCATGTAGCCGATCTTGCCTTTGAGCACGCCGGTGCGCGTCTCCGACGAGGAGCTGAGCGCCTTGGCGATGCCGAAGTCGACGATCTTCACCTGCCCCGCGTACGTGACGAACACGTTGTGCGGGGACATGTCGCGGTGCACGACCGCGAGCGGCGTACCATCGAAATCGAGGAGCTCGTGCGCGTGGTGCAAGCCGGCGAGCGTGTCGGCGAGGATGAGGAGCTGCTGCTGGAGCGTGAGCTTGTCGCCCTCGGACTTGGGGCCGAGCCGCGAGAGCACGCGGTTCAGCGGCTGGCCTTCGAGGTACTCCATGGAGATGAAGTACCGCCCATCCTCCGCGCCGACCTCGTTGGTCTGGACGACGTTGGGATGATTGAGGCGGGCGGCGAGGCGGGCCTCGTCGAGGAACATCGAGAGGAAGTCCGGATCCTCCGCGAATTGCGGGCGGATCTGCTTGATCACGATGAGCTTGTTGAACCCCGCCGGCCCCGAGGCCCGCGCGAGGAAAACCTGCGCCATGCCCCCGTGTCCCAGCTCGGCGATGAGCTGGTATTTGCCCATCGCTCCAGTTGCCGAGTCGGTGACCGCCATTCCTTCGCCTCTCCGCACCGGGCAACCCGTGGCCCGACACCGCGATGGTAGCGGTCCTTCCGCGCTCGATGCAACCGAACGGCTCTTCGCGAGATGGGTTGGTCCCCGCGTGCCCCCATCCGTGACAGGGATCTCCCGACACGCTTGACACGGGTCACCGCGGCCGCTGTCGTGTGCTCAGGAGATTTTCATGCAGAAGACCGTGAAGCACATCGTGGCGGCGCTCTTCGCCGCAGGCCTCTTCGTCGTGTTCGGTGGCGTCGGCCACGCGGACGTCACCTCGTGGCCGGGCGGTGATTGCCGCGCGCTCGCCAGCGGCGATCCGAGCTACTGTACGACCGACGACTGCAAAGGCATCGTCAAGCACGACGCCAGCTACTGCAAAACCGACGACTGCAAGGGCTGGGCGAAGGGCGACCCGAGCTACTGCAAGACCGACGATTGCAAGGGCATCGTCAAGCACGACAAGAGCTACTGCAAGACCGACTTCTGCAAGGGCGTCGCCAGCGGGGACCCGAGCTACTGCGGGAACAACGCGAGCTGCAAGGCGATCGTCAAGCACGACAAGAGCTATTGCAATTGAGCCTCGGAGCGGGCTTGCGTCCTTCCTTTCCGAGGGCCAAGCCCGTTTCGTCGAGCCGCACGGGCCCGGCGTCAGGTTCTGATCCGCCCCAATCCGGAGGGCGCTACCATGCGCCCATGCCGCGCGTGCGATCTCTCGCTCTGATCTGCGCCGCCCTCGCTGCCTGCGGGCCCACACCCATCGAGGTCGCGCCCATGCCGCCGGAGCCCCCTCCCCCACCACCGCCCGAGCCCGCGGTGGTGCGCGGGCCGGCGAAGGTGTTGCAAGTCGCGGGCGATCCCGAGCGCCATCGCCGTCTCGTCACCGTCGACGCACGCACGCCGCGCACACCCATCGGCCACTTCCTCGGCGGCACGCGCCTCCGCATTTCGGTGCTGGAGACCCGCTGGACCAACGATCCGGCCGGCCCCTTCGTCGACGCCTCGGGCCGCTCCGATCAACGCTGTGGATCACCCGGGCACGCCTGCGTCGGCCGCGACGACGATCCGATGATGGGCCTCGTTCTCGTGTCGGTCCCCACTGCGGCATCCACGATCGCGCCCGAAGCAGCGTGTGCGCCGCGACATCGACTCTTCATTCCGCATGGCGTGGAGTTCGCCGTACCAGAAGACACCGAGCTCGCGCTCGCGCCAAACGGTTGGGCCGATGCCCTCTCCGACAACACGGGTGCTCTCCGCATCGACGTCGAAATTGCGAGCGGCGCGGGCGCACGCGCAAGCTCGCGGCGCCGTGTCGAGGTCGACGCCAAACATGCGAGCACCTCGCTCGGCCGCTTCCACGCCGGCGAGTACGTGCGCATCTCCATCGTTTCCGGCCGCTGGAGCCAAGGTCCGGGCGCGGCGCTCGTGGACGCATCCGGCGCCGCACGCGTGAAGTGCGCTTCCTCCGCTGGCCACACCTGCCTCGGCGGCGACGCCACCGCGCCGCTCATGGGCTTGATGCTCGTCGTCGGCCCGTGCAGCGCGTCGCCGGCGCAGCCTGCCATCGGCCGGCGGTTCATTCCTCATGGCATCGAGATGACGGTGATCCGCGAGAGCGATCTCTTCCTCGGCCCCAACGCCTGGGAAGACGGCTGCGCCAACAACGCAGGCGCAGCCGTGGTCGAGGTGGAGACGGATCGGCCTTAGCGACGATGCAGCGCAGAATGGGAATCACCGCTGCGTGCACATGCCCTGCGTGGATGTTCGAATACGGAAGCTCGGAACCTTGTCCGACTCCACCATTCGACTCGCCACGAGCCGAGCGCTCAGGGCGAGACACAATAGAGCATGAACGACTGCGTCACCCGCGTGCAAGCGTGAGCGCAATCCCGCTTGGGCTACGGAGGAGGCCACTTTGGCACTCTTCGAGGGTGGATTGAGGGTCGCTGGCCTCCCCCTCGGACTTCTGCGGCACGCAGACGCCCACGTTGCTCCCTGCTCACGATGCCAGAAGCAACCGTGTTTGACGTGGAGCGCGTGAGCTTGGGGCCGCGGAGCGTGCAAAAAATCGATACCGCTCGACAAGGCCGAGCCGGCGTATCGATCCATGATTGTGCAGCGCGGCAGAGCGGCCTGAAGCGGTGCAATCGGTGAGCCGGGCGATCGTCGAAAAGAGGATGTGTGCCCACGAACCGAGTTGGGCTATCGTTCTCCTCGATGTCCAGCGTGAAGGGCGCCGCCGTCACTGCTCGCGTGCGATTCGTGCGCGAACGCCATGGTGAGCTCGGCTTCAAGCAACTGCTCGCCGCGATGCCTCCGACGAGCCGAGCATTGCTCGAAGACAAGGTGCTGCCGCAGGCGTGGGTGCCGTATGATCTCTTCGTCGATGTCTGCGTGACCGCCGATCAACTCTTCGGCCGTGGGGATTTGGCGCTGTGCTTCGAGATGGGGCGCCACGCGGCCGACGTGAACCTGCCGACGCTCTATCGCATCTTCTATCGGCTCGGGAATCCGCAGTTCATCATGCGGCGCGCGGCGCAGCTCTGGAGCGTTCATTACGACTCGGGCAAGCTCGAATCCATCGAAGAAGCGCCGGGCTCGGTGCGCCTCCGCATCTCCGAATTCGAGCGCCCGCACCGCGCCCATTGTCTGAGCGTCCTCGGCTGGGCGGCCCGCTCGATCGAGCTCTCGGGCGCCACGCTGCTCGAGGCCGACGAAGCCCGCTGCCGCACCCGCGGCGACACCGCATGTGAATTGGTGACTCGTTATCGCGAATAGACCATCACGGCTCGCGCGCGGGTAGCACAGCATGTCGGATGGGATATCCGCCTCTCCGGAATGTGCCGTCCGGTAATCGCCTCGCCACCGACGTTCGCGGCAACGGCCTCTCGGCCAAACAGGCCTGTTGCCGCCGCACGCCGCCTTGTTTTCGGCGGCGCCGAGGGCAGGAATCCGAGCGCGGGCTGGAGGTGATGGGACCTCCAGCCCGGTTGCCATCAGCTCAAAGCGATCATGGCCGCGGTGGCGGCGTAGTCGATGCGCAGCTCGCGCGCGGGGTACGTCGGCGGGAAGCGCTCGAGCATGCTGCGAACGAGGAGGTTGTCCTCGGAAGGAAGCGGATCGAAGAGCAGGCCGATGGCGGGGCCGCGATCACTGCGGCGCCGGCCGGCGACGGTGCGGACGACGGTAGCGGTGGTGTCGACCCAGCAGCGGGTGCCGGGGACACGGAAGGTGACGATGAGCTCCTCACCGATGCGCACGGCGCGATCGGACAAGAGGAGCATGCCGTCCTGTGAAAGGTCGGCGGCCCGTTCGCCGATCAGCTCGAAGCCTTGCTCGCGCACGACCTGGCAATCGACGAGGACGCTGCGGCGTACGGATCGACGCTCGCTCGACAACAACATCTCCATGAGGGCCTCCCTGTCTCGGAGGATAAACGGGTAGGATAATGTAGGTCAACAATCAAGGGACCGGGGCCGGTGGGTGATTCAGGGCCGGCTCGTCCGGCCCGGGGTTTGGGGCCGCTTGCGGCCCCATCGTGATCAGGCCTGCATTTGCCGTTGAATCGAAGCTACTGGACAGGTTATCACCGTGAACGTGAGCACCGTTGCGCCCTGGGAGCTGAACCCCGTCCTCAAGCGCGAGCGCCTGATCCTTCTGGCGCGCCAGGTGGCGGAGACCCGCAACAAGGTCTTCGCCGAGGCCGACCGTGAGGCGGGCGACACCAACTGGGGGCTCGCTTGCCGCGCGCACGAGCGGCTCGGGCATGCGCTGGTCCGCCTCGCGGAGGACGGCAAGCACCCGTGGCTGACGGTGAGCCGTGAGGGGCTCTATCTGATGCCGCGCATCGAGGGCGTGCCCGTTCGTGCATATCGCGGGGCGCCGGATCGGCCGGCTTCCAAGCACCTGGACGCGCTCCGCGCGGAGACCACCCGCCATCCGCCGAAGCAGACGATGTTCTCGTTCATGGATGCCGCCGATCAGGACGGGCCGTGGTTCTGGCTGATGGCGCTGGAGACCGACGAGAGCGGGCAGATCGCGCGCGTGACCTATCTCCAGGCGAACGAGGCGCACGAGACGCGCCATGCTTGGACATGCCCGCTCGACGAGGAGCCGGTCGAGGTCCCCGAGCGCAAGCGGGCGGCGCCGCCGAAGAGCGCGACGCGCGCGGTGAAGCCGGCTCCGATCGAAGCTCCGCCGACGATCGGGCTCGATTTCACGCGCGCGGTGCCGTTCGGCAACGAGGCTCCCGCGGCAATGCACGCGGTTTGAGCCTGTCCTGTTGCGATGGGGCCGCAAGCGGCCCCAAACCCCGGGCCGGACGAGCCGGCCCTGATCGCGTCACGATGAGGCGTGGGTCGAGTGTCTTGGTGATGCTCCAAGCCTGTTGATGTGGATGCGAGACGAGGTGTCGTGAGGATGGCGGCGCGCTCGCACAGGCGATCGGAGCGCCGTGCTCAGGCTGGCTCGCGGGCGGCGTCTCCACCGGAGAAAGCGCTCGGCGAGCGCAGGGTCGGGAGCTGATCCGAGCCGGAGGCCTCGCTGGGGAGGTTGGGGGCGCCCGGGATGGTGGCGTCGAATGGGGAGTGCGCCGACGGCGGGGGACGCCACGAGACGCGCGCGGCATCGGCGAAGGCGCGGGCGAGATCGTCGGCCGATTGGAAACGACCATCGGGATCGCGGCAGAGGGCGCGCGCGAAGAAGGCGTCGATCTCGGTACCGAGCGAGGGCACGCGCTGCGACGGGCACGGGATGGGATCGTTGCAGATCTTGAGCACGAGCTCGCCAGGCGCCACGGCGTCGAAGGGGAACTCGCCCACCGCGGCGCGATAGAGCACGACGGCGAAGGACCAGAGATCAGTGCGGCAGTCGATGCGGCGGCTGGTGAGGACCTCGGGCGCGATGTACTGCAGCGTGCCCATGGGCTGCGTGAGCTGCGGCGCGCCGCTCGGGCCGAGGAGCTTGGCGATGCCGAAGTCCAGGATCTTGAGGCGCTCCTCCTCGTCGCGCTGGACGATGAAGATGTTCTCCGGCTTGAGGTCGCGATGCACGATGTTGCGTGCGTGCGCCTTGCGCAGGGCGCGCGCGATCTGGGCCGCGATGGGCACGATCTCGAACGGGGTGAGGCGGCCGCGACGCGCGATGCGGGCACCGAGATGCTCGCCGGAGAGGAGCTCCATGGCGAGGTACGGGACGCCGTCGTCGACACCGAAATCGAAGATGCGGACGACGTAGTCCGTCTCCGCCGCGAGGAGCGCAGCGGCGCGTGCCTCGCTGGCGAAACGATCGAAGGCGTCGGGGTAACCGACGTTCGAAGGATGGATGAACTTGAGCGCGACCTCGCAGCCGAGCGTGAGGTGGTAGGCAACCCAAACGGTGCCCATCCCGCCCTCGTCCAGCTTGCGCAGAAGCCGATAGCGACGGGCGACCACCACGTCCTGACGAAGGCCGCTCGAAGGCGGCGGACCGATGAAAGCGCTTTCGTCGTGCATCGCAAAACCCCTCGAGCGCGTCGCAAGCCGCAGGCAGCGGTGGAGGATCGCGCTCCTCGATATCTAGCGAAGAAAAAGGTCTGCGCGCCGGGTATGACAGCGTGTTTCGCGTCGAAAACTCGACGAGCGGAGACGCGTCGCGACGCAAAAGCCAAGCGCGTAATCGACGCGCGATCACCAAGCCTCGATGCGCGGCGTGACGCGGAGACGCGCGCCCAACGCTTCGATGCGAGGCGCGATGTAAAGGCGCTTGCCTATCGCTTCGAGCGTGGAGCGACGGGCTTGGCGGCGGACGTGCGCTCTTCGTGATCGTTGCGCAGGGCGGCGAGCACTTCGGCGAAGGCAGGGGATCGCGCGGCCCAACCCTCGACCCAGAGGCAATGCTCACCGGTGGTCAGATAGGCATGCACGATGGGCCACGGGGGCGCGCGATCGGGATCGATCTGGTCGGTCAGGCCGACGGGCAGCACGCCGCTCTCCATCACGGCCTGCGGCAGGCCGCCGTGGGACGGCGTTTCCTGCGCTTTCCCTCGCCGTTTGCTCATACCCACCTCGCCGCTTCGATGAGGCGCCGGAACTCGTTCTTGGCCCGCACGCCGTCGTCGGATCGACTTTCGGCCGAGGCCAAGAGACGATGATACGCCGCCTCGAGCTCGACGCCTGCAACTTCGGCGAGCGAGGCTTCGCGCTCCAGCTCGCGGAGGGCCGACTCGACGCCGGCACCGAAGGGATGCCCCCGCAACAAGGTCCGCCACGCGGCGCGCGCGTCCGGCGCCGGGCGAGGCGCACCCTTCAGCAGATCACGCCACGACTGTTGGCGCAGCTTGGCCGGAATGACCCAGCGATCGATGCCGAGGAGGCGGCAGCCGTCGACGAGGGGATCGATGAGATCACGCGGGCGGAGGCCGCAGTGATCGAGCTGCTCGGCGAGGGCGCGCCACCGTTGGGTGGCGAGCGAGGACTGCTTCTTCCACTCGTTGAACCAACTATTGTGTTCCTCGTGGGCGCGCGTCCATGCGGCGAACGCAGGGCCGCCGTGGGCGCCGCGGCCGCTGCAGGCGTCGAGGTATTGCCGGGCGGCGAGCCAGAGCTCGAAGCTCGGTGGGTCGCAGATGAAGCGGTGTGCCGCGCGCCACTCCGTGCCCCACGCCGAGAGGCTCTCGTCGCAGAGCTTGCGCCAGGCGCGCGAGACGTTCTGATGCGCGGTGTTCCAGCGCATCTGGTGGGCGACGGCCGCATGGAGGACGACCTTGCCGGCCTCGTCGTCCTCGGCGACCGCGTCGAGCGTGGAGACCGCATAGAGGACCCGGAGCTCGCGCTCGGTCAGCGTGGCGATGCGCGCACGGGCGCGATCCAACGCTTGCTGCACGCAGGCCGGCTTGACGCCGAGATCATCGATGAAGCGGCGTCGATCGACGGGCAGCGCTTCGCAGTAGACGGTGCGCCGCACGTGGGCCTCGATCGAGCCGGCCGATGGCGGGCCGCTGCGCACGAGGCGCGCGGCGGCCGCGTCGAGCACGGCGGCAGCGTCGGTGCGTTCGAGCCGCGGAAAGCGCTGGAGGACGCGCTCACCCAGCTCCTGCACGAGACGACGCGCGAGCTCTTCGCCCCAGGTGCCCCAACCTTCGGGAGGCTCGGCCCGAACGATCAACCTTCGTTGCGGCTCGGCGTCCTGCCACGAGGCGTGGACGCCGCTCTTCTCCTCGTCATGCACATAGCCCCGGACCGGTCGCCTGTTCTCGAGCTTATCCAAGCAGACCCCCGTTCTTTGCAAACACGGTACGCTGCGATTCGACCGGGTCTGACCGACAGAAGCAATTTCACGCGATAACACGGCCGCTGCGGAGCGACGCGTCAGGTGCGACGGACCGCGAAAGCAAGCGGTGAATGAAGGCTGTTCGTGAGCGGCAGCGGCCTCGTGACGGCCGATGCGTGATGGCCTGTCACGACAGGCCATCACGCCGGCGAGGGTACCGTGGTCGAGCGCGGCAGGCGTGGGAGAGACGCCTACCGAGCGTCAGAACTTGATGCCGTTCTCGGCCCGGTGCTTCCACCAACGCCACCCGAGGACCGCGGTGGGGACCGCGGCGACGGCCGCGAGGGGCGCGCCCACGGTGACGCCGAGGACCACGGTCGCCGCTGCAGCGGCGCCGGCGGCGATGCCCTTCTTCTGGGACTCCTTGACGACTTCGTTTCGGCTCTTGCTCATGGCCCGTTCATCGTACGTCACCGCAGCCGAATCGGCGAGCGAGCCTATTGATCGGCGTGGGCGACCTTGGCCTTGTGCTTGCGCCGAGCAGGCTTGTCGGGCTTCGGGCTCGCCTGCTTCGCCTGGCTGTCGTCGTTCTTCGCCGACGCCTTGTGCTTGCCGCGCTTGCGATGATGAGGTTTCTCCGGCGGGGCCGGCTCGGCGGCGGCGATCGGCTGCGCGGTCGGCGCGGCGGGTGCGGGCTGCGCTTCCGGCTGCGCGGTGGCCGGTGCCACGACGGGCGTCGCGGAGGTCTCGGGCGGAGGCGCGGCGGGGAGCGTGTCGTCGACGACGTCACCGTCCTCGCCTTCGTCGAGGGTGCCGGAATCGGGCTGATCGGCGGTCGCTGCGGGCACGGCTTCTGGCGGCGTCGCGCTCACGGCGACGACGGCCGGGCGAGCATGCAGCCACGGCACCGAGGCACGGAGCTGCTTGCCCTTCGCGGTGAAGGCGAAGGCGGCGAACAGGCCGGAGAGCGCGAGGGCAGCGACCGCGACGCGACGGAGGCCGCTGCGGCGAGCGGGCTTGTCGAGCACGGCTTCGATGGCCTGACGCATCTCGGTCGCGGTCTGGAAGCGCTGGCTCGGGTGACGCGAGAGGGCCTTCATCACGAGGTCGTCGACGGCGTCGGGGATCCCGCGTGTCGGCGCGCGTTCATCGAGGCGCATGGGGCTGCCCTTGACCTTGGCGTCGAGGATCGCGACCGAGCTCGGGCCTTCGAAGGGCAGGCGGCCTGCGAGCATTTCGTAGAGGACGCAGCCGAGCGCGTAGAGATCGGCGCGCGCATCGATCTGCCCCGAGGCGGCTTGCTCGGGGGCCATGTACTCGGGCGTGCCGAAGATGGTGAAGCCGCGCGAGGCCGCGTCGGGCTGGGTCTCGTCGATGTTGCGGGCCAGGCCGAAGTCGAGGAGCTTCAAGCCGCCGCTGCGCGGCAGGAAGACGTTGGCCGGCTTGATGTCACGATGCACGAGCGCGGCGCCGTGCGCGACCTCGAGGGCCGCGAGCACGCGCTGGACGATGCGCAGGGCGTCGCGTACCTCGAAGCTCTTGTCGCGGGCGAGGCGCGCTTCGAGCGTTTCGCCTTCGAGCAGCTCCATCACGCAGAAGAAGCGCTCGCCTTCGGACTGCCCGACGTCGTGCACGGTGACGAGGCCTTCGTGCGCGAGGCGCGAGAGCGTGCGCGCTTCGCGCCGGAAGCGAGCAGCGATCTCGGCGGCGGCGCCGTGCTCGGTGGAGATGAGCTTGAGGGCCACGCGGCGGCCGAGATCGAGGTGCTCGGCCTCGTACACGATGCTGCTCGCGCCGCGGCCGAGCTCGCGGATCAGGCGATAGCGCGTGCCGGCGAGGACCTCGCCTTCGCGCGGAGGCGCGAGCGGGGCCGGCGGCGCGGGCGGAGGCGCGGAGGGCGGGCGCCGCGGCGTGGGAGCGTCGGCCTTGAGATCGCGCGACTCGGCGACGAGGCGGGCGAACTCGCGTCGCGTCTTCCCGGGCTCACCGGGGAAGAGCACGCTCATGAACGCAGCGACGCGGGCCCGCACGCCGCGCTCCCCCGTGGGCAGCGCCTCGGCGGCGGCGAGCAGGCGCGCGAGATCGGAGGCCGCCGTGCGCGCGGCGAGATAGCGGGCGTCGCGATCGAAGGCGGTGAGCTTTCCGATGATGGCGTCGAGCTCGATGGGCGCGCCGACCTCCGCCGCGATCGGGGGCAGGTTCTTGGCGTTGCGCGCCACCGCGGCCATGTGCAGCCCCGCGTCGCCCTGAAGGAAACGACGGCCGGCGCAGAGCTCCCAGAGCATCACGCCGAGCGCGTAGATGTCCACGCGAGCGTCGCCGGAGTCGCCGTTGGCGACCTCGGGCGCGACGTAGCCGGGCTTGGCGAAGACCACGCCGGCGACCGTGTGGCAACGGCGGTTCTGCCCGCGCGCGGTGCCGAAATCGATGATCTTGCACTCGCCGATGTAGCTCACCATCACGTTCTGCGGCGAGAGATCGCGGTGCACGATGGCGAGCCCTTTGCCCGAGGGATCTTGCCGCTCGTGCACGTGGGCCAACGCTTCGGCGATGAGCGTGGAGATGGCGACGGCGTCGGCCCAACCGACGGCGCGGCCGATCTGCAGCGCCCGCGCGCGCACGTCACCGAGGCTCTTGCCTTCGACGTGCTCGACGACGGCGTAGGGCTCGCCGGTGCGATCGTCGATCGTCGCGTCGATCACTTGGGCCACGCCGGAGTGCTGGAGCTGCGCTTGCACGCGGGCCTCGTCGAGGAAGCGCGCGATGAAGCTCGGATCCGTGGCGTGCTCGCGGCGGATGATCTTCACGACGACGGGTCGCTCGGCGCCTTCGATGCCCGTGGTGGTGGCGAGGAACACCTCGCCCATGCCGCCGCGGGCGATGCGACGCAGGAGCAGATACCGGCCGAGCGGACGGGGCACGTCCTCGGAGAACGAAGCGGTGCCGCGGGCACCTCCGGAGTCCGTCGTGCCATTGCTTGCTGCCATCGGTTCCGCCGCCGCCATGGCTGGACCCTAGGAACACACGCTCGAAAGGGCCAACTTCCGTGAACCGGATTGCGTCCGGTTCGTCCGTCGGGTAGATCGGCGGCCTGGGGATGGCTTCGCGTAACCTGCAGCGGCTCTCGAGGTGGCTCGCCTTCGCGGCGACGCTGCTCGTGCCCGTTGTGGTTCTGCTGGCTCCGCGCCTCGCCTTCGCGGCCCTCCTGCCCGCATGCGAGAGCCACGAGGTCACCCCAACCCCGCCCGAGTGGCTCGCGATGCCGACGATCCTTCCGGACTCGTGCACCCTAGGCGAGATCCGGAACGACGAGGATCCGGGCGATCCGCGCGTCGCTGCCATGTGCTCGGAGAGCGGCGCCTCGGTGGTCGCGCCGCCCCGCGTGGTCCCGATCGTGGACGCACGCATCGAAGCCTCGTCGGGCTGCACCGGTGAGATCTCCGCGCCCGTCTGCGGCCCCAGCTCCCACGACACACCGCTCGGCCAGCCGGCCTTCGCGGTGCTCGATCACGCCATGCTCGGTGATGGCCTGCTGATTCCTCCCGCGACGAGCGAGCTCGCGCCGCCTTTCCGGGCGGCCGCGGGCATGCCGCGCGCGGGCGTGAAGCACGCCGTCGAGCATCCGCCGAGATAGCGACGCGCGCGTCGCTATCTCGGCGGTTTTGTTGCGATGGGGCCGCGAGCGGCCCCATACCCCGGGCCGGCGGAGCCGGCCCAGGTCGATGGCTCGAAGGTCGTTGCTGATCAACGTCGGCAAGGGTCGGGACCGTCGGACGTGACGAAGCGCGGAGCGGCTCGGAGATGCGCTCGACGACGTCGAGGGCGTGAGCCAAGGCGATGCGCAAAGGCAGCTCGGTGACGTGCTTCGAAAGCAGCGGCCGGGCCGAGCCGACAGCGATGTTCCTGAAACGCAGATGCGAAGCATGGAGCTTTGCGTCTGCCTGAAGAGTCCGTGTTTCCCCGCGACGGGATCACATTCCCACGCGGATTTTCGCGGCGTTCGAGGTGCGGTGGAGATGTTTCCACCTCGCCTCGGGCGGCGCACCAACGAGGATGAGCAACATGAACAAGGGAACGGCCATCGTCGGCTTCCTGCTCTGCTTCTTGGCAGGCGGGATGCTGATGTACGGCGTCGATCGCAGTGGGATGAGCGCCGGCGGTCACGGCAGCGATGGCGACATCGCGGCCGCGAAGGACAGCGGCGGCGCGTGGAGCGACGAGGACGCGGCGGTGCCCGTGTCGTCCAAGGACCCCACCTGGGGCTCGCGGTCGGCGCCGGTCACGCTCGTGATCTTCAGCGACTTCCAGTGCCCCTTCTGCACGCGCGTCGAGACCTCGATCAACCAGCTGAAGGAGAAGTACGGCAAGGACAAGCTCCGCGTCGTCTGGAAGAACAACCCGCTCCCGTTCCACCCGAACGCGAAGCCGGCCGCCATCGCGGCCGAGGCCGTGTTCCGGCTGGGTGGCAGCGCGGCGTTCTGGAAGTTCCACGACGCGGCCTTCGCCAACCAGAAGGACCTCTCGCCCGAGAAGTACGAGCAGTGGGCGGCCGAGGCGGGCGTGGATCGCGCCAAGTTCAAGGAGCTCGTCGGTAAGCCCGAGCTCGCCGCCAAGGTCGACGCCGACATGGCCGTCGGCAAGACCGCGGGCGTGACCGGCACGCCGGCGTCGTTCATCAACGGCGTGTTCCTCAGCGGCGCGCAGCCGATCGACAAGTTCACCGCCGTCGTCGACGAGCAGCTCGCCGCCGCCAAGGCCGCGATCGCCGCCGGCACGAAGCCGGAGAAGGTCTACGCCAAGCTCGCCGGCGAGAACAAGGCGAAGGCCCCCGCCGCGCCCGAGCGCAACAAGCCCGACGCGCAGAAGCCGCAAGAGGACGACAAGACCGTGTGGAAGGTGCCGGTCGGTGACTCGCCCTTCAAGGGCAAGGCCGACGCGCTCGTCACGATCGTCGAGTTCTCCGACTTCCAGTGCCCGTTCTGCGGCCGCGTTGAGCCGACCCTCAAGGAGGTCGTCAAGACCTACGGCGACAAGGTCCGCATCGTGTGGAAGCACAACCCGCTTCCCTTCCACCCGCGCGCGGAGCCCGCGAGCGAGCTGACCATCGAGGCGGGCAAGCAGAAGGGCGCCGCCGGCTTCTGGGCTGCGCACGATCTCCTCTTCAAGAAGGAGTGCCAGGGCAAGGCCGAGGCGGCCGACAAGCAGAGCTGCGAGGGCGGCGGCGGCAAGTGGATCGACAACCAGGTCAAGCTCGCCGACGAGGATCTGCTCGGCTACGCCAAGGAGCTCGGTCTCGATGAGGCCAAGGTCAAGGCGGCCATGGCCGAGAAGAAGTACGGCGCGCAGATCACCGCGGACCAGGATCTCGCCGACGAGCTCCAGGCCAACGGCACGCCCCACTTCTTCATCAACGGCCGCCGCCTCGTGGGCGCGCAGCCGGTCGACAAGTTCAAGTCGGTCATCGACGAGGAGCTGAAGAAGGCGGAAGCCCTCATCGGCAAGGGCGTCGCAGCGAAGGACGTCTACAACGAGCTCATCAAGGACGGCAAGGAGCCGCCGCCGCCGGAGAAGAAGACGGTCGACGCGCCCGCCGCGGACAGCCCCTCCAAGGGCAACGACAAGGCGAAGGTCGTCCTCGAGATCTTCAGCGACTTCCAGTGCCCGTTCTGCAAGCGCGTCGAGGACACGCTGAAGCAGGTCGACAAGAACTACGGCGACAAGATCAAGATCGTCTGGCGCCACAAGCCGCTCCCGATGCACGCGGACGCGCCCCTCGCGTCGGAGGCTTCGCAGGAGGCCTTCAAGCAGAAGGGCAAGGAAGGCTTCTGGAAGTTCCACGATCTGCTCTTCGAGAAGCAGGGCAGCGGCCCCGACGCCCTCAAGCGCCCGGCGCTCGAGAGCTACGCGGAGCAGCAGGGCCTCGACATGGTGAAGTTCAAGAAGGCGCTCGACGCGAACAGCCACAAGGCGTTCGTGGACTCCGAGAGCGCGGTCGCGGACAAAGCCCAGATCAGCGGCACGCCGGCGTTCGTCGTCGGCTCCGTCGAGGGTGGCAAGATCAACGGCTACTTCATCAGCGGCGCCCAGCCCTACGGCAAGTTCAAGAAGGTCATCGACAAGGCCCTCAAGGAAGCCGACAAGAAGTAGCGTGATCCGCGCGCCGACGGCGTGATCGCGCAGGCGATCGCGCCGAGGCTCGCGCCCACGCGGTCGAAGAGGCCCTCTCCCGGTTCGCCGGGGGAGGGCTCTTTCGTTTGAGCTCAAACGATCTCGCGCGACGCGCCCATCATCGCAGGCAGGGGGAGCGTCTTCCCAGCTCGCTGGAGAGAGCCAATTCGTTGGAGATCAAACGATCTCGTTCGATCGCCTGCACGCTCCCGCACGACGCGGCCGACGCCCTCAGAAGGGCATTTCGTTTGAGCTCAAACGATCTCGGTCACGCCGAAACGACACAGCTCGAAGGTCGCCGTGAAGATGACGCGAGGCCCGAAGCGGCGCGACCTCGCAGCGGGCGCGGGTGGTTCGCGGTATGGGGGCCCCGACGGGCTCTGCCCGTCGGGGGGAAAGGGCGCGAGCCCTTTCCCGGGACTAAAGATTCTTCTTCAGCTCGTCGACGAACTCCCAGTCGGCGATGAGGTGCTTCTTCAGCATCAGCGAGAGCAACGAGGCGAAGAGCGACTCCCAGCGGACGTTGGAGCCGAGGACTTCACTGGCGTCGGCGCCGTGGGCGACGACGCGAAGCGCGAGGACGAGATCACGCGCGGTGAGGCCCTGCAAGCCATCGAGGCTCGGAGGATCCGCGGTGGGGGCGGACACCGGTGGAGCGGCGGCCGGCGACGGCGCGGAGGAGACGGGCTCCGCGGGCTCTTGCTCATCAGCGGGGCGCGGGCGCTGGCGGCGGCGCGCAGGGAGGTTGAGGGTGGTGCCGTCGAGAAGAGTGAGCGAGACCATGCGCGGCGCGCGACCACGCGGGCGCGGGATGTTCTCGACCGGCGGCTCGCTCGGCGGAGACGACGGCTGCTCGAGGATCGCCCGCAGGCGCTCGGCGCGGCTCGTGTCGATCGGGATCTCCACGGTCTCGATCACGGGACCGTCCGCGATCGGCTCGGGCGCACGCGGCGCGTGCTCGACGGGCGGCGCATCGAGCACGACGACGGCGGGCGGAGGCACCGAGGGCGGCGGGACGACGACGCGCACGCTCGGCTCGCGTTGCGTCGCGGCGGGCTCGGGCTCGACGGCGGGACGTGCGGCCGGCGCCTCGGAGCGCGCGGCGGGCGACGGCTGGAGGGCGGACGGAGCGCGCGGCTCGATGCCGTAGTACACGCGGATGGCGTTCCGGATGTCCGCCGGCGGCGCGATCATCGATCGCACCGGCAAGCCCGAGTGCTCGCGGCAAGCGCGGAGGCCCTCTTCGTTGCTGGGATCGTCCATGGCGATGTAGAGCGTCTCGCCTTGGTTGCGCACGTGCCGCACGTAGATGGGCACCAGGCAATAACGATCGGCCACGTCGTGGGGCACGAGGTTCAAGAGCTGCCGCGAGAACTCGATGTGCAGCAGCGAGACCCAGGGGACGCTGAGCTGGTGCGATAGGATCTGCGTGAGCTGCGTCTCGTTGATCAAGCCGCGCTCGACCAGCAACGTCCCGAGCCGGCGGCCGTCGCTGCGCTGCACGGCCAGGACCTCGTCGAGGGCTTCGGCCGTGATCAACTTCGCGTCGACGAGGAGCTGGCCGAGGCGCAGGCGGGGCATGGACATCGGGCAGACTCTAGCCCAACCCGGGCGGACGTGGGCGCGAGTTGCCGGCGTGACCGCGGCCCGGGAAAGGGGCGCACCCCGCCCGGTTCGGGGCCTGACCGGCTCGGGCCCGGGAATCGCCGGCCCCCTCTGGAGCACCCCCGAGGCAACTCGGGTAACGGAGTGGTTCCCTTCGACACATCCGTGGTAGTGTCGACGCCGTGCCGGAGGTCGTTTGCCCGCAATGTGCCCACCCGTGCGAGCAAGGCCACAAGTTCTGTCCTGTTTGCGGCTTTCCGATCGCGGAGCTGGGTCGTAACAAGTCGAACGACGATCCGCTGATCGGCACCACGCTGCCCGGCGGGTACGTGATCCTCGAGCTGGTCGGCGTCGGCGGCATGGGCCGCGTGTATCGCGCCGAACAGAAGGCCCTGGGGCGCACGGTGGCGGTGAAGATCATTCACCCGCACCTGCTCGGGGACGAGAGCGCGTCCGTGCGCTTCATCACCGAAGCGCGCGCGGCCAGCCGGCTCAACCATCCGAACTCGGTCGCCGTCATCGACTTCGGCAAGAACGGCGGGCAGCTCTACCTCGTCATGGAGTACCTGCGCGGGAAGGATCTCGCGCGGGTCGTCTACGAGGAGGGGCCGATCCCGTTCAAGCGGATCGTCGACGTGCTCTGCCAGGTGCTCGCCGCGCTCGGCGAAGCGCACCACCTCGACATCATCCACCGCGATTTGAAGCCGGAGAACATCGTCCTCGAGCCGATGCGATCCGGCGGCGACTTCGTGAAGGTCGTCGACTTCGGCCTCGCCAAGATGAAGGCGGAGGTCACCGCGACCAACATCACGATGCCCGGCATCGTCTGCGGCACGCCCGATTACATGGCGCCGGAGCAGGGCCGCGGCGACACCATCGATCACCGCAGCGATCTCTACGCGTGCGGCGTGATCCTGTTCCAGCTCCTCACGGGACGCCTGCCCTTCGAGGCCGAGACGCCGACGCAGGTGGTGCTCATGCACCTCTCGCTGCCGCCGCCGGATCCGAGCGTGGTGGCGCCGGAGCGCGACATTCCCGAGGGCCTCGTCGAGGTGACGCTCAAGGCGCTGTCGAAGGATCCGGCGCGCCGCTTCCAGGACGCCGAGGAGTTCTCGAGCGCGCTGCGTGCTTCGCTGAACGCGTCCGAAGGCACGTCGGGCCGCTACTCGAACCCCGACGGCGGCGTGGTGTGCAACGCGTGCCGCGCCCTCGTGCCGCGCGGGCAGAAGTTCTGCGGCGACTGCGGCGCGCGCATCGCCATGCCGAGCACGCCGCCGCCGCGCACGGACGGCCTCGTCGCGCGGCGCCCGCGCCTCTCCAGCCTGCCGCGCGTTCCCCTCCCCTTCACCGGCCGTGAGGAAGATCTCGCGTGGCTCGAGCGCGCGCGTCGCAACGTGAGCGGCTCGCTCTCGGCGGTGCGGCTCGTCGGTGATCACGGCGTCGGCAAGACGCGCCTGCTCCGCGAGTTCCTGCGCGGCGCCGCTTCGGCCGGTGACGTCATCGTCACGGTCGGGCCCGATCCCTGGTGGGCCGAGGTCGGCAACCACGCGCTCCGCAAAGCCATCATCGAGCTCGCCGGTCTGCCGGCAAACGGCGGCTCCAACGGTGATTGGCCCGGGGCCACGCCGGAGGCGCGCCGCGGCCTCTCCGATCTCTTCACGCGCGCGATGAACGGACGCGAGTCGCGGTCACCGTTCTGGGCGCGGCCGACCAACGGCGCGCTGACGCCGGGCGATCGCCGCTTCATCGCGGCGGAGGCGCTGCGTTGGGCCATCATGCGCGCCCAGCAGAACAGCTCGCATCGCGCGGGCAGCACGCGCGGCGCCGCGAGCCGAGGCGCGCCCCGCGTGATCCTGGCCATCGACGATCTGCACGTGCTCGACGGCGGGAGCCGCGCCGCGCTCGCCGACGTGATCGGTGAGCCGCCGCTCGCGGCCATGCTCATCGTCGCCACGCACGTGCCCGGCTTCGATCCCGGATGGCAGCCGCAGGCCGCGAGCGAGCCCTCGCCGTTCGTCGAGGAGCCCAGCGGCGAGAGCAGCTCGACGCGCTGGCTCTCGGGCCTGCCCACCACGGTGGCGGCGTCGCTCGTGAAGGGCGTGACGCCGCGCCTCGTGGGGCCGAGCGGGGCCGAGGGGCCGGCGGTGCCGCCGCTCTACATCGACCAGCTCATCCGCTTCAACATGGAGGGCGGCAGCGATCCGCCGGCGCGCATGGCGGACATCATCGCGTTGCGCATCGAGCGCCTTCCCATCGAGGCGCGCCGCACCTTGCAGGCGGTGGCGGTCATCGGCGACGCCGCCGATCATGGATCGCTCCGTTGCCTCCTGCCCGACGTGCGCAGCTTCGACGAGCTCTTGGCCACGCTCTCGGTGGCCGGCCTCGTGGAAGAGCGCGACGGCATCATCAGCACCATGCACCCGCTGGTGCGCGACGTGACGCTCGCCACCATCCCCGCGGGCGTGCGGCGCGATCTGCACGCGCGCGCCACCACCGATCAGCACGGCGATCCCCTGCCCTTGCCGCTCGAGGTGCAGGCGCTCCACGCCTACCACGCACAGAACTCCTTCGAGGCGCTCATGCTCCTCGAGCAGGTGGCCGATCGCGCCGCCTCGCGCGGCGATCAGCCGGGCTGCGTGCTCGCCTTGCGCCGCGGCCTCGATCTGGCGCGCCGCGAGATCTTCCGCGGCGAGCTCGACGATCCCATGCGCGCGGTCTTGATCTTCAGCCGCAAGCTCGGCGAAGCGCTGGCGCGCGCCGGCGATCTCACCGACGCCGACGGCGTGCTCCGCGAGGCCCTCGATCTCGCCGGCCCGAGCGGGAAGGACCGCGCCATGGTGCTCGGCTCCTTGGCCTTCGTGGCCCGCGAGCGCGACCGCGCCACCGAGGCCACCGTCTACCTGCGCGAAGCGCTCGAGCTCGCGAAGCAATCGGCGGCCAACGATCTCGTGAGCTCGCTCGAGAACATGCGCCGCGAGTGGATGACGCGCTGACGTCGGCCCACGCACTCTCGAGCGGTCGGTAGATAGAGCAACGCGCTCGGTAAACGGAGCACGCGCGATCGATCACAGACCGATCGACACGCGACGTCTGCACACTCAGCCGGCGCGCGCTCGAGCACGGCGCCATCACCAACGGACGCTGCGTGAAATGACGTGCGCTCGCAGGCGCTACGCGATGCGCAGGTAGCCGTTCTCGATCAGACCGAGCACGCTCTTCGCCGTTTCCAGATCCGTGCCCGGGCTCTGGTTCAAGAGCGTCGACAGGTGCTGGTGGTTGTAGGCGATCTGGAAGATCTCGAGATCCATCGGCGAGAGCGCGGAGAGCTTGGGCGCGAGCGGGTGCGGGACGAAGAGCTGCGCGCCGAGATCGGGGAGGCGATCGCGGATGACGTTGAGCTCGTCGATCTGACGCAGGCCCTCCATGAGGAGCTCTTGCACGGTGGCGCTGATCTCGCCGGGGATGGGGCGCTCGTCGAGCGGCGCGAGATCGAAGGAGCCGTGCCCCCACGTGAGGATGCGGAAGATGCTCTTGAGCGGCGGCACCTCCGGGAGGTCGTTGATCGACGCGAAGACCACGACGCCCTTGCGGAGGAAGATCTTGCCGACGTCATCCTCGGAGCGCACCACGAGCGCGCCGCTCTTCTTCGAAGAGCCGAGGAGCTGCAGCAGATCGGGGAGCGGGATCTCGTCGATCGAGCCGCTCATCGTGCGCGTCTGCGCGCCGCGGCCGGCGGCCGGCATCTCCGGGCGGCGCAGCGCGGGCGCGTTGGGATCGACGGCGACGACCTTGAGGATGCTCGTGCCGATGAGGACGCGGTCGCCCTCTTTCAGCGAGGCGCGCGAGATCTTCTCCCCGTTGACGAAGGTCCCGTTGGTGGAGCCGAGATCCTCGATCTGGATCTGGTTCTCGGAGACGGTGATCCGCGCGTGACGGCGCGAGACCATGTCCTCGACGAGCACCATGTCGAGGTCGCTCGATCGGCCGACGATGAGCTCCGGCTGCGAGCCGAGCGGATACTCACCACCCTGGTACTTTCCGGAGATGAAACGGAGAGCGAGCTGGCGCGTTATGGCGCCCTTGGGAGCTTGACTTTCCATCGTCCGGCGGAGCGCAATCATGCACGCTCGGTAAAGGGGTGGTCAACACGCGTGGAGACCTTCCCGCTGCGAACGTAGGTTTCACGCGGGAATTCCAGGGCCGCCGGGTCCGGCCGGATGAGCCCAGGGGCGGCCCGTGATAAGGGGGCGCCGTGACATCTCTCCCTGGTGACCCGCTCGGAACCCATCGCGTCATCGCTCCGAAAGGTGCCCTACCGCAACCCGCGGAACGGCTCGATGCGCGCGACGATACCCTCTACGAGACGGAGATCACCGTCGACGTGGAGACGCTCAACGTCGACGCCGCCAGCTTCCGGCAGATGGAGGAAGCGACGGACGGCACGCCCGAGGCCGTGGGCCGGCGGGTGATGGAGACGGTCGAGCGCCGCGGGAAGCAGCACAACCCGGTCACCGGCTCGGGCGGCATGCTCCTCGGTACGGTGCGACGCGTGGGCGCGCTCGTGCGCGATCGCGGCTTTTCCCCGGGCGATCGCATCGCCACCTTGGCCTCGCTCTCGCTCACGCCGCTCTCGGTTCGATCGATCCGTGCCGTGCGCCCGATCTCGGCGCAGGTCGACGTCGAAGGCACCGCGTACATCTTCGCGTCGGCGCCGCTCGCGCGCATGCCCGCGGACATCCCCGAGCGCCTCGCGCTCGCGGTGCTCGACGTCGCCGGCGCGGCGCCGCAGGTCGCGCGGCTCTGCGGCGCGGGCGAGACGGTGGTGGTGCTCGGCGCGGGCGGCAAATCCGGCCTCCTCTGCGCGGCGGAGGCGCGCCGTCGGGTGGGCGCGGGCGGGCGTGTCATCGGGCTCGAAGCGTCGCCGCGCTTCGCCGACGATCTGCGGGCGCTCGGCATCTGCGATCACGTCGCCGTCGTCGACGCGCGCGATCCGCTCGCGGTGCGCGACGCGATCATGCCGATCACCGAAGGGCGCGGCGCCGATCTCACGCTGTCGTGCGTCAACGTCCCCGGCGTGGAGATCTCCGCGATCGTGGCCACGCGCGATCGCGGCAAGGTCTACTACTTCGCCATGAGCACCAGCTTCACGGCCGCGGCGCTCGGCGCCGAAGGCATCGGCCGCGACGTGGACCTCTACATCGGGAACGGCTACGCCCACGGCCACGCCGATCACACGCTCTCCCTGGTCCGCGGCGAGCCTTCGCTCGCTCGGCTCCTCGCCTCCCGCTATGGCTGAAGATAGGAGACCTTTGATGTCACTCCGCCACGAACCGCAGCCGATCCTCGACGTCGCGCGCGAGCTCGGCGTCCCCGAAGAGCACGTCCAAGTCTACGGGCGAGGGAAGGCGAAGATCGATCTCGCCGCCCTCGATCGGCCTGCTCAAGGCGCCGGCCGTTTGATCCTCGTCTCGGCCATCAACCCCACACCCGCCGGCGAGGGCAAGACCACCACCTCGGTCGGCCTCGCCATGGGCATGCGCCGCCTCGGCAAGCGCGTCGCGCTCTGCCTGCGCGAGCCTTCGCTTGGCCCCGTGTTCGGCGTGAAGGGCGGCGGCACCGGCGGCGGGCGCGCCACGCTCGTGCCCGCGGACGACATCAACCTCCACTTCACCGGCGACATCCACGCCATCACCACCGCGCACAACCTCTTGGCGGCGATGGTCGACAACGCCTGTCATTTCCACCTCCCCCTCGGTGACAAAGGCTCGCTCGATCCGCGCGGCGTCACGTGGGGCCGCGCCCTCGACATGAACGATCGCGCGCTCCGCAACGTCATCGTCGGCCTCGGCCGCAAGACCGACGGCGTCCCGCGGCAGGATCGCTTCGACATCACCGCCGCCAGCGAGATCATGGCCATCGTCGCGCTCGCCTCGAGCTACCGCGATCTCGAGGAGCGCCTCGGCCGCATCGTGGTGGGCACCTCGACCACGGGCGCATCCGTCACCGCCGCCGACGTGGGCGCCGCCGGCGCGATGACGGCCGTGCTGCGCGACGCGCTCCTGCCCAACTTGGTGCAGACCGCGGAGGGCGGCCCCGCGCTCGTGCACGCGGGCCCGTTCGGCAACATCGCGCACGGATGCAGCTCGATTCTGGCCACGCGCCTCGGCGTCGCGCTCGGCGACTACGCGGTCACCGAGGCCGGCTTCGGCTTCGATCTCGGCGGCGAGAAGTTCCTCGACATCAAGTGTCGCACCGCGGGCGTGTGGCCGCGCATGATGGTGCTCGTGGCCACGCTGCGCGCGCTCAAGATGCACGGCGGCGCCGCGGTGAAGCTCGCGGGCGAGCCCAACGCCGAAGCGCTGGAGAAGGGCATCGCGCACCTCACGAAGCACCTCGAGACCGCCGCGTTCTACGGCCTCCCCGTGGTCGTGGCCATCAACGTGTTCCCCACCGACACGGCCGAAGAGCTCGCGCTCGTCGACGAGGCCACGCGTCGCCGCGGCGTGCGCGCCGTGCGCTGCGAGGGCTTCGCCAAGGGCGGCGAAGGCGGCATCGATCTGGCGCGCGCCGTCATCGAGACCGCCGACGCCACGGATCACGCCCCGCCCGCGCCTCGTTACGCCTACGAGCTCACCGATCCGCTCCGCGAGAAGGTGCGCAAGGTCGCGGCCACGGTGTACGGCGCGGCGGGCGTCACCTTCACCGCGCACGCGGCGAAGGACATCAAGCGCATCGAAGATCTCGGCTACGGCAACCTGCCCGTCTGCATGGCCAAGACGCAGCTCTCGCTGACCGACGATCCCACCATCCCCGGCCGCCCCGAAGGCTTCACCATCACCGTGCGCGAAGTGCGCCTTGCCGCGGGCGCCGGCTTCGTCGTGCCCCTCACCGGCGAGATGATGACGATGCCCGGCCTCCCCAAAGAGCCCGCCGCCCTCAAGGTGCGCCTCCTCGACAACGGCAAGATCCGCGGCCTGATGCAGAACGACTGAGGGCCGCGCCCGCGCGCCCTCTTCGATCGACAAGAACGCGGTCTCGCGCATGACGCCGGCGCGAGGCCGCGCCGTCATCGCCGTCGCTGGGTGACAGTCGTTCCTGTCACGAAATGCGCGCAGCCGCTCGCTCACGAGCTCAGCCGGCGCATGGCAGTCGTCCCTGACACGAAATGCGCGCGGCGCTCACTGCCGCACGAGCACGCTCACGACCTTGGACGCGCGCAGCTCGCGCAGCCCCACGCAGCTCGTCACCTTCGCGCCCTCGCTGGTGAAGTTCTGCGCTCCCGGCTCGATCTTGGCGAACTCCACCGTGAGCCGCGTCCCGTCGAAGCGCGCCTTCAGCGGCTCGTTCCCCACCGAGGTCCACACCTCCTGGCAAGTCCCGCGCGATCGTGGATCGTACGTCTTGCCCACGGGCGGCACCGGGCGGATGCGATCCTCCACCGTGAAAGTGCTCGCGTCGCTCGTCGTGCGCAGCACGAAGCGCGCTTCACCCGGCTCGTAGCCCTGCGGCGCGAACTGCTCGGGCCGCTTCACCCGAAACTCGAGATCGTTGCCCGAGAGCACCGCTTCGAGCTCGCGTCCATTGCCGACCCAGGAGCCCGCCAGCCCGGTGAGCGCGCTCGGCTTCGACGTCCCGCTGCTCGCGGTGCTCGCGCTCGGTCGCGGCGCGCTCGTGCTCGCGGCCGCGCTCGCCGTCGACAGCGGGATGGGCAGCTTCCAGATCCCACGCACGCCCGGCACCAGGCCGAACGCGAAGGCCGCGCCCATGCCGGCACCGGTGAGCGCGACGAGCGCCACGACCCATGGCCACCTGCGCCGCTTCGGTGCTTCGTTCGCCGTGCTCCCCGCGATCGGCTCGCTCGCTCCCGACTCACCGAGCGTCGGCGATGCCGGCGGAGGCGCGGCACCGATCACCCCCGTTCGCGCCGCACCGGCGAGACCTACCGGCACGACGCCCTCGGGCAGCGGCGTCGCGGGCCCCGTCATGCCGGGCAACGTCGACGCGGGCCCGATCCCGAGGATGCGATCCACTGCCGCGATCATCTCCTCGCAGCGCTGGAACCTTCGCTCGCGATCCTTTTCGCACGCGCGCTGGATCAGCTCGTCCACCGCGGGTGGCACGTCCGATCGCGTCGCCGACACGAGCGGCATCGGCATCTCGGCGTGCTGCCGCATGATCTCGTAGTCGCTCTTCGCGTCGAAGGGCACGTGGCCCACGAGCATCTGATAGAGCAGGATCCCGAGCGCATAGATGTCCACGCGGTGATCGAGATCGCGCCTCCCCGTCACCTGCTCCGGCGACATGTACCAGAGCGATCCGACGAGCCCACGCGTGTGCGGCCGCGCGTTGTCGCTCTGCACCAGCGCGATGCCGAAGTCGGTCACCTTCGCGACGCGATCCTTGCGCCGCACGATCACGTTGGCGGGCTTCAAATCGCGGTGAACCACGCCCTCCTGATGCGCGGCCCCGACGCCCGCCGCGACCTGCCGGAAGATCGCGAGCGCCTCCTCCACCGGCATCCGCTCCCCGCGCGCCTTCTGGTGGCCGATGATCTTGTCGAGGCTCTCGCCGTCGATGTACTGCATCACCAAGTAGAGGGACGGCCCCTCCACCACGACGGCCTTGAGGTGCACCACGTTGGGGTGGTCGATCTGCGCGAGCGCGCGTCCCTCCGCGAGCGTGCGCGCGCGCACGTCCGCGCGATGCGCGAGCTCCGATCGCACCGCCTTCACCACCACGTCGAGCCCGGTGTGGATGTCGCGCGCGAGGTAGACGACGCCCATCCCGCCCTCGCCGAGGACGCGCAGCACCGCATACTTCTTGTCGACGAGCGCCCCGGCCGGCAGATGCTTGGGCGGCTTGAACGGCTTCT
Organism: Minicystis rosea; assembly: GCA_001931535.1. GTDB lineage: Bacteria > Myxococcota_A > Polyangia > Polyangiales > Polyangiaceae > Minicystis > Minicystis rosea. The sequence continues at coordinate 6,561,150 of CP016211.1, forward strand.
CCGATCCAGCCGGCGGCGCCAGCGGGATCCCCTTCGCTCCCATCTGCGCCGCGACGTCCGCGTTGGGCACGGCGGGCGTCAGCCCGGGATACGCGCTCGCATCGAACGGCTTCAGCGCCGCGGAGATGGGCGCCGCCGGGATCGTCCCCTTCACGCGCGCTTCGGGCGAGCCGGCCCGCGGTGGCAGCGGCGCCTCCATCGTCGGCGGAGGCCCGCCCGTCTCGATCGTGTCGCGATCGACCGGCTCGGCCTTCGGCGCCTGCGGTTGGGAGAGGGGCGCCCCGCAGATGCCGCAAAACAGCGCGGCATCGTCTGCAACGGTCGCTCCGCACTTCCCGCAGGTCGTCATCGGCTCTCCGCCCCTCTTAGCAGCCCACCGGCGTTCTGCTGCGGCCCGCATCCGCGAAGGGCCTGCCGGCGCAGCGCGGGCTCGTTGCTCGAGGCCCGAGCAGCCCGCCTCCGCCGTGCGCCCGAAATCACCGGCGACGCTTCGGCGCGCTCCGACTCACGGGTCGTCCACGCTCCCAACACCCACGAATTCCTCGCTCGGGTTTCCTAGCTTCGGAGCGCTCGCGACGAAAATCAACGGACTCGTGATCCAGGGCACGCGAACCGCTCGCCTCGTCGATCACCTCGAAGCGATCACTCCATCGACCCTCGTTCGGAAGCCGCATCACCGTGCATGCACAGACGCCGGGTTGATCGATGCCCGCACTGGCAAACGCAGTGACCAGCAGCAAGCACGCTTCTCCGCCGCGCTCGTTCGCTCGCGATCGCGTTCACCGGCAGCGGGCACACGTATCCGTCCGCTGGATGCGGAGATGTTCATGCGAGTCCGCGTCGGTCCACGCCGGCAGGGCCGGCGTGGGGTATGGGGCCGCAAGCGGCCCCATCGTGATCACGGGCGTGCGGTCAGGTCCAGTGTCCGGCGCGCAGCGCGGCCGAATCGATCGTCTTGATCTTGGGGGCGAGCGCCTCGCGGAAGATCGCCTCGTCGTCGTCGTCGAGCACGCCGTTCCCGAAGCCCGTCGCGACCTCCATGCCGATCGCCAGGATCCGCAGGAACTGCTGGAAGCTGGAGGCACAGAGCTCGGGCTTGATCGAGTCCGTGCCCATCATGCAGCTGTAGACGGGACAATCGCCTTCGGCGTCCAGCTTGGAGATGTCGAGGAAGTACGGATCACCCAGGAGCGCGCTCCGCCCCACGATGATCCAACTCTTCCGCCAAGCTGCAGCCGCCTTCGCGGGGTCGGCAGCGCCTTCGACCTTCTGCTCGGCGAGGATCCGGCCGGCCGGGAACAGCCGCACCCGCTCGACGGGTGTCACTGTCTCGACATCGACGGGATCCGCCGCTTGCAAGAAGGCGCGGAAGCGTGCGGGCACGCGGAGCGTCTTGCGCAGCTCTTCGACCACGGCAGGCTCAGCCTTGCCAAAAGTGGCCGGGATGTTTCGTCGGGAGAAAATATCCTTGAGCGCCGCAACCGACTCGGCGAGGTCGCTATCCACCGAACGTTTCCCTTCCGTTTTCCGAATCGACGGCTATGCCATACCCTGCTCGGGGCCGGGTAGTGTAACAGAAAAACGATGGTCGAAGTCGCATACGCCGAGAGCCGCTTCAAGGCGCCCGAGATCACGCATCGTTACGGGCCCAACGTTCACCTCCTCGACGACCCGATGGCGTGGACGCTGCTCGCACGCGCGTGCTCACCGGAGACCGGGCAGCCGGACGTGGGTCGTCTGGTCCGCACGCTCTACGAGATGCTCGCGCGCACGGTGCTCGCAGCCGAGCTCCCCCGTGCGCGTGTCGACGTTCCGACCCGGATGGTATCGTCGCATCCCGAGGCGGTCTACCGAGGCCTCGCGCTCGCGCGCGCCACGAAGGCCGTCACCGTCGGCATCGCCCGCGCGGGCACCATGCCCTCGCAGGCGGTCTACGATCTCATGAACGAGGTCCTCGACCCGGCCCTCGTCCGCCAAGATCACCTCTTCATGAGCCGGCAGACGAACGAGCAGGGCGAGGTCATCGGCGCCACCTGGCACGACGCGAAGATCGGCCGCGACGTGGAAGATCGCTACGTCCTCTTCCCCGATCCCATGGGGGCCACCGGTTCTTCGATGATCAGCGCCGTGAAGTATTACGAGACCGCCCTCGTCGGCCGCCCGGCCAAGTGCATCGCGCTGCACCTCATCGTCACGCCCGAGTACTTGAAGAACGTGCTCGCCGCTCATCCCAACATCGCGATCTACGCGCTCCGTCTCGATCGCGGCCTCTCGCCCGAGCGCGTCCTGCGCACCGCCCCCGGCACCCACTGGGACGAGGAGCACGGCCTCAACGAGAAGCAGTACATCGTCCCCGGCGCCGGCGGCGTCGGCGAGATCCTCAACAACGCCTGGGTCTGACGCTCGCGGCATCGGGATACGACAATGACGGGCAACGTCAGGCGCCGCGAGAACGACAATGGCTCGATGCCCGCAAGCACGGGCGACGGCACGTCGTGGCCCACGAGCTCGAGCACCGAGCCTCAGGCGCCCACGAGCTCCACCCCGAGCCCTTCATCACGATCGACGCCCACGTTCATCGCCCGGTGGGATCTCGACAAGACCTACCTCCGAACCGACTTCGACACCGTCCGCGATCTCGTCCGCACCGCCGTCGAGCGCCCCGATCAGAAGCGCACCGTCCCCGGCGCCGCCGCGTTGCTGCGTGAGCTCGGCCGCGTGGGCGCCGAGATCCACATCCTCTCCGGCAGCCCCGAGCAGCTCCGCTCCCGCCTGGAGCAGAAGCTCCGCCTGGACGGCGCCCGCTGGGCTTCGCTCACGCTCAAGCCCAACCTCGAGAACATCCTCCGCCTCCGCTTCCGCGCCCTGCGTGGCCAGCTCGGTTACAAGCTCCCCGCCCTCCTCCGCCGCCGCGCCGAGCTCAAACACCAGCGCGACGAGAGCGGCGCCCTTCTCCGCGAGGTCCTCCTCGGCGACGACGCCGAAGCCGACGCCTTCGTCTACTCCCTCTTCGGCGACATCTGCGCCGGCGTCGTCTCCCCGACCGATCTCGCCGAGATCATGCGTCGCGGCGGCGCCTACGACGACACCATCCAAGACGCCGTCCGCTTCGCCGGCTACGTGGAGAAAGGCGATGTCGTCGAGCGCATCCTGATCCACCTCGATCGCCAATCCTCGCCCACCGACTTCCGCCTCTTCGGCCCGCGCGTCGTCCCTTTCTACAACTACCTGCAAGCCGCCTTCGTGCTCCATGAAGACGGCCGCATCCCCGCCCGCAGCGTCCTGCGTGTCGCGCAGGACCTCGCCTATTCACACAACTTCGATCCCAGCTCCCTCGCCCGCAGCTATCTCGACCTCTCCCGCCGAGGCCACGTGAGCGGCAAAGGCATCTCCGATCTCGCCGAAGCCTACAGCGACCTCGCTCGCGGCCGCGGCGCCGGCGCCAGCGAAATCGGCGAAGTCATTCGGGAGCTGGAAAGCATGCGCTCTTTGCTCAGGCCGCCGCCGGTGCGCGAAGAGGTGGCGATCGATTACGTGACGCTGGCGGCAGGGCACAACAAGCGGACGAAGAAGTAGGCTGTCGGGAGCGGCGGTATTGGGGGAGAGGCGTTTCGAGGCCTGGTGTTGTCAGCCCCCCAAGGCCTGGCTCCGCCTTAAAAAGAGTTCTATCGCGACACCTGAGATCCGCGGCCTGAACAACACCACACCAGTAGGTACGTCTTGGGGTGCGAGCCCCGACGAGCCTAATACTACAGCAGCACCTGGACAACAGCGTTCCCGGCTCAAGGGATCCAGCCCATGAGCACCTCCTCACCAGCAGAGCGCCCTCTGCCGAAGCTCGATGCCTTCGGAGAGGATTTCACCGCCTTCCACGCACGTTTTGCCTCGCTGTTCGCGCGGAGCGAGCCCCGCAGGAAGGCGGTTCAGTACGTGCGCACGCTGATGGGGCCGGTTGAACGGCGTAACGGCTGGCAGATGGCCGAAGCCATGGGCGACCGGAGGCCGGATGCCGTGCAGCGCTTGCTCTGCCACGCGACGTGGAGTGCGCGCGACGCGCGTGATCGCTTGATGGATTTCTCGGTCGAGCAGTTCGGTGATCCGGAAGGCATCGGCATCCTCGACGACACCGGCTTCATCAAGAAGGGGAGCGCGTCTGTCGGCGTGCAACGGCAATACAGCGGCACGGCCGGCAAGATCGAGAATTGTCAGATCGGCGTCTTCCTCGGCTACGACAGCGAGCGCGGGCAGGTGTTGCTCGACCGCGCGCTCTATCTGCCCACGTCGTGGTGCGAGGATGCCGCGCGTCGCAAGGCCGCGCATGTGCCCAAGGGCGTGCGATTTCACACCAAGCCCGAGCTCGGCTTGCGCATGCTGCGCCGAGCCTGGCGTCGAGGCGTCCCGATGGCCTGGATCACCGCCGATGAAGCGTATGGCGATGATGGTGCCTTCCGCGCGGCGCTCGACAAGGCCGAGCGGCGCTACGTGCTCTGCGTCTCCTCGAGCACGAAGGCGTGGGCCACGGTGCTGAACGCCGTCGCCGCAGCCGAAGCCGACCGACCACGCATGGGTCGGCCGCGCACGCGCTTCTGGCTCCTGCCCGGCGTCGCACGTCCCCAGAGCGTCAAGACCATTGTGGCCTCTTGGCCAGCGACGCAGTGGCACCGCTTAGCTCTTCAGCAAGGCGAGAAGGGACCCATCGAATACGACTGGGCCTGCGCACGGGTGACCGAACGACGCAAGCGCCGCCCTGCACGTGAGAGTTGGCTCTTGGCGCGCCGCTCGATCAAAAATACCGCCGAAGTGGCCTACTACCTGTCCAACGCGGGGGCCGCGACGACACTGGAGACTCTCGCCCGCGTGGCCTCACGTCGATACACGATCGAGCAGTGTTTCGAAGAGGCCAAGGATGACGTCGGCCTCGATCAGTACGAAGTACGCACGTGGCCGAGCTGGCATCGACATGTGACGCTGACGATGATGGCACTCGCGTGGCTGGCATCCATCCGCGCGAAGCTGCGCGATCCATCCTCGACGCTTTCCTGCGCGTTGGAGGAGCAACCCGCGCAGCTCGTGCCGGGGAAAAAAGCCGCATAACCAGGCCACCGACCCGAGCCATGCGGAGGGCACCCTGGTCGCTCTCCGAGGCGCGTCGGCTGATGGGCTTGGCCTCACCGCTGCCGGCCTACTCGCGCGAGCTGGCGTGGGTCTGGATGCTCTGGCGGCGCGACCGGCGCGCCGCTGCGCGACGAAGTCACTACCGACGCCGCCGCCATCGTCCTTCCGCGCGAGCCCCCTGAGCAAGGCTACCGATGTGCTGCTGTAGTACTAACAGGATGGTGATAAACTGCTTCGCGCCCCGAATCGTTGGTCGCGCTCCCTCAAAATCGCCGAGGAGTCCTCGGTCGCCCTCCCTAGCTTCATGCCGGCAGCAGCGATGCGCGTCCGTAGTGCCACCGCCGCACGCACGCCGAGATGAGGCGTGGAGCGATTGTCGAGACGGGCACCATCATCTCATTGCGTCTATTTAGCGAGGCGAGTCACAGTGCCAGCATTGTGCGTCGTCCAATACAACGACGTTGCATCGAACGCGATCCCGTCATCGAGGCTGGTTGTGGCTACTCCCGTCACCAGCACGGTCGTATTGCCACCATCGACGGAGATACGGTTGATGGTTTTGTCATTGTCATCAAACCAGTAGACGCTGCTGCTGTCCGCCACGACCCGCCGGGGCATGGACAAGCTCGCAGCCAGCGTCGTCGGCGCCCCTCCCGCAGCCGGCACCGACTGCAACGTGCCCGTGCCAGTGGCCCCGGCGCACGATGCAAATACGTGTGTGGAATTGACGGCGAGCCATTTGGTGCTGCACGCGTTGATGACCGGTGTGGCAGCACCTCCAGCCTTGGGAAGCGCATACACCACGCCCCCCGCCGAGTAGTAAAGGTTGGCGCCGACGGCCACGAGGAACACGGGGCTAGTCAGTCCGGAGGCGAGAACGACGGGCGTACCGCCGGCAATGGGGACCTTGCTGATCGTACCCGCACTGTTGTTGATCCAGTAGACGTTCTGCGCGTCCACGACGAGCCCGTACGGGCCGGTTTTATAGGCAGGTATCGTCTGATTGGGAATCAGCGTCGCCGCTGTCCCTCCAGACAGGGGAACTTTCGCGAGCGTGAATGTCCCCCCAGCATAGGTTCCGGTGATGGACGTCCAATAGGCATTGGTCGCATCGAGAGCGAGATGAGCAGGCTGGGGCTGGCTCGCCGCGAGGACGCTCGGAGATCCTCCCCCGAGCGAGAGCTTCATGACTGCGCCCAGTGTGGCGCCCGAAGAATCCGCGTTCGTCCAATAGAGGCTCGTCGCAGTCACCGCGAGAGCGGCCACGAACGACTGCCCCGACGCCAAGACGATGGGTTGGCACATGCCGTCTTGGCACGTGCCCCCCAAACAATCGTGCCCGCACGAACCACAGTTGTGTGCGTCGTTCTGCGGCTCGATGCACGCCCCAGCGCACGCAATCAAAGGATCGGGGCACACGCATTCGCCCCCCGAGCACACCGTCGTCGGCGCCGTGCACGCCTTCCCACACTCTCCGCAGTTGCTCGCATCGGTCTGCGTATCGACGCAGGCGCCCGAGCACTCCATCCCTCCGTCTGGGCAAACGCACGCTCCCAACGCGCACGTCGCCCCGGTCACGGTGCATGTCTTGCCGCACGCCCCACAGTTGGTCGCATCGGTCTGCGTATCAACGCACGCCGTGCCGCAGACCTCGCCGCTGTTTGGGCAATCGCATGCTCCGTTCACGCACGCGATCCCCATTGGGCACGCCTTGTCGCACGCTCCGCAATGGTTCGCATCGGTCTGCGTATCGACGCAGGCGGCTCCGCACTGATTCTCGCTAGGGCACACGCACGCACCCGCTTGGCAGCGATGGCCAAGGTCCGCATCGGTCTTGCACGTGAGACCGTCGTCCCTCGCAGCCAGCCCGCACTTTCCGCCGGTACACACCGGCGTGGAGCACTCATCGCCGACAGGGCAATCGGCGGGCATCGCGCAGGAAGGGCCACCAATTTCAGGACAACCGGAGTCCTCCGGGCAATTCTTGAAGTTGCCAAGCCCAAGAATCTGATCGCAACCCGTGGCTGCCCCTGCAACGGCAGCACACGCCAGCAGAGCAATGGTCGCCGATTGCCGAAGTCCGCTTTTTATCCGCGCTCGGGGTGCAGTCTTGCTCATACGCGTCGCTCCTCCGCCCTAGTTCTACGGGTAGCCTACCCTACCGCTTCTGCGGCACACAATGCGTGCGAACGGCTTCGCATACGAGCCACTGTGAAAGGTTCGATGGAGGAGATCGCGGCCGGCGCCGATAGCAAGCGTGGCTACAAAACTCGACGGCGCCCAACTCCTCTCGGAGCGGGCGCCGTCTCTCTCATGAGGGCTCTCGCCCTCCGCTCGTCACACCATCAGTTCGGGTAGACGCCGAGCTGATCGGGGGTGCCGATGCCGTACTTGATGATGACCTCCCAGAGGAAGTCCGGGACCTCCTTGTACTTCGCGAGGTGAACCGAGAAGTGGTTGTCCCAAACGTTGAGAGGCGTGCACGCCGGATCCACGTTGTTGTCGCAGGTGACCGGGGCAGGACCCAGGGTACCGTCGACGTTGATCGTCTTCATCGTGGGGTCGCCCGCGATGACCGGCGTGCCGTCCGGCTGCACGACGAACATCGCGCGACCGTACTTGTTGAAGCCGGCCGGGAGCGACGAGTCCGCAACCTGCGGGTACTTCGTCGTGTCGAGCAGGTAGCCGCCCGAGGTGAGCTCGTTGGCGTACTCGAGCACGCGCGCCGCGATGCCGCGCTGCACCCACTTGCCACCGCTCTTCTTGCACTCCTTGGCCTTGCCGGCGTCGGTGTCGATCTCGCTGGTCGGATCCGCGGGATCAACCTTGACGGCACCGAAGAGGCACTCCTTGCCGTAGGTCTTCGCGTAGTAGACCTGGCCCGAGGCCGGATCCTGCCACTCGATGCGGCTCTCGAACGAGGGGTCAGCGTTCTGGCCCAGGCGGTAGATGCGCATCATGTCGACCCACTCGGCCTTCTGGTTGGCCGGGATGTATGCCGCAGTCCAGGCGATGAGGAACTTCTGCACCTCGAAGCCGATCTGCGGATCGATCGCGACCTTGGTCGCAGGATTGATCGGGTTGAAGCCACCCGGATTGCCGTTCCAGCTCTCGGTGTAGCTCGCGCAGACATTGCTGCCGTTCGAGGGGAAGCACTCCATCGGGCCCTCGTTCGGCCACCAGCTCGTCCAGCCGATCGGGTTCTTCGGGTAGAGCTTGGTGTCGTTGTTGGTCGGATCCTGCGGATCGACCGCGCCCGTGACCTCGGGCTTTTTGATGCCGGTCGCGGTGACGTGCGACGCGAGGATCGAGCGATCGTCGGTGAGCGCGTTCGCGATCACGCGGCGGAAGCCCTCGGGGTAGATGTCCGCCATGCCGACGGCGCGGAAGCGGGCGTCGTAGAAGTCCTGGCGAGACTGGCTGATGAAGCGGTCCTCCGACTCGGAGAGGAGGATCGCCACGTTGATCTTGTCGTAGTACGAGCCGGCGTTGATCGTGTACTCCGAGTCGTAGTCACCGTGGTTCTCCGAGAGACCGTTCTCGAGGAGGTGACCGCCGAAGCCGATGTCACGCAGGTAGCCGGTCGAGCCGTTGGGGACGACGAGCGCGGTCGTGCCGGCGTTGCCCTCGGGATCGTTGGCAGAGCGCAGCACGAGATCGGTCGTGATGGTCGGGTTGAAGTAGTGCTCGCCGGCCTCGGGACGCGAGAGCTCGCGGGTGAAGTGATCGAAGGCGACCGTGCCACCGATGATGTTGTCGCGGTAGCCGCCGATGTCGATGATGTACGGCCAGAGCGTGTTGTACGTGTAGCCCTGGTTCGTGGCGAAGTCCTTGTAGATGCTGCCGAGGAAGCCCATGCCGCCCGCGATACCGAGGAGCTTCTCGTTGTAACGCGAGTACGAGCGATCGGCCGCCGCGCGGACGTTGAACGTGTTGCGACCACGACGGTAGTTGTCGAGGATGTGGCGGTTCTCCTGCGTGGTCGTGAGGAACATGACCTGCTCGTAGGGATCCGCGCCGTTGTCGTGGCGGAACACGGAGGTGTTGCCCGAGTCGGCCCAGTGATCGGTCGCGAAGGAGTACGGCACGCGGATGCGCTTCGTCGCCGGATCGACCGCAGCCGAACCGCGGAAGAAGCCGCCGCCGGTCTCGCTGTTGCTCGGAGCGCGCATCTGATCCCAGCCGAGGTAGTCGACCGGAAGCGTGCGGCACTTGGTGGGCTTGCCCTTGACGCTGACGATGCCGCCGTCGAAGAGCGGATCCCACTTGCCGTCGACCGACTCACGCCACCACGACGGCTGCGTCGGGGTGACCTCCACGCAGTTCGAGATCAGCTTGTAGTAACGCTGAAGCTGCGAGTAGTGCATGGTGCAGGGCTGGCCGGCGGCGCAGCCCGCGGCGTTCGGATCGTCGTCCTCGAGGGTCCCGCCCTTCACCGAGTACTGGATGCCGACGAGGCCGCCGAAGTTGTCCATCGTGTTCACGAGGCCGACGCCGACCTTGCCGCCCGCCAGGTACGCCGTGTCGAGCGCGCTGCCGTTGCTCGTCTTCACGTCGTAGACGCTGACGACGTCGCCGTAGAACATACGCGCGGCGGCGAAGTCGTACGTGCCGAGGCCGACCATGTCCTGCGAGACGTCGCCCGGGTAGTCCATCACGGTCGAGTGCTGGAACATCCAGATGGCCTGGTCCTGCTCCTCGGAGGTGAGCGGATCCCAGTAACGCGGACCGACGCAGCCCTCACCGTTGGGATCGGCGTCCTGGCAGGGCTTGTTCGCGAGCGTGCCGTTCTGCGTGCGGAGCTGCCAGTACTGCGGGCGGAAGTGGAGCGCCGCGTAGGTGCTGACGAAGTTGTGGCGGAGGCCGATGGAGTGACCCATCTCGTGGCCGATGACCGCGTAGTGGTACTTGCGACGCAGGTAGCTCAGCATCGCCTTGTAGCGGTTGTTGCGATCCGAGGGCGACTCGCTGGCGCCCGTCGGGAACTTGCGCTTCATCGCGTCGGCGATGGCGGTGAGCGACGAGGCCTCGGGCGCCTCGTTGATGATGCAGGCGCCGCGCGCGGCCATGGCGGCCTCACGCATCTGGCTGAGCTGGTGCGCGATGCGCGGGTTGTTCAGCGCGAGGGGCGAGGCCTGATCGAGCGCCGCGCCCGCGGGGAGCGCGCTCGTGTCGAGGCCGGCGCGCTCGAGCATCGGCCGGTTGATGAGCTTCGCCTCCATCGGGGTGCCGCGAGCCTGGCGCATGCGCGCGGAAGCGGCGTACGCGGCCGGCGAGGCGACCTCGTTCGAGATGGCCGTGTCCATGACCTTCTCGTTGTGGAACTGACGGATCTGCTGCGCGATGGCGGGCGAGATGCCGTTCTTCTTGATGTCCTGGAGCTGCTTGCCGCTCAGGTTGGTGGCCGCCGCGATGCGCTGATCGATCTGCGCCTTCGAGATCGTCGCGCCGCTGGCGCCGTTGCCGAGCTGCGCCGCCTTGGCCCAGTTGGTGATGTACGTGCCCTCGGTGATGTCGGCCGTCTTGAGCTCACCGTTCATGTAGCGGATGAGATCGACGAGGCCCTGCGAGGCGATGTCGGTGATGTGCGTCCAGATGTTGATGCTGGCCGCGACCTTCTCACCGGTGAGCGGATCGTCCGCGTCCACCATGATGCCCCACGCCGACGGCGACTGCGGCTTGTCGATGTTGAGGACGGTGTTGTAGCGGATGTCGCCGAGGCGCGGCGAGAGGCCGAGCGCGCCGCAGGCCGGGTGATCGCCCTGGATGACGGGGTTGTGGCAGAGGACGATGACCGGATCCCAGGGGACGATCGTCTTCATGGCGGCGGCGCTCGGGTCCGCCGGGTTCTGGCGCTCGCTGGCGAGGGCGTCGGCCGCGGTCTTCACCGCCTGCGCGCACGTCTCCGACGTCCAGCCGGCCTTGCGGGCGGCCTCGAGCTTCTCCGAGTCCTGCGTGGTCGCCGGATCGGTGGCACCGAGCGCGGCCTTGCGGCGGCACGCATCGAGCTCACGCGACATCGCGACGGCCTCGTCGATGTCCTCCTGCTGGCCGACCCACATGGGGAAGTCGGTCTGGCAGGTCTGACCGCCGGTCTTCTTGCACTCGACCATGCGCGACGTCTGGATGGACGTCTTGAGCGCGAGGTCCCACTCCATCACGGCCCAGTTGGTGGCCTCGAAGAGGTCCTCACCCTTCTGGATCTGCTCGGCGAGCTCCTGCTTGAGCTTGGCCGTCTCGGCCTCGGTCTTCGCGTTGGCGATCTGCTCGTTGAGGCTGTTGATGGTCGTGGTGTTGCCCCCGTTGATGTACCAGGGGATCGTCACCGCCTTGCGCTGGCGGTACGGCAGCGTGCACTTCTTGGTGAAGACGTCGCAGCGCGAGCCCGAGCCGGCCGCGGCGCACTCGTCGGCAGTGCCGTCCTTGTCGAGGTCGCGGTTGGGATCGGCGTTCGGATCGCCGGTCGGCAGCTCCGTCGTCTCGAAGGTGGCGCAGGGCGCCGCGCCCTCCATCGACTCCGGGGTCTTGTAGAAGTGGCTGCGCTCCCAGATGTTGTAGCGGTCGGCGAACTTGTGCCACGCGCTGTCGGTCATGCCGTAGTCACGGTCGTAACCAACGCGCTCAGTGGTGAAGATACCGAAGGCCTGGAAGCGGTAACCGTCGAAGTCGACCGGCTCGTAGTCCTTGTCGACCACCTTGCGGAACGACTGACGGATCGTGATCTCGATCGGGTTGCAGTTGCCGTACGGCTGCGTGCCGCCCGCGAAATCGCCGGGGAGCATGCAGGCCGGGATGGTGTCGAGACCCCAGCCGAGGGCCGAGATGTCGATGACCGCGGGCTTCGCGAAGGCCTTGTTGGTGACGTCGAAGTAACCGGCGTCGGCGTCGAAGTGCGGCGCGTCCTCGCTCGCGGGATCGAGCACGGTGTACGCGAGCGGCGCGTACTGGATGCCGCCGATCCAGCCGAGGCTGGTGAGCGTGTCGAAGTCGTACGAGTCGGTCGCCAGGTTCTGCGCCCAGTCGACGCGGAAGTACTCGCGCTGGTACCAGGGGCGATCGCTCGAGTTCTCCTCGACGACGTTCTGCTCCTCGCCCGTGGTCGGGTTGTACGAGCGGCGGATGTCGAAGTGCGACTTGATCCGGTAGCTCGCGACGATCTGGCCGTCGTTCGTGGTCTTCTTGCGCAGACCATCGAGCGTGTTGCCCTTGCCGTCGGAGTCGGCGATGCGCTCGTAGGAGAGGCGCGCGTTGAGGAGGTCCTCGGTGACCTCCCACTTGATGCGGGAGATCGGCTGCGCGTAGGTGGACGTGAAGAGGCCGTCCTGCGCGGCGCCGTAGCCCACGTCGACGATCGTCCCACGCATGTAGAACTCGGGGTCGTCGATGGGATCTTTAAGGTCCGTGCCGACGAAGAATGATTTCGCCAGCGCGTCCGCCTGCACTCGGTTGATGGGCGCTCGCTCCTGCGCGCAGCCCACGACGCTTCCACTGGACAGCCCGATGGCCCCCAGCAGCAGCGCTCGCGTCCACATCCGTCTCATCGGAGAGTCCTCCTTAACTGCCGACCGAAAGTTCAGCCCGAAGCCCGTGCGTCGATTGACGCACGCCAAAATCGCAATGACCACAGCTCTAAAGCAAGAAGTTGGCCATCAAAGAAATCGAATGATCCCGAAAGGTTATGCGCTGGTTACCGAAGCGCTCCCACCCCGCGTTAGCGGTCTGACTGCGGTTTGCTAACGCCCGTGGACGGCGAACCGTCCCGTTCGAGTCGAATCTCGACCGCGCGCGCATGGGCGCCGAGGCCCTCCGCGCGGGCGAGGGTCATCACCGCCTGGCCCTGACGCCGGAGGGCGTCGGGCGAGTAACGGAGGATGCTCGAGCGCGCCACGAAGTCGTGGACGCCGAGCGGCGAACCGAAGCGCACGCAGCCCCCCGTGGGCAGGACGTGCGACGGGCCGGCCAGGTAATCGCCGAGGGCCACCGGGGTGCTCGCGCCCACGAGGGCCGCGCCGACCGCGCCGACGCGCGCGAGGACGGCGTCGGGATCGGCGACGTGGAAGGAGACGTGCTCGCCGGCGATGATCTCGGCGAGCTCGACGAGGCGATCCAACGAGCGCACGACGAGGACGTAGCCGTTGTCGCGGAGCGAGGCGCCCGCGATGATCCGGCGATCGAGCGCGGCGAGCTGCGCGTCGACCTCGGCCACGACGGCGTCGGCGAGCGCGGACGAGGTGGTGACGAGCACGGCGTACGCGTCCTCGTCGTGCTCCGCCTGCGAGAGCAGATCGGCGGCGACGAGCGCCGCGTCGGCGGTGTCGTCGGCGAGGACGAGGATCTCGCTCGGGCCGGCGATGGAGTCGATGGCGACGTCGCCGTAGACGAGGCGCTTGGCGCAGGCGACGTAGGCGTTGCCGGGGCCGACGATCTTGTCGACCCGACGCACGGACGCGGTGCCGTACGCGAGCGCGCCGATCGCATGGGCACCGCCGGCGTCGAGCACGCTGGTGACGCCCGCGAGGTGCGCGGCGGCAAGAAGGCGATCGTCGGGGGCCGGCGTGGCGAGCACGATCTCGCGAACACCGGCGACCTTCGCCGGGATGGCCGACATGAGGACGCTCGACGGATAGCGCGCCTTGCCGCCGGGCGCGTACACACCGACCCGACCGATGGGCCGGATGCGCATGCCGAGCGCGACGCCCTCCTCCTCGTAGAGGAAGGACGCGCGGGCGACCTCGGCATCCCACTGCCGGCGATGGAAGCGCTCGATGCGATCGGCCGCGAGCGCGAGCGCATCCCGGAGCGAAGGATCGAGCCGGCTCAACGCTGCGGCGCCGTCGAAGGTCTCGGTGTGGAGCTGCGCGGATGCTTGCCGGTGCTCGAAGCGCTCGATGTAGCGGCGAACGGCGACGTCACCCTCGCTCCGCACCGCATCGAGGATCTCACGCACGGCCGGCGTGACGGCGGAGATATCGCCCGCACCACGGCCAGCGAGCCGCGTGACGGCGGCGTCGAAGCCGGCGGATCCTTCGACGTGGATGGGGAGCGTTGCGGGCATGTGTGCTAGGGAGGCGCGACCGCGTACCACAAGGGCGTCGGGGGCTCTAGCCTCTCGGCGAACGGCCGTGACTTCGGGGTGAGCGGCGACCCTTCTTGGGCTACCGTGAACGCGATGCGGTTCGGCACGATCGTCCTTGCGGCCGGGGCTCTGGGGCTCGGCGCCGCGGCTCCTGGTTGCCTCACCAACACCTGCCTCATGAGCACGTGCGACGGGCCCTATTGCCGGTGCACGCTCTCTACATGTGGCGAAGGGGCGGCCTATGACAACCGCATCCACCGCTGTCGCTGCCTGCCGGGGCGGCAGCTCGTGGGCGGGCACTGCCTGAGCCCGCGCGTGGCCAATGCCTACTGCGGGGCAGGCTACCATTGGGAGAACGACGGCTGCTATCCCGATCAGGTTTGCCGGCCGGGGGACGAGCTCGACTACGCGACGGGGAAGTGCATCCCCCGCGAGCAGGTGAACCAGGTCGCGACCAACATGGGCGTCAACGTCGGGCCTGGGCAGAAGCTCGGGTGCCCGCCGGGGCAGAAGCTCGTGATCGATGATCAGTCGGCTGCCTGCGTGCCCGTCGAGCAGACGTGCGCGCCCGACGAGACCTGGAATGGGCAGGCCTGCGTGAAGAAGGCGACGCCCGCGTGCGCGGAGGGCTCGGCGTGGGATGCGGCGCAGGGCCGATGCGTCGAGTTCGCCAAGGAGAATCCGGCCGAGGGGCTGGCCGTGAACGTGGGCCAATGGGCCTACACGAGCTATGGGCCCGACGGCGGCAACGGCGCGCCCGCGTTCTGCAATGCGTTCGCGAAGCGGCCGTGGAGCTTCGGGGTGAACGAAGGATCGTCGGCGGTGGTGCGCGTGACCGTGACGCTTCAGTTCCCCGAGGCGCAGATCGCGCGCGGGACGGTGCAGACGCAGACGATGTTCGCGGCGAGCGGGAACGCGGTGCCGCCGAAGGGCACAGCCGAGGTGAGCGCCGCGGCGAAGGCGATGCTGGCGCCGCTCGTCGAGCAGGGCGGCCGCGCCGCCACGACCAGCGCGACGACGACGGTGCGCTGCTTGGTGGTGAACGCGGCCAAGCCGGTGCCGGTGCCCGCGACGGGCGGGCTCTGACGTTCGGACGACGCGCGTCGATCACGAGCACGAGCGACACGCGATCTCATCCGCGGTCCATCGATCACGATGGGGCCGGACGAGCCGGCCCTGATCACGAGGGCGAGCGGGCCCTGCGGCGATGCGGCCGAATCGCGCGTTCCTCATCGGACGTCTGATGGTAAGCACTGACGCCCGCTCCAAAGGCACCTGGGCCTCAACATGGATCCTCCCCGGATTCTCCAGCGAGCGCCGGTCTCCGCCGAAGGGGATGCCTCGCGTGGTGCAATCGAAGAGGCGCCGCTCCCACGCCGCGCACGCGCGCACCCGTCGCGCGTGCCGTTCGCGATCCTCGCCGTCTCGATGCTGCTCAGCTCGATCGCGACTGCCTATGTCGCCACCACGGCCGAAGCGCACGATCGGGCCGAGTTCATGGCCGCGACCGCGCAGATTCAACAGAACGTGGAGCTCCGGCTGCGGACGTTCGTCGTCATGCTCCGCGCGGGCGCGGGCGTCTTCGCGGCCTACCCACAGACGAGCCGTGAGGACTTCCGGCGCTTCGTCGAGGCGCTCCACCTGCGCGAGCGACATCCGGGTATTCAGGGCATCGGCTTCGCCCGGTATTACGGGCCTCACGATCAGGTCGAGATCGTCCGCGATCTTCAGCGCCAAGGCGCGACGTCGTTCCACATCTGGCCGGTGGGACCGCGCGAGGGCTTCACCATCGCGTACCTGGAGCCGCTCGATCGGCGGAACCTCGTCGCGCTCGGCTACGACATGTTCTCCGAGCCGACGCGGCGGGCAGCGATGGAGCACGCGCGGGACACCGGGGCCGCTACCACGTCGGGGCCGCTCCGGCTCGTCCAGGAGATCGATCCTTGGAAGCAGATGGGCTTCCTCATCGTCGTGCCGGTGTACCGCGGGGGCGTCGATCCTGGCACCATCGAAGGACGTCGCGCCGCCATCGAAGGCTTCGTGTTCGCGCCGTTCCGCGCCGATGACTTGCTCTCGGGGATCATCGGCGAGGCCAACATGAATCGCCTCGACGTGGCGGTGTACGACGGCCGCCCGACGGCGATCGGATCGGCGCTCGTGCGTCCGATTCAAGAGAGCACGCCGCGCTTCACCGACATGACCGAGCTCGACGTCGCCGGCCGACCGTGGACCATCCACTTCGCGGCGCGCCCCTCGTTCGATCGTGGATCGCCGCGTAGCCTCGCGCCGTTGATCGCGCTCGCGGGCGGGCTCATCAGCATCCTGCTCTTCTTCGCGACGCGCGCCGAAGCGCTGGCGCGCGCGGCCGCGGAGAAGAGCGCCGCCGAGCTCTCGGCTGCGGAGGAGAGCCTCGCCGCGGCGCTCGCGCGGGAGAGAGAGGCGCGCGCCGATGCCGAACGGCTCTTCGAGGCGGAAACCCAAGCGCGCCGGAGCGCCGACGTGGCGAACCGCGCCAAGGACGAGTTCCTGGCGACGCTCTCGCACGAGCTCCGGACGCCGCTCAGCGCGGTGATGGGTTGGATCCGCCTCCTCCGGCGCGGCGGGCTCGACGAGCGAGCGAAGGAGCGTGGGATCGAGGTGATCGAGCGCAACGTCGAGCTGCAGGCCCGGCTCATCGACGACTTGCTCGATGTCTCGCGCATCATCACGGGCAAGCTCCGGCTGGAGCTCAAGCCGATCGCGATCGGCCCCGTGGTCACCGCGGCCGTCGACGTGCTGCGCCCCACGGCGGACGCGCGCGGGGTCCACATGGTCCTCGAGGACGAGGTTATCGGCGAGATCGTCGTCGGCGACCCCGATCGCCTGCAACAGATCGTGTGGAACCTGCTCAGCAACGCGCTCCGCTTCACGCCGCAGGGAGGCAACATCGACGTCCGCGTGCGGCGGATCGAGGGGCAGATCGAAATCATGGTGGCCGACGACGGCAAGGGGATCGCGCCGGCGCTGCTGCCGCTCGTCTTCGATCGCTTCCGGCAAGGGGACGGCTCGATCCGGCGCGGGTACGGCGGGCTCGGGCTCGGGCTGGCGATCGTCCGGCATCTGGTCGAGCTGCACGGCGGGACGGCCACCGCCGAGAGCGAGGGAGAGGGACGCGGGGCGACGTTTCGGGTGTTCTTGCCGGTGCGCGAGGCGGGCTCGGAGGCGGCGCGTGATCGAGGGTCGATGCCTCCGATGTCCGCCACGCGGACGCGGGCGCTCGCGTGGCTGCGCGTGCTCGTGGTCGACGACGACGCCGACGCGAGAGAGATCGTGGGCCTCGTGCTCGCAGAGGCGGGCGCCGCGGTGAAGACGGCGGCGTCCGCGCGCGAGGCGCTGGCCGAAATCGAGCGACACCGGCCCGACGTGCTCGTCAGCGACATCGCCATGCCGAACGAAGACGGCTACGCGCTCGTGCGCGCGGTGCGGGCGCTCGGCGACGACGCCGCGGTGCTGCCGGCCGTGGCGCTGACGGCCCATGCTCGCGACGAGGATCGGCAATGCGCGCTCGCGGCCGGCTTCCAGGAGCACGTGCCGAAGCCGATCGAGCCGGCGCGCCTGCTCTCCGTGAGCGCAGCGATCACGGGGCGCGCGGCGGCTTGACGACGGACGGGCGCGTCACGCATCGATCATCGACGCGATCGCCGCCACCACCTCGTCGCCGCGCGTGTGCCACATCCCCGGCGTCACCCGCACCACGCGCCAGCCGAGGCGCTTCCAAAAGCGCGGCGTGTACACGTCGCGGGAGAGCGCGTCGCGATCGCGGAGGAATTGGGTGCAGTCGACACCGACACGAAAGTGATCCTCACCGGGGCGGCCCACCGCGAGATCGATGCGGCGATGCCCGAGACCAACCTCCTTCTGCGTGCGCAGACCGCGTGAGCGCAGCGCGACGTCCAAAGCGTCGCGCACGCGATCGCCGATGCGACGCTGTCCATCGGGCGCACGTGCGGCCGCGGTCACGCCGCGGGCACCGCCGAGCTCCGCCGCGAGGGCGAGGAGGCGTTGCGCCGCGAGATCGGCGTCGGGCCGGCCGCGATCCGCGCGGGCCTCGACGAACGCGAGATACGCTTGAAGCAGCTTGGGGCCGACGTTCTTGGTTCCGGCGACGTCGAGCTCGTCGGGGTCGATGGAGCTCACGACGTGAAGGCCGATCCGCGCCCGCGTCATGGCCACGTTGAGACGGCGTTCGCCGCCTTCGGCGCCGATCGGACCGAAGCGCGCGTGAACCCGGCCGCCGGGCGCGGCGGGCGCGTAGCCGGTGGAGAGGATGATCACGTCACGCTCGTCGCCCTGCACGTTTTCGAGGTTGCGCACGAAGAGCTGATCGACCGCGGGGCGCGCGCGATCGCGCTCCCATCGGCGGCGGAAGGCGTCGTCCTCCGCGGCGCGGGCGTCGAGCGTGCGCTCGATCAGCTCGGCCTGCTTGCGGTTGACGGCCACGACGCCGATGGAGGGCGGACCTTCGGGCCCGTCGTGCGCGAGGAGCGCGTCGACGGCCGCGACCACGCGCTTCGCTTCGACGGGGTTCGTTTGATCGACCCACAAACCGTCGACCTTCTCCCAGGTGAGGCCCTCGAAGGGTGCGACGCGCGCGTCGGCGCGCGGGGCCGTGATGAGATGGCCGCCGTAGAAGGCCGCGTTGGAGAAGGCGACCAGCTCCTCGTGCCGCGATCGATAGTGCCAGCGCAGCACGAGGCCCGGCAGCGCCACCCGCGCCAGACCGAGGATCGAGCTGCTGGCGAGCACGGACTCTTCGTCGTCATCGTCGTCGAGCGCGTCGGCGACGGCGGCGCGGAAGAAGTGGGTGGGCGGCATCTGCTGATCGTCGCCGGCGATGATCGTGCGGCGACCGCGGGCGAGCGCGGGCAGCGCCGCTTCGACGGGGCATTGGCTGGCCTCGTCGGCGATGACGATGTCGAACAGATCGGCGGACAGAGGGAAGATCGCGGAGACGGCCTCGGGCGAGCAGAACCACACGGGACGCGAGAGCGCGAGCCCCGAGCCCCAGTGCCGATCGACGAGCTGGCGGAGCGTGGCCCGGTTGCGCTTCTTGGCGACCTCCGCAGCGAGCTTTCGCAGCCCCACGCCCCGCTTCGCGTCGCGCGCATCGGCCCACAAACGCTGGCGGAAACGCGCGATCACGCCGCGGCCCGCGCGCTGCTCGCAAGCCTCCAAATCGTCGGAGAGGCGCCGGAGCTGCCCCTCGTCGACGAGCGGCTCTTCAACCACGCCGAGCGTGCGATCGCCGAGCGTGCGGCGCACCCAGGCTCGATCGAGCGCGACCAGCGCGTCGCGCCCGGGATCGCTCCCCGTCGAGGGTCGATAGCCCCGCAGAAAGACGCGCACCCAAGGCGGCGTCGCGGCCAGGAGGCGATCGACCTGCGCCACCGCGGACGCCTGCTCGCGGACCTCGAGGATCGCATCCAAACGCGAGAGCGCGCCCGCGCAATCGTCGTGCGCGCAGGCCTCGGCGACCGCGGCGCGCAGCGCGTCGTCGAAATCATCGGAGAGGGCGGCGAGCGCTTCGTGAACGGCGTCGAGGCGCCGCGCCCGCACGCGATCGGCCACCGCGGCCGCGAAGAAGGGCGCCTCCGCTCCATGCTCGGCCACCGCTTCGGCGAGGCCCTTGCGCGAAGCGTACGGGCCGCCCGCGCGACGGAGGGCCGTGAAGAGCTCGTGGGCCGCGGCGATGCGCGCGTGCTCCTCGCGAAAGCGTTCGAGGGCGTGATCGAGATCTTCGAGGGCGCCGCCGAGGCCGAGATCCCAGAAGCAATCTTCCGAGGGAAGCTCGTCGATCAAGCGCTGCCATCGCAGCGCGGACTCGCACAGCGCGCGCACTTCGGCGGCGCTCGATGGCGGCGCGGTGAGCGAAGGGCACGCCGCGACGATCGCGCCGGGCAGCTTCTTGAGCCGCCAATACTCCGGCGTGACCCCGCGGTACCAACGTGCGCCGAGCTCGTCGAGGCGCGCGAGCGCAGCCACGTGCCCCGCGAGCACCTCGCTCGGCAAGAGCAGAAGCTCGTGCGGAACGGGGGCGAACGTGGCGCGAGCCTCGGTGAGCCGCGCCGTCACCTGCCGCCACGCGCCGGTCTCGGCGTCGCCGCCGGCCCAGGCCCACGAGAGCATGAAGGCTTTGATCGCAGCCTCGTCGCGCGCCTCGAAGAGATCGAGGAGCACGGCCGTCCGCCCCCACAAATCACCCTGTGATCGCGCGACCCCCGCTTGCAGCGCGCCGCTCGGCGCGGCGGCGAGCGCCTCGATGCGATCGCGCGCACGCCGCGCGCGGTCGAACGTCGCCGCCAGATCCTCGGGGCCGCGCGCCGACCAATCCGTGCGCGACGCGAGCGGGTGCGGCGCTTGGAACGGCGCGGTTTGCCGGCAGAGCGACTCGATGCGCGGGAGCTCCGCCACCGCCTGCGTCTCGGTCAGGCCCGCAGCGACGTCACGCAGATCGGGAAGCGTCGCTCCATCGTCGGAAGATGCTCGCTCGAAGAGACGCGCCAGCCCGGGAGCGCCGCCCGGTGTGCCGGCGATCACGGCGAACGCTTCCTCGGCCGCAGCGATGCGCGCCGCAGCGCGGCCGGCGACGAGCGCGTGCTCGCGCTCCTCGTCGAGCGCCTCGCGCTCCAGATCTGTCAACGCCGCCGAGGTCGCGCCGTCGATCTGCTGGAGCGTCCGCGCCACCGACTCGCAGACCTCGGCACGATCGTGCTGGAGATCGTGGACCATCGCGACCGGCTCGCGGAGCCCCACCGACGCGAGACGCTCGGCGACGACGTCGAGCGCCGCGCGCTTCTGGCAGACGACCAGCACGCGCCGGCCGGCAGCAATCGCCTCGGCCACGAGGTTCGCGATCATCTGCGATTTCCCCGTGCCCGGTGGACCTTGCACCACGAGCCCAGCGCCGTTGCCCGCGTCCCCGAACGCGTGCGAGAGCGCCGCATCCTGGCTGCTGTCCGAGGGGAACACCCGAAAGCGCACCGACTCGATGGGCGCGGAGGTCTCGTCGATCGGTGGGCGGCTCTGTGCGCGCGACGCGTCGTCGTCCACCTCGTCGACCGAGAGGAGGCGCGCCGCCGCGCCCAGCGCCTCGTCGCTCACGTCCCCGGCGAGGAGCTTCTCGTAGTCCTCGAGGATGGCGCTGTCCGAGCGCGGAAACCGCCCCAACACGAGGTGCGGAGCGAGCGTGATCCGGCCCGCGGGCGCGGCCTCGCGAGCGTCCTGATCGCGAGGCTCGATCGGGACGAAGCCTGCTCGGCGCCCCGCGTCGGGCGCGAGCGTCACGCCCGCTTCTTCCAGCGCGGAGGCGATGCGCGCGAGCGAGGTCGCGTCGATCGCGAACGGTTGCTCGTCGTCTCCCACGAGCGCGCGCGCATCGAGGCGAGCGCCCAAACCGCGCGCCAGCACCTGCGCGAGCGACTCATTCAGCTCCGGCGGCCCCTGCGGCGCGACGCACCACCGCGCGCGCCCCGTCTTGCTCATCGAGAGCGTGACGGGAAAGAGCAGGACCGGACCGCGAATCCACGCGCCGTCCTGCATCTTGCCTTCGACGAAGGGAAAGCCGACCGCGAGATCCTGGATGCCAGTCTCCTGCCACGCGGAGCGCGTCGCGTGCGCGAGCGACGCCAGATCGTCGGCGAGCGCGCGCTCCTTGGCCTTGGGCACCACGTCGCAGAGCGCGACCGGATCGCCGCCTTCGCGACCGAGCGCCGCGACCAGCGCATCGAGCGCCCGCGGATCGCTCTCGCCGACGCGCAGCAGATCGAGCGCCCCCGCCGCCGTCGGCTTCACGAGGCGCAGCGACCGGCTCCGCAAGGTCACCGTCACGAGCCGCTGCCGCAGGCGCGCGAGCCTCGCCCTGCGGGCGTCGTGCATGTCTCCGTCAGCGGGCATGATCGTGGAGCGAACGAGAAGCCGTCGACACCGAAGCGAGAGGACGCGGACACGCCGCGAGACGCGAAGAGATCAGATGTCCTCGCGAGGATCGCGGGCTCGCATCTCGGCGTCGAGCTCCGGCTCGGAATCGTGCGCTCGGCTCTAGCATCGCGCGGGAGAGTAGTACCGACGACGCGCGCGGCGTGCAGCAATCGCGCGACCTTCATTCGCCATCGTTGTCGATGCGCGCGGGGTGCGTTTCGTGATGCCCCTCGCAGAGCAGCACGCATCACTCGCGCTCCTTCGGACGATGGCGCCTTCCTGGATCTCTCGACCCTCCGGCGCATCGACGAACGAGCGCCCCGAGCACGCGATGTCGATGGCGCACACCGTTGGATTCCGGGCGCGAAGCCCCAGGATGATCGCGGAGGGAGCGGTGTTTCACAATCGAGAAGAGGCAGCGCGCCTGCTCGGCGCCGAGCTTCAGACGCGCGGGTATGCACGGCCGGTGGTGCTCGGAATCCCGCGCGGCGGCGTCCCGGTGGCGGCCGCGGTGGCGGATGCGCTCGATGCTCCGCTCGGCGTGATCGTCGCGCGCAAGCTGCGCGCACCGCGGCAACCCGAGCTGGCGATCGGAGCCGTCACGTCCGATGGAGTCGCGTGGGTGAGCGAAGGGACCGCCGCGCAGGTGGGCGCGAGCAATGCTTACCTCGACACCGAGATCCAAAGACAGGCCGCGCGAGCCCGCGAGACCGAGGCACGCTTCGATGGCCGGCGCCGCCCGCCGGTGGACGGCCGCACGG
This sequence comes from Minicystis rosea, assembly GCA_001931535.1. Lineage (GTDB taxonomy): Bacteria > Myxococcota_A > Polyangia > Polyangiales > Polyangiaceae > Minicystis > Minicystis rosea. The sequence goes on from CP016211.1 coordinate 6,584,058, forward strand.
TGATCATCACCGACGACGGCATCGCCACCGGCGCCACCGCGCTCGCGGCCGTGCGCGCCATGAAGGCCGCCGGCGCCAGCGCCGTGGTGGTCGCCGCGCCCGTCTGCGCGCCCTCTTCGGCGGACATGCTCCGCGAAGAAGCGACCGAGGTCGTCTGCCTCGACGAGGATCCGGACTTCGTCGCCGTCGGGCAGTTCTACGAGGATTTCGAGCAAGTCGAAGACGACGAGGTGCGAAGCATCCTCGATGCGCGATCCGCGCGCGCGGATGGGGGCTAGCGCGATGCGCGCGCAAAAGCGGAAGCCGCCCCCCGCGCGTCCCGCGGGCACCGTGCACAACGCCGAGGTCGCCGCCGCTTTCGAAGAGATCGCCGATCTCCTTGCGATCGAGGACGAGAGCCCCTTCCGCGTGCGCGCTTACCGCAACGCCGCGCGCGTCATCGGCGAGCTCGGCCGCGAGGTGGCCGCGATGGTCGCAAGCGGCGAGGACCTCACCGCGCTCCCCGGCATCGGCAAAGATCTCGCCGCCAAGATCCGCGAGCTCGTGGTCACCGGCGAGCTCGACGTGCTCCGCGCCCTCCGCGAACGCACGCCGCCCGCGTTGACCGCGCTGCTCCGGCTCCCCGGCCTCGGACCGAAGCGCGTGCGCGCGCTCTACGCGACCCTCGGCGTGCGCACCGTCGACGAGCTGCGCGCCGCCGCCGAAGCCAAGCACATCCGCGAGATCCCGGGCTTCGGTGAGAAGACGGAAGCGCGCATCCTCCAGGCGCTCGCGGCGAACGAAGCCGAGCGCGGTCGCTTCCCGCTCGCGTCCGTGAGCGGCGACGCCGAGGCCCTCGTTCGTTGGCTCTCGGCTGCGCCCAGCGCGGAGCGCGTGACCATCGCCGGCAGTTATCGAAGAGGCCGGGAAACGGTGGGCGATCTCGACATCCTCGTGTCCGCCGACGAGGACGCGGACGCGGTGATGGATCGCTTCGTCTCCTACGAAGCCGTCGCGCGCGTCACCGCCGAAGGTCCGACGCGCGCCGCCGCCGTGCTGAAGAGCGGCATCGCCGTCGACGTCCGCGTGGTCCCGCGCGCCTCGTTCGGCGCAGCCCTGCACTACTTCACCGGATCGAAGGCGCACAACATCGCCGTCCGCCGCATGGGCCAGGATCGCGGGCTCAAGATCAACGAGTACGGCGTCTTCCGCGGCGAGGATCCGATCGCCGGCGACACCGAGGAGAGCGTCTACGCGAGCGTCGATCTCCCGTACATCGAGCCGGAGCTGCGCGAGGATCGCGGCGAGCTCGAAGCCGCCCGCGAAGGCCGCCTGCCCGATCTCGTGCGGCTCGAAGATCTGCGCGGCGACCTCCACGCCCACAGCACCGCCACCGACGGTCGCGACACGGTGCGCGTCATGGCCGAAGCCGCGCGGGCCCGCGGCCTCACCTACCTGGCCATGACCGAGCACTCGCGCAGGCTGCGCATGGTGCACGGCCTCGATCCCGCAGGCCTCCGGCGCACGTGCGCCGCCATCGATCGGCTCAACGAGACGCTCACCGGCATCGTCGTGCTCAAGGGCATCGAGGTCGACATCCTCGAAGACGGCAGCCTCGATCTCCCCGACGACGTGCTCGGCGAGCTCGATCTCGTGGTGGGCGCGGTGCACAGCCGCTTCGATCTCCCGCGCGCGGCGCAGACGGAGCGCATCCTCCGCGCCATGGATCGCCCGTCGTTCTCGATCCTCGCCCACCCGAGCGCACGGCTCGTGCAGCGCCGCGCGCCGATCGACATCGACATGATACGCATCATCCGACACGCGAAGGAGCGCGGCTGCTTCATGGAGCTCGACGCCCAACCCGATCGGCTCGACCTCACCGACGTGCACGCGCGCCTCTGCCGCGACGAGGGCGTGCTCGTGGCCGTGAGCTCCGATGCCCATCGCGCGGCCGATCTCGCCGGCCTCCGCTTCGGCGTCATCCAGGCTCGCCGCGGGTGGCTCTCGAAGAGCGACGTGCTCAACACGCGCACGCTCCCGGCGCTCAAGAGGTTGCTCCGTCGTACCATGCGCCAGCGGTAGGCTTCATCCCGGCCACGGATCGGCATATCGTTCCTTCGTGGCCACGATCCTCGTCGTCGACGACGACCGCACCATCCGCGACGGCCTCGTGCGCACGCTGGCCGCGTCCGGCTTCACCACCCGCGCCGCCGAGGGGATCGCGGAGGCGCGGAAGGCGATCGCGGCGGGCGGCGTCGACGGCGTGCTGCTCGACATCCGCCTCAAAGACGGAGACGGGCTCGATCTGCTGGGCGCGCTGCGCACCTCGCACCCCGGGCTCCCGGTGGTGATGGCGACCGCATACGGCGACAGCGAGCGCACCATCCTGGCCATGAAGCTCGGCGCGTTCGACTACGTGACCAAGCCCTTCGATCTCGATCACCTCGTCGAGACGCTGCGCCGCGCGGTGAAGGCGCCGCCCGCCGCGCCCGCGGCGGCGCCGGCCGAGGTCGCCGATGCTGCGCTCGTGGGCTCGAGCGCGCGCATGCTCGCGGTGTGGAAAGCCATCGGCCGCGCGGCCACGTCGAGCGTCTCGGTGCTCATCACCGGCGAGAGCGGCACCGGCAAGGAGCTCGTGGCGCGCGCCATCCACGAGCACAGCCCGCGACGCGCGGCGCCCTTCGTCGCGGTCAACATCGCGGCCCTGCCGCCCACGCTCGTCGAGAGCGAGCTCTTCGGCCACGAGCGCGGCGCGTTCACCGGCGCGGCCACGCGGCGCGAAGGCCGCTTCGAGGCCGCCGGCGAGGGCACGCTCTTCCTCGACGAGATCGGCGATCTCGACATGGGCCTGCAAACCAAGCTCCTGCGCGTGCTCCAAGAGGGCACCTTCGAGCGTGTCGGCAGCCAAGAGATCAGGCGCTCCGCGGCCCGCATCATCGCCGCCACCTCACGCCCCGTGCTGCCCAAGACGCCGGGCGCCACGCTCCGCGAGGATCTCTTCTATCGCCTCGCCGTGCTGCACTTGGAGCTCCCGCCGCTCCGCGATCGCAGGAGCGACATCCCGCTCTTGGTGCAAGCCTTCTTGCAGCGCCTCGAAGGCCCGCGGCGCGCCATCTCCGAGGCAGCCATGGCGCGCCTCGTGGCGCACGCGTGGCCCGGCAACGTGCGCGAGCTGCACCACGTGATCGAGCGCGCCGCGGTGATGTCGACCTCCGAGGTGTTGGACGAGAGCGACCTCGCGCTGCCGGGCGCACCCATCGCCTTCGGCGCGGCGGAGGCCGATCGACTCGACCCGTCGGAGGACCTCAACCTGCGCCGCGCCACCGATGCGCTCGAGCGCCGGCTCATCCTCAAGGCCCTCGATCGCGCCGGTGGCAACCGAGCCGAGGCCGCGCGCCTGCTCGGCATCGGCCGGCCGAACCTCTACGCCAAGATGCGCGAGCTCGGCATCACGCCGGATTGACCACGCCCGCGTCTGCCTTTGGTTCTCCTCCGTGGAGGTGAGCCATGCCGGCGTCCGTGCTCTTCTTGCAGGATGCGTTCGAAGGCGAGCCCATGGGGCTCGTCTGGTTGTGGGTTCTGATCGCCTTGGGCTTCATCGGAACCATCATCTACCTGCTGAAGCGCATCGGCCCAGGCGGCCCTTCATCGCCTCGTTGAAGCACGCCGGCCGGCATTCTCACGCAGCGGCGTCGCGCCGCGAAATGCTCAGAAACCCGTGGCCGCGCGCATCTCCTGTACGAGCGAGATCATGGTGAGCCCCGGCGACGCGTTGCGCTCCAGGCTCGTGACCGCGCGGGCCACGACCTCGTAGCGCCGCGCCGCCACGAGGGCAGCCCGCGGCGCCGCGCCGACGTCCTGCCGCGCGCGGCGCGCCAGCACGGCCGCGAGCGCGCGCAGATCGTCGCGGAGCGCGCCCTTGTCTTTGTCGCCGCTCTCCGAGAGGGTCACCGCGGGGCCGAGATCGCGCGCGTCCACCGCGTTGAGGACGCTGGACACGAACGCGTCGCGCGCCGCCGTGCGCTCTTCGTCGCAGAGCTCGAGCGCGAGCGAAGCGCTGCCGGCGGAGAGATCGATCGAGAGATCCTGCCGCTCCTCGGGCACGCCTTTGCCGCGGAGGATGCCGCGCAGCACCTCGTCCGGCAGCGGCCCGAAGCGCACCGGCAGCGATCGCGATCGGATCGTGTTGAGCAGCCGGTCGGCGCGCGCGGTGAGCAGGATGAAGTGCGTCCCCTGCCGCGGCTCCTCCAGCGTCTTGAGCAGCGCGTTGGCGGCGCTCGGGTTCAGCTCCTCGGCGCGGCGGATGATGTAGACGCGGGCCCTCCCCTCGTGCGGCGGATAGCTCGCGTGCGAGAGGACGATGGTGCGGATCTGGTGGATTGAGATGTCGCTCTTCTCGGTGTCCTTCTTCCCGATCGTCTCCGGCGGATAGAGCCCTTTCTCCACGAGCGTGACGTCGGGGTGGATGGGCACGTGCGGCGGCGCGTCCGAGATGGTCACCGCGCGCCGGCACGCGTCGCACTGCCCGCAGCCGAAGACGTCGCCGCCCGTGCAGACGAGCGCCTGCGCCAGCGCGAACGCCGCCATCTCCTTGCCCGTCCCGTCGGGCCCCTCGAAGCGGTAAGCGTGGTGCACCCGGCCGCGCGTGAGCGCCGACTTCAGCGTGGCGATCGCTGCGTCCTGCCCGAGGATCTGCGAGAACGGCACGCGCCGGACGTAGCACGAATCCGCGCCCGCCGTACGCACGGTGACGATCCCGTGGACGCCACTGTCCACGCCGTGGGCAGCAGCGCCTGTGCCCGCGCGCTCGTTCTCGGGAGAGCAACGCAGCTCCTTCCCTCCCACGGAGCCTCGTCCGAGCTCGCGAGCGCGATGATGGCGCGTGGCATCGACCTTGCGGAAGACGCAGGCATGATGACCACGACCTTTGCCTACCGGGATGCGCTCGAAGGCGCCCGCCTCCGTCATGCCGAGCTCCGCGCGCGTCGCACCGAAGCGCAGCGTGCCCTCGACGACGCAGATCGCGCCCTCGGCCGCCGCATCGCCCGCATCGCCGCCGGCGCCATGGGCGTCGCCGGTGCCCTCGCGATGGTGGGCGCCGTCATCTACAGCAACACCGCCGAGCAACACGGTGCCCGCCCTTGGCTCGGTGCGCCTACGACGGTCCTTCTCGGCGCGTGGCCGGCGATGGCGGTGGCCTATGCGGCGGGCCGCGTCGTCGACGTCTGGCGCCGCCTCGTCCATCGCATTGCGCCCGCGCCCCGCGCGCGTGATCTCCACACCGAGATCGCCCGCCTGGAGCAGCCGCTCCCCGTCGCGGAGACACGCACGCGCGCGACCAACCTGGAGCGCGCGAGCGTCGCGCTGCCGCTCATCGCCATGGCGTTGCTCGGCCCGCTCACGCTCCACGCCATCGTGAACGTCTGCGTCAGGCACGTGCCGCTGGACGAGTTCCACAACTGGATCACGCTCAGCACGATCATCGTCGGTCATGCGCACCTGCTGCTCGCGTGGCTCGGCTTCCGCTTCGCCACGCGCCTCCGTGCCACGGCCGACGCCGACGTGCGCTCGATGTGGATCCGCGAGGGCTACGGCGCGTACTGGCGCACGGTGCTGGCCTCGGCGATCCCCGGCGCCCTCCTGCTGCTCATCCCGCCGGCGATCACGGGGGTCACCGCGCCGTTCATCATCTTCCCGGCGTTCTGGAGGATGGCGCACCGGGTCGCGACCGAGCGCGCCCTCCTCGGCGGGGAGACCGTCCCCTTCTGATTCAGACGGCGATCACCGCGCCGCGCGCCCATCCTGCACGGCGCGAAACAGCTCGGAGATCAACTCGTCGAGCCCTTCCCGCGAGGCCGCGCTCACGAGCTTCAGATCGATCTTCGCGCGCTTGAAGCGCTTCTTCAGATCCGGATACGCCTCCTTCACGTCGGGCAGATCGGCCTTGGAGAGCACGACCACCTCGGGCCGCTCCGCGAGCTCCGGGCTGAACTTCGCCAGCTCCTTGCGCAGAGCGCGGTAATCCGCGAGCGGATCGCGCCCGTCACCGGGATCGATCGACACGAGGTGGAGCAGCACCCGCGTGCGCTCCACGTGCTTGAGGAAGCGGATGCCGAGGCCGACGCCTTCGCTCGCGCCGGGGATGAGGCCGGGGATGTCGGCGACGACGAAGCTCGTGCCGCCGGCGCGACGGCCGCCGCCGATCTCGACCACGCCGAGCATCGGGCTCAGGGTGGTGAACGGGTAGTCGGCGATCTTGGGCCGCGCGGCGGAGACGGAGGACACGAACGTGCTCTTGCCCACGTTGGGGAAGCCGAGCAGGCCGACGTCTGCCATCACCTTGAGCGTCAGATCCAGCTCGAAGGCCTCGCCCGGATCGCCCTTTTCGGCGCGGCGCGGAGCGCGCTCGGTGGGGCTCGCGAAATGGATGTTGCCGCGTCCGCCCTTGCCGCCGCGCGCGACCACGACGCGCTGGCCGTGCTCGGTCACGTCGGCGAGCAGCTCGCCCGTCTCGTGGTTCCTGATCTGCGTGCCGACGGGCAGGCGCTCGACGCGATCTTCACCGGCGCGACCATGGCAATCGCTGCCCGAGCCATGCTCGCCCCGCTTGGCCTGAACAGTCCGGACATGGGTGAAATCGAGCAGCGTCGACATCCCCTCGTCACCTTCGAGAACGACGTCACCGCCGCGCCCACCGTCACCGCCGGACGGGCCGCCGAACGGCACGTACTTCTCGCGGCGGAAAGCGACCGAACCGTTCCCGCCGTCGCCGGCGATCACCTTCACTCGAGCCTGGTCCACAAAGCGCATTGCGGGGGGCCTCTTAGCACGAAGAAGCGCGATATAGTGCGCGCGCCGTCGTCCGGAGAGCCGGCGGCCCCTCGCATGCCCTCGCGTATCCTCATCATCGACGACAACGTCAGCCTGGCCGAGAACCTCCGTGACGTCCTCGAGGGAGCGCGCGAGCTCGACGTCGACGTGCGGCTCGCGCCGGACGGGCAGAGCGGCGTGGCCGCGGCAAGACGCGATGGCTTCGACGTGGCCGTGGTCGACGTGAAGCTCCCCGACGCCACCGGCGTCGAGCTCATCCGCCCGCTGCGCGCGGCCTCGGAAATGGGGGAAATCGTCCTCGTCACGGGGTTCGCGACGGTGGACACGGCGCTCGCCGCGCTTCGGGCCGGGGCTTTCGCCTTCATCCTCAAGTCGTTCCGCCCCGAAGAGCTGATCTCCACGGTCGCGCAGGCCCTCGAGAAGATCGCGTTGAAGCGCGAGCGCGCCGAGTACGAGCGCCGCTACCGGGCCCTCGTCGACGCGGCCGACGTGCTCATCGTCGGCATCGACGCCGAGGGCAAGGTCACGCTCTTCAACCCGCGCCTCGTGGCGCTCACCGGCGTCGGGGCCAACGCCGCCGAGGGCCGCCCGCTCGCGGAGGCCTTCGTCGACGAGGCCGATCACAAGCGCTTGGCGCACGCGCTCGCCAGCGCCTTCGCCGGAGAAAAGCCCGAAATCGAGGTCGGCGTCCGCGATGCCGTGGGCGCCATGCGCCGGGTCCGCTGGCACCTCTCGGGCGTGCGCGGCGCCGGCAAGCGCACCGATCTCGTCTACGGCATCGGCATCGACGTCACCGAGCGCCGTGCCCTCGAGCGCCGCGCCGCCGACGCCGTCGCCCTCAACGCCATGGCCCCGCTCGCGCTCGGTCTGGCCCACGAAATCCGCAATCCGCTGAACGCCGCCGTGCTCGAGCTGCACCTCCTCGGCCGCAGCATCGAGCGCCTCGGTGACACCGCCGTGCGCGATCCCATGAAGCGTCGGGTCGGCATCGTGGAGGCCGAGATCAAGCGCTTGGAGCGCCTCCTCACCGACTTCCTCGAGCTCGCGCGCCCGCGCGCCCCGCAGCGCGAGCCGGTGGATCTGGCGCGCGTCGCGTCGGACGTGATCGAGCTCGAGGCCGAGGCCGTCGCCGCCCACCACGTCGCGGTCGTGCGCGATCTCCGGTCCGACTGCGTGGCCGTCGGCGACGTCGAGAAGCTCAAGCAGGTCGCGCTCAACCTGGTGGTGAACGCGCTCGACGTGATGCCCGACGGCGGCTCGCTGCGCATCGGCGTCGGCGGTGACGACGGCGAGGTGTGGATGAGCATCGGCGACACCGGCCCGGGCGTGGATCCGACGATCCTCGCGGAGATCTTCGATCCCTTCTTCACCACGAAGCCCGCCGGCACGGGCCTCGGTCTGGCGATCGTGCGCAAGATCGTCGACCAGCACCAAGGCCGGGTCGAGGTCGACACGAAGCGCGGCGAAGGGACCACCGTGCGCGTGGTGCTCCCGCGCCTGCTCGCGAAGGAGAACGGATAGGCGCGGGAGCGGCCCTCGACATCGGGCGCCGCTCCTCGCTCGATCAGCCGTTCTTCGCGTCCATCAACCGCACTTGCCCGAGGCCTGCTTGGTGTATCCGGCGTTGCACGTGCACGTGGCGTCGGCGTTGCACTTGCCGGCGAGCGCGCTCATCACCGAGTTGTCGTTGCAGGTCGCGTCGACGCCGGGCTGGCAGACGGGCCCTTCGCATTGGTTCGCGACGCAGCGGAAGCCCGAGCACTCCGGCCCGCAGTCGAGATCGCCGTTGCAGCTCGGCGGCAAGCCGCCGGCGCACTCGCAGAGCCCGGCCACGCAGCCGCAGCCGCAGCCGCAATCGGTGTTCTCGTTGCAGGTCGGGGTGGTGGGCACGCAGCTCTTGCCGTCGGCGCTGCAGTGCTTGCCCGCGCCGCACGGCTCGGGCTGGCCCCAGACCGGCGTGCAAAACGTCCCTGGAGGCGCGGCGCAGGTCTCCACGCTGCCGTTGATGCAGCGCTGCGCTCCCGGTTCGGTGCACGGGAGGTCGCAGGACACGGTGGGAATGCAGCAGCCCACGCCCACGCCGGACCCGCAGGAGCTCGCGTCGCCCCAAGTGCCGTTGATGCAGGCGCCGGGCGCTTCGGCGACACACGTCCCGCCGGCCTGCTCGCAAGCGTTGGCCTTGGGGATGCAGCAGCCCACGCCCACGCCGGATCCGCAGGAGCTCGCGTCGCCCCAAGTGCCGTTGGTGCAGGCGCCGGGCGCGTCGGCGACGCACGTCCCGCCGGCCTGCTCACAAGCATTGGACTTGGGGAGACAGCAGCCCATGCCGTCGCTGCCACACGCGTACGTCTCGGGATCGCCCAGGGTGCCGCCGGGGCAGAGCTCGCCGGCCGGCGCGATGACGACACACGTCCCGCCGGCCTGCGTGCAGGTGTCGGCGGTGTGACCGCCGCTCCCGGAAGCGCTGCTCGTGCCGGTGCCGCCGCTGCCCCCGGTGCCGTTGGCGATGACCGCGGGGTCACAGGCGAGGAGCGCGAGGGACGAGATGAGGGTGAGGGTCGCGAGAGAAGCAAGCCGAAGCATGATGGTGATGTCCTCCTTCGACCCGTGCATGCGAGGACGTCGCCGCCACCTTCGACAAATCGACAGGGGTCATTTCATTTGTTCGAGGAGCTTGCGGACGCGCTCTTCGTAGAGGCTCCCCTGTGCGCGCGCGAGCATCGCCTCCGCCCGGGTGCGGGCTTCGCCGGTGCGACCCAGGCGGCGGAGGGCGTCGACGATCAAGAGCTCGCGCTCCATCCTCAGCTTGCCGCGCGGGTAGCGGGCGGCGTGCGCGTCGGCGAGCGCGAGCGCCTGCTCGGGGCTCGCCGCGAGCGCCGCCCGGGCCTGATCGAGGAGCGCGACCTCCTCGGCAAGCTGATCGGTCGCCGGCGGATCGCCCTTCTCGCCGGGCGGCATGGACGACGGCGGCGTGGTCGGCGGAGCCGTGGATCGCGCCTCGGGCGCGGCGGAGGACGTCGCGCTCGCCGAAGATGACGGTACGGCGGATGGCGACGGCGCTTCCGGCGAAGGCGGCGCTGCCGAACGCGGTGGAGACGGCGCATGGATCGACGGTGCAGGCGGCGGCGCGGGCGCGATCCACGCGGGCACGACCCACGCGACGAGCACCGTCGCCGCGCCGAGCCCGGCCCCGAGCGCAGCCGCGGGCACCCACGAGAGGCCCGCCGCCACCGCTGCCGCCGAGGCATAGCGGGCAAGCCGCTTCCCCGTGCGCGCGCGCTGGTCCGGCGTGATCGGGCGGGTCCGCGCGCCGGCGCGGAGCAGATCGCGCAGCTCCTCGGGGCCATCGTCGCGAAGGCGGCTCGGCTCGCTCATGGCAGGCTCCCCCGGCGCGCCCTCTCGCGGCGCGCGATGGTCTCGAACTGCTTCCGCGCGGCGCTGAGCCGCGACCACACCGTGCCGACCGGCACGCCCAGGATCGTCGCGATCTCCTCCGACGGCACCTCGTCGATCTCGAACATGACGAAGACCGCGCGCTTGTCGAGGTCCATTCGATCGAGCACGCCGTGCAGCGCCGCGCGGGCCTCCTGCGCCGCGACCATCTCGTCGGGGCTCTCGCTGGCCGGCGCCTCGCGGGTGTCGACCGTGTCGGTCGAGGGCACCTCGCGCCGGAACCACGCGCGCCGCCGATGCGCGGCCGCGACCCGCAGGCAGACGCCGAAGAGCCACGTGGTCAGCGCCGAGGAGCCGTCGAAGGTGTGGAGGCGCTTGTGCACCACGATGAAGACCTCCTGAAAGACATCCTCGAGATCGGCGGGCCGCACGCCGAGCCGCTGGAGCGAACGCCACACGAAATCCGCATGGCCCGCGTGCACGGCCATGAGGTCGAGCGCGGGTTTGGCCGCGGCGCGAGACAAGAGAGCAGCGAAGATCAAGACAAGCCGTCCGAGGATGGATGCGGACAGGGCCTCACGACCTTCACGGAAAGCTCACCCCGATCCCCGCAAAGGGGGCCGCCGTCACGGGCGCCTGGCGGAAGACGGGATCCATCCAGCCGCTCACCACGAATGGGCGGCGCGTGATCGGGACGACGACGTGCGTCCCCAGCTCCAGAAACAGGCGCGCTGCGAGACGGATGCGCAGCCGCGGGGCCGCCGACGCGGCAACCCACGCGTAGTCGCCCGGCTCCGCCGGCTCGAGCTCGCGAACGACGGCGTGCAGCGCACCTCCCCAGACAGCAGCGCAGGCCGACAGATCGACGGCGGCCGAGCGAACCGCCACAAAGCAGGCCCCGAGCGAGAACGCAGCCAGCCCGAAGCCGAAGCGCCCGTCCGCGGTGCGCGTCTCGGGCATCCACATCGCCTCCGCGGTGAGCTGCACCGAGCGCGCGAGCGCCACGTGCCCCGAAAGCGAAGCGATCGGCGCCGGCGCCGGCACCAGACCGAGCCCCGCGCCGCCTCGAAGCGTGAGCCCCGAGCCGCCGAGGCCCGTCGGCGCGATCACGGGCAACGCGGCTGGCAACGGCGGCGACAAGGGCGAGGGCGCATCCTTTACGAAAGGCTCGGGCGACGAGGGCACCGGCGGCGCCGACGGCAACGAGGTTGCCACCGGCGGCCGGCCGCCCGGCGAAGACGGCGGCGGCGGCGGAGCCCGGAGGCTCGCCTCGGGATCGATGGCGAGCGCGATCGCCAGAACGCTCGCGGCCTCGATCGAGGCGCAGTCCGCGGCCTCGCTCGTCAGCTCGCGAGCGCCGACGAGCGCACCGTCCTGACCGCGCACGTAGATTCCAGCCCGGAAGCCGTGCTCGGCCCGCGAGACGATGGCCTCGATCGAGCGCGCGGCGTCCGCGGAGAAGGGGCTCTTCCCGAGCCGCGCCGACACCCGCGCGGCGATCTGCTGCTGGCCCGTGCACCCATCGGCGCCCTCCGCGCGCACCCACGCGAAGCGCACCGGCTCGGGCCCCGACTGCGCGCGCGCGGCGCTGGGCGCGGCCGCGATCAGCGCGACCACCGTGATGAAGCGAAGACCAGACCGGACCGACACGCGGGCAGCATCGCTCACGCAGTGTCGCGCACCAAGCGGCATACGCGCTCGGCGTCGATCACCGCGCAGCACAGAAGATGATGACCGTGAGGGGGAGGAGTGCTCGTCACGTGCAGAGGGCGACGAGGATCGAAGCGGGTGGCGGGCGAGGCCTCGACGCGAAGCCTCGCGGCGGGGGATCAGCCGACGATGCGCATCGTCGGCGGCTTCAGCGGCAGGAAGGGCCGCGAGCCGGGCGCCGACGGGATCGACGGCTTCGGGATGGCGGACTCGCCCTCGAGGGCGGCGAGGGCCGCGAAGAGGCGGTCCATGCCGTAGTCGAGCGCCGCGTCCTGCTGGAACGTGTGCGCGATCTTGATGAGCTTCAGGCTGGTCTGCTTGCCGAGATCGATCTCGCGCTCGAGGAACGCCTCGAAGGAGCCGAAGCCCTTGGCGAGGTAGAGCTCCTGCTGCTGGATCTCGGACAGGACCTGACCGATCTCGTAGAAGCCCTTCTCCAGACGCTTGCGCAGGGTGCGGATCTTCTGCGTCTGGTTGAAGAGCTCGGCGACGCGGGCCTTGATGCCCTCGGCGTCATCGGGCGTGCGGATGGTCGCACGGGCGCTGCCCGGGGGGGCCGGCTCGGCCGCCCGGGCCCGCGCCTCGGCGGCGTGCTTGGCCGCGTGACGAGCCGCCCAGGGGGCTGCGCCGCGCAGGCCGAGCTTGCGCTTGGCCGGCGACGACAGGTCTTCCTTCGAGTCTTGCGACTTGCCAGCGTCCTTCTTCGAGCCCTTCGCGCTCGCAGGCGCCTTCTTGGCAGCCTTCTTCACGGCAGAGGCCTTCGCGCTGGTGGTTGGCTTCTTCGACATGTCGCTGCGTCCCCGCTCCTAAGGATTACGGCCTGATCCAGCGTCAGACGGGGCCCGCCACAACGCGCCCCGACGTGGACCCTAGGGCTTGCCCGGCTCGGCCTTACCAGATAGGCGCCCTCGTAGTCCACTAACTTCCGACCGGCCAAGTTAGCTTTCACAAGGATCGGTTTCGTGCAAACCCCAAGCGTTCTTTTTCTGCATTTCCTGGTCGGGCGGAGCCGCTTTTCGACGCTCGGGAAACCCAGGTGCCTTCACCCACCTTGCCGACGAGCGTCGAGTCCCGCGCCCAGGCCTGAAATCCACGGTGATTTCGGGCGCGCCGGGATCGCCTGAGCAGCGATTGCCACCCTGATGACGCACGGGAACGGTGGGGAGCCAGACGCGCCCCGTGCTACCGTCGCCCGCCGATGGCCCGCAAGTCCGATGCTCCGCCCGCCTCGCCCGGGCCGGCTCCCGCGCCGGCGGAGCCCGGCGGACCGGCTTCGGACGCGCCGCGCGGCAACCGGATTGCGGTCGTCGTCAATGGCAATGCCAAGAGCGTCACGGCGGAGGTCATCGAGACGCTCGACCAGATCCTCGACAGCGGCGATCTGTTCGTGTCGCGGCGCGTCGAGGAGAGCGAGGCCATCGCGCGGACGCTCGTCGACCGCGGATACGGCACCATCCTCACCGGCGGCGGCGACGGCACGTTCACGGTGGTCGTCAGCGCCGTGGTCAACGAGGCGCGGCGGCGCGGCGCTCCCCTCCCCCGCTTCGGGCTTTTGCGGCTCGGCACCGGCAACTCGCTGGCGTGGGTGCTCGGGCCAGCAAGTCGGGCGGGCGCGGGCTCGAAGCCGATCTGGCGAAGCTCCGGGCGGACGCGGGGAGCCGTGATCTCCGGCTCGTCGAGGCCGAGGGGATGCTCTCGCCCTTCTGCGGCTTCGGCATCGATGCGGTGATGCTCCGCGACTACAACAAGGTGAAGTCCGTGCTCGCGCGCGGGCCCCTCAAGCGCCTCGCGCCCGGCCCCGTCGCCTACGCGGTGGCGGCGACGACGCGCACCATTCCGGGCTACGTCTTTCGGACCACGCCGCATTGCCGCGTCATCAACGAGGGCGGTGACGCGATCCGCATCGGCGAGCACGGCAAAGTGCTCGGGAGCCCGATCCGCAAAGGGTCCATCATCTACGAAGGGCCGGCGAAGATCGCGAGCGTGGGCACGATCCCGTATTACGGCTTCGGGTTCCGCTTCTTCCCCTACGCCGAGGATCGGAGCGACCGCATGCACCTCCGGCTCTCGAACATCAGCCCGTTCGCGTTCGTGGCCAATTTCGGGCAGATCTGGCGCGGCGAGTACGAGAGCCTGACCACCGTCTTCGACTACTTCGTCGACGACGTGACCATCGAGATGGATCCCTCCACGTCGTTCCAGATCGGCGGCGACGTGGCCGGTGAGCGCTCACGCGTGCGCGTGCGGCTCGCGCCGCCGATCCGCATCGTCGACTTCTATGCGCCGCCGCGCGGTTGAAGCGAAGCCCGAACCGCCGGCGCCCGCGCCGGGCATGCGCATGGCCGAGCTCGCGTCGCGGAGCGGCGTGGCCCGCGAGACGATCCACTTCTACCTGCGCGAAGGCCTCTTACCGCGGCCGGCGAAGGGCGGGCGCACGGTCGCGTACTACGGCGAGGAGCACCTCGAGCGGCTCAAGCTCATTCGCCACCTGCGCGAGGACAAGTACCTGCCCATCGCCGTGATCCGCAGGCTCCTCGAGTCACCGGCGGCGGAGCGCGATCTCGATGTGCTCGCCGACGTGCTCCACATCATCCCCGCCGGTGACGAGCCGGTGCGCCCGCCGTCGGCGGAGGCGCGCGCGATCGCGTCGAGCCATGGTCTCTTGGGGCCGGAGCGCACCGCGGCGCCGCTCTCCACGGGGTCGCCGGCGGCCGGCGCGACGGGCGCGGCCGAGCCCATCGATCCGGCGGAGCGGCGCGTGCTCGCCGCCGTGGAGCAGGCGCTCGCGCTCGACGAGGACGCGCGCCGGCTGACGGTCGCCGATCTCGAGGCCTGCGCGACGGCGCTGACGGCGCTGGTGGGCCGCGAGGCGGAGCTGTTCTTCGACGCCATCTTCACGAGCGGCGACGTGGGCGGGTCGATCCGCGCGCTCCGATCGGGCCGCGGAACGGTGGCGCGCTTCATCGCGGCCTACCGTGATCTCATGCTCCGGCGCATCGTCGAGGAGGTGCTCCTCGGCCTGGAGCGCGGGCCGGAGCTGGTGGTGCGCACGGCGACGGTCCCGCTCTCGGCGCGGCGCGAGGAAGAGCTCGGCGTGCCCGCGCGACGCGCGGCGCTGAAGGATGCCTTCGCGCGCGCGCCGAGCGAGGAGAACGCGGCGGCGCTCTGCTGGCACCTCTTCGAGACGGGCGCGGCGGCGGAGCTCGCGGCGCTCTCCGAGGCCGCGCTCTCGCCGCGGCTCCGCGTGCTCGCGGCGTGGGGCGCGCTGGCGACGACGCGGAACGAGACGACGATCGCCGCGCTCGGACGCGCGGTGTCCGCCGCGCCGGATTTCGCGCTCGGTCAAATCCTGCTCGGCGAGGCCGTGGTGGCGCGCGGGCTGCGCCGCAAGCTCGGCGGCGCGAGCTTGCTCGAGGCGGGGATCCCGGCGCTCAACCAAGTCTTCTCGGCCGATCCGGATCGCGATCCCGAGGCAGCCGCGCGGGCCTTCGGCTGGTTCCTTCGCGGTCGGCTGGAGCTCTCGTTGCCGCCCGTGCTGGGCCGGCGGGCCCGCGGCCTCGGCTCGCTCGCGCGCGCGCTCAAGATCATCGAGGAGGAAGCGGATCGCCTGGAGCCTGCGGCCCGCATCCTCGTCGGCGCCAACGCGCGCCTCTCGCTCTCGCGCCATCACGCCGCGACGGGCGACGCGGCCAGCGCGCGGGCGCTGCTCGAAGCGGCCGCCGCGATGGATCCGGCGGGCCCCATCGCGGACGTCGCGCGCGCCGAGATCGCCGCCGCCGGGCCGGGCTGATCGCCTCCGGGGGCGCCGCTCGGCGCTCTTCCAGCGCTGGGCCGCGCGCCCTACGATGCGGCCATGTACGACCGCCAATTCTTCGTGAATGCGTACGCGAGCGTGCCTCCTCCGTGGGAAATCGGCCGGGCGCAGAGCGCGCTCGTCGCGGTGTTCGACGAGATCGCGCTGACCGGCTCCGTCCTCGATCTCGGCTGCGGCACGGGTGAGAACGTGCTCGAGCTGGCCCGGCGCGGGCTCGATGCCTGGGGCCTGGACACGACGCCGGCGGCAATCGCGACCGCGGAGAAACGATGCACGGAGCGCGGCCTGCGCGCGACGTTCGTCGTGGGCGACGCGCTCGAAGCCAGCGCGCTCGGGCGCACGTTCGACACCGTGCTCGATTGCGGGCTGTTCCACGTCATCGCCGAGGAAGATCGGCGCCGCTACCTCGAAGAGCTGCCCCGCGTGGTCCCGGTGGGCGGCCGCTTCCTCATGTTGGGCTTCGCGTCGAACAACACGTTCCAAGGGCCGCGGGGGTACTCGCCGGACGAGCTCCGCGCCTATCTGGGAGAGGCGTGGCGCGAGGTCTTCATCCGCGGGACGACGTTCGAGACGCTGCTGCCGCGCGAGATCCCGGCGTGGGTCTCGTTGTTCGTCCGCGAGCGCTGATCGCGGCATCGATTCACGGCGGGGTCAGCATCGAGGTGCAGTGCATGCAGCGACGGGCGGCGGCGGGGACGCGGCTCAAGCACTCCGGGCATTCGCGCATGGGGGCGTCGGGCTCGGGGGCGCGGCGCAAGCGCCTCGTGAGCGTCTCCAAGGGCACGACCACGATGAAGTAGAGGGCGGTCGCGGTGATCAGGAACGTGATCACCGCGTTGATGAAGCCGCCGACGTCGAAGACCTGGCCGCCGACGGCGACCTTGCCGCCCTCGATGCCGCCGCCGATCAACAAGCCGAGGATCGGCTTGATGAAGGACGCTCCGAACGACGTGACGAGCGCGTTGAAGGCCGCGCCGATGGCCACGCCGACGGCGAGATCCACGACGTTGCCGCGCAGCAGGAATTTCTTGAACCCCGAGAGCAAGTCGTCCCCTCCGTGCACACCGCGCCCCTCGCCTCGCACGGCGCGTTCCGCGACGAGCGAGGGCTCGCCGCGGGCGTGATCGACACGACGAGCGGCACGCGCGCGGCTTTCATGGCCAGGCTCGCTCGCTCGTCGCGAGGGTGCCGCCAGCCTGGTGTGGCCGTTGCCTGCGCCCGAGGGGAGGACGAGATCGGTGCCCCCTTGGTTTGCACGGGATCGCTCGCGCGATGGCGGAGCCCGCCGCGAGACACGCAAAACACTCCCGCGCATGACGCTCGGGAGGCGGCTGTCGCTGCTCGTCGTCAGTGAGCTGCTGACGGCGCTCTTCGGCGGGGCCACGGCGGTGATCGCGCTCGACCGCCTGTCGAGCGAGTACCGCTACATGCATGGGTACGTCTTCGCGCCGCTCGTGGAGCTCGACGTGGCCATGCAGGCAGGCGTCGACGCCGCCGCGTTGGTCGAGACGGGATCGCCCGAGGCCGAGGCGCGGGCCTATCAAGTGCTCGGACGCGTGCGGCGCTTCCTCGCGCGCTACCGCCGCGAGTGGCAAGTGGCGGGGTCGGCGCAGCCCGAGGCGCAGCGCTTCCGCGAGGCGCTGGTGCTGGTCGATCGGTCGGGGCTGCTCGAAGAGGAGCGCCGCGCGGTCGATCGGCTCGACGCCGCGCTCGCGCGCACCGGCGAGCAACCGACGCGCGCCGACGTCGCGGCCATCCGCGCGGCGCTCCTCTCGCTGAACGCGATCAACATCCGCTACATGCAGGTCGCCTACGACGCTTACGACGCGAGGCGCGCGGCGATGACGACGTTCTTCATCGCCGTCGGGGCCGTGGGCATCGTGCTCGCGCCGCTCCTCGGCCTGGCCGCGCGCCGCGCCATCGTCCCCCGCGTCGAGCGGCTGGTGGAGAAGATCGAGCGCTTCCGCGAGTTCGGCGTCAACGAGCCCGTCGAGGACAACAGCGGCGACGAGCTCGCGGTCCTGGAGCACACGCTCGACGTCGGGTTCGCGGCCATCCTCGCGCGCGACGAGGAGCGGAAGAAGTTCCTCTCCATCGTGGCCCACGAGCTCAAAACGCCGCTCACCACCATGAAGGGCTTCGCCCAGGTCGCGCTCGATCATCGCGACGATCGCGTCCTCCGCGATCGCGCGCTCGCCGTCATCGATCGCCAGGCCACGCGCATCGCCCGCCTCGGTCAGGATCTCCTCTGGGTGGCGCGCGCCGGCGAAGGCACCCTCCCCTTCAAGCCGGGGCCGCTCGACTTCGCGGCGCTGGCCCAACGCATGATCGGCGAGGCGGTGCTCGTGGCGAAGAACCACCAGTTCCCGCTCACCGTGCACGGGGACACGCACCTGCTCGGCGATCCGACGCTCCTCGAGCACGCCGTCTTCAGCCTGCTCATTCAGGCCGCGTCGATCTCGCACTCGAACGTGGACCTGCCGGTGACCATCACGTCCGAGGCCCATCGGGTCCGCTTCACCGTGGAGGTGCCCGACAGCGCGGCGCTCCCCGACGATCTGGAGCGGCTCATCGAGCCGTTCGCGGTGCTTCAATACGAGGGACGAGGCGAGGTGCGCAGCACGGGCCTCGGCCTCCACCTCGTGCGCGAGATCGCCAAGCTGCACGGAGCGCGGCTCCGGATGGTGCCGCCGACCGCCGGCGGGGTCGTGTTCGCGCTGGAGCTCCGGCGTTGACGGAGACCCCGATGAACCGAGAACGCCGGGTGGTGATGGTGATCGACGACGATCCCGACCTGCGCATGCTCGTGTCCATCTACCTCGCCGACTGGGGGCTCATCTGCGTGGAGGCGCCCGATTGCGCGTCGTCGCTGCCGCTGCTCGAGCGCGAGCGGGGCCGGCTCCGCGCGGTGCTGCTCGACTATTTCATGCCCGGCTTGGCCCCGCCCGTGTGCGCGCGGGAGGTGCGCGCGCGCGTCGAGCCCATCGTGCCCATCATCCTCGTCAGCGCCGCGGTGAACATCGCCGAGCGCGCCGCCGAGCTCTCGTTGACCCGCTTCCTCTCCAAGCCTTTCGAGATCGGAGATCTCCGCGCGATCCTGGAGGCGTGAGGGGTGCCGGCCGATTGTCCTTGACGATGCCGCGGCCGGACGGTGAGCATGCGGCCGTGGGCGAAACGGAGCCCCTCACCGGGCGCGAGGCGGAGCTCGCGGCGCTCGCGGAGGCGCTGCTCTCCGATGCGAGCGTGGTCACGCTCACGGGCCCCGTCGGGGTCGGGAAATCCTTCTTGGCGCTGGCCGCGCTGAAGGACGCGGCGAGCGATCGCGCGTTCGAGGCGGGGCTGGTCGCCGACGTGGCCGAGGCCACATCGCTCGCGCCTGTCCTCGCGCGGGTCGCGCGGGCGCTCGGCCTCACCGCCGGCGAGGATCGCGACGAGGACCGGGAGGTCCGGCGCATCGGGCTCGCGCTCCAGCAGCGCGGGCAGGCGCTGTTGCTCCTCGATGGGCTCGACGCGGCGCTCGAGCCGACGCGCGGGGCCGTGCTCGCGTGGCTCGCGCTCGCGCCCGAGGCGCGCATCTTCGTGACGAGCCGCGCGCGCCTCCAGGTGGAGCGGGAGCGCGTGGTGGAGCTCCGGCCCCTCGCGGTGCCGCGCGGCGACGAGCTCGACGGCCCGGCGGCGCGCCTCTTCCTCGCCTGCGCCCGCCGCGCGCGCCCGGACTTCGCGCCGTCGCCGGCGGAGGCGACCTTCGTGGCCGAGATCGTGCGCGCGCTCGACGGGCTGCCCCTCGCCCTGGAGCTGGCCGCGCCGCGCCTCGCCGTCATGGGATCGGCGGCGCTCCTCCATCGGCTGCGCAGCAGCCGCTCGATGCTCCGCGCGCGCCACACCGATCTGGACGCGCGCCGCGCTTCCTTCGACGCCGCGCTCTCGGGCTCGTGGATCGCGCTCCCCGCGTGGGAGCGCGACACGCTGACGGCGCTCACCGCGTTCGCGGGCTTCTCCATCGACGACGCCGAGGCCGTGCTCGATCTCGCCGCGCATCCCGGCGCGCCGCCCGCGCTCGAAGTGATCCACGGGCTCTGCGACAAGTCGTGGATCGCGACGGACCCGGCTTCGGGCGAGCCGGGCGAGCTCCGGCTCCGCCTCCTCGAGAGCGTGGCGGACTTCGCCCGACGGCGCGGCGATCCCGCGGTGCTCGAAGCCGCGCGCCTGCGCCACGCGCAGCGCTACGGCATGCTCGCCAAGCGCTGGTGCGAGGGCGCCGCCGCGCGCGCGACGCTGCGGCGCATCGACGTCGAGAGCGACAACCTCCTCGCCGTGATCCGGCGCGCGCTCGCCCACGCGCCGGCCCAGCTCCGCGACGCGGAGCCGGCGCTCTGGGCGCTGCTCGCGCTGGCGCCGGGCTTCGATCCGCACCCCGCGCTGGCCGCGCACGCGACGCTGCTCGAGGGCGTGCTCGAAGCGACGCAGGGCTCGGGCGCGGATCCAGGCCTGCTCGCGCGCGCCTTCGGGCTCCGCGGCGCCTTCCGCCGGCAGCGCGGCGACTTCCCGGGCGCGGCGCGCGATCTCGGGCGCGCGCTCCACCTCGCGCGCACGCTCGGCGCCGTCGCCCTCGAAGGCGCGGCGCTCATCGAGTCGAGCCTGCTCGTCGCCGCCACCGGCGACGTCACCACCGGCGCGACCGAGGCGCGCCTCGCGGTGGCGCGCGCGAGCGCCGCCGGGGCGCGCTCCGACGAGACGCGCGCCCTCCTCGTCCTCGGCGAGCTCACGGCCGAGGGCGGCGATCTCCTCGCCGCGCAGGCCATCGCCGAGCGCGCCCTCGCCTTGGCTGCGGCGCTCGGCGCCACGCGCGAGGAGCAGCGGGCCCGCATCGCGCTCGGCCACCTGCGCCTCGACGCGGGCGCGCGCGACGAGGCCCGCGAGCAGATCGCCCGCGCCCGCACCGTCGCGGACGCGTCCGGGCTCGTGGCGTGCGACCTCTTGGAGGCCCTCTGCCTGCACGAGGAAGGCGATCCGCGCGCCGCCGCCGAGCGCTATGCGCAGGTCGCGGCCTCCGCGCGCGGGCTCGGCCTCGCCACGATCGAAGCCCAGGCGCTCCTGCTCTCGGTCGTGGCCGGCATCGAGCGGCGCGCCTTCGCCGAAGCGTACGCGCACCTCGCCATCGCGCTCGACGTCGCGCGCGGCGGCGCCCACGTGCTCGCCCACGCGCTGCGCGTCGCCATCGCCCGCCTCGACGTGGATGGCTGGGCCCTCTCCGCGGCGGAGGCGACGCCTCCCGGCCCGCCCCTCCCCCGCGCGCTCTTCGAGCTCTCCGCGTCCACGATCGAGCGCGGCGCCTTCGAGGCCACGCGATCACGGGTCGCGCCCGTGATCATCCCCCGCGCCCTCGGCCGCATCGTGCTCCGGGCCTTGGAGCGCGCGCTCGCGCTCCCGGCGCGCGCCGCGGCGCCCCCGGGCGATGCCTTGCTGGTGGGCCCGGACGCGCGCTGGTTCCGTGCCCCCGGGGCCCCGGTGGTGAGCCTCTCGCGACGGCGCCCGCTCGCGGCCATCCTCGAGCATCTCTTCCGCACGCGCCGCGATCGCGCGGGCGCGGCCACGCCGTGGGACGAGCTCCTCGCCACCGCGTGGCCGGGCGAGCGCATGCAGCCGACGGCCGGCGCGCACCGCGTGCGCGTCGCCGTGAGCACCCTGCGCAAGCTCGGGCTGCGCGATCTCCTCGTCACCACGAGCGACGGCTACCTCATCGATCCGGGCTGCCGCGCGCTCCGCGCCGAGGACGACGGGAGCGCTCCGCCGTGATGCACGTGCGGCTCGTCACGCCGCGCGAATCCTCGTATGGATCGCCGCCGTGATCCCGACGCGCGTCGACACCCATCGCCTCGCCGAGGTGAAGCGCTCGCTGCAAATGCGCGGGATGCTCTTCGCCGTCGCGGCGGTGCCGACCTTCGGCTTCGCGCTCATCTGGAGCTTGCTCTCGGCGGTGGCCATCGCCGACGCCAAGGACGCCATGACGCAGGTCGCCGGCGTGCTCGTGCTGTTCCTCGGCGGCGTGGTCCCGGCCCTGATCGGCGCCGTGATCGTGTGGCGCGCGGTGGTGAACCTGCGCGAGCACGCCCGCCTCGACCGGCTCGTCCTCGCCATCGCCTCGGGCGCGGTGCGGACGCTCGACGATCTCGGCCGCGAGATGCGCACCACCACCGTCGCCGCCGAGACCGCGCTCAGCGCCGCCATCGGCCGCGGCATCTTCTCCGCCGAGCTGCTCCGCGGCGGCCAACGCGCGCCCGCGTCCGCGCCGCCGGGTTACGTGCTGCCCGCCACCGTGACCGATCGCGCGCTCGGCCTCGCCGCCCTCGCGCCGAGCGCGGCCCCCGCCGGCTACCCGCCCGTCCCCATGCCGTCGAACGCGGCCCCCGCCGGCTACCCGCCTGTCGCCATGCCGTCGAACGCGGCCCCCGCCGGCTACCCGCCCGTCCCCATGTCGTACGGCGCGAGCCCCGCGTCCTACGGCGCGCCGCCCTTCACGCCGCGGTCGCACGCCCCGCCGCAGCTCGCGATCTCCGGCGTGGTGCGCTCGGAGGTGCGGTGGTTGGGCCGCACCATCCGCGGGAAATACCTCGTCGAAGCGCCGCTCGGACAGGGCGGCATGGGTGTCGTGTTCCGCGGGCGCAACCTGGAGAGCGGCGCGCCCTGCGCCATCAAGGCCCTGCTCTCGGGACGCTACGCGGCGCCCGACGCCGTCAAACGCTTCGAGCGCGAGGCCATGCTCGCGCGTGCGCTCGGCCATCCCGGGCTCGTGCGCATCGAAGACTTCGGGTACGCGGAGGACGGCACCCCGTTCCTCGTCATGGAGCTCCTCGAAGGCGAGACCCTCGAAGAGCGCCTCGCGCGGGAAGGCTCGCTCCGCTGGTCCGAGGTCCGCCGCATCGCCGTGGCCATCGGCGACGCGCTCGCGGCCGCGCACGCCGCGGGTTTTCTGCACCGCGACGTCAAGCCTTCGAACATCGTCCTGGCCGTGACCCCGTGGGGCGAGCGCCCGGTCCTCATCGATTTCGGCCTCGCCAAGCGCCTCGACAGCACCACGCGCTCACGCGTGACGAGCAGCGGCGTCGCCATCGGCACGCCGCTCTACATGTCCCCCGAGCAGGCGCGCGGCGAGGCCTTGGATCACCGCAGCGATCTCTACGGCCTCGCCATCGTCGTCTACGAGATGATGGCCGGCGTCCCTCCGTTCTTCGACAAGACGCTCGCCGAGGTCTACGCGCGCCTCCTGAAAGAGGCGCCGCCTCCGCTCCGTCACGTGGCCCCGGGCCCCTGCCCGCCGGCCCTCGAAGAAGCCTTGGGCAAAGCCTTGGCCACGCGCCGCGAAGATCGCTACGGGGACGTGCCGAGCTTCCTCGAAGCGCTGAAGCGCGCGGCGTAATCGCGATCCCGCCCGGATTTGATTCCGTTTGATGCGCTTTGACGCTGAAGGGTGAGTACGACTCGGCTCACCCATTGCGACGGCGCATTCGCCCGCCGGTCGCCCCGAACCACGCTGGAGAACCTCCGATGAAAGCCCTCTCGATCCCCTCGCTCGCGCTCTTCGTCCTCGTCGCCGCCGCCGTGGGTTGCGGCAACAAGCAGGAGGCCGCGCCCAGCGCTCCGGCATCGGCCGCCCCCGCCGCGACGACCGCCGCCCCCGCGGGCACGGCGAGCGGGGCTGCCGCCGCCGGCGGCTCCGACAAGCCCGTCCTCGGCTCCTGCAACGACAAGAGCTCCTCGGTCTGCAAGGAGTACTACGGCGTCCTCCCGCTTCTCGCCGAGGACCTCTGCAAAGGCCTCGAGGGCAAGGGCGTGCTCACCAAGGGCCCGACGCCGTGCTCGCGGGAAAACCTCTCCGGCACCTGCGAGGTCAAGGGCGACGAGGCGTCCGAGCTCATTTACTACTACAAGCAAGCCGACGTGACCCCGGAGATGAACAAGACCGTCTGCGAGATCGTCGGCAAGTGGACCCCCGCCAAGGGCAGCCCCGCCGCGGCCGCGACCGGCGCCTCCACCGCCGCCGCCTCCAAGCCCGCCTCCGCCCCCGCGAAGCCCGCCGCCGGCGGCAAGAAGCGGAGGTAGAGCGCTGGCCGACCGCGCGCCGCGCACACCGCGCGTCGACGCGAAGGCGACCGCACGCAGCGCTTCGCTGCCATCTCGATCACAGCGCGCGCAGGCCCTCTGCGCGAGACAAGCGACACGTTTCCCGGACATCACGAGGCGGGCTCCGCGACGCACGGCGACCGAGGAGGCCGGCCGAGCGCGCGATCCAACGCTTCCAAGGATGGAAGTCACCGAGGGTGCGCGGGATCCGGCGTTCACGGCGACGGAAGTCGCCGAAGGCGTGCGGGATCGGCCATTCACGACGATGACAGTCACCGTGAGTGTGCGGGATCCAGCGCACACGACGATGACACTCGCCGAGCGCGAGCAGGATCCACGGCACACGGCGATGGCAGTGACCGAGGGCGCACGGGATCCGGCGGTTACGACGATGACACTCGCCGACGGCGCACGGGATCCATCGCTTCCGGCGATGGCAGCCGCCGAACGCGCGCGGGATCCGTGACATACGACGATGGCAGTGGCCGGAGGCGCGCCCGATCCGCGGTGTGCCTCGATGGAGGCGGTGTCCCTCGCGCTCGTCCGTGCATCCGCGTGGAGGGCCCGGTCCCCTGGTCGCGTGTCACGTGAATGGCGGCCGAATGCCGCGCACCTGAGAGGCTCGCAGCATCCTTGCTCGTGCGCGCCGCCATGGCTCCGACGAGTCGTGCGCGGCGACGCGTGACCGTCCGAAAGGAGAGCCTCATGAGACCGACAAACATCGGCGGCGCCCGGGCCGGCGCCGTCTCGTTCCTCATTGGTGCATGTCTTACCGGCTGTAGCAGCGGCGCCGACACCAGCGGCGCCACCACCTTGCGTACCACCTTTGCCGACCACGCCGACGAGGTGCTCCAGGGCGCGCGCCCGATCCGAGACACCGGCGCCGGCTTCACCGTGAGCACCGGCGAAGCTCGGAAGGCGCGCGCCCACCTCGCCGTCGAGTGGCCGAGCGACGGCGCGGGCGCGATTCGCCTCCGGCTCGACGATGGCTTCGAGGCCAAGGTGCGCGAGGTGGGCGCGCACGGCCGCGGGCGCATGGTCGAGGGCGCCGTCGCCTTCACGCGCGACGGCGGCACGTCGTACTGGAGCGCGCCCGCGCACGGCGCCGAAGAGTGGCTCTTGCTGCACAACGCCGGCGCGGGCCGCGTGCTGGCCGCGTGGGAGATCGCCGGCGCCACGCTGCGCCCGCGGGGCCACGCGATCGAGCTCGTGGACACCGCCGGCAAGCCGCGGATCCGCGCGACCGCGCCGCATGCGTACGCAGCGAGCGGCGAGCCGATCGAGGCGCACCTCGCGGTGCGCGGCGCGACCATCGAGCTCACGGTCGACAGCGACGCGGAGACGGTGCTCGTCGATCCTCTCTGGACGCCGACCACCTCGATGGTGGACGGGCGCGCGCGCCACGTCGCGGGGCTCCTCTCGACCGGCGAGGTGCTCGTCGCCGGCGGCATCGGGAACCTCAACCCGATCGGCAGCGCCGAGCTCTACGATCCGGGGACGGGCACGTGGTCGCCCGCCTCCCCCATGTCGTCCGCGCGCGACGTCGCGGCGGGCACGGTGCTGGCCGACGGTCGCCTGATGATCGCCGGCGGGTACGACGGGACGGCGCTCCTCGACACCGCCGAGATCTACGATCCCGTGACGGACACGTGGACGGCGACCACGCCGATGAGCGTGCCGATCATCGCGCACCAGTTGGTCACGCTGAACGACGGCCGGGTGCTCCTCGTCGGCGGGACGACCGGCTTGCCCAACTTCGACTCGCGTACCGAGACGCAGATCTACGATCCGATCGCGGACACGTGGACCCAAGTCGCTTCGATGAACGTGCCGCGCCAAGCGCACACGGCGACGCTGCTGGCGGATGGACGCGTGCTCGTGGCCGCGGGCGGGCCCAATGGCCCGGAGCCCACGGCCGAGGTCTACGATCCGATCGCGGACACGTGGACGCTCACGGCCTCCCTGCCCGCGCCGGTGTGGGCGGCCCGCGCCGCGCTGCTCCCGAGCGGCGACGTGCTGCTCACCGGCGGCGACGACTACGCCACGAGCTCGATGAACGCGTGGCGCTGGCTCGCCACGACGGGCACGTGGCTCGCGGCGCCGCCGATGGCCGTTCATCGCGACCGGCACACGATGACGCTGCTCCCGAGCGGCCGGATGTTGGTCGCGGGCGCCGCGGGGTACATCGGCGCGGACGACAACGCCGAGGTCTACGACGAATCTGCCGACGCCTGGCGCTGCGCGGGGACGATGACCGCCGCCCGCTACGAGCACAGCGCCACGCGGCTCCTCGACGACACGGTGCTGATCGCGGGCGGCTTCAGCAACGCAGGCGCCCTCGAAGAAGCGGAGATCTTCTCGCCGGGCGAGAGCACCTCCTGCGATCCCACGAACGCCTGCGCCGGCGGCTACCTCGTCGACGGCGTTTGTTGCAACAGCGCCTGCAACGGTGGGTGCCTGGCCTGCTCGAAGGCTGCCGGCGCGATCGAGGACGGCATCTGCACGCCCCTCGACGACACGCCCTGCGAGATCCTCGGCGACAAGTGCT
This sequence comes from Minicystis rosea, assembly GCA_001931535.1. Classification (GTDB taxonomy): domain Bacteria; phylum Myxococcota_A; class Polyangia; order Polyangiales; family Polyangiaceae; genus Minicystis; species Minicystis rosea. Next base: position 6,610,454 of record CP016211.1, read on the forward strand.
CACCGGGCGGCGTGTGCAGCGCGGGCCAATGCTTCGGCCTGCCGCCCATCATGGTGTGCGACCCGCCCGAGGACGAATGCCTGGCGGCCGGCATGTGCGACCCGGCCATGGGCTGCATGCCCTTCTGGCAGCCCGACGGCACGCCCTGCACCGGCGGCACCTGCTTCGAAGGCACCTGCGTCCCGGGCTCCTCGGGCAGCGGTGGCAACGGCGGCGCCGGTGGTGACATCAGCAGCGGAGCCGGCGCAGGCGGCGCCGGCGACAACGGCGGCGCCGGCGGCGGCAGCAACACCGGCAGCGCGGGCAACGGCGGCGCCGGCGGTGGCAACGACAACGGTGGTGCGAGGAACGGCGACGCCCATGGCCATGGCAAGGATCACGGCCATGGCCACGGACACGGTCATCACGGTCGGCGCTGACGCGAGCGCGCGCTTCGTCGAGAGCCCTTGTTTCAAACAATCCTGCTCGTGCTGCGCGAGCAGGAAAACAGCGAATCGACATACACGCCGGTGAGCGATATGAAGCGCTCGCCGGCGTGGCCGAGCGTCATCCCGCGACAGCCGTCTTAACGTTATTTATTTGCCCGCGTGACAGCGTGCATGGCGACGCCGCGACTCTCATCCTCGCGCCATGACGCTCGATCACGCGATGAAGAACGAAGGCGCTCGGCGACGCTCGCGCTCATGGCTATCCATCACCGCCGCCTGCGGCGCGCTGCTCGCCGTCTCGAGCCCAGCACGCGCCGCAGACGGCGAGCATGCACCGCTCGACCCAGCGCACGGCGCCGACGACGGGCACGCCGCAACGCTCGGCCCGGCGCACGCCGCCGACGATGGGCATGCAGCAACGCTCGGCGGCGACGTGTGTTTGCGCCCGACGAGGCTCGAGCCGGTGGTCTACGTTCCGCCTCCCGCGGCGATCAAAGCCCCGGTGGCGAAGTCCTCCATCACCACCGGCTACGAGCTCCTCTGGACCGGCCAATTCGAAAGTCGCCGGTGGTTCACCGGCGTGACGATGGGCTTGCCCATTCGATTCGACCTCTTCGAGCTGACACCGAGCATCGGTATCGCGGGATCGGCCCACGGCTTCGATCTCCAGCCCAAGACCACCGGCTTTCGGCTCATGGGCGATCTCCGTCTCGGCTTCCCGATCACGCTCACGAAGACGCCGTTCAAGCTGGAGCTCGTTCCCGTGGTCGGCATCGGGTTCCACGCCGACTTCGACTGGGTGAGGCGCCAAACGATCCAATCGACCAAGGGCTCCGGTCCGCGCGTCGTCCCCGAGCACACCGACTTCCGGCAGCTCACGGCGGTCCCGTACGCCGGCATCCTCGTGCGCGCCGGCTACATCACGGGTGGCTATCAGCTCCGCGTCAGCGGGAAAGAGACGATTCACCAGGTCACCGCCGGCTTCGTGTTCTGACCCGCGCGTCGTTCGCGCAGCCAGCGCAGCGAGCGTCGCGTGCGACACGCTTGCTGCACGCAAGGCGTCCCCGTAGGGTCGGGCCATGCAAACGGGGCCCGGGAAATCGCCAAGCCCGCACCGACATCGCAGGATGAAGGGCGCGTTGCTCGCGATGGCTTGGGGGATGGTTGTCGTCGGTTGCAGCGAAGCGCCGCCCGGCCCGGTATACGCCTCGACGACGAGCGGCTCCGGCGGCGCGACCTCGACCACGGGCAGCGGCGGCGCCGGCGGCGCGTGCACACCGGAGAGCGACGCGGCCCTCTGCGAAGCCCACGACACCGCATGTGGACCGCTCTCGACCACGGACGCGTGCGGACAGCCGCGCATCATCACGAGCTGCGGTGATTGCGTCGCACCCGAGACCTGCGGCGGCGCGGGCCAGCCGGGCGTGTGCGGCTGCATCGCCGAAGGCGGCGTCGACATCTGCATGACGATGGGCGCCGAATGCGGCCTCGTGACGTGGACCGACACCTGCAATCAACCGCACACGGAGAGCTGCGGTGATTGCATCGCGCCGGAGACCTGCGGCGGCACCGACATCCCCAACCATTGTGGCGTGGCGCCGCCGCCGACGTGGAAGTGGCAAGTCCCCACGATCACGGGGGAGAGCCTCAACGGGGTCTGGGCCATCAGCCCAACGGACGTGTGGGCCGTCGGTGGACTCGGGACCATCGTGCATTGGGATGGGCAGGGTCTCAGCGTGGTCCCGAGCGGCGTGACGGTACAGCTCACGGGCATTTGGGGGTCGGCCGCCGACGACCTGTGGGCCATTGGCCATCACGGCACGATCCTCCATTACGACGGAAACGCCTGGCTCCCCGTGGCGAGCCCCGCGACCGGCGAGCTCGTGGGCATCACGGGCAGCGGTCCTGCGGACGTGTGGATCCATGCGCCCACCACGGGGACGCTCCATTACGACGGCTCACAATGGTCTTTGGGAGATGCCCAATGGGCCATCGCTCCGGTATCGTCAAACGACGTTTGGAGCCTGCCGGGGACTGGCAACGTCAAGCACGACGATGGTGCGGGCTGGACCTCGACGGCCCTCGGCTCGTCTTCGGAGAGCTTCAACGCCACCTTCGTCGCGGGTGCGAACGACATTTGGGCCGTGGGCCAGCAGAGCGCGGGAATGTTGGGCTTCCTCGCCATCGCACGACACTATGACGGCGCCTCGTGGACGCTCGTGCCCACCTCGGGGATGTCGGGGTATGAGAACGGGCTCGACCATGTGTGGGCGAGCGCGACGGGCGACGTCTGGACGATCGGATTCTGGGGCGCATACCTGCGCGCGGCCGGCTCCGCCACGTGGACGCTGCAAGGCTTTCCCACCCGGCCGAACGACGTGCGTGGAAGCGATGCCACGAACGTGTGGATCGCCGGTGGACAAGGTCAGATGGGGCGTTGGGACGGCGCGACGCTGGCGCCCATCACCGAGCCTCCAGCGAGCTGCTGGATGGTGCGTGGGCGCTCGTCCAGCAATGTATGGGCATCCTGCCAAAGGTGGCTCGAGCATTGGGACGGCACGAGCTGGGCGCGCGTCGATGCTCCCATCATGAGCAACGAGGCGATCACCGGGTTGTGGTTGTCGGAATCGGGGCCGTGGATCGTCACCTCGAACGGTCGTGTCCTCCATCGCGTAGGCGCGAGCTGGACCGCGAGCATGCCCTTTCCCGGATGGAGCCTCGAAGGGCTCACGGGGACGAGCGACACCGATCTCTGGGTCCGCCACTTGGGCGGCCCTCCCATCCATTTCGATGGCACGAGCTGGGAGGTGGTGAACAGCGGGCTCTCGTCTCCGCAGTACGTCTGGCCCGCGGCCCCCGGCGACGTCTGGCAGTTCGCTCCGAGCCCTTACCACTTCAATGGCAATTCATGGACCGCCGTTCCGTGGCCCTCGGGCGGCGCGGTGGTGGACGTTCACGGCAACTCGCCGACGGACGTGTGGGCCGTGACGGCGTACGACGTCATGCACTGGGATGGCGCGGCGTGGACGAAGTCCGTGAACCTCCTCGATATCTCGGACAGCATCGGGTCGTTCATCGCCGTCTGGGCCGCGGGGTCGAAGGAGGCCTTCGCCGCGACCAACTTCGGCGTCGTCTGCCATTACGACGGGAGCGCCTGGACGATGCTCCCCGCGCCGACGTCGATGGGCATGACGTCCCTCTGGGGCGCGAGCCCGACGGATCTGTTCCTCGTGGGCAATGGCATCCTCCGATACCACTAGGTCCCGGGAAAGGAGCGCTGCTCCTTTCCCTCCACGGGCAAAGCCCGCGGAGCCTCCCATACCTCGAACCACCCGCGCCAACTTGGACGTCGCGCCGCTCGGGCCTGACGTCGATCTCGTCTGTTGGCTTCGGAGAGGCGCGAGCGCGCCGTAGGCGAGAGTGCCTATCTACACTTCGCCTGCAAACGCCTCTCCCTGCGCGAGGAGGCCCGGCAATCCACCCGTGTGGAGGAACAACACCCTTGCTCCTTTGGGCAGCTCGCCGCGGGTCGCCATCTCGGCGAGACCGTAGAAGGCTTTGCCGGTGTACACCGGGTCCAGGATCAAACCGCTCTCGCGTGCGGCGCGGATCATCCAGGCGCGTTGCTCGGGCGTGGAGACCGCGTAGGCGGGGCCCTTCCAGCGATCGTCGACGGTGAGGGTCGCGGCGATGCCGAGGTCGGGCGCGAGCGTGCGCGCTTCGGCCATGATGCTCGCGATGCGGGCTTCGAAGGTGGGGGCGTCGTCGCACACGGCCATGGCGCGCACGGCGGGCGCGACGCCGAAGTGCTTGGCGCCGAGGGTCACGCCGGCCGCGGTGCCCCCGGAGCCGCAGGCGTGGACGACGAGATCGAAGGGCTTGCCCGAGGCTTCGCCGGCGTCGAGCTGCGCGCGGATCTCCTGCATCGCGAGCGCGTAGCCGAGGGCGCCGCGACCGTTCGATCCACCTTCGGGGACCACGTAGGCCGGGCCGCGACCGGCGGCGTCCTCGCGGTGCGCGCGCTCCGCCATGAGGCGATCGCGCTCCGCGTATTGCTCGGGCGTGATGCGGACGATCTCGGCGCCGAGCATCCGATCGAGGAGCACGTTGCCCGCGAGCGGGAGATCGGCGGCCGGGTCGGCCACGCGCAGGAAGAGGATGGCGCGCATGCCGAGCGCCGCGGCGGAGACGGCGGTGGCCCGCGCGTGGTTCGATTGGATGCCGCCGCAGGTGATGACCACGCTGGCGCGCTTCTCGACGGCGTCGGCGAGGATGAGCTCGAGCTTGCGGATCTTGTTGCCCGCCTCGGGGCCGCCGGTGGCGTCGTCGCGCTTCACCCAGAGATCGATGCCGAGCGAGGCCGCGAGGCGAGCGGGATGGACGAGCGGCGTGGGCACGTGCGCGAGCCGCTGCCGCGGGAGCGTGCCGAGCATGTCAGCCGACCTCGACCAGCTTGGCGCCGCTCTCCACGTTCTGGCCCGGCGTGGCGTGGACCTTCTTCACGGTGCCGGCGCGCTGGGAGACGAGCTCGTTCTCCATCTTCATGGCCTCGACGACCGCGAGCGGGGTGCCGGCCTCGACGGCGTCGCCCTCGGCGACGAGGATCTTGAGCACGCGGCCCGGCATCGGCGAGACGAGGAGGCCGTCGCCCGCGCCGCCTCCCTTGCCACCCAGCGCGGCGGAGAGGGCGCGCATGCGCTCGCTCTCGACCTTGGCGTAGAAGCGATGGCCGTGGGCGATGACGCCGACGTTGGGCGGGGCGCCCTCCATCCAGAGATCGACGATGTGGTGATCGATCCCGATGCTGGTGCTGCCCGCGAGCGGCAACGCGTCGGCCGCGAGGGTGCGGCCGTTGACGACGACGGAGATCTCGCCGGTGGGGAGGTGCGAGACCTCGACGGGGACCTCTTCTCCGGTGGGGAACGTGACGAAGTAACGCATGCTCTCGCAACCTGACTACTGGGGTGGGATCAAAGCACAGCGGCCCTCGAGGCAGCCGCAGCGGTTCACGTCGGCGCTCGCGCAGTCCATCACCATCGTGCACATGGTGTCGGGCGTCTTGGGGCGGCTCTTCGCCTTGGCGACGCAGGCGTGCGCGTGACACGGATCGGAGACGCCGCAGTCCGCGTCGCTGGAGCACGCGTCGGTGCTCTTCACGGGCGCGGGGAGGCGGCACTCGGGCGGCTTCAGGCTCGGCTGGCTCGGCTGATTCGGCTGACCAAGGCCCGGCGGCGCGCCGGTGCCCACGGGCGGGCTGCTCGTGGCGGCGCTCGTCACGATGGGGCCGGGCGGGAGCGGCGGTTGCGGCGGCGGCTCGGCGCAGCTCGCGGCCAAGGCGAGCGCGCTCAGCGAGAGGGAGGCGAGCGCGGCGGTGCTTGGGATCGAGATCATCATGCGTCGCCTCAGTACTGGAGCCCGAGCTTGACGTTGACGAGGTATTGATTGGGCAGGCGGCTCCCGTTTTCGTCGTCGAAGGCGTGCCCAGGGAAGAGGATGCCGCCCTCGAAGCCGGCCTGGATGGTCGAGGTCTGATCGATGTGGACGCGGAAATTCGCGCCCGCGTCGAGCTCGACGCCGAGGTCGTGCGCGTCGGGCCGGCCGCCTCGGTAGTTGCGCGCGCTGCCGAGGGCGCCGGCCTGGTACGGGTCGACGAAGTCGGCCGTGGTCTGCGCGATGAGCACGCCGCCCTTGAGGTCGACCCAGCGGCGCGGGCGGATGACGAAGCGCGGGTTGATGTACTGCGCGCCGAACACCGCGCCGTTCGAGGGGAGCAGCTCGAGGCCGGGCGCGGCGCGCGCGACGATCGCGGGATCCTGCGCGATGGTGGCGGAGCGCGCCGTCTGCCAGCGCATCACGTGATCGAAGAGCACGAGGCCGACGTGGTGGTTCTCGTCGAAGGTGAAGCGCTTGGTGACGCCGTCATAGGGATCGGCGTCGCCCGAGGCGTAGCCGATCTCGACCTCGCCCATGATCTGGCCCCAGCGATCCTTGCCCTCGCCGGCGACGCGCACCGCGCCCAGCGTGGCCGCGCCGCCGTAGGATCGGACGCGCTCGTTCTGCCGCGGCGCCGTGGGATCGATGTTGTTCTGGTAGGCGCCGCGGACGAACGTCGTCGATCCGAAGATGGTGGCGACCTCCATCGATCCATAGGCGAACGCGCGCGCGCCGGGGACGGGGACGTCGAAGCGGCCGGCAACGTCGACGACGCCGACGGTGAGCTGATCGGTGAAGGGCGTGAGCTGATCGGTGGCGCGCCCGCCGCGCTCCATGTGCCGGCCGACACCGTAGACGCCGAGCTCCGCGTGCTTGGTGCGGTAACCAACGGCGGCCACGCCTTGGAAGGCTTTGTCGCCGTCGAGCAGGCTCGCGGTGTTGTCGCGGAAGACGAGGTCCGCGCCGAGGGCGAGGAAGAACGGCGTGTCCTTGCCGAACGGCGTGGTCGCGTAGAGGAAGCGCTCGACGATGGCGCCGCGCCGGTGATCGCCGAACAACGTGTCGTGATCGCCGTCGTTGGCGAGGATGCCCATGCCCCAGTACGAGCCCTGCTGGCCGAGCCGGAACACGCCGACGGGCGAGTTGTATTCGAGGTACAGGTAGCGCGGCTGGACCTCGTACCACTTCGTCTGCGCGAACGAATCGCGCGCGGCGGTGACGGCCTGCGAGGTGTCGCCGACGATCATCCCGCGGGGGACGTCGATCTGCCCGACGAGCGCGATCTTGTCGAAGATGTCGAGGCGCAGGCCGACGCGCAGCCAGTGATAGAGGTACTGGTTCTGCCCGAAGCGATTGGCCGCGGGCTGCCCCACGGGAGGCTGGAGCGGGAGATCGGTCTGCGCTTGGTAGCGGAGCTGGTACTCGCCGTGGATGTTGAGGCGGAGCGCGCCGGGATCGGGCGGCCGCGGATCGATGCGCCCCGTCTCGAGGATGAAGCGATCGAGGAAGGTCGTGTCGTCGATGGGCTCGGGCAGGGCCTCGGCGCCGCTCGCGGCTTCGCTCGCCGGCTTCTCGGCGCTCGCCTTCGGAGCCTCGGCGGCCTTGTTGCCATCGCCCACCGGCTTCTCGTCGCCGGCCGCAACCGCGCTCCTCGACAACGTGCTCGCGGCAACGGCGAGGAGAACGATCATCGGGGCGGCGAGCGAGCGCATGGCGGGCGGAGGATAGGCGAAAAGCCGTGTTTTCGTGTCGTGAAATCGCCGCATTGCCGCGGCGCGCCGCGCGCTCGGTGTAGTCGGGACCGCCCGCTTCTCCCTGTTCGCTCGGCAGGAGCGGCGCTAGCTTCCGCGCCCGTCATGCACGATCACCGCGCTCCGTTGCTCCTGGGTCGTTCCATTTCTCTCGCCGATTTGGAGGAGGTCGCGCGCCATGGGCGACCGGTCGCGCTCTGCCCCGAGGCGCGCGAGCGCGTGCTCGCCTCGCGCCGCGCGATCGACGCCATCGCCGAAGCAGGCGATCGCGCGCCCGCAGTTTATGGCGTGAACACCGGCTTCGGCGCGCTCGCGGAGAAGCGCATCCACGAGGGCGACGTGCGCGCCCTGCAGAAGAACTTGGTGCGCAGCCATGCCTCGGGCGTGGGCCCCGATCTCGACGAAGCGCAGGTGCGGGCCATGATGGTGCTGCGCGCGCAGGTGGTGGCGCTCGGTCACTCGGGCGTGCGCGTCGAGGTGGTGGACGCGCTCCTCGCGATGCTGAACCGCGGCGTGATCCCGTGCATCCCCTCGCAGGGCTCGGTGGGCGCGTCGGGCGATCTCGCGCCGCTCGCGCACCTCGCGCTCGCGCTCATCGGCGAAGGCGAGGTCACGTACGGCGGCCGGCGCATGGCCGCCGCCGAAGCGCTCGCCGCGGCGGGCCTCTCGCCCGTGGAGCTCGCCGCCAAGGAGGGCCTCGCGCTCATCAACGGCACGCAATACATGACGGCGCTCGGCGCGCTCGCGCTCCGCGACGCCGCGCGGCTCGCCACGGTGGCCGACATCGCCGGCGCCATCAGCTTGGAGGCGCTCAAGGGATCGAGCCGCCCCTTCGACGATCGGCTCATGCGCGTGCGCCCGCACCCGGGTCAGTCCGCGTGCGCCGCGAACCTGCGCGCGCTCCTCACCGAGAGCGAGATCATGGAGAGCCACATCAACTGCGGGAAGGTCCAGGATCCCTACTCGCTCCGCTGCATGCCGCAGGTCCACGGGGCCACGCGCGACGCGCTCGCGTGGGCGCGGGAGGTGCTCGCGCGCGAGGCCGACAGCGTCACCGACAACCCCACCGTCTTCCTCGAAGAGGCGGGCGCGGATCTGATCTCGGGCGGCAACTTCCACGGGCAGCCGGTGGCCCTCGCCCTCGATCTCGCGGCCATCGCCGCGGCCGAGCTCGCCAACATCAGCGAGCGGCGCGTAGAGCAGCTCGTGAACCCGGCGCTGTCGAGCGGGCTCACGCCCTTCCTCGCCAAGGACAGCGGGCTGCACTCGGGCTTCATGATCGCGCAGGTCGCGAGCGCCTCGCTCGTGAGCGAGAACAAGGTGCTCTGCCACCCCGCCAGCGTGGACTCGATCCCCTCGAGCGCCGGCCGCGAAGATCACGTGAGCATGGGCAGCATCTCGGCGCGCAAGCTGACGCAGGTGATCGACAACGTCACGAATTGCCTCGCGATCGAGCTGATGACGGCCGCGCAGGGCGTGGATCAGAGGCGCCCGCTGCGCCCCTCGAAGGGCGTGGCCGCCGCGCACGCCGCCGTCCGCCGCGTCATCGCCGAGCTCGGCGACGATCGCCCGCTCGCGCCGGACATCGCCAAGGTCGCCGCCATCGTCCGCTCGGGCGAGCTGATCCGCGCCGTCGAGGAGGCCGTCGGCGATCTGCGCTGAGGCCACGAGAAGAGAAGGAACGCAAAGACGCCAAGGCGCAAAGACGCAAAAAAGCGAAGATTATCGGTCTTCTCTCTCGCCTGTTTGCATCTTTGCGTCTCCGCGCCTTGGCGTTCCTTCTCCGGCCTTCGCTTCCTGCTTCGTGCTCCACGGGAGCGTGAAGGGGGCGCTTCTCGCGGCGCGCCCGAGACTCCGATCGGGCATCTCCCGCCTCTTCTTCCTCTCGCCATCTTCGTGTCACGCCCGAGCACCGACCGCGGTGTTTTGCTTGCGTGATGAAGCGCGCGTGGCCAACGTGCCGGGTGAGCGAGCAAGGCCAGGGTTCCGGCGCGACCGACCAGACTTCGGGGAGCAGGCGCGCTGGTCGGCGCAAGGCGCTCGTGCATGGAGCGTTCGCGCTGGTCGGCGCGGTGGTCATCGCGCTCATCGTGCGTTCGGTCGGGCCGGGGGCGCTGCTCCTCGCGCTCAAGGCTTCGGCGCGGTGGCTGCCGGTGCTCATCGCGCTGGAGCTGGGCCGCGCCGGGATGGAGATGCTCGCGACGCTCTCGCTCTCGGAGCGCGTGCGCCGGCGGGTGCGCTTCGGCCAGCTCACGCGCATCCACCTGATCGCGTACGCCGTCTCGAACGTGATGCCCGCCGGTCGCGCCACCGGCGAAGCGGTGAAGGCCGCGATGCTGGCGCGCTACGTGGGCACGCCGGAGGCGACCTCGATCGGCACCGGCAACTACGCGGCGGCGCTCCTCGGCGGCGCGCTCGCGGCCGTACCCTGCGCCGTCGTCTCGCTGGCGCTCACCGGATGGTCGATGCTCACCGGCCTCCTCCTCCTCTTCGCGGCGGCCTCGGTGGTGCTCGTCGTGGGCTTCCAGATCGCGTGCCGCCGGCCCGACATCGGCGGCGCGCTGGTGCGCCGCTTCATGAAGATCGAGCAGGCGCCCTCGGCATACCAAGACGCGATCGGGCGCATCCCGCTGCTCCCCGGGCTCGCGTCGGCGGCCTCGTTCGGGAGCCGCGCGCTCTTCGCAGCGCAGCTCGGGGTGCTGCTGTACGCGTCCTCCGGGAGCACCGGCGTGGGCCGCGCCATCCTCGCGCTGGGCGTGAGCATGGTCGGCGGCGCGCTCGGCGACGTGGTCCCCGGTCAGCTCGGCGCGAGCGACGGCGCCTTCGCGCTGGCCGGCCCGACGCTCGGCATCACGGCCGCCGACGGCGTGGCCATGGCCATGACGATGCACGTCCTGCAGATCGTCTGGGGCGTGCTCGGCTGGACGCTGCCGCTCGTGTGGAAGGCCGCGCCCGCGCCGCGCGACGGCGCGGATGGATTGCCCGCAGAGGGGTGAGCGCCGTCGTCTATCGCCTGCTCGATCCAGTCCGGATTCAACGCAAAGCCGCAAAGAAGCAAAGACGCAAAAAGACAAAGAGGATCAATCTCCTCTCCTTTTGCGTCTTTGCACGTCCGCGCCTTGGCGTTCCTTCCCCCGCCTCGGTCGAGCCGGCGCCGCGAGCTTGCACGACGAGGCACAATCTTCCCCGCCTTTTTGCGCCTTTGCGTCTCTTGCGCCTTGGCGTTCCTTCTCCCTCTCGTGATCGCGCTTCTATTGGTGGCACCGCGAGGAAGCGCACCTCGCGCAGCGCGTCGATCGCGAAGCGCGCGTCGGCGCCTTCGGATCGCGGTATGGATGGATCATCTCCTCGGGTCGGATGCATGAAACCCACGGCGAACGACTCCCCGCAGGCGCCGAACCTCTCCGCGCTCACGCTCACGCAGCTCCGCTACCTGGCGGCGCTCGATCAGCACCGCTCGTTCCGCGTGGCCGCGGAGCGGTGCCACGTGACGCAGCCCGCGCTGAGCATGCAGATCCAGAAGCTCGAAGAGCTCTTCGGGTTTCCGGTCTTCGATCGATCCGCGCAGCCCATCGTCCCCACCGAGCAGGGTGAGGCCGTGCTGGCGCAGGCGCGCGCGGTGCTGCGCGAGTGCGATCGGCTCGGCGACGTGGTGCGCGTGGCCTGCGGGCAGAAGCTCTCGGGGCTCTATCGGCTCGGCGTGATCCCCACGCTGGCGCCGACGCTGGTGCCGCTGCTCCTGCCTGCGTTCGTCCGCGATCATCCGACGGTGGAGCTCGTCGTCGAGGAGCTGCGCACCGAGCCGCTCATCGCCCGCGTGCTCGACGGCAGCCTCGACGGCGGGCTCGCGGCCACGCCGCTCTCGGTGCCCGGCTTGCACGAGCGGCCGCTCTTCGTCGAGGCGCTCGCCGTCTACCTCGCGCCCGATCATCCGCTCACGCAGCGCACGCACGTCCTCCAGAGCGATCTCGTCGAGCACCGCCCCTGGCTGCTCGAAGAAGGGCACTGCTTCCGCAACCAAGTGCTCCACGTGTGCCGCCTGGCGCGTCGCTACGACGGCCCGCAGGCGCGCTTCGACGGCTCGAGCTTCGAGACGCTCGTGAGCCTCGTCGACGCGGGCATCGGGCTCACCGTGCTGCCGCGATCGGTGGTGGCGCGCCTCAGCGAAGCGCAGCGGCGCAGGGTGCGATCGTTCGCCGAGCCCGCGCCCGCGCGCGAGGTGAGCTTCGTCTTCTCGCGCGAGCAGCTCCGGCGCCGCATCGCCGACGCCGTCGTCGAAGAGCTCGTGCGCGCCGTGCCCGCCGCGCTCGGTGACGGAGGCTTCCGCCTCGCCCACGACGTCACGGAGGACACGGGCTTCGCCGTCCTTCCTCCGACCGCTCCGACCTCGGAGTGAAGCGCGGGCGCGCGGCGCGGGCCCTCCTCCACCTCGCGCCTCGTTCACCCTCTTCGCGCGGCGGCCGCAGCGTCCTCGACGTTGGCCATCTCGGTCCGCCGGCGCGCTCATAAGGGCTCGCCATCGGGGCATCAGCAGGAACGATTGGTCACGGAAGCCCTCGTTCCGGCACAGTCGCATCATCCCGGGCCGCAGGGCTCGCAGCGCGACACGGCGCGCGGCGGAGGCGCCGCTCGGGTGACGTGTGCCTGCGTGCCGACGCGCGCCGGGAAGGAGGACATGCCATGGGCGAGAGGACGTGGAAGGGAGGAGCGGCTCGCGTCGCCGCGCACCCGCGGGCCTTCATGATCGCGGGCGCGATCGCGGCCGCGGGGGCCGTGACGCACGCCGCGCTGGCGGACAACGAGATCGTGCGCGACGCGCCCCACGGCGCGCTCGCCATGCCCAAGCAGGAGGCCGCGACGACGGCGCTCCTCGGGCCTACCGCGACGGCCACACCGAAGGGTGTGGACGCGGTGTTCTTCGCGTCGATGATGCCGAAGGACAACGCGCTCGACGCGCGGCGCATCGCGCTCGGGAAGAAGCTCTATTTCGATCCGCGGCTGTCGCGCGACGGCACCGTCGCCTGCGCGACCTGTCACGACGTGAGCCGCGGCTTCACCGATCGCCGCGCCGCCTCGGAGGGCATCGGCGGCAAGGTCGGCCGCCGCAACGCGCCCACCACCATGAACGCGGTCTTCTTCCAGACCCAGTTCTGGGACGGGCGCGCCGGCTCGCTCGAGGAGCAGGCCAAGCTCCCCATCACGAACCCCATCGAGATGGGCCAGAAGGACGGCGCCGCCGCGGTGGCCGCCATCGCCAAAGATCCTGAATACGTAAAGGACTTCCGCGCCGCCTACGGGCGCGAGCCGAGCTACGACGACATCGGCCGCGCGCTCGCCGCGTTCGAGCGCACCTTGGTCTTCCTCGACGCGCCCTACGACCGCTTCGTGAACGGCGACGTGCGCGCGATCTCCGACGACGCCAAGGCCGGCTGGGTGCTCTTCAACGGCAAGGCGCGGTGCGTGTCGTGCCACCAGTTCAACGGGGCACGCCCTATCGGCACCAATGACAAGTTCCACAACATCGGCGTCTCCGCGCGCCATCAGGACTTCGAGAAGCTCGCCGCGCGCGCGCTCAAGGAGCTGGAGAAGAGCGCCACGTCGGAGACCATCGACCGGCTCGCGCTGGAGACCGATCTCGCCGAGCTCGGGCGCTTCGTCGTCACGCGGAACCGCGCGGACATCGGGGCCTTCAAGACCTCGCAGCTCCGCAACATCGGCGTCACCGCGCCGTACATGCACGACGGGTCGATGGCGACGCTCTGGGACGTCGTCGATCACTACAACAAAGGCGGCGAGGCGAACCGCTTCCTCGACGGCGCCATCGAGCCGCTGAACCTCAGCGATCGCGAGGTCGATCAGCTCGTCGCCTTCCTGTTCACACTGACCGACGTGCGCTTCGACGCGGACAACCGTGCCGAGCTCGCGCGCCAACGCGCCGTCGCGGAGCAGCGCCGTCCCTTCCGCGATCCCGCGGCGGCGTCGCGCGGGCGGTTGCCCTTCGAGGATCGAGCGCGGGGCGCGGCCCCGAAGGGGAAGTGAAGATCATGAGCGCACGACATCGGAGCATCGAGACCAAGCACATGGAGGAGCGCGCCGCGACCCTGCGCGCGCTCGCGCGGCTCGATCGCCGCGGCTTCCTCAAGGTATCGGCGGCCGCCGCTGCGGCCGCGGCCGCGTTCGGCGACGTCAACCCGCACTCGTTCCAGCCCATCCGCGTGGCGCACGCGGCGGGCCCGGCGTTCCGCATCGCGTACATCTCGGACTCGCACCTCTACGAGCGCAAGCTCAACGATCGCTTCGTCAACGCGCTCATGCGCGCCGTCGACGACGTGAACGCGCTCGATCCGCAGCCCGACTTCGTCCTCTACGGCGGCGACCTCGCGCAGCTCGGCGCGCCGCAGGAGCTCGAGCTGGGCGCGCAGATCTTGAAGAGCCTCAAAGCGCCCGTGCGCATGATGGTCGGCGAGCACGACTGGTACCTCGACCTCGGCGAGAAGTGGCGCGACCTCTTCGGCCAACCGACGTACGCGTTCGATCACAAGGGCGTGCACTTCGTGGTGCTGAACAGCGTCGTCGAGAAGGACTTCTGGACGGCGAAGAAGCTCACGCCGGTGGAGCGCATGCGCACCGTCGCGGGCCTCGACAACGGCACGCAGAGCCCTTTCTCCGTGGGCGCGGAGCAGCGCGCGTGGCTGAAGAAGGATCTCGAGAAGCTCGCGCCGAGCACGCCCGTCGTCGTCTTCTCGCACTCGCCGCTCTACAAGCTCTACAAGCCGTGGAACTTCTGGACCGACGACGCCGAGGAGGTCCAGGCGATCTTGAAGCGCTTCGACAAGGTGACCGTGATCCACGGGCACACGCACCAGATGCTGTCGAACCGCATCGGCAACATCAACTTCCACGGCATGCTCTCGACCGCGTGGCCGTGGCCCTACGCGCCCGAAGGCCTGCCCGAGCTCAACGTGCAAATGGGGCGGCCGGATCCCTTCGATCCGCACGACGGCTGCGGTGACGGTGCCATCGTCGTCCACCCCGACGGCGTCGCCGACAAGATCTACGACCTGTGGAACCGAAACCCCGTGACCGTGCGCGGCAGCTACCTGATCTCGGGCGGCAAGCTCGACGCGCCCGTCATGCCCAAGCGCAAGAGCTACTGAGAGGAGGATCGATCATGAAGCCCATCCACTTCCACGGCCTCGCGCTGGCCGGCTCGATCCTCGCGGCCGCCTGCGGCCCCGAAGCCGCGCCGCCGCCCGCGAGCCCCACACCGGCCGCAGCCACCACCACCGCGGCCGCGCAGAGCAACGGCGGCGTCGACGTGCTGCTCTGCGACGGCAAGACCAAGGGCAGCTTCGCAGCGGGGACGCCGGGCACGGTGATCGCCGGCGCCCTCATGACCGAGTGGGTGAAGCAACACCCCGAGAGCAACTGGGTCGCGAACGAGCGCGAGCGCCACACGCTCCAGCCCGCGGCCGACAACACGCACCTCGTGGCCGATCCGAGCGCGGACGGGCAGACCTACGGCAAGGTCTCGGCGCGCGACGTGGCGCTGTGGAAATCGGAGACCGAGAAGCTCGCGCTCGCCGGCTCGCGCGTGTTCCACAGCGGCGACGAGCTGGGCAGCACCGTCGGCGTCTCCTGTGACATGTGTCACCCGCACGCCGCCAACACGCACCCCGAGACGTACCCGAAGTTCCAAGCGCAGCTCGGCCGCGTCGTCCTCCTCCGCGACATGATCAACTGGTGCCTCCAGCACCCCGTGCGCGCCGAGCCGATGAACGCCGACGACCCGCGCATGCGCGCCCTCGAGGCGTACATCTACGCGCAACGCAAGGGCAAGGCGCTCGACTACGGCAAGCACTGAGCGGCGGAGGAGAGAGAAGGAACGCAAAGGCGCAAAGACGCAGAGACGCAAAACGGCATGAAAACGAGGCTCGTCCTCACCTCGATGCGACTCCGGCGCTCTCGCTCCTCTACGTTCCCTCTCGCTTCGGCGCCATCCCGCGACCGCAAAAACCACAAATTCTCGTCCTTTTTGCGTCTTCGCGTCTTTGCGCCTTGGCGTTCGAATCTTCTCTTCGACGCTGCGCCTGTGCGTTCGAATCTCCTCTTGTCTAGGCGCCGTCGCGTTCGAATCTCGTCTCGTCCTGGTGGCTAGAACCCGCCACCGACGTTGGCGACGAGGGACCAGGAGTCGCCGCCGGGGGCGTTGCGTTCGGTGCCGTGGCCGAGGTCGTCGAAGAACGTGGGCCGCAGGTTGAAGCGCGCGCCGATCTTGATGTGCTCGGTGAGCATGCGCTCCACACCGGCGGCCACGGGGAGCACGAGCGAGAGCGCGCGACCGCCGGGGCCGATCCAGTTCGCGAAGCCGATGCCGCCGGACACGTACGGTTGCAGCGGCGCTTCGTCGGCGCGCAGGATGTTGTAACGGAAGTCGGCGTCGACGCTGGTGTACGTGAGCCGTCCGGTGTTGTCGGCGCGCTCGTTCACCGAGCCGACGTAGTTGCCCTCGGCCGCGAAGCGCGGCGTGAAGTCCGCGGTGACGCGCACGTTCCACGCGGGGCCGGGGCGGCCGGTGCCGCCGAGGTAGCCGAGCACGCCGGCGCCGGCGTCGACCATGAAGGTGGGCTTCGGGATCTTGCGGATCAGCGGCTGATCCGCAGGCGGCGGCGTGGGCACGGCCACGTTGATGGAAGGCTCGCCTCCGGGCGGAGGCGCGTTGGGGTTCACCTGCGCGAAGGCCGAAGCCGACAGCAGCATGGACGAGACCCCTAGCCCGATGGCGACGATTCCGCGCGTACTCATCCGTTCCTCCTCGTCGCCGGCGCCACGGAGCGCGGCGAGCTGTGCGCCCGCGGCCTCGCCACGAAACACGACGGGCCTCTCGGACGTGATGCGTCCGCGTCGCTCTGCAAGGATCGGGACAGCGCAGACCCGGCACAAGAAGCGCGCCCGGCCGCCGTCCGCCCGCGGCACACTGCCTCCGCGCGTCACGCGTGAGCTACGAAACCGGATCGCGCCGGGCGCGTAGTGGACCGCGCAACGCAGGTCGACGTATCGTCGCCGGGCTTCATCGAGCCGCTCTCTCGTGAAGCCCACGTCGCTCGTCTGCCTGTGATCTCCCGGTGCCGGAGATCACCGCACCGGACGACCCCATCCACTCTCGCCGAAGAGATCGAGCATGACCCGGATCTGGATTCCTCTCGCCGCGCTCGCGATCACCGCCGCCGGCTGCAACGACGACAAGGCGCAGGCCGAGAAGCCGGCCGCGACGATCGCGCCCACGAGCACCGCGCTCACGGCCGCGAAGCCCGCCACCGCGAGCGCGCAGAAGCTCACCGTCGACAAGGCCACGAGCAAGGTCGACTTCCTCATGGAGGCGCCGCAGGAGAAGATCCACGGCCTCGTGCACGGGGCGACGACCGGCGAGCTCTCCATCGACTTCACCGACGTGAGCAAGTCCACGGGCCTCGTGACGATCGATCTCGGCGAGCTCGTGCTCAAGCAGGCCAAGGTCGAGAAGGACGGCAAGATCGGCGAGGAGACGAAGGTCGACAAGCAGAACGAGCACGCGCGCACGTGGCTCGAGATCTCGCCCGACACGCCGGCCGACATGCGCAAGCAGAACGGCGTGGTGCAGTTCGCGATCAAGTCGATCGAGGTCACGGGCCCGAAGGACGTGAGCAAGATGACGGGACCGGAGCGCAAGGTTCTGCTCAAGGCGACCGGCGATCTCCTCCTTCACGGACACAAGAGCGAGAAGACGGCGGATCTCGAGGCGACCTTCAAGTACGACGGGGACAAGCCCGTGAGCGTGCTGGTGAAGACGGTGAAGCCCATCGCCGTCGGGCTCGCGGAGCACGACGTGAAGCCGCGCGACGCCTTCGGGAAGCTCGCGCTGAAGACGCTGGACGCCCTCGCGCCGAAGGTGGCGAAGGAAGCCCCGATCACCCTCGAATTCACCGCCCGGGCCGGCAATTGAGTACGATGGCCGGCGATGCGCCGCGAAACCGGACGGCGGGTCGCGCGTAGGTACACACGTTCCGGCATCATTCGACAGGAGACGACGCCGATATGAAGAGCATCTTCGAGACCCTGGCCGCGCTGAGCACCGGCGCCGCACTGCTCACCGGCTGCGGGGCCTCCCCCGCCCCCGTCAACGCGTCCGAGGTCCCCGCGGCCAGCGAAGCGAAGCCCAGCGCGCCCGCGGCCCCCGCCGAGCCGGCGCAAGCGGCCCAGGCCCCCGCCGCGCCGGCCGCCGCTCCCACGCAGGCGCCCGCTGCGCCCGCGGCGGCGACCTCGGCCAAGCCCGCGACGAGCGCGGCGCCCGCCGCGGCCCCCGCCAAGCCGAAGAAGGCCGCCGGCGCGAAGAAGACGGACGGCAACGGCTCCTGCGGCGCCGGCACCTGCGGCTGAAGACATGATCGCGCGCGCCGTGAGCGACCTCGTAGGATCGAGCGGCGCGCGCGCTTCGACGATCATGGAGGACGAAGGGCCCGTGCTCGGCGTCCCTTCGGGTCGCGGAGATCTCCGATGATCTCCGCTCGAGGTGCGCGCGTCGCGGAACGCGTGCACGGACACGTTTCCCTCTCGCGGAGGTTCTCGTGATCCACGGCGTGGGGCTCGGGCTGCGCTTCGAGTCCATCGACGAGATCCTCGCGATCCTCGATCGCGGTAGCGCCGAGCTCGACGCCGTGCCCTTCTTCGAGGTCTCGCCCGAGAATGCCATGCGCCGCGGCGGCTTCCTCCCCGCGGCCGTCGATCGCGTGCGCGAGCGCTTCCCGGTGCTGTCGCACGGGCTCATGATGTCGCTTGGGGGGCTCGATCCGTTCGACGACGCGTACTTCCGCGAGCTCGGGCGCTACCTCGCCCGCATCGGGGCGCCGTTCCACTCGGATCATTTGTGCTTCTCGGGCACGAATGGGCGCATCCTCCACGATCTCCTGCCGGTGCCCATCTCGCGCGCGGCGGCGCGGCACGCGGTGGCGCGCGTTCGCGAGGCGCGCAATCGGTTGGAGATGCCGTTCGCCGTCGAGAACATCACGCACTACTTCATGCCCGGCGGCGCGGAGAGCATGCTCGACGAGGCCTCGTTCATCGCCGACGTGGTGCACGAGAGCGCGGCGGGGCTGCTCCTCGACGTGAACAACGTCTACGTCAACGCGCAGAACTACGGCTTCGACGCCGCGGCTTTCCTCGCGCGCCTGCCGCTCGATCGCGTGGTCGAGATCCACGTCGCCGGTCACGATCGCGACGAAGAGGACGGCCTCCTCATCGACACGCACGGCGCGGACATGGTCGATCCGATGCTCGATCTGCTGGAGCTCGCGGTGGCGCGCATCGGGCAAGTGCCCGTGCTCTTGGAGCGCGATCACCGCGTGCCCGACGTGACCGGGCTCCTCGCCGAGCGAGCCCGCGCCGAGGCCGCGTACCAGCGCGGTCTCGCGCGACACACGAGCGGAGCACGCGATGTCGTCTGAGCGCTTCGCGGGAACGTCCGTCGAGGTACGCGACGACGCGGACACCAAGGGCACGACGCGCTACGCGGCGCTCCTCGCGACGATGCAACGGCTCGTGCGCGAGCCCGACGCCGAGCGCGCTTTCGCCGAGGATCCCCGCGGATTTTTGGCGAACAGCGGGCTCGGCTCGGCCGACGTGGAGCAGCTCGCGTCGCTCGGTGCGCGGCGGCTCTTCCTCTACAGGCGGCACGTGCGCAAGACGCTCGGGCGCGGCATTCGGAAGCAGATCCCGCGCACGGCCGCGCGGCTCGGCGACGCGTTCCAGACGTGGGTCGATCGCTTCATCGAGGCCGAAGCCCCGCGTTCGCAGTACTTCCGCGACGCGGCCTTCGAGATGGTGGCCTGGGCCGCGCCGCGCTGGATCGAGGACGCGAGCGTGCTCGCCTACCTCGGCGATCTCGCGCGCCACGAGCTCTCCCAATTCGAAGCGGCGACCGCGCCGCCCGATCCGCTGGAGAGCGCGCCCGCCGCGGAAATCACGCTCGATCGCGGGGTCCGCTTCGCCGGCTCGGTGCGGCTCGCGCGGTACGATCACGCCATTCATCAGCTCGACGCCGACGAGGCTGCGCGCGACGTGCCCGAGCGCGTGCCCACGGCGCTCCTGATCTACCGTGACGAAGAGC
Source organism: Minicystis rosea (assembly GCA_001931535.1). Taxonomy (GTDB): domain Bacteria; phylum Myxococcota_A; class Polyangia; order Polyangiales; family Polyangiaceae; genus Minicystis; species Minicystis rosea. The sequence goes on from CP016211.1 coordinate 6,630,208, forward strand.
ACGATCCGCGGCTCCTCTCGCTGACGCCGCTCGCGGCTGCGATCGTGGAGCGCTTGCTCGCGGGCGAAGCGCTCGGCGCCGCGGTCGTGGGCGCGGCGGCCGCGTTGCATCACGCGGTGGATGACGCCGTGACGCAGAGCACGGCTGCCCTACTCGAAGATCTCCGCGCCCGCGGCGCCCTGCTCGGAGGCGCGCCTTGACCCGGCGTTCGGTGATAGTGTCGCGGCCGTCCGGGGCCCCGATGGTGGCCCGGCGCGCGCCATGGATGAAGCCGCCCTCAACGCCGCGATGGATCGCTACGCGTGCGGTGATGCGCGTGCCTTCGCGACGCTGCACGAGGGCCTCTACCCGCGCCTCGTGGGCTACCTGACGCGCATGACCGGCTCGCCCACCACGGCCGCGGATCTGGTGCAGGAGACCTTCCTCCGCATGCACCGCGCCCGCGCGACGTTCGCGGCGGGCGGCGCCGTGCTGCCCTGGGCCTACGCCATCGCGCGCAACGTGCACCACGATCATGCGCGCGCCGCGCGCCTCCGCCAGACCGAGCGCTTGCCCAGCGATCCCGGCGCCGAGCCCGCGGATCGCGGCGGCGGCGACGCCGAATCGGCGGCCATCGCGGCCCAGGCCGCGCGCGTGGTGGAAGAGGTGCTCGCCCGCTTGCCCGCGTCGCAGCGCGAAGCGTTCGTGCTCATCCGCTACGAGGGGCTCAGCGTGGAGGACGCCGCCGCCGTGCTCGGAGCCACGAAGACCGCCGTGAAGCTCCGCGCCTTCCGCGCCTACGAGGCGCTGCGCGAAGCCCTCGCCGAGCTTCGCCCGGAGCCCGATGCGAGCACCGCGGAGAAGCCTGCCCGCGACGAGGCCGGCGCGAAGGAACGAGCCCCGCGCCGCGCCCGCGGAGGAGACCGCTAGCCATGGCGATCGAAGGCCCGCTCGACGGCATCGATCGGATCCCCGATCCGGCGGCCCACGTCGCGCGCCTCCCCGTTCCGCCGGCCACGCCGCCGACCGATCCTTCGCCCACGCGCGACGATCGCCGGCGCCTCGAAGTCATCGCCGTCGCGGCCTCGTGTCTCTGGCTCGGCGCGGCGCTTTGCATCTGCGGTGTTCGCGCCGACATCGGCGCGCCGCGCGTGATCGCGCCGCTCGTCGTGTGGACGCTGACCGTGATGATCGGTCTCGTCGTGCTGCTGCGCCCGTGGCACCGCGGGCTGCCCGCGCCCGTGCGCGCGGTGCAGCACGCGATCTGGATCGTGCCCGCCGTCTACGTGGGCCTCGTGATCGCCGTCGGCGACGGCGCGAGCGGAGCGCCGTTCGGGCGGGGCACCGTTCCTGGATGCTTCGGGCTCGCGCACTTGATGGCGGTCGGCCCGCTCCTCGGCGCGGCGATCCTGCTCCGGCGATCGTTCCTCTCGGCCTCCGCGTGGCGGGGCGCCGCGGTGGGCTCCCTCGCCGGCCTCGCGGGCTCCCTCGGTGTCCACGCGCACTGCTCGGTGCCCGCGCTCGACCACGTCCTTTTGGCCCATGGCCCGGCCATCCTCGTGGGCGCCGTGCTCGGCGGCATCCTCGGCCGAACGCGAGGAAGGGCTTGATGTCGAGGTGCTCCGCGATGGGGGCTCGTCCCTCCCGCCCTCGCTTTGCGATGCGGAATCGCCCGAAGAGCAGGGCCCCATACCCCCGAGCACCGAACCTGGCTACCATGGCCCCCGTTCAGAACGGGGCCCTCCCCTCACCTCGGCCCGACGCCGGCGCCGACGATCGTGATGGGGCCGCGAGCGGCCGCAACCCCCGCGCCGGACGCGCCGGCGCTGAGCACGAACCCGAGACCCACTCATGAGCGCAGACACCCGACGCGACCCCCTCGGCATCTCGGGGACCATCATCGCGGACAAGTACCGCATGGGCTCGGTCGTGGGCGAAGGCGGCTTCAGCGTCGTCTACAAAGCCGAGCACACGATCTGGCAGCAGCCCGTCGCCATCAAGTGCTTCAAGATCCTCTCCAACGCTCCGGAGGATCAGCGCGACAAGCTGCTCGACGGCTTCATCCAGGAGGGCAAGCTCATGGCGCAGCTCTCCAGCCGATCGGCTGCGATCGTGCAGGCGCGCGACATCGGCACCTTCACCTCCGGCGACGGCCAGTGGATCCCGTACATGGTCCTCGAGTGGCTCGAAGGGAAGCCGCTCGACGTCGTGCTCTGGGACGAGAACCGAGCCGGCCTCCCGCCGCGCCAGATCCACGAAGCGCTGGCGCTGCTCGAGCCCGCGGCCGTGGCCCTCGAGATCGCGCACAGCCGCGGCATCGCGCACCGTGATCTCAAGCCCGCCAACTTCTTCGTGCTCGGCGATCCGCGCGGCACCCAGGCGCACATGAAGGTGCTCGACTTCGGCATCGCCAAGGTGATGGCCGATCACGCCGCCGCCAGCGCCGCGGCCGCGCACACGGGCAACGAGATCACCTCGTTCACCCCGCAGTACGGCGCGCCGGAGCAGTTCAGCCGTACGCACGGCGCCACCGGCCCGTGGACCGACGTCTTCGCGATGGCGCTCATCCTCGTCGAGATCATCCGCGGCCAAGCGGCCAACGACGGCGACGACTTCGTGCAGATGGCCGTCGTCGCCCGCGATCCTTCGCGCCGCCCGACGCCGCGCTCGTTCGGCGTGCAGGTCACCGACGCGGTGGAGCAGGTCTTCCAGCGCGCGCTCGCGGTGTCGCCGAGCGATCGCTACGCGAGCATGGGCCAGCTCTGGAGCGCGCTCATGTCGGCCGTCTTCCCCGACGCGCCCACGTGGTCCGTCGGCACGACCGGCGGCGCGTCGCCTCCGCGCGCGCCCACCGGCCAGGGCATGCCCGCGTCGATGTCGTCGATGCCGTACGGGCGGCCCTCGATGCCGTACACGCCGGGCTCGATGCCGATCCCTCCCGGCGCCCCGCAATCTCCGACGGGCACCGTGGCGCTCGGCTTCACGCCCGAAGCCCCGGGCGCGCCCGCGACCGCGCCGCCGGCCTCGTATTCGGCGGGCGCGAAGCTCGTCCCGCCGCCCACCACGCCGGTGACGCCGTCCTCCGGCGGCCGCAACGCGGCCATCGGCGTCATCGCGGCCCTCGCGCTCGGCGCCGGTGGCTTCGCGGCGCTCCGCGTCTTCAACAAAGCGCCCGTGGCCACGACGACGACGAGCGCCACGCCGCCCGCGAGCGTGTCCGCGCCCGTCTCCACCGCGAGCGCCTCCGCCGTCGTCGCGCGGCCCACCGAGTGCCCGAAGGGCATGGTGCTGGTGCCCGGCGGGAAGTTCTTCATGGGCTCGGACGAGCCGCAGTTCAAGCTCTGGCAGCCCTCGCACAAGGTCACGCTCGACACCTTCTGCATCGACGTGAACGAGGTCACCGCCGGCGACTACAAGGCCTGCTCCGACGTCGGCGAGTGCAAGCGCGCCCCCGCGGTCCCGGAGTATCCGAAGCTCCCCAACGAGAGCGACAAGGATCACGAGAAGAGCATCGAGACCAGCACCGAGCTCTGCAACATCGGCAAGGAAGGCCGCGAGAAGCACCCCATCAACTGCGTCTCGTGGGACCTCGCCGACGCCTACTGCAAGGTGCAGAAGAAGCGCCTCCCGACCGAGGCCGAGTGGGAGTACGCGGCGCGCGGATCCGACGGCCGCAAGTTCCCCTGGGGCGACGATCCGGGCAGCAAAGAGCACATGAACGCGTGCGGCCTCGAGTGCAATAAATGGGAGGTCGCGCACGGCCTCAAGCCGACGCCGCGCATGTACGAGTATGACGACGGCTTCTTCGGCACCGCGCCCGTCGGCAGCTTCCCCAAGGGCCGCACCAAGTTCGGCGCCGACGACTTCATCGGCAACGTCTGGGAGTGGACCGCCGACTGGTTCGAGACCTACAAGGCCGACGAGCAGGTGAACCCCAAGGGTGCCCCCGCCGGCGAGCGCAAAGCCATCCGCGGCGGCGGCTTCAACGGTGGCGTCGCCCTCTGGCTCAACCCCGCCTTCCGCTACCACCAGCTCGCCACCGCCAGCGCCCCCGCCATCGGCTTCCGCTGCGCGCTCACGCTGTAGCCGCGCCGCGCTGCCATCGCTGGAGCGCCGCATTCGTTCGAGCTCAAACGATCGCGCCGGCGCACTTCAATCGTTTGAGCTCCAACGATTGCACCGGCGGAGCGCGATCATGGCACGCCCGCGGAGAGCGCCTCCAGACGCGCTCGCGGGCGCCGGCCATCGCGTCAATCCCGAGCGGGTAGCGTCTTGCGCCAGCGGGCCCGCAGCGCGCTCGGCCTCTCGCCGAACGTTTCCTTCAAGAACGAAGCGCTGACCACGCGGTCGGTCCGGAACTTTCGGAAGTCCTGCCGCAGCTCGCAGAAAGCCACGAGGATGCGCCTCGCGTCGAAGTAGCCCACCACCACCGGCCACACCACGCGCTCGCTCTCGCGATCCTGCTCGTCGCGGTAGCGGAGGCGGATCTTGGTGCCGGCGCGGATGGCCTCGCGCACGGCGACCATGTCGAGCGTATCGGGCGCCATCTCCAGCGCCGGAGGCGCGCCGACCGCGGGATCGAGCACCAGCGGGCGCAGGCGCTCGGGGACGGTGGCGGCGATCTTGGCGATGAGATCCTGCGCGGCCCGGCGCAGCGCGCTGTCGCCGCGGGACGACACCCACTCCGCGCCCAGCACCGCGACCTCGATCTCGTCGGGCGTGAGCATGAGGGGCGGCATGTCGTAGCCGCGATCGATGACGTACCCCGTGCCCGCCTCGCCGCGGATGGGGACGCGCTGCGCGATCAGGTCGGCGACGTCGCGGTAGACGGTGCGCTTGGAGATCTCGAGCTGCGCGGCCAGCGCGTCGGCGGTGATGGGGCCGCGCTGGCGACGGAGGACTTGGATGATCTGAAAGAGTCGATCGGCCCGGCGCACACTGCTGCCAGCACGTTGTCAGCAGGGAGGCCGTACAGCAAGCACGCTGGGTCCACGGCGGACCCGAGGAGCAGAGACACGCCCATGATCACGCTGTTCGGCGGCGGCCCCCAATTCGGCCTGCCCGAGCTCAGCCCGTTCGTGACCAAGACCGAGGTGCAGCTCCAGATGCTGGGCCTCCCCTACGCGAAGGAGCGCGCCCGGCCCGAGCAATCGCCCAAGGGGCAGCTCCCCTTCATCGACGACGACGGGACCCGCATCGCCGACTCGTACTTCATCCGCGAGCACCTCGAGAGGAAGCTCGGCAAGGATCTGGACGCGCACCTCGACGCTCGGCAACGCGCCGAGGCGTGGGCCATCGAGCGGATGCTCGAGGACCACCTCGTTTCGGCCCTCCGCTACACGCGGTGGCTCCTGCCGGAGAACTTCGCCAAGGGGCCGGCGCACCTCGTGGACGGGGCGCCCGAAGCGCTGCGGCCCAAGCTGCGCGAGGAGATCCTGGGGCGCGTGCGCGACGCGCTGCGCGCGGTCGGTGCGGCGCGGCACTCGCTCGACGAGGTGACCGCGCAGAGTGAGCGATCGCTGTCGGCCCTGAGCCTGTTCCTCGGGGACAAGCCCCACCTGTTCGGCGAGAGGTCCGCGGTGGACGCGCTCGCGTTCGCGGTGCTGGCCGGGATCCTGACGCCGTTCTTCGAGTCGCCGCTGCGACAGAAGGCGCTGGGTCACGCGAACCTCGTCGCCTACACGGGGCGGTTGATGAACGAATTCTTCCCGGACCACCCGTGGAAGGTGGAGGGCTGAGGAACATGAGCTCGTTCGACGAAAAAGTCGCTCTGGTGAGCGGTGGGAGCTCGGGCATCGGGGAGGCTGCTGCGGTCGCCCTGAGGCGCGCGGGCGCGAAGGTCTTCGGTGCGGCGAGCGGAGAGGCCTCGCGCGCCGCGGCGGAGGCTCGACACCCGGACATCGATTGGATCGTGTGCGACGTCCGGAGCCGCGCGAGCATCGACGCTGCGGTCGACGCAGTCCTCCGCTCCGCGGGCCGCCTCGACGTGCTCGTCAACAACGCCGGCATCTACGGCTTCGCGCCGCTCGAGGCCGCGCGCGAAGAGCTCGTCCGTTCGCACTTCGAGGTCAACGTCTTCGGTCTGACGTTCCTGACGCAGGCGGCCCTGCCAGCCCTGAAATCGAGCCGCGGATCGATCGTCAACGTCAGCAGCGCCGCAGCTCAACGCGCGCTCGCCGGCAATTCGATCAACGCGGCCACGAAGGCCGCCGTGGACTCGCTCACCCGATCGTGGGCTGTCGAGCTCGCCGCACACGGCATCCGTGTCAACGCCGTCGCGCCCGGCCCGACGACCACCCCGGGCGTCGCAAAGCTCCCCATCCCGGCCGAGATGCGCGCGGTCGTGGTCGAAGCGCTGCTGAAGAAAATCCCGCTCGGCCGCAGCGGGGCGAGCGAAGAGGTCGCGCGCTGGATCGTCGCGCTCGCCGATCCGAGCGCGAGCTGGCTCACGGGTCAGGTCCTCGCGATCGACGGCGGCATGAGCGTGGGCTGACGCATGGGCTGACCGACACCCACGCCGTCGCCTCGCCCCCAACGGGTCAAGTCTCTAGAGCTTGAGCAGCACGCGGTTGCGGCCGCCGCGCTTGGCTTCGTAGAGCGCCGAGTCGGCCGCCGCGATGAATTGGTCGCGCGTCTCCACCTGCGCCTCGGGGTAGCCGGCGACGCCGATGCTGATGGTGACGGGGAGCCGCAGGCCGCCGTGCTCGAAGGGCGTCGCCTCGACCGTCGAGCGCAGCCGCTCGCCGAGCACGCCGGCGCTGGGCAGCGGAACGCCGCGGCAGATCACGCCGAACTCTTCGCCGCCGTAGCGCGCGAACACGTCCTCCGCGCGCACCGTGCTCATGGCCACCTTGGCGAGCCGCTGGAGCACGTAGTCGCCGGCGAGGTGACCGTAGGTGTCGTTCACCCGCTTGAAGTGATCGACGTCGAACATGAGCAGCGACAAGTGCGTTTGGTGGCGCCGCGCGTACGCTATCTCTTCGTCTAGCCGCTTGAGGAAGTAGGTCTTGTTGTACGCCTTGGTGAGGCCGTCGAGCGTGGCGGCCTCGTACATCTGCTGCTGGAAATGCTCGTCGAGGTGATCGTTGTAGGTGAACTTGAGGATGGTCGTGGATCCGAGGCGGATCTTGTCCCCGTCCTTGAGCGTCTGCAGCGTGACCGGCGTGCCGTTGACGGTGGTGCCGTTCGAGCTCTTCAAGTCCTCGATCACCAACTCGCCGCCGCTCTGGAAGATGCGCGCGTGGCGGCGGGAGATGCCGTCGTCGTTGAGACGGATGGTGGCGTTCTGCCCGCGGCCGAGGAAGGTCTCGCTTTCTTCCAAGCGATACATCTCGTGGATGTTCGAGCCGGCGAGCACGTGGAGATAGGGCCGATCGCGCTTCGACTTGACGTTGAGCTCCTGCTGGAGCTCTCCCAGGTTCGCGACCCTGGTGATCTCGGCTTCGTCGTCGGACAACCGGCTGCTCATACCTCGACCGCCTATCCTAACCGAAACGGCGGCGACGCGAGGCGCCTTCGCGCCGTCAAGCCGCCTTGCCCAACGGAATCACGAGCTGCTCGACATGCACCGTCACCGCCTCGGCCTTCGTCGCCGGGCCGTGAATCTCGATCAGCGTAGCATCCGCATGCAGCCACGGGCCCGCCCCCCGCGGGGCCTCGCCGACGGATCCCACGTTGATCACGCGCATCCCCGCCACCACCCGGTCGAAGGGGACGTGTGACCCACCGCAGACCACGATGTCGGCGGGATCGTCCCCCAAGAGCGCCGAGATCTCGTCGTCGCTCATGTCGTGCGACAGCGGCTCCATCGGGTCGGAGGGCGAGCCGTGCACCAGGACGAGCTCGCCGCCGTCGTCGAGGGGCAAGCGCACGGTCGCCGGGAGCCGCGAGAGGCGCGCGAGGATGAGCTCGCCCAGCTCGCGGCGGACCTCCGCCATGCGATCGAGCCGCACCCGCTCGTGGTCGCTGCGCGGCCGAATCGTCCCGGGATCGATGGTGGCGAGCGCCCGATCGCCAATCCCCTGCACGCAGACCGCGCCCGCTTGGGTGAGCCGCCGCCACGTTTCCAAAGGCTCGGGACCGGGGAAACAGAGATCGCCCGCGACGAGGAGCTTGTCGTAGCCACGGCGCTCCGCCGTCGCGAGGACGGCCGACAGCGCGTCGGCGTGGCCATGAATGTCGGAGATGCACAGGAGCCGCACGACGGGCGAGGATAAGAGGCAGCGGCGGGATGCGCCACGAGGATCGGCGCGATCGTCACGCGGGCGCCGACGGCTCGGCCACGAAGCGCGGAATGGGACGAAGCCCCATCGAAACCAGATAGTTCCGCTTGCGCGAAGATCGGCGATGAGCACAGCCCGCGCCGTCGTGCCGAAGGTGCGGACGAGGCCCGTCGAAAAGAGACAGGGGTGCCCGAGCATCGCATCCATCAGGGCACGGCCGCGCGCTCACGGCCCGAGCCGTGAACGTTCCGTCGAACCGATCGCACGCGATCCGAACGGTGGAAGGCGAACCGCGAAAGCGCAGCGTCACGGCATCATCCCACGAGCGACGGAAGGCGTCGCCCTCACCGCGTGCAGCGAAGCACATCGACACGCGTCGCGTCACGAAGGAGGAGCCGCTGGACGAGCCTGGCCATCGCGCGCGACATGCGAGCAGGCGCCCGGCCGGACGAGCTTCCTCGATGTCGCGCTTCTCCGGCTCCGTCGCCGGCGTGTCCTCGACGGGAACGCGCTGCGCTGCCAAGAGCAAGGGATCGTCCTCCGCGATCCGTACCGTCCCGGCCGCTGCGCCGCGGCCCTTCGCGAACGGGCAGGTCGACCAGACACCGCAGCGAACGAGCCCATTTCGAGCACAACGAGGCCCAGGATCGGAGTGATCCAACGCGCTCCGAAGGCGCTCGGATCGAGTGAGGCCCGTGTGCCGCGCGCGTCGTGGAGAGCACGCACGCCCTTCCCTGGGCCGCGTCTCGCGCTAACGTGGCACGCATTCGATGCCGCGCCTCTCCAAGCTCCTCGTGCTCGCGCAGACGATCGATCCCGAGAGAGCCGCGGTGTGCGCGGCGCGGATGGCGCGGGTGCTTCCCAAAGGAGCCACGGCGCATGCGCTCGCCACGCTGCTCGGCACCGCGTATCCCGCGCTCTCGTCGATGCTGGAGGGATCGCCCGACATCGCGGTGCGCCTCGCGGACGAAGGGCACACGTCTTCGCGCGATCACGGCGACTTCCTCGCGCGCATCCTGGCGCGCGTCGGGGATCTCGGCGACAACGAGCGCGTGCAGCGCGAGCTGCGGCGGGCCGCGCGCGACGAGCGCATCCGCATCGCGCTGCGCGAGCTCTTGCCGCCCTCGCTGGGCGGCGCCGACGTCGACGTCACCGCGCGCGAGCTCTCGGAGCTCGCGGACGCCACCATCGAGGTCGCGCTGGCCGAGGCCACCTACGCCGTCTCGCAGCGCTTCGGCGAGCCGCGCACCGCGTCCGGCGGGCGCGGGCGCTTCACCGTGCTCGGCATGGGCAAGCTCGGCGGCGAAGAGCTCAACGCCGGATCCGACGTCGATCTCATCTACTTCTACGACACCGATGACGGCACGGCCGAGCCCGCGAAGGGCGATCCCATCACGCTCCACGATTACTGGACCCGCGTCGCGCGCCGCCTGACCGCGAACCTCGAAGAGGTCACCGCCGACGGGTTCGTGTGGCGCGTCGATCTGCGCCTCCGGCCCGAAGGACGCGCCGGCCCGCTGGTCAACTCGCTCGCGGCCGCGGAGCGTTACTACGAGTCGTTCGGCCGCTTGTGGGAGCGCGCGGCCCTCCTCCGCGCGCGGCCCGTCGCGGGCGATCGCGACTTCGGCGAGGAGGTGCTCGCCATGCTCTCGCCCTTCATCTGGCGGCGGCGCGTCGATCCCAAGCTCGCGCTCGAGATGGCGGGTCTCGTGCAGCGCGCGCGGGCCGAGCTGTCCGACGATCCGGCGCGCGATCTCAAGCTCGGGCCCGGCGGCATCCGCGAGGCGGAGTTCTTCGTGCAAGCGCTCCAGCTCATCTGGGGTGGCAAGGAGCCGCGGGTGCGCGTGCGCAACACGCTCGACGGCGTGCGCCGCCTGCGCGCCGCGGGCTTCGTCACCGATCGCGAGGCCCGCGAGATCGTCGAGGGCTACATCGCGCTCCGCCGCGCCGAGCACGCCGTGCAGGTCGCCTCCGGCCTCCAGACCCACGCGCTCCCGCGCGAGCCCGATGCGCGCGCGCGGCTCGCCCGCACCCTCGGCTTCCCCACGGTGGACGCCTTCGCCGCCGACGTGGCCCGCCATCAACGGCGCGTAGCCGCGCGCTTCGTCTCCCTGCTCCCCGACGGCGCGCCCGCGACCTCGCGCTTCACGTCGGCGATCGCTGCGCTCGATCGCTCCGACGCCGAAGGGTTCGCCGAGGCCATCACCCGCGCCGCCAACGGCGCCGCCGTGACCATCGCGGGCGCCGTCGAGATCGTCGCCGAGCAGCCCGGCCTGCGCGCGGACAAACCTGGATCCGCCGCCGATTCCGAGCGCTGGAACGACGTGGCCCGCGATCTCTTCGAGCTCTCGCGCCACCCCGACGCGCCGCTCGGCGGGCGCACGCGCGAGCAGTTCGTCGAGCTGGCCGAGGCGGTGCTCGAAGCCGTCGTCGACGCCGCCGATCCCGAGCAGGCCGCGCGTTACCTGCGCATCTTCTTCGCGCGCGTGAAGCGCCCCGGCGTGTACATCAAGCTCCTCGGCGACGACACCCGCGCCGTGCGCCGCCTCGTCGAGGCGCTGGGCGCGAGCGCCTTCATCGGCGACGCGCTGGCCAACAACCCCGAGCGCGGCGACGTCGTCCTCTTCGCGCGCGGCGCGCCCACGCCGCACATGGCGCGCGCCGAGGTCGACATCGCCATCGGCGAGGTCACGGCCACGGGCGCGGTCGAGCGCGACGGCGAGGAGGCCATCGCCGACGCCCTCCGCCGCGCCAAAGCCCGCGTGACGCTGGAGGTGGGCCTCGCCGATCTGGCCAGCCAGCTCGGCACGCGCGAGCTCACGCACACGCTCTCCGCGCTCGCCGACGCCGAGCTCGAGGCCGCCGCGCGCTACGCCTTGCACACGCCCGAAGGCGAGAGCGTGCGCGGCCTCTCGGTGCTCGCCATGGGCAAGCTCGGCGGCCGCGAAATCGGCTATGGATCGGACCTCGACGTGATCTTCCTCTTCGATCCGTCGGCGGCCCCGCCGGGCAAGGACGCGGACGCGTACTTCGCGCGCTCGGCGCGGAAGATCATCCAGCTCATCAGCGTCTCGCACGCCGCCGGCCCGGGCTACGAGCTCGACACGCGCCTCCGCCCCTCGGGCAACCAAGGGCTGCTCGTGACCTCGCTCGAAGCCTTCGCGCGCTATCACGGCATCGGCGCGGAGGGCGGCCCGGCGAGCCTCGACGGCGTCACGAGCCCGCGCGCGCGGGCGCAGGCATGGGAACGCCTCGCGCTGCTGCGTGCCCGCGCCGCCGCCGGCGATCCCACGCTGGGCGCGCAGGCCATGCGCATCGCCCACGCCGCCGCCTACGAAATGCCCACCGATCCCCGCGCCGTCGCCGAAGAGATCCACCGCCTGCGCATGCGCCTCGAACGAGAGAACTCGCAGGAGCGAAGAGGTCGCTACGACATCAAGCTCGGCCGCGGCGGCCTCGTGGACATCGAGTTCGCGGTGCAGCTCCTCCAGCTCGAGCACGGCAAGGATCCCCGCGTGCGCACCCCCGAGACCGCCATCGCCATCGAAGCGCTGGCCGCCGCCGGCTACCTCCAAGCGGAGCACGCCGACACGCTGCGCGACGGCTACGCCTTCCTCCGCAAGCTCGAGCAGCGCATCCGCATCCTCCACGGCACCCCCGCGCAGCTCCTCGAAGAGAACGCGCCCGGCCTCTTCCCCCTCGCGCGTCGCATGGGCATCCGCGATCGCCGCGGCAGCGAAGCCGGCGTCGAGCTCATCGCCCGCTACCGCGAAGTCACCGAGCGCGTCCGCGCCACCTACGAAGCGCTCGTCATCGGCTCGTGATCCCGCGTCGTCGCAAGGCTGACCTCGGCGGAGCTCCGCTCAACCCAACGATCTCGGCACGCACACGAAGTTGTGATTGTGTGGCGTCATGACGACTCGGTGCACCGACGGCCTCGCCTCGCGGGACGATGCGACCGTCCTCGCAGCGACGCCGCGCCGCGTGCGTGCCCGAGGTCGCGTCTCGGCTGCGGCGCGCGGGGCGCTCGCCGGCGGCCTTTTGGTCGGCGCGCTCACCGCGGAGGGGCGGGCGCTCGCGAGCGATCATCGCTATGCGCGGCTTCGCTACGAGCTCGACGATGCGCAAGGTGTCTGTGCGAACGAAGCCACCTTCCGCGCGCGCGTCACCAGCCGACTCGGTTACGATCCATTTCGCGCCGACGCTCCGATGGAGGTGAGGATCCGCATCACCGCGCGCCGCGCCCGTGCGCGCGCCGACGTCGCGCTGATGCAAGACGGTAAGCCCTCGGGCCAGCGCTCGCTCGAAGACGGCCGCTGCGAAGCGCTCACCGACACCGTGGCTTCCGCCGTCGCGCTGGCGCTCGATCCGGTCGCTGCCGTTCGTGGACTCGAGCCCACGCCGACCGCGGTCATCGAACCACCTCCTCCACCGAGCGCTCCACCGACGACGACTCCGCCGCCGCCTCCCCCCGCAGACGTGAAAGGCGGAAGCACACCGGCGCCGATCCCCGCGCCGGAAGAGCAGCCCTTCGTTCCCTTCGCCCACGCGGACGGCACGGTCGGGTTCGCGCGCGCGCCTGCGGTGCTCGTCGGAGGGCGCATCGGCGTCGGTGTTCGCCGCGGTGCCTTCTCCGCCGCAGCCGAGGCGCAAATCGAAGCGACGCCCATCTCGGCGAACATCACCCCACACGATCGCGTCAACGTCACCGCGCTGTCCGGCGCGCTGGTCCCTTGTGGCCACTTCAGCGTGCTCGAGGCGTGCGGCGTCCTCGCGCTCGGCAGCGTGCAGGCCAAGGCGCTCGACGTCGCTCACCCCGAAGTCCAGCGCGCGTTCTTCGCCGTCCTCGGTCTGCGCGCCGGGGTGATCGTGCCGCTCTCGCGCATGTTCGCGCTGCGGGCGCATGGATCGCTCGCGTTCCCGCTCGCCCGCGCGGCGTACGTGATCGACGGAAGCACCGCCTTCACGACAGCGTTGGTCGAGGCCTCCGCGAGCGCGGGGGCCGAGGTGCGGTTTCGATGACGAACGACGTGAAGGCGAGCGATCGCGCAGAAGACGAGCAGCCCTCGCCCGTCCTCACACCGGCGTTCTCCGCCCTGTTCGAGGAACATTTCGACTACGTGTGTCGCTCGCTCCAGCGGCTCGGCGTGCGCGAGGCCGACGCCGAAGACGTCGCGCAGGAGCTCTTCCTCGCCGTCCATCGCGCGCTGCCCGAGAGCGATCGCAACCGGCCCGTGAAGCCGTGGCTGTTCGGCTTCGCGATCCGCTACGCCTCGAACTACCGGCGCCTGTCGTGGCACCGCGGCCGCGCGCTCGACGACACGCCGGTGAGCCCGAAGATCCACGACAAGCTCGCCGCCAAGCGCCTCGTCCTCGGCGTGCTCGACAAGCTCGATTTCGATCGGCGCGTCATCCTGGTGATGCACGATCTCGAGGAGCTCACCGCGGCGGAGATCGCGGACGAGCTGGGCATTCCGATGAACACGGTCTACTCGCGCCTGCGCCTCGCGCGGCAGGCGTTTCGCGCTCTCGTGCCCACCTCGACCGAGCAAGCGGAGGTGCCGTGAGCAACATCGAGCCGCTGCCGCCCGCGCTTCGTGCCCTGTTCGACGACGAGCGCTCCGCCTACCCCGACCGCACGGAGGCGCGCGCACGCGTGCTCCGCCGCATCGAGACCGCCGTCGCCTTCTCGGCCCTCGATCCTCCGCCGAGCGCCGGCGCGCCGAACGGCGGCTCCTCCGGCGCGAGCCCCGCAGCAGCGAAGGCGGCCTCCGCCTCCGCAGGCAAGACGGCCGCGTGGATCGCGCTCGCCTTCGCAGGAGGCCTCGCGGCCGGCGAGCTTCACGGCCGGAGCGCCCCTGCTCCCGCGCCGACCCCACCTGCTCCATCGACGTCTCCACCCGCGATCGCACTGGAAGCGAAGGCCCCGTCGCCCGAGCCGGCGCTCGCGAGCGCCGAGCCCACCACGAAGCCTTCAGCGGCGCCCGTGCCTTCGGCATCGAGCCCGAGCAAGGCGGCGTCCTCGGCGGATCCCGTCTCGGATCTCGCGGCCGAGCAGACGCTCATCGACACGGCGCGCGCAGCGCTCTCGCGCGGGCGCGGCGGCGATGCGCTCCGTGCCGCCGACGAGCACGCCAAGCGGTTCCCTCGCGGACGCTTGTCGCAGGAGCGGGAGCTGCTCGGGATTCAAGCCCTCCTCCTCTCCGGTCGCCGCAGCGACGCCGAAGCGCGCGGCGAGCGCTTCAAGGCCGCCTTCCCTCGGAGCCTCTACGCGAGCGCGATCGACGAGCTCCTCGGCAACGCTCCGGCGCGCAAGGACGCAGGCCCATGATCGCACGCTGGACGATGCGGCTCCTCGCCACAACGACGCTCTCCCTGCTCGGCTGCGTATCGGAGCTGGATCTCGGCCATCACGCCGACGGCGGCGGTGGCTCATCGGTCGACGCCGGAGACGGAGGAGCGCTCGACGCCGGGCACGAGGGCAAGCTGATCTTCGTCACCGACAACCGATACATCGGTGATCTACGCACCGAGGGCGGCGCGGCATCGGGGCTCGCGGGCGGCGACGCCATCTGCATGATGGAGGCGAAGGCCGCGCACCTCGGCGGCGTGTACCGAGCGTGGCTGTCCTCGTCGACGGAGAACGCCAAGGATCGCATCGCGCCCGTCGGCCCCTGGCGCAGAGTCGACGGCATCACCGTGTTTCCCGGACACGCCGTCGTCGGCCCGCCGCTGCACTACCTGCAGATCTCCGCGAGCGGCGACACGCTGTTCGCGAGCACGAACCCCGAGGTCTGGACCGGCACGACCGGAGACGGCGTCTACGATCCCGATCACACCGCGTGCGGCGACTGGGCGAGCGGGGCCTCGAGCCAAGAGGGCACATACGGAATCGTCGTGTCCGACAACGACGAGTGGACCGAATACGGCCTCTTCGGCGAGACGCTCCCGTGCAGCGCGCGGGCGCGCCTCTACTGTTTCGAGCAGTAGGAGGAATTCGACACCCTCGCGTGACGGATCCTCCGCCGCGAGCACAGCTCCAGGCACGAGGACGAGAAGGGCCGCGCTGGAGCGGCCTTCGCTCGCGCCCCCAGTTCTCCATCCAAGGGGTCATCATGATCTTGCGTGTTTCATCCATCGCCCTGCTCGTCATGCTCTCTGCGTGCGGGGGCAAAGGCAGCACGGAGGACGACGCGTGCGCGTCGGTCGAAGGGGAATACTCCGGTACGTACAGCGTGGTTTCGCAGGGAGACTGCGGCCCCGAGGACACGTTCGAGTCCACCTCGGCCACGGTCGACGTCATCGTCACGAGTGGCTCCGTGTACCTCACCGCCGCCAACGAATCGTGTCAGGGAGAGCTGTCGAGCACATGCACCGAGACGACGCTCGCCGGCGTCTGCGACGGTGTGATCGGGATCGGTGGCCAGGAGTATCCCAACCTGTCACGCATCGTGTTCGGCGCCGGCGGCAGCCTCCTCGTGACGAACATCAACAAGATGCCCTCGAACACGCAGAATCAATGCGTGCTCCAGGTGCAGTTCCTCGGGCAGAAGACGCGATGATCAGGCCCGTGCGGATCACGCCCATCCAGGGCGCGTCGAAAATCGACCAAGGTCGTGACGGAAACGCGCGGCCGGGCACAGACGGGGGCATGACCTCGATTCTTCGAAATTTTCGACGCGCGCGCGCGCTCGCGCTCGCTTTTTCCTCGTCCCTGGCCCTCGTTCTCCTCGCGTGTGGCTCCGAAGGCAACGGCAGCACGACCTCGACCGGCGGTGGCGGCGGCACGGCGCCTACCAACAGCACGTCGAGCTCGGGAGGCGCGGTGCAGGCACCGTGGTCGTACGGCAATCCGCAGGACGAAGAGGCTTATTGCAAGCTGTACTCCAAGGCCGAAGCGGTCCTCGACGACTGCACCGTGAGCCCCGAGCTGGAGAGCTCGCGGCTCGCGACCTGCGCGAAGTACCTCCCGTGTTACCGCGTGATCTTCGAGCCCGATTTCCTCGAACGGACACGCTCGTGCCTCGAAGATCAGCTCGCGTGCAAGGTCCCTTACACGGAGTCGTGCGAAGAGAACGCCGGTGCAACGTACCCCGACGGCGCGCAGCTTCGATTGAGCTGCGAGGCCCGTCACGGCCAGTGCAAGTCCATGGGACAGAACTTCGACATCGGCTGCCAAACCCTCGGCGCGCTCGAGCCCGGCGCGCGCCAGCGCGTCGCCAAGTGCTTCACGCAGGCCACGCCGTGCACCGACGCGGAAGAGTGCATGCTGATCGAGCTCGGACCGCCCTGCGACGCGCTGTAGTCGACAACGCGCTCGCGACCATCCGCCTCGTAGCCGTAGCCCGATGTGCCGTCGCGCCGCCGTCCAACGGCGCGACGAGACATCATGTCACCTCCGACGATCATTCAATCATTCAGAAGATGAACGAATGACGAAGCACGAGCGACCGTGCTTCCTTCGAAGGCTCGATATGGCTACTCGATGTAGAGCGCCAGATTGGCCACTTGATAGCTCGAGCCCGAGCTGAGGGTGAACGTCCACGTTCCGCTGCCGGACTTGCCCTCGAAGGGCGTGAGATCGGGCTGATTCGGCGGGGGAGGCTGATCCAGCGAGGGGTAGGCGACGCGGGTGAGCCCGTTCGATGCGTAGGTCCACATGAAGGTCGACGCGAGGGTCACGCTGGTGCCGTCGGGCCCCATCAGGGTGAGCGGGCCCGATGGAGGCGGGGGCGTCTGGGCATCGAACTGCGCGTCGAGCACCACGACGAGCCCGTGGACGGTCACGCCGGTGGGGACGTTGATGGTCAGCGTGAGCGTGCCGAACTTGTCCGGCATCGCCGGGAGCGAATTCGCCGTGGCGTAGCGCTTCCCCGGCGGCGCCACACAGGCTCCGCCCTCGCAGACCTCGCCGGGCATGGGCAGGCAGTCCACGACGAGGGAGCACGCGCCGGGGTCGGCGCAGGATCCATTTCCCAAACAGACCTTGTTGCAAGCCGAGCAGGCCGAGTCGTCCGCGCACTGCGGGCCGATGGTGCTGCACGGGATGATGCAGCGTCCTCCCACGCATCGCTGGGCACTGCCGCCGTCGCCCGGACAGTCGCAGTCGGCCTGGCACGAGGTCCCCGATCCCGCGAACTTCGGCGAAGTGGGCATCGCGCAGACGCCGCTGTCGCAGTGCCGCCCGCAGGGACAGTCGGCGTCCGACTGGCACTGATCGTCGCACGCTCCCGTGAGCGACGTCGGCGCGCACGTCCCCTCCACGGAGCACGTGGTGCCGGAGAAGCAATCACACTGGGTCTTGCAGGTCTGCTCGCTCCCGCCGGTCCCCGTGCTCGTCGTCGATCCACCCGTGCCCATGACGCCGCCGGTTCCGCCCGTGCCCATGGAGCCGCCGGTCCCGCCCGTGCCGTTCGAGGAAGGAACGCACTCCGCGCCGGAGAGCACCGTCCCAGGCCCGCAGGTGACGGACGTCGACGAGCTACAGGCCTGCGTCGCGCCGAGGAAGAGAAGAGAGAGGAGCGTAGCCGCGGCAACGCGCCGGCGGTTCGGAGCAGAGAAGGGCATGCGAAATATCTCGGTTGGCGTGGAGGAATGAACGAAGCACCGGCCCAAACGCCGGCGGGCCCCTCGGATGCGCCGGCCTCCGGGCGCGTTCAAGACCGCATGCCATGAAGCACGGAATCCGCGCGGAAGAACAGGTGGGCCCCTGCGCATCGTCGGGATCGAGAACCGTCAGGCTGTGTGCCGTCGCGCCCCGCGCCCTTCCTGCGATGCAGCCGTCGCGGCGCATGACGCGTCGATGCGCGCTCGCCGGTTGCCTGCTCCAAGCAAGTGCCATCGATGGATGGCGACGCACCTCGACCGTCGGAATACGTCACCAGCGCGGAGCCTCCATGAGCTTCGACATATCACCTTCAAACAACCATCATCCGACGGGCGAGGGGCCAACACGAGATCGCGATTCGGAGCCATCGAATCGACCGTCGTGGCGCGCATTCGCGCAACGGCGTTTCGATTGTGTGTCTCGCCGCGGCAATTCCATAGCTCCCTGCGCGACCCACGAATTCATGCGTAACAATGGCCTCCACAGCGATCACGCCGGGGATCACCGCCATGCGGGAACCACACGCGCTGGGCGCGCGAATGAGCGGATGAAACCATCCCGCAAGCGAGGCTCGCCACCGCGAGGTCGCCTGTCGACGTTCATGGTCTGTCCGAACGACGACTGCGAGGAGGCGAGACGGTGAAAGGCTGACGTGCGTCTTCCGCGGTGCCGCCCGAGGGACGCCGGAGAGGTGCTTTGCG
Source organism: Minicystis rosea (assembly GCA_001931535.1). GTDB lineage: Bacteria > Myxococcota_A > Polyangia > Polyangiales > Polyangiaceae > Minicystis > Minicystis rosea. The sequence goes on from CP016211.1 coordinate 6,648,717, forward strand.
GGCTCGATTTCCCCGAGCCGTTTGCCTACCCTGCCCGCATGAAGACTGCTCCCTTCGCCGCCAGCTTCTGCGCGCTCGTAACTGCCTCGCTCACCGCCGGCGCCACCGAGTACACGGTGACCACCTCGGCCGATGTGCTCGACAAGCTCCAGAACGCGGCGCCGGGCGACATCATCAAGGTCGCGCCGGGCACGTACTCCTTCGACGACAAGATCAGGCTCAACAAGACGGGCACCCCCGACAAGCCCATCGTGCTCCGCGGCGACGGCGACGTCGGCACCGTCATCTTCCAGACGCCTGGGCCCGAGGGCTTCTACATTCCGGGGACGGACTACACGGTCGAGAAGATCTGGCTGCAATGCCAGGGCGGGGACTGCAACGGCGCGGCGGGTTTCTCGATCAAGGAGACCGCGCGGCGGATCACGATCTCACAGTGCCGCACGACCGACTTCTATCAGCACTACAAAGGCAGCATGGTTTTGGGCGCGGGCGCCGAGGACGTGACCATCCAGAACTCGGAGGCTTACAACACGGCCTCGTACGCCGGGAACTCGAACGTGATCAACCTCGACGGCGGGAAGCGCTGGCGCGTCATCGGCAACTACGTGCACGACTACGGCAACCAGGCCATCAGCTACGGGATCTTCTTCAAGGGCGGCACGAGCGAGAGCGTGATGGAGAAGAACCTCGTCGCCTGCTCGCACGACCGAGCGTCGACGGGCGACTCCGTGCTCGGCATCTCGTTCGGCGGCGGGCGCATGGGCGTGCAGTATTGCGCGCCCGACAACGTGGGCTCGGGCGGCTGCCGCTGTGAAGACACCGGGGGCATCGCGCGCAACAACATCGTCGTCGGCTGCAACGACTCCGCGCTGCACGTGAACTCCGGGTGCGGGAGCAAGTTCCTCAACAACCTGGTCGACAGCCCGAGCACGACCCTGCAGATTCAATCGTTCGAGGGCACGGGCGCCATCGTGGTGAAGAACAACGTCTTCTCCGGCAACGTGCCTTCGTCGAACGTCGACGCGTCCGACAACCTCACCGGCGTCTCGGCGGCCCAGCTCGCGCAATACTACAAGGACCCGACGAGCCTCGATTGGAGCGACGGCCCCAAGGCGAGCGATCTCGGCGGCGCGCCGGCGCTCGCCGACGTCACCGACGACTACTGCGGCAAAGCGCGCGGCAACGCGCCGTCGCACGGCCCGATCGAGATGCCCGCCGCGTGCGCGACGTGGCCGTGGAAAGGCGCGGCCACGCCCGGCGCGACCGGCTCGGGCGGCGGGTCGAGCTCGAGCGCGTCGGGGTCCGGCGCGACCACGTCGAGCTCCGGCGCAGGCGGAAGCGGGGGCGAAGGCGGAAGCGGCGACTCCGACGCCAAAGGCGGCTGCGCATGGGCGGCTTCCACGCCCTCGAGCGCATGGGGCAGCGCCATCGCCCTCGCGCTCGCCGCGGCCCTCGCGCGCCGGCGCTCGCGCGATGCGGTCGCGTCTCGCCGGGGTTGAGCAGCGCTGAGCGATCGTGCGGCGCGGTCGATGGAGCCCAGTTGGATTGGAGGCACCATCGACTGCGCGCGCACGATGATGCGATGTTCGTGTCGCGCAATCGAGATAGGGTATCTGCGTGACCGCGGTGATCCCGAGTCCGCGCCGTCGTGTCGGCACTGGCCTCATGCTCCCAGCATGGATGATCGGGGGGGTGCGGAGCGTAAAGCACGCTCGAAAGTGCTTTGGCCCGTGTCCCTCTGAACAGCACGAATTCCGGAAGACGACGCGTGCTCACTGCACGCGGCGGAATGCTGCGGCCGCATTGACAGGTTGGAGCGGCTCCGACTACTGGCAGCGCCTCCATTCGAGGTTCATGCATGGCGACGAAGAAGGCTGCACCGAGCACAGAGAAGACGACGAACGACGGTTCCGTGTGGTCGACGACCGAGGGCTTCCTGCAATCCGCCTGGCCCGCGCTCGTGGAGAAGGGGGCCACGCGAAAGGACGAGCCGCCCGCCCGCGGCATCTTCGCGAGGTTTGCGCTCCACGGCTTCGAGCCTTCCGCGGCCGTGCGTGATTTCCTCGCGCCGCTCGACGCGCGGGAAGCGCCGCCGCTCCTCGATCTCGTCCCCGGCTCGTGCGCGCCCGCGCCCAGCGCCGAGGTGGAGAACCGCGCCGAAGCGCTGCTGATCGCGGCACAGTCGTACCGCCCGCTCTGGGCGGAGATCTTCGCCGGCGCCTTCGAGATCGGCTCGACGCACGCGGGCGACATGTGGATGAGCACCGTCGACGCGTTCGGGCAGGGGGACGACTTCGTCTACCGCTACGGGCACGACACCGACGAGCTCGAGGGCCCCGCCGCCGACGGCGTCGAGGCGCTCGTCTTCTGCCACGCGGCGTGCGCCGCCCACGCCGCTGGATCGATCGACGCCGCCGCGCGCGCATCGGCCGCGGAGGCGCTGCGCGCGCGCGTCGTTCCCGCGTTCTTCGCGGCCGCGATCGACGTCGCGCCCTTCGAGCCCGAGGACCAGACCGCGGGCTATCTCCACGATCGCGCGACGTGGCTCGTGACGCTGCTCGCCGAGACGGACCCGTCGGACATCGAGATCCGCAGGCGATTCATCCTCTCGGCGAACACGCCCATCGACGCGGCGCTCCTCGCGAAGCGCCGCCCGCACTTCGCGAGATTCTCGCCGACGGCCTTCTACACCTGCCTCGCCACCTACTTCTCCGGGGACGACGTCATCGCCCGGCAAGCGGCCGAGATGGCGCTCGCCTCGCCGCTCGCGATCGTGCACGACCTCGGGGTGCTCATGCTCGACCTGCTCTCGGGCAAGCGCACCAAGCTCGGCCGGCTCGACGACGTGCCCGCGCTCCGCGCGCGGGTCGCGGCGCTCTCGCTCTGGGAGCCGCCGCCCGCGCTCGAGAAGACGGAGGAGGACGTCGCGCTCGACGCGCTCTTCGACGCCAACGGCTACGCCGACGACGCCGCGATCGCGCGCTTCACGGAGAAGGGCGATCGGTCCTTCGTCCCGCGCCTCGTCGTGCGCGCCTCGAACGCGATGGACAGGGGGCGACGCGTGTTCATCGAGATTCTGACCGAGTGGCGCGAGCCTTCGGCGATCGAGCCGCTCACGCCCATCGCGCGCGAGGTCGACCGCTTCCACATCGCGCGGCTCCGCTTCACGCAGCTCGTTCATGCCGCCGGCGGACCTGAGCACGCGCCGCTCCTGATCGGCATCCTCGCGCGGCTCGGTGCGAAGGCGACGGGCGACGACGGGTACCTCGACGCCGTCGTCGCCCGCGCGATCCTCGCGCTCGCCGATCTGAAGGACGCGAGCGCGTGCGATCGCATCGCGCCCTTGATCGAGAGCAAGTCGAAGGACGTGCGGACGGAGGCTCCCATCAGCGTCCGCAACGCCGCGCTCTACGCGATCGCGGAGCTCGGCGCGACGAGCCTCCTTCCCCGGCTGATCGAGCGCATGGCGACGAACGAGATCTACCACTCCGCCGGGCTTCGCTGGGCCCTCGGTCGCCTGGGCGCGCTCGCCGACGCGGCGACGCAGGCCTCCATCCGCGCGCGCCTCGACGCCGTGCGCATCCACCACCGCGGGATCACCGGCAGCGACGGCGTCGAGAGGAAGCAGAGCATTGCGTTGCTCTTCTCTCCGGACCTCCACGCCCAAGAGGGCGACATCGAGGCCGAAATCGCGCTGGAGCATTCCCGCGTGCTCCTCGGGGCCCCGCACGACGCGCTCGCCGAGCTCGTCACGAGCGCGCTCACGAAGAACGAGCACGCGCGTGTCCATGCCTGGGCGCTCCTCGCGCTCCGCTCGCGCCCGGAGCTCGGTGTCGAACAGGCGAAGCCGCTCCTGGCGAGCTCCACGCAGCTCGTCCGCCAGCTCGCGCGCGAGAGCATCGCCCGCGCGGGGTGACCGGAGCGCAGGCGACATCCATTCGCATCCTCACCTTCCGAGCGCGATGGTGCCGGCGCCGACCGTGGCGGGGACCACGCGCGGCGACCTCTGTGATCCCCGTGTGACCCTCCGGTGTCGGTGACGCCGCTGACGCAGGGGCACCGCGACGGCGCGGGTGGCACGCGCTTTCAGAACCTTTCAGAGGGCTCCACCGAGCAGCCGCGTCACTCTGCTGTCACGCTCGGACGGCCCCGAGCTTCCTTTCCTCCCCTCACCAGGAGCTCGCATGCTTCGTACTCTTTTCCCCTGCCTCGTCCTCGGATCCTTCGCCCTCACGGCCTGCGGCGGTGTCGAAACGGAGCCCACCGGCACCACGTCCGGCACCGGCGGCGAGACGAGCACCACCACGGGATCGGGCGGCGCGGGCACCGGTGGCACGGGCACCGGCGGTCACGCGTCCACCGTCGACAGCATCGCGATCGTCCCGGGCCCGGACATCTTCTGCAACGACAGCTGTTTCATGATGCCCGCGGGCGAGGAGCGTCAGTTCGCCGCCCTGGTCCTGGACGCCGACGGGAACCCCGTGACCGACGTCGCCATCTCGTGGAAGACCGGCGACACCACCCATGCGAGCGTCGACCCCACCGGCAAGGTGAAGGCGCTGAAGAAGGGAACGTCGTCGCTCACGGCCACCGCCGACGGCAAGACCGCGACCCAGGATCTCTTCATCACGGCCCCCGTCGTGAGCAAGATCGTCGTCACGCCGCCCAAGGGCACGGCCGCGAGCCCGGGCGCGAGCGTCGACTTCGACGCCGTCGCATACGATCTCGACGACAAGCCGATCCTCGACGCCGAGCTCTCCTGGTCGGTGAGCAACGACGTGATCGCGACCGTCGATGGTAGCGGCGTCGCGAGCTCGAGCGTCGACGGCACCATCGTCGTGCAGGTGACGACGGACGGCGGCGGGCTGGGCTCGGCGACGCTCGTCACGGGCTCCGGCATGCCGACCACGACGCCCTTCTCGCTCGCGCAGATCTCCGCGGGCGGCTTCCATTCCTGCGGCATCGACGCGACGGGCGCCGCGTATTGCTGGGGCTTCAACCCGGTCGGCGAGCTCGGCGACGGGACGACGCTCCCTCCCGATCAGAACCGCCCGACCCCCACGCCCGTGAAGGGCGGCCACACCTTCGCCAAGATCTTCGCGGGTGAGTACGAGACCTGCGCGCTCGACGCGGCCGGCGCCGGCTATTGTTGGGGAAGCCAAGCCACCGGCACGCTCGGCAACGGCGAGACGGCGGACGAGGCCATCACCGAGCCCACGCCCATGGTCGGCGGCCACGCGTTCGCCAAGCTGGCGATGGGCGGCGGCCACGCCTGCGGGATCACGCTCACGGGCGCGCTCTACTGCTGGGGATCGAACGTGTGGAACGCGGTCGGCGACGGCACCGGCGTCGACACCGGCACCCCGGTCGAGATCGCCAAGGGCACCATCTTCACCGACGTGACCGCGGGCCTCTACAGCACCTGCGCCGTGCGCGCCGACGGCCACGCGCTCTGCTGGGGTGAGGACGATCAGGGCCAGATCGGCCAAGGCGGCACGAGCGGCGGCAACCACCCCACGCCGGTCGAGGTCACGGGCGGCCACGTCTTCACCCACCTCTCGATGTACGGCTCCTTCGTGTGTGGCGTGGACGACGCCGGCGCGATCTGGTGCTGGGGCCGCAACGACACGAACCAGATCGGCGTGCCGGTCAACTACGACGGGATCACCACCCCGACGAAGATCACCTCGTCGCTCACGTTCGTCGACGTGACCGCGGGCGCCTTCCACGCGTGCGGTCTGACGGCCGCAGGCGAGGTCGTGTGCTGGGGCGACGACTATTACGGTCAGCTCGGTGATGGCTCGGTGACGGCCTCGGCCTCTCCCGTCGCCGTCGCGGGGAACCTGGCCTTCGCGTCCCTCGACAGCGGCCCGCACCACACGTGTGGTCTCACGAAGACCGGCGGCGCCTACTGCTGGGGGACTTCCTTCACCGGCCAGCTCGGCAGCGGCTTCGGCGGCAGCGACGCCCTGTTCTCGGTCATCCCCTGGCCGGTGTCCTCTCCCCTCCCCTGATCACGATCCCGAGGCCGCGGGAACACGCTCCGTGTTCTCGCGGACCGCGCGACGGCCTGACTGCCTGACCCGACGATCACGGACGACGTTCTCCCTCCCGCGCTCGCCTCACGGCGCCAGCTTCGCGACCACGACGCCCTTCGTGGCGGCCAGCGGCGGCCCGCCGCCAAAGTCCAAGGACGGGTCCACGCTGGCGAGGAACACCGCGCCTTGCGGCGTACAGGCCATGACGAAGCTGCCGCTCGCGAATGCACGGCTCCACAAGTGCCCGCCGCTCGCGTCGAGCTTCACCACGAATCGCGTCCCCGTGATCGGGCCGCCGCCGAAGTCCGCGGTGCCCGTGAAATCACCGCTCACGATCAGGTCACCGGCCGCGTCCGAGCAGGCCGAGAGTGAGCTCCCGAGCGTCATCGAGAAGCTCTTGCTGAAGATGTGATTGCCACTCTCGTCCACCTTGGCGATCGCGAGTGACTTGCCTGCGCCGCTCGTGAGCGGCCCGCCGCCGAAATCCACCGATCCCGAGAAGCCCTGTGCAATGAGCACCGTTCCGCTCGGCCCCGCCGCGAGCTGCGCCCCGGATCCATAGGCCTTGGTGAGCACCGTGCTCCCGGAAGCGTCCGTCTTCACGAGCCCGGCCGCCGACGTGTAGAACACCCCGCCCGCGGCGCTCGGCAGGAGCGCGCCGCCCACCGAGCCGATGGTCTTTCCCCAGAGCTTGGCCCCCGCGGCGTCCTGCTTCGAGAGCACTTGCCCCGAAAGCGTGCTGCTCGGCCCATACTCGATGGATCCGTAATAGGCATTGTGCAGCGCAAAGACCTCTCCCGTCCCGCCGACCGCGATGCCATAAAGGTACTCGCCCTGCTGCTGCCCGACGAATCCATAGCTCGTCTCGAACACCAGTTGCCCGAGCGGAGCATACTTGCGCACGGTCACGGTCGGCTCGGCACCCTGGTGGGTGGCGTCCGACCCGAGAAAGACGTTCCCCGCGCCGTCGAACGCCGCCGCCTTGGCCACGGTGGAGCTGCCATCCTGGTATGCGTCGGCCCGGAGGCCGGTCCCATTGCCGTCGATCACGGCATAAAAGCCCAGCTCGCCGGTCGTCTGGCCCACCATGATCTGTTTGGGAGGCACGCTCAAGGTGCCATGGAGCGAGCCGGCAAACACCGCATCTCCCGATGCGTCGGCCGCTATCGCGCCGAGCGACAGGCTCGATCCCGCAGGCTGTGCATCCGAGAGCGGATAAACCTTGATCCAAAGCGCGCTCCCGCCCGCCGCCGCGACACAGGCCCCATTGCCATCACAGGTGCCGCCCACGCATACCGTCCCCGCGGCGGCATGGGTATGCGCGCACTGGCCATCTCCACCGCAGGTGTCGTTCGTACAAGGATTGCCATCCTCGCAGCTCGCGGGATCGGAGAGCTCACACCCCGCCATACCGCCTGTCCCACTGCTGCTCGCGCTCGTGCTGCTGCTGCTCGCGCTCGTGCTGCTGCTGCTCGTGCTCGTGCTCGTGCTGCTACTCGCGGTGCTGCTGCTTGTGCTGCCGGCGCCGCCGCCTGTGCCCGTGGTCGTGCTGCTCGCGCCTCCAGTCCCGCCGCCCTGGCTTCCTCCACAAGCAGCCAAGGTGATCACGATACCGGCGCCGAGCGCCTTCTTGGTCGAACCTTCGCTCATCAATCGTCCCATTCGTACCTCGCGCATCATAGGCACCGGCAGTCTGGACTCTGTTGCGCGGGCGCGCTGGCAGGTTCATCGAGCAGCGCGGGGTCGAGGAGCGATCGTGGGTGTGGGCCGCATCGAAGAGTGAGCTCCATCGACCCGCGGCCCGATCGCTCGCGGCAGCTCTACTGCCCTTCAGCTCCCACCTCCTCCGAAGGAAGTGATGGATCGTCCGAATCCAAGCTAGGGCTGCGCGCGGCGTGTCGCGAAGAACGCGACCCGACGCGGGAGCAGCGGCGTGTCCCCGTACGCGCGGGCAGTCTCCACGTCGAAGCCGACCTCGTCGAGCATAGATGCGAGCGTACGCTCATCGAAGGCGCGGACGTGGTGCACCTCGCGCGAGCGACGGTACGCGTCGCCCACGCGGCGGAAGACCTCGATGCTGCGCGTGATCGCGCGCGTGTCGCGATCGTCGCGGGTGTCCACGAGGATCGCCCACGCCTCATCCGATCGCCACGACCGCGCGTCGAGCGCGGGCCCGTCTACGCCAATCACGTCGAACACGAAATGCCCGCTCGGCGGCAGTGCCCGCGCGACCCTCTCGAAGAGCGCGCGGACGCGGGCTTCGGCGTCGGCGTCGGGATCGTGGTAGGTCAGCACCTCGCCCACCGCGAGGATGGCTTCGCACGGCGCGAGGTCGACGTCGTACGCCGAGGCCTGGTGGAAGGTCGCTCGCGGCGCTGCCGCGCGTGCCGCCTCGAGAAGCCACGGCGACGGCTCCACGGCGGTGACCGAAAACCCGGCGTCGACGAGCGCGCGGGTGGTCACGCCCGCGCCGCAACCGAGATCGATGACATGTCGCACGGGGACGCGAGAGACGCGGAAGCGAGAGACGATGTGCCCTGCCGCGCCGGCAGCATGATCGCCGAACGCAGAGGCCTGCACGAAGGCGAGATCCTCTTCGTAGAGGGTGCGTGCGGAGATGGCGTGCTCGGTCAACATCGCTTCCTGCTTCGAGGCTGATGAACCGGCTCAACCTACCACCCGAGGAGCGCGGTCAGACGATCTCCTTGCGCAGGCGCCCCGCGAGCAGCTCGACGAAGCGGCGCACGCGCGTGGGGGTGCGGGCTTCGGAGGGCCAGACGGCGTGGACCGGGACCGGCGCGAGGAGGTACTCGTCGAGCAGGATCTCGGCCTCGCCGCGCTCGATCGCGTCGCGGAGCTGGAAGAACGGCGCGATGGCGATCCCCAGCCCCGCGAGGACGGCGTGGTTGGTGACGTAGGCGCTGTCGGACTCGAAGCCTCCGTCGACGACCACGCGCTGGGTGGCCCCGTCGGGCGCCTGGAACGTCCATGCGCGCGCGTCCTGCGCCGACGTCCGCACGATGCAGGCGTGCCGCGCGAGATCGGCGGGCACCTCCGGGCGCCCGCGCTGGGCGAGGTACGAGGGCGCGGCGACGATCACGCGCCGGAGCGACGCGATCTTCCGTGTCTTGAGCGGCGACGGGGAGAGCTGACCGATGCGGATCATCAGATCGACGCCGCTCCGCACGGGCTCGGTGAACTGCTCGGAGATGCGGAGATCGAACGTCACCTGCGTGTTCTGTGCCGAGAACTCGCGGATGGCAGGGACGACGTAGCGACCGACGAAAAAAGCGGATCCCGCGATGCAGAGGCGTCCGCGGAGCGCGCTGGACGCCTCATGGATCTCCGTCTCCGCGAGGTCGATCTCGCGGAGCGCGGCGCTCACGCGCGCATGGAACGCGCGCCCCGCCTCGGTGGGCTCCGCCGAGCGCGTCGTGCGCCGGACGAGGACGACGCCGAGCTGCTCCTCGAGCGCAGCGAGCGAGCGGCTCACCGACTGGAGCGAGCGGCGGAGGCGCTTCGCCGCGCGGGTGAGGTTCCCCGCGTCGACGACAGCGACGAAGGCTTCGTAGTGCTGGAGCCTGGCGCCGTCGGCGGGGGACTCTTTCATCAGGCGAGAGAATAGGCGCGCCCCTCTCCCCCGTTCAACCGGCACGGCCAAGGCGTCTCCGGACAGGCGCGAGCGTGACGCCGGGATGGCCTCCCGCGCTCACCTCGGTCACGGATCGCGTCAGAGGATCTCCTCGATGACGTGGACCGGACCGCTCGGCGCGATCTCCCCGCGTCCGACGGCGAGAAGGCGGTTCAGGAAGGCGTACTGCGGCGCCGCCGTCTCGAAGCGAGGGAGGGTGCGAAAGTAAGGCGCGCCCGCGGCGGAGTCGTCGCGGAGCCCTTCGAACGTCATGTGGATGAGCGCGCCGTCGTCGGTCTCCAGGGTGACGCGGAGGTCGAGCTCCATCACCCCATCAGCGCGCTTGATCGTCCAGTCGTCGCCGCCGGAGAGCACCTTGCCGCGAAGGCGTTCACCGTCGAACGTCCCTCCGATGATCGGGAAGGTCACGCGCAGGCCGTGAGGCCCTTGGCCGATCACCTGTGTCGGCGCGGCCTTGAGGCGAAGCGTGAAGAGAGGTCGTGTTTGCATGATCAAGCTCCTGTCTGCGTTGCCCCTCGCGGGAGATCGCCCGGGGCCGCCACGCCCCCGCATCCGGCGAGGGCGAGCGCGGCCATCTCGAGGAGGTCCCTGCGGCGCACGTCCATCGCGCGGCCTCAAAGGACCTCGAAGATCGTGTAGATCGGGCCTTCCGCGCGGCGATCCGCGGTCGCGACGGCGACGAGGCGGTTCAGGAAGGCGTACTTCGGCGCCGCCGTCTCGAAGCGCGGCGTCGTGCGGAAGTAGTACGCCGCCGGATCGATCCTCTCGCCGCGCGAGAGAGCGGCGAGCACCTCGGGGGGACCGTGGCGGAGGCCGAACGACGTCATGTGGATGAGCGCTCCGTCGTCGGTGGCGAGGGCGAGGCGCAGATCGAGCTCGAGGACGCCGTCGCCGCGGAGGAGCGTCCAGTCGCTGCCGCCGGGGAGGACGACACCGCGGAGCCGCGGCCCTTCGAAGCTGCCGCTCGGCACCGGCGCGGTGACCCGCGTGCCGTGCGGGACCGCGCCGATCTTCTGCGTGCCCTCGACCTTCACCGCGAGGGTCATGAGGAGACGAGCGTCCATGGCCCCCTCACCCGATCCCCGCGGCCATGCCACCGTCGACGTGGAGAATCTCGCCGGTCACGAAGGGCGCCGCGTCGAGGTAGAGCACCGCGTCGACGACGTCCTTCACCACGCCCATCCGCCGGAGCGGGTGGAGCTTGGCGAGCGCGTCGTGGCTCGCGGGATCGTGCATCGGCGTCTCGATGACCCCAGGCGCGACCGCGTTCACGCGGATCCCCTTCTTCGCATGCTCGATCGCCAGCGCCGTGGTGAGCGCGTCGAGGCCGCCCTTGGTGAGCGAGGCGAGGCCGGCGGGGATGTCCGCGCGCGGCTGCTCGACGAGCGCCGCGGTGATGTTGACGACGTGGCCGCGCCCTCGGGCGAGCATCTCGACGAGGGCGAGCTGGGTGATGTGGAAGACGCCGGTGACGTTGATGCCGGTCACCCCATCGAAGTCCTCCTGCGTGTATTCGACGAAGGGCTTCGGCACGAAGATGCCGGCGTTGTTGACGAGCGTGTCGATGCGCCCGAAGCGCTCCTTGGCCGCAGCGACGACGCGGGCGGCGGTCGCGCGATCGCGGATGTCGCCGGCCACCGTGACGACCTGATCGTCGTCGTGCCGGGCGATGTTGCGCGAGGTGGCGACGACGCCGTAGCCGCGCTCGCGGAAGCCGGCGACGAGGCCCGCTCCGATTCCCTGCGATGCGCCGGTGACGATGACGACCTTCTGCTCGTGGCTCATGACATGCTCCTGATGACGATGGGCGCAGCCGCTCCGGCCACGCGCCTCCATCGACACCGAGAGCAGTAAGCCGTGACGCGCACTCGCAGAAGGCGCGCTCGGTCACAGACTCTCTCTCGCGCACCGGAAGAATGGCGGCACGGTCGCCGAGTGGCTGCGCCCTCGCGCGGCCGCGTGCGCGGCAACGAGCCGGAGGCGCTCGACCGGGCTCGTGCCCATCCGGCACGCCCTCTCGCTCGAGCTCGGCCGCACGCCGCCGCGCCGACGTCGCCAGCATCAACCCCCGGCTCACCACGACGTCGGCGCGTCTCGGGTTCAACGAACGCAGCTCCGGCTGCGTGCGGCAGGTGCGCTGTTCGCGCGGCCGGGGACAGCTCGTGCGCGCACACGCAGCGCACGCGGACGCACGGCTGGGCCCGGCAGCTCGGGAGGCCCGATATCCAGCGGGTTGGCGCCGTTTTTCCGCTCCCGGTCGGGGGCCATGGGCCTCACGCGGCCTGGCACGAAACGTGGTCTTGGCCGGCCAGAGCGCATCGCAAGAGGGTTGATGAATGCAATGGCGCATTCATGGCCACTCCGCTGCTCGCGCTCGAAGGAGATCCCATGAACAAGATCGACAAGCGCAGCTTCGTCTCTATCGTCTCCCTCTTCCTCGCCGGCGCCGTCGCGGGTTGCGCCGTCCCCGCCTCGGACCTGCAAGAGCCTGAAGAGTTGGGCTCGGCCGAGGAGGCCATTCACGAGGCGACGTGTCTCGACACCTCCAATGATGGCATTCTGGACTACGATGCCTACACCTATTGGTCGTTCCCAGGCGGTTGCGGCGGGAGCGGTTATGGCACGAGCCTCGGCACCAGCTCCTCGACCTATGGAGTCTCGACCTGTCCTGGTCAGTTCCGAGCGCGCTTTGGCCTCGGCAACGGGTGGCGCTGGGCGCAGCCGAGCATCGTATGGCCGTCCACCGCGACCGAGCTGAACGAGTCCAATTGCGGCGTGGCGTCGGTGCGAGCCAGCTTCTGGGCAAAGCGACGCGACAATGGGAGCTGGGATCGCTTGCCCGACACGGAGCAGACGGGGCAGTGGAAGAACAACACGTGCGTCTTCAATTATGTCTCGGGGTTCGGCGACTGGCCGGTCATCGAGCCCTCGGTGTACTCGGAGCTCAACGTCGCCGCCGACGCGCGCTACCTGTTCCTCAAGCAGCCGCTGAAGGTGCAATTGGCGACGGGCAAAAACGCCTGCCCGTGAGGTGGTGAGCGCAGCGCAGCGAGGCCGCCGGGGAAGGCGGCCCGCCGCTTCAGCGCGTGCGTCGCGACAGCCGATCGAGCCCGCTCCTCCGAGCCGACGCGATCGGCTGCCCGTCGATCACATGCCGGTGCCGACCAGGCGCGTGGTGGCCTGGGTCCCGAAGCCCGCCAACGTGGCGTTGAGCATCGCGACGCGGGGGCCGACGACCGTCGGCGTGAAGGTGACGTCGACCGTGAACGTGCCGCCCGGCGGGATCGTCACCGGCAGCGCGGACGAGGGCACCGCGGTGAAGTCTCCGGCGCTGGCCTCGCTGATGCTGATCGCGGTGAGCGTCTGCGACGAGGAGGACACGTTGGTGTACGTGAGCGTGTGGGGCGCGCTCGACGTGGAGACCGCCTGCGCGCCCAAGTCGATCTCCTTGGAGACCTGGACCGCCGGCGGCGGGATCGAGAAGAGCACGGCGTTGCGCACGAGCTTGTCGCCGTCGCTCGTCCCATCCCAGCCCAGGGTCGAGGCCGGGGAGGCCGAGCCATAGGTGTTGATCTCCACGAGGTTACGGCCCGCGGCGGGCCCGCTCGCGACCACGCCGCGGACGACGGCGGGGACGCCGTCGGTGTAGTTCGCGACGATGATCGGGTTGTTCTTGTTGAAGGCCGACGCAGGCAAGCGGTCCGTGCTCGAGCTCGCGCTCTTGAAGGTCGCGACGCCGCTCATCAGCGGGCTCGACGGCTCGAGGATCGTGCCCAGCGTGAAGCCGTTGGTCAGCCAGCTGCTCGACGAGATCGGCGTCGAGAGCGTGTACTGCGTCTGGAACCGGCCGCTGAGCCCGTAGCTGCCGGTCTCCTGCGTCTCGTAATCGAAGAGCACCACGCCGCCGCCGTCCTCGAAGTACGTCGCGAGGGTGTCGCCGAACGTCGAGGTGAGGGTCGTGAAGAAGGTGTACAGGAGCACCGCGTCGTACGCCTTGAGCTGCGCGACGGTCAGCGACGAGCTCGTGGCCAGGTAGTCGACGGCCGAGAACGAGCCCGTGGCCTGGAGCTTCGATTGCAGCGTGGAGTACGTGCCTGCCCCCGTGACGATGACGACCTTCGGCAAGACCGAGCCCGTGATGCTCCCGCCGACGCCGCCGTTGCCGAGCGGGATCGCGGTGCAGTCGGCCTTGCAGTACGCATCGCCGTCGCACTCCTCGGAGCCCTCCTTCACGCCGTTGCCGCAGAGCGCGACCGTGGTCGCCATCACGGTGTAGTTGAAGGTCGCGGTGCTCGAGTGCGCCTTCACCAGGATGTAGTAGGTCCCCGGCGCGAGGTGCTTCATGAAGGTCTGCGACGAGTTCGTCGGATCGAGCAGCGAGCAGAGCCCGAAGTCGCTGCCATCGTCGTCGGCCGCGCCCAGCGCGGTGCACGACGCGTTGTAGGCCTGCACCTCGCTGTCGTGCCCGGTCGCGCAGTTGCCCGGGCCCGTCTCGTCGAAGGTCTCCACGCGCAGGTCGGTGTAGTTGGTGAGCGTGATCGCGTAAAAGTCCTGATCGCCCGCCGTGGCAATGCTGCCGCTCATGAGCTTGTTCGGCGGCAGCGTGAACGGGCCGGTGGCCGTCGCGCAGGAGTTGTTCGGCTCGACCTCGGGCGTCGGCTCCAGCTTGCAGAGGGCGGAGCAGCCGTCGCCGTTGACCGCGTTGCCATCGTCGCACTGCTCGCCGCCCCCGGTGATGCCGTCGCCGCACGTCGCCAGCGACATGTTGACCTGGAGCGTGTACGCCAGGGTCCCCGTGGTGCTGCTGTGCTGCACCGCCACGTAGTACGTGCCCGGCGTGAGCGCCGGGCTCGTCACGAGCGAGCAGGAGCCGACACCGCTCGTGGTGTCGGATTTGAGCGAGGTCCCCGCCGAGTCGTAGACGGTGAGCTTGCTGGTCGACGCGCTGGTCGTGTCGCAGACGTGGCCCTGGAAGTTGGTGATCGTCTCCGCGGTGATCACGCCCGTCTGGCCGGTCGGGACGACGAAGAAGTAGTAGTCGATGTCGGCCGCCGGCTGGATGAAGCCGTTGATCTTGCCGTCGATGGCGAGCGTCTGGAAGTCGTTGGCCGTCGCCATCGTGTTGTTCTTCTCGAGCTCGAAGCCGGGCTCGATCTGGCACGTCGACGAGCAGCCGTCGCCGCTCGTGAGGTTGCCATCGTCGCACTTCTCGCCCGTCACCTTGATGCCGTCGCCGCACACCGGGTTGCAGACGCTCGGCGCGCCGCTGCACGCGAAGCCGGCCTCCTTCTGGCAGCTCGCGTCGCAACCGTCGCCGGGCATCGCGTTGCCGTCGTCACACAGCTCGGTGCCCACGACGATGCCGTCGCCGCACACCGACACGCAGCTCCCGGCGCCCGTGCCCGTGCACGTCCACCCGAGCTCGAGCGCGCAGGCCGAAGAGCACCCGTCACCCGACTGGCCGTTGCCGTCGTCGCACGTCTCGGTGCCCGCGAGCTTGCTGTCGCCGCAGACCGTCGCGCACGTGCTCGGTGTACCCGCGCAGGCCCAGCCCGTCTCGACCAAGCAGCTCGCGTCGCAGCCGTCGTTCGCGTTGGTGTTGCCGTCGTCGCAGAGCTCGGCGCCCGCGGTCTTGCCATCGCCGCACTGCGTGGTGCACACGCTGGGAGAGCCGGTGCAGTACCAGCCTTCCTCGATCGTCGCGCAGGCCGCGTCGCAGCCGTCGCCCGCCTTCGTGTTGCCGTCGTCGCAAACCTCGGTGCCGGCCTTGATGCCGTCGCCGCACGTCGTCGCGCACACGCTCGGCGAGCCGGCGCAGGTGAATCCGGTCTCGATCGTCGCGCAGGCCGCGTCGCAGCCGTCGCCGTCCGTCGTGTTGCCGTCGTCGCAGGCCTCGGTGCCGGCCTTGATGCCGTCACCGCAGGTCGTCGTGCAGATGCTCGGCGCGCCGTCGCACAGCCAGCCATCCTCGATCGTGCACGCCGTCCCCGAGCAGCCGTCGCCGTCCGTCGCGTTGCCGTCGTCGCACGTCTCCGTGCCGGCCTTGATGCCGTCGCCGCAGGTCGTGACGCACACGCTCGGCGCGCCGTCGCACGACCAACCCGGCTCCTTGGTGGAGGTGGCGGAGCAACCGTCGCCGTCCGTCGTGTTGCCGTCGTCGCACTCTTCGCTGCCGACGATCTTCCCGTCGCCGAAGACCGGCGCGCAGATGCTCGGCGCGCCGTCGCACGACCAGCCGTCCTCGGGCGCGCAGCTCGCCGAGCAGCCGTCGCCGTCGGTCATGTTGTTGTCGTCGCAGGTCTCGGAGCCGGCGACGAGGCCGTCGCCGCAGCCCGGCGTGCAGACGCTCGGCTCACCGGCACAGGAGAAGCCCTGCTCGGTCTCGCAGCTCGCAGAGCAACCGTCGCCGGCCGTCGTGTTGCTGTCGTCGCACGTCTCCGCGCCGGCGATCACGCCGTCACCGCACGTCGTCGCGCAGGTGCTCGGCGCGCCGGTGCAGGTGTAGCCCTTCTCGGCCTGGCAGCCCTTGGAGCAGCCGTCGCCGTCGACCACGTTGCCGTCGTCGCACGTCTCGCCAGTGTCGACGGCGCCGTTGCCGCAGCCCGGCGTGCTCCCGCCCCCACCAGTCCCGCCGGTAAGAGTGGAGCTCGTGGTGCCGCCGGTGCCGCTGGTGCCCGTGCCGTCGCCGCCGCAGCCGACGAACGCGCTGAGGGCGACCGCCGCCCATGTAACCCATACCCGTCGATACATTCGAGCCTCGTCAAGCGGTGAGCAGCCCTACGCCGCGCACGCAGTGGCCGAGCAGGGTACCCGGGCACGTCGCCCTACCGCAACGCTGCCGCACGACCTGTGAAGCTTGCTACGCACCGCTTGCTCGAAGCGCGAACGGCTCGGGGCCTCCCTCGCGGCGCAACCAGAGTATGGCCGCGTGTCTCGTGTAACCGGTGTATGTCGTCGATCTCCTGCACGCGAGCGCGGCGGGTGAGGCGCAGCGCGGCGATATCCTCGCTGACATCGCACGCAAAGGGCCCTCGCATGAGCACCTCGCAATAGACGATCTCGTCCTCGGGGAGCTTGATCCCGGCCTCGGCGCGCACCTCGGGCGCAATGGATGGTGGGTCGACGAGCGCGACATCGTTCTTCCACTCATCGTTCTTCCACGCGTCGAGTTGCGGGAGCTCCGGGCCCCCGGCGTCGGGGCCGACGAGGACGTGTGAAATGAGAATTGGATGGTGGATTGAGCGTCACGTTCGCTCCAGCGACGACACGCGCTCTACCGTGCGAAGGTCGACGTCTCGCGTGCAATTCGTCGGTCTGCGCACTACCGTTGCAATCCCATGGCGCCGTCGGATCTCCGAGCAATCCTCGATTCACCCGATGATGATGCGATTCGCCTCGCGTACGCCGCTCGGTTGAGAGAGCGCGGAGATCCGAGGGGCGACTTCATCGAGGTGCAATGTGCGCTCGCGCGGGGCGGGCTGACGCCGGACGAGCAGAAGCGACTCGAGATGATCGAGCGGGATCTGCTCTCGAAACATCGTGTCGCGTGGCGAGACGAGGCCGGCGTCGATGCCGCCGACAAGGTCACGTTTCGACGTGGCTTCGTCGAAGAGGTCTCCCTCACTTCATCGTTGTTCGTCGAGGCGGGCGAGAAGCTGTTCCACAACGCGCCCGTCCGCGAGCTCACGGTCTCGTTCTACGGCCCCGCACACGAAGACGGCGCGTTCTTGCGAACGTTCTTTGCTTCACCGCTCCTCGGACGCCTCCGTGGTTTGAAGGTGGGCCTCAGCAACCTCGGCCCACAGTTGGCATCGGCGATCGCCGAATCTCCGAGCTTGACGGCGCTCCAGAAGCTTTCCCTGCACAGCCATCGAATCGGCGATGGTGGGGTCGCCGCGCTCGTGCGGTCGGGAAGCCTCACCCGGCTCGAGTCGCTCAGCCTCGGTCATTGCGAGATTGGCCCCGAGGGAGCATCCAGCATCGCGGAGTCTGCGCATTGGGCGCGCGTCGCCGACCTGCGCTTGTCGGGCAACCGCGTGGGGATCGCCGGCGTGCAAGCGTTCGCCGGTTCTCATCACCTCACCCATCTACGAGCCTTGGACCTGAGCTCGAACATGATTGGCCCTCGGGTGGCGCAAACGATCGCCGACGCGGCCAACTTCGCGCGGCTCACCGAGCTCGACCTGAACGTCAACGAAATCGACGGAGCCGGCGCCCGGGCGTTGGCAGATTCGGTCCATTTCGAGAACCTCGAGAGCTTGAGCCTCGATGGCAATCCCATCGGTGACGAGGGGTGCAGCGCGCTCGCGCGCTCCACCAAGCTCCCGAATCTCAAGCGCCTCGATCTCCAGGGCTGCGGCATCGGCGACATCGGGGCTCTGGCGCTGGCGAATTCCGGCTCCCTCGCGAACATCACGTCCCTGAACCTGGGAGAGAACGCGATCCGGCCGCGAGCCCGGCGCTCGCTCGAGCAACGTTATCCGGGGAGATGGAGTTTCCTTTCGTGAGGCTCCGCGCGAGCCTCCGGCGTGGCAGGAGCCGCTCCCCACGGTGGCGAGCACGGCGCTGCCGCCGGCGGTCGTCCGCTCAGGGGGCCGGCGATCTCCAGTGACGGGTGACAACGGAGCTCGGCTCTGCCAAAGAGAGGCCGTCATGGTCGATGTCGTCGGAAACAGCCTTCATCGCGATCGTTTCTATCCGCACATCAAAGAGATTGTGAGCGCCATTCTGCAGTCGAGCGACGTGGTCACCCCGATCGACGTGCTCGTCGGCCTGGAGGTCATCACCCCCGAGCAGCTCGCTCAATGGCGCAGGGGTGAGCTCCCCTATCTGGAGCGCGGAATGACGGCCGGCCTGGCTCGCGTGAGCCGCATCCTGCGGCTGCTCCGCGAGCACGCGCTCGAGCTCGGCCTCACCCCGACTCAGGGCAAATATTCGCGCAAGGGAAAAGGACGCCTCCGCTTCTCGAAGAGCGGAGAGGCCGAAAGCGAGGAGGCTTATGCGTGCCACTTCGTGCGGCAGCGGCCGGCGAAGACGGAGATGGGGGAGACGAAGGCGTAGCGCCGATCGACGCGCCGCCGGCGGCGCACGATGTCCAGTGTCGCGCCATCGCGATGAAATCAAAAACCATTGGACGACTCACCAGGATCGCCAATGGCATGTTCCGTCCACTGTGACGTGAGTGAGAGCGTCCCCTTTTGAAGCCCATTGCGCGCACGATCCGCGCTACCTTCCGGAGGATGCGCCCCGACGACGACCGCCTGATCTCGCACGCCACCGCGCTGTTCGGCGCGATCTCGCTCGCGCTCGCCCCGTTCGGGTGCGGGAGCAACACCACCGCGGGCTCGAGCGACACCGGGATTGCGAGCGTACAGCCGAGCGCCGCGCCGTCCGCACCTCCTGTCCCCGCGGCCGCAGCGACCGACTCCGCGACGCCCACGGCTCCGACGCCGCCTGCGGAGTCGGCTGCACCGCCCGCCGCCTCGGCTTCGGCAGCGCCCTCGGCAGCGCCCTCCGCGTCCGCGCGACCGCTGAAGCCACGGCGCCCCAAACCGAGGGTCGTCGAGGGCCGGCCCTTTCTCGTCGAGGACGTGGCGCGTGTCGCCGCGATCGAGCCCGGCTCCGGCTGGAGCGAAGCGATCGCGATCGGGGGCATGTCGATCGAGCCGGCCGAGCGCGCCGCGTTGCTCGAGCACTACACGCGTTGGGCCCTCGCCGAGCATGCCTCGATTGCATCCTTCGCCCGCTTCTCGCTTCAGCTCCTGGCGCTCGGGGCGCCTTCGGATCTCGTGTCTCGCGCGGTCGCCGCCATGGAGGACGAGACTCGCCATGCCCGCCTCGGATTCGGCATCGTCAATGCGCTCGGCGCCGCGCCGATTCAGCCGGGTGCTCTCCCGATCGAAGGCTCGCTCGATCAGGCCGTCACGCTCGCAGACGTGCTTCGCCTCACGGTGCGAGAAGGCGTGATCGGCGAGACGCTCGCGGCCCTCGAGGCGCGTTTGGCTGCGAACGAGACCTCGATTCCATGGCTCCGCGAGCCCCTCGTGCGCCTCGCGGCGGACGAGTCGCGCCACGCCGAGCTGGCCTTCGCCTTCGCGGCGTGGGCGGTCGGCCGCGATCCTGCGCTCCTCGAGATCATCGAGGAAGAGCTGGAGCTGTGGCAACCGCCGCCGCTCGACGTCGTCTCCGGGCTGGAGCGATGGGGCGCGCTCGACACCTCGAGTCGGCGGGCCGTCCATCACGAGGGCCTTCGGACGGTGATTCGGCCCCTCGTCGCGCAGCTCGCCGGAGCCGCGCCGAGAACACGAACGAGGAGCGCTTCGCCGTCCCCCTGATCGACGTTCTCGAGGGACGCGGAAACAGGCGCCCTCCAAAGACTCGATCGGAGTCGTCCGAGAGGGCTCGCCTCCGATCGTCGAGCTCGGAGGCGAACATGTCGTTGGTGATCACCCCATCTCGCGTCGGATCGATAGAATCCGCGGTGGCATGATCACCGGCCTCTGCGTCGACGCGTGACTACTTCGTCGGGCAGGGCACGTCGACGTCGGCGCAGCCGGCGGACCAGCCCTCGATGCACTCGTAGATCGCGGTGGGATCGGTCTCGCTCAGGCAGGCCTCGAAGTACGATGACGGCTTCAGGATCTGCCGGTTCTTTCGCGCCTCCGTCTTCGAGAGATCGCCCATCGTGACGGAGTTCGACGCACCGTGGTCCGCGTCGAGGATGAAGGTCGTCGCGTAGTGGGTGAACTGACCGATGTAGTCCCACTCGGGATTGCTGGTGTAGTTGAGGGCCGAGATCTCGCGATCGCGCAGCTTCTCCAAAATGCACGTGGCCGCTTCGGGATTGGAGAAGTGCGGTGGGGGCTGCGTGCTCCCGCTGCCGGGCTCGATGCCGAAGTAGAAGTGCGCCTCGGGGCACGGCGCCGGCAAGGCGCATTCGAACAGCTCGATGGAGGTGTCGCTCTCGCCCTGCACTTCGCAGGCCGGCAAGCCCGTGCCTCCCGTGCCCCCGCCGCCCGTGCCTGCGCCGCCCTGACCGCCGTGTCCGGTGCTCGTGGTGCCGCCGGTAGAGGTCTCTTGCACCGTGGAGTCGCAGGCGGCGAGGGCAAGCGTGGTGATCACGGCGAGCGTGCGAGGTAAGCGAAGGTTGATCATGGGATCACACTACCACCCCACGCGCCCGGCGACTTCGAGGAACAGGGCACGTCGACGGCGGAGCAGCGGGCGAACCACCATCCGTGGCAAGCTCCCTCGTCCGTGACCAGCTTCGGCGCCCAGGAGAGACCCGAGATGCAAGCCACGTATCGCGTCCTGACCGACGAGACCAACGATGATGATCTGCGGAGGACGGCGGCCGCTCTGGGCTGGCCGCTCCTCGATGACACGCTCAGCGCCCACGAGGGCCGGCTC
The DNA here is from genome assembly GCA_001931535.1 of Minicystis rosea. Lineage (GTDB taxonomy): Bacteria > Myxococcota_A > Polyangia > Polyangiales > Polyangiaceae > Minicystis > Minicystis rosea. The sequence goes on from CP016211.1 coordinate 6,669,816, forward strand.
CAGTGGGCGTCGCATGATGGGAAATGCGTCCTCGAGTACATACGAGATCCGGCGATCCCCCTCCCGTACCTCCGTATCCTCGGCGAGGACGTCGCCCAGATCGCCGAGCTCGCGAGGGTGGCGCGACTCATCCTCGAGCGCGACGAGGTGATCGATCGGGCGCGCGCCGCGGTCGAGCCGCGGGCTCAGGCTCGCGCCATCCTCGACGCCGGAATCGCCGCGCCTCGAGCCTTCGATCAGCGCTTCTTCGATATCATCATGGCGGGCTCTCGGCCCCCCCATCGCGGCGTGCGCAAGGCCGCGATCCTCGCGTTCTCGTACACCGCCTGGCGCGAGCTCGAGCCGATGCTGCAGGCGCTCGCGACCTCCGACCCCGAGCCCGACGTACAGGACCTCGCGCGCCTCGCGCTCGAGCAGGCGGCGCAGCACGGCTGGGTCGGCAAGTTCGAGCCGCCCGGAGACGACTTCGAAGACGGCGGCTGACCGACGCATCCGAATCCGAGGAAGCTCTCGATCGTTCGGTGACCGCGATGAGCATGCTCGACTCCGAGCCTCGCGCGTCCGCCCCCCTCAGGCATCCACTCGCCCCGTTCGCTCGAGATCCGCGACATCACCCGTCGAGATCCGATGAGGCCCCGCGGGCCTCGCATCACAGCTTGAGCTTGGAGCGGAGCCCGAGGATCACCGCATCTCGGCCGTCGCCGCCGGGGTGGTGGAAGAATTGGAAGTCGGGCTCCAGGCTGAACCACGGTGTGGGCCTGAGCTTGTAGAAGGTCTCGACGAAGACTTCGGTCCCCGGATCCTTCGAGCCGAGGAGAGGCTTTTGGATGTGCATCGATCCGAAGCCGACACCCACGGTGTCGTTCTCGCGCCAGGGGAAGCCGTGGTACGCGATGCCGCCGCCGACGTAGCGATCGTCGTTGTTGCGGCTCGGCTCCGCGAACGACATGCGGACGAACACGTGGAGCCCGGCGGTGCTGTCCTTGTCCTTGGGGCTCGCATAGATGCGCTCGTCGTGCATCAGGGTCACGCCGGTCGTGCCGGCGAGATCGCGGGGATCGGGATTGCGGGCGATCCTCGGGAAGAGCCCGGAGTGGTGCCATGCAGCGACGTTGGTGACTCCGCCGTGCTTCTGATCGACCCCGAAGAAATGGCGGATTGCGACGCTCGCCATCGTGAACGCGCCGGCGCCGGGCGCTGCCGCGGAGTCGAATCCGAAGGAGCCGATCTGCGGCTGGCCCTCGTAAGCTCCGGCGCGGAGCACCACGTACTTGCTCGGCTCGACGACGATCACGCCCCCGAGCCCGGGCGTCGGAAAAGAGGGCATGGGGACGTTGGGGAACGCGCCAAAGGCATTGTTGACGAAGTTTCCACCGTACCGCGGAGCACCGAAATCACGGTTCGAGTCCTGCTTTCCGAACCGCAGGAGCAAGAGCCCTTGGAAGAGCGTCTGCTCGTACCAGAGCTCGGCGAGCTGGGTGATGACCGCGGGATTCGCAGCCCCGGTATCGAGGTTGCTGACCGTTTGGATCGCACCGACGTAGCGGTCGGTGAAGCCCCCGCCATGCTCGTTCTGGCCAAGCACGAAGAGCTTGCCGCCCGGCCACAGGCCCGCCTTCTCGGTGTCGAAGGTGAGGCCCAGATCGACATGCCCCTTGTAGCTCCCCGCGGGCCGGATGCTCAGGCCGCCATGAACGTTGCCAAAGGCCTCTCCGGTGTAGCTGAGATCGATCGTGAGCCCATGATCCGAGAGCCACGTCCGGGCGCCGCCCCAAGTGCCCGTGGCGTAGGAGCCGAGGAGCCAGGCCTTCACCCCAGTGGGCTCAGATGGAGTCGCGGGCGCGGCCTCCGCGACGGCAGGCGCGGGATCGGACGTCACCGCGGCGGGAGCGAGGAGCAGCGGCCACATGCGATCGAAATCGCTACCACGAACGCGGAGGCGCGAGGTCCACCGCGAACGTCACCGACACCGTCTGCCCCACCTTTGGAGTCGACCGCACAACGGCGGTCACCGGGGTTGGCCCGCTCCAGCGCATCGGCCATCCGATCTCTACGCTCGACATCCAGTGCAATGAGCCCGCCGCCTTGCTCGAGGTCTGACATGTCAGGGTCCGGCGCTGACATGTCCATGCGTGCCCTCTGACATGCGAGCTGCGCCCTCCGGCGCGTCTCGGATGTGCGGTCGAACGCAGGCGGTTGGCCGAGCGCGCCCCGTTCCGCGCGCGCCGCGGTCATTTCCGGGCACATTTCGTCGAACATCGTGTCTCTGCCATCCGGCATGCAACTTGTTGAGCGAGCGGTGCATGAACGGCGCTGCTCGCTCCTCGTGACGATGATCGCGGCTCGATACCGTCATGAGAGTGCGGGTCGCATCCGCGATGCTGGCGAGTCGCAGCGGCGCAGTGAGGCTCTCGTATGCGTTCATGGTTTGCAGGGTTGGGTCTCGCGCTCGCGCTCTGCGCGTGCGGAGCGGCATTCACGGGTTCCACGACACCTCGACGATACGTGCCGCCGAAGACGGGCAGCTACGAGCCTCCGGCCGAGCGCCTGGAGCGCGGCGCGCTGCTCGAGCGCATCCCGTCCGGGCCGCGTTGGACGCCGGCGCAGATCACGGCCGCACATCCGGTCCCGTTCGAGCCGGCGATCACGCCCGCGCTCGAGCGCGTCGCGGGCATGACCGAGCTGCAGGCGAGCCCGCTGGCGCTGAAGGATCCCGAGCTCGAGCTCCTGAAGCGCAACGGCTTCGTGCTCGTGCCGAGGCTCGCGAGCGGCAATTTTCTCGGGGTTACATACACGTGTACGTCAAAGATCAGCCCGTGTACGTGAGCGCGGATCTCATCCTGAACGCGCTGCACGAGAGCTTCGACACGCTCGTCGCCGACATCGAGGCCGACGCCCTCGCGCCATCGATCGACCAAGCGCTCGCCGCGCTCCGAACCGGGCTCACGGGCCCCTCCGGCAAGGCCCTCGCGCCGGAGACCCGCGCGGACCTGGATGCGTACCTGGCCGTCGCGCTGGGCCTCTTGCGTGGCAGCGCGATCGCGCCCGTCGCGGGCGCCGACGCCGCAGCCGTCGAGGCGCTGCGCAGCCGGATCACCGCCGCCCAGGGCACCGGCGGGGCCACGATCTTCGGACGCGCGCGCAAGATGGACTTTTCGCAGATGAAGCCGCGCGGGCACTACGCCGGCGTGCCCGAGCGCGAGCGGTTCTTCCGGGCCGTGATGTTCCTCGGGCGCGAGGGGCTGCGCCTCGTCGACGTGGAGAACGGAATGCGCAAGCTCGATCGCAGGCAGCTCCAGGGCGCGCTCGGGATGCTCGCCCTCGCGACGCCGGCGGTGCGCGCGATCATGGCGCGCGTCGAGTCCACCATCGGCGCGTTCGCGGGCGAGGCCGAGGCGCTCACGTTCACGGATCTCGACGCGCTCTCGGGCAAGCTCGGCGGCGCGAACGGCTTGTCGAAATCCGATGCCGATCTGCTCGCGGCCATCGATGCCGTGCGCGGCCAGCGTCCCCGTGTCGCGACCAGCCTGCTCGTGCACCCCGAGGGGCTCCAGGGGACGGCGCCGCTGCCCGTGCCGTTCTCGCTCACGCCGCAGCGCTACACGCCCGATGCGTTCGTGCTCTCGAGCGTGACCTTCAGCCGCGTGAACGGCGGCGCGGTCAAGCGCATGATGCCCGAGACCCTCGACGCGGCCTTCGGCGCGCTCGGCAACGACCAGGCCCTTTCGCTCCTCGACAAGTCCCTCGCGGAGCACGATTACGCGACCGAGCTCGAGACTGCCCGTGTCCTCGTCGATGCCCACGAGGCTTCGTATTGGCAGGGCAGCCTGTACGCCTCGTGGCTCGCGTCGCTGCGGGCGCTCTCGCCGCGGGAGACGCTCGCCGACACCAAAGGCCTCACGGGCCCGATGCGCTCGGAGCCATGGGGCCGCCGCCTGTTGAATGCGCAGCTCAGCGCGTGGTCCGAGCTGCGTCACGATCTCGTGCTCTACGTCGCCCAGTCGTACACGGGCTCGGTCCTGTGCTCGTTCCCCGCGGCCTACGTGGATCCTTATCCAGCGTTCTGGAGCGCGCTCTCGGTCTGGGTCTCGCGGGCCCGCGCGCTGGTGGACGCGCTCGCCTGGAAGACCCCGGACGTGAAGGCGCGCTGGTCGGCGTGGACGGGGCGCGCGTTCGACGTGGTGAGCAAGCTCGGCGCGATCGCGCAGCGTGAGCGCGCCGGCTTCGAGCTCACGGCCGACCAGCTCGCGTGGGTCAACCATGCCCTCGACGCGCGCGAGGTCCACGTCGGGTGCGCGACCGAGATCCACGTCGACGGCGGCTGGCTCTATCACCTGTACGAGCCACACATCGCCCTTTACGAGCCGCGGGGCATCGTCGCGGACCTGCACACCCAGCCCACGGACGAGGGCGGAAACCCGGTCGGCCGCGTGCTCCACGCGGGCACGAGCACGCCGCAGGCGATCGCCGTGATCGCCGGCCCCGAAGGGCACGAGCACGTGCACGTGGGATACGTGTCGCATTACCAGGAGCGAATCACAGACGGCTTCGATCGGCTCACGGACGAGCGCTGGCGCAACGAGTACGACAAGGCGAAGTCGCCCGCGTGGCTCGCGCCCATCACCGCGGCCGCGGAGTGAGCACCGTCGGCTCGACGCCGGTGGTCGTCGGGCCCCCGCGGCGCACGTCGGACGTCCGACTCCACGCAGGGCGAAGTCCCGCGGCGTGCTCGACCGAACTGCTGATAGGTTCGCGCCTCGCATGTTCCGCTCCTTCTTCCTCGGCGCCGGCGAGGCGCGCATCATTCGGGTGGACGACGACGCGCTCTACGTTTCTTGTGCGCAGAGCACGGCCGAAGAACAGGCGCGTTTTCGGTTCATCTACGGCGGCGGCGACCGGAATCACTTTCCCGTCACGGGCGTGAGCGTGCGCCGCCTCGCGCACGACGGCACCGAGCTCGAACGCTTTGCGAACCTGATCGCGCACCACGTCGTGAGCACGCCGCGCGCCCGCGTCGCGGTGTTCTGGCACGGTCCGGCGCGCGCGGGCGTCCACTGGTCGCCTTCGGGCGCCTACGGCTGGGAGCTCGCGTCGGGCCGTCAGATCTGGCACTTCCGCGAGGGCGTCGTGGCCATGCTGCCGGGGCACGTGCTCGGGCTGCGCGACAATGCGTACGAGCTCGTCGAGATCGACACCGGCAACGTCGTCGCCCGGCCGACGTGCGACGGCCAGGTCGTGGCGAGCGCGCTCGACGACGCCCACCTCTACGTCGCGGTGAAGGGCAGCGGCGTGCGTGCCTATGTGCGCGCGACGGGCAACCTCGTGTGGTCGTCGAAGCTCGCGACATCGCTCGTCGGCTTCGGGCTCGCGCTCGCGAAGGGCGAGCTCTTCATGATCGGCGACGCAGACGGCGACCACTCCACCCTGGTCGCCCTCGACGCGGCGACGGGCAAGCCCACGGCCGAGCACGAGCTCGACGACTACGCGACCGAGCTCACCGCGAACGGTTGGCTCGTGCGCGAAGGCGGCGTCGACCGCATCGTGCCCGGCGCGCCGCCGCGCAACATCGTGAAGATGCGGCTGCAATCGCCGCGGCTCCGCAGCAACGCGCACGCCGCCATGCTGAGCGATGCCTCGCGCGCGAAGTCCGTTCTGCTGGTGACCGCAGGCGGAGCCGATCTGTGGAAGTCGACCAACGAGATCACGCAGCTCACGCTGGGGCCTTCGCACCTGGCGTTCTGCGCCGGCTACGGCGCCTACGTGGCCTCGTACGAGGCGCTGCAGGATCCGAAGGCCAAGAGCCTCGCGGAAGGTGGCAGCGCCGTGCTCGCGCGCGCCAAGGTCCCAGCGTTGAAGCCGCACGCGCGTGCACGTGCGCTGGCGCAGCTCCTCGAGGACGAAGCGCTCGCGCCCCCGCTCTCGGCGGCCGCACGCGATCGCCTGCTGCTCGAGATCTTCGGCACCGACGCGCCCACCGGCGACGACGCGCTCGCGGTCTGGCTCGGTGCCGTATCGGCCCGCGCGGCCCGGCAGCCCGCGTTCATCACGCACGACTGGCGGTATGGTCAGGAGACCGACGACGTGATCGCCGAGCTCGACGCGCCGCTCGAGGGTGAGCCGGTGCGTTTCCGCCAGGTGTCCTCCGACAAAGCGGGAGTCACCATGAGCGTGGTGCGCGACGATGCTACGAGCTCGGTGCGGTTCGAGGGAGACGACGCGTCGCTCGATCAGATCGCGGCCCGCGTGGACCAGGAGCTCCATCGCGCCGGCGCCGCGCGGCGCATCTACCGCCTCGACTTCGACGGCGAGCAGCTCTCGTATTTGATCGTGACGCCCGACGTCGTCGCGCGTCTGCGCAAAGCCAAGGTCAAAGGGATCTGCGACGTGTGACCTTCGGCTTCGGACCGCTCGCCGCCGCGCTCGTGCGGCGAGCGGTCCAGTCGACGAAGACGAGGGCCGCGGCGGCCCGGCCTCGCCTGCGGTTCGGGGGTTGTGATGGTGCGCGACCGAGGCGATCCAGGTGTACAGTGCTCGGCATGCCCGAACCGCTTCCCACGATCACGCTGTCGGGCGCGCACGTCAGGCTGGAGCCGCTGTCGCTCGGCCACGTCGACGCGCTCGCGGCCGCGGCGGGCGGTGCCCGCGAGACGTACGCCCTGACCTTCGTGCCCGACGGCGCCGCCGCGATGCGGGGCTACGTCGAGGAGGCGCTCGCCGCGCACGCAGCGGGCTCGGCGCTGCCATTCGCCACCGTCGACGTCACGACCGGTCGCGTCGTCGGCTCGACGCGCTTCGGCTGGATGGAGCACTGGCCGTGGCCGCGCGCGAAGCCTGACGACGCACCGGTAGGCGCGCCCGATGCGGCGGAGATCGGGTGGACTTGGCTCGCGCCCGACGTACAGCGTACGTCCATCAACACCGAGCAGAAGCTGCTGATGCTCACGCACGCGTTCGAGGCGTGGCGCGTGCGGCGGATAAGCTTCATCACCGACGCGCGCAACGCGCGGTCCCGCGCCGCGCTCGAACGCATCGGCGCACGCTTCGAAGGGTTGCGCCGGGCCCATTTCCCCGCCCCCGACGGCACCATCCGCGACTCCGCGACCTTCTCCATCCTGCTCGCCGAGTGGCCCGACACCAAGGCGCGGTTGGAGCGTCTCTCGCAGAGACGTGCGTCGGTCGCCCCGGCGCTCCCTTGAAGCGCATCGACACGTCGTCATCTCCGCCGTTCCCGCGCTCGGGCGTCACGGCTTGACCGCGGAAATGATCGGCACCTGCCAAGCGACGTACCCCTCGGGGTCGTCGAGCGTGGCGAGGAATCCGGCGAACAGCGCGTCGAGCTCGAGCCGGTGCAGGCTCGTGTGCTTGACGACCCAGTCGTTGGCGAAGTCGCGCCAGCCGTGGAAGAGCCGCCGCAGCACGGGCCGCTCCACCCGCAACGAGTCGACGACCACGAAGTCGGCACGCACCTCGCGGAGCCCGCGTTGCAGGAGCATGGCGGGCAGCTTGCGGCCGATGCGCAGGTCGATACCGCTGTTCCTGCCAGCTTCGATCCAGCCTCGTTGCCAGAGACGATCCGTCTCGAGGGCGCCGTTCGAGTCGTGGATCATGCCGTAATCCTCCGGCACGAGGTGCAACACACCTCCGGGCCGGAGCACCCGGATCATCTCGTCGAGCACCTCGGTGGGGTTCTGAATCGCCTGCAACACGTGGCGACAAAACACCACGTCGAAGGTCGCGTCGGCGAACGGGATGCGCGCGCCGCTGCCGACGCAGAAGCTCACGTTGCCGAGCCCAGCGGTGCGCCGGCGCGCGATCTCGAGCAAGCTCGGGGCGACGTCGAGACCGACGATCATCGAAGCTGGCCACATGCGGCCGAGCTCGCGCTCGAATTCGCCGGTCCCACAACCCACGTCGAGCGCCGTCGGTCGCGCGGGCAGAGAATGGCGCGCGATGATCTCTCGCTCCTGCGGCCAGATCGCCTCCATCTGCGCGTGCAGGATGGGGTTGATGACATCTTCGATCGTGAACGCGGAAAGCTGCGGGCACCGAGACGACACGTGCTTGGGCTCTTCGGTCGTGGTGGACATCGTCGCATCTCCAAGGAAGGGGTGAGGATGAGTCGCCGTGCCGGTCCTTCAGAGCACGTGTCGAGCCAGCGGCCCGGCGCTCGGATTCCCGCGAATTTGCGTCATTGCCGCGCGACGGAGGCCGGGCGCGTGCGTGCGCCGAGCGTGCGCGCACGTGCGTGCGCGTCTCGTCCGGCGAGCCTCCGTGTGCGTCATGGCGGCAGACCAAGCGGTTTTCGCGCTGGATTCCTCGCAGCCGACGGCCTGAGATGGCGCGCATGGCGAAGAGCAGCACGACGAAGGCGAAACGTCCCAGCGCCGCCGGCGTTCGCGGGAAAGCGGCGCCGAAGACGGCAACGGCAGCCAAGACGACGGCGACGAAGACCACGAAGGCGAGCTCGACGCGCGCGAAGAAGCCGCTTCTCTTGCCGTCGAGGCGCGATGGTTCGAAGCCGGTAGCCTTGTCGCCGAGCCTCGGCGAAGCGCTCGCTCGCTCGCCGGCACCCTTGCCTTGGGGAAAGGAGCTTCTTCCTCTCGGCGCGAAAGGCGGCGTGCTCCGGTCGGTCTTCTTTGCCGGCGAGCTGTCGAAGCTGCTCCCCATCGACGCGAAGTGGGACGAGGACGCCGAGCGGCCCGCGCTCGTGCCCCTCGCGTTCGGCGGCGATCAACGACATTACCTCTTCGTCGCGGCGCCCGATGCCGACGGCGAATACGCCGTGGTTGCGCTCACCGACGAGCCGAGCGTGTTCGTGAAATACGCATCGGTCGAGCACCTGCTCGCGAGCGCATCGGACGCGAAGATCCCGGCCGCCGATGCCAAACGCTTCGCGCGCGCTCTCGCCGCCGCCAAGAAGCGGCTGGGAAAGCGGCTCGCGCGCGAGCAATTCGTCCTCGACGAGGAGGAGGCTGCGCCCGACAGTTGCCCGACACCGAAGGTCGACGTCGGGCCCGCCGGCAAGGCCGTGAAGGTGCCACCACTCGAGGAGAGCCTCGAGATGCTCGAAGCGCTCGACGACCTGTACCTCTATACGAAGAAGTACACCGTCGCCGCCGAGAAGGTGATCGCCGCGCTCACGCGGGCGGGACGTGCTGCGCACGAGCCCCTTCGCGAACGTATCGTCGAGGGCGACGTACCGTCCGCGTGGGCCGCGGCGCACGCGCTCCTGCTCGTGGAGCCGACGATCGAAACGGCTCTCTTCGTGATCGGCACGCTCGAACGAGCCGATACGATGGTCGACGTCGGCATCGTGGATCGGGTGTTCCCTTTCGATGACCTCCTGCGCAAGACGCTCGGCCCGGATGCGAGGACGCTGCTCGAACGAGCGGTGAGCGAGCGTGCGGCCCGCGGAGAGCAAGTGCGCGCGCACGTCATGTTCGGCTATCGCGCCTTCGACGAGCAGACAGGGGACGAGCTCTTGGCCCGCATGATCACCGCGGCCGCCGAAGACCCGAGCTACGCGAAGGCCGTGTCGTGGATCGTCACCGACTTTCACCACGCGCGTGGCAAGGACAGCACGACGCTCGCGCAGCGCATTCCGAAGCAGTACCGATCGCTTTGGCCGAAAGCGTGAGTCGTGGTGCCGATCGTCGACGTGTGGTGGCCTCGTGAGGCGAGCCTGGTGAATGAGCCTCGCATCGCTCCAATGTCGGCGGGTACGGCCGAGCCTACGCTCTCTCCTCGCTTCATCGTGCTCAGCACGAGAGGATTCGGCGCACCCGCCCGACCTCACCCGACTCGAGGCGCACCTTGATGCCGCGCGGGTGCTCGGGCGAGCTCGTGAGGATGTCACGCACCACGCCTTCGGTCAGCGCGCCGGTCTCCTGATCGGCCTTCTGCACGATGGCGACGCGCAGGCCGCGGCGGATCTGCGACCTCCGCGTCCCTCCGGGCTCGCCGGCGCGCGAGAGATCGGGCAGGACCTCGCGCCGGACGAGCTTCACCTCGCTCGCGCCCGCGTCGCGCAGCACGGCGGCGATGCGCTCGACGTCGTCCGTCATCACCAGGAGATCGCGCCCCTCGATCAGCACCTCGTGGCCCAGCTCGTCTCGCCATCGCTTGCCGAGCGGAGCGCGGCGCTCGGGCGGCACGCCGATGACGCGGGTGAGCACCGCGCCGGCGGCAGCGAGCTCCTCGCGCACGACGACGCGACCGAGCGGCGCTGCGGCCGCAGGGGCAGGCGTGGGCTTGGGCGCCGTCGCGTCGACGGTCCGAACGGCGCCGCGGAGCGAGGAGAAGGGATTGTGCTTCAGTCCTTTGTCGAGAGACACCGCCCCCAGTCTGCCACGAAGACACGGTCGAGCGCGCCGAGCCGTCCATCTTCGCGTGGCCGAAGCCTTTGCGTTCGCAGACCGTCCCTCCGCCTGTCAGGCGCGGGGGACGCCGAGCCGCGCCAGGAGCGCCTCGAGCTCGGCCACCGCGAAGCGCGGCCCCTGGAACGCGACCTCCTTGCGGCGGCGAGCAGCGAGCTCACCGAGGTCACGCCCGAGGAGGAACGCGGCGACGAGGCCGCGGTTGCGCTCGTGGGGCGAGCGTCCGTTTGCTGCGAGGCCGTGCGCGGGAACGGGATCGTGGTTGAAGGCTTCGTCGATCGCCTCCATCCGCGCGTGTGCGCTCAGCCAGTCGAGGAGCTGAGCGATGTCGACCGTCATCGAGCGGGCGACGTCCGGCGCGTCGTCGGGACTGCCGAGCGGATGCCAACCGATCCCGAGCTTCTCCGCAGGAGCGACGAGCGTGCTCTCCGGTGTCGGGTGTCGTGGCCACAGCTCGGAAAGGAGCGACTCCACCGCCTGGAAGCGAAGCCCCCGCCGACACGCGCTCGGACGAAGACCGTGCTGCCGGGGCGCCGCCCGACCTCGAGCCCGATGTGGTGCTCGAGGGCCCCCTCCGGCCGCACGAACAGGCGGCGCTGCCGGTCCCACGTGAAGCCCGGGAGCATCCCGCTCTCGCGAAGCGCCGTCGCGAGGCGCTCGCGGCACGAATCGATCGGCGCGGCCACACGCGGGCGTTGCCACGGGCCCATGACCGCGACAAACGAAAATCACCATGGGCACCGACCGTCGCTCCGCGGCGTCGAGTTGCTGCTCCTCGTTTGCAGCGCTGGGGCCGCTTCGGCATGCGTCGCGCGTGTCCCAGCCCATCGTGCACAGCGAGCGTCACGGCGACTTCGGCCCCGTCTACACCCTGACCCCCGAGTCGCTCGTCATGGAGAGCAAGGCGCCGCTCGGCAGCTTGCGCAAAGCCATTCCGGTGGCCTCCATCGTCGGCTTCTACACCGTCGTCTACCAGTTTCAGGGCGCGCTGACCGGGCGCGACATGGGCAGGTCGGAGCAGTTCCTCCTCGCGTGGCGCGAGGGCGAGCGGATCAACCGCGAGACGTGGATCGTGAACGTCGCCGCCCCCTCGTTCCGCACACTGCTCGAGGCGCTCGCACGGCTTCGGCCGGACGCCAGCCTCCTCGGTCTGCCTTCGCAGGAAGCGCACCGCCGACTGGGGATGACGAGCATGGCGCGGACCGCGATGATCGTGGCCGGCGTCATCATCGTCGTCGTCCTGCTCGTCGTGATTGCCGTCATCGCGCTCGTCGTCGGTTGAGTGGAAGCAAGACCATGCCGTCGCTGCCAACACGGCTGCATCACGATGCGTGGCGAGGGTGAGAGGAAGGCGAGACGCGGACCGGCTCACCCCGCGGTCCTCTTCATTCTGCCTGCTTGTGAAACCGTTTGCAGCCTCTGAGGAGAGCCGGATCGCGGCGGTGCTGCTCTACCGCCGCAAGAGCGCTGGCGGCGGTCAGGCCATCCCGCGCTGCAGGCGGGCCCATGTCTCGAAGCTCATGGGAGCGAGGCCGTAGGAGCGGGCGATCTCGGGCCGCGCCAGCAATGGGGCGACGTTCACGTATGCCAGGCCGTGCGCGACGCCCGGGTGCAGTCCGGCGGCGATGGCCTCCTCGACCGTGCCCGACTGCACTACGTACGCCTTGCCGTCGAGGCGCGAGAGGATCTCGGCAACCTGAGGAAGCGTGAGCAGGTCGCCGGCGAGCTGCAGCGTGACGCCGTTGAACTTGGCAGGATCGGTGAGCGCCGCGGCGGCCGCCTTGCCGACGTCCTGCGGAGCGATCAGCTCGACCAGGCGATCGGTCCTGAGCACCGTGACCATCCGGTACCCTTCGACGAAGCCGGCCGGATCCAGCATGACGTGATCCATGAAGGTGGCCGGCAGGATGATGGTCCAGTGCTCGAAGCCTGCGTTGCGTACGAGCTCGCAGGTGGCGAGCTTGTTCTCCCAGTAGACCTCGTGCGACTTCCATCGGCCCTCGGCCCACCCCTCGACGTTGCGGTGATCGCCGACGCCGGACGTCGCCGTGTGCACGAACGTCCGGACGCCCTCGGCGAGCGCGGCCTCGACGAGGTTCTGCCCTTGCCGGCGCTCCTTGCTGTAGTCGACACCGGTCGCGGACATGATCGGTGCCTGCATGGAGAACACCGCCCGTGCTCCGGCGCAGGCGGCACGCAGCGATGCCGGATCGTCGAGATCCCCGACGACCAGCTCGGCACCGGCCGCCGCGAGGGCCTTGGCGTTCGGCGCATCGGGGTTGCGCACCATCGCGCGCACCACCGTGTTGCCGAAAGCCAGCAGCGCCCGGGCGGTGGCGCCCCCCTGTCGCCCCGTGGCGGCGGTGACGAGAACGGGATCGTTGTTGCGGTTCGCGGACATGGGTACCTCCGATTGGATGTCGTCGGAAGCCGTCGCGACGGTGGGCCTTCACGATGAGCTTCCTCCTTGGTGCCGCTTCTTCTACGTCCGCCGCGTGGACGAACAACAAACCGCCGTCTTGATCTCCTGACAGATCGTCCAATGCTTCGGCGCGTGACCGCTTTCGACGAAGTCATCGGTGGCATGCGCGTGGAGAGCTCGCACTACGCGCAGTTTCGATTGCACGCGCCGTGGGGCGTGCGCTTCACGACAGGCACGCAGGCGCGCCTCATCGTGGTGGCGCAAGGCCAGTGTTGGCTGCGCTCGGCCGCGAGCAAGGAACCGTTGCTGGTGAAGAGCGGCGGTTGCCTCGTCATCAAGCCGGGCGTCGCGTTCGATCTGAGCGATGTCCAACGTCGAGCGGTCGTCCACTGCGAGTCGATGGGGCCCGCGTACAACGGGAGCGTCGTGGAGAACGTCGGCGAAGGCGAGCTGACCGTGCTCGTCATCGGGCGCTTCTCGTTCGACCCCGTCGCCGCCGAGCCGCTCGTGGCGCCCATGCCCCCGATCGTTCACGTGCCGCTCGAGAAGTCACATGCCGAGCTGCTGCAGGCGACGCTCGTGCTCATGGGCAAGGAAACGGCGCAAGGGGGACTGGGCTCTCGGCTCATCGTCGATCGCCTGACCGACGCGCTGTTCGTCCAAACGATCCGCGCGGTCTACTCCAGCGGAGGGTGCGCATTCGCGCCTGGGTGGGTCACCGGGCTCACCGACCGGCGGGTCGCGAAGGCCCTCCACGCCGTGCATGCCGACCTCGTACGCCCGTGGACGGTGGCCGACATGGCGCGGGAAGCCGGCGTTTCACGAGCGAGCTTCGCCGCCGCCTTCACGGCCGCCGTCGGCGAGCCACCTCTCGAGTACGTGACGCGCTGGCGGATCTACCGCGCGAAGGTGCTGCTCGCGTCCACGGACGAGAGCCTCGCGGAGATCGCGAGCCGCGTGGGCTACAACTCCGACACCGCGCTCAGCCGGGCGTTCACGCGCACGGTCGGCATGCCACCCGGCGAGTTCCGCAGGACCGCCGCCACCCGCACGCAAGCAACCGAGCCCTGAGAAGGCACGTGACGACGCGACGCGGAATCGGCGCGACCGTGCGCTCGAGCGCGGAGCTCCGCGTCGCTCGCTCGTCCGCGTGCACGCGCTCCTCTGGAGATTGAGTGAATCGATCGCACATGTCCGCCCGACGTCGCGAGCGGCCCGATCGCCGTGACAGGCGGCGATCTACCCGGCGATCCGCGCGTCAGCCCGCGTAGGCCACGGCCATGGCGGGGCGCTGCGTGGCACGCGCGGTCCACGCCGACGTGCGCGGGAAGCCTTCCTTGCCGAGGCCCGCCATGCGCGCGAAGAAGGCCACGGAGCTGGCGGTGGCCACGTCGACGAGGGTGAACGCGTCGCCGAGGATCCACTCACGGCCCTCGAGCCGGGCCTCGAGGATCGAGAGACAGCGCTCCAGGCCCTCTCTCGCCTGCTTGGCCTGCACTTCGTTGCGCGCCTCGGCGGGGACGCGTTCGGACGTGTTGGCCATCAGCGCGATGCCTGCGGCGCCGACGGTGACGGTGCCCCACACGGCCCACGTGAGCGCCTCGGCGCTCTGCGCGGAGCCGGGCGCGGGCCAGAGGCCCTTCGCGACGCCGTACTTCTCCCCGAGGTGGATGATGATCGCGAGGGACTCGAACATGGGCGTGCCATCGTCGACGAGCGCAGCGACCTTGCCGTTGGGGTTGATCTTCAGGAACTCGGGGCTCTTCTGCTCGCCCTTCGCGAGGTCCAGTCGGACCTTCTCGTACGGGACGCCGAGCTCCTCGAGCGCCCAGTGCACGCGCGTCGCGCTGGTGGCCGGTGCGTAATAGAACGTGATGGACATGGCTTCTCCTCTCGGAACTCCGAGGGCCGTGTTGGTACCACGCCCAGCGCTGAACGGGCGCCCGGTCTCGAGGGCGACCCACGTGCCCGACTCACACCAGCTTCACCTCCACGCCGGCGCGCGCCAGGGCGCCGAGCGGGCGTGCCGCCGCGGTCTCGCAGCTCCCCGTCGAGCCTACGAAGAGCACAGCGCCTGCAGATCCTCACCGTCAGCCTGGCCCTCCGCGCGAGCGCCCTCGTTGCGACCATCTCGCTCGCGCTCTCCAGCCCAGGCTGCACGCGCACGGGCTCGCCGTCGAGGCTGGCTCCTCATGCGAACGAGCCAAAGCCGAAGCGGTCGTCAGCCCGTGCCCGGCGCGACGCGAAGCACGTTTGCGACGTAGGAGCTTGGCCCGCGCACGTCACAAGCAGGCGATATTTCCGGTCAGGCGACCATCCGGGAACGGCGTACGCCTCTCCGACGAATGACGATGACGACCCCGAAGCTCCGGAAAACGCCGCGACCAGCGCCGGCCTCGAACAAGCGCCGCAGCCTTCATCGGCGCGCCCTGCTGCTCGCGCTCCTGGCGATGACGCTCCCCATGTCCTGGACCGAGCACAGCTCGTGTCAGGGGGACACGACGGTTCTCACGGGGATCGAGGTGATGCGCAAGCCTCCGTTCTCGCCGCTCGCGTTCGGGCTGATCTTCGTCGGTCCGGTGCTCTTCGCGCTCGTGCAGCTGGCCATCCGTCGCGCCCTTCTCGGGCTCGCGCTGGAGCTCCTGTCAATCGTGCTCGCGGGGCTCGGCGCGCTCCATTGCTTGGTCTACGCCTTGATTGGAAACATGATGTCTCGACACCATTACGTGGCGCCCTGGATCGCCCTCGGCGCGCCCCTCCTGATGGGCGTCGACGCGATTCAGGGGAGCCTCGACAGGATCACCGAATGGCTCGAAGAGAAGAGCGAGCCACGAGGGGATCCGCCGGCGTGAAGCGAGCACCATCTCGAAGGACTGTCGATGGGCTTCGGGGTGGATGAGACGCGCTCCGAGCCCGTCCCTGCCGGTCCCCCCGCTCCCGCCCGCTTCAACCCGCCTTGAGCCGGCTCGACGCGCGCGGCGCTGCCTTGGGGGGCGTGGCGACGCGCGCCAGCGCCAGCGTGCGCAGCGCGTACGGGTGCGACTCGTACTGATCCTGCTGGAGGTGCGCCTCGGCCATGATGCGGACGGGGAAGCGCGCGTAGAGGGGCAGGTGCCCGCCGAGATCCTCGGGCAGGTAGGTCGGCACCTGCGCCGTGCCCCCGCGCTGCGAGAGCGACGCCACGAGCCACGTCTGGCCGAAGACCTTGCGCTTCTGGTAGGCGCGCTTCTCGACGAGGGTGCGCTCGACCTGCTGGTCGAGCCAGCCCTGCGGGAGCTGCCACGCGCCCTGCGCGAAGGCCTCGGAGAGCCGCTTCTGGAGCGCCTCCGCGGCGCGGTGCGACCCCTGGACCCACGGCGACTTCAAGCTCTCCACGACGCTGTCGAAGGCGTCCTTGAGGCGCTTGTCGGGGCCCGAGGTGAAGGGCGCGACCGCGGCCAGCGCGGCCTGGAGCGCCTCCACCTCGTCGAAGCGCATCTCCAGATCGCCCGCGAACAACACCAGCGGCGGCGTCAGCGCGCCCTCCGGCGAGGTCGCGCCTTCGAGCGCGGCGTCGAGGTCGTCGAGCATCATCCGATCGGCCTCGGTCAGCACGCCGAGCACGTCGCGCCGGGCCGCCACCTCGGGGGGATCCTCGGGCGTGTCGTCGTCGGGATCCTCGAGGTCCGGCGGGGGACGGAGGCGCGCGATCAGCTCCTGCCAGGGCTGGTGCATGCGCGCGCGGTCGGGCGTCTTCGGATCGAAACCCAAGAGATCGATGATCTCGCCGGGCGCAGCCCGCGCCGCGGCGCGCGGCGGTGACGCGGGCGCGGGCTCGGCCAGCGGCGGCGCCGTGACCGGCGCGACCAGCGGCGACGGCATCACCGCCGAGATGAGCGACGGTGCGGACGCGAGCGGCGCCACCATCGGCGGGGCCATCATCGGGGGCGCGGGCGGCGCGAGCGGCGGGGCTACCATCGGCGGCGCGGGCGGCGCGAGCGGCGGGGCCACCATCGGCGGCGCAGGCGGCGCGGGCGGCGTCGCTGGCAGCGAGGACGGCGGCATCGACGGTGGCATCGTCGCGCCGGGCGGCGCCCAGCGCTTGACGGCGATGGCCCGCGTCTCCGTCGGGCCCGGCTCGGGCCGCGGCACGGGGCGGTTCGCTTCGAGCCAGGGCGGCGCGCTCGGCGCGACGGACCGCGGGCCCGCGGCGCTCTGCGAAGCCACGAAGGGCAGCACCCCTCCGTCGAGAATCTCCTGCACCTGGATCCCCGACGACGTGTGCTCCGCATCATCGAACGTGCGGTCGAGCGTGGTGGTGGGATCCACCAGCGCGATGGTCTTGGGGCCACGCTTGCTCGGCGCGCCCGCGGGGGCGCCGCGCGCGCACTTGCGCTGGATCTCGTCCCAGCCGAGCGGCATGCCGGCGTGCTCCCAGAGCACGGAGATGTGGCCCTCGTCGCGCGCGGTGGCGAGGCCGATCTGGGCGCGCCACGTCAGCGTGGCCACGGCGCGATCGGTGTCGATCCACAGCGTGTCGCAGAGCAGGTTCAGCTCCTCCAGCCCGGCGCCGCGATCGAGGAAGGCGCGGGGACGCGCGGCCGGCAGCGTGGCGTGGAGGACCGGGTGCTTGGGCGAGAGGTTCTCGAGCACGAGGCGCTCACCGGGCTCGAAGAAGTCGCGCTGCTGATCGGGCGGCGCGACGTTGAAGAACGCGGGATCGAGCGCGTCGGGGATCGGCACGTCCACGAAGGCGCGCGGCGCGTAGCCCGAGGGGAGGTGGCCGAGCTTGCTGTGCCGCGCGGGCCACTGCGAGGCGATGGGCCCGAAGCCGATCGGCGGGATGGCCTCGGGCCGCCGGCCGTGCATGGCGCCCGGCGGCATCAGGTTGGGGAGCGCGCCGCCCGCGTGCGGATCGAAACGCACGCCCGCGGGGTTCTCGGCGCCGTAGGCGGCCCGCTCGTAGAGGAGCCACATGCTCGTGAAGGGCGCGCCCTCGCGCTCGCCGCCCGGCGACCACGATCGATCGGCGCAGCACTCGACGGTCTTGTCGATGGCGCCGATCGAGAGCCGGGCGTGCAGCGTCCGCACCGGCGCCTGCTGCGGAGAGAAGGCCTTGCCGACCAGCACCACGTCCGCGCGAACCTTGAAGGGGGCGAGATCGCTGGGCGCGTACACGCTCCGGTTCCGATCGTCGTCCCAGAAGTTCTCGTCCTCGTTCGGGTCGTCCTGCTCCTCGGTGAGTCGCAGCTCTCCGGGCATGAGCGCGAAGGTGGCCTTGCAGATCACCGTGAGCGCGTAGCCGCCGTTGCGGGTACGCCAGGGCAGAGAGGTGGTGCGGAGAGGGCAGAGGGACGAGAGCTGCATCGAAGGGGGCGTACACTACGCGACTCGCGGCGCACGCGCATGCTCGCGCGTAGCGTCAATCGTGCGCCGACCCGCGTCAAAGTGAGGGAGAGCATGCAGCGGAGCCAAAGGCGCGTGTATGCTGCCGTCCGTTCACGCGGCGCGCGCTCGTCACTCCGCGGCGTCCGTCACGCCGCACCAGCGCCTGCGAGCAACAGAGGGATCGATCATGACGACTGCCGCGCCCCGTGAAGTGACTGGACTCGTGGCGACCCTGATCCTGCCGGCGCCCCGCGGACGCGCCGCGTCGGACGCCCATGATGCGGCGGCGGCGCTCACGCCCTCCGGCACCGGGGGCCCGACGGCCGCAGCGCACGTGCCGCAGGCGCCGCCCCCCACGCCGGCGGCCAAGCCTCCTGCGCATCCGACGGCGCCCAGCGCGGTCCCGCACGCCGCGCCCGCGGCGGAGGAGCACCACGAACCGACCCCGGCGGGGCAGGTCGTGAGCATCACCGCCCTGCGCAAGATCATGACGCGGCTGCCGCTGGCGAAGGGGCAGCGGTACCTCGAGCCGCTCAACCAGGCGATGGCCGAGTTCCACATCACGACGCGGCTGCGCAAGGCGGCGTTCCTAGCGCAGATCGCGCACGAGAGCGGCGAGCTGCAGTGGTTCCAGGAGTTCGCCTCGGGGATGGAGTACGACATCCGCCAGCGGCCGAAGAAGGCGCTCGAGCTGGGGAACGTGAACCCCGGCGACGGCCCCCGCTACAAGGGGCGCGGGCCCATCCAGCTCACGGGGCGGAACAACTACCGCGCCTGCGGGAAGGCGCTCGGCCTCGATCTCGAAGGCCACCCGGAGCTGGCCATCGGCCCCGGCGTCGCCTTCCGCAGCGCGGGCTGGTTCTGGTCGACACACAACCTCAACACGCTCGCCGACAAGTCCGATTTCCGCGCCATCACGCGCCGGATCAACGGCGGCTACAATCACTACGCCGAACGTCTCGCGTATTACCAGCGCGCGCTCACGGTCTTCCCGGCCGACGCGCACACCTGAGTCGGAGCCACGCATGCCTCTCGCCGGAAGGGTCGGAGATCGCGCCAAGTGTCCTTCGTGCAAGGAAGAAGGACCGTCGAAGCAGGGGTCGCCCCACCTGTTCATCAACAACCAGGCCGCACTGCGCGTGGGCGACACGGGCAAGCACAACGCCGGGGCGTGGAAGGCCACGAAGGGGAGCCGCTCGGTCTTCATCGACGGCATCCCCGCGCATCGCGTGGGCGACACGACGGATCACGGGCACGGCAGCGGCCAGCTCGTGGAGGGCAGCCCCAACGTCTTCATCGGTGATCGCGGCGGCGGCGCCTCCAAGCCGGTGGCGCACGATCGCACGCTGGTCGTGGGGGCGAAGGACGCGCTCGGGCGCAGCGTCTCGGGCGCCGAGGCGCACGTGACCTGCCCCCACCTCGACGATCGGGTGATCCCCTTCAGCGGCACCACCACCATCACGGGCCTGTGCAGCGGCTCGGCGGTGACGGTGAAGAAGGCGCTGCAGAAGGGCTCGTGGGACGCGCGCGCGACCAACGGCGAGATGCTGCCGGCGACGCACGCGCACACCGGGGAGGCGCCCGCGCCCGCGGCGTCGGCGGCGGGCGCGCCCGCCGGCAAGCCTGCGGCCCCGCCGGCAGCGCCGCCCAAGCCGGCGCCCGAGCCGGCGAAGCCCGCGGGCGCGCCCGCAGCGGCCAAGACCACGCCTGCGTCCACGCCGGCAGGCAAGGCCGCGGCCCCGCCTGCGCCGGCAGCCAAGCCCGCGGCGGCGCCTGCTTCCGCGCCGGCCTCGGCGAGCACGACCGCACCCGCGGCCAAGCCTGCGGCCGCGCCCGCGACTCAGCCGCTGAACCACGTGGTGCACGCGCCCGCGCCGCCGGCGACGCCCAACGATCAGCACCAGGTGCACATCGTCCGGCCGACCACGCCCAACGCGCAGGTGCAGCTCACCACGGTGCACAACTGGGTCGAGCTCGTCTTCCGGGCCTTCGGCTACACGCTGCCGACGGCCGCGACGGAGATCGCCATCCTCGGCGTGCGCGAGGCCAGCCTCTCGGGCAAGGGCGGCGTCGACGCGCTGGAGGAGGCGGCCGCCAAGGGCGAGACCGACAAAGTCACGTTCACGCGCGAGACGCGCGACAAGGACTTCTCGACGGCGAAGACGTCGGAGCACGCGACGACGTACAACGATCTGCTCTTCATCACCTCGACCGACTCGACGCCGGCCCACACGCAGAGCACCGACGTGTTCGAGTGCACCATCGACGCCGGCGCGACGGAGAGCGCGGAGGGGATCCCGGTCACGCTGGAGGGCAAGCTCTACAGCGGGACCCCCGGCTCCCACATCGCCAAGCGCTACCCCGGCAGCGACATCGCGCTCCACCTCTTCTACGAGAAGGCCGGCAAGATGGCGCTCGCGCGCGAGGCCAGCAAGGCGTACCGCGTGTTCACCGAGATCGCGAGCGCCAAGAACGGGGCCACCAACTGGAAGTGGGCGCGCATCGAGGACAACGCGTCCATCCACATGCACTTCGGATCCGAGTCCGGCAAGGTCGGGAGCTGGTCGACGGGCTGCACGGTGCTGCACCACCACCTGTTCGTGAAGAACAAGGCCGGCGCGAACGTGGAGGACTCGAAGGCCACCCGCTACAAGCGGTTCATGACGCTCTACCGGGGCGCCGCCAACAAGAAGAAGATCCCGTACCTGGTGGTCTCCAGCAAGTACGTGCGCTCCTACGCGGAGTGGGCGCGCTACGTCGGCGAGCACCCGGACGAGGCCAGCAAGCCGGCGAGCGTGATCCTGAAGGATCAGCTCGTGGCCGCCCCCGGCGCGCCGGGGCGCTACCTGCCGTCGTTCGTGACCGAGAAGTTCGCGAAGGACGTGGTGGCGCTGGCCGCCGACAAGGCGACGACCAAGCCGCACGCGGACAACCTGAAGTCGTCGCTGGATCTGGTGACGTTCACGCTCTCGCTCTGAGCGGCGCATCGCGCGGAGCGGGCTTATTGGCCCGCTCCGCTCCGCCCGTCGCCGTCACCAGGCCCGGTGCAGAAGCCCTCCACGCAGCGCACGTAGGCCACCCGCACGAAGCCCTCGATGCCGTCATCAGCGACGTCGTCGACGCGGGAAGGTGCGCGCCGAAGAGGCTGGCGCACGCCGTCTCGTTCATGACGGAGAGCTGACCATCATCGCGCACGCGCCGACTGTGGATGACGGCGCGTCGCGATGGGAAGCCGCACGAAAGCTACGGGCGCTTGCGCGGATCGGGGAGCTCGGGCGGCCAGATGCGGGCCTTGGCGTCCTCGGGCACGGGGTACTTGGCGTCGAGAGAGCTGTGCGTGTCGCCGAGGACCCAGTCGACATAGCCGACGTTCTTCGGGGTGGTGTGCGGGTTGACGACGTAGTGCTTCCCGTCGGCGCTGGCGTCGAACTCGCGGCCGCCGTTGTACGCGCGGACGGCGGCGCGGATGATGACGCCTTCCGGGGGCTGCGGCAGATTGGGATTGGCCTTGCGCAGCTTGGCGATCAGGCGGCGCCCCGTGGGCAGCTTGGCCGAGTTGAAGTGCTGGATGCCGCTCACCACGTTCTTCCGCCAGTCCCAGAAGATGCGCGGATGGAAGTTGCTGGGCGTGGTGATCCGATCCGCCGGCCACTTCCACTCGTCCTCCTCGGGATCCTGCTGCGCGATGCCGGTGCCGGCCGGCGGCCCGTAGCGGACCTCGCCCTTCTTGAACTGAGCGAGCGTGTGCTCCGACTCGTGGCAGAACATGCGCAGGAAGAGCCAGGCGAGATCGCCGGCGTTATCGACGATGTACTGCTCGACCTGGGCGCGCGGCCCGTTCTTGCCGAGCACCTTGAGCCCCTTCAGCACCTTGACCGCGGTGATGTTGCCGAGCTCGGGCCCGCCTTCGAAGGTGGCCTTGATCTCGAGATCACCGCCGACGATCTCCGCCGGCGTGAGGCGCACCTTCTGCTCTTGGTTGGGCTTGGTGCGCGCAGTGCCGGCCGCGTACTTGAACTCCTGCCAGCGGTAGCCCGTCGTCTTGGACGAGTGATCGCGGACGCGGTACTTGCCGGAGATGGAGAACTCCCAGCGCACCGAGCCCACGCTCGTCTCCTTGCCCTCGACCAGCACCTTGGCGAGGAGCGTGACGAGCGGCATCGAAGGCTCGGGCCCGGGGTAGGTGCCGGGATCGATCTCGAGCGTGGTGGGGACCACCGGCGAGACGATCTCGACGGCGACGGGGACCGCGTGATCGGTCGGCTTGGCCTTCGCTGCCTGCTGCGAGGGCGTGGTGCCCACCGGGATGGCCGGCTTGGTCTCGGGCTTCGGCGCGGGCGCCGGCTTGGCCTCGGGCTTCGCGGCGGGCGCGGGCGCAGGGGCCTTCGGCGCGGGTGCGGGCGCAGGGGCCTTCGGCGCGGGCGTGGCCGGCTTGGCGGGCGGGTCGCCGATCTTGATCTGGTACGGGCCCGGCTTGTCGACGGGGATGCGCACCTGGCCGGCACCGTCGGTGGCGTGCGGCGCCGACGTCGAGCCGTCCGCGTGCTCCAGGTGAACGCGCGCGCCCGCCAGCGGCTGGCCGCCGTCGGATGCGAGGCGGAACCACACCACCTGCTCCGCGGGCGCCGGTGCCTTGGTGGCGTCGGCGGCCTTGGTGATCTTGGGCGGGTTGATCTGCACGTACGGCGTGCCCTGGATGTTCACCTCGCCGCCCGCCACGAAGCGGACCTCGTGCTGCGCGGTCACCGTGATGTCCGGCCCGTCGAGCATGATG
The DNA here is from genome assembly GCA_001931535.1 of Minicystis rosea. Lineage (GTDB taxonomy): Bacteria > Myxococcota_A > Polyangia > Polyangiales > Polyangiaceae > Minicystis > Minicystis rosea. The sequence goes on from CP016211.1 coordinate 6,692,755, forward strand.
GTCGCGCCGCCCGTGGTGAGCGTGATGCGCTTGGCGATGATCTCGCGCCGCGTGTCCAGCGGGGTCACCTTGGGCTGGCCGATCTCGCCGGTGTTCGCCGCGGTGACGCCGGCCATCCGCACTTCGTGCATGCGGCCCGCGCTGATGGTGTCGACGGCGGTGATCTTGGTGTCGAGGTGACGGCCGACGGCGGCGGTGGTGTTGCCTTCGATCTTGTCGACCTCGGCGGCCACGACGACCTTCTCGAGATCACGCTCGGAGCGGAGCGTGACCAGCTCCTTCCCGGCCGCGTCGTCGAAGCTGAGCTCGTGGTAGCCCGAGGAGCGCGGCGTCGATCGCGTGCGCCAGGCGAAGCGCGTCTTGCCGCCGGGCAGGTTGGTGGGCGCGGGGTTCTCGGCGTCGAAGAGGCGGCCGACGATCACCGGCTGATCGGGGTTGCCCTCGTAGAAAGAGACGAGGACCTCCTGCCCGACGCGGGGGATGGCGATCATCCCGAAGCCGGCGCCGGCCCAGCCCTCGGCCACGCGCACCCAGGCGAAGGCGCGGTCGTCGAGGGCGGCCTCGCGATCCCAGTGGAAGCGCACGCGCACGCGGCCGTGCTCGTCGGTGTGGATCTCTTCGCCGGCGGGGCCGACCACGATGGCGCTCTGCAGGCCCTCGATGCGCGGCCACGGCACGCGCCGCGGCGGGCGCACCTTGGCCGTGGCGAACGAGGCCACGACGTGCACCGTCCAGGCCTGGTCGACGCGGCCGTCGATGTTGGTCTGCACCACCAGGAGGCGCTGATCGTGGGCCAGCTCGGGGCGCGGCGCGCCCGAGATGCTGAACACCGTGCCGGGCGAGAGGTCGACGAGGTTGGTGGTGATCTCCACGCGGCGCCGGCCCTCGCGCAGCGCCGCCTGCCGGCGCTCGGCGAGCGCATAGCCCTGCGCCTCCGAGGTGCGGGCGTAGCCGTGATCGTCGGCGACCGGCGTGTCGTTGGCCTTGTTCGCGGCGGCGGGCAGCTCGGCCAGACCGGAGCCGGGCGCGTAGGTGTAGCGCTCGAGGCGCGCCTCGCCCGGCCCCGCCTGCTCCGAGTGGTACACCACCGGGAAGCGCGGGCGGCGGAAGTCGAAGTCGGCGATGGTGACGGCGCCCGGCTTCACCTCCAGCGCGACGTGGACGTCGGCCGCGAAGGGGTGGGCGATCGTCGGGCTCGGCTCGCTCGTGAAGGGGATGCTGTGCGACCGCGGCTCGGCGCGCTCGGGCGCGTCGGTGATCACGAGCTTCCCGGGGCCCTCGATGGTCTCGTCGAAGTAGTAGCCGAGGCCCGCCTCCTCGAGCAGCCGCGAGACGAAGTCGAGGTCGGTCTCGCCGTACTGCACGCGAATCTCGTGGCGCGCCAGGTTCTCCTCGGTGACGCGCGCGGTGATCTCGATGCCGTGCTCCTTGAGGAGCGCGCGCACCGTCTCCAGCGCGGTCTGGTGCTGGAAGACGCGATGGTTCGTGCGTTGCGAGAGCAGCCACAGGCGCGGGACGATGCGCAGCGTGTAGGTCGAGAGGCCGGCGGGCTCCGCGTCGGTCTGCTCGACGAAGGAGCAGACGCCCGTCCACGAACGGCTCCCGAGCCGGCCGTTGTTGAGGTGGAGCGACGCGTCCTGACCGAGGATGCGCGTGAAGTCGAGGTCGGCGTCCGCCGACATGACGAGGAGCGCGACCTCGAAGGGCATGGAGAGGCCCTCGACGATGTCGACGCGACGGACCGAGAGGTCGCTGTGCGGAAGGGAAGGGATCTTGAGCTCGACGTGCACGTTGCGCTCCTCGCCCCTCAGTCGCAGTTGATCTTCACGTTCGGACCGCCGCGGATGATGACGTCACCCTCGTGCGCGACGATCGTGATGTTGCCCTTGGCCTCGAGCTTGATGTCGGGCCCGTCGAACGCGACGGTGGCCTGGCCGGTGGAGTAGACGATGTGGCGATCGGTCATCTCCACGCTGGTCGACTGCCCGCCGGCCGCGCCCACCACGATCGAGTGCTTCTGGCCTACGAAGGTGGAGTCGACCGCGCCGATGGTGGCCGAGCGGCTCTTGCCCACGGAGACGGTGCGATCGGTGCCGGTGCGCTCGACCTCGTTGGCCTTCACCAGCTTGTGCAGATCGCGCTGGGCGCGCAGGCTCACGAGCTCGGCGCCCTGCTTGTCCTCGAACATCAGCTCGTTGTACGCAGGCGACGCCGCGGGCTGCGGCGAGGAGCGCGTGCGGATGCCGCTCCTCGTCTTGTGGTCGGGGAGCTTGTACGGCACCTGGTTGAGCGCGTCGTAGACGCGGCCGATGACGATGGGCTGATCGGGGTCGCCCTCGAAGAAGCCGACCGTGACCTCCTGCCCGATGCGGGGCAGCACGATCATGCCGAAGCCCGTGCCGGCCCAGCCCTGGCTCACGCGGATCCAGCAGGAGCTGTTCTCGTCCTGCTTGCCCTCGCGATCCCAGGGGAACTGCACGCGCACGCGGCCGTGGTCGTCGGTGTAGATCTCGTCGCCCTTGGGGCCGACCACGATGGCGGCCTGCACGCCGAGGATGCGCGGGCGCGGCGTGCTCATGGCCGGCCGCCACGGCGTGTCGGCCACCACCGCGCGCGAGGCGATCGACCACTGGCCGCCCACCGTGCCGTCGATGCGCTGCTCGAGCACGAGGAGCGCGTTCGGCGCGGCGATGCGGCTCTTGGGGTGGCCGCTCACGGTGAAGACCATGCCAGGCGCGAGGTCGAGCGCGTTGGTCTCGAAGCCCACCGACTCGCGCGGACCGCGCAGCGCATCGAGCGTGCGCTCGGCGAGGGCTGCGCCCTCTTTCTCGTCGGCGACGGCAGCGCGCTCGGCGCCGGGCCGGCCCTCGGTGAGGAACGCGTTGGGCGCGTAGCGATATTGCTCCAGCGGGGCCTCGATGCCCTGCACCGGGCCCGCCTTGCCGAAGAGCGGGTAGGTGAGACGGCCGCGGAAGTCGAAGTCGCGCAGCGCGACCGCGCCCGGGCGGATCTCGCGCGACACGCGCACCTTCGTCACGAAGTCGCGCGCGCTCTGGTGGCCTGGGGTCTCCAGGAAGGGCACGGCGCCGCCCGCGCGCGGCTCGGCGCGGTGGGGCTTGTCGGTGAGGATGACCTTGCTCCCGTGATCGGGCTCGTACGCGAAGTGGTACGAGATGCCGGCCTCCTCCAGGAGGCGGCTCATGAAGGCGAAGTCCGACTCGCCGTACTGCACGCGGTACTCGAAGCGGGGGTAGACGGCCGCGTCGATCGAGAAGGCGTGCTCGATGCGCCACTCGGTGAGCAGCTTGCCCACGATGGTGGGGATGCTCGCGTGCTGGAAGATGCGGTGGTTCTGCCGCTGCGACAGGAGCCAGAGCTCGGGGACGATGCGGACCAGGTAGGTCGACATCCCCGTCTCTTCGGCCTGGGTCTGCTCGAAGTGCGAGCAGATGCCCGACCACTGCCGCGAGGCCGTGCTCCCGTCGCCTGCATGCTGGATGCGGAACGAGGCGCCCTGGCCGATGATGGTCTCGAAGTCGATGTCGTCGAGCCGCGAGAGCGCGACGATCGTGATCTCGAACGGAGCGCTCATGCGCTCACTGATCGTGAAGTGTCGAACGGAGAGGGAATCGTGCTCCGAGGCGAACGACAGGTTCAAGCTCGACGACATGGGGCGCCAGGCTAACCCGTGAGCCGGGAAACCTCGTAAGGATTCCGCACGTTCAATGCCGCTGACGCACGTTCATGACGCCAAGCAGCATGAACCGCCGGCGGCCCCACCCGGGCGTATGGGCGTGCTTTCCCCCGGGGACCAGGCTGGATCACTCAGGCCTGGGCCCGACACCCGCCCGAGCGATCCGCGCCTTCCAACACCAGCGTCTCGTCGCCATCCCCCTCCCCTACTCGCCCCGCAACCACCTCGCATACCTCTCCACCCAGGATCGGATTCGCGACGAGCCTTGGACGCATCGCCGGCATCGTCACGAAGCTTGCTTGGACCCTCGACAACGTCAGCAACGTGGTCTTCGAGACTGATGACATCGTCCTTCGAGCTTGGTGATGTCGTCGTCAACCTCGACGGGATCGTCGCCAAGCTTGGTGATGTCGTCGCCAACCTCGACGGGATCGTCGCCAACCTCGACGGGATCGTCGCCAAGCTTGACGGCATTGCCGTAGAGACTGCGGACATCGTCCTTCGAGCTTGGTGATGTCGTCGTCAACCTCGACGGGATCGTCACCAAGCTTGGTAATGTCGTCGTCAACCTCGACGGGATCGTCACCAAGCTTGACGGCATTGCCGTCGAGAGTGAGGACATCGTCTTCGAGCTTGGTGATGTCGTCGTCAGCCTCGACGGGATCGTCGCCAAGCTTGACGGCATGGGCCTGTACCGACGTTTGTGCACGCCCCACGGACATGCCACTTGAACGAAGGCCAAGTGGTCTCCGTCGCCGAATGGGCAGCACGGCGCGCAGCCCGAGGAGCGCGGAGCACGCTCCTGCCTTCATCCATCGCTCCGGCGTCGGACAGGCCGAAGTCGGAGTTTCGGCCAGCCGACGTGCGGGAAGCTGGCTTGAACGTCGTCATTCGATGGCGGGGACAGGGCGAGTGGGGGCCTCCCCAACCGGAGCAGCGGGCGCGGAATCATCCACATGGGCTCGATGCCGGCCGGAGCGCCCGGAGCCTCGACGACGACGCTCGAGCACATCTGCGCACCGGCGGCGGCGCTCCAGGGCCTGAGCCGTGACAATGTTGCTCGGCAACCCGGGCCGGCGAGGCTGGGTGTTCACTCGTCGGACGTGCAGCCGACGCCGGCGTGATGCGGACGCTCCGTGCCCGCATGGTGCGCTGGTCGATCGCGCTTGGAATCGAGGGGCCTTTGCTTTATGCGCGTAAGATGTCTTTGCGCTTCCGTCGCATGGCGTGGGCCGCCATGCTGACCACGGTGGCCCTGGTCGGCGCGAGCTGCCTGTTTCCGTCGGTCGACGGGTTCAGCGACTGCATCGACGGGTGCGGCGGGGGCGGCTCGTCCAGCTCGACCGCGACCGGAAGTCGCGGGACCGGCGGAGAGAACCCGTCGCTCTCGTCGTCGTCCTCGAGCAGCGCGAGCACGAGCGCGTCGTCCTCGAACAGCACGAGCTCGTCCGTGTCGTCGACCTCCGCTTCCTCATCATCCGGTGGGACGGGCGGTGCCGCGCCCCTGTCCTGCGAGCTGACGGCCACGATGCACGGGCCCGAGGGCGTGACGATCACGCCGGCGGGCGGCTTCCCGCCGTTCTGCATCGACGCGACCGAGGTCACCGTCGGGCAGTACCGGGCGTTCTACGAGGGCAACAACTTCCCCGTGGCTGCGCAGTACATCCCGGCGCGGTGTGGGTGGAAGGCAACCAGCAAGTCTGCGTTCAAGCCGAAGGGCCACGGGTCGGGCGGCACCGTGGTCGACTACATCTGGGCTCACTACGACGGCGGCGGGGAGGATCAGCGGCCCGTGCAGGGCGTGGACTGGTGCGACGCCGCGATCTTCTGCGCCTGGTCCGGGAAGCGCTTGTGCGGCTCGGAGAGCCCCGCCAGCCGGCACATCGACACCTCCGACTCCGAGTGGAAGGCGACCGGCGAGTGGCGCCGCGCCTGCGGCGGGTCGGCCCAGGCGCCCTATGGCTACGGCTCGACCCCGATGGCGGGGCTCTGCAACACCAGCGGCGGGCCCTCGCCGGGGGAGCCGGCGCCGTTCAACACCACCGACGTGACCGTGCCGGCGACCTGCGTCGCCACCTGGCCGGACGGGCTCGTGCACGGGATGAACGGGAACGTGCAGGAGTACGAAGACAACTGCGACGATGGCTCGGGCGCGACGCCCGACAAGGACATCTGTCACCCCCGCGGTGGGACCTATATCCACATGCCGGAGTACACCTCGTGCGACTACGCGGAGACGGGCACGACCGCATACACACGCGACAGCAAGAGCGAGTACACCGGCTTCCGCTGCTGCTGGTGAGCCCTCGAGAGCAAGGGCTCACGCTTCCAACGACGAGACGTGAAGGGTGACAACCTCAGGATCGGAGCGAATTCCTGGTACCGTCGATCCGTTGACCTCGGCTCCTCCCGACGTCCGGCGCGTCGGCCGCTACATGCTCCACGGCGAGATCGCCGCCGGAGGCATGGCCACCGTCCATGTCGGCCGCCTGCTCGGCCCCGTGGGCTTCACGCGCACGGTGGCGATCAAGCGGCTCCACGCCCAGTTCGCCAAGGATCCGGAGTTCGTCTCCATGTTCCTCGACGAGGCGCGGCTCGCCGGGCGCATCCAGCACCCCAACGTCTGCGCGACCCTCGACGTGGTGGCGACCAACGGCGAGCTGTTCCTGGTGATGGAGTACCTCCAGGGCGAGACGCTGTCGCGGCTGATCCGCGCGTCGTACATGAAGAAGCAGCACATCCCGCCGGCCATCGTGGTGGCGGTGATCGCCAGCGCGCTGCACGGGCTGCACGCCGCGCACGAGGCGCGCGACGAGCGGGGCGAGCCGCTCAACATCGTGCACCGCGACATCTCGCCGCAGAACATCCTGATCAACCGCGACGGGGTGCCGAAGATCCTCGACTTCGGCGTGGCCAAGGCGTCGGGGCGCTTCCACTCGACCCGCGAGGGCAACGTGAAGGGGAAGCTCCCGTACATGTCCCCGGAGCAGCTCCGCGGTCAGCCCATCGATCGGCGCACCGACGTCTACGCGGCCTTCGTGTGCTGCTGGGAGGCGCTCACCAGCCGCAAGCTCTTCCGCGGCGACAACGAGGGCAGCGTGCTCGTGAGCGTGCTCGAAGGCGCCATCGACCCGCCGAGCAAGCTGGTCGACACGGTCCCCGCCGCGCTCGATGCGGTGGTGATGGCGGGGATCTCGCGCAATCCCGCCGCGCGCTTCGCGACCGCGAAGGAGGGCGCGACGGCGCTGGAGCGCGCGCTCCGGCCCGCCCTCATGACCGAGGTGGCCGAGTGGGTCGAGCAGATCGCGGGCGAGGCGCTGAACCGGCAGGCGGTGCGCGTCGCCGAGATCGAGAGCCGCACCGGCGAGCTGCCCGAGCTCGCGGACATCCTGTCCGGCCTCTCCGACGCGGTGACCCGCGTGGCCAACGTCGCGGTGCCGCCGGAGGCCGTCCCGTCGAGCACCGGGGTGCAGGCGCCGGAGGCGAAGGCGCCGCCGGAGGTCGAGCCGAGCGACGCGGCGAGCACGCCTGACGCGAGCGCGAAGGACGCGCGCGAAGCGCCTGCTCCCGAAGCGGCGAGCGCGCCGACGCCGGCGTCGACGGCGGCCCCCGCACAGCCCGACGCTGCGCCCCGCAGCGGGACGTCGGGGCGACTGCTCGTGGCGGCGGCGGCGATCGCCGTGCTCGGGGGTGGGGTCCTCGTGGCGAGCCGCGGGAGCAGCCCGGCGGCGAGCCCGGCGCCGGGGGCCGGCAGCGTGGTCACGGCGGCGCCCAGCGCGACCGTCACGGCGGCGCCCAGCGCGAGCGCCACCGTCACGGCAGAGCCCAGCGCGAGCGCGACCGTCACGGCAGCGCTCAGCGCGAGCGCGGCGCCCAGCGTCGCTCCCTCCGCGAGCGCTGCGGGCACGCCGCCCGCCGGGCGTGGGACGTGGAAGCCTCCGGCGGGTGGAGTGCCCCCGACCGTGAAGCCGGCGAAGCCCGACTGCAGCACGCCTTATCGGATCGGACCGAACGGGGAGAAGATCTACAAGCGCGAGTGCATGTGACCCCGACCGAGGCGCCCTTTACACCGCGCGCACCGTTTGGTTTGCTGCACGGCGTGCTGCGCGCTCTCGCCCGTGTCGCCCTGCTCGCCCCTCTGAGCGCCGCCGTCCTCGTCCCCGCGACCGCTCGCGCCGACGAGAAGGCGGCGTGCTTCGACGCCGCCGAGAACGCCCAGCGCCTGCGGCGGGAGAGCAAGCTCCAGCAGGCGCGGGCCGAGCTCCTCACGTGCTCGCGCGACGTGTGCCCCCAGATCGTGCGGCGCGACTGCGCCGGCTGGCTCACCGAGGTCACCGCCAGCCAGCCGACGGTCGTCGTCGCCGCCCGCGACGCGAACGGCCGCGACTTCACCGACGTCAAGGTGACCGTCGATGGGAAGCCGTTCCTGCAGCACCTGCAGGGGGCGGCCGTGCCGATCGATCCGGGCGACCACGTGTTCCGCTACGAGTTCGCCGACGGGAGGAGCACGACGGAGAAGATCCTCATCGTCTCCGGCGAGAAGGATCGCGTGATCCACGTCGAGATCAACAAGCCGCCCGCGAAGGCTGCGGGCGCCGCGGCACCCAGCCGTCCGACCGAGGCTCCGGCGACGCCCGCGGGCCCGGGGCCTGGGCCGTGGGTGATCGGCGGCGTCGGCGTCGCCGGTCTGGTGGTGTTCGGCGTGCTGCAGGGCGTGGCGCAGAGCAAGTACGCGAAGCTCGAGGACGGCTGCGCCAAGACCAAAACGTGCGATCCCGGCGAGGTGAGCGCGGTGCGCACGCAGCTCATCGCGAGCGGCGTCAGCCTCGGCGTCGGCGCCGCCGCCCTCGTCACGGGCGTGACGTGGCTCCTGGTCTCGTCGCGCAAGCGCACGGAGGCCGCGCCGAAGGTCGCGCTCGACCTGACGCCCCAGCCCGGCGGCGCGGTGCTCACGTTCGGCGGGCGCTTCTAATCGGCTCCGCATCCTGACCGCGGCGTCGTGGGACGCCGCTCGACGTTGCGCGCGCACCGACGTGCTCGCGGGCCCGCTCTCGATGTCAGGGAGCTCGTGCCGCCGCGCTTCCAATCGGCGCGCGCCGGCGTGAAGACGAGCTTGCCCAGCGCGCTCATTCACGCGGCCGAGGACTTTGTCCGCATTCCCATGCGACGCACGTGAGGTGGTGGGCCCATGAGCTTGCCGGGGCGTGGGCGTAGGCGAAGCCGACCCGAAGCCCCACATGAAGACTGGCGCGGCGCGGACGCGAGTCCCCGCCGTGTGAATCAGAACGACTGTTCGAGCTTCTGGATGTCCTTCTTCACGTCGTGCTCGAAGCCGCGAGGTGAGGGGCTGGCGTGGCCCGCGGGGCTCGGGTGAGGCGGATGGCTTGCCTCGGCGGCCTGTTGGCGCTTCATCTCCAGGACCAAGCTCGGCGGGTATTCGATCTGGTAGCGGATGTCGATCTGCCGCTTCTCCTTGGGCTGGAGCGTGAGCTGCCACTTGAGGATGCCCTTGGAGTCGGGCTTGGCGTCGGGGCTGATCTTCACGTTGCTGATGACGATCTCCCGCTCCTCGGAGACGGGCACGCGATCGGCCAGCGTCAGCGTGACCGGCTTGCCGGACAGGTTCTCCACGGTGACCACGAAGGCGAGCTGCATCTGGGTGTGCTGCTTGCGCACCAGAGCGCTGTGCTTGCGGTCGAGGGCCCGGGACATCTTGAGCTGATCGGCGACGCCCAGGAACATCGAGAACGACTCACCGTCGGCCACGAAATCGAGGTTGGTCATGCCCAGGAAAGAGCTGCCTTGGTAGAGCCCCACCGCCCCCGGGAGGAGCGCCTGCCCGGTCTCGTTGCGCATGTCGAGCGTGATCGCGGCGTTCAGGGATTGCTCGGGCGCGGCCACGATGGCCTGCTTGGCCTGGAGGTGCGCGCGGCCGATGGGGACGCGCACCGAGCGGCCGTCGGCGCGCACCTTGGTGGCGCCGAGGGCTTTGAACTGCGCCGTCGTCCCCCGCTGCTGCAGGCTCTGGAAGATCTGCACCGTCTTGCTCTGCACCACCTGCAAAGCTTCGAAGTTGGTCTTGTAGATCTCCTCCACTGCTTGGCTCTGCTCGGAGCCCTGCAAGCGCAGGTTCCACAGGCGGTTCTGGACCCGGAAGGCGGTCTCGGCGCGGCTGAACGACGCCTCTTTTCGCTCCATGGTCTGGGTGGCTGCGCGGGTGTCGCCGAGGGTCAGCGCCCCGAGCTGGGGGATGCTCACGGCGGCGGTGGAGGACTGCGTCGAGAACGCCAGCTCGGCATTGCTCCAGTCCTCGCCGCTGGCCTGGGTGACCACCGCGAACGAGCTCACCTCGACCGAGGACGCCCCCGCGCCGTCGGTGCGCAGCTCATGCACCGGCTCCCACGTCGCGCCGGGGAGCATGTACGTGAGCGTGACGGCGGCGTCCGCGGAGGCCGTGCCTTGGAGGGTGACGTAGACCGTCGTCTCCTCGATCTGGGTCATGCCCTTGAGCTCCTCCAAGCGGCGCTTCTTGGTCTCGACGGCGGGGGTCAGGTCCACCCGCTCGGCCTCCACCTCGCGCCGCGCCTTGGCCGTCTCGCGCAGGGTGCTCGTGACGTAGTCGACGACGCTGGCGTAGTTCTGCACGCCGAGCTTGTCGACGAGCACGTCCTTGGGGAGCTTCTCCATGGAGAAGGCGCGGACCTCCGCGATCTGCTTGGCCTGCGCGTCCAACACCTTGAGCTCGTCGTCGAGCGCGCCCATGCGCGCCGTGAGCGCGCGGACCTCTGCCTCCGCCTTGCGGAAGGTCGGGTCGGTGTCGCGGGCCAAATAGGTGCGGCCCACGCGCACCTCCACGATGCGACCAGCGCTCGAGGCAGCGCGCACCGAGCCGTCATCGACCCAGCCGGGGAGGTGCTTGAACGCGTACACCGTGGCCTCGGAGGTAACCTTGGCGCGCGCCTCACGCGTCACCAGCGCGCGATCCGAGAAGACCGTCACCTTCTTGATCTCGGAGGACAGCCCCACCGTCCCCGGATCCTCCGGCTCCGGCGTCACCAGGCTGGCCTGCGGCAGTGGTTCGCCGAGCCGGGCATCGCGGGCATCCTGGGCGGGCTTGCTCGGCTCGCAGCCCATCACGAGCCCCGCGAGCAGCGCCGTCAGGGTGAAAAACGCCGCCCGCTCCTTCATTCGCTTGGTCTGCATCATCATCCTCTGGATTGGGCCGCGGTCGTGCGCCCTCTGGGCTCGATCGGGTCGGGTTCTCCCCCCACGAGCGTACGTCGCTCCTGTGACGCGCGAGCGCGCCGAACGATCCATCGAAGCAACCAGCAAGCTCCTTGGCGCCCCCACGCCTTCTCGCCGCCGCTGCTCGACGAGCTCGAGCTCCGCTTGTCGCGTGGCCTCCGAACGAGGTCGGCCCAATCCAATGTTGCTCCGAACCAACGCAGCCCGAAGCTCCTCAACCATCTTCGCCTTCTTGTTCACTCACGCGCACGCGCGAGGAGATGGGCAATCGAGGGCTGCGTCACGACGGGGTATTACCAAGGACCTCCCCGGTTGCATGGCGCATACGCAGCCACTCGTGCGCTCGATTCGAACGTCGCACGGTCTCGTGTGCCTCGAAGGAGCGATGGAGTGGACGTAGGGTGGTTGTGACTTCATGCGGTGAGCACGTCCGCTCCGGCTCGCCGAGGAGAGATCGCTGCGCTTGACTTCCCGCACGTGTCGCGGCCCATTGGCCGCGGTGCAGGTGGAGCTCGCGACCTCTTCTTCGTCCCCCGAAGCAGCGGAGATGCTGCGCGAAGGCGGGCAGGCGCGCGCCGCGCACGAAAGGGCCCCGGCGGAGAGATGAGCAGGCTCCCCGTCCCGAAGATCCCCGCGCCGCGACTCCAGCTCGTGCGCAACCTGACGCCGTTCGCGCTGTTCCAGTGCGACAAGATGGGCGTCGGCCGGCGCTTCCACGACACCGTGGTGCTCAAGGGCTCATTCGCGTTGGCCCAGGGCGTGCTGAAGATCGCAAGCGACCAGGCGCCCATCGAGCTCGCCGACGACTACTGGGATCTCGCCGCGCCCGAGCGATCGAGCGTGAAGCGCGCCGGCGACGTGGTGCTGACCAAGCCGGGCACCGATGTGATCATCACCGGCAGCGTGCGCGCGCGGCGGCCGCTCCGCGCCTGGGACGTGGCCGTGCGGGTCGAGGGCCGCGCAGGTGTCGTGATCGACTACGGCGCGCGCGTCACCGGTCCGCGGGAGTGGCGCTACAGCAGTGTGCGAGGCTGGGTGATCTCCGATCCCGAGCCCACCGCCGAGGTGCCCATTCGCTACGAGCTGGCCTACGGCGGCGCCTACCTCGATCGAAACCACGCGGCGCAGGGGGGCGCCGCGCCGCGATGGATCGTCCACGCGCCCAACCCGAGCGGCACCGGCTTCTTCGACGTGCGCGCGCTGAACACCGGCGCCACCTACCGCGCGCCCCAGTGGGAGCCGATCGGGAGGCCGGTGACCACCATCAACGAAGAAGTGCCGCTCACCGGCTTCGGCCCGATCTCCCGGCCGTGGAGCGCGCGCGTCCGCCACGTCGGCACCTACGACGCCGCGTGGGAGCAGGCGATGCGCGCCGACGCCGCGCGCGGGTTGCCGATGGACTACGCGGCCGACTTCGATGCGCGCTTCTTCCAGTGCGCGCACCCCTCGCTCGTCACGCGCGAGCACCTCCGCGGCGACGAGACCGTGGCGCTCGCCGGCATGATTTCCGAGCCGGATCCGATCGTCCTCCAGCTCCCGGGCCTCGCGCCGCACGCCTCTCTCGTGGACGGCCGGAATGGCGTGGCGGAGGAGCGCCTGCCGCTCGACACGGTCCACGTCGATCTCGACGCCGGCGCGGTCCACCTGTGTTGGCGGCTCACGCTGGACCAGGCCAGGGACATCCGGAGCGCCGTCCTTTTCACGCAGGAGGGAGCATGAGCGCACGTCACATCGCCGACGGAGAGGTGGCCTTCCGGGTGGTCAACGTCACGCCCGACTTCTGCCGGGTCAAGGGCCAGGTCGTGGCCTTCGAGATCTCCCGGGATCTCACACCCGAGCGGGTCAACTACGCCAAGAAGGTGAGGGCGAGGGGCTACCCCGTGCTGACCACGGACAGCGTCATCGCCGGGGTGGTGGGGAACATGGGGAGCGGCGTGCTCTCGACGGTCTCGCAGGGCGCGGGCGACGTGGTGCTGGTGGAGGGCGTGCCCAACGTCCGCGCCGAGGGGCACCCAGTCTGCCGGCACGGGGACCTGTGCCTGATGAACACGAAGAGCGGCTGACGCACCCTGGTGAGCCCATGGCAGAGCCCATCTCCGAGAGCGAAGCCGCGGATCAGGCCAACTGCGTGGGCCGGATCCACACCGCGGTCACGCACGGCAACATCCGGCCCGAGATCATGGAGGTGGTCCACAAGGGCGACGAGACCCTCTGCACGCCGAAGGGGAAGACGACCACCGCGCAGATCACGGGGGCGCTCTCGGCCATCACCAAGGCGCTCGAGCGCACCGACCTCTCGGATGCCGAGGCCAACGCCCTCAAGAGCAGCTACCTGAGCGCGTACGGCCGCGGCCAAACGGACGGGGTCATCCCTCCGACGCTCACCAAGACCCTCCTGCAAATCGGCATGAACGCGATGGACTGGAGCGGGGGTGGCTCGGGCGTCGGTCGCGGCGCGCACGTGCCGGAGGGCCCGTCTTCGCCGATCGTGAGGACCTCCTCCCCGCACGAGCCCATCACCACGCCCAAGCCTGCGGGCGGTCCCGGCGGAGCCGGTGGATCCGAGCCCATCACCGCACCGAAGCCCGGCGAAGCGCCCGGCGGGTCCGAGCCGCTCGCAGCACCGAAGCCGGCCGACGCATCTAGCGCCTCCGAGCCGCCGGCGCAGAAGCCGGCCAACGCCTCCGACGGGGCCAAGCCGGACGCCGAACAGAAGCCGAACGCCGAACAGAAGCCGAACGCCGAACAGAAGCCGGCGGATGGCCCCAACGAGCCCAAGCCGAACGCCGAACAGAAGTCTTCATCCACCGCGACCCGGATCAACCGGAAGGGGAAACCGATCTCCGAAGAGCGGGCGAAGAAGGCCGAGGCCATCGATGCGCTCGGGCGTTCGCGCGAGCAAAGGGTCGCCGACCAAGTCGGCGGCAAGGTGTCCCGCGAGAGGATCGTCACGCCGATCGGATCGAGTGACATCGACGTGGTCGGCCCGAAGGGGGAGCTCATCGCGGTCGGCGGCCCGGCGAAAGCCAACGACCTCGGGAAGCTGGGGCATCAGTTGAATGTCCTGAAGCACGCGGCCGATGCACGCGGCGTCGCGGCGATGGCGGCGTTCGAGGTCGGCACCCCGCAGTCGGCCATCAATCTGGCCATCAAGAAGCTCGGCGCAGCGAACGTGTTCACGTTCGGTCCTTGAGGTGTTTCGTGGCAGAGCGATCGATCTTTCTGTACGAGGTTCGCGAAGGCGCCGATTGGCTGGGCTCGCTGGAGCGAGACCTCGGTCGCGCCGGGCTTCACCTGAAGCCGCCCGGGAGCGATCTCGTCACCCCCTACGACGACGAAGGCGAGCGGCTATCCATGTCGGAGGAGGAGCTCCGTCGCTGGGTCGACGCCGGGCACGACGCGCGCTTCTCCTTCTGGTTCGCAGCAGACCACGACGTCTATTGTCGAATCCGAGAGAGCGACGGCGTGACCGTGATCGCGCTCGGCATGGATGGCTGCAGCCGCGCCGAGATGGAGAGCCTGCGAGCCGCCATGGAGCACCGGTTCCTCTCGCGCCGGACGACCAGCGCAGGGTTTGTCTTCGATCCCGACGGCGTGACGGAGGACTACGACTGGGATCGGTTCTTCCTGGCGAAAGAGCGCCTCGATCTGTCGGTCGAAAACCTCCCCGAGGCGCTGGGCGTGACCAGGGCCGAGCTCGGTCGCTTGGTGGCCGTGCCCGCCGCCGCCGAGGTGGTCGACGATGGTGCGCTCGTCGTCATCCGCGCCGCGCGTTGATCGAGCCGCCTCGTGCGGCTCCTCATGGCCGATGATATCGCTGCGGCGCGCTTCGACACGATGAAGCTCCTGTCCCGACGCGTCAGTCAGCACCTCTGCGGTCGAGAGGGTTTCCAGCGATCCGCCCAGCGACATCGTTGCTGACCGATGCGGCGGCGGCGCTGCCCGGCTTGCGCCTGGCCTGGTCCTCGAAGCACGCCCGAACCTCTTCTCCGAATCCCAGCCGAGGATAGCGAGCGAGCATCTCCACCCTCACGTCCGGCGGGAACAGCTCCGGCCGCCGTCCGACGACCTCCCAGCGCGTGGCGATCTGCAGCAGGTGAGACTCGGGATCGATGGCCGGGGACACGTCGTCCCTCATGTGCAACACGATGATCTTCTCGGCCCGGGCAGCCCGCTCCTCCGACCAGCCGGCGGCCAACCCGAAGACCCAGGCCAGGCACCCGCCCGCGTCCTCGAACGCCAGCCTGTGGCTGTCGAACGCCTCCGTCAGCCCGATGTCGTGGAGCAGCGCAGAGATGAAGTACAGCTCGTCATCGAAGGTGATCCCGTGCGCTCTGCCGTACATCACTCCCCAGAGGTAGGAGCGGACGGCGTGGTTGAGCAGCGCGGGCGAGTAGAAGCGAGTGGCCACGGACAGCGCGGCCGCTGCGGCGGGACTTTGCGGGAACATGGGCCCACGTTGCCAGCGGGGATGGGCCAAGCAACCCATCTCTCCATGGGAGTCATCGCCACGTGAAACCAAGCTCTCGTCACCCCGTGAGCTTCTCCGTTTCGACGCGGCGTGCCGACAGCCGAGGAGACGAGTCAACCAGCGAGTCGACGAGCGGCGAATTCGTAGTGCAAGCGGACCGCCTCAACGCATGATCGTCACCTGAGCGTGGACGCTTGCTCCGTGTGCGACAGACGTTTACCGTCCGCCGCCGATGGACGTCGCGCCGCGATCGGACTGCCTGCTGGATCCGATCCGTCTCTCCGCGGCTCGCGAGACGATCGCGGAGATCGCTTCTGCGCTGCCCATGCCTGAAGAGAGCTCGGTCGACCACTCTCTCCATCAGGGACACGCCGGGCTCGCCCTCTTCTTTGCGACGCGAGCGTGCTCCGAAGGTGCCTCGCCAACGGACCACGCGCGGGCCGTTGCGCATCTCGAGCGCGCCCTCGCTCTGCTGGTCGAAGGCGCGCACGCCCTCCACCTTGGCGAGGGAGCCGCGGGCGTCGCGTGGGCCGCGGCGCACCTCGCCGAGCTCGGGCTCATCGACGTGGACGAGGACTTCTTCGCCGACCTCGACCCGCAACTCCTCACGTGGCTCGATGGACATGGAGCGCGCGGCTACGCCGAGCTTCTCTACGGCGTCGCCGGGATCGGCCTCTACGGCTGGAAGCGGCGCCACGCAGGCTCGGGTCGCGCGATCGTTCGAGCGGCGGTCGCCGCGCTGTCCGCGTCGGCGGTTCGCGACGGCTCGGGCGCCGTCTTCTGGCGGCGTCTGCGCGAGTCGATCGGCGACCCGGAGGCCGTCCGGTGCGGCATTGCCCATGGGATCGCAGGGCCGCTCGGGTTCCTCGGTCGCGCATCCGGCCTCGGAGACCCGGAGGCCAGAAGCCTCGTCGAGGCGAGCACGCGATGGCTTCGACCGCTTCTCGTCGACCGCGAGCAAAGCCCGAGCGCGTCAGCCGCGGAGCTCGGCGGCCGCGTCGCCTGGTGCACGGGGGATCTCGGCCTCGCCGGTGCTCTCAGGATCGCGGCGCGGGCCTGCAAGCTGGCCGAGCTCGAGCAAGCCGCGTGCGCGCTGGCGGAACGCTCCGCGAATCGCCCCACTCCGCACAGCGGCATCGGGGACGCCGGCCTCTGTCACGGCGCCTTTGGAAACGCGCATGTCTTCCATCGATGGTGGCAAGCGACAGGGGCCCCGCCGTTCGCCGATGCCGCGCTCCGATGGCTCGACCGCGGGCTCGCGCTGCGAAGACCAGGTCTCATCGCACACGCATTCACGAGCCTGGCAGAGATGTCGTCAGGGCTTTCTCCTTGGGGGCTGCTCACCGGTCTGGCCGGTATCGGTCTCGCCCTTCAGACGTTTTGTGACGCGCGTGTCCCGGCCTGGGACGGTCACCTGTTGCTGGATCTCACGAATTGATGGGCGCCTCCGCTCACGCCGTTCGATCGAGACGCTGAGCGAATCGCCGCTCTGGCGGAGGAGATCGCCTGCGCGACGCGGACACGTCGTCCACGGCATCGGGCTGCAGAATGCGGGTGCAGGAGCCGCCGGAGATCGGCAGCTCACTGCACCCGTTATGACTGTCAGTCGACGGTGGTATCGGGATAGCAGTGGACGAGGGTGCCCTGCCCGTACTCATCGATCACGCCTTCGCGAATCTGGGTACGGATGCGACGCACCTCGAGCCGAAGGCCCTTCTTCTGCTCGACCTTCGAATCCTGGCTGGCCTTGTCTTTGTTGTCCATGGGATGTCTCCTGATGGTTGTCCGAATTGCCGATCAAGTCGTCCGAAATGGCTCTCGAGGGCGCTCATGACGAGTCGCCTACACAACTCGTGTGGATAGGTCCCGAGCTCAGGCGCCAATTCTTCCTACATGCCGATTTGGAGGGCAACTGTTAGATCCTGCCATCCAATCGTGAGGGGCGTGTAGCCGTTGCAAACGGGTTCGCGAAGCCATGCAAGGAGCCAGTGCTCCTCACCGGAGTCCTGCGTGCATTCAGGCTTGTATACCGGCGAAGCAGCCGTGCCGTTTCAACGGATAGGCACCTGGAGAACTCCACTGCTCCACGATCCATGGCTCCATATCCGCGAGCTCCGAACCAGCGCAACCCGAATCTCCTCAACCGCCTTCGTCGTCATCGCGTCCTCACGCGCGAGGAGATTGGCCATTGAGGGCTACGCCACGGCGGGGAGCTCGCCCAAGAATCGAGTTGCGGACTCTTACCGATCGAGGGCGCAACGAGCTGCCCCGAGGCGGGCCAGACGCCTTTCGTCGAGATCTGCCCCGGGTATCGCGCGCGCATCGTGAAGTCCATCCTCGACGCCCGCGCGCGCCGTCACGGCGGCACGCTCCCGGAGGAGGTCGAAGAGCCCGCGTTCGACGAGGACGAGGACTTCTGATGATCACCGTCCATCGACGGCGCGGAACCAAACACGCATGCATGAAGCACGGCGCCTCGTCGTTCGTCTCGGCGCGGAGTCCCAGTGTGGATCTCCTTGCCGAGCCGCACGTGACCCGGGGCGCGAGCACGCGCGATCCCTGGACGCGCACCGACGAAAGCGTGAGCGGAAGCCGGGCCTCTCTACGCTGCACCGGGTCCCATCACGCGATACCCCGCCTTCCGCAGGGCCTTGACCGCGGCCTTCCGGCCGCTCTCCACCCTCCCCTGCACCATCCGCGCGATCTGCTCCGGCGTCGCCCGGAACGCCACCACCGACCGGCAAAGGATGGCGCCGCCCGCATCCGCGACGAACGAGAGCTTCCGACTCGGCGGGCGTGCGGCCTGGGCCGCTTCCACCGCGACGGAGCGCGCGTCGTCGTCGCCTCCGGAGATGACGATGCGGTGGGTCTTGTCGACCCGCACCCTCACGACGGGCGGCGCGACGATTCGGTGTCCGGCCGCCCGCAGCGCCCGGAGGGCTGCCTCCTGGCCTTTTCTCACGACGGCAGCGGGCGCCTTCGTGGACGTGGCCTTCGTGGTGCTCGCCTTCACGGTGCTCCTCTTCGACGCCGGCCGGCAGCGGATCGCCTCGTCCTCGCCGGCGACGAAGTCGAACCTTCGGTCCACGCCCAACAGCGTCACGCGGGCCGCGTGCAGGGCGATCGCGCGAGCGTCGTCACCGCCCCCGGACACGAAGATGCCCCCGGCGGCGTCGATGCGGATCGTCACGGGGCCTGGACCGTCGACCTGATACCCGGCCGCACGCAAGGCCGTGATGACGGCTCTCCGTGCCCGCGACACGTTGCGCTCCGCCATCTCCCGGAGCTGTTGCGGCGTGGCCCGGAACGCCGCCCGCTGCTCGCACCGGAGAGCGCCGTCCTCACCGACGACGTAGGCGAACGCGGGGTTCCGCGCGAGCGTGCCTCGGGCCGCCCGGAGCGCGATCGCACGTGCGGCCTTCCCGCCGCCGCGCACGACGATGTTCAACGACCCGCCGACCCGCACCTGCGCCTCGCCCACCATGGCGCGGACGATACACGCTCGCCGGTCGCGTCCAGCCTCGTTTCTCCTTCGCACGGCTGATGACTTTGTCCGTGATCGCGTATCGTCGAGGCAACGAACGCCAGGTCCGAAGCGGCGAAACGCCCTGGAAATTGCGGGTGGATCGCGGGGTGGTGGGGCCCCGACGGCAAAGTCTGCGGGGCGGCGGGGACGCGCGTCCCCGCCGCGTGAATCAGGTCGGACGGCGAGCGACCACCAGCGGCTCGATGGTCGCGACGAGACCAACACCCACGAGGGAACGGACACCTCGCGCACCAGTGAATCGCGTGCATCCACGCCCGCGAAACGGCCTTCGGCGTTGGGAATGTGCCGTGTCGCCGCCGTCACGCGAGAGCGAGATAATCTTTGCGTCGTCTCCCTCCGCAGCGCGACGGACGCCCCCATGAGCGACACGGACGATGCCCTCGCGATCCTCGAGTTGCTGCGCCCCGAGGCCGGCGAGGCCGCGCACGACTGGAAGGCGCTCATGGATGGCATCCGGCGCGCGAGCGAAGAGAGGCACCATCGGGTCCTCGTCGCGCTCGTGCGCCTCTGCCACGCGCCGCCCGCGCGCCTCGCGATGCTCGACGAGAAGCTTCGTCGCATCAGCAGCCTCGCGCTCGAGACCCTCGCGCTCGTCGACGGCGACGAAGCGGCGCTCGCGTTCGCGACGCTCGCGCTGGAGGTCCCGGCGATCTTCACGGCGCCCTGCCGCGCTCATCCCGACGCGCTCGCCCGCGCGTACGGTGCGCGCCTCGCGCAAACGCACCACGAGGACACGCTCGGCGCGGTGCTGCGCGCGCACGGGGAAGATGCGGCGCTCCTCGATCTGCTCGCGTGCTGGCTCCACGAGAAGGTCCTCCGCGGCGGGCGCGTGTCGGCCCTTCCGGAGGTGCAGCGCTTCGTCGCGACGCTCGTACGCGCCGGGCACCCGCTGGCCGCGCTGCCGCTCGATCTGCTCGCGATCGAGCGCGGCGTCTCCGAGATGGCTACACGTTACTACCTGTTCGGCGCGTCGGGCTGGGGCGCGCGGATCAACCTTCCGACGGGCTCGGAGCCCGAGTGGCCCGCGGGGCTCGATCTGCCCGCGTCCTCCAACGTCACGACGCCACGTGACATGAATCTCATTCGGGCGATTTGGGAGAGCGCGAAGGCCGTCTCCAACGGCAGGTCGGAGGGTCGCGTGCTCCTCCTCGATCCGCCGGCCCCGACGGTCACGAGCGCGCTGCTCCGCTCGCTGCCAGTCCGCTGCCTCGCGGGCGCGACGGCGGACGCGGTGCAGACCAAGTCGACCTCTCCCGAGCTCGCGTTCGAGGCGCTCCTCGCGTTCGCCGCGAACGGCGGCGACTACAACATCGGGTGGAGCGGCCCGTGGGGCCGGCTCGCCGCGTGGCGCTCGCTCCGCGGGCTCACGCTCTCCGGCGACGACGCGTCGCTCGCCGACGTCGAGGCGCGGGCGCAGGCATGCTCGTGGTTCCACTTCCGCGCCGACACCCAGTGGTTCTATCGCATCGTCACCGACTTCGGCATCGCCGCGCTCCAGCCCGACGGCAGCGCGATCGCCGTCTTCGCGGGCACCGACACCGACTGAGCTTCACGGCGCGCCGCTCGGGCAAGCGCGCCGTGCGTGTCGGAACGGCGGCGCGATTCCTCCTTTGCCGGAGCGGCGCTTGCGGTTCCTCCCAGGGCCCGAGGCGCGCGCCGGTGGCACGCTGCGCGATGCGCATCGATCCGCGACCGCTGCTCGCGTGCGACGACGTCGAGGGGCTGCGGGCCCGCTTTCGCGGCGAGATCCTGCTTCCCGGCGACGCCGGGTACGACGCCGCGCGCGCCGTGTTCAACACCATGATCGATCGACGGCCGGCCCTCGTCGCCCGCGCGACCGGCGTCGCCGACGTGATGGCCGCGCTGGAGCTCGCCGCCGCACGCAAGCTCGGCATCTCGGTACGCGGCGGCGGTCACAACATCGCCGGACATGCCGTGTGCGACGGCGGGTTGATGCTCGATCTCGGCCGCATGAAGGGCATTCACGTCGATCCCGCGGCCCGCACGGCGCGCGTGCAGCCGGGCGTGACGTGGGGAGAGATCGATCGCGAGAACGCCGCGCTCGGGATGTTCATGCCCGGCGGCGCCGTCTCCACGACGGGCATCGCGGGCCTCACGCTCGGCGGCGGCATCGGCTGGGCGAGCCGCAAGCTCGGCCTCGTGTGCGATCACCTCACGTCGGTCGATATCGTCACCGTCGACGGCCGCTTCCTCACTGCGGACGCGTCGCGCCACGCGGAGCTGTTCTGGGGCGTGCGCGGCGGCGGCGGCAACTTCGGTGTCGTCACCTCGTTCACGTACCGGCTGCACCCGATCGAGCCCGTGCTCGCCGGCGCCCTGGTGCATCCACGCGCGCGCGGCATCGAGGTCCTGCGCTTCTGTCGCGAGGTGCACCGCGCCGCGCCCGACGCGCTCAGCGTGTACGTCGCCTTCGATCACGCGCCGGACGGCGAGCCGATCGTCGTCGTCATGCCGGTGCACATCGGCGCCGTCGAGGACGGGCTGCGCCTCGTCGAGCCGCTCCGTCGCTTCGGCCCTCCTACGGAGGATCACGTGCGACCGATGCTGTACCCCGCGCTGCAATCGATGCTCGATGCGCAAGCGCCATGGGGCATCTTCAACTACTGGAAGTCGAGCTACCTGAAGGGGCTCGACGACGGCGCGATCGACATCATCACCGCGTTCGCCGCGCGCGCGCCGTCGCTGCTCTCGACGGTGATGATCGAGCACGTGGGCGGCGCCATCCGCCGCGTCGCCAAGGACGCGACGGCGTTCTGCCACCGCGACGTGGAGTACAACCTGCTCATCATGGCCAAGTGGCGGCGCCCCGAGGAAACGGCCGCCAACGTGCAGTGGGCGCGCGATTTCTGGAGCGCGATGCAGCCGCACGCGATCGACGCGGTGTACGTCAACTACGTCGAGCCGGGCGCGGAGGGGGCGGCGCGCACGGGCGCAGCGTACGGCCCGCACCTCGCGCGGCTCGCGGCGCTGAAGCGCGCCTACGATCCGGACAACCGCCTCCGCCACAACCAGAACATCGTCCCCGCGTGAAGCTCAACGGCGGGTGCGCAGCCGGCATTGCCGCGTCTGCGCGTCGCACTCCATCGACGCTGGACAGCCGCTCACCTCGTCGGAGGGAACGCACGATTCCCCGACGTCGCCGAGCCGCGTGCACTTGCCCTTGCGCGCGACCTCCAGCGTCGAGCCGTACTTGTGGCGACGGGTGTTGTGCTGGAGCCCGCGGCAGCGGAGCCCTTCCCCGCACGCGTCATCGGTGGAGCAGACCGCGCCTTCCGCGAGCGGCGCGGCGCACACGGGCGGGTCCTTGCCGAAATCACACATCAAGCCGGCACCGCACACGCGCACCTCTTCGACCGTCGCGCAGATCTCGCCGGCCGCGAGCTCGCGCCGGCAGCGGCCCGGCTCGCGTCCTTCGTGCTGGCAGAAGAGCCCTTCGGCGCATCCGGCGGGCGCCGGGCACGCGTCGCCTTCGCGGAGCGGCGGCGCGCATTCACCGAACTGATCGGGCCGCGCGCGATCGTAGATCGGGCGGCAGACGTTGCCCTCGGCGCACTCGTCGGCGACGCAGGCCTCGCCTTTCGGCCTGCGCGCGACGCACGTGCCTTCGCCTCCATCGCGCGCATCACAGCGACCGTCGATGCATTCGTCGGAGCGACGACAAGCGCCGCCGCGCGCCACCGCGGGCGCGAAGTACGGCCGCGCCATGTGCGCGCACGGCCGAACGAGCTGCGAAAGGAGCGGCGAAGCGGGGCCGGCGCCGAGCTCCTCTTTCATCTTCTTCAAGCAGGCTTCACCGGCCGCAGGCACATGCACGTAGCGTCCCTTCTTCGCCTCTTCGTCCACGAGCTCCCGCTCTTCGAAGTGCCAGAAGGCCCAAACGTGATCGAGGCCGCGGCCGCCGGGCCCGCGCAGGCAATCGGCGCGTTGCGACGCACCGATCGCGCCGCCGCGCACCGCGTGATCGCAGAGCATCGGCAGCAACTCGCGCTCGTACGCAGCCGCCCAGTCCGCAGGCGTGCCCATCGAGGGCGCCGCCGCGGACGCAGACGGCGCCGCCGACGCGACGATGCTCGACGACGACGCCGACGACGGTCGACCTGCATCCGGGCGGCACGAAATCAGGGCCAACATCGCGAACGTCAACCGAAGGGAGCGCATGATCGTCGGCCCGCATCCTATCCGCACGGACCTGCCTCGGAGCAGAAACGGATCTCGATCGAGCCTGCACGCTCTCGCAGCGCCGTCACCAGACGGGAGAGCACGCTCACGAAGAACGATCGCCGCCTGTACCGTCGCGCGTGCGGCGGCTCACCCCGCGCCCCGCACCGCCGACGCTGCCTTGGCCAGCGCCGACGTGAGCGCACCGGCCGAGTCTTGCGCCCGATCGACGGAGCGCCATGCGATGTAACCGTCGGGCCGGACCAGCGATGCGCCGCCGGCCTCGATGCCGAACGCTCCATGCACCGCGGCGACATCCGCAGGCTCGGGCGCGACACGCGCAACGTCGATGCCGAGCGCACGCGTCGCGGCGACCGCCGCCTCGCTCCAAGCATCGTCTCCCGCGAGCAGCACCCAGCGATGCCCGAACCAATCGAGCGTGGACACGCGCTCGCCGGCGCGCTGGATCCAGAGGTGCGGCGCACGCGTGCCAGGCTGCCCAGCCCACTCGTCGGGACGCGCCGCCGGCGGAAGCTCGAGCCCCGCGCCGACGATGGCCGAGGATCGGTAGAGCTGGCCGAGCTCCATCGCCACCTCGTCGCGGATCGGCACGCCGTCGGCGAAGCCCGCGCCGTGCTTCGCATAGTCGGGGCGCGCGAACGTCTGCTCGAGCCGCTCCCACGCCACCGGATGGCGCTCGTCGTGGTACGTCGCGAGCAGGTCCTTCGTCGAGCGGCCCGCGAGCACCGCGGCGAGCTTCCACGCGAGGTTGTGGACGTCGTGGATGCCCGTGTTGGCGCCGAAGCCTCCGCGCGTCGGCGGCAGCGTGTGCGCCGCGTCCCCCGCGAGGAACACGCGGCCCGACGAGAACCGATCGGTGATCGCCGCGGCGAGCTCCCAGCGCCCCGTCGTGATGATCTCGATCGGAAGATCCATCCGCCCGATCGCCTTCTGGATCGCGCCTCGCAGCGCGGCCTCGTCGCGCTCCACGTCGTCGTGAAACATCAGCACCCAGCGGCCGTCGCCGTAGGTCGTGAGGAACGCCTTGAGCTCCGGCTGATCGATCTCGAACTGCGAGATCCCCTTCTCGAGGTACGGCTCGAGCGGCGCGCGGAACAGGACGCTGCGCATCGTCTGCAGGTGGCCCGGGCCCTTGCGCCCGATGCCCAGGGCCTCGCGGATGCCGCTCCGCGTCCCGTCGGCCGCGATCACGTAGTCGGCGTGGAGGCTGTACGTGCGCCCCTCGCGCTCGCGCAGCGACGCGGTCACCCCCGTCGCATCCTGCTCGAAGCGGACGAGCTCGGTGCCGAGCCGGAGGTCGGCCCCGAGCTCCCGCGCGCGGCCGCGCAGGATGGGCTCGAGTCGATCCTGGGCGATCGCCGCGCCCGGCGACGTCGAGAAGGCCGTGATGGGAGCGACCTTGGAAACGTCCTTCGTCTTCGCCTCCGGCGTCCACTCGGACGACTCGAACCATGCTCCGGCGAGGCTCTCGACCCTCGCGCGCGAGAGGCGAAATCCCGGCGGCGCCTCCGGGATCTGCGACGCAATCCCCACCGCCCGGAACAGCTCCATCGTGCGCGGCGTGTAGCCGATCGCGCGCGGGTGCGGATGGCTGCCGGTATGCGGCTCGACGAGCACGCAGGGCACACCTTCCCAAGCGAGGAACATCGCGGCGGAGAGCCCGACCAAGCTGCCGCCGACCACGAGCACCGACGTTGAACCGTCCATTCGATACCGCCCTTCTCAGATGATGTGCTCGCCCGAGCGAATGCCATTCGCGACGAACACTGTTCGTTATGGGACAAAAAAAAAAGAGTCGATGCGCCGGACCTGTCGAGCCCGACGGTGAGATCAAAGGTCAATCCACCCGGCCCGGGGGTTGAGGCCGCTTGTGGCCCATCGTGATCAGGCCGGCGTGGCCGGCCCGGGGTTTGGGGCCGCTCGCGGGCCCACCTCGATCACCGAACGCGCTTCGGCTTCCGCGCGGAAGGCGCCTTCGCCGCCGGCTCGCGGCGGCTTGCAGGCTTTGCCCGCGGCGTCACCAGAATGCCTTTCAGGAGCGCTTCGAGCGCCCATGAGACACGACCCGGCCCCGAGAGGAGGTCGTCGCGCGCGGCGAAGATCCGCGGATGGTCCTTTTCCGAAACAGCCCCGATCACGCGCGCGATCGGCCCCAAAGCGTCCTCACCTTCGCGGCGATGGCTCTGCTCCGCGGCGACGGCCGTCACGTACAACGTGAGCAGGTCGACGGCCCACGCGGCGGTCGCGCGATCGACCCCGCCTTCGTCGAGGTGACCGAGGAGCGCCTCCGTGATGCGCAGCGCATTCGGACCGGCCGCCACGGTGCCGAGCGCGAGCGACGCGAGGCCCGGCGTGTCGAACAGGACCTGAAGATACGACGTGAGGAGCGCCGTGATGCGGCGCTGCCAGCCTTGCCCGCGGGCGCCGTCTGTCTTCACGTCGGAGAGCGCGCGATCGAGGACGAGGGCCTGAAGCTCCTGGAGGTTCTCCACGTAGACGTAGAGAGAAGCGGGGCCCGTATCGAGCGCCGACGCGACCTTGCGGAGGCTCATCCCCTCCGGCCCTTCTCGCCGGAGCAGCTCGAGCGCCGCCGTCACGATCGCATCGCGGCTCAACGGCTCCTTCGCGGGGCCTCCGCGACGGCTCGTGACCTCCGGGGCTTGAAACGGGTTCCGACTCCCCATGCCCGATCATTATTCGTCACGAACAGTGTTCGTCAAGCCCGGAGATGAAGAGGTCGTCCCGGCGCGCGGCAGCCTCGACGCTCCCGCGATCGTCGAGAAATGCGTCGGCCTACCAGTCCGACGTGCACTCGTTGTCGCGGAACTTGCGACAGATGCAGCCGTTGTCCGCATCTGGGTTCGTCGGGTCGTGCGTGGAAGGACAAGGCATGGTCCCGCGGCCGGGGAAGTACGGGTTGCCGCAGACCGCGGTGCAGAGCGGCTTGCTCAGGTCCTTCGGCGCGTCGCCGCTGAAGTACACGAGGGGCTGCGGGGTGCCGGGTGTCCACGCCACGGTCAGCACGCGCGCGAAGTCGCTCCACACGAACTCGACCCTCGCCTTCGTCTGCCGCCGGATCGGGAACACGATGCTCGCCAGCGTGCCCGGCTTGGTCATGTCGTAGAAGTCCGGAAGCTTCGCGCTGGGCTCGATCCAGCGAAGCTCCTTGATCTGGCTGGCAGAGTCTTCCGTCGTCCGGCAGCTCACGCGCAGCCACTCGCGCGCGGACTTGACCTCGCACCCGAGGCGCTTGGCGTTCTTCACCTCGATCTCGGACGCCGCCGCCCACTCGGCCACGGTGGGCGGCTTCGACGGCGTCTCCGGAGGATCCCACTTGCTCGGCGTCAGGTTAGGCAGCACCGCGACGACGCTCGCGCTCGGTGCGGGCGTCGCGGTCTTGACGGGAGCGGCGCTCGCCGTCGCCGCCGTCCGCTGCGCCTCCGGCGCGGGGGCGGCCTGCTGCTTCGGAGTCGCGTCGCAGCCCGCCGCGCCCGCGAGCGCCACCGATGCCACCAGCGCAACCCGCGACCACGCGGGCCATCGACCATCGCGCGGCCTCCGTCCTTCGCAGCGTCGCTCGATCATCCACGCAAGCTATCACGCGCCGCCGCGGCGATGCTGCAATCGCGCCGGCCCACGGCCACGATGAGCCTCGCCACGGAGCGTGCGACGCGCCTTCGCGAACGGCGGTGTAATGCCTTGCCGACGAGCGACGTTGTCGATGTGGACGTGCAGTCGTCGCCGATGGACGATGTCGACGTTCGGCACGAGCCCTCCACCCCGGAGATCTTCATGGCCCGTTTCCTCGCCGTTCTCGCGTTCATCCCGGTCGTGCTCGCGGCGTGCAAGTCGGGCATCCCGGTCGACGAGAGCCCCGTCACGACGCCGCCGTCCGCCGAAGAGCTCACGGCCTTGGCGAAGAGCAACAATGCCTTCGCGATCGATCTCTACGGAAAGCTGCGTGTCTCGAAAGGCAACCTCGCTTTCTCGCCGACGAGCATCTCGACCACGCTCACGATGGCGTGGGCCGGCGCCCGAGGCGAGACGGCCGCGGAGATGAAGGCGGCCCTCCATGTCGACACCACCGCCGCCGAAGCCGGCGCAGCCGCAGGCAAGCTCTTCGGGAGCTACCGCGCGTCCAACGCCGACGTCACGCTGCGCGTCGCCAATCGTCTCTTCGGCGACAAGAGCTTCTCGTTCGACCCCACCTATCTCGCGCTGACGCGAGGCACCTTCGGCGCGCCTCTCCATCCACTCGACTTCAAGGGCGACGCCGACGGTAGCCGCACGCTCATCAACGACTGGGTGGCGGGGCAAACCAACGATCGCATCAAAGACCTCTTCCCGCCGGGCGCCATCAAGCCGCAAGCCACGCTCGTGCTCACCAATGCCATCTGCTTCCTCGGCAAATGGGTGACGCCGTTCCCCAAGAACATGACCCGGCCAGCCACGTTCCACGTCACCGCCACCGAGAGCCACGACGTGCCGACGATGCATGTGAAGGAGCATTTTCGCTTCGCCGCCGTCGACGGGCTGAAGCTCCTCGAGATGCCCTACAAGAGCAGCGATCTCGCGATGACGATCATTCTGCCCGACGCGAGAGACGGCCTCGAAGCGGTGGAGAAGCAGCTCTCGCCGGCGACGCTCGACCGCTGGCTTCTCGACCTGGCCGCAGATGAAGTCAACGTGTCGCTTCCCACCTTCACCATCGATCCCGCCGAGCCGATGGCCCTCGACGAGCCGCTCTCGGCGCTCGGCATGTCCCGCATGTTCGATCCCGGCGCGGCCGATTTCACCGGCATGGCCAGCCCACAGAGCGATCGACTCTTCGTCAGCCGCGTGTTCCACAAGGCCTTCGTGAAGGTGGACGAGCAGGGCACCGAGGCTGTCGCCGCAACAGGGGCCACCATCAGTCTGGTAACGGCACGCGCGGCACCGCCCCCCGAATTCCACGCCGATCACCCATTCCTCTTCCTTTTGCGCGACACGCGCTCCGGCATCGTCCTCTTCATCGGGCGCATCACCGATCCTGCCAAGCGCTGAGGCTGTGAGCATCGCAACCGCAGCGAAGAACGTCGCCCCACTCCCCGCCTCCCCTCTCCTCCTGAGACCAGCGCCAGGCCCGAAGCGCCTCCACGCCCGCGTCAGCTCGGGGGGTCCGGGTATGGGAGGACTTCGATCTGCTCCTCCCATCATCGCTCAACGAGGGATAGCTCATCGTGGATGAGCCTGCGGATGGACCCCACACGTCTTCACCGTGGGTGGCGGCGGCGTTCCTCCGCCTCGAATGGGGCGGCAGACGCCGTTCGAACACTCGTTATCGGGGTGCGTACAGCCCCAGGAGCAGCAGAGTTGGGGCGCCTTCCTGCAAGGGATGCACTTGTCGCTCGCGGCGTCGCACCTCACGTTGCCCCAGCACTCAATGCATGGGGTCTCCCAGATGATCGACGGCGTTGGCCCATGAAATCTCGTCCGCGGTGGCTGCCGTGTAGTGGGTCGTCTTGAAGGCTTCGTTGACGACGTCGACTTGCGACATCGCGGATCCATGCGCGGGGCTGCCCACGAAGTCGAACATCGAAGCGACGTCGCGCCAGACCGTGAGGGTCCGACCGGAGCGGCAGGATTGCGAGGTGCGCATCTGGAATGCGACGAGCCCGGGGCTCGAGACGAGCGTGGGCATGATCGACGTGATGAGCTCCTTCGATTTCTCCTGCGAGGCGTCGTCGGGACGCACGATTCCCCAGGTGGTGCTGACGATGTAGCCATCCGGTCCGGGCTCGGCGAGCTTGCCCGTGTTCGTATCGACGCCAGGCCCGCTCAACGGGACTGCGTCGACGAGATCGGGCTCGAGCCCTGCGGCGCTGCAGTCGTCCGTCTGAGCGCTTTGCGAGTTGCTGCAGGCAGCAGCCAGGACGGGCAAGAGCAGAATGGAAACAATCCTCATGGTCGACTCTCCTTTTCGAGTTGCACGATGGCGAACAAAAGCGTGTCGAATCGTCTTTGCAGGCGTTTGGATTCGAAGTCCGTCGCCCGCCCGAAGACCTTGGCGCGCACCCTCGTGGCGGTTCTGGGCGAGAGGCTCGCGAGCGTGACGATCCAGCGATCGGCGCCGGCGTCGTCGCGCACGTGGAAGTAGGCGTAGCTGCCCGCGGGGATGCGCTCCACGACGGTCGCTTCGAGCTCGAAGCGCTCCGAAGGTTTCAGCGCGGCGGTCAGCAGCGGCGACGGGCTCGGCGCGACGATTCGCCTGCTCGGCTCCCAGGCTCGCGTCAAAATCGGAACGAGAGCACAAGCCGACAGCACGGCGCCGATCACGACACGTCGCGCCCGTTTGCGTACGTCGTATGCAGACGTTGGCTGCGTCATGCGTGCACCATACGCTCGGATCTCACGGTTGCAACCGATCGTCTCCGTGCCGCGCAGAACTCCGCACTAGTGCGTCACGGGGCTCATTCGCCATGTGCACTAGTGCACTAGTGGTGTAAGGAGAACGGCATGGTACGTCGACAGGCTCACGAAGAGCCCATCTCCAATCGAATCGTGGCGGATCTCGCGCGCCGCATTTCGTCGGGCGAGCTCAAACCCGGGGACAGGGTCCCGTCGACACGACAGATCATGCGCCGCTGGCGCGTCGCCATGGCGACCGCGACGAAAGCGCTGACCGCATTGCAACGCGAAGGGCTGGTGCGCTCGATCCGCGGCTCGGGTTGCGTGGTGGCGGGGAAGCGAACGATTCGGGACGCCCGCAGACCCAAAAAGGCGGAACCGGGGCAGCTCACGCGAGAGAGCGTCGTGCGCGTCGCGATCGCGATCGCCGATGGTGAAGGCTTGGGCTCCGTCTCGATCCGGCGAGTCGCGATGGAGCTCGGTGCTGCTCCCATGGCGATCTATCGCCATGTTCCGAGCAAGGAGGATCTGCTGCAAAGCATGGCCGAGATGGTGATGGGCGAAGCCGGTCTGCCGACGCACGCGTGCGCGGGCTGGAAGGAACGCCTCGATGCGATCGCGCGGCTGCAGTGGAGCATCTACAAACAACACGCGTGGCTTGCGCAGGTCTTCTCATCCACGTTCAGTCGTCCGACGGTCGCTCCCAACGCGATGGCTCACACCGAGTGGATGCTCGCCGCGATCGGTGGATTTCGACTCGGGGGCACCGAGCGCCTGCACTTGGCGACCACGCTCACCGGGTACGTGCAGGGCACGGCGTTGAAGCTCGTCTCGGAGGTCGACGCGCAATCGGAGACCGGCGTGTCGCGAGAAGAGTGGCTACGCGCCGCAAGCGCCGCCGTCGATGCCTACATTCAATCCGGAAAGTGTCCCGAGCTCGGGCGCGCCCTCGCCGAGGGCGCGGACCTCGATCTCGACAGCCTTTTCGATTTCGGCCTATGCCGGTTGCTCGACGGCTTCGCCGATTTCATCGAGCGCCGTTCGGATTCAGAGCTTCGTCGCGGACACCGACATGAGAGAGAGCGCGAGTCAGCGCGTAAGTGAATCAAGGCGGGCACCTGGGAGGCGGCGCCACCCTTCGCTCTGATGGGGGCGCAACCTCCGCGCTCTCGGGATCAGGTGCGAGCTGTGTCGGGCCCCGCCGCCGCACGGGTCACACGCCATCCACCGCCGTCATCAAGAGCTCCATTCCTCGCCGAAGCTCGGCAGGGGTCTGCATCGAAAACCCCAGCTTGAGGTGGTTCGTGGCCCCTTGATGGCGCGGGAGCTCCCCTTCTGCCGGGGCGGACACCCCGAGCTGCGCGCCTTCGCGGCGATGCGCCGGCCGTCCTTCGGAAACTTCACCCACACGGCCATTCCTCCGTCTGGAGTCGACACTCCTGCGTGAGGTCTTCGGGGACAGGGCCTATCTACCCGCCGGGGCGTTCATTCAATACACGGTCGAGGAGTTTCCGGTCCGCCTGATCGCGCTCGACACTCACGTCCCGGGCCAGGCCGGAGGGTACCTCCTAGGTACTTACCAAAAGGTGCATACTAGCAGAAAAGAAAGAGTTGACCCATGTTGCTGTCCACCACCAAGCAAGGAGTTTCAAATGGGCAGGCTTGCAGGAAAGATCGTCCTCATCACCGGCGGAAACAGTGGCATCGGCCTCGCGAGCGCGCAGCGTTTCGTGAGCGAAGGAGCATTCGTGTTCATCACCGGGCGACGTCAGGAGGAGCTCGATAAAGCCGTCGCGGAGATCGGTCACGACGTGCGAGCGCTCCAGGGCGACGTCTCGAAGCTCGACGACCTCGATCGCATCATCGCGACCATCCGCGAGGAGAAGGGGCGCCTCGACATCGTGTTCGCGAACGCAGGGATCGGCGAGACGGCGCCGCTCGGCAGCATCACCGAGGCGTCGTTCGCCAAGGTCTTCGACGTCAACGTCAAGGGAACGCTCTTCACCGTGCAGAAGGCGCTGCCGTTGATGCGCGCGGGAGGCTCGATCATTCTGAACGGGTCCACCGCCGGCTCGAAGGGAACCCCGGCGTTCAGCGTCTACAACGCGACGAAGGCCGCCGTGCGCAACTTCGCGCGAAGCTGGGCGCTCGAGCTCAAGGACACGGGCATCCGCGTGAACGTGTTGTCCCCCGGAGGCACCGTCACGCCGGGGCTTGCGAACTTGCTGACGTCGGGCTCGTCGACGCCGGGTGACCGCGCGGTCGATGCTGCACAGCGAGACGCGATCTTCGCTTCGTTCGCCACGCAGATCCCGCTCGGGCGCATCGGCGAAGCGGCTGAAATCGCAGCCGTCGCCGTGTTCCTTGCATCCGAAGACAGCAGCTACATGACGGGGAGCGAGATCTTCGTCGACGGCGGCCACGCGCAAGTCTGACGGTGTCCCCAGAGGTGGAGCGCGGAGGCTTTGCCGCTTCGTGCCCCCGCGCACGACGGGCTTCGGGATGCCGAGCCTCGCGCCAATACGCGCCAAGGCGCGTCCCATGGTGTTGACACTCACGTAGGCCCGATCTTCGCGCTGCATCTGGCGGCAGAGAAGCTCGCGCGTTCACGTGGGGTACGCCGGAGCAACTCCGCGACACGCGTCAAACGCGTCAGGCGGCACCGAAGTCGAGAAGCGTTGCGGAGCGTGCTCGCCGTACGTGAGCATGCACCGCAAACTTCGGTGCCGGATCACGTCACCTGGTCAGGTCTCTAGGCCGCCTGGGCCACGCCCGGAACCTGCGCGTCAGCCGAAGGCTCGGTCGCCTTCGACGGGAGCTTCCGCGATGCCGGCCGCAGCGCCCAGGATGCGACCGTGAGCGCCAGGATCACCAGCGGGGCGGCGATCTTGTCCGCGCCATCGCCCGAGGCCGCGTGCGAGAACGCCGCGCCGCTGAGGTCGAAGGCGATGCCCGCGTAGGCCCACTCCTTCAGCCGCGGAAAGCCCGGCGCGAGCACGGCGATGCCGCCCAGGAGCTTCCAGACGCCGATGAGCAGCGCGAAGTACAGCGGGTAACCGAGGTGGCGCATGATCGTCTGGATGTCTGCGACGCGGCCGGCGTCCAAAGCGCCAGTCGAGAGCATGACGAACGCCACCAGCGCGGTGGTGATCCAGTAGCCGATGTTCTTGTTCTTCATGTGCGTTGCTCCTGGCCGTGCTCAACCGACGGACAAGCTCACGTCGATGTTCCCGCGCGTGGCCTTCGAGTACGGGCAGGTCTGATGGGCGGCTTCGACCAGCGAACGCGCGGTCTGGGCATCCAGTCCGGGCAGGCTCACGTGAAGCCGCGCCCGCAGCTGGAAGCCATCCTGCGCCAGACCCAGGTCGACCTCGGCGTCGACCGCCAGCTCCTTCGGCAGCGCGATCTTTTGCGTCGCCGCCACATGCTGAATCGCCCCCATGAAGCAGGCCGACCAGCCTGCCGCGAACAGTTGCTCCGGGTTGGTTCCGTTTCCGGGCGCACCGGGCGGGGTGAGCTGGACATCGAGCCGACCATCGTCGCTGCGTGCAGTGCCGTCCCGCCCTCGCGTAGTGTGCGTGCGAGCCGTGTAGAGAATCTTTTCCATCTTCGTCATGACCTTTTCTCCAATCGCATCCGGTCCGCTCGGCTCGAGCTCGAATTCGAGCATCGGATGCACGAACAGCAGTAGTCGGTGATGGCGACGCCTGACCAATCATCCCGTGTGAGCCCGCGTCAGGTGCTGTTAGCGGGCGCGGAGCGTGCTTAGGAGAAGGCCAATTCAGCGCGTCGACGACTCCCACGCTGCCGCGCAGCGCGGCGCCCTCCTACCTGGGGGCGTTTCGCGCATCACCCAGTGGGGTGTACGATCCGCCGACCGTCAGCGGGTGTCTTTCCGCGAGCGGAACAGGCCGAAACCCTCGAGCAGCCGGAGGTGCTGGAGGAACCACGGCAGCACCATGTCGAAGGGTTTGGCGAGCACAGCCATCCGCGTCGGATCGGCCAGAGCGTGAAACACGCGATCGCGTTGCGCCGATTGATTAGGCATGCAACGCACGACCTATCTACTTACACACGCGATCCTGCGAGTCGGTTGGCGTCGATGACCGCGCGGGCGAAGGCTTCGGGCGCCTCCTGTGGCAGGTTGTGCCCAATCCCTGCGCTGACGATGCGGTGCTCATACTTGCCCGAGAACTTCCCGGCGTAGGACGCGGCCGCCGGGTGCGGCGCGCCATTCGCGTCGCCCTCCAGCGTGATGCTCGGCACTTGGATGTTCGGTGCCTGGCCGAGCCTTCGCTCGATTTCGTCGTACTGCGCTTCTCCCTCCGCCAGGCCGAGGCGAAAGCGATAGTTGTGGATCACGATCTCCACGTGATCGGGATTGTCGAAGGCTGCGGCGGTGCGCTCGAAGGTCGCCTCGTCGAACGACCAGCGCGGGGAGGCGAGCTGCCAGATCAGCTTGGCAAACTCGCGGGTATTCGCCGCATAACCGGCGCGACCGCGCTCGGTGGCAAAATAGAACTGATACCACCAGTCGCGCTCGGCCTGGGGCGGGAGCGGCCGCCTGTTCGCGTCGCGACTCCCGATCAGGTAGCCGCTGACCGAGACCATGGCTTTGCAGCGCTCCGGCCAGAGCGCGGCCAGGATGTTCGCGGTGCGCGCTCCCCAATCGCAACCAGCGATGATCGCGCGCTCGATCCTCAGGGCGTCCAGAAGCGCGAGAGCATCGGCGGCCAGCGCCGCCTGCTGACCGTTGCGCGGGGCCTCGCCGCTGCGAAACCGGGTCGCACCGTAGCCGCGCAGATAAGGGACGATCGCGCGGTAGCCCTGCCCTGCCAGGATCGAGCTCGCGTCTGCGTAGGTGTGGATGTCATAGGGCCAACCATGGAGGAGCAGGACGGGAGTACCGTTGGCGGGGCCGGCCTCGGCGTAGGCCACACGGAGCGCGCCGGCATCGATCTGTTTCAGGTCGCCGAACCCGGATCGGGGGCCCCTTGCAGCCGCCGGCGCAGACGCGGGTGGCGCCGTTTGGGCGCAGCCCGCGTGCAGGAACGCGGAGGCTGCTCCCAGCAGGGCCTGGCCGAGAAACCGGCGGCGCGGCTCGCCGGCAATCTGGAGAGTGACGCGATCATTCATGCTTGCTTCTCTTGTCGATTGAGCGTGGAACGTCGGAGGCGGCGAGCGGGTTTGCTGGCCGCGTTTCGCGGATCAAGAGCTGCGGTCAACCATCGATGATGGCCTTCAGCTCCAGATGATCCTCGATGCCATAGACGCCGTATTCGCGCCCGATGCCCGACTCTTTGAAGCCGCCGAAAGGCGCGAGCGGCTCGTGCGTCAGGCCGTTGATCGCGACGCGGCCGGCGTCCACCCGCCCGGCCAGGAGGCGCGCGCGCGCGCGATCCTGCCCGAGGACGTAGGCATGGAGCCCGTAGGGCGTGTCGTTGGCGATCGCGAGAGCGTGATCCTCGTCGTCGTAGGCAATCACGCAGAGCACCGGCCCGAAGATCTCCTCGCGCGCGATCCGCATGTCGTGGGTCACGTCTGCGAACACCGTCGGCTTGACGAAATAGCCGCGGCGCAGGCCGTGCGGCCGCCCTTCGCCGCCCAGCACGAGCCGTGCTCCTTCGGCGATCCCGGCTCGAATGTAGGCCTGAACGCGTTCATACTGCCGCTGGTTGACGAGCGGCCCCAGCGTCGTGTTTGCATCACGCGGATCGCCGGGGACCACGCTGGTCACCGCCCGCGAAAGCGCCGCACAGAAGGCCTCGACCCGCGCTCGCTGGACCAGGATGCGCGTGCCGGCGATACACGCCTGACCATTGTTGGCGAACCCGATCGCGAGCGCTTGGGTCGCCGCCTGCGCGAGATCGGCGTCCTCCATGACGATGGTCGGCGCCTTGCCGCCGAGCTCGAGCGTCACACGCGTCAGTGCATCGGCCGACTTGCGCAGGATCGCCTTGCCGATCGCGTTCGACCCCGTGAAGGAGATCTTGCGGACGTCCGGGTGACCGGTCAGGGCCTCGCCCACCACGTCGCCGCGTCCGGCCACGACGTTGATGACCCCAGCGGGAGCGCCGGCGGCGTGCAGGCACTCGGTGAAGAGCTGGCTTTGCCAGGCGCTGAATTCGCTCGGCTTGACGACGATCGTGCAGCCGGCCGCGAGCGCGCCCGCCAGCTTGACGCTGATCGCGTTGTACACGCTGTTCCAGGGGACGATGTGCACCGCGACGCCGACCGGCTGTGCGACCACCTCGACGTTGTTGATGCGACGCGTGAAGGCGAAGTCTTCGAGCAGCTTCGCGGCAGCGACGAAGTTGCCGGCCGCGAGACCGGCGCGCCAACGCGCCTGCTCCACGGGCCCGCCATACTCGACAATGGTTGCCTCGGTCAGCTCGTCCCGGCGCGCGCGCACGGCATCTGCCAAAGCATGGAGGAGGGCGATGCGCTCCTTGCGGTCGGTGCGCGAAAACCCGGCGAACGCTCGTTTCGCGCTGGCGACGGCGAGCTTCGCGTCCTCGTCGTCGGCCATCACGAGCACGCCGGCCGGCTCCTCGGTCGTGGGATTGACGAGCGCGAGCTCCTCGTGGCCGTGCGCGCGGCCGAAAGCGCCGTCGATGTAGACTTGGTCGAACCTTCGCATCAGTACCTCCTTGTCGTCGTGTCAGCTTGTCGTGTGTCAGGCAGGCGATCGGAGCTCGAAATCGAGGACACCCAAGACGTAGCGCTGGTGCAGGACGCGCCCGTCGATCCGCCATGCGCCGTTCGCCCGAACGAAGCTCAGCTCGTAGCGGCCGCCGATGGTCGCGTGCTGCTGCCGACCGTGCGAGGTCGCAGCGATCTCGACCACCACGTCGATCCGCGCCGTGGCCCGAGCCCGATGGGTGTCGACGCGGACGATCGGATTGGCGAGCTTGTGATGCGTCCAGTCGGTGCGCGAGAGCCTCGCAATCGCCTGCCTCGCATACTCTTCAGCGGGTATCGTCGCGGTGAGACCGCCCGGCGACCCGCTCTGCACGGTGTCCGCGAAACACACTCGATACGCAGTCTCGTCGCGGTCGTCGCTCGCCTGCGCCAACCGGGCGACGAGGCGCAAGATCGCCAGCTCGTCGGCCGACGGATCGCCTCCGTCTCTCTCGTCGTGGGCCACTTCGCTCTCCTCGCAGCGTCGAGAGAGAGCTGTACCCGGAGCGACGGCGGCACACCCGTTAGACGCTGTGATCCAGTGTTGGCGAGCTGGCCGTGCTCAAACGATGAGCCAGCTCACGTCGATGTCCCCGCATGGCCTTCGAGCAGGGGCAGCTCTGATGGCGACATCGACCAGCGAGCCCGCAGTCTGGGCCTCCAGTCCGAGCAGGCTCACGTGCTGCCGCGCCTGCAGCCGGAAGCCATCATGACCTTTCTCCGATCGCATCCGGCCCGCTCGGCTCGAGCTGAAGCTCGAGCGCCGGATGCACGATCAGCAGTAGTCGGTCGTGGCGACGCCTGGCCAATCATCCCGTGTGAGCCCGCGTTAGGCGCTGTTAGAGGGCGCGAAGTGCGCTTAGGAGCAGGTCGGCAGCGCGCACGTCGGCGGTGTCCGCTCCCTCCGAGAACTGCGCCCTGACGCGCTGCAAGCGCTCGTGTGCCTCGGCGGCGCGGCCTTGCTGCTGCCACAGCCGCGCAAGGTCGATCGTGGCGCGCAACTCCCAGGCGCGTGCCCCTTGGCGCTGGCTGTGGTCGACCGACTCGAGCAGCCACTCCTCGGCCCGCAACGGGTCAGCAGCGACGCCTTGCTGTGCGGCCCGTGCCTTGATGCGCAGCAACTCGGGGCGCGCGAGCCCCTCGCCGTCGTCCTGACAGCGAGCGATGGTGGCATTCACCAGCTCGAGCGCCTCCTCGTATCGGCCACAGAGCGTGAGGCCCTCGGTGAGCGCGGCCTCGAACGAGGTGGTCAGGAGCTCGTAGCGAGCGGCGTGCAGTCGAGCGAGGCTCTCCTCGATCCAGGTCAGGGCCTCCCGAGTCTCCCCTCGATGCACCATCAGCTGCCCGCGAAAGCCGCTGGACGCCGTGATGTACGGCTCGAACCCGTTCACTTCGGCGCGATTGGCGAAGGTGTCGAGGGCCGACTCGGCCTTCGCCAGGTCGCCCGTCCAGAGGTACACCGAGAGCATCCAGATCAGCGCGATGCACTCGGTGATCGGGTGCTCCAGCACGGCCGCTTCGCGCACGGTTCGTTCCGCCGTGCGCCGCGCTTGATCCGCATGGCCTTGCAGCCAGAGCGTGCGCGCGAGGGCAATGCCCGAACGGTTTCGATGGTCGAAGCCGTAGTAGATGGTCCGCTCGCGCTTCGAGGGCAGGCTCTTGCGCAACGACAGCGAAAGCTCGCGGTGCGCGCGGCTTTGGTCTCCAGCCAGGTGGTGGGAGATGCCCGCGAGCGAGGCAGCGACCGCCGTCGCTTCCGGCTCGCCGATCGCTTCGGCAACCTCCACTGCCGTGGTGGCCCAGGCGAGGGCAGTCTGGAAGTCCCCGATGCGCTCGTGGAAGATGTGCAACCGTCCCAAGAGCCGCAGCTGATTCCAGCGATCGCCGAGGCTTACCGCCACGTCCAGGGCGCGGCGCAGCGCGACGTCGGCGGCCGGGGTGTTGCCGCGCGTGAACATGAGCGACAAGCCCAGCGCGGCCTGGAGCTCGAGCTCGATCGCAGTGCCGCGCTGGTCAGGGGCGAGCTGTGCGGCGGCGCGGGCGCACCACGTCCGACACTCGACGAGCAGCGAGAGGTTCAGGAACACCGGCGCGCTCGCTGCTGCGAGCGCGATTCCGATCGAGAGGTCCCCGCCTGGTTCGAAACACCAGGCCAAGGCGCTGCGGATGTTGCCGAGCTGGTCGGAGAACTGCGCCGCTCCATCCTGCGCGCCGAGGAGCGCCGGCGCAGCCACCTCGAGCGAGCGCAGAAGCGAACGCAGAAAATAGCTGGCGTGGCGGCGCGCGGCGGCGCGAAGCTCCTCACTGCCGTGGGCGAGGAGCTTCTGCCGGGCATAGGCCCGCGTCATCTCCAACAGGCGATATCTGGCATCGCCGTGCGTCGGGATGAACGAGAGCAGGGATTTGGCCGTGAGCTGGTCCAGCGCCCTCACGGCCGTGTCCGGTCCCATGGTGTCGTCCGCAATCACCTCTTGCGCCGCGTCCATGGAGAACGGACCGAGGAACAGCGAGAGCCGCTCCAGGCTGCGCTGCTCCGGCTCGGAGAGCAGGTCGTAGCTCCAGTCCAAGGTTGCCTGGAGTGTCTGCTGGCGCGGAAGCGCGGTCCGGCGCCCCGTCCAGCCGAGACTGAAACGCTCTCCCAGGAGCCGCGCGGTCGCGTCGACCCCGTGCGTCGCCACGCGCACTGCCGTGAGCTCGATCGGCAACGCCATGCCATCGAGGCGTCGGCACATGTCGGCGATCGAGCGCGCGGCCTCGAGCTCGATTTCGAGCGTGCTGTTGGCAGCTGCGGCGCGCTCCACGAACAGCTCGATGGCCGGATAGGCGAGCAGCTGCTCGAGCGAGAGTCCCTCCGTGACGGCCGGGTAGCCCAGGGAACCCAGCCAGTGCACGTGCTCTCCGCGTGCGCGCAGCGGCTCACGGCTCGTAGCCAGGACGCTCACCTGCGGCGCAGACTCGGTCAGTCGCTCGAGCATCGCCGAGACTGCGTCGATCAGGTGCTCGCAGTTGTCCAACAGGAGCAGCAGCTTCTGCGCCCGGATGTGACCCAGCAGCACCCGCATCGGGTCTTCCACCTGGACCGCGATGCCGAGCGCCCCCGCGATGGCCGACGGGATGAGCGCGGGATCTTCCAGCGCGCCCAAGTCGACGAACGCGACCTTTCCCCCGAAGCTCGCCGAGAGCGCGTGGCCGATCTCGACGGCGAGCGTCGTCTTGCCGACACCGCCCGCTCCCACGATGGTGAAGAGCCGCGTGTCCGAGAGGCGCTGGGTCAGCAGGTCGACGTCGTGATCCCGGCCGATCAAATGCGTCAAGCGTGCGGGAAGACTCCCCGCGCGAGGCGTCTCCGCGGGCTCGTGCTGCGCTTCCGGTCGCTCGCACGACGCGCTCGACGGCGAGTGGTCCGGCAGCGGTAGTCGCTGCACCGGCGCGACGAAGGCGTAGCCGACCCCGACCTGAGTCGCGATGTAGCGGGCGCCATTTTCACCGTCGCGCAGGATCTTGCGCAGACCGGCCATGTGAAATCGCAAGCTGCCGTCTTCGATGACGACGTCGGGCCACACGCGCTTCAACAGCTCATCTTTCGAGTGCACGCGGCCGGGCTGTTCCACGAGCACCGTGAGCAGATCGAGGGAGCGCCCACCAATCTCGACGCGCACCCCATCTCGCGTGAGCAGCCGTTCACTCGGAGTAAGGCAGAATGCGCCAAACGTGACTCGTCCAATTCGTTCAGGCGGCGCCATCTCTTTGGAAACGCGATCGACCAAGGATCCTCACGGGGTAGACAGGGTTCGTCTCGGCTCTTTGTACCTTGAGCGCGAGCCCCGATCACGTCTTCCCTCGCCCCGGTACCAAGGGCCTGGCACCTGGTCCGCACGAAGAGGAGGCCCATGAAATCACGCGCCCATCCGACGATTTGGCCACGGTCGCGGCCTCCACGTGCGCGGACACCGGCGCGGCGCGGCTCGAGGAGCCCGACACGAAGCACAGCTCGCGGTCAGCGGGACCACGAAGGGCGCGCTCTCGACGCTGCCCGAGAAGGATGCCGCTGTGTATCAACTGGGA
This sequence comes from Minicystis rosea, assembly GCA_001931535.1. Lineage (GTDB taxonomy): Bacteria > Myxococcota_A > Polyangia > Polyangiales > Polyangiaceae > Minicystis > Minicystis rosea. The sequence continues at coordinate 6,733,045 of CP016211.1, forward strand.
CGAGCCTCGAGCACGTAGCGCGTCGGCCTCCGCGACCTCGAAAAATTTCGGGTCTCGATCACATCGGCGACGACGAGCGCGGGAGGCATGCTGTTCCGCTTGCCCTGGGGCGCGTCGACGGTCTCGCTCGCCCCAGGACGCGTGACGGAGCTCGACGGCCATCCGATGGTGTCCGAGGATCTCCGCAGGCAGCGCGTTCTTCAGATCGGAGGGCAGGCGCGCGGGCTCGACCGGATGTCGCGTGAGCGGCGCAAAGGCCTTGATCATGATGACTCTTGATGAGGCTCGGATCGGTCCAACCGGCCGTGCCTGCGAGGACGTGGCCGACGCGGGCGGGCACCGGGGCGTGCTCTGCGGGCGCTGATGCGCGCTCGTAACGATTGAGAAGTGGAAGATCTACGAGAAGCGGCAGGTGCCGACGCACCCGCTCATCGGCGTCACGACGCTCAACGCGCTCAACGAGGGTGTGTCGTCGCTGCGCCGTCCACCCGATCACGTGCTCGATGCGAGTCGTCCCCCGGGGATCGGCGATTTGACCGAGCGGTTGCTCATCGAGAGCTACGCGCCCACCTGCGTCGTCGTCGACGAGCACTACGACATCCTCTACGCGCATGGGCGCACCGGCCGGTACCTCGAGCTGCCGGCGGGCGAGCCGCACCTCAACGTCCTCAAGATGGCGCGCGAGGACCTGCTCCACGAGCTCCGCACCGCGCTGCACAAGGCGATGAAGGAGCGGACGACCATCGCGCGCGAGCGCGTCGTCATCCGCGAAAATGGAAGCCGTCGCTTCGTGCGCATCGGGGTCAAGCCGTTCCGCGGAGCGCGGGCCTCGCAGATGCTCCTTCTCGTGACGGCGAGCCCTTCGCGCACGGAAACGTGTTCCTCGCCCCGCGCGACCGGCACCTCTTGTTCGAGGACGGCATGTTCCGCCTGGGCCGCGGGCCCAAGCAGCACTTCGTCCGGCCCGCGGTGGACGTGCTCTTCGAGTCCGCGGCCAAGGCTCACGGCCGGCGCGTCGTCGCCGTGGTGCTCTCCGGGGGCGGCTTCGACGGCGCCATGGGGGCTCTGGCCATCAAGCGCGCCGGCGGAATCGTGCTCGCACAGGATCTCGAGGACGCCGACATCCCATTCATGCCGATGCACACCATCCAACGCGATCACGTCGATGCGGTGCTCCCGCTTCCCAAGTTGATCGAGGCGATCACGGCGCTTTCGGCGGGCAAGGAGATCGAGGCGAACGAGAAGGTGTCTCGTCCGCACCGCGCTCGCGAGCTCGAATGAGATCGACGGACAAGGCCCTTGCTCGACAATCGCAACGATGAACGAGCACAGGCCGCCGAGCGAGCTCGGTTCGACTCGCGCCTTGCTTCGGCAGACCGCCCTCGTCGAGCGACTGCGCGGTAGAGGTCAGGCGCCCGCGAGCGACGCACCGTGCGCAGAAGGCGCCGGAACAGCCTTCCTGAGCGCAGTGTTGGAGCTTCGACATTTCGAGATGGAAGGTGAGAGGCATCAGCTTGCCGCGGTGGGCAGAGGGCTCCACGTCTCGACACCAGCCATCATCCAAGGAGGGGCACATGGCCCTGGACATCCTGAAGGAGCGAGGCGTCCCGCTCGATCGGCAGAAGTTCGATTGGCGCGATTTGGTGCGTGCACCGATCAGCAAGCTCGATGACGACGCGTTCACGCGCGTGCGCATCATCCTGATGAACGGCATCGAGCTCGAAGCGGTGCGCTTTCAGCACTCCTTCGCGCGCATGAACGCCGAGCTGCGCCGGCCGCTCGCGGAGGTGCGCCGGGTCGAGCATCACCAAGCGACGCTGGTCAACTGGCTCCTGCCGGCCGACCAGTCCCCGCTCGAGACCACCATCGCCTACGAGCAAGTCGCCATCGAGGTGACCGCCAGCCTCGCGCTGCACGAGCCCGACCCGTACATCGCGCAGGTCATGCGTTTCGGCCTGCTCGAGGACTTCGATCATCTCTATCGCTACACGGCGCTGCTCGACCGGCTCGAGGGCAAAGACGCCAACAACATCACCCAGTCGTACACCGACATTCGCCCGGGCCGGCCCACCGTCATCGAGCACCGCGCGCCGGTCGACGATCTACGCGAGCACTACGACCGCAAGACGGCCAAGCCGCTCACCAAGCTGAACGCGCTCACCATCATGGCCGGCGAGCAGCAGACACACAATTACTACATGAACATCGGGCCGCTCTTCGCCGACCCGGTGGCGCGCCAGCTCTATGCGGAGATCGCCTCGATCGAGGAGCAGCACGTCACCCAGTACGAGTCGATCATCGATCCACACGAAACGTGGTTGGAGAAGTGGCTCTTGCACGAGGCGACGGAGGTCTACAATTACTGGAGCTGCCACGAGCAGGAGTCCGACAAGCGCATCAAAGCCGTCTGGGCGCGGTTCCTCGATTACGAGCTCGGGCACCTGCACCTCGTGATGGATCTGTTCCAGCGCTTCGAGAAGCGTGACCCCGCCGAGGTGCTGACCGCGGAGCTGCCCGAGCCCATCGGCTACGAGAGTCACCGCACGTTCGTCCGCGATACCCTCGCTGCCGAGGTGGGGATGCAGTCGATTGGCACGCAGTTCGTCAATCCGAGCCCGGGCTCTCCCTCGTCGATCGCCTATCGCGAGCAGCTCAATCGCCGTGGCTCGCCTTCGGACACCGTGGCGCTCGGCTATTGCTACAGCCCGGGGACGGAGCTCGCCGCCGCGAACGCGGAGCAGAAGGAAGCGAGGGCCGCATGAAGACCGAAGCGACGTCGATGGGGATGAATCGGACCGGCATCGGCACTTCGCCCGTGGACAGCGCGACGCTCATTCGCGCGGCGGAGGAGGCCTGTGCGAGCGGCGCGCTCGACAGCGGCGTGAGCCTCGCGTCCGTGCGTGTGGCGTACGAGAGCGAAGCCGAGCCCATCGGGACGGTGCCCATCCCGACGACGCTCAAGGGCGCCGTCAAGACCGCCATCGAGCTCGTGAAGGGCCGCGGCGCCACCGCGTTCATCGACAAGCTGGGTGAGCGGCTCGCCTTCGAGCGGACGGGCACGCGTCTCTACGAGGCGCTGCTCACGAAGCTCGACGCCTCGTCGAGCTGGGAAGGCGGGCCGAGCTGGAGCGAGCTCGTGCGTTTCCGCGACGAGGAGGCCGCGCACTTCACGCTGCTCCGCCGCTGCATGGAGGAGCTGGGCGCCGACCCGACGGCGCAGACGCCCTCGGCCGACGTGATCGGCGTCGCCTCGATGGGGCTCTTGCAGGTGGTGACCGATCCACGCACGACGGTCGCGCAGAGCCTCAACGCGCTCCTCACGGCCGAGCTCACCGACAACGATGGATGGGAGATGCTGGTCGACGTGGCCGAGGCCTTGAAGCAGGATGAAATGGCGGAGCGCTTCCTGCGCGCGCAGGAGCAGGAGGATATCCACCTCAGCAGCGTGCGCGAGTGGCTGAGGGCACGCGCAATGCTGGACACGATGGCCGAGCACGGCAAGAAGGCCGCCTGAAGATGTGTCGATAATTGCGTCGCGAGCGGCCCGCCGTTAGGGCGGCCGACCGAGGAATCCTCGGCGATTTTGAGGAAGGAAAGCCGACGCGGCGGGGCGCGTAGCAGCAATCATCGACACATCTTGAGCCGACATCGATTGGCTCACGGAGCATGCCTGAGACACGGACTCTCGCCGCCTTCGACGGGCTTCGAAGCAGGATGAGAAAACGGCCCGCGGGCATGCGGTGAAGCGCGCCCGCGAGCCGTCATCGGTACATGACGGAGCTCGTAGCCAGTCAGTCGCGTGGGGCCTTTGGAGAGGCCACTGGCAACGTCAGACGAAAGGTGACGCCCCGCTCCGGACGCGAGACCACGGTGAGATCGCCTCCGTGCGCGGTGGCAATCTGCTTGGCCAAGTAGAGACCGAGGCCGAGCCCCGACGACTTCGTGCCTCGGGTGAAGCGCTCGAACACGCGCGGCAGGACGTCCTCGGGGATTCCGGGCCCCTCATCGGTGACTTGGACGACGGCGTGCTCCGCGCCCTCGGTCTCGGCGATGCTCAACGCGACGAGGACCTCCGTTCCCTTCGGCGAGTGCTGAACGGCATTGCTGACGAGGTTCTCGAGCGCCTGGCGAAAGCGCTCGGGATCGGCTGCCGCGAGGAGCTCCGCCGGGGCTTCGACGCGGACCGCGACATCGGACGAGGCGAGCGCCTGCGCCGTCTCCTGCGCGATCCGGACGAGATCGATCGGCTCCGGCACCAGCATGAACAACCCCTGCTCGATGCGGCCCACGTCGAGCAGATCCGACACGAGGCGGGCGAGCCGCGCCACCGAGCGATCGCAGAGGTCTGCGTCGCGTGCTTCGTCGCTCCGGCCCTCCCGCTGGGCGCGCTTCCGGATCACCCCGAGGCGCCCACGGAGCGGCACGAGGTGGTTGCGCAGATCATGAGCAAGCACGGTGACGAGCTCCTCCGCAGCGCTGTTTCGGCCCGCTTCTCGGGCCCCCGCGGCGAGCGTCTCGACCAGCTCCGCGCGGTGCACCACGGCGCCGAGCCAGCGGGCGACCGCGCTCAGAAAACGTAGCTCCACCTCGGTGAAGAATGCTGGTTCCCGCGATTGGACGGCGAGCACGCCGCGCCGCTGATCGGCGACGTCGAGCGGGACGCCGACCTGCGACCGGATCCCGAGCGCGCCGGCGATGCCTGGAACCTCGTCGGCGACCTGATCCATGTGTTCGATGAGTCGGGGCTCTCCCGTCTTGAAGACCTCCACGATCGTGCCGCCGTTCGCCAGAGGCAGGCGATCCAGGCCGAGCGCGAGCTGACGGCGCCCGAGCGGCGTATCGCTCGTCCCCAGCGCACGGAGCGATTCCTTCGTTGGATCGTGGAGCCAGGCGTCGACTTTGTCGGCTTTCACAGCTTCTGCGATGAGCGAGCTGGCCCGATCGAGCGCTGTCTTCAGGTCCAGAGCAGGGAGCTCCAACAAGCGTTCGAGCGTTTGCAGCCGCCGCTCCCGGTCTGCTTCGTTCGTCATCTCATGGCCTGTCTCGTAGAGCCCTGCCGCGTGAAGCAGCTTGCGAGCCCAACGACTTTTCGGGCTCGGGTGCGGACGTTGCGACGGCGGCCGGCCAATCTCGAGACGGCTGGAGCACGGATGATGTCAAAAGCTCCGAGGTCGTGCTCCCTGGGCATCTGCATGCGGAGCGCGCTCTCGTCCTCGGAATCTCGCCCATGCGCTCGTGCCCGAGGATGTCGCCCTTCTGCTCGTGGGCATGAAGCCGTCGTAGAGGTGCAGATCGGAGCTGCAGATTGCGGTCTTCGTGATCTCGAGGATGGCGTCGTGGGTATTCAGGAGCTTGGGATCATCGCGTGCCTCCCCGCGGGCTCGTCCACACCCGACGTTGCGGCTTCGCGGAGGCGGCCACCCAATCCGTCCCGAGGCGGGGCGGCGGCTCCTTGGGCGGCTGGGCGGGGTGCTGCCCACGATGAATGCTGGCGTCCGACCGCACGACTTCGCCGAGCTCCATCATCTGCTTGAAGCGGCGTAGCTCGGAAGCAACCTCGAGGTCGATCACCCGCGAAGCGAGCTTGAAGAGGCTCCTCCCGAAGAATCCGCGAGGCACCTCGTAACCCATCTTCACGTGAACCTCGGTCCCACGCGCACCGGGCGCGTCGGTGAAGCGCACCGAGCCGCAGGCCGCGACGCGTCCCTCGTCGGAGCGCCATTCGATTCGCTCATTCGGTGCCTCGTCGGTGATCACTGCCTCCCACGAGAGGGTCTCGTCCCCGACCATCCTCGCGGTCCACCGCGAGCGCCGCTCGTCGATCACCTCTACCGATTGAAGGTGATCCATGAACGACGGCAGGTTCCTGAAGTCGCGCCAGAAGCGATAAACCTCCTCGCGCGAACGATCCACGGTGATGCTCTCCTCGACCGGCGCAGCCCCCTTCTTGGGCCATCGCGAGGTCGACGCACCGGCCTTCCGATCGAGCCGCCGCCCCGCGAGCACATCGGTCATGGCCACTCCCATGAGGGCCATCATTGCTTTTCTTCCCCGATCCTTGTCCACGTGCGGCGAGGCGAGCGCGCGTCCCATCAAGCCGAGGTCGATGAGATCTCCGCCGATGCGCGACCACAGCCAAACGGCCGGCCACACGCCCGAGAAGAGGCCGAGGCCGACGAGGATCTCGCGCGCTCCGAGCCCGCGCATGACCCGCTGGTCGCGTCGATTGCCATCGAGGCCAATCGTCCTCGACACGGCCCGGGGCGCCACGATCTGGGCGCTCCCGAGCGCCAGGCTGAACCATCCGAGCCCGCGCGGAAGCCCGCGAAGCGGTGATGCTCCGGTGGAAGCGCGCTGACCAGGCGGGCGCTGGGGCCGCTCTTCATGTCGATGCTGCATCATGTGTCTCCCTCCTTCTTCACGCTGGAGGGCACATCGATGGTGGAGGACGAGCGGCGCCGAGGGCCGCGCGGCGGCCGCATCGATGGGCGTTCCAGCGGGGCCTCACGCTGGAGTGTGTCGCACTGCGCACGGCCCTCCATCGCAGGATCACGCAGCCCGTCGCCCAGACTTGCTCACCCGCTTTTCGGGCTCCACGGGCGCAGCCGCGATCGTCTGCCGGGGGATGTCGTTCCGGGGCTCGGTCCCTTCGAGCGCGACACACATCTCTTCCATGACCTGACCCAGCGCCGCCAGCTTCGAGGCGCCGAGCGCCTTCTTCACCTTGGGGAAGATCTCGTGCTCCTCCTCCTCGACGTGATGCTGAACCTGCTCCTTCAGCACCTCCACCTTGGCGTCGAACTCGGGATCTGCGGCATCGGTCTCGAGCAGATCCGCGATGATCCGCTTCATGCCGAGGTGCTCTTCGACGGCCTCACGGAGGAGCTCCTCCGCCTCCGGCTCCGCCGCGAGCGACGTCGGATAGAAGTGCTTCTCCTCGATGGCCGTGTGAATGGCGAGCTTGTCGGCGAGCGTGTCGAAGATGTCCTCTTTGTCGTCCAGCCCGGCCTTTTCCAGCTTGGCGAACAACGCGTCGGCCTCGCGATGTTGCTGCTTGAGAAGACTCAATGCGTCCATGGCTCCTCCAATCCGGTGTTGCGGTGACGGTGCACGAGCAAGGCGTAGACCACGCATGAGGAGCACCGTTGCCAGAGCTTCGCGCGGACCTTTCGCTGGGCGAGCAACTCTCCGCCGGTCACGCCTCGCTCATCGCTGGGCTCGACGCCTCGAGATGACGCCGCCGGCTCACGCCCCTGGCGGGTCTTCTCGTGGGCGCGGACTACCCAACATGAAGGAGATGCGAGAGAGCGCATGCCAGCCGCGCAAGCTCGCCAACAGGCACACGGGCACGCGCAAGAAGAGTGCTTCCGTCAAAAGAAGGCGACAGCGCCCCGTGACGCTCGCGGACTTGCCGGTGGTCACCGAGCCGACGCTCTCGGCAGAGGCGGCGGGGCTCGTCTACGTCGATGATGATGGGCCCGGCATTCATCGCCGTCGGGCCGGGCGCGGCTTCACGTACGTGAGCGCGGACGGACACCCCATCAAGAGCGCCGAGCGAGCCAGGCTCGAAGCTCTGCGGGTGCCTCCGGCCTGGACCGATGTCTGGCTCTGCCCGCTCGCCAATGGTCACATCCAGGCCACCGGCCGAGACGAGCGAGGGCGGAAGCAATATCGCTATCACCCGCGCTTCCACGCCGTGCGCGACGAGACGAAGTACCACCGTGTCATCGCGTTCGGCCACGCGCTCTCGACGATCCGCGAGCGCGTCGAGCGCGCCCTGGCGCTGCCGGGTCTCCCGCGCGAGAAGGTGCTCGCGACCGTGGTCCGCCTCCTCGACTGGACACACATCCGCGTGGGCAACGACGAGTACACGCGGGAGAACGGGTCCTTCGGCCTGACCACGATGCAGGATCGCCACGTGAAGGTGGAGGGCGACACGTTGCGCTTCCACTTCCGCAGCAAGCACGGAAAGGAGCGGCGGGTCGACGTCCGCGATGCGCGCTTGGCCAAGGTCGTGCGCCGCTGTCACGACCTGCCCGGCCACGAGTTGTTTCGCTATGTCGACGACGACGGCAGCCTCGTGCGCATTCACTCCGGCGACGTGAACGATTACCTGCGCGAGATCAGCGGACAGGATTTCACCGCGAAGGACTTCCGCACCTGGGCTGGGAGCGTGCTGGCCGCGCGTGAGCTCCTCGCGCTCGGCGCATGCGACACGACGACGCAGGCGAAGCACAACATCGTCACCGCGATCGACAGCGTGGCTCGACACCTCGGCAACACGCGCACCATCTGCAAGAACAGCTACGTGCACCCCGCTCTGCTCGACGCCTACACCGAAGGATCGCTCGTCGGCGCGTTGAGCGAGGACGTCGAAGCGGAGGCGCGGATGGCGGAGGAAGAGCTGAGGCTGCTCGCGTTCCTGGAAGCGCACCTCCCGTAGGCCTCGACGCCGCTCGGCTGCTTCCGCCGCATCGCGCTGCGCTCCAGCAGAGCCCGCGAATGAGGGAGCGCCGTATGGAATTATCGGGGACGCCGTTCTTCGACGCGGTGCGCGTGAGACATCGAAAGGACGTGGCCGGCGCGAGCGATGTCACGCAGGGAGGACCGTCCCGGTGGAGGAGCGTCCTCGCCTGGCTCATGCAGCTCGGCGCCTCGCTCGCGCTCTATTTCTGCTTCACGGCCAAGATCGATCGGTACGAAGCGATGGTCGGCGCGGTGGTCGCGGTGTTGGCCGCGATCGCTTCGCACGTGATCCTGCGCGAGCACGTGGCGCGCTTCAGCGGCCATGTTCGCTGGATGGCGCAAGCCTTCCGTCTGCCCAAGTACGCGCTCACGGGGACGTGGGAGATCTTCACGGTCCTGTTCTTCCACCTCTTCACGCGACGCAAGGCCGAGTCGCTCTTGCTCGAGGTGCCGTTCGTGATGGACGACGACGACGAGGTCGCGGCGACGAGGCGGGCGCTCGCGGCCGCATACACCACGATCACGCCGAACTTCGTCGTCCTCGGCTTCGACCACGAGCGGCGCACGCTGATCTTCCACCAGGTCAAGCGCAGCAAGGTCCCGGAGATGACGCGGCGCCTCGGGGCCAAGCCGTGAGCGTCTGGTGGCTCGCCGCCGCTGGGCTCGTCATCGCGCTCGGGCCGTGCCTCGTCGTGGCGATGCGCGGGGCTCCGCGCGACCGCGTCGTCGGGCTCGAGGCGATGGCGATCATCGAGTCCCAGCTCTTCGTGGTCCTGGCGAGGGCGCTCGGGCTGAGCATCCTGTACGACATCGCGCTCGCGCTCGCGTTGCTCTCGTTCGGAGGCAGCTTGGTGTTCGCGCGCTTCCTGGAGCGTTGGCTGTGAGCGCCGTCCTCGTCGCCGTCATCCTCGCGGTCACGACGATCATCACCGCCATCTCCGCCGTCGGGGTGTTGGCGATGCGTGATCCCCTTCAGCGTTTGCATTTCGTGGCGCCGCCGGCGACCGTCCCGTTCCTGGTCGTCGCCGCGTTGGCCATCGACGGCGCCGGAATGGATGCGGTGATCAAGGCGCTGTTCGTTGCCGTCCTGCTCACCTTGATCAACGGCATCGTGACGCATGCGACCGCACGCGCAGCCTTCGTGAGCGAGCACGGAGCATGGCCACCTGCCCCCGGCGAAGCCACCGACGTGAGCGCCTCGGAGAAGGAGTCGTGATCCTGCGCGTGATGCAGGCATGCGTGCTGGCGCTGGTCGCCGCGAGCGCCGTGGGGGTGGTGCGCACGCGCAGTCCCTTCGCACAGGCCGTCGCCGTGAGCGCATATGGCCTCCTCTTGTCGCTGATGTTCCTGTTGTTTCAGGCGCCGGACGTGGCGCTGTCCCAGGTCGTGGTCGGCGCCGTGGCGCTGCCGCTCATGATCTTGCTCAGCCTGGCGAAGATCCGCCGCGATCGGGAGGGCCGGCGGTGAGCCGCCTCTCCCGTCGGGTCGCGTTCTGGGTGAGCGGCGCGGTGCTCTTCGTGATCCTGATGGCGGGCATGCGTGGCTTACCGCCGCTCGGCGCGTATCAAGGCGTGTACGGAGCGCTCATCAACACGGTCGCCGTCGCCGAGCGCCACGCGACGGACGTGGTCTCGACGACCAACTTCGACTATCGCGGCTTCGACACGCTCGGCGAGGAGTTCATCCTCTTCACGTCGGTCATCGGGGTGGCGATGCTCCTCCGCCAACACCGGGACGAGCACGACGAGCGCCCGAGCGACGAAGAGGATCGCCGGCTGCGGCGCCGGGTGCCTCCGATGGGCGACGCCGTGCGCGACATGGCGATGGTCCTCGTGCTCTTCGACGTGACCTTCGGGGGCTACGTCGTGTCACACGGCACGGTGTCACCGGGAGGCGGCTTCCAGGGAGGCGTGATCCTCGCGACCGCGCCGCTCGTCATCTACCTCGCCTCGGGGCCTCGGACTTTCCACCGCGTCGCGCCGGACGCGCTCGTCGAGATCACCGAGGCGTCCGGCGCCGCGGGATACATCGCCGTCGGCGCGCTCGGCCTCGCGCTCTCGCGGCCGTTCCTCACCAACGTCCTGCCGCTCGGCGTGGTCGGGACGCCGATCTCCGGCGGGACCATCTTCGCGCTCAACGTGACGGTCGGCGTCGAGGTTGCCGCGGCGTTCGTGCTGCTGCTCATCGTGTTCGTGCGGGCCGCGCTCGAGACGCGCCTCTCGGGTGCGCGATGAGCTTCGCGTCGCTCGACGGCATCCTCCCTTGGAGCGTCGCGGCGTGGGTCCTCCTCGTCGGGATCTACGGGGTCATCACGAGCAGGCACCTCGTGCACCTCGTGGTGTGCGTCGGCGTGAGCCAGAGCTCGACGTACGTGCTGCTGCTCGCCATCGGCTACAAGCACGGCGGCGGGCCGCCCATTTTTCTGAGCACGCCGCCGAGCGCGAGCGCCGTCGATCCCGTGGTGCAGGCGCTCATGCTCACGGACGTCGTGGTCGAGGCCACCGTGATCGCGCTGCTCCTCGCGCTCGCGGTGCGCGCGCATCAGCGCGCGGGCACGGTCGATCCCGACGTGCTCGACGTGATGCGGGGGTAGCGTGCTCGTCGCCCCCATCGTCCCCGTCGTCCTGCCGCTGCTCACCGCGGCGATCCTCGTCGTGCTCTCCGGGCGCGTCCCGCACCTCGTCACGCACTCCATCGCCGTGCTCGCCGCGGTCGCGAGCACGGCCGCGTCGTGTTGGCTGATGCTCGCGGCGCGCACGCATCCCATCCTCCATTGGCTCGGCGACTGGCCCCCGCGCGACGGCGTGTGCCTCGGCATCGTCCTCGCGATCGATCCGTTCGGCGCCGGGCTCGCCGCGCTCTCCGGGGTGCTCGTCGTCGCTACGCTGCTGTTCGCAGACGGCTACCTCGAAGCCGACCGCGCGCACTTCCGCGTGCTCGTCCTGACGTTCCTCGCGGCGCTCTCCGGTTTCGCGCTCACGGGCGACCTCTTCAACCTGTTCGTGTTCTTCGAGCTCATGAGCGCCGCGGCCTTCGCGCTCACCGGCTTCAAGAGCCGCGACCGGGGCTCCCTCCAGGGCGCCATCAACTTCGCCGTCACGAACAGCATCGGTGCGGTCCTCGTGCTCATCGGCATCGCGCTCCTCTACGGCCGCACCGGCGCGCTCAACCTCGCGCAGATCGGCCGCGCCATCTCGGGCCCCGGCGATGCGCTCGTGGTCGTGGCGTTCACGCTCCTCATCTCTGGCTTCTCGATCAAGGCCGCGCTCGTGCCGTTCCACTTCTGGCTCGCCGACGCGCACGCCGTCGCGCCCACCCCGGTCTCGGTGCTCTTCTCGGGCGTGATGGTCGAGGTCGGCCTCTACGCGGTGGTGCGGCTCTGGGGCGCCGTCTTTCACGGAGGCCTCGGCCCGCACGAGGCCGCCGCGCGCGGTGTGCTCTTCGGCATGGGCGTGCTCGGTGCGCTCGTCGGCGGCGTCATGTGCGTGGCGCAGCGCCACCTCAAACGATTGCTCGCGTTCTCCACGATCAGCCACATGGGCGCGATGACGATGGCGGCGGTCACCTTCGACGTGGAGGCCGTCGGCGGCGTGGCCGTGTACGTGCTGGGGCACGCCTTCGTGAAGGGCGCCTTGTTTCTCTGTGCTGGTGTGCTCCTGCAACGGCTCTCGTCGATCGACGAGATCGCGCTCCGCGGCCGCGGGCGCTCGCTGCCGTCCATCGGCGTCGTGTTCGCGCTGGGCGGCCTCGCGCTCGCCGGCTTGCCGCCTTTCGGGCTCGCGAGCGGTGAAGCGAGCATGGAGGCCGGCCTCGCACGCGCCGGTCGCGGCGCAGGCTCGGCGATCTTCGTCGCGAGCGGCGTGCTCACCGGAGCGGCGGTGCTGCGCGCGGCGGGTCGCATCTTCCTCGATCTCGGGCCGCGCCGCGCCGACGCGCCCGACGTCGGCGGGCAGACCACGGAGGGCCCCGAAGGTGAAGCTCCTCCCGGTGAGGTGCCGAGGATCATGCTGCTGCTGCCACCCGTGCTGCTCGTGATGGGGCTCCTCGTCGGCCTCGTCCCGGGCCTGCGCCGAGCCGCCATCGAGGGCGCGGCGACCATGCTCGACACCGCGGGCTATGCGGCTTGGGTGCTCGATGGACGCGTGCGCCGCGCGCCGGAGCTGCCCGCGGAGGCACCGATGGGCGACGCGATCCTGCACGGCCTCCTCGTCGCCTCGGGGGCCGTGGCGCTCGCCGCGGCGATGCTGTTTCGCGAGCACCTTCCTTCATGGGTGTGCGCGCCGGCCGGGCGAGCCTGGAGCGGGATCCGGTACGTGCGCGCGCTGCACGACGGGCGCGTCGGCGACTACGTGTCGTGGCTCGTCGTCGGCGTCGCGACGTTCGGCGCGCTGTGCCTCTTGTGGCGGTGAGCTCGACGGCGTGCTCGAGCCCGGAGGCGCGTCACGAACGAGCCAGACCCACGCCGCTTGCGTTGACGGCGGGCGCACCCGAAGACCGTCACGAGGTGACCGTCATGGCACAGACGAAGTGGACGACCGATCACGAGACCATCCGCCAGTGGGCGGAGGAGCGCGGCGCCGTGCCTTCCGCGGTGAAGGGCACCGGCAGCGGCGATGATCCCGGCATCATCCGGCTCGATTTCCCCGGCTACAGCGGCGAGGGCTCGCTCGAGCCCATCGAGTGGGACGAATGGTTCGAGAAGCTCGACGAAAACGACCTCGCGTTGCTCTATCAGGAGGAGACCGCCGAGGGCGAGCCGAGCAACTTCAACAAGCTCGTGAAGCGCGAGACCGTCGAGGAGCGCGGTAAGGGCAAGCGCGCGGCGTGAAGCGCCGTCGGGTCGAGAAGCGCCGCTCTCCCAGCATTCCTCGCACGTGCGGCGTTTGACGAGCCGCGCCTCTCTTCCGGCTCACAGCTGCGGCAGCGCGGTGCTCGCTTGCCAGAGGGCCATCATGCGGCTGAAGGGGCCCTCTTGTTGAAGCAGCGCGGAGGGCGGCCCCTGCTCGGCCACGCGCCCGCCTTCCAGCACCACGACGCGATCGGCGCGGAGCGTGGTCCCGAGGCGGTGCGCGACGAGGACCGTGGTGCGCCCGCGGGTGAGCCGCTCGATGGCCTCGGAGACGAGCAGCTCGCTCTCGACGTCGAGCGCGCTCGTGGGCTCGTCGAGCACGACGATCGCGGGATCCTTGAGGAGGGTGCGCGCGATCGCGAGCCGCTGCCGCTCGCCGCCCGAGAGCTGCACGCCGCCGCGGCCGACGCGCGTCGCATAGCCGTGCGGCAGGCGCTGGATGAACGCATCGGCCTGCGCCGCGCACGCGGCCGCGCGCACGTCGTCGGCCGTCGCGTGCGGAGAGCCGTAGCGGATGTTCTCCTCGATGGTGTCCTCGAACAGGAACGGCTCCTGCGTGACGATGCCGATGCGCCGGCGCAGCTCGATCTGCGACAGCTCGCGCAGATCGCGGCCGTCGATGCGGACCGCGCCCGTGCAGGGATCGTGCAGCCGAAGGAGGAGATCGGCGAGCGTGCTCTTCCCCGCGCCGCTCGGGCCGACGAGCGCGACGAGCTCGCCGGGCGTGATCGAGAGCGAGACGTCGTGCAGCGCCGGCGCCGAAGCCGAGGCGCGATCGTGGCGGAACGTGACGCGCTCGAACGCGATCTCGCCCGTGATGGCGCGCGGCACGTGCGCGTCGGGCACGTCGGGCACCGCGTCCTCCGCGTCGATCACGTCGAAGTAGGTCCGGAGGCCGAGCTCCGCGCGACGGGCCGTCTCGTACAGCCCGAGGAGCGTCTGCGCCGGCTCGTAGAGCCCACCCACGTAGCCGAAGAACGCGACGAGCGTGCCCACGCCGAGCTGCCCGCGGAGGACGAGCACACCGCCGGCGCCGAGCACGGCCACGCGGCCGAGGTTGACGGAGAGGCTCCGCGCCGTGGAGAGGCGCGTCGACAGATCGACGCTCCGGACGACCTCGCGCTGCGCGCCTTCGACCGCGGTGATGAACCGGCGGTGCTCGGCCGACTCCTGGGCGAAGACCTTCACGGTCTTGATGCCCGCGAGCACCTCCTGCATGCGGTTGTAGATGGAGCACCAGCGCTCGAGCCCGGCGCGCTCGCGCGCGACGAGCTCGCTCGTGGTCTTGCGGCCGAAGAAGAGCGGCGGGACCACGAACACCAGGGCGGTGAGCGCCAGCAGCGGGCTCAGCCGGAACATGATGGCGAGCGCGACGAGGATGTAGACGACCGCCGGGAGAAGCTGAAACGCCACGGCCGCGAGGCCGTCGACGAAGGAGGTGATGCCCCGGTCGAGCCGCGTCATGGTCTCGCCGATCCCGCGGCCCTGGTGGTAGCCGATGGGCAGCGTGTGCAGACGTCCGGTCGCCTTGGCGAGCAGATCGCGGTTGATGCGGAGGCGCACGCGCCACACCCGGCGGGAGATCGCCCCCGAGAGCAACACGCGCCCCACGGTGAGCACGCCGAGGATCAACACGGGCGCGAGCATGTCTCGCAACGCGGCCTGCGCGGCGAGGCGATCGAAGAGCGCCCGGTGCAGGAGCGGCTCGATCGCAGGGAGGCTGCTCGCTCCCAGCGTCAGCGCCAGCACCAGCGCGATGCGGCCGGCGTGCGGGCGGAGGTAGGCGAGGCTGCGGCGGAGGTCGTTCGAGAATGTCGAAGGCACGTTGTCCGAGCTCGCCGACGATCGATGTCAGCGGCGGCCCCAACCTACGATACACCCCGAGCCGAG
Source organism: Minicystis rosea (assembly GCA_001931535.1). GTDB lineage: Bacteria > Myxococcota_A > Polyangia > Polyangiales > Polyangiaceae > Minicystis > Minicystis rosea. Next base: position 6,748,250 of record CP016211.1, read on the forward strand.
CCAGGAATCTCCCGTGAGGAGACTCACCATGACGGCTCACGACATCGCTTGTTTGGTGAGCCCATCATCCATGGTGCAGAGACGCCGAAAAAGCACTGTTTACCAGGCTTCCGAGCGCACGGCTCGGGCCGCTCGTCCGATAGGCGATCAGACAATCTCGTCAGGTGTGAATGTCACGAAAGGCAGGCGCGCGCCAAGCCTTCTGATTGGTCTCACGAGCGCCCGATACCCACGTACGAGAAGCCGAGCGCCCTCACCTCGCTCGGTAGCCAGGTGTTCCGCCCGTCGAACAGGACCGCCTGCTTCATGATCTTCTTCAATCGCAAAAAATCCGGTGTCCGGTAAGGGTGCCACTCCGTGACCAGGATCAGCGCGTCGGCGCCGTGCGCCGCGCCGTACATCTCGTCGGCGAAGGAGATCCGGTCTCCATAGAGCACCTTCACGTTGGGCATCGCCTCCGGATCGTGTGCTTGCACGTTGGCGTTCGCCGCGAGGAGATCGTCGATCAACACGAGCGCTGGAGACTCGCGCACGTCGTCCGTCTGCGGCTTGAAGGCGAGCCCCCAGACGGCGACCGTCCGGCCCGCGAGCGAGTCGCCGAAATGCCTTTGCACCTTCTGGCCGAGGACCCGCTTCTGTCGCGCGTTCACGAGGGCGCTCGCGCGAACGACGCCGAGATCGTGCCCCACCTGATCCCCGGTGTGGAGGAGCGCGGCGATGTCCTTGGGGAAGCAGGAGCCGCCGAAGCCGGGGCCGGGAAAGAGGAACTTCGAGCCGATGCGCGGATCGGCTCCCATGCCTTTGCGCACGAGCTCGATGTCGGCGCCGAGCTTCTCCGCGAGGAGCGCCAGATCGTTCATGAACGAGATGCGCGTGGCGAGCAGCGCGTTGGCCGCGTATTTCGTGAGCTCCGCGGAGCGCGCGTCCATCAGGTGGATGCGGTCCGTCGCGCGCACGAAGGGGGCATAGAGCTGGCGCAGCACCTCCCAGGCCCGCGGGCTGTCGGACCCGATGACCACGCGATCGGGCTTCATGAAATCGTTGATCGCATTCCCCTCCTTGAGAAACTCCGGATTCGACGCGACCGAGACACGCTCTTTCGTCAGGCCGGAGATGATGGCTTTGATCCGGTCCGCCGTGCCCACGGGGACGGTGCTTTTGGTGGCGACCACCTTCGCTCCATTGGCGCGCTCGCCGATGAGGCGCGCCACCGCGTACACCGCGGAGAGATCGGCCGAGCCATCGGGAGCGGGCGGCGTGCCGACGGCGATGAGCACCACGTCCGCACCGCGGATCGCCCCGGCCACGTCGGTCGAGAATCGGAGGCGGCCAGCCCTCGTGTTGGCGGCGATGAGCGCGCCGAGCCCTGGTTCGTAAATCGGCACCTCACCGCGCTGGAGGCGCGATATCTTGGCCTCGTCGACATCGACACAGGCCACGTCGTTGCCAAAGTCGGCGAAGCCCGCGCCCGCCACGAGGCCGACATACCCCGTCCCCACCACAGCGAGTTGCATGCGGCACCATAGCACCGGGGGCTTTCGCACGGCGGGCGCTCATCGCGCCTGAGATGCGGTGTCGCGAGGACCGATGAGCAACGTGAGATTCGAGCACACTCCCACCATGGGAGTGTCCACGATGGATCCTTGTGCGCTTTCACCACGCTTGGCCGCACCCCACGCACGATAGGCACGATGGGCTCGCTCGGTGGGGTGAGCGCATCGCGCTCGATCACGTCAATCACGTCAAACGACCGTCGCGCCTCGAGACGCATCGAGGGAGCGAGGTCGGCGCGCGCCGCGCTGAGATCGTGTCCGGGGCCGTCCGACGGCGGTGCCGGTGATCACGTGCCGAGAGCGCGGGATCTGCCGCAGCTTGCCGGACGATCGCGCCACGAGCATGTTCCGTGCGCTCTCGCCGCGCGATCGAGGAGCAGCATGCTGGAGCGCCTGATCATTGCTCTCGTCCCGTCGATCCCCGCGGAGAGCCAGGCGATCGCCTCCGAGTTCCCCGGCTTGACCGTCGTGTTCGGCGCCGCCGGAGCAGGGCCGAGCGTCTCGCTGGGCGTGGAGGCGTGGCGAACCTTTCGATTCGACGTCTACGCCGTGGACGCGGAGATGCGCCGCCTCGCGGATCAAGGCCCTTTCGACCTCCGGCTCGAGGCGCCGGGAGAGGAGTGCGCCGCCGTCGCAATCGAAGTGCTGGGACGCTGTCAGCGTTTCCTCCCGCGGCGCAACCACGCCTCGAAGGACACGCGCTTCGAAGCGCTGCTCGCGATCCACCGCGAGCTCCATCGGGCCGACAAGCCTCTCGTGCGCGCCGATTGGGAGCACGCGCTCGACACCTGGCAATGGATGCTGCGCCTCGATCCGCAGGCGAGCCTCGCGGCGCAGGCAGCGGCGCTCCTTCATGACGTCGAGCGCCTCGGCTCCGAGTGCGACGCCCGCGTCGAGCATCTTTATCCCGACTATCAGGCCTTCAAAGACGAGCACGCGCGGCGCGGCGCAACGCTGGCTCGACGCGCCGTGCTCGCGGCCGGGCTCGGCGCCGAGATCGGCGATCGGGTGGCGGCGCTGGTGAGCGGGCACGAGCGCCCGCGCGATGATCGGGAGAGCATCCTGCTCAACGAGGCCGACGCGCTCTCGTTCTTCTCGCTGAACTCGTACGGATTCTTCGACTACTTCGGTCCGGAGCACACCCGACGCAAGGTGGTTTACACGCTGGGGCGGCTCCGGCGGGAGACGCGCGCGCGCCTTCGTCAGATTCGTTGTCGAAAAGAGGTCGAGTCCCTCATCCGTGCGGAGCTCGACGCGGAGGCGGGAGGGAATTGAGCATGTGGGGTATCATTCCGGCGGCCGGCATCGGAAGCAGGATTCAGCCGCTCGCGTTCTCGAAGGAGCTGCTCCCGGTCGGGTGCCGCAGCGATGGCGGCGCGGAGCGCCCACGTGCGGTGAGCGAGTATCTCATCGACCGCATGCTCGTGGGCGGCGCCACGCAGATATGCATGGTGATCTCTCCGGAGAAGGCCGACATCTTCCAGTACTACGGCGCCTCGATCGGCGGCGCGTCGCTCTGCTACATGGTGCAGCCGAGCGCAAATGGCCTGTGCGACGCCATCTTTCGCGCGCTCCCGCTGATTCACCCCGACGAGGACGTGCTCGTCGGTTTGCCGGACACGGTGTGGTTTCCGGAGGACGGGCTCGAGCGACTCCCTTCGGGCGGCCTTTCGTTTCTCCTCTTCGAGGTCGAGCACCCGGAGCTCTTCGACGCGGTGGTCTCCGACGAGAAAGGCAACGTGCGCGAAATCCAGGTGAAGCAACAGGGCGCCAGCTCCAACTGGATCTGGGGCGCGTTCAAGCTCGACGGCGCGGTGCTGCGCTCGCTCCACGCGCTCTGGTGCGAGCGGGATCGCGCCGACGCGTACCTCGGCACGCTGGTGAACGCGTACCTCGCTCGCGGCGGCGGCGCACGCGCGGTCCGAGCCGGCGAGATCTATGTCGACGTGGGGACCGTGCATGGATATCGCGAGGCCATCCACCTCCTCGGCGAGCGTGGGAGGGCGGCATGAGCGAGCTCTCGCGCGAGCAGATCGAAGAGCGCGTGCAGCGCCTCGGGCCGTGGTTCCACAACCTCGATCTCGGCGGCGTGCAGACGGCTCCCCAGCACTTCCTGGGCGATTATCCCTCCTGCAAATGGCGCGCGTTCGCCCGCGCGATTCCGGCCGATCTCCGGGGGAAGAGCGTCCTCGACATCGGCTGCAACGCAGGTTTCTACGCGATCGAGATGAAGCGGCGCGGCGCCGATCTCGTGGTCGGGATCGACAGCGACGAGCGCTATCTGGCGCAGGCGGAGCTCGCCGCCCAAGTCCTCGGGGTCTCGATCGAGCTGCGCCCGCTCTCGGTCTACGAGGTGGCCCGCCTCGGGCGGCGCTTCGACGTGGTGCTCTTCATGGGCGTGCTCTATCACCTCCGGCACCCGCTCCTGGCGCTCGACCTCATCGCCGAGCACGTGGCAGAAGACATGTTGGTGTTTCAAGCCATGCAGCGTGGGAGCGACGAAGTGACGCCCCTCGCCGAGGATTACCCCTTTGCCGAAGTCGATGTCTTCGACATGCCGGGCTATCCCAAGCTCCATTTCGTCGAGCATCGCTACGCGCAAGACCAGACGAACTGGTGGATCCCCAATCGAGCCTGCGCGGAGGCGATGGTGCGGAGCGCGGGATTCACCATCACGAGCAGGCCCGAGCCCGAAGTCTACGTGTGCCGCCGCGAGGGCGCGGCGTGGGGAGCGCCGCGATGATCGAAGCCGTGATGCTCTGGAACGAGCCGAACAACAAGTCGCACTGGGACTTCGAGATCGATCCCGAGTGGTCATCGTACGGATCCATGGTCAAGCGCGCCGCCGATGCCGTGCGCGCCGAGAGCCCGAGCCTGCGTCGCGTGCTCGGTGGCATCTCACCCATCGATCCGGCGTTCGTCACGAACCTGCGCGAGCAAGGTGTCCTCGATCACGTGGACATCGTCGCCGTGCACGGCTTTCCGCTCGATTGGAACCATTGGCAGATCCACGAGTGGCCCGAGAAAATCGCCGAGATCCGCGCCGTCACCGACAGGCCCATTTGGGTCACCGAGATCGGCGCCTCGTCCTTCGGCGCCGAAGAGGTGCAGGAGCTCGGCCTGCGGCGGAGCATGGAGCTCCTGCGGGGGCACGTCGATCGCATTCATTGGTACAGCCTTTACGATCTTCCCGCCGCGTGGCCCGCGACCACCCGTCATCGCGAGGCCGAGGGCTCGTCGTACTACCGGCACTTCCACATGGGTCTCCTCCGCGAGGACGGCAGCCCCAAACGCGCGTTCGACGTGTTCCGCGAGCACGCGCCCGAAGCCGGCATCTGCCAGTGGTTTCATTTCGAGGATCATCGCCTCGACGACGCCGTCGCGCGGCTCCGCGAGCTCGGCGTCCGGCACCTTCGCACCGGCCTGAGCTGGGCCGACAGCTTTCGACCGAACGCCGAGGCCTGGTTCGATCGGCAGATGGCCGCGCTCGAGCCGTTCGAGGTGACGCTCACGTATTGCTTCACGCCGGAGCACCTCGGCGTCCGGCCGCATCACACGAGCCCGCCGCGAAACAACGATGATTTTGCCGATTTTTGCGCGCGGATGACGCGGCGCTACGCCTGCTGAAGCGCGCGCCGTCAGATACCGATCCAACGCGAGATGGCCTCCTCGATACCGCCGCCGGTGTCGGCAGTCGCTTCGAGCACGCAACCGGCCGCCGCACATACGCTCGTGGGCGCTCCACCCATGGCGAAGGAGTGGCCGGCCCACGAGAGCATCGTGAGATCGTTGTACCAATCGCCGACGGCGGCGACGTCCCCGCGCTGGACGCCGAGGTGATGCGCGAGCCGCGCCAGCGCGGTGTGCTTGCCGACGCCGTGCGGCGCGGCGCGAAGCACCCACGGCGCGCCTTCTCCGAGGCCGAACGCGCTCAGATCCACGGTGGTGTCGCGCCCCTCGATGGCCGCATGCGCGGCCTCGACATGCGGCTGCGGACCGATGCCGAACGCCATGACGGCGCCCGCGCGATCGGGCTCGTCGAAGCACGCGCTGAAGGTGAGCTTCGAGGACCAAGCGCTCACGAGATCGGCGTGCGCCGCGCCGGACGCGTCGCCCCAGATGGCGTCGGCGAAGAACAGGAACGGCGCGAGCGCGTGCGCCACGGCGGCGTCGAGCAGCGCGGCGAGCGCAGACGGCGCGAGGTGCGTGGCTTCGAGGATCGCGCCGCTCCGCGGACACACGAGGGCGGCGCCGTCGGCACAGACGAGCGGCACCTCGAGGTCGAGCGAGCGAGCGACCGAGAGCGCCAAAGGAGCGAGCCGACCCGTGGCCAGCGTGACGAAGACGCCCGCTCGCCGAGCGCGATCGATCGCATTCACGTCCCGCGGATCGATCGTCCCGCGCGCCCCGATGAGCGTGCCGTCCACGTCCACGGCGAGCAGGCGAGGGCGTCGGGAATGGCTCGGCGGGAGCATCGTGGCAGGTCCCAGGTTTGCGTGGGCCATGCCAACGATGGAGACACCGGTGCGCGCAGGATCGAACCTCCATGTGTTTCGTCACGGGCGACGTCGCGTGGCCGTCGATGCGCTGATCGAGAGCCTGCGCGCCGCGATCACGCGGCTCGCGGGCGCAGCGAATCCAGCGGCGTCCCGCGATCTCGCGACGGACACCTTGATCCTCGCGGGCGAGCTCGAGTGCGTGCTCGCCGATCACGGGGCGCCCGGCGTACGCATCGCCATGCGGATCACCGATCGACTCGCGGAGACCGCCGAGGGTGCGGAATTCACGAACATCACGGTACCCGTCGATCTCGGCGCCGGTCTCCCTGCGTCGGTGAGCCTGTCGCCGCCGGAGAGCTTCACCTGGTACGGCCTTTCGCCCAATGCCTTCGCGCGGCTCGCATCGAGCATCGATGTCCCCTCGGGCACGGCGGCGGTGGTCGGGATCCGGTCCATCGGAACCACGTTGAGCGCGGTCGTCGCAACGACGCTGCAGCGGCGCGGGCTCGCGGTGGATCGCGTCACCGTCCGCCCCGCGGGGCACCCGTACGATCGCGTCCTCCATCTCGATCCGGAAACGCGGGCGTGGATCACCGGCGCGCGTGATCGCGGCGCATCGTTTCTCGTGGTCGACGAGGGACCGGGGATGAGCGGCTCATCGTTCCTCTCCGTGGGCGAGGCCCTCGCCGGTGTGGGTGTCGATCCTCGGCGCATCGTGCTCCTCGGCACGCACGCGGCGGATCCCTCCAAGCTCTTGGCGAGGGACGCCGCGCGGCGCTTTGCGGCGCTCGGGAGCTCCTTGGTCGTGCCGCCGACGCAGTTACCGGCGGACGCTGCCATCGATGTCTCGGGTGGCCTTTGGCGCGCGACGTTCTGCGGCCCGCCCACGTCCTGGCCCGCCGCGTGGCCCACCTTCGAGCGCATCAAGCACCTCTCGGCGGATGGATCTCGGCTCTTCAAATTCGAGGGGCTCGGTCGCGCCGGCGAGGAGGCGCGCATGCGGGCGCGGGCCGTCGCCGAGGCCGGCTTCGGACCGATGCTGCAAGACGTCGGCGACGGCTTCGTGGTGTATCCCGTGATCGCCGGGCGGCCGCTTCGACGCGGGGCGCGGAGAGCAGGCCTGCTCGATCGGATCGCGGATTACTGCGCGTTTCGAGCGCGTGCTTTCGCCGTCCCCATCGATGGGGACGAGCTCCGCGAGATGGTGCGCTGGAACAGCGAGGTCGAGCTCGGGCGCGCCATCGACGAGCCTCTCGAGATCGAGCGGCCCATCATCGCCGACGCGCGGATGGATCCGCACGAGTGGATCGAGACGGACGGCGTCGCGCCCTTGAAGGTCGACGCCGCCGCGCATGGAGATGATCACGGTTACCCCGGTCCGACCGATGTCGCGTGGGATCTGGCCGGAGCAATCGTGGAGTGGGAGGTCGAGGGATTGGCGCGGGCGACGCTGCTCGCGCGGTATGCGCGCATCTCCGGCGATCGCGCGATATCCGGCCGCCTCCCGGCGTATGTGAGGGCCTACGCGCTGGCGCGCATGGCGCGGGCGAAGATGGCGGCCGGTGCGATGGCGGGGACGATGGAAGCTCCGCGGCTGCTCGCCGATGACGAGAGGTATCGGCGAGCGCTGGAGCGTGAGATGCCGATGTGAGCGCGCGCGAACGAGATCAGGCCGCCTCGACGCACCGCTGGGTGACGCGCGCGCGGAACCACTCGATCGTCTTGTGCAGCCCCTGGCGAAGCTGGATGCGCGGCTCGAATCCGAGTGTGGCGCGGGCCTTGTCGATCACCGGCCGGCGCTGCCGCGGATCGTCGTCGGGCAACGGCGCGAAGACGAGGCGCCCCTTGCTGCCCGTCAGGTGGAGGACCTCCTCCGCCAGCTCGCGCACCGTGAACTCACCGGGGTTGCCGAGATTGACGGGCCCGAGCTCGTGCGGGTGCTCCATGAGGTGGACGATGCCCTGCACGAGATCGTCGACGTAGCAGAAGCTCCGCGTCTGCGAGCCGTCGCCGTAGATGGTGAGGTCCTCGCCGCGCAGGGCCTGGACGATGAAGTTCGAGACCACCCGGCCGTCGTCCGGCGCCATCCGCGGGCCGTAGGTGTTGAAGACGCGCGCGATGCGCACGGCCACGCGGTGCTTGCGGTGATAGTCCATCATGAGGGACTCGGCGCAGCGCTTCCCCTCGTCGTAACAGGCGCGGATGCCGATGGGGTTCACCGAGCCGCGGTAGCTCTCCGGCTGCGGATGAACCTCCGGATCACCGTAGACCTCGCTGGTGGACGCCTGAAAGACACGGGCGCCGGAGCGTCGCCCGACCTCCAGCGCATGGAACGCGCCGAGGACGTTGGTGAGCAACGTGCGCACGGGATCGCGCTGGTACTTCGGTGGGCTCGCGGGGGAGGCGAGGTTGTAGACGCGGTCCACGACGAGATCGATCGGCTTCATCACGTCCTGCTCGATCAGGGAGAACCTCCGGTGGGCGGCGAGGTGCGCGACGTTCTCGCGCGCTCCGGTCGAGAAGTTGTCGAGCGCGATCACCTCGTGTCCCTCCCCGAGGAGGTGCTCGCACAGGTGGGAGCCGATGAAGCCGGCGCCGCCAGTCACCAGGATGCGCATCATGACGTTGTAACCTCCGACTGCGTTGCAACCACGACCTCAGCCCTCGCCGAGGATCTCGACGGCGTAGCGATCGAGCGCGTCGGCCCGGTGCGCGGCCGTGTGCTCGGCGAGCGCTCGCGCCCGGGCGCGCCGGCCCACCGCGAGGCGCTCCGCCTCCGGGAGCTCGCGGATCAACGAGAGTACCTCTTCCGTCGATTCGGCGACGAGCAGCTCGCGGCCGGGCTCGAAGAACTCGGAGAGCCCCGGCCACGCGTCGCTGATCACGGGGACGCCGCACGCGGCCGCCTCGAAGATGCGTACGCTCGGTGAGAAGCCTGCTTCCATCATGTCCCGGCGGGTGACGCTCAGCGTGAACCGCTGCGCGTTGTAAAAGGCGCGATGCTCGTTCGGGGCCACGTGATCGGCGCGGTCCACGTTCTCGGGCCAGACGAGCTCCGCCGGGTACTGCGCGCCGGCGACGCCGAACCGCCTCTCCGGCAGGCGCCGCGCCGGCTCCATCAAGAGCCGCTCCAAGGACGGCTGACGATCGACGCTGTAGGTGCCGAGGTATCCGAGATCCCAGCGCGGCTCGGCGCGCATCGGGTGGTAGCAATCGGGGTCCACCGAGCAGTAGAGCGGGCGGACCCGCGCCGCGCCGTAGCGACGCGTCACGTGCGCGAGCGTGGGGCCGCCGGTGAACGAGAGGTACAGATCGAAGCGCGGCACGAGATCGGGTGAGAGGTACTCGTGATCGCCGCGCTCCAACTTGCCGAGCGTCACCGGCGTGTCGATGTCGTAGAACGCACGCAGGCCGCGCGCCGTCTCCAGCACCCACGAGCTCACGCGCGCGCCCTCGGGCACGAACGAGCCCACCACGACCACGTCGGCCTCGCGGATGGCCGCATCGAAGCGCGCCGTGAGCTCGTCGAAGCTCCGGTAGAGCTCGGTGCGACAGTAGGGCGGCGCGGGGAGATCGCGGTTGGCCTCGTAGTAAGGGACGTCCCGCTCGAGGAAGAGCACGCGGTGCCCGCGCGCCGCGAGCGCCTTGAGCATGCCTCGGTACGTCGTGGCGTGTCCGTTGCCCCACGCGGAGGTGATCGAGAGGCCCAGAAAGACGTACGAACGTTGCTTCACGCGCTGACCTCCGCGACCTCGACGTCCTGCTCGAGGAGCGCCGCTTCGACCGCGTGCGCGCGCTCCGCGTAGGTGTGGTGCGCGAGCACGCGCCGCTGCGCCGCGGCCCCGATGGCGCGGGCGCGCGCGGGCGTGAGCGCGCGGAGGTGATGCGCGACCTCGTCGCCCGATCGCGCCACGAGGATCTCGCGATCGGGCTCGAGGAAGAGCTCGATGCCCTCCCATGCGTCGGTGATGATGCACGCGCCGGCGCCCGCGGCCTCGAAGACGCGCGTGGCCGGCGAGAAGCCGCACGTGGCCATGCTGTCGCGGGCCACGTTGAGCACCGCGAGCGCGCTCGCGTTGAACGCGTTGTGATCGGCCGTGTAGACGTGGCCCACGGCGCGCACGTTCGGCGGCATCTCAGCGTCGTGCCAGCCGTTGCCGCCGAGGAGGAAGCGTCGCTCCGGCAGCGCGGCGGCGGGCGCGAAGAAGAACTCCGCGACGCGCCGCTCGCGATCGGGCAGGCGGTTGGCGAGGAGCGAGAGATCGGCCTCGAAGCGCGGCGACGATGCGACCTCGAAGTGCGTGTCGGGATCGAGCGCGTTGTAGATGGGCGCGCAACGCCGCGCCCCGAAGCCGAGGTAGCCGCGCACGACTGGATCGCCGCCGCCGTAGGTGAAGACGAGATCGTACTGGGGGACGAGCGCGTGGAACGGGTCGTGCGCGCGGCCGCGGAGCCGATCGAGCGTCGCGGGCGCGTCGACGTCCCAGAACACGGTGGTGGTCCCAGGCCGCCGCATGGAGGCCACGCCGGCTTCGAGGAGCTCGTCGAAGACGCCGACGCCGCTGGCCTTGACGATCACGTCCGCGCCGCGCGCGTCGGCGAGCGCGCGCTCGGGCCCCTCCGCATCGACGCCGGAGTACACGACCACGCGGGCCCAGGGCGGATCGTCGATGTCGCGGTGCTTCTGCCGATCGTACGCGTCGGGCTCGTAGAACGTGATGCGATGACCACGGGCATGGAGCGCACGGAGGATGCCGCGGTAGTACGTGGCCGCGCCGTTCCAGTAGGCCGAGACCAGGCTGGATCCGAAGAAGGCGATGTCCAAGGCTCGCGGTTGGCTCATGGTTCGTTCCCGACGTGCGTCTCCATGGAGTGCGCGGCGTGCCATCGGCCGCGCTCCATCTCCAGCGTTTCGCGGATGGCGAGGAGCTCGTCGACTCGGTGTGCAGCGGTGTGGCGCGCGAGGATCGTGGCCCGACCACGCGCAGCCATGGCCGCGGCCGCTTCCGGGTGATCGAGGAGGAAGCGAAGATGTCGCTTCATCTCGTCACCGTCGCGGGCGACGAGGTAATCGCGGCCCGGCGAGAACAGCCCCTCCGCGTCCTCCCACGGCGCCGAGACGAGCGGGATCCCGCACGCCAGCGCCTCGAAGGGGCGAATGGTCGGGATGCCGACGAGCCGGCTCGCATACGGCCGCCGTGGCACGTGCACCGTCACCCGCGCGCGCGCGAACGCGCCCGGAGCGAGGTAGTTCGGCAACCAGCCCGCATACTCGATCCCCGATCGCGAAAGCGCAGCCCGCGCCGACTCGGGGTAACGCACGCCGTGCACGCGGGCCGAGAGGCCGAGCTCGCGCACGGGCCGGAGCAGGAACTCTTCGAGCTCCGCCGTCCGCTCCTCGTCCCCGAAATTGCCGATCCACACGAGATCGCGCTCGGGGCGCACGGCGCGCGGGGAGAAGACGCGCGCGTCGGCCGCCTCGTGCCACACGAACGCGCGCTTCGCCCAGCCGCGCGCCAGGTAGATGTCGCGGATGATCCGCCCGAAGGCGAGGACGGCGTCGTAGTGGCCGAGCTCGTAGCGCCCCATGGCCTCGGGATCGGTCACGGATCGATGATGCGTGTCGTGGAAGAAGAGGAGCGCGTCACCGCCGCGCGCGCGATGCTCGCCGATGCGCCGGACGAGCTCCGGCTCGCTCCACTCGTGCACGAGGACGAGCGAAGCGCCGTCGAGCGCGCGATCGAGATCGAGATCGTCCGCGCGATAGCGGATCGGCCTCACCGCCGGATAGAAGCGGCGCACGTCTGCGAGCGGGCCTTCGCCGCGATCCGCGACGAGGCAATGGACGCTCCAAGCGTCCTCCGGCTCGTAGACGGAGACCTCGTGCCCGCGCGCCGCGAGCTCGGTCACGACGCCGCGGAGGAAGTGGGCGTTGCCATGGTTGTAGTCGGAGAGCAGCGAATGACAGAAGAGGACTACGCGCACGGCTCCTCCTGCGTTTCTTCGTCGGCGCTCGCCTCGGAGACCCGCGCTTCGTAGATGTCGAGGTACCCGCGCGCCATGCGCTCGGGCGTGTGCTCGAGGGCGCGCGCGCGGGCCTCGCGCGCCATCTCCAGGCGCAGCTCCGGAGCTTCGATCAGGAGCCGCAGCGCGCTCTCCATCTGCTCGATCGAGCGCGGATCGACGAAGAGCGCTCCCGCGCCGCCCCAGATCTCGCGCAAGCTCGGGATGTCGCCGAGCGTGAGCGCGCAGCCGGAGAGGGCGGCCTCGAGCACGGAGAGGCCGAAGGGCTCGTAGCGGGCCGGGAGCGCGTAGATGGACGCGCGCGCCATCCACGCGGCCACCTCGTCGCGATCCAGGATGCCGAGCATGCGCACGCCGCGGAAGGAGCGCTTGCCCAGGTCGGGATGCTCGTCGCTACCGGCCACCACGACGGGCCATGGGAGGCGCTCCGCGACCTCGCAGAGCGCGGAGATGTTCTTGGCGTCGTCCCAGAGCCGGCCGACCGCGAGGATGAAGCCCTCCTTGTCCGCGGGCCGATGGCGCGCCGCCGACGCGGCGTTGGGGACGACGAACGAGCGACGAAACGGGCCGTAGCGGCGCGCGGCCTCCGAGAGCATCGCGTGCGTCGGCGCGATCACCGCGCCCGCCACGCGGAGCCCGGCCTGCACCTCGCGACGGTAGCGATCGTATCGTCGCGGCGCCTCCTCGCCGCGCACCGCGCTCCACCACGAGAGGACGCAGGAGTGCACGACGGCGATCCGCGGCGCGCGGAACGGCAACGCCGCGTGCGCGAAGCCGTTGATGTGAACGATGTCGGGGCGCGCTCGCTCCTCCAGCGACAAGAGCCAATCTCCGGCGCGGGCGACGTCGTCCCAAGGATCGTCCATCCACTCCAGCCGGTAGTCGCTCTCGTGGACGACGAGCCCCTCGATGGTCGCGGCGTCGCGCCGCTGCGCGGGCGAGAGCGGTCCGCCCATCGCGGCGAGGATCACGCGGAAGTCGTGCACCGCCAGCGCACGGGCGAGATCGATCGCGTAGCTCCACACGCCGCCGAGGGTGTCGGCCGTCATGAGGATGGTCGCCCCGGCGCGCACGCTCAACCCTCGCGCGGCGCGGGCCGCTCCAGATCCGCGAGCGGGAGCGGACGCGCCTCCTGAATGTCGCTGAACCGATCGAAGTCTCCGAGATAGTGATCGACCGCGCGCTCCCAGGCCTCGTCGTCGGGCGCTCCCCAACGCATCGAGTAGTCGGGCGAACCGGGATAAGGGAACATCGGCACGGGATCGTTGGCCCACACGCCATGGCTCCGCAGGTGATCGCGGAACGCGCGGACCTCGGCGGGATCATCGGTCTTGGCATCGAGGAGATTCGCCTGCACGAACGGGACGCGCCTCCGCACGTGGACGAGGAGCTCGCCGAGCTCGGCGGTCGACATCCGGCAGTGCTTGCGAAGCAGGCTCCGCCCCTCGGGCGTGATGCTCTCCACGCCCGCCTCGATCGAGACGCACCCCGCGGCGCCCAGCAGATCGAGCATCTCCCGGCTCCAGTTGTCGATGCGCATCTGGACGCCGAAGACGACGTCGCGACGCGCGAGCGCCTCGAGCAGCGGCTTGTCGGGCAGGAAGATCTCGTCGATGAAGTACACGTAACGGATGCCCTGCACGAGCAGGCGATCCAGCTCTTCGAGCACGACGTCGAGCGGGCGCTTGCGGTAGCGATCGCGGAAGTTGTCCTTCGCGCAGAAGGTGCAGTGGTAGGGGCACCCGCGGGAGGCCTCGATCTCCGCGCCGGCGCCCTCCGGCTTCGCGTCGAAGCGGTGATGGTGGTGCGCGTGCGCCGCCACGGTCGCGTCCTCCCAGGAGAGCGCCGGCAGCGCGGCCATGTCCGTGGAGCGCAGGCCCCCTTGCACGCGAATCTGCTCGCCGTCGCGGTAGGCGATGGACGAGACCTCGCTCCAACGCGTGCGCGGAATGGTCGCGAGATCGACGAGCACCTCCTCGCACTCGCCCAGCACGACGGCGTCGACGCCGAGCTTGCGCAGGGCAGCGCGCGGCGTGGTGGACGCGTGCGGGCCCACCGCGATCTTGAAGCCTGGGACGTCGTGGAGGGCCGCGAGGATCTCCTGCGGCACGCGGAGCTCGGGTGGCGCGCAACGCCAGAACAGGTAGCTCGGCGCCGTCGTGATCACCGTCATCTCCGGATCGTGGGCGGTGACCTCCGCGCGGATCTTGGCGGCCGATAGATCGCGGGCCTGTCCGTCGACGATGCGCACGTCGTGCCCGGCGCGCGCGAGCAGCGCCCGCGCGTACCCGTATTCGAGCGGAAGGTGAGGCTCGCGGCACCCGAAGTAGACGCTCCCTTCGAAGCTCCAGCGCGGGTTGACGAGCGCGATCCTCACAGGGTCGCCTCCTCGGGCTGCGGCTCGGCGGCGGCCTCGGAGAGCCACGCGCCGAGCTCGCGGACGCCGTCACGCACCCGAACGCGCGGCGTCCAGCGGGTCAGCGCCGTGAAGCGGCGGTGGTCGGAGACGTAGTAGCGCTGATCGCCGGTGCGCCACGCGTCGAAGTGGACCTCGATGCGGTGGCCGGCGAGCTCCGTGATCCGATCGAGGAGCTCGAGCAGGCTCACCGCGTTCTCGGGCCCTCCGCCGATGTTGAACGCCATGCCCGCGATGCGCGGCAGCGCGCTCCGCGCCGCGACGAACGCGTCCACGAGGTCGTCGATGAAGAGCACGTCGCGGACCTGCATCCCGTCGCCGTAGAACGTGAGCGGCTCGCCGCGGAGCGCTCGCTTCAGGAAGTGCGCGACCCAGCCCTGATCCTCGCTCCCGAACTGGCGCGGGCCGTAGATGCAGCTCATCCGGAACACCGCCGCCTGCACGCCGAAACTCCGCGCGTAGTCGAGGACGTACTGATCGGCGGCCCCCTTGGAGCATCCATAGGGGCTGTGAAAATCGAGGCCGCGCTCCTCCGAGATGCCGAGGGATCGAAGCGCATGATCCTCCGGCTCGTAGCGTCCTCCCCGCTGCCTCAACGGGACGTCGCCGAGCGCGCCGTACACCTTGTTCGTCGAGGTGAAGAGGAGCGACGGCGGCTCGCGTTGGGCGCGGATCGCCTCCAGCACGTTGAGCGTGCCGCGGGCGTTGACGTCGAAGTCGCGTCCAGGATCCGTGAGGCTCGTCGTCACCGCGACCTGCGCCGCGAAGTGGAAGACGTGCGACGCGTCGCCGACGGCGCGCGCCACGGCCGCGGCGTCGCGAATGTCGGCGAGCCTGAGCTCGACGGCGTCCCCATGGAGCCGCCGGAGCCACTCCACGTTGCGCGCGACAGAGGGCCGGGCGAGGTTGTCGAAGAGAATGACCCGCTCGCCGCCTTGCAGGATCCGGCGCGCCACGTTCGCGCCGATGAACCCGGCTCCCCCGGTGATCAACACGGGCTTCGCCGACGCTCCGTTGGCCGTGCTCATAGCGTGAGCCCCCTCTTCTCCAGCTCCGCGCGCGCCTCGATAGCGCGGTCGTGCGCCGCTTGGCCGGCGAGCCAGCCCGCGAGCTCTTCGAGGCCGTCTTCCAGCGTCACCTGCGGCTCGTGCCCGAGCAGGCGCCGCGAAAGCCCGATGTCGGCGAAGCAATGGCGCACGTCGCCCACGCGGTGCTTGCCAGTGATCTCGGGCGCGATCGAGCTCCCCAGCGCCCGGCCCACGTGCGCTGCGATCTCGCGCACGGTGTACGCATTCCCGCTGCCGACGTTGATGACCGAGAACGCCGCGGCCTCGGCCGAGAGCGCTCGCACGCAAGCGCGCGCCACATCGTGCACGCTCACGAAATCGCGCCGCTGGAGGCCGTCCTCGTAGACGAGCGGAGGCGCGTCGTTGAGCAGCCGCGACGCGAAGATGGCGAGCACGCCCGTGTACGGGTTGGAGAGCGCCTGGCGCGGGCCATACACGTTGAAGAAGCGCATCGCCACCACGGGTACGGCGTAAGCCCGCCCGAAGATGAGGCAGAGTCGCTCTTGATCGTACTTGGACAGCGCATACACCGACTCGAGCGCGGGTGTCTTCGTCTCCGGTGTCGGCACCGGCTCGAGCACCTCGTCATCGCTCGAGCGAAGCTCCCACTCCCCGCGACGGAGCTGCTCGATCGAGCGCCCTTTGCCTTCGACGATGGCGCCCGTTGGTGCGCGATAAAGCCCCTCGCCATACAGGCTCATGCTCGAGGCCACGACGATGCGCCGCACGCGCTGCGCCGCGATGGCCTCGAGCAACACCGATGTTCCGAGGACGTTGACCGAGGTGTAACTCTCGATCTGATACATGCTCTGGCCGACACCGACCATCGCGGCAAAGTGATAGACGGCGTCGATGCCCGAGAGCGCTCTCCTCACCGCGTCCGGATCGCGCACGTCACCGACGACGAGCTCGACCTCGGGGCTCAGATGAGCCGGCCGGTGACGCCCGGGCCCGTGCACTTGCGTCGTGAGGTTGTCGAGCACCCTCACCCGATGGCCTTCATGGAGCAGCGCATCGGCGAGGTGCGAGCCGATGAAGCCGGCGCCGCCCGTGATCAGGATGTGCTCGGACATGAACGCCCCCAGCGTCGCAGTCAGGAGGCGCGTCTCGCCCCGCGGAGGCCCTTGCGCCCGGACGTAGGCGCGTCGACTCGGGCCCTCTCGCAGGATCCCGTCAGTCTATCGCTGCATGGCACGCGCGCCGGTCGAGCGCGCGCATCCTGGAGCATGCGCTCGATTTGCCCAATGTGGCTGAGCGCGCTTCAGCATGGATGCCCTCATTGCGTACTCCGCGAGGTGCGCCGTCACCTGGGCGTGCGAAGGATAAAGCCAATCTCGGCGCCGACGATCTCCTCCACGACGCACTCCAGCGACAGCCAGCGTGGTCTTTGGGCGATGAAGCCCAGAGTGGTCGGCGCCATTCCGACAGTCACCTTCGCGCAGAGCCGGATCGACGACGCCTTGGTGTGAGAGCCCAATCACTAGTGTGATGTTCGGATCTGGGTTCCCGCCCACCGCGCATTTCCCGCCATTCTTGGGGCATGGCGGGGTCATGCGTTCTCGTCCGTGTGCTCGAAGTGGCAGCGACGGCGCTGCACGTTGGCGGGAGCTCGAGCCCACGGCCGGAGCGCCCGCCGCAGTTCATCCCGCCCGAACAATTCGTGTCTCCCCTCCGACGGGAGGTCATGAACAGTCCACCCCCAGTGGGACCTCGCTCCGAGGGGCAGGCCCAAGGTGCCGCGTTCCCCGCCATTGGGATGGGAGGCTCCACGGGCTTCGCCCGTGGAGGGAAAAGAGCAGCGCCCCTTTCCCGGGACGCACACGCAACAGCCAAGACCAACGCCAGGCCCGAAGCACCTCCACGCCCGCGTCAGCTCGGGTGGTCCGGGGTATGGGAGGCTCCACGGGCTTCGCCCGTGGAGGGAAAAGGGCAGCGCCCCTTTCCCGGCACACACACGCAACAGCCAAGACCAACGCCAGGCCCGAAGCACCTCCACGCCCGCGTCAGCTCGGGTGGTCCGGGGTATGGGAGGCTCCACGGGCTTCGCCCGTGGAGGGAAAGGGGCAGCGCCCCTTTCCCGGGACGCACACGCAACAGCCAAGACCAACGTCAGGCCCGAAGCACCTCCACGCCCGCGTCAGCTCGGGTGGTCCGGGGTATGGGAGGCTCCACGGGCTTCGCCCGTGGAGGGAAAGGGGCAGCGCCCCTTTCCCGGGACTTTGACGGGCACCGCCACCTGCGGTAGCGCTCCGGCCGCGTGGCGAAGGAGAAGGAGAAACCTGGCGAGAAGCTGATCGTGCGCAACCGGCGCGCGAGCTTCGACTACGAGCTCGGCGAGCGTTACGAGGCGGGCCTCGTCCTCATCGGGAGCGAAGTGAAGATGCTTCGGCATGGATCGGCCGACCTCACCGATGCGTGGTGCTCCGTGCGCCGCGGCGAGGCGTTCCTCGAAGGCGTGAACATCCCGGAGATGTCGGGCGCCGCGTTTGGCCACGAGCCCAAGCGGGCGCGCAAGCTCCTCCTTCATGCGAAGGAGATCGAGGACATCGAGCGCGCCATCGCCCGCGAGGGCATGACGGTCACGGCCGTCCGTCTGTATTTCAAGACGGGCCGCGTGAAGGTCGAGCTCGCCTTGGCCAAGGGCAAGAAGACGCTCGACAAGCGCGAGACCATGAAGGCGAAGGACGCCGAGCGCGAAGCCCGCGTGGCCATGGCCCGCGGCCGGAAGGGAGAGTAGGCGCATGCACCTCGCGTGGATCAAAGGCGGCGAAGCGGACGTCACCGCGCTCGACGGCGACCGCATCAGCGTCCTCTCCACCATCCCTTCGGCGCCCGGCTCGCGCCCCGACGGCGCCCTCGCCGGGAGCGGCGCCGCCGTGCGCATCAAGGTCGCCCGCTGCCGGCGCGAAGGCGATCGCTTCCTCATCGAAGGCCGCCTCATCGACGTCACGCGTGAGACCAGGGCGGAGCTTTCGCGCCTCGTCGCACCTCCGCCGGCCTGACGCGCGCCGGCAGGGTGCTGGGCGTGACCGCCTGGTCGGCGCCATCACCATGACCCGTGACGCCGGCGGCGGACCACGTTGCCCGCGCGGCGGGAGGCTCCTACCCTCGGGATCATGAAGCTCCCCGCGCGCCCTCGGGTCATCATCCGCCGCTGTCCCAGCTACGATGTCGAGCGCATCCGCCAGATCGTGCGCGAGGGCCTCGAGGAGCTCGATCTGCGCCCGCACGGGCGCACGTTGATCAAGCCCAACGTCGTCGCCTCGGGCCCGACCTTCAAGGACGCCTTCACGCGCCCCGAGTTCGTCGAAGGCGTCATTCGCGCCCTTCGTGATCGCGACGACGGCCGCGTGCGCGAGCTCGCCGTGGGCGAGCGCTGCGGGATCACCATCCCCACGCGCATGGCCTACGACGGCGCCGATTACTATCCGATGTTCAAGCGCACCGGCGTGAAGCACTACCACCTCGAGGAAGAGCCTCAAGTGGAGATCCGGTATTCGCACAAGGGCCGCCTGCGTGATTACGTCTTCACGCCCGAGCCCATCGCCAAGGCCGATTTCTTCGTCAATTGCCCCAAGTTCAAATCGCACCCGTGGACGACGGTCACCTTCGCGATGAAGAACTACATCGGCATTCAGGACGACCGGCATCGCCTCATCGATCACGATCACCGGCTCAACGAGAAGATCGCCGACCTCCAGTACATCATCCAGCCGCAGTTCATCGCCATCGACGCCATCACTGCCGGCGAAGGGCGCATGCTCACGCCCATCCCCTTCGATCTCGGCCTCGTGATCATGGGCAATGCCCAGGTCGCGTTCGACGCCGTGTGCTCCCGGATCATCGGCCTCGACCCGGCCACCGTCGATCACATCCGCATGGCCTCGGAGCGCGGCTTCGGCTCGATGGATCTCGCCGACATCGACATCTCCGGCGACGTCACGCTGGAGGAAGCGCAGGCCAAAGCCCGTGGCTTCAAGGTCGGCCTCATCCGCGTGGAGAAGTATTTCGAAGGCAGCTCCATCACCGCCTATGCCGGCCCGCCGCCCGAGCTGGAGCACACCGACTATTGCTGGGGCGGCTGTCCGGGCGCGATCGAAGAGGCCATCGAGATCCTCCGCCTCTACGATCAGCAATGCGACACCAAGATGCCGCGCCTCCACGTCGTCTTCGGCGCCTACGCGGGCGGCATCGACGCCAAGCCCGGCGAGAAGATCGTCTTCATCGGCGACTGCGCGAAGTGGGAGGGCAAGGTCGGCGATCGCGTCATCAAGATCGAGAGCCTCTACAAGGATCGGAGCCGCAAGGATCCGTACGTCGCCAAGCACGACGACATCTTCGCGAAGATGGCCAGCGTGACGGCCAAGATGGCCCTGCACCGCAACGACCCTTATCTGCGCCTCGAAGGCTGCCCCGTGAGCGTGGCCGAGCAGGTGCTCGCGCTCGTGTCGCTCTCGGGCGTGAACAATCCCTATCTCGCGCCGGATCAAGTGATGAAGTTCAACAAGAACTACCTCGCTTGGCGCGGCTCCACGGTGGCGAAGCGCATCGGCGGCACGCCATATCAAATCCACGGTCCGTGCAGCCGCGGCGAAGCGGCGCCCGACGTGACGAAATAGGAGCCTATCCCAGCAGACCGGACCGAGCCGGCCAAGGAGACGCGAGCCCGCCGAGGCGCGAGGGCGGAAGCGTACTCTCTGTACGCAGGGAGCCCGAGCAACGAAGGTGGGCGAAGCGTCTCCGCCGGTCGGCGACGTGGAGGTCTACTGGGATAGGCTCTAAGCTATCTCATGCAGGTCACCGGCCCTGTACCGCAGGGCCGGCCGCGCATCGCGCGCCGTCGCTCCGACTGCGCCACGGTCCCATTCCACATGGCAACCAGGCTCTCGTCGGCCAGATTGCCAATCACGGGTCCGAAGAAATCCCCCAGCGAAACATCCCCATTCGCGGCGATGCACGCGTGATCCCAAGGTCCGCGACAAGGGTGGATGACGCTCCGATTGGCATGCTCGTCGGCGGCCAGAAACCGAGCCGTCTCGGGCTCGCTCGCCAAGCGACAGCGCCACACGACGGGCGCCGCCGTGTGATCGACCGCGACGAGCCCGCGTGAGGCCGCACGCTGGACGGCGCGCGCCACCGCGTCGCGCACCAGGCCGCGATCGAGCGCCACCAGCGATCGCTCGGCGAACGCATTCACCGGCACCATCTCCTCCAGCTTGATCCAATCGACGCCCGCGTCGGCGCACAGATCCACGAGCGCGTCGAGCTCGTGCGCATTGCCGGCCATCACCACCGCAGAGACCCCGAGCCTCAGATCGGCGCCCAGCGCGCGCCGCCTCCGCACCGCGCCGCGCAGGTTGTCCACGATGGTTTGAAAGCGCCCGCCTTCGCGCACGGCGTCGTTCGTGGCCGCGGTGGCGCCGTCGAGCGACACCGAGATCGACGACACGCCGACCTCCACGAGCCGATCCACCATGCGCTCGCCGAGCAGCACGCCGTTCGTGAGCAGGTGCGCGACGTACGGCTCGCCCGCGCGCGCTTCGCGAAGCGCCGCGAGCACCTCGAAGAGCACGGGCGCCGAGAGCGGCTCACCCCCATGCACGAAGCCCGCATAAGCGACGAAGGCGAGATCGTCGCGGAGGCGATCGACGAGATGTGCCGGCAGCGTGCGGGCCGCGCCGCTCCGCGTGCGCTCGGGCGCGTCGGTGATGCAGTGCCGGCAGCGGAGGTTGCAGCGCTCGGTCACCGCGAAATCGATCCGCGTCGGGCGGGCGCGCGTGGTCACGTGAGTCGCACGAAAGTCCTCCGCACCGATGCGTTCATTGCCCGCAATCGCGAGCCGCCTGCCCGCGACGCGCCCCGCGCTCCTTCGCACGACGACACCCGATCGCGGACCGAGCGCCACCGCCTGTCCATCGACGGCCGCATCGCCGACGAAGAGCACGGCCGCCATCTGCGGTAAGGCCTCGTCCTCGAGATCGAATGCGATGGACGCGTCGCCGGCGTTGAGCGCGACGTCGATCACCTCGCCGCCGGCTGCGCGCCGGTACACGAGGAGCGATCCCTCGCCGTGCACGAGGTCGCACGATCCTTCCCGCAGCGCAGTGGACTCGGCCCGAAGCAATGCGAGGCTCTGCACGAGCCGGTGCAGGCGGCTCGGGTGCGCCTCCGCGCGCCACGGCATCGGCATGCGATCGGGCCAGACGTTCTCCAGATCCTCGACCCGATCGGAGAAGAGCCCGTGCTCCTCGCCGTACAAGAGCGCCGGCACGCCGGGCATCGTGAAGAGCGCGAGGTAGCCGAGATCGGGCTCCCGCCCCGCGAGGCGCGCGAGCGTGGCGAAGCGTGGATGATCGTGTGTGGAAACGAACCGCAGCGCCGTGGCCGGAGGCCCGCCGCGCGCGACGTCGATCTCCAGCAAACGCCGCTTGGCCTCGGCCGCATCGATCGATCCGTGCGCCAGGAAATCGGTGATGGTCGCGTGGAAACCGAAGTCCGTGGCCGCATCGAGCGCGCCTTCGTTGCGCCAGCGGAACGCGTGACGAGGCACGAGCTCGCCCACGATCACCGCATCGGGTCGCGCAGCGCGGAGCGCCGATCGCACGGCGCGCGCGAGCGCAATGGGCACCTCGGCCGCCGCATCGATGCGCAGCCCATCGATCCCACGACGCGCCCAACGCTCCGCCGTGCGGAGCACGAGCGCCTGCACCTCGGGGTGATCCAGATCGAAGAGCGGCGCGTCGGTGCGCGTGCCGTAGTGCACGAGCGCCGGTGGCTCACCGGCCCAGCGAAACCAGCCTGCGCGCGGCGCTTCGCGGCCGAGCGCGAGGACCTCTTCGTAGGCAGGGAAACCTCGCCCGGCATGGGAGAACGAGAAGTCCACGACGAGGCGCATGCCACACGCATGAACATCGGCGACGAGCCGATCGAGCGCCTCGTCACCGCCGAGCGCCGGATCGACGACCAGCGGATCGACGACGTCGTAACGATGACAGGAAGCCGCGAGATGAATCGGCGTGAGATAGAGCGTGTCGATCCCCAAGCGACGCAGGTAATCGAGCGATCGCCGCACGCCCTCGAGGTGACCGCCTGCAGCGCGACGCGGCCCCGGATCGACGCCCCAAGGCACCGTGTCGTCCGCCGCGCGAAAGCGATCGACGAAGATCGTGCACACGACCGCACGCGCCCACCACGCCGGCAGATCCACGCGCTCTCGCACGTAGGCGAACGTGCCTTCGGGATCGTCCTCCGGCCCCACGATCTGCCCGCCCTCGAGCTCGAAACGCAGCGACGCGGAGGCCGACGAGATCGGCAACGTGACGCGGAAGACCACGTGCTCGCGCTCCTCGATCACCGGCTCCATCGCCGTCCGTCGCTCGGCCGCGCCGGCCTCGGTCCAACGGACCCACAAGCGATCACCCGCGCCGCGTCGCAGCGCGGCCACCACCGTCACGCCGCCGCGCCCATCGTCCGCGAGCCATGGAGCAGCCGGCGCGAAGAGCAGAGGCTCCGCCGCGCCGCCGACGGAGAGCACGTTGTTCCGGTGCTCGCCGGCCGCGCGTGTGCGCGGGCTGGCTGGATCGAGCGCCCACGCTCCATCGATCTCGAGCTTGTAGGCATACACGCCCGCGGGCAGCGAGAGGCGCGCTTCACCCGACACGAACGGGATCGGTGAGAGCCAATCCCCCATCTCGCCGTACAGCGCCACGTGTCGCGCCGAGGAGGGCGCCGCGATGCGCGCGTCGTATCGAGGGGCGGAGGGCAACGCGAGGCTCGCTCGGATCCGCGTGGTTTTCTGTTGAGGCGGATCAACGTGCATCCTACACCGGAGAGGAGCCCAGGGAGACCTCTCATGAAAGTCACCGTTCGCCGCATCCAGACCGGCGTCGCCGCGGCATCGACGCTCCTCGTGGCCACGGGCGCGCTCGGGTGCGCGGACGAGGGGCCCGATGGGGGCGAGTCGATCGACATTGGCAGCCAAGCGGTAAACCCTGGCTCGGCCCGGCTCGAGCTTCAGCTCGGCGGTGCCGGCGCGCTCGATCTGCTCCTCACCCAATCCACCACCGACGAGTTCGTGCGCGTGGGCGAGACGCTCGATTTCGCGCTCCCCGCGTGGCTCCTCTGGGAGACGCTCTATCCCAACGACGGTTTGCCCGACGACACGCGGCTCGCAGAGCTTCGCGCGACCGTGAAGGTGAGCTTCTTCGACAAGAGCACCACGTTGAGCAGCAAGACGCTCACGATCAGCACCTTCAATCCCACGCAGTCCGGCCTCTACGCCTACACGACCGAGCTCGTCGTGCCGCAGAAGACGGACACCATCAAGCTCACGCTCACCATCAAGGACGCGGCCGACACCACCAAATCGATCACGCTCGGCCAATCCTCCATCCGCGAGATTCCCGTCTTCGGCGGCGATCTCCCGAACAAGACCCTCTTCTTCGACAACGACGCCGGCGTGCTGCGGCACCGCGTGGTGGACGGCGAGCTGCTCGTGCACGGCTCCACCGTGACCCTCGGATACGCGGATTGGCGCGCCGATCAGATCGTCGACAAGACCAGCCTCGATTTGCAGATCGGTACCGCCACCTTCAATGGGCGCTTCGGGCAGTATCAAGCGCCCATCTATGGCACGCTGAAGTACATCGTCTCTTACGGCATCTCGTTCGACGGCGGGCAGACCTTCCAAACCGAGAAGGCGCTCACGGGCAACACGGCCTCACGCCTCGTGAGCGCGGGCCGCACGGCCTACGAAGGTACGGAGTCGATCCCCGCGGCGGCGAACGAGATCCAGCTCTATGGGCACGTGAAGGCGTACCTCGTGGCCGACTACTCGAAGTATCAAAACGTCTCGGCCAAGTGGTACGGCGACAACGAAGAGGTGTTGAAGAAGGACGCGTACGACAACCCGAGCGGGGCCTTCAGCAACTACGTCTTGCCTCTTCAATAGCCGTGTTCGTCGCGACCGATCTCCACGGGCACACGCTCTTCTCCGATGGGCGGCACACGCCGGAGGAGTACGTCGACTTCCGCCGCGCGCTGGGGATGCGCATCGTCGCCATCTCCGATCACGACGTCCTCGCCGGTGTCATCCGCGGCGCGGCCGCAGCCACGCGGGCGGGGATGCTTTACGTGCCCGCGGTGGAGGTAACGGCCTTCCTTCATTTCGGCACGGAGCGGGCCGAGCAGTTTCATCTGCTCGCCTATTTTCCCCCGGCGTTCGCCTCACCGCCGCGCCTCCGGCGAACCCAGCTCTACCGCCGCGGGCTCCGCGTGCAGGAGCGATGGAAGGCGTTAGCCCTCGACTGGTTGGCGGGGCTCTCGTCCGAAGATCGCGCGGCCCTCGATCCGGAGGGCGCGCTCGCCGGGCTCGCGGCGAGCGAGTTTCCCGCGCTGCAATCGATGATCGATCACATCACGCGGGTGCGCCCCGCGTTGTTCGCGCCGTTCCGCGATCATCACGTGCGCTTCTGGGAGGACGATCGCGAGCTCTTCGGTTGGTCACCGGAAGAAGCGATGGATCTGATCCGCGCGGATGGTGCCGTCGACGTGGTGGCGCATCCGGCGCGCTATCGCGACAAGGAGCGCACGCGGGCCGTGCTCGAGCGCGCCACCGGGATCGAGGTCTACACGTCGCGGCACCGCGGCGAGATCGCGGCGGAGTATCGGGCCTTCGCCGAGCAGCGCCGCAAGCTGTGGACGGCGTCCTCCGACGATCACCAGAACGCGCGCTACATCCGCCCGCCGTGCGGCACGCCGGTGCCGACGCTGGAGCGCATCCTTCAGCGCACGCTGCCGATCGAGATGATCATCGCGGCTTGACGCGACCGCCGCTCGGCGGGCCCTCGGGCGGGAACGAAGGCCGCCCCGTGCCCTGGAAGCCGCTCGTGGAGTCGGTGCGCGGCAGGTGATCGCCGCAGCCCGAGCGGGTGGTCACCGCGGGGTTGTACGAGATGCGGCCGCACACATCGCAGACGCACAGGTTCTGATCGTGGAAGTCGCGCTGGCTGAGCACGTCGACGGCGAAGAGGCTGAGCACGATGTCGCTCAGCAGATCGTTGTCGCGCGGCTGCGCGATCCACGCCGAGTTCTCGCGGCGCACGCGCTCCGCGAAGATCGCGGCCTGGAGGAAGCGATCGTCGCACGGCTGCGCGATGAGGCCGCGGAGCGTGACCACCACGCGCCAGCGCGACATCGCGAGCAGCTTCGGCAGATCCTCGATGCGGGCCACGCGATCGCCCGCGAGCTTCGCGCCCGGCACGAGCGAGATCGTGCCCACCACCGCGTCCGCGACCGACACCGGCGGCGTCTTGCGGTTGAGCGCGACGGCGTACGTCTTGAACCAGTCGAGCAGATCGCGCGCGTTCCAACCGGACGTGGCCCCTTCGACGAACGTCAGCCCCGCCAGCAGGGCGAGTCGTTCGGGCTCCGAACCGTTCAGCGCCGGGAACGAGGGCAGCGTCGGTAGGACGGGTTGAGCTTTCACGTTCCGTTCGATAGTCCCGAAGTTAGCAAGCCATGTCGAGCCGTTCGTTGCAGGAACGAAAGGTCGGGTCTGCACCTATGAGGGATCCGGCCCGTGCTTCGACCCGGATCGATGCGATATCCCTCAATCCGCTGACAGCGGATCGACGATACCGAGTTCCTCCGAGATATCGAGGGGGATTTGGATGCGCACGCGAATCCCCTCGTGAACGGGGACGGTCGCTGGAATCGCAAAACTCCGCGGGGTCGCGCCCGCGGCATCGGTAACCTCACGCAACGAGAGGCCGCTGCGCGCCCGAGACGATCCATTGAACACGCATGCTTCCAGCGCTCCGCCTTCGCGCCGGACGTCGCACGCGATGACGGACGCCGCGGCGCGCCGGACACGGGCGAGGAGCGCCTCGTCGCTCGACGATTGGGCCGCGAGCGCGCGGGCCACGTCGCCCGCGCGCGGATCGCGGAGGTAGGCCAGCATCATCGCGCCGTGCACCCGCGCGGCGCGCACGCGCGCCGAAGTGAGCGCATAGAACGCATCGGCCGGCGCCGGATCGAGGTTCTGCGAGGCCAGCGTGCCCGTGACGCTGACATCGGTGCGCACCTCGTTGCCGGGCGCGGCCACGTGCCATTTGGCCGCATGGCCGGGCCGCAAGATGCCTTCCCAGAACAAGCCTCGATCGACCGCGCCCACGCGTCGTCCCGCTTCGGTCCGGCGCGCGAAGGTGAGCGTGAGCCGGACGTCGCGCAGCCCGCGCGCGCCGTTGTTCACGATGGCGAGATCGAAGCGGTACTTGGGAAAGCCCTTGCCATCGAGCGTGGGCGCGGGCGCTTCGATGGCCGTCTCGTCGCCCTCGAACGTGAGCACCGAGAGGACGGGGATGCCGTCCTTCCACAGCGGTGAATCGGCGCGCACGCACAAGCACCGCTCGGGCTCCGGCTCCGCGATCAACGTGACGCCGAGCGATCGCGCCGCCGCGCCGAGGCCCGTGCGCAGCGTGGGAATGGCCGGCGGCGGCGTGCGCTCGCGCCCATAACGACCGAGGAAGCCGACCACGATCACCACGAAGCTCGCGGCCGCGAGCGCGACGATCAGCGGGCGGCGCAGGAGCGGCGCGCGCACCGACACGGGCGCATCCAGAACGGTCGCGGCGCGCGGCGGCGTGACGAGCGTGGGCGTGATGGGATCGAGCACGATCGGCGGCGGGCGCACCGGCCCGCGCCGCGGCGCGAAGCGCACGGCCGGCGCAGGCACAGCGGCCGCGGGCGGCGGCGGCGTGAGCGCGAGCCGCTCGCTGAGCTCGGCCTCGAAGCGATCGCGGATCCGATCGGAGAAAGGCCCGCCCCACGTGCGCCACACCACGACGCCGCGCAGGATGAGCCACGCGCACAGCGCCGCGATCACGCCCACCGACGCGCGCCCCAGGATCCCGCCCGCGAGCGCTTCGGGCACGAGCAGCGCCGCGATCGCGCCCACGGGCAAAGGCAAGAGGAAGCTCGCCCAACGCGCGCGGGCCCGCGCTTCTTGGGCACGCGCGAGCACGTCGCCCGCTTCCTCGGCGAAGCGCGCCAGCGCGAAGCGGTTGTAAGGCGTCACCACCGCCGGATCGAGCGCGAGGTAGAGCAGCCGCCCTTCGCGCACGAGCCCGCGCACCGAGGTGTACGGCACGCGGAAGCCGACCGGATCGGCGACCCCGCCGGGCGCGAACCCGAGGGCGAAGCCGGTGACGCGAATCAGCTCGATTTCCAGGCCTTCCGGCGCGCACGTCAGGCGCACCACCCCCGCGACGTTGGCGCGTCGGGCAGCGATCGCGAGGGCGTGTGCCGTGTACCAGGGCCGCAAGGCGGGCGCAGGCTACCGCGCCGGAGCGCCGCGCGCCTCTTCCCGACAGAGGCGACGCTTGATCAGCGCGGCCACCCTGTTTATGAGGGCGTCATGATCTCCCGCTCCGCCGTCTTCGCGCTCGCCCTCGCCGCGGTCCCGTTCGCCGGTTGCGAGAGCGCGCCGCCCGAGCCCAAACCCGAGCCCAAGCCCGCCTTCACCGCCGAGCCCGAAGTCCCCGAGCCCGCCGATCTCAAGGTCGAGGACCTCGTCGTCGGCACCGGCACCGAGGCCAAGGACGGCGACAAGGTGAAGGTCAATTACACAGGCCGCCTGCTCAAGACGAACTTCATGTTCGACAGCTCCGTCGGCCCCGGGAAGAAGCCCTTCGAGTTCCAGCTCGGCAAGGGCAGCGTCATCAAAGGCTGGGATCAAGGCGTCCTCGGAATGAAGGTGGGTGGCAAGCGCAAGCTCACCATCCCCTCTCGCCTCGGTTACGGCGAGAAGGGCTCTCCGCCGAAGATCCCGGGCAAGTCCACGCTCGTCTTCGAGGTCGAGCTGCTCGCCGTGAACGAGACGCCGGACGCGGGCGCGGGCGACGCGGGCGCAGGCGACGCGAAGGACGCGAAGAAGAAAAAGAAGGACAAGTGATCGCCGCGCGGGAGCGATATGCTCCCGCCCATGGGAGGCGCGATCGAGAAGGTCGAGGTGACCGAAGCCACGGCTGCGGATCGCGCCTTGATCAAGAACCTCTACCCGCTCTACCTCCACGATCTCTCGGCCTTCACCGAGTTCTACGAGCTCGACGAGCAGGGCGTCTGGTTCCCGGATTACCTGCCCACGTACCTGGACGTGAAGCCGCTCGTCCATCCCATGGTGATCCGCGAAGGCGGCCGCCCGGCGGGCTTCGCCTTCGTGGGCGAGGCGCCGTTCCCGCATATGACGCCGGGGCGTGATTTTCGGATGTGCGAGTTCTTCATCCTCGCGCGCCATCGCCGTCGCGGCGTGGGGCAGCGCGCGGCGCACGCCATCTTCGACACCTTCCGCGGCGTGTGGGAAGTGACCGAGCTGCCCGCCAACAAGGGCGCGGTGCGCTTCTGGCGCAGCGTCATCGGCGATTACACCGGCGGCCTCTTCGAAGACACCATCGAGAAGGGCGACGTGGTGCAGGTGTTCGACAACGGCGTGCGGTGAAGCCATGAGCGAAGCCAAGAAGCTCCGAAGCGCGACCACGCGCGAGCTGCGCGAGCGCATCGTCACGGGACACGCCGTCGATCCCAAAGCCATCGAAGGCTGGGCTTATCGAGGCACGAGCCTCGGCCTCCCCGGCATCATCGAGAAGCTGACCTGGAAGACGTTTCAAAAGACCTTCTATCGCGACCCCGCCACGAATCGCCTCCTCGGGTGGAACGTGCGCCTCGAGCAAGACGGCATCGACGCCCCGAGCCGCCCCAAGCTCGCCGGCGGCAAACCCATTTGCGTCTGGCATTACGAGGTCGTCTCGCCCGATGGCGTGCCCATGCCGCGCGGCTTCGATCGCGGCCTCGTCATCGACTACGGCCGCGCCGACAACCCGGCTCTCGCTTCGGTCAATTGGATGAAAGACCCGCTCGTCGCGCTCGAGCCGGGCAACTACGACGCGCTGCTCGGCGTGAGCTACGCGGTCATCGGCGGACGCTGCATCGAGACGCCCACCTACTTCACGCTCGAACGCGATCAGCCCATCGACTTCGTCCCCTACGCGCGCTGACGTCGTCGAGGCGAGATCAGAGAGGCGCGCCGCACGGTGTCGCCATCGACACCGTGCGGCGGCGCTCGTCGTTCGGGTGGAGGAACGCGACCGACAGCGTCAGGCCCGAAGCGGCTCCCCTTCCCTCCAAGCCCCAATCAACGTGAGGCCCGGAGCGGCTCCGCTTCAGCCGTGGAGGGAAAGGGGCGGCGCCTTTCCCGAGGCCTAAATGGTCGCGATCTCGATGCGCGCGACGCCGATGCGGATCTGCCGGGTGGCGCGGCGCCGCTCCACGATCCCCGCGGCGCCGAGGATGCCGACGGCGGCGAGGAGCCGGCGGCTGCGGTACACCGCCACGTTGACGTGCGGCTCGTCGATGCGGAGCGCCTGCGCGACCTCCTCCTGGTACACCCAACCCTGGCTGCTCTCCGCGAGGCCCGCCTGGGCGTCGCCGAGGCGGGCGCGGGAGAGCGCGAGCAGGACGGCGTGGTGCGCGCGCGCCCCCAAGTCCACGGCGCGCGCGCCGGCGCGGGCCGACAGCTCGACGTGCTCCTCGTCGCGGCTCACGCGGAAAGCGAGGGTGACGGCGGCGAGCGAGAGCGGGGTCGCGGCGGCGTCGAGGGTCGGCGCCACGAGCTCGGGTAAGTACAGCGCGAAGCGGCGGCCGCCGACGGCGACCTGACGGCCGCTCGTCACGCGCTCCACGGCGCCTTCGTGATCGAGGATCCACTCGGCGGCGGCGTCGCGGTACACGGTGATCTCGGGATCGTCGCCGCTCGGTAAGGCGAGCATCCCGTCCTCGCCCAGCACGGGCTCGCCGCCGCCCTCGGGGAGGGCCATCACCACCGGCGGGCCGGCGTCCACGAGGCGAAATGCGCCTCCCGCCGAGCCGAACGCCACCACGCCCCCGAGCGACAGCGGCGCGCGCTCGCCCGGCGTGAGATCGCGCCCGTCCACGCTGGTGCCGTTGCGGCTGCCGAGATCCTGGACCTCCCACCCGCGCCCGTTCCAGCTGAGCACGGCGTGCTCGGCGGAGACGCTGAGCTCGGCGATGCGGAGGTGCGCGAGGCTCGATCGACCCACCAGGTGGCGCGCGAACAAGTGGCAGCGGATCCGGGTTCCGGGGCGCTCCAGGATGGCCATCGGCCGCTCAGGCTATCGACGGCGCGGCCCGGAAGGCAACGGCGCGTGTCATCGGCTGTCATCCGGCGTCATGGCGTGGAGGCACGCCTCTCGTATGTTTCGCCAGGCGCTCGGGGCAGGCCCGAGCGCCGAACGACGAGAGAGACGCGCCCATGGCAAACAACGCCCTCCTACACACCGGCAGGCTCGAGATCGACAGCGGTGTTCGGCTCCGCCTGACGGCTGGCAACACCGAATACGCCGTCGTCTACCGGCCGCCGGTGGAGACCACGCTCGCGGGCTTCACGAACGACAGGGTCTATTACTTCGTCAAGGCGGCGCTCCCCTCCGGCCTGAGCGCTCTCGCCGTCTACGTCGACCTCGACTGTGACGACCCCGGCTTCGAGGCCAGCGACGCGGTCTCCTCGCCGGCGGCCGCGTTGCAGGAGCAGAACACCGCGCCGGACAGGAGCAGCACGCTCTGGGTGGAGGGGGCCCACGAGGACTGGGCCTTCCAGTGGCAGGTCCGCGGCACCGGGAAGAGCGCGACGGGGACCGTCACGTGGTGGCGCGCGGGCCGCAACCTGATCTCCCCGTCGCTGCGCCAGTACCAGTTCGCCAACGGCATCTCGGTCCAACCGGGCGTCGTCTGGAGCGGGGCGGACTCACTGGCCGCCAGGTGAGCCTGCCGGGTACGAGCGCCCGAGTCGAATGCCGGTCGTGAAGCGCCGGATCCCGGGCGCGTTGCCCATCCGCGCAGCCGACCGGCACCACTCCAGCGCGCTGCTCCACGCGCCGCCGCGCACCGCGCGGACCTCGTCCCCGCGCGCCTCCTCGCGCACGAGGCGCCCGCCCTCGATCCGCGGGCCTTCGCGCCGCCACGCGTTCCCGCAGTAGTCGCGGGTGTTGCCGCCCAGGCCGCGGACGCCGTACGGGCTCACGTCGAGCGGGCTCTCGTGCACGCCGACCGCGGAGGGGCGCGTCTCCACGCTCTCCGCCACGCGGAAGAAGCGGGCGTCGAGGTGGTTCCCCGTCGGGCAGAGGCGACCGTCCACCCCGCGCGCGGCCTTCTCCCGTTCCAGCTCGTCGAGGAGACGGAAGGGCACGCCGCGCCGCGCCCCGGCCCACGCCGCGTACGCCGTCGCGCCGAACCAGTCGATCAACGTCACCGGCGCGTCGGGGAGGAGCGGCCGCTCCAGATCGTCGACCCCGAGCACGAAGCGGCCCTCGCGGTCGCGCTCGAAGACCGCGCGCTGCCCGCTCATGCCGAGCTGCGCGCGCGGGCAGGCCGCGATCGCGTCGGCCTCGCGCCCGCTGCGGACTAGGTCGTCGAGGAAGATTCGGTACGCGTCGTTGGTGACGGGGAAGCGGCTCACGATGAAGCCGTCGATCCAGATGCGCCGCGCCGGCAGAGCGTCCGCGGCCTGCGGATCGCCGCCGGTCCAGGCGTAGCCGGCGGGCACGTAGACGTCGTCCGGCCCGAGCTCGTCCTCGGTCGGCAACACGATGGGGAGCGGCTCCGCTTCGCCGGGCGGGCAGCCGTCCCAGTGCGCCGCGCGCTCGATGAGGACGGGATAGAGCACCTCGGCGCGCCCCGGCGCGCGGACGCGGAGCAGGTAGCTCCCCTTCGGCAGCGCCGCCGCGCGGAGCGGCGTCGTTCCGAGCAGGCCCATGTCCTCCGGCACGAGCCGCCGATCGCGGAGGACGAAGCGCGCGAGCCGAACCTCGGCGCCCGGCGGATCGGTGATCAGCGTGAGCGCGCCCTCGCCGCGCAGGATCGACGTGTGCCTCCCGCGGTCGTGCGCGCGGAGGCTGGCCTCGGCGCGCGCGGCGTCGACGGCGCGGTGCGCGCGCTCGGCCTCGAGCAGCCGGTCGCGGTGGTGATCGGCGAGGGCCGCGTGCGCTTCGGGCAGCTCCGGATCCAGGGTCAACGCGCCGCCGAGCGCCGTGAGCCACTCCACCTCGCGCAACGTGGCCTCGACGTCGAGCTGCGCAGCCTCGTCCTCGAGCGCCCACCCCGGCAGCGTGGCCGAGAGCGGGTGGAAGGAGCGCACCCCTTCGAGCCGCGCCGCCGCTTCGGCCAAGACCACCGCGGCGCGCATCCGGAGCGCGGCGATCTCAGGCTCGATCCGGCGGGCCGTCTCCACCACCGCGAGCGCCTGATCGCGCCGGCGCGCGCCGTCGAGCCACGCCACCATGTCGCCCGCGAGCGCCTCCGCGTCTTTGTAACGCGCCGCGATCACCCGCTGCATGGCGCGCTCGCACGCGGCCGCGAGCTCGTCCGGCACGCTCCGCGGGTAGGCGGCTTGGGTGACCGGCTCGGGCGGCCCCGCGATCACCTTCGCGATCATCGTCATCGCGTCGCCCCGGTACGGCGGCCGGCCGGAGAGCAGGTGGTAGAGGATGGCGCCGAGCGCGTACACGTCGCTCGCCGGCCCGTGCAGATCGCGCTGCCCCAGCGCTTGCTCCGGGGGCATGTACGCGGGCGTGCCCAGGATCTCGCCGTGCTGGGTGAGCATCCCTTCCGTGCCGACCGCGGGCGCGGCGGGGTCCGTGTCGTCGGCGTCGTCAGCGTCGTCGGCGTCGTCGCACCGCCGGCCGAGGCCCCAGTCCATGACGAGCACGTCGCCCAGCTCGCCGACCATGATGTTGTCGGGCTTGAGATCGCGGTGCACCACACCGCGGCGGTGCGCGTAGGCGACCGCCTGGCAGGCGCGCGCGAAGGCGTCGACGAGGCGGCGGAAGGTCCACCCCGATCGCGTCTCGCGGAAGTCCCCCTCGCTCGCGGCGTCGTGGATCTCGTCGATGACCTCGCCCAGCGTGCGCCCGCGGACCTCGCGCATGGTGAACCAGAGGCGGCCGTCGTCGAGGTGCCCCGCGTCGTACACGGCGACGATGCCCGGGTGCGCGAGGCCGGCCGTGAGCTTCACCTCCGCGAGGAAGCGCGCCGCCGGGCGCTCGCGGGCGGCGACCTCGGCGTGGAGGATCTTCATGGCCACGGCGCGCTCCAGCGCCGTATCGAAGACGCGACGCACCTCCCCGAACCCACCGCTGGCGATGCGCCCGGCGTCCTCGTACCGCGGCGGCAGCCTCGGTCCATCGGCGGGCGCCATCCGCGCCCGCTTATCGGTGATCGTCTCCACGACCGTCGCGACCGTCTCCACGACCGTGGCGACCGTCTCCTCCTGAGCGCTCCGGCGTTCGCCGTCGGGCCTGCTCGACATGGCAGCGATGGTACCTACGCCGCGCTCGTCCCGGCGGGAGAGAGTGGCGCGCGCTCCTCCCGGTCTCCCGCGCGGCGAAAACCGTTGCCGGTCGGTCCAAGAAGGCGCCGCCCCCTCGAGACCCTGTTGCCGATCAGTCGAGGGAGTCGCCGCCCCCTCGAGCCCCTGTTGCAGGTTGGTCGAGGAAGTCGCCGGCACCCTCGAGACCCTGTTGCTGGTTCGTCTGGGAAGTCGCCGCCCCCTTCGAGACCCTGTTGCTGGTTCGTCTGGGAAGTCGCCGCCCCCTTCGAGACCCTGTTGCTGGTTCGTCTGGGAAGTCGTCGACACCTTCGAGACGCTGTTGCAGCTCGGTCCAAGAAAGCCCTAACACCCTCGGCAAGCTGTTTCGCGAAGCAGTCGCGCGTCTTCCCCCCCCGAGAGAAGCGATTTCCGAGCGCCCGAAGGGTGGGCGCCCCCGCGGGTGAGGCGAGGATGAGCCACCGAGGGGGTTGCCGGTCCGTCCAGGGACGAGCAGGCGGGTCCGCGGCGCTGCTATACCGTCGGCCCGTGCCTGCGCCCCGCGTCACCGTCCTCTATCACTTCATGCACCCCGACGACGTCGTGAGCGCGAGACAGCTCTCCGATCTCGCGGAGGGGCTCGCCGCCCGGGGGTTCGAGGTGGAGGCCCGCCCGTCGAACCGCGCCTGGGACGATCGCGCCACGGCGTTCCCGCACGAAGAGCGATGGCACGAGGTGGCCTATCACCGCGTGTGGCGGCCGGCGTTCAAGCAGGCGAGCGGCGCGGGGCGCCTGCTCAATGCGGCGTGGATGATCGCGGCGTGGTCGGCGCTCGGGTTGTCGCGGAACCCGCCGGACGTGATCGTCGTCGGCACCGATCCGGTGCTGGCCGTGCTCGTGGCGCGCGCGGTGAAGCGGCTGCGTCCTTCGGTGAAGATCGCGCACTGGTGCTTCGACGTCTACCCGGAGGCGCCCATCGCCGAGGGCATGATCGCGGCGGACGGCGTGCCCGCGCGGATCCTCGATCGGCTGCTGCGGCCGGCCTACGCCGCGTGCGATCTGGTGGCCGACATCGGGCCGTGCATGCGCGCGATGCTCGATGCGTACGGCCACGGCGCGCGGCGCGCGACGCTGACGCCGTGGGCATTGGTCGAGCCGGCCGAGGTGGAACAGCCCGATCCCGAGACGCGGCGCGAGCTGTTCGGCGAGGCGAGCCTTGGGCTGCTTTATGCGGGCACGTTCGGGCGGGCGCACGCGCACGAGGACATCCTCGCGCTGGCGCGGCGGCTCCGCGGCGACGACGTGGGCTTCTGCTTCGGCGTGCGCGGCAACCGCGCGGGCGCGCTCGCGCAGGCGGTCGGGCCCGACGATCGCAACGTGCGCTTCGCGGGCTTCGCGCCCGAGGCCGCGCTCGCTCGACGGCTCGGCGCGGCCGACGTTCACCTCGCCAGCTTGCGCCACGATTGGACGGGCGTGGTGGTGCCCTCCAAGTTCTTCGGGAGCCTGGCCATCGGGAGACCCGTGATTTTCGCGGGATCGCGGGAGAGCAGCATCGCGCGTTGGATCGAGGAGCACGGCGTGGGCTGGGTGCTGGACGCAGGATCGATCGATCGCGTCGCGGCGGATCTGCAGAGGCTCGCGGGCGCGCGCGCCGAGCTCGAAGCGCTGTGGCGACGATGCCATCGGGTATACCGCGAGCATTTCTCCAAGGAAGCGGTGATCGGCCGCTGGGACGACGAGCTCCGCCGCCTCTTGAAGTGAGGCGCGAGGCGACGCATCTCGTCGAGATGCAAAAGGCCGAAGCGCCTGCCCGCAGGCTTTACGGACGGCGGCGCTCAAGCTCT
Source organism: Minicystis rosea (assembly GCA_001931535.1). GTDB lineage: Bacteria > Myxococcota_A > Polyangia > Polyangiales > Polyangiaceae > Minicystis > Minicystis rosea. Next base: position 6,784,026 of record CP016211.1, read on the forward strand.
CATCCATCCGCGCACATGGATCTGGCCGACCTCGAACGAGCGTTCTCGACCACGAAAACGCAGCCGCTGTTCGTGGATGCGCGGCTCGTCCGGCGCGTGATCAAGCGACACCGCCGCCTGCCCGGCTTCGGTCTTCAGGTGCCGCACGCGCGTTGTTACTGGATCGATCGAGCGGCCCTGCTCGACATCGTGACCCCAGCCGAGCTCGGTCGTTCGGTGGCGGAGATCCCGGACGAGGTCGTCCTCCTGCCGCGGCCCGACGCCGACGAGCTCGCCGACATGCCCGCGCCGGAGCTGCTCACGCAACTCTGGCGGCAAGCGTTCCACGCGCGCGTGCACCTCGAGCTCGAGCGCGGGGACAAGCTCCCGCCCGCGGTCCTGCGCGAGCGCGTGCATCGCATCGGGCAGACCGAGATCGACGAGATCCGCTTGGTCCTGCGGCAGGACGATCTGCTCCTGCCTCCGCGCGAAGATCTCGACACCTACGCCGAGCTCGCCGCGCTCTACTTGGAGCTGCGTCACTTCGCGCCCGAGCTGCTCCACGAGACGTTCCCCGCGCTCGACGATCACGCGATGATCGATGCCGTCCTCGCCGAGGACGTGGACGTCGCGCGCATCCTCGAAGCGTGCCGTCCGGAGGGCGCGCCGGAGCGGCCGCGGCTCGCGTCGCTGTCCGTGGAGCACACGCCGCTGCCCGAGCCTCCGCCGGATCCCAAGGGCGCGGCGGACAAGGCGCCGGGCACGCTGCGCGGTGAGGCCGACGAGGCGCGCCGCCGCGGAAATCTGGTGCGATCAGCGCTCTCGCGGCTCCGGCTCGCGACCGCGGGCGGGCCCGAGGCCGAGGGCGCCGTGGCCGAGGCGCACGTCGATCTCGCGGCGCTCGCGCGCAGGCTCGACGAGGCCTTGCGACCTGCGGAAGGCGGCTCGGCGATCGATGTGAAGGCTTGGGAGGCGGTGCTCTTCGCGCTCGCCGATCGGGCCGCGCACCGCGCCATCCTCCGTTGGGTCGAGGCCCGGCTCCTCTTCGACTTGCAGCGCGCCTGCCTCGCGTCGGAGAAGGCCATCGGCAAGGCCGATCTCGTCGATTGGGCCCTCTCGTTCGGCAAGCGTCCGCTGGCCCGATTGCTTCCGGCAACGCGGCCCATTCGTGTCGCGCACGAGCTCGCGTCGGCGGCGAAGAAGGTGGCCCGCGTCGGCATCACGGAGACCGAGCGCGCGCGCCTCGGGGCGTTGCTCGCGACGGCGAGGCGGCGCGCCGACGACAACATCCGCGCCGCGCTGCGCCCCGTCGTCGTCGACGCGCTCCGCGAGGTGGGCATGCGGCCCGAGAGCGTCCCCGAGCGCGTGGCCATGCACAAGATCATCGAGGACCTCCTCGATCAAGCCACGACGCGCGGCCACCTCGGCCTCGGGCAGCTCCGCGACGCCATCTCGAAGAACCAGCTCAAGCTGCCCGACCTCAGCGGCCCGCGCGAGCTGTACGCCGGCGACGCGCTGCTCCTCGCGGACAAGCGGCTCGGTGTCGCGCTCGACGGCGTCCACGGGCGCGGCGAGATCTACCTGCGCTTCTTGCAGAAGGTGAGCTCGCTCCTCTTCGGCACCCGCCTCGGCCGCTTCCTCACGCTGTATTTCCTGCTCCCCGTGAGCGCCGCCTACGTGCTGCTCGAAGGCGCCGGCCACATGGCCACGCCCATCGGGCGTTTGCTGAAGATCCTGCCGCGCCACCATCACGTCCATCTGCTCACGCGGCCCTCGTTCGCGGTGACGGCGGTGATCCTCTTCGGGCTCATCCACTCCGCCGCCGTCCGCAACTTCGTGCGGAACGCGGCCCGCGCCGTCGGCTACACGATCGCGGCCATCTTCTTCCACGCTCCGCGCTGGCTGCTCACACGCCCCGCGGTTCGCCGCGCCTTGGAGAGCCGGGCCTTCCTCGCGGTGCGCCGCTATCTGCTGAAGCCCTTGGCCATCGCCGCCGCGGTGGTGATCGCCTCCCCGCTCCGCCGCGCGCCTTCTCTGGAGACGATCGTCGTCGCCACCTCGATCTTCCTGTTCACGAACGTCGTCCTCAACTCCCGCACCGGCGCGCTCCTCGAAGAGCTCGCCTACGACGAGGCGGCCCGCACCTGGCGGCTCCTCCGCCGTCACGTGCTGCCCGGCCTCGTCCGGCTGATCGCGGACACCTTCCGCAGCATCACGGAGGCCATCGATCGCGGCATCTACGCCGTCGACGAGTGGCTGCGTTTCCGCGAAGGGCAGAGCCGTCCGGCGCTCTACGCCAAGGCCGTGCTCGGCGTCGTGTGGTTCGCGGTCGCGTACCTCGCGCGCATCTACATCAACCTGCTCATCGAGCCGCAGATCAACCCCATCAAGCATTTCCCCGTGGTCACGGTGGCCGCGAAGATCATGCTGCCGCTCTCGCCCACGCTGATTCCGGCGCTCCACGACGTGCTGGCCCGGCCGTTCGGCAGCTTGGTGGCGAGCACCATCGCGGCCCCCACGGTGCTGCTCCTCCCCGGCGTGGCCGGCTTCCTCGTGTGGGAATTCAAGGAGAACTACAAGCTCTACCGCGCGACCCGCGCCACGAAGCTCGAGCCCGTCGCCATCGGTCATCACGGCGAGACCATGGGCGCGCTCCTCAAGCCTGGCCTGCACTCGGGCACGGTGCCGAAGCTCTGGGCCAAGCTGCGGCGCGCGGTGCGCCGCGGCGACGCTGCGGCCGAGAAGCACCACGAGGCCATGCGCGAGCTCTCGGAAGCGGTGGAGCGCTTCGTCGAGCGGGAGATGCTGGCGCTCCTCGAAGCGAGCCCCGCGTGGAAAGCCGGGCCCATCCGCGTGCGCCGCGTGGAGCTCGCCTCGAACCGCGTGCGCGTGCTCCTCGAGCGCGGCGAAGGTCGCGAGGAGCATCGATCCGAGCACGGGACGCGCGACCGCGAAGACGACGCGGGGACCGTCGCCATCGCCTTCGAGGAGCAATCGGGCTTCGTCGTGGCCTGCGTGCCGCGCCTCGGGTGGGTCGTCACGCTCTCGGCAGCCGAGCGGCTCCTCTTCGAGAACGCGCTCGGCGGCCTCTATCAGCTCGCCGGTGTGGACCTCGTGCGCGAGCAGATCGAGGCCACGCTCCCGGGCTCACCGCCGTACGACGTGTGCGACGAGGGCCTCGTGGTGTGGCCGGGCGGGAGCTACCGCACGGAGATCGTCTACCCGCTCGACGGCGCCGGCGATCTCGTGCCCACCGTGCGCGGCGAGCCGCTGCCCGCGGAGCCGCCGGCGCTCGATCGCAAGCGCATCGTCTTCCGCGAGCAGCCCATCGCCTGGGACGCCTGGGTCGCCGCCTGGAGCGCGGAGGCGCCGCCGCGCGTGGTGAAGGGCGACCCGCTGCTGCCCGAGGCCCCCGCCGCGTCGGTGCGGAGCCGGGCGATCGTTTGAGCTCCAACGATGGAGCAGAAGATCGTTCGAGATCAAACGATCGAGCAAGCGAGCGCCGGAGAGCCGATCATGACGCGGCCGGCAATCGTTTGAGCACCAACGAATGGTTGTTGGCCGGCATGGCCACGAGCGCCTCGCGCGCGAAGCCCGCCTCCTCCGCGAGCGCGAGGACGGCGTCGAGATCGCGCACGCCCCACGAAGGATCGCGGCCTCGGAGGGACTCGTCGAAGGCGACGTTGCTCGGCGCGAAGGGCTCGCCCGCGATGCGGAAGGGGCCGTAGAGGAAGAGGATGCCGCCGGTGGAGAGCGCGCGCGCGGCGCCGCGGATCAAGCCGACGCAGGCGGCCCAGGGCGCGATGTGGATCATGTTCGCCGAGAGCACGAGGTCGACGCGGACGTCCCCGAAATCCCCGCGGGAGGCGTCGATCGCGAGCGGCGCGCGCAGGTTCGGGAGGCCCGCCTCGGCGCGGTGGGCCGCGATGCTGGCGAGGGCCTCGGGATCGAGATCGCTCGGCTGCCAGAGGACATCGGGCATGCGCTCCGCGAAGAACACGGCGTGCTCGCCGCTGCCGGCGGCGATCTCCAAGACCTCCGCGCCCGCGCGGAGGAGCGGGCGAAGGACAGCGAGGATCGGCTCGCGGTTGCGCACAGTGGCCGGGGCGTGACGCTTCATTTCGAGGACGGTAGCAGAGGCTCGTGATCGGCGGCCGCGGCTTCGAGCCGCGTGCCGAGCCGTCGCATCGCGATCCACCACGAGAAGCCCGACGCGGCGGCGACGGCGGCCAGCACCAGCGTCGCGCCGTGAAGGCTCGTGATCCCGCGGCCGATGAGCGCGCCCGCGACGCCGCTCGAGATCGCCATCGTGAGCGTGAACGCGCCTTGCTCCACGGCGAACACGCGCCCTTGGAGCGGGTTCGGCACGGTGATCTGGAGGAGCTGCGTGGAGCAGACCCAGTTGGCGCTGCCGCCAGCGTGCGCGACGACGAGGAAGAGCGCGCCCGCGGCGATGTGATGCGCCGAGATGAGCGCGGCGACGCCGATCGCGGCGAGCACGAAGCCGACCTGCACGCTCCAGCGGAGGCTCCGCGCCGACTCCCCCAAGATGCGATGAAGGACGAGCGGGCCCACGAGCGCGCCCACGCCGCGGCCTGCGTAGAGGATGCCGAGCGCGCGCGCCGATTCTCCGCCCTTCGGCGTGAAGACCTCGGCGGCGTACACCGCATAGAGGAACACGACGCCGCCCGAGAGCCCCCACAAGCCTTTGGCGAGCGCGACCACGGCCTGCGGCCGGTGGCCCTTCAAGTAGCGCGCGCCTTCGCGCAGCGCGTGGAGACCGAAGGGATCGCGGGCCGGCGGCGCGGCGTCCGCGGCCGGCTCGACGCGGGGGATCGGCACGCCGGCGATGAGGATGGCCGAGAGCAGGAAGCTCAACGAGTCCACGATGAACGCGCCGCGCGGCCCGACGAGCAAGGTGACGAGGCCACCGAGCGCGCTGCCGATCGCGAGCATCGAGCTCCACGTCGCGCCGGCCAGCGAGTTGGCCGCGAGCAACGCGCGCCGCTCGACCACCTGCGGCAGCGCGGCCGCGCGCGCGGGCTCGAAGAACGAGGTGAGCGACTCCTGCACGAAGACGAGGGCATAGACGAGCCACACGTCCTCGGGCCCACGCACGAAGAGGTAACCGAGCACGCAGAGGGCGCGGAGGAGATCGCAGATCACCATCACGCGGCCGCGCGGGTAGCGATCGGCGACGACGCCCGCGAGCGGCGCCCACAGCACCGTGGGGAGCATGCGCACGATGAAGAGCCCCGCGAGGGCCTCCGCCGCGCGCCCCGTGGTCGGGAAGAGGCCCACGAGCGCGATGAACTGGAGCCAATCCCCCACCTCGCTCACCACCTGCCCGAGCCACAGGCGCCGGAACGCCGGCTGCGATCGGAGCAGTTCGAGGTAGCCCATCGGCGCGGCTTGTTCTATGTCCGTCGCGTGCTCAGGGCGAGCAGGTTCTTCCTCATGATCGGCGCCGCCGCGCTCTCCATGCTGCGGCCTCAATCATCCGCCGTGGCCGCGCCGCCCGCTGCGGTGAAGCCGGCCGCGTCGCGCGAAGCCGGCCCGCGCCTCCACGCCGAGTCCTGGATGGAAAGCGGCGGAGGCGGCGTTCGCGGGATCACCGTCGGGCCCATCGAGAACCTGCGCCACGCGGGTGTCGGCTACGGATCGCCGGCCTTCGAGCGCACGCTCGATGAAGCCAAGCGGAGCGGCGCCACCTGGATCAGCCTCACGCCCTTCGGTCGCACGTGGAATCTCAAGCCCACGGGCATCGATCTCACCTTCGAGGCGCCCTTCAAGGACAACCGCCGCGCGGTGCTCACCGCCATCAAGCAGGCGCACGCACGCGGCCTCAAGGTGTTCTTGGTGCCGCACCTCTGGGTGGAGACGGGCGAGTGGCGCGCGCTCATCGATCCGGGCGACGACGCCGCGTGGGCCCGCTGGATCGCGGCGTATCGCGCCTTCCTCCTCACGTGGGCCGGCGTCGCCGCCGAAGGATCCGCGGAGATGCTCAGCGTCGGCGTCGAGCTCCGGAGCTGGGTCACGACCCCGCGCGCGCGCAGCATGATCACGCTGATCGACGAGGTGCGCCGCGTGTATCCGGGCCTCCTCACCTATTCGGCCAATTGGGACGACGTGGAGGACACGCTCATCTTGGGCGCCGTCGATCTCATCGGCATCAATGCCTTCTATCCGCTCGCCGATCGCGACGGCGCCGGCCCTACCGAGCTTGCCGAGGGCGGCCGCCGCGTGGCCGCGAAGATCGACGCGCTCGCGCGTGCGCTCGACAAGCCCGTGGTGCTCACGGAGATCGGTTACACGACGCGCCCCAACCCGGCGATCCGCCCTTGGGAGTGGCCCGACGCGATGACGGACGTGCACGTCGATCAGCGCGCCCAGGCCGAGGCGTACGCCGCGCTCATCGCGCCCTTCCTCGAATCGCGCACGTTCGCCGGCTTCTTCGTGTGGCGCTACTACGCCGATCCCGACGACGTCTCGCAGGAAGCCGAGTGGGGCTTCTCCCCGCGCGGCAAGCTCGCCGAGCTCGTCCTGCGCGACGCCTTCACGGCCCGTTGGGTCGCCGATGGCCCGCGCTCGATCGGCGACGACATCGGCCGCCACCGCGCCCGCACCCCTGGCTTCTTCGGCTGGGAGCCCGAGCCGGACGACGAGTGACGGCTTTGCGCGCAACGCTCAGGCGCTGCGCGCAAAGCATGATCGCGGATGGCCGACACGAGCCGATCTCAGCGGCGGCGCACCGCCTCGATCGATCTCACTGACACCGCCGGAACGGCGCCCCTTCGACCGCGGGGCCGCCCGCCGCCACACACGAAAAGCCCGTCGGGCAGATGCCGTCGGCCGTGCAATCGCGGCTGCACTTGTTGTTGCTGCAGTAACCGAAGACGCACTGCGAGTCGTGCTGGCACGCCGCGCCGACCTCGCCGCCGCCGTTGGGCAGGCACAGCCCGATGCGCTGCTGGTTGTTGTTGATGCCGCCCACCGCCACGCACGAAAAGCCGTACGCGCACGAGCCCTGATAGCGGCACGAATCGAGGCACGAGTCGGTGGCGATGCCTTCGCTGGGGTTGATCGCGCCGCACGTCGCGGCCGGCGTGCTCGGAATGTTGAAGGCGTTGAAATCGATGTGCTGGCCGTCGTTGCACACGTTCACGACCTTGCCCTGGCAGTCGTTCACGTACAGCGCCGGCGTGAACCCGCCCTCGAGCGGACCGAAGACATCGGGCGGCCGGCGGCAGAGCCCATCGCACGTCCACGGCGGGAACCCCGCGGCGCGCTGCGGGCAATCGGCCGCCGTGTCGCAGACCAGCGTGCAGCCGCCGACGTACATGTCCGGTGACAGGTCGCACGCGGCCGGCGCGATGCAGCCCGCGGCGTTCCCCATCTCGCAGTACTCCGCCGCCTTCACGCACACGCGCGTGTTGCTGATCTCCATGCAGCCGAAACCGTTCGGACAATCGGCGCCCGAGTTGCACTGCACGGTGCAATACTGGCTGTTGAGGCACGCGAAGTTGCACGCATTCGCCATCGTGCACGCGCGCCCGGTGTCGTTGCCCACGCAGTAGTTCTCGGCGCCGACGGCCTCGCAGACCGTGCCGCTCATGCACTGCGGCGTCGACGAGCAGGCGCGCGTGCAGCGCTTCGATCCGCTGGGATACATCGATCGGCAGAGGAGCGGCGCCGCGCACTCTCCATCGGCGAAGCACAGATCGAGCTCGTGCTTGCCCGTGCCGCCGCTGCTGGTCGAGGACGAAGACGACGACACCGTCGACGACGTCGTGCTCCCGCCGCCCGACGAGCTGGTCGTGGGCCCGGCCCCGACGCTGCTCGAGGTGATCGGCGCGCCGCCGGTCCCGCTGCTGCTCGTCGAGGTCGCCTCGCCCGGCACGCACTGCGCGTTGATGTTGCAGATGTACCCGCTCGGACAATCACGGGCGGCGTCGACGCAGCTCTCTCGGCACGAGCCTTCGAAGCAGTAGCCGATGCCGCAATCGCTGTTGAGCTTGCACGGCACGTCGCGCGCACAGCCTGCTGGAAGCGCGGTGGCGAGCGCCGAAGCGAAGACGAAAGCAGCGAAGAGGAAAGCGGGCGCGGAGCGAGCGCGTCGGGACATCGGCCTCCGACGGTATCACAGCCGACGCGCCGGCCTCGTCAGTTCAGCATCCCGCCCTTCGACGTCTCCGCGCGCCGCGGGGCCCGTCGATGCACCGGCCCGGCCTGGTGAAAGACCAGCACCCAGGCGTCGTCCTCGCGCACGAACAGGTTCGTCGCCACGAGCTCCGCGCCGCCGACGTTTTCGCCGCACACCACGTATGCGCTCTCGCCGAGCACGTATGCCGACGGGCGCGAACAGCGAACCTCGGGCGCGCCGTTGTCGAGGATGGATCGGAAGCTCGCCATCACCTCGTCGCGTCCGTGCAGCGCATCCCAGCCGGGATGCACGCAGGCCACGGGCGCGCGGCGCGCCCACAGCCCGTCGATCGCTCCCACGTCGGCGCGCGCGAACGCTTCGTAGAAGGCCTGGTTGGCGGCGAGCACCTCGGCTTCTGCGGACGGCATGGTCGCTCCTCTCCGTCACGATAGGCGCTCTCCGCGATCGTTGCACGCCGAACCCTCTCGCCCACGAAGCAGCGCCCTCCTTCGTTCCTCACGTGGATCGCGGCCGCACGATCTCGACGAAGTGAGCGCCCCTCGTGCCCGGCCGAACGTCGCGCCGCCGCCGCGAGGGTCGCCCGATCGCGCGGCAGGCCCGCGCAACGACGCGAAAGCCGGCCCGGTGGCGCCCTGCTTCGCCGGTATCTTCCCCGCCCTCCCCGAGGATGCTACGTCCGCCCCGACGATGGTCCAGAAGGCGCCCTCCCCCGACACCGGCGATGCCGGCTGGATCACTCGCCTCGGCGAGGCGTGCCTCCGCGCCCTCGGCGTCGTGGCGCTGGCCTCGATCCCTTCCGCGTTGCGCACGGCCGGCGCCGGAGGAGGCCTCTTCGGCGGCCTCTTCGCCGGCATGGGCGTGCTCTTGCCCTTGGTCCTCGCCGCGCTGCTGCTCGCGCGGGCCGCGGGCCGCGGCTTCCGCCAGCTCCTCGGCACCGAGTCGCCGCGGCGGGCCGTGCTCGGCTTGGCCTTGTGGATCGGCCTCGCCACGCCGCTCCTCGTCGGGCTCGGCGCGGTGCTCAAGGCCACGACGCACCACAAGGGCCTCGCCGGCGCGACGTTCGGCGTCTTCGCGCTCGTCGTGGTGATCGCCGCCGCGGTCGTCGCGCGTCGCCTCGTCGGCCTCGGTCAGAGCCTCGTCGAGCGCGGCGTGAAGCCTTGGATCCCGGCCGCCATCGGCGCCGCGATCGGCATGCTCCCGCTGCTCGCGGTGGCCGTGCCCCTCTCGCAGCCGAGCGACGACGCGGGCGCCGCTGCGGTGCGCGCCGCCATCGTCGACGGCGCCATCGTCGCCGTCGCCACCGCGCTGGCCGCCTCGCTGGAGCTCGGCGCCTCGCTCGGTCGCGTCGCGCGCCTCGCCGCGGTGCCGGCCGCCGTCGTGCTCTTCGTGGCCGCGGGCGCGCGCATCGAATCGAACGCCGCCCTCGCCCGATCGATGAAAGCAGGCGGCGGCCTCGCGGCCACCATCCTCTCCGCGCTCGAGCGCTGGACCGATCGCGACAACGACGGCACCGGCGCGCATTTCGGCGGCGACGACTGCGACGAAGGCGACCCCGCCCGCCACCCCGGCGCCCCTGAAATCCCCGGTGACGGCATCGATCAAGACTGCGACGGCATCGATCCCGAGCGGCCCGCCGCGCCCTCGGCCACCGCCGCGCTGGAGCCTTCGAGCCGCGCCACGGCGGGCGCGGGCCCGACGCAACCCGCATCGCTCGTGGCAGAGCCTCCTTCCTCGGGCAAGCCCGACATCGTGCTGATCACGCTCGACTCGGTCCGCGCCGATCACACCTCGGCCTATGGATACGTGCGCGAGACCACACCGAAGCTCGCCGAGCTCGCGGCCCACGGCGTCGTCTTCGAGCACGCCTATGCCGCCGGCGGCGACGCGCAGCGTGCCCTCGCGCCCCTCGTCACGGGCAAGCGCCTCTCCGACACGGCGCGCGACAAGCGCGAGTGGCCCACCATCCTCCCCGAGAACGAGACCCTCGCCGAGCGCCTGAAAAAGGGCGGATATCGCACGGCCGCGGTCACCTCCTTCACCTGGCTCAGCGAGGAGCGCGGCTTCGCGCAGGGCTTCGACCAGTTCAAGCCCGTCTTCGACGGCGTTCATCCCGAGCGCGAGGTCACCGGCAACTTCGCCGCCAAAGCCGCGATCGCCGCGTGGAAAGAGCTCGAGAAGGACACGCACCCGATCTTCCTCTGGGTGCACCTCTTCGACGCCCACGAAAAATACCTCGATCACAAGGGCATCAACTTCGGCAAAGGCAAGACCGCGGCGTACGACGGCGAGATCGCGTTCGTCGATCAGAAGCTCGGTGAGCTGATGGCCGCCATCAACGGCGGCCCGCGCGCCGGGCGCGTAGCGTGGTTCGTCCACGGATCGCAGGGCGAAGGCTTCGGCGAGCACGACTTCCACGGTCACGGCGGCGACGTCTACGAGGAAGCCCTCCGGGTTCCGCTCGTCATCAGCCTCCCCGACCTCCCCGACGGCAAGCCCGGTCGTTACGGCAAGGACGCCGTCAGCGTGCTCGACGTGCCCGCCACCATCGCCGATGTCGCCGGCATCACTGCCGACGGATTCGCGGGGATCACGCTCGCGCCCATGGCCCGCGGAGAGCTGGGCCGGGAGCACGGCCCCGTGTACGCTCGTTCGCAGAAGAAGGTCGCCTTGATCGCCTGGCCGCTCAAGCTCATGGTGTTCGAGAAGAAGAAGGCGGATCGCTTCCTCCTGTTCGACCTCGGGGGCGATCCGGGCGAACGCGAGGACATCTCCAAGACCACGGCCCGCGCCGCGGATTTGGAGCGGCTGCAGAAGGCTCGGGCAGCAGCCGAAGGCGCCGCGCGTTAGCGGTCGCTCCGGCACGGGGCCGGCGCCACAGACAGCGGGGCAATGGCTTATGACGGATTTTGGCTCTCCTCCACAAAAGCGAGCACGATCTCGCTCCGTGGCGATACGCATTCTCCTCATCGGGGGCTTCAGCCTCGGCGTGAGCGGCCTCGGCGCGCTGGCCGGCAACCTCACGCGCTCGGCCCCCGCCATGCCCGCGGACGCCACGCCCCTCACCATGGCGGGCGGCGCCGGTGTTCGTCACGAGTGGCGCCTCAAGCTGGGCCGCCACTGGCAAATCGCCTCCACCCCCTCCGAGAGCCAAGAGACCACCGACGCGGCCGAGGGCACGCGCGGCCAATGCGGCCCCGGCATGGTCGAAGTGAAGGGCCGGATGAAGCAGGATCCGAGCACCAACCACTTCAGCAACAACACCATCGAGGAGATGCAGAAGACCACTTGCTCCAAGTGGATCCAACGCGAATACCCCGAGCGCTGCGGCGAGTTCGATCGCGACAAGTGGCTCAGCATCTCCAAGGAGCTCTCCACGAAGGAGCTCCACTACTGCATGGACCGCTTCGAGTACCCGAACCAGAAGGGCGTCTACCCCTGGATCATGGTGAGCTGGTACGAAGCGGAAGACCTCTGCGCCGACGAAGGCAAGCGCCTCTGCAGCGAAGACGAGTGGACCTTCGCCTGCGAAGGTGAAGAGGCCACGCCCTACCCTTACGGCTACGTGCGCGACGCCGGCTCGTGCATCAGCGATCAGCCCTGGCGCGCCTTCAGCGAGGCCGCCATGCGCCCGCGCGACGGCGCCGGCGCCATGGCCGAGATGGATCGGCTCTGGCAGGGCCTCCCCTCCGGATCGCAACCGAAGTGCAAGAGCTCGTTCGGCGTCTACGACATGACGGGCAACGTCGACGAGTGGACGCGGACCTCGCGCGACGGCGAGCGGCCGAGCATCCTCAAGGGCGGCTATTGGGGCCCGGTGCGCACGCGTTGCCGCCCCTCCACGCGCTCGCACGACGAGAACCACATCTTCTACCAGCAGGGCTTCCGCTGCTGCTCCGACGTGGGCGCGAGCCTGGTGCGCCGCCCGCACTCCGAAGATCCCTCGCGCGCCCCGCTGCCGCGCGAGCTCAAGTAACGGCATGGTCGGGCCTCACCGCGCGGCGTATCCTGGTTCGAGATGAGCGACGACACCCAGCCCGCCGGCCCTCGAGAAGCCGCGCCCGCGCCGCCGCCGGCCCGCTGGATCGAGCGCCTCAGCGCCGTCCTGCTCCTCGGCGCCACCGCGCTCGCCCTCGCGGCCGCGGCGCCTGCGCTCCTGCGCTCGACGGGCGCCGCGCCTCCCTCGGCCGATCCTTTCGCGGGCCTCGGCGCGCCGATCGATCTGCGCCACGAGCCTCCCGAGATCCTCGCCAATCCCGATCCATTCGTCGAATCCGATCACGAGGCCGATCCCGACGACGTCCCGAGCCCGCTCGCGGCCCATGCCCGCCTCGGCTTCGCGCGGAGCGCGCTCTCGCTGCGCGAGCGCCCCGAGAGCAGCGGCCGCTCGGTGGGTGAAGTGAAAGCGGGCGAGCTCGTGATGATCGTGCGCGAGTCGGGGGATTGGGTCCTCGTGTGGGTCGGCGGCGCCGACAACTTCATGAAAGGGTGGGCTCGAAAGAGCGGAATCGCGGTCCGATGACGACAACCCCTCAAGCCTTCCGCGGCCGGCTCCTCACGCCGCTCGCCGGCGGCGGCATTCGCTGGCTCGACGACGCTCTCCTCCTCACCGACGGCGCGCGCATCACGAGCATCGCCCCCTTCACGCGCGACGCGTTCGCCGGTGCGATCCTCGATCTCCGCCCCGCCGTGATCCTCCCCGGCCTCGTGGACACGCACGTCCATTTCCCGCAGACGCGCGTCATCGGCCGCGCCGCCGGCCCGCTCCTCGAGTGGCTCGATCGCGTCGTCTTCCCCGAGGAAGCGCGCTTTCGCGAAGCCTCGTACGCGCGCGCCGTCGGCCTCGAGTTCACCGCGCACCTCGCCGCCGCCGGCACCACCACCGCGTGCGTCTTCTCCAGCTCGAGCGAGACCGCGACCGACGTCCTCTTCGAATCGCTCGCGAACTCGGGCCTCCGCGCGATCGCCGGCCTCACCCTCATGGACCAGCAGTGTCCCGAGCCCGTGCGCGTCCCTCGCGAAGAAGCGATGGCCGCCTGCGCGCGCCTCGCCGATCGCTGGCATGGCCACGACGGTGGCCGCCTCTCCTTCGCCGTCACCCCACGCTTCGCCCTGAGCTGCTCGCGCCGCCTCATGGAGGACGCCGCCCGCTTCGCCGCCGATCGCCGCCTCGTCGTGCAGACCCACGTCGCCGAGAACCCGGCGGAGGGCGCCGCCGTGCTCGCCGAGCATCCCTTCGCGACCGACTACCTCGACGTCTACGACGCCCTCGGTCTCCTCGGCCCGCGCACCATCCTCGCGCACGCCATTCATCTCTCGACCGCCGAGTGGGATCGCGTCGCGACGCGCGGCGCGCGCATCGCGCATTGCCCCGACTCCAACTTCTTCCTCGGCAGCGGCCGCATGCGCCTCACCGAAGCGCGCGCGCGCGGCATCCACGTCGCCCTCGGCAGCGACGTCGCCGCCGGCCGCAGCTTCGATCTGCGCCGCGCCATGGCCTACGCCTACGACAACGCGCTCTGCCTCGGCGATCACGTCGATCCCGCGGAGCTCCTCACGCTCGCCACCCTCGGCGGCGCGCGCGCGCTCGGCCTCGACGCCGTCACCGGCAGCCTCGAGCCCGGCAAGGACGCCGACCTCATCGCCGTCGATCTCCCCGATCACGCCGCCGACGAGCACGCCGCCCTCGCGCTCCTCGCCTTCGCCGACGCCGGCCGCGTCACCCGCACCGTCGTCCGCGGCCGCACGATCTTCGCACGCGCCTGATCGATCACGCCGATCACGATGGGGCCGCAAGCGGCCCCAAACCCCGCGCTGGACGAGCCAGCGCGCATCACACGTCTTCCGTCACGGCCTCGCGATGGCCGCCCTTTACGTCGCGCAACCACCGCGACACCTTCGCTCCATGCTCGATCGCGACGCCGCGCCCGGCCTCGATCCCGACGATCGACCGATCGAGATCCACGGCCCGCACGCCGAGGCCGAGCGCATCGTCCAGCGTGGCAGCCCCGCGCGCTTGGCCCTTCGTCTCGCGGTCGCCGTCGCCGTCCTCGCGGCCGGCGCGGGCTCGATGTTGCGCGCGCGTCTCTGGTACGCCGAGCGGCTCGCGCGCCGCGCGCCCATGGTCCACATCCCCGGCGGCCCGGTGCGCATCGGCAGCGATCACGGCCCGCCCGAAGAGCGCCCCGAGCACGAAGTCGTGCTCCGCCCCTTCGACATCGATCTCACCGAGGTCACCGTCGCCGCCTATGCCGCCTGCGCGCAGCGCGGCCCGTGCACCGCGCCGCGCCGCGGCGACTTCTGCAATTGGGGCAAGCAGAGCCTCGACGATCACCCCATCAACTGCGTCGATCACGCGCAGGCCTCCGCGTATTGCGCGTGGGCCGGCAAGCGCCTCCCCACCGAAAAGGAGTGGGAGCACGCAGCCCGCGGCGGCGACGGGCGCCTCTATCCCTGGGGAGACGGCGCGCCCTCCGCCGATCGCCTCAACGCCTGTGGCATCGAGTGCCGCGCCTACGGCGCCGAGCACGGGCGAAGCTGGCCCGCGATGCACGAGCGCGACGACGGCTTTCCGCTCACCGCGCCGGTCGGCAGCTTCCCCGCGGGGCAGAGCCCTTACGGCCTCTTCGATCTCGAAGGCAACGTCCGCGAATGGACATCGAGCCCTCATTGCCCCTACCCCGAGGAACGTTGCGGCAACGAGATCGAGCACGTCATCCGCGGCGTCGGCTTCTCCCATCACCTCGTGAGCAACGTCGAGATCACCACGCGCGAAGCCCTGCCGAAGACCGAAGCGCTCGAAACCCTAGGGTTTCGCTGCGCGCGATGATGCCGCGCGGCATGCCGCCTCCGTCCACCTCGAGCCTCGCTGAAAAGTTGCTCCGCACCCATCGAGACGCTTGACGGCCTCCGTGAGCTGGATAGCCTGGCTGTGCTTCGCGTGAGGCCTGCACCGGGGTGGACGGCTTGGCCGGGCCACAGACAGGCACCCAAGACTCCAAAGAGCTCGTCACCTGCCAGCGCGCAAAGGGGCGTAGACTGAGTCCAGAGGACGAGCGACCGAGGAAGAGGTGATTGACCATGGCGATGATGATGTACGCGTACCTGAAGGGTCAGAAGTCCGGTCAGATCAAGGGCTCGGTCCTTCAGAAGGGGCGTGAGGACTCCATCGGTGTCATCGCGGTGTCCCACTCGATCGTCAGCCCGCGCGACGTGCAGAGCGGCCTCCCCACCGGCCAGCGCATGCACAAGCCCTTCGTCTTCACGAAGGAGCTCGATAAGGCGACCCCGCCGCTCTACAACATCCTCTGCACCAACGAGAACATCTCCGAGGCGGTCTTCAAGTTCTGGACGCCCCAGATCCGCGCCGCCAGCGGCGTCGGCTCCGAGGTCCAGCACTTCACCATCAAGCTCACCAACGCGAACATCGCGTCGATCGACTTCCGCATGGCGAACATCCGCCACCCGGACCTCGTGAAGTTCTCGGAGTACGAGGAGGTCGCGCTGACCTACCAGAAGATCGAGTGGACCTGGACCGACGGCGGCATCACCGCCGAGGACGACTGGCTCGCTCGCGTCTGATTCGAGCTGCGGCTTAGCCGCAACCGCACGAAAGCCCGGGGCAACCCGGGCTTTCGTCGTTTTGTGCTTCGGACCCGATGATCACGATGGCGCCGCAAGCGGCCCGGCCTCAATCGCGATGTAGCTGGACAAGTCAGCCTCGATCACGAACGCGATGTGCCCCCGCGATCCGGCGCGCTCGACGACGGCTTCCTTCAGTTCTCCTGCAAGAGTTGCTTCGCGCGCGCCCGGCCCACGGTCACGGCGGCCTCGCGGCTTTCGATGGGGCTCGCCACCGCGGTCGGCCCGGTGAACGCGATGTACGTCACCGGCCCATCGGTCCCGCCGGTGGCCGGATTCGGATCGATCCCGAGCCCCTTCGCCATCGCATACGACGCCTCACCGATGATGTCTTTGGGCCCCTCGTCGCCGAAGACCCCATAAGCGAGCTTCCCTTTGTAGATGACGGCAATCACGCTCCCGAGCGCGAGCCCGCCGGCGCCGTAATCGAATTTGCTCGAAGGCAACGGCACCACCACATAAGGCAGCTTGGCCGCGTCGAGCGGAGCACCGTTCGAGTCCGTCGCGCTCGTCTCGCTCTGATAGGCAGGGTCCGTGCTCGGGTTGCACTCCGCCGTGCTCTTCCCATCACAATCGACATCCATGTCGGCTTGCCAGAACACCGCGCCTTGCAATCCGCACAGCGCCACCGTCGCGCTCGCGCTGTCCTCATCCGTCTTGTAAAGCCCGTTCGAGATCGTTTTGCAGCTCCCCAGCTTGGCCAAGAGCTCGGACGCCATCGGATCGGCGGCGCCGCCCATCCCCGTATCGCTCTGGCCGCCGCCCGCCGAAATGCAGCCCGCGAGCATCATCGCGATGACGCCGAAGAGCCCTGAGCCGGCTCGACCACGAAGTGCCCCCCGCATCGGCGCGACAACCACTCTCGTCATGGCCCACCTCGACGAGGCGATGTTATCCGAGGTCGAGCAGAAACCCATGTCCTTCGGCAAAGCTCGCAACGGCGCCCGCACGGAGCCGCAGGCGCCCCTCTGCGATCTCCACTCCATCGATGGGATCCCCCGTCCACCGATCGATCACCCGCGCGCCCGCCGCGATCCCGAGTCGCTCCAACAGCACCTCGATCGGCGGGCTCTCCCTGCGCTCGGCCCGCGGGTCCGCGCCCACCAAAGCCACCTTCCCCTCGTGCCTCCGCACGAGCAGCACCAAACCCTGCTGCGCCCCCAGCACCTCCAACGTGCCTTGCCGGAACACCGGATCTCTCACCACCGCGAGGAGCCGCGCATGGAAGCGTGAGAGATCCGCATCCACCGTCTCCCGGCGCGTCGGCTCCCACCGCTGCACCGGCAGCTTCTCGGTGAAGCCCTCCATTTGCCCTTGATGCACGAACACCGCCCCTGGCAGCGCATACGACAGGATCGCCGCCGGCCGCGTGCGCCGGCCGAAGCGCACGGCGGCCCGCTCCTCGTCGTGGTTTTCGAGAAAATGCACGCTCCGCTTCACGTACTCCGAAGGCAGGCCCGCGAGGTGAGCGGCGATGTCCTCCGCCGCGCGCCCATCCGCGAGAAGATCATAAAGCTTCTTGTCATACGTGAAGTCGAATCCCAACCCTTGCAGCCGAGGCTCCTTGTCCCAATACACCTCCGCCATGAAGGTGAAATCAGGTCGCTTCGCCTTCACCGCGCGAATCGCCGTCGACCAGAATTCTTCTGGATAAGCCCGATCGAAGGCCCCTTGATCGACGCGGGGAAACCAATGGCCCTTCACGTGCTCGCGGAGCACCAGCATGGCCATGTCGCAGCGCACGCCGTCCACGAGCCCGGCGATGCGCTCGAGCACCGAGACTTGATGGGCGCGAAGGCCAGGGTGCGAATAATCGAGCTGGACCGTGTCGCTCCAGCCGGGGAAATAAGGGTCCTTCCCATGGGCGAGGCGCCCGCCCGGATGATCGAAATAGTCGCTCGGGCTGGCGTCACGCACGCTCGGGTTCCAGTGAATGGCATACTCCGGATGGGCCGAGACGAGGGGGCTGTCAAGGGACATGTGATTGGGCACGAAGTCCGCCATCACCGAGATCCCACGCGCGTGGGCCCGCGAAACGAAGGCGCGGAGCGCGGCTTCACCGCCCAGCTCGGGGCTCACCTCGTAATCGGCGATCGCATAAGGCGACCCCTCGAAATCAGGGGCGAACGTGCGTGAGAGCCGCACCGCCTCCGGGCCGATGCGCCACAGGCCCATGAGCCAGATCCAATCGAAGCCGAGCGCCGCGGCCCGATCGATGTGCGCATCCGCGAGCGCGGCGAGATCGTGATGGCCGACGCGCGCGGGAATCTCCAGGAGAATCACCCCCTCACCTTGTCGGCGCCGCGCAGCCCGGTCAACCGGGCAGCCGCATCGGGGCATTCTCGATTACAGTCCACGCATGGAAGATCTCCTCGGCACGGTCGTGGGCAAAGTCGTCCTCGTCCTCGCCATCGTCGCCGGTATCACCATCTCGACGATGCTCCAGCGCGCCCGCAACAAGAAGCTCGCCCTCTCCATCGAGCCCATCCTCCGCGAGCGCGGCCCGCTCACCTTGCCCGAGCTCGCCACCGCCATGGGCATGGGCGGCTTCTACGCCCGCGGCAAAGTCGCCCTCGCCCTCAACGATCTCGCCGTCGCCGGCCAAGTCGAAATCATCCCCGCCCCCGAAGGCACACCGCAGCTCCAGAAGGTCAATCACATCCGCTATCGCCTGCGCGCCTGACGCACTCCCATTCTCCCTTCATGGGTGGCGCGGCGGCCGAATCTCACCGGCCTTCGCCTCGGAGCTCGCGAGCGCGAGCTGCCAAAAACCGACGTCGTGCCATCGATCGAACTTCCAGCCGGCGTGGGCCACGTGCCCGACCTTCACGAAGCCGAGGCGCTCGTGGAGCCGGACGCTGGCCTCGTTGGGCAACGCGATGCCAGCCATGATCGTGTGATATCCCTGCTCGCGCAGGACTTCGACGAGCGGGCGCATCAACGCTTCACCGAGACCTCGTCCCCCTTGATCGGGGCGCAGATAAACACCGCTCTCGACAATCCATGCGTAGGCGGCGCGCTCCCGAAAAGGGCCGGCCTTGCTGAAGCCGATGACGGCTCCATTCTCCTCCGCGACCAGCATCGGATAGCGGGTGCGCTGTGCCTCCCAGGCGGCGGAGAGCGCGGCGGCGGTCTCCTTTTCGTACGAGAAATGAATGGCCGTGTGCTCGATGTAGTGATTGACGATCTCGGCGATCGCCTCGAAATCGGCGGCGGCAGCGGCGCGCAACAACATGGCCCCAGCATCGCAGGTTCGGCACGCTGGATCACGGCGCGCCGGCAGGACCGCGGGAAATCCGGTAAATCCCCCGGCGATCACGGTGTTCGTGAAGAATTGCGACCCGGGCGACCGGAGAATCGCGTGGAACTTTGGCCGCTTCCGTGGTTCATAGGAGGACCGGCATGCCTTCGCCCCTCCCCTCGCGCCTGCGCCGATGGAGCTCGCCCGTGCTGGCCCTCGCCGCCTTCGCGGCGCTCGTCGCGTCGGCGCGCGCGGACACGGCGGGCTCGATCCTGCACGAGTTCATCCCGCCCGATCCCGGCGAGGACGTGAGCTTCGCGGCCACCACGCTCGAAGGCGATCTGCCCGCCGCCATCCAAACGCCGAGCGGCCTCGCCACCGCGCCCGATCCGCGGAAATCACCGGCCGCCGATCACGTCTACGGCGGCGCCACCACCGACGACGGCCCCGACTCCACGTACGAGCCCGATCGCGACACGCGCCGGCCCAACGTCGAGAATTACGATGATCCCTTCTCGCCCGCGACGGCGCCTTTCAAGCGGCTCCGCGCGTACGATTGGGTCGACGGCGATTACTCGCTCCACGTCCGCGACAAGTCGCTGCGCGCCATCGCCGTCGGCGGCTCCGCGGGCCCGGGCGACGAGCCGTTCTACGGCGACATGTCCGTGGATTTGATCCCGGGCCAGCCCGTGCGCATCCCCACCGTCGGCCCGGGCGCGCGCGTCCTGCGCATGCACGCGAACCCCGAAGTCCCGGTGGAAATCCTCCGCGACGGCGCCGACAATTGGTTCGTGCGCGGCAAGGATCGCCAGCGCATCCGCCTCGTGGTGGAGCTCGCCATCGCGCGTGACACGTTCGGCCGCGATTTCTCCGACGTCGATTGGGGCGTGCTCGACGCCGGGGAAGCGAGCCGCAATGGCAATGCTTCTCCCGGCGCGCGCCTGCACGACGCCGCGTTTCGCGAAGTGGCCCAGGCCATCGGCATCTCGCGCTCCATGCGCCCGCGCGAGGTCGTCCGCAAAATGGTCGAGTATTACCGCGGCTTCCTCCCTTCGGAGGAGCCGCCGAGCGGCCGGCAGGACATCTATCTCGATCTCGCCCTCTCGAAGAAGGGTGTCTGTCGTCACCGCGCCTTCGGCTTCCTCGTGACGGCGATCGGCATCGGCATCCCCGCGCGCATGGTGGTGAACGAAGCGCACGCCTGGGTCGAGGTCTACGACAGCAGGCTTTGGCATCGCATCGATCTCGGCGGCGCCGCGGCGAACCTCGACAACGAGCCCGATCCCAGCCGGCCCGCCTACCTGCCGCCGCCCGATCCTTATGCATGGCCCTCCGGCCGCGACTCCGGGCAGGACTTGGCCGAGCGCAACCGCAACCAGGCCAATGGCAATGGCCCGCAGAATGGCAATGGCCCGAATGGCAGCGACGGCGGCGCGCCTTCTCCCTCGGCACAGGCCCCTTCCCCGGCCGAGCCCGCCAACAAGCTGCCTGAATCCGAAGTGACCGTGGCCGCCATCGACGGCGACGTCCGCCGCGGCCTGCCTTTGCATCTCCAAGGCAACGTCACCACGGCCGGCGCGCCGTGCTCGCATCTCCGCGTCGACGTGCTCCTCGTCGGCCACGTCGAGCGCGCCCACCGCGCTTCGCGCCCCGAGGCCCCCGCGCCCCTCCCCGGCACGCCCATCGGCTCGCTCTCCACCGACGAGCGCGGCCATTACGACGGCGCCGTCGTCGTCCCCCGCGACCTCGCCCTCGGCGACTACGATCTCCTCATCCAGACGCCCGGCGACGCCCGCTGCGGCTCCGGCCGCACCAAGTAACGATCGTCCCGCCAACGCCCCTCGTGCCGTATCGAGGCCGAAGCTCGATACGGCCTCTCGGCACCAAGGCACCTCGACCGACACCCCGTTTGGTCGATACCGCTCTTCGGTAACACCGCTCCTCCGTCACACCGCGCTTTCCTCGCGATCCCCGCGCCGGGGTTGGCCACGTTGACTGGCGGAGAGAGCAGCCCAATGCAACACATTGTGGTCCTCCGGACGGCGCCGGAGCACCGATCGCCTGCCAGTGTGGCCGATCGCGGGCCGCGATGGCTCAGAAATGGCGACACTCTTGTCCATGGAAGCATTCGAGCACACCAAACAATGAGACATTTTGTCGCATTCTTCCGTATGCGTCACGCGCGCCGAGAATGACTTCGCAACGCCGCGGTTTTGGCCATGGCACTCGATTTGCCATTGAGGGGCGCGAGCGGGGAGAGCCCCGATGTCATGCACCACCTTCGATCCGCAGAGCCTCGCGCGCATCGTCGGTAGCTCACCCGAGAGCGACTTCGAAGACCGTCCGCTAACACGCAAAGGGAACCGCACGAAATGGCAACGAACATTCAAGCAGCGCTGGAGAAGCTCCGGAACGTCGAAGGCTTCGTGGGCGCGAGCCTCGTGGACTCGGAGAGCGGCATGCTGCTCGGCAGCGAGGGCGGCGCCGGCCTCAATCTCGAGGTCGCCGGTGCGGCCAACACCGAAGTCGTGCGCGCCAAGCGAAAGGCGATGAGGGCGCTCAACCTCAAGGACGAGGTCGAGGACATCCTCATCTCCCTGGGCAAGCAATACCATCTCATCCGCCTGCTCAAGAATCGGCCCACCGTGTTCTTCTACGTCATCCTCGATCGTACGCGCGCCAACCTGGCCCTCGCCCGCATGTCGCTCGCGGACGCCGAGCGCGCCTTCGATCTTTGAGTCACACGGCGGGGACTCGCGTCCCCGCCGCCCCAGTCTTCATGTGGGGCTTCGGGTCGGCTTCGCCGCCCCTCCGCCCACGCCCCGGCAAAGCCGCTGGGGCCCCACCACCCCGCGATCCCCCCTCGCCGACAAGCACGTTTCGCCGCTTCGGGCCTAACGTTGATCGCATCCTGACACGTCACTCGCCCGCGCGTCCCCGCCGCCCTCCGCCCCGGCAAAGCCGCTGAGGCCCCACCACCCCGCGAGGCTCAAGATTTGACCGAGAAAGCGTCGCGAGCGCCGCGCGGATAGCACTACTGCGTCAGGCCGGCGCGACGAGTGGGGCCTCACGAGCAGCCAGACGTGAAACGAGAGTTCGGCGAGGCCGACGAGCGGCCCGTTTCGGCGAGCGATCGCCGCGTGGTGATGCTGTCGGCTTCGCCCGCACGCCGGGTCTAGCGAACACGTCGCTTGCTCGGCGAGACGTCTCATGACGCAGTAGAAATAGGGAGGACGACCGAGGAATCCTCCGCGATTTTGAGGGAGGACGACCGACGCCGCGCGGCGCGCAGCAGCTTTCTCGGTCAAATCTTCAGCGCTCGACGGCGCCGCGCAGGATGGCTTGCACCTTGATCGACCGCCCTACGGCCTGCACCAAGCCACCGCTCGAGATGAGCTGATCGGCTATCTCCAACATGTCCTGAGGCGTCTCGACCGCGTGCATGCCGAGGCGCGCGAGCGTCACGTGCATCACCTCGCTGCCGCGCTGGATGCCGAGGGCCTTGGTCAAACGCTCGTGCACGAGCGGCGCGAGCTGGCCGCGATAGGTCACGCCGCTCGCCGGCGCCGCGCGGCTCGCCGGGCCGTGTCGGGCCGCGGCGTGGTTCGGCCTCACGAAAGCGCTCCGATCTGGGCCGTCACCCGAGGCAGCGCGTGCTCGTGGAACTGCGACAAATACCGCTGGAAGCCCGCGTTCTCGATGCCCATCACGATGAACGCGCGGCGGTACGCGTGCGTCTGCGCCTCGGAGATCGCGGCGCGCTGCGCGTCGTCGAACGTGCGCCCCACGGCCCGCTCCAAGCTGTTCACGTCGAGGCGCGCCTGCTGCCCGAGCAGGCCGGCGAACGCCTCCAGAATGCCGAGATAATCGGCGAGCGCCGCCTCGAGCTGCGCCTCGCTCGAGATGTCGGCCAGCTTCTTCAGCTCCAAGGCATCGATCTTCGCGTGCTGGGCCTCCTCGAGCCAATGATTCTTGAGCAGGCTGGCAAAGAGTGGATCGAGCTCCTTCGCAGCTCCTTCGCGAAAGCCTTCGACGAAATGCTGTTGGGTGAGGAGCTCGAGGTGCAGTGTCGTGAGCAACACGGCCATCGGCGATTTGCTGAGGATGACCTCGGCCACCGCCTCCGGGTTCTCGATGACGTCGCAAGGAGCCCCGAAATCCCGCTCGAAGGCCGCGCGGAAGCGCTGGAAGAGGAGCTGGTGCTTCACCTCTTCGTCGGCGAAGCGGAGCAAGGCGCGGAGCTCGCTCGGCTCGCCGAAGATCTCGGCATTGGCGTGCTGGAGCACGCTGGCGATGATGTACTCCTCCACGAAATAGAAGAGATGGAGATAGCTGTTCCCCATGATTTGGTTCAGCTTGAGCCGCTCGTGCTCCGAGAGGAACGCGAGCCCGTCGATCCCGAGCATGCTGTCGGGCAAGAAGCGGCGCTCGAAATCGAGCTTCATTCCCGGTGGAAAGACCTCGTCCAGCTTCCACGAGATTTTCTCGGACGCCCGGACACAGCTCTCGTAATCGAAGCTCATCGTGATCATCGAATGACCTCCCCGTGGTCGTCGACGTGACCTTCATGGAGACGACCCGGCTCGGCCCTCTCCGTCACGCCGCGGCCGCCCCCGACCGCGATCGTATGCTCGCATGAGCGTCCATCGCGCGTGTATCGGGTTCTCGCTGCTCGTTCGTCGTTTTGGTGTACGATGTCGGACCTGCACGCATGCGGAGCCGCCGGATCAACGCCGCTCGACCATTGCCTCGTCGCGACCGGCGCGCCCCGCGAAAGCAGGCGAATGACCACTGAATTCACGGCTCCACGCGTCGCAGTGGGCGGCGTGCTCGTCGATGTCGTCGCGGGTGGGCCGCGCGTATTGCTCATCCGTCGCGGTCGCCCTCCGAGCCAGGGGCGATGGAGCCTCCCCGGAGGCCGCGTCGAGCCCGGCGAGCGCCTCGCCGACGCCGTCGCCCGCGAGCTGCGCGAGGAAACTGGCCTCGTGGTCGAGGTCGGCGCGCTCGTCGAAGCCGTGGAGATCATCGAGGCTCCGTATCACTACGTCGTCCTCGATTACGCCTGCCGCCGCCTCTCCGGCGACCTCGTCCCCGGCGACGACGCCGACGCCGTCGAAATGGTCCCTGTCGTCGATCTACCGGCCCGCGGCGCCACGGAGGCCGTGCAAAGGGTGGTGGCGCGCGCGCTCGAGATGGCTTTTCCCCAAGACACCTGAAGGCTCGATTCGAGCGCTCCCGAACATCGCTCCACGACAAAGCACGAGAGGCGCAAAGAGCCGATGAGTCTCGGTCTCTCTGCGCCTCTTCGCGTCATCGCGATTCGGCAGCGCCGGAGCGACGATTAGCGCCGGCGGCGACGCATCAGCGCGGCGAGGCCCAGCATCGTCGCCAGCGCCGCCATGCCGCCTTGGCTGCGCGAGCCGCCGGGGACCTCGCAACCGCATTGGCCTTGATCGCCCGGGTCCTGTGCTTCACCGCCGGAGCCGCCGGCGCCGTCACCGCTGCACGTGCCGATGGTGGTGTCGGTCGAGGTGCACGTCTCGCCCGTCGGGCAGCCGTTGCCGCCGGTGCCGCGGCAACCATCGGTGCAGGTGGCAGAGACCGAGTCGCAGACCTTGCCGCTCAGCGGACCACCGCAATCGCCGTCCGTCACGCAGCCGCAGTGAACGGTGTTGCTCGAGCCGGCGATGCAGAGCGGGCCCTTGGGATCGTCCTTGCACTGGTCGGCATTGCCGTCCTGACCGAGGGTGCAAAGCACGCAGATGCCAGCCATCGTGTCGCAGACCGGCGTGGGGTCTTTGCAGAGCGAGTCGTTGGTGGCGGAGCACTGGCCACAGGCGCCGCTCGGCTGACAAGCGGGCTTCGCCGGATCGGCGCAGTCGCTGTCGGACTGGCACCCTTCGCAGGTGTGCGTGGTCAGGTTGCAGTGCGGCTTGGTCCCGGAGCACTGGGCGTCGCTCGAGCACTCGTCGACGACCACGGTGGTGGGCTGATCGCCGAGCGTCTGCGGATCGCTGTCGGAGGACCACGTCTTGTCCGAAGCACCGGAGTCGCCCTCGGCGTGCAGGATGGCCTGATTGCCAATCACGCCGCTCTCGGCCGTGACCTTGGCCTGGAAACGCACCTTGACGGTGGCGCCGACGGCGACCGTGCCGCCGTTCGTAGCATCGGCGCCGGTGCCGACACGCCACGTGACCGTCCGCGAGGCAGCATCGTAATCCCCCTCGTCGTCACCGGCCGCGTTGGTCTTCTTGCCGGTGTTGCCGCCCGAGATGATCTCGATGGAGCCGGGCACGATGGAGAGGCCCTGTTCGAGGACGTCGGTGATCACCGTGTTCTTGGCCGCGTCGTTGCCCGAGTTGACCGCGGTGATGGTGTATTCGAGCGTGTCGCCGGGGAGGACGGCGCCGCCGTCGAGATCGACGACGTCCTTCTCCATCCCGTGGAAATCGGGGGCCAGCGAGGCCACGGAGGTGATGAAGCCGCCGAGGAAGAAGATGTCTTGGGCCGAGTCGGCGCCGACCACGCACGAGGTGTCGCCCGGCGAGAGGAGGCTCGTGACGTCGGCGGTGTCGAGATCGTAGCCGGCCATGGAGGCGGGCTGGCCGCTCAGCTTGGGCACGTCGTACTCGCCCGAGACCGGGTTGCCGAGGTAGCTGCGCGAGGAGTTGAAGAAGTTCTCGGCGGGGTTCAGACCATTGCTGATCTGCGCGCCGTTGAGGGTGAAATGATCACCGCTGTAGATGGTGTCGCCCTCGTAGGCGAAGGCGCTCATGCGCGCGGTGAAGCCGCTCGGGACGAGGAAGCCCGAGAGCGTGGCCGTGGCGCTCCCCTGCCCGGCCACGCCGGGATCGAGGGGCGTGAAGCTGTCGAAGAGCGCGAGGTTGCGCAGGCCGTCACCGGGGTTTTCGTAGAAGACGACGAGCGTCCACGCGGAGAAGACACGGTCGACGTCCTGCCCGACGAGGTCGATGGCCTCGACGTCGCTGACGCGGAAATCACCGGCGCCCCATTGCGCGACGAAGTCGGTCGCATCACCGGAGGCCTGGTAATAATACCAGTCGGGGTGGGTCGCGAACGGATACTGCACGACCCACGTGGTGTCGGCGATGATGGTTTGCTGCGGCCCGAGGAGCCAATCGAGGGTGGCGTCGGTGTCGGGATCGGGGCCGTTCTTCAGCGCTGCCCAATAGAGGCGCGCGTACTTGACCGTCGAGCCGGCAGGCAGCGTGAGCGTCGCCGATGTGCGCGCCTGCGTGGCGGTGATCGACGCGTCGGCGGTGTTGTCGCGCCACCAGAGATCGGGCGCGCCGTCGGCGGTGTTGAGCTGACCGGCGCACGACGCATTGGCCCCCGCCGGCACCGGGAGACCGGCACCGCAATCGAAGCCGAGCGTGCTGCCGAAGACGACGACGTCACCGTGCAAGTCTTCCTGGTGACGCAGCACGGGATTGGCGGCGTGTGCCGAGAGCGGCGCTGCGAGCGCGCCGGCAGCAAGCATCCATCCCAACGACCGAACCGACCATCGACGCAAAGACGGCATGTGGGGCACTGTACCCCAAAGTGTGGCCCCTCGAACAGTGCCATGCGCATTATCGAGCGCGACGCTATGGAGCACCGCGGGTGGGAAGGCGAGATACCACCACGGCGCGCAGGAGACTCGGGCCCGCGATCGCTCGGGCAACCTCGAGCGTGGTCCCCGACGAGGAGAGGAGTCTCATCTCGTGGTAGCCCAACCTCTCTCGTCGACACGATGGCATGCGGGGCGCTCTCCTTCCACCTACCTGCGCCTCGGGGCTCGCCCCGCCTTTCCTCACCACGGAAAGTCATCGAGGCTCATCCATCCATCAACGGACATGCTCCACCGATGAGGCGCAGTCTCGTCCCGGCAATTACCATTCTGACAACGCGATATAAATGCACCTACACACAACCCCATCGATCAACGGATATGCTCACCGATGAAGTGCAGTCTCGTCGCAATGATTACCATTGTAACGACGCGACATAAATGCACCCGCACGCAACACCATTGCACGCGCCCATTGTGCGCAACCATTTAAATGATGGTCACGCGCGCGGACGGATCGAATTCGCTTGTAGGCTTTCACGAGGCGCGTTAGCCTCCTTGACGATCTGAAGACCTGCTTCCTGCGAGGGTGAAATTTACCCCGTAAGAAAGCGGAACAAGCAGGACGCGGTACGGGCGGCATCGCCGTGTAGCACCGTCGCTCTGCCATACTGACTGCATTCGTGCGCTCGGAGCGTACCCATGCGTCGGCACCATTCCGAGACAACGTTCCATTCGTCATCGGTTCGGCCCCTTCGGAAATGGAGTCTCTATGAGGAGGCGTCTCGTCGCGCTGCCTTTCTGCTCTATTGCCTTGGCCTGCCTCGGCTGCGCCTCCGACACGGAGGAGGCCGCGAGCCCGATTCATCAGGATCGGAGCTTCACTGCGAGTGAGATCCTGGGCTTCGAGGTCGCATCTGGGTGGCAAGGGCCCGGCGTGCTCGGGACCGGCGGCACGCGCACGGAAGGGGCCGCCTCGCTCGCGGTCCGCCCGAGCAATCATGCGATTTACACGAGCGCGCCTTTCGCGCTCGACGGGCCTCCACGCCGCATCCGGCTCGACATCGCGCGCCCGGCGACACCGCCCAATGGGCCCGGCGCAGCGCGCATCTTCCTCGAGTGCTCCGACGTCGACATGCATGACGCCTACGTCGGGCAAAGGGATCTCGGCGGGCTGCCGCTCGGCGCGTTTGGCACCATCGACTTCGAGGTGCCGGCCCAGCTCCAGAAGCGGTTGGCTCGAGGCTGCTCTCGGCTGCGGGTGAAGATTGGGCTCGACGTGTCCGGCTCGCCGGGCACCTATCGCCTCGACAACCTCCGTATCCTCACGGACCTCCTTCTACACTATCGCTTCGACGACGCGTCGGCCCCGGCGGTCGATTCCTCCGGCTATGGTCGCCACGGCACGCTCGCCGGCGCCGCAGAGCTCTCCGCGAGCGGCCGCTCCGGCTCGGCCCTGAGCCTCGATGGGAGCAGCGCATATGTGACGTTGCCAGACGCCATCACCGACGGCCTCGAGGAGATCACCGTGGCCGCGTGGGTGAACATGGCCGCGGACCGCGCGTGGAGCCGCATCTTCGATTTCGGGGGGAGCGCCGGCTTCCTCTATTTCACGCCGTCGATCGGCAACGGGCAGCTCCGCTTCTCCACGTATGCGGGCTTCGGAAACGAGGGTACCGTGCTGGGCCCGAGCCTCCCCGTCGGCGTGTGGAAGCACGTCGCCGTGACGTCGCGCGGCAACGATTACCGGGTCTACGTCGACGGCGTCGAGGCCGACAACCAGCTCACCGTGCCGGTGAAACCCGCGGACATCGGTGCCAATGCGTTGGGCAACTGGATCGGGCGTTCGCGGTTCGCGGACCCGCTGCTCGCGGGGAGGCTCGACGATTTCCGGATCTACGATCGCGCCCTCTCCGCTCGGGAGATCAGGAGTCTCGCCGCTCCTGGGGGCGACTACATGAACTATCGCTTCGACGACAGCGATTGCGCCGCCTCGTCAGGGACGATCGTGACCGACGCTTCGGATCTCGGTCGAGACGGGGTGCTGGTCGGTGTGGGCACCTTCGGTTCAGGATTGTACCAACGTGATCTCACGCTCCTGGGCGACGGGGGCCACGTCGCGCTGCCCGCCGGCATCGTGGAGAGCTGCCAGGATTTCACCGCGAGCGCCTGGGTCGAGCTCCACGGCAACGCGGCGTGGAATCGGGTGTTCGACTTCGGCAATGCCGATCACTCGAGCTTCATGTACCTGACGCCGGCCGGCTTCGGCGCGCAGGGCCAGGAGATCCATTTCGGCCTCGTCGCGCCGACGGGGATCGTCGACATGGGCTACCCCTTCACCATGCCTCTCGGCGAGTGGAGCCACCTCGCCGTGGTGCAGGCCGGGAGTACGCTTACGCTCTATTACAATGGCCGTTCGGTGCAGACCCGGACGGGGGTCACCGTGACGCCCGCGTCCATGGGGCACACGCTGCAAAACTATTTTGGAAAGTCGCAGTTCGCCGACCCGGCGTTCGACGGCGCGCTCGACGATGTCCGCATCGCCTGCCGCGCCTACGGGGCGAACGAGATTCGACAGCTCGCGCACCTGCCGCTCCGGGTGAGCCCGAAGCACCAAGCGGTGCTCGGCGACATCACGAATGTCCACGATCCGTCGATCGCGAGCGCGGCTGGTCGATACTATCTCTTCTCGACCGGTGCCGGGCTCCCGGTACGCACGTCTCCCGATCTCGCGACCTGGACCTCCGCCGGCACCGTGTTCGCACAGAACCCGGCGTGGGTGGTCCAGCGCTTCGGTGAGCTCGACTCCCTGTGGGCGCCGGACATCTCCTATTTCAACGGTGCGTACCACCTCTACTACGCGGCATCGACCTTTGGCTCCAACCACTCCTGCATTGGCCACGCGACCAAAGCGGACCTGGGCTCGGCGAGCCCCTTTACCGACCTCGGCCCCGTCATCTGCTCCAACGAAGGCACGGTCGACGACTGGAATGCGATCGATCCGCACGTGGTGCTCGACGAGAACGGGACGCCGTGGATGTCACTCGGTAGCTTCTGGAGCGGGATCAAGCTGGTCCGGCTCACCGCGGAAGGGACGCTCGCCGAGAGCGTCCTTCACGACCTCGCGAGCCCCCCTTCCACGGCGATCGAGGGCTCGTACATCGTTCGCCGCGGGTCGTACCATTATCTGTTCGCCTCCTTCGACAGCTGCTGCCAGGGCGCGAACAGCACGTACAAGGTGAAGGTCGGGCGCTCGACGAAGCTGACAGGGCCCTACCTCGATCGCACTGGGCTCGACATGCGGGCCGGTGGTGGAACCCTCGTGGTCGAGGGAGATTCGCGCTGGGCTGGTCCCGGCGGAAACGCGGTCATGAGAACGACGGGTGATGTGTGGTGGAACGTCTACCACGCGTACGACACCCTGAATGGGGGTACGCCCACACTCCGTATCTCCGAGCTGAAGTGGCAAGACGGTTGGCCGGTCTCCGGCGAGCCTTGAAGGAAACCGCAGAGCTCGTCGAACGAGGAGTAGCTTTCATGCGTCTTGCCTGGACTATCGGGTTCGTGCACCGCGTCGCCGTCGCGGCGGGTTTCGCGAGCGCCCTGCTCCTCGGCTGCCACGGTGACGCTTCTTCTTCGGGCTCTTCTTCATCGAGCACCTCTTCCAGCACGGGCACGGGCGGCGGTCGGGTCACCAGCGGGACGACCGGAGGATCGATGGCCGGCGGCGCTGGTGGGAGCGCGATCGATGGAGGCTTGGACAGCGGCTCGTCGGGCGGGGGAGCGCCTGCATGTGTGACGACGGTCTCGACGCAACACCTCTCGATTCCCGCGCACGATCCGAGCTTGTTCCACGCTCCCGGAGGAGCATGGTACCTGTTCGCGACGGGCGGATCGCTGGGCGTGCGCCGCTCGACGAACCTCTCGAGTTGGTCCAGCGTCGGCAACGTCTTCCCGAGCACCCCGGCCTGGATCTCCGCGAAGCTCGGGCAGTCGATCACCAGTCTCTGGGCGCCCGACATCAGCTACTTCGAGGGCCGCTATCACCTCTATTATGCAGGCTCGACCTTCGGGTCCAACCACTCGGTCATCGGCCTCGCCACGAACACGACGCTCGATCCGAGCGCCCCGACATATGCGTGGGTGGACGAAGGCCTGGTGCTCGAGTCGAACGCGCCCGGGCAGAGCGATGATTGGAACGCCATCGATCCCAACCTCGCGTTCGACGCCGCCGGGAATCCTTGGCTCGTGTTCGGCTCTTTCTGGAGCGGCATCAAGCTTCGTCGGATCGATCCGCTGACGGGGAAGCTCTCGGCGGCGGATCCGACGCTCTACGCCCTCGCCGAGCGGGACGGGAGCACGGCGATCGAGGCGCCCTCCATCGTGCTGCACAATGGCTATTACTATCTCTTCGTGTCCTTCGACAGTTGTTGTCAGGGGACGAATAGCACCTATCGGACCATGGTCGGCCGCGCGACCGCCATCACCGGGCCTTATGTCGATCGGCTCGGCAGCGACATGCTCGCCGGCGGCGCGGAGGGGCTCCTCTCCAGCAGCGGCCGATACATCGGCCCGGGCGGTGGGACGGCGTTCATCGACGGCGACTGTGCCTACTACGTCCATCACTATTACGACGGCGACCAGAGCGGTGCCCCGAGGCTCGCCATGAGGCCGATTTACTGGACGTCCGACGATTGGCCGGTCCTCGGAGAGGCGCTCTGGCAATGACGGCGCGCGGTCTCCGACACCGCGCCCGAGCAAAGGAGATGGCTAAACGAGATTGATGAAGAAGGTCGTCCCCCACATCGTCGCTGGCTTTCATCGCACGGCCGTCTCGTGGAGAGGCGCCGCGCGAGCACGCCTTCAGTCCATGGGTGCGGCAAGCACCACGCAGGGAGGATATCTCAGATGATCAACGCGGGAATGAGATCGGTTGGGTTGGCGAGCGCGGTTCTCGGCGCCGTCGTCATCGCGGCGGTCTCCGGTGGATGCGGTAGCTCGACGAACGGCAGCGGCGGAGAGACGAGCGCCACCGGCGGCGCGGGCGGCGTGGCCGCGACGAGCTCGAGCAGCAGCGGCGGCGGCGCGACGACGACGTCCAGCTCGAGCAGCAGCAGCGGCGCGACGACGACAACGACGTCCAGCTCCAGCTCGAGCAGCAGCGGCGGCGGCGCGACGACGACGTCCAGCTCCAGCTCCAGCAGCAGTGGCACCGGCGGGGCGGCGGGAGACGCGTCCCTGCTCCTTCATTACACGTTCGATGAAGGGAGCGGCCTGGCTGCGCACGATGCGTCGGGCAATCACCACGACGGGACGCTGCAAGGCAGCGCGGCGTGGATCGGAGAGGGGCACATCGGTGGCGCCCTCGTCCTGGCGGGCGCGGATCCTCACGTGGCTTTGCCGGCCAACCTCCTCGATGCCTACGACACCGTCACGATCGCGACCTGGATCAAGATGACGAGCCTCACGCCGTGGGCGCGCGTCTTCGATTTCGGCGGCAGTGCGGGAGCATTCATGTACCTCGTGCCCCAGGACGGCGCCGGGCTCATGCACCTCTCGGTGTTCAAGGCCGCGACGCCGAGCAACCGAGAGGCGATCGTGACGAGCTCGAGCCTGCTCCCGGCCGGCGTTTGGCAGCACCTGGCCATCAAGGTGAGCCCCACCTCCGGATACCAGATGTGGCTCAATGGGAACCTCGTCGCCTTCACCGCCTTCACGGCGCCGAACGACGTCAAGCCGTCGGAGCTCGCCCCCACGCCGTCCAACTGGATCGGCAAGTCGCAGTTCGAGGCCGATGCCTACCTGCAGGCGCAGCTCGACGACTTCCGCATCTACACGCGGGCGCTCGGCGACGACGAGATTGCGACCCTCGCGGCGCAATAGACGGCGAGGCCGCCTTCGGCGGAGCTGGGCATCGGTCCTGTCCGAGCCGGGCTCCACGGTTGGCAGCAGCCAGGCTCACCGCGAGATGCGGTGAGCCTGACGAGGGATGAGAGGCGCGTGATGACGAGAGCCAGAGTGGAATCGAGCGTGGCCCGCGATGGAATCGTCATCACGCAGCGGTGGTGAACGCCCGACTTCGCTGCTCGGAGATGGATGAAGATGAGGAAGTTGGCAATGCAGTGGATGGATGAGAGACGCGCGACGCCCATCACGCGGGCCCTCGCCATGGCGACCTGGGCCGGTGTCGCGCTCGGCCTGGCGGCGTGCTCGCTCAAAGACCTCTCCTATCTCCAAGCCGGGCTCGGGGACGGCGGAGGCAGCGGCTCCTCCTCGAGCACGGGCTCGAGCACGAGCACGAGCTCGAGCTCGAGCTCCGGTGGTGGCAGCGGCGGAGGCGGCGGCGACGCGGGCACGGTGGATCTCGCGAAAGGCCTCTACGCCCATTACACCTTCGACGAGACCTCCGGGGACGTGGCCAAAGACACTTCCGGCAATGGCCTCGACGGCGCGGTGATGGGTGGGAGTTGGGTGGAGGGGAAGCTCGGAGGAGCCTTGTCGCTCTCCGGTCAAGAATCGTACGTCCAGCTCCCCGCGGGCCTCCTCGTGCCGCTCCAAGAGGTCACGGTCGCCTTCTGGATCAATTGGTCCGGCGGCGCGCTCTGGCAGCGGATCTTCGACTTCGGTCAGGGGAGTCCACGTGGATGTACGTGACCCCGAACAGCTACATGACGACGCTGCAGGGACTCCGGTTCGCGGTGGACAACGCCGACAACGTCACGGAGTTCGCGAGCGGGTCCGACCTCGCGGTGGGCGCGTGGGTCCACGTCGCGGTGGTGCTGCAGAAGCCGAACGCGTGGATCTACGTCAACGGGCAGGTGGCCGCGAGCAGCGCGACCATGATCCACGCGCCGGCAGATCTGGGGAGCACGAGCCAAAACTGGATCGGCCGATCGCAGTTCGCCGCGGACCCTTATCTCCATGGCGTGCTCGACGAGTTCCGGATCTACGACAGGGCGCTCTCGGGCGCGGAGATCGCGGCGCTGGTGAGCTTGGAGAACTGAGCGTGACGGCGGGATCACTTCGCGGCGCGGTGGCCCGCATCCGAAGGCTCCGCGCGCAATGGCAGGCATCGACGGAGGCACGGTTCGCAATGGCTGAAGTGAACAGATCGGCAGAAGCACGTCCCCGAGGTGTCAGGGCGCTGATGCGGAGCGGCGTCGTCGCCGCCGTCGTCACCTGCCTGTCGCCCAGCGCAGCGTGGGCCGGCGATCCGCCGCCCGATGCGGCGGCGTCGGTGGCGCAGTGCGTGGCGTCGCACACGGCCGTGCAGGAGCTTCGAAAGAAGCGCCTGCTGCTGCAGGCACGCGATGCGCTGAAGGGCTGCCTGATGCCGCAGTGCCCGGCGCTGGTGCGGAGCGACTGCTACGGGTGGACCGACGAGCTCGAGAAGGAGACGCCGTCGGTGATCTTCAACGTGACGAGCCAAACGACGCAGATCGTCGACGCGCGCATCCTCGTCGACGGCGCGGCGGTCGAGCCCTCCGCATCTGGCAACCCGCTGAAGCTCGACCCCGGACGGCACACGTACAGCGTGCAGCACGCAGGCTACAAGGCGCTCACCCGCGAGTTCGTCGTCTTCGCGGGGCAGCGGTTCCTTCAGCTCAACATCGAGATCGATCCGCTCGTGGATCCCAAGGCCCAAGCCGCCGCCCCCGCACAACCGGCCATGGAGACGTATCGGCCGGTGCCGGCGGTGACCTACGTCTTCCTCGCCGTCGGTGTCGCGGGCGCTGCGAGCTTCGCGGGCTTCGCGAGCGCGGGCCAGAAGGCGCAGCGCGATCTCGAGTCGACGTGCTCGCCGCGGTGCACCGACGACCAGATTCGCAGCAGCGGTGTCCGCTGGAAGTACCTGGCGGCCGACGTCTCGATGGGCCTCGGGGCCGCCGGGCTCGTCGCGAGCGGCCTCGCGCTCTTGCTCCGCCCCACGAAAGAGCGGCCCGTGTCGGCCTCCGTCGTCCCGAGCGCGGGCGGGGTTTTCGGCACCCTGGTGATCCGAGGCATGTGAGTCGATCGAGGGCTCCGCGCCTCGGGTGAGTGGCTTGCGCGGTGCCGGAGGAGACCCTGTGAAGATCTACAGCGAGACCGAGGAAACCCTCACCGGCCCGACCGCGAGCTCGGCGCGCGACGCGGACCCACACCATCTCTTGGTGCAGCTCGGAGAAGGTGGAACGGCGCAGGTTTTTCTGGCCGTTCAGAGCGGCGCGGAGGGGGTGGACAAGCTCGTCGTGCTGAAGGTCCTCAAGGCCAGCCTCGCGGACAGCGAGGACCTGCGACAGATGTTCGCCAAAGAGGCGCGCTTCTCCGCGATGTTGAACCACGCGAACATCGTCCAGACGATCGCGATCGTGCAGCGGGCCGGGGTGCCCGCGATCGTGATGGAGTATCTCGAGGGGCAATCGCTCTCGAGCATCCTGGCCCGGACGCGTGACCGGATCCCGCTCGAGGTTCATCTCCGCATCATCATCGACACGCTGCGCGGGCTCCACTACGCCCACGAGCTCACGGGGCTCGACGGCGAGCCGCTCAACGTCGTGCACCGCGACGTCTCGCCGCAGAACGTCTTCGTGAGCTACGACGGGCACGTCAAGCTCATCGACTTCGGCATCGCCAAGCTCGCCGGGGCGGGACACGAGACGGCGACGGGCGTGATCAAGGGGAAGGTCCGGTACATGGCGCCCGAGCAGATCCGGGGGCAAGACCTCGATCGGCGGGTGGACATCTACGCCGCCGGCGTCCTCTTGTGGGAGGCCGTGACGCGCGAGCGGATGTGGAAGGGCGCGACCGAGGTCACCATCATGCACCACGTGCTGAACGGGGAGATCCCCGATCCGCGCGACGTGTGCCCCACGGTCTCCGAGGAGCTCGGCCGTATCACCCGCAAGGCGCTCGCCCACGATCGCGACGATCGCTACGCGACCGCGGCGGAGCTCGAGGCCGACCTCGAAGCCTTCCTCGGCAGCGTCCCGGTGACGAGCCGGGATGTCAGCAACCTCGTCTCGCGCGAGTTCGCGGAGATCCGCGCCGAGAGGAAGCGGATCGTCAACCAGGAGCTGCAGCGAAGGGCGACGCAGTCGGCGTCGACGATGCCGCCGCCGGTGCATGATCTCCAGCACGCCGTCGACCAGGGAACCCACTCGTCCACACCGTCGAGCCCGCGCGAACAGAGCACGCGACTGAACACGGGGCAGTCGCAATCGACGAACGCACCTGTCCTGACCGCACCCGTCTCGAGCGCGCAACCGGCTCCCGCGAGCAAGCGTTCGAGCTTCGTCGCGATCGGCCTCGTGTTGGTGATCGGGTTCATCGTCTGGCGCACGACTGCGGTCCCGTCCGTCTCGCCTGCGACGCCCGAAGCTCGCGCGGCGTCGGCAACGCTCGCCGTTCCCGAGCCGTCGGCGTCGGCGTCGAGCACACCGGCACCACCGGAGCCCCAGCCACGAGCGAGCGTCACCGCAACAGCATCGGCTCCCGCCGCATCAGCCAGCGCGGCAACCTCGAAGGCGCCGGATGCGCCCGTCGGCGCGCGGAGGGCGCGTCCCCCGATCACACCGCCGGCGCCCACGCCGAAGACGGCGACGCCGCGAAGAGATTGCGATCCGCCCTTCGTCATCGATGCCGAAGGGACGAAGCACTTCAAGGCGGAGTGCTTCTGATTCACACGGCGGGGACTCGCGCCCCCGCCGCCCCACCGGCGGAGCCGTCGGGGCCCCACCACCCCGCGATCCACCCGAAATTTCCAGGGCGTTTCGCCGCTTCGGGCCTGGCGCTCGTCGCATCGAGATACGCGATCACGGACAAAGTCATCAGCCGTGTGAATGAGAGCATTCGTGACGCCGAGGTGGCCCGGCTCCAGGACGAATGACGAGGCCGCGCCGCCCGGATCGACGTGGTGGGCGGAACGGATGTAACAACCGGAATCGCGTGGTCCTTTGTTGGTGTCCGGACGCTGCGCTCCACATCCGACACCATCCGCCGCCGTCTTCCTGAACCGTTGGTCGCTCGGCGCGCGGCACTGCGATGCCGTACTGCGGCCGTGCGGTCTCCCATCTAAGGCTCGCGGCGAGGATGGGTTTCGGGCATCCTCCGCGCCGGCGGATGGAGACGCGGGACCTGTTGCTGCTCATCGGGTTTCTGCGCGGCGGGAGGATGTTCCCGGCCGCGGTGCCCGTGCGCGCGCTCCCCGCACCGCGATCGCTCCGGCTCCTGTTCGCGTACATCGCCGAAGAGGAGAAGCGGCTCTTCGGCGCGGCGGCGGGGCCGTCGGCGATCGCGTCGGCGCCCACGGGCGAGCAAGCGGCGGGCGAGGTCGACGAGCTCCGCGCGCGCACGGCGCTGACGGCGTGGTCGGGTGATTTTCTCGCGCCCACGTCGCGCATCGGTGAGCTGCCCGATCCCGGGGTCCTGCTCTGCCTGCTCTACGATGGGCCGGTCGCCGATGCGGCGCTGCCCATCGACGTGTTCGCGCAGACGCTGCGACGCTACACGCTCCGCGATGCAGCGCTCCGCGCGAGCTTCGAGGAGCACGTGGACGCGTCGGGCACGTTCGTGCCGCCGTGGCTCGCGCCGGAGCTGCGCAGGAAGCGATCGCTGGAGGCGTTCGAGCGGGCCATGAAGATGGCGCGCGAGCAGGGCTTCGCGGCCGCGGCGCCGCTCTTCGAGGCGGTGCGGGGGGATTGCTTCGCGCCCGCGCAGATCGCGGTGGCCGTCCACGAGATGCGCGAGCTCGGCGACACGGAGAGCGCGCTCGCGCGGCTCGACGAGGTGGTGCGCGTGTCGCCGCGCAACGTGGCGGCGCGCATGCAACGCGCGCAGGTGCGGCTCCAAGATCCCGGGCGCCGCGTGGAGGCCGCCGACGATTGGCTGGCCGTGCTGCGCGAGCTCTCGCGCGCGAGCGGCGACGATGGGCCGCTCTCGTCGACGTACCCGCAGAGCGACGCGAGCGCGCCGCCGAACGGCCCGCCGGTGGAGGTGCAGACGGCCGCGCTCGAAGGGCTGTGGGCGCTCTGCCGCGAGTACGGCAACCCGCGCAAGCTGGAGGCCGCCGCGGCGCTGGCGAAGGCCGATCCACAACGAGGGCTCGAGGCGGTGTCGCGCTACGTGCACACGCATCCGTGCGCGTGGGACGCGCAGCTCCTGCTCGCGTCGATCGCGCTCGCGCGGCAGAGCTTCGATCTGACGGTCAAGCTGCTCGCCAACGTGCGCTGGCTCTTCCCGCAGGATCCGAACCCGCATTTCGTCTACGGGCAGGCGCTGGCCTCGAAGGGCAACGTCGAGGCGGCGCTGCAAGCGCTGGAGCACGCGGCCCGCTTGGCGCCCGCGGACGCCGAGATCGCGCACTGGCTCGCCTTCGCGCGCGAGAAGGTGGCGCCGAGCAGCCCGACGCGAGAGATGGGCGTGGCCATCGCGCACAACATCGCGCGCTCGCTGCTCGTGCTGGTCGGGTTCGTGCGGCGCGGGGCTCTCCATCCGGCGGCGCTGTCGATGCGCAAGGTGCCGGGGGACGTGTCGCTCTCGATCGTGGTGCAATCCTTGGCCGCGCAGGAGCAGCGGCGCTTCGGAGACGGGTCGGCGTCCACGGGCGGCGAGATCGATCTGCGGCCGGTGAGCGAGCGCGCCGAGCTGCTCGACTATGCGGGGACACGGCTCTCGATCGATCAGCTCATCGGCGACGTGCCCGATCCCGGCGTGCTCCTCGCCCTGCTCCACGACGCGGCGCCCGCTGGCGGCGCGCCGCCCACCGATCCGCGCGCGGCCCTGCTCGACGTCGCGCGCGGCGACACCGACATCATGACCAAGCTCGAACGGCACCTCGGGTCGCAGGACGCGACGCTGATGGCACGGCTGGATCTACGGTAATCCAGGCATGAAGATCCTCGTTACGGGCGCCCTCGGCTTCATCGGCGGAAGCGTGGCGCGATATGCACGAGACCATGGGCACGAGGTGATCGGCACGGCGCGCACGGCCGCGCCGGCCGCGGGTCTCCCGATCGTTGCCGCGACGGACGAGCCTGCGCTCGCGGCCATCGTCGAAGAGCACGCGCCCGACGTGATCCTGCACGCGGCGGGGCGCGCTTCGGTCGCGGCTTCGCTGAGCGCGCCGCGCGACGACTTCGAAGGATCGGTGTTGTCGTGGCACGCGCTGCTCGAAGCGGTGCGCCGATCGGGGCGGCGGCCGCTCGTGATCCTGCCGTCGAGCGCCGCGGTGTACGGGAATCCCGAGCACCTGCCCGTCGCCGAGGACGCCCCCGCGGCGCCGATCTCGCCGTACGGGTTCCACAAGCGCCTCTGCGAGATCCTCGCCGACGAGTACGCGCGCTGCTTCGGAATCGAGGTGGTGATCACGCGGCTGTTCTCGGTGCTGGGGCCGGCGCAGCGGCGGCTCTTGGTCTGGGAGATCTTCGCGCAGCTCCAAGGTCCCGAGGAGGTCGCGTGGCTGCAGGGCACGGGGCGGGAGACGCGCGACTTCCTGCACGTCGACGATGTCGCCGAGGCGATGCTGCGGATCGCGGCGGCGCCGCGACGGCCGGGGGCCGAGGTGCTGAACCTGGCCTCGGGTGAAGAGCGATCGGTGCTCGATCTGGCGACGGCGCTGCGCGATCGCGTGGCGCCCGAGAAGCGGATCGCGTGCCGCGGGGAAGCGCGGCCCGGCGATCCGCAGCGCTGGTGCGCGGACGTGACGCGCCTCCACGAGCGAGTCGCGCCCTTCCGCCCGCGTACGTTCGACGAAGCGCTCGATGCGGTCGTCGCGGCGTGGCGAGAGACGCGCGCGACGTGAGCGCTACGCGCCGCCGATCTCGCGGCGCCGAAACACCAGGGCCGGCGGGCGGGTGAAGCGCCGCAGGTGCCGGCCGAGGTAACGGTTGGCGAACAGCTCGGCGCGGTAGGCGCGCACGGTGGCCGCGGGGGCGCGCGCGACGAGGCCCTCGATCACACGCGATCCGAAGCGGTTCAACGACGTGCCCTCCG
Organism: Minicystis rosea; assembly: GCA_001931535.1. Classification (GTDB taxonomy): domain Bacteria; phylum Myxococcota_A; class Polyangia; order Polyangiales; family Polyangiaceae; genus Minicystis; species Minicystis rosea. The sequence continues at coordinate 6,823,587 of CP016211.1, forward strand.
TCGATCCGCTGCCGTCGAGGAGCCCGTTGGCGTAGCCGGCGGGGACGACGCACTCGAGATCGAGGCCCGCCATCTCGACGCTCTCCACGTAGTGCGAGGCGGGATAAGGGAACTCGAAGACACCGTATTTCTGCGAGTACGGGTGATCGTGGAGGCGTTGATACAGCTCCTCCGCGGTGTCCGCGAACCACTCGCGCAGCATGAGCCAGCGAGCGCCGGGGGCCATCTTCTGCCGGATGGCGGCGGCCACGTACCCGATGCTGCGGAAATGGTGGACGCAGTTGTGCGTGAGCACGAGGTCGTAGCGGCCCGCGTCGGCGTAGAAGGTGTCGAGGTCGTTCCAGATGCGGATGGCCTGCGCATCGGATCGCGTGCGCAGGTAGCCGGTGCCGCTGATGTAGCGATCGTTGGGCTCCAGCATCTCGAGCCGGTGATACCCGGCGTGATGGAGCGCCCAGCCGAGCCAGCCGCCGCCGCCGCCGATCTCGCAGATGCGCGCGTCGCGCGGCACGCCGAGGCGTGAAAGGAGGGCGAGGATGCGCGCGAGCTCGGGGCCTTCACGGAAGCGGGCGAAGGCGGCGGCGCGATCTTCCTCGCAGTAGATGGCCTCGATGACGGCGCGTGCCGCAGGGTCGGTGCGGGCGCGCTCGATCTCGGCGCGGATCATCGCCTCCCAGCGGTCCGGATCCTCGACGAGAGAATGGATCTGCAGGCGGTCGGGGGCTCGCATCGGTGCGATGCTCGTGTCGCGGCCACGGGACGCCGTCAAGCGGCGTCGTCCCCTCTTGTCAGCGCGCTCCGATCACTGGATAGAGGCACGCGATGCGCGCCCACGTTGCTCTGGGATCGATCGCCATGTCGTGCCTGTTGCCCGCGTGCGGTGCGCCGCCGGCACCGCCGCCCGCGCCGCCGTCGGCCGAGATCGCGGTGCCGCCGCCGCCCGCGCCGCCGGCACCGCCCGCGCTCCTGATGGTGCCGCGCGCGGAAGCGTCGCCGCGAAGCACGCCGGCCCCCAAGGCGCCCACGTTGGCGAAGCTGCGATCCGAGGGGAAGCGGCACGCGATCGAGCGCACCGCGGAGGGCTTCGTGGTGGTGTCTCAGGAGCGGGGGGTGATCGGCTTCTTGAAGAGCCCGGTCGCCGGCGCGGAGATCCGCTGGGCAGGCTTCGTCGACGACGATGCCGTGCTCATCGCCACGCCGGATGCGATCCATCGCGCGGAGACCGTGGACGATGCGATCGCGGGGAAGGTCGCGGCGCTTGGAGCGCTCGATCCGACGGCCACGCGCATCGCCTCCGGAGGGCAGACGGTGGTCGCGGTCAATCCCGCGGAGGGTGGTGTGTTCCTGGTGTCGCGCGACAGCGGGAAGCACTTCGCGGCCGAGAAGCGACCGGGACTGGCGCGGATCAACGATCTCGCGGTGCGCGCGGACGGCTTCGTGGTCGTCGCGATCGAGACGGGGCCGATTCCGCAGGCGCGCGACGACAAGGGCGTGCGCTGCGAGACGTGGTTCGGGCGAGGCGCGCGCGCGTTTCAGAAGGGGCCGCCGGCGGACGCGCTGTACTCGCCGGCGTTCCATCACAGCGGCGACACCATCTCCATGCTGTCGCCGAAGCCGAAGAAGATCGATCCCGCGAAGAAGGAGTCGGATCCGTGGCAGCGGACGTGGCTCGGGCTCGACGCGAAGGGCAAGTGGATCGAGACCGACTACGCCAAGAGCTGGCTGTGGTTCACGTGGACCGACGCGTACATCGAGGTGGGCGTGCCGGAGGATCGACCCGGCTATCCGAAGCCGGCCGCCAAGGATGATCTCGGTGGGCTCGGGATGATCGGCGGCGCGCTTGCTGGGGATTGTCGCGGCGCCGCGTGCCTCGCCCATCGCTCCTTCGCGAGCGGCCCTGCGCGGGTGCGCGTGTTCCACGATGGCGTGTGCGCGAAGGAGCACGTCATCCAACGCACCGAGACGATCAACTTCGTCGACGGTGCGCGGAAGTCCGAGAAGCACACGTATCCGGCTTGCGACGAGAACGCGCCCGCGCAGCGCGCGTCCACGCTCTTGCTCCACGGCGACGCGCCTCGGGTCGCGCGCTTGCCGCTCACCTGCGCCAAGGGGCGCGTCTTCGGGACCGAGCGCGACGCGTTCGTGCAATGCGCGCCGACGCACGCGCAACGCGCATCGATCCAGCGGGTGTCGGCGGATGGATCGCTCGTCGAGATCGCGGCCGCGCCTCGGCCCGGCGAGGTCTCGCTTCGTGGGGTCGAGAGCGCCTCCGATGGGACGACCGTGGTGGTGGCCGACAAGGCGGCCTGGGTTTGCCGCCCGGAGCCTGCGGGATGCACGCCGGTGGAGCGGCCGGGCGTGCTGGCGGCGCGACCACTGCCCGGTGGGCGCGCGCTGCTCGCGGTGCGCGGCGCGGGCGATGACGAGCTGTGGCTCGATCTGTTCGGCGAGCCCGGTGCCGCGCCGGTGCGCGTCCCGGTGAGCGCGAACGTGCTGGAGATCGAGGTGACCGCCGAGGGTTACGTGCGGCTGTGGACGAGCGCGAAGCGGAAGTGGTTCACCGCGGATCCACAGGCCCGCGCGCGGGATGGCATCGTGTCGGCGCTGGCGCGCACCGATGGGCAGCTCGTGCCCGAGTAGCGCGGCCGCGATCGTGGTCGAGGCCGCGCGGCGCGAGGATCAACCCGCGTGGTAGGGGACGTAGGCGGGCCACCACATGGCGTGGTCGACCTCGCGCGCGATGGCGTCGCGATCGGCCTCTTCGCCGCGCGCACGGGCGACGATCTCGATGGCGATGGCGCGCGACACGCTGCGCAGCGCGCTGGCGCGCGGGTAGAGCGCGCCCACCTCGAGGCGGTCCTCCGCGACGACCTCGGCCAGCGTCTGCGCCGCCGTGAGGAACATCTCGTCGGTGACGCGCCGCGCGCCCGAGAGGATGGCGCCGAGCCCCACGCCCGGGAACACGAAGACGTTGTTGGCCTGCCCGAAGACATGGCGCTTGCCGTCGTGCTCGAAGGGATCGAAGGGGCTGCCCGTGGCGACGAGCGCGCGGCCTTCGGTCCAGGTGATCACGTCGGAGGGGATGGCCTCGGAGCTCGAGGTCGGGTTGGAGAGCGGGAAGATGAGCGGGCGCGCCACGTGGCGGGCCATCTCCCGGATCGAGGCCTCGGAGAAGGCGCGCGGCGTGCCGGCGGTGCCGATGAGGATGGTGGGCTTCACGCGGGCAATGACCTCGGTGAGGCCGTAGCTCATCCCCGCCTCGAAGCCGTAGCGCGCCATCGCATCGGGGCCGATCGCCGCCTCGCGCTTCTCTTCTTCGAGGCCGGCACGCCCTTCGTGCACGAGCCCGCGCGAGTCGAGCGTGACGGCGGCGGCGCGCAGCTCGTCGTCGGACGCGCCCTCGAGGCGCATCTGCGCGCGCACGAGGCGCGCGATGCCGGTGCCCGCCGCGCCCGCGCCGAGGAACACGAGCCGCTGCCCGCGGAGCTTTTGCCCGAGCAAGCGCATGCCCGTGAGGATGCCCGCGACCACCACGCCCGCCGTGCCCTGCACATCGTCGTTGAAGCTCGGGAGACGATCACGGTAGCGATCGAGCAAACGGAGGGCGTTGTGCTGCTTGAAGTCCTCCCACTGGAGCAGCGCGTGCGGGAAGACCTCGGTCACCGCCTGCACGAAGCGCTCGACCAGCGCGTCGTAGGCGGCCCCGCGCAGGCGCGGCTTGCGGTAGCCGATGTAGAACGGGTCCTCGAGCAGCTCCTTGCGATCGGTGCCGACGTCGAGCGAGATGGGCAGCGTGAGCGAGGGGTGGATGCCCGCGCCCGCCGTGTAGAGCGAGAGCTTGCCGATGGGGATGCCCATGCCGCCCGCGCCTTGATCGCCGAGGCCGAGGATGCGCTCGTTGTCGGTGACCACGATGAGGCGCACGTCGCGCCCGACGTTGCGGAGGATCTCCGGGATGCGATCCGCGTCGTCCGGCGTGATCCAGATGCCGCGGGGGCGACGGAGGATGTGGCTGTACTCCTGGCACGCTCGCCCCACCGTCGGCGTGTAGACGATGGGCATGAGCTCCTCGATGTGCTCGACGAGCACGCGATAGAAGAGCGTCTCGTTGCGATCCTGGAGGCCGGCGAGGCCGATGAACTTCTCCAGATCGTCGGTCTTGCGGTGGAGCTGCGCGAGCTCGACCTTGACCTGCTCCTCGATCGTGGCGACACGCGCGGGCAGCAGGCCGCGAAGTCCGAGCTGATCGCGCTCCTCTTCCGTGAAGGCGATGCCCTTGTTGAGGAGCGGCCGCGCCATGAGGGCGGCACCACGATGGGGAATCGCGAGGGACTGCTCGGGGCGGAGGCGCGGGTCCATGGCGACGCCCTACGCCCGACGCGGCACGAAGCCAAGGCCACTGTACCGGTGTGCCCGCCCGAATGACGGCGGATGCCAAGATCTCGGGCCACGATGACGTCCCGCGTCAGTGACAACGCGAGCAGATCGACGGAGGTTCCCTACGTACATCAGGATCTCTGACAAGAACCTGACCGAACGCTCATTTTGCGCGCTTGCAGGCGCGCGCAGAGGGCGCTACCGTGCCCTCGCTCACGACGTCACTGGCCCTCGACACGACGCTTCCGCCTGCTCGCTTCGGCCTCTCGGCCTCCGCGCTCGGGCATCACGGCTCGCTCGTAAGACTGGAAGACGCCCCGTGTGTCCGCGCGGCTGCTCCGCGCGGCAGATCCTCAGCCGAGCCTCGGCTTCATCGGTTGAACGATCACAGGCGCTCTCAGCGCCCAAGGAAGCCGGGAAGACAACGTGTCATGGGTAATCGTCTCTACGTCGGCAATCTCTCCTTCAGCACCACCGCGGCGACCGTTCAGGCTGCCTTCTCGGAGGTCGGCGAGGTTCGTGAGGTCTCCATGCCCACGGATCGGGAGACCGGGCAACCGCGCGGCTTCGCGTTCGTGACCATGGGCTCCGATCAGCTCGCCAACGAGGCGATCTCGCGCATGAACGGCATGGTCCTCGAGGGCCGTCCCCTCCGCGTGAACGAGGCCCAGGAGCGTCCGCAGCGCGGCGGCTTCGGCGGCGGCGGTGGTGGTGGCGGCTACGGCGGCGGCGGCGGCGGTGGCGGCCGTGGCGGTGGCGGCGGTGGTCGCGGCGGTGGCCGTGACCGCGGTGGCCGCGGCGGTGGCGATCGCTGGTAGTCGCAGAACGTGAGGTGGCCAGCGTGAGCCGGCCACCTTACGTTGCGTGAAGAGCGCGGTAACCCCGCGCTCTTTGCGTTCCATCTCGAAGAGCGCGGTAACCCCGCGCTCTTTGCGTTCCATCTCCCAAATCGAGGACGAACGCGCTTGCGCTTTTCGTCGATCGGTGCCTCGCCTCACGGCGAGGCAGCCGATGTCGGCTATCCGCCGGCCGCGCGCTTGCGTTTCGCGGGCTTCGCTTTGGGCTTGGGGGCCTCGGGCGTGAGGCGCGCTTCCATGCCGGCGAGATCGTCGATGGCCGCGACGACGGCGCGCACGTACGCGGGCGATAGATCGGCCATGGCGGCGAGCGCCCGCGCGGCGAGCACCTGGCCGTTGTAGGGCCCCGCGGCGTCGGGCACGTTGTCGGCCGCGCGCGCCACGGCGATGGTGGCGCGCACGCTCTCCGCCGACGCGGTGAGGAGGGCCGAGGAGACGGCGGATCCCAACGCCACCGCATGCCCATGCGCGTCGCGGGCCACGCCGTCACCGGCGAGGCGCTCGAGATCGCGCGCCATCTCCTGCGGGAGCGCCGCGCCGCGGGCCCGCGCTTCGTCGCGCAGGCGGCCGACCCAAGGCAGCTCGACCCGATCGCGGCGCTTGCGGTGGTCGTGGCGCGCGCGCCGGATCTCGCTGCGCGCGCGCTGGATCTCGCCGCGCGCGAGCGCCTCGGCGATCGTGGGCGCGACGGGCACGCCGGCTTCGACCAGGGCCGAGAGATCGCGCGTCGCCGCCGTGCGCGCGGATTCGAGCGCGTGCTGCAGGCGATCGATTCGCTCGCGGGCGCGGGCGCGAATGCGTTCCCGCGCGCCGTCACGCTCCCCTTCGGCGCGCGAGAGCAACGCCAGCACGAGCCCGAACCCCGGCGGATCGAAGGCCTCCGCGCCGGCTTCGCGGAGCGACGCGAGCAGGATCTCCGGCTCGCTCACGGCGACGATCTCCGGCGCGGGATGGGCGAGATCTCCACGCGCCGGTTGCGTGCGCGGTTGTCCGCCGTGTCGTTGGGCGCGACCGGATGGCTCGCGCCGAACCCCGCAGCGAACACGGCATCCCGCGGCACGCCGGCGGCGACCAAGGCGCGCGTGACGGTGAGCGCGCGCTGCGCCGACAGCTCCCAGTTGTCGCGATAGCCCTGCGGCGACGTAGTGATGGGCCGATCGTCGGTGAAGCCGCTGACCATGATCAGCTCGTCGTGGCTGTCGAGGTAGGCCTTGAGCGGCGCGCCCAAACCGCCGAGGAGCGCGCCGCCCTCGGTCGCGAGCTCCGCGGAGTTGAGACCGAAGAGCACGCTCCCACGAATGCCGATGCGACCGTCGACCAACGTGATGCGGCCGTCGGCGAGCGGGCCGGCGAGCGCGCGCTCCAACGCTTCGAGGCGCGCGGCCTCGGCGGCGCGGCGAGCGCGCTCGACCTCGAGATCGTGCGTCAGATCGACTTGGAACGCGACCGACCACACGAAGAAAAGAACGAAGAGGCCGAAGAGGCAGGCCATGAGATCGCCGAAGGCCGGCCACACCGGCGCGCTCAGCGAGGACTCGTCTTCCGCTTCGAAGGCCGACATCAGGACGCCTTGCTCCGCAGCGCGCGCAGCTCGGTGAAGAGCTCGCGCTGGAACTGGAGGGAGTGATCGAAGACCTCGCGCGTCTGCGCGAGGTACGTGCCCAGGAGATCCGCGGCCTCGCCGCCTTCCTTGCGAGCGATGGCGTCTTCGATGGCGCCGAGGTTGTCGAGCCAGCGATCGCTGGCCTCGCGGTACCGATCGACCGAGGCCGTGAACATCTCGGCGACCGCCGACATCTCCGCGCTCCCGGCGCGCAGCAGATCGGAGGCGTCCTTCACCATGGTCGCGGTCGCGTCGATGCTCTCGCCGAGGCCGCGCGCGTGCGCCGAGAGCCGCTCGGCGAGGGCCTCCGCGCTCGCGCCGCGCTCCTTCTCGAGCCGCAGCTCGAAATCATGGAACCGGTCGGCCTGCGCGGCGACGATCCGCTCGACGGCCTCGGCGAGCCGCGAGATGCGTTCCTCCGCACGCGCCTCACCCGAGGCCGAGCGCGCATCCGCGGCTGCCGCGAAGGCATCGAGCTTGGCCGAGCGCGCCTCGGCGTCCGCCGCGAGCCGGGCCGCCGTCTCGCCGAGCGCGGCGATGAGCGCGTCGATGCGCGCGTCGCGGGCCGCATCGGCGGCCGTTCGCGCCGCGAGCCGCTCGCCGGCGCCGTCCACGAGCTTCGCCGCCGTCTGCACCGACGACTCCGCCGCGCGCGCGGCGTGGGCCACCGGATCGGCGAGCTTGCCGCTCACGGCTTCGAGATGCGCCGCGAAGATGGTGGTGAGCTCCTCGGCACGCGACGCTGCATCCTTCGCGCGCGCCGCATGCTGCTCTTCGAAGCGCGCCGCCTCGTCGCGCATCGCGACCGAGAGCCGCTCGACCGCCGCCGCGAGCCGCGGCTCGGCCTCGGCGTCGATCCGGGCCACCGTCTGAGCGGCGCGCTCGACCTGCGTTGCAAAGGCCTCGCCCTGCTGCGCCGCCGCACCGGCAGCCGTCGCGAGGCTCGCTTTCATCTCGGCCACCGCGTCGCCGAACGCACGCGCCCGCGCGGCCTCCGCGTCGCTCACCTGCCGCGAAGCCGCCGCGAGATCGGATCGCATCCGCGTCGCCGCCTCGTGGAGCGCACGCAGGCGCGCCGCATCCGCCTCGCTCGACTGCGCCGCCGCGGCCGCGAGGTCCGAGCGAACCTGCACGATGGCATCGCCGAGGACCGCGAGCCGCGCCGCGTCCGCTTCGCTCGACTTCGCTGCCGCTGCCGCAAGGTCCGAGCGAAGCTCAGCGATCGCCGAGCCCATCGCCGCGAGCCGCGCCGCATCTGCCTCGCTCGACTTCGCCGCTGCCTTTGCGAGGTCGGCGCGGATCGCGTCCATCGCCGAGCCCATCGCCGCGAGCCGCGCCACATCCGCTTCGCTCGACTGCGCCGCCGCCGCTGCAAGGTCCGACCGAACCTGCGCGATGCCATCGCCGAGGATCGCGAGCCGCGCGGAGTCCGCCTCGCTCGACTTCGCCGCCGCTGCCGCGAGCTCGGCGCGGATCTCTGCGATCGCCGAGCCCATCGCCGCGAGCCGCGCCACATCCGCTTCGCTCGACTTCGCCGCCGCTGTCGCGAGGTCGGCGCGGATCTCCGCGATCGCCGAGCCCATCGCCGCGAGCCGCGCCGCATCCGCCTCGATCGACTTCGCCGCCGCTGCCGCGAGGTCGGCGCGGATCTCTGCGATCGCCGAGCCCATCGCCGCGAGCCGTGCCGCGTCCGCTTCGCCCGACTTCGCCGCCGCTGCCGCGAGCTCCGCCTGCACCTCGGCCACCGCGGCGGCGAGCGCCTTCGTGCGTGCTGCGTCCGCGTCCGCAGCGCGCTGCTGCGCGGACGTCGCGGAGGCCACCACGTCGGCGAGCGCGGCGCCCAGCGCCTTGGCGCGGGCTTCCTCCGCCTCGCCGAGACGCCCCGTCGCCGTGGCCACGGACGCGACCACCTCGTCGAGCTTGATCGAAAGCGCAGAGGCGCGCGCTTCCTCGCGCGCGGCCAACGCCTCGGTCGAAGCGGCCAGCGCCGAGGCTGACGCCCCGAGGCGGGTCGACAGCTCGTCGACCCGCGCGCTCGCGGCGCGCGTGAACGTGGCCAGCGCCTCCTGTGCGGTGCGATCGAGCGCCGTGGCGCGGGCATCGGCTGCGCGTGCGATGCCATCGAGCGAAGCCTCCACCGTCTCGCGCAGGGCGGCCGCGTGCGCGCGCTCGGCCTCGCGCAGCGCAGCCGAGGACGAGGCGATCCCCTCGGCCAACACCGCGTGTCGCGCCGCCGCGGACGCCGACAGCTCGGCCGTCGCCGTCTGGGCCAGCGCCTCGAGGCTCGCGAGGTGAGCCGCGTCGCGCGTACGCCGCTCGTCGGCGTCGCGATCGAGGCGCGCCGTCACGCCCGCGAGCGATGCGCTCGCCGCTTCACCCGCGCGGGCGACCGCGCCGTCGAGCAACGGCCCCGCCGCATTCGCCACCGCGTCCGCCGCGCGGGCGATGCCTCGATCCAAATCAGCGCGGATCTCCGCCGCCGTCGCGCGGATCGCGCCGGCGAGCTCGAGCCCGGCCCGGGCCTGCGCCGCGGCGGTCTCGGCCGCCGATTTCGTTTGAGCAGCAACAATCTCGTCCGACGCCTTCATTTGCGCGAGCGCGAGATCGGCCCCCACCTTGGTCTGCGCCGCGAGCAGCTCGGCGCCGGCCTTCGCCTGCGCCGCCGCGAGATCCGCGCCGGCCTTCGTCTGCGCCGCCGCGAGGTCGTTGCCCAATTTGGTTTGAGCTCCAACGATGTCCTCGCTCAGGCGCGCGAGGAGCGCCGTCGCCTCGCGGAGCGCCGCAGCGGCCTCGGGCAGCGCTTCGCCCTGCCGGGCCAGCGCGGTCAGCGCCGCGAGCTGTCGGCCCGCCATCGTGAGCGGCGCGAGCGGGCCCGCGGTGTAGCGGGCCACCGCCTCGGCGAGCCGCGCCTCGGCGCGCCGCACGAAGACCGCACCGAGCCCGAGCATCGCCGACGCCGACACACCCGCCGCCGAGCAGCCGAACGCGCGCGAGAGGCCCGTCATCGGCGCGGCCAGCCCCGCGCGCAGGGCCGTGACGTCGCCGCTCGCGGAGAGCGCATCCCGCGCGCCGCGCAGCGTCTCGACGAGACCGAGGAAGGTCCCGAGCAGGCCGATCATCACCAGCATGCCGAGCAGGTACGGCGTGAATGCCGCCCCTGCGGCGGCGGCCGGCGCCCCGGCGATGCGCGCCGAGAGGACGGCGCGAAGCGGCGGGCTCGTGCGCTCGACGGCTTCGAGGCTCGCCGGCTCCGGGAGCGCGCGCACCTCGCCGAGGAGACGCGCGGCGCGGCCGGCGCGCACCAGGTTCTCGATCACGCCGACCACGAGCCCGAGCGCGATGAGCAGCACCAGGCCGAGCGCCATCGGATCGATGCCGCGATAGAAAGCCGCCACGCGCGCGACGAGCGCGAGCGCGACGGCACCCGTGAAGAGGACGGCGAGGCGGGTCATGCCGGATCGCCCCCGCCGTCCACCAGCGCCTCGATGCGGCGGCGCTCGTGCCCGAAAATGCCGACGACGATGTCGCGACCGCGCAGGATCTCCGCGCGCACGAAGCCGCCCGGCGCATACCACGGCGCCACGTGCGCGGGCGCCGTGGCGCCGGGGAGCGCACCGACCGCCGCGCCGAAGCGCGCCGCGAACGAGCGCGCGAGCGCAGCAATCAACCGATCCTCGAGCTGCTGCCGCCCCTTCGCGGTGGCGCCGAGCACGGCGGCGTCGAGCCGCTCGAGCCGCGCGGCCTCGGGCCCGAGCGCGACCAACATGGGGACCAGCTCCTCGCGGAGCGTGCCGAGCTCGAAGCGCACCCGATCGAGGCTCCGCGAGATCAGATCCGCGCACGGCCCCCACACGGCATCGATGGCCGTGGTGAGCGCGCGCCCGCGGCGATCGATGAGCGCGCCGCTGTCGATGAGAATGGTCACGAGCTCCTCGGCCGAAGGGATCTTGTACCGGCGCACGAAAGGATCGGCGAACGTGCGCGCGAGGTCGTCGCGGGCCGTATCGAGCCGCTCGACGGCGAAGGCCCGAAGCCGCGCGCGTGCCGCCGGATCCACCGGCGCCCCCGCAGGTCGCGGGCGATCGAGGATCGAGAGCCGCTGCGCCAGCTCGACGCTGCCTCGCAGATCCATCATCCGCGCGAGGAACGCCGCCGGATCCGGCGCGCCCATGGAATCGGGCACGGCGGCATCGGCGAGCCCCTTCGCCGCGACCGTCAGCGGGCCTACCCCGAGCTGCACCATCGAATGCACGGCGCCGCGTGTTAGTTGCCGCGGTCGCGGCCGACAAGCCTTTCCTCGCGGGGGCGAGGCTCCGCGCCGAACCGCGATCGGACGGCGCCCGACAGCGGCCGGGCGAACACGGACACGCGCTCGGGCGGCACTTTCCCGCGATGCCGTATTTCGAGCGAGCTCGACCGACGAAGCGAGCCGCAATCGTCGGAAAGCGCCGTGACGGCTACCGCTTGCCCGCGAGCACGAACAGCGTCGAGCAATACTTCCCGCCGCGCATCCCCAGATCGTCCTTGAGTTGGCAGATGCGCATCGCGCGGGCCTTGGCCGCGTCGTCCTTGCTCACGATGGCCTTCATCGCCACGCGATCGGCGTGCTGCCCGAGCACTTGCTTCGGCGAGCCCGGGAGCGCGTCCTTCTTCGCCACGAGCGCCTCGTAGACGCGCTCCGAGACCTCGTCCGGACGCGACCACGTCATCGTCGACGCGCAGACCGCGGTCGCGTAGGCGTCCTCGATCTTCTTGCTGGAAGCCGTGTCCTTGCAGGGCAAATCCGCGACCACCAGATCGGCGCTCTCCAGCGCGCTCTTCGCCACGCGCTCGAGGAGCGCGGCCGCATCCATCCCCGCCGTGTCCGCCGGCGAGATCGATCCGGCCGCGAGGTGCTCCGCCAGCGCCTCGCACTGCGCCGCGTGCGCGGCCTTTCGCTGCTCCGCCTCGCGCCGCTCGGCCTCGCGCTTCTCCTGCTCGGCGCGCGCCTCTGCCTCGCGCCGTTTCACCGCTTCGCAAGCGGCCTTCCGCTCGTCCGCGAGCTTCTGCTGCTCGCTCGACGCGCGCGCCAAGTCATCCGGATTAATGGCCACCGCCGTGCACGGATCGGTCGCCGCGAGCGCCTCGCCGACGCGGGCCCGCACCGCGTGGATCCAAATCACCACCCCGATCGCGGACGCGCACACCACCCCGGCGGCACCGATGATCGCCACGCGTTGCATGCGGCGGCGCCGGTAGGCGCGGGCCAGCACACCGCCGTCACCGATGAGCTCGCTGCACTTCTCGATGATGTCGAGCCAGCTCGCCACCTCGACCGAGAGCGCGTCCAGCGGCTCCGACAGCGGCCGATCGCGCACCACCTTCTTCGCGAGGCGCGCCAGGAAATGGCTGACGTCGGGGGCGCGGCCGTCGACCGTGAGATCCGCGACGCCCTTCATCAAGCCGCCGAGATGGCCCGCGTACATGCGCCACGCTTGGAGCGCGTTCTTCTGCGCGAGATCGAGGCGCCCCGCGCAGGCGTTGATCTCGGCCATCGGCAACAGGCGCTCGACGTCCGCGACGCCCACGCCCGCCTGCCTGGCCGTCTCCTCGACGCCGCGCTTGAGCCCGCCGTGAAGGTTGTCGGTCGAAAGCTCGGACAGCCCATTCTCGACCTTGCTCGACAGGATGCACCCGCCCGCATAATTCAGCGGGCCGAGCGAGCATCGAAGGAAGGCTGCGCCGAGCTTGTTGGCCATGGCTCAGGTGACCATGGTTAGCACGACTGCCCGGCACCTCGAAGCGCCCCGTGCACGTATACGGTTCCTCATGGATCGCGGGCTGCGCGAGCACGTCCAGGCCATCGTCCGCACGCGCCCCACGGCGCGCGATCACGTCTGCGGAAGCCCTTTTTCGCCTCGCCCAAACGCGCGCTCGCTGAGGAGCGCCGTCGCTCCCGATGCGCGCACCGAGGCCGCTCAGGTGTCGAGCGATCGCACGCGGGCACGCCGCGCTCATGAAGGCCGCGTCTCCGCTCGCTCGTCGTCGGCTTCGCAGTGGAAGCGCGCGGCGCTTCGTGCGAGCTTCCGCCCATGACTCATCCGCTCCACGACATCGTGCTCCCCGACGACCGCCGCGAGTTCTTCCCCGTCGTGGTCGAGATCCCCAAGGGATCGAAGTGCAAGTACGAGCTCGACAAGAAGACGGGTCTGCTCATGCTCGACCGCGTCCTGTACTCGTCGGTCCACTACCCGGCGAACTACGGGTTCATCCCGCAGACGCACGCCGGCGACGGCGATCCGCTCGACGTCCTCGTGCTCATGCAGGAGCCGGTCGTCCCGCTCACCATCGTCCGCGCCCGCGCCATCGGCGGCTTCTTCATGCGCGACGACAAGGGCGTCGACGACAAGATCATCGCCGTCGCCGTCGACGATCCGGCCTTCTCCCATTACACCCGCAGGGATCAGCTCCCTCCCCACTTGGCCCTCGAGCTGATGCGCTTCTTCGTCGACTACAAGACGCTGGAGCACAAGCTCGCCGAGGTCGAAGAGATGTACGACGTCGACCACGCCCACGAGGTCATCGAAGAAGCCGTCGCCGGCTACCGGCAGAAGAGCGCCTGGACCAAGGGCTGAGCCCCGCTTCGCCGACGCCCGCCGGAGGGCCTTGGAATCATCATTCATTCCGAAGGGTTGTCACCGACGGCCCCTCTCGCCGCAGCCCTTCGTGGCCCCGCGTCCTCCGCCACGCGCCGACGTTTTTCTCGATCGCTCCGCGCGAGCTCGCCTACGTTGCGCGGGTGCACCCCAACGCCCAGCTCATCACTGATTTCTACGCTGCATTTGCGCGCCGCGACGCCGAGGGCATGGTGGCCTGCTACGCGCCCGACGTGATCTTCTCCGATCCGGTCTTCGCTCACCTGCGCGGCGACGAGGCGCGATCGATGTGGCGCATGCTCTGCGAGCGCGGAAAGGATCTGCGCGTCGAAGCGAGCGGCATCGAGGCCGACGATCGCGAGGGCAAGGCGCACTGGGAGGCGTGGTACACGTTCTCCGCGACGGGCCAGAAGGTGCACAACATCATCGACGCCCGCTTCGTCTTCGAGGGCGGCAAGATCGCGCGCCACACCGACACCTTCGACCTCCGCCGCTGGGCCGGCATGGCGCTGGGCCTCAAGGGCAAGCTGCTCGGCTGGCTCCCGCCCGTGCAGAACGCCATCCGCAAGCAAGGCGACGCGGGTCTCCGCGCCTGGATGAAGAAGCACGGCGCATAGCGCGACGGTCGAAGTCCCGCAGCACGCCGATCAACGATCGCCGCGATCGCGCCGCGGCACCTCGCGCGCCGCGAGCCAAGCCTCCGGGATGCCGCGATCGTCACACGAGAGCGCGACGATCCCACCGGCGATCGCGCAGGTCGTGTCGCGATCGCCGAGCCCCGAGACCGTCGTCCAGAGCGCTTCTTCGTAGTCACCGAGGTGCTTCGCGGCGCACCACAACGCGAAGGGCACCGTGTCGGCCGACGTGATCTTGGCACCGCTGCCGAGCGACCACATCGCGACCTCCACCGGCCTGCTTGGCTCGATGCGCGCGGCGCGCTCGAGCATCTCGCGCGTCGCCGAGCTCGGGGTGCGTGCCATCACGAAATCGAGGAGCCCCGTCGTGCCGAGCGCCGCGCGATCGACGCGGAAGCGATGCGCATAAGCGGCCGCGAGCGCGGTCGCGATGGCGCCGGCCTGCCCGTCGGGATGCGCGTGCGTGACCTCGGCGGAGAGCGCGGCCTGCGTCACCACGGCGTCGAGATCGTCGGCGAAATAGGCGCCCACAGGCGCGGCCCGCATGGCGCCGCCGTTGCCGAACGATCCCATCCCGCCGAAGGACGCGAGCGTCTCGACCCGCCACGAGGCTCCCTGGCCGAGCGCGCGCAGCAGACGGTGCGCACCGCCGCCGTACCCGCGGTTCGGCTCCCGTACGAAGCGCTGTGCGAAGGCGCGAGCGAGGGCGTCCTGATCGATGCGGCCGTGCGCGTCGAGCACGTCGACGATGGCCGTCGCCATCTCGGTGTCGTCCGTGTAGGTCCACGGCGCGGGCGGCAACACGCGCGCGTCGAGGCGCTGCTCGACGAACTCGGGCGAAACGAAGAAGCACTCGCCGAAGGCATCCCCGACGGAGAGCCCTTCGAGAGCGACGAGCGCGCGCTCCATGCGAGCCGCGTGGTCGGTCGGGATCATGGGGCGAGACCATAGCAAATCGCGGTGAATCGGATGGCCACCGCTGGGTGTACGATCGCTCGATGCGCCTGTCCCGCCGCGCCCGCTACGGCCTCGTCGCGCTCGGGCTCGCTGCTGCGTGGGCGCTCGTCATCCTCCTGATCGACGCGCACACCGTACGGGATGTCGTCTCCGCGCTGCTCATCATCTCCGAGCGTCCGTTCGGCGAGCTCGAAGAGCACGCCGCGCTCGGCTTCATCTTCCATTCGGCCGAGCTCGGCCTCCTGGCCTTGCTCGGGGCCACGCTGGCGGCGCCCCTCGGCATGCTCGCGCGGGCGCGGGCGCGCCACCGCCTGCGGGTGACAGGGACCGATGCGCTCGCGCCGCTGCACCACGCGCTCGAAACGCGGCCCTTACGCCCTCCGGCGACCTCGTGCTGCAGGCGCGCGGGCGCGACGTGATCCGGCTCCAGCTCACGGGCGACGACGCCATGCGGATCGCGTCCATCGTCGCGCGCCTCGAGAGCGGCATCGATCGCGCGAAGGCGCAGGCCAGCGACGGCGCCCAGCGCTTCGCGGAGGCCGCGACCACGAAGACGCTGTCGCAGGCCGCGCACGGCCACACGGATTATCGCGGGCGCGCGATGTCGCGGGACGACCTGCTGGCCATCGTGGAGTCGCCCGCGAGCACCGCCGAGGCGCGCGCCGCCGCGGCCCACGCGCTCGGGCACGCCGTCGACGCAGTCGAGCAGGAGCGCCTCCGCGTGGCCGCCGGGCTGTGCGCGGAGCCGGCGGCGCGCGCGGTGTTGCTGCGCGTGGCGACGACGGTCGATGACGACGGCGCGATCGCCGCGGAGGACGAGGCCGCGGAGGATGCGACGCACACGGGGCGGCGGCGCGGATCGCGGTGACGGACGGGAGCCTCGCGGAGCGGATCGAGAGCGGCGAGCCGGAGGGAGAGGAGAGAAACCGCGAGGGCGCAAGGGACGCAGCCGCTCCCCCGCTCCCCCGATCGCTCAGAACGTGACCGAGAAAGCCAACGTCAGGCCCGAGCGGCTCGACCTTCAAGAAGGCGAGGGTGGTTCGAGGTATGGGGGGCCCCGACGGCTCCGCCGGCGGGGGGAAAGGACGCGAGTCCTTTCCCGTGACTCAGTAGATCGTGAGGTCGAAGCTGCCGTTCGTGAACGCCGTCCCCATCCCGTCGGGGCCTACCATCGTGGCGCTGAACGTGCCCTTCGCCGGCGTGCCCGAGGCGCCGATCGCCGTGACCGTCACCGAGCACTCCCCGTGCGTCGCGTCCGCCTGAAGGCCCGCGAAGGTCGCCGTGTTCACGTAGGTCATCGTCACCGACGGGTCGCTGGCGCCGGCGGGCTTGCACACGTAGGTGCCCGTCGCGAGCCCCGTGGGGTGGACGAGGTACATCGAGATGCCCTGCGTGCCGCCCGCGGGGATCGCGTGCTTGCCGGTGATGGCCAAGGTCGTCCCGCTCGTCAGCACCGCCGCCGTGCCCAGGTCGAAGTCGGTGGGTGTGCCGCCGATGTCGACGTGGAGCCCCGGTCCCGCGCTGCTCCCGCTGCTGCTCGACGCACTGCTCGACGAGCTGCCGGAGCCCGACGACGAGCTGCCCGTGCTCGAGGACGCGCTCGCGCTCGACGTGGAGCTGCTCGACACGCTGCTGCTGCTCGTCGCGCCCCCTCCGCCGTCCCCGCCCTCCCCGGTACCCGAGCCGCCGCCGCAGGCAGCGAGCGATGCAGTGAGGATTAATGAGGCGAGCGGAAACACGATCATTCGCATGGTGGCGGGCCCTTTCATGGAAACGGAAGAAGAGCTCCGGCGGCTGCACGAGGCGTGCCTCCTCGGCGCCCCGGAATGGCCGCGACCCGTCACAAAGAGCTGACTCCCGCAACCGGGCGCGGTCAGAAAGATCCGACGACGCGAGCGCGGTCCGCGGCGGCATTGGCTCCCCGCCGCGGAACAACGGCGCCGACATGGGGAGCAACGGCGCCGACATGGGGAGCAACCGCACCGACATGGGGAGCAACCGCACCGACATGGGAAGCAACGGCGCCGACATGGGGAGCAACCGCACCGACATGGGGAGCAACCGCACCGACATGGGGAGCAACCGCGCCGACATGGGAAGCAACGGCGCCGACCTGAGAAGCCACCGCCCCCACCTGCGAGCCATCCGCACGGAGCTGGCAGCCATCCGCACGGAGCTGGCAGCCAACCGCACGGAGCTGGCAGCCAACCGCACGGAGCTGGCAGCCATCCGCACGGAGCCTTGGCACGATTTCTCGCGGCACCCATCCCTGCGCGGAGGTGCGCAAGCGTAGGAGGAATCACTCACCCACGGATGGAAGCGTGACGCGCTCCGGGGCGTCGCAGCCGCGCAACCGGAAGAACAGGCGATCCCCGCGCGCGACGACGTCGACGGTCGCCCCGGGGATCCGCTGCCAGCCCTTCAGGACGATCGGCGGAGGCCTGCGGACGAGCGCGCCCGATCCCGCGCGCCCTGCGGAACACGACACTCGGACGCCTGAGCACGCTCCTACATCACCGCGGGCAGCAGCGCGACCCGGGGCCGCGGCGGGCTGCCGAAGAGCAACCGCAGCTTGTACTCGGCGCCGGCGATCTCCATGTCCATCGAGAGCCGCGGGACGTTGAGCGCGTCGAAGCGGCCCGTGTCGCAAAGACCGGTGCCGTTGGTGAATCCGAGCTCGAAGCGCGCGTCCTCGGGCGCGCGGCGCAGCGCGCCTTCGAGCGTGTAGCCGACGGGGTACGCCACCCCGAAGACCTCGCCGCCGAGCGAGTCGCGGAGCGCGCTCGCCGATCGCATCAGATCGCGCCGCGCGGCGTCGGGCGTGAGCGTGTTGAGCACGAGGTGCTCGTGCGAGTGGCTCTGCACATCCATGCCCGCGTCGCGCAGCGCCCTCACCTTCTGCCAGCTCATGATGGTGCGCCGCGCGATGCGGATCTCGTCGGCCGCGGGGATCGACACGCCCGTGCGCGCCTCCATCTCCTCGAAGAGCCGCACGAGATCGATCCCCGGCGTGCGCTTGATGGCCTGACACACGGTGCGGGCCGCGCCCTCGGGATCTTCCGCGGGCCGCAGCGAGAGCGGGCACGGGTAATCGAGCGTGACGTGGACCTCGCGGCAACGACGCATGACGAGCCACACGCGATCCCACCAGAAGAGCCTTCCCGCATCGGGAAAGGCCGTGGCGATGAAGAACGTCGCCGGCACCCCCGCGCGCCGCAGGATGGGGAGCGCGACGTCGTGCCCGTCGGCGTAGCCGTCGTCGAAGGTCACGAGCACCGGGTTGGGCGGGAGCCTCCGACCGCGGGCGAAGCGGCGCACGTCGGCGAGCGAGACCACGGTGCAGTGCGCGCGCAGCAGGTCGAGCTGCGCCGCGAGCCCCTCCGGCTCGACCTCGAAGAGGTGAGGATCGAGCTCACCGGCCGCGTCCCGCCCGCCGACGCGATGGTAGGTGAAGACGGCGAGCTCGCGCGATCCGACCCGCGCGCGCAGCCACAGCAGACGATCGAGCAAACCCACACGATCGAGCGCTTCGCCGGCGCGCGCGCGGAGGCCGAGCGGGCGCCTCACGACAGCCTCCGCACGAGGCCCGCGAGGCCGCGACCGAGGCGACGCCCGAAGCTCGTCGGCGCTTGCCCATCGATGAGCCCGGCAGCCACGGCCTTGGCGAAGCACGCCTCGTGATCGAAGGGCACGCGACGAAAGCGAACGAGCCCCGCGCCCGCATCGAAGATCGCGTACGACGCGCGCGGATCACCGTCGCGGGGCTGCCCGACGCTGCCCGGGTTGACGAGGTGGTGCGATCCTTCCGAGAGCGCCATCGAATCTCCCTCCCACGACCATGGCTCCCCGCCGCGCGCTTCGTGAACCACGCTCCGGTGCGTGTGGCCGAAGAACGCGAGCCGCACGCCCCACGGCCCGTACACGAAGGCCTGCATGCTCTTCTTCACGCGCGCCGCGCTGCTCAGGTGCAGATCGGGGTTGGGCACCGGGTGCAGCGCGCCGTGGAAGATGAGAAACCGCGCGTCGACGATCCGCGTGATCGGGAGCGCCGCGAGGTACGCGCGGCTCTGCTCCGACAGCCGATCGCGCGTCCACAACACCGCCCGCCGGGCCACCTCGCCGAAGCCGTCCGGCTGGTCGAGCCCCGCCGCGACGCGATCGTGGTTGCCGGCGATGGCCACGACGTCGTGCTCGCGGAGGAGCGCCACGCAGGCCTCGGGATCCGCGTGGTAGCCGACGAGGTCACCGAGGCACACGAGGCGATCCACGCCCGCGGCGCGCGCGTCGGCGAGCACGGCGGAGAGCGCCTCGAGGCTCGCGTGGACATCGGAGAGGATGCCGTACTTCACGGTCGATCCTCGCGGCGGCGCTCGCGCAGCGCACGCGCCAGGTTGATGAAGAAGGGCGACGCGTCGTCCCACGCGAAGATGTCGTAGACCTTGGGCCCGCGCAGCGACGCGATCCATGCCGGGAACGAGAGCTCACCCGCGGGCGCGTAGTCGCGCACGAACGCGCGCATGTCGTCGGCCAGCGAGAGCCAGCGAAGCCCCGTCCGCGCAGGCCCGGCCACCTCGACGCGCGCGCCCGTGAGATCGCGGTACGCCAAGAGCGGCAGGTTCACGCCCGAGGCCGCGCCCAGGTGGTTCCACAAGCTGAAGCGCGGGTTCACCTCGAGCAGATGGAAGGCCCCGTGCGCGGATCGCGCTTGAAATCGAGCTTCACCACGCCGTTCAAATCGAGACGATCGAGGACGTCGCCCCCGATGCGGACCAGATCCGGATCGGAGACCAGCTCGAGGTACGTGCTCGCGCCCGCGCTCCGCGGGTAGGTCCGGATCTTCCTCCCCACGAACGAGCCCAGCGTCCGCCCGCGCGCGTCGCGGTACGCGTGGAAGCTGTAGACGTGCTCCTCCCCGCCGGGGATGTACTCCTGCACCACGAAGTCGGGCGAGAACGAGGAGATGCGCACGATCATCCGCGCCAGCTCCTCCTCGCTCTCCGCGCGCAGCGCCTTCACCGGCCCGACGTTGAGATCGCGCACCGCCTTCGACGTCCGCCATCCCAGGTGAGAGAACGGCTTGAGGATGTACGGCGCGCGAATGATGCGCGCGATCTCCGCCGCCGTGCGCGCCTCGCTCGACGTGACCGTGCGCGGCACGGGCAGCCCGTGCGCGCGGGCGAGCGCGGCGAAGCGCACCTTGTCCACGAGCGACTCCAGCAGCTCGGCGGGCGGCATCGCGAAGCGATACCGAGAAGCGAGCGCCTCGCGGTGCCGCGAGACGAGGAGCAGCGTGGCATCGTCGCCGTAGAAGAGCACCGGCCGATCCGCGAAGAGGCGGCCGAGCGCGAGCAGCTCGGCGAGCGCGGCCTCGGGCTCCTTGTGCACGTCGGCGATGACGCGGCGTTGACCGCAATGTCGCGAGAAGAAGCAGGGCGCATCGGGATCGGAGGCGAGCACCACCGTGTGCACGCCGGCGTCCACGAAGCAGCGGAGCATGTTGAGATCCCCGTGCAGCACCGCCGCCGGCCCCGGCGCCGGTGCCGGTCCACGCGAGGGCGGGCTGCCCAACGAGGCCTCGAGGATCGTGCGCCGGAGCATGCGCCCCTCGGCGCGCCCGCGCTCGCACAAGAGGCGCGCGCGCTCGCGCACACCGTCCGCGCTCCGCACCGCGCGCAGCCGCACCACCCCGCGCGCCGACGGCGCGAGCTGTCGCTTGTAACGCGATCGCCCCGCGAGAAAATCGTACTCGCGCCGCCCCGCCTCGATCGCGCGGCGCACCAGCATCGCGTGCAGCGCGATCCCCGGCCGAATCCCGCGCGGCACGTCGAGGCTGCGCCCCGCTTGATAGAAGTAGACCTTCTCCTGCCAGAGGATCCCGTACGACGCCGCCACGGGCTCACCGCGCGCGGTGAGCCACACGAGCTCGAGCGCGCCGCGCGCGAACAGCTCCGGCATCACCTCGTCGTGGAACGCGCGGAACCGCGGCGAAGCGAAGGCCCCACCGCCGCCCCAACGCTCGCCGTGCAGCGCGAAGAGGATCCGGCTGCCCTCGATTCGCTCGGCCGGTGTCTGCGCCACGCGGAGCTCCACCTCACCGCCGGCCCAGCGCTCGAAATCGCGCGTGGCCCGCGTGACCAGGTATCGGCTCGCCGACGACAGCCCGCTCAGATACGCGTGGTACGTCTGCGGCAGCGCGATGTACGGCGCCGATCCGATCGACTCCACCTCGGCCCCGAGACCCGCGCGCTCGAGCGCCGCGGCGAGGATGCCGGGCATCGCCGTCGTTCCATCCATCGCGGTCAGGACCAGCTCGTCCCACGCTCCGATCGCGCCCTCGGCGAGCGTCGTGGCCAGCGCCTCCGCGACCGTCTTCTCGACGCCGCGCTCGGCGATCGCGCCGACGTACTCCGAGCAGATCTCGTCAGCCTCGTCCTCGCCGGTGCCGAGCACCTCGACCCGGCGAAAAGGGATCCCCGGCGCATACCAATGCGTGCGCACGAGGAGCGGCAAGAGCCCTACCAGGCGCGCCCCGTCGCGACACACGATCGTCGCGAGGCGCCTTCCATCCACAGGGCCGAACACGCGCCACCAAGCAAGCAGCCACAGCGGCGACAGCATCGGCTCGTCGGCCGCGCTCCGCGCGAGCAGCGCCTCCCACTCGGGGCGGAGCGCTTCGAGCTCGGCAGCTTCGGTGATGACGGACCGGGTAAGCGCCATGATCTGTCCTGTGGGATGAGCACGGGGGCTCGCCGGTCGCGACGACGCACGCTCGGTGAATGTGTGCTTCCGACATCGTGATGAGCCTGGAGAAGCCGCGGACCTCATCCTCGCAATGGCGGTGCCGGCGAGCGTGCGCTCTCCCCGCTCATCTCGTCTGCACCTCCCGTTCCTCGTGTTGCTCCACCTCTCGGCTCGCCCCGAAATTTCGGGCTTTCATGCCATCCCACACCCGCGCCCACCGTCGGACCGAGCGCCGCCGCCGGTGCGTCCCTCGCGCCATCGTCCATCGACGCCGTCATCCGCCGCGCCGGTGCACCTCGCCGTGCCCCCTTTGCAAGCATGCCCGTCGCGGCGATGACCATGCG
The DNA here is from genome assembly GCA_001931535.1 of Minicystis rosea. GTDB lineage: Bacteria > Myxococcota_A > Polyangia > Polyangiales > Polyangiaceae > Minicystis > Minicystis rosea. The sequence goes on from CP016211.1 coordinate 6,845,736, forward strand.
CGGACGCATCCGTTGAAACCCGCGCGCGCATCGGGCTCCTACCTGGACCTGGAGAGAGCCGTCGTGTACGAAGGGGGAATCCATGCAGGTTCGCTTCTTCGGCGTGCGCGGATCGGTGCCGACGCCCGGCAGTGCCACCGTGCGCTACGGCGGCAACACCGTCTGTGTCGAGGCGCGCCTCGCCGACGGGAGCGTGGTCATCCTCGACGGCGGCACCGGCCTGCGCGAGCTCGGCAAGGTGCTCCTCTCCGAAGGCCACCGCGGCCCGCTCTCGGTGTTGCTCACGCACGTGCACTACGACCACATCATCGGCCTCCCGTTCTTCGGGCCGTTGTGGCGTCGCGACACGACGATGAACATCTACCCGCTCGCCAACGACGCCCATCAAGACTCGGCGCGCCGCCGCGCCCTCTTCGACGGCGTTCACTTCCCCGTGCGCGGCTCCGACATCCCCGCGCGGATGGATTTGATCGAGCCCGGTGAAGGCGCGTGGCGCATCGGCTCCGCGCTCGTCCGGCGCATCGGCTTGAGCCATCCCGGCGGCGCGCAGGGCTTCCGCATCGACGACGACGACGGCAGCTCCCTCGCCTACCTCACCGACAACGAGCTCGCGCCCGCCGGCAGCGGCAGCGCCGCGACCGAGGCCCTCGCGCGCTTCGCCTCCGGCGTGAACGTGCTCATCCACGACGCCCAGTACGACGAGCCCGAGATGACGGACAAGCGCGGCTGGGGCCACTCGTCGTTGCTCAGCGTGCTCGAGCTCGGCCGCATGGCCGAGACGGCGCACCTCATCCTCTTCCACCACGATCCCGATCGCGACGACGAAGCGCTCGACGCCTTCGGTGCGCGCGCCCGCTGGTGGCTCAACCAGCAGAAGAGCCCGACGCGCGCCACCGTCGCCCACGAAGGCTTGGTCCTACGCCTCGATCACGGTACCGAGCCCGACGCCGCGCCGGCCCCCTCGACCCGAGGGCGCGCCTCGTCGCGGTGATCGCGATGATCGATCGTGTGATGGGGCCCGACGAGCCGGCCTCGATCCTGCGCCTCCCCGCCGCCGCGCTCATCGCCCCAGAGGTCGCGCCGCCGCGCGCGCTCCTCCGCGATCACCTCGCCGTGCAGTACCAAGGCGTGCTCTCACGCCGCGAGTGCGTGGCCCTCGTGCGCGGCGTGTACGCCGGCCGCGACGCCTGGGTCTCGAACTTCGACGGCGTGCAATTCACGCTCGGCCGCGCGTGGTACGTGCACCTCGAGACCGATCGCGAGGACGAATACTTCGACGGCGCCCTCGCCTCCGATGCATCGGTCGAGCGCTTCGTCCCCGGCCTCGCCGATCGCCTCCTCGGCCTCATGCAAGGCTTCCTCGGCGGTCCCGTGGCGCGACGCGAAGGCTGGTGCGGCCCCGGCGTGCACGTCTTCCCGGCCCAGGAGTGGGTGTCCCATCACGGCGGCGACGTCCACTTCGACTGCGAAGGCCTCACCGAAGATCAGCTCGCCGCCCACGCCGAAGCCGTCACCGCCATCTTGATGCTCCAGCCCGCTGCGCAGGGCGGCGGCCTGCGCGTCTGGGATCACCTCTACGAAGACGAAGACACCGACGAGGCCCCGGGCTCGTCACGCTGCGAGATCGTCGCCTACGACGCCGGCGATCTCGTCTTCATCGACAGCTACCGCCTGCATCAAATCTGCGCGTCGAGCGGCCCGCTCGATCGCATCTCGATGACGGCCCACGCAGCGTGGAACGGCACCGGTTGGGAGACTTGGTTTTGATATGACGCTCGCCATCCATCCCCTCCCCGCTTGAGATGAGCCGCGCTCCCCTCGTCATCTCGTCGCTCGCCGCGCGTCGTCTTCTCCTCGGCGCGCAGGGCCTCTTCGACGATCCCACGCGCCCCGCCACGCCGGCCGCGCTGCGCCGCTTGATCCTCGCGCTCGGCTTCGTGCAGGTCGACAGCATCAACACCGTCGCGCGCGCGCACCACCTCACGCTGCACAGCCGTCTCGACGGCTACCATCCGCGCACGCTCACGCGCCTCTTGGAGCGCGATCGCTTCCTCTTCGAGCACTGGACGCACGACGCCAGCATCATCCCCACCGCGTGGTACGCGCACTGGAAGCCTCGCTTCACCCGCGATCGCCCGCGCATCGAGAAGAACGCTTGGTGGCAGAAGCTCCTCGGCCCGGAACGAGCGCGGGTCACCTCGGCGATGTTGGATCGCATCACCCGCGACGGCCCTCTCCGCGCCGCCGATCTCGACACCAAATCGAGCGGCGGCTTCTGGGCGTGGACGCCGGAGAAGGCCGCCCTCGAATACCTCTGGCGCGTCGGCGATCTCGCCGTCCACGCGCGCCACAACTTTCAAAAGGTCTACGACCTCCCCACGCGCGTCCTCCCCGCGCATCACCCTCTGCCCGAGCCCGACGCCGCGACGCACCTCACCTGGGCCTGCAGCACGGCCGCCGATCGCCTCGTCGTCTTCACCCCGCGCGAGCTCGCCCATTACTGGGGCGCCGTCTCGCTCGCCGACGCCCGCTCCTTCTGCGTCGAGTCTGCGCGCCGCGGTCAGCTCGTCGAAGCGCACGCCGAGAGCGCCGACGGCTCGGCCCCGCAGCCCGTCTTCGCGCTCGCGGATTGGGAAGCGCGCCTCGCCGCTCTGCCGGAAGCTCCCGATCGCCTCCGCCTCCTCGCGCCCTTCGATCCGATCATCCGCGATCGCGATCGCGCGCGCCGTCGCTTCGGCTTCGACTACACCTTCGAGGCCTACACGCCCGCGAAGAAGCGCCGCTTCGGCTACTACGTTCTCCCGATGTTGGAGGGCGATCGCCTCGTCGGCCGCGTCGATCCCATCCTCCGCCGCGACGAGGATCGGCTCGTCGTCCAAGGCGTGTGGTGGGAGCCCGGCATCCGCGCCACCAAAGCGCGCAAGCGATCCCTCGATGCTGCGCTCGCGCGCTTGGCCGCCTTCGCCGGCGCCACGCGCGTCGACTGGGCGTGACGCCGCGACGCCCTATCGCCCCCACCGCGTACGCTCGCTCGTCGATCCGATCGCGAGGATCGACGAGCGAGATCTCGACTACTTGTCTTCCTTCGGCGCGACGAACTCCGGCGGGACCGCGGCCCCCTCGCCGAAGAAGTACTTCTCCAGCTCCGTCATCCAGATGCGCTGCCCCGACTCCGACATGAGATCGAGGCGGTATTCGTTGATGAGCATCTTCGAGTGCTCGAGCCACATCTTCCAAGCTTCCTTGGAGACGTTCTCGAAGACGCGTTGTCCGAGCGGCCCCTTGATCGGCGGCTTCTCCAGACCTTCGGCTTCTCGGCCGAGCTTCACGCATTGGACCATTCGCGACATGCGTCGCCTCTTACCCGACCCGCGCCACGCCGTCGAGGCGCGACCTCACGAGCGCCGCCGCGCCGCGCGCCGGGAACCGCCGCCCAGCGTCGTCGACCATGGTCAATCGCGCGCCCAGCCTTCATCGGCGGACGCGCGCCGCGATCGCTCGCCGACACGCGCACACCGAACGGATGAGCCCCGGACCCGGGTTCGATTCCCGGTGCTGCCAATGGAGCTCGTCCCTCTCGCTCGCCCCTCCGATCCTTCGTTCGAATCAGGCTCGAGGACGATGTCGAGGTCGCGCGCTTGACGTGGCTGTGTCGGCGCGTATGTTACGCGCGCCCCTTCACCCCGGGCTTTCCGGGGGCGATCGGTTTCGACGTGGGGACTGAAAGCTCGTCTGCGTGTTGGCGGCTCCTGCTCCGCCTACCAAGCGGGACGTTATACGTGCGAACGACAATGCACTCGCTCTCGCGGCCTAAGAAACCGTAGAGCCGTCCAAGGGGAAGGTCGTCCTAGTACCCCAAGGGCGTCGACCACAGGGCTGGGTTGCGCGAGGGTGCCCTCGATAGCGCGACCGAGATCAGCGAGGGATAGGTCGTGGCCGAATCCACGGACCCAGCCGCCGGGGATACGGCGGCTACACACGTGAACGAAGGTGAGCTGGATGCCCTGCGGACCCGGGTTCGATTCCCGGCGCCTCCACTGAATTTCCCGACGATCCCCGTTCCTTCCTTCTCGTTTGTGCCGTGATCCGTTGTGATGCGCGCCGTGCCCCCGTGGCGCGGCAACCGCGCTCACGCGTGCGCATCCGGCCGCGCTACCAATTCGCGAGCTGGTGGAGCACGAAGATCAGCTCCGCCGCGGTGCGTCCCCAGCAGGCATCGGCCTCGAGCTGGAACGCCATGCTGCGCAGCGCGGTCGCCCGGTCCACGCTCCCCGCATCGAGCGCGCGTAGACAGGCGCCCACGGTCGATGCGATCTCCGCGACGCCCGCGCGCACGCTGCCATCGACCACCTCACGTCTCTCGCTGGGGTGGCTGGTGTCGCCGATGGGAAAGCGTGTGATGCGATAGTCGTCCGGCAGCGGCGCAGGCGACCAGCCCGAGGAAGGCTGCGCCCCGTGCGGCACCGGGAGGTCGTCGCCCGTGAGGAGCATCGGCCCCTGCTCGTCGCCGAGGTGAGCGCACGCTGCAGCCGCGGCGTAGAGCTCGGCAAGCGCGTCGCGCATCCGCCGCGCCTTTCGGATGAAATCATCGCCCTCGGCTGCGCTGTCGGAAGCGATCAGCACGAACACACGCGCAGCGGCCTCCAATCGCTCGGCAGGAATGGATTCCGATGGATGCATGAGCGCTCGAAGGTCGCATCCGCTGGATGGATGTCAATCCCGCGCTCGGGCTCCGGCGCGCGTCCATCATCGCGCGCGCCGATATAGCAACTCCACCCTCATCGTCGACACGAGCCCATACGCAACTCTACGCATGGTGCCCGGAGCCGGCACATCGGTATCGTGATCGGATGGGGTGGCGACGCGCTTGGTACGACGCGAACCGGAGCAGTTATCGTTCCTTCCATCTCGGTGAGACGCTCGCACCGCTGCTCGGTGGCTGTCTCGTGATCGCATTGGCCTTTGGCGGCTGCGGGATGTGCGTTTGCGCCAGCGCGATGCACAGCACGGCCGAGCGCCTCGGCGAAAACGAAGCCCCTCGCCACGAGCCTGCGACGCCCCCTCGGCGAGCAGCGACGCCTGCTCCAGCACCTGCCCCCGAACCGCCGCTGTCGAAGTCGCCATCCACCGCGCCCGCACAGGCAGCCCCGAGCTTCGGCACGTGCGCCGACGGGACGCCGGCACGATGCTCAGGTCGCGGGTGCTGCTCACACCACGGCGGGACGGGAAGCGGACATCACCGCAGCCATGGTGGCGGGCATCGAAAGAAGTAGACGGCTTCCTCGAACACGCTCGAGCTCGTGGGAGCTCCATCACACCTTCAGCGGCGCTTTGGAGTGGGACGCTGCTGGGGCTGTGGACGAGGCGTTGCTTCCTGCGCAGGCGACGCCGCAGCCGACGTCGGCGCCCCGCCCACGAGCTCGCAGTCGTCGAGCAACACATTCATCATGAGCCCCGATACGCGCCCTTGGAATGTTGCGCGCGTGCCTTTGTCGAGGCTTGCGGCTTTTGCCTCCTGACCGCGGGCGAGGCTGCACTGCACCTCCGGAATCTCGAAGGCTGCGCCCGTGCCCAAGGTGACGAAGGGCTTGTCGAGGATGTCTTTCTTGATGTGGCCGACGAGGCCCGTCACCTTGACGAGCTTGCCCTTCCACTTCGCGTCACCGCGGACTTCGTTGCCCTTGTAGTCCGCCATCAACGTTGCGGCGTCGACGGCAATGGCCTGCTCCGATGACGCGGGTGTGCTCCCGGGCGCGGAGCCTCCTTCCTGTCGTTTCGAGCCATTTCCGCAGGCGAGCGATGCCGCGAGAAGAAGCCCCATGTACGCGAGTGGTTCGAGGCGGCGAACGATGGCGAGGTTCATTCTGCCGACGCTACAAGCCAAGCACGCGATGCGCCCTCCGCAAGACTACGTAGGGCACCCACCGTCTTCGGAGCTACCTTGGGCCGCGCACGTGGAACACGAGGTGCTCGGACAGCCATCCTCCTTTCCACTTTCCCAACACCGTACGACGGCCCTGCTCCAGCGCGTCGGCGTCGGGCATGAGCCCCGCGGTGTGTGTCGGCTCGACGGCCCGGCCGCCTCGACCCGCGGGCGGGCCGACGTGGACGAGGAGCTGTTCGAGCCCGCCCACCTCGTCGAGCTCGATCTCGACGGGCCATGGCTCCGAGGCTTTCAGCTCTCGCTCCTGGGTAATCGTGGCAAACGAGGGTGCGTGTCCCGGCCGGTGGGTGACCATCACGACGGTGAGCGTCCCTGCGCATCTCGCGGTGATCTCGACGCGAATCCGATCGCCGTGAGCAGCCGTGAGCATGGAGCCCGGCCCGACGGGGATCCATTCGCCGTCATCAAAGCCGAGGAGCGTCGAAGTCGCCGGGGGCCAAATCGCCGTGAGCCCTCCGCTGACGGATCGCACCAGCCAGCTATTTTTCAGCAGCTTGACGTTGTCGGCGACCGTGCGTTTATCGCTCCGCCCCAGGATGGTTTTGACGTCGTCGAGCGCGACGGGCCCCGGCAACGCGTCGAGGAACCGAGAAGCGAGCTCCAAAGACACCTCGCGAGATGCCACCGCCTTGGGACGAGCGCCGGGCGTGGTGAGCTGACGGAGCAGCTCCGCAAAACGCTCCCGCTCGGTCAGTGATGGGCTGACCGCGGGCCCAAAGGGCGTGAGGCGGCCCGCGCCATCAGCGCTCTTTCGACGCGCCCAATCCTCGGTGATGCTTCGCTCCGCCTCGTCGATCCCAAGCACGCTCTGCTGCAAGAAATTCCATATCTCCCGCGCGTTCCCCGGCCACGCCAGCGGGTGTCGCGAGAGGCGCTCCACCGCGGCGAGCGCCTCCCCCTTGAACGGCTCCTCGAGCCCCAGCGCCTCCGCCTGCGCGGCGGCGATCCGCCGCGCCTCTGCTGGGCTCTCCCGCAACGACGGCAGCGTGATTCGAAAGACGTTGATGCGATGATAGAGGTCCTCCCGGAAGAGGCCTTGATTGCACATCTCGCGCAAATCGCGGTTGGTCGCCGCGACGAGCCGAAAGTTGGCTTTGTGCTCTTCGGTGCTGCCCACGCGGCGATAGACGCGCTCTTCGAGCAACGTGAGCAGCTTGGCTTGAACGGCGAGCGGGAGCTCTCCGATCTCGTCGAGGAACAGCGTCCCTCCCTCCGCCTTCTCGACGATGCCGCGCGCGTCTTGCACCGCCGTGGTGAACGCGCCCTTCACGTGCCCGAACAGCATGCTGTCCGCAAGCTCGCTCGGAATCGCAGCGCAGTTCTGGGCGACGAAAGGGCGCTTCGCGCGCGCGCTCTCAGCGTGGATCCGCGCGGCTATCCGCGTCTTGCCCGTACCGGGCGCGCCGGTGATGAGGACATCTCCATCCGCTTTGGCCACCTTCTCGATCCGCGCCTCGAGCGCGGGATCAAGAATGAGCTCGGTCGATCGCACGTGATCGCTCCTCCGTTCGGAGCCGGACGATACCAGCCCCGTGCCCGCCGAAGCCTCGAAAATCCTCCGCCTCGAGTCCTGCTGCAGATTGCAGCAAAACGGCCTGCTGCGAGGCCCCTCCAAACCTCACAAACCAATGAATTCATTACGATTCAACGTTGGTGCGGCGGCTGCTGTGAGGGCCTCCCGCGGCGGCGAGCACGAGGTCACGAAGGCCTCCTCGCCCGCCGCAGGGAGATATCGAGTCATGCACGATCTCGTCATCAATCTGGATCGGGAGGTCAACCGGCTCGTCGACGTGCTCGACGAGCACCCCGTCGCGCGGACGCTCTTCGATGGGACCATCACGGCCGGTCACTATGCGCGCTACCTCGAACAGACGGAGTATTACGTCGGCGTCTCCGACGAGCTGCTCCGCGGCTCCGGCGAGCGGCTCCTCGCGACGCGCCGGCATCGGCCGCTCGCTCGGCTCCTTTTGCAGAAGTCCAAAGAGGAGAAGGGCCACGATCAGTGGGCGCGGGACGATCGCCGTGCGATCGGGTTCGGGGCGGCGGGCGTGGGGCCGGGGATCGCCGTGCGAGCGTACATCTACACGCATCGCTTCGAGATGGAGACGGGCTCGGGCGCGGCGTTCCTCGGCACGGCGTACGTGCTCGAAGCGCTCTCGGCGCGGCGCGCGCCCATCGCGGTGCAAAACCTCCTCGCCAAGAGCCGTATCCCCGGCATCGAAGGCGCGATTCGCTTTCTCAAAGGGCACGGCGAGGCCGATCAGGATCACATCCGAGAGCTCGCAACCAAGCTGCGCTCGTTCACCGATCCGGAGGACACCGAGGCCATCCTCCGCTCGGCGAAGAACACCGCACGCTTCTTCCCGGAGTTCTTCTCGTGAGCCCCCGCATTCATGCCTCCGTCGTCGAGGGCCCCGCGGCCATCGCCGAGTGCCAGCGCGTTCGACATCAGGTGTACGTCGTGGAGAAAGGGCTCTTGAGCCACGACACCACGGCGCTCGATCGGGAGGAGGACGAGTACGACGCTCTCGACACCACCGTTCACCTCCTCGCCCGCGTGGACGGCGAGGCGGTCGCGACGGTGCGCCTGCTCCGCCCGAACCCGCATGTCGCAGGAGCATTCGGGCAAGCGATCGGCATCGGGCTCGCGGCGCGCTACGACCTCGCGTCGCTCGCGGTGCCGGGCATCTCACTCGCGGAGGGCTCGCGCCTGTGCGTGCTCCCCAAGCACCGCGGCGGCGCCGTCTTCGGCGCGCTCTCTGCCGAGATGATCCGTGCGGGCCTACGCCTCGGGCTCACGCACCTCGTCATCGCGGCCAACACCGAGACCGACTCCATCGAGGACGCGGAGATCGCGTATCGGGTCGCCGTGCGCGACGGGTTCGCGAGCGCTCGCTTCCGGGTCGTCCCGAGGCGCGGGGCCAGCGCATCCGGGCCGTCGCACCGCGGGATCTACACGGCAGAGGAGCGGGCACGGGCGCGCGCAGGAGACCTCACAGGCCTGCAGCTCCCTCGGATGCTGCGGACGTTCGCGGAGCACCTCGCGGCGCGGTACATGGGGCCACCCATCCGCGAGAAGGGCTATACGGTCTGCTCGTTGCCCGCCGTGATCGATCTCGAAGAGGCCTTCCGTACCCAGGCATTCCGCCGCGCGATCATGTGAGCAACGGATTCGCGTCGAGCATCCGGCGTTCGTCCCGTGATATGTTGCGACATATGAGCGATGGTGTGGGGCTCATTCGCAACGAAGAACGCCGGATGATGGCGATCTCCGAGGGGCTGAGCTCCTCGTTCGATGTGGAGATCGCGCTGCGCCGCGGCTTCGAGGGGATCCTGAAGCTCGTCGGTGCGGACTACGGCGCGGTGGCTCTGGCGGGGCCGGAGCGCGGCGCGCCGCTCCGTTGGCCAACCCCATTGCAAGTGGATCTTCCGCCCATCTTCCTCAGTACGTACCAGGAGATGAGCGAGCATGATTTCTTGCGCGACGCGGCGATCAAACAGCCCAACATCGTGCTGCGCGATCACCAGATGATCCACCGGCGCGGGTTCCAACAGAACCCGTTCGTCATCCGCGCGCGCGAGATCGGCGCGCCGATCGAGCAGGTGATGTCGCTCCTGATCGTCGTCGAAGGCGTCGGCCTCTGCGGGCTGGCGCTGTACCGCGATCGACAGCGCCCGTTCTCCGCGGACGCACAGCGCATGTTGCAACGGCTCACGCCGACGCTCAAGAACACCGTCGAGAGATGCTGGCAGTACGGCGAGCTCAGCCGGCAGCGATCGTTAATCGAGACAGTCCTCAAAAAGCGGCACCACGCGATCGTCATCGTGCCGCCGTCCAATAGAGAGATCGAGCTCACCCCGGCGGCGACCGAGCTGCTCGACGCGTGGTTCGAACCCGTGGAGCGTCGCGGTGGCGCCCTGCCTCAACCCCTCCTCGACGCGCTGAAGAAGGCGATGGCCACCGAGGAAAAAGGCCTACCGCCAAAGCCTTGGACGGTGAAGGGGAAGACCGCAGATCTCAAGGTGAGGTTCTCCCGACACTCGGAGTTGCGCGGCAACCCGTCGTGGGCAATCGAGCTCCAGGAGGAGCTTCACCTCCCTGCATCCTGGCGTGAGCGCCTCACGGATCGACAAGCTCAAGTGGCGGAGAAGTTGGTCCTCGGGTGGGAGAGCCGCCTCATCGCCGAAGAGCTGGGGTGCCGCACGCGCACGGTAGAGACGCACGTCCAAAGCATCCTCGACGCGCTCGGCATGCCCGATCGCCGAGCGCTCATGCTCCACGCAAAAGACACGGATTGACCTCGGAAGCGACGGCGCCCTCGACGCCCGCGCTACGCAGTTTGGCCGCCCCGCATCGTGATGACGTGAATGCCCTTGGAGGGCACGTTGAGGTGGCGCGCGAGGCTCGGGATCGGGCTCGCGTCGTCGTCGCTCGCGAGCAGCACGGCCTTCGCCTTGCCGATGACGGCTTGCTTCACCAGCGGCCAGCCGGCGCCGTGGGAGGTGCCGTTCGTGGCCGCGAAGATCGGTAAGAGCATGCCGTTCTCGAGCAGTTGCTGCAGCGCCAAGGGATTGAAGCGCACGTGATGGAACCGAAAGGCTTCGGCGACCAGATCCTTCAGATCCACCGAGGGATGCTCCGGGAGCGGGAGCACGATCGGCGCCGGAGCGTCGGGCTTGTGCCTGAAATCCTCGGAGCAAGCGTGGGCGATGCGCTTCCGTGCGTGCCAAACCGCGCGCTGGCTCCAGGCGCGAAGGGAGAGCACGCGGACGTCGCGGTCCGAGAGCGTGCCGCGCAGGATCTCCTCCAGCGGATCGTCGCTCATGTCGTCGTCGGAGAGATCCTGCGGATCGGGCTCGGCGAGGATCCAGGCTTGTTGCCGGAGCACGAAGCTCTCGAGCTCCGGCGTGCCCATGGGTGGAAGATCGGTGTACCCCATCGGCCGGAGGTTGGCCTCCCGCACCTTCGCCTCATCGGCTCTGCGCTTCTCCGGTGTCATCGAGGTGAGCACGACGTAGCCCTCGGCGAACGGCTCGTTCGGCCGCATCTCCAGGAGCCGCTGGGTCACGGCGTCGATGGCTTCTTCGACGGTGTCGTCGGCGACCGCGACCACGTGGATGATGCCCACGCCGCGAAAGGCGAGGAACGTGCGGGATCGCTCCCCCTCCGGCGGATCGACGTCATACCCATGTGACACGAAAAACCGCTTCGCGCGCCGCATGTACACGTCGTGGGGCGACCGCGACGCGCGCCGCGTTCGCTCGTCGGCCTCGCCGAGGGCCTCCGCGAACACGTCGGCCTCCCTGCGATCACCGCAGAGAAACTCGGCGTTCTTGAGGAAGGCGCGGAGCGGCGGCTCTTCACCGCCCCGTGGCTGCCACGTGCTCAGCGTGTTGAAGACGACCAGGAGGTGACTCCTCGGCGCGGAGCGTGATGATGGCGACGGCAGCGCGGAGCGCACGTTCGACGGGAGCACTTCGACGAGCGCCTCCACGTCGAGCGCGCACGCGCAGGCCGCCGTCACCAAGCGGTGGATGGTCGCCTCCGAGAGAAACAACGCCACGGCGCACCTCCGTCGGCGATCAGGGACGACCTGCGCTCTCGCGGATCCTCCGCGCGAGCAGGAGCAGATCGGCGTCCGGGATCTGCTCCGTCGCGAGCACGCTGCGCAGGGTCCTCACGTGGCTCACGTTCCCCGCGCGGACGAGGTGGAACTCTCCCGTCTCTTGCCCGGGCAGCCGCGAGAGCACGTCGATCGGGCTCTCGCTGACCATGGGCTTGAGCTTGGCGAGCGCCGTCTGCTCTTTCACGCGGCCGAGGAACCACGTGCGAATCGTGTCGCGGCAGCGGTAGTCGAGATCGCCGGGGCTCTGCGTCGCGAGCATCACCCCGAGCCCTGCCGAGCGGCCGCGCTTCAGCAAGCTCTCCATGGGGGCTTTGGTGGCGGGCTGGCGCTGCGCGGGGAGGTAGAGATCCGCCTCGTCGAAGAGGATCGCCGCCTGAAGCTCATTTCGTGGGCGCTTGCCCGCCCACCGCAGGATCGCGAGGAGGAGCTGCGCGACCCAGAACTGGATCTGCGCGTCGTCGCGGAGGAACTTGGTGCTGATGACCGAGAGCCGCGCGCGCCCCGGCCGCGCGTGCGCGCCCTTGCCGAGGAACAGATCGATGTCGAGCGGCTCGCTGCCCGCGCCGAAGAGCCGAGAGCCCGTGACCTTCAGCGTCTCCAGGCCCTGCACGATTTGGGCGAAGAGCTTGATGTCGAGTCTCCCGACCGCCGCCACGAGCTCCTGATCCTGGTCCCCGATGAAGTCGATCAGCGTGTCGAGCCCGATGTGCGAGATCGTCTGCGAGAGCACGCGAAGCGCCTGCATGAGGATGGCGCGCTTCGTCGCGTCGCCCCCCGTCTGCTTGTAGTTGAGCATGTCCCCGAGCGCGTGCGCGGCGAGATCGGCGGCCTCCTCGCGCTCGAACTGCGGCAGCTCCGCGAGCCCTTCGGGCACCACCGAGATCGAGATCGGCCGGCCCTCCGGGTGGCCCGGCGTGAAGAGCGCGACATCCACGTTCGACAAGAGCCGCTTGCGACGCTCGTCGAGCGCGGCGTCGGCGATGGGCCGTTGCAACACCTCCTGCCGCGCGTAGCCCGCGAGATCGCCCTTGCGATCCACCATGATGACGGGCACGCCGCTCACGAGGAGCTGCTCGATCACGCTCAGCGCGACCGTCGTCTTGCCGCTCCCCGAACCGCCGAGGAACGCTGCATGACAGGTGAGCTCCGCGGGCGTGATGTGCACCGGCTTCGGCGCCACGCCCGCCGTCGTGCCGACGAGCGCGCCCGCGACGTCGCTCGAGGGCGTGCTCGGCGTCGTGGTGGCCTTCGGCGTGGTGGGCGCGCGCGGCTCGCTGACGCGGGCCGCGGGGACGGTGGACGCGGGCGTGCCGAGCCGCTCCACGTGATCGAGATCGAGGATGTCGCGGATCGAGCCGAGGCGCGACATGTGGTTCTCGTCCGCGCGCCACTCGTGGAAGAACGGCTCGCGATCGTGAAGCTCGGTGAAGCGCTGGAGCGCGAGCATCGCCCGCCACTCCGCGTCCTGGATGATCACGCGGCGCCCGCCGCCCTTGAGCGCGAGGGCGATCTGCTGGGTGACGGACTTGGCCGCCGAGAACTCGTCGTTGCGCGTGAGCACGAGGATGGGCTGGTTCGCGTCGTCGCGCGCCGCCTTGGTGTGCTGGGAGATCTGCCGCGCGAGCCAGCCGAAGTTCGCTTGTCTGTTGCAGAGCGCCACATAAAGGTGCTCGCTTCGACGCCGCTCCGGGCCCCACGCGGTGACGTGCACGGCGCCGTCGCCTTCGCTCGTGTCGAAGCGGTGCCCACTCTCCAGCTCCTCGCCTGCGCGGACGATCGCCCAGGCGAGCAGCGGGACGAGCTCGGCCTCCTCTTCCGACGGCGAGGACGTGCTCGCAGCGAGGAAGTCGTTCCATCGCTGCTCCCATTGCTCCACCGCCTTGAAGCGCGCGGTCGACTCGACGGGCGGGGGCTCCGCGATCGTCGAGGGGCGGGCGTCGACGAGCGCGCCGGCCTTCTTGCAGCGCTGCCGGTACTCGCGGCAGCCCTCGATGAGATCGCGCGTGCGAAGCTGCGCGCGGGCCTCGATGATCGAGGGAGGGAACGGGTAGAGCGGGTCCCGCTCGTCGAGCTCGGCGCCGGCGCTCGCGTAGAGGCAGCGCAGCCGCTCGACGACGATGCTGCGCGCCTCGTCGGCCGTGCGCTGGGCCCGCAATTGGATCGGATCCGGATCGTGCTCGATGCGGTCGAGGAGCGAGCGGTGCAGCGTGCCCTTGAGCTGCCTGTACGCGTCCTCCAAGCAGCTCAGCACGACGATGATGGACGGGATCTCCGCGAGGTCGCCCAGCGTGGTCATCGCGTGACGGAACGGCGCGCTGATCGCTTCGAGATCGTAGAGGCCTTCGAGCTGATCGATGCACAGCACGAGCGCCATCGGCGACTCGGGGACGGCGGCGAGGAGCTTGCCGAGCTGTTGGATCATCCACGCTGGGTGCTCGTCGTGGGTCTTCGGCATGATGCCGCCGATGCGCTTGCGATCCGTCTCGGCGATGTCCTCGCAGCGGAGGAACTTGAAGATGCGGCTCTTGATCCGCGGATCGGGCCGGTGGAGGAAGAGCAACGCGCGCAGGAGATCGATGTCCGCGTTTCGATAAGCCCCTTCGAGGAGCCGATCCACGCCGGTGTTGACGAGATCGGCGACCTCGTCGTCGTCGAGCTCGGCGTCATCCCGGAGCATCGCCGCGAGCTTCGGCTCGAAGGCGCGCGACGCGAGCAGCGCCGCGATCCGCACGAGCCCGGTGCGCATGTCCACGGGCTCGTCGTACGGTTGATCGAGCGAATCGATGAGGTTACTGAGCACGTAGCGCGCGTAGTTGTTCGCCGCCGACGTGAGCTGCATGTACCCCACGAAACCCACGCGATTCTTGTGCACGTGGCTGCGGAACGCGCGGAGCAAATGCGTCTTACCGGCGCCCGAGTCGCCGAGCAGCAGTAAGATTCGCCCGGAGGTCGCCTCGAAGGGCGTCGTCGCCCGAACGACCAAGCGCTCGAACTCCTGCCGTGCCTCCGCGTGCACCGAGGGCACGTCGAACGGATCTTCCTTCCAGATCTCGTGTCGATGCTCGACCGAATGGAAGACCTCGGTCGGATCCGTGAGAAATACGCGTAGGCGCTCGTCCTTCGACATGTCTCCGCCTCCCCTTTTTCAGCGATCGTCGAGCCGCACGAAGTGGAACGATGCATTCAGATACGATGTCTCCGACGCCGCCACGTCTTCACGCGGCATCGCCTGGACGAGGTCCGCGCGGCTCAGCTCGATGAGCTGACGTTGACTCGCCTCGATGAGCCTCCCTTGGAAGTCCGGAAACGTCATCGCGCCGACGGCGCCTTGACGCTGGAGCTCGTTCCACACGTGCGAGATGAAAACCTTGTTGTCGTGCCACCGCCCGGTCGGCGACGCCTGCGCCGCCTTGCGCACGCGCTCCGCGAATCCGGGGAGGCCGTTCTCCGCTTTGAGCACGGGAGTGACTACGGGGACCTCGATGTTCTGGGCCGTGGCACGCGGCGCCGCGGCGGGCGCATCGCGGAGCAGGAGGCGTTCGGTGAGCGTAGTGAGCGAGAACGTCTCATTCTCCGTCAGTCCCACCATTCTCCGTGCAAGCGCGATGACGATGTCGGACGGCGAGGGGTCCTTGTCTTTGAACGAGAGCTGGTGGTGCGCGATGATGATCGCTTTGGCGAGCCACGCACCGGCCCCCGCCTTCTCGATGGTGCCAACCGTGAGCGGGAGCTTCAACTCGCGCAATACGAGGAGCTTCTTCGCCCACTTCCAATCGGTCTTGGTGCGCTTGGGCAGCTCGGTGACGTCCAACACCGCGAGCGCGCGACGGCGCCCTTCTGCGGTCAGCATCAAGCGGGTGTCCCGCTCGATCAGACCACCTGCCTTGAGCCGCGCGAGCGCGTCGTTCGCGACCTTCTTCGGATCCTCCGCGGAGGCGTCGAGGAGTGGCTCGAGAGCCTTCGCTAATTCTCCCGTGCTCTGCTTCTTCCGCGGCAGCACGAGCCACGCGAGCACCACCTTGTCCACAGAGCTCATCTTGAGATCATCCACGTCTTTCTCCTCGTCGGATTCGCGTCCGAGCACGGCGTCTCGTCACTCCGAGCACGCGAGCTTATCCAAGATCACGCCCGCAAATCATGTACCGTCCGAATCAGGTGGGTTGACGCGGCGTCGACGCCGGGGCGCGTCCAGAGCCGCGGATTGTCCTGCTCCCCGAGCCCGAGCGCGTCGATCACCGCGCGCGCTTGCTCGAATGCGCTCTCGACCGATCGCCCCGCGCTGATGGATCCGTAGAACGCTGCGGCGAGCTGGGTCTCGGCCTTCTCTTCGACGGCCCCCAGCATCCCAATCGCGAAATCGACCGTCGCGACCGCATGCTCCGCGAGCGGCGCGGAGTGACACCCACCGAAGAAGACCAGGCGGAGATCGTCGCCCGCAGCGCGCAGGAGTGCCTGCATCGCCGAAGGGCGCACGGTCACGGAGCGCTCGTCCTCCCATTCGAAGAGCATTCCCCTCCGCGACCCGTGCGCATGAATGTGCATGAGGTGTGGGCGATGCTGGTTGAGGTGCGGGACCAGATCCGTTGGACGCACCGCCCAGCCGCTCGCGAGATGAATCTGGTCCTTGCCGCCGGCCTTTGCGATCGCCTCTTCGATCGCGCGATACGCTCTGCCAGGGTTGAGCGTGGTTTCGCTCTCCGGTTGCGCGCTGAGGAACAACAGCCGGAGCGGCGAGGCACCATCTTTATCTCTGGAGGCTCGCGAAGGCCCAAGACGTCTGAGCATGTCGTCGAAGAGAGCAGCACCGCGACGTCCAGCAGCGAGATGGGCTGCGTTCTCCAGCAGCACGCGGAGAGGCACCGTGCCGTCACGGAGCTGCCCATCCTGACTGAGCCGGCTGAGCACGCGGAGGAGGCGAATGGCCGGAACGCCACCGACAGGCAACGTGGTCACGTATCCGGGCGAGAGCCCTTCGAGGAGCGCGTCCAGCCCCGCGTCCCCTGCGAGACCGTCATCGACGACGGCCCGATGCAATGCGCGAAGATCGTCCTGATCGAGCAGCGGCATGGTCGCATCCTCCGAGCGTCGCGAGCTCACCGCGGAAAGAGCGGCAGCGCCGCGAGGTTCGATCGCCCGTTCAAGATGGGGCGCTGCTGGCCCTCGGTCGCCTCGCTCACCGCGCGAGCCACGCGCTCGTACAAGGCGCCCACACCGATCGTCGCCGGTCCCCCCGAGGGCGGCTGCAGCGCTTCGAGCAGGTGATACGTGAAGAGGCCGTGGCCGAGCGCCTCACTCTCCCGCGCCACCTGAGCCTCATCCGCTGCCGTGAGGATTACGCTGCCTCGCCCAAGGTCCAACCCACGTAAGGATACGCGCGGAGGCGGCCCATCGCCCATGAGCCGGCGCGCAAAGGTCCGTCCCCCGGTCGCACCGCTGAAACAAGTATCGAGGATCACCGCGACGAAGCTCGCCTCTTCGAGGCGCACCATCCAGTCGGAGAGCCGCAGCTCCAAATCGAGGCCCGTCGCGTGGATGTAAGCATACTCGGTATCATGGAGCGCGAGGAACGCCGAGAGCGAGGCGGTCGCGCTCCGACGCTCCGGCGTCCCGTGTGATGCGATGTAGATCAGCACCACGTCTTCATCGCTCACATTCCGACAGAGATCGTCGACCCGCTTCTCGACGTTGCGCAAGGTCGCCTCGCGGTCGAAGAGCGTATGTATGGAGCGCTCCTCCGGCGCGATGCGTTCGAAGAGCTGCGCCATCGCCGCTGCGTCCTTCCGGGCATAGCGGAGCCTCCGTATCGACGGGTCCTGAAAATCATCAATGCCTATCGAGAGCGCGTGCAGCACCATCCACCTGCTTTGATTCTCTCGTCGATGGACGAGAGCCCCGAACGCAAAGGTCGCGAGCGTAACGGTTCGCGCGGAGGAAAGCACGCCCGAGTGTCTGCCCCGTCGTCTTCATCGCGACAGCTCGCGCGCCAATTGTCGAAGGATCTCGAGTCTCTGTCGCGTCGTACAGGCTGCGTCACCGGAGCGCGTAGGGCAGCTCGGTCAAAGGCCCGAGCGTGCTGCGCCGCGCCCTCTCGGAGCTGTACGCGATGAATCTCACAGCTCGGCGCGGTCGCCCTGCGCTCACGCCCCGAGACGCATCACGACAGCAAATCGCTCGCCGAGAGCGTCGGCGTCATCTGCTCGCGGAACAGCGCATACGCCGCGCTCCCCGCAGGCAGCACCGCGTCCCCGCGATACAACAGCGCCAGCGACGGCGGCCCATCGGCGCGCGGCGGACGCGCGCGTGGCTCATCCGCCTCGCCGCGCACGAGCCGGCCGTGGAAGGCGGCCACGTCCTCGTCAGGGCGCCGCACGAACAGCTTCACGTGCTCCGCGTCGCCGCGCAGGTACACCCGCTGGCAGCGCGCGGCCGCATGGAGCAAACCGAGATCGAGGAGCGACGGCCGCACGCCGCTCTCGAAATATCCCATCATCGCCGGGCAGATTTTGGTGATCGCCGCGTTCGACGAGGCCACGTTGTTGAGCTGGAGCTGCCCTTTGCTCTGCACGTCGAGCCAGTGCAGCACGCCTTCGCGCACGTCGAGCACGAGCGGCAGGAACACACCGTTGTCGCCCTGCAAAGCGAACTTCAACGCCACCGTGCGCGGGTCGAAGTGTTGCCCCTCGGTGTCGTCGCGCAGCATCAGGCCTGCGAAGCCCCGCTCCAGCGCGGCGAACGGCATCCCCGAGTAGTTGTTCACCACCATCACCGCGTAGCGGATCCCCTCCGCGAGCGCGCGATCGCGGTGCAGATCGACGAGCTCCGTCGCGCCGTCGGGCCAAGGGGCATCCCGCAAGTCGCCGGCGCTGGTCGCGAGATCGCGACCGTCCTTCCCGACGGTGCGGAGGTGGTAGTACGAGCACACGCCCACGTGGTTCCAGGCGTCGTCGTAGAAGCCGACGGAGAGATCCAAGTCCGTCTCGTGCCCGCCCTCTTCCGGCTGGCACCAATGCAAGAACAGCCGCAGCACCTTGCCGGTCGGCACTTGCACGCGCGAACCGCGCGGCAGCGTGACCGCGGAGGGGCTCGCCGTTCGTTCGTTGAAGGGCGCGACGATGGTCGCAAGCGTTTCGTCGACGATCGCCTCGGCAAACGCCGGCCTCTCGGCGAAGCGCCTGAGGAGCTCGGCCTCGATGGCCGCGACCGCAAGCTCGATCGCACGCGCCGGAAGAGGCGCACGCTCGTCCTTCGCTGACGGGCCCATCGCCATTTGGCCCTTGGGCCAGTAGACGCGCACCGCGGCCGGCGCGCGACGCGCCGGCAGCAGGTTCCGCAGCAGCGCGAGCACCGGCGTGGCGAACGCCGGCACGTGCTTCACGAAGGCCGCGATCACGACATCGACGGCTGCCTCGTCATGGCCCGCGATCCGCAACGCATGATCGAAACGCCGCGCCAGCTCGCCCGGCCTCTCCGCCAGGATCGCCGCCATCGCGCGGCCATCCTGCGCGCGCACGGCCGCTTCGAGCTTCGCGGACCAGCCCTGAAAATGCGGCGCAGGCGTCCCATCCGGCGCCTTGCCGCGCACGATCGCGAACGCGCGGGCCACGTTGGGAAAGCGCGCCGCATGCTCGTGCGGATGCATCAGCTCCCCCACCCACACCCACGTCGAGCGGTGGCGAAGCATGTCCTCGACGAGCCGATCCGGCGCGATCCCCTCGAGCAGCGCGAGGAGCGCGCGACGAAGCGGCCGCCCGAGGCGCGCCACCTTGAAGCGGTGCACCTGGAGCGACAGCGACACCCGCTTCGTCGTCCGGAGCTGCTCCGCGATCTTGCCCGAGAATCGGCGCGCATCCGCCTCGCCCGAGAAAGTCTTCAGAACGGCTGCGGCCTGAAGCGATCCATCGGCGCCCGACATCACGGCGATGAGGCGCAGCACATCCGTGGCCGTCGTCAGGTGGCGCCGCGCCGCCGGGAGCACGTCGTCCGGCGCGCAGCGCGTGAGCAGCGTGCCGAAGATCAGGGCCGTGTTCTCCCGCACCGGGATCGACTCCGGCACCCAGCGCAGCACGTTGCCGCGAAGCTCCTCGACGATCGCGACGAGCGCCGCCCGATCGTCGGGCGAGATCGCTTGCCGGCGCTCGCACAAGCTCGTGAACAGCGCGCGCGCCGCTTCGTGAAAGTCTCCGCCGTCATCGAGGAGCTGAAAGCGCACCTGCTCCTTGGGCACGCCGCGATCACGCGCCGGCTGAAAGAACGGCGACGACCGATCGACGTGGTGCTCGCAAACCGGGCACGCCGCGTAGCTCGCCCCATCGAAGCAGCGATCGCAGACCACGTGCTGGCACGGCCGGAGCACGTGCGTCGTCCCCGTGCGACAGCAGAACAAGCACGGCTGCCCTTCCGCCTGGAGAAAGTGCACGAGGAGCCGCTCCCACCGCAGCGCCGTCGTGTCATCCGGCACGCCCTCGGGAAAGCTCCGAAACAGCGGCTCGTGCTTTTGATCCGCGCCGCGATGTGCCGCGAGCACCGCGAGCGCCCACGCACGAAATGCCGTCAGCTCATCGAGCGACGTCCGCGTGAAGCGCGCGCGTAGCCGCGACGAGATCACGTAGCCGAGCGCCGCGAGCTCGATCTCGCACGCACCGATCGTCGCCTCGGAGAGCAGTGGCCCTTCCGATGCGACGAAGACCGCGCCACGGCGAAGGAGGAGCAGCTCGCGAATCGTGGTGCGCTCGTCGGCGGTGGGCATGATCGAGAGAAGAGGGTGGGAGGAAATCGCCCAGGCTGGTTAGCGTTAGAAGGAAGCCTGAGCTCAGCCTCCCAAGCCGAGCTTACGTCAGCCGAGCCTTGCGCGGGAAGCCCGGAGTCGTGGCGAAGGCGCGCTCGACGCTACGGGCAAGGCGGGCTCGCGCTCGAGTCGCCGCCGTCCCCCGCAAGCCAGTGTCCATCGCAGCAGCGAACGAAGATGAACGACCATCCCGAGTCGGCGCCGCACTCCTTCCCTTCGGCGACGTTGCAGGACGCACCGGGCTTGTTTTGGGCCCAGTCGGGGCACTCGCCGTCGCTGCCCGAGTCGGCGTCCGTACCACCGTCGAATGCGCCGCCGGTTCCGGAGGAAGGAGAGTCGGTGTCGTTTTGACCACCCGTGGCCGTGTCGACGCTGCTGTTGCAGGCAACGCCGAGGATGACCGCCGTGAGAAAGCTTAGCGATGTCATGAAGCGAATGATCAAGCTCATGACACCGACGATACACCGACATGCGCCGTCAAATCCACCTCGGCATACGTGACATCGCGCCGACGAGAACGCGCCTACGACTCCCCGACACATTCCCACACTCGGGCACTCTGTCCTTGGGACTGGACCAAAGGGGGTCACGCCGACGCCAGAAAGACATTGGCCATCGCCGCACGCTTTCAGGGTCCTCACGATTCACGTCTCACTCGACACGCCTTCACGGCGGGCTCGGGTCGATGGGCATTCGCCGACATCGCCATCAACGCTCGATGCCATCATCATGGCATTCTCTCATTGCTCATAGCGGCATCAGGCAATGGCGATGTGTGTTCCCATTTCGATGGGCGTGGAGTAGAAGGCTCGTGGGAGAGGTCAATTGCCGAACACACGGGAGGAGTGGGTCGGCCGACTCGAAGAGCGGCTGCCCCCTCGAACGGACATTCTCGCGCGGAATGCGGCCATCACGGCCATGTACGCCAATTGGTATTTACGGCATCCCGCGCAATGCAAATGGGCGGGCATGGCGGCCAATGCGTCGAACGAAGTGGGCCTCTACTTACGTGGCCTCATGCCGGATGGGAGCCCGCTCGCGCGGGTATTGCCAACGTCGGTGGCCGAGGCTCAAATCGAGCTCATTCGCGAGGCCAACAATGCCGTCTTCGAGGACATCGCCTGGGCGCACGGCGCCTTCCTCGATCCCGACGGCGGCCTCGGCACCGTGGAGGACGCGCTCGCCGCGCTGCCGACACACCGCCTTCTCCTCGATGGCTTTCGCGCCATCGCCGAAGGGCGCATTTGGGAGGGGACGGCGAAGCTCCTCGAGCACGAGCAGCGCCACACCGTGCAACCGCGCTTCGCGGCCTACCATCCAGCCTTTGCCGCCTTCCTGTCGCTCGCGGCCCGCTCGGATTTCCGCCTCGGCGACGCTCGTGTCGAGCAGCGCCATTTCCCCGCTTTCACAGCGTACATGCTCCGGCGCGCGCGTCCTTTTCTGCGCGACACGGGGGCCCTCCGGCCCGACATCGCGCGCATCGATCATCGTTGGTATTGGATCGAGCGCGAGGTGCTGCCTTGTTGGCGCGAGGTCGAAGAGGCCGCGCAACCACCGCTCCGAGAGCGCATGATGGAGCTCTCCGCCCGCTGGCCGGGCCCGCCGGAGCACGTGGCGCGGCGATCCGCAGCACCGCTAAAAAGCAGCGCCCTCGACGAGGCGATCGCTCGCGCTGCCGCTCACCTCCGCGCCGAGCAGCGCGCCGACGGGAGCTGGGACGAGCCCTGCGACGCCGGCCCGACGACGACCGCTCACGCGCTCGTCGCGCTCCACGCGCTCGGCCGCATCGACGGCGATCTCCGCGCGCGCACGCTCCGCTACCTCGCCGGCACGCAGCGCGAGGACGGCGCCTTCGAAGCCTATCCCGACGCCGGCGAGCCCGACGTCGGCGCCACCGCAAGCGTGATTGCGGCCCTCGCGTGCCTCGCCGAGCGCGACATGCGTGCTCGCGCGGAGGCGTGGCTCGACACGCACGGTGGGCACGACGCGGTCGTGCGCACGAGCGGCAAAGGTGATCCTGCGCCCCTGTTCCTGGCCTTTGCGGGCGTGCTCCCCGCGGAGCGGTTACCGCATCTGCCGAGCGCTTGGCTCCTCTCGGCGGCGTTGCGCCGGCTGCTGCAAAGGCACGTCCACCCGGGTGTGCGCATGATGGCCGGGCAACAAGCCGTGATTCGCCGCTTCCTCGTCGCGGGGAGAGCGCCTGTGCGCACGGGCATCGCCGGACGCATCGATGAGACGATCATCGCCCTTCAAGAAGAGATGCAGAATCCGAGCGGCGGTCTCTTCGAGGTCGTGACGCCCTCGGCCACGGCGGTGCTCGGCTTCATCGCCGCGGGGCTCCCGTTCTCCGACGATCGATTGCGCCGCCTGGGCGATTTTCTCCTCACCCAAGTCGAGCCCGGCCCCGAAGGCAGCGCGTGGATTCCGGGGTTCCGCAGCAGCTTGTGGAGCACCGCGCTCTCGCTCCGTGCCTTGCTGCGCGCGGGCGCGTCCGTCGCCGAGCCGTCGCTCGAACGTGCCGTATCGTGGCTCGCCGCATGCGAGCACGCCCAGCCTGCCGCGTGGAGCGCGGGGCGCGAACCGCTCCTCATGCGCGACGGTGGCTATGCCTTCCAGCGCGCCAACGTGCGCATGCCCGATTGCGACGACACCGCCGTCGCCCTCGACGCGCTCGCCGCCGCCCTCGAAGATCCCGAGCTCGAGCCCGCGCTCCGCAAACGCGTCTCGCTCCGCGCCGGTCGCGCGCTCGCATGGCTCTTGGGCATGCAAAACCCCGATGGTGGATTCGCGGCCTTCCTCCGCGGGCTACCCAGCAAACCGCGCGGGCCCATCCTCACCGAGCCGCTCGATCTCTGGCCCAATGGCCTCGACGCGATTCGCCGCCTGCGCCGACTCCCGCTTTGGGCCTTGGGCGATCCCTCGACCGAGGACGTCACCGGACGCACCCTCCGCGCGCTCGCGCGACTCGGCCTCATGGCCGATCACCCGCGCTCCGCCAAAGCGATCTCCTTCCTCGAAGGACAGCAGATGGAGAACGGCGCCTTCTGGGGTCGTTGGAGCACCAACTATCTCTGGGCGACCGCGCACGTGATCCTGGGCGCGCGCGCCGCCGGCGTCTCCGCGCACGCGCCTTGGCTGCGCCGCGCGGCCGCGTTCCTCCGCGCGCATCAAAACGAGGACGGCGGCTTCGGCGAAACGGAGCGTTCGTATCGCGATCCCGCGCTCGCGGGCGTTGGGCCGAGCATGCCGGCGGTGACGGCCCTCTGTCTCGAAGCGTTCGTCGCCATGGGAGACGCAGGCTCCGCCGCGGCGGCGCGCGCCGCTCGATACTTGATCGAATCGCAGAAGCCCGAAGGCGATTGGCCCGACGCCGGACATCTGCAAGTCTTCATCCCTCCTTCCCAATTCTATCGTTATCCCGGCGCGCACCGCTTCCAGCCGTTGGAAGCGCTGGCCGCGCTGCGCGAAGCGATGACCTCCTGACCCACGAGTCTCCATGAAGAAACGAATCGTCATCCTCGGTGGCGGCATGGCCGCCCTCGCGTGCGCTTGGGAGCTCACCCGGCGCCGCGGCGCGCGCGATCACCTCGACGTGACCCTCTATCAAATGGGCCATCGCCTCGGAGGCAAAGCGGCCTCGAGCTGCAACCCGCAGCAGGGATATCGCGTCGAAGAGCACGGGCTCCACGTCTTCTGGGGCTTTTACGACAACGCCTTTCGCATGATGCGCGAGTGCTACGAGGAGCTGGGCCGCCCGCCCTCCGCGCCGCTCGCCACCCTCGATCAGGCTTTCATGCATCACGATGCCATCTCGGTGCCGTGGCACGACGGCGAGCGCCATCAGCTCTTGGAGCTCCGCGCGCCGCGCAATGCCCGTATCCCCGGTGACGGGCGCGAGCCAGGGACGGACGGCCCCGAGCTCTTCTCCCTGATGGTCGGTCGCGTCATCGAGGCCGTGCAAATCGCCTTCGGCCTCTCCCCCGTCGGCGACGCGGAGCGCCTCATCCACGGGCTCGAATCGCTGCGTGGGCTCGTCACCTCCTCCAGCGATGATTGGCAGAAGCGTGGTGTCCTCGCGCTCCTCGACGGCATGCGCGACCTCTGCCGGCGCCTGCTCGATCCGGCGCGGCGGCCGCGGTGGACACGGGAGATCGCCGACTTCTTCCTGACCACGATGCGCGGAATCATCATGGATGGATTGGCCGCGCCGCCGCGCAACTGGCATGCCCTCGACGACGAGAGCTTGCGCGATTGGCTGCGTCGCCACGGCGCGCTCCGCGAGACCCAGCACGCTCCCTTCTTGGAAGGCGTGCTGGCCGCGGGCTATGCCCATCGCCTCGACGCGCCCGCCGGCACGATGCTTCACGCCATCTTGCGGATGTCGCTCACGTACTCCGGCTCGATCCTCTACAAATTCCGCGCGGGAATGGGCGAGACGGTGATCGCGCCCCTCTACGAGGTCTTGGCCCGGCGCGGCGTCAAATTCCGATTCTTCCATGCCGTCGAGAGGCTCGAGCTCTCGGCCGATCGCGCGCGCGTCGCCACCGTCCATCTGACCCGGCAAGCCACCGTACGAGAGGAGCCTTATCGACCTCTCGTGGAGGTCGGCGGTCTCCCCTCATGGCCTCTCCACCCGCGCTACGAGCAGCTCGTCGAAGGCGAAGCGCTCCGCGCCGGCGCGGTGGATCTCGATGATTGGTGGACGGATTGGCCGGGCGTCGGCACCGTCCGGCTCGAAGCAGGACGTGACTTCGATCAGCTCGTGCTCGGCATCGCGCTCGGCGCGCTCCCCGATCTCTGCGCCGAGCTCATCGCCGACGAGACCAAACCCGCCTTCCGCCACATGGTCGAGAACGTGCGCACCGCCGCCACGCAATCGGCCCAGCTCTGGATGAGGCCCGGCCCAGCCAAGTTCGCCGTCAAAGCAGATGGCCCACCCATCGTCATCCCTTATGCCCTGCCATTCGACACGTGGGCGGACATGAGCCATCTCCTTCCGCTCGAGCGCTGGCCCGAAGGCCGCGCCCCGGGGAGCCTGCATTACCTGACCGCGCGCTTCGATGACGAAGAGCCCGTCCCCCCGCGCGGCCCCAATGCTTATCCCGCGCGGCAAAAGGCGCGCATTCGCGACAACCTCGAATCGTGGTTGCGCGACAGCGCCGGTGGCTTGTGGCCCCGGGCCACGTCTCCGGAAGATCCGCAGGCGCTCAATCCCTATTGGCTTCACGATCTCGAAGAGCGCGACGGCTGGGCGCGCCTCGACGCCCAGCTCGTCTCCCCGCTCCCCAATCCCTCGCTTCGCTACAACCTCGCTCTGCCGGGGACGACACGGTATCGCCTCCGCCCGGGCGGCTCCGGCTATGAGAACCTCACGCTCGCCGGGGATTGGACGCGCACGTCCCTCTCCTGCGGTTGTGTCGAGTCGGCCATGCTCTCGGGCATCGGCGCCGCCAACGTCATCGATCCTTCCACACGCCGCCCTCTCGGTGATTGGCTGGGCGCGCTCGATCCCGCGTCGGCGAGCCCTCCCCGGCCCACCAACATCCCCGAGCTCACCATCCCTTTCCCGCCTCCGCGCGTCGAGCCGCCCGCGCCGCACCGCAGCCTTCCCCGCTATGTCCGGCGCGAGGGCGATCTGCTCGTGCCTCCTCCCGTCGACGTCCACATCGACGTCACCACGTTTGCCATTCGCGCCGATCGCGCCGCCGTCCAAAGGCTCATGGACACCGCCCTCGATCGCGGCGACGTGGCCTATCGCGTCCTCGGCCCGACCATCATCGTGTATGCGGCCCGCGTCGACAATTACCCGACCGATCATCGCCTCGGCTGGGTCCCCGAGCTCGATTTCGGTGTCTGGGTCCCGGCCGTCGCCGGCTCACGGCGGGAGGGTCGCGTGCGGCCCGAGCGGCTCGTGACGTGGAATCCCTTCATCTGGGTGGATGATCCGCTTGCCCTCCTGAATGGCCGTCTCTACTTCGGCTTCCCCAAAGACCTCGGGTGGATGACCATCGAAGGCGACGATCCGACACGACGGCGCTTCGGCCTCGATACCTTGGTGATCCCGGAGCTCGGCGCCTCCTCCCGCGTCGAGCGCCGCCCACTCCTCCAAATGGGTCCGGGCCGCGCCGACGGCCCCCGCGTGCGCCGCCGCGATCGCGTCCGCGAATCTCTCTCCCTGCTCCGCGAATCCGCGCGCGAGCTCTCGTGGCAGGATGGGATTCGCCTCTCCTCGATGTTCCTCGGCTCGATGGAGCGCGGCATGCGACTCGTCTTCTTCAAGCAGCTCCCCGACTCCGCCGATCCCACCCGCGCCGTCTACCAAGGCATCATCGAAACCGACATTCTCATCGAAGGCACCGCCAAGCACCAACGCCTGCCCGGCCGCTACACGGTCGACGTGCACCAATGGGGCAGCCATCGCCTGGCCGACGCCCTCGGCCTCGAAGGCCATTGGGATGGCAACGTCGTCCGCTGCGAAGCCCTGTGGGCCATGCGCTCGGTCTTCGCCGCCCGCGTGCACGTGGGCTCGGTGATTTGGGAGAGCCGAGGCTGATGAGCGATGGATGGTCTGTGGGAGGCGTGCCTCAAAATGGCATCTTGAGGCCGCAGCCCACACCCACCTTCGGGGTCACCTTGGCGTTGCGGAGATCGCGTGAGTCGGCTTCGACGGCGACATTGATGCTCACCGATCCGGAGACGGCCCCGGAGGCGGCGTCGCCGGCCAGCTCGCCCAAGAGGCCGAGTCGCTCTTTTGCGACCGAACGTGCCAGATCGGCGCAGGGGATGGGGCCGGCCAAATCGAGGCGCATGGTGGCGTGATCGCCGGCGCGCGCGATGGTGCCGGAGCCTTTGAGATCCAGTTTGCCGGCGCGCACCAGGATGTCGGAGAGAGAGACTTTGGAGCGATCTTCGGCCACACCGATCTTGGAGGCAATCGAGGTCTTCTTTCCCGTGATGACGCCCGAGAGCTCGCGCGGGTGCGGCGGCACCCAGCCATCGAGGAGGATTTGCGCGCTGCCCGTGATGGACTCGGCGCCGGCGCGACGACCGAGCGAGAGCTCGGCCTTGCCCGAGGCCACCGCCCCGGGCGCGGGGAGCGCGAGGCCGAGCGCGGCGCCCAGCGTGGAGAGCCGCACGGGTTGCAACGTGATCTCCACGCGGGGAGGCTTCGACGAGGTGGAGAGCCGCGCCTTGATGGGCGCCTCTTCATTGGCACCCTTGCCCAGCTCGATGGTGACACCGCTCGATTCCACCGCGAATCCCGCGCTCACCTGACCGAGCGGCACGCCGCCGGCGGAGGTGGCTTTGGCCGCGAAATGCGCAGTCTTGCCGTCCGTGGTGAGCGTCCCTCCCGTCACGGCGAGCCAAGGATCCGCGCCCGCCGCGGCACGCCAGGCCACGCGGACGTCGGAGGCCGATCCCGAGAGGCGGAATGCTTCCGGATGATCTCCCGACCAAGCGGCGACCTCGAGCACGCGATCGGTCGCCGATCCTTCGAGCGCGACGCTCACGTCCGCGGCCTCGATCGACGCCACCTCGGATCCGCGCAAACGCAGCTTCACGCGCGTGGCGTCGACGCGCAAACCACGTACGCCCGCGAGCTTCGCGCGCGCCTTTTCGAGGCGCACCACGTTGTCTTGAATCACGTAGTCATCGAAGCTCAGCTCGAAGCCGAGCCGGGCCGCCCGATAGCGCAGGTACGCCGCCACGAGCAGGCTGTGCGCCGCGAGGAGCACCAACATGATGGAAAGCAGCACACCGATGATCGCCATCTTCCGAAGGCGAGCGCGGCGAGCGATCTCCTCGGGTGTGCGCGGCGCGGCCGGCGGTGCTGCAGGAGACGCCGCCGGCGCCGCCGGTGATCCAGGAGACACGCCCGGAGACGCAGCAGCCTGCGCGGGTGAGCCCGGAGACGCGGCGGGCTGGGCAGGCGTGGCCGGAGGCGCCGCAGGCTGCGCGGGTGCATGGGGAGGAGGGGCGACGTTCAACGATACGGCGGTCCGCGCGACAGGCTGCGCCGCGGGCGCCTTGGGGGCTCGGGGGCCGGGGGGCGCATCCATCGGAGACAGGGGTAGCACGATGCGCGCGACGCGTCGGCCCCACGACGACGGCGCGGTCCTCCACACGCGGCGCGTCGAGGGTCGCCGCATGGAGGAGAGGACGGCTCACATCGAGAGACGTCAGCGAACGTCGGAGACTATTTCGCACCGAGAGCGAGCCGTTTCGCGTCCTCGAACTACCTCTCTCGGGAGGTGTCACGGATGCGATACGCAGGGACGACCATTCTCGGACCGATCTGCGCGCTCGGGCTGCTCGCGGCCTGCTCGAGCGCGGAGGATCAGGGCAACACGGGCGCCAGCGCCGGCAGCAGCACCAGCACCAGCGGAGGCGCGGGCGGCCCGACGACCGGGCACGGCGGCAACGGGACGGGCGGCGCCAAACCGACGGATGGCGGACCTCCTCCGGAGTTCTGGGATGCGAGCGACGTCCCCGCGGCCAAGAACGTGATGACCTTCAAGTTCCTGAACCGCACCAACGGGAAATACAAAGACAGCGAAGTATTCTGGAGCTTCAAGCAGAACGGGATCGAAGAGGTTCACTCGATCGCCGAAGCGCCGACCTACGACATGCCGGTGAGCGCGTCGGGGCGGATGTATTTCTATCTCGGTGCACCGGACAGCAAATATTACGATTTCATCGAGCACACGATCGGCGACCACCAATACAACGGCAACACCACCCGCGTGGACGCGTTCGGCCTCAAGATCGCCATGCGCCTCCACTGCGCCGACGGCTTCGAGACCACCGTGGGCGAGGACTACGAGACCTTCCAAGAAGACCGTGCGGTGACGTTCCAGAAGTTCATCGACGAGGTGCCCGAGGAGTTCAAGCACCTCGCGCAGATCAAGGCCCCCTATCGCATCGTCGAGCCCGGGGCCGGCGAGTTCAAGACGGGCGGGATGTACGAGCATTATTACGATGCTTTGGCCGACACCATCTGGTCCGCGAACGGGCTCACGTTCGAGAAGCCCGGGCCCAACGGCTCCGGCCTCGGCGCCTATCCGAACGTGTCCGCCGCCCTCATGCGCAACGTGGGCACCGCCCCGGGCAGCCTCACGCCCGAGGGCAAGCTGATGAACGACATGCTGTGGAAGGACAGCACCACCTTCTACAAAGCGCCGCCCGCCAACTACTATGCGAAGTTCTGGCACACGCACGGGATCGACGGGAAGGCCTACGGCTTCCCGTACGACGACGTCGGCTCCTATTCTTCCTACATCTCGCACAAGGATCCTGAATACATCTTGATCGCGATCGGCTGGTGATGACGTAGGGCGCGGGGCGATTCGCCAATGAAATGACGAAGGCGCGGTCGACATCGGCCGCGCCCGTGGCCCCGTCATGCCTTTTCGATACCCTCGCGCCGCGCTCCGCAACCGTGGGCTCCGGAGTATTTTCGATCGCGAGCGAGCCATTTACGCTTCTCCCTCCACTTATGTCCTGAAACCCATTGCCGTCACCCCATCTCAGGAGGAACGATGGAGTTTCAGCGTCTCCACAAGCAGGCTAGATCTATCCTTGCGGGCCGGTGGCTCGTCGTGGGTGGATGTCTCCTCGGCGCTTCGTGCTCCGGCGATTCAAACGATCGCGAGAGCGGAAGTCTCGGGGGGATGCCCATTCATCACCTGACGAGCGCCGAGTACAACAACACCGTCGCGCATCTGCTCGGCACGAAGCTCAGGCCGGCCGACTACTTCCCTTCCGCCGCGGCGACGGGCTTCGACGCCAACGTCGGTGTGCTCTCGGGCGTCTCCCAGGTGCTGCTCCAAGGCTATTACGACGCGGCCAAGGAGCTCGCCGCGGACGCCTTCGCGAACGGCGCGCAGCGCGAAAAGATCCTCATCTGCGAGCCGGCGTCGGCCAAGGACACCGCCTGTCCCGAGCGCATCGTCGACTCGTTCGGCCTGCGCGCCTTCCGCCGCCCGCTCGAGGCCGCGGAGCGGAGCCGCTACGTGAAGAAGTACGGCGAGGCGCGGAGCACCCTCGGGATGACGCACGAAAAGGCGGCGGAGCACGTCGTCCGCATCATGCTCACGTCACCCAACTTCCTCCTGCGGATCGAGCTCGACAAGAACCCGGGCTCCACCGAGCCGCGCCCCCTCGACGGCTACGAGCTCGCCTCGCGCCTCTCTTATCTGCTCTGGAGCTCGATGCCCGACGACGCGCTCTTCGATCTCGCCAAGGAAGACGGGCTCGGCTCGAAGGCCTCCGTCGAGGCGCAGGTCGATCGCATGTTGGCCGACCCGAAGAGCCAAGGGTTCTTCGATAACTTCTTCGGTCAATGGCTCGGGACTCGGCAGCTCGACAGCCACCACGCCGACAAGACGCTGTTCCCCGAGTGGAGCGAGGACATCCAGCAAGCGATGGTCGATCAGGCCAATGCGTACCTGACCGAGTTCACCGTCGGTGAGCGGCGGTGGTCCGATTTCCTCTCCGCGCCCCACCCCGCGAGCACGCCGCTCGATCCGATCTACGCCGAAGATCCCGAGGGCGGACGCTCGGGGTTCCTCACCCTCCCCGCCTTCCTCACCCTCTCTTCACTGCCCGAGCGGACGTCGCCCACCTCGCGCGCCAAGACCATCATCGTCGGTCTGTTCTGCACCAACATCTCTCCGCCGGCGAACCTCAACATTCCCGATCTCGGGGCCGCGGGCGGCGGCGACGTCGACATCCAGAACGTGCGCAAGAAGCTCGAAGCGCACCGGAAGGATCCGGCCTGCGCCGGGTGCCACAACACGCTCGATCCCATCGGGCTCAGCCTGGAGAATTACGACGCCGTCGGCCGGTATCGGACGGAGTACACCAACGGTGATCCGATCGACGCCACGGGCACCTACGCGGGCGCTTCGTTCCAGGACATCGCGGGTCTCGTCCCCGAGCTCGTGGAGGACACGAGATTCCTCACCTGCCCGCCGAACAAGCTCTT
Source organism: Minicystis rosea (assembly GCA_001931535.1). Lineage (GTDB taxonomy): Bacteria > Myxococcota_A > Polyangia > Polyangiales > Polyangiaceae > Minicystis > Minicystis rosea. The sequence goes on from CP016211.1 coordinate 6,877,079, forward strand.
CAGCTATGCGCTGCGCCGGACGCCGACGACCGACGACAAGCCGTACATCGACTCCATCGTCGCAGGTTGGAAGGGCGGCACCATCTCCGATCTCGCCAAGCGCGTCACGACGAGCGACGCCTTCCGCAACCGCGTCCCCAACCTCGAGGCCGAGTGATTCGGCGCGCCTCTCGCAAAGGAGCAACCTCGCCATGAAACACTTGCTGTCTCGTCGAAACCTGCTGCGCGGCGTCGGTGTCTGTCTGGCGTTGCCGTGGCTCGAGAGCCTGGCTTCGCGGCCCGCGCGCGCCGACGCGCCCGGAGGGCCCAAGCGCTTCCTCCTGGTGTCCTATCCCAATGGGGCGCCTCACCCGTGGTGGGACAAGGCACCTGCCTTCGGCACCAGCCTGAAAGGCAACGACTTCACCTTGCCCGTCGTGCTCGATGCCTTTGCTCCGTTGAAGTCGAAGATGCTCATGGTGAGCCGGCTCGGGAACTACACGTGGCGAAAGGACGCCACGCCGCCGGAGCCCGCCATCGAGCCGGCGCACTCGCGCCTGATGGCGGCGATGACGACGTGCGTCGACGCGGACGCGGTAGCCAAGGCCAATGGCACGAACGATCTCACGTCCGCCGTGTTCAATGGAGTCTCCGTCGATCAGCTCATCGTGCAGCAGGCCGATTTGGGGAAGAAGACGACGATTCCGTCGCTGCAAACGGGGCTCGGCGTGAAGCCCGGCTTCTTCGATTACCGGAGCTACGCCTACAACCAGGCGGTCTCTTGGAAGAGCCCGAAGGAGCCTTTGAAGCGGCAGGTCAACCCCAAGGCGGTCTTCGATGCGCTGGTCGCCGGCGGCGCGGTGGCCGGATCGAGCGGGACCGATCCGGATTCGATCGCGGCGGCCAAGCTCCGCGCCGCCACGGAGCAGAGCGTGATCGACGCGGTCCGGGACGATGCCAATTCGCTCATGGGCCGCGTGAGCACGCGGGATCGCGGCGTGCTTCAAGAGTACTTGGACTCGCTGCGCGGCATCGAGAAGACGGTCACCAGCGTGGCCTCGACGATGCCCAGCGATCTCGGGTGCAATCCCATCGCCACGCCGGGCGCCGTCCCCGAGCCGCCGGGGCCGCAACAAGGCTTGAACCAAGGTGACGATGGCTATGATCACGAGGCGCACGCCAACGTGATGAACGACCTCATCGCCATGGCCATCCAATGCGACGTGACCCGCGTGGTGACGCACATGCTCGACGACGCCCGCTCGGAGTTCGAATACCGGCACATCCCCGCCGCGGATCGGATGAAGGTCGGCCTCGAATACCACGAGGGGAGCAGCCTGCATTTCCACGCGTGCCAGCACGGGCCCGGGGAGATCGCCGCGACGCCGATGGACGGCAGCTATCCCATCCTCACGCCCAGCAACCTCGATTTCACCGCCATCAATTACTGGCTCAGCCGCAAGACCGCGGAGCTCGCGCTGAAGCTCGACGCCATCAAGGAAGGGGACGGGACGGTCCTCGATCACACCGTGATGGTCTTCATGAGCGAGATGCGCACGCACGATCACGACGGCTACGATCTCCCCATCGTGATGCTGGGCGGCGGCGGGGTCTTCCAGCAAAACGCGCACGTCGCCTATCAGCCCATCGGCAAGGATCGCCAGCTCCGCGATCTCTGGTTCACCATCATGAGGCAGTATTACAAGATGGATATCACCTCGTTCGGCGAGTCGGCCGACGGCGCCCCCAACGCGCTTTTGGAAGAGATCCTCGTCTGAGGATCAGCGGAATCCGCGGCGCATCGCTGCGGCTCTTTTGAACGGAGCCGCACGAGGCCCGCGTGTTCGACGCTCGCTGAGAGCATCACCGATGAGCACGCGGGCCTCGGCGCGCTTCGCACGAATGGCGAGGCGCGCGAGGGTGCGTGTCGAGGGGCGGGATCAGCCCGCTTCGAAGAGGCGCGGGTGCAGCACGCTCACGGCCTTTTCCACGTCGCGATCGGCGATCAGCGTGGTGAGGCTGATGCTCTTCCGGCCGTAGCTGACCATCTCCACGTTGACGCCGGCATCGGCGATGGCGCGCAGGATCGAGGCGCCGAGACCGGCGCGCTCGGCGAGGTGACGCCCCACGACGACGAGCAGCGTCTTCTCGGCTTCGGTCGAGAGCTCGCCGATGGCGGACAGCTCCGGCAGGGCGCGATCCAACGGGGCGCGGCGATCGGTGGTGAAGGAGACGGAGATCTCCGAGGTCGCCACCATGTCGATCACCACCTGGTGCCGGCCCAGGATCTCGAAGACCTGCGCGAGGAACCCGGACTCGCCGAACATCCGCGTGGAGGTGATCGTGCACGCGATCTGCCCTTCTTTGTAGGCGATGCACGTCGCCAGGCTGGTCGCGGCGGGGGCTTCGTGATGAATCACCGTGCCCGGATGATCGGGGCGGTTGGTGTTGAGCACGCGCACCGGGATGCCCTTCGCCATCGCGGGCACGAGCGTCGACGGATGGAGCACGCGGCTCCCGAAATACGCGAGCTCCGCGGCCTCGTCGAAGCGCATCGCGGGGATGCTGCGGGCCGCGCGGACGACGCTGGGATCGGCGGTCATGACGCCGTCGGTGTCGGACCAGATCTCCACCTCTTCCGCGCCGATGGCCGCGCCCACGAGCGTGGCCGTGAGATCGCTGCCGTTGCGACCCACCGTGGTGATGTCGCCGGACTCCGTCTTGCCGATGAAGCCCGTGACGATCGGCACCACGCCCTTGGGCACGCGCGCTTCGACGAGGCGCTTCATCTCGGCCTCGTAGCCGGGGAGCGGGCGGGCCGCGCCGAAGGTGGCGTCGGTGATGAAGCCGAGATCGAAGACGTCGAAGGCCTGCGAGGGGAGCCCCGATCGCGTGAAGAGATCGGCGATGACACGCACGCTCATGCGCTCGCCGAAGCTCGCCACGTAGTCGAGGCTGCGCGGGCTGAGCTCGCGCACGAGGGAGATGCCGCGGAAGAGATCGGTGAGCTCGGCGAAGAAGGGCGCGAGCAAATCCGGCGAGCAGCCGGCCCCCTCGGCGATCGCCGCCTGCTTGTCGATGACCTTCTGGGGCGCGAAGACGCCGCGCGCCGCTTCGTGCGCGGCGGCGACGAGGGCGTCCGTCATGCCCTTGTGGGCCGAGCAGACGACGAGCGGCGCCCGCGCGGCGCGGCTCTTCACGATGGCGAGGACCTTCTCGATCTGCGCTCGATGGGCGACGGAGCTGCCGCCGAACTTCATCACGATCATGGGGCCGCGAGGCTAATACAAGATTCGCGAGGAGGCCCGCAGGGAGCGCTGCGCTCTCCCGATTCCTCCCCTGCCCCCGTCTCTCCAGAGACGCCTGATGCGCGCCCTGTCGCGGTCCCCGATCCATGTGAGCGTCCTTGCATGGATGCGTGGGATCACCGCGTCTCGAAGGGGGGCTCCGTGCGACGCGCGGCGCACGGCAGCCTTCTCGGTCACATCGTCAGGGCTCGCAGCGGGTGATCGTCACGCTCTTCATCACGAGCGGCGTCTCGGGCTTGTCGTTCGTGGTGGTGGGCACGTGGGTGAGCATGGTGACGACGTCGATGGGGGTGCAGTCGCCGAAGATCGTGTAGCCGCCGTCGAGGCTCGGGAGATCGACCTCGGCGATGTAGAACTGCGATCCATTGGTGTTCGCGCCCGAGTTCGCGTAGGCGAGCGTGCCGGGGTGGTGCTGGAGATCGGAGATCTCGTCGGCGAATTTGTAGCCCGGGCCGCCGTAGCCGTTGCCCAGCGGATCACCGCCCTGCGCGACGAACTCGGGGATGACGCGATGGAAGGTGAGGCCGTCGTAGAAGCGGCGCTTCACCCACTTCTTGGTCGTGGGGTCTTTCCAAGGCCGCGTCCCGCGGGCGAGACCGACGAAATTGGCGACGCCGTTCGGGGCCTTGTCGGCGTGGAGGACGCAGGTGAGCACGCCGAGATCGGTGTCGATGATGGCGCGGAGCGGGCCCGGGCCATTGGGCAAACCGGCGAGGGCGTCATCCATCGTGAACATGCCTTTGGCGGGATCGGTCGTGTCGGGGAGCACCTCGTCGGGCATGCTCGTGTCGGGGCCGCACGGGCCCGTGCCGCCGCCGCCGGTCGAGGTCGTGCTGCCACCGGTGCCGGTCGACGTGGTGGTCGAGGTCGTGCCGCCGCTGCCGGTCGTGCTGCCGCCGGTGCCGATCGTGCTGCCGCCGGTGCCCGTGGTGTTTCCGCCTTCGCTCCCGCAACCGGCTGCGATCGCGATCACGAGCGCCGCCGCCCCCTGCCATCCGTGTTTCATCGGCGCAGGCTACACGCCCTCGCGAGGAGGCGTCGAACGAAGCGGGCCTTCGGCGCAACGAACGGGCGTTCGAGCGCCTGCGGCGCTCCGGCCGGAGACTTCATGATCGACCCTCGTCGGCTCGTCCTCGCGACGCTCGTTTCGGCCATCGGCTCGGCCCTCGGCTGCGCGCCGTCCGAGGCGAGATCGGCGGCGACCGTGGAGATCCCGAGAGAGCTCGCCGCGCCGATCGATCCCGCGACCGCCGGGGAAAAGGCGGCGACCTTTCGGGTGCTCAATCACCTCGGGTGGCCGTTCCGTCTGGCGCGCGTGCAGATGGTGGCCGACGGCACGGAGATCAGGCACGCCGTCGCCGCCGATCGCGAGCTCCCGGCGACGATCGCCGCGTCGGTCACGGTCGCGCCCGGGCCGCACGTGTTTCATCTCGTCGCCTCCGCGCGGGTGAAGCTGACCGCCATCGGCCCGGCCTGCACGGTCACGCTGCGGAGCGCGATCCCCTTCGTGGCCGAGGCGACGAAGCCCGCCGACATCACCGCCGATCTCTACCTCCGCGATGCCACCCGGCGCTTCGAGGAGCGGCTCGACCTGAGGACGCGGCTCTCCGGCGTGGGATCCGACACGGGATCCAGCGCGCGTTTGCCCGCGGCCGACGAGGCGCGCTGCGGATCGCTGCGAGCTCCCGAGCGTGTGATGTGCCGCGTGGAGGCGATGGTCGCCGAGGCGGTGCGCGCGCGCGACGTCGTGAAGGTGCTCTGCTACCGCGACAAGCTCGATCCGATGCGCGTGATCGCGCGCATGCGCGACGAAGCGTGGGCCCAGGCGGAGGCCCTCCGCGCGAGCGACGGCGAGCGCCATGCTCCGCGCCGCAGCCCGACCTTCATTTGGAACGAGGTGCCGGCCGCGCCCACCGAGGCGCGCCTCGACGAGGCGGAGTACCGCGATCGCGTCTTGGTGCTGGACCGGCAGATCGAGATCCTGGGTCGCGAAGCGGACCAATGCATCGGGGAAGATTTGGGCGATCCGATTGGACCACGCGTCACGGTCGACGATTGCTTCGCCACGGGCGCGCCCGAGATCGATCCCGAGCTGCTCGGCCCGAGGATGCCGGGCAACGCGCTGCCCGCGCCCGCGCCGTGGGCTTTTTAGCAGGCTGCTGAAGACGGCTCCGCGCCCCGAAGCGGAGCGCTCGCGATGTCTTCAGCAGCCTCTCGGCGATCCCTCACACGGCGCGGAGGACGCGCCACCCGGCGAGCAGCGCGCCGACGAGGACGAGCGGGCCGGCGATCCACATCGGGCGCACGCCGCCGAGCAGGAGAGCTTCGCCGCTCTTCTGCACGTAGGCCCAGTCGGCCAGGCTCACCACGATGCCGGCGGCGATGATCTGGAGAGGCAACCGCAGGATGTCGCGGAAATCCGGGCTCGGACCGGCCTCTTCGGCGCCGGGCGCCGAGGGCATTCGTTGCTGGCGGGCACGGCGCACCGGCGCGGCCAGCTCGAAGTCCATCGCTTGCACCGGGGGCCCGCCGTCGTCGAGCTCGCGCCCGCGGGCCGCCGGTGAGACGACGCGCGGCGCCGCGCCGACGGAAGCAGGTCCGCGATCGGCCGCAGCGGGCGAGACGATGCGCGGGCCTTCGCGCACCGAGCGCGGCCCATCCTTCGCGGGCGCGGCGGCGCGGGCCGGCGTCGCACCGGCGGAGCGGAGCGAGGGCGTGAGGCCGAGCGCCTCTTCGATCTCGGTCCAGAAGGCTTCGATCGATTGCGTGCGCCGGCGCGGATCGACCGCGAGCGCGCGGGTGAACGCGGCCTCCGCTGCGTCCGGGATCACGGCGCCCTCGTTGCGCGGCGTGGGGCGGCGGTTCGGATCGGTGATCGTGCCCATCATGGCCGTGAGATCACCGTCGACCGGCGGCCTGCCGAGGAGCGCTTCGACCATCGTGAGCGCCAGACCGAAGACGTCGGTCCACGGACCGACCTCGCCAAAGCGCTTCGGCATCCATTGCTCGGGCGCCGCGTAGCCGGGCGTGAAGGCATCGGCCGCCGCATTGTCGGTCACGCGACCGGCTTGCATGGCCGCCGCGCTCTTCGTCCGGGCGATGCCGAAGTCGAGGATCTTGACGGTCGCCGCCTCCTGCCCGCGCACCACGAAGATGTTCTCGGGCTTGAGATCGCGGTGGATGATGGCGTACGGGCCGGCCTGCGTCGGCAGCCGGTGCGCCTGCGAAAGCGCGGCCGCCGCCGGCTGCAGCAAGTCGACGAGCTCGCGCAGCGAGAAGGGCTGCTGCTGCTCGCGCCGGCGACGCTTGATGATGCAATCGAGCCCCTCGCCGTCGAGCCACTCGAGCGCGAGGAAGGGCACGAGACGGCCCACCTCGGGCCCGAGCACGCCGACGTGCAGCGGGCGCACCACGGCGGGCACGAGCGCGGACAAACGGAACAGGAGCTCGCCTTCGGCGCGGAACTTCTCCAAGAAAGCTTCCCGCTGCTCTTCCGACATCGCCTCGGGCACCTTCAAGCACTTGAGCGCGACCGGCGAGCGGAAGCCCTCGTGCATGGCGCGATAGACGACCGCGAAGCCCCCCTCCGCAACGACTCGCTCCACCCGGAAGACACCGGCCTGCTGCGTCCCGAGAATACGGAAGACGTCAGGTGTCATTGCCGCCGACTGTAGCTTGGAAGGGCGCTCCTCCGGAATGGGGAGCGTGCCGATCACGGTCAGGGCTTCTCCCCACGACTGCCATCCCTTGTTTCCACCCCCGCTCGGATTGCACACAAAGAACGACGAACGCTCACGCCGCCGTCATCGCGACCTTTCCGTCCCGAAACCGGCGCGACACGCTCGATCGATCGATGCATCCACGCTCCGCCGAGCGTGCAAGCCTCCCCCTCTAACACGAATGCGCGACCTCGCGGGAGGATGTCATGCGGCGGGACGAGGCCCGAAATCACGAGCGCGCAGGCGATGTCTTCGCTGGAAACCCGGGCGAGGAAACGCGCGGCGGCCCGAAGGCACCGCGGGCCGCGTGGTAGATTGAAGAGGCATGGGTACACCCGATCGCCGGAAGAAGAAGAGCTCTCCACCCGCGGCTCCGGCCGCGGACGCAGAGGTCACGGTGCCTGATGGGCACGAGGTGAACATCGTCGCGCCGGGCCTCGCGCCGGGCGTCACCGAGCACGCGGGCGGCACGTGGGTCGCCGACCTCGGGATCGGCAGCGACGAGCTCGGCGATCAAGTCGACGCGGTCCTCGAAGAGGTGGAGTCGCTCGCGGGTGGGCCGAGGCCGCAGGTGATCCTCTCGACCGTCGCGGGTCAGCTCGCGGCGCTCTTCGCGCCCAACAATCCGCCGATCATTCCCCTCGCGGGCCTGCTCGTGTGGGTGATCGACGTGGCCGCGCTCGCGGGGCTCCGCGCGCGCCGGCGCTCGTGCAGCGGATCCTCCGGCGCATCCATCAGCTCGGCGCGGGCCCGAGGCCGCTGCCGCAGGCGGTGTACGTGCATGGGCTCGCGTCCCCGCGCGGGCGCGCGGTGGCGGAGCTGCTCCTCGACCTCGGCGCGCAGGTGCGCGAGCCCGATCCCCATCACGGCACCGTGCTCGTGACGGTGAAGCGCCCCGAGGGTGTCGTGCTCACCGTGCTCGCCGGCCCGCCGGTGCGCCCCCGCGGCGCCGTCGACAGCGCCGCGAAGACGCTGAACGAGAAGAAGGACGCGGCGCTCCGCGACGGCGATCCCGATCGCCTGCACGCGCTCGAAGATCACGAGCGTGACGACCTCGCGAAGCGCCTCGCTCCCGCGAAGGACGAAGCGCCGGTGTCGTCGGTCGAGCACGCCACGCGGCTCAATCGGCTCCTGCTCGACGCCGCCGACGAGGCCGAGGGCGACGCGGCCCGACACGCGCTCTACAAAGAGCTCCTCGCCCGCGAGATCCCGCTCTTGCTCATCGTCGATCCCAAGACCCAAGCGGCCGCGCTGCGGGAGCTCCCCGGCGGCATCCGCGGCATGGCGGCGTATCCCGATCGCGCCTCGCTCCTCGCCGCCGCCGACGATCTCGGCCTCTCCCCCGGCACGTTCGGCGCCGCCGAGATGGTGCCCGAAAAGCTCTTCGGCTGGGCGGCGAGCAACGGGCACGCCGTGCTCGTGAACGTCTATCGCACCCGCGGAGAGCCGCTCTACGTGCCAATCGCCCTGGAGATCGTGCGCACCCTCGCGCAGGGACAAGCACCGCCGCGCGAGCAAAAGAAATAATGGCAGGACGGGGCACCTCCGCCGCTGTTCAGCGCCGCGGCCGAGGATAGCATCGCGCCATGTCCATCCTCGATCACATCACCCTTCACGTCAGCGACTACGCCCGATCCAAGGCCTTTTACGAGCAGGCGCTCGCGCCGCTCGGGATCGTCGTGGTCATGGACTTCGGCAAGTTCTGTGGCTTCGGCCGCGACGGCAAGCCGGACTTCTGGATCGGAGAGAAGCCCGGCGAAAAGCCCACGCCCGTCTCGCCGACGCACGTCGCCTTCTCGGCCGGGAGCCGGGCCGACGTCGAGGCCTTCCACAAAGCGGCGCTCGCCGCCGGCGGCAAGGACAACGGCGCGCCCGGCATCCGCGAGCAATATCACCCGAATTACTATGGTGCCTTCGTGATCGATCCCGACGGGCACAACATCGAGTCTGTCATTCACCACTGACACGATCGTCGCAGCGCCGGATTCGCCCGGCTCTCCCGTCCTTCGAATCGGGGCCTCCCGCCTGGACAAGCCCCCTCGCCTGCCGCACGCGATCCCGTGGAAGGGTCGATTCCATGGGTCATCCGCGCCGCCGCCCCCAAGCCCGTCACCTCGAGATCGCCGAACGGCCGCCGCTTCGGCTGCCGTCGATTCATGCGCCGACGGAGCGCGAATCGGAGGAGAAGCCCACGCCGCTGCCGCCCGAAGAACGCGTGGGCTATGCGGTGGTGGGCCTCGGGCGGCTCGCGCTCGAGGAGGTTCTTCCGGCGCTCCGATCCTCCATGTCCTCTCGCCTCGTGGCGCTGGTGAGCGGCGATCCCGAGAAGGCGGCGCGCGTGGCGGCGGCCTACGGGATCTCGCCGCAGAGCGTTTACGATTACCGATCGTTCGATCGCATCCGCGACGATCCGAAGATCGAGGCGGTGTACATCGCCACCCCGAACGCGCTCCACCCGGAGCATGCGATACGGGCCGCGGAGGCGGGAAAGCACGTGCTCTGCGAGAAGCCGATGGCCAACTCGGTGGCCGACTGCGACGCGATGATCGCGGCCGCCGCCGACGCGCAAAGGCTCCTCATGATCGCTTATCGGCTGCAATACGAGCCCCACAATCGCGCCGCCATCGACATCGTGCGCCGAAAGACGCTGGGCGCGGCCAAGCTCATCGAGGCGGTGAACGTGCAGCACCAGGGCGATCCCCGGCAATGGCGCCTCCGCCGCGCGCTCGCGGGTGGAGGGGCGCTGCCGGACATCGGGATCTATTGCTTGAGCGCGGCGCGCTACCTGACGGGCGAAGAGCCCATCGAGATCTCGGCCACCATGTACAGCACACCGGGCGATCCCCGCTTCCGCGAGGTCGAAGAGACGGTGAGCTTCAACCTGCGTTTCCCGAGCGGCGTGATGGCCGTGTGCACGACGAGCTACGGTGCCCACGAGTCACGGCGATACCGCATGATGGCGGAGAACGGTTGGGTCGATCTCGACCCGGCCTTCTCCTACGGCGGCCTCAGGATGCACGTGGGCCGGAAGCGCGACGCGGCCGTCGAGGAGGTTAGCGAGCAGCGGAGGGACGAGCGGAGCCAGTTCGCACGGGAGATCGATCACTTCTCCCAATGCGTGCGAAACGGGCAGAAGCCGCACACGCCCGGCGAAGAAGGCCGCCAAGACGTGCTCTTGATGGAAGCCATTTACGCGGCCGCGCGCCGAGGCCGACCGGTGCGCCTGCCCGAGCTGGGCGTGCTTGACGCCTTCCGCGGGCCGCCCCCGGATCTCGGTTGAGCCACCGAGCGTCCATCGACGCTCGGAATCGACAGCGATTCTCCCCTCGAATGCAACGGCACGAGCCGCGACGAATGGGGGTCGAAGGCCGAGCGCATCTCGCAGAATCGGCGACAGGCCTGCTATGGTGCCGGCCGAATGCCGAAATTTGCGCTGATTCCGATTGCCATTTTCACAACCATTCTCGCGCTCGAAAGCGGAGCGTCGGCCGACGTGGCCGGGCCGTGGACGCGCTGCGCGGCGGAGGGCAAGGGCTGCACGACGTGCTCGCAGCCGCTCGCCACCAACGAGCCTGATCTCAAGAAGGCTTTCGAGACTTGCCAGGAGACCGCGAAGGCGCGCGGCTTCGTGGAGGCGTGCCGGCACCGATCGGGTGCGTTCAACGAGGTGTTCTTCTGCCCGCAGGGCGTGAAGGTGGAGGAAAAGAAGACGGGCGGATGCGCCGGCTGTGCGATCGATGCCAGCGTCGCGCCGGGCTCGGGAGCCCTGCTCGCGGCCGGGCTCGGGCTGCTTCTGCTGCGCCGGCGGCGCGGGCTTCGGTGAGCTCGGGGCAACGCGGGCGCTGAGCGCGCACGCCGTGGGCGGCACGGGCCGCGTGGATCACGGGCGCGGATCGCGGGCCGCGGGTGGTGTACGATTCAGGAATGGGGCTCGCGTACCTCTTCGCGCTCGTGGTCGCGCTCGGCATGCTGGCCGTGCAGATCGCCGCCGGCACACGCGGCGCGGGCCACCACGGCGGCCTCGCGCCTGCCGGGCACGATGCGGATGCGGCCTCGCCCGATCAGCTCGGCCTGTGGACGCTCTTCCTGTCGCTGCGCTTCTGGACGTTCGCGGCGCTCGGCTTCGGCTTGAGCGGATCGCTCATGCATTTCTTCGCGCTGGCGGGCCCGTTCGCCGTGCTCGCCATCGCGACCGTCGCCGGGCTCGCGTCGGGCCTCTTCGCCGAGCTCGCGTTCCGCGCGGTGCACCGGAGCGCGACCGCGACGGAGACGCGCGCCTCGCACGCCGTCGGGCGCATCGGGCGCGTGGTGGTGCCGTGCGGGCGCGGCGTGACCGGACAGGTGCGCATCCAGCTCGGCGGCGCGAGCGTGGATCTGCTCGCGATCACCGACGACGAAGCGATCGGCAAAGGCGAGCCGGTCCTCGTGGAGGACGTGCAGCAGAACGTGGCCCGCGTGTCGCGCAAGCCCGACGAGCTGGGCTGAGGTGTCGGCACGCGCCCACGGTGCGCACGCTCACCGTCGGAACAGACGCCCCTGCCTGGCAATTCTGATGATGTCAGACTCCTTCAGCTTCGTCGAGAGCTCGCGCTCCTCACCTCGCGCTCCGCGCTTTTCGAACTCGAGGTCGGCGCACAATCGGTTGACGGCCTCGCCCAGCGTTTCTAGGTCAGCCGGCGTCTCGTTGCAGAGGGCGCCATATAGATCCCTGTGAGATACGCCATCACGGTGTCTGGCATGGAAGATCGCTGGCAATTCCTCGACGAGTGCCCTGACCGTACGCGCCTTTGCGGAATCGTCGAACGCGAACGAGAACGGCAGGAGGAGTTGGTCCCTGCTCTTGGTTGGGTCGAAGCCCAGCATCATCGTGCCCTCGCGGCCGAAATGCTCGAAGTGATTACTGACCGACCAGTGAAGAGCCTTCACAACATCGTTTGCTTTCGAGCTGTTGGCTAGGTGCAGAAACCAGTACGATCGGTGGCTATTTTTCGACGTAATGAAAAAGGGGGTGTAGCATGCGGCACGTGCGCGTTTCGCGAAGGTCTCGTGCAAGACGAGCTGAATCGTTCGCATCAGCCGACCGCGGTCCTCGGGAGACAGCAATGCGGCTTCGTCCATCTCCCGGCGACCGGAAAGAAACGCCTCCAGTTCCGGAGCGAGCAGACCTGCAATCTTTAACCTGCCAATCGCCTCTCCCGCCGTCCTCGCGTGAGCAGCGATATGATCAACCGCAAGGGTCAGAAACACTTCCGCCGTCGGAATCTCCGTCATGATCCTCGCAATCAAATCGACTGGAATGGCACTATAGCCATACTGATCGAGCACGAAGATCGGGCGAGGGCGCCTGGATGCCGTAGCCTTGATCCGATCCAGGATATTGCCGATCTCCTCCTCGAATGCCCCACGTCGAAGGTCGACTCTCTCGCGGATGAAGTCTTCGCCGACATGCTCTTTCAACGCCGCACTCAAGTAGGCGTGAGCTTTGGGGTCCTTCTCGACAAAGACGTAGCTCGCGTCGACAGAGAACGGCTTCTTACGGCTACCCATGGCGTTTAGCCGTATTTCCGCAGTCCGGACGGCATCGATCAGGATGAGCGGCGAGCCGGGGTGAAGCGTGTTGCCCCGACCTTCGACGATGTACTGCCCGCCTCCAGCAAACCCGTCGATGAGCATCAACTTGAGGGGAACTGTACCGCCTCTGGTCAGGATGGGGATGTAGCGCTCTATGTACTCCCTTAGGATTGTGTGCTTCGCCAAGCTATGAGCCCCCAGTGTTGCTGGGCCGTCGGACCAATCGTATTTGGCCATCGTACACTCCTACTCTGCGGCCACCGCTCCACGCTGAAACCGCTCCCGAATCATCGCAAGCCGCTGCGCTCGTACAGCCGCAGGCGGCGCCGTTACTGGCTCAATCGCAGGGAACTCGTCGTACGTTCTCTCCTCAAGGTCCCTGCCAGCGCGAGACTTTTGGACCCCTCCCCATTGTTTGAAGAAGAAGGGAACGCCCGCCTCCTCACACTGATCACGGAGCGACAGCACCCAGCGTTTCTCCATGGGACGTGCCTTCGGGCCACTCTCACCACCTACGATCACCCAGTCGATCCCCTGAAGATCGATTCTGCCCAAGTCTTCGAGCAGTGGCTCCACGGAGAGGAAGCGCACCTCGGCCGGAGTCCGGCGAAGCTCCTCGATTCTTGGGAGACCGTAAGCTCGGTTCTCCACGCTCACGCCGAGCCAGATGTGCTTGCGGCGAACGATCTCGGGAGGCATCTGCGACGTGAGCATGCGCATACGCGCCGCACGCTTGGTGAGCATTTGGTAGATGTGCCAATCGGCCAATGCCATGACCTCGAAGACCTGGCGAACATACTCCTCTGGGACTTCGCTCTGGAAGAGGTCGCTCATGGAGTTGACGAAGATCCTCCGCGAGCGGCTCCAGTGGAATGGCTCGAAGAGTTTGTCGGGCACCAGCAGCAGATCAAATCCCTGTTCGTATGGATGGCCAGGTACGCCCCGGAAGCGTTCCGCGAACACCTCTGCATAGCAGTGCTTGCAGCCTGGGCTTACCTTCGTGCAGCCACGCAGGGGATTCCAGGTGGCGTCCGTCCACTCGATGGCGCTGCCGTCACTCATAGCATGTACACCTGTACAGTGACGCCCCCAACGTGGCAAGCGAGGAAGGCGCCTCGATTTGACGGCCCCATGCGCGCCACACCTCAACCCGCCCCGTCGCCGCGATGCGCGTTGCACCTCTTTGGCCTCCGGAGCTTTCCCTCCCAGCCAGGTCGCATCGCCGCCGCAGTTGTGCTGCTTGACATGCCCCCCGGCGCTGCAACCATTCGGGACATGACGTTACCGTTTTTTGGTTTTCCCCGCCTTCCCGTGGAGCGCCAGCGCAATGTCGGTGGCTCCCTCGATGAGCATTTCAAATCCAAACCCAAATACAACGCGGAGGTCACCCGCAGCGCGCATGCCGTCATCGAAGCGACGAAGGCGCTCGGGCGCGGAGACGACATGCCGTTATTCACCATCGACAGCGCGACGGACAGCGTGTTGAGCGCGATTTACCGCGTCGAGCAGTCGATTCAGAAAGGGCTCGTCGCCACGATCGTCTCACTCGGGCCCGAGCAGCAGGCCCAGCTCGACGCTGCCGAGTTGATCGACACGACCTGGTTTCCCGACGGCATTGGCTTCATCCACGGCAGCGCCGGCATTCAGCACGCGGCGATGGCGTCGATTCGAAGCTCGCTCACGGACGCCGAGACCGGCCCCGCAATCAAAGCGGCGGTCGAGACGCTCGGCCTCGGCCCGCTCGTCGCTCACTTCCTTTCGCACGCGACCCTCTACGCGAAGAAGCTGGGCCTCGCCGGCGAGGCCGTGACGGACGGCGAGCCGCGCGATCCGAGCGACGTCTGGCACGACGCCTTCATGAAGCTCGCCATCGACGTGATGAGCGCCTACCGCGACGACCCGGCGAAGCAGAAGACGCTCCTCGGCAGCTACGAGAGCCAGCTCGCCGAGCACCGCGCCGAGCTTTCGAAGAGCCGAAAGCGCGCGGAGAAGAAGGCCAAAGCCGAGGCGGCAAAGCGCGATGGCGAGGCCAAGAACGACGCTGCGAAGAAGAGCGACTCGTAACGCGCTGAGCTGCCAGCGCAGGGGGATGGGGAGGCGCCTCGACGAGGCGCCTCCTCGTGTTTCGTGCCCACCCAGCAGGCCAATCGGCCCCCGTTGGCCCCTCCAGCTCCGGTGCGGTGGCCGCACGACCCGCTCCATCACGAGTACGGGACGCTGCGCGACACGCTCCCGCACCGGTGCCGGCGCCGCGCGACATGCTCCCGTACGGGTACGGGGCGTTGCACGCCCAACTCCCGCACGGGTGCCGGTGCCGCACGACACGCTCCCGCACGGGTGCCGGCGCCGCACGACACGCTCCCGCACGGGTGCCGGCGCTGCGCGACCTATTCCCATACGGGTGCTGGCGCCGCTCCAGTACGGGTGCCGGCGCTGCACGACATCTGCCGCCGATGCGTCATCCAGCGACCTGATCGGCCGCGGCGATCAGGTGATTGACGAGGTTCTCTCCATCCGTCTCCAGATCGAGCACCGCGCCCCGCGCTTCGACCCATTCGAGCGAGAGCGGTAGAGGCAGGAGCGGGAGCGGCTCTCCGGTGAGCTCGCGCGCGGCGGTGGCGAGGATCTCGCTGCCGCGAACGGCGCGCGGCACGGCGCGCGCGCGACCGAGCTCGGCGCAGCGATCGGCGGGCGTGGTCACGAGGTATTCGCGGCACACGAGGGGACGCTCGTCGTAGAGCGAGCAGCGCTCGTCCTCGAGCAATGGACATGGGATCTGCGCGGCGAAGTAGCGTGCGGTCACGTCGAGCCAGCCGCGCGCGGGATCGGCGAGCCGGCTCTGCAGCATCATGCGGCCCGGTGGCGCATGCGGATCGAGGAGGCCGATGCGCTCCAGCGTGACCACGGCGGCGGCGAAGCGGGCCCGCACCGCAGCGCGCCGCTCCATGGGCAGCGCTTCGATCGCACGGGCGAGCGCGCGTGCTTCGACCACCGAAATGGGGACGAGCTGCCGGCAGCAGGCGGCGCAGCCTTCGTGACAGGAGACGGCGTGGCCCTGGGCTTCCTCGTCGGCGACGGCGATCGCGGCGGCGCTGCGCGAGAGCTCACGCGCGGCGGGGAGCAGATCGGAGAGCGTGGAGGCGGAGGACGAGACCGGCAGATCGAAGGCGCGCTCCTGTCCGAGGATCGGGAGATGAATGCGAACGACGTCGGCATCGAATGCGGTCGCCATCGAGCATCGAATGGTAGCCGGCGTCGCCGGAGAGGCTCGTAAACGTTCGATTTACACGGCGATTTCCGCTTCCGCCGCGACACGCTGGAACCTGATAGCCTCGCCGGATGATTGCCCCGAACAAGGCCGTCCCGGTCCATGCCGAGGCGGCGTCGCTCGACACGGCGGTGCTCGTGCTCGTCGCCGCGGTGGCCGTCGTGGTCGCCTTCGGCCTCGTCTTGCTCCTCCTCCGGAATTTCCTCTTCGTGTGCCGGCCGAACGAGATCCTCGTCTTCAGCGGGCGCAAGCACACGCTGCCGGACGGGACCACGAGCGGCTACAAGATCCTCCACGGCGGGCGCGGGCTGCGCATGCCCTTCCTCGAGAGCGTGAGCCGCATGGATATGCGCCTCTTCGCGGTCGAGGTCTCGGTGCACAACGCCTACTCGCAGGGCGGGATCCCGCTCACGGTGCAGGCCATCGCCAACATGAAGATCGCCAGCAGCGACGCGGCGGTGCGCAACGCGGTGGAGCGCTTCCTGGGCACGCGCACGGAGCTGATCGCGCAGGCCGCGCAGCAGACGCTCGAAGGTGTCCTGCGCGAGGTCATCAGCCAGCTCACGCCCGAAGAGGTGAACGAGGATCGCCTCAAGTTCGCCGAGCAGCTCGTGGAGAACGCGCGCGACGATCTGGAGAAGCTCGGCCTCGAGCTGGACGTGCTCAAGGTGCAGCACGTCTCCGACGAGCAGCAATACCTGGCGAACCTCGGACGCGGGCGCATCGCCACGGTGCTGCGCGACGCGGGCAACGCGGAGGCCGAGGCGAACCGCGCGGTCACCGAGGCGCAGGCGGCGGCGCGGCAGCGCGCGGAGACGGCGCAGAAGCGGGCCGAGACGGTGGTCGCGCAGAAGCGGAACCAAGTGCGCGCCGAGCTGGCCAAGCTCGAGGCCGAGGCCAAGCAGGTGGAGAACGAAGCGGCGATCGCCGCGGAGACCGAGCGCGCCGTGGCCGAGCAGGAGCTGCAATCCTTGCGCGGCGAGCTGACCAAGCTCCAGCTCCAGGTCGACGTGATCCTGCCCGCCGAGGCGCAGCGCAAAGCCAACGAGCTGCGCGCCCGCGGCGAGGCCGCGCCCACGGTGGAGAACGGCAAAGCCGTGGCCGAGGCGCTGCGGGTGGTCGCCGAGCAATGGGTGGCGGCCGGATCGGTGGCGCGCGAGGTCTACCTGCTGCAGCAGCTCCGCCCGCTGGTGATGGCCGCGGCGGCGCGCGTGGCGAACACCGAGGTGGCGAGCGTGAACGTGGTCTCGGGTGACGAGGAAGAAGCGTTCGCCAAGGTGGTGGCGATGCATCCGGCCGCGGTGTCGCGCGTGCTCAGCGAGACGGGCCAAGCGCTCGGCCTCGACGTCGCCGGTCTGCTCGGCGGCGGGACCATCGGCGCGACGAGCGCGCGGAGGGTGTCATGATCGAGATCGTGATGGTGCTGCTCCTCACGGCCGCGGTGGTCGTGGGCTTCGTGATCTACACGCTCCGGAACCTGCTCCTCGTGAGCGCGCCGAGCGAGGCGCTCATCCTCTCGGGCGGCGAGCACAGCGTCGAGGGCAAGACGGTGGGCTACCGATCGATCCGCGGCGGGCGCGCGGTGCGCATCCCGCTCCTCGAGAGCGTCGATCGGATGGACCTCAGCAACATCCCCATGGAGATCGCGGTCAAGGGTGCCTTCTCCAAGGGCGGTATCCCGCTCAACGTGCAAGGCATCGCGCACGTGAAGGTGCCGAGCCACGAGCCGCGGCTGTCCAATGCGGTGGAGCGCTTCCTCGGGCGATCGCGCGGGGAGATCGCGGCGGTGGCGCGCGAGACGCTCGAAGGCAACGTGCGCGGCGTGCTGGCGCAGCTCACGCCCGAGCAGGTGAACATGGATAAGACCGCGTTCGCCAACAAGCTCCTGGAAGAGGCCGAGCACGACATGGAGCGCATCGGGCTCGTGCTCGACACGCTCAAAATCCAGAACGTCACCGACGACGTGAACTACCTGAACTCCACCGGCCGCATGCAGGGCGCGCGGGTGCGGATGGAGGCGAGCATCGTCGAAGCGCAGATGCAGGCCGAGGCCGCCGAGAAGCGCGCCGGCGCTTGGGCCGAGTCGGAGTCGGCGAAGATCGACGCCGATCTGGCCATCGCCCGGCAGGAGACCGATCGACGCATCAAGGACGCGCAGTCGCGAAGGCAAGCGATGATCGAAGAGGCGCGCGGCGCGGTGCTCGCGGAGATGGCGCAGGTGAAGGCCGAGATCACGCGGCAAAAGGCGCGCGCCCTGCAGGTGGAGCGCAAGCTGATGGCCGACGTGATCCAGCCCGAGGACGCGGCCCGCCGCAGCCGCGAGGAAGAGGCGCGCGGTCAAGCCGCCGCCATCATCGAGCAGGGCAAGGCCGAGGCGGAGGCGCTGCGCGGGCTCGTGGAAGAGTACAAGCGCGCGGGCGGCAACGCGCGCGAGGTGCTGCTCCTGCAGCAGCTCATGCCGCTGGCCGCGGAGATCGCCGGCTCGAACCGGCAGGTGAAGATCCAGAAGCTCTCCGTGCTGCCCTCGGGCGGCGGCGAGGGCGCGGAGATCGCACGCAAGGCGATCGCCGCAGCAGAGCAGATCCGCGCGGCCACCGGGCTCGATCTCGCCGAGGTGGCGAAGCGGATCGGCACGCCCGGTCAGATGCCGCAGCTCCCGCAGGCGACGCCCAAGGGGAAGTGATCGCGAGGCCCCGGCCGACACCGAGCTTCGGTGTCGGCGCGGGCCGACGACGACGCGGCGCGTATGCGCGTATGAGCCCGAAGGCAAGCGCGGGCGACGTGACTCTCTCCCATCAAAACCCATCGTGATGCCGACCGCCCGACGGCGCGAGGCTCAGCCCATCCAGCCGCGCGCGGCTCGGCCCGTCGGGTGGAACATCGGCCGAGGTGCGCGGGCGATCGAAGGCACGGCGACGGCGCGGGAGCCGTGTACAATCGGGCAGCGTCATGTCGCACGAGAACGGACGAAAGCTGCTCCAGGACCTCGCGAGCACGGTGCGCGAGAAGGTCTCTCCGACCGGAGAGCAATTGGTCAACCGCGAGGGGCTGAAGATGGTCGAGCGGCTCGCGCGCGATCTGGCGGCGCCCGATGGGATGCCGGGGCTCAAGCTCGCACGCGACACGCACACCAAGCTCCGGTTGGAGCGGCCGCCGCGCAACGCGACGATCATCATCGAGTGGCAGCGCGACATCGGCGCGATGGTGATGACCGGCGAGAAGTTCGGCGATTCGAAGCAGATGACGCGCTACGTGTTCGATCAGGAAGAGCAGCATTTTCGCCGGCTGGAGGGCGGCGGTGAGCTGTACGAAGATCTGGTGACCGCGCTGGTCGAGTACCTCTACCCCGAGGGACGCCGCGAGGGTTGACCCTGACGAGGCTGCGGCATCACGCTTGCAGTCGCGCTTTCGATCGCGCGCGCTCAGCGCTCACGGCGTGCCTTCGAGGGCTCGGGGGTATGACATCCGTGCCTTGCCTGACGACACGGACGAGCGCGCCGACGAGGATTTCACGAGAGCGATGCTCTCGTGGTTGGGAGGTTCGGATGAAACTTCGCTTGCTCGCGCCCGCGGCGGCGCTCGCCTTCACGGCTTCGGTCCTGCCCACGACGGACGCTCGCGCCTGCGGCGGGTGCTTCCATCCGCCGATCATCTCGCAGGGGGAGTCGACGGTGGTCACGGGCCATCGCATGGCGTTCTCGACGTCGCCCACGCAGACGGTGCTGTGGGATCAGATCAAGTACTCCGGTGACCCGAAGGACTTCGCCTGGGTGCTTCCGGTGCGCAAGGGCGCGGTGGTCCAGGAGTCGACCGACGCGTGGTTCGAGACGCTCGAAGCCACGACCACGGCGCAGGTGAAGAGCCCCGTCATCGAGTGTCCCGAGATCACGCGGCCGCGCGAGATGGGCTGCGCCAGGGCGCAGACCGACGCGTTCAGCGGCGGCGACGAAGATCCGAATGCGACCCCGCCCGTGCAGGTGATTCATCAAGGCACCGTCGGCGCGTACGAGACGGTGACGCTGTCCACGCAGACGCCGGGCGCGCTCAATCAGTGGCTGACCGATCACGGCTACAACGTCGACGCGGACATCCAACCGATCATCGATGCGTACGTGGCCGAGGGCTTCGACTTCATCGCGCTGCGTCTCCAGCCGGGCAAGGGCATCCGTGAGATGAAGCCCGTGCGCGTGGTGATGTCGGGGGCCGCGCTGACGCTGCCGCTCCGCATGGTGGCCGCGGGCACGGGCGCCAACGTGGCCATCACGCTCTTCACCATCACCGAGGGGCGGCTCGCTGCGGACAAGTTCAAGAACGCGTTGGTGAGCCCCGACGAGCTCGTGTGGGATTTCGGGTCGGCCTCGTCGAACTACGCCGAGGTGCGCAAGAGCACGCTGGCCAAGAATTCGGGGCTCACGTGGCTCACCGTGCTCGCGCAGAAGGGCGCGCTGCTCTCTCCGCTGCCGGGCTCGAGCTCCGATGATTCGGGCTTCGGGTACGACGACTATTACGGCACGCCGCGGACCATCGCGTCCGCGTACGTCGACCAAGCGTACGACAACGGAGAGACTGGCATCCTCACCTGCAAGGACGAGCTCGCGCTCATCGCCGACAGCTCGGCGCTGGTCGTCGATCCGTGCCCCATCGGCGTGGCGCCGGACGATCCGAGCTGCGGTCAGATCGCGCCCGGCCAGATCGATGCGCGCGTGCTCGCCTGCGGGAAGGTCGACGACGTGAAGGTGGCGCTGAGCGGGCTGCACCCGCGTGATGTGTGGGTGACGCGTCTCGAAGCCGATCTGCCGCGTCTGGCGCTGGCCAGCGATCTGACGCTCGTGCCGGCCGAAGCACAGAACGCGGTGAGCAACATGCTGCAGGCGCCGAAGGGCATCAACGACGATGGCCTCTGTCCGACGAGCGTGCCGCCGCTGTCGATGATCGCGCCTGGCTATGGGAAGAGCGCCGTGCGCGGGCGCATCGTCAGCCGCACGCCGCTGTTCTCCTATGCCGCGATGGGGCTCTTGGCGGTGGGCGCGGTGCTGCGCCGCACGAGCCGCCGCGGCGCTCGCAAGTAGATTGTCGCACATTTGGCCACAAGGCCAATGCGCCGGTAGAACAGGCCTCGTCTGGGTGAATCCGAGAAGGGTCATCCAGGCTGCACGAGGCCTGTTCGATGCACCTTTTCCAGCGCCCCGCCGAGCCTGCCCGCGAGCCGAGCGACTCGGTACCTCCGCTCTCCGCACATCGAAGGCCGCTCGATTCGAGGCCTCCGCAAAGCAGCCGTGTCGCGGTGATCGTGATGACGACGATCGGGCTCGGCGCGCTGGCCGGGGCGGTGGCGTGGAAGCGGGCGCATGCGCCGGCGACGCAGGCCACGCGCGCTGCGGAGGCGCCTGTCGCAGCCGAGCCGCCGCGGGCCGAGCCGCAGATGGTGACAGCCCCGGCGCCGCCGAAGGTCGCGGCCGAGGAGGATCCGGAGCCGCAGACGCTCGACGATCAGCTCGAGCGTCTGTTCGGAAAGCTGCGCGCGGAGCTGTGGCTCTCGGATGCGCAGATGAGCCGGGTCGAGGCGATCTTCGCGGCATCGCCGGTGCTGAGCCAGGGCAACCCCGTGATCTCGAAGCACCCGATCTCGCGCGCGGAGTGCCAGCAGACCCGCGCCGACGCCGGCCTCCCGCGCTCATACACGGACGCGCGCTGCGGGGCGCCGAACATGGTGCCGATCTACGATCCCGGCGCGGGCGAGACGGCGGCGAGCGCCAAGGTCTGCATCGATCAGTTCGAGTTCCCCGACATCCCCTGCGAGTATCCGGTGGTGCACGTGCGCGCCAACGAGGCCGCGGAGATCTGCGCGGCCGTGGGCAAGCGGCTGTGCGACGCGCACGAGTGGGAGGGCGCGTGCGCGGGCGCGGTGCACGACGCGAGCACCGAATACGAGTGGCCGCGGCCGCGCATGGAAGCCGAGTTCTGGCACAACAAGAACCGCGAGCAGGTGTGGAGCTACGGGCCCGAGAAGAACCACGCGCTGTGCGGGACGATGAGCGATCGCACGCCGGACTGCCCGGGCGGCGGTTGGAACAAGTGCGGATCGAACACGTATCCGGCGGGCGCGTTCCTCGAGTGCAAGTCGAGCTTCGGTGCGTACGATTTCCACGGCAACGCGGCCGAGCACATGAGCCTGCCGCTCGGGCCGGAGGAGCTGCGCATGCAGAACGGCGGCGGCGTGACGGAGATGAAGGGGAGCTGGTTCGTCTTCGGGAAGATCCAGGCTCACGCCGACGACTGCCGCTGGCGCGCACCCTCGTGGCACGAGTCGCGGGTGATGAACGACAACAGCCACCGGAACTATCACCTCGGGTTCCGCTGCTGCAAAGACGTGGAGTAGCGCGGCCTCAACCGGTGATGCCGGTGTACATGCGCGCGAAGCGCGCGGGATCGACGACGCCCTCGCTGCGCAGGACTTCGTCCGCGCGGGCGGAGACGGCGTCGCCCTCGGCGCCGCCCTGCAGCGCGCCGGCGGTGTGGCGCGCGCAGGCGGCGTGGATCTTCATCTCGACGGCGTCGTAGGCGCCGGCGGCGACGCGGAGCGCATCGATGGCGCGGCCTTCGTCGGCGCGCGCCCAGGCCGCGCCGGCGCGCACGATGGCGGCGGCCGCGAGCGCATGGGGCCGGCGCTCGCGCGCGAGGCGGACGCAGGCTTCGTCGGCGATGACGAGCAGCTCGTCGGCGCGCGGCTCATCGGCCGCGGCGAGCGCGACAGCGGTGATGCCGCGAAGGAGGATGTTGTCGATGCGCAGGAGCTGGATGCGAAGGAGCTGGGATCCCTCGAGGGCGTCGCGCGTGTCTTGGAGCTGCGTCCAGGCGACGGAGGGGGAGCCTTCGTAGAGGTAGCTCGACGCTTCGAGCCACGACGCGATGTAGTGCTGGATCGTGAAGGCCCGCGCGTGGAAGCGGGCCATGACACCGCGCACGTCGGCGCGGGCGCGCGCGGGCTCGCCCGCGGCGAGGAGGCCGAACGCACAGGCGAGCGAGGCCTCGGTCTCGGCGAAGCGATCGCCCCGCTCCTGCGCTTCGAGGAGCCATGACTCGGCGCGACGGGACCGCTCGCGCAGCGCGCCGAGGGCGAGGAGCGTGCGGTTGCCGATGGAGCGGTAGGCGTTGCGCTCCCAGATGATGCCCACGGAGCTGGCCTCGAGCACGTCGAGGCCTTCATCCATGCGCGCAAGCGCCTCGCGCCAGCGGCCGGTGCACATGCGCGCGAGGCCCGAGCAGCACCAGGTGAAGCCCATGAGGTACGGGTCGCCGGTGCGCCGCGCGATGCGCGATGCTTCTTCGATCAGCTCGTTGCCCCGCTCTTCCTGCGTGGCGCCGCCGTCGTAGACGAAGAGGCAACCGACGAAGGCGAGGCCCCGCGCGACGAGCACGGGATCACCGACGGAGAGCGCGGAGAGCAACGCCTCGACCATGAACACGGCGGAGCGGATGGGATCGACCGAGGAGAGGCCGCGGCCCGCGGACCACGCGGCCTCGGTACGCGCCCGCGCGGACGGGGGCACGGGGCGATCGGGCGACGCCGGCACGATCCCGCGGAGACGAAGACGAACGAGGCGCGCCCCGAGCAGGAAGAGCGCGGCGCGCGGGGTGTCGGGGAAGCGGAGGTCGTGCGCGCGGAGCACGGGGCGCAGGATCACGAGGCCCTCGTCGAAGCGGCCGACGACGAGGAGATGCTCGGCCGCGCGCCGGCGCAGATCGCGCTCGTCCTCCAGCGAAGCGCCGGCCGCGGCGCCGAGGAAGGCGCGCGCCGCCTCGACCGCGCGGCCGGCGGCGGCGAGCGTCTCGGCGTGGCGCACGCAGACGGCGCGGATCTCGGCGCGCTCGGGGGACAGCGCCGAGAGGGCGCGCGCATAGAGCGTGGCCGCGCGATCGAAGTCGCGCGCGGCGGACGCTCGCTCGGCGGCGACACAGGCCTGCTCGGCAGCGGCGTCGAGCGCTCCACCGAGATGGAGATGCTCGGCGATGAGCGCGGGATCGATGGTCGTCCGGCGCGCGAGCGCATTGGCCAAATCGAGGTGGAGCCGGCGCCGCACCGCCGGCGGGAGGCGCAGCTCGATGACGGCGCGCAGGCGCGCGTCGCGGATGGAGACGAGATCGGAGACGCCGACGCCGCGCAGGCAAACGAGGCGCGCGGCGTCGAGGCGCACGACGATGGAGATGGGATCCACCGCCGCGTCGCGCGGGGCCTCGGCGCCGACGCCGGCCACGCCCAGCGCGACCGCGAGCGGGATGGGCGCGCGCGCCACGGCCAAGACGTCGAGGAGACGAAGCGCGGGATCGGGGAGCCGCGCGAGCTTCGCTTCGATCATCGACGCGAAGGACACGGGCTCGGCGTCGAGCGCGTCGCGGGCGGCCCACTGCGACAGATCGTCGATGAGCTGCGGGTCGCCCTCGGCGACGCGCGCGACGTCGGGGGCGCGCGCCGCGTCGGCGCCCGCGCGGCGGAGCGACGCGACCGCGAGCGTGCGCGCGTCCGAGGGAGGGAGCGGATCGATGCGGATCCGCCGCACGACGGCGGGGAGCGCGGCGAGGGAGACGGCGATCGCGTCCTCGTCGGCGGCGGTGAGGAGCAGGAGCGGCGCGCGTTGCGGCGCGGCGGCGCAGAGGACGGAGAGGCGCGCGAGGTCCGCGGGATCGGCGCGATCGATGTCGTCGATCCAAATCACGAGCGGCCCCGCGGCCGATATCCGCCGCACGATCTCCGCGAGCGCACCGAAGGCGAAGCGCACCACCTCGTCGGCGCCGGCGCGGATCGGTGGAGCGGGCACGCCGCTCACGGCGGCCTCGAGCACGGGGAAGACCCGCGCGAGATCGTGCGCCTCGGGCGGCAACAAGGCGTGCGCATCCGCGCGCGGAAGCGAGGCGAGGTGCAGCGCGAGCGCGTCGACGAGCACATCGAACGCGCGATGCGGGATCGATTCGCGCGCGCCCACCACGCCGCGGAGCACGAGCGCGCGTCCTCCGGCGCCGAGCCCTTCGGTGAAGCGCGCGCCGATCGCCGTCTTGCCGACGCCTTCGGCGCCGTGGAGCAGCACCGCGATCGCGCGGCCGGTGCCCGCGGTGCGGAGCGCCGACTCGAGCGCGGCCAGCTCGTCGTGCCGGCCCACGAGCTTCGGTAACTCCCAACCGGGAGGCGGGGCACGCGTCACCCCGAGACGACGCAGGATCTCGGAGGCGTCGGGACGATCGCTCGGTCGGCGGCGGAGGAGCGCGGCGCAGAGATCGTCGAGATCGAGCGGGACGCCGGCCGCACACGAAGATGCGCGCGGCGCGTCGAACCGCTGCTTGCTGCCGAGCACCCGGATGCGATGACCATTGAAAGGCAAGCGTCCGGTGAGCGATTCGAAGAGCATCACCCCGAACGCGTACCAATCGCTGGATGTGCCTTCCTCTTTGCCTGCGGCCTGCTCCGGCGACATGTAGCCGGGAGTGCCGCTGATGCCTTCGTTCGTGCCGCCGAGCCGGCGCGGCACGTCGGTGATGAGCCCGAAATCGAGCACCACCACGCGCCCTTCGGGCGTCACGAGCACGTTGGCGCTGTTGAGATCGCGGTGGAGCTTGCCGAGCCCATGGAGCGCCGCGACCGCCTGCGCGAGCTCGGCGAGCGCCGCGCGCAGGCGCGCCTCGTGGAACGGCGCGCGCGCCCGCTCGACGACCTCGGTGCGGCGCGGCTCCGCGTCCATCATCCCGCTGGGCACGGAGGGCCGATCGTCGACGCGGAACGTGACGCCGAGATAGGGTCGCCCGCCGTTGCGCTGGGCGTTGTCCTGCGCGTGATCGGCGAAGCACGCGCCCGCGACGTGCTCCATCGTGAAGAACCACTCGCCGTCCACGCAGGCGAGCTCGTGCAGCGCGCAGAGGTTCGGGTGCCCCACGCCCGCGAGGCTGCGGAACTCGCGCTTGAGCCGGTGGAGCGCGGGCCCGGCGAGCGACGGCAGCGTCTTCAGCGCCACGCGCTGCCCGTGCTCCACGTTGATGGCCTCGTAGACGACGCCCATGCCGCCCACGCCGATGACGGAGATCACCTCGTAGCGACCGACGCGCACCGCGCCGCCGCGCGCCTCGGCGACGCGCGCCTGGAGCGACGATAGGGTGCGCCGCCCATCCTCGGCGCCGATGGACGCGAAGCCCACTCCCTCGATCGATCCGTCGCCCGCGCTGTGCGCCGCCGCCGACTCGAAGAGCTGCTCCGCCGTGTCACCGACACCGATCGGCAGCAGTGGATAGTCGGACGTGGTGGGCTGTTTCTCCATCGCACAGAGAGCCACGGCGCGCGTCGCGACACCGGGCGTTCGGGGGCGCTGATGGTACCCGATGTGCGGAGATTTCCATGGGAAGAGCACGATCCATGTTCGGTCGGCGCTCCCATTTCCGCACACGTCCACCCTCCGCCCTTGCGACGTGCTTTCCGCTGGAATCGTTCGACGGTCGAGGCGATGTTGCGGGCGCGCCATGAACACTGCTCCGACAGCGCGCGCCGGTCGGCTCAGACCCGTGATTCGCCTGGTGCTCGCGGTCGCCATGGTGGCCGTCGGCATTGCGCATTTCGCATCACCAAAGCCGTTCGTCCGCATCGTCCCTGCGTGGCTGCCGGCGCCGCTCGCGCTCGTGTACGTGAGCGGCTTCTTCGAGATCCTGGGCGGCCTCGGGTTGCTCGTGCCACGCGTGCGACGAGCCGCCTCGTTCGGGCTCGTCGCGCTCTACATCGCCGTGTTCCCAGCCAACGTGAACATGGCGCTGAACCAAAGCACCATCGAAGGCGCCGCGCAGATCCCGCCCGCGCTCCTCTGGGCGCGGCTCCCCTTGCAAGCCGTGCTCATCGCGCTCGCGCTGTGGGTGGGAAAGCAGGACGCTTCGCCGAATCAGCCACGAGGCTGAAGCGCGCGCATCGGAGCGATCGCCGCGCTGCTTCGAGCGTGGCAATCGTCGAGCGTGCCTCGCGCTTCGGCGCGCGGATCAGTTGTCGGTGCCGAAGAGGCGATGCGGAGCGGCGGTGGGAGGCGTCGACGGTGCAGCGCCCGTGGACGCAGCGGTGGCGCGGGGGCGGGGAGCGACAGGTGTGTCGGCGTAGGGATCGTCGAGGTACGACTTGGGCTTGACCGGCGCGCGATGAACGGGCGCCGCGGTCGCGCTGGCGCTCGCCGTGGGCGAGGTGTCGGCCGGCGCGTCGTCGACGGTGCTGGCGCCGGCGGGGATGGCGATCTGACCGCCGCCCCTGTTCTTCTTGTTGAGCTGCACGACCAGGATCGCGCCGGCCACGGCCACGATCGCGAGCACGCCGACGATGATCCACGGCGCGCGCGAAGGCGTCTCCGGCGCGGCCGCCGCCTGCGCGACCTTCGGTGACGAGTCGCGCGGCGGCGCGGGCGCGACCATCGCCGACGGCAACAAATCGCGGTTCAGCCCGAGGTTGTTGGCGGTGTTCCACGGGCTCGCGGCGAGCCCGCCGTCGTCGTCGGCAGGCGCCTCGACGGCCGGCGCGGCCGCAGCCTGCGCCGTCGATGCGACCGGCGCGGCCGCGTTCGGTGCAGAAGGCGCAGCCGCGGGCACGGGAGCCGCGGCCGCAGGCGCGCTGAAAGGAAGCGCGCCGGCACCGCCGGAAGGCGCGGCCGCCTGTGCGGGAGCCGCTCCAGCAGGTGCGAACGGAAGCGCAGCGCCCGCGGGCGTGGGCGCCGGCGGATAGCCGCCCGCCGCCGACGGCATCGCCTGCGGCGCGAACGGGAGCGCAGCCCCCGACGGCGCCGGCGCCGGCGGATAACCGCTCGAAGCCGCCGGCAGCGTCTGCGGCGCGAACGGTGTCGCGGCCTGCGGAGCCGCCATCGCCTGCGGCGCAAACGGTGTCGCCGGCGCCGGCGCAGCAGCCGGCGTCGCCGGCGTCGAGCCCGTCGCCTGCGGCGCGAACGGCGACGCCCCCGGCATGGGCGTCATCGCCTGCGGCGCGAACGGTGTCGCCTGCGGAGCCGCCATCGCCTGCGGCGCAAACGGTGTCGCGGCAGGCGCCATCGCTTGGGGAGCAAATGGTGTCGCTGCAGGCGCCATCGCCTGCGGTGCAAACGGTGTCGCCGACGGCACAGACGCCATCGCTTGGGGAGCAAACGGTGTCGCGGTAGGCGCCATCGCCTGCGGCGCAAACGGTGTCGCCGACGGCGCGGGCGCCATCGCTTGGGGAGCAAACGGCGTCGCTGCAGGCGCCATCGCCTGCGGCGCAAATGGTGTCGCTGCGGGTGCCATCGCCTGCGGCGCGAACGGTGTCGCCGCGGGCGCCATCGCCTGCGGCGCGAACGGCATGGCGGCCTGCGGGACGCGCAGCGCGTCCGCGATCTGCACCTTGGGAACGTCACCCATCGCGGGCTCGCGCGCGGGCTGCACCGTGGTCGGCGGGACGTAGGCCTGCGCGGCACCGGGCATCATCGGGGCCTGCGGGAGCCCGAGCTCCGGCTTGTCGTTCGGCGAGCTCACGACGGCCCCCATGGGCGGCGCGCCCCGAGCCCCACGATCGGATGTGCGGACATCATCATCTCCAGAGCCCCCTGACTGTATCGCGGTTTCTCCGCAGAGCCGACCCCTACCTGCACGTCCGGCGCGCAAACGATGTTTTCTTTCCGACGACGCGATTGGGGCTCGACAGAGGGGCCGTCCCGGCGGTAGCGCTCTGGACCGGTCGCGATGGGCACGAACGTCTTCCGACCGGGCGACAGGTGCGGCGGCCACGAGGTGGTGCGCCTCCTCGGCTCCGGTGGCTTCGCCCAGGTCTACGAGGTCGTCGACGAAACGGGCGCGCGGCGCGCGTTGAAGACGCTCGCCGCGGAGGCCGAGGCGCTCCCGAAGCTGCGCGCGCGGCTCGGCCAGGAGGGCGCGGCGCTCGCGATGATCGCGCACCCCAACGTGGTGCAGCTCTTCACCGCCGGCATCCACGAGGACCGCATCTTCCTCGTGCTCGAGCTGGTCCACGGCCGCAGCCTGCGCGAGGTGATGCGCGACGATCGCCCCGACGCGAGCACGCTCGCGCGCTGGATCCAACGCGCCTGCGAAGGCCTCGCCGAGGCCCACCGCGTCGGCATCGTGCATCGCGACCTGAAGCCCGAGAACATCCTCATCGCGCCGCCGGACATGGTGAAGGTGATCGACTTCGGCATCGCCAAGCTGTCGAGCTTCGGCGTGAAGACGACCAACGAGCAGCGCGTGGGCACCGCGATGTACATGTCACCCGAGCAGATCCAAGGCGGCGGGCCGGATCCGCGCATGGATGTCTACTCGATGGGCCTCGTGCTCTACGAGGCGCTCGCGGGCCGGCACCCCATCGTCACCGAGCCGGCGACGATGATCGAAATCTGCGCGCGGCAGCTCAATTTCCGGCCTCCGCCGCTGCTCGAGGCGGCGCCCTGGATCAAGCCCGAGCTCGCCGCCGTCGTCGATTGGGCCATCGCCAAAGAGAAGGAGCGGCGCCCCGCGACGATGCGCGCCCTCGCCGATGCGCTGCGCGAGGTCGTCGATCGCCCGAGCGGCGCGCTCGTCGCTCGCCCCACGCCCGAGAGCGCCACGCCTGTGATCGAGACGAGCCCGCTCGGCATCGCCAAACGCTACGGCGGCACGCAGAAGATGCCCGCCGTCGCGGTCCGCCCGCCCGCGCACCTCGCCAAGACCACGCCGCTGTCGCCCTCGGCGACGTTCGCGCCGACCGCGCCCTTGTCGCCGTCGGCGGTCTTCGCCTTGGCCAACGCGACCACGGCGCCCACCTCGACGACGCTCGATTCCGGCTCATCCCTGCGCGGCGACACGACCGCGCCCAACCCGATGACGCCCGCAGAGACCACGACCGAGGAGGCCCCCGCCGCGAGCGCGCCCGTGCGCGCGCCGCTCCTGCCCCCGACACGACGCTCGCGCACGCCGCTCGTTCTCATCTTGGCCGTGGCCGCCGTCGGCATCATCGCCGGCATCCTCTTCATCACGCAGATCATGCTCGCGCCGCACGGCCCCCAACCCGCGCCCTCAGCCACGCCGCCGCGAACAGGCCATTGATCGAGCTCGAACCCGCGCCACTGTGGACCGTTGGTCCGCATGCAGCGCCCCTGGAATGATCGAGACATGATGAAGGGCCTTGTCGAAGGCCGCCCATGCGCGATCATCGTGAGCCGCATGCCCGTTGCGGCGGCGGCGTTGACGTCATACGAAGGTGACACGAAATCCAATCATGGGCCCTTGGCGACGCGGGGCCGCATCAAGGAGACACGATGAACGCGAAGTGCTTGCTCGTGGCGGCCGCGGCTCTCTCCCTGCTCGGCGGCGTCGGGTGCGACACCAACGAGCAAAGCAGCTCGGGTGGCGGCGGTCAGGGCGGGAGCGCGCCTTCGAGCAGCGGTACGGGCGCCTCCACGAGCAGCGGCGGCGCACCGGCCACCGGATCGAGCTCCGCCACCGGCTCGACGTCGAGCAGCGGTGATCCCTCGACCAGCGCCAGCAGCAGCTCGGGGGCCACGTCGTCGAGCGCGTCCTCTTCCTCGTCGGCGTCGAGCAGCAGCGGCGGGACGGCGGCCTGCACCTACCCTGCGCCGGCCGCGTACGCGAACGGGTCGGTCACGTTCTACACGCTCGACATGGGCTCGACCGCGGTCAACTGCAGCTTCGACATCAAGGGCCACAACCCCGATGTCGTGGCCCACGTGCCCTTCGGCAATGGGCAGTTCTTCGGCGCCATGAACACCACCGATTACGACGACGCAGCCGTCTGCGGCGCCTGCGTGCAAGTGGATCGGGACGACAACCGCAGCGTCAAGGTGATGATCGTCGATCAATGCCCATCCGGGTCCAACCCGGTGTGCAAACCGGGCCACATCGATCTCAGCAAAGCTGCCTTCCTGGAGGTCGGCTCGCAGGCGGAGGGTTACCTCGGCACCACGAACGGGGGCGCCGCGGGGAAGATCTCGTGGAAGTACGTCCCCTGCGAGACGAGCGAGAAGATCTCGTTCCGCCTCAAGGAGGCGAGCAATCAATATTGGAATCAGATCCTGGTCATGGGTCATCGAAACCCGATTGCCAAGGTCGAGGTCTACGTCAACAACGCGTGGCAGTCGGGGACGAGGCAGTCGTACAACTATTGGCAGATCGGGAATGGGAACATGGGCCCTGCGCCCTACCACGTGCGGGTGACGGACACGAACGGCGAGCAGGTCGAGGCGATGCTCAACCTGCAGGGCGGCGATCAGACGTCCAGCGTGCAGCTCCCCGTGTGCTTGTGAGCGGACGATGGGGTCACGGCTTCATTCGCTCGGGCTCCACACATAGGGAGTGGTGGTGGAGAGCCGGATGAAGCCGAGCCGTTCGAGGATGGCCCGGCTCTCCGGCAAAGCATCGACGAACAGGTAGCGAAACCCGCGCTCGCGGGCGATGCGCGCGCGGTGAGCGACGGTGGCGCGATAAACACCCTGCCCACGAGAACCGGGCAGGGTGCCGCCGCCCCAGAGGCTCGCAAACTCGGTGTCTTCGTGGAGCTCCACCCGGGCCGAGCAGACCGGAGCGTCTCCCACGAGGGCCACCACCGCGGCCACGGACGGCGGTGTCTCGGCGAGGCGGCCGAGGAGCGCGGAGCGCAGCCATCCATGCTCGACACCGAAGACCTCCTCGTGCACGCGCACCACCATCTCGACACCTCCAGCATCGGTGACGGGCAAGAGGCGAATGCCCGGCGGCAATGCGACGGATTGGTCGAGCGTCTCGATCTCGGCCACCATTAAAGCCTCTTCGGGCTCGGCGACGAAGCCGGCGGCGAGGAGGCGATGCCCGAGATCGGCCGGCAAATCGTGGGTGTAGTGCTTCCATTCGAAGCTGCGGCCGAGCGCGGAGAAGTCGCGAACCTGCATGGCAATGGCCATGTCGGCGGACGACGCGTCGAGCGCGGACCAGAGGACACCCGACCATCCATCGGCGCGCGGCGCCACGTGCCGCACCACGCTTCCCGCCCGCTCGACGCGGGCGCCCGGCTCCTCGGGCCGAGGGCGTTGCCTGATTTGCTCGTCGAAGGCCGCGAGCACCGCGCGCCGATCCATGCGCGACAATGCACCACGAGGGCCGCGCGCGCACAAGCACCATGGGCTCGCCGTGAATTAACGTCGGCTCGCGGCGACCTTTGATAAGCTCGACGGCATCCTTGATTCGAGGTGGATCGTGAAGAGACTCCTTATCTTGCAATCGTCGTTGCTGTGGCTCGGCGCCGCCGCGTGCTCCGAGGTCATCGAAGAAGACGTCACCTCCTCGAGCGCCTCCAGCACCGCGAGCAGCGGTGGCGGGTTGGGCGGTGGGCCGAGCACCACCACGAGCACATCGGGCGGCGTGGGCGCGGGCGGCGCGGGCGGCGGCGCCCTGGTGATTTGCCTTCCGGTGGACGATCACGATCCCTGCACCGATGACCTCTGCGATGCGAGCGGGCCGTTCCACGTCGCAAGGCCGGACGGGGCGACGTGCGTGAAGGGCGATGGCTGCATCGTAGGTGGCATCTGCCAATCGGGGACGTGCGTGGGAGGCAGCGCGGTCACGTGCGAGGCCGGGCAAACGTGCGTCGCGGGCACGTGCTTCGGCCCGCCGTGCGAAGGCACGATTGGATTGCCCGGGCCGCCCAGTGCCGCCGTCGGTCCGGCGCCATGGGCGATCGCGGTCGCAGACCTCGACGGAGATGGGCTTTTGGATCTCGTCGTCCCGAGCTCGGTCGATGGGAGCCTGAAGGTGCGGAAGGGGCTCGGTGGTGGCCAATTCGCACCCGGCATCAATCACACGGCCGGCACCAACATCCATGGCGTGGCGACCGCCGATCTGAACGGCGATGGGCGAGCCGATGTCATCGTCACCAACGCCGATGGCAACGTCGTCACCGTGATGACGAACCTCGGCGACGGCGCGCTCTCCACGACCACGTCGTACGCCGCAGGCAGCGGCCCGATCGCCGTCGCCACGGGAGACGTGGACGGTGACGGCACCGTCGACGTCGTCGTGGCCAACAGGGGCGGGAGCGTGGGCGTGCTGCTCAATCAGGGCAGCGGGCTCATCCCCGCGGTGCAATATCCCCTCCCGGCCCATGCGGCCGCCATCGCCCTCACCGATCTCGACGGTGACGGCCACCTCGATATCGCGGTCACCTCGATCCCCGACGGCTTCGGCGGCGGGAACGTGCACGTGCTCTCGAACCAGGGCGGTGGCACGTTCGGCGCCGCGATCACGTATCCGGGAGGCGCGAAGCCATGGTCGATTGCCGCCGGTGATTTGAACGGTGACGGCAAGCCCGATCTGGTGGTCGGCACCGGCGCGCTCGACAGTTGGTCTTCAGGGCTCTACATCTTCATGAATCAAGGCGACGGTGTGCTTGCGTCGCCCATCACGCCTCCCGCCGCAGCCACGGCGACCTTTGCCGTGGCCACGGCGGACGTGAATGCCGACGGCGCGCTCGACATCGTGGCCGTCTGTTGGAACGGGCTCACGCAGGTGCTCACGAACGAGGGCGACGGGAGCTTCGCAGAGGTGCGCGCCTACGGCGTGGGGGCGAGCCCGCACGCGCTCGCGGTGGCCGATCTCGACGGCGATGGGCAGCTCGATCTCGCCATCCCGAGCGCGGACGAGAACCATGTCGGCATTCTGCTCAATCAGGGACAAGGCACGTTTGACCAGAGGTATTCGCTGGACAAGCTCCTCGGCCCGCTCGTCACGGCGGACTTCAACGGTGATGGCCGGCCCGACATCGCCGTCATCGAGCCCGAAGACAGCAGCGTCGCCGTCCTGCTCTCCCTGCCCGGCGGCGGCCACGCCGCGCCGGTCGCCTATCCGACGAGCCACGCCGCGAGCGGCA
Organism: Minicystis rosea; assembly: GCA_001931535.1. Taxonomy (GTDB): domain Bacteria; phylum Myxococcota_A; class Polyangia; order Polyangiales; family Polyangiaceae; genus Minicystis; species Minicystis rosea. The sequence goes on from CP016211.1 coordinate 6,910,802, forward strand.
TCGTCACCGCCGATTGGAATGGTGATGGGAAACCCGATCTCGCCGTCGGGATGGACGCGGAGAATGGCAGCGGCGTCGACGTGTTGTTGAATCAAGGCGACGGGACGTTCGCGCCGCTCTCCCATCACACATTCGATGGGTCCACGTGGGGAATGAGCGCGGGTGACATGAATGGTGACGGCAAGCCCGATTTGCTCTTCGTGAACAACACCCTGAGCGTGCTGCTCAACAAGGGCGACGGCTCGTTCTCCGACCCGATCCAACAAGCCATGAAAGGCAACGTCTACGCTTCGGCCATCGCCGATCTGAACGCCGACGCCAAACCCGATCTGGTGATTGCGACCGACGACGGGCCGGGGGCCAGCATCTATCTCGGCGCGGGCAATGGCATGTTCGTGGGGCCGATCGGCACCGCGCCCCAAACCAAGCCGCGGGACCTGGCGCTCGCAGACGTGAACGGCGACGGCAAACCCGATCTCGTGATCGTGAGCGACGACGACGTCGTCACGGTGCACTTCAACGAGGGTTACGGCACCTTCGCCATCGCCGGTGCACATCCCACGGGCGGGCCTTTCACGCGGGTCACGACGGCCGATCTCGACGGCGACGGCTTTCCGGAGATCGTGCTCGTGCGCGCGAACGAGCTCGGCGTGCTCGTGAACGGCGGCGATGGCACGTTCGCCTCTCCGCAGTGGTACCCCGGTGGTTACACGCCGAGCGTGCCGCGCTTCGCGGACTTCGACGGCGACGGCAAGGTGGACCTGGCCATGCTCGGTGGCACCATCGGGACCATCGGCATGCTCCAGAACCAATGCCTTCCCTGACGAGCGGGTAGGCGCGGCACGACGCTTCCGCCTCCGCCTGCTCGCTCGCGCCTGCGTGGAACGGCGCGTATGGTGGTAGCCTGCGCGCGATGGCGATCGACCCTGCGATCGAAGCTGCGATTGGACGCGTGCCCTGGAGCACGATGGATCACTGCCGCGGGAGCGCGACGGACTTGCCCGAGCTCCTCCGCACGATGCTCGACGCCAAGCTCGCGTCGGATCGCGCCGAGGCGCGGCGCTCGCTCTGGAGCGCCATCCAACATCAAGGGAGCGTCTTCGAGCCTGCTGCGCACGTGATCCCGATCCTCGCGCGCGCGCTGCCCACCGCGCCTCCGGACGATCGGGCGCGCATCGTGGCGATGCTCGGCAACCTCGCCTACGCGTACACCATGACCGAGGGGCAGGGCCTGCTGCGGATCGTGGCCGAGAACGATCCGGATCGGGCGGGGATCATGGCGCAGCTCCGCCGCGAGCAGGGTTGGGTGCGCGCCGCGCAGCGCGCGAGCTGGACCGCGCGGGACGTGCTCGTCCAGCTCCTCGCGCGCACCGAGGATCAGGACCTGCTCGTGCACATCCCCTTCGCGTTGGTCGCCCTGCTCGACGGCGCGGGCGAGGGCGCGCCCACCGCCGTCGACCTCGACGCGACCGCGCGCGGGTTCGCGCTCGAGATCGCCGCGAGGGCCCGGCGCCCCGCGACCGATCAGGCTCACGCGGGGTTCGCGTTCGCGCTCGGCCGCCTGGCGCAACGCGTGCCCGATCTCCTGCCCGCGCTGCGGGCCTCGCTCGATCGCGCGCCTTGGCCGGCGCGGGTCACCGCGGCGGTGGGCGTGCTCCGCGTCTCGCCCCGCGACGAGCGGGCGACCGACGTGCTCATCGAGGGGCTCCGCCGCCGCGCCGAGCACCAGGACTGGCTCCCGCGACCGTTCCCATGGATCACGGGGCACCTCCGCTTCCTCGTGATCGCGGTGCTGGCGAGCGATCGCGTCTCGGATGCGGGCTTCTCCCGCGCGCTGCCGGTGCTCGCGGACGTCGCCCGCTACGATGCGTCGCAGTGGACGTTCCACTCCGATGCGCTCGCGCCGCTGGCCCGCGCGTTCGACGGCGCGGTGGCGGGCCCGGGCACGCGGCGCGCCGATCTCCCGCACGCCGCGTTGAAGCTGCTCGACGCGCTCCACGAGAATCCCGACATGTGGTCGACACGGGTCGGCAACGTCGACAATGCGTTGCATGCGTTCGGGCTCGTCAACGACGTGACCTTCTGGGACACGATGCTGGCGAGATGAGGCGAGCCGAGCACGTGGGTCTCGATCGCATCACGGGTCACGTCGGCGGCGCCCGATGGCGGTTTGCGTCCGCCGCTCATTCATGAGACGACGGGCGCATGCGAAAGACGATTCGGGGCACGTTCGACGTCAAGCTCACGCCGCAGGAGGCGGGGAACGAGATCGAGAAAGAAGCCGCTGTCGGTCGCATGACGATCGACAAACGCTTCACGGGCGATCTCGAGGCCACGAGCAAAGGGCAAATGCTGGCGGTGCGCACCGCCGTCACGGGCTCGGCCGGCTACGTGGCCCTGGAGCGGGTCACCGGCAGCCTCTCGGGGCGCACGGGGACCTTCTATTTCCAGCACGATGGCAAGATGAACCGCGGAGAAGCCTCGCTCGATCTCACCGTCGTGCCGGACTCGGGCACGGAAGGGCTCACGGGTCTCCAAGGGTCGATGACCATCGAGATCACCGGCGGAAAGCACTTCTATACGTTCGACTACGAGCTGCCCGACGCGGGGTGAAACGAGGGTTTTCCGCCGGCGCGCGACGGCGAGGGAGACTCGATATCACCGGCCCACCGTGCAGGTGGTTCGAGCGGTCTTTGCGTAGCTGTGCACCGAGGCCACGGCCGTGTTTCCCATGGTGGCGCTGAGCCAGGTGGCGTCGCCTTTCGGCAAACCTGCTTCGGCGCCTTCGATGCAGAGCCGTTCGGGGTCGAGGCCACGAGCAAGGTGACGGTCACCGTTTGATCCAACACCGACTCCCCTCCCCTGCCGGTGATGTGCAGGGCGAGGGGGAGCTCGAGGAGGAAGCGGGCCAAGGGCTTGTCGACGGTGCAGGCCGCAAGGGTGTCGAGGCGAGGAAGCGCAATGAGCGGACCGATCTCGGCGCGCGCGAGATCGAGATCGCCGAGGAACGCTTCCCCGGAGCTCTCGGCGTAGCCGACGATGGCGAGCCCGTTGGGCTTTCGCGCCAGCGTGAGGCGGGTGCGCCCGACCTCGCGCACGTGGGTGAGGCGCAACGCCGGTGAGACGGCCGCATCGCGGGCGAGGAAGATCTGATCGTGCTCGGCGTCGAAGAGCGCGAGGAGCCCGCCGCCGACATCGGCGCCGACGGTGAAGCGCGCACTCACCCCGAGCGGGAGCAGCGATGTCGGACCGGGGACGCGAAGACGATGCCCGCCCACCGCGAGGAGGAGATCGACCGGCTCACGAGGGCGATCGGTGAGCACCGGAATCACGGTGCCGTGGTTGTTGGAGAGCGTGCGATCGGTGGCCGTGACATGCCGAATCGCAGCGGCTGGTTGAAACGGGGGCGCGACGTCCGCGGCCCACGTGTGCTCGCGCAACGCACCGAGCTCCCGGGAGACGACGCGAAGCGCGATGGGGAGAGCGGGGTTTCCCGACGACGGCGCGGCCTTCGAGGAGGGCGCGACGGGCTTTGCGGCTTTCGCTGCAGGCTTGCTCGTGCGGTCTTTGGGTGAGGGCTTTTCGGCAGAGGTCTTGGGCGAGCGTGCCGGAGCCTTTGGGGCGGGAGAAGAGGGCTTGGCGGAGGGCAGGCGCGGTGTCGAGGAAGAGGGCTTTGCAGGAGGCTTTGCGGGAGCAGGCTTGGGCGCGGGAGCGGACCAAGGAGGATCGGTGTCGAGACGACAACGAAGGGCCGGCAGATTGGGCGCGCGCGGCTTGGGGCTCGATGCGGGTGAGAGGGTGAGCTCGGGCGCAGGCTGAGGCGCGGGGCCGCCCCAACCGATGCGAACGATGCCATTGCCCGTGGCGCAGCCGAGCGGAGAGCAGGCGAAGGGCGCGTGATCGTCGGAGGGAGCTTCGAGGCGGCCGATGGGCGGGCCTTCGATCGGGGCCCAGTGGGCGCCGCCGTCGATCGACTCGAACCACGCGGGCTCGCCTTCGCGCGCGGCCATGGCCAGCGCGAAGGGGCCGCCGGTGACGACCTCGGTGACGCCTTCGGGGAGCGCGAGAACGGTGACGTGGCCGGCCGCGTCGATGCGGATGCCGGCGGAGCGGCCGCCGCGCCCGGTGACGACGGGCAGCAGGCGCGACGCCGCGCCCTGCGCGATGGGAGAGGCCGAGACCTCGGTGTCACCGGCGGCGGGGAGGCGGATCCAGCCGCGGATGGTGCCATCGTCGTCCTGCCAGAAATCGGGGTCGATGGTGCGGTAGGGCGCATCGCGCAGCGGTGCGAGGACGGCAGGGTAGGCGCCGCCGCCGAGCGCGGGATCGTTTGACCTCAAACGAATGACGCGAACGCCGGGCGGAGGCGGGGTCGACGCGTCCTCGGGCGCGGGCTTCGCGGGCGCGCCGGCGTCGCGAGGGGCGCGGGGAGCGGGCTTGTCGGCGTCCTCGTCGGTGTCGGGATCGGATTTCTTCGCGTCGGGATCGGGCGTGTCGGGGTCGCCTCCGGTGAGGACGAGCGCGGTCACGGCGCCGTCGTCACCGGGCACCCAACGGTAGAGATGCTGCGCGTCGTCGCCGCGGAGGCGGTGCTCGATCCAGTGCGCGGGCGCCGCGCGCACGCAGACGCGAGCATCATCGGCGGAGGGCGGCTCCGGAGGGGGCGCATCGGGCGCGGGCTCGGCGGTGGTCGCAGGAGAGACTTCGCTCGGGTCCGTGCCGGGCTTGGGAGAGCCGGGGCCGAGATCGGTGCTGCGCGGCGGGTTCGGACCACAACGTCCATCGAAGGCGAGGCGGCCGCGCGGGCCCCCGAAGAAGCCGCCGCTCTCCGAGGGAAAGGTGGCGTCGAGCGCGATGCGCGCGCTCGATCCATCGAGCGTGACGACGTGCGCGCCCTGCGCCGCCGAGCAGGCCAACGCCGGATGCGGCGGGGTGCCGATGGAGACGGCCTGACACTTCGCGAGCTGCTCGTCGATGGGCGAGACCGAGAGGGCGCCGACGGGGAGGCCCGTCTCCGTCGCGAGGATGCGCACGCCGTTCTCGGCCGTGGTGAGGAACGCGCGCCGGCCGGGGAGCGGCGCGCCCCACGCGATGGCCTCGGCGATGCTCTCGCTTGGAAGCGCGTGGCTCGTCGCGGGGAAGGAGCCATCGATCGAAGGCGTGGCCACGCGCACCGTGGGCTCGCTCGGCTCTGGGTCGAGCACGCGGCCGAGCCCCGTGCCCGCGCGGAGCACGAGGCCACGCAAGAGCGGCGTATCGAGGAGGATCTCGCCTTTGGGCGTGAAGCGCAGCGCCTCCACCCGGGCGCCGCCGCCGTCGATCGCGTCGGTGTAGCGCTGGCCGCCGTCGGTGGTGATCGCGGCGCGACCGAGCAGATCGAGGCGGACCGCGTGCTGCGCATCGACCGCGAGCGCGTCGACGACACCCGGCCACGGCGCGCGGCGCAACGCGAGGGTCGTGGGATCCAGCTCGAAGAGGCCGGAAGAAGTGCGAAGGAGGATGCCGGCGAGCCAAGGGCGCGCCCCGCCGATGGCGCCGATGTCGGCGATGGGCTTGGGGTCGTCGAGGAACGAGGCCGCGCGATACACGCGGTCCTCCGACCAGAGGATGACGCCGCCGCCGAGGCGCGGAGGGATCGAGCGAAAGCCGCTCAGGCGATCGGCGTGGCGCGCGGAGGCGACGACGATGCCCGCGTCGACGATGACACGAACGCCGTCGACGATGGCGGGCTCGCGGCGCGGAGAGGAGGAGCCGGGGTCGCCTTCGTCGAACATGACGCCGAGGCGATCCGTGAGGAGCCAGCGCGGCGGTGAGGTCGGGGCCGGATCCGCAGCCGTCGGCGCGCGATGCGCAGCCGGCGGCGCGGCGCTGCACGCGAGGACGAGCGACGCGAGGATGGGGAGCGCGGTGCGGAGGCGTGAGACCGCGCGGCACCATCGCGGAACGAGGGAGGTCGACGGCGGCTTCATTTCACGGCCGCCATGCTCGTGCACGAGAGGCGCTGCCGCACCTCGCCGCCGAGCGAGATCGAGATCAAGGCGGCACGCGCGGCGCCGCGCGATCCACCGAAGCGCGCGACGAGCTTGCGCACCGTGCCGGGAGGCTCGTACGAGCCGGGGCCTTCCTCGAAGCGCTCGTCGCGGACCGGGATCTCCACGGCGTCGAGGCAGGCGCGATCGCGGGACCAACGGATCACCGCCACGCCTGGCGCGCCCGTCGGGATCACGCCGCGCAGCGCGCTGCGATCGACGTCGATCGCGCCCTCGAAGGGGAGCACCACGCGGGCGTCGTCGGGGCGCGGGGCACAGGTCGCGTCGGATCCGAGCGTGGCCTCGGAGAGCGGACGGAGGCGCTCCTCCACGCCGAGCGCGCCGCGATCGGGATCGATGGGGACGAGCGCGGCGTCGCCGTTGAGATCGACGCTGACGGCGACCGGCGATCCCGCGCGCGTACCGACGCCGAAGGCGAAGCCGCGAACGATGGATCCCACGCGCGTGCTCGCGAGGTCGCGCGCCGGCGCCCGAGGCTCGGTGACGCGCCCGTGGGCCGCGCGCTTCGCGGGCGCGGAGGACGCGGAGATCACGATGGACTCGTGGCTCGCTTGCAACAGCACGATGCGACCCCCCGAATCGACGGCCACCGCATCGTGCAGACAACCGCCCATGGGACGCGTGATGCCGGCGGCCGTGAGGAGCCGATCGTGGCAGTGATCGCTCGCTCCGATGGAGAACGTATCGAGGCCTCCGTCGGGCGTGAGCAACCAACCGAGACGCATCTCGTACGAGCGATGGCCACCGCTGCTCGCGGCGAGCTGCGAGGTGGAGACCGTCGCCCGCCGGACCTTGCCTTCGACGTCGAGCGGCGCGACCCAGCCGAGCTGCACGTCGCCGGTGAGCGGCGTTTGCGGAGCGCTGTACGGCACGGTCGCCATGCCGAGCGTGCCGATGCGCACGGTCACGCCGCCGCGCGGGCTCGGCGTCTTCGTGTAACCGAAGGCGCCCGAGTCGGGCACGCGCTTGCTCTCGGGCGGGCCGTCGAACGCGCACGCGAGCCGCACCACCGGCGAAGGTGTGGGCCGCCGGCTGCGTTGGCCGTCGCGCAGCGCTATGGCCTGCGCGCCGTCGAAGCGCACGGGCTCGGCGCCGTCGCCGTTCGACCAACCGAGCCGCACGAAAGGCCCGACGCGACAGCCGACCGGCGAGCATGCGGAAGGCTGCGCCTCGCTGCCGCCGGGCGGCGCATCGACCTGCGCCCAACGGTGGCCGCCGTCGATCGTCTCCCAGAGGTTGCCATCCTCGGCCCGCGCCAGCGCAAAGCGGCCCGCAGGCACGATGGCCCCGAGACGCGGCGGCGCCGGAAACGCGCGCGGATGGCCGGCCGCATCGATGGTGATCGCGATGGGCCCCGATCCATTGGCGCCGGCGCCGAGCCAGCCTTCGATCACGTCGTCGGCGCCGATGCGCAGCGATCGATCGAGCGTTGCAGACATCGACCAGCCATAGGCGGTGACGGAGAGCGGCGGCTCGCTCCGCGCCACGCGCACCACGCGGAGCGCGCCGCGCACGCTGACGCGCTCGCGATCGTCGAGGAACGTGCCCGGCCGGGCCACGAGGGCCGCGGCGCCGCCGCCTACGCGCGGAATCCAGGCGATCACATCGGCGGCGTCCGCGGGATCGAGCCGATGCTCGATCCACGTGTCGCGCGTCGCACGCACGCAAAACACCGCGCTCCGCTGGCGAAAGGCGTTGTACGGCTCGCCGTTCGGGGAGACCTCCGCAGCCGAAACTTCCGGCGCGCCGTCGCACGCTCCGAGGTAACCGAGGGCTTCGCCGTCGACGCCGACGAAGCGATCGATCTCGGGAGCGTTGGTGAGATCGAAGGTGCGCTCGGTGCGCGGCGCGCCGTGGAGATCGACCACGGCGGCGCGCCCTTCGCCGACGCACGCGAGCAGCGGCCCATCGGCGGCGCGAAAGGCGGTGCAGTCGGCGAGCTCGAGGCCGGGATCGAGCGCCGCGACCGACGTGGTGCGCCCCGCCTCCGGATCGAGCCGGCCCACGACGCCGGCGCCTGCGACGACCACGCCACCGTCGTCGATCGCGAGCCCCGCGTGCACCGCGGCATCGAACGCGCGCGCCGCCGATTCGCCGCTGAAGAGATCGGGATCGCCCGGCGGCCGACGTCCACGCGGCGGCCCGGACACGTGGCCGATGCCACCTTCGACGATGGTGCCGGCAGTCGACACGAGGCGCTCCCGACCATCGAGCAGGACGGCGAGGATCTCGTCGCCGCGCACCTCGAGCGAGGCGGCGCCGCCGAGATCGCTGGAGACATCGCGAAAGGTCGCGCCGCCGTCGGTGGTGAGGCGCGCGCGTCCGAACGCGGAGATCGCGAGCGCGCGCCGCGCGTCGACCGCGAGGGCCCGCGCCGTCGCCGGCACCCCGACGCGCTGGAGCGGCCCGCCCGCAGGAGGCACCACGATCACCCCGCCCTGCATGCTCAAGCCGATGCCGGAGATCCAATCGAACGACGCGCGCGGCTCCGCAGGCAGCGTCGCGAGGGGCCGCAGCTCACCAATGAATGTGGCCGCGCCGTAGAGCTTGTTTCCCTTCCAAAACACGTATCGCACGGGCCCCGCTGGAGCCCACGACGGCATGCGCGCTCCACCGTCGACCTCGGGCGCCGCAGGCCCGACCTCGGCGATCGTCATCCCCTCGAGCCCGAGGCGCCGGCCGCCCGCGACCACATGATCGCGCCCATCGTCCCCTCGCTCGATCCAAGCATGCTCGATCGCGAGCCAGCGCACCTTCTCGCTCGCGCGTGCAGCCACCTTCGGCGCCGCCTGCTCGGGGAGCGCCGTGCCTCCGCGCGACGCCGATCCACACCCCACCCCGCCGCTGCCCACCATGAAGGCGGCGAGTCCGAAGAATGCGGCGCGGGAAGCTCGTCCGAGCATGGGCCGGCGACGGTAGCGCGGGCGCCTGCATCCTCCAAGGCGCCGGGTGGAAAACCGCAGGGCGCCGGCAGAAAGCGCAGTCGTGGTGATGAAGCTCGCCGTGTCGGCGCCGATCTCGTCACCGCACGAAGCAACGCCGGACGCGCGATACACGCGGCGTTTATCGACCTCGCAGGTGCGTGCGCATCACCGGAGCACGAGGGCTCCGAACCAAACGCGCTCAGCCGCGCGCAAACGCTCCTCCGCCTGTACGAGCAGCGGTTCGGCTCGTCCGCGGCATGAGCCACACGAACGTTCGGCACCCATGGCGCGCCACGATCTCCGTCGGCCCAGCGGCGCTCATCATCTGCGCCGCGAGCTCTGCGCCGCGAGCTCGCTTGCTCACCCCGTCACGGCACGCTCCCGGCCCCTCCCGCGCATGGCCGCTTCTCCCGCTGCATGCGACCGTCCTCCCGCCGCGTCTCGCTCGTCGACACGCACGCACCGTCCGCGGTCACCTCCTCGAGCTCGCGCTTCATCAGCCGTGGAATGCCACCACGGACCTCGTGCTCCTCGGTCCAATGGATGCAACACCCGCTCTTGGATGCAATGATGAGACGCTTCCGAGCCGCATCGGCGCGCATGGGAACGATGGAGCTCTCCGCCAGGCGACTGAGCTCCCGCGAGCGCGCGAAGGTCTTCGACTCGGGCGCGAAGAGAAACACGCTATGAGACGCAACCCCATAAGGACCGCAGTGATCACACGTGAGAAGCGCGAAGTCCTCATGACCATCGAAATTGAAGTCGCCGACGACGATGTCGGGTTCGTAATCGACCTCCAACGCGCTCTCCCCGAGTGACGCGATCCGTATCTCCTGCACGACCCGAGTCGTCCCCTTGTGAAAAATGGTGAGCTTTCCCGGAGGGCCTCCCGCGTCGCCCTTTCGCCGGCGACCCGGCCTCACGTCGAGGCGAAAATCGTAGCGTTGCGACGCGCCCCGCAACTCATGCGTACGAGCCGCCGATTCGCCCGGAATCGACCCAGGAAGCGGCAGGTCACCCGAAGGCGGCAGCCTGGGTACGAAGGGGACGGCGGAGCCCGAAGGCTGGCTGTCGACGACTTCGACATCTTCTGCCGGAGCCGCGGCATCGAGCTCGGAAGCCGCCTGCGGCTCGGCGCAGGCCGCGAGCCCCAAGGCGCAGACGCAGGCAAGGCCAGCCTCCAGCATCGAACGTCGAGCCGGGAAACCATGGGTGCCTTGCATCGCTCGATGCCTATCGCATGCCCCGACAACCGGCCAAATGGAGCGACGCTTCAGGGGGTCGTCGCCCGAGGCCGTGCGCTTCACAGCGCGAGGCCGATCACCGCGATGTCCGGTGCCTCGAGCTCCGCCGGGACCGAGACGACGGGCCCGGCGCCGAGATCGACGGTGGGGCTGTCGGTGGCAATCACCATGTTGCACGGCTGCTGCACCATGCGCAGAGCCACTTTGGCGTAGTTATAAGCAACGTCGGTGACGTTCACGACCTTGCTCCAACGCAGGGTCGCATCTGGATTGAAGGCCGCGAAAAACGTGTCTCCTGCGTTGCCGATCGGCCCCGCGCCCAGATCGACGGTGCCGGCGAACTTCGCGGAGAGGACGATGATCCCCGAGGACGCCGCGTCGAGCGTGATGTCGGAGAAGGTCGATCCAGCGCCGCCGATCGTGCGGGTCGCGAGCACGTTGCCGGCGAGATCGAGCTTGGCGATGGTGAGGTTCTGTCCGCCGAGATCGGGGAGCGGACCTCCACCGAGATCGATCGATCCGGTGTGTACGAAGCCGAGCAGAACCGATCCGTCACCGGCGAGCGTGAAGATGCTGGGCGCCGGCGCCGGAAAGGCTTTGTTTGCGAGGCACACGCCGTCGAAATCGAGCTCCGCGAGCAGGAAGCTCGCCCCGGATCCACCGCCGATGGAGCTGCAGCCGATGTCCGTCGTCCCCGTGAAAGCCTTGATGACGTGGAGCTTGCCCGCGGGATCGAGGCGCCAGGTGCCGGGGCTCGGGATGCTGCCGAGGTAGGCTCCAGCTGCGTCGAAGCGGAGCACGCGACTGCCGGTCTCGAAGCCGTTCCCGAAGTCGAACCCACAGTTGACGTTGATACCGTTGCAGTACGCCAAATCGTACTGCACGAGCCAATGGCCGGCGCTGTCGCCGCCGGCGTTGCCGAAATACAAGTCGAATGGGTCGGGGATGAACGAGCCTCCGATGGTCTTGAGGCCGACACCGCTCGGCGGGCGCCGGAACGCAGACCGCGTCTGATTGCCGGACACACCATTCTTGGCATACGAGGCCAGGAGGTTGCCGAGCGGATCGGTGCCTAGAAACCGGGCCGGGGCGGAGCCGACCCCACCCTGTTGGCCGGCGAAGCTCCCAACATAGGCGCCCGACGGGCTCAGTTGGAGCACATTGGAGGACTGGCCTCCTCCGATGACGTCCCAAGTGCTCAGATAAACATCGCCCATGGGCGATGACGTCATGGGCCCCATGTAGAAGACCGTGGCCGCGACATGAGCCGGTATCAAGGTGCTCCAAACGACGCTTCCGCCCGCGGCCGCGGAGCAGGCGCTCGTCCCGCCGGTGCTGCTCGACGACGATGACGACGAGCTGCTGGATGACGATGACGATGACGAGCTGCTCGATGACGATGAGGTGCTGCTGCTCGACGACGAGCTACTCGATGACGATGAGACGCTGCTGCTCGATGGTGCTTCCCCGCCGGCGCCGCCACTGCCACCACCACCAGAGGTGGTACAACCGATCGCAACGAGGGCAAGGGCGGCAAAGGTCGCGCGCATGGCCCATGTGTTGCCTCACGTCGAGGCGACGTTCAGAACGTGGAGCCGTGCACGGCGACGTCGCCATTCGATGCGAAGCCTCGAGCGGTTTCTTCGGGAGCCGACGTCGGCGAGAACACATGACGACGCACCAATCCCTCCGCGCTGGTCCCTCGCTCGCGAGCACCTGCAAGCCAACGTCGGCGGCCGTGCGCCCACTTCCCGTTGCAACCCCTCGCGCAAGATGATGCGATTGCACCATTCGCCGTGCCCCCCATCGAGAACGACTCCACGTCACGACTGACGCTCACGGACTGCGCCATGGCCATGGACGGCGGCTCCCTCGCCCTTCGAGCCATCGACGAATCCGGGAGCGAGGTGTGGCTCTCGCTCGACTGGTCTATCGACAGCTACCGGAGGGGCACGACGCAGTTTTATGTGAACAAGAAGATCATTCCCCGCGACTCCGCCGAAGAGGACGCTTGGCTCACGCGAGTTCGCGAAGCCACGATTCGATCTCCACCGCCCCGGCGGGGGCGGGCCGAACATCCGATCTCCGAGAATCGCATCGTCGTGGGAGACGACATCGCCGAATACTTCCACGCCATCGACGATGGCCCCGAAGCCGCCATTGCCCATACCGCAGCGCGGTTCGTGTCCTTGATTTGCTCCGAGGCCTACCGGAGAGGCCGCGCTCCCACGGACCGACCGCCTCCGCCGGATCCGATTCGGTCTCTCGTGATGGAGGGCAAGATCGTGGAGGCCATCAAAGCCTATCGCGCCGCGCATCCGGAGATCGGTTTGGCGGCTGCCAAGGTCGCCATCAATGTGATGGCCGGCGAGCTGAAACGGGTAGGCGACGGAGAAGGCGAATCGGAGAAGGGATGAGCCCCTCAGCGCTTCGGCGCGCGGGGCTTGATGCATTTCCGTGCGAGCACCTCCGCTTCGGGCAGCGCGCGCCGCGTGTCGTCATGGAGGGCGAGGACGAGGGCGGCCTGACGGCTCCACCACACGGCCGCGAAGCCCTTCGAGTCCGGAGCGCCGAAGTCCTCGCGGTCGAGGCCGATGTGGCGCCCGTCGGCGGGGAAGAAGAGCTTGGCGACGTCAGCTTGCTTGTTCTGGCCCTGCGTGAGAATCAGGCTCCCGCCGGGCCCCGCCGCCAGAAACATGATGTTCTCGATCGACTCCGCGAGACGCACGGGCGCGCCGCCGCGGTGCACCTCGAAGAGCTTGGCGAGCATACGCCATCGTCGCGGCATGCACTCTCCCTGACGCAGCGGCTCCGCTCGCGATACCCTCGCTCACTCTCGATGGATCAATCCCCGATCTTCGACGCCGAGCTCGCAGAGGTCCACAAGAACCGCTGGATCCTCGGGCTCGCCGCGAGCCCGATCCTGCTCACGTTCGCTGCGCTCTTCGCCGGCATCTTCGTGCGCACGGGTTACTTCGCGCTCACGCTCCATCCGACGATCTTCGCGCTGATCGCGCTCGGCTATGTGTGGCAGCGAAACCCGTGGCCCAAGATCGCGCTGACCCCGGTGCACGCCGACGCGAACGGCCTGCGCGTTGGAGGGAAGCTCGTGCCGCGCTCCGCCATCCGGGCCGGCTTCGTGCTGCCGGGCCGGACGCCGCTGGTGCGGATCGAGCGGCGCCGGCGGCCGTCGATCGATCTCCAGGTCGGTGACGTCGCGAAGGGACGGGCCTTGCTCCGGGCGCTCGGCCTCGACGTATCGCAGACCGTCGCCACCTTCCGCACCAGCTCGCGCGCGCTCTCCAAGCGCCGCTACACGCTGAGCATGATCGGCTTGTTCATGGGCGCGTACGGCGCCGTGGTCGCCACCGCGATCAACACGCGACGGCACCCGGCTGCGGCGTTCGGCATCGCGGGCGGTCTCCTCTTCTTCGGCGCGCTGCTCGCGATGGCGGTGGTCTTGCTCATGCCGACGCGCCTCAGCGTGGGCGCCGACGGCCTCGCGCTCCGCTGGTTCGGTCGCGAGCGCTTCATCGGCTACGACGACGTCGCGAACGTGTCGCGTTACGCGCGGAGCTGGGGCCGCTCGCGCCAGGTGGGCGTGATCGTGAGCCTGCGATCCGGCGAGGAGGTGCACATCCCCATCGGCCAAGCGCAATGGAACGACGACATCGTCGCCATCATCGAAGAGCGCATCTGCGAGGCGATGAGCGTCTTCCACTCCGGTGGCACGGCGGGCGACGCGGCGCTCCTCTCGCGCGGAGATCGCGATGTCGCGGATTGGGTCGCATCGCTTCGGGCCATCGGCTCCGGCGCCAACGCCGACATGCGCACGGCCCCACTGCCGAAGGAGCGGCTCTTCCGCATCGTCGAGAGCCCCGCGGCTGCCGCCACGGATCGCGCGGCCGCCGCCGTGGCGCTCGGCGGCGATCTCGACGCCGACAGTCGCGTCCGCTTGAAGAGCGCAGCCGATGCCATCGCCGCGCCCAAGCTGCGCGTGGTGTTGGAGAGCGCCGCCGGCGGCGCCGAGCCGGCCGAGCTCGCGCACGCGATGGCCGAGCTCGAGGCTCAAGAGGCAAAGGACGCGGTGGCGAAGACGAAGCGGGCTTGAGGTCGAACGACGGCGCGGACGCGATGTATGACGATCGTCATACCATCGCGATGACGCGCACCATGCGCGGCGCGGCTGCTCTCTCGATTCGATTCAGCGACGCCGTCGGGCCCGCGCGTCCTCGGCGATGGCTGCCGCCTCGGCTTCGGCCTCGGCCATCGCGGTGTCGCTCGCGATGCGCGCGCGTCCCTGCGCGGGCTCGAACCGCTTGCGGTGCGACGCGCCCGTCTTGAGCAGGAGCGCCGCGCCCTCGTCGATGGCGCGCTCGACGGCGGCCTCGCGGCGGCGCCATTTGCGCTCCTTCTTGGCCTTCTTCTCGAGCTCGTCGCGGTAGTCGTCCTGGTGCGCGGTGAAGGCCTTCATCGCGTGGATGCCGAGGCCGATGGCCCACCACAGCGCCGGCATCAGCGGGCCGCCGCTGAGCTCGTAGAGGGCCAAGACCAGGAAGGGAATGTTCACCGCCACGTAGACCCACACGTGCCGGTAGAAGCCGCGGATCCGCCGCTGTCGCCATTGCTCGAAGCCCGCGTCGATCTCGGCGCGGGCGCGGAGATCGCGGCTGGCCTCGCGCAGCGTGGGCTCGTCGACGCCGACCTCGCGCGCGGCGGCCAGGAGATCGTCGAAGCGGAGGCGCGTGTCGTCGTCGCGATTCTGTCGCTCCACGGCGCGCTCCAAGATCTCGCGGACCTCGGCGGTCGAGTAGCGCTGGAGCAACGTGGTGCTCGCCGCCGTCGGCCCCATCGGCGAAGGGGGCGGCGCGCTGCTCGGCGGCCGCACCGAAATGCGCACGGGGTGCCCTGAGGAGACCTCGCTCTTCGCGGCGGGATCGAGGGCGCGCACGATGTCGTCCATGGACGCGAAGCGATCGTCGGGCTTCTTCGCGAGCGCGCGCAGGACGACGCCCTTCACGTCGGGCGGGACGCCCGCGGCGTCGAGCTCCGCGCCGCTCGGCTCGTCGGTGAGGATCGAGGCCACGGCGGCCAAGGGATCGGTCGCACGCCATGGGAGCTTGCCCGTGAGCAGCTCGAAGGCGACCACGCCCCACGCGAATTGATCGACGCGACCATCGAGCGGCGCGGATCGGATCTGCTCGGGCGCCATGTAGAGCGGCGTGCCGACCTTGATGCCTTCCTTGGTCAGCGTGGGCAGCGCCGTCGCCTGCGTGGGCGCGCTGGGATCGCTCGCGCCCTGGGCCCGCCGCGCGATGCCGAAGTCGAGGACCTTCACCACGCCGTCGTCGCGCACCATCACGTTCTCGGGCTTGATGTCCCGGTGCACGAGGCCCTTCCGATGCGCGACGGAGAGAGCGCGCGCGACGTCGGCGAGCCAGGTGACGCGCACGGAGACGGGCGTCGACGTCGAGCCGATCGCGTCCCGCAGCGTGCGGCCGGTGACGAGCTCCATGACGATGTACGGCGCGCCGCCGACCTCGCCGACATCGAAGATGGAGACGGCGTTCGGGTGATCGAGCGCGGCCGCGGCCCGCGCCTCGCGCAGGAGTCGCGCGTCGGCGGAGTCGGGCGCGGCGCCTTCGGTGATGACCTTGATGGCGACGCGCCGATCGAGCCGGGTGTCGTGGGCGCGGTACACCGTGCCCATCCCTCCCTGACCGAGGACGGCGTCGATGGTGTAGCGCTCGAGGGTATCGCCCGGTTTGAGCATGAATCCGGGCGGAGGGTAGAGGATTTCCCGCCCGCGGCCTACCTCCGGGTGGGCACGGCAGGTGGCGACGTGCGGGGCGCTTCGGAGGCCTTCGGGGCGCGTGCGCGATCGAGCTCGCGGCGCCAGTACATCACGCCCGCGATGGTGCCCGCCGCGGCCGACGCCACGAGCGCCGCGGGCAGCAACGCTGGCGCTTCGATGGCAGCCATCACTGCCGTGAATTGCGCGACGGTCGCGAGCTTCCCGGGCACGTTGGCGCGCACCTCGGTGACGTCGCGCTCCTCGTGCGGCCGCGCGACGAGCCCCCACGCGAGCAGCGGAGCCTCGAGGATCTCGCGCGCGAGGAGCGCGGGAATCCCCCACGCGGGGATCTGCCCGCGCGCGAGGAGCGTGGCCACGACCGACGTCGCGAACACTTTGTCCGCGATGGGATCGAGCACCGCGCCCGTCGACGTCACCTGCCGGGTCACGCGGGCGATGAAGCCGTCGAGCACGTCGGTGAGCCCCGCGAGCGCGAGCACCGAGAGCGCTTGCCCCTTCGATCGCGCCGCGATCGGGAAGGCCAGGGCCAGCGGGAGCCGCAGGAAGCTCAGCACGTTGGGCGCGAGCAGCAGCTCCCTGCGGGAGAAGAAGCCGGGGGGCGCGTGGGCGTGCATCAGACCGCCTCGCCGCGCACGGTGAGCACGGGGATCTCGCTGTGGCGGATGATCTTCTCCGCCACGCTGCCGAGCAGCGTATGCGCGAAACCACGGCGCCCATGCGTGCCCATGATGATCATCGACGCGCGCCGCTCGCGCGCCACCGCGAGGATCTCCGCGGCGGGATCGCCCTCGCGGAGCACCGCGTCCGGGATGCCCACGTCCGCCGCGAACGACGCGAGCGCGCCTCGGGCAGCCGCAGTGATTTCGCCCTGAAAACCAGGGAGGATCGAGGGCTCGAGCCCTGGGTACGTGTACACCGGCAACGTGTAGACGTGGACGATCACGAGCGCGGCGCCGAGCGGCTTGGCGAGATCCTTCGCCAGATCGATGGCGCGGCGCGAGGCATCCTCGAAGTCGATCGCGACGAGCAGCGTGGTTGCCATGATGGCAGCGTGGGCACGCGGGCCGGCATCCGCAATCGTGGCACATTGCGACAACGGGCGAGCGAGCACGGCGTGCGCCGCTCCGTCGGCGGCGCTCACTCGTCCGCCGGCAACGGGATCGCCGGCTCCCCGACGATCACGTCGACCTGCGTCCCGGGCAGCGGCCAGCGCTCGGGCGGGAGAAACGCCGACTCGGGCACGCCGTAGCCCCGCATGATCTGATGGACGCGCAGGCGGCGCCGCGCGGCGAGGGTCGCGGCGCTGGTGTGGACGCCGTCGAGATCGTCGGCGACCACGATCTGCACCGTGTACGGCGCCACCAAGCAGCGGCAGAGCGACGCGAGCTGCGCGGCGGCGCCGTCGCGCAGCAGCGACGTGCCGGGCAGGAACATCTCTTCCACGGGCACGCGAAACACGAACGCGGCGGGGCGCTCCACGATCTGCGTGCTCGGCCCCGAGGCGCGCGCGAGGGCCGCGCGATGCGCCTCGCGCAGGTCGATCTCCGCCTGCGCCTGCGCCGCGCGACGCCGCGCGAGCGACGCGAAGAAGGCGTCGCGCCGCTCGAGATCGGCTTGGAGCCGCAGCGCGGCGCCGCGGGCCTTTTCCAGGGCGATGCGCTCCGCGGCCACACGCGACGTGACCATCGCCTTCTCTGCAGCGCGCAGCGCGACATAAGCGGCATCCGCGGCGCGAACGCTGCCCGGGTGCGTTTCGTGCTCGCGCTCGGCTTGCGTGAGCGCCGACTCGGCCGCGCCGATCTCGGAGGTGGCCTCCGAGGCGAAGGGGCTCTCCGCCGCCTGCGCGAGCGTGCGCTGCGCGGTGAGGAGATCACCGGCGGGCAGGAGCGACCCCGACGCGCAGCCGGAGAGCCCGAGCAGGAGCGCGAGAGCCTGCTTCATCGACGCGCCTCGATCTCGCGGTAGAGCGCTTCGGCGTGATCCTCGGCGCGCTGGGCCGCGCCGCGCACGGCGGCCTCGACCGCGAGCAACCGCGCCATCTCCGCGTCCGCCCGCGCGCGCCGCGCCCAACTGCGCGCGCCTTCCCGATCGCGCACCCGCGCCTGCACCTCGGCGCGCGCGAGCTCGCGCTCGGCGAGCGCGAGGTAATACGCCGCCGCTGGATCCTCGCGTCCTCCCGACTCGCCCGCCTCGCGGACGATGACCGCGATCGAATCCGTGTCAGGCATCGCTGTCACCGGCGCGCACGAAACGGAGAGCGCGATCGCGGCGCCGGCCGCGAGCCATGCCCCCATGCACATCGCGTCCATGCGGTGATCGAAGGGTGCATCGCACGCGCCAGGCCGAAGCCCGCGGTCGGGACGACCCCGACGGAGAGGGCCTCGCGAGCCGCGCCGCGAGGGCGGACGGGGACGGGGTGGGAACGGAACGGACCGCTGAACAGGGGACCGACTTTCGCCACTTCTTCCGTCCGGAGGCGCGCGTCGCGCTAGTCTGGGATCACCCGCCGTGCTCTCTTCTCAACCGCAGCTCATGCGTACGACGGTCGTGCAGGCGTTCGCCCGCACCATGGTCGACGATTCGCGCCGCACGGCCCTCGCCGGCCACGGCGGAGGCAGCGGCCCGCGCACCGATCCCGAGCCGCCTCGGTCGTCGCTGCTCCCCGCCGTCGAGGACATCGTGGGCGGGCACTATCACCTGAAGAGCCTGCTCGGCGAGGGCATGTTCGGGAAGGTCTACGTCGCGCAGCGCCTCGACGTGCCCGAGCACCGCGTCGCCCTCAAGCTCCTGCCTCGATCGCTGTACGCCGGCCGCAACGTGGAGCGCGAGCTGGTGATGCTGGCCACCGTCGGTCACCCGCACGTGGTGCAGCTCAAAGATCACGGCACCACGCCCGACTACGTCTGGCTCACGATGCCCGTGTATCAAGGCCAGACGCTGGCCGAGCGCCTGGCGCAAGGCACGCTCTCGTGCCGGCAGGCCTACGACATCTTCCTCCCCATCGCGCGGGGGCTCGAAGCGCTCCATGCCGCGGGGCTCCGGCATCAAGACGTGAAGCCCGAGAACATCTTCCTCGCGGTCTTCGGCGGGCGCGTGCACCCCATCCTGCTCGATCTCGGCGTCGCGGCGGAGAAGGACGCCGGGTTCATCGCCGGCACCGCGCTCTTCGCCGCGCCCGAGCAGGTGGCCGCGCTCGCGGGCGTGCCCACGCTGGCGCCGTTCAGCGAGAAGATGGACACGTACGGGCTCGCCTCCACGCTGCTCTACGCGCTGGTCGGCCCCGATCATTTCCCCGGCGAGACCGCGAACGATCGCGTCAGCATGACCGAGGCGCAGCGCACGCGCATCGCCGAGCCGCTCGCCAAGGGCGCGCTCCCCGAGGCCACGGGCCCGGCGCGCAAAGCCATCGCGGCCGCGCTCCGCCGCTTCCTCGCCTTCGAGCCGGAGGACCGCCCCACGATGCGGGAGGTCTGCGAAGAGCTCGACGTCCTGCTCGAGCCCGATCGCGAAGTGGAGCGCCGCCTCGAGCGAAAGCGCGCCCGCCAGAAGTCGACCATCACCTGGCTCGGCGTGGGCCTCACCGCGATGATGCTGGCCGGCGCCGCCGGCGGCGTGGTGGCCTTCCAGAAGCGCGAGACGCTGCGCGTCGCCGACGAGCTCGCGCAGGCGCGGCGCGAGGGCGCGGCCTCGTTCGACAAGCTCGACACCTGCGTGGCCTCGCACCGCATGGCCACGAAGGAGAACGCCGCCTGCAAGGCCGCGCTCGACGTGGAGCGCACCGAGCTCCGGCGCTCCCTCGACGACGTGATCCGCACCGGCTCGCAGACCGAGGCCGAGCACGCGCACGAGGTGCAGCGCTACAACACGCGCATCAAGGCCTGCGAGGACACCGCCAACGCGCAGAAGCGCACATGCGAGGACGAGATGACGCGCGCCGTCGCCGATCGCGCCCGCGAGCGCGCCGAGCTCGTAGCGGATCGCGATGCCGCGCGCGTGCTCGCCGATCAAGAGAAGTCCGCGCGCGCCGCCGCCGAAGGCGAGCGCGAAGCGTGCCGCGCCGAAGGGCGTGTGCTCCGCGAAGAGCGCGACACGGCCCGCGCCGCCGCCAAAGCCGCCGCCCCCGCGATCCCCGCCGCGCCGCACGCGCCCGCTGCACCGGGCAGCGCCGCGCCCATTGCGCCCGTCACCGGCGATCCCGCCTTGCCTCCGGACCTGAAGCCCATCGTCCCCGCGCCGGTCCCACAGCAGCCGGCCCAAGCTCAGCCCGAGCAGAAAGCCGTCCCGCCTCAAGCCGACGGCGAGCCCAAGGGGAGCTGACCCAAAACGCCACGACGCGGAAGATCGCCGCGGCCGAGCGAGCGCGGCATCACCCAACTTGCCGCGGTTCCCCGCTCGATGATGCGGGCACGGCGGCTGCACGCGCTCCGGTGAATGGAAGCGTCGACCGCGAGCTTCAACGGCATCGGCTCGCCTTGGATGTGGATCGGATTCCTCGCGTTCGTCCTCGCGATGTTGGCCCTGGATCTCGGGGTCTTCCACCGCAAGGCCGAAGAGGTCACCGTCAAGCACGCGCTCGCTTGGACGGGTGTCTGGGTCGCGCTCTCGCTCGTCTTCGACGCCGGTCTCTATTTCTTCTTCGGCGCGGAGCGCGCCCTCGAGTTCCTCACGGGCTATCTCGTGGAGAAGTCGCTCAGCGTCGACAACATCTTCGTCTTCATCCTGATCTTCTCGACGCTCGCCATCCCGCCCGCGTACCAGCACCGCGTGCTCTTTTGGGGCATCCTCAGCGCGCTCGTCCTCCGCGCCGGGATGATCGTCGGCGGCGCCGCGCTGCTCGCCCGCTTCAACTGGCTCGTCTACGTCTTCGGCGCGTTCCTGATCCTCACGGGCACCAAGATGTTCCGCGATCGGGACGAGCCCGAGAGCGTCTCGGAGAGCCGCCTGCTCCGCGTCGTCCGCCGCGTGGTGCCCGCCACGGCCAACTACGACGGCGAGCGCTTCTTCACGCGCGAGAACGGCCGGCGCGTGGCCACGCCCCTCTTCGTCGCGCTCGTCCTCATCGAGGCCACCGACGTGGTCTTCGCCGTCGACTCCATCCCCGCGATCCTCGCCATCAGCCGGGACACGTTCATCGTCTTCACGTCCAACATCTTCGCCATCCTCGGCCTGCGCTCGCTGTACTTCGTCCTCGCCGGCGCGGCGGCGAAGCTCCACTACCTCAAGGTCGGCCTGGCCGTGGTGCTGGTCTTCGTCGGCTTCAAGATGCTCGCGGCGAGCTACCTCCACATCCCGGCCTATGCCTCGCTGGCGATCATCGCCGTCATCCTCGGCGTGGCCGTGTTTGCATCGCTGCGACGCGCGCGCCGCGACGAAGCGGGGCCGCCTCCTCCATCGTGGCGCAAGCCCGCGCCCGACGCCGCCGAGTGACGGGCTTGCATCGCTGCGACGCGCGCGCCGCGGCGATGCGGGGCCGCATCCTCCATCGCGGCGCGAGCCCGCGCCCGATACCGCCGAGTGCTGGCCCACTGGTTTGCATCGCTGCGACGCGCGCGCCGCGGCGATGCGGGGCCGCATCCTCCATCGCGGCACCCGATCCCGCCGAGTGGCGACGGTGAAGCCTCGGCGCCGCGATCCGGCGATCCCCGATGAGTGCTTTCGATCATCGGTTTCGCGGACCGAGCGATCCATCGATATCTGTGCTTGGCGGTGTGCCGCCGCCCCCTGTACGGTCACGGGCGATCCATGCGTGCGGCGCCCTTCGCCCTCTTCGCGGCCCTCTCGCTCGCCGGCGGGAGCGTGCGCGCAGAGGCGCCGCCTCCGCCGAGCGCAAAGGCCGTCGCGCCGCCCGCATCCTCAGCGACCCACGTCCACGTCGCCGCCACTCTGGATCTCTCCCACGCTGCGGACCTCGATCACTGCCCCACCGAGCAGACGTTGCGCCACGAGGTCTCCCGGAGGATTGGATACGACCCCTTCGCGCGCGACGCCGATGGATCGCCCTTTGGCAAGGTGCGCGTCACCATCGCTCGATCGCCCAAAGGGCTCGTGGCCACCTATGCGCACGAGGATCCGAAAGGCGCTCTCCAATGGAGCCGCACCTACGAAGTCCCCGGCCCCGCCGACGCCGACGCCTGCGACCTCGTGTTCGCCGCCCTGGGTGCATTTCTCGCCATCGAGCTTTCGGCCTTCGCCAACGAATTACCACCCTCCCCCGCGGAGCCCGGAGCCCCTTCGCCATCACCACTTCCCAAACGTGTAGAAATCACCGCGCCGCCGCCCTCCCCTCCCCGCCCTTCCATCGTTCGCGGCGAGGCGGGGATAGGCGCGTTCCTCGGCGGCGGCACGGGCCCGGGCCTCGCGGCCGGCGGCGCGCTCCAAGTCGGGCTCGCCGTCGCGCCGTTCGACGATCCCCGCTCACGCCTCTCGTTCAGCGGGGAAGCGCGCATTCACGCGCCCCACGTGGAGAACGAAATCAGGTCCCGCCTCTACACCGGCTCGCTCCTGGCCTGCTTCCTTCGAGATTGGATATCCGGCCCCCAAGCCACCTTCGGCGGCCTCGCCTGCGCGACGGGCACCGCCGGTTTTCTCGACAGCACCAAACAAGCGCTCAATGGCCCCGTGTCCCTGACCTCGCGCGCCAGCTACGTCGCTTTGGGCGCGCGGCTCGGGCTCGAAACGCGCTTGGGCGCGGCCGTCATCCTGCGGATTCACGGGCAGGTGCTGCCAGCCCTTCACGGTGCGCGCGTGCTCGGGCCCGGCGGCCGCACCGCCGCCGGCACGAGCGCGGTGGCCGGCGACACCGGGCTCACCGTCCTCGTCCCCTTTTGACGGCGCGCGCTCCCGAAACCCTTCCACCGCTCCGGCGAGAATCACGACCGGGGCCGCACGTGCTCCGCACTGATCACAACCGGGGCCGCACGCGATCCACGTGCGCGGAGAACCGAGGTTCGGGGTTGAGCAACAGCGTTTACATCGGTTACGCTTGGGAACATGGGAAATTCCCGGGTGGAAAGAGAGCACCGGCGCTGGCTCGTGCATGGACGGGCCTTCGCGGCGGGGGCGATCGCGACGGCCCTCGGGGTCTCGCTTTCGGGCTGCCCGGGTGACGCCGATCTGTGCGACCCGAAGAACTGGCCCGGCGGCGCCACCGACCTGAACTACCTCTCTTATTGTTTTCCCGACGGCGGCGCCGACGCAGGCGATGCCGGGGACGCCTCGGCGGATGGTCCAATAGGCACCGGCTGCGCGGGCCGTTGCTTACCGCTCGCGCCCAATGGTTGGGACGCGCCTTCGCTCGTGGCCATGGGCTCCGAGCTCGAGGTGCCGCCATGCCCATCCGTCGCGCCCAAGCTCGGATACGAAGCGCACGCCGGGCTCGACACGGCGGCCTTGCCCTGCGGAGCATGCCAGTGCCAACCACCCGTGGGCTCATGCGGTTTGCCCACGGCCCTCACGGCCAGCTCGACCACCTGTGCCGGGACCGATCCAGGCGCCGTGCACACGCCCTTCAATCCACCCGTCGATTGGGACGGTGGCTGCACCGACACCGATGGAATCCCACCCAACCAAGCTTGCGGCGGCGGCCCCTGCGTCCGGTCGCTCACCATCGGTCCCTTGTCCCTGACCGAGGTGGGTTGTACGCCGGAGCAAACACCCATCCCCAAGAACGATTCGTCATCGTGGAGCCACTTCGCGCGCTCGTGCATCGGGGCCTCGCCGGGGAGCTGCGGTGACAGCGCCCTCGGCTGCGTGCCTGCGGCGCCGCCAGGGTTTCGCGTGTGCGTCTTTCACGACGGAGACAAGGATTGCGGCGATCCGTGGCTCGCGCCGTACACGGACAAACACCTCTTCTACGATGGCCTCCTGGACACGCGGAGCTGCTCGCCGTGCGCCTGCGATCCGCCGCTCGGGAGCGTTTGCACGGCTTCCATCTCCGTCTATCCGGACGGGGCCTGCGCCGGGCCGAGCACCAATACCAACTTGGTCGATTCGAGCCAATCGATATGCATCGACACCCTCGCGGGCGTGGGGCTCATGAGCAAATCCGCGAGCAACGTCACCTATGCTCCGGGAGCCTGCCAGCCGAGCGGCGGTGATCCCATCGGCACCGTCGAGCCCATGGGCCCCGTCACCTTTTGCTGCCTCCCCATCCCTTGAGCCGGCGCGCGCCGGATAGGTTGCGAATCGATGATCGTCGCACGACCGATGAATCTATTGCTGGCCGCCGCGCTCGCCGTCGCGGGGTGCGGGACGGGAGGTACCACGCCGGAGCAGGACGCCGGCGCCGGTGCCGGAGGCGGATCCGGCGGCAGCGGCGGTAGGAGCGACACGTGCGGTCAATGCGCCATCGGATCACCCAATGGGTGGGATTATCCGGTACTGGTCTGGATCGGCGACGAGAAGGACGCCCCCGAATGCCCAGCCGGCGCGCCCAAAGTGGTCTTCGAGGGACACGCCGATCTCGATGCACCGGCGAGCTGCGGCGCCTGCTCCTGCGGCGATCCCACCGGCGTTTGCGGCCTGCCCGCGACGATCACCGCCAACGCCGCCACCTGCGCGCTGAATGGGGCCGCCACACCGCACTCGCCCTTCGATCCGACGAGCGGTTGGACCGGCGCCTGCGACGCCGATGTCGCCATCGGCTCCGGCAAGCTCTGCGCCGGGGTGAAGTGCGTTCAATCGGTGACCATCGGCCCTCTCACCATCGACGAGAGCGATTGCCCACCTTCCCCAACACCCGTGCCCCTCCCGCCGAAATGGAAGACGTTTGCCCGTGCCTGCAGCGCGTTTCCCCATTTCTCCTGTGAAGGAGGGATGGGATTCTGCCTCGCCGCACCGCCGCCGGAGGCTGGTTTTCGCGTCTGCACGTTCCACGACGGCGACCAGGAATGCGATGGTCCGCAATTCCCTCCGTACACGGAGAAGCACGTCTTCTATCATCACTTCGAGGACAGCCGCGCCTGCTCGGAATGCACCTGTGGCGCGCCCATGGGGAGCACGTGCTCGGCGAGCGTCTCCGTCTATACCGATGGTGCCTGTTCGGCGCTCGCTTATGCGGCCACGGTGAGCTCGAGCGAGGCTGCGTGCAACGATGTCGCGGCGGGGAGCCCGCTCGGAAGCAAGTCCGCCTCCGCGCCCATCTATGCCGCGGGAACGTGCACGCCGAACGGTGGAGAGCCGATGGGCGCCGCGACGGCGGTGGAGCCCTCGACGTATTGCTGTGCTCCGTTGCCTTGAGAGAAGGTGTGGAGGGGCAGCGGGAGAATCCCGATGAGGACTGCGGAGAGCCCCTTCCAAAGGGACCTTCGCAAAAACAATTTCCGTCGCGCCGAACAAAATGCCTTCGAGCGGTCAATGAGGGGCTGAGATGGCCGAGCCGAGCACCGAAAACCCTGCCAGCAGCCGAGCGCTCTCCCGGTTGCTCTTCGCCGAGGTCCGGATGGCGCTGCGCGGGTACAGTCTCTCCGCGGCGGATCGCGACGACCTCGCGCAGAAGGCCGTGGAGACGGCGGTCGCGCGCTGGGACACCTACCGAGAGGACGTGGGGTCGCTGCGGCAGTGGCTGCGCGGGATCGTGCGCAACGAGGTCCGCCTCTTCCTGCGCACGCGACGCCGGCGCGCGCAGCACGAAGCGGATCACGCGACCCTGGCCCCCACGCGCGAGGCACGGACGCCGGAGGACGCGGTGGCCACGCGCGATCTGCTGGATCACCTGCTCGACCAAGTGCCCATCGAAGCGCGCCGCGTCCTCATCCTCGTGAAGCTCGCCGATCACACGATCCGCGAAGCCGCCGAGCGCGAGGGTGTGTCGCACGCGACGGCGCACGCGCGCTATCAAGCAGGCCTCAAGGCGTTCGCTGCTGCGGCCGAGCGCTGGAGTGAGGACCGATCGCAGCGCGGCCTGGTCGTGCTGCCGCTGTCCCTCGCAGCCATCTTCGCACAGGGCCGGCCCGCGCCCGGTCCAGATCCCGAGTTCGATCGTTTGTGGTCGCATCGCGCCGACCATCACGACGACGTCGATTCACCCGCAAACCGCGCTCCGATCGAGGCCCACGACGGCGCGAAGAATCGCAGCGCTTCGGGGTTCGACACCGGCAATCGACGCCTCGTCGGCGTCTTGGGTTTGCTCGGAGGGGCCTTGATCGGAGGCATCGTCGAGCACGCTTGGTTGGGCCGCGCCCCGCAGGCCGAGGTGCGTGAGGAGCCTTTGGTCTCGACGGGGCCGCAAGCGGTCGCAGTGCCGGCCTCGGGCACGACCGATGTGCCCGTGGTGCCGAGCGCTGCCATCGAGACCGTCGCAACGCCGCCACCGATCGATCCAACGCCCGAATCCACGGTGGCCCGCGCATCGGTGCTCCCGGCAACGCGGGCGCCGTCGGTGGCCAAGCCTGCTGTTGCGAGTGTGGATCGGCGACGACTGCGCGAGGAGATCGCGCTCCTCGATCGGGCGCGCTCGGCGTTCGATCGACGCAACGCCGAGGATGCGCTCGCCGCGCTCGCCGAGCATGCGCAGCGCGCGCCCGATGGCCGAGGCGCCGCCGAGCGCGAGCGCCTTCGCGACGAGGCGACGCGGCTCTCGCCGGCGCCGGGAGCGACGGCGCGGTGAGCTCGCCCTTCTCCATCCCCGAGGCGCGCGCGCTGCGCGAGCTGCGTCGAGCGCTGGCGCGCGGCGGCCTGCCTCCGCGCGGCGAGCGGACACCCGAAGACGAGGCACGCATCGCCTCGTTCCGCGTGATGGAAGAGCTGCTCCGGCTCCTCGACCATTATCGACGCCGCATCGAATCCGGCGAGCGGTGCCGGTTGGTCGAGCATCAGCACCAAGTCGATCCGGATCGACTCCACCTCGAAATCGAGGTGGAGTCATGAATCGACGCGACGTGCCCCCTGAAGCACCCGATTCGAAGCCTGTCGAGGCGAGCCCCAAGCCCGATGAGGTCGTGGACACGCGGCTCGACGACGAAGAGCTCTCCCGCGTCGACCAGCTCGCCGCCGCACATGGCGTGAGCCGCGATCGAATGCTCTTCATGCTCGTGCGCGCCGGCCTCCTCGCCTACGAAGAGACGTTGCCTCCCTCACGAGAGCGCCCCCATACGAAAGCGCGTTGAGCGCCTCTCGCGGTATCGACACCCTCGGCGGGCCACGGTAGCGTGGCCGCCATGAGAAACCCTTTTCACACCGGCACATCGGCGCTACTCGCGACCATTGCATCTTTTGGTTTTGCCATTTCGCTTTTCGGTTGTTCCAGCGCGACCCCGGTTGGAGGCGTCGGGGAGGATTGCTACCCCAATGCGACCTGCAACGCCGGTCTCGTATGTCAAAATGAAAAGTGTGTGGCGTCGAACGCGACCGGCTCCGGCGGCGCCGGCGGGCAAGGCACGAGCACGAGCACTGCCAGCGGCAACAGCGGCGGCGCGAGCACGACCGGCTCGGGCGGCGCAACGACGTCCACGGGCACGGGCACGGCGAGCTCGGCACCCGTCATCCTCACGCTCGGGACCAACGTCACCTCGATCACCCAAGGCGAGTCGCTCACCGTGAGCGCAATCGTCACCGATCCGGACGGTATCGACGATGTGATTGGCGGCAACCTCAGCGACGAGAATAACAGCGTCTACGGCGCCTTCGCCACGACCGGCCAAGAGGGCGCTTATCAGATGATCGTTTCTTGGGCGCAATTCCAACAGGTGCAAAAGATCGAGTTTGCGCAGGGCGAGAGCTCGCAGCGGACGCTCGTCGCAACGTTCTTCGATCAAGGCGGGCACTCGGTGCAGAAGTCCGTCGACGTCACGCTGGCCTGCAAGGGGAACGGCGCGTGTGATGGTGTCTGCAAAGACATGTCGGCAGACGCCAAGAACTGTGGAACCTGCGCCAATGCATGTGCGGTCGGAGCGACGTGCGCACAGAGCACCTGCTCTTGCCAAACCGGATGGGGCGTGTGCAATGGAGTGTGTCGCGACCTCCAGCTCGACGAGGCCAATTGTGGGACCTGCGGGCACGTCTGCCCGACGGGCACGTCCTGCTTCAAGGGCACCTGCGGCACCCTCACCGCGTGCTCGACCAACAAGACGAGCTGCCTCACCGTCTGTCAGGGCCTCGGAAAGACCTGCTACGATGGCTGCCAGGGCCTGAACGGCGCGTCCAACGTCGGCGCGATCGTCTACCAGACGGCGGCGTGCGGTGCCCCCTTGGGGGCCGGCAACGCAACCTGTGGTGCCACGATCGGCGCCGCCTACGGCGAGAAGTGCTGCTGCTACTGACCGGCGGGCGCCGACTTCATGGGTCGTGTCGCGCTCTCCACATCGCGGGCACGCCGAGCAAAGCCATCAGTGTCCCGACGATGATGCCGAACGCGCGATCCACGATGGCCACCTGATCGGTCATGATCGCCGTGTAGAGCGACGCCAGCCCGGCCAGCACGAAGACCGCGAGCGCGCGGCTCCGCGCGGAGGGCGAGAGAGGGAATGTCCGGCGAGGGGCGAAGAGCGTCTCGCCGAAGACCCACGTGCCCGCGCCGAAGAAGCAGGCGCAGAGACGACCCCAGAAGCGATCGGATTCGCGGTGCGAGAAGGCCGCCACGAGCACGCCGACCACCACGAAGAGCAAAGAGAGGAGCACGTGGCCGAGCGCCTGGAGCCGCGGATCGCGGAGCGGGGAAGGCCGTGGGGCAGGCGGTTCCGGCGTCTCCGCGATCGCGGGGCGCGTGCGGTAAGCGCCGACCCAAGGCGGCTCGAAGGGACGCTCCGGCGGCGGGCGATGCGGGCGGCACAGGAAGCGCACGGCGCGCGCGAGCGCGACGGCCACCGCGACGGAGCCGACGCCGGCGAAGAGCAGGTAGAGCGTGAAGCGGCTTCGCCAGGCGCCGGTCGCGATGGGGAAGATCGCGAAGGCCGTGAGGCCCAGATACATGATGCAGGCGACGACCAAGAGCCCTTGTCCGGCGCGCACATTCGCGTGATCGGGCAAACGTTCTCCGGTGCCGTCGACGCGCAGCTCCGGCGTGCCGAGGAAGAGAATGGGCAGCACGATCGAAAGGTGGGCCGCCACGCGGATCCACGCGGGGATCACCGTGCCGCCGAGATCCGCATAGAAGGCCACGTGCCCGAACATACCCACGATGACCAAGAGGACGGCAAAGGGGCTCCTGTCCAACATGAGGCTCTCTTCAAGGGGTAGCGGATCGCACAGGGCAGCGCCAAAGCAACGAACGGCGCGCGAAGTCCCGCTCCGTCTGCGTTTCGTCCCGACCGCGACGCGGCGCTCTGCCCCCGCGACCGAAAGGATGTACCATCCGCCCTGATGCCTTCGCCGGGACCTGATCCGAGCAGCCAACGGCAGCCGGGCCGGGCGCGGCGCGGCCTGTTACAGCCGGGAGATCAGCTCGGGCGCTTCACCATCGAAGGCATCGTGGGCGAGGGCGGCATGGGCGCCGTCTACAGCGCTCGTGACGCCAAGCTCGGACGCAAGGTCGCGCTCAAGGTCATCGCCGGCGACAGCGACGATCCCGAGGCCGTGGAGCGCATCAAGCGCTTCCTCCGCGAGGCGCGATCGGCCGCGGCGCTCGATCATCCGAACGCGGTATCCATCTTCGACGTCGGCGAGGAAGATGGCCTCTCGTTCATCGCCATGGAGCTCGTGCACGGCCTGCCGCTGCGCATGTACGTGGGGACCGACGAGCCCGACGTGCGCACGCGGCTCCATTGGCTCGTGGAGATCGCCGGCGCGCTCGCCGCCGCGCATCGCGCGCGCCTCATCCATCGCGACATCAAGCCCGAAAACGTGATGATCCGCGACGACGGGCGCGCCAAGGTGCTCGACTTCGGGCTGGCGCGACGCACGGCCAAGCTGCCCGACGAGGTGACGGGGCAGACCGCGATCACCACCTCCACCGAGGATGGATCGACGGCCATCACCGCCGTCGGCACGCTCCTCGGGACACCGCAATACATGGCCCCGGAGCAGATCCGGAGCGAGCCGATGGATGGGCGCAGCGATCAATTCTCGTGGGGCGTGCTCGCGTACGAGCTGCTCAGCGGGACGCTGCCCTGGCCGGGCAACGGGCTGCACGCGATGGCGCGCATCCTCTCCGACGCGCCGCGGCCGCTCCGCACCGTGTGCCCCGCCGTGCCGGAGGAGGCCGCGGCGGTGGTGATGCGGACGCTCTCGAAGATGCCGGCGGACCGCTTTCCTTCGATGGATGACGTGATCACCGCGCTCGACGCGTTCACGGATCCGGGCTCGTCGGGCGCGCGCACCGTGCCGCGTCCCTCCATGGCGCCGGCCTCGCGCGCGGCGCGCGGCGCGTCGATGCGTCCGCCGGCCTCCCCGCCCGAGAATGCCACGCAGCGCTCGGCGGATCCTTTTGCCGGCGCGCCTTTGCCGAAGCCCGCGCGGGTCCCGCGCGTGCCCAAGGTCGAAGTGGTGGAGGCGCCGCCGTCCGCTCCCGAGGCCACCCCGCAGGCGCCGTTCGAGCCGGATGGCGAGCCGCTCCGGCCACGCGGCCTCTTGTTCGCGGCCATCGCGATCATCGCGGCGGCGCTCTCGTTCGTGGGCCTGCGCAACCTCCGCGCGAAGACGCCCGCGCCGTCGCCGGCAGCGAGCGCTTCGTCGGCGAGCGCGCCGCGCGTCGCGGCGACCACCGTCACCGATCTCCCCGATCCCAAGACCCCGAGCCCCGACGCGCTCGCGGCCTATCGCGCGGGCCTCACCGAGGTGCGCTTCGGTGGATCGCGCGACGCGTTCGAGCGGGCCACCGTGTTGGATCCTTCGCTCGGCGCCGCGCACTTGATGTACGCGGTGGACGCCATCGAGGGCGAGCTCACCGACGACGCGCGCAGCCACCTGCGCAAGGCGTCGGAGCTGCGATCGTCGCTCACCGAGCGCGATCAGCTCCTCCTCGATTCCATGGAGCCCGTGCTCCTCCGGCAGCCGGCGAGCTGGGCAGAGTCGAGCCGCCGCCTCGCGATCGCGGTGGAGCGCTTCCCGATGGATGCGCAGCTCTGGTACGAGCACGGCTTCGTGGCGCTGAGCGCCGAGGGCCTCGAGCCGAGCACGCGCTACTTGGAGCGCGCGGTGGCGCTCGATCCGAAATACGCCCAAGCCATGGGGCAGGAAGCCGAGAACCTCATGTACCTCGGCCGCTGGCCCGAGGCTCGGAGCGTGCTCGATCGCTGCATCTCCATCGCGCCCACGTTCACGACCTGCTCGATCGAGCTCGCTCGTCTCTTCGAGCATCGAGGCACCTGCGACGAAGAAGAGACCATGGCGCGCCAGCTCGTGACCGCGAGCCCGGCGCAAGCCGTGGCGCAGGGTCTGCTCGCGTCGGCGCTGGCCGCGCGCGGTCGTCCGGAGGCCGCGGTGCGCGAGGCCCTGCGCCTCAAATGGGCCGCGATTCCCGGCCCCGCACGACAGCAAGCCGAGCGCGAGGACACGCTCTCGCTCGCGCTCCTCTCCGGTGATTTCGTCACGGCCACAGAGCTCGCGCGCGCCATCGAAGCCGCCGCCGAGCCGAGCCGCCACGAGAGCGAGCACGGCCGCGCGGCCCGCAAGCTCACGCAAATCCTCATCGAGACCGGCCGCCTCCCCGACGCCGGCCGCACCGCGGAGGCCTATCTCGGCCGGCACGACGCCTGGGAGCCCGACCCGCGATCGGAAGACTTCGCGCTCGCCGGCGACGCGACTCCATCGCTGCTCGCGGCCGCGCTCCGCGCGCAGAAGCTCACGCGCGCCGAGCTCGCCACGAAGCGCGCCGAGTGGGTGCGCGGCTGGGAGCGCAAGGTCACCCGCGATTTCAAGAGCTACATCTGGGCGCACGGTTATGCGGGCACGGTGGAGACCGCCGACGACGCCCGCGACGCGTTGGCCACGCTCCCCGCGTACGAGCCGCTGCCGAGCTTCTTCCCGAAGACGTTGGTGGAAGCCTCGGTCGGCCTCACGTTCCTCCTCGGCGGCCGCGCCGACGAAGCCCTTCCCTGGCTCACGCGCGCCGCCAAGAGCTGCCGCGTCTTGGAGTTTCCCGTGGAGCACACGCGCGCGCAGCTCTGGCTCGGCCAAGCGCACGAAGCGAAGGGCGACAAAGCCTCCGCCTGCGCCGCCTATCGCGTCGTGCGCGATCGCTGGGGCAAGGCCAAGCCTCGCAGCATCACCGCCGAGAAAGCAGCGGAGCGCATGCGAGCCGCGGGCTGCGGCGGGTGAATCCACCGTCGGTGTCGGGCTGAACGCATCCTTCAGGTCGCACGCAGGCCAGGAGATCTGTTCGACCGAGCAGCGCTCCGTCGCTGCAAAGCGCTGCATCATCGTCGTCCACAGGACGTACGGGTCTGCGCGCTGCAGGCCCATTGGCCATCAGGGCCCGCAGCGCACAAACGCGATGTCACCGCCGACAGCGTTGTTGTCGCGTCCGTACGCTCCGTGGCGCCGTGGTTCCGTGCGCTGCGATCACGCGACGAATCAGGCTCGAATCGAAGATACTTGGCCGGCGTCGTGGCTCCGCACCGGTGAATCATCCATGTGCCGACGAGCGGCCAATGGAGTATCCGAAATCGGAAGAGCGTTCTCCGCGCGCGCCGCTGTACAGAACCATCCGTCGATGGTACCCGCCCGCTGAGGCACGTGTCATGCGGATGCCCGAGCTCGTGTCGGGGCCTGAGCAGGATGGTCACCTTTACAAGGTTCAGAAGGCGCTCCTCCAGCAGATCGCCGGCGGCGCCTCGCTGCGGCAGATGCTCGTGGATCTCACGAGCGCCATGGAAAAGCAGGCCCCCGGCCTCCTCGCATCCATTCTCCTGGTCGAAGACCGTCGCCTCCTCCACGGCGCAGCCCCGAGCCTGCCCGACGCGTACAACCTCGCTGTCGACAGCGTGCCCATCGGCGAAGGTCTCGGCTCCTGCGGCACCGCAGCCCACCGGCGTGAGCTGGTGATCGTCGCGGACACGCAGTCCGATCCGCTTTGGAAGGACTACCGCGACATCGCGCGCCGGTACGAGCTCGGTGCTTGTTGGTCCATGCCCATCTTCGGCGCCTCCGGCGCGGTGCTCGGCACCTTCGCGCTCTATCACCGAAGCGCTCGCCAGCCGCGACCGAGCGAGCTCCGTCTGGTCCAGGAGTTCGCGGAGCTCGCCGCCATCGCCATCGATCACGATCGCATGAAAGAAGGCTGCCGCGAGAGCGAGCGCAGCTTCCGCGCCCTCGCGGACGACGTCGACGCCATCACCTGGGAAGCGGACGCCGAGACGGGGCGATTCACGTACGTGAGCAAGCGCGCCGAGGAGATGCTGGGATACCCGGTGAAGCGCTGGTCCGAGGATGCCGCGTTTTGGAGCAACATCATCCATCCGGAAGACCGCGAGGCGACCTTGCGGCGATTCGCGATGGCCAAACCAGGGACGTCCGAGCGCGAGTGGGAGTGTCGCGTGATCGCGGCGGACGGGCGCGTCGTCTGGCTGCGAGGCATCGTGCATTCGAAGACGAACGTGCAGAGTCGGGCGCCGCGGCTGCGTGGCGTGATGGTCAACATCTCTCGGCAGCGCGAAGCCGAGCAGGAGCGGGACGAGCTCCTCCAGCGGCTCTTGCAGGAGCAGAGCATCATCCGCGCAGTCATCGAGCGCATGCCTGGAGGTGTCGTCGTCGCTGCGCCTTCGGGTCGCATCCTGATGGTCAACGACCAGGCCGCACGCCTCTGGCGAAGGCCCGCCATCATGGCCGAAGGCATCGAGCATGACGCTGCCTGGCACGGCTTCCACCCGGACGGGCGGCCTTATCGCCTCGAGGACTTGCCGCTCTCGCGCGCCATCGTTCAGGGCGAGTCGGTCGACGACGAGGAGATCGATTTCCAGCTCGGCGACGGAACGCGCGCGACCCTGGCCGTCAGCGCGGCGCCGGTACACGACGCCGAGGGAAACATCGTCGCCGGCGTCGGCGTCTTCTCCGACATCACCGCGCGCAAGCAGGCCGACGCCGACTTTCGCTTCCTCGCGGACGCAGGCGCGGCGCTGGTCAGCTCGCTCGACGCGGAGGCCACCGTCCGCAGCCTGGCCACGCTCGCCGTGCGTGATCTCGCGGACTGGTGCGCGATCGTCGTCCGCGACGGCGGCCGCGTCCGGTGCGTCGCCTTCGCGCACCGAGATCCCGAGAAGGCCGGGCTCGCCGCCGAGATCGATCGCCTCTTGCCGCAACCGGGGGGCGCGCCGTTTGGCCTGTCCGAGGTGCTGGCGACGGGTCGCTCGCAGCTCTTCTCGCAGATCTCACGCAAAGCGTTCGAGCCCGGCGCGAGCAGGCCCGAGCTCCTGCGCCTGATGCGCACCCTCGGGGCGGAGTCGGCGATCGACGTTGCCATGCAGGTCCGCGAGCGGGTGATCGGGGCCATCATCTATGGATCGGCGCACGCCGAGCGCCGCTACGGCCCGCACGACCTGACCGTCGCCGAAGAGCTGGCGCGACGTGCGGCGCTCGCCCTGGAGAGCGCGCGCCTCTATGCCGATGCGCGCGCCGCCATCCACCAACGCGACGAGTTCCTCGCCATCGCCGCGCACGAGCTCAAGACCCCGCTCGCGTGCTTGCAGCTCGCGCTGCAGACCATCCTGCGCCAGCTCGACAAGCCCACGTTCGACGTGGAGCCTTTGCGCGAGCGCGCGAGGGCGAGCGAGCGACAGGGGAGCCGGCTCGCCCGCCTCGTCGACGAATTGCTCGACGTCTCGATCATCCAGGCGGGCCGCATGCGCCTCGAGCGCGAGACGATGGACCTCGCCGCGGCGGTCACTCTCGTGGTCTCCCGCTTCAAGGAGGAGCTCTCGGCGAAGGGGATCGACTTCGTGGTGCATGCGCCCGCGCCGGTCATCGGTCGCTGGGATCGGCTGCGCGTGGAGCAGGTGATCACCAACGTCGTCTCCAACGCCATCAAGTACGGAAAAGGCCGCCCCGTGCGCGTCACGGTCGAGGCGGACGGTGCGGTCGCGTCGGTGTCCTTCATGGATCAGGGACAGGGGATGAGCCCCGAGCTCATCCAGCGACTCTTCATGCCCTTCGAGCGGGGCGTGGCCGCGGGCCACTACGGCGGCCTCGGCCTCGGCCTCTACATCACCGCTCAGATCGTGCGCGCGCACGGCGGCGCCGTGCGCATCCAGAGCGCCGTCGGCGAGGGCTCCACGGTGACGATCGAGCTGCCCCGAGAGGCCTCGGCATGAAGCGCGTCCTCGTCATCGACGACGACGAGGGGTTCCGCGAGGCGCTCGGCATCGCGCTCACGCTGGAGGGCTACACGGTGGAGTCCGCGGCGAACGGCCGAGAAGCGCTGGACCTCCTCCGCCGCGCCTCGCACCCGCCCCACGTCTTCATCGTCGATCTCATGATGCCGGTGATGAACGGCTGGGAGTTCATCGAGGCCGTGCGCCACGATCCGGCGCTGGCGAAGATCCCGCTGGTGGTGGTCAGCGCGGCGCACGATCCAGGGCAGATCCCGCCGGGCGTCGTCGCCCTCTCGAAGCCGGTGAACCTCTCGCAGATCCTCCAGGTCCTCGAGGGAGCCATCGTGTCGTAGCGCTCGCGCCTCCTCGATCAGGCGGTGGCACGTCGGGCATTCGCCGCATGCTCGTGTGCTAGCGTGCGCCCATGACCGAGCCCAACGGCGAAGACCTCGCGGAGATGCTCAACGGCGCTGCCATCGACGGCTGGGCGCGGGCCAATGGCCTCCGCTTCCTGCGCGCCTCGCGCGAAGAAGTCGTGGCGGAGCTGACCATCGGTCCGCAGCATCGCCAACCGTACGGCATCGTGCACGGCGGCGTGCACGCCGGCATCATCGAGACGCTCGCCTCCGTCGGCGCCGCCATCCACGCCATGCCGCAGGGCAAGAACGTGGTCGGCATGGAGAACCACACGTCCTTCCTCCGCGCCGTGCGCGCCGGCAAGCTCACCGCCACCGGCAAGCCCGTCTTCCCCGGCAAGCGCAGCCACATCTGGGAAGTCACGGTGCACGACGAGACCGGCCGCGCCGCCGC
This sequence comes from Minicystis rosea, assembly GCA_001931535.1. Lineage (GTDB taxonomy): Bacteria > Myxococcota_A > Polyangia > Polyangiales > Polyangiaceae > Minicystis > Minicystis rosea. Next base: position 6,946,823 of record CP016211.1, read on the forward strand.
CACCGGCCGCGTGCGCCTCCTCCTCCTCGATCCCGACGATCAAGTCGGCGGCGAGCGCGTCACCATGGGCGGCCCCGATCAAGCATGACGACCTGCGTTGCGCAGCCTCGGCCCGCTCAACCACTTACACCGTAAGCCCTAGTCCGCCCCTCCGAACCGAGCGCCGGCGCGAGCGCGCGCCGTGCCCCTCGAGCGCTCTCATCCATGCTCGCGAGCGACCGCCCCTCGCTCGCGAATCGCATGGCATCCGGTAATCCCACCTGCATCCGCGCGCCGTATCTCTGCGCGCCCGCCGTCATCTTCATCATTTTTCCCGACCGCTCGACGTTGCAGGCCGCCGGCCTGCGTCTACGGTCGCCCCTCGATGTGTGCGCCCGCCCTTTCGGACCACCCCGAGACGCTCGCCTTCTCGATCGACGACGGCCCCACCCACAACGCGTTCTACCGTCGCGGCCCGATCGCCGCGCACCTCGTCGTCAGCTCGGGGCGGGCGCCGCGCGTGCTCGTCGCCTTCCCCGCCGGCAACACGGGCGCCGGCCTCTGGTTCGAGCCGCTCGCGATGCCCGCGGAGCTCGCCATCGTGCGCGCGCCCGAGCCGGTGTTGCGTGACGGTGGCCTGCGCGGCATCTCGGCCACGCTCCGCTGCGACGCGCCCGAGCTTCATCTGCGCGGCGCCGTGCTCGGCAGCGTGCGCGCGCTGCGCCGCTTCGCCCGCGGCGGCGATCTCCCGCCCTCGCACCACGTCTCCATCGAAGCCCGGACGCCCGTCGTCATCCAACGCACCACCCTCGATCGCCGCCACCGCGTGCTCGTCGAGATCACCCCGCACGACGGCGCCGTCGCGCGCCTCGACGGCGATCGCCTCGTCCTCGCCGCGCGCGGCGGCCCGCTCCGCTTCACCATGGTGGCGCTCGCCGACGACGCGCCGCTCACCCCCATCGCCGCCCGCGACTTGTTGATCCCCGGCGTGAGCGCCGATCCCCGCGCGCTCTCGGCCCTCGCGTTCCTCTCCTACGAAGAGAAGCTGCTCGCCGGATCGTGGCGTTTCCTCACCTACTTCGGTCGGGACACGCTCCTCACGCTGCGCCTCCTCGCGCCGGTGCTGAAGCCCGCGGTGGTCGAGGCCGGCCTCGGCGCGGTCCTCGATCGTTTGAGCTCAAACGGAATCGTCGCCCACGAAGAGGCCATCGGCGACGAGGCCACCGCGCATCACCTCGCCCAAGGAGCGCTCCCCGACGACCCGCGCGAGCCCGTCCTCGATCACGCCATGATCGACGACGACTTCCTCCTCGCCCCCGTCATCGCCGACTACCTCCTCGATCGCGCCCACCCCGATCGCGCCCGCGCCTTCCTCGCGCGGCGCACGCCCGCCGGTGAAACCTACGCGGCCGCGCTGGCGAAGAACCTCGCCTTCGTCACGCGCCGCGCGCTCCCCTTCGCCGAAGCGCCGGCGGCAGCCACGTTGATCGGCATCCCCGACGGCCGCATCACGGGCGACTGGCGCGACAGCACCGAAGGCCTCGGCGGCGGGCGCACGCCGTTCGGCGTCAACGCCGCCCTCGTCCCCGCTGCGCTTCACGCAGCCGCGCGCCTCCGCGAAAGCGCTCTCCTCGACGGCGACGCCGCCGCAGCCGGACGTCTCCGAAACCTCGCCCATCGCTACGATCGCGCCGCCGATCTCTTCCGCGTCTCCATCCCGCGCGACGAAGCCCACCGCCGCCTCGCCGCCTATGCCGCTTCGATCGATCTCGATCCCGCAAACGCCATCGCGTCGATCACCGGCGACGTCACCTTCCCCGGCGTCGCGCTCGCCGAAGGCGGCGCGCCGATCCCCGTCATGAGCTCCGACGACGGCTTCATCCTCCTCTTCGGCGAGCCGTCTCCCGCCGCCGTCGAAGAGGCCGCCGCCCGCGTGCTCCGCCCCTTCCCCGCCGGCCTCCGAACCCCGATTGGCATTCTCGTCGCCAATCCCGCCTTCTGCCCCGACCCGGCCACACGTGCCTTGTTCACCGCGGGCCATTATCACGGCACGGTGGTTTGGTCGTGGCAACAAGCCCTCTTGGCCGCCGGCCTCGATCGCCAGCTCGCCCGCGCCGATCTCCCGCCCCCACCCGCGCCGCCGCCGCCGCGGCCCGCGCCGCCGTCGGTGACGCCATTCGCGCCACCGCCGATTGGGGAACCGCCGAGCTATGGAGCTTCGCCCACCGCGACGGCGCCTTCCACCACGTGCCCTTCGGCGCGGCCGAGGGACACCATACGGAGTCCAACGCGGTGCAGCTCTGGAGCACGGTGGAGATGGCTTTTGCGCAGTGATGCGCTCACTGCAAAGCACGCTTCCACCAACACCCGTATCCGCCTGAGCCTCGATGGACGAGAGAGCCTCTCTCGTCCATCGACATCCCTTCACTCCTCCGGCGTCCCCGCCCCCGATCCGCCCGAACTCCGCGGCGGACGCGGGCCATGCGGGCGGCGCGGGCCGGCGACGGCGCGGGGCTTCGGGCCGCGCGGAGGGATGATGTTGGCGTCGCGGACACGCTGCACCAGCGTGCGAAACACACGCTTCAAGCCGGCCTCGATCTCCGGGGCTTCTCCACAGAGCGTGAGCGCGGCGGCTACGGATTCGAGCGTGGAGACGAACTCCCGCCTGGGCTCGGCGCGGAGGCGGCCGTAAATCGAAGGCTCGCCCGGCTTCAGCGTCATGCGGTTGAGCTTGACCAGCCAAGGATTGCGCCACCACAGCGTCTTGGCCTTCGACCACGTGCCGTCGAGCACCACGATGCCTTCGAGCGACGAGGGCGAGATGACGCCGCCGTGCCGGCCGGTGACCTGATCACCCACCAAGTCCTTGTCGGGGAAGAGCACGGCCCAGCGGCGCGGATCGACCTCTTCCTCGCCGAGCGCGGCGCCGAGGTTGCGCCAGCTCAAACCCACGACGACCTGCGCCTTCGGCAGGCTCGCGGTGAGGAGCTGCGCCGTGCCCAAGATGGCATCCTGCTCTTGAGGATGCTGCAAGATGAGAATGCGCCGCTCGGTCGGATAGGAGACGATGCGATCACAAACGCAGGCGACGGTGGGGCGCTGGCAGACGTCACAGGTGGGGACAGACACGATTGCGCGAGGCTAGTACGTCGCCATTTGGCTTGCACGCGGGATCGGAGCGTCCTTCCAGCCTTGCCGCGCCGTGCGCGCATTTACCGAATCCACGAGGTCCATGCGCGGCTGCTCGCTCGAACGTGACCGAGAAAGCGCCGCGCGGTCTCATCTCATTCAGCGCCGCTCTTTTCGCCGGCCCGGCGGAGGCGCGCTCGGCGCGGCTTCGCACACGGTGACGGGCGGCACGAAGACCGAGCGGACCTCGCCGCAGCGACACGGCAGGTAGACGCTCCCGACGAAGGCGCTCAGGTCTCGTCGTGATTCCAGCTCCTCGCCCTTCGGCGGTTTCACCACGAGCGAGCGCGCGCGGAACGTGATCTCGAGATCGCCGTGCCGATGCTGGCCTTTGAACGAGGGGTGATCGAAGGCGCCGAGCAGGGTGAACAACCCATCTTCTCGGAGCTTCTTCCGCGTCGCCGAGCGCAGGCCACGCGACACGTCGAGGATGGGATCGAGCTGGGGAACGTCGCCTTCGAGCGGAAGGCGTTTGAGATCTCGGAGCGACTCGTCTCCGTAGTAGTGAATGCCCGGCTTGCCGTAGAGCCGAAAGAAATAAGGGATGTCGCCGCGGGCCATCTGCTCCTTCTCCGCGTCGAGAAGCGGCGGCCAGGGTCGCTGCGAACGGGCGAGCACGTAATCACCCGTCCCGCGCAGGCACACGCGAATGGGCGTCTCTCCGAGCGCTGGCAAGGCCGCGATCACGCCGGCGACGGCGCGCGCGTGACGATCGAGAAAGGCCAGCGTGCCTTGGTATGCGCTCACCATGGCCAAGAGATCGGCGACCTCCACCGGCTTGCCCAGATAGGGCAGCACGCGGCGCACGCCGGCGGCGTGGCGGCAAATCGCGGCATACTCCGGATCGGCGTCGGGCAAGAGCTTCGTCTCCGTGGGCAGCGCCAGATCGGAGAGAATCATCTCCACGTCGAGGGGCGTGAAGACCACCTGTCCCCGCGCGTCGAGCCCGAGCACCAAGTTCTCCCAATGGAGATCGGTGACGCCGAGATAGCTGAAGAGCGCGAGCGATCGGCCCACGATGATCGCGAGCGCCCGCCTGCTCTCGGGCGTCGGCTCCGGCAGCGGCGAGAGCTCGATGCGCTGCACGTCGCCGCCGATCTCCGTCTTCGAGAGCGAGAACGAGAGATCCGGGAGAAATCCGAAGGCGTCGCGCCCGAGCCCATCACGCTCGGCCGCTTCGTCGAGGAGCCGCCGCAACGGGCTCTCCGCCGAGAGGACGAGCCACTCCCACAAGAGGGCGCGCGGCTTGACCACACGATCGCCGCGCATCGAGACACGGCGCCCGAAATTGTGAGAATCGCCCAGGTGCGCATGCGCTTCGGTCATCGGCCGGCGACGTTCTACCGCGAACGACGGGCCGCCGGGTGATTCATCCGGAAGGCCGCTGCTCCGGGCGCCCGGTCGCTCGCGCGCCACATCGACTCGGGGCAGGACGACAACGATGCTCCGCCCGCGACCGAGATCTCATGAGCCCGCGTCGACTCGCCCCGTCGCAAGATGCGATGTCGTCGCAGAACAACCACGCTCGATGGCACGACCTCTCATTGCCGACACGTGATCTCGCCGACGCGACGCGAGCCCTCGTGTCGTCGAAATCATCGCGCTTGCCCCGTGTCATTCTGCGAGGCCGTCGCAGCCTGCGACGACGTCGGCGATCCCGGTGACGGCGAGGACGATCCGATGTCGAGGGACCTTGACAAAAGCGGCCTTTTCTCGTGATCTCGACATCACTGATCGATTGCGGGGGCGCCGACGAAGGAGTGAGAGATGTTTGCACGCAGGTGGCAGGTGATGTGGTTGGGCTTCGGCGCGGCGGTGATGGCCGCAGGCGCTTGCAGCAATGATGGCTCCGGCGGGAGCGGAGGGGCCGGCGGCGCGACCGTGTCATCGTCGTCGTCGTCGTCGTCGAGCAGCACCACCAGTGTCTCCACCGGCACCGGCGCCACCGGACAGAGCCTCGGCATCGCGTGCACGAACGACGCCGAATGCGGTACCGGCCTCGTGTGCGTCACGGCGGAGTCGACCAATCTGCCGCTCGGCGGCGGCCCCGCCGGCGGCTACTGCGCCGCTTCGTGCGGCAGGACCTCCGACTGCCCCGGTAACTCGAGCGTCTGCTACGGGGCGACGGAGGACACTCCCGGCCTCTGCCTGCTCACCTGCACGCTCGGTCCGGGCCTCATGCATCTCAACGACGAGCTCGACGAGAACAAGTGCTTCGGCCGCAACGACGTGCGTTGTGCCTCCCTCACCAACTCGGTCAAAGCCTGCCTGCCCACCTGCGGTCAGGACAGCCAATGCCCCTCGGGCCGCGTCTGCGATCCGCGCCTCAGCGTCTGCGTGGACAAGGCGAACACCGGCCTCGCCAATGGCTCGAAGTGCAACGCCGATGCGAACGAGTGCGCGGGCGTCTGCGTGAATTTCAGCGGGGGAGCGACGTCCTGCTCGCAGCCCTGCGTGCTCGGCGGCAACCCCGCCGATCCGCTCGACACGCCCAACTGCGGTGGTCCGACGAACGGCCTTTGCGTGTACTCGCCCTCGGGCAACGGCGCCGGTGATTTCGGCTACTGCGCGCCTGCATGCCAATCGCAGGATGATTGCCAAGCGCCTTCCTTCTGGTGCCTGCCCATCGGCGGTCTCACCGGCTCCGGTGTCGACAATGGCTTCTGCCTCGGCGCGACGGCGTGCCCGAACGGTGCGAGCGACTGCGCGCAGAACGCCAAGCTCACCTGCACGCAAACCAAGCATGGTCCCTTCTGCCTGGCTCCGGAGTTCCCGCTCGGCAGCACCGCGCCCGACGACGCCGGCAGCGGCGGCGCCGCGGGCACCGGCGGTGGCACCACGGGCACCGGCGGCGGCGCCACGGGCACGGGTGGCGCAATGGGCACTGGAGGCGCAATGGGCACCGGCGGCAGCGCCGCGGGCTCGGGTGGTGCTGGAGGTGCCATGGGCTCCGGCGGCGCCGCATCGAGCAGCGGCGGGCCCTGATTGGAATGGGGCCGCGAGCGGCCCCATTCCCCGCGCAATCCGAAATGCCATCATGGATCAGCGCTCTCGACCACGATCACGAGAGCGCTGCCGGTGTCTCCTATAGAGCCTATCCCAGTAGACCGGACCGGCGTGCACCGGAGGCCGGTGAGCCCCGAAGGCGGGTACGTGTGGAGGAATGCAATTTGCGCTTCGACCTTCGATGATGCCATGGGTCGAGCCTATCAAACGCGTGATGCCCCGCGTCCATGGCCGAGATGCGGTTTTCCACGGAGGCGTTCCAGATACGCAATCGACGCTCACCGGAGGCGCGGCGGAGCGCGGCTACGTGCAGCCTCTTCGCGCCCGCTTTACGCGCGCCCGGTGCACGCAGGGATCGCAGCCTCGTCGAATCGGTGGTAGCCGGGCTCGGCGCATGCGTGATCCCCGGCCGCTCGATCTCTCCGCTGTCGACCTCGATGCCTTCTTCGCCGATCTCAAGGCCCTGCGCCGCGAGATCGACGCCTCGCTGGGCGAAGAGGATCTGCGCCACCTCCGCAAGATCGAGCGCTGGGGCCGCGCGGCCACCGTCATCGGCCTCGCGACCGCGGGCCTCGCGCCAAACCCGGTGAGCGCGCTGGCGCTCAGCTTGGGCCGCTCGACGCGCTGGTTGCTCATGCATCACATCGGACATCGCGGCTACGACAAGGTGCCCGGCGCGCCGGCGCGCTACACGAGCAAGGTGTTTGCGCGCGGGTCGCGCCGCTTCCTCGACTGGGCTGATTGGATGATCCCCGAGGCCTGGATCTACGAGCACAACGTCCTTCATCACGCCTACACGGGCGAGGCGCTCGACCCCGACGTGGTGGAGCGCAACACCGAAGATCTCCGCGCCTACCCGAAGCCCGTGCGTTACGCTCTCATGGGCCTTTTGGCGCTCACCTGGCGCGCTTCGTATTATGCGCCCAAGACGCTCCGACTCTGGCGCGAGCGCCGCGTGGAAGAGGGCGATGCGAGCGAAGCCCCCGAAGGGCACCTGCGCGCGCTCCTCCTGCGTTGTTATCTGCCCTATGCGGCGCTCCACTTCGGGCTCCTGCCTTTGGCCTATCTGCCCCTCGGCCCTTGGAGCGTCTTCAGCGCCTTCTGCAATTCACTCATGGCCGAGGCCCTCACCAACGTACACACCTTCTGCGTGGTCGGCCCGAACCACACGGGCGACGATCTCTTCCAATTCGAAGACCGCCCCGCCTCCCGCGCCGAGCACGCCGCCCGCCAAGCCGCCGCCTCCGTGAACTTCGCGACCGGCGGCGATCTCCGCGACTACGCGCACCTCTGGCTCAATTACCAAATCGAGCACCACCTCTTCCCCGACCTGCCCATGCGGCAATATCAAAGGGTGCAACCGCAGGTGAAAGCCATCTGCGAGAAGCACGGTATTCCCTATGTGCAAGAGAGCGTGTGGAAGCGCGTGAAGAAGATGGTGGATGTGGCCGTGGGGAATACGGAGGGGCGGCGAGGGGTAATTCGGGGGGAGCGCCGGCCGGCAGAGGGCTCGAAAGAAGAGGCCTTGTCGAAGGCGGAGAGCCCGAGGGAAGAAGCCGCGATGGCTTGATCACGATGGGGCCGCAAGCCGGCCTTGATCAGCGCGGCGCAGGGGCCTTGGCGAGGGCTTCGCGATAAGCGGCGACGACGCGGGCGACCTCTTCCGGATCGGCGGGGGTGATTTCGCCGGCGGCGGCGGCGCGTTGGAGATCGAAGACGCCCCAGGCCTTGGCGTCTTTGGGCATTTGCGGGTAGCGCGGGACCATGTGGGCGTGGAAGTGCGGGTGGCTCTCGCCCATGGCGGCGGTGTAGATGCGGAGAGCGCCGGTGACCTCTTCGAGGACCTTCTCGAAATGGCGCAGGGCCGGACCGAAGGCGCGCGCTTCGACGTCGTCGAAGTGGGCGGGGCCACCGACGTGGCGTTTGGTGATGAGCAACATCCACCCAGCGACGGGGAACGGCGCGTCGATGTGGCGGACGTGCCAGAGATCGTCTTCGTAAATGGGTGTGGCCGGCGTGGGGCCGGCGAGGGAGTTGCAGACACCACAGGTCGGAGCGAAGGAGGGGTGCTTCATCGCGGGCACCATAGGGGATCGATCCGGCCGGCGAAAAGCGCTCGAGGTGACGAAGATCGAGGCGTGGACCGGCTTACGGAGATGCGATGCGCGAGGTGCTCATTCTCGGCAGCGGAGGGCCGCGAGGGCGCCGAGGATCATGGCGCTGGCGGCGAGGATGACGCTGCTCGAGGCCTGCGTCATCGCGAGCGGAGCGGGGCCGCCGAGGAGGCTCGCGGCGTTGGCGCGGGGGAGGAGCGCGCCGGCGATTCCGGTGCTGCCACCGATGACGAAGTCGGCGACGAGCGGGAGAAAGCGGACACCGCCGTTCCTCCCGAACGCCGAGCCGAGCGAGAACCAACCCGTGTAAGCGGCCGCGGCGAGCGCTGCGATCCAAGCGCTGGTGAACGCGTCGGTGGCGAACGGCGGGTTGCCGGGCGCCTGCGCGACGACGACGGCGAGCACCGCGGAGAGCGCGCAGATGGCCGCGGAAGCGAGGGCCGCGGCGAGGATGACGCCGAAGGCGACGTCGCGCCGCGCGACGCCGTAGCGCGCGGCCGACCACACGCTCTCGCGCAGGTTCTGACGGCCGGTGACCGCGGACACGATCGCGAAGGAGAGGAGCGGCACCACGAGGTTGAAGGTGGCCGTGAGCGCGCGATCGACGGCGCCCGCCGATCCGACGCGCCGCTCGACGATGCCCGCGACCACCACGAGCGCGAGCCCGAGGACCATCGAGAGCAGCGCGCCTCGCTGCATGAGCCGCGCGCGGCCCATGGAGAGACCGATGCGCAGAGCTTCGAGCGTCGGCGGAGGCGGCGGCGCTTCCAAGGCGATCGGCGGCAGGCCGTTGGGCGCGCGTCCAGGCAACGTGGTGCGCTCGGCCGGATCGGGCAGCGACGGCCGCGAGCTCCGCACGTCCGTCATCGATCCTTCTCCTCTTCAGGCAACATCGCTGGGCGCGGCGAGCTCTCTGCGCTCGCGGGGCGCGGCTCCGCATCGCTCGCGACGGCGGGTGTTTCGCTGGGCGTGGGCGCGACGCGAATCGAAGGCTCGACGGGCACGGGAGGCGGCGTGATCGCGGGCGGAGAGGCTGCCAGCGCTTGGGCCATGGCGGGGCCGACTCCATCCTGCGGTGGACGCGCGCGGGCCATGCGCCACAGCGCAGCCGTGGCGGCGCGCACTTCGCCGAGATCCGGGGAGCGGCGCTCGATGCCTTCGATGTCGACGCCGGTCTCGACCGCGACCTCGGCGAGCGCGACGGCGCAGGCTTCGGCGACCGCGCCGCGCACGCGCACGGCGGAGGCGGCGGGCCACGCTTCACCGGCGTCGCCGTTCGCTTCTTCCCACGCGACCGCTTGCACTTCGGGGCGGCGCGCGAGGGCCGCGGCGAGGACGCGCGCGCCGTCGCGCACCCACGCGACGAGCTCGACCGGCGCGGGCAACGCGAGGCCTTCACCGGCGATCGCTTGCCGCACCACAACGCCGCGCTCCAACACGAGCACGCGATCCGCGAGCGAGCGCGCATCGGCCGGTGACGAGGTGGTCACGATCACGCAGGCGCCCGCCATCGCGATCTCGCGGAGGCGCGCGGCCACGAGCGCAGGCTTGCCAACGGCGGTGTCGGAGAGCGGCTCGTGCAGCACGAGGAGGATGGGCGCGGGCGTCGACAACGCGAGCGAGAGCTCGACGGCCCGCTCTTCGGCGAACGAGAGCGATCGAGGATCGCGGGCGTGCAGATGAGAGAGGCCGAGCGGATCGATCACGGCATCGAAGCGATCACCGCTCTCGCCGCGGGCCCGCATGGCGAGCCGCACGGCCTCGCGCACCGTGCGCGCCGAAGGGAGCCGCGGCTCCGCGCCCAGCACGCCCATGCGACCGCGCACGAACGCGGTGTCCGCCGGAGCGTGGCCCGCGACGGTGACGCGGCCGCGCTGCGGTGCGCGGGCGCCCGTGACGACGTCGAGGAACGCGAGCATCCCATCCTCGGGTGTGCCGAGGAACGCGTGCACGCCGGGCGTGAGCGCGATCGAGAGGCCGGAGAGCGCGCCGCGCGCACGACCGCGTGGGCCGGCGGTGTCGCGCGCATGCACGCCTTCGAAGACGACGATGGGCCTCACGCGCCGGCGCCTCGACGCCCGAGGGCGAAATCGAGCACGGCCCCGAGCGCGCCCGGGATCGACCACGCGCTGTGGCCCGCGAGCTCGGCGAACATCCACGGCACGAGCACGACGGCCACCAAGAGCCACCGGCCGCGCGCGCGACCGATGCGCCCGCACACGGTGCCGAGCACCCCGAGCGTGACGCCGGCTACCACCGCGAAGCCGAGCGCGGACACGCCCAGGGCGATCCGATGCACGGCCTCGCTCGCGCGCCCGGCGAGCCCCGCCGTGAGCAGCGCGAGCAGGAACACCGGCAACCCGATGGTCGCGGCGATCTCCATCATCGCCGCCATCGTCCGCGCCGACGTGAGCCCTGCCGGCGAGACGCCCCGCGCCGCCGCCAAGGAGAGGATGCCTTCACGCCGATCGAGCCCCGCATGATCCTCGGCGGCGGCCAGCGTCAGCGGAGCGCCCGAGAGCCACGCCGAGAGCTGCGTCGCGCCCACGACCACGCCGGCGAGCGAGGCCTCCGCGCCGTCGGTGAGGCGCAGGACCACGGCCATGCCCGCGAAGCCCGCAGTCACGATCCACGCGCCGATGCGCGCCGCGCGGGCCCGCCGCGATCCACGGAGCCGCGCGCGCGCGAGCGCAACAGCGCCCTGCGAGCGGCGGCGGCGACCGACCTGTTGGAGCGAGGGCATCGGCGAGACGCTCATACCACAACGCGAACCCCGGCCCGTGTGAGGAGAACGCCGAACAAAAGCTCCTCCTGTCGTCGCGCGGCCCGGACCGCGCGGACGGGACCGGTCACGCTCGGGGCTCGCCGGCCGCTGTGCTCGTCTCCATGGCTCACCATGTAGGTGAATATCTCAGAGAGCCGAACGTGATCCACCATGGATCCGGTCGCGCCCATTCCATGTCGCCTCCGCGAAGGCACGAAATCGCGGCATTCATTGGTCGAGCACGTCGGCACGCTCTTCGCTGAGCGGACGGCGTGATGAACAAGCACCTCGCCCTCGCCTCTCTGCTGCTCCTCCCCACGATCGCAGGCTGCGCGCCGGGCGAGAGCAACGACACCGAGAATCCGGACAACGAGTCCGAAGAATTGAAGGTGTGCGCTGCGGGCGCGAAGGTGCGTGGAATCGACGTCTCGTATTGGCAGGGGAGCATCGATTGGGCGAAGGTCGCCTCAGCGGGGATCAAATTCGCCATCGTGCGTGTCGGCGACGGCGACAGCTACGTCGATTCGCGCTTTGCGGAGAACTGGGCCGGGACCAAGGCGCACGGCATCCTCCGTGGGACTTATCAATTCTTCCGGGCCGGTGATGATCCGGTGAAGGCGGCCGATCTCTTCGTGAAGACGATCAAGGCCCATGGCGGCATGGTGGCCGGCGATCTCCCGCCCGTGCTCGACATCGAGGTGCAGGACGGCGTCTCCGACGCGACGCTGCGGAGCCGCGCGCTCACCTGGCTCCAGCACGTCGAGGCCGGCCTCGGCAAGCGCCCGATGATCTACACCTCGCCCGGCTTCTGGAGCGGTATCGGCGCAGGATCGGAGTTCACCCAATACCCGCTCTGGGTCGCGCACTGGGAGACGGCCTGCCCGACCATGCCGAATTCGTGGACGGGTTGGAAGTTTTGGCAGGACGCCGACAACGGCCACGTGTCCGGCATCTCCGGCAACGTCGACACCGATTGGTTCAATGGCAGCCTCGACGATCTGAAGAAGCTCGGCGGCGCGACCTCGGGCGGCAGCAGCTCGAGCGATCTGCACTCGCTGGGCGGCAACATCTCGGATCAGCCCACCGTCGGCAAGAACGCCGATGGCCGGCTCGAAGTGTTCGGCGTCGGGCCCAAGGGCAACATGCTCACGATCTTCCAGACCGAGCCCAACGGCGGTTGGAGCGATTGGTACTCTCTCGGCGGCAACCTCGATGGGCGCCCCGCCGCCGCCAACAACCAGGATGGTCGTATCGAGGTCTTCGTCCGCGACGCGGGCCACGCCCTGGTGCATGCCTGGCAAGACGCGCCCAATGGCAAGATTGGCAATTTCGCCACGATGGGTGGCACCTGGACGAGCGATCCGGCCGTGGCCCGCAACAGCGATGGCCGGCTGGAGGTCTTCGCCGTGGGCAACAACGGCGCGCTCTATCATGCGTGGCAGACGAAGGCGAACGGCGGTTGGTCGTCGTGGGCCTCGCTCGGCACGGCGGGCGGCGGGCTGCTCGAGCCGCAGGCGGTGCTCTCGGACGACAACAAGATTCGCGTGGTGGCCCGCGGCAAGGACGGCGCGACTTGGCTCACCGCGCAGACCAGCAGCGGATGGTCGGCGTGGAAGTCGCTCGGCGGCAAAGCCACGAGCGCGCCGACGCTGGTGAAGTCGGGCAGCGGCCAGCTCGGCCTCTTCGCGCGCGGCAGCGACGGCGCCCTCTGGCACGCTTGGGAGAACAAGGTGGGCGGCTCGTGGAGCCAATGGATCTCCCTCGGCGGCAGCGTCCAAGATCCGTTTGCCACCACCGATACCGATGGTCGGATGGAGGTCTTCGTCCGCGGCAACGACAACGCCCTTTGGCGCACGCGCCAGAAGACCGCCGGCGGCGCCTGGGAAGGATTCACCAAGATGGGTGGCACCGTCTCCGGCCGCGCCGTCGCCGCGCGCAACAAGGATGGTCGCATCGAGGTGTTCTATCGCGACACCGACGGCTCCGTGCACCACGCCTGGCAGAGCGCCCCCGTGCAGTGGTGATCGCCCTCTGCCCCTCACGCTCCCTCCGTCGATGACCGGGGCGTTCGGCAAACCAGGTTTTCCGAACGCTCCGAAAAGCCCCCCACGACATCCCCAGACATCGATTCACCGGCAAGAGCCCACAGGCGCTCTCCGTCGTGGTCGTGCGTATCCTCAGGCTGAGATGGTGAGTCGCGCCGCGGGCCACGAGCAGGCTCGACTCATCATCGCGTCGGCGAGCTCGAGCCAGGAACGATGGCCACAGGCGGCGTACCGTGGTGAAGTGCGACGCATGTACCGTGTCCCTGCCCTGATTGTCGCGCTGAGCCTGACCGCGTGCGCCGCTCCCCCTCCCCCGCCGCCGCCTCCGCAGCCCGCGGCGCCGGCCGCCGACACGAACGGCGCGCGCACCGCGCTCGATGTGGCGCTCAAGTCGCTCGCGAAGCGTAATTTCGACGTGAGCGAATGCGCGCCCGCCGATCTCCGCGTCGTCGAAGAGGCCGTCGCGCGCGCGGGCGAGCCGATCGGCGACAAGTGCACCCTGCTGGTCGCGCGGCGCGCCGATCAAACGTGGCTCGTGAACGTCCGGCCGGCGACGCGCGCGACGCCGTCGCGTGCAGGCGGATCACAAGCCCTCGTGACGGTGACATCGGGTGGTGAGGGCGTGAAGCACATCGATTACGTGAAGTGAGGCGGAGTCACGGCGTCTTTGGCGCCTCGGGCCCTTGACCCGCGTTCCATGGGCGTGCGACGGTCGTCGTGGGATGTCGCTCGTCAATGCCACGCCGTTCCCGGCGCTCGCGGTTCCGTGGGTCGACGTCGCGGGGCGCGATCAAGCGGTGGTGATCGTCAAAGGCACCTTCATGGTGTCGGAGTCGGGCCGCGTGACGACCGCGGACGAGCCCGTGCCCATCCGGACGGCCGACGAGATGCACCGTCCGGACGACCCTCGTTCCAGCGCGAAATACCCCTCCGACGTGGGCCCAGCGAAGGTGGGGACCTGCGTGGTCGTGGTCGGAGATGCGGTGTCGCCCAAGCCGGTGACGGTCCTGGACGTGGCCGTGAAGGTGCGGGAAACGACGGCCCCGCTCCGCGTGCACGGCGAGCGGCTGTTCTACAAGGGCCTGACGGGGATCGCGATTGGGCCGGCGCGCTCCTTCGAGCGTATGCCGATCGTGTACGAGCGTGCTTATGGCGGCGCCTCGGACGATCACGGGACCGTCGAGCCGCGCAATCCATCCGGCGTCGGGATCACACGGCGCGCCTCGGCGCTCGTGGACACGCTCGCGCCGCAAATCGAGCACCCCGCGCGCCCGCACGAGTCGTCCACCGACAAGCACCAACCCATGGGCTTCGGCTCGATCCTGCCCTTTTGGTCACCGCGCCGCGAGCTCGCCGGCACCTTCGACGAAACCTGGCAGAAGGAGCGTATGCCGCTGCCTCCGCTGGATACCGATCCTCGCTATCACAACGTCGCGCACCCGACGCTCATCTTCGATCCCGGCGTCGCTCCCGGCGATTCCATCGGCATCGCGGGCATGTCGCTCACACCGCTCGCGTTCGAGCTGCCGCGCCTGCCCATCGTCATCGCCGCCCGCTCCGACATCACCGGCCGGCGCGTGGTCCGGCCGTCCATCGACACCGTGTTGATCGAGCCCGATCTGCGTCGCGTGGAGATCGTCGTCCGCGCCGCCTTCCACGTCGGCCGCGGCCGCGACGTCCTCCGCGAGCTCACCGTCGACATCGACGACGAGGCCTGAGCCGACCTACCGACACGAAGATCGACACACCGCAAGAATCGCAAACGCCTCTATTTCCCGCGTCTTTTTGCGCCTCTGCGCCTTGGCGTTGAAATCTTCTCCGCCCCGCAAACCACGCTCGCACCTACCGAATCACGGCCCAGCGCCCCACCGGATAACGCCCTTCCTTCGCCGCAATCTCGGCCGCCGCCGCCCCCCGCGCGCCGGCCTCCACATTCGCCCACGCGCCCACGTCGAGCGGCGCGCGCACGCCGAGGCGCGCCATCGCTTCAGCATGGAGGAGATCGGCCGCCGCTGCCGTGAGCGTGCCGGCCGCGAGCTTTGCCGAGAGGGCGCGCGGATGCCAAGGCTCACCGAACGCGTAGCGAGCGCCGGGCGCAGGCGCGAGCGCGTGGATGGCGCTGCGCCACGCGGCCACGCTCTCGCGCGCCGTCTCATCCACGCGCGTGCCGAAGAGCGCTTCGAGCGCGTCGGCCGCGTCGTCGACGAGCTCGGGATCGGCGAGATGATGAAGCAGGTAAGCCCACGCGCCCGGATGCCCGAAGCGCGCGACGATGGAGAGGTGCGCGGGCGAGGTCGGTGTCCGCTTGAGGATGCGCTGGAGCAACGCGAGATCTCCCGCGCCGCCCTGACGCACGAGGATCTCCGCGGCATGCAGGCCGAGCCGCGCGATGGCGCGATCGTCGCTGCGGACGGCGTCGCACGGTGTGACATCGCCCCAGGCCGCGAGCGTGCGCGCCGCTTCGGCGGCGACGTCGCGGTGCGGGAACGCGAACGAGATGCGCACGAGCGCGAGCAGGGGCGTGGCCTCCGTCGCGTCGAGCGAGCGCGCGGCTCGCAGCGCGGCGTGCTGCACAGCGGGATTGGGATCGAGCAGATGACGGCGCAGATCGTCGGCCGGGAGGCGCGCGCCGCGACCGAGCAGGAGGATGCCGGCGGCACGCGCGAGCGGATGCGGCGAAGCGATGAAGTGCTTCACCACGACATCGACCGAAGGGTGCGGGACGGCGGCGAGCGCGTCGGCCACGGCGACACCGCGCGCGATGGCGTCACCGGGCAGCTTCTCCACGCCGGCGAGCACGGCGAGGAGCGCATCGTCGCCGTCGAGCAATCCGAGGAAGAAGGCTGCGGCCCACGATGCCGAGGGATCGGGGCGATCGAGCGACGCTTCCCACCACGCGAGGACACGCGCGACGAGCGGCGTGCCCGTGATGGCCGCGGCGTCGGCATAGGCGAGGAGGCGCGCTTCCGCGCCGCTGCGATCGGCGAGATCGCGGGTCCTGCGCTGCTGCGCGAGCATCGCGATGCCATCGAGGCAGGTGCCGAGCGCGCGCGTGGGAAAGGCGTCGCTCGGCAGGCGCTCACCGCCTTCACCGAGGCGCAGCCGCGGCTTCGGCGCTGCGGGCATGGCCACGTCGTTGGCCGGTGGGCGCAGCGCCGGCTCGGGCGCATCGGGGCCGATCTCGCGAGGCGCATCGATGCGCGCTTCGAGGGCGGGCTCTTCCGCTTCTTCGAGGTCGTCCTCGGCGAGCTCGAGATCCGTTGATGTGGCCCCGGGCCAACGAAACACATCGCGATTCGGTCGGAGCAGGACGGGAGTCGATCGCGTGGCCCGCGGCCAAGCCGGATCCGGAGCGCGATCACGCCCCTGCGCAGCGAGCGTGACGGCGCGATCCGGATCTTCGCGCAGCGCATTCGCAGCACGCGCGGCCGCTTCGAGCGGCACTTCCGTGCCTTCGGCGGCGAGGCGCATCAACACGTGCGCCGCGCCCTGAATCATGGGCGCCACGTCGGCGGCGCGCGGCGGCGTGGGGTGCGCGAGCAGCCCGAGCGCGCGCTGCAGCGAAGCCGTGACCGCCTCCGTCGATGCATTCTTGGGTAGCGCCGTCACCGCATCGGCGAGGGCCTGCACGGCTTCGGCGAGCGACGTGCTCAACGGGCCTCCACGCTGGCAACGGCGAGCCCGCGCGTGCCGTCCGGCGAAATGGCCCACGCCACGAAGGCGTCGCCGGTCTCGGCCGGAAGCTCGGTCGTGTCGTGACCGAGCATGGATAGGCCCCAGACCAAGTTGGCAGCGCCCGCCGCGGCGCCCAAGGCACCGACCTCGGACTCGATGCTGCGCATCTCGCAGGATTGATCGAAGCGCGAGGCCGCGCGCGCGGTGGCGCGATGCCACTCGGTCCGCCGCAGCGATCCACCGAGGATCTGGCCGAACACGAAGCGCAGCGGCCGGCGCAGCGGGAGCCGCTCGAGCGCCGTGGTCATGCCGCGCGCCTCCACAGCATCGTCGTTCTGATCGGTGGCGGCGTCGGTGAAGAGCGCGGTGTGCTCGATGGTGCCGAGCACCTCGACGCGCGCCTCGCGCGCGAGCACCGGCGACGTGATCACGAGCGCCGCCGCACCTTCGGAGGGTGGCGGGATGCGATCGGCGAACGGGCTCGGCGCGTGATCGAGCAACGCTTCGAGCGCGTCGAGCGAGACGAACGAATCGACGGCGACGAGGCCGACCGTCGTGCGCGGCTGCTTGGTGAGGATTTGATCGATCCGCTCCAGCGCCGCGAACGTCCCCGCTTCGTCGTAGGCGCGCTCCACCCGCGGCATGGGCCCGGTGCCGCGAAATGCATTCTCGACTGCGGCGATTGCCGCGGCGCCGCGCGCCCGCGAGGCGCAGACGAAGACGACCTCCGGTGGCAGGATCTCGGACGCGCGCGCCTCCGCGATCGCGGCCGCGGCCAAGTCGGCGAGGCGCTCGGCGTGCGGCGTGCGGGCGCCGAGCCAAGGGCAGTAACGAACCTTGAGCGGTGCGTCGTCGCGCAGCACGAACGGGCTCCGCGGCGGCCCGATCACGCCGGCGCGAAGGAAGAACGCGTGCTCTCGTGCGCTCCTCCCCCACGGCGAGACGAGCCCCGTCCCGACGACGGCGAGCTTCATTGGTGCGTGCTCTTCCCGCCCTGCTTCGACTTGCCGGTGATGGTGATGTCGCTGGCCACGATCTCGACGCCGCCCGACGAGACCGCGACCTTGGTGGAGTCGCCGCAGGAGAACACGATGCTGGACCCGTCCACCTTCAGCGAGCCGCCGATCCGGATCGACATGCTCGCCCTGGACTTGATGCCGTAGGCGCCGCCCGACTCGGACTTGAGCCCGCCGCCGATCTGCGTGGTGAGCGCGCCCTTGATCTTGCGCGCGGTCCCGCTCTTGGTCTTGATCTTCAAGCTGCCGACCTGCTCGGCGTGGGCGCCGAGCACCTTGAGATCGGCGGACATCGTCTTCGTCGTGTGGCTGCCGCCGACGACGAGCGCGGATGCGCCCGTCGTCGTCCAGCCGATGGATCCGGGCGTGATCACGGTGTGGGCCGCGCCGATCATCTCCATCATCGCGCCTTCGACCCAGGTGCCGCGATGGCCGGGGCCGGGCCCTTGGGCAGCGCTCGAATCCGTGGCGCCGGCCGATCCACCGCCGCCTGCCTGCGGGCCGCCGCCCTGCGGCTGCTCGTTCCACGGCGCGGGCGGCGGCGCGCCCGTGATGCTCGACACCACCGCATCACCGCCCGGCACGAGGCCGCCGGCCACGCCCGCGGCCGCGGTGAGCGCGCCGCTCCATCCACCTTCGACGGCGCCTTTGCCCACTTGATAAATGCCCGCCGCGACTTGCCCCCATGTGCCGAGCGCGCCCGCGCCCGCGAGCGCGGCCTGCTCCAAGAGCCCTTTCGCGCCCGTGACCGGATTGCCGACCTTCTCCAACAAGGCACCTCCGACGAGCACGCTCTCGCTGCCTACGGAGATACCCATGTTGCCCTTGACGTAGATCTTCTGCATCGCGCCGACCGTGGCCGACTGCGAGCCCACGCCGACGATGTGCGCCTGCGTGACGGAGACGTCCTCGTTCGAGCCGACGGTGCGCGTCTGGCTGCCTTTGAGGAGCAGTGATTCGTTCTTCACCGTCTGCGTCACCATGTTGTTGGCGACTTTGGTGCTCTTGGCGAAGGCCGCTTGAATCACCATGTGCTGCCGCCCGGCCGCATCGTCGTATTGAATGCCGTTGAGGGCGCCGCCGCCGGGCGAGCTGAAGGTGCCCACGCGCGTCACGGTCTTGTTGGCGGGGAGCGCTTCGGGCGGAGGTTGTTTGCCGTTGTAGGTGCGGCCGAGCACGATGGGCCGATCGGGATCACCATCCTCGAAGGCCACGAGGACCTCCCAACCCACGCGCGGAATCGCCATCGATCCAGGCATGTGCATCTGCATCGTGCGCACGGGGAGGCTGCTCTTGTCATCCTGCGGGCCTTCGCGATCCCACGGGAAGCGCACGCGCACGCGACCGAGCGAGTCGGCGTGGATCTCCTGACCGGACGGGCCTGTGACCTTCGCAGGATGGACACCGTGCATCACGGGGCGCGGCGTGATCTTCGGCAGGCGGTATGGGACGCTCTCCGGAATGGCGCGCGCCATGAGCTGATAACGGCCGCCGTGCGAGAATTGATGGGTGAGGCCGACGATGAAGTGCTTGCCTTCGGGGCGCGCGGCGCCGGTGTAATCGGGCCCGAGCTCGAGGGCCACGCGCACGCCGGGAGCGAGGCCGAGCGCGTTGGTCTGGAAGGTGACGGAGAGCGCATCGGCGCGCAGGCTCTCGAGCCGGAGCTGGGCGCGCGCGCGGCCCGCATCGCCGGCGCGGAAACCGCCCGGGGCCTCGTACACCTCGAGGCCCTGCTCGGCGTCGACGCCGGCCGTCGCCACGCCTTCGAGCGCGACGCGCGGCTTCTCGGCGAAGTAATCGCGCAGCGTGACCTTGCCGGGGCGGCGCCGCCGCGTGACGTGGCAATGGAAGGCCGCGGGCCCCGCCGCATCCATGGCGTCGTCGACGATGGTGAGCGAAGCGCTCGCCTCGGGCGCGTTCGACGATTGGTCCTCCAGGAGGAAGCGCTCGCCCTCGTCCGTGGTCTCGAAGCGGAAATAGAGGCCGTCGTCTTCACACAAACGGCGCACGAAGGCGGCGTCGGTCTCCGCATACTGCACCACGTAATCACGCGCTTCGTGGGATCCGGACGCGTTGAGCTCGATCGCGTCCGCCCCATAGGCGCCGCGCTCGAGCACGGCCTTCACGATGTCCGGCACGGTCATGTGCTGGAACACCTTGGTCTGCCGGCGCAGCTCCAGCGCGGCGAAGCTCGAGCGCACCGAGATCACGTGACGACGCGCGGTGGCGTCGCGCGAGACGGCGCCCGTGGAGATGCGTGTCACCACGCCGCCGACGAGGCGCTGATCGTGCTCGCCGGAGAGGCGAATCGCGCAGGGCCTGCCGATGACCGCGTCGGGATCGATCGGAGTCTGCGAAAACGCCGTGATCTCGAAGGTGGCCGCCTCGCCGAGCGCTTCATGCCCGGTGAGGTCGTGACATTCGAGATCGAGTTCCGCTGCCGGGATGAAGAGATCGACCCGCGCCATGAGCTCCCTCGACGAAGTATCGGAGCGGCGGCGGAGGCGGTCAACAGTGGTCTTGCGCCTTCGAGGCACGGCGCGCGATGCTCTGCCGCCATGGAGGTTCGGCGGGTATGAGCGGAACGGCGAACATTGCTTTCGAGGTCGAGTCGCTCGCGACGAGCAGCGAATCTGCTCCGAAGCACGGCAGCGGGCCGACGAGCATCGAAATCGACGCGAAGGGCACACGGGCGCTGACCCGCGGCGAGGGGCTCCGCGATCTGCCGCTCACCTGGAATCCGGCGACCGGGCACGCCGTCGAGGGCGCATGGCTCCGACTCTTCGACGACGGCGCCCGCGCGCTGCGGAAGGAGGACGACGATGGCATTGCCGTCGCCGACATCGCTTCCGGCAAGACGCTTTGCGTGCTCGAAGGGCAGCGTTTTCCGTTTGCGCCGCTGCTCGTCACGCCCGAAGGCGATCTCGGTGTGTCGCCCCTCGGCGCCGACAAGGCCGGAGACGCCCGCCTCACGCCGTTCACGGACGTCTGGGATTTGGCGACGGGCAAGCGCATTCATCGCCTCGAGGCGCCGGTGCTCATGGGCGTGCTGATCTCGGGCGGCAGGCTCGTCACCCTCGACGAGAAGAACGTGCTCGCGATTTGGGATCTGCGTGCGGGCCGCAAGACCACGGAAATCCCCGGCCTGAACGAGCGTCCGGCCCTGCTGCGTACCGACGGCCGGCGCGCGGTGGCGATGGGGATCAAGGGTCGAGTCACCGTCTGGGATCTCTCGACCTCGACCGTCGCCGCCACGCACGATGCTTTTGCCAAGCTCCTCGGCGGCCCGGCGAAGCACGTGCGTCTGCTCGCCGATGGCCGGCGGCTCGTGGCCGAAGGCTGGTTCCTCGACGTGCTCGATTTGGAGACCGGCGCGCTCGATCGATCGTGGGTCGCGCGCGATCCCAACCGCGACAAGATCCTCGCCGTCGCGCCGCTCGCGGAAGGCCCGTTCGTCGCGGTCCTGGCCGGACGTGGTCTGTTCGATCCCAATACGCTCGAAGTGTGGGACGTGGATCGGAAGCTGCGCGTCGGCCTCGCCGAAGCATCGGATGCGCAAGTCCTCGCCCTCGCGCCCACGGGTCGGGTCGTGGTCGCCGGCGAAGAGGCGGTGGCCTCTTTTCAGCTCCACGCCCGCGCCGGCGCCGCGCTCCCGCCGCAGCCGGAAGTGGCGGACGCCGTTCGCAAGGCGCACGCGAAGGCCACCGGCACCGTCATGGCCGCCAAGGTCGTGGAGCCTACCGCGGGAAAGAAGGCGTCGCCTGCCAACTCGGCACCTCCAAAGCACGCGGAGCCGGCAAAGCCTGCTTCGGCGAAGGCCGCCAAGGCCGCTCCGGCCAAAGCACCTTCGACGAAGGCCGCGCCCGCCAAGAAGAGCGCGCCCGCGAAAAAGACGGCCTCGGCGAAGACCGCAAAGGCCGCTCCGGCAAAGAAGGCTGCGCCCTCCGGCAGCACGGTCAAAGCCAAGAAGACGGCCACCGCGAGCGCGAAGAAGACGGCCGCCAAGGGCAAGAAGAAGTAACCGACCGCGCTGCGCTCCGCATCGTCGGTCGATCTCGCTCGAGCCACGCCGGATTCAACGCCAAGGCGCCAAGAAGCAAAGACGCAAAAAGGCAAAGAGGCTCGAGCTCCCTCGCCTTTTTGCGTCTTTGCGCCTCCGCGCCTTGGCGTTCCTTCTCCCTCTCGGAATCGAACGGACGTCGTCGGACAGGGCCTACACGCTGCAAACGAATTTGGGAGCGTGCTTCTTCGAGGCTGCGATGACGGCGTCGATTTGCTCCTGAGGCACGCCGGCTTTGCGCATCGCTTCGGCCTGTACCTTGATGATCTCCTGCGGGCTGAGCGTGTGAATCTCCGACGGCTCGACGCCGTAGCGCTTGCGGAAGATGTCGTCGGCGATGCGGTGCACGTCGTCGTGCGGGCCCTGCTCCAGGCCGATGACCGGGTTCGCGCGCTGGAAGGGCCATGTCCCACGCGGGCCAAGGCCATTGTGCTCGCCCCAGCATGCTTGCAAAGGCTCGTGCTTTTCGAGGCCGGGCATGCTGTTGCCGTAGATGCCGACGGGCGGAGTCTCCTGCATACCGAGCGGATCGACCGTGAAGGTGGGGCTCTTGGTGAGGCCGAAGAGATCGCCGCCGGAGAGGATCAGGAGCGGATCGATGCTGAGCCAGCGGGCCGTCTCCGGATCGAAATAACGACGGATCGTGTAGAGCAACCCCGTCTCTTCGTCAGCGTAATGCCCGAGCTGGCGAAATGGTGACGACACCTCGGCGGCGCCCGGATCGCGGTACGTCTCCAACACGTCACTGAACGTCGAGATCGAAGCGGCCCATGCGAGGCGGCCGCGCGCATCCACGAGCTCGCGCGGCGTGCCCATCGGATCGGTGACGTAGGAGTACACCTCGCCGTCCTCGATTTGGAGCAGCGGAAACATGGTGCGCGGGTGGTGCACGAAGACGCGGGTGCCACGGACCGAATCGATCTCGGCAGCGAGCACGACGCCATCCCAGAGGTAGTCGACGACGCGCGGCGGAGTGCGCTTCTGATCGAGCGTCTCCGGGGAAATCGGGGGCGAGACGATCACCTTGCGCGTTCGCCGGCCGAAGGCGTCGTACGTGAGGAGCACGCGCTCGCCCGACGGCAAACGCACCTCGCGGAGGCGGCTGCGCGCGTCCCATTGGTACTCGGTGGGTTTGTCGCCGTTCGAAGGGAGCTTGCGGCGGCGGCGGCGCGCGTCGTCGTAGGTGTACGAGGCGCGCGGCGTGCGCACGAGCACGTTCCCCGCGCGCACCTTCCAGGGCGCGAGGTCCGCGTCGGTGTAGCGGTTCAGACCGATGAGCGCGCCGGAAGGATCGTAGTCGAGGCGCATGCCGTGGCGCGCTTCGACGCCGAGCAGGCGGCCTTCGGGGCTGTAAGCGTAGGCCGCTCGACCCCAACGCCCATCCTGGAGCTCGATGGGACGACCAACGGTATCGTACGAATAGCGGCGGCGAACGAGCGATGCGGGCTCGGTCACGCCTTCGGGCCGCGCGCTGACCCATTGCTCGAGCCAACGGCCGGCGCCGTCGACGGCGCGGCAGATGTCGATGCCGCCGCGGTAGACGTGGCGCCGCACTTCGCGGCCGCGGCGATCGTGCTGGAAGGCGACTTTGTGGCCGTCGTGATCGATGCCCGAGAGATCGCCGGCGGCGTCGTAGAAGTAACGCGTCGTCTGCCCATCAGGCAGCGTGCGCGAGGCCACGCGGCCCGAGCGATCGTAGGTGTAGCGAAGCGCGCGGCCGCCCTGCGACTCCACGACGGTGCGGCCGGCGGCGTCGCGCTCGGCGGTGACGACGATGGGACGATCGTAGTCGTGGAGCACGGCCTCGATGAAGGCGCCGCGCTCGTCCCATGCAAAGGTGCGGCGGCCGTGGGGCGAGTCCTCTTCGATGACCTGGCCGGCCTCGTCGTAGGTGTACGAGAGCCACGCGTCGCCGGGCAGCTCCACGCGCGCGAGCCGGCCCGCGCGATCGTGTTGGTAGCGGAAGGTCGAGCCGTCGAAGGTGGTCTCCTCGCGCACGCGGCCCGCGCGATCGTGGCGGATCTCGTAGCGCTCGTTGCGCGGGCTGACGACGCCGACGACGCGTTCGAGCACGTCGTTCTCGTACGTCCAGGCCTGGCCGTCGGGGGCCACGATGCGGCGGAGCGCGTCCGTGCCTTCCCACTCCATGCGGAAGACGTCGCCGCGGCGGCTCGTGAACGAGGTGACGCGACCGCGCGCGTCCCACGTGTAGCGCTCGGTGGTGGCGTCGGGATACGTGAGCGAGAGCGGGCGGCCGCGGGGATCGTTCTCGATCCGCACGAGGCTGCCGGCGTCGTCCGTGTAGCTCGTCTGCCGGCCGAGCGCGTCGTACGTGAAGGTCACCGTGTGGTTGCGCGCGTCCGTGCGCCGCACGAGGTTGTGCGCGCCGTCGTACGCGAACGTGAGCGCGCGGCCGTCGGGCCCATTGACGCCCGCGACCCGGCCCCAGCGATCCCGCTCGACGGAGACGGTGACACCGTCGGGCGTGGTCATCGACTCGAGCTCACCGCGCGCGTCGTACACGCAACGGGTCACGAGCTTGCCCGGCTCGATGCGCTCGACCACGCGATCGTCCAGGTACGTCCACGACCATTCGCGGCCGGCGGCGTCGGTCTTCTTCACGCAGTTGCCGCGCGCATCGTATTCGAAGGTGATCTCTTCGCCGGCCGCGTTCTTCTCGACCAGGATGAAGCCGTCCTCGTCGCGCGCGAGCTCGCGCACCCACGCGCCGTCGGGCGTGGCTTCGCGCACGAGCGCGCGCGTCGCGTCGTACACGAGGACGCGGGGCGCAGGCGTGGAGTGCACGTAGACCGTGCGCTTCGGCGGATCGTAGTCGAGGCCCGCGGGGTGGAAGCCTTCATCGCTGCCCGCGCGCACGCACTGATCGGTCTCGTCGTCGTAGGCGTAGCGGAACGTCGGGCCGTCGGGCATCTGCTTCTCGACGAGCCGGTGCTTGCCGTCGTACGCGTAGCGCGAAACCTCGCCGGGCGCGCGCTCCACCGCTTCGAGCTCACCCGTGTCGGCGTAGCGGTACCTCACCTCGAGGAGGCGCGTCCGCTCGACCCAGACGCCGAGCCCGGTGATGCGGCCTTTGTTGTCGTAAACGAAGCGCGCTTCGCGGCCGGCGGTGTCGATCACGACGGCGAGCCGCCCCTCCGCATAGCGGAGCTCGAGGTGGTTGCCGAAGGCGTCTCGGATCTCGTGGAGGTAGGAGCGAGCTTCGCCGTCGATCGGCTTGAAATGCCGCACCAAACGCGATTCGAGATCACGCACACGGTAGTGCCCGGGTGCGTCCAGCGAGATGTCGAGGCGCGCGCGGCGGAGGAAGGCCGAGCCGCGCAGCGGGACGGCGGGGAGATCGAGCTTGTGGCCCGTCTCGGTCCGGAGGGTCGTTTGGCCGGAGGCCGTCTCGATCCATTGATCGAAAGCGTGGGTCCAACCGCCTTTGCCGAAAGGGCCCTTGTCGCGGCGGAAGGCCGACGAGTACGAGCGGCGAAAGGCGAGGGGGATCATCCCAGGCAGCGCGAAGTCGTCCTCCCAATCGATGACCGCGCCCTGCGTGGCGGACACGGGATCGGAGATGACCTTGACCCCGTTCTTCTTCGCCCACGCTTTGGCCTGCGCCTCGGTGGTGATGGCGTCGAAGTCCGCGGCGGCGAGGAACATGGTTTGGATCTGAACGACTTGCTGTTTGTCGTTCATCGCGTTCATGCGCACGCTACTGCCGGTGACCGCGACCTCCTTGCCTTCGGCGCGCACGTCGCTCTCGCCGTCCATGACGACGGCCCACATGTCGAGCGCGTGCGAGACGATGTCGCCGCTGCCGACGGGCGTCGCGGGCTTGTTGCAAGGCGGCGCCAGCTTCATGACGCAGTCCTTGAGCAGGACCTTCGCCTTGACCTTGAAGCTCTTGCCGTTGGTGGTGCCGCTCTTGGCGTCGCCGGATTTGGCGACGTAGGGGAACGGCGTGGGCACGGGGCCCGCCGGCGGCGTGGGCACGCTCAAGCTCACGCCGGGCGGCGCGGGCGCGGCGTGGTTGGAGTTCTTGGTGGCGATCTCCTTGCCGCTGGCGGTCGTGGGCATGGCTACGGCAGCTCCACACGCGAGGCGAGCACGCGCACGAGCTCGCTCATGTCGATGACCATCCGGTTGCCTTCGAAGCGGGCCGCGCCCGCGGCATCGACGCGCAGCGCGAAGGATCCCGCTTCGATCGAGAGCCCGCGCTCGGCGACGAAGCGCAGCTCCTTGGCGCGCACGGCGACGCGCCCGTCCTCGTCGCGCTCGACGGGGAGACGCGTCTGCAAAGCGCCGAGCAAGGTGGGCCCGCGCTCGGTGTCGGCGGCGATCATCGGGCGGCCGGTGCGCAGGCAATCCTCGGCGAGCGCAGTATCGACGTCGTCGCCGAGACAGGCGGGGAGGCGCGTGCCGTCGGGCAGACGCACGCGATAAGCGTCCTCCGTGCGCATCTCGATGGTCACGGCGTGCAGGCCGGGGCCGAGCCGCGCGGGCTCGGGTGCCGGTCTCGGACGCTTCTTTGCCAAGGTCTTGGTCCGCGCCACCGCATCCCTCCTCATCCGTCGTACTTCTCGTCGCCGTCGTCGACGCTCTTCACTTTGCCGTCGAACTTGCCGTCGATCTTGATGTTGCCGGGCGTGATCTCCACCGTGATCCCAGAGGCCTTGAGCGTGAGCTTGCTCGTGGCCTTGATGGTGACGTCGGCGCCCTTGAGCTTCGTCGACGAGGCCACCGTGAGCGAGAGCGGGCCGGTGTACTCTTCGTTCACCTTGCCGGAGGCCTTCACCTTGCGGCTCGCCAGCGTCTCCGAGAGCGCGCCGCGCACGGTGAGCTCGTATTTGCCCGCGTCGATGGTCTTCGCGCCCGCGACCGTCTCGGCGTTGGCGCCCGCGACCTGGACCGCGGCGTGGACGACGCCCCGCTCGTTCCACGATCCGCCGATCATCACGGCCGATGCGCCCGTCACGGCGCGCATCTGGCTCTCGATCGCCGTCTCGATCTTGGCGCCGCCCACGAGCCGCACGAGCGAGGCGCACGAGGTCGAGTAGTCGCCGCCCACGTTGAAGAGACGCAGGCCGCCCACCATCACCGACTCGGACGCGGCCTCGAGATAGAAGTTGGACTCGAGGTTGACCGTCCGGCTCGATCCGACCGTGTACGTCTGCGCGCCCGTGACCGCGACTTGATGCACGTTGCCGACGATGAGCTTGCGGTTCGAGCCGACGGTGTGCGTATCGTCGGCCTTGATGTCGGTGGCTTTGTCGTTCTCGGTGCGCTCGTTGAAATCCTTCGAGGCCACGAAGCCGAGGCCCTCGTTGCCCGCGGTGTCATCCATGAGCACCACGTTGGCGCTGCCGCCGCCGGGCGTGGTGCCGCTGCCGAACATCGTCGAGGTCTTGCTCCCGGGCAGCGATTTCGGCGGCGTGGCGGCGCCGTTGTCGAGGCGGCCGAGGAGCCACGGGACATCGGCCGAGGGGCCCGAGAAGGCGGTGACCTCTTCCCAACCCGTGCGTGGCTGAAAGAACGCGCCCGTCGTCGCCGGCTGGAGGACGCGCGTCCACGTCGAGCTGGTGTCGTCGAGCGGACGCCGTCGATCCCAGCGCAGATGGACACGCGATCGACCGAACGAATCGGTGTGGATCTCGGAGCCGCCCGCCGCGGTCACCGTGGTCGTCTGCAAGCCGAGCGCGCGCGGCGCGCGCTGCCGCGCGGGGCGATGACCGCCCGCCGCCGGCACCGCGGTGAAGTGCGCCTCGTAGTGCGAGTCCCCCTCGCTCGCGGCGGCGTGATCGACGAGCCGGTGCTTCACGTCGAGGATGAGCCACTGCCCGTTCACCGCGTCGAGCGCCGCGCCGTCGAGCGCGATCACGTGCCCGGGCGCGAGCCGCCGCGACGAGGTGATACCCGTGAGCACGACGCGCCGCCCCCGCGCTTCTTCGAGCCGGATCTTCGCCAGATCGCGGCCCACAGCGCTGTCGTCGTAGCCGCCGGGATATTCGTAGCGCTCGCGATCGCCGCGGCCGTCGGCGGCGTCGACCTGGAGATCGAGCGTGGGGTTCTCGAAGAAGTAGTCGCGAAGCGAGAGCTTGTCGGTCGCCATCACGTGGCGCAGCGCCGTGCGCGACACCGACTCGCTCGTCTCGAGGCCGCCGTGCTCCACGACTTGGAGCTGATCGATGCCGGGCACCGCCTCGAAGCCGCCCGCGTGATCGGAGAGCACCACTTCGTCCTTGCCGGTGAGCGGCAGATAGAGGGCCACGCCCTCCTCCGCGAGAATGCGCGTGACGAAGGCGAGATCGCTCTCGAAGAGCTGCACGCACTGCGGCCTCTTGCGGAGGGTGCGCAGCACGCGGGCATCGACGGTGATGGCGTGCTCCTTCAACACCTTGGTGGCGATGGAGACCGCGTCCTCGTCGAGGAAGACCACGTGATCGACGCAGTCCGAGAGGAGCGCGAGCTTGGGCACGATGGTGATGGTGCTGGCCGCCGCCGAGGTGCTCACGGCGTCGACGAGACCTTCGAAGGCGCGCTCCTCTCCATCGGGGAGCGACCACGAGAGCTTGGCCGGCTTGCCGAGCACGTCCTCCGCGACGATCTCGGGCGGAGGCGCGCCGTCCTCGTGCGCCGCGCACACCACCTCGAAGCGATAGGGCGCGTGGATTCGCTCTTCGCCTTGGACGCGCACGACCCGCAGGGTCGAGGGCGCGCCGTCGATGTGGAGCTCGGCCGATTGTGCGAGCGGCATTCTCTCCCCCTGCTCCGATCGCTACTCGACGGTGCTCCCGCCGGTGCGCTTGACGCTGCCTTTGACGCTGGTCGTGCCGCTCTTCGCCTTCAGCTTGCCGCCGCCGATCTGGAGCGCCTTCGCGTTGATCTTGCCGGCCACCGTGACCGTGATCTCCGGCGCTTCGAGCACCAGGGCCTCACCGGCGGTGAGCTTCGCGCCCGCGCCCACGGTGAGGTTGCCCGCGGCGCCGACCTCCACCGTCCAGTCGCCGTCGGTGGTCTCCTTGTCGGGGCCGGACGTGAGGCTCTTCGCGCCCGTGATGCTCTCGTTCATGCCGCTCGAAGCCTTGATGGTGCGGCTCCCGCCGACCATTTCGGTGCGCGCGGCGGCGACGCCCTGGCTCATGCCGAGGCCGGCCTTGAGCGACATCGAGCCGCCGATGAGCTGGGTGTACGCGCCCTTGATCGTGTAATTCGCCTGATTGCACTGTAGGCCGTAAACCGCGCCCACGAGCTCGCTGTAAGCGCCCTTGATGGAGAGGACCCGGTTCGCCGTGACCTTGATCGACTCCATGCCTCCGATCATCTCGGAGCGCGAGCCCTTCACCTTGGTCACGTAGCTCGTGCCGATGTTGACCGTTTGATTCGCGCCCACGGTGTGCGATTGGCTGCCGCCGACCGACATCTGATAAGCGAGCTTGACGTCGTGGGTCTCGTCCACGCTCACGTTGGTCGTGGCGCTGCCGCCGACGGTCACCGTTTGATCGCGGGTCGCGTGGACGAACATCTCCTGCCCGCCGCCGGTGTCGCCGACGCGGATCTCGTTGGTGGTGCCGTCGCGCGGCGAGGTCGCTGATTGGAGCGACGTCGTCGCCGCGCTGCCCGGGAGGCCATACGGCACGACGGCCGTGCCGTTGTAGGCCCGGCCGAGCACGAAGGGCCGATCGGGATTGCCATCCACGTAGGCGACCGGGACCTCCCAACCGACGCGCGGGAGGAGCATCGACGCGCCCATGTTGATTTGGACGCAGCGCGACCAATACGACGACTTGTCGTCGGTGATGCCCGATCGATCCCACGGAAAGCGCAGCTTCACGCGGCCGAGATCGTCGACGTGAATCTCTTCACCGCCGGGGCCCGTGGTGATGGCGGGCTCGACGCCGGCGACGCGCGGCGGGCGGCGCGGGATGTCCGGACGATGCGCCATGTCCCCCGCGGGCACGAGCATGACGCGGCACTCGAGGGCCGAAGTGGCGGCATCGGCGCGCGCCCCATTCGCCAAGGTGAATTCGGCGCCGGTGATGAGGTAGGCGCGGTTCATCCAATCGTCGGCGCAGCCCGCGATCTTCATGACCCGTCCGGGCTTGAGGCGAACGCAATTCGCCACCGCGTGGGCGTGCTGCTCGTGACGGCGGAGCTGCTCGAGCCGAACCGCGGCACGGCGCTTGGCGGCGTCGCTGTCGTTGACGGAGGATGGGTATTCGTAGTGCTCGAGCCCGCCCGCGCCGGCCGTGCCTTCGATGGGCACGTCGGGCGCGCGCATGTCGTAGTCGCGCACGCGCACCGCCGACGGCGCGAGCACGCGCGTGAGCACCAGATCGTAAATGGCGCGCTCGTGCGCGTTGCCGCTCGCTCCCTCGAACGGGAGCTCGACCTTGCCCTCGATTCCGTCGTGCGAGGCAGCGTCGTCCGCGAGCACGATCACCGGCCCTTGGCCCTCGAGGTCGTCGAACCAGAACGAGATCCCGTCGTCGGCGAGGAGGCGGGTGAAGAAGTTGTAGTCCGTCTCGTCGTAAAGCACCGTTTGCGGGCGCGGCTGGTACTCGCCCGACAAGCGCCACACGATCTGGCTCGCGGGGATGCCCGCGTCCTTCAAGAGCGCGTCGATGATCTCTTTGGTCGTCTTGTCGAGGAAGACCCGATATCCCGAGCGCAGCGTGAGAAACCAGAGCAGCGAGCCCAGCGTCACCGTGTAGTGGGCGCCGTCGCGACCGATGCCCTCGAAGGCCACGCCGGTGACGACGAGGCCGACGTTGCGCGCCGAGCCCTCCATGTCGTCGACGAGCGACAGCGTCGCCGGTTGACCGATCACCGCATCCGGATCGATCGTCGGGTCGTCGACGAGAATCGATACCTCCCAACGCGAGAGGGCATTCATCGCCTCCGTGCCGGAGATGCGGACGGTACGGAGCCCTTCGGGGAGGGCGTCACACGCGAGCGCGGCAAAGATGGAGCTCATGGCCGGCCGGTCAGACGTTACACAGGTGTTCTACAGGCTTCAATCGTCTGTGCCCCCAAACGCGGTCGAGCCAATGTCATTCTTCCCAGGGCCTGTCGCCAAGGACGCGCCGATCCAATGGTTTCCACCACCATGACGGCCTCGGCCTCGGCGCGATCGGGTCGTCGTCCGTCCCCAACCCACGTCGCCGCGAGGGCCGTGGCGATCGACCAGCGCACCGAGAGATCGGTCGCGAGCACGGCGAGCGTCCCGCCCGCGGCCCACGAGAGGTCCCAAAGCACGTCGGCGGCCCAATCGCCGATCACCGCGCCGGGCCGCGTCGGCACCGTCGCGCGCGCCTCCGCCGCATCGAAGAAACGCGTCCAAGGCCGCGCCGGAAGCGGCCCCGTGGGCTCGCCGAGCCGAGCCTGAAGCGCGTGCCCGAACCAAGCCATGGCCGCATCGAATGCGGTCCCACCGGCCTCCGCAGCTCGGAACGTGCGACCGATGATCGACCACGTGAGCCGCTCGAGATCGGGGAGCCCCGCCGGTATCCCGAGCACCGTGGATGGGGATTCGCCGGCCACGAGGTTGTCGATCATCGCCGCTTCCTCGCGAGCATACGTCGCGAACGAGACGGACGTGCGATCGGTGATCGAGATGCGATCACCGATGCGCGCGAGCGGCGTGAGACGCCCACTCCGGCCACCGAGCGATCGCGCGGCGTCCTCGAGATCGAGCGGCGGGCGCTCACCGAGCGTGCGACACGGACAGCGATGCAGCGTGGTGATGCGGCCTCCGGCCGGCGTGGCCACGAGGCCATATGGGAAGCTGCGGCAGGTCACCGGCTTTGGGGCCGTCGTATCGACGTGCAGCGCACAGCGGCCTTCTTCGAGGAAGGGGCAGGTGCCATCCGCGCGCATCACCATGGCCTCCGCACCGCTGCGCTCGCTCCGCGCGACGGCGCCCGGCGCGCGGCGGCGCAGGGCGACGATCTCCCGGGAACGCAGGGGCGCGACGAGGTGAATGTCGGAGCAGCACAGGCCATCTCCCGCGCAGGCGAACCGGGCCCCGGGACGCGCGATCAACGGACGGAGACGCGCGGACGTCATGCCTCTGCGTTGGCCGCGACGCGGGCCGCCGTCAACGCGGTGTTTTGCTACCCTCGCGCCGTGAGCTCTCTCAAGGACCTCCCGCTGGATCTCGATACGTTCGCGCGCATCCAAGCCGAAGCGGCGGAGGGCAAGGCCCCGCTCGATCGCATCCTCGCCCGACACGCGCTGACCGAAGACGCCTGGACGTCCGCACAAGGCACCATCGTCGGCGCGCTCGCCGCCGAGGCCATGAGCGACGGCCCCACGCCGCTCGGCGACGCCTATGCCGAAGCGCTCGCGCGGGCCAACGATGCGCTCGCTCCCGTTCCACAGCTCACCCCGGAAGCCTGGGCCGAGCTCGCCGCCGCGTTCGCGACGAAGGGTGCCGACGCGCTCGCCGAGCGTGGCCTCGGCGCGAACGACTACCTTCGGCTTGCGCGCCATTGGGCCGGGATCCTGGCCCGCGAGCCTGCCGTCGCCGAGCGATATGCCAAGGCCTATGCGGCGGTGGCGCGGGGCGCGGGCCGGTGAGGAGCGAAGAGGAGATTTGAACGCAAAGCGAAGAGGAGATTTGAACGCAAAGGCGCAGAGGCGCAAAGACGCAAAAAGACGGGAAGATTTTGATTTTTCACCTTCGCCCGAGACAGGTATTCGCCTCTGCCCTCTGACGCGAAGGTGCGACGTTACGACTTCACACGGTCATGCTTGGAAGCGCAACGAGAGCCCATCTTCCAATGCCTTTTTGCGTCTTTGCGCCTTTGCGTTAAAATCTGCGCTGAATCTCCGGCCATCAAGCAGAGAAGGTGACGCCGGGAAGCATGGTGTTGAGCTCGGCCACGAGCGCGGTGAGGTGACGGGCGCGGACTTGGCGGCCGATGTTGAGGATGCTGTCGGTGTCGGCGAGATGGTCGCTGCCGACGTTGTATTCGTCTTGGTTGGGGATGCCGGGGCTCTGCGGCATGGTGTGGCCGAACTCGTGGGGGAGCGCGTAGAAGGTGCGGGTCGCGCCGGCCGCGTTCGAAGGGTGGTAAGAGGCGACGTCGGCGCTGTCGAGATGGATGTGGCGCGCCGGGAAATCGACGTAGCTGATGAAGGTCGTGGGATCGCTGCCCGGCGGCATCTTCCGCACGGTCACGGCCCAATGACCGCCGGTGAGCACCCATTGGACATCGAATTGGAGCGGCGGGAGCTGCCCGTGGGGAAAGCGATCGACGAAGGGATGATGGCCCGCCACGCGGAGACGCACGCGGCCGCTCCACGTGCCCCACACCTGCCGATCGAGGGTGTGGTGGAAACGCCGGCGCTCGGTCAAAGCCCACGGACGGGACGGCGGGACCACGGTCCACGCGTAGCGCCAGCGCTCTTGCACGAAGATGGCGCCCGTCTCGGTGTTCAAATCGATGTCACCCCAAGCCGGATGGCGAACGACGTGACCCATGGCGGAAAACGATCGCTCCTCCCATGGGCGGTCGTCAACGAGTCTCGTCGAGGCGTGATGACGAGGACCGGGCAATGGAGGCACGATGTGTCCACATGCCTCCTCCGGTCGTGCCCGAGCCTCACCTCCGTGGCCTGTCGCTGGCGAAGCTCGCCGGTGTCGATGCGGGGCTCGCCGAGAAGCTGCCGATCGATCGGGTGCTCGAGAACGAGGGTGTTTCGGCCGAGGTTTGGCGCAAAGGCGAAGAGCTCTGGCGCGCAAAGCTCGTGGAGGACGCGGACGAAGAAGGGCCCCTCTCTCCCGCCTACGACGAGCGTTTGGCCGCGGCGCAGGGTCGTTATTCAAGGCCCATCGCTCCGCTCGACGAGGATCTGCCGGCGTGGCTCGATTTCGTGCGTCGCTTCGCGGCGTCGGAGGAGCCGCTCGTGCTCCTCGCCGCGCTCGCGCTGCGCCCAACCGATCTCGTGCGCTTGCACCGCCGCTGGTCGCGCGCCTTCGAGCTCGATGCGTCGTTGCGCGCCCGTGCCGAGGATCTGCTGCGCGCGGATCCCGGCCCCATGCCCGAGCTTCACATCGGCGAGACGCTCATCGCGCCACCACCGCCCGAAGGGCCGGCCGAAGAGGTGCCGCCGCCCGTGGACGACGACCTCGACGAAGATGACGACTTCGACGACGACGATGAGGATGATGACGACGATGAGGACGACGAGATCGACGAGGAAGCGCCGCCGCTCTGGGTGCCGCTCCCGGGTTGGTCCAACGACACGCCGGCGTCGCAGCCCGTGTCGAGCGCCGTCGTCGAGCGCGTGATCGAGGCGCCTCCGGCCGCGCCGCCGTCGCTGCCTTCGTTCGTGCTCGCGGGGACGCGCACTGCGATCTCGGGTGCGATGGAGCCCAAGGTCACGCCGCCGCCTCCCATGGCCGTCGCGCCGCTCGTGGCGCCGCCGCCCGCCGATGCCGGCGCGACCGTCGCCGGCGTGATGATGTCGCCGTTCGCCAAGGCGCTTCCGTTTCGAGCGGGAGAGGCGGCTGCGCCCGCCTCGGTTCCATCGATTGCGGTGCTCTCGAAGCCGCGTGGAGAGGAGGGCGTGGCTTCGCAGGGCGCGCCCGCTTCGCAGCGCGATGCATTGCCATTCCGATCCGAGGAGGCCGCTCGCACGCCCGCGCCGGGAGCCGATGCGGGCGCGACGGTCGCGGGGGTCGTGATCTCACCCTTCGCGATGGGGCTACCGTTTCAAGCGGGAGAGCGGGCGCGCGCTTCTGCGACGCAGGCGCCTGCCGATGGCGCACCGCCGAGCGCACGAGGCTCCGCACCGCAGGCATCACCGCCTCCGCCCGCCGTCGCACCGGCGAAGAAGCCGCTCGATGCCAACGCGACCGTGGCCGGCGTGATGATGTCGCCGTTCGCCAAAGCGCTTCCCTTCGCGGCGGATCCGCGCGCGACACCGGCGAGCGTCCCCGAGGCGCCGCGATCGTCGAGCTCGCTGCCCTTTCGTGCGCCGGCCGAGCATGCGCCACCGGCGAGCGTCCCCGAGGCGCCGCGATCGTCGAGCTCGCTGCCCTTCCGATCGACGGCCGAGCATGCGCCGCCGGCGAGCGTTCCCGAGGCGCCGCGATCGGCTCCGACGATGGCGACGGCGCCGGCCAGCGCCGCGGGCGCGCCGCGATCACCGGAGCTCACGCTGGAGCAGTATGCGTCCCTCTGCGCGGAGCTCGCGGTGTATGTGCAGCACACGGAGGCCGTGTTCGAGCGGTATGGCCTCCGCGATGTGAAGCAACGGGTCGCGCTCGATCTCTGGTGGCGCGAGCGCCTGCGGAGGGCTCCCGATCAACATCGCGCTTGGCAGGGTTTGTACGAGCGCTACCACGCGCATTGGACCGAGGTCGCGCGCCGCGGATCGGGGCGTTGAGGAATCGCCTCAGAAACGAGGCTCTTTCTCACCTTTGCGCCGCTTCTTTCGCTCCTTGTCGGCGATGGTGATGCGGCCCCACGCGTAGGTCACGCGGCGGCGGAAGGCGCCGTTGCGATCGCCGCCGATCAAGAAGATTTCCCGGGCGCCTTCGGCTTCGAGGATCGTCGGCTGCCAGTACTCCGAGGAGACCCACGAGAGCGCCACGGCGGTGTCGAAGTGCATGCGCCCGATCACCACGCCGCAGTGGGCGTGCTCCTTGGCGCCGGGGCGCACGCAGCCGCCGCCGATCCAGAGCTCCTCGTTGCCGAGCGGGTGCCAGGCCCAAATGCGCTCGATCTTGAGCTTGCGATCGCCCTCCTGCACCTCGGCGGGGACGAGCTTCTCGAGCTGGGGCGCGATCCGATCTTCCGCGGGCTGCCACTTGAGCGGATCGCCGCGGGAGACGGAGAGCACGACCTCGAACGTGTTGGGATCGCCCGCGCAACAGCGGACGCCCACGTCCTCGCGGCGCGTGTCGGGCTTCTGCGCGCGGCCGTTGGCGCAGCGACCGACGAGCTCGCCGGCTGCGCCGTTGCCACCGCGGAGCGAGACGAGGCCGCTCTTCGCGGGGTCGCGCTTCCATTGGCTCGTGGTCCAGGACCACACGCCGCCGTGGAGATCGTGGACGCCGAAACCGCTCTGGCAGGAGGTGTTGACGCCGTTCGGCACCAGCGTGCGCCCCGAGCCCGTGGCGCAGACGTTGGGCTTGTAGGTGTCGCCGTACTCGTAGGTGCCGTTCGTCGGCCCTTTGCAGGCGCGCTCCAGCTCGAGCTCGGTGCAGAGGCGCTTGCCCTGCGTTTCGCAGAGGGCGCGCGCCTCGGCTTGATCGATGTTGGTGGTGGGGATGGCGCCGACTTCGTCGGGGTACGGGTAGATGTCGATGTAGAACCCGCGCATCACCACCTGCTCGCCGGCCATCTCTTCGTCGGCGACGCGCGGGAGGCGATCGGGCGGCGTGCCCGCGATGAGCACGCCCGGCGGGATCCACACCATGCCCGGCCGCGGCTCGGGCTCGGTGGGGGCGTCGGCCGCAGGCGCGCCCACGCCCGCGCCGAGGCCCGCGTCGGAGGCACCGGCGCGGCCGCTCGATCGACAGGCGAGGAGGGAGACCGAGAGAGAAGCGACGACCGCGAGGCCGCGCGCGCCGCGCATCACTCCGGATCGCGCTCGCGCAGGTTCAGCTCCTTCATCTTGAGCTGGAGGCCCTTGCGCGAAATCTTGAGGAGGCGCGCCGCGTGCGTGACGTTGTTCTGCGTCTGCTTGAGCGCGCGGATGATGAGCTCGCGCTCGAGGCGGCTCATCGCGGCCTTCACCTGCTCCTTGAGGCCGTCGCCGCCTTCGTTGGAACCGCCCTCTTCGTCGGCGCCCTCGTCGGAGGCTTCGGCGGACGAGCTGGCGGCCTGCGTGCTCGTCGCGGTCGGAGCGCTCAACGTCACCGGAGCCGAAGGCCGGCCCGAGGGCTCGACGGAGGTGCCGCGCAGCTCCTCGGCCAGGTCTTCGAGCCGGATGCGCGGGCCGTCGGCGAAGAGGACGGCCCGCTCGATCACGTTCTCCAGCTCGCGGATGTTCCCCGGCCAGGCGTAGGCGTTGAGCCGCTCGTGCGCTTCGGGCTCGATGCCCTCCACGTTCTTCTTCAAGCGGGCGTTGAACTTGGCGATGAAGTAGCGGCAGAGGTGGCCGATGTCGCTCTTGCGCTCGCGCAGCGCCGGCAGCGCGATGGGCACCACGTTGAGCCGGTAGAAGAGATCCTCGCGGAACGATCCCGAGGCGATCTCCTTCTTCAAATCGCGATTGGTAGCGGCCACGAGGCGCACGTCGACGCGGATGGTCTTGATGCCGCCGACGCGCTCGAACTCGCTCTCCTGCAGGACGCGCAGGAGCTTCACCTGCATCTCGTTCGGGATCTCGCCGATCTCGTCGAGGAAGAGCGTGCCCCCCGAGGCGAGCTCGAAGCGCCCCGGCTTGCTGGCGACGGCGCCGGTGAAGGCGCCGCGCTCGTAGCCGAAGAGCTCGGACTCCATCAAATCCTTGGGGATGGCGGCGCAGTTGACCTTGATGAAGGGCTTGTCCTTGCGGCTCGAGTTCTCGTGCAGCGCGCGGGCCACGAGCTCCTTGCCGGTGCCGCTCTCGCCGGTGATGAGCACCGTGGTCGGCGTGTCGGCCACGCGCTGGAGGATGGTGTAGACGTCGAGGATCGGCGGCGACTCGCCGATGATCCCGAAGCGCGCGGCGCCCTCCTTCGGCACGGACGCGGCCGGCGCCGGATCGCGCGTGGCGTCGGCGCTGGCGAGGTCGCGCGTGCGGAGCGCCTTCTTGACGATGACGCGCACCTCGTTCTGATCGAAGGGCTTCGTCATGTAGTCGAAGGCGCCCGTCTTCAGGGCCTCGACGGCGTTGTCGACGGTGCCGTGCGCGGTGAGCATGACCACGGGCCGCGAGGGATCGTCGCGCAGCGCGGCGCGCAGGAGATCCATGCCGTCGACCTTGGGCATGCGGAGATCGGTGATCACCAGATCGATGTGGTGCTCTTTGAGGAAGGCGAGCGCGGCTTCGCCGTCCTCCGCGGTGTGCACCTCGTAGCCGTCTCGCATGAGCTGCGCGCTGAGCACGCGACGCAGGTTCGCCTCGTCGTCGACCACGAGGATCTGCTTTTTCTCCGGGAGCATCACGCGCCCGAGCCTAGCAGAAGGCCTCGGCGGACGAGAGCCGTACATGCATCGCATCGCACCGATGTACCGAGCGCCCAGAGGTCGCGCTGCACCCGCGGAAATCGCGCCCAATGCGCGGTCTCCATTGCCTCGCCACGCCCCCGCGCAATCGTGTTCGCGGGCAAGAACGGCTCGCTTCGCGTGGTTCTGATTTCCTTCGCCGGGGCCATTCGGCTAAGTATGCTGACCTCGACCAACCTGGGAGGATCGGACGCATGCGTGTGCTTGGGACATGGGGGCTCGGTGTCGGTGCAGCGGTCGCGCTTTGCGCCACCGCGACCGTCGCCGTTGGCCAGGCCCCCCTGCCGAGCTACCCGGAGTGCACCAAGAAGCCGACGCCCGCCGACGTCGAAGGCGCGAAGGGCGCGCACAAGGCCGCGAGCCAATTCTACGAGCGGGCCGAGTACGAAAAGGCCATCCGCTACTGGAACGACGCGTACGCCTTCGACTGCACCGCGAACGATCTCCTCGTCAACATCGCCAACGCCTACGAGAAGCTCGGCGATCGCGCGGCCACGGTGGCCACGCTCGACATCTATCTCTCGCGCACGCCGCCGAACCCGACGCTCTCGCAGAAGGTGAAGAACCTGAAGCTCCTGCTCGCGGCGGCTCAGCCGAGCGTCCCGAGCACGGCGAGCGCCGCGCCGACCGCAAGCGCCGCGCCCACGGCCTCCGTCGCGCCTCCGGTCACCGACACGCGGCCCTATGGAGTGAAGCCGTGGATCGTGGTCGGCACCGGCGCCGCGCTCGCGGTGATCGGCGCCGTGCTCCTGCCGCTCGGCTACGGCGCCATCTCCGACGCCGAGGCCGTGTGCCCGAACCACACGTGCCCGCCGGGCACGGTGGCTCCCGGCGGCGGCACGCTCCAGGACGTCCTCGACAAGGGCAACGCCGGCCGCGTGCAGGCCGGTGTCGGCTGGTCGCTGATGTCGCTCGGCATCGCCGCCGTCGGCGGCGGCATGGTCTGGCAGCTTCTCTACAACAAGCCGCAGACCGGCAAGCCTGTGGCCTCGCCGCCGAAGACCGGCGTGTGGGTCACGCCCGTGGCCGGCCCCGGCACCGCCGGCATGACGTTCGGCGGCTCGTTCTGAACGAGCGCGGGGACGTCGCGAAGCACGACAGCCATCGCGACTTCAGGCGTGCGTGATCGACGCGTGATCGCTCGCTACATCCTTCGGATCCGAAGGTAGCGAACGATCTCGGGGAACGTCCGCCATCCCCAGAAAGAAGCGGTCAGAAGGGCCGCGATCTTCATGAACGTCATGGAGTGGGCCGCGACCCACCTCGCGCGCTCGTACCTCTTCCTCCGGCGAAACCTCATGGCTCGACCTCCTCACGGGGCGCGCACGGCGCCGCCGATTTCGTGAGCAGGTCGCGGACGATCGCAACTGCTTCGTCCACGGCCGGCTCGACCAGCTCGCTCAGGCCCATGCCTTCGTCGACGCTCGCGGGCTCGCATCCCACGAGCAGCATGCGCGGTGGCGTTCCTCCCATGGCGGCGACCATCGCGAGCACGACGGGAAAGCTCATCCCATGGGCCTCGGCGCGGGCTGCAGATCGATCGTCGACCTCGTCCGGCTCGATGACGTAGAGCGAGCCGGGCGCGCCGCCTCTCGTCACCGCGTCGACGACGATCACGAGCGCATGCGGATCGAGCAACGCGAACGCGAGATGGAGGCCGCGAATGCCGTAGTCGACGACGGCGACGCCCGGCGGGAGCGGGCCCGCGGCGAGCCGCCGCGCGACCTCCACGCCGAAGCCGTCGTCGCGAAAGAACACGTTTCCGAGGCACGCGACGAGCACGCGCTCGCTCATGGCCCGCGCTCCCGTCGGGGCTCGAGCACCTCGACCTCGTCCGGATAGAAATAGAGATAGCGCCCGTGCCAGCGGAGCAGCTCCGCGGCGGGGTCGGCGTCCACGGTCACGGCCAGGCAGTCGCGATCGTCGACGTCGCGCTCGACACGCTCGACCGTCGCGGTGAGGCCGTCGAGGAACATGTCCTGCGCGTCGGTGCGGCGCGCGCCGCTGCGGAGGCGCACGCGCGTGCCGGGGCCGACGAGGTCGGAGCCGATGCGGATCTCTCGGCGCGGCGTTTCATGGGTCTGCGGTGGGACGCGTGAAGGCGAGGCCTCGACCATCGCGAGCTCGCGGATGGCGCCGTGCATGCGCCCCATCTGCTCGGGAGACAGCGCCTCGATGCGATCGAGGATGGCGGCCACGCGCGGGTCGGTGGCGCGGGATTGGCGCTTCTCGTCGTCGGTCAGCGTCATCGTGCGCAGCGTGAGGATCTCGTCGATCTCGGTGGCGTCGAAGAGATCGCCCGGGCTCTCGGGCGCGATCCGAGGATGGTCGTAGAGGATGATGGGCGCGGAGAGCACGAGCACCCGCGTGCCGGGCTCTCCTGCGAGCACGGGATACGTGCGCGTGCTCTCGCACGAGGAGGCCGCCGTGCGCGCCCACGCCGGCGGATCGAGGAGCGAGACGAAGGCGCCGCCGCGCACCGCGAGCATCAGGTGCGCGCCGAGAAACGAGCGCGCGAGCGCGTCGTCGCGGGTGAGGCCGGGCTCACATGCGGAGAGGCACTCCACGCGGACACGGAGCCGGAGGAGCCGCGGATCTCCGGTGCGCTCGGCTCCGATCCGGATCGTGCCGTGCAGCACTTCCTGCGTGCGGACGAGGCGCACGGAAAGCGATCCATCGCTCGCCTCGACGGGCTCGATCTCGATCGCCCCCGCGATGTCGAACGTGGTGATCCGCGGACCGAGATCGCCGTCCAAGCAGGCTGCGGCGTCGATTTCGCGGATCTCGCCTTCGTCCCAAGGCATAAGCAAGCGCCCGTCCACCTCGATGGAGTCGACCGGCACGAAGCGACCGCCGCGCTCGACTTCCACGCGACGGCGGCGGATGTGCAGGAAGCGGAGCTTCAGCTCGATCGCGACGTCCACGTCCTTTTCGACGAGGCACTGCGTCTCCATCCACCATGCTTCGGGGCCGCCCGCTTCGGACCAGACGCGCGGCGCGAGCACACCGAATTGAAAGCGGAGCTGGTTCTTCGGCGCGGACGCTCGATACGGGTAGAGCATGTACCCTTCGAAGAGGACGGCGTCGGCGACACGACGGATCGCGTCGAAGCTCATGCGCGCTCCTTCCCTGGGCCCGCGTCCAAGGGACGGCTGCGGGCGCGGAGATCGTCGAAGCAGGCGTCCAGCGCAGCGCGGACGGCGTCGCCGCCGTCGAAGCCCTTCCACTGCCGCCGCACGATCCCGACGATCTCGTAGCAAACGTCGATGGGCGCGAGCATCGCCTCGAAGCGGCGCCCTCGCTCGGCACGCAGGAGGAGCGCCTCGACGTCGGGCTCGACGCACGCGATGAGGCGGCTCGCGGCCGCGAGGTTGGTCCATGCCGCCGTGTCGAGCTCGGCCTCGGTCGCGCCCGCGGGGCTCGGATAGATCGCGAGCCAGCGTCCGAGCGCGGAGCTCTGGAGGAAGAACGCGAGCCGAACGGGGACACCGAGCGCGGCCCACTGCGCCTCGGTGAGCGAGAGCATGGGATCGACGAGCACGCGCGTGGGCACCGTCCGGCGCCGGCCGCCGCCCGCGCCTGCTCCCGCGAAGAGCAACGCACATGCGCGGCACGCACACTGGATCGAGCGTCGATCGAGGTCGGCGACATGCGCGTGCGCCG
The DNA here is from genome assembly GCA_001931535.1 of Minicystis rosea. Classification (GTDB taxonomy): domain Bacteria; phylum Myxococcota_A; class Polyangia; order Polyangiales; family Polyangiaceae; genus Minicystis; species Minicystis rosea. The sequence continues at coordinate 6,988,506 of CP016211.1, forward strand.
CGTCGATCGCGCCGCCGCAGAGCTCGCACGCGGGGCCGCGATGGCTGCGTGGCGTGGGCGCCGCGACGGCGAAGCGCTCGAGGGCCTGGAGCCACATCAGCGCGCTCCCTCGCCGCGCGCGCGGCTCCGGCGGAGATCGATCTGCACGAGACGCTCGGCGCCGGATCGCATGGGGGAATCGAGCTCGACGCGCTTCACCTCGGGGGCGACCGCCTCGATGGCTGCTTCGAGGGTCCGTTCGAGGGAATCGAGCGACGATGCACAACCGCGGTGCGCACCGCTGAGACGCAGGCGCGCCACGCCGTCCGCGCCCACGCCGACGAGCGAGATCTCGACGCCGTGCGCTCCCAGATGCGGCCGCGCTCGTTCGAGGGCGTGCTCGATCCGCGCGGCCGTGGAGACGGGGTGCAGCCCGTGCAACACGAGCAGGCTCGAGACGAGCTCGTCCTCGCACAAGAGCGCATCCAGCCGCTCGGCGCGTGCCTCGGGCGACGCGACGATGGCGAGCAGCCGCTCGATGCCTTGGCCATAGAGCCCGACGAGCGCCTCGACGAGCGCTTCGACGCGCTGCCACGTGGGCGGCTCCACGGTGGCCTGCACTTCGTCGAGGAGGGCGGCGATGCGATCGGCCTGCTCTCGCGCGCCGCGCCCGTCATCGCCGCTCGGCGCGGGTCCCTCTTCGTTCGGGTTAAGAGGCGCGCTCGTCATGCGGCCATGCCTCGAAGGAACGAGCAGAACGCCTCCATGCCGTCACCGCGGCGCGCCGACGCTTGGAGCACGCGGAGACTCGGGCTCACCCGTTCGACGTTGTCGAGGAAGTCGCGCACGTCGAAGGCGACGTGCGGCAGCAGATCCGTCTTGTTGAGCACGACCACGTCCGCCGCGCGGAACATGTGCGGGTACTTGAGCGGCTTGTCCTCGCCCTCCGTCACGCTCGTGACGAGCACCTTCACGCGCTCACCGAGATCGAAGAGCGCAGGGCACACGAGGTTCCCCACGTTCTCCACGAAGAGCAGCGAGCGCGCCGGCGGATCGAGCCGCCCGAGCGCGGTCTGTACCATCGCCGCATCGAGGTGACAGCCTGCGCCGGTGTTGATCTGAACGACCGGCGCCCCCGTGGCGCGGATCCGCTCGGCGTCCCGCTCGGTCTCCTGATCGCCTTCGATCACCGAGAGCCTCGGCCCGCCGTCGAGCATGCGTATCGTCCGCTCCAAGAGCGTCGTCTTGCCGGCCCCCGGCGAGCTCATGAGGTTCAGCGCCCCGATGCCGCGCTCCGCGAGCCACGCTCGATTCTTCTGCGCGATGCGATCGTTCTTCTCGAGGATCGCCGCCTCGATCCTTCGCGCCCGGGGGACGCGGTGCTCGTCGTGCGAATGGTGATGCTCGTGCGGATGATGATGCTCGTGCGGGTGGTGATGATGATCGGGCTCGTGCCCGTTCGCCGTCCGCGCTCCGCATCCGCAGCTCGAGCACATGTCAGATGACCTCCACGGCTTCGATCGCGAGATCCTCACCGCCGCTCACGTCCAGGCGCATGCCCCCGCACGAGCACGGCGTCAGCAGATCCCAGAGCTCGATCGATGCCCCGCAATCGCGGCACGTCGCGCGGCCGGGGACGTCGGCGATCTCCACCGTCGCGCCTTCGGCGCACGTCCCCTGCGCGCACACGTCGAAGCAGAACCGGAGCGCGTCCGGCATCACGGCGGCGAGCCGGCCCACCCGGAGGCGCACGGTCACGACGCGCTCGTCGCCGAGGCGCTCCGTGATCGCGCTGACGATGCTCTCCGCGAGAGCAAGCTCGTGCATGACCTGCGCTCCGATCCCTCCGGTGACAGCGGGCGGCGCGCATCACGGATCGTGCCAGCACGAGGTCGCGGCCGACGCTTGACTCGGTCACCACGGGTCGAAGGTTCCCGCGCGTCGTCATGAATTCGGCGCCGCATGTCGAGCCAGCCCGTCGCCGCGAGCGTCGCGGCGTGCGCGTCCGCGGCGTCGTTCAAGGGGTGGGCTTCCGCCCGGCGATGCTGCGCTGGGCTCTCCGCTGCACGCTCGGCGGGTTCGTGCTGAACGACGATGAGGGTGTCTGGATCGAGATCGAGGGCGACGAGCGCGCGGTCCTCGACTTCATCACGGGCCTGCGCGACGCCGCGCCCGAGCACGCGCGGATCGCCTCGGTCGACGTCGTGCCTCTCCGTCTCTCCGGAGAGACGAGCTTCCGCATCGACCCGAGCCGCGCAGACGACACGCGCACGAGCGGCGGCCGCGCGCGCATCGCTCCCGATCTCGCCCCCTGCGCCGAGTGTCTCGCCGAGCTCGAGTCACCCGGCGATCGGCGCCACCAGTATCCCTTCCTCGCCTGCACGCATTGCGGGCCGCGCCTCTCGGTGGTGCACGCGCTCCCCTACGATCGCACGCGCACCACCATGGCCCCGTTCCCGCTCTGCGAACGCTGCCGGCGCGAGTACGAGGCCCCGGAGGATCGACGCTTCCACGCGCAGGCGATCGCGTGCCCCACCTGCGGTCCCCGGGTTCGTCTCGTTCGCGCAGGCGAGCCGTCGCTCGAAGGCGACCTCGCCGTCGCCGCCGCCGTGCACGCGCTCGATCGCGGCGCGATCGTGGCGGTGAAGGGCGCGGGCGGTTTCGCGCTGGCGGTCGACGCGACGAACGAGCCCGCCGTCGCGCGGCTCCGCGCGCGCAAGCGCCGGCCGGACAAGCCCTTTGCGGTCATGGCACGGAGCCTCGATCACGCCGAGCGCGCCGCGCACTTGGACGACGCAGCCCGCCGTGCCCTCGCCTCCCCCGCGCGCCCGATCGTGCTCGTGCCTCGGCGTGAAGCGTGCGGCGTCGCACCGAACGTCGCGCCTCGCCTCCGCGACCTCGGCCTGTTCCTGCCCGCGACCCCGCTCCAGCATTTGCTCCTCGCGCGCGGGCCGGCGCTCCAGGTGATGACGAGCGGCAACGTCTCCGGCGAGCCGCTCGCCAAGGACGACGACGAGGCCTTCGCGAAGCTCTCGGCCATCGCCGATGCCTTCCTCGTCCACGATCGCGCCATCGAGCATCGCCTCGACGACTCGGTGGTGCGCATCATCGCCGGGGTCGCGCAGCCCATCCGGCGCGCGCGTGGCTTCGTCCCCGAAGCCCTGCCCTTGCCCATCGCCGCGCCCGCCGTGCTCGCCGTCGGCGCCGAGCAGAAGAGCACCCTTTGCATCGCCTCCACGGGCGAAGCGATCCTCTCGCAGCACATCGGTGATCTCGATCATCCCGAGACGCTCGCGTGCTTCGAGAGCTGCGCCCGCGCGCTCGTCGCCCTCACCGGCATCACGCCGGTCGCCGTCGCGCACGATCTCCACCCGGAATACCGCTCGACACGCTGGGCGCGCGCCCGCGGCCTGCCGTGCGAGCCCGTGCAGCATCATCACGCACACGTCGCCTCGTGCCTCGCCGAGCACGGCAGGGTGGGCCCCGCGATCGGCATCGCCTTCGACGGCACCGGCTGCGGCGCCGACGGCTCGCTTTGGGGCGGTGAGATCCTCGCCTTCGATCTCGCGGGCTTCACCCGCCTGGGCCACCTCGGCACGCTCGCGCTCCCCGGCGGCGAGGCCGCAATCCGCGAGCCGTGGCGCATCGCCTTGGGCGCGCTCGTCGACGCCGGCGAGCCGCTCGACGCGTTCGCGCACATCGACGAAGGACGACGCCGGCGCCTGCGCGCTCTCGTCGAGCATCGCATCCAAACGCCGCGCGCCACCGGCGCCGGCCGCTGGTTCGATGCCGTCGCGTCGCTGTGCGGCCTGTGCGACGCGGTGACGTACGAAGGCCAAGCCGCCGCCTTGCTCGAAGCCATCGCCGCCCCCGATGCGTTGCCGCCCTACGACTTCGTGCTCACCGACGCCGCGCCCTTCGTCGCCGATCTGCGGCCAATGATCCGCGCCGTCGCGCACGATCGCAGACACGGCATCCCCATCGCGACCATCAGCGCCCGCTTTCACGAGACGATCGCACGCGCGATCACCGCATCGTGTGCCCGCGTGCGCGCGCAACGCGGCCTCGACGTCGTCGCGATCTCGGGCGGTTGCTTCCAAAATCGCGTGCTCTCCGAGCGGACCCAAGCGCTCCTCACGGCGAGCGGCTTCGAGGTCCTCTGTCACCGGCGCGTGCCCCCGAACGACGGCGGCATCGCCTTCGGACAGGCTGCGGTCGCGTCGTTCCGGCTCGCCTGCGCGCAGAAGGAGGCCGCACCATCATGTGCCTAGGGATTCCGGGGGAGATCCTCGACGTTCGGGAGACGCACGGGCTCAGGTTCGGCAAGGTTCGCTTCGGCGGCGTCGTGCGCGACGTGTGCCTCGAGTACCAACCCGACGCGCGCGCCGGTGACTTCGTGCTCGTGCACGTCGGCTTCGCCATCGCCACGCTCGATCGCGAGGAGGCCGCCCGCACCTGGGAGATCCTCGAACAGCTCGGCGAGACCACGGAGGCGACGCGCGCCCCCGAAGAGGAGGCACGCCGATGAAGTACCTCGACGAATACCGTGACGGAACGGCGGCCCAGCGCATCGCCCAAGAGATCCGCGCAGAGGTGACGAAGCCCTGGGTCCTGATGGAAGTCTGCGGCGGCCAGACGCACTCCATCGTGCGCTACGGCATCGACGGCATGCTCCCCCCGGAGATCGAGCTCGTGCACGGCCCGGGGTGCCCCGTGTGCGTGACCTCACTCGAGGCCATCGATCGCGCGCACGCGATCGCCGCGCGCCCCGACGTCATCTTCACCTCGTTCGGCGACATGCTCCGCGTCCCCGGATCGTCGACCGATCTCCTCGCCCTCCGCGGCCGCGGCGCCGACGTCCGCGTCGTCTACTCGCCGCTCGATGCGCTCTCGCTCGCACGCCACCACCCCGAGCGACACGTCGTCTTCTTCGGCATCGGCTTCGAGACCACCGCGCCCGCCAACGCGATGGCCCTGTTCCAAGCGAAGCGCCAAGGCCTCACGAACTTCTCGATGCTCCTCTCGCACGTGCTCGTGCCGCCTGCGATCGCCTGCGTCCTCTCGGCCCCCGACAACCGCGTCCAAGCCTTCCTCGGCCCGGGCCACGTCTGCGCCGTCACGGGCTACCGTCCCTACGAGGCATTGGTCGAGCGCCATCGCGTGCCCATCGTGATCACGGGCTTCGAGCCCGTCGATCTCCTCCACGGCGTCCTGCTCGCCGTGCGCCAGCTCGAGGCCGGGCGCCACGACGTCGAGAACGCCTACGCGCGCATGGTGACGCGCGACGGGAACCTCGGCGCGCAGCGCATCGTCGACGAAGTCTTCGAGGTCACCGATCGGAAGTGGCGCGGCGTCGGCTTCATCCCCGCATCGGGCTACCGCATCCGGGACGCGTACCGCGCGCACGACGCAGAGCGCCTCTTCGACGTCGGCGACATCCAAACCTGCGAGGCCTCTTCGTGCATCAGCGGGCTCGTCCTCCGCGGCGCCAAGAAGCCCACCGACTGCCCCGCGTTCGGCCGAGCCTGCACCCCCGAAACGCCCCTCGGCGCCACCATGGTGTCGGCCGAAGGCGCCTGCGCCGCGTACTTCCAATACGGCCGCGGACGCCCCCTTTCTCCACGCATGCCGCGCGTGGAGCCCGATCGTTGAGGACGCCCGCGCGAGCCTCTCGCTGCGCGCCTCGTCGGTGAAACGGAGAGCACCATGTCCCCTGACGACCAGAAGAGCTCCCCCTTCGGCGCCTGCCCGCTGCCGAACGAGAGCGGCGATCGCATCCTCCTCGGTCATGGCAGCGGCGGCTTGCTCACCGCGCGCCTCATCGACGAGCTGCTCCTGCCCGCGTTTCGGAACCCCGTGCTCGAGCAGCTCGACGACGCGGCCGTGCTGCCCGTAGGCGACGCGCGCGTCGCGCTCACGACCGACTCCTACGTCGTCACGCCCATCTTCTTCCCCGGCGGCGACATCGGCGAGCTCGCCGTGAACGGCACCGTCAACGATCTCGCCGTCAGCGGCGCGCGCCCCGTGGCCTTGTCGCTCGCCTTCATCCTCGAAGAAGGCCTCCCCCTCGCGCACCTGCGCCGCGTCGTCGAATCCGCGCGCGAGGCCGCGACACGCGCAGGCGTGCCCATCGTCACGGGCGACACCAAGGTCGTCGGCCACGGCAGCGGCGATCAGATCTTCATCAACACCTCGGGCATCGGCATCGTCCCGCCCGGCGTCTCGCTCTCGTCGAGCAACGTCCGCCCCGGCGACGCCATCCTCCTCTCCGGTGACATCGGCGATCACGGCGTCGCCATCCTCGCCTGCCGCGAAGGGCTCGAGCTCGAAGGCGACGTGGCGAGCGACACCGCGCCGCTCCACGGGCTCGTCACGGACGTGCTCACCCGCAGCCCGGGCACGCACGCCATGCGCGATCCCACGCGTGGAGGCTTGGCGAGCGTGCTCGTCGAGATCGCCAAGCGGCAGGGCCTCGGCATCGAGATCGACGAGCGCGCCATTCCCATCTCCGAGGTCGTGCGCGGCGCGTGCGAGCTGCTCGGCCTCGATCCGTTGCTCGTCGCCAACGAAGGCAAGCTCGTCGCGTTCGTCCCGGAGCCTCAGGCGGACGCGGCGCTCGCCGCCATGCGCGCGCATCCGCTCGGACGCCGCGCGGCGCGCATCGGCCGCGTCACCGACGCGCACCCGGGCGTGGTGGTGCTCGGCACGTCCGCCTTCGGCCAGCGCATCGTCGACCTGCCTTTCGCCGAGCCGCTCCCGCGCATCTGTTGATCGTCTCGGCCGCGCGCCACCCGAGCGAGCGCGCAACGAAGGCCCACCCACCCGCCGATCTCGGGGCCGCGATCGGGGCTGGCCTCAGGATCGCATCCGCGGGCCGCGCACGCGGAAACACGAGCGAGGAGGAGCCGCCATGGCACGAGCGGACACCGGCGTGGACGAGGTCCACATCCTCTGGATCTCGGAAGGGATGAGCTGCGACGGAGACACCGTCTCCATCACCGCAGCGATGCAGCCGAGCATCGAGGACGTGGTGCGCGGGGTCATCCCCGGCCTGCCCAAGGTTCATCTCCACAACAAAGTCCTCGCCTACGAGACCGGCGAGGCCTTCGTGGAGGCCTTCCGGCAGGCCGCGCGCGACGAGCTTGGCCCCTTCGTGCTCGTGATCGAGGGCTCGATCCCGAACGAGAAGATCAACGGCGAAGGCCATTGGACGGGCTTCGGCGCCGACGCGAAGACGGGCCAGCCCATCCCGATCAACACCTGGATCGACGCGCTCGCGCCCCGCGCCTGGGCCGTCGTCGCGGCCGGCACGTGCGCGACCTACGGCGGCATCCACGCCATGGCCGGCAACCCGACGGGCTGCATGGGCCTCGCCGACTACCTCGGTTGGGACTTCCGCGCGCGCTCCGGGCTCCCCATCGTCAACGTCCCCGGCTGCCCGGTGCAGCCCGACAATTTCATGGAGACCTTGTTGTGGCTGCTCCGCGAGGCCGCGGGCCTCGCGCCGATGATCCCGCTCGACGAGATGCTCCGCCCGACATGGCTCTTCGGCAAGACCGTGCACGAAGGGTGCAGCCGCGCCGGCTATTACGAGCAAGGCGATTTCGCGCTCGATTACAACTCTCCCAAGTGCCAAGTCAAGATTGGCTGTTGGGGCCCCGTCATCAACTGCAACGTCCCCAAGCGTGGATGGATGAGCGGCATCGGTGGCTGCCCCAACGTGGGCGGCGTCTGCATCGCCTGCACGATGCCCGGCTTCCCCGACAAATTCATGCCCTTCATGGATGAGCCGCCCGGCGCCTCGCTCTCGTCCGTGCTCATCAAGCCGTATGGCGCGCTCATCCGCCGCCTCCGCGGCGTGACGAACCGGACCGTCAACAAAGAGCCCAAGTGGCACCACAAAGGCCCGGCGCTGACGAGCGGCTACGACCCGCGCTGGTCTTCGCGATGACGATGAGGAGATGAGCCATGACGATGCAGGCAGCGGAGCGGCCCGAGACACGCAAGCTCGTGGAGATGGCTTGGGACCCGGTGACGCGGATCATCGGCAATCTCGGTATCTACACCAAGATCGATTTCGAGAACCGCGAAGTCGTCGAGTGCAAGAGCACCTCTTCCCTCTTCCGCGGTTACAGCGTGTTCATGAAGGGCAAAGACCCTCGCGACGCGCACTTCATCACGAGCCGCATCTGCGGCATCTGCGGCGACAACCACGCGACCTGCTCGGTGTACGCGCAGAACATGGCCTATGGCATCAAGACACCACCGCTCGCCGAGTGGATCTTCAACCTCGGTGAAGCGGCCGAGTATCTCTTCGACCACGCCATCTTCCAAGACAACCTCGTCTTCGTCGATTTCTGCGAGCGCATGGTGAAGGAGACCAACCCGACGCTCCTCGCCAAGGCCGAGCGCACGCCCGCGCCGCACGCGGACATCCACGGCCACAAGACGATCGCGGACATCATGCGATCGTTCAACCCCTTCACCGGCCAGATCTACCTGGAAGCGCTCCAGATGAGCCGCCTCACGCGCGAGATGTTCTGTCTCATGGAGGGCCGCCACGTCCATCCTTCGACGTTGTATCCCGGCGGCGTCGGCACGGTGGCGACGCCCCAGGTCTTCAGCGACTACCTCGTTCGCCTGGTGAAGTTCCTCGATTTCGTGAAGAAGGCCGTCCCGCTCAACGACGACATCTTCGACTTCTTCTACGATGCCTTGCCCGGCTACGAAGAGGTCGGCAAACGCCGTGTCCTCCTCGGCTGTTGGGGCGCCTTCCAGGACCCGGACGTGGTCGATTATCGCTACGAGCACATGACGGATTGGGGACGGGCGATGTTCGTCACGCCCGGCGTCGTCGTCGACGGCAACCTCGTCACCACCGATCTCGTGGACATCAACCTCGGAATTCGCATTCTGCTCGGCAACTCGTATTACGAGGATTGGGTGAACGAGGAGACGTTCGTCGACAAGGACCCTCTCGGCAACCCCGTCGACAAGCGCCACCCGTGGAACCAAACGACCCTCCCCAAGCCGCAGAAGCGCGACCTCGAGCGAGGCCCGTACAGTTGGGTCATGAGCCCGCGCTGGCACGACAAGCGGACGGGGCAGCTCTTGCCGCTCGACACCGGCGGCGGCCCGCTCGCGCGGCTGTGGGCCACGGCGCTCGCCGCGCTCGTGAACACGCCCTTCGTGCGCGCGACCGGCAAGAGCGTGCGCATCCACCTGCCCAAGACCGCGACGCTCCCCGAGATGGATCTGGAGTGGAAGATCCCGCGCTGGGCCAACACCATCGAGCGCGATCGCGCGCGCATGTACTTCGTCGCCTACGCCGCGGGGATGGCGCTCTTCTTCGTCGAGAAGGCGATGGAGCGCGTGCAGAAGGGCGACACGCAGGTGTTCACCGACTTCAAGGTGCCCGACGAGGGCATCGGCTGCGGCTTCCACGAAGCGGTGCGCGGCGTCCTCTCGCATCACCTCGTGATCCGCGACGGCAAGATCGCCAACTACCACCCCTACCCGCCGACGCCCTGGAACGCGAGCCCGCGCGACATCTACGGCACGCCGGGGCCCTACGAGGACGCCGTCCAGGGCCTCCCGATCTTCGAAGAGAACGGGCCCGACAACTTCAAGGGCATCGACATCATGCGCACGGTGCGCAGCTTCGATCCGTGCCTCCCCTGCGGGGTGCACATGGTCGTGGGCGGCGGCAAGGTCATCGAGCAGCGCCACGCGCCGATGCTGGGCGCGTGGGCCAAGGAGGATCGCTGATGCGAACGATGGCGATGCGCGCGGTGATTGCCAACATCGTCGTGGGCAAGCCGCAGGTCGCGCCGGACGCGCCCTCGCACACGTCCGGCGTGCGAGAAGGAAACGATCCACCGAAGCGCTGGCGCGAGCCGGGCATCGCCCTCATCGAAGGCGCGCTCCACGTCACGGCGCGCCGCTCGACGGGCATTCGTCCCAACGCCCACGGCCCCATCGATCCCCGCATGCCGGTGCTGTCGCCGGCCTGATGCAGGCGGCCCGCTCGGCCACGCCTCGATTCCACCGACATGATGCGGCGAAGCGGCTCCTCGCATGGCGAGAGGCAGCCGCTCGCCGCGATCGAGACGCGCCTTCGCCGTGAGGTGAAGCGCCGTCGACACGCGCGACCTCGTGAAGGCGGCGTCGATCTTCTACGCGACACGGCGCGCTGGAGTACGCGTGTGTGAGGACGCCGTCCGCACACGCAGACATGCACCGCTGCGTGTCGGTCGAATCCCGATGGTCAACACGTTGACCAAGCGGAGAGCCGCTTGACGACGCAACGCCGGCCGTGATTTTTACTCGTGTCCGCCGTGCCGTTCCATGTGTGGGCGCTCCCACGAACGCCGATCGGGCGGTGATCATCGAGGCCGCGCTCCGGCGCGCGTCCTCCGCATCGAGGAGAGGAAGACGTGTCGCAAAGCCTGAGCTTGGACGTGGTGACGCGGGTGATGGGGCGGATCCCGGGCGTGGTCTTCAGCACGCGCACGGAGCCCACGGGGAGAGCCCACTGGGAGTACATCAACGCCGCGCGGGCGGCGGAGCTCTACGATGTCTCGGTCGCCGAGCTCGAGGCCGATCCCAACCTGCTCCTGGAGCGCGTGGTCCCCGAGGATCGCACGCGGCTCCTCGCGCAGATGGCGCGCGCGGCCGAGACGGGCGCCCCGATGACGTGGTCGGGCCGCATCCGGCGCCGTGACGGCGAGGTCCGCTGGATCGAGACGCAGGCGACCGTCGAGCGCGACGCCGGCGGCGCGCAGATCTGGAGCGGCCAAACCCTCGACATCAGCGGCCGCGAGGATCTCGAGCGCGCGCTCGCCGCCTCGGAGAGCGCGCGGGAGAAGTCGGACGCCCTTCATCGCGCGGTGATCCAAGCGCTCCCCGTGGGCATCGTGGTGATGGATCCGAACGGCACGTTGCCCATCATCAACGCCACGTGGGAAGCGCAGGCGGGCCCCGCGCCGTCGGAGCACCGCACCGACTCGTCCGTGCGCCTCGGCCTGTTCCTCGCCGACGGCGTCACGCCCTTCCCCAACGAGCGCCTGCCGCTCGTGCGGGCGATGCGCGGCGAGGAGGCGGTCGAGGAGATGGTGGTGCGCAACAGCCACCTCGAAGCCGAGCGGCGGCTCCTCGTCGCGGGGCGCACGCTGCGCGACGCGGCCGGCAACATCACGGCCGGGCTCATCGTCTCGCAGGACGTCACCATGCAGCGCCTGCTCGAGATCGAGCTGCGTACCCGCAACGAAGAGCTCGCCCAGAGCGAGTCGGCCAAGGCCCAGCTCATCGAGAGGCTGCGCTTCTCGATCGACGAGCTCTCGACCCCGATCCTCGAGGTCTGGGACGACGTCTTGGCCATGCCCATCATCGGCGTCGTCGACTCGCGCCGCACGCAGGAGATGGTGCAGCGCCTGCTCGGCGAGGTCGCGCGCACGCAGGCGAGCTTCGTCATCATCGATCTGACCGGCGTCGAGATCGTCGACACGAAGACCGCCGACCACCTGATGAAGCTGATGCGCAAGGTGGAGATCGTCGGCGCGCGCTGTGTGCTCACGGGCATCCGCCCCGCCGTGGCCGAGACCCTCGTGGACATCGGCGTCGACTTCGGACGCCTGAGCACGCTGCGCAACCTCAAGCACGGCCTGCGCGAGGCGCTGCGAAACGCGCGGCGTGATCGGGATGGCGCGAGCGATCTCGATCTCTTCGAAGAAGAGGAGGCGACCGAGAAAGCATCGTCGAAGACCAAGCCGCAGCGCAGCTGACGGTGCGACCGAGAGCGCTGCCACGTCGCAGCTTCTCGGTCACCGCGCGCGCCGAAGCACGGGGCTCTCATTCACACGGCGGGGACTCACGTCCCCGCCGCCCCAGTCTTCATGTGGGGCTTCGGGTCGGCTTCGCCGCCCTACGCCCCACGCCCCGGCAAAGCTCATGGGGCCCCACCACCCCGTGATCCACCCGAGATTTTCAGCATGTTTCGCCGCTTCGGGCCTCACGTTCGTCGCATCGGGATGCGGACAAAGTCCTCGGCCGCGTGAATCAGAGGGCCCCGCGGCCCCGCAGCCTTCAGGGCATGATGACGTAGTTGCTGAAGCCGCCGTTCCGGTCCTTGATCCCCTCGATGGCCTCGTTGACCTTCTCGAGCGGGAAGCGCCGGTGCTCGAAGATGGCGAGGTCGACGATGCCGGCGCCCGCCATGTCGGCCATCGCCTGCCCTTCGCCGGCGGTGAACCAAGCGGATCCGACGAGCTCGATCTGATCATCCATCATCGTGTGGACGTCGATCGGCACCTGCCCGGCGACCGCGCCGACGTTCACGTACTTGCCGCCGCGCCGGAGCGAACGGATCCCCTCCACCATCGAGCTCCCGGGCGCGCCGGGGCCGAGCGCGTCGATGCCGACGTCGGCCCCCTCGCCCTCCGTGTGCTCGCGAACCCATTGATCGAGCGGGCCGTCGCCGAGGGCGAAGACCTCGATGCGCCCGGGCGAGAGCGCCTTCACGCGCTCGAGGAGCTCGCGGTTGCGGCCGGTCCCGAGGACCTTCGACGCGCCGAACGCGAGGCCGAAGAGCGCGCCGCCGATGCCGAGGGTGCCGCTGATGCCGTTGACGAGCACCGTGGTCCCTGGACCGACGTGCGACTTGCGCATCGCCGAGTACGTGGTGCCCAGATACCCGAAGCGCGCCGCCTGCTCGAAGGACACGTTGTCGGGCAGCTTCACCAGGCTGTACTGCGGCGCGGCCATGTATTCGGCGAGGCCGCCGTAGGGGTACTCGTCGAAGATGCGGAGCGAGCCCGGGCCGAAGCCGAAGTAGCCCGCGAACGTGTAGCTCCGACAATTGATCGTGTCACCGGCGCGGCACCGCCGGCACGAGCCGCAGTGGCGCCCCGGGTTGACGTAGACGCGATCCCCCGGCTTGAACGCGTGGACCTGCGAGCCGACCGCGTGGATGACGCCCGCGGGATCGAGGCCGAAGATCGCCGGCAGCGGCGGCAGCGGCAGCTCCGGAAACCATGTCGTCCAATTGCGCAGGATGTTGCCGAGGTTCGGGACGATGCCGCACGCTTTCACCGCGACGACGACATCGGTCGGCCTCGGCTCGGGGACGGGTACGCGCTCGAGGACCATCGGCGAGCCGACGTGGTGCATCCGCGCGGCGAGCATTGTTGTCATTCGATACCTCCTCATCGGGAACGCGGCGCGGGCCCGATGGTGTGACGGGGTAAAGGCGACGGTGTCGACACCACCGTCGTTTCCGCCACGATGCACAGGTTCGTGCGCAATTTCCAGAGGGACTTCGGGACGATTGCGCAAGCCGCGCAATGGCGATGTCACGAGCGTCGCCGATTGCGTCGGGCCGAAGACGCAATCGTGAAAGCCGGCCGTGGCCTCGATGCGCGCACCGCGTCCCCGATGCTGAGCATCACATTTCGATGCCACGTCGCGTCGCGCGCAGAGAGCCCGCGGCGTTCAGGCGCTCGGCGTTCGCGCGTGGAGCGCGAAGCCGCGCGCGAGCCGGATCGGATTCAACGCAAAGTCGCAAAGACGCAAAGACGCAAAAAAACAAAGAGGCCTGTTCTCCCCTGCCTCTTTGCGTCGCTTGCGCCTTCTCTGTCTCTGGATCGAGATGCGGGACGTCGTCGGACGGAGCCCAGGGGGTGGACTAAATCAGCGCGCGTGATCTCGAACGACGAAGACCCTTCGTGGACGTGGACGTGAACGCTGACGCTGACGACGGGCCGTCGACGTCAGCGTCAGCGTCAGCGTCCACGTAAACGCCCACGTCCACGAGGAGACTGTTGTTCGAGAATCTTGACCGCTGATTTAGTAGCCTTTGCGGACCACGAGGCGGGCGTTGCGCTCCACCTCGTGCTTGGCCTGCACTACGATGGCGGTCGCGGTGTGCTCGCGGACGCGCATCACGCGGAGCTCGGCGTAGGTCTCGTCGGGGAGCTTGTCCTCGTCGGCGGAGTCGGTCACGTGATCGTCCACGCGGGCGGGGCGATCGTCTTCCACGCGCGGGCGCAGCTTGGCGAGCTTGCCGGCAGCGTCGATGGTCTGCTGCCAGCGATCACCGCGCATCACCGCGAAGACCCGCATGCCGGTCTTGAGGCCGTCCTTGTCGCCGCGGTCCAGGAAGACCACCTGGTTCTGCCCGTAGAACTGGCTCGGGTACACGCTGGCGAGGATGCTCACCTCGAGATCCACGTCGCTCTTCACGGGCGGCACCACGTCGAACTTGCGCCCCACGGGGCCGACCTTGGCGCCGCGCTCGATCACGTCGATGGCCTCGATGATCTTGGCGCGCACCATCTTGGTCTTCGGGTTGTAGCGCTCGACCTTCGCCGTCCCGCGGATGCTCACCATCTCGCCCTTGGCGTTGTCGCTCTCCACCGTGCGAATGGGCCGGAAGATGGTCAGCTCCTCGCCGAGCGAGACCTCGTGCTGGTCGTCCATCTGGATGTAGAGATCGTCGCCGTCGCCCAGCATCATGCGGTCCGACGGGCTGCCCACGATCTCGCCCCAGGTGTCGTCCTTCTTGTCGTCGACCCAGCCCATGTCGCGCAGGAAGATCGTCGACGGCGGCACCGAGCGCCGCCCGTTCATGCCGAGCTGGCGCGCGCCGGGCGCCACGTTGGGATCGCGCAGGCGCACGCGATCGCCCGGGTAGATCCAGTGCGGATTCTGGATCTGCGCGTTGTAGCCCCAGAGCTTCGGCCACGCGTACGGGTTCTGGTAGTAGCGCGAGGAGATGTCCCAGAGCGTGTCGCCGCGCCGCACGGTGTGCGACTGCGGGGTGAACGTCCCCTCGCTCACGAACTGCCCGCCGGCCGTGCCCCTCACGGAGGCCGGACCGCCCTTCCCCGAGCGCAGATCGAAGGAGTCACCCTTGTTGATGTCGGTGACCGATCGCGAGCTCGAGGGCAGGTGCGCGTCGGGATCGTAGCCCGCGGGCGGGAGCGATCCGGGATACGACGGCCCCTGCGCCGCGGGCACCTGGACGACGGTGACGGGCGGCGCCTGAGCGCCGCCTTCGTCGGCGTTTTGCGCGGCGGCGACCTGGGGCATCGCCACGAGGGCGAACGTGCCGAGGAGGAAGAGCGAGGGGGGGATCGATCTCATGGCTTCACCGTCGGGCCGTCTTTCTTCGTGGCGCCCTTCTTGGGATTCGTACGACCGTCTTTGGCCTTGCCGGGCGCGCCCTTCTGGATCGACCCGCCGTCGCCGGTGGCGCGGACCATGGGCCGGGGCGCATCGCTGTCCGCGTCACCGTCGCCCTCGCTCGGGGAGAGGCGCACCACCGACAGCTCGGGCCGATCGCCGCCGCCCGCAGGAGGAGGAGGCGCGCTCGGCGCAGCGGACGCGGCGCCCTTGGCGAAGGTGCCGCGCTCGATCTCGAGGCCGTCCACCCGCTCGGTGAGCGCGGACTGCCCCGCGCGCAGGCGGGTGACCTCGGCGCGGAGCTCGGCGAGCTCCTTCTCGGTCGCGTCGCGGTTCGCGCCGCAGCCTGCGCCCAGCGCGAGGAGCGCGAGCGACAGGAGGGCATGGCGGCAGAGCGGGATCCTCATGCGTCCGCGATCGTACGCCGCCCGTGGCCCGCGGGCCAAACCCGTGGGAGGTGGCGCGCTGCGACCGCCCCCACCGTGGGGCAGCGCCGAGGGCTGCGCGCGCTCGGTCGAATCTGCTAGCGTCGCGGGCACTTCCACCTCGGAGGCTACGACGAACATGCGTAACGCGTCTCCTTTCTTGCTCGCCTCCGCGCTCGCCTGCGCGCTCGGCGCCGGCATGACCTCGTCGCTCACGGCCTGCGGCGGCGGTGAGACCGGCGGCACCGGCGGCGCCGGCGGCGGCACCAGCAGCACGACCAGCACCGGCGGCAACGCGCCCACCACGACCGGCACCGGCGGCCACACGCCCGCCGATGGTTGCTTCGACTACACGGGCATCGACACCACCACGCCCGCCGTGCACTTCCAGGCCGACGTGCTCCCCATCCTGCGCCTCTCGTGCGGCCTCTCGAGCTCGTGCCACGGCAACCCGGCCGGCTCGGGCGGGCAGCACTTCTACGGGCCCAAGCTCAGCGATCCCGCGCCCGACGCGGCCACCGTCCAGGCGATCTTCGATCAATCGGTGGACAAGGCCTCGGTGGCCAACCCCGACATGAAGATCATCGCGCCCGGCGATCCGGGGAAGAGCTTCCTGCTCTACAAGCTCGACGGTGATCCCTCGAAGCAAAGCGACAAGGACGAGGTCACCTGCGCCTCGCTCACCTGCGCCGCGGACAAGAGCTGCCTCTCGGCGATGCCGCTCGGCGGCCCGTCGCTCCCCACGGACAAGCGCGACACGATCCGTCGCTGGATCGCGCAGGGCGCGAAGAACGACTGAGCGATGATTGGCCGCCTCGTCGGAAAGATCGTGGAGGAGAGCGCCGACGGCACCTCGGTGGTCGACGTGCGCGGCGTCGGCTACGAGGTGACCCTCCCGCTGGGCACGCTCGGCCGCGCCGCGCCGGATGATTCGGGTCAAGTCACGCTCTGGGTGCACACCCACGTGCGTGAAGACGCTTTCGTGCTCTTCGGCTTCGCCACGCGCGACGAGCGGGCCGTGTTCCGCCAGCTCATCAGCGTGTCGAGCATCGGCCCGAAGATCGCGCTCAGCATCCTCGGCGCGCTGCAAGTGGGCGAGCTCGCCGCCGCGGTCGCGGGCGGCGAGACGACCAAGCTCACGCGCGTCCCCGGCGTCGGCAAGAAGACGGCGGAGCGCATCGTGCTCGAGCTCAAGGACAAGCTGCTCGCGCCGCCGCCCGCGCTCACCGCGGCCGCACCGGCGAAGGCCACGCCACGCGGCGCGAAGGCCGAGCTGCTCCACGGCGCGCTGACCCGCATGGGCTACCGCCCAGCCGAGGCCGACCGCGCGGTCACCACCCTCGGCACCCGGGTCGAGAGCGAAGCCCTGGCCGACCTGGTCCGCGAAGCGCTCGCGGTGCTCTCGCCGTGAAGGCGTGAATCTTCCCGTTCCCGTTGATCATTTCGTGAAATGCCGGCCACGCCCGCGGGAGATCTCCCGCGCTTCCGTAAGCGCTGGGCGGCGCCGGTGCGCGCGCCGGATCACGGTGCGGGGCGCAGGCCCACGGCTCGATGTGGTGAACAGTCGACACGAGGGTGGAGGCGCGCCTATGCTCGCGACGGCTGTCCGGCCCGGGGATGCCGAGCGGCGCCCCATGATGCGTCCGCAAACGACCCCACGCCCCAGAACGAGGGCCCGACCGCCCCACCCGGTTGCCCTGCGAGGATGAAGCGGTGATCACCTGCCCGAAGTGCTTCAAGGAAAACCAGGACCACTACAAGTTCTGCCTCGGCTGCGGCGCCGAGCTCCCGCGAGACGCCTCGCCGAAGAAGTTCGCACCGGGCACGCCGCCGCACGGTGTGCCTTCGGTGAAGGCTGCGCCGCCCGGCATCGTCGACGAGGTCACCTCCGTCGGCCTCTCGCAGCCCGCGCCGCGCAGGCCGCCGTCGGTGCCTGCGCCCGCGCCGGCTGTGCCGCCCGTCCAAGCGTTCGCGCCGCCCGTCGCGGCGCCCGCGCCCGCGCCGATCGCAGCCCCCGCGCAGGTCGCGCCGGCCGCATCCGCCGCGCAGATCCTCTGCCCGCAGTGCGAGCACCCCAACCCGCCGAACAACAAGTTCTGCGCTTCGTGCGGCTTCAAGCTCGCGCGCCCCGCGGCCGCGCCGTCCGAGCCCGCGCCTCCGCCCGCCGCGCCCGCAGGCGGCCCGACCGGCATCGTGCTCACCGCGCTGCGCGCCGACGGCAGCGAAGCCGGCCAGTTCGAGCTACCGAGCGCCAACACCACCGTCGGCCGCGACACGGGCGCCATCTTCGCCGGCGACAGCTACCTCTCGCCGCGCCACGCGACCTTCTCGCTCCGCGGCGGCAAGCTCTTCGTGCGTGACGAGGGCTCGCTCAACGGCGTCTACAAGAAGCTCCGTCGCGACGAGCCGGTGCTCATCCGGCCGAACGACATCTTCCGCATCGGCCAGGAGATCGTCCGCTTCGAGCTGCTCACGCCGATGGCGCCCACGCCCGACGGCGTCGAGCGCCTCGGCAGCCCGTCGAAGGGCTACATCGGTCGCATCGCGCTGATCATCGGCCGCGACGTGGTCGGCAACGCCTTCCCCGTTCCGGAGACGGGCCTGCACCTCGGCCGCGAGCGCGGCGACGTCCTCTTCCCCGAGGACGGCTACGTCTCCGGCCTGCACTGCCGCCTGGCGTGGCAGGGTGGCCAGCTCTACCTCACGGACCTGGGCAGCTCGAACGGCAGCTTCATTCGCCTCCTGGCCGAGACGGACGTGGTCAGCGGCGACATCCTCTTGATGGGCCAGCAGCTGTTCCGCGTGAACATGTGACGAAGGACCGGAGGAAGACTGAGCCATGGAGTCGGTGCGCACGATTCGCGTCGTCGCCGCGGTGATCGAGCGCGACGGCCGTTATCTCATCACCCAACGTCGCCCCGCCGCGGTGCTCCCCTTGCTCTGGGAGTTCCCCGGCGGCCGCGTGGAAGAGACCGAGACCGACGCCGCCGCCCTCAAGCGCGAAGTGCGCCACCGGCTCGGCGTCGAGATCGACGTCGGCCAATTGATCTCCTTCGTCAGCCACCCGTACGAGCGCTACGTCGTCGACCTCTACCTCTACGAGTGTCGCATCCAGAGCGGCGAGCTCTCCTCGCTCGCCGTGCACGCCTTCAAGTGGGTGACGAGCGCCGAGTTCGATCAATACCCCTTCACGCCGGCCGACGAGGCCAGCATGAACAAGCTGCTCGACGTGGGCTGATCCCGGCCCGCCGCCCTCCAGTCAGCTCCCCTCCTATTGGTGCCCAGGGCTGATCCCCCAGAACGGGATGGATCCGCCCAAGGACGTCAATCGCGAGCCCCGAGCGGGGGCTTCATCAAGTCAGCAAGCAGCGAGAGAGCGGCTATCGATCGAAGATGCGGTCGAGCCCTCATCTCGGCTAAATCAGCGAGCGTAGCGAGCGTGATTCTCGAACGACGAAGACCCTTCGTGGACGTGGACGTGGACGAGGTCGTGAACGCTGACGCTGACGACGGGCCGTCGACGTCAGCGTCAGCGTCAGCGTCCACGTAAACGTACGTAAACGTCCACGTCCACGAGGAGACTGTTGTTCGAGAATCTTGACCGCTTTGACCGCTGATTTAGAGGTGGAGAGCGTCGAGATCGACGTCGCAGCTCGAGCACCCCTTGAAGTAGGCGAGCCACTCAACGTTGTCTGACCCGCGCCCCGAGCTGCGATGGGCGCGACCAGACCGAGCGCCGCGACGACATCCGTATCTTCGAAACGCCCGCTGCGCTCGTTCCCGGCGCCGTCGCGGAACCACGTCCGGTGCGGCGCCGACAGGAGCGCGCCCAAACCTGATCGACCCTGCCCCATCCATCGCTACACTTCGTTGGGGGCGGACATACAGGGAGGTCATCGTTCATGGGCAATCCGATTCGGCAGAATGCGGCGGCGACGGACATCTTTGCCGACGTGCGCACTTCGTATGGCAACGCGACGGCGCGGGGTGGTGTTGCGCTCTCGCTCGCGGAGCAATCGATTGGGCCGGTCTTGAAGGTCGCGGACAACGTCGAGGCGCAGATGGCGACGGTGCGCGCGAGCGCGCGGGCGGTGCTAGCCGCGCTCGACGTCGCGAATGCAAACGCCGACGACCTGTTTCAGAAGGTCGCCGACGACATCTGGAATGCGGTTGGGCGGCCGGCGGCGGATCCGTATCTCTCGGTCCTCCTGCCCGGCGGGTCGGCGTTCTATGTCGACGGCGACGTGAGCGAGCAGCCGGACAAGATGCTCCTCTTCGTCGAGTTGCTGCGGGCGGGGATTCATCCTCGGCTGGCGAAGGCGGACGCCGACCAGGCCGCAACCACGGTCGAGCAGGGCGCCGCGACGCTACGCGCGGCCGTCGACGCCGCACAGGGGCCGCGGACGAAGCTCCAGCTGCTGGAGCGGGTGTACCAATCGCTCGCGCGCGTCTCGGCTTTGCAGCTCGCGGCTTACAAGCGGCTGCTCAAGGCGAACGGCTTCTCGGAAGCTGACGCGCACGCGATCATCCCGGATCGGCCGCGCGCAACAGCGAAGCCCGAGCCCGAGAAGGGTGACGACAAATAGCAGCGCTGCCGCGAGCCACGTTTTCGACGGCATCGCTGGCAGTAGCCCTTGCGCCCCTATCAGCGCTCGCCGAGCGGCGGGCGACACGCTCCGCGGACGGCGCAGCCAGGCGCCCGGTCCGCAAGCCCATCAGGACACATAAAGAGGATTTTCGGCCCGCGGGCGAGTGAAGGTGTGTCGATGATTGTCGACACATCGCGAGATCGAGCCCGGAGCCCGGCCCTCGACGCCTTCCATGGGGTCAATGGGGTTGCCTGGTCAGGAGAAGACGCCGGCCAGGTGGCGAGCAGGGTTTTCCGTGCGGGGTCGCGGGCCTGCCATGTGGCCGGCGTCGATGCCCGTGCAGGGTCGAGCGCTTGCCACCTGGCAAGTGGCTGAAGCTCGCCAGGATCGGGCGCTTGCCACCTGGCAGGCCGGCGATCCTGTGGAGGGTGATCCGCTTGCCAGATGGCAAGTGGCTAGCGCTGGTCGGGAGAAGGGACTTGCCCGCTGGCAGGCCGGCGATCCCGCGGAGCTCGACGGACTTGCCACCTGGCAAGTGGCCGCGCGTGAGGAGGAGAAGGCAGTTGCCTGCTGGCAAGCGCGGGCCATCTGGGTCCGAAGGCGATTTGTCACCGCGCACGACGATCTCCGTGAGGATTCGGGGAGGACGGGCCTCCGCGAGACGGAGAGCGGGGAGCGAGACGGACGCCGGCAGAGCCGACAGGTGGGCGAAGGCCGACGGGGCGAAAGCGGAGAATGGTGCGCCGAGGGGGATGCTCGGCGGCAGGCCGGTGCGGGGAGGGCCCCGATTGGAGTCACAGCGCACGACGGAAGCCTGACGGGACTGGAGCCTCATTTCGAGCATCCGACGCCGGTGCGCTGCGTATCGCGAACGAGTGACGAGCGTTTCATTGGACGCTCATGACCGATGAGCGTGAAACCGCACCACGTCGGTCGTCGCGAGACGTTAGGATCCGCGGCCATGAAGCTCGCTCGCATCCTTACTGCTTCGCTTTCCCTCCTCGCCGCCGCATGCGGCGCGCGCTCCATCGACCCAGGCGCGGACGGCGTTCCCGCGGCGCCGGCGCCCGTGGTCGTCGATCTCTTCGCGCCGGACGGCGCCGGCTGCGTCTCGGACTTGCCGAACGACACGGCCACCGACCTGATGGCGCCTGGCGAAGGAGAGAGCATCGCGGTGGTCGACCTCATCTACACGGAGGAGTGCACCGGCGCGGGCGGGCAATACGTGCTCGGGCGCGAGATCGACGGATACCGCTACTTCTGGGTCGGCGGACACGCCTGCTACTTCTTCGCGCACGCCTTGCCCGTGAGCTTGGTCTACGGCGTGGTCCGATATCGCTTCACAGCAGCCATCTCCGAGATCCCAGCAGGCATGTGCGTGGCTTGGCCCGGCGAGCCCGACGGCGTGCAAACGGACGTGTCGACGTCCGCCATCGCGGTGTTCGAGCGCCTCGATGAAGCGAAGACGTTCGCGGCTTCGCTGTGACCACGCGCGACATCGAGCAACGGTTGCCGAGTCGGTGAGCGACGGCCCCGATCCCGAGGAGGAGCAGGCCCGCGCAGCGCCCTCGCCACGCGCAAATCCCCTGTCGGCAAGGGCGAGCCCGCCCCCTGGCAGGCCAATCCCACCTGAAGCCTGATTCGCCGATGATCCCGCCGCCCTGAAGCGGCACACGCGCGCCGACGAACACACCGCCCGGCCGACCAAGCCGGGCGGTGTCGTTCGCCTGCCATTCGCTCGCTGCCACGCCGCAGCCGAGCATCACGAACGAGGTCGCGAAGCCCGCAGGAGGCCGCCGCTCACGCGCCGTGCGCTGCGATGATCGCGCGGGCCTCGGCCGGGTGACGCTTGCACTCGAGCAGCGCGCCGAGCAGGAGCGGAGCCACGATGGTCGCGTCCGACTCGATTACGAACATCGGAGTCTCCGCGGTCAGCTTGTCCCACGTGATCTTCTCGTTGGGCGTGGCGCCGGAGTACGAGCCGTAGGACGTCGTCGAGTCGGAGATCTGGCAGAAGTAGGCCCAGGGGCGGGCCGGCTCTTCGAGATCGTATTTGAGCGACGGCACCACACAGATGGGGAAGTCCCCCGCGATGCCTCCGCCGATCTGGAAGAACCCCACCCCTGCTCCCGCGCTGAGCGTGCGATACCGATCGTAGAAGTCGGCCATGTACTCGATACCCGACTTCACGATGCTGGCGCTGTGCTCGCCTCGCCTCACGTAGGAAGCGAAGATGTTGCCGAAGGTCGAGTCCTCGTGACCCGGGACGACCAGCGGCAGCCCGGCCTCCGCGGCGGCGAGCAACCAGCACTCCTCGGCCGGTCCGCGATGGAGCGTGGTCGGGATGGCCTGCACCAGCTCGTAGAAGTACTCGTGCCAGAAGCGGCGCTCACCGCTCGCCGTGGCGCGCTCCCACATGGGGACGATGTGCTTCTCCACCGCGCGGAAAGCCTCGTCCTCGGGGATGCTGGTGTCGGTCACGCGCCGCATCCGGTTCTCGAGGATGCGCGTGTCGTCCTGCTTGGTGAAGTAACGGTAGTCGGGGAAGTCGCGATAACCGTCGTGCGCCACGAGGCGGAACAACGACTCTTCCAGGTTGGCGCCCGTCACCGACAACCCGTGAATCAGGCCGGCGCGGATGGCCGGCGCCAGCGTGATGCCGAGCTGCGCCGAGGACATCGCCCCGGCCAGGGCCCAGAACATCTTTCCTCCACGCTCGATGTGCTCCCAATAGGCGAGGAGCGCATCACGCGTCGCGCGGGCGTTGAAGTTCTTGTAGTTGCGGAGAACGAACGAGAGCAGGGGCAGCGTCGTCGACGCGCTGTTCGTGCCGGTCATGTTTCGCCGAGCCTCGGCGACCGAGAGGTCGTCCCGGTGGTCTCGGGTCGCGCAAGCCACCAGGGACGCTCTACGGACCGGCAGAGGCCGGGCCGCCATCGCAGCGTCGGGTGGCTTCGGCGGGGACCTTAGCACGAATGGATCGACTTCGTGTCGAGCCGATCCTTTCGGGGAAGTGCGGAGGTCGGCGCGGCGGAATGCGACGTCGAGCCTTCGGGCGCCGCCGCTCGGTGAACCGCGCCGCCATGCATCGCGGCGCGCGCATCGAGATCAGCGACGCTCGCCGCAGGCCACGCGCATCTGTTCCAGGACCGACTCGTCCGCGATCAAACGCACGGTTTCGTCGTCGGTGGCGGCGCCGATCCGGACGGGCGGCCGGCCGCGCTCGCGGAACCAGAACAGATCGTTGCAGAGCGGTGCCTCGTAGTGCTGCGCCGACTGGAGGACGAGCCCGGCGAGCACGAAGACCGCATCGTCGACGGGAGCCTGGCCGAGCGGATGCAACATCACGAGGTTGCGATCCGGGAGCGCGACGAGCGAGCCTCCAGGTCCGACGCCCGCGGGGAACTTCTCGGGGGCGAGCGCATAGGCGCTCGCGTACACGTGCCCGCCGTCGAGCATGAGCACGTCGACGTCGTCGAAGCTCATCACCTCCGGCTCGACCGGCTCGGCGAGGGCGTTGGCGAGCGCGGTCGCGATCACTTCCTCGCGCGACTTCTGCCACCACGCGAGGTGATCCTCGGACGCGGTCGCGACCACGTCGGGCAGATCGAGGACCACGACCGCCGTGAGCCCCGGGTAGCGCTGCTCGGCGATGAGCGGTGCGCGCTGCGCCGCCGCCCACGCGTCCGTGTAGAGCCTGAGCCTGAGCCGGGCCCGCGCTTCGCCCCAGCGCGCGAGCCGCTCGGACCAATCTTCCGTCTTGCGTTGCACCATGAGCCGTCGTCGGCCGCGGACGGTAGGCCACGACAACAGCCGTGTCCAGGCGCGCTCCATGGTCGAGAGCCGGGCACCTTGCCCTCGCGTCGGACGACGCGGCGACGTGTCCCCACGCGGCGCATCGCGCGCGCGACATCCCCTCGCGTGTCGCCGCGCGCGATGCGCTCGAAGGTCGGCCGTCAGCTTCGGTACGGTGCGGCGAGGCCCTGCACGAAGAGCCGCGTCCGCGCGTCGTTCGAGTCGCCGCGGCTCGTCGTGACGACCACCGCGCCCGCCGCGATGCCGGTGATGGATCGGGTCACCGTCCAGGTCCAGCGCGTGAGCACGGCGATCGGATCCTGCAACACGCGCGGATCGCGCCCCAGCGGTCCCCACAGCGACGGGTCGCAGTACAGAATGCCGGCCGTGCGATCGAGCACGAGCGCGGTCTCGTCCTTGGCGTCCGGAGAGTGCGACAACCAGGCAACGAGAATCTCGTGGCCACGCGGAACGGAGGCCACGAAGGGAAGCTCCAAGGCTTGATTTTCCATGGTGCGCGTCACCCTAGTGCCGCCGGCCGGAAGGTCTGCCGGAAATTCTCGCGCGCAGCGCTGAGCTGCGCGAAGCGCGGCGGGGCTCGTCGACCCGCGTCATGCGGTGAGCCCAGCGCGCGGCGCTCACGCGGATCAGGCATGAGTGTTCGCGGGAGCACGCTTCAACGGGCCGCCGCGATCACGTCGGCAGGGATCTTCCACAACCCATAGGGCTCACGCGGCTGCGCGCCGCGATGGATGAGCGAGGTCGTCACCCACAAGCTACCGTCGGGACCGAAGGCGAGGCTGTCGGGCCACGCGAGGCGCGGATCCTTGATGATCTGCTTGGTCGTTCCATCCGGGCGAACCAGCGTGAGCGCGTTCTCTTCCAGGCTGGTGTGCACGATCCCGGAAGGGAGCGCTTCGAGCCCATCGGCGGGACCGGGCTTGCCCACCACGGTCACGGCTGCGGCGAGGGCCGCCGCGCTCGTCTTCGGATCGCGCAGCGCTTCGGTCGGCACGCGGTAGAGCGTGCGTCCCGTGAGGGCCTGGTAGTAGAGCCACGCGCCGTCGGGCGAGAGCGCGATGCCATCCGCGTGGACGTGCGGTGTGCTTCCATCCGGCCGCTTCCAGGGCTTGCCTTCGATGGTGAGCACCGTGTCCTCGGCGTGGGTCGAGGGGTGATCGTCGAGCACGCGGCGCGCGGTCTTCGTCGCGAGATCGAGCACGACGAGGCCGCCCTTGCCGGAGTCCGTGAGGTACGCGACCTTGCGCCCGAGATCGAAGCGCACGTCGTTCAAGTACGACGCGCCGCTGGCAATGGATGGGTCGAAGCGAATGACGTCGCGCACCGTGTTCGTGGCGAGATCGACGGCGACGAGCTTCGGGGCGCCGCGCACCACGCCGCCGAACTTCGGGTTGCCCGGATCGAGCACCCAGAGCGTTCCATCGCGCGTCGCGACCACGCTCTGCACGGCGACGAAGCGCTTCGCCGGATCGGCGCTCGCGTCGTACGCGTTCCACGCGGCGTCCGGATAGGGCCGGAGCGAGCCGTCCTTCCCGAGCTCCGCGACCGAGACCGGCACGTCGTCGCTCCAACGCGGATAGCTCACGAACACACGCCCATCGGGCGACACGGCGACGCCGGTCCACTGCTTCGGCGAGCGCGCGACCTCCACGAGCGGCGAACGCGCCGGCGCAGCGAGCTCGACCGATGCGACGGCAGGTGCGGACGAAGCGCCCGCGGGCTCGGGCGTCGCGGGCGGAGGGCTGCATGCGAGGACGCCGAGGAGCGGCGCGGCGATCAAGAGACGAGCGATGGCCATCGCTCACCCGTGGCACGAAATGCCGGCACGTGCAGGCGATGCTTGCAGACCATCCGCCTGAAACGGAGCCGGCGCCGAGCTACCTCGAGGCCTCGGCGAGGGCCCTCGTCACGAGGGCGTGGGTGCCGAACGGCGCGTCCCAGTAGTCCTCACGGAAGGCCGCCGTGAAGCATGCTCGGCCGTTGTGCCAGGTCCCGTTCGCCTGCTGATCGACGAGGTACGCCACGGCCGCGGCGCGCGCCTCGCGGTCCTCGGCATCGTCGCCGCCGAGCGCGGTCAGCGCGAGGAGCGCGCTCGCCGTGTGCAGCGGCGTGCTCGATCCGCGGCCGGCGAGCGCGGGATCCTCGTCGGCCATCATCGTGTCGCCAAAGCCGCCGTCCGCGTTCTGGTGCCGGAGGAGGAAGGCGCGCGCATCCTGCATCCACCTCGCGCGCATGTCTTGCCCGGCCGCGCGAAGCGCCGGGAGGATGAAGGCGAGCGGCGCCACGTAGCCGGGACGCCAGCGGCTCCAGAAGCTCCCGTTGGGGCTCTGGCACGCGCGCAGGAACGCGATGGCGCGCGCGACGGCGGCGTCGATCGGCGCCCTCGTCTCGGCGCCGAGGAGACCGCTGTCCCGCGCGGACACGAGGGCCATGAGGACGCGCGAGGAGACATCGGGCGTCGACGCGTCGATGGTATTGGCCTCGACCGCGAAGGGCACGCGACGTCCGAACGAATAGGGCGCACGGGCCGGCGCTGGAGAGAAGCCCCACCCGCCGTCCGGCTGCTGGGCGCGGAGCAGGCTCGCGGTCGACGCCGCGAGCGCCGCGGCGACCGACGCTCGCCGCGAGCCCGTGAGGCGCGGCGCGACCCGCACGAGGAACGCGGCCACGAAGGCGCCCGTATCGTTGTCGCCCCGGCGCGAGCCCGCACCATAGGCCCACAGCCCATCGGGACGCTGCTCGCGGACGAGGTGATCGACGATCGCGTCGAGGCGCGCCTCCTCCGGAGCGACACCGGCGGCGAGCAGGGCGTCGCATCCCAGCGCCGCGTCCCAGTTCTCGGCGTTGCACCAGCTCTGTCGAATCGCGCCGTCGGGGCCCGGCATGCGCAGCCGATCGATGAACGCCACCCCGCGTTGGATCGCGGGATCGTCCGCGCCGCGGCCCATGGCCCGGAGGGCGAGCAGGTTGAGCGCGGTCCCCATCACCGTCCACAGCCAGCTCCCCGAGGGATCTTGCTGCGCGAGGATCCGCTCCTCCAGCGCGTGGAGCGCGCGCTCCGCGCTCGCGGGCGCGAGCCTCCGCAGCGCAGCCTCGAAGCGCGAGCGCTGCGCGGCCTTGGCGAAGAGGATGGTCATCGCGGGCATCGCCTGCTCGGCGAAGGTCGACACGCAGCCAAGCATGCGCCCGAACCGAGGGCTCTCGAGGATCGCGCGCGCGGCCTCGGCGGTGAAAGGGAGGCTCGGGAGCGCGCGGGAGCGGTCGGGATGAACCGTGTCCGTGAAGAGGTCGGCCATCACCGCGTAGAACCCACCGCCGCGCGCGCCCGTGGTGAGGTATGCGTCCGCTGCCTGGATGGTCGCCTCGATCGATCGCGCGAGCGCATCGTCGAGCGCCGGCGTGTCCGCATGGCGCTCGCGAAAGAGCTCGAGCGCCATCCGCACGAGCCTCGTGGCGTCGCGCCCAGGATCGCTTCCGGGATAGGTGACGAACCCGCCGCTCGGCGTCTGGGCGGCGATCAGATCGCGCACCAGCCTGCTCTCGATCGCGAGGCGCGCGGGGCTCGGATCACCGAGCAGCAAGGTCGCCACGAGCCCCATGGCGGCGTGCATCGGGCCCGCCAAACAGGCCTCGCGCCACAACCCGTCGGGGCCTCGGCGGGCGGCGAGATGCGCCACGCCCGCGCGGAGCGCGCGCTCGAGAGCAGCCTGCGGAGACGCGTGCTCGGAGCCGGCCTGGAGACGGCGCCGTCCGATGGAGATGGATGCGCTGGACGAAGAGAGAATGGACGTCATGACGAGACCTCGCGGTGTCGGGTGGCTTGGGTCTTCGAGGCGCGCTCAAACCGAGAGCGGCGCGCTGTCGGGATCACGGTGGGCGGAGAGGGCGCGCGGGATCGCGAAGGCCGGCCGCTTCCCGCGGTGGTTGCCGTACGCGAGGGCGCCGAGGTAGCCCCGGCCGAGCTGCTGAGCGAAGGCGGTCATGATCGCGGAGCGATCCAAGAGCCGGCCGAAGGTGCGCGACAACCAGCGCCCGCCGGTGAATACCGTCGCCGTCCAATCGCTCGCTGGGATGCCCAAGAGGTCGGCGATCTCGTCGCCCATGAAGTGCCGCATCATCGAAGCGGGGAGCCCGTCGAAGGCCTCGCCGGGGACGACCTCCTGCATCACCTCGACGAGCGCCCGCGCGAACGCGCGCCCCTCCTCGCTCACGGCGATCTGACGGCGCTGGATGGCGCGGGTCAGCGCCTCCGCCTCCGCGAGATCGCGGGGCAGGAGCTCGTCACGGAGGCCCATGAGGTGCCCGATCACGCTCCACGCGTGGACGTAGGCGTCGCTCTCTTCGGCGGAGGCGGGGACACCGAGCTTCGCGAGCCCGTCGAGCACCACGTACGAGAACGACATGAGCGTTCCCGCCAAGTCCTCTTGGTTGATGGGCGCGCCGAGCTCGGGTGAGAAGCCCGCGGGGCTCGTCACGAGCAGGTGGCGCACGGCCGCGTGGCGGAGCCGGACCTTCTGCGCGCTGGCGACGCCGCAACCACCGGGGCCGAGGCCCCCCTCGGCCATCACGTCGTGAACCATCTGCGTCGTGTCGAGCAGACGGCGCATCACGTCCTTCCGGAGCAAGCCCGTGCGATGCAGGACCTGCACGCCCTTCCGCGCCGCATAGCAAACCGGGAGCGCGTAGCAGGCGAGGACGACGCTGATGAGCAACGCGTGCGCCTCGAAGAAGACGGCGGCGCGCGCGAGGCGCACCGGATCGGCCCACGCCGGCAGCTCGGCGCTCTTCGCGAGGAACGCCCGCACCTCGTCCGGCAGCTCCGCCGGCACGTCGTCGTCGTTGCGAATGAAGGACCGGAGCGCGCGATTCGCTGCCGCGACGTCGTTGCCAGCGAAGAGGCGGCGCACGAGATCATCGGCAGCCGGGTCGCCGATGCGGCGCATCTCGTCGAGGAAGTCGTCGGTCCATCCCGTGGTCATCGGCATCTCTCCTGGCCGCGCGGCGCCGCCGCCGCGTCCTGCGGTGAGCCGCCCAGTGCACGGCGGAGGCCAAGCGAAACCACGAGAAAACCCGCGCCCATTTTCCGGAGCACACCGCGCGCGCACGCCCACCGCACAGCCCCGCACACCGCACGGTCCGCACACTCCTCCAGCCGTGCCGGGCGCTCGACGCGACGGCGCGCCTTTCGTCACGGCTCGATCCAAACAGCACCGCCGCTCGGCGGCGCCGCATGAAGGAGGACTTCTCGATCGACGACGACCTTCTCGAGCCCCGTTGTTTCAACGGTAAGCGCTTCGAAGAACGGGACTCATCGAGCCGCAGAAGCTTCGTCCCCATGAAGCATCGTTTGCCGTGGCCCCGACTCGGACACTTCAGGTTCCCAAACGCCTCTCGCCAAGACCCGATTGTTACCAACAGAGATCTTCGAAGCCATCAGGAAGAGCCGCTCGTTTACCTCGCGTCATTGACGCCCGTCCATCGCACCACCCGCGCCCGGCGACACGCAGGATCGGTTATGGTCCGCGACCGATCATGCGCGCCGTCATCCCGCTCTCGAAGCGCCCCTTCGACATCGCCTGTGTCGTCTTCTTCTTCATCAACCTCACGTTCATCACGTACATCGTCGATCTGGAGCAGCTCGTCATCGCCGACCCGCACCACTTCGACTATCCGCTGTGGCCGCCGCGCGCGCTCGTCGATCTCGTGCACTCCTACGGCGACACCTTCGATCCGCTCCAGAACGCGCGCCCCGTGTGGTGGAAGGCCACCATCTGGATCGACGCCCTCGGGTTCGGGCCGTTCTATGCGGCGGCGCTCTGGGCGTGGGTGAAGGGCAAGGACTGGATTCGCCTCCCCGCCATCATCTGGGCGAGCGTGATGATGACCAACGTGACCATCATCATGTCCGAGGAAATCTGGGGCCCGCACGCGTCGCCGCGGCTCGCCATCGTCACCTTGCTCAACGCTCCGTGGTTCCTCTTCCCCGTCGGCGTGATCGCCCGCATGTGGAAGAGCGAGCATCCCTTCACCGTCGCCGCACAGACCACCAACCCCGCACAGCCCGAGCCCCTGAAGGAGGCCGCATGAGCTCCGCATTCCGCACCAAGTACGGTCCCTGGGCGCTCGTCGCCGGCGCCTCCGAAGGCATCGGCAAGGCCTTCGCGGCCGAGCTCGCCGCCCGCGGGCTCCACCTCGTGCTCGTCGCGCGCCGCGCCGCCTTGCTCGACGATCTCGCCGCCCAGCTCCGCGCGGCCCACGGCGTCGAGGTGCGCACGGCCTCCATCGACCTCGCCTCGCCGTCGGTCCTCGACGAGGTGCGCGCCGCGACCGAAGGGCTCGAGGTCGGCCTCGTCGTCTACAACGCCGCGTACTCGCTGGTGGGGCGCTTCCTGGACCAACCGCTCGCCGACAAGCTGCGCATCGTCGACGTGAACTGCCGCGGCCCGCTCATCCTCGCCGACACCTTCGGGCGCGACATGGTCGCGCGCGGCCGCGGCGGCATCATCATCATGGCCTCCTTGGCCGCGGCGCAGGGCACCGCGTTCGTCGCCACCTACGCCGCGAGCAAGGCCTTCGATCTCGTCCTCGCCGAGAGCCTCTGGGACGAGCTCCGCGACCACGGCGTCGACGTCCTCGCCTGCCGTGCCGGCGCCACCCGCACGCCCGCCTACGAGCGCTCCCGCCCGGCCAGCGAGCCCGCCCCCGTGATGGAGCCCGAAGCCGTCGCCCGCGAAGCGCTCGCCGCCCTCGGCAAGACACCGAGCATGGTGACGGGCCTGCTCAACGGCGCCGTCGCCTTCCTCATGGGCCGCGTGCTGCCCCGTCGCGCCGCGGTCTCCATCATGGGCCGCGCCACCCGCAAGATGTACGGCTGATCTCCCGCGGCGCGTCGCACGGCGCTCTCGTCATGGGCCGCGCGACGCGCGCCGCCGATCCACACGATAGCTCCAAAGACACTCGCCCCGCCGAGCGCCTCAATGCGCCGCGAAGAAGCTCCAAATCCTCGTGTGCGCGTCGGCCCAGACTTGATGGCCCATGTTGGGAATCGCGCAGAACGAGATCTCGTGTGCCGCCGTGCAGCCGGGCGCGACGTAGCAGGGGTCGACCGACAGCGGGGGATCGTTCGTGGGCTGCCCCGAGCAAGCAGGGCTCGTGGCCACCGCGACCGCGGGGGTGGTGCTGCACTTCGCGGCGAAGCCCCAATGCTCGGCGACGCGGCGGCCTTGCGCGTATTCGACGCCGCCTTCCGTGTCGCAGATGCCGTGAATCACCAACGCGGGCGGCGGGAGGCGCGGGCGATCGCTCGGCGGCGGAGAGCCGTCGCTCGGACAAGCGAAGTCCCAATTGCCATCCTCCATGAAGGGACCGCCTTGGGCCTTCGGCGGACCATAGATGTAGGCGCCGTCGCTGCCGGGATCGATGGTGCTCGAGTGCGGCGCGATGGCGGCCAATTCGGCCGCGCCGTAGCGACAGGCGAGCTGATTGACGAAGAAGCCGCCGCGGCTCATGCCCGTGGCGAACGTGCGCTTCGTGTCGATGCAATGAGAGGCACGCAGTGAATCGCGGAGCGCCATGACCCAATTCATGTCGTGGTTCGTGCCCGTCACTGCGTCATCCCATGTCTTCTGGGCGCCGTCGGGATAAGCGAAGATGGCTTTGCCCGCCGCGTCGGGCTCGAGGTTCAGCGCGCTGCGGATGCCGCTCCCCGTCCCGCCGTCACCGTGGAACACGAAGACCACGGGATAGGCCTTCTGCGCATCGTAGTCCGGCGGCACGAACACCGTCGCGGTGCGCATGCTGCCATCGACGGTCGCGCTCACCGTCTGCACGCCCGTGGCGGCGCCGGCGAGATCGCAGCCGGTCGATCCCTCTGTCGTGAAGGCGCCGAGCGTGCTCGGTGCATGCGCAGGATCGAAGCCGCCGCTCGTGCTCGACGAGGATGCGGTCGTGCTCGTGCTCGTCGTCGCACCGCCGGCGCCGCCCGTGGACGCGCTCGAAGACGTGCTGCTCGCGCTCGCGCTGCTCGTGGTGGAGCTCGTGCCGGGCGCGCCTCCAGTGCCCGCGGTCGCACCGCTCCCACCGCATGCGCACAGGGCGAGGAGCGAAAGGAAGATGCGTCGCATGACGGCGAGCAGAGCGCGACGTCACGAAGGGCACAAGCGCGATCGACCCCGAAAAAAGCGCACGCGCACGCACGCCCCATCCATCATTTGACGTCGACGCTCGTCCCCTCACCCACCATCCGCAAACAGCGCGCGAAACACACCCACGGTCGTCTCCAGATCGGAGACCCGCATGCGCTCGTTCGTGCCGTGGAGACTCTCGCGCTCCTTCCCGCGCAGCACGAAGGGCGCGAAGTGATAGATGCCGTCGGCGATGCCCGCGTAGTGGCGCGCGTCGGTCGTGCCGAGCACGAGACCGGGCACCACCACCGCGGTCGGATAGAAGCGGTGAATGGTGTTCTCGATGAGGTGATAAGCGCGTCCGGACATGGACGAGAGCGGCGCCGGGTTGCCGTCGAGGTGGCCGACGCTGCGCAGGGAGATGCGAGGATCGGCGACGACGGTGCGCACGTGGGCGAGCACGGTGTCGATGGTGTCGCCCGGCAGGATGCGGAAGTTGATGAGCGCGCGCGCCCGCGACGGCAGCACGTTCTCCTTCACGCCGCCCTCGATGACGGTGGGCGCCGTCGTCGTGCGGATGGCCGCGTTGGTCACGATCTCACGCGACAGCATCGAGCGCACCACGGGCGAGAGGAGCCAGAGGTTCGCGAGCGCAAGGCGGCGGCCGAAGGGCATGTACGGGGCGAGCGCCTCCATCTGCGCGCGCGACGCGCCTTCGAGCCGAGCCGGCATGGGCGCGCGCGCCACGCGATCGACGGCGGCGGCGAGCACGCTCACGGCCGTCTCGCGCGGCGGCATCGACGAGTGACCACCGGGCATCTCGGCCACGAGCTCGATCGTGGAATACCCCTTCTCACCGAGACCGATGATGGCGACCGGACGATCCACGCTGGGCACGACCCCCTCGGTCACTGCCATGCCCTCGTCGAGCGCATAGTCGAGCCGCACGCCGCGCGCGGCCAGCGTGGCCGCGATGATCTTGGCGCCGTTCTCACCACCGCGCTCCTCGTCGCAGCCGAGCGCGAACAAGATCGTGCGACGCGGCGCCCAATGCTCGCGCGCGAGCGACTCGGCGGCCTCGAACATGCCAATCAGCGATCCCTTGTCGTCGAGCGCCCCGCGCCCCCAGACATATCCATCCTCGATCGCGCCCGAGAACGGCGGCCGCGTCCATGCC
Organism: Minicystis rosea; assembly: GCA_001931535.1. Lineage (GTDB taxonomy): Bacteria > Myxococcota_A > Polyangia > Polyangiales > Polyangiaceae > Minicystis > Minicystis rosea. Next base: position 7,021,795 of record CP016211.1, read on the forward strand.
CCCTCGGTCCCCGGCTCGATGGGAACGACATCCATGTGCGCCGCGAACAGGACGGGCTTGAGCGAAGGATCGCTCCCCTTCCACGTATACAGCAGCGCCCCGTTGCCGAGGCGCTCGCGGGTCGCGGCGGCGTGGAACGCGGGGTACGTCGTCGCGAGCATCTCGTGCAGCGCGTTCCACTTCCCGGGCTCGTCCTGCTTCGCGTCCTCGTGCGAGATGGTCTCGATCCGAATGGCCGCGCCGAGGTGCTGCGCGATGATGGCCGCCGGCACCGCGGCCGGCGGCGGCGGCGCGGCCGCCTCGATCTTGGGCGGCGAGAGGCGCAGCGTGTTGATCACGAGGATCGCAGCGAGCAGCGCGAGCGTCGCGCCGGCGACGCGCGCAATCAATCGAAGGAGGCGGCGAGCGCGCATCATGACGGCGCGCAGGATGGCACAGGTCGGGTCCGCCCAGCCGACGGATTCGCCGGCCGCACCGTCATCATCACCGAGACCGTCGCCGAGGCACGCGCCGGAGGAGAGCCAAGCCTCCATCTCACTTGGGAGGTTGGTTTGGCGAAGGTCTCAACGATGCGTGGCCCGTGCCCCGTGCGACCCAATCATCCGTTCTCCGCATCGCCGAGCGTGCTCCCCAAGCTCGTCAGTGTGCTCGTTCAGCCTCACAGCCAATCACTCGCGAGCGCCCCGTCCTCTTCCCCGTCGCGGTTGATGCGCACGTCATCGGGACCTGTGACGCCATGGATCTCCGAGAGCGTGCGCACGGCGATGGCGGCAATCGAGCCGAGGTCGGACGGGTCGGGCCAGAAGCGCTGATGGTTCGCGGCTTCGCCCGAGGGGTCGGGCGACGTCCATCCGAGGAGCGAGAGGCGTTTGCGCGTCGCCGCGCTGAAGCGCTTCTCCTTCGGAAGGTAGGCGTTGCTCACCGTCTCCGCGAGGAGCCCTTCGTTCGACGACGCGAACTGCACGTAATAGTCGGGCTCCGAGACGACCTCGACGATCACGAACTCCAGCTCTCCGACGAGCACTTCGCCGAGCAGATCCGCGACCACGCTCGCCAGCGCGCCGAGCGGATCGCTGGGGCGCGACGAGCCCGCGCTCTTCCGGCGGCGGCGCTTCGGCGTGGTTGGCTTCGCGGGCGGCACGAGGGCCAATGCGGGACGCGACGTGCCTCCGGGCCACGCTGCACGCAGCGCCGCGCGGAGCACGGAGGCATCGGCGAAACGATCTTCGATGCGCGGCGCGAGGGCGACGGCCACGACGTCCCACACGGCGCTCGGCACGTGCGGTCCCAGCTCCGCGAGCCGCGCGCGCGTCGTGGCGGAGTTCGCGCCGACCCACGCGCCCCAAGGCCGGCCCTTCTCGGGCTCGGCGCGCTTCGTGAGCACCTCGGTCAAGACGACGCCGAGCGCGAACACGTCGGTCCACGGCCCGAGCGAAGCCTTTCGGTGCACGGTCTGCTCGGGCGCCATGTACGTGAGCGTCCCGAGCGCGCCCGCGCCGCGCACCCGCGTGCGCGCGCCGACCTGCGCGCAGCCGAAGTCGAGCAGCTTCACCTCGATCTCACTGCCCTTCTGCGCGCGCACCATCACGTTCGCCGGCTTGATGTCGCGGTGCACGATCGGCCCGGGCTTCGCGACCGCGTGCGCCGCCGCCACGCCGGCACAGAGCGCGTCGAAGAGCGCGAGCGCCTCCGCCATCGTCGCCCCGGCATCGCCCTTCTTCGCCTTCATCCAGCGCGCGAGCGACACGCCGTCGACGTGCTCCATCACGAAGTAGCGACGCGCCCCGGCCTTCCCGCGATCGAGCACGGAGACCACCGCCGGGTGGCTCACCGCCGCCAGCAAGTCCGCCTCGCGCTCGAAGCGCGCCACCGTCTCGGCGTCGCGACCGAGCTCGGATCGCAGGAGCTTCACCGCGACCTCCCGCGCCTCGAAGCGCGTGTCGCGCGCGCGCCAGACCTCACCAAAACCACCCTCGGCGATCAACTTGGTGAGCTCGTAACGCCGCTCGATCTTGGTCCCGCGCACGAGCCTTCCAGCATCTTGCATGACCCAACGTTGTGTCACGAAAGCCGAGCCCTTCGCAACGCGCGCGTCGGCTCCTCGCCTCCCATGTCCCATGACGCTTGGGTCCAGCACCGATGACGACGAGCACACGCCGTCATCCTCGGCGCGCGGGCGGCACGCGCTCAGCCATTCTCGCGGGCTGCGCCGGCGCTCTTCGCCGCGGTGCCGCGCTCGTGCTCGGGTGATGTCCTGATCGCTGGCCGCGCGCTTCGCGCCACGAGAGGCGAGCGCGCGAGCGCCTCGGCCAGGTGATCGATGAAGGCGCGGACGCGACGCGGGATCTGCCCACCGCCGACGTAGACCGCGTGAATCATCTCGAGGTCGCCTGGATTGTACGCCTCGAGCAGCGGGACCAGCGCGCCCGACTCGATGTCGGCGGCCACGTGAAAGAGGCCGAGCCGCGCGATCCCCACGCCGGCCAAAGCCATCTGCCGCATCGTCTCACCGTTGTTGACCTGAAGGCGGCCCGACACGCGTTGCTCGAGCTCGCGACCACCGGCCACGAAGGGCCAACCGATGCGCGAGCGGCGAAAGTTGAACGTGATGCACTCGTGGCTCCGGAGATCACTCGGGGTCTTCGGCGCTCCCTTGCGTGCGAGGTAGCTCGGCGCAGCGCAGACCACGCGCCTGCTTTGGCCGAGGGGCCGCGCGACGAGCGAGCTCTCCGCCAGGTCGCCCATGCGGATGGCGACATCGGCCTTCTGCGCGAGCAGATCGACCACGTCGTCGGTGAAGCTCAAGTCGACGACCACGCCGGGGTGACGCGCGAGGAACGCAGGGATCACCGGCGCAACGAACATCGTACCGAACGCGAGCGAGGCGTTGATCCGCAGGCGACCGCGGACGGCGCCCGCAGCGGCGGCCTGCTCCGCGTCGTTCAACGCCTCGACGATCCCGAGCCCCGCGCGAAGGTACCCCTCGCCCTCCTCGGTCAGCGTCAGCGCGCGCGTCGTCCGCGCGAACAGCCGCGCGCCGAGCCGCGCTTCGAGGCGACCGATGAGCTTGCTCACGGCGGAGGGCGTGAGATCGAGGGTCCGCGCCGCGGCCGAGAAGCCGCCCTCCCGCACCACCCGCATGAACACCTCCAGCTCGCCGGACCGCTCCATGAAGATGCGCGGCATCTGTTCCCTCCGTTCACAAGTCCTGCGCCGATTCTGAGAATGGTGATCACGCGTGGCAAGGCCTAGCTTCCGCCCCACGACGACGAGGAACAGGAGGAGTCATGCGAATCTTCATCACGGGCGCGAACGGTTTCATCGGCGGCGCGGTCGCCTCGGCGCTGCTCGCGGGCGGCCACACGGTGCGTGGTCTCGTTCGGGACGAGGCCAAAGCCGCAGCGGTTAGAGCGCACGGCATCGAGCCCGTCATCGGCTCGCTGGACGACGCCGCCCTGCTCGAGGCCGAAGCCCGGAGGGCCGAAGGCGTCGTCAACGCGGCCAGCAGCGATCACCGCGGCGCCGTCGAAGCCCTGATCGCCGGGCTCGCCGGCTCGGGAAAGCCCCTCCTCCACACGAGCGGCAGCAGCATCGTGGGCGACGAGGCCATGGGCGAGCCCTCGGATCGCGTCTTCGAAGAAGGCACGCCGCTCACCCCGGAGCCCGACAAGGTCGCGCGCGTGGCGCTCGATCGTCGCGTCCTCGAGGCCCCCGGCGTCCGCTCGGTCGTGCTGTGCAACACGATGATCTACGGCAACCCCCTCGGCGCTCCCGCGGAGAGCGTGCAAATCCCCGCGCTCGTGAGGCAGGCCAGAGCCTCCGGCGTGGCGCGCTACGTCGGCCGTGGATTGAACCGCTGGTCCAACGTGCACATCGCCGACGTGGCCTCGCTCTACACACTGGCCCTCACGAACGCGCCCGCCGGCTCCTTCCTGTACGTCGAGAGCGGCGAGGCCGCGTTGGGCGACGTGGTTCGCGCCATCGCCGGTAGGCTCGGTCTGGGAGAGGCACAGGCATGGTCGGCCGAAGAGGCCGTCGCCCATTGGGGCCGGGAAATGGCCGTGTTCGCGCTCGGCTCGAACAGCCGCGTCCGCGGCCAGCGCGCCGTCGAGCAACTCGGGTGGTCGCCCCGGCGTCGCTCCATCACGGATTGGATCAAACAAGAGCTCGTGTGAACCGCCGCGAGGCAGAGCCGACGTGCCTCCTCGCAATGGCAACGACCGTCCCTGAAAGAGAGAACGGACAGCCGACCTGATCGCTGCTCGAGCATTCACACGCCGCGCACCATTCATCGCGCGTGTTACCTTCCGCGCCGAGCCGATGCGCCATCCTCCGCTGTCCCCCGCCGAGCGTGCCCTGCTGCGCGACGTGCGCATCTCGGACGAAGATCACGGCGGCCTCGCCGGCGACGAGCTCGGCCCCGACGAATACGAGGCCATGGAGAAGCTCTGCTCGCTGGGGCTGGTCGAAGCCATCGGCGAGTACGGCGAGGCTCCCGACGGCGAGGAAGACGAGCGGGACGCGGGCGCGCACGCCTTGGCGTACCGGATCACGGGCGCGGGGGTGCTGGCGCTCGCGCTCGCCGAAGAGGGCTGATGTCGACGAGCACGGACACCTCGGGCGTTCCCCACACGTTGGATGTTCGTCGGAGACGCGCGGCAACCTTTTTCGCGGCGTCGCAACAATCGAGTGAAGCATCCCTCGCGGGGCGGGCAACCAACAGCAGGTAGACACGCAGACGAGCACGTCGCTCGCTCGGCAAGACGATGGATGACACCGTCGTACGAGCGAGGGGCGTTGCGCGCGGGCGGCGCCGGCCGACGACCATTCTCTCGAAGCCTCACCGACACGCCCGTCGATCAGCGACGCTCCGCCCGTGCAGCGACGGTGACCACGTCTCTCTCGTGCGCAATCGCGCGGCAGCATCCGCCCACCACATGAGGATGTGATGAGGAAACACGACCACGATCACCCTGAAGGCCTGTCCCACGATCTCCGTACGCTGTCGGCCCTCCGCCGCCGGCAAGCGCTGCGCCTCCTGGCCGGCGCCAGCCTGATTCCGCTGTTCGGCTGCGGCCGCAACGTCGTCGCGGGCACGGGTGGCACCGGGAGTACCCTCGACGCGTGCTCCGACATTCCGGAGGAGACCGGAGGGCCGTACCCCGGAGATGGATCGAATGGGCCCAACGTGCTGACGACGAGCGGCATCGTGCGCAGCGACATCCGGTCGAGCTTCGGGAGCATGAGCGGCACCGCGGCGGGCGAGCCGCTCACCATCGAGCTCACCCTCGTCGACGCGAGCAATGGTTGCGCGCTGCTCCCGGGATATGCGGTGTACCTCTGGCACTGTGATCGGGACGGCAATTACTCGCTCTACACCGCAAGCGAGCAGAACTACCTGCGCGGCGTCCAAGAGGCGGGCGACGATGGGAAGGTGACGTTCACCTCGATCTTCCCGGCCTGTTATTCGGGGCGGTGGCCGCACATTCACTTCGAGATCTACACGAGCCTCGCAGAGGCGTCCGACTCGGGCAACAAGGTGAAGACTTCGCAGCTCGCGATGCCCGAGGACGCTTGCAACGAGGTGTTCGCGACCAGCGGTTACGAGAAGAGCGTGTCCAACCTGGCGCAGGTCAGCCTCTCTTCGGACATGGTGTTCAGCGACGGCTCGTCCACGCAGGTGGCCACCGTCACGGGCAACGTGACGGATGGCTATGTCGCGAAGCTGATCGTGGGCCTCGCCGCTTGAGGATGCCCTCCGGACACGCCGAGGCGGGCCTCGGCGGGTGCTGGCGCTGGCCGACGAGGGCTCGCGCCACGTTCGCGAAGCACGAGCCCGCCTCGAGTGCGTATCGGGCGAGCGGCGCCCCGGGTGTCGAGGAGAGGACCAGCGGCTCCGCGCTGCCATCAACTCGATGGGTTGGCAGAGAATTTATCGTAGCTTGGGGTCGTCGCGAAGGTGCTTTGCGTGCGACTCCCCATGAGCGAATTGGTGAAGTAGGAGGCGTGTTGAACCGCGAGGTTCATCAGGTGGTCCTGCACCTCCTGGTTCGTGATGTCGTACCCCTTTCGATTGGCGGAGGTAACCATCAGGGGCACGGCCTTGTTGATCTCGTCCGTGTAGCTGGCCTGTCGCGTGTTACCCACCCTCCTCAGAATCCCCTCCTCCACACGCTTCACCTCGGCGTCCGATTGCGGCGCAGCGGGTCCGAGCCGTGTCTGCATCCGGAGCAGGGCCGCGACAGACAGGTCGAACGCACGCTTCGCCGGACCGTCATCCTGCGAATCTGCTAGGTAGTCCGCGGGGAACAGCCGCTCGACTTGCGGCCCCTGGGGCGCGGGCGCAGCCGCAACGGGCGCGGGCGCAGCCGCAACGGGTGCAACCGCCACGGGCGCAGCCCCACGCGGTCGACGTGCGGGCTTCTTCTCGTCCCCGTCCGGTTGCATGAGGTCGGAGAACGTGCCTCCACACTGGACCACCGGCGTCGCGCTCACCCTCTGCACGGGCGCCGCGCCGATATCCCCCACCGCGTACCCGCGCGCGACGCGATCTCCCATGGGCTCGCGCGCGGCGCGGGCGCCCATGATGTCGGCCTCGCGCTCGAGCGCCGGGTCCGTGTTGAGCGCCGCGCTCGCCATCCGCGACGTGGGACGCACGCGGCCGAGCTTCTGCTGCGCGGCGTGCCAGGCCTCGTGAGGCAAATACCGCTCTTGCCCCGGCGCCACGTGGATCTCCGATCCATGCGTGTAAGCCAGCGCGTCGAAGCGAGCGGGCGCCGCCGAGTCGTAGTGGACGCGCACGTCGTGCAGCGACACGCCCGAGAGGCGCTCCACGCCGGCCCGGAGCGCGAGGGGTAGCGCCGCGCGGCCTCCGTGCGTGGGAGCCGGCGCGGCGGACGCCGTGGCCACCCTGCGCTGCACGACGCCATCCAGGATCCGGCGGGTGGCGCGGTTGCCGAGGGTCTGCTGGAGGGCGAGGACATCACGCGCCGAAGGCGTCGCCGCGCCTCGCACACGCTCGATCGCAGCCGTGGGATGAGAGAGCGCCTCGACGTCGGTCTGCGCCTCGGGGGCGCGCGCGGGTCGCGATGCCTGCCCGCCCTTCTCGGCATCGAGCCCCGAAACGACACCGCCGGAAGGCCGGCCCGACTTTGCGACATTGCCCTTCGACATCAGCCGAGCATGACATCGGGAGCGCTCGCGGGCGTCAAGCCCGCGCCGATGCGCCGGCTCGTGGCGTCGCACGGCACCACTGCATTTCCCGCTTCTGCGCGCCAGCGCGGCACGGGGTGGGCGATGGGTCGATGGGTCGATGGGACGAGACCGCGTCAGCCCATCTCGCCGGCGGGCGGCCCCAACGCATCTCCGCGCAACTCGCCTTCGTTCATCCGAGGGGTCGATTCACCAATACCGCACATGGATGGCAATGGCTCCGCCCTTGTCCGTCAGCCTGAAACGAGCATCGGCCCACGAGGGCGGCCCCAGTGACGCGGGAGCATCGTTGGAGGCGCCGGCGCCCTCGATGGGCTTCGGATACGGCAGCCAGCGCATGTCGAGCTTGCCATTGTCGTTCTCGTCGTGGATGACCTCGACGGCGTAGGTGCCGGGAGGCAGATCGCGAAAGGTCACGTCGAGCGTCGATTTGTCCAATCCGACCTTCTCCACCCGAATGGCCTTCTCGATCTTGGGCCAGCCGTCCTTGTCGTTGAAGACGGCGACGATGGCTCGCCCTTTGGTGTTGCGGAAGTCCAGCGCGCGCACCGACAAGCTCACCTTGTCTCCGGCGGCGCGCGCCTCGACTCCGAGCACGGTGAGGCCGCACAGGACGAGGGCACCGAGGAGCGCGCGCATCCGATCGTTCACGAGGATCTCCCGCGGGCCCTTCACGGGGCCTCCTGCGGCGTGTGAGGCGAGCCATCGACCGGTGCTTTCCCGGCGAGCCGCGTCGCCGGGACGAGCGCGGCCACGCTCGGGCGCAGGTCCTTGTAATAGTAGCGGCGGAAGTGGAGCGTCGGGCCGTCGGAGGCGACGCTGCGTTCGTCCGCGGGAGGAGGCACCTCCGGCGGCTGCGACGATTGCACGATGGCGCGGTCCTCGAGGAGGACGAGGCGATTGTATTGATCCGCGAGCCAGCCCAGCGGGTTGTGCCGGAGGAAGGTGCGGGCCGCGACGAGGATCATGCGCACGTGCGTGTCGTCGATCGGGACGCAGTAGATGTGCATGCGCAGGCCGCGGTCGGGGATGGGGATGTCGAGCACCATGCCGTTCGGGCGGCGCCAATCGAGCGAGGCGCCCGTGGCCACGCCGTCCAGCTCGGCGTGGAAGCGGGCGCCCCAGGCGACGGGCTCGATGGTCATCGAGAGCCGCGAATCAGGCTTCATGCGCGCGCGCATGGCCCGACCGATGGTGCGGCGATGGACGAAGGGGACGTGCGGCGTGTCGAGCATGTTCTCCATGGCGCGCGTCCAGTGCGCTCCCCACACCTCTTCGTGGACCCAGCATGACCAGCCCGCGTCGACGAGCGCGGGCGGCGGCTCCGGCTCGGTGCCCGCAGCGTCGATGCCGGTGAAGATCCAGATCAGGCCGCCGATCTCGCGGGCCGGGAGCGCGGTCGCCGCGTAGCGCGCCCGCCGGGCCTCGGGCACGTCGTTGAGGGGGACGCTCACGCAGGCGCCGCCGCGATCGAAGGCCCAGCCGTGAAAGGGACACTCGAGGCAGCCGCGCGCGTCGACCTTGCCGAGCGAGAGCGCGACGCCGCGGTGCGGGCAGCGATCGATGAGCGCGCCGACGCGCCCGCCGCCATCGCGGAACAGGACCACCGGCTCGCCCGCGAGCCGCACGGCGAGCGGCTTGCCGCGCAGCGCGCGGGCGGCGACGACCGGGGTCCAGACATTGGCGAAACCCTCGAACATGATCGGCGCCTCCGTTTTATATACCAACCGTATCATTAAACATGGCGCCCGCAAGGCGGGCGCGTTGGCATGTTCGGGGCGCTGTCTTGGATGACTCGATCGAATGGGCTACACTATTCGGGCCCATGGGTCGCCCCACCGGCTCGCGCAATCCCGACTTCGAGGCCACGCGTGCGCGCCTCGCGGGCGCGGCGCTCGACCGGCTCGGCGCGCCGGACGGGACGCGCGCGAGCTTCCGCGAGCTCGCCGCAGCGGCGGGCGTGAGCGTGGCGACGATGCGGCACTACTTCGGCTCGCGCGAGGGGCTCGTCACGGCCCTGATGGAGATGAGCAACGCCGCGGGGCAGCGCTATCTGCTCGAGGTCGCGGCCGGGCCCATCGGGCCCGTCGCAGCGTCGCTGGCCGAGGTCCTCCGTCGCATCGGCGAAGGGTTCCGTCAGGGCGCGCTCGCGCGCATCCACGCCATCGGCCTCTCGGCGGGCCTGCGCGAGCCGACGCTCGGGCCCGCGTACCTGAGCCACGTGCTCGATCCGACCATCGAGGCGCTGGAGGCTCGGCTCTCGCGGCACATCGCCCGCGGTGAGCTGCGGCCCGGCGACGTGCGCTACATGGCGCTGTCGCTGCTGACGCCGCCGTTCATGGCCCTGCTCCACCAGCACGCGCTCGGCGGCGCCTGCACGCGGCCGCTGTCGTACGAGGCGTTCTGCGCGGATCACCTCGCCGGGTTCCTGCGCGCATACGGCGCAGCGCCGCACGTCGATGACGAGGGTCGAGACCGGCCAGCCCCAGCTCGTCCACGTCGTCGCTGACAGCGCCCAGCGAGGTGCTGGAGAAATTCGACGCGCTCGGCGTCACACCCACGTTCGGCCGGGTCCATCTCCGCGAACCCCGTCACGGAAAGCAGGACTCCCGATGAACAAGAAGCTCGCGCTCGCCCTCTCCATCGCTGCCCTCGTCGCCGGCGCCGCCGGCACCAAGATCGCCGCCGCCGGCACGAAGCTCGCGGGCATCGTCCAGATCAACAGCACGGAGCGCTGGGCGCAGGGTGGCATGGGCTTCGCGCGCGCCACCAGCGACAACGTCGCGCAGATCGGCTGCCAGGTGCAGGTGGTCGACCTCGGCACGCCCTCCATGAACTGCGTCGCCCGCGACTCCGCCGGCAACGCCATCATCTGCAGCTCCGACGACCCGAACCTCATGAGCATCATGGGGGCCATCAATTCGGACTCGTACATCCACTTCGAGTGGGACGCGAACAAGACCTGCACCACCCTCTACATCGCCACCAACTCGGTCTATCAACCGAAGTGATCCCCGGGCGCCCCCGCCCGCGCAAAGCACCTGCCATTGGCATCGAGCGCGGAGCCCGCACACGGCTCCGCGCTTTCGTGCGCCCACGTGTTGCCCTTCTCGGGGACGACCCCCTCAGTATCTCGCTCGAAGCGAACGGCCCGCGCTGCGCCGCACACTCCCAACCACGCTCACATTTGCATTCAAGGCCTGAGATCCGCAGCCTCGCCCAAGGCTTGCCGCGCGGCCTCCTCGCTCACCTGCGTGGCGCCCAGGTTGACGCTCTTCAGTCTCGTCAATCGCTTGAGCGAGTCGAGACCGGCATCCGTCACGCCGGTGTGGCCGAGATCGAGCTTCTCGAGATTGGGAAATGCGCTTAGCTGGTCGAGCCCGGCATCCGTCACGCCGGTGCCGCTGAGCTCGAGCTCCGTCAGTGGGAGCCCGGCCAGACGGCGCAAGCCCTCGTCATCGACGGCCGTGTTGCTGAGATCCAGAGAGCGAAGGGCTGGGAATCGGAGCAGATGAGAGAGGCCGGCGTTGGTGATGCGCGTCTCACTCAGTATCAACTCCTCCAAGCCGCGCAGATCATCGAGGCAGGCGAGGCCCGCGTCATCGATCGCCGTGTGCTCGAGAACCAGCTTGCGGAGCGCCGACAAACCACGAAGGTGCTCGAGCCCAGGCCCCACCACCCGGGTGCCGTACAGGTTGAGCTCTCGAAGCCGAACGAGCCCACGCAGGGAACGAAGGCCCGCGTCGGTCACCGGCGCTTCGACGAGATCGAGGTCCACCATGCACGGCAGATCCCGAACCGCGGCGAGCCCCTCGTCATCCGGCTCGAACCACGCAGCACACTCCGTGCTCAGCGCATATTCCTCATGGAGAAGCCGGACAGGCCAAGACAGCGGCCGCGGCGGACACGCACGCGCAGGCTCCAGGAAGCCAAGCCACCGAGGCCAAGATCTCGTTGCGAAGACGACGCCGCGATACGCCTCCACCTTCCACATGGCTCTACGGAGAAGCACGCTGCGGACGCCGACACCGATCGCAAGCAGGCCGGCAAGAAAGCCTGCGAGAAGCAGCCACCGGCGTAAGGATGGCCAGATGGTCGGCTCGGCAAGAGGCTTCACACATCTCGTCTGCCCTCGAATCGCGCGCACGTCAACATGATGAGAGAGTCGCGAAGCCGCGCATACAGGTAAAAGGAGCGCGCAAGCATCATGCAGTGACATCCAGAAACAGCGTGCCGCACACGGGTTCAACACCTGTCTGCGACACGCCCATGCTCCTCAGAATGGTTTGCGCACCTCAGAGCCTCTCGGGCTCCCTGCGTACGAGTAGTACGCTTCCGCCCTCGCGCCTCGGCGGGCTCGCGTCTCCTTGGCCGGCTCGGTCCGGTCTACTGGGATAGGCTCTTTGCTCGCCCTCAATCCTCGGGCGGTTCCTCCTCGGGAGCGCACGCGAATGAAATTGGAGCCCCGGTATCGAGCGACAGGACCTCCATGGCGAGCGAAGGGAGATCCACGACCGCGCACGTGAAGCTGTCACGCGTGCGCGTGCCTGCCACCGAGCCGGGGTTCAGAAGCCAGATGGGCCCGTGGCGAACCTTCATGGGACGATGCGTATGCCCGAGCATGAGCACGTCGGCATCGAGCGCGCGCAAGGCACGCTTGAGCTTGCGTGGGATCTGCCCCGGCAGGACGTGCTCCTCTGGAGAGCCGGGCGCGGTATGCGTGAGCAGCACGCGCAGGCCGCCCCATCGACACGCCCGCTCGACCGGCAGCGCTTCGAGGAAAGCGATCGATTCCGCCGCGAGAATGGGCTCGCCCGCGTCCTCGTCACCTTCGTGAAACCGCCGCACGGCGTTGTCATCGTGGTTGCCACGCACGCACACCACGAGCTGCTCGCGCAGCGCTTCGATCACCCGATCACCTTCGGGGCCCTTCTCCACCATGTCCCCCAAGCACACGACCTTCTCCGCACCGCGCTCCTGCAGCACGTCCAAAGCGCGCATCAAAGCGCCGTAATCCGCGTGAATATCCGCAATCAGCCCGAGCCTCATGAACCGCTCCATGCACGTCGCCCGACGAATCGAACCCCTCCGGCCCCTCGCCCGCGCGCGCGGCGCGCGACGAAAGGCCGGGACCATAGGGACAGCTCGTTCAAAAGGGCTTCAGTGCATGGGCGTGCCGGCGGCGCTGGAAGAGGCGGGCGAGCCTAGCGCATCGGCGGAGGCCGTGCCCGTGCATTCTCCAAGCGAGGTCGAGACATCGAGTCTCTCGATCCGTGCGGGCCTGGTCCACGAACGCCGGCCACGATACGATCACGGCGCACCGAGGTAGGAGATGGCCACGACCGAGCCGACATTCGACGAAGAGCAATGGGAGAGCGCGGCCCGCACGCTCGATGCCGCCGCGGAAGCGCTCGCGCGAGGGAGCTTCGAGGCGGCAGGGCGCATGGCCGAAGAGGCAATCTCGGTGCTTCGCGAGGTGGTTGGAGACCATCACCCGGACACGGCGAACGCCCTCGACACGCTGGGTCTCGTGGCCGCCGAGCTCGGCCGGCCTCGTGAGGCGATTGACCACTTCCGCGCCGCGCTGGCGATCTACGATCGTTATCAAACCGACGAGGAGGACGCGGCCGTGGTGCGCCCGTTGCGGGCGCAGACGCGGTTCAACCTGGGACAACACCTCTCCCGCCTCGGAGACTTCGCGGAGGCCGAGCGCCTCGTGCGCACCGCGATCGCGGAGGCCGAGCGCGCGCACGGCGCCGCGTCGCTCCCGCTGGCTTCGTTCCACAACGGGCTCGGGGTGCTGCTCCGTTTTGCGGGCCGTTATCGGGAAGCGGCCAGTGCTTACACCCGTGCAGAGGAGATCCGCACAGCCCACGGGCAAGCCACGCCCGCCGTGCATTGCCACAACCTCTCCGGCCTCGCCGCGGCGGAAGGCCATTATGCGATGGCGGAGGAGCATGCGCGAAGGGCCATTGCCCTCCGCGAGGGCGACGGCGACGAAGGCGACATGCTCCTTCTGGGGGGCGATCTCTGTGGGCTCGGAGACGCCCTTGCCGGCCAGGATCGTCATGCCGAAGCCGAGGAGGCCTATCGAAGGGCGCTCACGCTTTATGCACGCTCCCCGCGCCCCCAGCACCCCGAGGTTGCCTATGCGCTGCACAACCTGGGAGACGCTCTCGTGGCGCTCGGCCGGCGCCACGAAGCGGAGCGCGTCTATCGCGACTCCATCGCTCGCAAGACCGCGGCCTTCGGCGGCGACCACTTCGAGGTGGCCGCGACGTTGAACAACCTGGCTGGTCTCCTTTCGGACGAGGGGCGGAACGAAGAGGCGCGCGCGGCGTCGGCGCGCGCCTTGGCCATCGTCCAGCAGCGGCTTTCCCCCGACCATCCGGTCCGAAAGGGGTGCGAGTCGCTTCACCGCGCGCTCTCGGTGTGAGGGAGAAAACCATCCTCGTGACAGGCACTCAACGTTTCGCAAAGGGGCAGTCGACGTACACCGGCGCCGAATAACCACCGTCGACAGTCGCCCGCAACACGGTACATGCGCTCGGCGTCACCTCGATAGCCACCACCTCCCCATCCGCCGGTGTCGCCACCTTCTCGCCGTTCCGATACACCGCAATCGCCCGCCCCCGCGCCCGCACCTCCACCCGATGGCGCGCCGGCCCGTCGATGCTGCTCCCCACCGGCGCAAAGGCACCATCTCCCCGTACCTCGAACGTACATGCCGCCGGCTGAAGGACACATGTCCTCCCCGCGCGAATGCCCTCGCGGATCCCAGCGTGCGATCGCTCGCGCGCGAGCACGAACGTCATCGGGCGAAGATGAAAGCTGTGGCTGTCCGTGCCGCCGACCGGCGTCATTCGCCGCCCGCGCGCGAGGATCTCTCGATCGAGCCGCGCCAGGACATGACGCGTGCTCTCGTCGGCGTCGCCCCGCAAGAGTCGATCGCGAAAGGCGCCTACGAAGAGATTGGCTGCCTCGAAACCGTCGGCCCACCGGTCGACCGCCTCGATCTCCGGGCGAAACGGCGGCGTGCCCGTGAACGGTTGCCAAGAGATGTCGAGGGACGCGAGCGGGAGGCCCCGATGCGTGGGCGTGAGCAAAGGATGGTTGACGATCAAGAGGCCACCGCGATCCGCAAAGGCATCGAAGAAGGCCCCGGGACGAGCCTTGGCGAGCTCGAGCGGCGTTGCGGCCAGCGCGCCGGGGACGTCGCCGAAGACCATGCCGACGTGGCCCGTGGGATCGATGTATTCGACACCGACATCGACGATGAGGCCGTCGTCGGGGCGCGCGGCGACGCGGGCGCGCAGCTCTTCGAGCAAGGAGACGACGCGCGGGCGCTGCTCGGGATCGGCGTAGAAGTCCGTGAAGACGTGCGGGACCAGCGACACGAAATCGAGACCTTCGGCGCGCGCGAGGGCGATGGTCTCGGGGAGGTGGCGCGCCACGTGATCGGACCAATCGGGCGGGTTGATGTGGCAATGGAGATCGCCTGCGAGCACGACGTAAGGTGGGATGGCGGTCCGTCGCCAGTCGGGCGGCGGGCGCGGCGCCTGCGTCATCACGAGATCGGTGGCGGCATGCGAGAGCGTCGCTCCCTTGAAAAGCGCGCTTCCCTTCATCGACGCGGCGCCGATGGCCATCAACGACAGGCTCGCCAACGATGCGCGGCGAAGCGGCCTCCATCGACGCCGCAGGATGATGCCCAGCACACGCCGCAGCGCGATGACGAGCAACGACACGAGGCTCACGAGGGCGAAAGCGAGGCCAAGACCGAAGGGAGCCGTGTAGTCGAGAGACATCGGGTCTCGAGCCAACGCTCCACGGTCCGCGTTTCTGCCGGCGCGGCGGACATGCCGGCCGGCGCCGGAGAAAACGGGTGAATCGATGTCTCGACGGCCGGCGTGATGGGGAGCGGGACGCGGTCTCTCCTCGATGGAGGCCGGACACGCCCCGTGGCGAGGTGCGTTTGGGCAGGAGGGCCGCGCGGCTCAGGAGGCGCGCGGATTCGCGAGGGCGCTCTCGTTCGTCCGATCGTCGGCGTCGATGTCTCGGCTCGATCCGCGGTCTCGCCGCGCGCTGCGGAGCGCCTCGCGCAGGCCGTGCTTCAGGTTGCGGAGCATGGTGAGACGCCCGAAGTCGACGCCGATGTCGACGAGCGTCTCGGCCACCGCCGGCCGGATGCCGGTGATCACGCAGCGGGCGCCGACGATCTCGACCTTGCGCATCAGCTTCATCAGGTGATCGGCGGTCTTCGTGTCGACGATCTCGACGCCCGTGAGATCGATGATCACGAAGCTCGCCTGCGTACGAGAGACCTCGCCGAGCAGGCGCTGCACCATGTCGGAGGTGCGGCGCGAGTCCACGACGCCGATGATCGGCATGGCCAAGACGTCGTCCCAGACTTCGAGGATCGGGTTCGAGAGCTCGTCGATCGAGTAACGGAGCCGCTCGATGAGCTGAGCCTTCCCCGCCTCGCTCTGGGCGAGCTCTTCGTTGCGCGCACGCAGCTCGTTCTCGAGGCGGCGCTGCAAGGTGATGTCCTGCGAGGCGCCCAGCGCCGCGAAGACCTTGCCGTTCTCGTCCTCGAGCGGGGTCCACACAACGTGCGCCCGCACCTCGCTCGCGAGGCGCGGGTTGCGGAAGATCACTTCCTCCTCCGTGGAGTGGCCGTTCATGCAGCGCAGCATGCCGCTCTCGCTCATGGGGAGCGGGGTCACGCCGTCGGCCTTGAAGACGCCGTAAGCACCCGCCAGATCGCCGCTCTTCTGCGTGACGCCGCCGATGAGCCGCTCCTGCGCGGGGTTCAGCAGCATGAGCTCGTTGTTCGGGCCCGCGACGGTGATGCCCATCGGCAACGCATCGATGACCTGACGGTAGAGCACCTCGGACTTCACGCGCGCCTGCTCGGACTCGGCGAGCGACTGCTCGAGGTCTTTGCGCGCGGTGACGTCCAGGGTCTGCCCGTACCAGAGGACGCTGCCGTCGGGCTCGATCTCGACGTTGGCGTGCGTCTCCAACCATCGGACCTCGCCGCTCCGGCGCGTCATCCGCCCGCTGACGTTCATGGGAACGCCGGTCGCGACACACTGAGCGATGGTGGCCTCGATGCGGGCGCGCTCCTCAGGGTGGTATCGCAGCAGCGTCGCGTTCGGATCGGCCAGCAGATCCGCTTCTTCGATGTCGTAGATCTCGGCCGCCTTGCGGTTGACGTACAGCCACCGGCTCTGCCCCGTGACGGGGTCCATGCGCGCGCAAAAGGCCACGCCCGGCAAGCGCTCGAGCATCTGCACCAACACCTCGGACTTCAGGCTCTCTGACACGATTCGGCTCCTCCCTTCGGCGTCCGGCGATGGCCGGCCCGCGACGTGATGTTCGAATCAACGGCGTGACGCGAGCGCACCCGCGCTCGGAGCATCACGCCCCTCGCCGGCCGACCGCTTCTCCACGTCTCACGAGACGCGGAGAAGCGCAGTGACCGTCGTCCCTCGCCGCGGTGCGGTCTGGATGTCGAAGCGCTCCGAGATCTTCTTCACGCCGAGGAGGCCGAGGCCCATGCCGAGCCGAGATCGGTAGTTGCCCGAGAAGACTTCCGTGAGGTTCGGGATCCCGGGTCCGTGATCGCGGGCGACGATCTCGACCCCCGCCGGCGCGCTCGATGGGGTGAGCTGAATCTGCCCCTCGCCGGCGTAGAGCACGATGTTGCGCGCCAGCTCCGAGACCGCGGTCATGAGCCGCGTCTGCCCGATCAGCGTGAAGCCGACCGACGCGCCGATGGCGCGCGCCTCGGTGCGCGCACGGGTGATGTCGTCCTCGGTGCGGATGAGCACCGAAGTCGGCCCCGCCTTCGCCGGGGCCGCGTCGGTGAACGCGATCGCTTCCAGCGCGCGCCGGCAGTTCTGCGCCTTCACCGGATCGGCGACGAAGAGCCTCAAGCTCTTGCTCAGCGTGTCGATCATTTCTCCGAGCTGAGCCCGGGTGAGCTCGGTGCCGCGGATGCTGGCGCGCTGGCGCGCGAGGCTCAGCGTCGATTGCGCCGTCGGCATGGACACGTAGCGCGTGAGCACGTTCACCACGGAGTCGAGGACGTCGCTCGAGGCGCTGTTGATGGGTCCGCTGATGGTCACGTGCGTTCATCCATCGCATGGGGACAGGCGAGGTCGTTCACCTTCCCGACACACGGCTCAGGAGTCGTCCCGAGGAACGGGTGGAGTCGCGGAGCCCGCATGCGACCGACAGTCGTCATTGCTTCTGCGCTGTCCAGGTTCATTCGCCTGCTCCACCCATCCTTTCTGCAACCGTCTTTTTGGACGTCGCTCTTACAACCATTCACGCCTCGGTGGTCCGGCACCAATGGACGATTGGAAGACGAGCGAGATGGCCGTGTCAATGGCGCAATTCCGCGATCGAAACGATTGGTGTGCGAGGATCCCGAATTCACGATCGGCGGCGACGTGCGCTTCGATTCGACATCGGCAATGCACCCGATGGGAGATCACCCCGCAAAGGATTGAGGGAGGTGGAGTCCCTATGTGCGAGGAGAGCACGTGAGATCGATTGGCTCCATCGAGACTGTCACCGAGGCAGGAGAGGTGATGTCGTCCGCGCCTCGGATCCTGTCATGTGGTGTGGAGCTCACGACGGCCCTGCGCAGGGCAGCTCGACGGTGAAGGTGGAGCCCGCGCCTTTCCGGCTCTCGCAGCCAATCGTGCCGCCGTGGTCCTCGACGATGCGGCGGGAGATGTACAGGCCGAGGCCGAGGCCGCCGTAGTGCCGCTCCGACACGGCGCGCTCGAAGCGCTCGAAGATGACGGCGCGCTTGTGCTCCTCGATGCCGATGCCCTGGTCGCGGATCGCGAGGCGCGCCAGGCCGCGCTCGGCGCCGATGGCGATCATGATGGGCTTGCCGGCCCCGAACTTGATGGCGTTGGAGAGGAGGTTCGTGACGATCTGATCGATGCGGGAGCGATCCCACGTGCCGATGACCTGCTCGCTCTCGTGGATCGAGATCGCGCAGCGCGACAGCGAGAGGTCGGCCTCGAAGCGCAGGACCACCTCGCGCACGAGGGCGCCGAGATCGACGTCGGTGAGCTCGAGCGACATCGCGCCTGCCTCGATGCGCGAGAGATCGAGCAGATCGCTGATGAGCCGAGTCAGGCGGGTGCCTTGGCGTGAAGCGAGATCGACGAGCCGGCGCATGGCGGTGACGTCGAGAGGGCGCCCCGTGGCGTCGGCGCGCCGGAGCGACTGCACGGCGAGCACGAGCGAGGTCATGGGCGTGTTGAGCTCGTGCGAGGCGACGGTGAGGAACTCGTTGCGCGCCCGCACGGCGTCCTGCAAAGCGCGGTAGAGCCGGGCGTTGTCGATGGCGATGGCGGCGCGGTGGGCGACCTCCTGCGCGAGCTCGAGCTCGGCGCGCCCATAGCGACGCTCGGGCGCGGCCGAGGCGAGGCTCAGCACGCCGAGGAGCTGGCCGCGCGCAATCAGCGGCACCGAGAGCCCCGTCCGCGTCCCCAGCGCGCGGGCGAGCCGGACGTGCTCTTCGTCGTGGCAGATTTCGCTCAAAGCCTCATCCGACAAGTCGGCTGAGAGCATGGGCTCGCCCGTGCGGAGCACCCTGGCCGCGGGGTGGCGAGAGCCCCAGCGCGGCGGATATCGATCCCGAACCTCGATGAGCAGCGGCTCCTGCCCAGGGTCCTTGTGCGCTACGGCCAGCCGCCGGATCTCGTGGCCCTCGACGATGTCGATGGCGCACCAGTCCGCGAGCGAGCGCACGCAGAGGCGGCCGAGACGGGCGAAGGTCTCCTCGCAGTCGAGCGACTCCGAGAGCACCGCCCCGGCTTCGGCGAGGAACTCGGCCGCTTCGCGCGCGGCTCGCTCTTGAGCGAGGAGGCGGGCGTTTTCGAGGGAGATCGCGGCCTGCGTGGCCAGAAGCGAGAGGGCGGCGAGCCGATCGGGCGTGAACGCGCCGGCGAGGAGCCCGTTCTCGAGATAGAGCAGCGCCACCACCTCGCCCTGTCGCAGGATGGGCATGCAGAGGATCGAGCGCAGCCTGCGCCGAGCGAAGTAATCGTCACCGGCGAACCGGCCCGCGTCGGCCGCGGCGTCGGCGACGATGACGCGCTCGCGCATTCGATACGCGTAGTGGATGAGCGACGCGGGGACGCGCTGCGAGCCGTCGATCGGCGCGGCCCCGCGGCTCGTCGCCACCCCGCCCTCGTCGAGGATCGCCTCCGCTTCGAGGGTGAGGTTCTCGTCGCGGCTCGAGATCAGACACGCCCGCTGCGCGCCTCCCTGCTCGAGCACGACCTCGAGCAGCGTGGCCCCGAGCTCGTCGAGGACGACCTCGCCCGAGATGGTCTGCGACGCTTTGATGACCGAGTGGAGATCGAGCTGCTCGGTGCGGACGGCGACGGTGGCAGCGGCGGCGAGTGGCTTCGGCTCGACGAGGCCCGGGTGCTCGCGATCCAGCTGCTGCACCTTCCCTTCGGCGCCCCAGCGCGCGTAGCAGGCGCGCGCTTCGCGGAGGTACGTGTCGGCGATGAGCTCGAAGCCGCGCGCCCGGTAGAAGCGCGCGGCGACCTCGAAGGCGATCGCCTCGTGATGGACCAAGCCATGCTCGCGCGCGGCGCGGATCGCCTGCTCGTAGAGCGCGGCCGCGCGCTCCGTGTCCCCGCCGAGGCGCGCGATCTCGGCGCCGCACAGCGCCACGCGGCTGCTGAAGTTGGGAGGACAGTTCTCCGCCCAGATCTCCATCTGCCGGTGATGCGCGAGGAGCGCCTCGAGGCGCCTCGGCCGCGCGCCTGCGGGCGCCGTGTCGAGGCTCGCTGCGAGCGAAAGCGCGTGATACGCCCGGTACTCGGCCTCTTCGGGCAGGGCGGGCAGCGCCCAGAGGATCGGCTCCACGTGATCCGCGGCGTCGAGAGCAGCGGCGAAATCACCGGCATGGAAGCCTGCCTCCAGCTTGCAGATCCAGTATTTGCAGGTGGCCATCGCCACGTGTGGCACGCCTTCGAGACGCGCTTCGAACGCGGCATCGTCGAACGCGGCGTCGCCGAGCGACGACAAGCCGGTCGTCGCGCCGCGCAGCGCGCGGACGAGCTGGAGCTGTCCGGTGATGATGTCGACGACGAAGCCGAACCGCGTCTGCCGCGCGAACTCGACGCAATGCTCGGCCTCGCGCTCGACCTCGCCGAGCGGGTCGCCGGCGGCGAAGCGGAGCGCGACCAACATGGTGCACGCATAAGCGGCGAACGTGAGATCGCCGGCCTCGCGCGCCATCGCGAAGGCGCGCTGCACGAGCCCGCGCCCCTCGCGCGCGTGCTTCGACCAGAAGCTGAGCACCCCGCTGAAGAGGGCGTGGACCCGCGCCCTGAACCGGAGGAGCCCGCGCTTCTCCACCAAATCGAGGCCGACCTTGCCGAACCGGAACCCCGCCCGATAGTCGCCGAAATGAGCGCCGAGGAGCACGCCGAGCCAGGCATAGGCAAAGCAGGATCCGTCGCTGTTCCCGTGCTCGAGGCTGAGGTTCGCGATGCGCGCGATGACGAGACAGAACAGGTTTCGATCGGTGAACACCGCCGAAGGCACGAGCATCGTGAGGACATCCATCGTCGCCCGCCAGCGCGGGTCGGCGACGGCGGGCAGGTCGAGGATGTCCTCGATCGAGCGGCTCCCGAGCGTCTGCCACATCCGTTCGATTTCGGCGCGCACCTCTTCGCTCGTCGGGTGCGGTGACCACGCGACGTCGATGACCTTCAAGAACTCGAGGCCGGCTTCGACGCCGGCGTCGCTCCGTGCCTGGGTGGTGTAGAGCTCGAAGCGCGCGCACGTGACGGCCGCGACGTCGACGATGCCGACGGCGCGCCGCGCGAGCGAGCCGAGGCGCGCCTCCGCGCCGGCGAGGTCCCCCGTCAGGTATTCGCACTCGGCCCGATGGAGCTCAAGCGCGAACGCGATCTCGTAGTGCCGCTCCCAACAGTCCTCCGCCAGCATCGCGCTCCCGGCCGCGAGGAACGTCAGGGCCGACGCGTACGCCGTCGATCGCTTGGCGCGCCGGCCCGCGACGAGGTTGAGCTCGGCGACCCGAGCGCGCTCCTCCGGCGCGGTGATCAGGGCCGCGCCGCGGTTGAGCTGACTCACGATCTCGAAGATGTTCTCCGCCAGATCCTGCGGTGCTGTGCCGGACAGGATCTGCCGGCCGATGCCGAGATGAACCGCCGCCCGCTCGCCCTCCGGAACGAGCGCATAGGCGACCTCTTGGACCCGATCGTGGAGAAACTTGTAAGCGCTCGGAAGACGGATGACGAGCCCGGCTCGGACGGCCTCTTCGAAGTCCGCGTGAATGTCACTCTCCGAGGTGCCTCGAACCATCGTGAGGGAAGCGACCTCCGCGCTGTTTCCCAGACAAGAGAGCTGCCGCAACGCCGCCTGCGCGCCGTCGGGGAGGCGCTTGACCTTGCCCACCATCAGATCGGCGACGTTGTCGGTGAAGTCCTTGCCGTGAATCCTCGCGATGTCCCACCGGAGCGCGCCCGTGGATGCGTCGCACTGGAGGAGCCCTTCTTCATGAAGCGAGGTGAGGAATTGAATGGCGAAGAAGGGATTGCCCGCGGTCTTCTCGCCAACGAGGGTGGCGAGCGGGATCGCCTGCTCGAGACGGCAATGGAGCGCCTCGCCGACGAACGCGCTCAGGTGCTCGGGCGGGATGGGGCCGAGCACGATCTCGGAGACCCGCGCGCCCGCCGCGCGCACCTCGTTCAAGGTCGATGCGAGCGGATGAACGACGGACACCTCGTTGTCGCGGTACGCGCCGATGATGAGGAGATGGTGCACCTCGGGGTGGCTCATGAGCTCTTCGAGGAGCACGAGGCTCGCAGCGTCGGCCCACTGCAGATCGTCGAGGAAGAGCACGAGCGGGTGTTCTTTTTGCGCGAACACGCCGATGAAGTGCCGGAACACCGTGCAAAACCGCCGCTGCGCTTCGGCCGGCGCGAGCTCGGGCGGCGGCGCCGTTCGGCCGATGACGAGCTCGACCTCCCGAATCACCTCCACGATGAGCTGCGCATCGGCCCCCAGCGCGCCGAGCATCCGCTCTCGAAAGGCCGCCACCTTCGGCTCGCGCTCGGCGAAGATGGTGAGCACGAGATCGCGAAACGCACGAACGAGCGTGGCATAGGGGATATCGCGTTTGTGCTGTTCGAACTTCCCCGAGACGAAGAGCCCTTTGCCGCGAACGGCCTTCTTTTCGAGATCGCGAACGAGCGCGCTCTTGCCGATGCCGGAGTATCCCGCGATGAGCAGGAGCTCCGGCATCGCGGTCGTGGCCACACGGCTGAACGCCTGATGCAACAGGGTTGTCTCCGCCTGTCGCCCATAAAGCTTCTCCGGGATTTGGAGCCTCTCGAACACGTCCTCTTCGCCGGGCGTGAACGGCTCGAGCCTCGTGCTCGCGCGCAGGGCCCGAGCGCAGCGCTCGAGATCGCGCCGGAGGCCGTGTGCGCTCTGATAACGCTCCTCCGGCATCTTGGAGAGGAGCTTCAAAACGATGCTCGCGATGGCCTCGGGCACCGAGGGGACGATCTCCGATGCCTTCGGAGGAGCGCGGGCAACATGGCAGTGGACCCACTCGAGTGGATCACGGGCCTCGAAAGGAAGCCTCCCGGTGAGCATCTGATGGAACGTGATGCCGAGCGCGTAGAGATCGGTGCGGCTGTCGATCGCGCAATCGGTGCGCCCGGTCTGCTCGGGTGAGAGATAGGGGAACGAGCCCTCGATGAGGCCCGGTGACGGCGTGTGCCGGAGCTCGCGGGAGAGGAGCGACGCGAGGCCCAAGTCCGCGAGCTTGACCTCGCCGGTGGCTTGGTTGACGAGGATGTTGGAGGGCTTGAGATCCTTGTGAACGACGCCGCGATGATGGATGTCGGCGACGGCATCCGCGATGGCGACGGCGAGCTCGAGGAACCGCTCCACGGCGACGGGCGCGCCGAGCAGGCGATCGAGGGCCTCGCCGCCGAAGTCCTCCATGACGAGGGCAGGCATGCCCTGGTGTGTCTCGAGAGCGAGCGGCCTCACCACGGCCGGCGTGTCGAGCTGTTTTCCGATCTCGTATTCCTGCTGGAGCTGCTCGAGGTCCTGCGGGCGGCTGCCCCGCGCGTCGAGCACCTTGAGCACGACGCGGCATCCATCCGCGTTCCGGATGGCGCGATAGAGGATCGCTCTGCCCCCGCGAGCGATGGGCTCGGTGATGGTGTACGGCGCGGAGGAGATCATGGTGGGAGCCCGACTCGCGCGGAGAGAACGCTGCCCCCGTCTCGCCGGCTCTTCCTCGGCCCGCGCGATGACGTGATGGGTTCGGCCGTGCGGCCGTCGTCGGCGTCGCGCTCGCCGGTCAGTCGCTCGCGTACGAACGCGCGCATCTTCCGGAGATCGACGCCGCACCGGCCAGCGTCGTGCTCCGCGTCCGCGAACCTGCGGATCGCACCGAAGATGCGATGGCGCGTTGGGAACATCGACCCCCCACCCCACCATGGCACCGCATACATCATGCCGCGAGCGATTCGCATGCTCGCGTCTCCCGGTCCGCATCGCGATGACGAGCCCGCGAGGCCGCTTCGACGGCGAGCGCGAGATCGGGAATGCCGGCTCGATCGCTCCTATCGGAGCGCCGATGCTCATCCCGCGCGGCGTGGCTTCGGCGACGATCGCGGCGGTGATATCCGGCGCGCCGCGCGGGTCATGCGCGCCGCGATCGTGCGCAGCTCGACGGCGAACTCGGGTGGCTCCAGCACCTCGAAGTCTACGCCGAGCTGCGCGATGTACAGCGCCAGCATCCCCAGCGATTGGGCGCCCGCCGAGAGGAGACAGCGCGTATCGTCGACGCGCTCCACGCGGCCGGCCAAGGGCGAAATCCGCGGCGCGATCGCCTCGAGCGGCGCATCGAGGATCACGCGCGCCCGGAGCGAATACGCATCCGTGGACACCGAGCGAGACACGTAGCCCGCGAGATCGCCGCCGGGGACGGGGCGCGGGACGAAGGAGGCTCCCGTGGTCACCTTGCCGGTCACGCGATCGACGCGGAACGTGCGAAAGTCGTCGCGACCCAAGTCCCACGCCACGAGGTACCAGCGCGATCCCGCGAACACGAGACCGTGCGGCTCCACCGTGCGATCGCTCTGGCGCGCGCGCATGTCACCGTAGCGAAACGAGATCACCTGCCGATCGCGGCTCGCGCTGGCCAGCGCGGTGAGCAGCTCCGCATCGACGGTCGGCCCCGCGCGATGCACGGGCACGACCGCCGTGCGCAGCGCGCCGAGACGACGGCGCAGCCGCGCAGGGAGCACTTGTTCGAGCTTGGCCAGTGCGCGCAGCGCCGCCTCCTCCATCCCCGCCACCGTGCCGGCGGCGGCCGTGCGCAGCCCGAGCGACACCGCGAGCGCTTCGTCATCCTCGAGCAAGAGCGGGGGCAGCGACGCGCCCGCGCCGAGCTGATAACCGCCGGCGACGCCCGCCGCGGCGTCGACCGGATAGCCCAAGGTCCGCAGCCGATCGACGTCGCGGCGCACGGTGCGCTCGGTGATCTCGAGGCGCTCGGCGAGCTCGGCCCCGGTCCAGAAGCGGCGTGATTGAAGGAGCGTGAGGAGCCGGAGCAACCGGGCCGAGGTCTGGACCACGGAAGCGATGCTAGCGCGCATTGCGGACCGAATCTGTCCGCAATCGGGAATAGGGTTCTCCTCACCCGGACCCAACCGGACGAAGAAGGAGACCCCCATGTCGATCGTCCTCTACTACGCCAAGATGTCGAGCGCCGGCCCCGTCGCTCATGCGCTCCAGGAGCTCGGCGTCCCGCACGAGAAGATCACCTTCGATCTCGCCGCCGGCGATCAGCGGAAGCCCGCGTTCCTCGCGCTGAACCCCAACGGCAAGGTGCCGACGCTCGTCATCGACGGCACGCCGATGTTCGAGTCGCTGGCGATCATGCAGTGGCTCGGTGACAAGTTCGGCGTCGAGAAGGGCCTCTGGCCGGCCGCCGATGCGCCCGCGCGCCTCGAGGCCCTCTCTTGGACCACCTGGGCCTATGTCTCCTTCGCGTCCGCGATTCAGCGCCTCAACATCGCGTCGAGCCCCCGCGTCCCCGCCGAGCTCCATCATCCGCCGATCGTCGCGCACGCCCGCAAGGACATCGAGACGCTGCTCGGAATCCTCGACGGGCGGCTCTCCACGCGGCCGAACCTGCTCGGAGAGACCTTCTCCCTCGCCGATTTGATCGTCGGGAGCACCATCACCTATGCCACCTACTGTGGCGTCTCCGTGGACGCGCACGCGCACGTGAAAGCCTGGCTCGATCGCTTCCAGGCGCGGCCCTCGTTCCGCGAGCAATGGGGCTGAGCTCCGCGACGGCGGAGCTCGCGCGCCGTCATGGCTCGGGAGGGAGATCGCATCTCCCTCCTTCAGAGGTGAAGCGCATCGCGTTCGGTCGCCCGCCGGCTGGCAGCGATGGTAAGCGCGAGCGCGAGATGAACGCGCGTCGCTCCTCGCCTCCCCCTCGGCGCCGCTTGCTCGTGCCCCTCGTGATCGCGCTCCTCGGCGTCGCATCCCTCGGGTGCCACCGCGGCGGATCCGCGGGCTCGGGCCGCTCGGACGCGGAGCTCTCCGCGGCCCGCTGCCTGGGCCCAGCCGATGCGCGCGGCTTCGCCGTCTACCTGCACGGCGTGGACGCGGAGCGCCCCTCGGCGCAGGAGATCGAAAACCGTCGCGTGCTCGATCGCATCGCCGCCGAGCGCTCGCTGCGCATCGCCGTGCCACGCGCGACACGGCCCTGTCCGAACCAGCCGGGCTCCATTTGTTGGGGCTGGGCCTTCGACGATAAAGAGATCGCCGCGGCCGCCGGCGCGATCGACGCGGCAGCGCGGGAGTGCTTCGGCGAGCGACCCTTCTCGCTGCTCGGCTTCTCGAACGGCGGATACCTCCTCACGAAAATGGTCGGCACCTGCGCGCTGCGAGCGCAGGTACCGCGCGCCGAAAGCGTCCTGACCTTCGGGAGCACGATGCTCCACGGCCCACTCCCACCCGCGCCCGCCGATCTCAGAGGCTGCGGGAAGCTCGTAATGGTGGTGGGGACCGGCGACACGTACAACTTCGATCCTTCGGGCAACTACCTCAAAGCCTTGCTGGCGAAGGGCGCAGATGCAACCGAGGTGCGCTTCGACGGCGGGCACCTCGTACCGCTCGAGCCCACACGAAGCCTGCTTTCGCCGACGCGCGGCGCATCGGCGCAATAGCCGCTCCGCATCACCAAACGAAGCACCGCGGGCGCGGTTCTCGGTGGGCCTCGACATGAGCGCACACGTCGACATGAGCGCACACGATGAGCCATTCAACAATCGACCGGCCTGACGACGCACGAGACTGTCATCCGGCGCTGCGTGAAGCGAGCCAAAGCGCTCCTCGCGCGTGGAGCTCTCTCTCGAATCGTCGTGTGGATTGCGCTGCGTGCCGAAACCCTGCTTCGGCCTCGTGTGCCGCGAACCGGCTGCTATCTGCTCACTCATGTTCCAACGCATACCTTCAAGCTTGTTCCTTATGGTGATTGCCACGCTGCTCGCGGCGCCCGCGTGCGGCAGCGGTGCCGGGGCCGACGCCGGCGGCACCGGCGGCACGGACACTTCGATGACGACCGGGACCGGCATGCCGGAGACCTGCACCGACGGCGTACAAGACGGCAACGAGAGCGACGTCGACTGCGGCGGGAGCTGCGCGCCCTGCGCGGCGTTCGCGCATTGCTCGGTCATCCAAGATTGCGCAGAAGGCACGCGATGCCATCAGGATGAAGGGTGCCAGTTCCCCGAGGCCTGCAACTCCATCTGTGCGCCCCAACACCAGGGCTCGTGCGACACGACGACGTGTGAGCCCGGGCAGTTCTGCGCGCCCGGCCACGAGGAGGGCACATCGCTCTGCTTCAAGGCCGCCGCCGCCGGCCAGCCGTGCAACGACGACTTCGTGAACAGCTGCGTCGACGGCTATTTCTGCGACACGTTCGAAGGCTGCAAGCCGAAGGTGCCGGCGGGCGGCACGTGCAGCGAATCCAGTGCGTGCCCGGACGGATACTATTGCTCGCTCACGCACAAGTGCGAGAAGCGCTTGGCCGCCGGCAAACCCTGCATGTTCTTCGACGCGTGCAATCCCGACCTCTATTGCGATTTCACGCAACCGAGCCAGCCGGTGTGCACGCCGCGCGGCGCGGAGGGCGAGAGTTGCCACGACGCGCTCGGCAGTTGCCTCTCGGTGCTCCAATGCGTCTTTCCTGCCGGGCTCGCGTGCACGACCTCCCAAGACTGCAGCGGAAGCGGCGCGACCTGCTGCGCGACGACGAACGGGGCAGTCTGCAAAGCGCCGACGCCGGACTGCGCACCGCCGTCGGGCACGTGCCAGTAATCACCAAGTGGGCGCCCCCACCTCGACGCGGTCCTGGTGGGCTTGTCGCCCGGCCGGTACGCCGCGGTGTATCATGGCGGCCAATGTCGAGCCGTCGATGCTTCTGCCTCCTCCTCGCCTCCACGCTCGCGCTCGCCGCCTCGGGTTGCAAGAGCGCGGCAGAGAAGAAGTCGGAGCAGATCATGCCCGCGGTCGAAGCCTTCGTCGCCACCGTCCCGACCGGCGACCCCAAGGACTTCGTCCGCACGGCGATCGGCTATGCCGACACGCTCAAGCGTCTCGAGGACAAGGCGCGCGACGAGCTGCACCCGCCGCCGCAGACGCCCGCCGCTGCGAAGCTCGCGCCCGCGATCCAATGGATGCAAGCGGCCCGCGCCGAGCACGCCGCGCTCGAGGCCGCATTCCAGCGCGAGGTGAGCAAGGTCGAGTACGACGCGCAGGCCGATCTCGCCTCGGCCATCAGCGGTGGAGCGACGAAGCCGGCGGATGAAATCGCGGCGGCGCTCGCGCGGACCACGGCCAAGCCCATCGTGCTCTGGCACGGCGCCGGCCAGACGCGCGGCTTCGACGAGGACCATCAAAACCTGCCTCCCGCGCGCCGCGCCGTGGATCCCGGTGAGCGCTTCATCGTGGGATACGTGCAACGCGTGGGCGGAGAGGGCGTCACGTTCGTCGACGAGAAGGTGACCGCCGAGCAGAAGATCGCGCACGTCGCCTTCTACGAGCTGCCGTCCAAACGGCGCTTCGGCGTGTTCACCGTGAAGGGCGAGACGGCGCGGCTGCCCAAGCCCGTGCCGCTGCCGGGCACCGTGATTCCAGGGCTCCAGCCTCCGCTCGTGGAAAACCTGCTGCACGCGCCTTGAGGGGCGCGCGCAGACGGCGCTCCCGATTCGCAGAGGTCCATCGCTTCTCTCGTGACACCGGCACACGGGAGCTCGCCTCGTCCTATCGAGTCAAACGCGGCCGTGACCAACAGCAGCGGAGTCGGCGCGAACGTCATCGTCCAAGAACAACTCGGTGGGCGCGACTTCGGGTCTTCCTGAATCCGCACGAGCACGTTCGTCAGACGCAGAGTTGAGCTCGCGTCACGCTTGTAGCGCATCGCCCCGACGTCCTTCATCCACGTGAAGCACACCGCCCTCGAAACACCACCGCTGCCAATGACATCATAGCTCCACCGAGCAACGGTGCTAATTGGCCATCGGCGCTCACCATACCTTCTCGTCATCGACGCGCATGAGGCGGCTCCGGCGACCGCTCCGACGGGATGACCGAGACTGCGGATGGCCGCTCTTCGACGGCGGCAACGGGACGAGATCCCATGATGTTCGTCCATGTATGCATCGTATACGCGCGCACGGCGCGCCCACGCCGTTCATCACGACGCATTCCCATCGTTCAAAGACATATCCCGTCGTATCCAATTGCAACGATGAGATAGACCCATATTCACTCGAACACGCACGCACCTCGACAACACCCCTCCTCCGTTATGACCTTGACGCATTCGCGTCCCAACCGCACACTCGGCCTGCACTCGAGAGCTCCGAAGAAGAGATGGGCCGAGTCGGCCAAAAGGCCGCGACAAGCTGCCTTTCGGAGCGAGGGTCGACAGGATGGTGAAAGACGTCGCGAGCGCCGCGAAGCCAGGGAGCGCGACCGAGGAATCCTCCGGGATTTCGAGGGAGCACGACCGGCGATTCGGGGCGCGGAGCAGCTTTTCACCATCCTGTTGAGGCTACGCGCTCACGCCCGAGCGACGCAGGTGGACAACGCGGTTGACGGACGGCTCGGCTCGCCTCGTCCGAGGATTCACCATCACCGTTTCACACGAAGGAGAAGCATCATGAAGGACATCTCGCAAGACGAGTTCGCCAAGTTCGCCACGCTCGTCACCACCGTTTGGAAGGACGCGAAGGTCGCCCAGGAGTACCAGGCCGATCCGGCCCGGGTGCTCAGCAACTATGGCATCACGCTGCCCGCCGGCGTGCCCGCGCCGGTGATCCCGGAGCGCCCGAAGGGTGATCTCGGCACCGCATGGCAGAACCAGTCGTTCGACGGCTGGGAGGCCCGCGTCCTGCCGCTCGATCCGAACGGCACCGCCACTGGCATCGCGATCTCGAGCCTCGCTTGCATCGCGTGCCCGGTCTCGAGCTTCTCGAGCCTCTCCAACGGCTGATCCGAACGCGGCGCCCCACGGCATCACACGGTGCCGTGGGGCGACGCCCCTTGCGCCGCTCACGATCGAGAAGGATCCATGGACACCACGCCCGATACGACGGCTCCGATCTCTGCTGTTGCGAATGCGGATCTGCGCGCGGCCGCGTTCCGGTTCTTCACCGATCCTGCAGCGCGCGCCGACCCGATCCCGCTCTATCGCCGCTTGGTGCGGGAAGCTCCGATCCTCGAGCTCGGTCCGATGTGGCTCGTCTCCGGCTTCGACGAGCTGGTCGGGCTCTCCGCTCGGCACGAGCTGCGATCGACCCCGTCCGTGCGCGGCCGGGCGTTGCCCATGACGCCCATTCCCAGCCTCGCGGGCTGGCTCGCGCTGACGTTTCCCATGCGCGACGGCGCCGATCACCGCCGCTTGAAGGGCCTCGCCGCGACCGCCTTCAGCCCCGCGCGTGTCGCCGAGCTCCGCGGGCGCATCGAGGAGAGCATCGACGCGCTCCTCGCCCAAGCCACGGAGCGCGGCGCGATGGACGTCGTGGCCGATCTCGCGCTGCCGCTGCCCGTCGCGATCTCCAGCGCCATGCTCGACGTCCCGGCCGGTGATCGCGAGCAGGTGCACGCGTGGGCCATGCTGGTGCGGCGTCAGCTCCTCCGCTACGACCAGAGCGCCGACGAGATCGCCCGCATCGAGGCGGAGATGGAGCAATTCGCCGCCTTCGTGCACGCGCTGTGCGACGAGCGGAGGCGACGTCCCGGGAACGATCTCCTCTCCGATCTGAGCGTCGCCGCCGACGCCGGACGGCTCTCCCGCGACGAGCTCGTCGCCTTCGTCCTCCTCTTGTTCGTCAACGGGCTCGAGACGCTCACCTCGGGGCTCACCATGGCCGTGTGGGAGCTGCTCCAGCACCCGGAAGAGCGCCTCGCGATCGCCGGCAACCGCGCCTACGCAGAGGCGATGTTCGACGAGGTGCTCCGGCTGCACTGCCCGGTGCGCTTCAGCGCGCGGGTGCTCGTCGGCGATGTCCAGCTCGACGGCCATCGACTCCGCGAAGGCGACGTGGTGACGCTCTGCTTCGGCGCCGCCAACCGCGATCCACGACGCTTCGTCGATCCGGATCGCTTCGACCCGCGGCGCCCGCGGAGCCGCCACCTCGGGTTCGGCCACGGTGCCCATTACTGTCTCGGCGCTCAACTGTCGCTCACCACGGGCGCCTGCGTCCTCGAGCGCATCGCGAAGCATGGTGATCGATTGACGACTCGAGTGACGCCTGCGACGGCTGCTTGGAGTCGGTCGCTCGCGTTCACCACGCTCGACACGCTTCCCATCGAGATCGCTCCGCCGGCGAGGACGACGTGATCGACGATCGGAGAGGTCCCTTTGCGTCACGCCTCGCGATCGTGATCGCGCGGGCCGCGTCCTTTCCGGAGCGAGTCGGCTCGGAGATGTTCGTCCCCGTCGCCGAGGCGAACGTGGAGGACGTCGAGCCGCGCGTGCGCCGCTGGCTGAAGACGGTGGCGCGAGATACAGAGTCGCAGCGCGCGCTCATGGAGGATCTCGCGCGCCGCGGCCTCGCGCTCGGCGCGGGGCTGCGCACCGTGCGCCTCCGCGATCCTCGCATCCTCCCCTCCTGGGCCGAGGCGCTCACGGCCTTCCTCGAAGCCCAGCCGACCTCGCTCGATCACGCCGCCGAGCTCGGTGTGCGGGCCACGGCGCTGGCGAGCTTCGAGCGGACGGCCCACGCGCTCTTGCCTCGCGTGCGCGGTCGCATCGAAGGGATCGAGATCGCCGACGCAGGCTACCGCGGGATCGTCAGCGATCTGGTGCGCCGGCTCATCGAGATCTGCGATGCGACGATGCGGTTCGAGGCGCAGATCCTCGCGCCGGCGGCGGATCCGATCCAATGGCCCGACATCCCCGCGGTCGACGCGACCCAGGCTGGATGGATGGCGCGGCTCGAGCGGCTCCCGGCGCTCGCCTTCGTCATCGGTGTAGCCTGCGAACAGTGGCGCGGGAGCGTCACAGAGATCCTCGTGCACCTCCGCGACGACGGCGATCTCCTCCGCGACGCGCCGTTCGATCGAGGCGCGCTCGGTGCGCTGGTCGAGTTCAAAGGCGGCGCGGGCGATCGTCACGCCAACGGGCGATCGGTAGCGCTGCTGCGCTTTTCATCGGGGCGGGGCCTCGTCCACAAGCCGAAGGATCTGCGTCACGTCGACGCGACGATGAAGCTCCTCCGCTTCCTCGGCGACGCCGGTCTCTCTCTGCCGCTTGCGATCCGCGGTGTGCTCTGCCGCGACGGTTACGGCTGGGAGGAGCGGGTCGAACCTCGGGAGGTCGAGGACCGAGATGGGTTTCCGCGCTTCTACCGGCGCCTCGGCATGCTCATGCGGTTGATGCAGCTCCTCAATGGCCGAGACCTTTGGGCCGACAACCTCGTCGCCTCCGGCGATCAACCGATCCTCATCGATCTGGAGTGCTTGTTCTGCCCGCCGCTCCATCCGCCGCCGCTCCTCTCGCCGCGCCGCCGCGCGCTCGTGGAGCGCATGGAGTCGACCGTCGTCCGCACCGCGATGCCCATCCAAGCATGGATGCCTTCACCCGATCTGCCGACACGCGATCTCGGGTGCTTGTCGCACGCGGCCGATCCTCGCGAGTCCGGCGGCGGCGCGCTCCCACTCGCGCCCTATCGACCGTGGTTGGGCGCCGAGATCGCCGACCCGTGGCGCTACGCCGAAGAGGTTATCGCGGGATATCGCGAGATGCACGACGTGCTCGTGAAGAGCCGGTCCGCGCTGCTCTCCGAAGACGGCCCGCTGCGCGCCTTCGAGGATGTCGGCACACGCTACATCTGGCGCAGCACCTGGGACTGCCACCGCGCGCTTCGTGCATCGGTGAGCCCACCGGCCCTCCTCGACGGCACGGCGCGCGAGACCGTGTTGGCCATGCTCGTCCGCGGCGCCCACGCGCTCGCACGTGAGGTCGACCGTCCTGATCTCGCCGAGATCGCCGGCGCCGAAATCGACGCCTTCCGCCGCCTCGACGTGCCGCTGTTCACGTCTCGCCCGACCTCGTCGTCACTGTTCTCTCCTCGAGGGCAAGAGATCCCTGGGCACTTCGCAGGCACGGCTTGGGACGAGGTTCACCGGCGGATCACCGCGCTCGATCGAACGTCGGTCGATGACGAAGAGGCCATCCTGCGCGCCGCGATCGACGCTGCGCGCGGCGGCGCCGATCTGCCGAGAGAAGCGCTTCCCGCAATGTCCGCAGCGACTCTCCGCAGCGGGCGTCGGTCGGAGGATGTCGAGCCGACGGCTGATGAAGTGATGGCTGCCGTGGACGACATCGCCGCGTTGCTGCTCGACGCGCGGCGCCCGCCGCTCGGCACCGGCGACGGCTGGCTCGCGCTCACGTGGTGGCCGGCGATGGATGTTTGGGAGGTCGCCCCTGCTGCAGCGGACCTGATCAGCGGCGCGCTCGGCCCAGCATTGTTCCTCGCGGAGCACTTTGCGCGGAGCGGTGATCCGCGATCGTGGACGGCCAGCCGAGAGACCTTGGACGAGCTCTTCGAGCTCGCGATCCACAGCGACAGGATGCCGCCGGATCCACGCCTCGCCCTCGGAGCCCCGGTCCCCGGCGGGCTCGCAGGCCCGGGCGCGCTCTGCTACGTGGCCGGACGCGCCGGCGCATCGCTCGGCGATGCCACGCTCCTCGCGGCCGCACGCGCGCGCGTCGCGCGGGCCACCGCCGCGGCCGATGCAAAGCAGGTTGGCTCCGACTTGGCCTTCGGTTTGGCAGGCCTAGAGCTGCAGCTCCTCCGCCTGCGCGCCGATGCAGGCGTGGACGATGCGGATCTCGATCGGATCCTCTCCCATCTGGCCGATCGCCTCTGCCAGATTCTGACTCATCGCGAGACTCCAGATCGCGTATCGCTCGCGTCTCGACTGGGAGAGCTGGTGCCGCTCGATCGCGACGGCATCGCGCTCGCGCTGGCACGCACCATGGCCCTCGCGCCCGCGCTGGTGCCGGATCGAGCCACAGTGACGGCGGCGCTCGGCCCGCATGTCTTCGATCTGTCGCAGCGCGGTGGTCGTCTGGCCGCGCTCGCCGTCCACGGCCTCGGCGTGCAAACCGGCGCCGCGCCGGCGCTCGTGCACGCAGGCCCGATCGCGCTTCACGAGCAGAGCACCCGAGCGCTGGTATCGAGGGCCGAAGAGGCGCAGCTCGCGGCCCGCGTCACCGGCGATCCGGAGGCCGCGCGAGAGGCTCGACGCTGCGTCCGTGTGTTGCTCGACAGGCGCGCCGCGACGGGTCGATGGTTCCCCGATCGGCTCGTCGACGACAGGCTCAACCTCTCTGCGCTCGATGGATTGCCAGCTCTCGGTTCGGTGCTCTTGCGCCACCTGAGACCCCAACTGCCGCTGATCAGCGTGCTCGAATGACGAGGAGCGGATTGACCATGACCGAGGAGACGAGATCACCCATCGTCCGGCTACGCCACCATCTGGAGCTGCGCGTCGTCGACGGGGAAGGTGCCTTTCTAGCGTCCGAGCGAAGCGTGAGCGTGCTCGAGGGCCTGGGCGCGGCGGCAGTCGCCTCGCGCCTCGACGGCACGCGCACGCTGGATCAACTGATCGCCGAGCTCCGCGACGAGCTCCCCGCCGAGCGGGTACGCCACGTCGTCGACGAGCTGATCGCATCCGGCTTCGCGGTGCTCGATCACGACCACGCTCATCACCATCTCGCCGGCACCGCCGGCTTCTACGAGATGGGCGGCGTCGACGTCGGGCTCGCGACCCACCGGCTCTCGACCGCCGTCGTATCGGTCCACGCGATCGGCGATGTCGACATCTCCACTCTCGTCGATCACCTGCGCACAGCCGGCGTGGGCTCCGTCGTGCAGCCCGGCGATCCAGCCGCGAAGACGGCGTTGTCCGTCGTCGTCACCGACGACTACCTTCGACGCGAGATCGAGGAAATCAACCGCGCCGCGCTGGCCACGCAGACACCATGGCTCCTGACCCGAACGGTGGGATCGGTCGTTTGGACAGGCCCGCTGTTTCGTCCTTTCGAGACCGGCTGTTGGGCCTGCCTCACGCATCGGATCCAGGTGAATCGAGAGAGCCATACGTACCTCGAACGCCGCCTCGGCGGCACGCAGGCCATCGCCATGTCGAAGGTGCAGCACCCGGTGGGCTCCGCGATTGGCGCGAGCCTCGCGGCAATCGAAGTGCTCAAAGCGATCACCGGCACACCGCCCGCCGAGCCCGGCGTCGTCACCACCGATCTCCTGACCGGGGACGCCACACGCCACTTCCTCACCCGCCGCCCGCAGTGCCCATCGTGCGGTGACGGATCCATGATGGCGACGCGCGCGCTCGAGCCGGTGACGTTCTCGCCGCGCCCCAAGGCATCGACGAGCGACGGCGGCCACCGCGCCGTCGGCCCCGAAGCGATGGTGGAGCGCTTCTCTCGCCAGGTCAGCCCCATCACCGGCGTCGTCAAATCGGTGCAGCCCATCCCGATCTCCGCGAGCACCCTCTACGTCTTCAACGCCGGTCAGAACGTGGCGCGACAACCCTCCGATCTGCGCGCCGTGCGCCGTGGGCTGCGCGCCGCCAGCTGCGGCAAAGGCATGAGCGAGATCCAGGCGCGGGCCAGCGCCATCGGCGAGGCCATCGAGCGATCGTCGGGCGTGTTTCAAGGCGACGAGCTGCGGCGCCGCGCCACGCTCGCCGAGCTCGGAGACGCCGCCATCCACCCGAATGCATGCATGCTCTTCAGCGACCGCCAATACGCAATGCGCCGGCTGTGGAACCTCGGCGCCTCGAGCTTCAGCAAGGTGTTCGATCCCTTCGAGGAAGCGAAGGCTGTCGACTGGTCACCGGTCTGGTCCGTCACCCACCAACGCACCCGATGGCTTCCGACACAGTATCTCTATTACGGCTATCCCATCGACCCGAGCCACGTCTTCGCCCACGCCGACTCGAACGGCTGCGCCGCAGGAACATCCCTGGAAGACGCGGCCTTGCAGGGCTTCTGCGAGCTCGTCGAGCGCGATAGCGTCGCGCTCTGGTGGTACAACCGCGCGCGTCGTCCCGGCATCGATCTCGACAGCTTCGCCGATCCGTACATCGATCGCCTGCGTGAGTCCTATGCCCGCTTCGGTCGCGAGGTATGGGCGCTCGATCTCACCGCCGATCTCGGAATCCCAGCCGTCGGAGCATTTTCCCGCCGCACGGACACACCGCAGGAGGACATCCTCATCGCGTTCGGCGCCCACCTCGATCCACGGGTCGCGCTCCTGCGCGCATTGACCGAGATGAACCAATTCCTGCCCGCCGTGCTGACCACGACCGATGGCGCGCCCGCCGCTCAATTCCCCGACGAGGCGTTTGCAGCGTGGTGCCGGACAGCCACGCTCGCAAACCACCCTTATCTGTCGCCGGCCCCCGACATCGCGCCACGCACGCCGAGCTCTTGGCCAAGCCTCGCGACCGATGATTTCGCCGCAGATCTCCTGTGCTGCCAACGTCTCGTCGAGGCGCGCGGGCTGGAGATGCTGGTGCTCGATCAGACGCGCCCCGACGTCGGCCTTCCCGTCGTGAAAGTCATCGTCCCCGGCCTCCGTCACTTCTGGCCACGCTTCGCGCCGGGCCGTCTCTTCGATGTGCCCGTCGCGCTCGGGTGGTGCTCTCGCCCGACCGAAGAGCACGAGCTCAACCCCATTCCCATCTTCATCTGAAGGCGCGCCCCTCACCCTGGAGATCCATTCATGGCACCTCAGCGTCTCCGCGCCCTGCTCACGCGCCCTCTGCTCGATACGAAAGCACGCTTCACGATCGGCCTGCGCTCCGGCGTCGCCATCGACGTCGGCCCACGAGGCATCGTGCTGCGCCACCCGTGGGGGGCGGTATCGGTGGAAGCTCGGCCCGAAGTCGGCGCGGCCCTGGTCGCCATGTGCGGCCGCACGTTGGATGCCGTCACCATCGCTGTGCTCGTCGCGGGCGCTCGCCCACTCGACGACACACCGGTGCTCGCCGCGCTCCACCAATTGGACACGGTCCTCGGTCATCTCCCATGCGTCGTGCGACACGGTGTCTCCGATCGGAGCGACATGCTCGTCGAAGTCGAGCCCATCTCCGATCGAGCGCCGACCCTCGAAATCACCTCTCTCGCAAACGATCTCCAACTCTCGCTCGATCGCTTCACCTACCTTCGCCGCCGGCCCGAGACGCCGGGCCTGTGCCTCGAGTCTCCGCTCTCACTCCACCGCGCCCAGCTCGGCGGCCCCGTCGCATCACTCCTCGCGCGCATCGCCGCCGGGCCCATGGCGCTCGCCGAAATCACCGACGCAGGCGAGCGCGCCGCGATCGAGCTGCTCGTGGCCGCAGGTCTGCTCTGCGCGGCAGCCGAGGACGCAATCGCCGACGAGCGCCTCTCGACCTGGGCCTTTCACGACCTTCTGTTCCATGCCCGCAGTCGCCCCGGTCGCAGCGACGAGCCATTCGGCGCCCACTTCCTCCACCGCGATCGCATCGCTGCGCCGCCGGCCGTTCCTCCCGCCGGGCTCGGCCCGACAATCGATCTCCCGACTCCCCGATTCGCAGAAGTCATCGCCCGCGAACGCACCCTCACCGAGGTGATCGAGAGTCGCCAATCGGTCCGTGCCTATGCCGACGAGCCCATCACCATCGGTCAGCTCGGCGAGCTTCTCTACCGCACCGCCCGAACGCGGCGCGTGGTGCCCATCCGCTCCGTGGGCTCGTACGATGGAGCCGACCATCCCTATCCGACCGGCGGCCTCGCCGCCGATCTCGAAGCATACGTATCCGTCGCCCGTTGCACCGGCCTTCCACCGGGCATCTATCACTACGAATCCGCCGCGCACCGGCTCCGCCTCGTGAACCGCCCCGAGGCCGCGACCGCCCTCCTCGCCGATGCACGCATGGCCACCGGCGGAATCCTCGAACCGCAGGTGCTGCTGACGATCACCTCGCGATTCGCACGCACGGCCTGGAAGTACGAGACCATCGCTCATGCGCTGACGCTCAAGCACCTCGGCGCGCTGCTCCAGACGCTCTATCTCGTCGCCACCTCGATGGGCCTCGGCGCATGCGCCCTCGGCAGCGGCGACGCCGACCGCGCCGCGCGGACCTTTGGCCTCGACTGGCTCGTGGAATCCTCGGTGGGTGAAATGGCGCTCGGGAGCCGCGCCGAGCCCCTCCGCTGGGTGGATCGGTTCACCGACATGGTGGACGAGGCACGGTCCGCCAAAGCGGCCACGACGTGAGGCTCCCTCTCATCGACACTCGAGGTTGGCCGCATAAAGCCCCGCCCCATTGAGCAGCACCGTTTCGGCTTTGCCATTCACGAACCAGATAGGATGGTTGCCGGGACAGAGCCTGTGGTCCCAATCGCTCTCCGGCGCGATCACCCTGGGCGTGAGCGCGTGGGCGAGGTCGGCCGTGATCTCGTAGCGCCCCTCTGCATCGGTGCGCGCCGTGGCTCCGCCGATGCAGACGTCCACGAACGGGACACGCTGGTGGAGTGACACGATCCCTCGGACGGTCGCTCGCTCCCCGAACGGGGCTCCGCCCGCATCGCGTCCAAGCGCCATCGCTCCGCGCAAAGGATGACCGAGAGCGGAAACGACGAGACGATGCTCGCTCGTGAGCACGGCCTTGCCCCAACCAATCTCGCTCCATGACTTGCCCACGCGCCCGTCGGCGCGATTCAGCGCGGCGCTCTCACGTCCGAGGAGATAAATCCCATCGTCATCGATGAGAATCCTCTCCGGCGCCGAGCACACGCCCGGTCGTGGCTGTCTCCACAGGGCTCGCTCGCTCGAGAGATCGAACGCATCCACCTCCACCGACGCCCCGCGCCGCTGTGCCCAAACGAGGAGCGACTCGGAAACGGCCAGCGCACCGCGCGCAACCTCGATGTCGTCGATTCGATACCGCCCCGTCTCCAATCCATCGACGGTGTCCACGATGCGGATCCCATCGTGCTCGACGGCCACCACGGCCCGATTCCCATTGCACGAGGCCGCGACCTGCGCGCTCCGAGGCCTCCCGAACGCGGGCTCTGCATCCGTCGGCGCCTCATACGACCACCGTCGTTCACCTGTTGCCGCATCGAGCGCGAGGAGCCGCCAGCGCATCGCCCCCTCGTCCTCTTGGGGAATCACGAACACGTCGCCACAAGCCAGCGGGAGCCCGCTCGGAGGGGACACGCTGCTCGTCGTGAGATCGACATTCCATACCGGCCGACCATCCATGGAGTCGATCGCCACGAGTCGCCGGCTCTGATGTTGCTCATAGAGAACGAAGCGCTTGCCCTCGGCATACCGCCTGGAGGAGCCCATCGCCACATCGCCGTCCTGCCCCGAATACGCTCGCGTCCAGCGCACGAGAAGGCTCTTCGGATCGAACGCACGAATCCTCATGGCGCCGCCGTTCGAGCTCTCCAAGAGGACGAGGTCGCCTGCGCGAAAGCAATCCGGATAGATGCCCTCCTCCAGATATCGCGCATCGCTCACACGCCGATGGTTCCCTGTCCGCTCGTCCACCTGCCCGAAGCGTCCCTCCTCGTCGAAAGCAACCATCGTCCCACCAACGACAACGGGACAGAGGAGGT
This sequence comes from Minicystis rosea, assembly GCA_001931535.1. Classification (GTDB taxonomy): domain Bacteria; phylum Myxococcota_A; class Polyangia; order Polyangiales; family Polyangiaceae; genus Minicystis; species Minicystis rosea. Next base: position 7,061,258 of record CP016211.1, read on the forward strand.
CCGACATCCACACCGGCCGCAACGTCTCGAGGGGTGGACCGACGTGGAGCACGTGCGCAGGGGGAGCAACAAGAGCACCATGAAACAGGCCGTAAGCGCAAACGGGCAGCGCCAGCAGCAGAAGCCCCAGGGCACCACGCAGACGAGAGCCGGAGAGCATTTCAATCCTTCTCGGCGCGATCTCGCGCAAACCGTGTTCGTGGTCATGGCATAACATCCACGTCCGCCCCGATTGTCACCGGGTTGTAATTCGTTGCACTGTGATGTTTCGAGCCGCGCAAGAACGTCACCGTGTCCGACTGCGGCGCTGCGACAGGGCAAATTCACGCACACGTACATGGATGTCGACGACCATCCCGCAGCAGCTCCACACCGGTGACTTGAAACATGGCTTTGACGAGCCCGTGCTCCCACGTACGGCGCACCACGCCGGAGCCGACAACGCCGATGGAGGCACGATGGAGGCACGGCGCGGGCACGTGCCTTTTGCGCGGGCACGCGCGCGCGTCTTTCACAAATGGCGCGCGTTGGGTCCATCGGTAGCGCGGCGGGTCACTCGACCTCTGCACGAGCTGTCGACCCTCTCCTGGAAGGAGCGAAATCATGTCCAACGTACGTTCTCGCCTCCGCGGTGGCCTTGGGGCCTCCGTCCTCCGCACGGCCGCTGTTTGCGCCATCTCCGGCGCCGGTGCCTTGACGGGGCTCCTCGTGATCATGGCCTTCGTCGGGCTCCCGCCCAACGACGCGCGCGCCGACGACGAGCCGCAGAATGTCGAGACCACGTGCAACCACGGCAAAATCTACGACGCCGGGCTCTGCTATGACCGCTGCAAGACTGGTTACAAGGGTATCGGCCCCGTGTGCTGGGCCGAGTGCCCGGATGGCTACACGGACACCGGCGCGCTCTGCACCAAAGGCGAGATCATCCCCAAGGAGTCGTATACCCGCGGCGCCGGGACACCGCTCGAATGCGGTGCCGGCGAAGAGAAGGACGGCGCGCTCTGCTATCCAGCGTGCAAGTCGGGCTACGACGGTGTCGGCCCAGTGTGCTGGGAGAAATGCCCGGACGGCTACAAGGACGACGGCGCGCTCTGCCGGCGAGACGCCCACGCGCGCAGCGCCGACACGTCGAAGTGCAGCGTCTGGGACAAGTGCGGGCTCACGCTCGACAAGCATTGCTCCAAGTGCCCGAAGGGATATCGCAACGATGGTTGCACCTGCTTCCGCGACGCGCACATCACCACGAAGAAATCGTATGGTCGCGGCGCCGGCGTCCCGCTCCACACGTGCAACGGCGGGAAGGTGGAGCAAGATGGGCTCTGCTACAAGCCCTGCAAATCGGGCGACAGCGGGGTCGGCCCGGTGTGCTGGAAGAGCTGCCCGGCGGGCTACAAGGACGACGGCGCGCTCTGCCGCAAAGACCTTCAGACCATCACCAAGAGCTCTTATGGACGCGGCGCCGGCACCGTGCCGCCGACCTGCGCGACACCGAGCTTCACGAAGCCCGTGCCGCCCGTGACCGATCGCGGCACGTTCACGATGATCTTCGCCTCCGATCCGCAATTCGTGCGCTCGGAGACGGAGCCCAAGTGCGCCGCCTCCGACGATGCGTGCACCGAGCGAAAGTCGAAGGCCGCCAATCGGGACCAGGCACAGGCCATCAACGACGTGCAGAAGACCGCCGATCCCTTACGGCCCGGAGTCACGGGCTTCTGGCCCACGACGGCCGCGCTCACCCGCGGAGGCGGGAGCGCGATCTCCGCGCCCAAGGCGCTCGTCATCAACGGTGATCTGACGGAAGACTGGTGGCCTCAATGGGTGGATCTCCTCGAGCAGACCTACACCCTCAAGGGCTCGATCAAGTGGCCGGTCTATCTGGGTCTCGGCAACCACGAATACGACAACCACTGGAACGACGCCTGGTGGAGGGAACCCCTCTATTACCTCAGCCTCGGCTCGCGCGGCGCCGCGGCCAACGCACGGGATTTCATGAAGACGATGATCCACTGCGACAAAGTCCCGAACTTCCCCGCCTCCTCGGTGCAGAGCTTCGACAAGAAGAGCCTCGCGTATTCGTGGAACGTGGGCTCGTACCACTTCGTCGAGCTCCACAACTATCCGACCTACGAGCGGAAGGAGATCGAGATCTCCTCGTCCATCCCCTGGCTCAAAACCGATCTCGCGGCGGCCACGGCGGCGGGGCGGAAGATCGTGTTGAACTTCCACCAATACGACACTGAAAGCATGAAGGCCGACGACCAGGACTTCCTCCAAGCCATCGCGGGACAAAACGTGGTTGCCGTGTTCACGGGCCACGTCCACCGGCACCACGGGTACACAGGAAAGATCCATGGGACGAAGATTCCCTATTTCCGCGCCGGCGCGTCGGACTATCACACCTTCCTCCTGGCGGAATTCGGGGAGGACTACATGAACGTCGGCGTCATCGACAGCACCAACGGAGCACCGACGTTCAAGGATCCGACCGAGAACGACAACCTCCGCACGTTCGCCGTCCCGCCGGCGAAGCGCTGAGCCGCACCCTACGCTCCTCGACACGCGGTCCCCTCGCGACTCGTGACCTCGGCGACGACCTCCCCGACCTGCGGCACGAAATCGAAGCATGGTGAGCTTGCGGCGGAGGTCGCGATCGCCGAGGAGGTCCCGCCGTCTGCGCTCGGGAGCGCTCCCCCGCGGGCTCAGCGTGAAGTCAGGTGCGTCGTTCCGCGCTCTCTTGCGCGAAGAAGTGAATGTCGACGTCGATGCCAAGGGCTCCGAACCGCTTCTGAAGCTGAGCCGAAAGCGCGACGGTCTCCGTAGTGTCCGTCGAGAAGTAACAGTCCACGGACATGGACCACCCAAGCGCGAGGAGCTGAGCAACGCCGGCCGCGCGTTCCTCGAGGGACTCGATCCAGAATGTCAATTGCTGTTCGAGCGGAGTGTCCTTGAGATGTTCGGGGATGAACCGCTTCCAGCCGCCCCACTCGTACAAGGAATCGAAAGTATGTTTGCGGCCCTGTCGATCCCGGAAGCTCTTTTGCTCACCGGCACGCCAGGACTGATCCGGAAAGCACGCGAGGGCCTTCGACACCGTACTGGGCTCCAGATCATCACCGAGCACCATGAGTATCGTGGAGGCCCTCGCTCGATATGCGTTCTCATCGTTGGACATTCAGCACCTGACGGCCGAGGGCTCAGACACGACTCAGAACGTGGAATGCGAAATCGTGCCAGCCGGGCGCCGTCAGCGCGATGGGCCGCACACGGCGCACTTCCTCGATCGCTGCCGCCGGCGACAAGCCAGCCTCCCGCATCAAGTGGTACGCAAGGAAAAGCCCGGTGCGGTCCTTTCCCGAAGAGCAGTGAACGACGGTGACACGGCCGCTCGAGAGCTGCTCTTGCACGAAAGCGCCGGCCAAGGGCAGCGCCCGCAGACAGGCATCATCATCTCCCGGTTGTGGTGGAGCATTGTCGGAGAGCGGGATGCATGCGTACGAGATACCGTGTGCCCGGAAGTCCTCCGGATGGCACAACAAGCCGTCGTTCACCGACAAAACCGCGCCGATCCCCGCCTCGCGCATCGAAGCCAGATTCCATGGTGCCCGATCGGGGCCTGGGCGCCCAGCAAGCCTGTCGGGAATGAGCCAGAAGAGGTGTTTCACAGCTCCACTCTACCGTACTCTGCCGGGTAGCGCCGGCCCAATGGCGACGCAGCCCTCGGCGCGCTCACCGCTCTGATGCCGCCATCCTGATTGATGTTGTAAACATCCATGCGGGCGGCGTTCAATGCCCTCCGAGCCGCAGAAATAGAATATGAGTTGCGCGAAGCGCGCCGGCTCCATTCCCTCGTTCGGCGGCACATCATGCCTGTTCTCCGAGAGCCACCGAAAATCCCACACAGATTCCAATGCCGAGCACTGGAGAGACCCCGAAACCCAGCACCGGTACGGGGAAGTTGCCAAGCATCGGTGCGAGGATGGTACCGGCGACATAGGCGGCGAGCGCGGCGCACGCGACCGCTTCTCGCCGGCGCTCCGGAGCATCGGCCGGTGCCATCTGGACGCCGCGCGCGGCAACCGCGAGCGAAGCAGGAAGGAGCGCAAGCAGCAGGATTGCTAGAGCCTGAACGGGCCGGCCCATGTCCCCGGCCAAGCGAACGATGCCTTCGACCTCGAGGACCGATGGCAGCGGATCGGGTCTCATCCAAGCCGGTACGATCGAGACGGCGATCACACCCATGCTCGCCGCGCGAATGCGCAGCGGCGCCGGCCATGAGGCAATTCCGGTCATGGCGCCGGCCGCGAGCGCAGTGGACTGGCCTCCATCCGGCTGGAGCACGTGAATCACCTGCGCGGCAACGATGGCGACGAGGGCCCAGAAGCCGCCGGCGCGTGAGAGGAGCATGGCCGCAGCCGCGAGAAGGATTGGACAGGCGATGGACGAGGCATGAAGGCGGATGGGCCCGAGCCCAATCCACCGGCGCACGCCGAGCAAACCTTCCCCGAAAAGAGTCGCCGCGAGAAGGGCGAGCGCCCCGACGGCGAGAACGGGCGCGAAGCGCTCGAGGAGAGCACGGCCCTTGACCGCAAGCGTCGTCGCGACGAGCACGCCGGCGATCATCGCACCGAGCATGAGCGCAAGCCGCGGCGCGGCGCCCCCATGGTGCCGGAGCACGAGCACGCCGAGCAAACCCGTTGCGAGCGGAGCAGAGAGAAGGAACCAGAGCTTGCGAGACGGCACCCCAAACAACGTACACGAATCTGCGCTCATGCGCCGAAGCGACTCTCCTTTGCGCGCCGCCCATTCGTCGAACGCGTTGGCCCCACTCGAAGGAACCAAGCCCTCGTCATCCGGCGGTGGGCTGCGGCGCGGCGTGCCCTTGGGCAGCAATCGCCGCGGCCGCCGCGAGCTTGTGGATCGCCTGCCAGGGCGGCCCGATCGATCGGCCCATGGCCAACAGGAAAGCGTCGATGTCCTCACGACCGAGCACCGCTGCGGCGTCGCGAAACACGCGTCCGCGATCGTACCAATGCACGGACCAGCCGCGCGCCTCGGCGGCGGTCGCGACGGCCTCACGATACATGACGGTGTCGGCAACGGTCTGCGCGCGATTGTCGGCGATCCGCTCCTCGATCGTCGGTGGAAGCTCGGGACAGATGCGGATTGCGATGCCCGCGATCGGCACGGACACCGCCGCGGCCAGCGCTTCGAGGCTCTCCCGCGCGCCGCGCGCCGCGGAAGCGCGCACGCGTTCGACGAGCGCCACCGCTTCAGCGAGCGAAAGCACCCGCGCTCCTGGGGTGTTCAGGTAACGGCCCACCGCCCACGACCCTTCGTGATGATGCGGGTGCGTCGGCAAACCGCGCTCGGTGAGATCGATACGCCGGCGATCGAGGAGCGCGCCTCCGGGCGCGACGGTGACTAGCACCGCCGAGTTACCGTGCTCGGCGACACCCACGGTCGCGACTCGCTGCGTTCGTCCTCTGGCCATGTCTTCTCCTTCAGGCCCCCCGCGGCTCACGCTCCGACTTGGCATCAGGCGCGGAGTAAGGCCCTCATCCAGCGTTTGTGGAGGACAGGTGTCTCTGGAACATCCGCGTCGCTACATCCACGATTTCGTCACGGGCCTCGAGACGTACGCGTGGCAAACGCTCGGCCCCATTCACGATGCCCCAGAGCGCACCTGCCATCGCGCCGATCGTGTCCACATCGCCGCGGCACTCGATAATGAATTGCATCATGGCCTCGAAGGAAGCGTTCGCGTGCCTGAGCGCAATGTAGAGCGCCGTCGGACATGATGTCGGCGCTGTCATCCCATTGCCGAGCTTCGACGCGACGTCGCGGGGGCTCGGTGTCGCCTCCGACTCGATCCATGACGTGACCGTCTGCAGCCGTTCCGACATCTCCGGTGTCGAGCACTCGGCTCGGACGATGTCCAGAAGCTCGGCCGTAGATCGTCCCCCGAGCAGTGCTTGCGCCGCCAGCGAGATCAGAGCTGCGCCTTCGATGCCCAGCGGATGCGCGTGCGTCACCCTCGCGGAGCTTCGGGCAGCTTCGAGCAACCCATCTCGATCGCGCGTGAAGAAGAGCGCCAAAACAGGCGCTCGCATGGCGGCCCCGTTGCCGTACGAGCCCTCGGCGTACACAGCCTTGGACGCGGCCTCCCACGGCTCGCCGCGCCGGACGCGCTTGAGAATTCTCGCCGCACCGGGGCCGTACCCTCGGCTCCAGCGATAACTGGACGCAAACCGTTTCGCGAGCGCCTCGAGCTGAATCCCATCCTCTTCGAGGAGCGACTCGGCGAGATCGAGAGCCATCTGCGTGTCATCGGTCCAGCGACGGCATCCGTCGGATGTGCGACCGATGACTCGCCACACGAGCCGCTCGATGGGCCCCCCCTCGTGCGGCGCTCCCAGAGCATCGCCGGTCGCAAGGCCCAGCATGCAACCAGCGAATCGATCAAGGGTCAACTCCATGGGACCTGTACCTCAAAGCAGGCTCGCCGACTTTGTCTTCGACTGCACGTGAATGCGCGTAGCGCACCTACGCGTTGGCCGGCAAGCCCTCTTGGGGCCGCAAGGAAGAGAACAATGGTCATGCTCGGCCGCGCACGCGCGCAGGTTGCTGCGTCACCTCTTCCCCGATCTGTGCGAGCGCCGCGTCCAACTCCGCGTCGTCGGCACCGGCCGCGGCTTCGATGGCGACGCGAAGCCACGGCGCCGCGACGTTGTCGGCGGCGCAGCCGCGCACGCAGCTGCTCGTCCGCGTTCGCGCCAATCGCTATCGCCGCCAAGGCCCGCGCGAAACCCTGCCCCCACCGATCTCCACACCATGGCTCGCCCATGGCCCACATCCGCGCACCTCCGGGCCGGGCTGGGGAGCGGCGCGACGCCGTCAGCCCAACCGCTTGTCAGATGGCATCTCGCGAAATCTCGACGACACAGACCCCCACTGTGCCCGCCGCACCTTGGGAAGCAGATGCGTCGAGGATCGCCCTGGCAGGATTGGCATGCCCCGGCTCCAAGCACACCGTGGCAAGGCTCTCCAAACTCGGACGTCGCGCACCTCCGAGCGCGCAGAACACGAGGGTGCGCGCACCCCTGATATCAACCTGTCGTACAAGATCGCTCGGCAACTGGGCCCCACCTACGTACGCCGTGACGATCTTGCTCACTTGCCCTTCCTCCAACGAGCGCCCACTGGCCTCGAGCTCCGCTGCAAGCGTGTTCTCGGTGTGGATGACTGCGCTGACGTCCCCGATGCCCACAACCCGGACATCACCGGCGCGTGCGACGCTGACGCGCGAACCGTCGGTTGCTGCGAGCGCGAGGTGCCCACCGAAGTCCCAGAGGCTGTCCCAGTCGTCGGCGCCGGCTGCTTGTCTCATCACGGAGAGCTCGGCCTCGAGCGCGTGAACCAAACCGAAGAGCACGTCCTCCGGCGGGGAGCTCCCCCGCTGGCGACGAAGGAAGTCACGAGCGGTCTGGTGCATCGCTTCCACGGGATGCCTGCCGGAAATGGGTGAAGGCGTGTTTGCCAGGATTCCAACCACGCGCGGAGAGGGCCAGTCGAGGAGCAGGAGGCGCCCTGGGAGATCGCCTGGATGGTCGTGATGGGCCCAGTGATGCGTCAACGACAACATCGCGTTCACCGAATGCCACGCGGCTGCGCCGCGGGCGCTGCGCCGAGCGTAGCATGACGGCGCACCCTCAACGGCTCGTCCGCAGTCGCGCGACGATCAACGGTCAGCGTGCGCGACGAGCGCACGAACTCAGAACGCGCCGGTGCAATCGCCATAACAGCCCTTCTCTGCCACACAGTAGATGAGGTTGACGGCGGAGTCTCGTCCGGCGCATGGGGTATAGTCATGAGCCTCGAAGCACCCGGCGCACACCTCGTCGTCGGTGCATGTCTTTGCCTCTGCGCAGCATTTGGCCTTCATGCAGGTGTCGCATTGGGACAGGTTTGTCTGAATGTTGCCACAGGCCATCCCCGTCGCACTCGATGATGTCGTTCCCGACGAGCCGCCGGAGCCATCGGTCCCCGCATTGCCGCATGCTGCGAGGGCAATCATACCGATCCCGATCAGAAAGACCGCTGACGCATGATGATCTCCGAGGTTGGTGCGCGACTCGCCTGCGAAACGTGTGGCCAAAGGCAGGGAAGGACCGCCCGATCGAGCGGCTTGGCGGTCAGCCGCGAAACACCGCATCATCGAGCGGGTGCATTCTCAACCGCCTGTTGGGCAGCCTCTGCCGAGGTCTCACAGGCAGCCTCCTTCAATGACGATCCCGTCCCTCTCGAAGACCTCGTACTCGGGTGCCCAAGTCGGCGCATCCGGGAACATCACCACCGCATGAATCCCGAGGGTGCACCCAGTTGGCGCGGACTCTACCGAGATGTGGCCCTCGCCACCATGCGCTGACGAGGACTGATCGAGCGGCGACCACGGGCTGTCATCATCCACATCGCAGTCGCCAGGATCGTTCGTGACCTCTCCCGCGCTGATCGACCAACCGTTGCCACCGATGGCGAAGTCGGACAGCTCGCCTTTGGCAACGACGATACGGAAACACAGGCCTCGCGACGGCGAGCCGGCGTAGAGCGCGAAGCTTGGAACGTCGTCCTGAATTCGCAACGCGTGAAAGGTGTCGGTGCACAGCAAATCGCCGTGCACGTCAAACCCAGCCTGATGGGCCAGACACTCGTTGCAATAGAGCTTGCCGTCGACTCCGCAGCTTCCGGGACAGTCCGTGGGGCAACTCGGCGGCTTCGGCTGACACACGCCCCCACCATCGTAGCCCTCGCTAAACTGACACCACTCCTCGACCGAGCACATCTCGAAGCTCGGCCATCCGCAGGCCGTCGTCGCGCCCGTGGAAACGAACGAGCCGGTGGTGGTCCCCGCGCCTGCGCCCCCAGCGCCGGACGTGCTTGCCGAGCCTTTGGAGGCTTCGAAAATGTCGGTGCACCCCGAAGCGGCGAGGGCGGCAGCGAGCAGAATCATCAATGTCCGGCCAGTGTCAGTCCGCATCCGATTCTCTGTGGGTAGGTGAGTGCATAAGGCACAACGATCTTAGCATGCGCTTCAGCCGAGGATATCAGAGTTCAACGGCCACCAGATATGAGGGCGGCCAGAGCCGAGAGCGGTCGCCATACGAACAATGCTGACGACGCGGTCCGTCCGGCTTTGCTCGCTCAAAAGCTGGGGACTCTACCGCGCGTGGCTGGGCGACGCGCGCCCACGCGTCGGTCGGCAAGCCCTCCGTGGGCAGCGTCTCGCAGGAGCGGCTGCCCAGCCAGCGCCTTTCCCCTTCCGCCCCTCCCCTACCCCTTCTCCCCGCTCCCCGCCTCCGAAACGATATCCATCGGTCCTCCCTCCCACCACGCATACCCCGCCTCATCCGCCACGCGGTACGCTCGCCCAAACGCCTTTTCGAAGTACCGTCCCCAATCCGGCCGGGTGCCATCCGCATCCGTAAACCCATATTCCCGCGAAAGCCCCCACGAGCTGAACACACGCCCGGATCGCCGCCCAACCGCGGGATCTGCCGCCAACGCCGCAACGGCCCTGCCCACGAACAGAGGCGTCTCCGAAGCGATGAAATGAGGATCGCGCGCCACGCCATCGCGCCACGTGGCCTCGGTGACGCCGAAGTGGTGGAGCATTTCCTCCGACCGGAGGAAGCCCGGCGTGATGGCCAGGGCCGTCACGCCGTGGGGGCGGAGCTCCCAGTGTTGGGCGAAGGCCAGACGGATGACAGCCATCTTGACCAGATCGTAGATGAGGTTGCCACGGTAACCGAAGGAGTCTCCATCGGTGACTTCGACGATGAGCGCGCGTTCGCGGCCGAACATCAGGGGTGCGGCGTGGCGGCTCGTGACGACGTGGGTGAAGATGGCTTGGTCGAGCATCTGGCGGGCTTTGGACAAGGTCAGCGCCCAGAAGGGCTTGTCCATCTCCATCAGCGACTCGCCGCCCCAGATGTCGTTGACGAGCACGTCGAGGCCGCCGTGGTCGGCGCGGATGCGCGCGCAGAGGGCTTCGACTTGTGCTTCGTCGGTGTGATCGACGCGGACGGCGATGCCGCGCCCTCCGCGGGAGGTCACGAGCTCGGCGGTCTCGTCGATGGTCTCGGGGCGTGGGCCGGCGAGCTGACCGCGGGTGCTGCGGCCGGTGCAGTAGACGGTGGCGCCGGCTTCGCCGAGCGCGCAGGCGATCCCTCGACCGGCGCCGCGGGTGGCGCCGGCGACCAGAGCGATCGTGTTGGTGAGCGGCTTCATCGCAATCTCCTCGAAGGGCCGGGGTGGCCCCGCGAAGAGGACGATATGGAGACATTGTTGCCACGGGCCGTCATGAATCGATCCTAAGGTGTCGATCGATGCGCGCGGACAGGCTGGTCGGCATGATGATGCTCTTGCAGCAATCGGGGCGGCGGTGGACGGCCGCGGAGCTCGCGCGGAGGCTCGAGGTGTCGCCGCGCACGGTGTTCCGTGATCTCGATGCGCTGTCGGCATCGGGCGTCCCCGTCTATGCGCAACGCGGCCCGCAGGGCGGCGTGGCGTTGCTCGAAGGGTGGCGCGTCGATCTCACGGGGCTGACACAGGCCGAGGTGCAGGCGCTCGCGGCCCTGAGCGCGCCTGGAGGGCTCGCGGATCTGGGGCTGTCGGAGGCGCTGCGCGGCGCGCTGGTGAAGATCGCTGCGGCCCTGCCCTCCACGCAACAGACGGCGGCGGAGCGCGCGCGGCAACGGCTGCACGTCGATGCGTCGTCGTGGTTCGCGGGCAAGGAGAGCGCGCCGTGCTTGCCAATCTTGCACGATGCGATTTGGAACGATCGCGTCGTGCGCCTCCGCTACCGCGATCGCGACGGCACATCGACGGAGCGCGAGATCGAGCCCTATGGGCTCGTGCTCAAGATCGATCGTTGGTATCTGGTCGCCGGCACCGAGCAAGGGATGCGGGTGTTTCGGCTTTCGCGCATCGAGGATGCCACGGTGTCGGCGCGAGGCTTCGTGCGCCCGGAGCGCTTCGATCTCCCCACGTTCTGGGAGGATTGGCATCGTCGCTTCCTGTCGCAGCGTCCCGGCTTCGAGGTGACGCTGCGATTGACGGAGGACGGCGCAGAGGCCCTGCGCCGCGTGCGACCGAGCTCCGACGGTGATCGGATTGCACAGGCCCCGCGACGCAAAGGCGGTATCGCTTCCATCACGATCGACTTCGAGCGAGAGGACATCGCCCTCTCGCAGCTTCTACCGCTCGGCGATGGCGCCGAGGTGCTCGCGCCCGAGTCGCTGCGCGAGCGGCTCGTGGGCCTCACGACCAAGCTCGTGTCGGTGTACGGCCCGCGCGCGCATCGAGCGAACGGTCCCAAGGCAATGGCTTCTCCTGGTCACGAGCGACGGAGAGCGCCGCCGTGACCAGGATTGCGCAGGATCTCGCGCTGACGTGAACGAACGGCGCTGAGGGCGGCGCCAATCAGGTGGCGCGTTCGATGCGGCCGTCGGCGTGGCGGGCGAAGCGTTCGTCTTCGTGGCCGTGCACCGGGCCGTCGCTCGGCCAGGGCCAGCCGCCGAAGCGGGTCTTGCGATAGTCCGCGAAGGCTTGCTGGATCTCGGCCTGCGAATTCATCACGAAGGGTCCGTATTGCACCACGGGCTCGCCGATGGGGCGGCCTTGGAGCATCAGGAGCTCGGCCTCGTCGGGGCCGTTCTCGAGATGTGCTTCGGCGTCGGCGCGGAGCTCGATGGCTTGGCGCGCGGGGACGATGCGCTCGCCGATGCGGAGCCGGCTGCCGCGGAAAAAGTAGAGCGTTCGGTTCGAGCCGCGCGCGGCGGGCGGCAGCGTGAAGCGCGCGCCGGGCTCCATCTTCAGCGTCCAGATGGCGACATCGGAGCCCGCTTGCGCGGCCCACGAGCTCGGCGGCGGAGCCGGAGGCTTCGTATCGCCGAGGCGGCCGGCGATCACCGTGACCTCGGTGCTCTTGCCGGCGGCGTCGAGCGCGCGGTGCCTGGGCACGGTGTTGCTCCAGAACATCGAGAAATGCGGGTCGGCGAACTTGTTCGCGCGCGGCAGGTTGAGCCAGAGCTGGAAGAGCTCGAGGGGATTGTCGTTGCCGCGCTCCAAGAGCGGAAACATCTCGGCGTGGACGATACCCTTGCCCGCAGTGAGCCACTGCACGTCACCGCGACCATAGCGCGCGGCCGCGCCCAGCGAGTCGGCATGATCGACGAGGCCGCGGCGCACGATGGTGACCGTCTCGAAGCCGCGATGCGGGTGCTGCGGAAAGCCCGGCACCACGTCGCCGTGGTACATGCGCCAACCGTCCTTGCCTGCGAAATCCTGCCCGATGTTTCGCCCCGCGAGCGACGCTGCCGGGCCGAGGTGCTCGTTGCCGGCCGGGTACGCGTCGTCGTGATGGACACAGAAGAGGAACGGATCGGGCGTCTGCCACGGAAACCCGAGCGGTTCGACTTTGGTCACGACATCTTCGTTCATGGGTGTCCTCGCTTCGCCTGTCGACGGGGGCTCGGTGCGCCCGCAGGCGGAGATCATCGGTGCGGTCGCGAGCGCTCCAAGCACAGTGCGGCGTTTCATGCAGCGACGATGGTAATGCCAACCTCGAGAGAGCGTTACCCATGCCCGAGGCAACGGAGGGTTGCGCAGACGCACCGGGGCGTGGCCTAAGGCGAGTGTGCCTTCGTACCAGGAAAGGCTTCCCGAAGTCACGAGACGCGGCGCGCGGCGCTCTCGCGAGCATGCCAAAGAACACGACGGCGCGAAGCAGGTGGCTATCAGGTCACGCCGGAGATCCGATCGCCATGCCGGTCTCGCGATGCCGCGTGGCGCACGATCCTGATGAAATCTGTCGCCGATTCGAAGGTGAATCAGGATCGCAAAGGCACGGAGGCCGACGGGCTTCCCACCTCTTCAAGGCTTCACCGCGGGCGGCAGGCGCCGGAGAGCTCGACGGTGGACATGCCGCGGCCCTCGTCGATCGATAGGCGCACCAGCACACTCCCCGCCTGCTCCGCCGGCAACACGGGCCGCGGGAACGAAAGCGCGAACGTCGACGCGCGCCCCGAGCTCGCCGTCACGGGCGCCGGAAGCATGTCCGCTGCGGTCTCGCGGCCGCTCGCCGCGACTTCGAGCGCGCTCGTGATCGTGATCGGGCAGGCCTCCATTCCAGTGCTCGTAGTCTCGATGACGACGTACGAGAGATTCGCCGAGCGCTCGCAGGTCTGCACACGCAGCGACGCGCAGCCCTCGGTCGCGACGGCGATGGCCGGTCGCGGACGCGGAGGTACGGCCGGCTCCGGGGCCTTGCTGGTGGCGATGCTGGCGATGCCCGCGGCCACCACGGCGGCGTAATCGAGGAAAGGCCGGGCCCGCGACGATGCGGCAGCCAGCGTGGGCGTGCTGCGAAGCATGAAGGCCGCCGCGAGCGGAACGACGGGAAGCGCGCACAAATCCGTCGGATCCATGACGTTCACACCCCACACGGAGGTGACCCAGGCATTGAACGGAGCGTGCAGCTTGAGCAGCGTGAAGACCGCGCCGGTGACGATCACGCTGGCCGCGGCGAGGGAGCGCTTGTCGGCGATGTCACGGCCGCGCAGGAGGCAATGGGTGCCGCGCGCGAGGGCCACGAGGAGGATGGGAAAGAAGAACAGCCCGGCGACGTCGCTGAGCTTGCCGGTGATCCACCCGGGCAGGAGGCCGGATCCCTTGAGAACGTGATCGTTGAAGGCGAGGACGGCGACGGCCGCGAGCGGGAGGGGACGGCGCAGGTCGCTTGCCCAGGAGCGGGTGGTCGGGCGCATGACGGAGGAACGCAGCACGGGGCCGTTGAGCTTACAGCGCCCCCGCGCTCCCGAGGTGCTCGCGCGCCGCACGCTGATTTCGGCAGACGATGGGCCACACCGCACGAGCCGCTCGTCGAGCATCGGTGCCACGGGTGACGCCTGCCGGACGGGCCTTGGGAATGACCGCTCCCATTCGCGGCGATACCACACTGTTCCTGAAACGGTGGTCCGAGCCTCGCCCCATCGTTCGAGGAACGACGATGAATAGCTTCCCTCGCCTCGCCCCCATCGGCGACTCCAATGCTGCGATGGGCCTGCCATCGTATTTCATGAACACGAGCATCGAGCGCTTTCCCAAGAGCGCTCTCCCAAGCGCGTCGTTCGATATCGAATGCCCCGAGGCGCAGGCCGAGTCACGAAGCCGGGCGCAGGGCAGCTCGGCATGAATGGTTGTGGCAAGAGGACTGCTCACCTCTCTGTCGAAGGCATCGGCTCGGAAAACAATGCCCACGAGGCTACGGAGGCCAAGTGATCAGCTCTCCTGTTCGGCGGATTGTGCGATTGGTGCTCTGGACCGTCCCCGCATTGCTCGTCGCCTGCGGAGGTGGTGAGTCGACCGACGGATCCACCGGAGGATCCACCAGCACCGGCTCGGGCGCCACGGCCCCAGAGCCGCCTCGCCCCGACCCCACGACGTGGCGCACCACGGCGTCGATGGCCGTTGGGCGGCAATCCCACACGGCGACGCTCCTCGAGGATGGCCGCGTGCTCGTGGTCGGCGGCGAGCGCTTCGATCAAACGATGCTCGACGACGTCGAGATCTTCGACCCCAAGGCCGAGACGTGGACGACGCTCGCGCCTTTGCCTGCGCCCCGCTCGAACCACACGGCGACGCGGCTCGAGGACGGGCGGGTGCTCATCGCCGGCGGGGGAAAGAACTCATCGATTGGTGTCCCTTCCGGTGAAGAGGTCACGCCGTCGTGCCTCGTCTTCGATCCCGCGAAAGGCACCTTCACGCCGACGGGATCCCTTGCCGTCGCGCGCGGCAGTCATCACGCGGCGCTCCTGCCGTCAGGCCAGGTGCTCGTGGTCGGCGGCGGCGGAGATACGGTATTTGGTCCGTGCGGCCCCACGCCGGATTGCACGATCGCCAATGGCGTCGCGAGCGCCGAGCTCTATGATCCCGCCACCGGAACATGGTCCAGCGCAGGCTCGATGGCAGCGCCCCGCTACTCGTTCACGCTGACGGCGATGGCCGGCGGCGCGCTGCTGGCCGTCGGCGGCGTCACCGGCGCGAGCAGCTCGAAGACGGCGGAGATCTTCCGCGATGGACAATGGATGAGCGCGCCTCCGCTCACGACGCAGGATCGCCTCCATCACGCGGCGGCCCTCCTCGGCTCGGGACACGTGCTCGTCGCCGGGGGAAAGAAGGCCAACGTCTCACCGCTCGCGACGGCCGAGATCTTCGACCCCGAGAGCAACCATTGGACGCAAACGGCCGGGCTCGGCGAGGTGCGCACCGCCGCGCGCATGGTCTCGTTGCCCACCGGCCACGTGCTCACCGTCGGCGGATACGATCAGCTCACGCAAAAGAGCCTCGATCTCGCGGCGATCTTCGACGAACAGACGGCGACCTGGACACCGATTGCCCCCCTCGAAAAGGCTCGCTCCGGCCCCTCCGTCACGACGCTCGCCGACGGACGGCTCTTCGTCGTCGGCGGCAACACGGGATACTCGGTCGCAAAGACATGTGAGATCTCGGACTAACCGACAGCGCCGGGTGGCGTGTCGGCCCCGCCGAAATGCCTCACCACAGCCCATCTGCGCTCCGATCATGAAGCGCTGGACGAAGGCGCGTCCCAGCACGTTTCCGCGCGCGAACGGGATTGTACCGACCGCAAAATCATGATGGAAGCCGGCGATGCTCCCCATCACCCTCGGCGCCTCGTCCTTCAAGTACGGCCCTGTCGAAATCGCCTACAGCGACGTCTTCGGCGCCGGCATTGGCCTTCAGGAGCGGCGGGTCGCCACGTATCGTTCGCTCATCATTGGATATCGCCAAGCGGGGGATCCCAAGCCTCACAAGATCCTCTTCCGGCTCCCGCCCGGCCCGGAGGGCAACCAGCTCGTCGAAGGCCTGCGCGCTCGCATCCCCGATCGCTGGCAGGGCGAGGCCCCCTTCTTCGCCATGAACAAGAAGCTCGGGTTCTCGAACAAAATGGCGTTCACGGCCACGGCCATCGCCGTCCTCGTGGCGGTCGTCATCACCGCCGTCCTCGTAGGCTCCTCCATGTCGAAGAACGCGGACGCGCCGCGCAAAGCCATCCCCGCGCAAACGCCGCGGCGCTGATCAGCCGAGGCGCGCGTGGCGACGCTCGACCCAACGCACCGCCGCCCACGAGAGCGGGAAATAGAGAGCAATCCCGACGGCCGCGCAAATCACACCCAGCGTGGCCGTGCCCATCGCACGATCGAGATCGGTCGTCAGCGCGAGCACCGCGAAGACGGCCAGCCCGACGAGGGCGAGCGTGGTTTGGACGACCCTGCGAGTCGCCCAGCGCAGCATGAACGCATCGTGACGAGCGAACGCGGGCCGCTCGGGCGGTGAGGGAGTCATTCGCGCAGAGCGAACGCGCTCCGGCGCCGGCTGTCAAGCGCACAGCACGGTGGGGCGGCCGAGCCATCGCGAGCAGCACATCCTCTCAGCGCGGCACGAGAGCCCGTTGGGAGACTGCGGGCATCACGAAGGTAACCTCCCATCCATTCACGCCCGCCGCGAACACGACATCGGAAACATCACGCCCCAAGGATGTCCACGCCGCCGCTGCGGCCGCACACAGCACCGCATCAGGCGTCGTATCCACGATCGTTTCCACGAGCAGATCGACCGTCATCCGATGAGCGCCGCCGCCCAATCCCTCGTGCGTCGTCGCTGCCATCATGATTCCCTGCCGCAAGGCACTGCCATACTCGTCGGCGGCACGGCCCAGCGAGGGCTCGATCTCGACCGACCAAGCCTCCGCGGGCTCGGCAAGCAGACCGACGCGAGCGAAGGAGGTTGTCGGCCCTTGCTCCCCCTTACGGGTACGAAGAAATCTGTATTCGGCCCTCATGACGCCATCATCATGGAAGCATCTTCGAGGAATGGAGTCACGCGTCGCGCCGCGCGTCACAGGGAGCCGCCCCCGGACGCTCCTCTTTCACTTTCACGAGAGCTTGCCTCTGCGCTCGATCCTTCAGCCGACACGCTCGACGAGCTTGGCAATGAGGGGAGCGATTTCGGGCAGGTTCTCCTCGAGAGCGAAATGCCCGGTCTCGAAGAGATGCAGCTCGGCGTCGGGCACGTCACGCAGATAGGCTCGCGCGCCGGCTTCGAGGAAGATGCCGTCGTTCTTTCCCCACACGATCAACGTAGGCGGCTGGTGCCGCCTGAGCCACGCCTGCCACTCCGGATACCGTGCGACATTCGACGCGTAATCGAGCGCGAGGTCGATCTGGATCTCCTTCCTTCCGGGGAGGTCCAGGTAGTGTTGATCGAGGGTCCATCCATCGGGCGAGATGCGCGCTGGATTCGACGCTCCATCGAGGTATTGGCTGCGCGTGAAGGCGGGGGTCATGATCCCGCGAAGCTCGTCCTCCACGCCGTCGACGCCGCGGCGCAGGCTCACGAGCGCCTTGGCGGCATCGCTGAGCCCTTCTTCGTAAGCGTTCCCGTTCTGGACCACGAGCCCGGCAATCCACTCTGGATGCCTCGTGGCGAGTCGGAAGCCAACGGGAGCACCGAAGTCGAACATGTAGAGGACGAATCGATCGAGACCGAGGTTCCGACAGAAGCTCTCGATCACGTCGGCGAGCGCGTCGAACGTGTAGGTGAAGGTTCCGCCGGCCGTCGTAGGCGCCGGTGCATCGCTCTGCCCGAACCCGGGATAGTCGGGGGCGATCACCCGATACCGATCACCGAGCGCGTCGATGAGCCGGCGAAATTGGTGTGACGCCGACGGGAAACCGTGAAGCAGGAGGAGGGCAGGAGCGTGCTCGGGGCCGGCTTCCCGATAGAAGACGCGAACACCATCGATGTCGACGAAGCGGTGGGCCACATGGGTGACGTTCATGATCATTGCCTCTGGCTGAATCGTTGCGAAGGCGTGCATCAATGGGCGACCGTGAACCGCCGCCGGATGTGCACCGAATTCTCGAGCGCTTCACGAAGAAGAGCGCTTCCAACGTATCCGGTGGCACCGATGAGGAAGACCTTCATGACGGGCTCCTTTGCCTTCGATTCGTCGAACGGCAGAGCCATCTTGGATCCGCACGATTGGGTTGACTATCGTGCCAACGAAGGAATAACTGTCCACGGAATGTGCACAATCGGAGGACCGTCGTGACACGCGCGCGCCCCGTGCCGCTCGATCGTCTCACCGTGTTCGCCGCCGTGGCCGACGCGGGTGGGTTCACGGCGGCGGCCGAACGGCTCGGCGTGACCAAGACGCTGGTGAGCCAACAAATTGGCAAGCTCGAGGCGGAGCTCGGAGGGAGCTTGTTCACGCGCACGACCCGCAAGGTGACGTTGACCGAGGCGGGCCAGCTGCTCCTCGAAGAGTGTGCGCCTCTCCTTCGCGAGCTCGGTGCGGCCGTCGAACGGTTCGGTCAAACGAGCGCGGAGCCCACGGGCACCCTGCGCGTCACGACATCACCCGAATACGCAGCCAACGTGCTCGGGCCGCTCCTCGCCGAGTTCGCGCGCGCGCATCCGAAGCTCGACGTGGACTTGATCGCGACGAACCAGGTGCTCGACCTCGTGGCGGATCGCATCGACATGGCCGTTCGCTTCGGTTGGCTGCGCGACTCGTCGCTCCGCGCGATGCAGATCGGGGAGTTCGCGCAGTACGCGGTGGCATCTCCCGACTACCTCGCTCGACATGGGACACCCAAACGACCCGAGGATCTGACGCGCCACGCCTGGGTGGCGCTCACGTTGCTCCGAGCCCCGCTTTCGTGGTCGTTCACCGCGCCCGGAGGGGGCGAGCGCGACGTGCGTGTGCGCGCGACGGCGCGCGGAAGCTCCCCCGAGGCGGTGTTGGGTTTGGTGCGCGGCGGGGCGGGTGTCTCGGTGTTGGCCGCATACCTCGTCGAGGACGACGTGAAGAGCGGAAAGCTGATTCGGCTCTTGAGCCATTGGAAGCTGCCGACCGGCGGTATCCATGCGGTGTACCCCGGCGGCGCGCGCGTCCCGGTGAAGGTCCGTGCCTTCATCGATTTCTTCCGCGCGCGCACGGGGCTCGGGGCCTCTCCGCGCGGTCGATGACGGGGCCGTTCGAGCGCTCGATCAGGATCGCAGATGGCGAGTTGTCGTCAGCCGTTTGCGCCGGTCATGCGCAGGAGGCGCTTGCCTCGCTCCGGCGCGTGGAGGGTCGCTTCGACGGCGGCCCTCCAATCGTCGAGCGCGTGTCGGCCCGCGATGCGGGTCTCGATCTGCGCCGACGCGGCGAGGACCTCCTGGATGAACGATGCGTCTTCGCGCGAGGGCGGCTCGAAGAAATAGCGGTAGGCGTAGCTCTCGATGGAGGCCGCCCGCATGAGCAGATCGAAGGCGTGGATCGACATCGGCTCCGGGCTGTAACCGCCGTACACGATGGCCTTTCCCCGAGCGCGAGTGATCGCACGAGGTCTCCGCCGAGCGGACCACCGACGGGGTCGATGACCGCGCGGACCCCCTTCCCGCGCGTCAACGCGGCGATGTGCTCGCCGATCGGGCGGGAGAGCTTGGAGAGCTCGACGACCTCGCGTGCGCCCCGCGCGCGGAGATCGAGATCCGGCGACGCGCTGCGCACGATGGAGATGACGTCGACGTCTCTCCGTCGCGCGAGCTGGAGCAGCATCGTGGCCACTGCGGAGCTGCCGGCCGTCAGCGCGATCACGTCACCGGCCTGGGCGTTCGATCGCGCGAGCATGTCCCACGCCGTGATGACGTTGCCGAGCTGCGTGGCCGTCTCGAAGGAATAGCCTTCAGGCAGGGGCATGAGCCATCGCTCCGGAACGACGGCGTACTCCGCCCACGCGTTGAACCACGCGAACGCGACGCGGGTCCCCTTTGCGAGCGACGTGCTCCGGCCGCCCTTCACGACCGTGCCGGCGCCGCCGCCCGTGCCCGCGATCTGGCCTGGCAGCTTCGGGATCTTGGGCGGAGGATAGAGCCCCTGCACGAAGAAGAAATCTCCTGGGTTCACCGACGCGGTGGCGAGCTCGACGAGGACGTCGTCGTCTCCCAGGGCGGGCACGGGGACATCGCGAAGCGCGAGGACGTCGAGCGGAGGCCCGACGCGGTCGAAGACGATGGCTTTCATGTAGCCTCCTTGCCCGCGAGCATGCGGCCGAGATCGCTCGCGATCGATTGTTGAAGGCTGCCTAGCCGATATACAATTTCGTATGGCCACGACGGCGATGGATCCGGGTTGGGAGCTCTACCGATCGATGCTCGCCGTGGTGAACGAGGGGAGCCTCTCGGGCGCCGCGCGCGCGCTCGGGCTCACGCAGCCGACGGTGGGGCGCCATGTCGATGCGCTCGAAGCGCACCTCGGAAAAGCGCTCTTCACCCGCTCGCAGACGGGGCTCTTGCCGACCGATGCCGCGCTCACGCTCGTCCCGCATGCGGAGGCGATGGCGCGGGCCGCGGAGGCGCTGGTCCGAACGGCGTCGGGCGAAGCCGACGAAGAGCGCGGCTCGGTGCGCCTGACCGCGAGCGAGCTGATCGGCATCGAGATCTTGGCGCCGCTGCTTCCATCGTTCATGGCGGCGCACCCGCGCATCGCGGTCGAGCTCCTGCTCTCGAGCAGGGCGGAGGATCTCGCGCGGCGCGACGCCGACGTCGCGGTGCGCCTGTTCCGCCCGACGCAGAGCGCGTTGATCGCCCGCCGCCTCGGCGCGCTCGGCTTCGGGCTCCACGCGCATCCTTCCTACCTCGCGTCCCGCGGTAAGGCTCCGCGCACATACGACGATCTGGCGAAGCACGCGATCGTCGGCTTCGACAGCGAGGCCATGATCCGCCGCGTCCAGAAGCACGGGCCGCCCATCGCGCGCGACGCGTTCGCCTTTCGATGCGACAGCTACGTCGCGCAACAAGCCGCGCTGCGGGCCGGCGCCGGAATCGGCACTTGCATGTTCGCACTCGCGCGCCGCGACGGCCTCGTGCGCGTGCTCCCGAGCACCGAGAGCGTTGAGGTCGAGGTGTGGCTGGTGATGCACGAAGCGATGCGCACGACGCGCCGGGTCCGGTTGCTCTTCGACTTTCTCGCCGATCGCCTCGGCGCATTCGTGAAGCACGAGGGGCCTGAAAAGCGCACGCGCCGCCGCGATGCATCGAAGCGCGAGCCCAACGAGCGATCGGCCAAGGCCGAAAAGCGCAGGCCGGCGACGAGGTAGCGCTCGCCGTCCGAAATGCCGAGACACGCGAAGCCGACATCGCGATCAACCATTTTCAGGGGTTCGGATTCGCTCGCGTGAGCGTGCGTGACGGAGCGCGCTCGACGGAGGGATACCGAGGTGTGGATTGCGTATGCACGCGTGATGCGGTCGCGCCGCCGAGCCTGGACCACGTGCTTGCTGCTCGTGCGAAACGCACATAGCGTGGCAAAGGATGATGTCGCGCCGTCGCGCCGTGCTGGCCGGCTTCTTGGGTGTGCTCACGCTCCCGAGCGCGGGCGCGCACGCCGAACCGCCCGTGGTACCGCCGCCCGCAGAGCAACCGGGCCCCGGGCCGGACGCGGACGCCCGCCGGAAGGACGAAGCGCGCGATCACTTCCAGCGCGGAATCGCGCTCTTCGACGACGAGTCGTGGGACGCGGCGTTCGTCGAGTTCACCCGCGCGCGCAAGCTGTTCCCGACCCGCGCAGCGACGAAGAACGCGGCAGTCTGCCTGCGCCTCCTGAAGCGCTACGAAGAAGCGCTCGACATGTTCGAGGAGCTCATCGCATTCCCGAACCTCAACAAGGAGGATCGGGAGCTGAGCGAGCACGAGATCACCGCGCTGCGCCGGCTCGTCGGCACCATCGAGATCGCCGGTGTGGAGCCGGGCGCGTCGGTCCTCATCGATCGACGCGTCCGCGGCACGACACCGCTCAAGCCCGTGCGCGTCGTGGTCGGGACGCACGAGGTGCGCGTCGTCCGGGAGGGCTTCGAGCCGTACGCGACGCGCATTCGTGTCGCCGGGAACGAGTCGGTGCGCGTCACGCCGCAGCTCGTGCGCCTGGGCACGCAGATGACGCCTCCCCCGCCCGTCGCGCCGATCGTGAAGCAACGCGACCTCCTGACGCCGGCGGCCATCATGCTCGGTCTCGGTGGCGCCAGCCTCGGTGTCGGCGCCGTCTTCGGCGGGCTGACGCTGAGCAAGGCCTCCGCGATTCACGATCACTGCGTGGACGACATCTGCCCGATCGCGCAGCTCCCCGCCGCCCAGTCTGCGCGCACACTGGCGACGACGTCCACCGTCGGATTCGTGATCGGCGGCGTCCTGGCGACGACGGGGATAACCCTGCTCGTGCTCCACACCAGGGCTCGCGCCGTGTCCACATCCATGGTGCTCGGCCCGAGCTCCCTGCTCGTCCAGGGGGCTTTTTGAAAAGGGGGCTCATCGATGGCCAAGCGATCCTCGACTCACCGTATCGTGACACGCATCCTGGTATCGCTCTGGCTCGTCGCGGGCGCCGCGTGCAGCCTCGTCGCCTCCCTGGATGATCTCCAGTTCAAGGACACGGACTGCATCGCTCCCTGCGACGACGGCAATCCATGCACGCAGAATGACTGCCGCAGCGGCACCGCATGCGTGGGGAAGCCGACGCCGGAGCACGGCGCGTGCGTGGTGGGTGACCTCGAAGGCATCTGCCTCGGAGGAACCTGTCATCCGACCTGCGCCACCGACACCGCCTGCGACGACAAGAACCCTTGCACACTCGACACCTGCAGCGCAGCCACGTTGATGTGCGTGCACGAGAACATCGATGGTGCCCCCACACCGCCGCTGCCACAGGTGGTGGGCGACTGTCACGTGCACACCTGCGTGGCCGGCGTCGACACGAACCTCGTCGACGACACGGATCTACCGGACGCGAACAACCCCTGTGTGGCCAAGCTCTGCAGCAACGGGGTTCCATCGACCTTGCCGATGTCCGCGGGCACCGCGTGCGGCAACCAGTTGATGCAGGTCTGCAACGACAGCGGCAAATGCGGCTGCACGGAGGATGGAGATTGCGCCGCCCCCGACACCTGCGGAGGCGGAGACCCGGGCACGCCGGGGACCTGCGGTTGCACGAAAAGGACCTGCAAAGACCTGGGTGTGACGTGCGGAATCCTGGTCTTCGCGGACGGCTGCGGCGGGAACCTGGATTGCAACGATCACAGCGACTCTCCCATGCCCGATGGGAGCGAAACCGACGTCGACTGCGGTGGACACGATCCGATGACCTGCACGACGCGCTGCGCGCAGGGCAAGAAGTGCAATGAGACGTCCGACTGCGTGGAAGGGCTCCTCTGCGTCGACGGCATCTGCTGCAACGAAGCGTGTCCGGGCGCGTGCAAAGCGTGCAACGTTCCCGGCAAACTGGGCACGTGCGCGCCGACGCCCAAGAACGTGCCCGACCAGACGCCGCCCTATTGCAACGGCGGCAACACGTGTGATGGCCAAGGCGCCTGCAAATTCAAGGCAGGCCATTGGTGCAACGCCAGCGACCAGTGCGTCAACTACTGCAAGACCGGTGTGTGCCACTGACCTCGAAGGCCCATGCCCGCGCCCCTCGCCCCGCTCGAGGGTGCGCGACACCGGCCCAGCAGACACGTCATCTGCGTCGAGCAGACACTATGGGTGCTTGGGCTCCTGAAACTCGGGGTGTTTCTCGATGAAGTCGTCGAGCCTCGATTGAACGGCGCCGCGGACCGTCGCTTCGCTGGCGGCGCCGCCGAAGGGCCAGAGCGCCATCTTCATCCAGCGACGAAGATCGAACTGGTCGCGATGGCGCACGATCTTGCCGTCCTTGAGCTCGAACGTCGCATCGATCGCATTGTCGACCTTGTTGTTGAAGGCGAGGAACGGGAACGTGTAATGCGCGTCCCAGTGCGCGCGCGTCGTGGCGCCGTCCGTACGAACTTGCGAGTGGACGACCACGAGGTCCTGCCCCGGCCTGACGAGCATCGCCCACATCGCGAACGCGCGCTTGCCCTTCAGCGTGCCGAAGATCGAGTCGGTGAACTCGACGTTGGGATCGTAGTTGCACGCCATGCCCGCGAAGTCGTGACGCGCAAACGCCTCGTAGAAGCGCGCCACGACGCGCTCACCGCTCGGCTCGGCGGCGTCCCGCGGACACAGCGACGCGTCGAAGAGCATCTTGGGCGGCGGTTGGGCCGCGGCACAGCCCGTGAGCGCGAGCGACGCCGCGCCGAGGAGCACGGCGGACCGAGGGCCCCGCCGCGAGCTGCCCATGGGCTTGCCCACACTCACCATGGCCCTCACGCCGCGGCTTCGATGGGCCAAGTGTCGAAGTCGAAGTCGCGCCCGCGTTGGGGCGTGAGGGCGACGAAGCCTACGATGGCGAGGAAGCGCACGCGAGCATGCTCGCGGCCGGCGGGCGAGCTGTCAACCCGACGCGACGACGTCACGTGACGATGGCGCTGTGCTGCGAGCCGAGGCCACGTGTGACGCGAGCCTATCCCGGTAGACCTCGCTCGCGCCGAGCGAGGCGTACGCGCTCAATCCAGGTTGTAGAGCACCGACCACCAGTGATCGTCGATCCGCGCGTCGACGATGTTGAGGTGCCCCGGCACGTCCACCGTCGACCAACGGGCGTCGAGCGGCTTCGGCTGCAAAGGCACCTCGGAGAAGGCGAATCCATGCTCTCCCATGTGGCCTTGGTCGCTCGTCTCGATGACCACCTTGAGCTTGCCCTCGCGGGTGCGCTCGGCCCACACGAGGCCCGCGCCCTTCCCGCGGACGCGCGGCTCGTCGCCTACCGGGCGCAGGGAACGAGGGTCGCCGAGGTCGCCGGCGCGCAGGGTCACCTGCTGTCCCGGCTCGATCGGTAGGCGCCGCACCTCGGCCACGATCGCCTCGAAGCGATGCCGATCGAACGAGCCCCCGAAGAAGAGGCGGTAGATGCCGGCCGCGCCGAGGAGCGCGGCGATGATGAAGAGAGCGAGCCTGCGTTTGTGCGTTCGAGCCATACCGAGACTGACACCCTACATCGGATTTCTATTCCGCGAGCCTCCGTCGGAGCGGCTTGCGGCTGGCCGCAATGAAAAGCTCGGGGGTGAAGGCAAGGCGCCGCTCGGCGCCCCGCCCCATTTGCATGTCGTGAGCGTCGGCGCGCGATGCGTCCGCCTGGCGAAAACGTGCTCGCAGCCTTCTCGACACGCAGCCTTCACCGTAATCCGAAGCGAGAGGTTTGCATGAAACGACGCTTTGCACATGCCTTGCTTTCACGGCGCTCGTCCCCTGTCTCGCCGCCGCATGCGGTGGCGTCGATCCCGGCTTCACCGGCGCCACGTCGGGCTCGGGCGGCAGCGCGATCGGGACCGGAGGCGCAACCGCGAGCTCGGGTCCGAGCAGCGGCGGCGCGACCGGGACCGGAGGCGCGACCGTGAGCTCGGGTCCAGGAGGCGGCGGCGCGACTGGGACCGGAGGCGCGGGCGGGTGCACGCTGGGCATGACACAGAGTTGTTATGGCGGCCCAGCGGGCACCGAAGGCATTGGCCTCTGCAAGGGCGGTATGCAGAGTTGTTTGGCGGACGGCACCTGGGGCGAGTGCGAGGGTGAAATCAAACCCCAGGTCGAGGACTGCAATCAAACTGGGGACGAGGATTGCGACGGGAGCGCGTGCGGCGAAGGGCTCTGGAGCATCCTCGCCCAGACCCAGAGCTACAACACGTACGTCGCCGGCCTCGGGCTCGATACGCCGGGCAACGTCTACGTCGTGGGGCAGCTCGGGGCCACCGTGCAATTCGGCAACCTGATCGCCGTGGGCCCCAGCGACAACTTCTTCGTCGGGAAGCTCGACGGCGCGACGGGAGCGCCGCTCTGGCTGCAGGCGCCCTACGCTCCCTTCGCGACCTACGAGGACGTGGCGATCGCGATCGACGCGCAGGGCGACACCATCATCGCCGGCGGTTTCAGAGGCGGAGAGGACGGGATTCTTGGCGAAGCTCGGGGCGGACGGCTCGTACCAATGGGCCAAGTCGTTCGCCTCCCCGGCGGCGACGGGCACGAGCATCATCACGGGCAAGTCGGTTGCGGTGAATCCAACGGATCCGAACGCGATCTTCGTGACGGGCACGTTCACCGACGACATCTCGCTCGGAGGCGACACGCTCACCAGCGAGGGCGACGCCGACGTGTTCCTGGCGCGGTTCGACGGGCAAGGAAACCATGTCTGGAGCCGAGGTTTCGGCAGCGACTTGAATGAAACGCCCACCTCGATCTCGGTCGACGCGACGAGCCGCGTCGCCATTGCGGGCACCCATGAAAGCTCCATCGATTTCGGTGGAGGAGCCCTGATCCCTGCAGGGGCGGGCTCGCACTTCGTCAGTGGATTCGTGGCCGCCTTTGGGGGCGATGGGGCCCACGCGTGGAGCCGCGGGCTCGGCGATACGACGCCTCTCCCCATCACTTTCGCTCGCGCGCCTGTCGCGGCCTTCGACCCCGGTGGGAGGTTGATCGTGTCGGGACGGGTGTCCGGCGCCGTCGATTTCGGCGCAGGCGCGATCACCGCAGAGTCGCAGAGCCTTTACATGAATCGCTATGACCCGAGCGGCGCCTTGCTGTGGAGCAAGCTCTTCGGGACCATTGCGTCGACGGAGAGCTTCGGGCTCGCGATTCACGGGTCCTCGGGCGACGCGGCGATCGCGAGCTCCGTCGATGACAAGACGAAGGTCGACTTCGGCAAGGGAGATCTGGTGTCGTCGCCCTTCTCAGCCCCCTTCGTGGCCAAGATCCAACACTGAAGAGGCGCCTCGTCTCTCCTGCGCGAAGCCGCCGCCGAGATCGAGCCTTCGCCTCAGCCGGGGCGGAACGCGGGCGCGCCCGCCGGAGCGCCGGTCACGCCGCCGTCGACGACGATCTCGCCGGCGGTCACGTGCCTCGCGTCGTCGGAGAGCAGGAAGAGCGCAGCGCGCGCGACTTCGTCGGCCTCGCCCATGCGACCGAGAGGCGTCGCCGCCGAAATGCGCGCATCGAGCGCATCCAGCGCGTCGGAGCTGGGCGCGAGCGGGCTCCAGATGGGGGTCTTCGTTCCGCCCGGCGTCACCTGGTTCACGCGAATGCGCCGCGGCGCGAGCTCGGACGCGAGGACCCGCACCATCGCGCGCACGGCGCCCTTGGCGCCTCCGTAGGCCGACCAGCCCTGCATGCCCAGCACCGCCAGCACGGAGCCGTTGAACACCAGCGACGCGCCTTCGTTCAGGTGCGGGAGCGCGGCCTGCGCGGTAAAGAACGCGCCGCCGAAGTTGATCCGGACGATCTGATCGAACAGCTCGCCCGGGGTGGCGCCGAGCGGCGTCAGGCCGCCGATGCCCGCGTTCGCGAAGACGCCGTCGAGCTTCCCGAGGCGCTCGGCGATCTGCGCGAACGCCCGCTCCGTCGCGGCATAGTCGGCGACGTCCGCCCGGACCGCGATCGCGCCGTGCCCGATGCTCTCCGCCGCCTTTTGCAGCGTGGTCTCGTTCCGGCCGGTGATCGCCACCCGAGCGCCCTCCGCCGCGAAGAGCTGCGCCGCCGCATAGCCGATGCCACTGTTCCCGCCCGTGATCACCACCGTCTTGTTCGCGAGTCGCATGATCGTGCTCCCTTTTGGATTACGTCCGTAATCCTGAAGATGACGATCGTAATCCAGAACGTCAAGGGGCTTTTCGCGCCCTGGCTATCGGCCCCCTCGAGGATTACGATCGCCATCCAGAGAGGACCGTATCGATGGGGTACTCGCAGGACAGCAAGGCGGAGACGCACGGGAAGATCGTCGGCGCGGCGGCCAGGCGCCTCCGCGAGGCCGGGCTCGAGGGCGTCGGCGTCGCCGACCTCATGAAGGAGGTGGGGCTCACGGTCGGCGGCTTCTACAAGCATTTCGGCTCGCGGGACGACCTCGTCGCGGAGGCGCTCGCCGCCATGGGCAACGGCTGGGATCCGCTGTTCGCCGAGGCCGAGGCGCGCGGGCGCTCCGATGCGACGCTGTTCGACGCGCTCGTCGACGGCTACCTCGACGTGAGCCATCGTGATGCGCCCGGCGACGGCTGCCTCTTCGCCGCGCTGTCGTCCGACCTCGGCCGCAGCGGGGACAAGGCGCGGGAGGTCGCGACGCGCAAGCTCGACCGCGTGATCACGCGGCTCGCGCAGCTCTTCAAGGATCGCAGGGCGCCCGCGGCGCGCGCGACGGCGATCGTCGTGTACAGCGCGCTCGTCGGCGCCATGAGCCTGGCCCGCGCGACGAACGACGAGGCCCTCTCACGCGAGATCCTTTCGACCGTGGGAAAGGTCTTGAAGAAGACCTTGCGGCCCGAGGCGCGCGCGAAGGACGAGCGATAGCGGAGGAAGCCTCATCGCGCCCCCTCCGCGGCGCTCGACGATGGGCTCGCTCCCATCGACGACGAAGCGTCACGATGAAACGAGCCTTCACGCGCTCTTCGCGCGGGCCAGCTCGGCGAGGTAGAGCGGTCGCTCCTCCGCGAGCGCCCGGGCCACGCTCGGTCGCTCACGGAGCCTCGTCAGGTAGTCACGGAGCACCGGCCAATTCGCGAGATCGACGGGCGTCGCCACCGTCCACGTGAGCACGGTGACGAGGTAGGCGTCGGCCACCGAGAACGCGTCGAGGAGAAAGGCCCGCCCTCGAGGTGGCGCGAGAGGAACGTGAGGCGGCTCTGGCCCTTTTCGAGCGCGTAGGCCTTCGCCTCCGCGGGCGCCTTGGCGTCGAAGAGCGGCGCGAAGAGCGCCTTGTGCAGCTCGGTGCCGATGAAGCAGAGCCATTGCTGGAGCCGGGCGTGCTCGAAGGGATCCTGCGGCGCGAGCTTCGCCTCCGGGTAGCGCGCGGCGACGTACTGGAGGATGGCGGCATTCTCCGTGAGCACCCGGCCGTCGTCCGTGACGATGGTGGGCACGAGCCCGAGCGGGTGGATGTCGCGGAAGTCCTTCCCTTCGGTGGTGCGCTTGGTCTTGGGATCGACCTCGATGTACGTGGCGCCCGCGCCGGCGTCGTAGAGCGCGATGCGCGTGGCCATGGAACAGGCGAGAGGAGAGAAATAGACGTGCATCGAAGAGCCTTCTTTCTCGACGGCCCGCGCCGTCGCTCGTGTGTGTGGCGGCCAATCTGGGTCGAACCACGGAATGCGTCCAACGCATCGTTGGCATAGACTCGATGCATGAAGCACATCGAACGGATCCCGAGCCCCAAGCTCGACGTGCGCGACCTGCGCCTCGTCCTGGCGCTCTCGTCGTCCGGGACGACCGCGCGCGCCGCCGAGGCGCTGCACCTCACGCAGCCGGCCGTGAGCCGCGCGCTCCTCGCCGCCGAGGAGAAGCTCTGCACGCGTCTCTTCGAGCGAACGCCGCGCGGCCTCGTGCCCACGCCGGCCGGCGAGCGGCTCGTCGCCGGTGCCACACGCTTCCTCGTCGAGCTCGGCGATCTGGAGACCACCGTCCGCGCGCCCGCGGCGCCGGCGCGGCGCGTGCGCCTCGTATGCCAGTGCTACACCGCCTATCACTGGCTCCCATCGACGCTGATGAGCCTGAAGGCGAGTCTCCCCGAGCTCGAGATCACGATCGCCGTCGAGCACACCGAGCATCCGGTGGCCGCGCTCGAAGCGGGAGACATCGACGTCGCGCTGGTGACGTCATCGCCCATCCCGCGCGAGCACCTCGAAGAGCGGAAGCTCTTCTCGGACGAGATCGTGTTCGTGGTAGCCGCCGATCACCCGCTCGCGAAGCGCAAGACGATCACGCAGGCGGACCTGCGCGAGCACACGCTCCTCACGTCGCGCACGCCCCCGGAGGAGGCGCGGTGGTTCATGCGCCGCGTCTTCGGTCGCGAGAAGCCGAACGTCCGCTTCCAATTGCTGCCGCTGACCGAAGCCATCCTCGACCTGGCGCGCGCCGGCATGGGCGTGGCCGTGCTCTCCGACTGGATCGCTAGCCCGCACCTCGGCCAAGGGACACTGGTGGCGAAGAGGCTCGGGGCCGGCCCACTGCGACGCCCCTGGCGGCTCGCGTGGCGCCGCGAGTCACGCGACGCGGCGCTCCGCCTCCTCGCCGCCCTCGAAGCCACCGTGCCGCACGCCCGGCTCGCAGCCCGATGAACGGCGCAGGCGCAAGCGATATCCACCAGCTCTCCAGCAAATCCTACCGTGCTGACATCGACCGATGGAACCGGCATCCTCACAGGCGGTGCATATGGCAGCGCTCATCCGACTCCATGACGCAGGGCTGGGGCTCATCATCGAACACGCGAGCGGGGTTCTGTACACGAATCAGACCTGCGGCGTTTGCTGTGACCAACCCGAGCTGGAAGGCGTCTTCGTTCCGTTCGATGCGGAGGAGAGTTGGTTGCGGCTCAATGCGCACTTCGAGGGCCCGAAATATCGCGGGACCGGCGCCATGCACGGCATCGACGAAGAGGACGCGGTCTTCATCGAGTCGGTGTTGCGCGATGGGCGCATCGATGTCCCTCTCGTCGTGGACCGCGCCCGCCTCGAAGAATCGCATGAGGCCTGGGTACACGTGCGCATCGAGGGGGAGGCTGAGCCAAGTCCTACCGTCTCGGGTTTCGGCCCATATCCCCGGCGAGGCGTGCTGACGTGGCCAAACTCGGATTAGCGATCGAGGCACGGTGCCGCGGGGGGCGGCATGATGGCAATGGGGGGCGTCAAAGTGCCCATGGACCGCACGAGGGGCACACCCCTACGGTCGTGGGTGTGAAAAGAATCGAGCTCTTCGAGTTCGAAGATCATCCGCGCTTCCCATCGTGGTTGCGAGACCTCATGACGTCCTACCTGGGTGCCTTTCACCGCACGTTCCGTACGGCTCCGGCCGTCGCCGATCTCGTGCGGCAGGCACTCGCCGCGTCGCCGACGAAGCGGGTCGTCGACCTCTGCAGCGGCGGTGGTGGACCGATGCCCGACGTCGCGCGCGAGCTCTGGTCCACGCAGGCCGATGTCGAGATCGTTCTCAGCGATCTCTATCCGAACACCAATGTGGCTCGGCAAATCGGTGCCCTCGGCGACCCGCGGCTCCGCTACGAGCTCACGCCCATCGATGCCACGCGCGTCGGGCCGGAGCGGGCCGGCGTGCGCACGCTCGTCGGCAGCTTCCACCATCTGTCCCCCGAGGCCGCGCGCGCCGTGCTCCTCGACGCCGCGAAGGCGCGCCAACCGATCGTCGTCTTCGAGCTGTCGGACAACGGCCCGCCTCTCTGGTTGTGGTGGACGGCGATCCCGGCCTCCTTCCTGCTCACCCTCTTCCTCACGCCCTTCGTGCGCCCGCTCTCTTTCCGGCAGATCCTCTTCACCTACGTTTTGCCCATCGTGCCGCTCTTCGTTGCATGGGACGGCGCCGCATCGAACGCTCGGACTTACACGCCGGACGACGTGCTCGAGCTTTTGCGGGGACACGAGGACACCGGGTATGTCTGGGAGGTCGGCGTGCGCCGCGCCGGTCGCTTGCCGGGCAAGAGCGTTTACGTGCTGGGCCGGCCGGTCGCCTCCTGAGCCCTCAACGCACCACGATGACGCGGCCATCGGCGGTGTGAATCACCGCCTTCGCCGCAGCGAGCGCGGCCGCCGACGGTGCCTCGCCGAGGGGTGAATGCGGCGCCGCGCCTCTCTCCACCGTGCGCACGAAGGGCCAATAGAGCTGCTCACTCCAGGGCTCGATCGTGGCCCCTTCCGGAAGGCCGAAGCGCTCTTGGCGTGCATGTGGGATCTGTAGCGTGCCGTGGATCAGATCGAAGATGCTGAGCGCCGAGCCGTAGTTCTTCATGGCATTGCCGTGGCGGCCGACGCCGTGGTGAACATGATGCGTGTCGGGCAGCGTGACGATGCGTTCGATCACCCACATGAGAGGGCGCGTGAAGCGGTTCTGCTGGAGGGCCAGATCCCAGCGGAGCTCGCTGTGGACCGCGAGCGAAATCACCGTCCTCACGGCCAGCGCGACCGCATAGGCTGCGGGCTGGCCGAGCCAGATCAGGAGCGGTGGCAGCCACGTGTCCGTCATCACCAGAGGCCAGAGCCAATTCTCTCGGTAGGTGACGGCGACATTGAGGTTCTCGGCCGTGTGGTGGGGCTTGTGGAGCCGCCACAGCCAAGGCAGCTCGTGGCTCTTCCGGTGCACGAAGTAGAAGCCATAATCGGCGAGGAGGAAGTAGATCGGGGAGACGATCCACGGGCTCACGCCGGCGAGCGCGCCTCGGGAGTGGGGCCAGAAGACCACGAGCGCAGTGGTCACGAAGACGGTGACCAGGCCGCGAATCAGGAGGGTGTTGACGAGGCTCAAGAGGCTTTCGCCGAGCTCCTTCATCGTGAGCACGCCGGGCCGCTGGTAGAGGCCGAAGGCGTGCTCCACGAGGGCGAAGCAGGCCATGAATCCGAAGGCGACGACGATGACTTCGAACATGATGACGCTCCTTGCGTGTCGGGCTCAACACGCGTTCGCAGCGCCGGAGGTCATGGAGCTGCGGTCGAGGAAACGGTCGTGATGCAGATGGCTCGGCGGGATGCGCGCGCGGAGCAAGTCGAGCGCAGCGTCGATCATCCCGGGCGGGCCGCACAGGTAGGCCGCGCAATCGGCGAGGCGCTCAGCCTGCTCGCGGAGGTAGTCGGTGACGTGTCCGCGCCGCCCTTCCCATCCCGAGCCTTCGGGCTCCTGGGAGAGGATGGGCACGAAAGTAAACCGCCCTCGCCATCGATGCTGGAGGGAGGCGATGGCAGCCCTCGCATAAAGGTCCTGCTGCGCGCGCGCGCCGACGAGCAAGGTC
Source organism: Minicystis rosea (assembly GCA_001931535.1). GTDB lineage: Bacteria > Myxococcota_A > Polyangia > Polyangiales > Polyangiaceae > Minicystis > Minicystis rosea. Next base: position 7,094,052 of record CP016211.1, read on the forward strand.
ACGTCGCGAGCGAGCCCTTCCGAGAGGCCTTGTTCCAGGATTGCTTGGATGGGCGAGAGGCCCGTACCACCGGCCACGCACAAGAGCGGCCGCTCGGACGCGTGGTAGCGAAAGCGCCCGTGCGGGCCCGAGAGATGGACGCGCGCGCCCACGCGTGATCGCGCAAAGAGCCAATCGGTGAAGGCGCCGCCGGGCACGTGGCGGACGTGAAAGAGCGCCCGTCGGAGCGAGGTCCGAAAGGGGGCCTCGGCGAACGAATAGCAGCGCGGCGCTTCCAGCCCCGGGACGCCGGGCACGATGATTCGTGCATATTGCCCAGCCACGTAGCGGACGTCCGCGCCGAGACCGAGCTCGAGCGCGAGGACGCCGGGCGCGAGGGGTGTCACGCTCGTGATGCGCGCGTCGGTCTGCACCGGCGCCGGATCCGCCAGAGTTCCGCGGCCAATCCCGTCGACCTCGACCTCGATCTCGTCCGAAGCGGCCACGCTCTGGCACGCCAGAATGAAACCGGAAGAGAGCTCCTCCGGCGAGACGAGGTTCGAGATGTCCTTTTTGAGGCGGACATGCCCCTTGGTGAGACGGCACTTGCAGGCGCCGCACGCGCCCACGTTGCACAGATGGGGAAATGGGAGGTTGCTCCGCACGGCTGCGCCGAGCAGCGTCTCGCCCGAGGCGATGGGCGCGGAGTGCTCGCTGCCCGCGAGATGCAGCGATCCACCCGGAGCGTCCTTTCGACGTGCGGCCAGAAATCCGAACATGATGTCTCCTCTTCGTATCGAGCTCGTGATCTCATGGCCACGAACCGGCGAAGAGCCCAATCAAGAAGCGATATGTCGCGTATCGCCCGCGTGAATGTCACCAATCCGAGAGCGCTCCGCTCGGCCCGCCTGCAACGTGCAACTCAATCGCGCCTGCAGATCTCGAGGAAGGAGCGCCGGAGCCATTGATGGGCCGGCTCGTCGTCCTGGCAGGCGTGCCACATCAGGAACAACGGGATTGGATGGATGGGGAGCGGACAGCGCACCGCCCGCACGGGGAAGGACTGTTCGAAGAGCCTCGCCAGGGGAAGCGGCAGCGTGCCGACGAGATCCGTTTGCGAGACGATGAACGGTATCGACAGGTGGTGAGGGACCTGGGCGCGCACGCGCCGCGATTTTCCCAGGGTGGCCAAGGCCTGCTCGGCCAGATTCGTTTGGCCTTCCCGGGGCTCGAGGATCACGTGTTCGAGCGCCACGTAGGCGTCGATGGTCAGAGACTCGCCCACGGTCGGATGATCGCGGCGCACGAGGGGCACGAAATCGAGGTCGAGGACGCGTTCGCGCCGGAACTCCTCGCCGGGGATGACGACGCGATCCAACACGAGATCGATTTGGCCGAGCCGCAGCTCGTCATGGAGCGTCGCGCCGGGCCCGCGACGGATGTCGAGCCGGACGGAGGCGCCGATTTGCTCGATCCATCGCAGCAAACGAGGCAGGAGGATGGCCTCGCCGACGTCGTCGAGCGCGAGCCTGAAGGTGTGAGCCTCCCTGGGGTCGAAGGCCTCGAGTTGGGTGAGCGAGCTTTGGATGAGATCGAGCGCTTTGCGGACCGGGCCGGCGAGCGCGAGAGCGCGCGGCGTCGGCACCATTTCCTTGCCGGTGCGCACGAAGAGCTCGTCGTCGAAGAGGAGCCTCAGCCGAGCGAGCGCGTTGCTCACCGCGGGTTGGGTCATGCCGAGCAGCTCGGAGGCCCGCGTCACGTTGCGCTCGGCCAGCACCGCATCGAGCACCGTGAGCAAGTTCAGATCGAGTGCTCGCAGGCGAGGTCGCGGCGCTTCGCTCATGCACCGGAAGGTAGCGCGGGCCCGATGTCGCGAGCCCGCATGGCCACGTGAACGAGGGCGAGACACCCGATGCCTTGCGGGCGTGAAGATGCGCTGGCTGGATGAGCTCGTACGTCAACCGCGAGGCGGAGTGATCGAGGTCGAGCGGGAGCGCGACAGCGGCGAGCCTCGGACGACGAGACGCCCCGCAGCGTGCCCACGACTCATGATGACGTTCCGGCGCTACCGGGGCGTGCCGAGCGATCCCACGGGTCATGAGGCCAGGAGATGCTCAGGCCGATCACCCGCCTGTTGCGGCTGCGGCGCCCTGTGCTGAGCCTGTCACCGCGCGCATCGAGCCCCACGAAGAAGCCGCCGGCCTCCCACCTCCACACGCCAGCCATCGTGTGCTCCAGAGGCAATGGGCAGGCGCGCACGAAGTCGGCCTCGGGCCCGCCGAGGGGCATCGATCGATTGTCGATCACGAGCTCGCCGCGAAATGGCTCCTTCGGCGTGAAGGCGAAGGCGGGGTCGTCGCAATCGAACGTCAGTCCGAGCTCCTGCGCGAGAAACGTGAAGTGATGCTCGTTGACCCGGACGCCGAGCGCGTCGTAGACGTGGATCTGGTTGTTCCTGTGGCCGGGCGGCGCGGCTGGAACGGGGACGTGGACCCGCGATGGCTCACCGAGGACGCCGTAGATGGCGCGCATGGGTGGAGCGGACGTGATCTCGAGTCCATTCACGACGACGCGTGGCGCGGAAGCATCGATTTCGATCCTGACAGTGGCCATCCTCTACCCGGCAGGTGACGCGTGTTTCCGCCATGATTGTCCGGCGGAGCCGGCTCGGCAAGCGCGGCGCCGGGCCCGATGGCTGCTCTGGATATGGAACGTCCGTCGAACGAGCTATGGCGCGGCCTTCTGCATCGTCTGCACGACGAGACGCCCATCTCCTTCGTCGGTGAAGGTGAACGTGATCTCGTCTCCGGCGGACACCCCTTTGGCCAAGGACGCATCACGCAGCTCGAACTGCATGGTCATGGCCTTCATGTAGCCGGGGATGTCGCGGTGAGCGATCAGGATCGTCTTCTTGGTCGTGTCGATCGCGCGGATGTTGCCACGCGCCGTGTACGACGGAGCCGGCGTGCTGCTCTGGCGCGTCGAGGTCGAGGAGGCCGGCTTGCTGCACGTCAGGGATGCGGCGCCGAGCAGGCAAGCGAGCAGGACGGAGAGATGTCGGAATTGCACGAATGGGAGTCTGGGCTCATCGACGCTGCGGGTCGATGCGACACGTGGTCGCACCCGAGCCTTCGCTCATTCGAGCTCCGCGAGCTCGTCATCGAGGCGCGCGTCGTAGGCGTCGGGCGCGGCCGGCGCGACAGCGGAAGCCTCCATCACCGGCGCCGCGGCTCGCCACCGCCGCAGCATGCGCAGCACGCCGAAAGCACCGATGGCGCTCACCACGACGAGCCCCATCACGACGAAGGGCAGTGGATCGTGAGCCGGGGTCGCGCGGATTCGTTCGCCGTACTCGCGCACCAGGCTGGCCTCGACGGCCTCGACCGTCTCGCCTGCATAGAGGCGGCCACGGATCTCCATCCGCAGCGCTGCGGCAGGCTCGGATTCGTGCGCGTCCAGCGTCCCCTGCCAGCAGCACGGCGCGAGAAGACGGCCCTCGAGCCCGCGCTCGCCGGGAGCGGGCGGGCGAGCGGAAAGCTCCTCGCGCGACGCCGGATCGAGCGCTGGGCCCGCCATCACCGGAGACGCGAGCGCGAAGAAGATCCCTGCAGCGAGCGCGCTCATCTGCGATGTCCAGCGAGTACGTTTCACGGCAACCTCCGAGCCCCGAAAGCTAGCGGTGGAATCGCTCGCCGGACATGCGTCACGACGTCGCACCTTCGCCAGCCTGGGGCGACGCCATCGGAGAAGCCCTCGACCTGATCGAGCGGGGATGGCGCGATGACGTGGTGGAGCGGCAATGAGAGCTTGGCGTTTCGAGCTACATCATTGTCGCCGTCGGACACTGTTGCTCTCGACTGTGCACGCTAATCTCGTCTCCGTCGGGGGGGATGAGCCAAACAGCGAGACTGCTCCCGCGGTTTCGCACACGACGAGGTAATGAACATGAAAAAGGTTCTGTCGGCCTTCACGCTGCTGTTCTCCGTCTCGCTCTTGACGGCTTGTGCGGTGGACGCGGATCAGGGCGAGAGCGCTCGGGCGGAGGAGATCCAGAGCGACGATGTGGCCTCCAGCGAACAAGCGCTCTCGTGTCCCACGACGGGACAATGTCAGAGGGCAGATATCCAATGTCAGGACCCCGAGACTACGCCGGGCCCGTGCGCGATCTGGTATCGCTGCGCCCAATGCGGCTGGCCATACTGATCGAGGCTCGAGCGCCCGAGCCGAGGCCCTTCGGATCTCGGCTCGGGCGCGCTTCATGGCAATACGTCTCGCTCGGTCCAACCGCGTCGCAACCTGGGGCGTCGCGAGCATGGGCGCGGCTCGTCGCGGCCTCTGGAAGAATGGTAAGCTGACAGGCGTGTTCGAAAACCACGAGCCGCCGGGCCGCGCGCGCAGAGGCAGAGGCGGTCGGCCCCAATCGCTCCACGCTGCCCCGTCCCCCGGGCGCGGCGTCTCGCAGGAGAGACGATGAGCTGGAACATCGAGGTGATGTGCATCCGTGACCGCGATCTCGCCGTCGGCAGCGCCGTTCCTGACGTCTTCGGGCCTACGGAGGATCGGTTCGGTTTCGAGGACGCCACCTCCGTGATGCGCGGTGACGAGCTGTGCGCCGCGCGCATCGGCGACTGGGTCGTGGTGATCGACACCGGCTGCCGTTTGTCGGGGTTCGAGAGCTACCTCGACGAGATCTCCGCGGGCCGGGACGTCTACGTGTTTCGGGTTTCGAGCACGCCCTTGCACCTCCACTATCGCGACGGCACGAAGCAAGTCGAGCGCCGCGGCATTCGCGGCTGCCTGGCGGAGCTGACCGGCCGGCCGCGCGACAAGAAGGACGGCGAGCTGATCGCCCAAGACCTGCTGCACGAGAAGACCCAGCTCGGCTTCATGACCGAGCTGTGGCGCGCCAAGTACCAGGCCTTCGCGCTCGATTGACGTCGCCGTCTGCGATGCAGATCGCTCGCCTCGAGCTGTGTGCATCTCACCGCCGTCGTGAACATCCATCGACGCTTTGACGTTCATGCGCGCCGCTGCACGGAGCCGTCGCAAGTGAGCGGAACAGGCAAGACATTGCGTGGAACCGGCGCGCGAAGCACCGCGCGTGCGGCGCATAGTGGCGTCCACGGGGGCATCCCGCGCCCGAGGAGATTGCCGATGAAGACTGCTGCTTACGCTGCCACCGCCGCCGATCGTCCGCTCGCGCCCTTCACGCTCGAGCGGCGCGAGCCTGGTCCGCACGACGTCGCGATCGACATCCTCTATTGCGGGCTCTGCCACTCGGACATCCTGCAAACGCGCAACGAGCTCGGGCGCTCGCGCTACCCGATGGTGCCCGGCCACGAGATCGTCGGACGCGTCGCCCGCGTGGGCATCGGTGTCACGCGCTTCGAGGCAGGTGACATCGTGGGTGTCGGCGGGATGGTGGACTCGTGCCGCGAGTGCCTCCATTGCCGCGAGGGTCACGAGCAGTTCTGTCAGAAGGGCGCCGCGTCCACGTACAACGGGACCGAGATGGATCGAAAGACGTTCACGTACGGCGGGTATTCGAAGCACATCGTCGTGGCCGAGCCGTTCGTCTTGAAGATCCCGACGTCGCTCGATCCGGCGGCCGCTGCGCCCCTGCTCTGCGCTGGAATCACGACGTACTCGGCGCTTCGTCAATGGAACGTGAAGAGGGGAGATCACGTCGGTGTCGTGGGACTCGGGGGGCTCGGGCATCTGGCGGTGAAGATCGCCGCCGCGATGGGCGCCGAGGTCACGATGCTGAGCACCTCGCGCGCCAAGGAAGCCGACGCGCGCCGCCTCGGCGCCCAACATTTCGCTCTCACGACCGAGCCCGAGGCGCTCGACAGGCTCGCGCACAGCTTCGATGTCGTCCTCGACACCGTCGCGTCGCCGCAGCATCAGTATGGGCGCTACCTGAGCACGCTGAAGCCCTTCGGGACGTTGGTCGTCCTGGGTCTCACGGCGCCGTCGGCCATCTCGGGGCTCTCGCTGATCATGGGCAACAAGCGCATCGCGGGCTCGGCCATCGGTGGCATTCGTGAGAACCAGGAGATGCTCGACTTCTGCGGCGAGCACGGCATCGTTTCGGACATCGAGATGGTCTCCGCATCCGGGATCAACGATGCCTACGAGCGAATGACGAGGAGCGACGTGCGCTATCGGTTCGTCCTCGACACCGCGACGATGTAGAGCGGCTGACGGAATCTCCCATCACCCGCGTTGCTCGGCTTCGGCGTATCTCCCATTCCAATCGTGCGTGCGCCGATCGCGCATGCCCGTTGCGCCACACCCTTCGTACGAGGCATTTCACGAAGCATGGACGCCCTGACCGAGCTTCGTGTGCGTGTCGACCGGCTCTCCAGAAAGGGTCCTCCCCGAGCGAGCTGCCGCACCTTCGATGGGGGCGCCGCCCGCGGACGAGCGAACCGCACGGCTCCACGGACGAGTCGATGATGGCCTTGATCGCCGTGGTCCTCCAGGGCGAGAAGCGAAGCGTCCTCGGCTCCCATGCGTTCGCGTGCGGTGCCGGTGATGTCCTCGTCGCGTCGATGAAGGCGCCCGTCATGGGTCAGATCACGCGCGCCAGCGCGCGCGAGCCGTTCCTGGCCGTCGGGCTATCGCTGCGACCATCGCTCGTCGCGTCGCTGCTGCTCGACGCGCCCGACATGAAGCTGGGAGCGACGCCGCTCGCCTTCGCGACGGGCAAGGCCTCCGACGAGGTCTTGGATGCGTTTCGCCGATACGTGCGCCTCGCCGACGCGCCAGAAGACATTCCCGTGCTCGCCGAGGCCATCGAGCGCGAGATCCTGTGGCGCGTGATGCAAGGCCCGCACGGCGCCGCGCTGCGCAACATCGGCCTCGCGAACAGCAGCTTGGCGCTCATCAGCCGCGCCATCGATCTCCTCCAGAAGCGCTTCGCCGAGCCGGTGCGCGTCGCGGAGCTGGCGCGGGCGGCGCACATGAGCGAGCCAACCTTCAATCGGCACTTTCGGAAGGCGACCGCGATGAGCCCGCTGCAGTTTCAAAAGCTGCTGCGCTTGCAGGAGGCGCGAGCACGCCTTTTGACGGAGGGAACCGACGTGACCTCGGTCGGTCTCGCGGTCGGCTATCAAAGCCTCTCGCAGTTCAGCCGCGAATATCGACGGCAGTTCGGTGTTCCTCCCGGCGAGGACGCCGCGCGATTGCGACGAGCGGCACGCCCGCGGTAGGCGGCGTCCTTGGGTGCATCAGCGGCGGCGGAGCACTTCCTTCGCGACGTTCACGAGCTGCCGCAGCGCGGGTGATTGCTGGTCGCGGCTCGGGAAGCACAGAAAGATTCCCTGCTCGATCGGCGCGTACTCCTGGAGCACGGCCACGAGCCGCCCATCGGCGAGCTCATCTCTCATCGAGAGGTCCGCGACGTACGCGAGGCCGAGGCCCGCCTCGGCCATGCGGATGCAGAATTGAAGGTTGTTGGTGACGAGCCCTCCGCGCACCGGCACACGCCACTTGCGCCGGCCGCGCTCGAGCTCCCACGCATAGAGCGCGTCGCCTTTGGGCCAGCGAAAGGTGATGCAATCGTGCTGGAGCAGATCCTCCGGCTTCCGCGGCGTTCCGTGCTTCGCGAGGTAGGCGGGCGAGCCGACCACGAAGTACTTGAACGGGTCGCGGAGCCGCACCCGCACCATGTCGCGCGCGATGAGCTCGGTCACCTGAAAGGCAGCGTCGAAACCCTCGGCCACGAAGTCGACGACGACGCGCTCTTCGACCACGACCTCGAGCGAGACCCGCGGGTAGCGCTGGCAAAACACCGGCACCACCGGCTCGAGCACGTGCGGCACGGCGCCCTGCGAGATGCTCAGCTTCACCCGACCGGAGACCTCCCCGGCCTTCGCGTTCGCGGAGGCGAGCGCCTCGAGCGCGAGCTTCACCGGGCCGCCGGCGCTCTCGATGAGCTGCTTGCCTGCTTCGGTGGGCGTCACCGCGCGCGTGGTCCGATGCAACAGCACCACACGCAGGAGCTCCTCGAGCTGCCGCACCGATTGGCTCACCGCCGAGGTCGAGACGCGGAGCTCACGGGCCGCCCCGCTGAAGCTCTTGTGCCGCGCGACCGCGAGGAACGTCGAGAGCTGAGGCAGCGCGGATTGCAGTTGGTGAGAGGGCTCCATTGTGAAGCATCACTTTATAGCCCTTGCGCGGCTGTTCCGTAGCGGGCACGCGGCGCGCGCCGTACTTCTGGGGCACCACCTCACCGGAGAGAGAGCATGCCCCTGAATCACTACGTCACGCTCGGCCGCTCGGGCCTTCGCGTCAGCTCCTTCTGCCTCGGCACCATGACCTTCGGAGAAGACCTCGGGCCCGGCTTCGGCTCGAGCGTGAAGGAGTCGGCGCAGATCCTCGATCGCTACCTCGACCTCGGCGGCAACTTCCTCGACACCGCCAACTTCTACATGCGCGGTCACTCCGAGGTGATCATCGGCGACCACCTCGCGCACGACCGCGAGAAGCGCGACCGCGTCGTCATCGCCACCAAGTTCAGCGGCAACCTCTACCCGGGCGATCCCAACGGCGGCGGCTCGAACCGGAAAGCCATCATCGCGGCCTGCGAGCAGTCGCTGCGCCGGCTGCGCACCGATTACATCGACCTTTACTACCTGCACATCTGGGACAAGCACACGCCCATCGAGGAGACCGTGGCGGCGATGCACGATCTCGTGCAGTCGGGGAAGGTCCGCTACCTCGGCATCTCCGACACGCCGGCCTGGAAGGTCGCGCAGGCGCAGTTGCTGGCGCAGTTCCGCGGCTGGGCGCCGTTCATCGCACTGCAGATCGAATACTCGCTCGCCGAGCGCACCGTCGAGGGTGAGCTCGTTCCCATGGCCCGGGAGCTGGGGCTCGGCGTGGTGCCGTGGTCGCCGCTCGCCGGAGGGCGGCTGAGCGGGAAATACACGCGCGAGAACGCGGGCAAAGTGACGGGCGGCCGGGCGGCGATGGTCGCAGGACGCGTGCGAGAGAAGGACTACGAGATCATCGATGCGCTCGCCCGCGTCGCCGCAGAGCTCGGCACCACCGTGCCGCGCGTGGCCCTGGCCTGGGTGCGTTCGCAGCCCGGCGTGGCGTCGACCATCATCGGCGGACGGACCCTCGCGCACTTCGAGGACAACGTGCAAGCGCTCGACGTCACGCTGACGGCCGAGCAGATTGCCACGCTCGATGCCGTCTCCGCGCCGCAGTTGTCGTTCCCCATCCCCTTTCTGCAGCACGCGCCTGGGGTCTACGGCGGCGGGACCACCATCAATGGGGAGGCGTCGACGCCTACGCCGGTGATGCCGCAACGGCGCGGCGACCATTACTGAAGCTGTCGCGATTCCTGCCCCCGAAAACTACGGCTTGGGCTCGTAGTCGATGGAGATACGCGCCCTCTGCTCGGAGACCTCCAGCACCTTGATGTGCAGCCCGGTGAAGCGCTCGTCGTAGATCTCGTTGCTCGACTCGGCGACCTTCTGAGAGCCACCGCCGTTGGCGAGGTGCAGTGTCACGCAGGTCTTGCTCGGGCTCTTGGGGCATCGCAGCGCGCCGATGAAGGCCCAGCGGCCGCCTTGTCCGGCGGGCGGGACCATGACGGTCGCGAGGCCGGATCCTTTGAAGTCCGAGATCTGCTTGACCAGATAGGAGTCGACCATCGGATCGTACATGGCCACTTCGTCGTCCGGGAGCCAACCCAGGTAGTAGTATTGCGGCGGAGACAGGAAATTCGAAAAGACGCGACCCATGATGGACTTGGTGTCGCCATAGGCATTCAGCTCGGTCTTGCCGTTGGCGCCATACGTGTAGCGCCCTGCGTGACCGAGCCCCAAGAGGTGCCCGACTTCGTGAGCCGCCGTCATGAGCTGCGCGCTCTTGACGTGCGCGACCTTGCCGCCCGCGTGGGGGTGCGTGAAGATGCTTGGAATCACGTAGAAGTCGGCGTTGAACGTGTTCTTGACCATCTTCTCGGCCGCGGCGAGATGAGCGTTGTTGCCATCATAGGGCACCGCCACGGGGTGCCCGGCCACGGGAACGAGGGTGAGTAGGCCGCGCGAGTTGTCACGATAGAAGTCGGCAAGGCGCCTGCTGAGGCTGTTGCATGCCGCCTCCGTCGCAGCGGGCTTCTCCCGGTTCTGCCACTTGATGCCCGCGCACACGATGGAGCGCTTCCCCTCGAGGACGCGGCGCGGCGGGCCGCCTTTCGCGCCCGGAGAAGCGTCCAGATCTTCGATGTCGATGCCGAGGCTCTCCGCGTCGACACGCACCTCTTCACCGACCATCTCCTCGCCGACGACCTGCTCCTCCTCCACGCCGTAATCCTCTTCGCCTTCCTGATCGAAACCCTGCTCACCACCGCAGGCGCTCAGGAGAAGGGCGACCGCAACCAAGCCGATCATGGAAGTCTTCATGGCAAGTCTCCGGGTTCGAGCTCGAGCACGACGACATGCCGCACTGACGTCCCGCACCGTGTGAATGGGCGCTTTCGCAGGAGGCATGCCAGCTTCACGCGCCCGGCGGCGGGCCTCGAAATCCACGGGGAATGACTGCTACGAACGATGGTGCCGCGCGCGGGCTTCGGTTCTGGCAAAGGCCTTGGCAATGCTTTGCCAGAGCGGCTGGCAAGGATTGCAATCGACGCACGGTCCTCCTTCGAGACCGTCGCCGGCTTCGCGAGATGCCTCATCGAGCGCGCGAGCCGTTCTCCGCGAGGTGGGTATCGTTGCGTCGAGGTGCCGCATCCGCGACCGTGCCCACGAAGGCGAGCAGGACGATCCGCTTCGGAACGTGTACCTTCGTGCCATGCTCAACCGCACCTCGCGGAGCGCCGTCGACGTCCTGCTGGAGCTGCTCGACAAGGTGCCGGACGCCGCCACGCTCGAAGTGCTTCTCGAGCCGGAGCACCTCCGGACCTTGCTCCACGCGCAGGGCGTCTCCGACGACACGATCCGCCGCGAGCTGCTGGCCGGCGGGCGCCTCCCCGGCGAGCTGCTGCTCGACGTGCTCGCGCGCGAGCCCGACACTGCCGTTCTCCTGCGCATGCTCGGCAACCCCGCGTTGCCCGTCGCGAAGAAGGTTACTCCGCGACACGCTCGGGGAGACACGCCGACGAGCCCGAGCGCGCCTCGAACGGGGGTGAGAGCCGTGCCGGCGTTGATCCTGGGGCTCCTGCTCGCGATACCGAGCGGCTGGTTCCTCTTCGTCCGGCTCGACGTGCTCCGCGTCCCCGGGCTCATCGCCCACTTTCCGGGAGCCTACACGTTGCTGTTCAGCGCCCTCGTCGGCGGCGTGCTTCTCTTCGGGACAGGCCTCCGCGGATTGCTCCAGCAGAGATGACGCAGTTGTGATCAACCCCCAGGGGGACATGCCTTATCGGCCCCGAAATGCCATGTCCCCCACGGGGACGGGCCTTATCGGCCCCCGAAATGCCATGTCCCCCACGGGGACGGGCCTTATCGGCCCCCGAAATGCCATGTCCCCCACGGGGACGGGCCTTATCGGGCCCCCAAATGCCATGTCCCCCACGGGGACGGGCCTTATCGGGCCCCCCAATGCCATGTCCCCCACGGGGACGGGCCTTATCGGGCCCCCAAATGCCATGTCCCCGCAGGCTCAAGCCCAGATCATCCTGTCGAAATCGGGATCGATCGAGGCACGAGCAGCCTCCGCCCAGGGACGCAGCGCTTCCGCTTCATGCGCGAAGCTCGCGTCGGCGTTCGTCTCCCAGATCTCCTCCCACGTGTAGCCGGGCCCTTGCGCTTGGCGCCTGACGTGCGTCTTCAACCAGTGCGTGACCGCGTCTCGCGCGCCCTCTGCGCTGGTGTGGATGAGGGCCGAGCGGAGGGCCGACGACGCCTCGAACGTCGTCGCCTCCTCGAGGGCGACGAGCAGCTCGCGATGACACCAGGGCTGATCCAAGAGCGCGAGGGCTACGGACACTTTGCTCTGCACCATCGGCGTGCTCGACCGGAGCGCGCGGCGGAGCACCGGCAGCGCTTCGGCGGGCGCGAGATCGAGCAGGAGCAGCGCGAGGTCACCGAGGTACGGGTTGCCCTTGTACCCGTCGACGACCTCGACCTCCGCGAACGCGAGCGCAGCGCGCTGGGCGAGTGGGCGCTCGACCCCACGCTCGAACAGATAGCGCACCGCCTGATACACCGCATACGGGTGGTGCCGCGCCGGATCGGCGCGGTGGAGGAGAGACACGACCGCCGTACAAAAGGGATACTCGGGGTGCGCGCGAAGACGCTCGATGGCGCAGCCCGTCGCGGGGCCTATCGATCCACCGATCACCTTCGAGCACGTCTCGACGAGCTCGGCCGGCGAGAGCACCGCCTCGAGCGGCTCGATGAACACATGGGCGTTCCGATCGAGCCCCGCGAAGAGGTATCGCACGTAGACCTCGCGCTGCTCGTGGGCACGCGCATCGTCGGTGAGCAGGTGATCGCCCATGTGCTCCATCCATCGTTCGCCGACGTCCGGTGACGAGAAGTCGATCGCCGCGAGCTCCTCGGCGGCCTCCTCGAGCTCGCGCTGGAGGCGGAAGGTGTGCTCGTACTTGTCGAGTTGGAGCGCTCCGAGAGCAGCGAGCTCTTTGATGGCCGCGGCGACGACGCCGTCGGTGGGGAGGAACGCGCGCAGGCGCCGTTCGGGGAGCGCCGGATCGCGGAGGCTGCGCAGGCGTGCGGCGAAGAAGTAGGGATCGATGGTGAGCCCCTCGTCTCCGTGGTCGTCGACGTCGATGACCTCGCCGTCGGGCCCCGTGAGGCAGAGGCCCGCGCCGTGGAAGTAGTATTGCCAGCCGGGCATGCCGGGGACGTGCTCGTCAGGCTTGGCGTGCCGCTTCGTCTGGAGCGGGCCACGCCACACACGCATCAACCACCGTTGCCGGCTGAGCTGGCGCGCGAGGGCGACCAGCAGCCAGGCGTGCCACGGCGCCGCGCGCACGGAAAACCAGCCGCCGGAGGACCAGCGGGCATGGGCGCGCTCGATGGGCGCGCCCGCGAGCGCATCGAGGATGGCTTCCAAGAAATGCCGCGAGGAGGGGCGCATACGTCCGCCGAGCGTACCTGCGCACGGACGGTCGGCTCACCTCGAATCAACCACCGCAATCAGCCGGTCGAGGGCTTGCCGGTGTTGACTGCCAGTTGAGCGTCGAAGGCTCGCTTGTAGGCGGGCCGCGCTTCGCCGCGGGCGACATAGGCGGCGAGGTTTGGATGTTCGTCGAGGAGGCCCGACGCTCTCGACCTGAGCAGCACCGACACCATCATCAGGTCGCCCGCGCTGAACGCGCCATCGAGCCAGTCGGCATCACCCAAGCGAACGGACAGTGGCTTCAGCCGGTTGCGAATGCGATCCTCGACCAGAGGCAGACGCTCCTCGGCCCAAGGCTTGTCGCGCTCCAGCAGCTTGGCGGTCACGAGCTCGAGGATCGGCGGCTCCACCGTGTTGACGGCGGCAAACATCCACATGATCGCGCGTGCCCGAGCATTGGCATCGTCCGGCAACAGGCCCGCATGCCGCTCGGCGATGTGGAACACGATGGCGCCTGTCTCGAACAAGGCGAGATCGTCTTCCTCGTAGGTCGGAATCTGGCCGAAAGGATGAAGCGCCAGATGCGCGGGCTCCTTCATCGCCCGAAAGGAAACGAGGCGAACCTGGTAGGGTTGGCCCACTTCCTCGAGCGCCCAGCGAACGCGCGTATCACGCGCCAGTCCCTTGCCGCCGTCGGGTGAGCGTTCGAAGGCGGTGATGGTGATGGTCATCGAGAGGCTCCTCTTGGGCGAAAATCATCGCCTGCGGAGGCAGACCTTTGCAACCACGGCCGAGCGCTCGCCATGGAGGGTGAGCGCCAACCTCCAACGCCGTCACCATGCAAACGTCGTCGACAAGCCCCCCTGCTACACCGCCCGCGTTGCATGCAACGCGGAGCGGGCGCCGAGCGGCGGCTCGAGGACACGTCTTTTGCGCAAATGCGCGACGCGCGGGGTTGGCCTCCCTGTTGCAATCGCGTGGTCCCCATCACGGAGACTTCGGCGCGCTTCGCCACGCCGATCCAAAGGAGATCACCATGTCCATGCTTAGAGTATCGTCGCTCGCCGTCATTGCGCTGCTCGCCGCGGCTTGCACCCAGGAGACCGGCGCCTACGAAGGTACCGAGGACGCGCCGGGCGAGACCGCGGAGGCCGCCGAGAGCCTGCTTGGCTTCCCGCTTCCGGGGGGCGGCAATCCGCTCCTCCCCGCGACATCCCCCCTGCTCAAGGAGCTTTACCAGATCGAAGCGAAAGGCTGGCTGAAGTGGGGTATGGGATTGCCCTTCTCCACCGGGCCCATCACCGACACGACCGGCGCGGCCTGCCATCAAGGGCAGTCCGGGCCGGTGTTCTATCTCGCGGGCACCACGGGGGGCGACGTGACCCGGAATTGCACCATCTCGCGAGGTGATTTCCTCTTCCTCCCGCTCGTCAATCGCTGGGTGATCCCGACGGCGGAGCAGGTCGACACGCCGGAGGAGCTCGCCGACTACCTCTCTTTCGTGAACGACTACATCCCCGCCCAGCGCCCGCACACTTGCCACCTCCACATCTCGCTCGACGGCCAGCCGCTCCTCACCACCGAGGCGGATCTCGACGAGAAGCTTTGGGCCCAGGTCCTGAAGCCGTTCTCGGTGACCCTGAACGATGACAACTTCGCATCGCAGTACGGCCGCCCCGGCGGCGTGTCGCCGGCGGCGGTCACCGCCGGTCATTACGCGCTCCTGCGCCCGCTCTCGCACGGCAACCACGTGCTCGAGTTCGGCGGCGCGGTTTGCGACGACGACGACTCCATCGTGTTCGAGACCTCCGCGACCTACCACCTGACCGTGACCCATTGAGCCCGGCGGCGGGGGCCCGCGCCAGCGCGCCCCCGCAGCGAGCAGGCGGAGCGGGTTGCCAGCGCCACTGCATGGCGCGGCTCTCGGAGACCGCGAACCAGATCTCGTGTTCGCCGCCGACCTCGAAGACGTGACGTCGATTCGAGATCAGCGCCGCCGGCGACTCCCCATCACTCCACCACGCTTCGTCGCACCGCAAGCGCGGCCGCGCACCCCTCGAGCTGCTCGTGATGGAGCGCCGCCATCGGTGATTTGCCCTGCTCTTCGAGCCGCCGCCGCACGCGGAGCACCACCTTCTTCGCCGCCAGATCCACCAGCGTGACGCGCGCTTCCCGCTTGGGCTCGTCGGCGACCACGATCAACACCTCTGCGCCCGTGGCCTTCTTCGCCTGATCGAGCGGCGCGCTCTCCAGCTCTCTCCGCATCCTCTTCAAGGTCGAGAGCTCCTCGGCCGCGCGCGCTACGGTCTCGAAGGCCGGGCTCATCGTGGCGAGGCCGAGGCGGGCTTCGGCGAGGCGGCGGACGTTGGCAGTCTCCTCATCCACCTTGGCGCCGCCGAAATACACGCCGCGCACCTTGGCCAGCAGATCGCGCTCCGACGACGAGGCGGGCGGGCTCAGCAAACAGAGCAGGAAGGGGTCTTTGCCCGAGCCCTGCGTGGCCTCGCCGATCTTGAGCGGATTGCCGAGCTCTGCGGCGAGCCCGTGAACATAGACGGCGGGGCGGCGCAACCACGCGTCGAGCGCGCCCGGCGCGCGCAACGGGGGATCGACGAGATCGGTTGGATCGGGCTCGTTCGCGGCCTCGGTGATCCAGCGATCGGTGGCGGCGAGAAAGCCCTCGTGGCCCGCGGGGAGCGCGGCGTGCCGCTCGGCGATCGCCGAGAGCAGGGCGCGTCGCTCTTCCCGCACGACGCGGCGATCGTGCGCGACCATGGCCGCGCAGAACAGGCCGATGAGCGCCGCCACCGCGACCGGCCAGAGCCGCGCGAGGCCGGGCCGCCCGCTCTGCGCGAAGGTGCCTTTGAGGCCGAGGGCCGCGGCGTGGTGACGCGCGCGGGTACGGTGGCTGACGGCGCGCTCCACGCGGGCGCGGAGCGCGGGATTCATGCTCGGCGTGACGAGGAACGTGGCCATTTTCAGCTCGCCCTCGGGGGCGCGCCGGCGGCGTGGAGGACGCGGTCGATGTTGCGATCGATGAGCCCTTCGAGCTCGCCGCGGGTCACGCCGAGGCGCGCGGCCGCCTGCGCGGCGAGCGAGGTGGTGGCCACGCCGGCCACGAATTGATAGGTCGGCTTCTGCGCCGCATCGAGCTCGACTTGGAGGAAGCGGAGCCCGGCAATGGCCTTTTGGCGCTCGAGCCGGCCCGCGAAGGTGAGAAAGTGCGTGGTGATGAAGGCCTGCGGGCGGAGCTTGGCGAGCAGGGCCACCACGAGCTCGAAGATTTCCTCGCCCTCGGAGGGGTTGGTGCCGGAGCACAGCTCGTCGAGGATCACCATCGCGCCCGGGCCGAGCTCCTCGAAGAGCGCGCGGATGCGGAGCAGCTCCATGCCGAGCCGGCCCTCGCTCTGATCGAACTTGGTCTCTTGGATGAGCGACACCACGAGGCCGGGCACGCACACGAGGCTCGCGGCGCGCGCGGGCACGAACAGACCTCCCTGGGCGAGGAGCTGGGCAATCGCCACCGACTGGAGCAAGCGTGTCTTTCCACCGGAGTTCGGCCCGGTGACGAGGAGGGTCGTGTCCGCGCGATCGGTCACGATGTCGCACGGGACGGCGCGGCTGCCGTTGGCCACGAGCAGAGGATTGAACAGGCCGAGCAGCACCCGCGGGCCGTCCTCGGCCGCTTCCTCGGCGGTGCGGAGCTCGGGCAGGCTGACCTCGAGCCCGGCGGCCTCGGCGAGATCGCGGAAGCCGAGCGCGCCCAGATAAAACTCCATCTCTCCGAGGAGCGGAACGAGCTTGATGACGTGCCCTTCCACGCCCTCGAACACGGCGTCGAGCAGGCGCGCCATGACCTCACCGTCGCCGAAGCGATAGCCGCGGAAGAGCATCTCGATCTTCGCGAGCCAGCGGCGCATCGGCGAGAGCACGAAGGGGTTCTCCCGGCGCTCGCGCACGGCGACGACGTCGAAGCCGCGCACACGCCCATCGGCGCCGACGCGGATGGAGAGCCCGAGCGTGGCGAGGTGCTCGTCGTAGTCGAGGAGATCGGCCATCGATCGATATCCCTCGGTCGCCCGCACCGCGAGGCCGAACTCCCGCAGCCGCCCGAGCCCGGAGCGGGATCCCTCGAAGGACTCGCTCATGCGATCGAAGGCCTCTTTGACGAGGGCGAGC
Organism: Minicystis rosea; assembly: GCA_001931535.1. GTDB lineage: Bacteria > Myxococcota_A > Polyangia > Polyangiales > Polyangiaceae > Minicystis > Minicystis rosea. The sequence continues at coordinate 7,111,254 of CP016211.1, forward strand.
ACGTCGAGCTGGCGCCGCGTCGGATCGAGCTTCTTGCCCGCGGCGGCGCCCTCCAGCGCGGCGCGGAGGCGAACCGAGGTGGCATAAAGCTGCTCGAGCTGGCGACGGAAGAGCGGTGTGCTCCCGAGCTCGTGCAGGATTCCCCTGCGCAGCTCGGCCACGCGCAAATCGCGCGGAGGATGAGAGAGGACTCGCAGAATGAAGGCGCGGCTCACCACCGCCTCGTGCCCGCCCACACGCACGCGGAAACAGCGCGCCACCAGCTCTTCGAGGAACAGGTCCGGCGCGAAGCTCTTCGGGTCCCACGTGGACGGCGCGAGGGGCGCACGCTCGAGCGCTTGAGTGAACAGCCCGCCCGAGACGCCGCTCGCGAAGGCGAACGAGAGTGCCTGTCGCAGCTCGTCGAGATCGGGCCGCGCGATCGGCTCGGGGTGGAGCAGCGTGGGGACGACGTCCGCTGCGTCGCGGAGGGGCAAAGGGACGATGCCCTCGGTCGGGGGCGGCGCGCTGGGAAGGGTCACGAGGCCCCAGACCGGCAGTCGGGAATGAAGTTCCCGCGCCTGTCGAACAGGCCAAAGTTCGATGAAGGCTATAAAATTCCGGTCCGGGCGCGGCGGGCCGATGGGCGCGCGAGACATCGAGTCTGCACGCGCGGTGCGTGGGCACGACTCGGTGCCTTCGATCGACGGAGACGAGACACCGGCGCGCATGACCGTCCGGCTCACGGCCGCTCTCCGTGCGCGCCATCGATCGAGGGCGGGCGATGGGTCAGGCGAAGCGCCCATCGAGCTTGGTGAGCTGGCTCGTGAAGCCTTCCTCCTGCATCTTCGTGAACTGCTCGCTGTGCATCGCGTCGAGCGTGACCACCATGCGCACGCGATCGCCGGTCACGAAGAAGTCCACGGCGATGTTGCTCTCGTAGGGGGCGACGCCGGGGAGGAAGTCGATCACGTTCGTGATGACGAGCCGCTCGTGGGCGCGGACCTCGGTGAACGTCGCGTGCGTCGGATGAGAGGTCGGCTGCCCTTGCTCCTTCATCGCCCTGATCATCTCGGGCGTGTCGGCGACCATCTCGTAACGGAGCGCGCCGCCCGCGCGCGGCTCGATCACCTCCACGTCGGCGCGGAAGCCCTGCGGCCCCCACCAGGACTCGAATCCATCCTTCGTGGTCCAGAGATCCCACACGTCCGCGACGCGTGCCCGATAGGTGCGCTCGATGATGACCTTGGCCCTCTGCTCGCTCATGTGCGCTTGCTCCTTCGCTGGGCTCGGCGAGCCCGTCTCTGCTTGGCGGCGAGCGCGGCGCCGAACCGATCGAGCCGCGCCTCCCACAATCTCCGGTACTGGTCGAGCCAGCCGTCGAGCTCTCGAAACGGCTCCGGGCGCAGCGCGTAGAGGCGACGTTGCCCGTCCGAACGCACCGAGACGAAGCCCGACTCGTGCAGGATGCGGAGGTGTCGTGAGACGCCGGATTGGCTGATCCCGGCCTTCTCGACGACATCGCCGACCTGCTGCTCGCCGCCGCGAAGGACCTCGACGATGTGCCGGCGCGTCGGATCGGCGAGGGTCTGGAAGACGTCCATGTGCACGGGCGGAACATATACACCATCGTGTATATTTCATAAGAAATAATAGACCAAACAACCGCCGAAGCTTCCTCCTCGCTCACGAATCCCCTCCCCGATTCGGGCTGCGTCGTCGGAGCGCAACATCGGTGCATCACCGCAACATCGCCCGAGCGCCCCCGTTTGCACCGGCGACTCGCCCTGACGGGCTCGTGATTCCTTCATCTCATCGGTGATCATCGAGCGGCGTCGTCGCGATCGAGGCGACGACCTGCCTTCGCGCCGTTGCCGGCAGCGTGCCCCTCGACGGCGCGAGATCACCGGGCGATGCAGCAAATCGCGACCTTCGGCGGATGGGCACGCCGAATGCACACGCGCCTCGCGCCGATGGAGGGGCGTCGAGCGCCTCTTCGACGGCCGCTTTGAACTGGTCGATCCCTGGAGCGTACGCGCCGACGCGGCACGCGAACGGGACGGCCCTTTGCCCGAGGTCGAACACTCATGAAGCGAATCCAACACGGCACGATGCGCCGAACCGTGCTCCCCGCGTCTCTTCTCACGCTGCTCCTGGCGGGCTGCGCGGCAGACCCCAGCCATCCCACGGAGTCCGACCCGTCGGAATCGAATGCGCCGGATCCGGCCGACGACCCCTCGGAATCCACCGAGGCCGTTCACGAGATTGGCAGTCAGACCATCGAGATCGAGCCCCATCACACGCTCACCATCCGGCGCCTCGCGGACGACTCGTTCGTGTTGATCGAGGAAGGGGAGCTCGATCACCACGTCGAACGCGTGGGCATGCGCGCGGCGTCGCGCACCATCGTCGACATCGCCAAGGAGGTCGCGCCCACGGAGTTGCTGCAAGAAGCGCTCACGACACCCATCCCGCCTCTCCTGCAGCTCCGATCCATCCCGAGCCCGCAATCCACGCTGCCTCCGAAATCGACGACGCCGGCCGTGGTCACGAGCACGCTCGGCACGAACGACTATGCCACCCTCAACTGCGACGATCCCGCCGTCACCACCTGCTATCCCGCCATCTGGGGTGGCGCGTGGTCGGATTGGAACCTGGGTGGATGGTTCCGCAGCTATGGCATCAATCGCCGCACCGACGGCGTGAGCTCGAACCTCGAGATGCATCGGTGGACCGGCTCGGCGGACGTCATCGTCTCTTCGTATGCGCTCCCGCCCGGCCGTTGGGCCTCGATGCAGCTCGTCAATGGCACGCAAGCCTGGATGTACAGCTACATCTCCGGCACCTCCGGGCAGCTCGTGGGCCTGTCCTCGCTCGTCACCTCGATCACGCCGCGCGCCCAGGAAATGTCCATGTGGTGCTGGGCCGCGACGGGACAGATGTTGATGAGCTACTACGGTCAGAACTACGAGCAATGCACGCTCGCCACGAACCACTGGAACGATGGGCGCAACTGCTGCGCTTCGCCGGTCCCGAGCGTTTGCGACGGCGGCGGAGAAGCAGGGCAACCGCTCATCACGAACGGCTTCGGCTCGGTGGGTGAGTCGACGAGCGCGATGGGTGACGCCAACGCGGTCGCCATCATGCTCCAGGGCGGCCCGGTCTGGGCACACCACTCGTGGCCGGGCGGCGGCGCCCATTACACCCTGCTCGCGGACTATCGGGAGAAGCTCGTGGGCGGCGTCTGGCAACCCCAGGCGCTCGCGATCGACCCCGGCCCGGCGCAGGACTACGATCAGCGCAACCACGCCTCGTGGATCCCGCTGTCGAACGTGCTCTCCGTCAATGGTGGCTACGTCGACGGCGGCGGCTCCAGCATTCACTCCGTGTCGCGCCCGAACCTGCAAGCGGCCTTCTCGCGCGTCTCCTGGAAGAACGACGTGGCGACGGCCATCTTCGACGCGCCGGGCGCCACGTACTTCAATTACCAATTCAAAGACGCGTACAGCGCAACCATCTGGGGATCGGGGACGGCCACCGTCAACGCGGGCGACTCCTGGTGGACCCTGCCCTACGGCACGGCGACGCTGAACATCGGCGGATGGGTTTGGTACAAAGTGCGTGTCCAAGCATGCAACAGCGGAGGCTGCGGCGCGTGGATCGAGACCACCCAAGTCAGCCTCAAGCCCGCCGCGTTCATCGATTCGCTCACCTGGAGCGGCAACGTGCTCACGGCCACGTTCCACGGTGATCCGGGGCCCACGCGATACCGGTGGCGCTTCATGGACTCGGGCGACCCGTCCAACCTCAAGGTCTGGCGCACGGGCGAGGTCGCCGGGACGGGCACCAGCACTGCCACCTTCGGCGTCGGCGCCGCGCTGTGGACGACGTTCCAAGTCCAAGCCTGCAACTCCAGCGGTTGCGGCGCCTGGGCCACCCAACGCGTCTACACCGGCTGAGCCGCCTCCACGACGTTCCTCGAGTCGGGCTGTACGAATAGCGGCGGCGCGGACATCCCACATCGATGTCCGCGCCGCCGCGTTTGCGACGGCGCGTGGTAGACACCTATCCGGCGTGGTTCGCAGAGAACGGTGGATGACACGTCGCCGTGATGGCGACGACGTGGATGGACGTCGAGAACCGTGCCACCAACGGCAACGTTGGATCCGCTCGTCTGCGTGAGCAGATGTGATGCGATCGTGGAGCGCGGCTTGACACCGGTGAGCAACAGGGCCTCTCATGAAGGCCATGACGATCCAGCTCGCGAGCCTGCTCTCGGCGGATGCGAAGTCTGGGCGTATCCATCGTCGGGGCTTTCATCGAGATGGATGCGAACGACGGATCCGTCGCCCACGCCGGGCATGAATCGTTGCGGTGAAGAGAGGGAATCTCGGGCACCCATGCAGCGGCGGCTCGCGGAGCCCTCTCCGATCGCGAATCCACGACCACCATCACCATCACCCACCACGCCATGGAGGAGAAGATGCGATTGCGAATCATCGGTTGCCTCGGGAGCTTGCTCGCGATCTCGGGATGCGCGGGAGACCCTGACTTCGTCGAGGCTCCGGAACGGGAGGCGTTGAGCGGCGGTGGCGCCATCGTCCTGCGCACCACCGACACCTTCAGCCGCGCCAGCATCGGCGGCTGGAGCATCGCGGGCACGGCAGGCGATCAGGTCCTCACGACGGGCGGCCATCCGAGCGCCTACCTGCGCGACAGCACGCTCCAGGCGCCTGCGCCGTTCCTGGGCAGCAACGGGGCCTCGGCGTTCACGGGCAACTACGCCTCTTCGGGGTCGGTGTCGCTCGGCGTCGATTTGATCCTGTTCACCTGGACCTTTCATCCAGGCAATGGCGCGCACGTCCACGTGGCCTTGAAGCGGACGTTCGGTACGACCGACACGAGCGACGATCGCGAGATCTGGTGCGACACCGGCGCCTCCGTTCCACCGGCGAACGGGACCTGGCAGAGTTACCAGATCGCGCTCCAAGCCAACGCCACCTCCATTCCCAGCGGCTGCACGGCCTACAAGCCCGGATACGTGGTCACGGGCGCCGAAGCCGACCAGATCTGGACGACGGTGATGGGGCAAGTGGATCAGGTCGGCTGGTCGTGGGGATATCCACTCTCCGCCAACTTCTTCGGCCTCATCGATTCGGGCGCAGACAATGTGTGGATCGAGCGGTGAGCCCGAGATTCGGGTGAGCCCACCGGCGACAGCGCACGTATTGCCTCCGTTTGGATGACGGAGAATCACGCTCTCAGGTTGATGAGCTCCCCTCAGCACTCCAGGCTCCGCGCACGGGGCGCTCTCGGGAGCCGGGGGTGCTCGAGCCGTGCGACAAGTGCGGCGCCGACCAAACCCTCGATCCACCGACTCCGAAGGCCGGCCGTGCCGCGGAGGTAGAGAACGCGCGAGGCTCCGCGCGGGGGCGCCGAGCCTCGCGGCGGAGATCACTTGTCGGCGATCGTGTCGAAGAGCGGCTCGAACAGACTCGAATACTGCTCGTTGAGCTGTCCCAGCTCGTTCCCGAGCTCGGTCGCGATGTCGGCGATGCCGGCCTCGGTGGCGGCCGACAGCTTCAGGTCACCGTAGGTGCTCGCCCAGCATGCGCCGTAGAGCGTGGTGTCGGGCGCGGGGACCTCGAGCTCGGTCCAGCAGGGATAGAACGTGCTCCACCGTTCGCGGACCGTCTTGCTGATGGAGCCGCCGCTCGCCGCGATCACCTGCTCGAAGTGATCGCCGTAGACGGAGAGGAGCGAGCTCACATCCTCGTTGGCCTGGTCCACGAGGGCGTCGATGCTGCTCTCCAGCGAGGGCAGGATGACCGCGTCCCCGTAGACGGGCTCGAAGCACGTGGCGCGGGCATCTCCCTCGACGAGGTCGCCGAAGCGCATGTCCGACCAGCAATCGTAGAAGTCGTGATACACGCCCGTCGGCGCGACCTGGAGCGCCCAGACGCAATCACAGGCGCCGCTCGGGTACGTGGTGACGGACTGGAGGGAGCCGGCGATACCGTGATTGCTGGCATACGCTTCACATGCCTGCTTGCAGGGCTTCTTGGGTGGGTTCGAGATCTGCTTCTTGACCTCCTTGGCGGAGGCAGGCGTCGGCACACCAAAGGCGGCAATCAATACGGCGAGGATGGAGAAGGTCTTGCTCATGATTCGCTCCTGATGATCGGTGAGGGACGGGAGCGCCGGCCGGATCGGACCGCGCCGATCCGGGGGCCACGCGTCCGTCGCCGCGTGCGCCGAGACACGCGAGCGGCGCCGCGAGGACGCTGCGACCACGATGGCCTCGATAGGCGCCCTGGGCTCGTCACCCAGGCGCACGAGAACACCGCGGCTCCACGAGCCGACGACGGTCGATCCGGCCGACGCTCCAAGGGCGCACGCTGCGCAGACGACGCGGCGTGCGAGCACCGACCGTATGCGCGACATCCGCGCTGGTCAAACCAAATTTTTGTAGCGTACAAAATTGAACATCTCACAGGCCCCGAGCACCAGTGAGCGCCTGGTGCCGTGAAGATCGGATTCAGGAGCCGAGACGAGATCGGGTCGATTTTTGTACGCTACAAATTGAATATCTTGCAGGCACCGAGCACCCGTGGGCAACTGGTGTCGTGAAGATCGGATTCAGGAGCTGAGGCGAGATCGACCGAGCCGGCCGCAGGCGCGGTCGTGCGCGCTCGGGACGATGTCAGTCGCGAGGAGGCCAACCGCGGCGCGCGTTGCTCACCACCCTATCAGGAGAGCGCGAGTCGTTTCGTCACCATGTTCCGGAGAGCGCTCGGCACGTCGCCGACGCGCGATTGCAGGACATCGGGCTCCGGCGAGCGATCGTCGATGTGGCGATGCCGCGCGACGTGGAGACGTGATGCGACGAGCCATCCACACGCGGGCCGTGGCGCGCTACCATGGAGCATGATCAATCGGACCTCGACTCCGCTGGAAACCGGCGCTCTCGGAGCGTCCCGTCGCACGCTCCTCTTCGCTCGGGTCCGCCAGTGGCTCGCCGTGGCCCTCATGGTGGTCGGCCTCGTGGACGTGCATTGGTGGGCAGTCCGATACGGCGATCCGGCACCGATCTTCTACACGGTCGGCGCCGTCGGTCTCGCGCTGCGGCTATTCTGGGCGCGCTATCTGGCGATCTGCTTCGCCGCCGCGGTGCTTTCGGTCCGCGTCCTCTGCGATGGCATCAGCGAGGCCAATCTGTTCGCGCTCGGCATCGTCGTACTCCTCTCCGGCCGGAGCATGCAGAGCCTCTTCGAAGCGCGCGCCGCGCGGTTGAATCACTGGGCGACCGAGCTCGATCGCCGCGTGACGAGGCTCCGTATGCTGTTCGTTGCGCAGGCCGTCGCGATCGGCCTGATCTTCGGGTGGGGCCGTTGGCTGTCTCCCGGCGCCGTCCCGCTGGTCGGCGCCGCCGGTCTCACGATCTTCGGTCTCGTGTTTCAGCGGACGTGGGGCGTGCTGGCCATCGTACCGGTGATCGGGCTCGAGGCCTGCCTCGCGGTCAGGAGCACGCAGGTTCGGTTGCCTCTCATAGCCTTTCCCTCGTGGTGCTTCACGGCCGTCCTCTCCGTCGCCTGCGCCGTGTCCTTGGCCGTGATCGCTCCGCTGCTCTGGGCCCTCGGGCAGAAGCTCCGCGGCCCGGCCCGAGAGGATGATCCTTCCACGCTCGCGTGATTCGCCGTCCCTTCGACTCGCGCGGGGCAAGATGTTTTGACGTCCCCGTTTGACTGGCTATCCCCACGAAAATCGATCCGGCGATGGCACCCATCGTCGATGAACAGGTGGGTTGGTCGCTGGCCGGCCATGGCCGGCCACTGACCGGCCACTGGCCGGCCACCGCGCCTTCATCCCCGGCGATTCGACCGACGTTGCGGAAACCGACGGCATCTCGCGCTGATTCGCTCATGGAACGTGGCCGCGAGCACATGATTTCGCGGTGGCGCTGCCCTTGCACAGGTGGGCGCGAGGCGCTCGTTCGGCGCCGCGGTCACCATGATCCCCATCGAATTTGCCTCGGCGCTCAACCCGGAAGCCGACTATTTCTATGGCCATCAGGGCCCCTGGCCCAAACCGTTTCCCGGTTTGCCGGACCGCCTCCCCGGGACGGTCCTCGACGTGCCCGAGGATCAGGCGACCGACTATGCGAATCACATCCTCCGGCGCTACCGGCGGCTCGTGGTCGGCTACGTTCCCGTCGCGCTCCTGCGCACGGCGATCGCGCCGGCGCTCGAGCCGATGTCCGATGCGGAGCTCGGCGCCGCGCTCGGTGATGGGCTCCTGAGCCGGCAGCTCAATGCCACGCTCGATCCGCCGGACCTCGCCGCCTTCGCGGACATCCTCGCGAAGCTCGAGCCCGGGGCCGTCACCTACAAGCTGGATTGCTCCGTCATCGAACGACTCGTGGCCTTCGACGGCGTGTACTTCGCGCCCACCGTCACGCTCCTGCGTCGACTCGATGCCTCCGGGACCTTCATGCCTCTGGCCATCCGGATTCGCGATCTCGTCCTCACGCCCGAGGACGGCGACGCGTGGGTGCTGGCCAAATGGTTCGTGCTGCAGGGAGCGGCGCTCCAAAGCATGATTTGCCACCACCCTCGCACCCACTTTCCCATGGATGCGATCGCCGCCGTCTCGCAGAGCCTCCTGCCGCGTCACCACGGCTTGTTTCGCGTGCTGTCGCCGCACATGCGCTTTCAGCTCCCCCTCAACAACCGTGTCTTGCACTCGCCCTTCTCGGTCGCCCACAACGATCAGCGTCACCTCTACAGCTGCTTCCCGGGCCCTTTCCTGACCGAGTCGGGCGAGGGTTTCGGCGCGGCGATGACGGCCGGATACGAGGGGATCCCCGGCAACAGCTCCTACCCTCCGTATCGTTATTCGCTCGAGCCCGCTCCGGTGCCGTCGAGCTACGGCCGAGTCCTCCGCGCGTATTACGATGTCATCCGGGCGTACGTCGCGGAGATCCTCGAAGACCTCTCGCCCGAAGATCCGGTGATTGCGCGCTGGGCCGACAGCATCGCTCGATGGGTGCCGGGCTTCCCGGACGCGCTGGCCATCCGCGATCGGGACACGTGGATCTCCGCGGTCGCCTTCTTCATTTACGACGTCAGCGTCTTGCACGCGGCGGATCACCACAGCACGTCTTGCCACCCGTTGACTCGCTATCCGCTGCGGCTGCGCGTCCCGCCGCCGACGTCGAAGGTCGCCCCTCCGTTCCGCCACGCGGATCTCGTGAGCCGGGAGGACATGTTCCGCCATCGCATGGCCCGCAAGATGTTCTTCGGCCCGCCGGTCAGCTTCACGCTGCTCCAAGACACCGACTCGGGGTTCGACGACCCGCGCAAAGCGGGCATCCAACGGCGCTTCCGAAAGAAGCTCCGCGAGGCGGCCGTCGACTTGGACAAGAGCGGTCACATCCCGCTTCGGCTCATCTCGTGCAGCATTCAGTTCTGAAAGGCGAGAAGAGTGGCATCGACACATCGAAGCAGGTGGGCTCGTCTGAGCCTCGATCCGCCTGACTCGGAGTCCGCGGAGCGGACGTCGGCCGATGCCACCGACGACGAGGAGCGGGTCCTGGCCTTTCTGTATGACTCCCGGCCCGCGGGGGCTCGACCGCTCGACGCGGGTTCCCTACGGTCGCCGACCATCATGACCACCGAATCGTTCACCCTCGCACCGATTGCCCACGTCCGCGGGGGCCGCGCCGAACCGACCGATGATCATTGGGCCGACGAGCGGTGCGTGATCGAGCTCGACGCCCGCTTCGGCGCCGAGTCCCTCGCTGGGCTCGATGCGTTCTCGCACCTCGAGATCGTGTTCGTCTTCGACCGAGTCCGCGAGTCGGCGATCGAGACCGGGGCGCGACATCCTCGGGAGCGCACCGACTGGCCGCTCGTCGGCATCTTCGCCCAGCGTGGCAAAGCGCGGCCGAACCGCCTCGGTGTGTCGCGCTGCCGGCTGCTCCACGTGGAGGGCACGCGACTCCACGTCGAGGGCCTCGACGCAATCGACGGCACCCCGGTGCTCGACATCAAACCGTACCTGCGCGAATTCGCGCCGCTCGGCGAGGTCACCCAGCCCGCGTGGGCGAGCGAGCTGATGGCAGACTATTACTGACCGTGCCCCGACCTCTTCGAAAGAAAATGGCGCGATTGCCGCCGCCCGCGGCATTTCACCCAATACCACTGGACACCATTTACTGTTAGTATCGACGGTTCGGCCCGGACGCTCCGTTCGAGCCCCTCGATTTCAGCGAAAGCACGACGACGACATGCCCACGAGCTCCGTTGCAGAAATCCCCGACGAGAATGGCGCAGAGCCGCGCGTTCATGCGCCGGCCAAGCGGAAGAAAGTGGCTCGGTGCGTCCGCATCCGCGTCGGGGACCTGGGCCCTTCCGAACGAGCGCGGGTGATGTCGGAGCTCTACGAGATCTATCAAGAGACGCTCGTCGGGCCGACGCGGGAGGAGTTCGAGAAGATCTATTGGTCGAACGACGACTCCATCATGGCGCGGTTTTATGGTGTCGATGGAGCGCTCGCCGGCTTCGCCGAATCCACGGTTCGACACGTCGAGTCGCGCGGTCGCACGTATGCCGTGCACTCGGGCGCCGTGGTTTTCAGCCTCGCCTATCGAGGGGGCTTTTCGACGGTCTGGTTCGGGATGAAGGAGTTCATGCGGATCAAGCTCCGCGAGCCCACGACGCCCGCCGTCTTCATCACCCGCGCCGTCTCGCCGGCGTCCTACCAGCTCATGGCCTCTTTGGGAGGCTGGGTCTATCCCAGCCGCCATCGACCCACGCCTCCGGAGGTCGAGGCGCTGGTTTTCGACATCGCACGGCAATTGAAGCTGAAGACCGATCCTGCCAATCCCTGGTTCCAAAGCGCCATCGCTCGAATCCGGCAGCCGGAGCGACTGGCACGCTCCGCCGCGCTGAAGAACAATCCGGACGCGGACTTCTACCGCGAGCTCACGCGCGACATGCGCCCCGATCAAATGCTCATCCTCACGGCTCCGGTCAATCTGGCCAACATCGCCGTGACCACGTCCCGTCTCGTCGCTGCCATCGTGCGCACCAAGCTGCGCAAAGTGGGCACGCCGCGGAGCTGATGCATCCATTGGAGCCCGGCACGCCCTCGCGTCTCCTCGGCCGGCTCCGTCCGATCGATTGAAATGGGCCCCAAGCGATTCGAATGACCGATTGCTGCGCGCGCAAATCGGAGAGTAACGAGAGAGAATGCCGCCTTTTTACGCCAAGGCTCCGTCCGGAGAGCTCCAAGCAATGGCGCAAGCGCGCGTGAGCGAGGCTGCGCTCGGCTGGAGACCGAATGTCGTCCTCCGCGGTTACGACCACCTCCGCCTCGCGTCCTACGTCGCGTGCTCCGAAGAGGCGTGGACGGAGCTCGCGGCGATGTGGGACGACCTTCCCGCGGACGCGTACATGAAGGCGCCGCATCCCGGACGCTTTCGGCGCTATGGCCGATTCAGCTATTCGCGCAGCGACGATCGGCTCGTCTCGCTCGCGCAGGCGCCGTTTTCGCAGGGGCTCGACATCAACGCCTACGCCGGCGGGATCCCGCGTGATTTCGCGCCGCTCACCGAGGCGACGATCGGAAACCCGTTGTTCGAAGCGACGCTTCGCGCGGGGATTGCCGCGTTCATCGACGTCGAAGACGCGCGGCCGTGGGAGATCGGCGTGCATCAGATCCGCGTCGTCGCGCTGGCCGACCAGCCCGGCGCCCCGACGCCGGAGGGCCTGCATCGCGACGGCTACGACTTCGTCGCCGTCCACCTGATCGGCCGGAAGAACATCGCCGGCGGCGAAACCCTCTTGTTGGTCGACGGCGTCGAGCGGTGCAGCCTCATGAGCGAACCGCTCGAGACGATGTTCATCGACGACGTCCGCTGCATGCACGGCGCGTCGCCGATCCAACCCCTCGATGCGTCGAGGCTCGCTGCCCGTGACACGTTGATCGTGACGTTCCACCACGTCCGGCCGTGAAGCGCGGTTTCACGACCCGCCGAGCGTGACCACCGCGAGCGTCACCATCTGCTTGGCGACGAGCTGCTCCTTTTCGCCGTCGCGCGCGAAGATCTCGGACTCCACCACGCTGAGCGTGCGCCCGTGCCGGAGCACCTGCGCGCGGGCGCGTAGCCGTTGCCCGATGGCCGGGCGGAGCAGGTTGATCTTGAACTCGACGGTCAACACCGTCTCCTCCGGCTTCACGAGCGTCCCGGCCGCGCCGCCCGCGGTGTGATCGCCCATCGTGGCGCCGACGCCGGCGTGAACGAAGCGATCCTGTTGCAGATGACGCGGGGCCACGTCGAGCACGGACTCACAGAAGCCCGGGCCGACGTCGACGAGTCGGACGCCGAGGTCCACGATGAACGCAGCGCCCTCGAAGATTCGCCGCACTTTGTCGGCGTACGCGGGATCCTGAACACGGAGCGACATGGGGCCGATGGTACTCCCACCGCAGCACGCCTGTGGAGCCGAGCACGATGGCAGAAAGTATTGGCTGATGAGGCTGCGGCCCGACGGTAACGAGGAGCGCATGAAGCGACTCGAAACGGTGGTCTACGTGGCAGCGCACCAGCTCTACCTCCGAGATCCGGATGTCGAGTGGGACGGCGCCTATACGAACGATCCATGGTCCGGTGGAGATGGGTTGGGCGTGGCCAAAGGAGTCATCGGGGTCCAGTCTCCCCGCGCGGCCGCTCACGCGCCGGTCTTCGTCGAGCTCCTCGATGGGGCGCCGGGTGAAGCGCCTTCACGGTTCATCAAGGTCACGACCGCGAGCGTCGATGTTTCGAAGGGACGGCTCGCCGTCATGGGCGAGGAAAACGAAGAGTCGTCGAAGCCGCTCGAATTCGAGCTCGCGCCGGGCACCTATGAAGTCCGCGTGCTCTACGCCGATCTCGACACCATCACCTACGATGATGACGACGGCGCCGAGCACTACGTCATCCAGCTCTGGCCGGGCTCCGAGAAGGAGGCCGAGATCGTGCGCGGGAGCGATCCCGTCGACGAGCCCGTTCGCACCACGACGACGCCCCACGCGGCGGCGGAAGCGGATCTGAAGAGCGACGACGCGAGCACCGCCGCCCATGCGCTCGTGGAGCTCGCGCGCGCAGGCGGCGTCGAGGAGGTCGCTCGCCTCGGCAAAGAGCATCCGTCGCGCGCCCTTCGCCTCCTGGCCGTGAACGCGCTGCGTCTGGTCGGCGCGCGGGACGCTCTCCAAGCCTTCGCGGAGAGCGACGACTTGGCGATTCGCGGCAACGTCGGCCGCGCGCTGGAACGTCTCGGTTGAGAATGCTCGGCGCCTGCGCGCGGGAGCCCGTCATCGGGCCACGGCTTCGAAGAAGAGCGCCCGCAGCGCCCATCTCTCGGTGATCACCGTGCCGGCGTTGATGCGCGCGAAGTCGCCGAGCGGCGGCGGAGGAAGCCGAGCAGAAGCAGGAGGGCTGCCGGCCCAGCGCCCGACGGCCCCTCGAAGATGGCGCAGCCCGCGCAGCCGCTCGCGCTCTCCGCACCATCATCCGGATCCAGGGGGCAGGCGGCGCTCGTCTCGCAGCACACGCCGTCGACACAGTGACCGCTCAGGCAGCCTTCGTCGTGGGTACAAGGCTTCCCCGTGCCCAGGGCGCAGATGCCGGCATGGCATCTGCCGCTGATGCCACCAAAGGGCGCGGATGGAAGGATGACCCCACACCCCTTCCCTTCGAGCTCTGCCGAGCTGGGACAAACACACCCGCCGCACACGCATGTGCCCTGAACCGGGACAGTGCCGTCAGAGGTGGAATCGGGATAGGCATCGTGGCCGCATGGACCGCAGTTGCAGTGCGCCGGGTGCGAGCCCATGAGCTCGCATGTGCCGTTCGAGCCGCACACGGTGATGCTCGAACAGTCGTCGATGCAGCAGTCGGCGTGGGTGGTGCACGGCTCGCCGATGCCCCCGGGCTTGAGCGGTGGGACGGTGGTCGTGACCATCGGGACCGACCACGCCTCCGCGGCGATTTCGGGAGAGGGCTCGGCGGCGCAGGACGCGCAGGCGAGGCCGACCAATAGGAACGCGGGAGCAAGCGCGACGCGTGCGCAGGGTTCTATGACAGTCGCGTTGCGAGCGAGGCGGGACCATTTGAAGTGGGCAGTCAAGGTAGCTCCGGTATCGGGTCGGTGACGGCACCCCACCATGGCCAGCTCACCGTCTGGCCGGTGGTGACGTCGAACGTGTGCTTCGGGGGCTCATGCTACGCCGACGACGTGGCTCCCATCAAACGCTCGACCGTTCGGCGACGACACAGGGCGAGGGTCCGCTCATGAGATGACCCAAGGGCGCTCCACGTTCATCGTGACCTCACGATGCGCCATGAGCGCTGCGCCCCATCGCGCGTCGAGAGCACGCTCCCCTGCGCGGGGCCCTGAGGGTCGATGGCATAGCCCGCATTCACTTCGCGATACGGCGGCAGCGCGGGCACCACGGGGGCGGCGGAGCTCGCGACGGGCGGCAACGCGGCCGTCACGCTCACGGAGGCGGGCCCGATCGAAGGCGGCGCGCTCCCGCAGCCCGTAAAGAGCGCCGCGCCCATCGCGGCGACGAGCGCGCCTGGGAGCGTGCGTGAAGCGGGACGGTGCAGCATCGATGAGGGCCAGGAGTGCTGCGCCGACCGATTCCATCGGTCCGTGTGCGTCGCTTGGGAAACGTGTCCGGAGACGCCGCCGCCGGGAGGCCAGGGTTGCGGCGGCGCGCCGGCCGCGCCGCACACGAGCACGACGACTAATCGTCGTCGTCGTCGTCGGCCAACAGGGCGTCGATGTCCGCGCTCGTGGCATTTCGGACGCTATGAAGGATGGTTGAGCGCTTCTCCTGGTCTTCCGCCTGGGCGGCGAGCTCGTGCTCGAAACCCACCATCGCGGTCACCTTGCCGTCTCTCCAAAGCTGCGGCTGCATCGGAGGGTCGTCGTCCTTGATGCCCGTTCCCAGGAGCCCGCCGACGAAGAGGGCGCCGCCGCCGGACGTCGGCACGACGACCGAGGTCGCACCTCCGTTGATCAGCGTGCGCTTCCCGGCCGGCGTGACGGCTCCCGTCGCGGGGTCGATCGTGACGATGGGCCGGAGCCACCTGGAGTATGCGAGCACCTGGCCCGTCGCGAGCGGCACGAGGAGATCCGCCCTGTCGTTGCCGAGGTCGAAGGGCCCCTGCCACTTCGCCTTCCGCTCACGGCGCGAAAGAACGAAGACGCGCGTGGACAAGAAGGTCTCGAGGACCACGAGCCAGTCGCCGACGCGACATGCAGAGGTGAGGTGCTCGATCGGCGCCTTGGGGAGCTTGGACACGCCCTTCCCATCGACGCGGGTGACGGTGCCCGCGTTGCGACCTCCCACGAGCAGGAGCGCGCCGTCGACATCCGCGACGAGCTGCGCCCCTGGATGCGCCGGCGCCTGCACGGCCTCGAACCCCGAGCCATTCCACGAGAAGACGTTTCCGTGCCGGCTGACGAACCAGAGCGCGTGGCGACCGTCGCCCACGAGCACTCCGTCGGCGAGGTCTGGCATGGGGAAGGTCGACCAGACGCCGTCGCGCAGGAACGCACCGTCCTCGTAGGGCCCGATGGCGAAGAGCGCGTCGCCGAGCGCAGCCATGCTCATCGCATTGTTCGGCGGGGCCCCGACGTCCTCGAAGTGACCGTCGACGTAGCGAAGGAGCCGCCTCGGCCCCTTCTCCACTTCCTGGCAACAGAACCAGGCATGGCCGTCGGGGCCGACGCCGCCGTACGCGTACGGAGAGAGAGCGTTGATGCCGCGGAAAGCCGTCTTCGCGGTCTCTGCCTCGGCGGCGAGCGCGGAGGGGACTTGTTCGGAGGCTCGTCTCTTCGTCGATTTCATGGGTCCGTACAACGGAGTGAAAAACAAGCGGGTTCGCGACGTCAACGCCTGTCTGCGCCGCCCCCCGCAGCGAACGTGCGCAGCGGCTCCTCCGCTCGATGGACATCTAGGATGTCGTCCACGATCGCCGGCTCTTCGATGCACGGAGCCGAGGTGACGGCGTGGAGGTCATCGGGAAAGGGCGGCTTGGGAATGCCTCCACCTGAGCGTGGATGCGCTCGTTGGGCAACGCTCCCTGCGTCTACGCCGCCACGTGGTCGCGCAAAGGCACCTACCCGCCGGCCCGGGACGCGGGCGGGGGAATGCGGTTGACGAAGGGTAGAGAGTCCGCTTGGCTGCCCGCTCGCCGAGCAGGAGAGACTGTGGCTCTGGAGCGAGGAGTCTTTGCGATGAACGGAGAGGCGATCGATGGGTTCGTCGAGCTCGCGACGCGGCCCGCCGACAATCCCGAGCTGGTGCGCGCGCCGTGCGATGCGGCGGATGCGCTCGCGCGGATCCCGACCGCCGCGCTCCGCGCGTTCGGCCTGTGAGCACGAAGTCCTCGAACCACTACATCACCGTCTCGCGCACCGGTGAGCTCTGGGCGCGCCGCAAGGGCCGCGCTCCGGTGCGCGTCGCGACCGCCGCGAGCGGCATCGAGGTGGAGACCGACGATGACGCGCGCGCCCGCGGCGCACCGAGCATCGTGCGCGTGCGCTTCGCGCACGGCGGCGGCAACCGCGAGCTCCGCGTGATGGCCGTGGAGGTCTCGGGCGAGGCGCTCGATCCCGACGCGTTCCTCGCGCGCTTCGAGGTGAGCGAGGCCGCGCTCGGCCGCTGGCTCCGCGCGAGCGTCGAACGCGCGCTCGACACGGCGGAACGCAGCGCCTGAGTTTCCTGGTGGCGCAGCCCGCCGAATTTCGAGCCCCCCGTGTACCGCCGGTATCGCGATGATGACAAGCACGTCGATCGCAAAGGCGTGCGCGCCTGCCTTTCGGAGCTCACGAGTCCCGATGGTGGCTTAGGATACGGCGCCATGCGCTTCCTCTGGTTTGCTGGTCTCCTCGTCCTCTCCCCTGCCCTCTTGAATTGCGCCGACGGCGCCGCGACGCCGACGCGCGATCCCTCGGACATAGCGGCGCCTTCAGCGATATCGTCGGCGCAACTGGTGGAGAGGGCGCGCGCCGTCACCGCACCGGCATGGCGCGAAGCGGCCCGTGCTTCTCTCTCGCGCGCGGTCGGTCCATCCGGCGCCGCGTTCTCGCCGGTGCAGATCGAAGCACAGATCGATCACCTGCAGCGGAAGGCCCTGCTCGAGATCCTCGCGATGATGGAGGCCACCGGCGGGCCCGAGGTGATCGCCTATTGCCTGACGCTCGGCGAGTACGAGCCTGCCCCCGTGGTGCTACGCAAGGCGGCGCTCTCCGTGTTGGCGCGCCATATCGATCGGAACGACCTCGCCGCACGCGAGCGGGCCGCAGCGATCTGGAATCGCGTGGCGACACTCGAAGGGCCCTCGTCCATCCCTTCCTCCAGTCCCGCGCCCAGCGCTCCACGTCCCGCGTCCGATCCTCTGGCCGGCGCCACATCTGGCCTCGCGGGCAGCTCCTCGATCGGAGGCGCGACCCTCCAGGGTGGTTCGGTCTCGAACGCGTCGCAGGTGGTCGCCGGCATGGCGCCGGGCTTTCGCCGTTGTTACAACCGTGCGCTGCAGGAGGACACGAAGGCACAGGGGAGCATCCGGGTGACCGCCAAGATCGATGCCTCCGGCGCGGTCGCCTCGCTTTCGGAGACTCATCAAGGGCTCTCGCCCGCGACCGTCTCCTGCTTGCTCGCCGTCGTCTCCCCAGCCACGTTCGCGCCACCGAGCGGTGGCGGCGCGACCATCGTCATCCCCGTGAACTTTTCGCAACGCTGAAGATCACCTCGTGTCGATCGCGACCGGGACGACGCCTCTGCGCGGCGAAGCCCCTCCGCGAGCGAGATCGCGTATTTTATCGGCGTGCTCCCCGTCCTCTTCGGGGTCATGGCGCTCTTCGTCGTCGCGCTCGTCGGCTTCGCCCTCTGGACGCGACGTGGCGAGTCCCGACCCGATCCCCCTGGGGTGCGCTCCGTCGCGACGTTCCGCGGCGGTAATCTGCACATCCTCGCCGAGGAACGGGCCGCCGAAGCCGACGAAGGACGGGCAGCGCTGGGCAAAGGTTTGCTCTCCGTGCTCTCGGATCGCCTCCGCGCACATGGCCTCTCGGTCGACACGCCCGACCGCGACGACTACGGATGGGGCGTCATCCTTCGAGCCGAAGGCGAGACAGCCCATCTCCTGTTGGGCGCGGCCGAAGACGAAGACGCCCAGCCCCGATGGGTACTCTCGGTGCTCGATCGCGCGGGCGGCCCCGGGCCTCGTGCGGTGCTTGCCCATGTCGACACGGCCCTCCACACCATCGCCGGCCTCGAAGCCATCCAATGGTACGAGCGCGGCGACGAGTCCGCGGCAGCCGCCTCCCCCGTGGACGACTGAGGCATCGAATCCACGTGCCCAGTATTGCCGACGCGCAATGGGAATGGCGCGCCGCCACTGGCCATCTCCCCTGCTGGCTGCGCGGTTCGACGAAGATCCCGGCCCCGGCGTCGACGCCATCCCATGGCGAATGGCCGCAGCGCTGATCGATATAACCGACCTTTTGCCTCCAATCCCCACCATGCATGCGGCTCTGACGCGGCGTCGATGAACGACGTGGGGCCAAAGTCCGCGCGCCGGGGCCGCGCGGTCAGAACGTCTCGTGGTGACGTGGCAGCCGGCAGACGTCGAACGAGCCGGTGAGGTGCCGCGTGTTCTCGGGCCCCGGGTCCGTCGTGCCCTCCACGACGGCGTCGTAGGTGCCGCGCACGTGGTTCGCGTCCATCTCGGTGATCGTGATCGTCGCCGACTGGCTCTGGCTGAAGAAGCTCTGGGTGGGATTCGGGGCCTGTAATTGACGAAGCTCATCTTGCTCGTGGTGCCCGGGATCGTCAGCCGCGTCGTGAGGGTGAAGGAGCCCACGTTGGACTCGAGGGTCGTGCTGCAGATGTGGGACCAAGGGCAGATGCGGTTCGTGGACACGCCCTCGCCGCAGGCGTCGCCGGGGCTCAGCAGCTCTTGGCCCGGTAGCGCGCACGTGCCCTCCTCGTCCGCGGTCGCGCCGATGCAGACCGCGCCGTCGTGGTCGCAGTCCTTCTTGAACGGCTTGCTGCCGCCGCACCCCCGGCCCAGCCCCAGGGGCAGATGAGCATGGAAGGAGACGTGCACTCGGCGCCGATCGGCACGCCCCCACTGCTGCTGCCGCCGCCCGAACCAGGGGCTGCCGCTCCGGCGCCATCCTGTGGGTCCACGCCGGTGACACAGCCGGACGCGAGCAGCAGCGCGGCGGCGGGCGCAGCGAAGTTCGTGACCGCCCGAGAAAGCAAGTCGAGCATAAGAGTGTTCTCCGATGAGAAGTGAGGCGTTTGGAGGATGAATGAAGCGGCCGGGCGCGTCTTCTGAAAAATCGACGCGGCCCCCTGGCAGCGCTTTCTGTGCGCGGGATCCGCATACCAGTCAGACGCCTCGAAATTGCTCCATCTCCCGCAACCAGGATCGCAGATGGGATGTTCTGACGATGGCAACGTGGGTAAGAGGCCTGTTGAGCTCCGGAGCCCGTTTGCTCGCATCATCCGCCCCGCGCGGGCTCACCGGGTCCAGCGCGTGGTGACGCGTCAGCGCACGCAGCGCACATAGAGCTGCTGCGAGCTCGGGCGCGGCTCGGCGTAGAAGGTGGCCGGGTTGACGCCCCACACCTCGTTGTCGGCCCCCACCGCGGGCGTCGCGGACCAGTAGTAATCGCCGATCTCCTTCACGGGGAAGAACTGAGGATCGAGCCCCGACTTGCTGTTGGCGGCGACATCGAGCAGCGTGATCAGCTCGTAGACCTTGGGCAGGCGCCACGTCTTGTCTGCGAGCTGCAGCGTCGCGCACGCGATCTCGGCGTCCGCCCACTTCTTCGTCCCGATCACCGCCGCGCGCTGCCACACGAGCCCCGTCTCGATGTCGCGCACCGCCTCCCCGCCGTCGGCCGAGGCGTACCGCACGCAGCCCGCGTCGGCCGCGGGCTTGAGATCCTTCACGCACCGCACGCCCGCAGTCAGGTTCGTCTCGATCTGCCTCGTTTGGATGCGGCCGTCGCCGAGGCTGACGTAGCAGGCTTGGCCATCGAACTCGTTGGAGAACGAGCTCGTCCAGTAATCGCCCTCCGGCTCGCCCGGGAACGCCGTGGGGTCCAGGGAGGGCGCCGCCAGGTCGTAGCGGGTGAGCGAGGCCAGCTCCACCATCGTCGGCAAGCGGTAGCCCTCGAGCCCGCCCCACGCGAGGGTGTTGCAGTGGCCCTTCGCCTGGTCGTACGTGAACGCCACTTGGTCGCCGGGGGTCTGCCACGCGAGCCCCGTGAGAGCGTCGACCACGATGAACTTGCCGTCGGGCCCTTGGCGCCTGTCATAGGTATGCTTCGCCGCCGGATCCCAGTGCGTCCACTCGGCGTCGCCGCACGGCGCGTTCCCTGCGCCGCCCGTCCCCAAAGGCAGCGGCGGCTCCGTCCCGAGGATCAGGTTGCAGCCCGTGGCTACGCCGAGCAGCGCGGCGATCGCCGCGACGTGGAGCAGTGTCCTCACGATCACCTCACCGCCTGCACACCGACGGCGACCGAGGATAGGCGCACCTCTCTCGCTCTGGCAAACGCATTCCGCCATGCCGTCTCCGCGAAACCGGAGGCGTGCCACGCGCGCGGAGCGATGGAATTCGACGTCGCAGCGCGACGCCTCGGCGCTTCGCGATCTCCATGAGATCTCGCGCCTGTTCGAGGATTCAACCAGGATCGCGGATGGGATGTTTTATCCACTGCGCAGCGGACCAAGAAGTCTTTGACTTCTCAACTCCGTTTGGGCTCACCATCCGCAACGCGCTTCGTCCGATTGAAAGAGCACCACGTCCCGTATGGTGCCGCTCCGCGCGCATGAGGACGTAGAGCCCGCCGAGCGTTCGAAGGCCATCGACTGCCGTTGGTTCGAAGCCCTCGAACCGACATGCCCTCTTCTCGCAGAGGTCATCTGGCCGTGCAGCGGTCGTCGGCGCATCACGCCGAGCCGGCCGTCGTTGTGTCTCGATGAGAGAGGGTGCTCGCGGCAACCATCGTGACGATCGGTGGAGTCTCGTGAAGGCCGCTGGTCGACCACTGGCCGGCCGCTGGCCGGCCACTGGCATCCATCTTCATGGCCGCGGATTCAGAGGGTTTCGAGCGGGTCCCGTCAGGCACGGTGGCTGCTATCCGCCGCGGCGACGCTGGTGTGCCCGAATCGGACGCACCCGAGCGTCGAGGAGAAGTCGACATGATGCAATCCATTCGTAGGCGAGCGCTGCCTGCGTGGCTGCTCGCGTGCGTGAGCGCGATGTCTCTGAGCTGCGCGGCGGACAGCGCGGAGCCGGAGAGCGGGATACCCGAAGGGGACGTGGCGGAGACGCAGCAAGCGTGGGCCGTCGACGACGTCAACAACGAAGGCGACAACACCCACCTCTGGATCGCGGCCACCGCGCTCCGCATGATCCGCGACAACCGCGCACCCGCCGCTGGGACCCCGGCGCGCGCGCTGCTGGACGACCTGCTCAACCCAACGAGCGTGTGCGGGAGCAAGATGCGCCAAGGCATCTACGATGCCGACTATCTACCTGCGTACAACAACGGTGTTCCCACCGACACGAACACGTGCTGGATGGGGTTCAATGCGTACGTCAGCAATGGCTGGGTGAATCACTTCTACGATCCCGACTCGCAGAGGAACTATGCCGGGAATCTCAGCCCCACGGCGCGGACCGAAGCCAACGATCACTGGGCGCGGTCCAAGAACGGGAACCCGGCGAGCTACTGCTACGAGCTCGGCCTGGCGCTCCACTACATGACCGACGCCACGCAGCCGATGCACGCTGCGAACTTCACCAATGCCAGCTCGGATGCGTTGCTGCTTCACGAGAACTTCGAGCAGTTCGCGCAGCGGTACCTGCAGAGCGTGACGCAGCCGGCTTGGGTCGACATCGGCACGGACATTACCCCGTCGGAGCTCGTGCATGCGGCGGCCGCGAACGCCAAACCCCGGAGCGCGCAGATCGTCCAGGCCACGAGCCCGTGCTCGAGCTTCATGGTCGCGCCCCCGTCGGGCGGGTGTCCGTACGTGCCGGTGCCCGGCTACTACGATCGCGGGGAGATCTGCTGGGCGCAGTACGGCGCGATGAGCACCATGCTGGGCCACGTGAACGCCGCGCTCACGAGCGCCGCGCAGTACACGGCGAACTACCTGAAGAAATGGTTGGACATGGCTCACGGCGCCGATCACACCGTGACGGCCGGCTCGAATGCGGCGAGCTCGCCGACGTGGACTCGGTCCTGCGGATCCAACGAGGTGGTCGTCGGTCTCTACGGGCGTAAGACCGGTTGGATGCTGACGCAGATCGGGCTCCAATGCGCGGTTCGGCAACCCGACGGGACGATGTCGGCGCCTTACGCGACAGGCACCGTCGGATCGGCCGACCCCGCGGGTGCCACGATGTACGATTGGGGAGCGACGTGCCCCAGCGGGCAAGCGGTCTCCAACATCAAGCTCGGATACCCCGATGGAAGCGTGGGCGTGGGCGGCATCAGCTTCGCGTGCACGAACCCCGACAATCCATCGCAAACCTGGCAGAGCCAGTACTGGGGAACCTCCAATGGGCTCTCAGAGGCCGCGTGTCTTGCCGGGGAAGCGTTCAAGGGCGAGATCGTGGTCGGCGGCGGCAGCGGGGTGATCAACCGGCTGACGGGCACTTGTGGAGTGCCGAGCTCCGTCATGCCCAGATCTCGATTCGTGGGCCAGCTCGTCTCGCTGCGGAGCAACACCTTCGGCACCGCGCTGGGCGTGACCCCGCAGGGAGGGTTCTACGGCGCGAGCGCGGGCGATCCGGAGGCCAGATGGCAAGTGGACGAGGGCCCGAATGGCACCGTCTACCTCGTCGGCTCCAACAAACTGCAGCTCGGATCCAGGTCCGACGGCTCGGTGTACCTGACGGGGAACCGCCTCGAGTGGGAGCGATGGCTGCTCGACGAGGGGCCGAACGGTGAGATCGTCATCACCTCGGCGCAGCACGGGCTTCACCTCTCGGCGCAGCAGGACGGCACCGCCAAGACGACGTCGAACAACCTGACGTGGGAGAAATGGACGCTGCCGAGATCGAAGCTCGTCGGGACGAGCGTCTCGCTCGTCAGCACGTTCGGCACGAGGGTCCTCGCCAAGAGCGCCGGCGGTGTGACCCACAAGAACGTCGAGCCCTACAACGCCTCGACATGGACCTTGGCCGATGCTGGAGACGGCACCTACTTCCTCGTCAACGGCGGGTGGTTGCTGCTCGGCTCCAACGACCAGGGCGGCGTGTTCATGACCGAATACCCCCTCGAGTGGGAGCGATGGATGATCACGCCGGCGCCGGGCGGGACCTTCACCATCACCTCCGTGCAGTTCGGACGTCGTCTCTCGGCGCAGGCCGGCGGCGGGCTGACGACGACGACCGCCGCGACGAGCGCGGAGCAGTGGACGCTTCCCGGCAACTACGACATCGACATGCAGTCGGTCTTCGGCCCCAACTTGGCGCTTGGCAAGCCGACGTCCCAGTCGAGCACGGGCCCGTGGTCCACGGCGGGGTCGGGGAGCGCGGTGGATGGCAACACCAACGGCGACTTCCAGGCCGGCTCGGTCACCCACACCAACAACGACAGCAACGCGTGGTGGCAGGTGGATCTCCAGAGCTCGCAGCCCATCAGCACCATCGTGCTCTGGAATCGCACCGATTGCTGCTCCGATCGCCTGAGCAACTTCACCGTCATGCTCTCCAACGATCAGAGCAACTGGGAGTCGCACTCGTTCACGGGCGCGGCGCCGCGACGCCTCGCGCTCGCCGCCAATCGCTCTGCGCGTTACGTGCGCGTGCGGCTCGACGGACAGAACTATCTCAGCCTCGCCGAGGTCCAGGTCTTCGGGCAGAAGAACTTCGCGCTGGGCAAGCCGACCGAGCAGTCGAGCACGTACAGCGGATCACTGGCCTCGGCGGCTTCGTCGAGCGCGGTGGATGGAAACACCAACGGTAACTTCCAGGCCGGTTCGGTCACGAGCACCAACTCCGAGTGGGCTGCCTGGTGGAAGGTGGACCTCGGCTCCATGCGGTACATCAAGAACGTCGCGGTGTGGAACCGTACCGACTGCTGCGCCGAGCGGCTGAACGACTTCGATGTGGTGGTGGGCGACGACAACAACGACCCCTCCACCTGGCAGGTCTTCTCCCAATCAGGCCCGGCGGGAACGGTGACATCGTTCACCATCGACCGCCCCTTGCGCTACGTGGTGGTGCGGCTCAGGGGCACGAACTACCTCAGCCTCGCCGAGGTTCAGGTGTTCGAATGACGCCGCTCTCGAGGTCGCCGCGATCACGCACGCGGTCGACCTCTTCGTCTCTCTCGCCCTCCACGCGGGCGAGGCCCGCCTGCGCCCATCACCGTCGATGACGTCATTCTAGTGTTGCACATCGAAGTCTGGCCACGATGGGCCAGACTTCGGCGCTGCTTCTTGCCCGAGCTCGAACGTGTCGCTCCAGCGGGGCCATCGTCACCCACTCTGGGTACGAGACATCGAGGTCGCGACTCGGGGGGCGCGTCGACGAGGATCGAGCCGTCTCCGGCTGATCACGGTTTGGGCTCGGTCGACGACAACATCGAAGTGCTCATGCCGTTCATCGACCTGGCACACGCTGGGCCGAGCGCGTCAGGAGGATCATGGTCTCTGGTTCGGCGCCGCGGCCCAGAAAGCTTCCGGGTGCTGGATCCGAGATTGCCGGGCGCAGGTCGACCACCCTCCATCGCTTCGAGAGCGACCACCATGAAGCCGACACCCCTGCTCGCCATCGGATCCCTCGTCCTCGCCTTCGTCTCCGTGGCCTGCAGCTCCACCGTCGAGACGGCGGAGATCGGCAGCAGCAGCGGCACGGGCGGCAAAGACGGTGGGACGGGCGGCGGCCCGCCTCCGGAGTGTCCCGTCGAGCTCCCGCCCTGCTGCGAGGACGCGCCCGACGATCCCTGCTGTGAGATCTGTTTCACGCCCCCCAAGCCCTGCGGCGGTGAGCTCGGCGCCACGTGCGCACCGGAAGAGTACTGCGACTTCCCCGACCAGATGTGCGGCGGCAACGACGGCACCGGCCTCTGCGTGAGGCGGCCGGACGGCTGCATCGATATCGACAACCCCGTCTGCGGTTGTGACGGGAAGGTCTATGAGAGCACGTGCGACGCCGCCTACATGGGGACCGACGTGTCGACCCTGGGCGGGTGCGCGCCGCCGCCCGGCAAGTTCGGCTGCGGCCTGAGCTTCTGCGAGATCGGCGTGGCCTATTGCGCGGTCATCATCCAGCAGGTGATGCCCGGGCAGCCGACGGCGTACAGTTGCACGCTGCTGCCCGACGCGTGCAACGGCGTGACGGACTGCGACTGCCTCGCCGACGAGCCTTGCGGGAACACCTGCACGGCGACCGCAGACGGCGGCGCCCAAGTCACCTGCGGTGGAGGCTGAGCGAGCCGCCCCCATTGGCCTGCCCCCTCCAGTCAACCGAACGCCGAGGCGACGCCCTCGAGGGCAGATCACCTCGACCTTGGCTCGCTCACCGTCTGGCCGGTGGTGACGTCGAGCGTGTGCTTCGGGAGCTCATGCTACGCCGACGACGCGGCTCCCATCAAACGCTCGGCCGTTCGGTGACGAAGCAGGGCGAGGGTCCGCTCATGACATCACCCAAGGGACCTTCGACAAGCGTTCGAGAGCGGTAGTTTCGTCGTGCGGTGAGACGGTCAGCCAGACTTGTCTCTTGGTGCGTCCGCCGGATCGGCGACGTCGAGCATCGAAGCCATCTCGCCGTTCGCGTGGTGCGCTCAGACGCCCTCGGAGCTTCTGCCTACACAGAGCTGGAGAGTGCCAGTGAGCGTCACCACGCGAGCCGCCTTCCGTAGGGAGCAAAGACTTCAGGACTGCGGCCCTGCGCTCCCCCCGGATTGCCGCGATGAGGCGTACGCCTCGACGAGATCTCCCAGCTCCGCAAACGCCCTCTGCACCTCCCCGGGCCGCTCGATCCACGGGAAATGCCCGGTCGATGCGATCGTCCGGTGGAGCACGTGAGCGCCGCTGAACGAGGGGTGCCTCCACAGGCTCTGGTCGACGATCCGATCCTCGGCGCCGCTGACGATGAGCGTCGGAGTCGTCGCCGGCCACCACTTCGCCGCGTAGGTGGTATCGAAGTTCTTGTCGGACCAATCCACCGCATCGGGGTTGTAGGGCATCCGGCCGAGCAGCTCGCGGCCGGCGGCGAGGCCCTCTGGTGTGAAGTTCCACGGTGCGGAGGCGAGCACGACATCCCGGAGGTTCGCCGGGGAGCGATCCGCCTCGTATACGCGCGATGCCGCGGCGACCTCCGGGAGCGGGTCGCGCTGGGTCATCTCGACGAACCGTGGTTGCCAGGCGGCGCTCGGCGCGCTGCTGATCAGCGCGAGGCCCACGATGCTCTGCTCGAGGGCCGGAGTGCTGAGCAGGTACATCCCTCCTGTCGAGTGGCCGACGAGAACGGCGTTGGGGTGCGCCTGCGCGGCCTCGAGGATGACCTCGGGCCAGCGCTGGAAGGGATCTCCGCTGGTGCCGGGAGGGGTGATGTTGGAGCCGTCTCCGGGCAGATCGACCATCCAGGTGGTCCCTGGGAGCGCCAGGGCGTCGGCGAGCTCGTGCATGCTCTCCGAGCCGAGACCGGGGCCACCGGGGAGGAGCATCCAGTGGAGCTTCCCTGGACGTTGGCCGCGCTGGCGGAGGCGGACACCGGAAGGAGTGAAGTACATGGGGGCGCTCATTGGGGCGAGGGTAACATGCGGGTACGCGCTTCCTGATCGAGCTTGGAGCGCGGCCCCCCGGCGTTCGACATCGCGGTCGATGCGCGTATCCCATACGACGCCTCGACGGCAGATGGTCATGAAGTGAAGGCACGTTGGCGTCGAGCATGGCTTGGCCCACGCATACGCCTCTCCCGCCGACTTCACCTATGGAGTCTGCGAAATTCTGCCGCGGCCTGCGAGGATCCGGCGCGCCGCGCGCGATGACGTCCGCGCAAGCACGGAGCGCGCAACAGCAGGGCTCGTCTCGAGCGGTGATTCGCGCGCCAATCGAGCGTCAGAATCTCGCGGATGCCACGACCGTGTGAGCCGGGTTATGCACGCCCCGTCCGCCACCGGCTGCGCGCTGTCACGCACTCGACGACACGCACGTACGCTTGGCCGGGGCACGAGTAACCCGAGGAGGAGCCATCATGTTCGTCATCACGAAGCAGATCGCCCGCGCGAGCCTCGCGTGCGTCGTTCTCACGTGCGGTTGCGCCGAAACGGCGACTGACACCGCGCCGTCGGAGGCCGAGGCCTCCGTGCAGTCGGAGGGCCAGGCGCTGTGGCACCACCCCAAGCACTACCAGCTGGTGCGCGCGGGGGAGTACCGCGGCAACTCCACCATCGCGTCGGGAGCAGCGCGTTGGTACATGCCGAGCGTCGTCCGCGACCAGGATGGCGACGGCGTGAACGACTTGCTGCTCGGGCAACCGTACGGCACCGGCACGACCCCCAACCGCCAGGGCGCCGTCAGGATCCTGAGCGGCAGCGATCTGAGCGAGATCTCGATCATCAACCCCGACGACGTGGACCCCGAGTACGGCGGGACCTTCGGCTACTCCGCGCAATCGCTGGGCGACATCAACCACGACGGGCGGACCGACTTCGCCATCGGCTCGTCGGTGCTCCAGCACCGCAATCCCGACGGCACGCTCGGCCCGTCCGACGCCTCCGGCGTCACGTACCTACTCAAGAGCCGCCACGGCGGCGGCTTCGACGTGACTCGCATCCTCGGCGACGATCCGAGCGGGTACTTCGGTTACTGGATGACGACCGTGTCGCTCGGCTTGCCGCGCATCCTGCGCCACGGGCCGCCCGGCGCGCCGTGGCGCGCCGCCACCGCCGCGATGCCCGTGCTCGGGCTCGTGTCGTCCCAGGCGCGCTTCCGCGCGGGGCGCGCGTGGGGCATCGAACCGCACAGCGGGAACGTCGTGTACCGCGCGTCGGACGACCCCGCGAACAACGACACGATCTCCGAGCGCCGCGGCTACTACGTGGCGCCGGCGGGCGACATCGATGGCAATGGCTTCACCGACTTCCTGGTGACGGCGAACGGCCAGTGGATCGCGAGCGCCCCGGATCCGCGGCGGTACGCGGGGCGCGTGTACTTCCACGACGGGCTCACGGGAGAGCTGATCCGCGTCGTGGAGGGCGCGCACGACCTGCAGTTCCTGGGCTACCGCAGCGGCGCCGCCCAGATCGACGACGTGAACGGCGACGGGGTCGAGGACTTCGTGGTGAGCTCGGGCCGCGACGGCGTCGTCTCCGGGCTCGCGGGCGCGGGCGTCGCGTACGTCGTGAGCGGGCGCGCGATCCGCGACAGCGCCGACCCCGTGCTGCGGATCGATCAGCACCCCGAGATCGTGCTGCGCACCCACACCGGCAGCAACGCGGGCGCGAGCTTCGGCGACTCCGTGACGAACCTGTTCGACATGGATGGCGACGGCGTCGACGAGTACGCCATCGGCGCGCTCGGCCACAGCACGGCCACCGCGACGTCCACCGGCGGGATCTTCGTGTACAGCGGCCGCACCGGCGAGCTGCTGCAGACGATCGTGGGCGAGGCGGCGGGCCTGTACCTCGGCCAGCAGCTGCTCGCCGACCCCGTGAACGGCACGCTCTACGCCGTCGATCCGTATTTCCCCGACCCGACCACCGGCCGCAGCATCGGGCGCGTGTCCCTCCTGCACGCCGAGCCCGTCGACCCCTGACCGCGCTCGGGGAATGCGCGGACGCGACGCCGCGCATGTTCGGGCGTGATTCGGTCATCTGCTGCAACCACCCGGCCGTTCCAGCCTTCCTTTGCGCGCGTCGCGATCACCACGTGCTCACCACCTCCGCGAGCTGGGCCCGGTGCTCCACTGGGCCTTCCGGGCCGCCACGACACCGCTGACGTGCGGTCCGCAGAGTGGATATCCTCGGCAAGGCGCCTATCCGCAGAGTGGATATCCTCAGCAAGGTGCCTATCCGCAGAACGGATATCCTCCGGGCTCCGCGTCCGCACCCGCCCCCGCGCCGACCGATCCGCGGACAGCAACGGACATGCGACGGCGTGGTTCTCGAATACGCCCGATCCGCAGAGAGAGCAGATCGCAGCCGAAGATCCGTATCGATCCGACGACAGTATTCATTTCACGCGTGATCGCGCCGCCAGAGCCCACGGACACGAGGCTTCGACAACGCCGGGTATCGGTCCTGGAACGAGCCGTACTACACGCGCCGCATGATCCACCGAAGACTTGCGTTCTTCGTCACGTTGCTGGCCATGGTCCACGGGCGGGAGGCCCGCGCCGACGAGTGCGGCGACTCACCCGAGATCGTGGCCCAGGACATCGAGATCTCGCCTCACTCCATCGGCGACTGCGTCTCGGTCATCGTGGGCGGCACGAGCCGGCCGGGCTGTGAGGATCTCGGCATCTCTCTGGAAAACCATTGCGCGTTTCCAATCACCGTGGTCCTCGACCCCAGCGCCGACTGCACGGAGCTGGAGCTCTGGGGAGAGGAGAGCTGCTTGCAGATCCCCCCGGACAAGGGTGACAACATCTATTTCCCAGACGTCTCGACCGGTCCGATGAAGTACGTGTATCCCATCATCATTCAGGATCGGACCGTCATCCTCACCGTGACTGCCAATCTCGTCGACATCTCCGGGTGCAGCGTCAGCGCCGTCGGATCAGGGGGCACGTCGCGCGCGTGGATGGGGCTCGGCGGGTTCGGGCTCGCCATCGCTGCCCTCCGGCGGCGACAGCGTAGAGCTGCTTCCTGAAGCGTCCATTCGTCTCGAGGACGAACCTCGTCACCGCGTGGCCAACGCGTCGCGCCCCGTGGCGTGCAGCAGGCGAGCGCGCGCGATGCGCACATCGACGCGCGCGCTCACCACGTCGAGCGACGCGCGGAACAGCTCGGTCTCGGCGTCGGTGAGCTCGACGCTGGAGGCGCGGCCGTGCTGGAAGAGCTCGCGGCGCACGCGGTACGACTCGTCCGCGGCGGCGAGGGCCCTTCACTTCCGGAGCCCGTTTGCTCGCACCATCCGCTTCTGCCGGATGCTCGATGTTCCGGGCGATCGACGAGGAGCGCCGCGCGGCCGCTTCCCCCATGAAAGGAGGGGAAAAACAGCGTTCGACGAGATCGCATGGCGCGGTCACGCTTGCGCCGTGGAGGAGAGGCACGCACGGAGGGAGCGTGAAACGACGTCGCCTCCTCTCTCTCGGCCTCTTCGGTCTGCTCACGGCTGCCCTCGGCGGGTGCGGCGGAGCCGAGCCGGCCCGTTCGGCGCTGCCCCCGACGGCGAACGAGCCAACCATCGTCGCAGCCATGGTCAGTCCGCTGACGAAGGAGACACCGCTCCAGGCGGTTCTCGTCTTCGCCTTCGATCCCAGCGAGAAGTTGATCAGCCCGGCGACGGAGCTCCTGGGCTTCATCTCCAAGCAACGCACGGAGGGTGGGTTCGGCAAGGAGCCGCAGAAGACGCTGCTGCTCGATCCCGCGCCCGCCCCGGCCAAGGCCGAACGGTTGCTGTATGTGGCGATGGGCCCGCGGGACGCGTTCTCCCTCGACCGCGTGAAGGCCGCGGGCGCGACGGTGATGCGCGAGACGATCCGCCTGGGCGTCGAGCACATGGCGTTCGCCCCGATCGCGCGCGATCAGGGGGTCACGTCGCTCCCGCCGGAGGACGTGGCCGCCGCGTTCATCGAAGGCGCCCTGGTGGAGTATCACGCCGTGCGACGCGCCACGCCGGACATGCCCATCGCCCTCCGGGAGGTGACGTTCGAGGCGGGAGCGCCGTTCATCGACGCGGTCACGCAGGCCGTCGCGCGCGGTGTCGCGGCCGCGCACGCGCGTGTCCAGGAGGGCCCGCCCGCGCGGTGAGCCCAGAAGGCGCGGCTCGGGTTCACCGACGGCGCTGGGCGCGCGCCTGTTGCCCGCGCTCGGCGCGCGGCGCCCTGTGGCTCGCGATGAGGTTCGCGTAGGCCGGGAGGTGCGTGGCGAGGAGGCGCTCGAGCCCCTCCACGTCGTGGCGCCAGTCGCGCTGCAGCTCGTTGGCGACGCTGAACCAGTTCATGAGCTGAGCGCCCTCCTGGGTCATCCGGCTCCAGGCCGCGTCACGAACGGCAGTGTTGAAGGTGCCGGAGGCGTCCGTGACCACGAAGACGTCGTACCCTTCCTTGAGCGCCGACAGCGCCGGAAAGGCGACGCAGACATCGGTGACGATGCCAGCCATGATGAGCTGCCGTCGCCCCGTGGCTTTCACGGCATTGACGAAATCCTCGTTGTCCCAGGCATTGATCTGGCCCGGCCGCCGGATGACGGGCGCGTGCGGGAACCGCTCCGAAAGCTCCGTCACCAGGGGACCATTGGGGCCCTGCTCGAAGCTCGTGGTGAGGATGGTGGGAAGCGAGAAGAGCTTGGCCGTATCCGCCAGCGCGAGAATGTTGTTCCTGAATTCATCGGCCGAAAAATCACGCACGAGCGAGAGGAGCCCTGCCTGGTGGTCAATCAGGAGAACGGCCGCATCCTCGCGCGAGAGGCGGTTGTACGAAACGCTCATGCGATCCATCTAGGACCGGCCGTCCTGATCGGGAGCGGAAGGTGACCAGCCTCGTTCTCCGCGCCTGGCAGGCCTCCCCTCTTTCCCGTGCCATGGGCCACCGTGGCAGCGCCTTCCGTGCGCGGGATCCGCATCCTGGACAGGTGTTGAAACAACAGGGCCGTGCCCGTCTTCGACACGATGATCCGATCCTGCTCGGGGACGGGTGTTCGCCTCGACGGCGAACCTCCCTGCGCTGCGCAACGCGAGGAAGGTGTTGTGCCGGGTGGAGACCGAGCAACCACCTCGACTTCCGGTGACCCGCTGGATCACGTGTCGAAAGATCCGAGTGGCACCGCATCGCGACGCGCTTGCGCGCGGGGCTCGCCCCGGGTGTATTGATCCCGACCATGACATTCCCTCGTCGTGCCGCCCTCGCCGCGCTGGTGCTCTCGTCGTCGCTCACCAGTGTCGCGGCCTGCGGCGGGCCGGAGGGCAGCGACCACCCCGACGCTGGAACCGGCGGCGCCGGCACGACGAGCACGAGCGCGAGCGGCGGAACGACAACGGGCACGAGCGCGGGCAGCAGCACGACGGGCACGGGCGGGAGCAGCGGCACGACGGGCACGGGCGGGAGCAGCAGCACGACGGGCACGGGCGGCGCGGGCGGGGGGCTCTCGAACGTCGAGGTGCTGTTCGAGGCCAATGCGTTTCACCTCCTCTCGGTGGCCATCGACGACACCACCGCGTATGCCGGCGGCGATCAGGGGCTCGTGGCGGTCCCCAAGTCGGGCGGTGCCGCCGTCATGCTCGATCTGACTCCCGGCGTCGTCGGCGTCGCGGTGAGCGCGTCGCACGTCTACTACACGACGCGCTCTTCGAACGCCGGCGACGTGCGCCGCATCCCCAAGGCGGGCGGCGCGCCCGAGGTGATCCACACCTCGAGCCTGGAGCCCTGGAGCATCGCCGTGTCCGGCGATCGCGTGTACTTCACGGAGGTAGACATCTTTGCCGGCGCGGGCTGCCTGCGATCAGCGCCGCTCGATGGCAGCGCGCCGCCCATCGCGATCGATTGCGGCCTGTGCGATCCCGGGAGCGTGGCGATCGGCGATGGCCACGTCTACGTCGCGAACTTCAACTGCGTCGACGGCGAGCTCGTGCGCTTCCCCGTCGGGGCGGCGCGAAGGAGACGCTCGCCAACGACAGCCCCATGGGCGTCGCGGTGGGCGCGGGACACGTCTTCTGGAGCCACCATCTCGGCCCGATCGAGTGGCGTCCGACGCCGGGAGGCAGCGTATCGACGACGCCGATCCCCTACGACTTCGCGCAGGGGATGGTCGCCGACGAGGCGGCGCTCTACGTGGGTCACGAGGGCGTCGCGGGCCTCGACGGCCGCATCGTGCGGCTCACGCCCGACGGGCAGGTGACCGTCGTCGCCAGCGGGTTCAGCTTGCCCGAGATGGGTTACGTCAACATGGGTATCGACGCGACGCATGTCTATTTCGCCGGCTCGCTGAGCTTCACCAGCTCGGCGATCCTGCGCGCGCCCAAGCCCTGAATCGGGAGCTGAACGAGGTCGTGGAGGCGACGACCCTCCATCTGACGGCCAGACCTCGACGGCCCTCCCCGTCGACGCGCCGCTCGGGCCGGCGCGGATGGGGCGCGACGCAGAGCATGACGTCGCGCGTCCCCCTCGCCGGGGCCGCGACCTCAAATGTCGCATCGCCTTTTCGTCCTCCATCTCGTAGAGACGGTTCGTTCTTCGCGGGCGCATCGAAGGATCACGAGCCTCGGCCGAGCGCTCGTGTCAGCGCCGACAAGGAGATCGCATCATGACGAAGCACCTCTTCACATCGCTGTTCATCGCCTGTTCCATCTTCATCGGTTGCGCGGCCCCCGCGCCCACCGAGAGCGAAGGCGACGCCGAGGGCTCGGATACGACCGAGATCGAGACGCCCGCTTCCCCGGGCGAAACGCTCCACCCCCAGCTCAACTCGTTCGATCCCGGGGACGCGCCGCCGTGCGACTGCTCGCCGAACATCGCATGTCCGAAGGGCAAGACGTGCCACATGTATGATCTCGGCTATTGCGGCCGCTGCGGCTGAGCGACCGCGCCGCACACGTATCCATCGTGCTCCAAGGTGAAGCGTGCCGCGGCGCGTGCCTCGACGGACAGGGGCGAGGGCTCGTGTCCCGATAGACAAAGAGTGCTGCGATCGAGGCGTCGGCGGCATCGACTGCGTTGCCGCGGAAAGCTGCCAAGCGTGTCTCCTAATACTACAGTTGCAGTTCATCGTCGGTCGGGCCGGCCGAGCCACGTGATTCTGTGGAAGGCTATGCGTCGAGCTTGGTTGCCGTCCAGCCGACCCCGACACGCCACTTTCAGCAAGATCGCGTGGATGAGGCGGGTGGTCCGAGGTGATTTACAACTGTAGTACTAAATCAGCGGTCAAAGCGGTCAAGATTCTCGAACAACAGTCTCTTCGTGGACGTGGACGCACGTGGACGCTGACGTCGACGGCCCGTCGTCAGCGTCAGCGTTCACGACCACGTCCACGTCCGCGAAGGGTCTTCGTCGTTCGAGAATCACGCTCGCTACGCTCGCTGATTTAGGAGCATGCGCGCCGAGCGAGCCCACCTTCCCCGATAGCCCATCATCCATCGAGCTCGGTGCACGACCACCGCAGCGCACGAGCCCGCAACCAGAGCAAGGATGGAGCTTCATGGCTCCTTCCCATCGACGATTCGTGCCGAGCGGCCATGCGATGAGCTGCCGAGTGGGCCTCGGCCCCCGACGGCGGGCGAGGTCAGCCTCACCACCGTCGAGCCGCTCCTCCCGTTCCTGATCGGGTGATTGCCGAGCTCGTCTCGCCTGGCGGGAGGATGGCTGTTGCCGCAATCCACCCGCTCCTGAATTGATGTCCGTGAAGCGGCGCATATGCTCCTCGGTGGGACACCCATGACGCTGCGCCTTCATCGCCGAGCCGCCAACGTCGACAACATCGCCGCGCGCCGTGGCCCGCGGTGCGAGTCGGTGCCGACGTCTCCAGTGGTCGCGCTCGACGAGGTTCACGATCACCTCCAGACCGCGCTCGCGCACACGCCCATCGTGCTCTTCTCCCTCGACGAGCAGGGGATCATCGACATGGCGGAGGGGAGCGGGATCGGGTCGCTCGGCGCCGGCCTGCACGAAGGGCGGGGCACGTCGATCTTCGAGGTCTACCGTGCTCATCCCTGGGTCACGGACGCTGCCCACCGAGCTCTGGCGGGGGAGACCGTGAGCACCTCCGGAAAGATCCGGGGAGCGTGGCTGGAAGCCCATTTCATCCCCGTGCGGGCCGCGGGTGGCAGGGTCACGGGCCTGTTCGGCATCGCCACGGACGTCACCGCTCGGCGGCGGGCGCAGGAGGCGCTCGAACAGCAGCAGTCCGTCCTCAAGTACGTCATCGCCAACGTCCCTCACGCCATCTTCTGGAAGGACAGGGAGTGCCGTTTTCTCGGCGGCAATCACCTCTTCCTCAACGACACCGGGACGGTCCTGGAGACGCTGGTCGGCAAGACGGACTACGACGTTTGGGAGAGGAGGGAAGACGCGGACGCCTTCGTGCAGATCGACAAAGAGGTGATGGCCAGCGGCACGCCCCGCCTCGACATCGAGGAGACGCTGCTCCGCTCGGACGGCCAGCAGCGCGTCCTGCTCACCAGCAAGGTCCCCATCCGCGACGAGGCCGGCCGCGTGACCGGCCTCCTCGGGATCTACGCGGACATCACCGAGCGCAAGCAGATGGAGGTCGATCTCCAGAACGCCAAGGAGGCCGCCGACGCCGCGGCCCGCGCCAAGGGGGAGTTCCTCACCACCATGAGCCACGAGCTGCGCACCCCGCTCTCGCTCATCCTCGGCCCGCTGGCGTCGCTGCTCTCGAACCACGACGAGGAGATGTCGCCGCGGGTGCGCGCCGACCTGGAGCGCATCCAGCGCAATGCGCGGCGCCTCCACCGGCTCGTCGACGACATCCTCGATCACCAGAAGATCGAGTCCGGCAAGATGACCCTCGACTGGGAGGCGGTCGACGTCGTCGAGCTGTGCCGGGACATGATCGAGGGCGCCCACCCGGCGGCGGCGCGCGGCGGCATTCATCTCTCGATGAAGGCCGATCCCGAGCTCCGCAGCGTCCCCCTCGATCGGCGCAAGTTCGAGAAGATCCTGCTCAACCTCCTGGGCAACGCGCTCAAGTTCACGCCGGAGGAGGGCCGGGTCTCGGTCGAGCTCTGCGCGCTCGGCGATCGGATGGAGCTCGCGGTCACGGACACGGGGCCGGGCATCCCCGAGGGCAAGCGGCACCTGCTCTTCCAGCGGTTTCAGCAGATCGACGCGTCGCCGACGCGCAAGCACGAAGGGACGGGCATCGGCCTCTCCCTCGTCAAGGATCTGACCGAGATGATGGGCGGCGCCGTCGGCGTGACCAGCGAGGTCGGCGTGGGATCCCGCTTCTTCGTGACCCTCCCGCGCGCGCCGGATCGGCTGGTCTCCGCGCCTTCGCCGCGCGGTCCGGCGCCGCCCTCGCGAGGCGACCTCCTCGACGCCCCCGCGCCGCGCGCCGTCGTCGCGGCCTCGCCCGCGCGGCGCCCGGCGAGCGCGTCGGCGTCGCGCGTGCTCGTGGTCGAGGACAACCCGGACATGCGCGCCTACCTCTCGGACATCCTGATCGCCGACCACGAGATCGATCTGGCGACGAACGGCCGGGAGGCGCTCCTGGCCATCGAGGCCCGGCGGCCCGACATCATCGTGTCCGACGTGATGATGCCGGAGATGGATGGCTTCGAGCTGGTCGCGCGGCTCAAGCGCGATCCCGCGCTCCGGGACATCCCCGTCATCCTCCTCACGGCGCGCGCCGGCCGCAAGGAGACCGTGGGCGGCCTCGACGCCGGCGCCGACGACTACCTGTGCAAGCCCTTCGATCCCACGGAGCTCCTGGCACGGGTCCGCGCGGCCGAGCGGCTGTACCGCGCGCACCGCGATCTGGCCGCGAAGAACGAGGAGCTGGCCACCACGCTGCGAAGGCTCTCGGAGACGCAGGACGAGCTGATCCAGGCCGGCAAGATGGCGGCGGTGGGCACGTTGCTCGCGGGCCTGTCGCACGAGCTGAACAACCCGGTCGCCATCATCCTCATGAAGGCGCAGCTCCTCCTCCAGCAGCAGCGCGCAGGGGCGGTGGACGGCGCCGTGCTGGAGAGGTCGCTCTCCGCCATCGAGGGGCAGGCCAACCGCTGCTCCAGCCTGGTGCGCGCGCTGCTCGAGCACACGCGCCGCAAGCCCGCCACGCGCGAGCCGTGCGACCTCGGCGCGGCGCTCTCCCGCGTCCTCGAGATCTCCGGCCCGCAGGCGCGCGATCGCGGCGTCGACCTGAAGCCGACGGATCTCGCTCCATCCTTGCCGCCGCTCCTGGCCAATCCGACGCAGCTCGACTCGGCGCTGCTCAACGTGATCGGCAACGCCATCGCCGCGGTCTCTCCGGGCGGCAGCGTCGTCATCCGGGCTCGCCCGCTGGTCAGGCGGGGCGTGCCGGGCGTGGGAATCGAGGTGCGCGACACCGGCTGCGGTATCCCTGCCGAGGATCTCGAGCACATCTTCGAGCCCTTCTTCACCACCAAACCGCCAGGGCAAGGGACCGGGCTCGGCCTCTCGCTGACGCAGCGGTTCTTCGACGACCATCAGGGCGACATCCGCGTCGAGAGCGAGGTCTCCGTGGGAACGACGGTCTTCATGTGGCTCCCCGCAGCCGAGAACCGGAGCGAGGTCGAGACGCCGGCCGCCGGCGGTGGATCGTCCTGATCGAGGTGCTGCCACGCGCGCTCCGCCGCCCCTGTCACGGAGGCTGAGCGAGCCGCGAGCGGCTCACCCGATGGCAAAGGAGATCGGCTGAGCTCTCCGGCTCACGCCCCTGCTCGATCTGCGCGAGCGGTGCCTCGAGCTTTTCAAGGTTACGAGCAAGGGCGGCGTGGCCGAGGTGTGGCTCCTCGGCCAGCGGCTGCTGGAGGTGCCCACCGGCGCGCGCCCCTGATCGCGCTCGGCGGCAACGGGCCGTCCCGTCCTTCACCACGTCCACAAGACGGCCGTGCAGAAGGTCGTCACCGCGGCGCCCCGGCTAAGCCAGCCGCTTCCGCCAGTCGGCCACGTCACGCTCCGTATCCGGGCCACCCAGGGGCGACCAGCCGCGGCCTGCACCCGCTCATCGGCCCTCGGCGCCGATCCCGCGTGACGTCATGATGCCCATGAGAGCCCGCGACGACGACGAGGGCGGCACGCTCCAATACCTCGTCGGCGTGCGAGAGCGATCCATCCTGTTCATCGGATCGGCGAATTTCATCGAGAGCGAGCTCGTCGGCCTCCGCCCCGACGTGCGGAGGTCATCGTGGCGCGGCCGATAGTGCACGGCGAACGTCGCGAATAGTATCCGGCGCATGCGGCTCCGCTGGCACCTCGCCTCCACCCTCGTGCTTCTCTTCGCGGCGTGCACGCCGTTGCCGACGGCGGCGCCCGCGCCGCCGGCAACAACCGCATCGCCGGCGCCGGCCGCGGCGCCGGCGCTCCAAGGCATCGTCCGCGACGCCGCCGGCGTACCGCGCAGGGATGCCGTCGTCGCGCTCGTCCCCCACTTCGAGATGGAGCGAGACGACGATGATCCGCCGCCGCTCACAGCGACGGCCGACGCCGGCGGGCGCTTCCGCTTCGACGCCGTGCCGTCGGGCCGCTACGGTCTCACCGCGGTCGCGCCCGGCGTCGCGGCGGGCTACGGCGGCGTGGTCAGCATCGGCCCCGGATCACCGGCTGCGCCTGTGGAGATCAAGCTCGGCGACGCCGGCTTCGCCGCGAGCGGGACCGTGCTCGACGCTTCCGGCGCGCCGGCGGTAGGCGCGCTCGTGCAGGCGGTGCGGGTGAGCGAGAACGAGGGCGACATCTTCGTCACGCGCACCGATGCGGCGGGCCGCTACACCGTCACTCTGCCGGGCGGTCAGCCCTACTACCTCGTGGTCGACGCGCCGCCGCTCCCGCGCGCGACGAGGCGCGTCGAGCCGGCCACGACAACCGCCGATTTCCGCCTCGCGCCCATGCCGCCGCCGCGGCCATCGGACGACGCGCTCCGCGCCTGGCTGCGGGGCGCCGCGGTCCCGATCGAGGGCGGGCCCGAGGGAAGCACCGCCGACCTCGCTCCGCTGCGCGCGATGATCGGCGACGCGCGCATCGTCGGGTTGGGCGAAGCGACGCACTGTTCGTCGGAGTTCTTTCGGATGAAGCACCGGCTGCTCCGCTTCCTCGTCGAGGAGATGGGCTTCCGCGTCTTCGCCATCGAGGCGGGGTGGTCGGAGGCGCTCGCGGTGAACGACTATGTGCTCCACGGGCGCGGCGATGCGGCCACCGCCGTGCGTGGGCTCATCACGTGGGAGTGGGCGACCGAAGAGGTCCTCGCGATGGTGCAGTGGATGCGCCGATACAACGAAGATCCCAAGCACCGCCAGAAGATCGAGTTCCAGGGCTTCGATCTCGTATCGGCCGCGGCGGCGCAGGCAGTGCCGGCCTATCTCGCCAAGGTGGACGCCGAGCTCGCGCGCAGCGTGGCGCCTACGATCGCGCCGTTCCGTAATCCCTCCGGGGCGCCCGAGTGGCTGAAGCCCGGCGTGCACGACGCGCTGGCGGCACTGGTCGCGCGCTTCGACACGGAGAAGAAGGCCTGGAGCCGCCGCACCGGAGCGGCCGCGTGGGCGACGGCGCGGCGGCACGCGCTCATGCTGCTCCGCGCGCAGGAGGAGGCGGCCGACCCCGCGGTCCGCGACCGGCACATGGCCGACAACGTGAGCTGGCTCCTCGATGAGCACCCGCAGGGCACCCGCCTCGTGCTTTGGGCGCACAACGCGCACATCTCGAAGGAGGCATCCGAGCTCTTCGAGCTGGGCGCGCTCCTGCGCGCGAAGTACACCAAGGACTACTTCGCACTGGGCTTCGCCTTCGATCGCGGCTCCTTCCTTGCGATGGATTACCGCAGCGGCCGCAACTACACGCCGGTGCCGCTGTCGGTGGGGGCGGCGCCGCCCGGGAGCTGGAATGCGGCGCTGGGGCTCGCAGGGATGCCGCGTCTGCTCGTGGACCTGCGGGCAGCACCGGAGAGCGTGCGCCCATGGCTGGAATCGCCGGTGCCGGCGTGGAGCGTGCGCGGGTGGTTCGACGGTGAGCGACACGCGCGAACCAAGACGGCGCCGCGAAAGAGCTTTGACGCGGTCATTTATGTGCAGGAGGTCACCGCCGCGCGGGCGCTTGGGAAGGGGTGATCTGCCTGAACAGCTCGAACGCCCAGGCCGCGACGGCGCCTCGCCGCGGCGTGAGCGCCGAGCCACCCGTCACGGGGAGGCGGAGAGACCGACTCCCGCTCTCCCGAAGAGGCGTGAAGGGCGCGACCGCGCGTCGCGCGGGCTTCAGTTCACGACGAAGAAGTCCACCTCTCCGCTCGGGTAGCATTCATAGCCGGAGGATGGGGTGCTGAGCCACTGGGTGGGGTGGTACGAGTCGAGCATGAACGGGCTCTGGCAGTAGGCGTGGTAGACGCCCCCTGCCTGGCCTTGTCGAGCCACGCCTGCGCCTGGCCCCACGGATGAGGCTCGAGGCGGAATTCCGCAGACTTGGAGTCGGTCCATCCCCGCCCGAACATGCCTGCGTTGGCGAGATCGTACCTGGCAACGAGCGCTGCCTTGCCGTCGTCGCTCCCACCGACGTAGAGCCCGTTCGAGGCGCGCATGTTGTACCAGGGCAGATCGTAGAGTTGCTGGCCTGCCGGGTGGAAGATCCCTGGCCAAACCATCGTATGCGCCGGCGACGCTGCCTGCTACCCGCCTGCCGCCGGCGGGGGCCCGCAGGGATCGCCGGCCATCAGCTCTTCAGGGTCTCGTCGAGGAACGCGGGCAGCAGGTTCTGACAGTACTCGCACGGGAGCATGATCGAGCCCGCGCCCTTCGCCCCGTCCACGAGGCACAGCTCGTCGCGCATGTCCTTGGCCCCGATCCAGATGACGGTGATGCCGGCGATCTTGCTGATGGTCTCCGGCTCGTTGGCGAAGAGCTTCGACTCCGCGCAGTTCTTCCCCACGAGCTCGTCCGCGTCAGCGCCGACCGCCTCGAACTCCGAGAGGTATTTCTGCCAGCCCTCGTTCACGCGCGGGGAGCACGCGCAGCTCGCCATCCTGAAGAGGCTGTTGAACTGAGTCTCCAGGGCCTCGGTCTTTTCGGAGCCGCCCGAGAAGCTCACGAGGAAGCCCCCGCCGGTCAGCGAGGCGACCCCGAGGCAGCCGCTCTGCTTGAGCTGGCTGTGGGAGAGGAACAGGTGATAGAGCGTCCGGGCCAGCGCGAGGTCCCAGGTCGATGGGCTCTTGCAGTACTTCGAGAATTTGGCCTTCTTCGTCTCGGCTGCGTCCATCACGTTCTTGCGAAACTGGATCTCGCCTTCGAGGTCGGTCAGGTAGGGACCGTCGATCGGAGCGAGCTTGGCCAGGCCCGTCTTGGCGCCCTCGATCGTGTTGGGCTGGAAGCACCGCGGATCGGTCCGCGGGAGCTTGCCATCGAACTTCAACGCAGCGCTGTCCATCTTTGTGTGCTTCATCAGATGGCCATTGCACTTCGCCGTCTGGGGGCTCGGGTGCGCGGGCTTCATCTCGATGGAGCTCGACTCGGAAAACTTCAGGCATTTGTCGCACTGGAACAGGAAGACGCTCGCGTTGGTCAAGTACCGCCGCCAGGCCATCGGGAAGGGCATGTCATCCTCTTGGGTTTGGGGTTATCCGGGTGATGAGACATCGCTCGGGCGGGAGCCGCAAGCATCGATGCGAGGCCCCCGGGCACCATCTGCCGGCGCGCGTCCTCCTCGCGAAGCCTGCAATGGGCGATGCAGCGAAGCCCGCGCGTGCAGCTCAGAATGAGGCGCAGCGCGGAGGCAAGCCGCAGCCTGCAAATCGTCGCGGAAGGTAGGGACCAAGCAGCCTTCCCTCAGCGATCTTTTGAACCAGCTCAACGTGCTCTACTTCCCCGTCTCCGAGCATTGTTGCTCGGAGCGCTCGATCGCTGCGTGTATACCCCTCGGAATCCGGTTCCCTGCTAAGTTCTAGGATCTCATCGACTGGAAACGGACCTCCATCCTCGACGTCGCGTCGGTCTACGACATCGCGCTCATCTTCTCGTGACGCTCAGCCACGCGCCGTCGTGTGGAGCTTGGTGCAGGAGATCCGACGCCTCGAAAGCAAGGCGCCTCTCGACGAGCTCGACATCAGCAGCCCATCCCCGGAGCGCGACGCGGATTCAGGGCTCGGCCGTCGCCCCCTGCAAGTCGAGCATCCCCGCCGGGGTGGATGTTGGGAAGCCCGAGACGATCGGCATCAGGGGCTCGGGAGGCGTGGTGGTGAGGCCCCAGAGCGGGCCGTGCCCACTGACGCCGTAGAGCTTGCCGTCCGCGAAGGCGAGCCCGGAGATGTCTTCGCTGATCGCATAGAGCATCTCGGCGAGCGCGCCGGTCTTCGGATCGACGCGGGCGAGACAGACGTCGCCGTCGCAATCCTCACCTGTGACCGTGAGGAACAGGTTGCCGAGCGGATCGGCGGCCAGATCGCTGCCCACCTCGAGGCCCGATCCGAGCTGGCCGAGCGTGGTGATCGAGCCGGTGCTCGGGTCGATGCGCACGTAGCTCGCGCCCGCGTAGCCGACGAGCGCCTCCTCGTCCGGATCGACGGCCCCCGGCGGGACGAAGGCGAGTGACTCGGGGTAGGCGCCCGTCGCGACGAGCGTGCACGTGCCGTCGGATCGATCGATTGTGTAGAGGCCGGTCGCGGTCGTCGCGTAGAGCTCGCCCGCGCGGCTCATCGCGAGGTCGGTGACGCCCTCGCAACCCTTGAACGTCGCGATGACCCTGACCTTGGCCAGGTGGTCGCCCGTCGCATCCGAGGGGTGATGAACGGCGTAGAGCGTGTCACCGCTGCTCGCGAGGAGGAGCTTCGTTTGTGCGGCGGGGCCGGCATCGGCCCATTCATCGCCCAGGGTCGGGCTGACCACGACCTCGCCACAGCCGGCGAGAAGAGTGACGACGACAGCCATCGATGCACGACGAAGCATCATTGAGCAACCTCCATCGAGAACGTCATGAACCATCTCGAAGCCCGCAGCGAGCGACGACGACATTTTCGTATCGCCCACACGCAACCCGCACAAGAGCGCTCGAATGCGATACCGGCGTTCCAAAGCATGTTGGTGCCGACAGAGGTGCCACGCCCACGCCACTCTCGCTCATGTTGCCAATTCGTCACGAGCGTGCGCGTGTTGCGCAGCAACGGCTCCAGCGCGAAGGCGCACGGCTCATCGTGGTGCCCTGTCATCGCTTCACTGCACCGTGAAGGCGAGGGCAGATATCTCGTACGTGAGAAACGGCGACCGCCGGTATTCGTGCACGCCAGTGTCGTTCTCCACGCCACCCCAGGCAATCATCTCCGAGCCGGTCCACACGGACCTGGCCAGTCGACATCTCGGTCCAGGTGTCGGTCATGGCGTCGTATCGGGCTCCGGTAGCAGAGATCGAGCCGCCCCAAATCTCTTCACCGGCCCGCGGCG
Source organism: Minicystis rosea (assembly GCA_001931535.1). GTDB lineage: Bacteria > Myxococcota_A > Polyangia > Polyangiales > Polyangiaceae > Minicystis > Minicystis rosea. The sequence continues at coordinate 7,154,541 of CP016211.1, forward strand.
GAGCGGCCGACGCCACAGCGCGAGACGAGCCGTGGACGGAGCGCTCATGGGCAGATCCTGGCCACGAGCGCTTTCTCGGGCCCCCACCAGGGACCGTCGTCGAAGTCGTGCACCCGATCGAATTGCCCGACGAGCACCAGCGAGCTGGGGGCGCTCGCGGAGAGCCCGAGGTCGAGGCCTTGTCCCGAGAACGGGAACGTCTGCACGTCGATCGGTTGCCCGCCGGCGTCGAAGGCGGCGGCGAAGAGCGTCTCCTCCGGCACCGGCTCGCCGAGGATCGACATCCCCACCCGCCCTTGACCCGCGAGGAAGAAGCCGTCGCCGGGCTCGATCGCGATCGCGAACACCTCGCCCCCGCCGTACTTGCCGGAGGCGATGTCGCGGGTCCAGAGCTCCTCTCCGGTCGCGCCGAGCTTCGTGACGAACTGTCGGGTATCGTCCGCCGAGCCCCTGGGACCGCCGCCGAGATCGATCGGGCCGGTGTAGGCCGCCGAGAGGAGCACCTCGCCCGCGCCGGTCACTGCGACCTTGGGCACGCTCTGGCAGAACCCGCTCGTCGCGACCTTGGCGAACACGAAGGCGCCGTCGGGCGCGTACTTCGCGACCGCGAGAGGGTGACCGTAGTCGACGCTGCTGCTGCTGGGCACCGGACCGCCACCGAAGTCGATGCTCGATCCGGGAGGCCCCTCCGCCGTCAGGTGCAGCACCAGCGCGACGTCTCCCGCGTCGCCGACAGCCATGTCGGTGAACCCTGAAAACAACTGGGGGCTCACGAGGGCGCGTGACCAAAGGCATTCGCCGGAAGGCGAGAGCCGCGCGACGAAGAGATTGGCCCAAAGGCCATCCGCGGTCCCGCTGACCGGCCCGCAGCCGAGATCGAGGGTGCCGTCGAACGCCCCTTCCAGGGTGATCCGGCCGTCGTCCATCACGGCGAGGTGGTTCACGGCCGCGCGTACGTCGTTCGACGGAAAGACCTTCACCCACGTCGGCTCGCCCATCGGCGTCAGCTTGGCGACGAACGCGCAGGTCCCCTCTCCCGCGCAGGGGACCGCGGCTCCCAGGACCGACGGCGCCCCAGGCCCCACGGCGCCGGCGACGTAGATCCCGCCGGCCCCGTCCCGCGCCGCCGCGCTGAAGCCGAGCTTCTCGGGCTCGCCTTCCACCTCCCACGCGATCGCGCCGTCGGGATGGAGCTTCCGCACCCATTGCCGGGTCACCGTGGGGAACGCGTCGCTGTCCGCGCCCACGATGCTTTCCTCCATCGGCACCACGACGCTGCCATCGTCGAGCACCGCGAAGTCCAGAGAGGCGTGGTGCAGCGTGCCGACCGCGCCGTCGTACACGTTCCAGAACCCGCACGCGTCGGAGCCGCCGGGCTCCGTGAGCGACGAGCGCGCGCCGCAGGCCGGAAGGAGCCATCCCGACACGAGCGCGAGCAGAAGCAAGAAGGGGCGCTTCATGCCCGCGCGCACCAGGCACTCGGCGTGCCTGCGCGGATGGGCGCGCCGCGGTGCGGTTCGCGGTGGTCGCTCGCCGGCGCGACGGACAAGGCGACACGGCGCAGCCTCGCGCGCTGCCACTTTGACGACCCCCGTACGCGGCTCCTGGAACGAGGCGGCCCTCCACCAGGGGCCGTCGCTGCCGGATCGGCGTCTTCGTCGTGCTCCAACCCCCTCTCCGCGTAGGCGAGGCTCTCCTTGGGACGACGACGTCACGACGTGAGGGCGAGTGTGTGCGAATCGCAGCGGTCATCAACAAGGGCCTTACAAGTCGAGCCCTCCCTCTTTCTCGACCGAAAAGACATCCCGCTCCGCTGCACGGATATCCCGCTCTGCCGAAGAGACATCCCGCTCCGCTGCACGGATATCCCGCTCTGCCGAAGAGACATCCCGCTCCGCTGCACGGATATCCCGCTCGACCGAATCGCCTTCTTTCCCTGCCGAACGGCCTTCCTTCTCTGACGGAGCGACGGCCCCTTCTGCCGAAGGGCCTTCCTTCTCTGACGGAGGAACATCCCTCTCTTCCGAACAGCCTTCCTTCTCTGACGGAGATAGAGCCGCCTCTACCGAACAGAGCTCCTCCTCCACCGAAACGAGAGCCGCCTCTGCCGAACGGCCTTCTTTCTCCACCGAAGAGACCGCCTTCTCTGCCGAACAGCCACTCGTCTCGACCGAAGAGACATCCTTCTCTGCCGAACGGCCCTCTTTCTCCACCGAAGAGACATTCCCCTCTGCCGAACGGGCTTCCTTCTCCGCGAGCGGTCCTTCATCGCGTGCGGAAACGATTTCCGCGCCTGGACATCCCACACTCTCCTCTTCGTCACGACGCGAGCGGGTGTCGAAAACGACGACACCCATGGGTGGCATCAGCATGCTCTCGAAAAAAGATCGCGAAGGTAAATCGAAAATCCTCGCCGTTGGATTTAGGAAGATGAGAGCCATCGAGGCGCTCCGGCGAGATCCCGAATGCGGGGCGGAGCTCGCCGTGTCGTCCCCGCGTCGACGAGGGGCCCATGGCCAAGTACATTCATGTCGTCCTGCGGTTGCCGGTGCAGTTCGGCAAGTTTCTCTTTCGTGCCAAGACGGTGCATGCCGCGGTGAGTGGCAATCCGAGGTTTCCCAATGCGGGGCCGCTGGTCGCTACGCTCGAGGAGCGGACTCAGGTCCTGGAGAAGGCCATGCACGGCTCGGCGGCGGACCGGCGGGCCGCGCGCGAGGCCGTGCGGGATGCGCTGGTCCATTTGAGCGACCACGTGCAGTCCGTCGCCGAGACGGCGGCGGGCACGGTCGACATCTCGGCCGTGCGGGCGCTGGTCGAGAGCGCGAGCATGGAGCTGCGCAAGGTCGGCCCGCGCACGAAGGGGGTGTTCGGCGCGAAGTATGGCGCGGCCCCGGGCAGCATCGATCTCACGGCGCCGCATAGCCCCCAGCGGGATTCGCACGAATGGGAGGTCAGCCTCGATCAACGCACCTGGACGGCGCTGCCGAGCACCCGGCAGGCGAAGACGCAGGTCATGGGCTTGCCCATTGGCACACCGCACTACTTTCGACACCGCTTTCTCACCAAGGATGGTCATACGGCGTGGTCGGACCCCACGGTGATGATCATCGTGAAGTGATGTGCGCCCAAGGGCCCACCCCGGTGGACCGGACCGCGTCGGACAGCGGCGCGGCGGTCGACTGGGATGGGCGATGAGCCGGGCCGCCGGAATGGAGCGGCCCGGCTCATCGTTGGATGGCGCACGGCGCCGCACGGACGAAGGAGCCTTGAAGGTGAGCACACGTGAGCTGGCAGCAGACACCGGTACCGGCGCGCCGAGCACGGACGCGACGATGGCCGAAAAGCTCGCCTTCATCGAACAGAGCCGGGCGGCGCTCGACGAGAGGGGGATTGCGGTGCTCCGCGACGTGTTTCCCACCCTCATGCGGGCGCATTACGACAAGGTTTGGAAACGCATCCTCAAGTGGGGAGTCGCGGCGGCCGAGGCGGAGGACCTTTTGCAGGACGCCTTCCTCGCGCTGTTTCATCACCTCGCGCGCCAGGGGGCCGAGCCCGATGTGCGGACGATCCTCCGGGGCATCACCAAGGGAAAGCTCCTGCACCACAAGCGGGATCGGCGATCGATGAGCGATGTCGTCGGCCTTCCCTCGTCGGGCTCGTCGCTGCCCGAGACGCCGCCCGACGTGGAGCGCGCCGTCGACCTCCGCGCGCTGGCCAAGCGCCTCCTCCCCGAGCTCTCGGAGGCGCAGCGCGCGGTGGTCGAGCGGGTCATCCTCGGTGGCCAGACGCACGTCGAGGCGGCCGCCGCGCTGGGGCTTCCGGAGGGGACGGTGAAGACGCATTTGCTCGCGGCGAAGCGCGTGCTCTTCATGCACGCGGTGCCGTGGCTGCCGCCGAGCCAGCGAGACGCCGCGTGAGTGACACCGATCGCTCGGCGCGTGACAGCGACGTGGGGTCCGAGGGTGATGTGCCGTCGGTGTCGCCTTCGGATCGCGAGCGCGTGATGGGCCGGTTCTTCGGGAAGCTCGATGCGATGTTGGCGAACGCGGCGCCGCCGCCGGAGCGAGAGGAGCCGCGGGGTGCGACGCCGTCTTCGACTGCGCATGCGGACACGTTGCGATCGCCTGCGGCGGAGCTTCCGGGTGCGCACAGGGAGGAAATCGCGGCGCGCGTCCCGCACGGCGAGGTCGCGCCCGCGGCGGCTTTGCCGAAGGTGGTGAGCGCGCCTTCGTCCCTCAAGAGCACGGAGCCGGCGCGGGAGCTCTCGGCCGAGGCGTGGGCGCGGAGAGGCGCGTTGCCGTTTCGGCCGGTGCCTCCGGGGCAACCGCCCGCCGGCCGTGGCGCGGCGAAGACGCTGCAAACGCCGGTGGCCGGCCTCGAGCCCGGCAAGACGGCGCCGCTCGGCGACGAAGGGATCGCGAAGGCGCTCGCGATCCTCCCGTTCGCGGTGAGCGCGGGCGGCGAGCGCGTGGTCTCCTTTCCACGGCTGACGCTCGAGCAATACGTGTCGCTCCGCGAAGACCTCGTGGCGCGGCCCGATCGAGCGAGCGAGACGCAGCGCCATTACGGCGTGCCGAGCGAGGCGGCGCAGCGGGCGCTCGACGATCACTGGCGGGCGAAGCTCGCGGAGAGCGCGGAGCTGCGCGCGCAACACGACGCGGCCGTGGCGACATACCGGCGCTGGCTCGCGGGCACGTCGAGGTGAGCGCCGGAGCCTCGACGAGGACGGCGCGAGAGATATGCTGAGGGCCTCCGCGAGGTGCGCGGATCGGGTGGGCCTCGTGATGCTCGGGCAGAGTCCTTCTTCCTCGGAGCTCGAGGCGCTCGATCGCGAGGGTTACCTCGTCGTGCCCGATGCGCTCGACGCGACGTTCGTCCAAAGGCTCCGGCGCGCCTTCGACGAGGCGCCGGCCCAGAGCAGCGGCACCCAACACGTCGCCATCGTGCCCGAGACGCCGGAGCGCGACGCTTGGCGCGCGCTGTCACGACATCCCGCGCTCGCCGCTGCGGCGCTGCGCGTGCTCGGTCCCACGTTCCACGCGCGCGACGTGCATGGGCGCAACCCGCTCCCGGGCTTCGGCCAGCAGGGTTTGCATGCCGACTGGCCGGCGCGCGCGGCGGATGGCGGCTACGTGGTGCTCACGGCGATCTGGATGCTCGACGATTTCACGCGCGACAACGGCGCGACGCGCGTGGTCCCCAGGACCCATCTCCTCACGCGCGCCATTCCCAAGGCGCTGGGGCAGCCGCTCGTGCGCCACCCCGAGGAGCGAACCATCACGGGGCGTGCGGGGACGCTGCTCGCCTTCAACGGGCATCTCTGGCACTCGGGGCAAAAGAACGAAAGCGGGGCGCCGAGGCGGGCCGTGCAGATGGTGGTGCAGCGCGGTGGTGAGGAAGCGCGCACGCCATCGAGCTTTGGTGAAGCGCAAGGGTGAGGCGCGCGCGACGTCGGGAAAGCGCACGCGCGAAGAGGTAGGCCCTGCAACGTGGAAGGCCCGACCCGGTGGATCGCCCACCGGGCCGAGCCTTCGCGGATCAGGCTGCGCGCCGCATGCTGCGGGTGCGCCGCCGCGAGACGCCCGCCGCGAGCATCAGCCCGATGACGAGGCCCACCGGCCCGCGCTCGGAACGCTCGTCGGCTCCCGCCGCTCGGCAACTGCAACCGCCGCCCAGCTCGGTATCGCCGCCGCTCGAGCTCGAGGTCGTCGATCCGCCGGCGCCGCCGCTCCCGCCGGTGCTCGATCCGCCGGCGCCGCCGCTTCCACCGCTGCCGCTGCTGCTCGTCGCTCCGCCGGCGCCGCCCATGCCGCCGTCCGTGCAGACGCCGTCCTGGCAGGTGCCGATGGAGCACGTCTCGCCATCGGTCTTGGCGGGTGCCGAGCAATCGCCCGTGGTCTTGTCGCACGTGCCCTCGACGTGGCATTCGTCGATGGCCGGGCAGCTCTTCGCATTTGCGCCCACGCAGACGCCGCTCACGCACGAGTCGCTTTGGCTGCAAGCGTCGCCGTCGTCGCAGCTCGCGCCGTCGGCCTTCGCGGGATTGGAGCACTGCCCCGTGGCCGAATCGCAGGTGCCCACCTCGTGGCACGGATCCGAGGCCGCGCAGACCACCGGGTTGGATCCAGTGCACACGCCGGCCTTGCAGGTGTCCGTCTGCGTGCACGCGTCACCGTCGTTGCAAGCCGCGCCGTCGGCTTTGCTGCTCCAGCTCGTCGTCGAGGTCGCCGGCGTGCACACCTCGCAGGCATTCGCGGGGTTCGCCGCGCCCGCGGCGACGAGCACACCGTCGATGAAGCATTGAGCCGCGCACGCACCGCCGTTGCAGACCTGCGCGGCGCCGCAGATCGTGCCGTCGGTCAGCGTCGGATGCGCGCAGGTGCCGGCGCCGTCGCAGGTGTCGGCCGTGCACGGGTTGGCGTCGTCGGGGCACGCCACGCCGCTGCCCTTGGGCGTCACCGTGCAACCGCCGTTGCCGTTGCACGTCGCGCTCGCGTCGCAGACGCCCGGCGTGCACGTGTAGGCCGTGCCACCGCAGGCGCCGGCCGTGCAGACGTCGTTCTTCGTGCAGGCGTTGCCGTCGTTGCACGCGGTGCCATCGGCCCGGTTGGACCACGCCGAGGTCGACATCGCGGGCGCGCACTGCTCGCACGCGTTCGCCGGGTTGATCGTTCCCGCGGCGTAGAGCTGCCCGCCGATCTGGCACTTCGGGCCGCACGATCCGCCCTCGCAGAGCTGCCCGTCGCCGCAGCTCGCGCCGTCGGCGAGCGTCGCGTGCGTGCACGTCCCGGCGCCGTTGCACGTGTCGCTGGAGCAGGCGTTGCCATCGTCGGGGCAGGCCGCGCCGCTCGTCTTGTTGACGATGGTGCAACCGCCGTTGCCATCGCAGGTCGAGCTCTGCTGGCAGCTCGAAGGCGTGCAGGTGTAGGCGGTACCGCCGCAGGTCCCCGCGGTGCAAACGTCGCTCTTCGTGCAGGCGTTGCCGTCGTTGCAGCTCGTGCCATCGGCCCGGTTGGACCACGCGGTGGTGGAGGTCTGCGGCGTGCACACGAGGCACGCGTTGGCGGGGTTCACGGTGCCGGCCGCGTAGAGCGTGCCGCCGATGAAGCACTCGCTCGCGCAGCTCCCGCTCGCGCACACCTGGCTCGCACCGCAGCTCGTGCCATCGGCCTTGTTCGCGTGCTGGCACGCGCCCGCGCCGTCGCACGCATCCGCGGTGCAGGCGTTGCCGTCGTCGGGACAGGCCGCGCCGCTCGCCTTGTTGACGATGGTGCAGCCGCCGTTGCCGTCACAGGTCGCGCTCTGCTGGCAGCTCGAAGGCGTGCAGGTGTACGCAGTGCCGCCGCAAGCACCGTTGGTGCAGACATCGTTGTTCGAGCAGGCATTGCCGTCGTTGCACGAGGTGCCATTGGGCGCCGTCGGGTTCGAGCACGCGCCCGTCGCGGGATTGCAGGTGCCCGCGACATGGCATTGGTTGCTCGCGGTGCACGTCACCGGATTGCCGCCCGTGCACGCGCCGGACTGGCACGTATCCGTCTGCGTGCAGCCATTGCCGTCGTTGCACGCGGTGCCATCGGGCGCGCTCGGGCTCGAGCACTGGCCCGTCGCGGGGTTGCACATGCCGGCCACGTGGCATTGGTCGGTCGCGGCGCACGTCACCGGGTTCGAGCCCGTGCACACGCCCGCTTGGCACGTGTCCGTCTGCGTGCAGGCGTTGCCGTCGTTGCAAGCCGTGCCCGTGAGCAGCGCGCAGGTGCCATTGGAAGGCGCGCCGGCCGCGATCGAGCACGCGTCGCACGCTCCGGCGTTGCACGCGGTGTTGCAGCAGACGCCGTCGACGCAGAACCCGCTCGCGCACGTGGAGCCGCTCGTGCAGGTCGCTCCATTGGCCTCCTGCCGCGTGAGTACGTAGACCGCGCCCGTGCTGACGCCCATGCTGTCGGTCTGGTACGCGCCGATGAACGCGGTGTCACCCGAGACCGCGACCGCATTGCCGAAGTAGTCGTTGGACGTGCCATCGGACGCGAGGAGCTTCTGCTGCTCGGTCCAGACGCCGCCGCTCCGCACGAACACGTAGGCCGAGCCCGAGTAGACTCCGAAATCGCTGTCCCAGGTCGCTCCGATGACCGCGGTGTCGCCCGAGACCGCGACCGCGGCGCCGAAGGCGTCGCCCGCCGAGCCATCGGACGCGAGGAGCTTCGCCTGCTGGGTCCAGGTGCTGCCGCTCCGCACGAACACGTAGGCAGAGCCTTTGATGATTCCCTGGAAGTCGTCCCAGTAGGCTCCGATGACCGCGGTGTCGCCCGAGAGCGCGACGGCGCCGCCGAAGGTGTCGCCCGCCACGCCGTCTGCGGCGGTGAGCTTCGCCTGCTGAGCCCAGGTATTGCCGCTCCGCACGAACACGCGGGCGCTCTCGTCCGAGTCCGTGCCGATGAGCGCGGTGTCGCCCGAGATCGCGACCGAAGCGCCGAATCCGTCGCCCGCCGCGATGTCAGGTGGCAAGAGCTTCTTCGGCTGGTCCCAGAAGACGCCGCCGATTCGCTCGAACACGTAGGCTGCGCCCGAGAAGCTTCCGTTGGCGTCGTGTCCCGGCGCTCCGACGATCGCGGTCTCGCCCGAGATTGCGACCGAACTGCCGAAGTAGTCGCTCGCGACGGTCTCGAAGCTGGTCAGCTTCGCCTGCTGCGTCCAGACGGTGCCGCTCCGCACGAACACGTAGGCCGAGCCCTCGCTATCGTCGTTGTACGCGCCGATGACCGCGGTGTCGCCCGAGACCGCGACCGAACAGCCGAAGTAGTCGAACCACGCGCCATCTGCGGCGGTGAGCTTCGCCTGCTGGGCCCAGACGCCGCCGCTGCGCACGAACACGTAGGCCGAGCCCTTGTCGCTTCCCGGAGCATCGTCGTCCTTCCACGCGCCGATGACCGCGGTGTCACCCGAGACCGCGATGGAGTTACCGAATTGGTCGCCCGCCGCGCCATCGTCGGCGGTGAGCTTCTGTTGCTGGACCCACACGAGCGGGTCCACCCGCAGCGGGTAGGTCGCCGCCGCGTCGTCGATCACCAGCGCGACGCTCGGACCACGCACCTCCATGTGCGCCGCGATCTCCCGCCCCTCGGCGTCCGCGACCACGAGGTCGCGATAGCCGGCGCGCACCTGTCCCTTCTCGTCCACGAGCCGCACGCGGTCCTTCGCGCCCGCCACCATCTCCGGCGCGAGCCCCGCGAACGCGACCGCGATCACGAGCGGCCCCTGCCCGGCGCGCTTCTCGCGCACCACGTAGCTCTGCTCGAGCCCGAGCGGGCCCGCGAGGTAGCGCTCCTCGACGCCGTCCTCGCGATCGAGCACCAGCTCCTGCCCCTCGGCGTGTTGCTTCACGACGCCGCGAGACACAGGCCGAGCCTCGCGTCCAATGCTGGCCGTCTCGACGGCGAGCTCGAAGCCGTGTCCTTCGCCCGAGAGACGGACGCCGCGCGCCGTGGCCGCGATCTCCGCGACGGCGCCGTGACGGCCGGCTTTGCTGCGCAGCGTGCCGCCGTCGCGCACGAAGTCGTAGCCGGCGGCCTTTTGCTTGGCTCGGACGAAGGCCATCCGCAGCGATGCGGGCATCGCGGCCTCGGGCTCTTCGCCGACCGGAGGAGCAGCAGGGCCCGCTCCTCCCATGCCCTCAGGTGCTCGGCTGTCGGCCGAGCACGAGCTCAGGGCGGTGAAGAGCGATATACACAGCAGTACGAGACGCAGCGGTGATCTGAGCACGAATCCGTCCCTTTCTCGTCGGAAGAGCTCGGGCCCAGCGCTGCGCTGCGACTCGGCGCCGGACACCTCGCGGAAGCTCTCGAGGCGCACCGACGCGCGCTCACCGATGCAGGTGAGGCCCATCCTCGTCGCGCACGATTTCGTCGTTTTGCTCGGCGTGGTCCGGGGCAGGACGGTCGCGGCGACCGTGCACAGATAAGAACACGCGTCGATGCTTACGAGAGCCGCGCGCGCCAATGATCAGATCCATGCGCGCCAGCGCGCGGGGCGCGCAGCCGATCGCGACACCGTCGAAATCCTGCGCTGTTTCCCCCAAAAGACGACGCCCGCGCCGAGGTGAACGGCGCGGGCGTCGAGACCGGCGACACCGGCCACGCGAAGGTGGCCGACGTCACGCACGAGCAGGAAGGATCACGTCGGAGGCGGCCCGATCTCGATCTTCTTCGGGGGCACGAGGAAGTAGACGTCGCGCGAGTCGAGCGGCGAGCCGTCGCCGTACACGGTGAGCTTGGCGCGGAAGAGCTGCGGCGCGGTGGTGGGCTGCACGGTCGTGTTCTGCATCACGGGGTGCAGGTCCCAGCACACGGGGATGCCGGGCTTGAGCGAGGGGAACGCGTCGTCGTGCCCGTCGCTGTTGGTGTCGGCCACGGGCGTGACGTTGGTGCAGGCGCCCACGCCCGAGGTGTTCACCACGAGGTAGTCGATGAACTGGAGCGCGTCGACCGTGTCGCTGGTGTCGTCGGCGGAGCCGATGGTGACGTTGAGCGACTTGCCGCGGGCGATGTTGCGGATCGCGGTGACCGCGTTGGTCACGACGGCCGCGTCGATGGCCGGGTACACGAACGGGTTGTTGTTCTGATCCACCGAGCCCGCCGCGATGCCGATGTCCTGCGCCACGCTCTGCGGCGTGCCGGTGCCCGCGTCGTCGTCGGTGCCGTAGAGGCTGACGAAGTTGATGCCCGCGGCCTTGAGCGCGTCACCCGCCGTGGTCTTGGTGAAGTTGGCGCACTCGGCGCCCGAGCACTGGTTGTCGGCGTCGGTGATCTGCACGTAGATGCGCACCGCGTCGGTCCGGAACGAGGGGCAACCGACGCCGCCCGCCGTGCAGTTCTTGTTCGCGGCGTTCGGGCACTTGGTCGGATCGGCGATGCACACCGACGGCTGGAAGGGCGCCTCGTTGCCGCCGCCGCCCGTGCCCGGCACCGCGTTGGCGGTGGCCACCGGATCGGACTGGAGCGAGAGGAGGTTGTGGTACGAGTTGAGATCGTCGAAGCGACCGACGCCCGTCCAGAGGTTGGGGATGCAGCCGGCCCCCGCGAGCGGGTCGGTGATGCAGGCGTTCTCGAAGCACACGTTGCCCGCGGTGCAGTCCGTGTCGAGCTGGCAGGAGGCGCCCGTGGACGTGCAGCGGAGCTGGCTCACGATGGCCGGCACGCCCGTCGTCTGGTTCTTCATGGCCGCGAGCTCGGCCGACATCGATCCGGTCGTGTCGAGCGCGAAGTACACGTCCGCGTAGCGGATGCTGGTGCGGAACTGGAGCGTGTCCTGCTGCGGATCGGTGGGCGCCTGGTACGGCACCACGAAGACGAAGTTGCCCTTCGCGTGCGGGTTGTCCGCGGCGTCCGTGGGGCTCGTGCCGGCGGCGATCTCCACGAGATCGGAGACGCCGTCGCCGTCGGTGTCGGCCTTCGTCGGGTCAGTGCCGTGCGCGGCCTCGTCGAGATCGGAGACGCCGTCGTCGTCCGAGTCCGGGTCCTGGAAGTCGGGGATGCCGTCGCCGTCGCTGTCGGCGGTGCCCTCCACCGCGTCGGGGATGCCGTCGTTGTCGCTGTCGAAGTCGTAGCGATCGAGGATGCCGTCCTTGTCGGTGTCCTCGAACTTCTCGACGATGTCGAGGATGCCGTCGCCGTCGCTGTCGACGTCCATGTAGTCCGGCGTGCCGTCGCCGTTGCAGTCCTTGGGGCTGTCGGCGGTCGCCTCCGGATCGATGGTGCCGTCGGCGTCGCAGTCCGCCTTCGCGCCCGCGATCTCGACGATGTCGGAGATGCCGTCGCCGTCGTTGTCGCCGTCGGCGTAGTCGCCGATGCCGTCGCCGTCGGAGTCCTTCGCGCCCTCCACGGCGTCGGGGATGCCGTTGCCGTCGGAGTCGAGGTCGAGGTAGTCGGGCGTGCCGTCACCGTCGGTGTCGACGGGCTCGGCGCCATTGCCGCCCTTTTCGACGGAGTCGGGGATACCGTCACCGTCGCTGTCGTCGTCCTTGTTGTTGGGGATGCCGTCGCCATCCGGATCGTCCGTGCCTTCGACGGAGTCCGGGATGCCGTCGCCATCGGTATCGACGGTGCTGGGACCATCACCGCCGGTGTTCCCAGCGCCGGTCCCGGCGGTGGTGGTCTCGCCGGTCGAGCTGCACCCGACCGGAGTAAGCGCGAGCACCGACAGTGGCAAAAGGATGCGAAGCCAACGAGCTCTCACGATGCGACCTCCGACAGCGAGCTGCGCATGTCTCGCTGACATGAAGAAATTTACCGTTGGACAGCGAGGACGGATAGTCAGAGATATGGAGATTTGGTGTTTTCTCCATTGGCGTGGGCGAGCCGCCAGCCGAAGAGCTTCGATGCGCCTCGTCAGCCAGCCTTTGGCGGCCGCCCCGCATCCTCGGGCTTCAACCTGGTCCTCGTGCCGCAGCGCGGAGGAGCAGCTGACCGACGCAGACGCGAGGCGGTGTCCGCGAGCGATACCGCAGCGGCAGATCGCTCCCGTCCTCGGCCCCGCGTCAGTGGGCCCCCTTCATGACGCGCAGGTGGAACGCCGACCGGCGTGATTCGCGGCGCCCGGAGAGCTCGGGGATTTTGATTCGCGTCAGCCGAGCATGACAGCGCGATCGCCGCCGGCTTTCGCCGGACCGGTCGGCGCTCAGCGGCAGCGCGCTCGCGCGGCTTCTTCGGTCACGTCTTCGGAGCCCGCGGGCGCGAGCCCCGCCGCCGCGCGAATCAGAAGCTCCCGAGCACCTGCAACCCCGCGCCCATCGGCGCGAGCGTCACGGTGGCCTTGGGCTTGCCGTTCCCCGTCGCGGGCTTCTTCACGAGCGGCGCGATGAGGAACCCCGCGGCGGTGGCCACGCCGGCGATGCCCACGCCCAGGAAGATGCCGGACACGATCATGTCCGTGCGGCCCTGGTTGGTCAGCTCGTTGATGCGGGACTTCGCCTTCGGATCACAGCCCGTGAAGTCCTCGTTGCAGTGGCCCGCTTCGATGGCCTGCGTGATCGTGTTCCCGCGCAGCACGAAGAACACTGCCGAAGCCGCGAACGCCGCGGCCGCCACGCTCCCGGCGACGTACACGGGGACACGCGAGGGCGGCGGGGGCGGAGGCGGCTCGACCGGGCCCGTCGAGGCGGGCGCGGGCTCCTTGTCGTCGACGGGGACCTCGAGCTTCTGCGAGGACCTCTCGGCGACGGCCACGTCTTTCTTGAAAGTGCTCTTCCCGTCCTTGTCGCGCACCTCGACCACGTGCGTGCCCGGATCGAGCGCGATGTCCGCGGTCAGGTTGCTCGGCGCGAGGGCGACGTCGTCGAGGAGGATCTTGGAGTCGATGATCTTCCCGGTCACCTCGATCTGAAGCTTGCCGACGCGGCCGCGGAGGGCGGCGGCGCGCTCGGGCGCGAGCTTCTCGACCTCGGCGGCGGCGGAGCCGGCGAGCTTCGCTTCTTCACCGGCGAGCTCGAAGCCTTTGATGGCCGAGACGAAGCGCCCGAGGTTCTCCTCGCAGAGGGCGATGTGGAAGCGCACCTGCGGCGTCATCTTCACCATCGCGACCTTCTTGAACTTCTCGAGCGCCTCGGCCCACTGGCTCTTGCCTTCGAGCGCCTTGCCCTCGTTGAAGACCTGGCGAGCAGCGGCGAGCTCCTCGGGCGTCTGCGCGTGGGCGAGCGGGCCGCCCAGCGTCGTGGCCGCCCCGAGCGCGATCAGCGCAAAGAGCCGCGCGCGCACCGGGATCTGGCGGTGGAGACCTGACATTGCGAGCACGATACCGCGAGGCGGCCGGTGAGGGAACTTCGGCGCGGGCCGTACGGGACGGCCGCGGGCCGGGATCGGAGCGCATGGAAACGCGTCGCCGACCGTCAACGCCGTGGAACGCCGTGGAAGTAATATCCCTTGCCGCCGACGGGAAATCGGTAGGTCCCGTAGGTCCAGGTGAAGCCTCCGCCGAGGGGCTCGACCATCGCTTCGAGGTCGGCGCGGCTGTAGACGCGCATGGCGCTGACCAGCCCATCCCAGAGCGACACCCCGAGCACGATCGGCGTCGCATACGTGAGAAACGCCTTCGCCAGCCGATTCCGCGGCGAGAGGAGGGGCGTGACCGCGAGCGACACGCTCCCCGCCGGCCACATCGAGACGTACCCGAGCGGGTTCCGCTCGAAGCCTTCGGCGATGAAGATCGGCGAGCCGCTCGCCACCGCGTCCGCGAAGATGCCGCGCGCGATCTCGGGCGGGAGATGATGAAGCGCGTTGACGATGACGCGCGCCCTCCCCTCTGCGATGGCCTTCGGGATGCGCGTGGCATCGACCGGCTCGGAGACGAAATCGAGGACGCCGGGAAACGCGGCGCAGACGTCTCTCCAAGCGGAGATTTGTGGGTTGAGATCGGTGAGGAGGAACCGCGGCGGCGTGCGCCCCGCGCGGAGGATCTCGCCGACCAGGATGCGCGCCGGCCCGCCGGCACCGGAGGCGAGATCGAGGATCTCCGCCGTCCCCGCGGCCGCCACGAAATCCTCGAAGGGCCCGACGAGCCCGCGCAGCACGCCGCCCCAATCGAGCGCACGGCTCAACGCCTCGATGATGATGTCGCGCAAAACGGGCGGCGCCCAGGGCGCATCGTTGAACTCGAAGAGCTGAAGGCGGGGGAGATCCACGCGGGGAGCTTAGAGCCTCTTCCGATGAACCTCCACGTCACGCGCCAACGGTTGGCAACGGTCTCACGCCGCTTGCTGGGGTCCGCTCGCTTGCGCTCGCGGCGGCTGGCGACGACGGTGCTCGAGAGGCGGAGGGAGGTCGCAGACCTCCACGAAGACGCCTCGAGCGGACGTCGCTCGGGGTCAGGGGATGGGATGATGATCGATGTTGGTGAGCCGTCCGCTCGGGGCGCGCCGGATCGACGCCGTGCACCGCACCTGTGACATCCAATCCACATAACGGAGCGCGATGTCGCCGTTGGGCTCCAACCCGAGGACACAATACCCGTTGTTGCCGCGATCCTCGCGAAGGTGGATGTCCGCCGGGAACCGGGTGCGCTCCTCGAGGAAAAGCACCGTGGCCGGCGAGCTCTCGCTCGCTTCGACCTTGTCGTAAGGAAAGCCCCCGTGGCCGATGCAACTGCCGATGAACGGCAGATCGTCTGCGCGGTCGAACAGGGCACAGTAATGGGTGTTGCCCCAGAACCAGAGGTCGACGCCGTCGGCGTAGGCGCGCAGGTCTTCGGTGAAGAGCCTGGTCAAATCCGGGGAATCGTGCTGGTACGGCTGATCCCCGGTGAGCAGGATGTTGGTGAGCCGGTGGCGACGGCCATGTTTGAGCTGCTCGTCGAGCCACGCGAGCATGGTTGGGTCGCTGCAGCGACCCTCGCCGAAGTAGTCGGTGTCGAGCGCGACGATCTGCGTCTTCGAGCCTCGAAGGCAGAAGTAGCTTCCCTCCTGCTCCTGGAGCTCGGGCGCCATTTGCCTGCGCCGATCGATGGCGGCGAAATAGGGCCCGCCCCGCGAGTACATCTCGTGATTGCCATTCATCGCGAAGAGCCGAGTCTTGCCGAGGAGCGCGTCGGTCTCCTCGTTGAAGCTCGTCGCAAACTCCTCTTCGCGTCCGGCATAATAGACGTCGCCGAGGTGAATGGCATACGGGAACGATTTTTCCACGAGCTGCTTGGCGATGTAACGGGAGGTGTAGAGCCCCGTCCCGAAGTCGGAGAAGAGCGCGATTTCGAAGCGGCCTCCGCCCTGCCCCTCACGCAGCGGGTAGACGAAGCCCGAGCGGAACTTCGGATCGTCGTGGAAGCGGAAGTGCTTCCGCGAGCCTGGGACCACCTGAAACTCCAGGTAGCGGACGCCGGTGTGGATGATCCATCCACCCAGATCCGCGATCGGCTCGAACTTCGTGTCTCCGGGGTTGATGCAGATGTGCTCGAGATCGATCCCCGGAAAGGTGAATCCGGGCGGCAGCCGCTCGGAGGAGAGCCCGAGTATCCGCTTCGCGTCGATGAGCCGGAGCGCCTCGCGCGGCGCCTCCAGCATCGCTCGCGCTTCACGGATGCCGTGGCGCAACGTCTGCTCGGTCAGCTTCGGATCGATGCCCCGCCGCGCACGCTGGAGCGTCGGCTCACGTGCTTCGTCGAGCGCTCGTTCGAGGGCCTTCGCGCCCGCGAGATCGAGCGCCATGAGGTCGTCGTGCATTTCACCCGGAGGAAGGAATGCCGCCGGGCCGCCGCTCGGACCGAGCGGCGGAATGCTGCGCGAAGGGACGCCGAGAGCGCGGTACAGCTCGATGCGGTCGAGGTCCTTGCTGCTCTCTTTCGTTGCCACGATACCCCTCCTTCGTCGTTCGCCACGAACAGCTCGGTGCGCCGCTCGCGTCCGATTCCGCTCTTCGGGCAGAGCCATCATCGGACGCCACGCTCGGTCGCGCGCGCAGCGCGGGTCCATGGGCGCGGCATGATACGGTGGCAAGGGCTCGGCGCGATCGAACGCGACTCGGCGCGACGGCCATCGTGGCTGTGGCCCGCTGTTTGGAAACCGTCCTCCGACGAACGCGCTCGTGGAAGATCGGAATCGAAGTCCGGGGCCTTCCTCACTGCTTCCGAGACGTGAAGGCCCCATGCGTGGGCGCCATGACGATGCAAGAGCGGTTGGAAGTGCAGGCGAACGCGGCGGCCGAACGAGCCCGCTCGCAACGAGTCGGACCAGTGTCGCCCGCCGAGTGCGCGGAGGTGAAGCGGGCCCTGGTGCGTGAAGGCGTCAAGGAGACCGCCGCGAGCAAGCTCGCCGAGACGTGGCATGCGACGTTGAGGAGCGAAAAGCTCGCAGCGCTGACACCTCGAGAGCGGTCCGCGCTGGAGCGGATCATCGGGACTGACGATCTCCTCGGAATCGAGTTCCTCGACATCATGTCGGAGTGCTCCAAAGCCGTCGGACGCATCGTCATCAAGGGCGCGCAGGAGCAAGCGCTCGGAACGGGCTTCCTCGTGGGGCGCGGGCTCCTGATGACGAACCACCACGTCTTCTCCGCGCCGAGCGATGCCCTCGAGTGCCGCGTCCAGTTCGATTATCAGCGCAACCGCAACGGTACGGGTCGCGCGGGCGTCTATTTCGATCTGGAGCCCGAGCGCTTCTTCGTGGCCGATGAGAAGCTCGACTACGCGCTCGTCGCCGTCGCGAAGCGCTCCACGAAGAACGACCATGGCCTCGAAGAATTCGGCGTGATCCCCGTTCAGGGCGACGACGCCTTGGTGCGCCTGCAGGCGGTCGTGCTCATCCAGCACCCGCGCGGCGAATACAAGAAGATCGCGCTCCGCGAGAATCAAGTCGTCGAAATCGTGAACGCGGATACACGCTACATTCGCTACGTCGCCGACACGCATCGCGGCTCCTCGGGGGCGCCGGTCTTGAACTTGAAAGGAGAGCTCGTCGCGCTCCATCACACGGGCGTTCCGCAAACGGACGCGCAGGGCCGGTGGCTCACGAAAAAGGGGCAGGTGTTCAACGAGGCGACGATGGATGACGACGACGTGAATTGGATCAACAACGAGGGTGTGAAGGTCATTGCCATCGTGAAGGCGCTGAAAGAAGCCAATGGCGCGATCTCCGGGACCGAGAAGGATGCGCTCTTGTCGTCCCTGCTGTCCGATCGAGGGTCGATGACGATCTCATCCGTCTCGACGAAGCACTCCGTGTCGGGCGACCCCGGAGTCGGTCCGAGGCATCGGACCGTGAGACCGCTGCCCGCGACCGAGACCAAGACGAAGAGCGCCGACGACGTGTCGTCGGCGAGCGACGGCGCGTCGACGACCGTACACGTCGACGTACCCATCGAAATCCAGGTCCACATCGGACATGACGCGGCGCCCGCCGTCGCGCCGCGGCCCCGCCGCGACGAGGTCGAGGGGGCCGTCGAACGGCTGCGGCGAAACCGTGATCGCATCGCGAGCGCCCCCAAGACCTACTACGACGCCGGCGCGGACAAGCGCGCGCTGGAGAGCTACTACGCGGGGATCGAGCCCAAAGCTCGCCCCGAAGCGCTGTACGACGCGCTCGCCGCGCTCGTGGAGAGCACGCATGACAACCGCGCGAGCTACAACCCTTCACACGAGCTCTATCCATGGGTCGACCTTCGCGCGGACGGGAAATTGATGAGCATCTACTCGGCGCAGTCGCTCGACGCCGAGGCGGCCATCCGCAGCGATGCCGTCACGATGCGGCGCATGGAGGAAGCGCTGACGTCGCTCCGAGCCAAAGGGGGTTCGGCCGAGGCGCTCGCCGCCGAGGCGCTCGCGCTGGAGGCCCAGTTCCAGATGAACTGCGAGCACGTCGTCCCGCAGAGCTGGTTTCGGAAGCAGGAGCCGATGCGCGGCGACCTTCACCATCTCTTCACATGCGAAGCACGCTGCAACGGCTACCGCTCGAACTACCCGTTCGGTGACGAGGAGCTCACGGCTGCGGAACGTCAGCCACCGTCCGACTGCGGCGTGCTGCGTGGGAATCGCTTCTATCCGCAGGTCGGAAGAGGCACCGTGGCGCGCGCCATTCTGTATTTTCTCGTGCGCTATCCGGGGGAGATCAACCGAACGGGGAGCAGGCACGAGTACAACGACCGCGACATCGACGTCTTCCTCAAGTGGAACGAGCAATA
This sequence comes from Minicystis rosea, assembly GCA_001931535.1. Classification (GTDB taxonomy): domain Bacteria; phylum Myxococcota_A; class Polyangia; order Polyangiales; family Polyangiaceae; genus Minicystis; species Minicystis rosea. The sequence goes on from CP016211.1 coordinate 7,173,191, forward strand.
TCCCCCCGAGCTCTACGAGCGCCACCGCAACGCGGCCATCGAACAACGGCAGGGCAATCGGAATCCATTCATCGACCATCCGGAATGGGCACGCAAGGTCGCCGTTCGAAAGGGGCTGGGAGCATGAGCACGGATATCGTCCAATCCACCACGTTGGTCCTTCCACTCGAGATCACCATCCACGTGGGAGCGCCGGGCGCGCAACCCGCTGTTTCGGCGCCCCCGAAGGTCTCCGTCTCCGAGAGAGAGAGCCTGAAAGCGTTCGAAGCCGGCGCAGCCACGGAGGTGGACCGGAACTACCGTAACCGCAAAGGATATGATCCAACGTTCATCGATGGCTTCACCGTTCCACTCCCTACGCTTTCGGCAAAGGGAATGAGGAGGGTCGCGCATCGGACGGACATCGATGCGAGCGAGGACGACCACCTGCTCCGTTATCATCACTACACCGTGGTGATGAACCGGCTCCGCCGACTCTGCTTCTTCTCGGCCGGAAACACCACGCGCGACCCGGATCTCGTTGGGACGAAGACCCGTGAAGAGCTCAACAATGGATCGAGAGACACGTGGCTGTTGGATGAACGCATCCCTGACGACTGGCAGGTCGGGCACAAAGAATTCTACCTTCCAAGCATCTTCGATCGGGGGCACATCTTCCGGCGCGAGGATGGTTACTGGGGCCGAACGGAGGAGGAGGCCGAAGCGGGCAACTTCGATACGTTCCACTACACGAACTGCACGCCTCAGCATCCGAGGTTCAATCAATCGAGACGCGGCGGAGAATGGGGCGAGCTGGAGAACCACATTGCCGACGAGGTGGGCGCGGAGCGCTACACGATCTTCGCCGGCCCCATTTTCAGGAGTGATGACCCGGTGATCGAGGGAGTCCAAGTTCCGCGACGCTTCTGGAAGGTCGTGGTCGCGACGAACGGAGACGATCTCGGCGCTTGGGCCTTCGTGCTGGACCAGAGTCGCTTCCCCTTTGAAGCACCGGAAGAGGCCTTCGATGCTGGCGACTTCGTGAACCGGCAAACGACCGTGCACGCGATCGAGGAAGCCACCGACGTCCGGTTCCCCGACGTGGTGCGAAGGGCGGACGTGCTCGCGGGCAGGCCCGCGAACGAGAGCATCGTCCTCGAGTCCCTCGCTTCGATCCGCGGGTTGGGGTGAGGACGAGAACGGCCGGCCGCTCTTTGCCGCGGCCGTCGCGACCCTGTACCCCTCCCGTCCGCGCCGGGATAAAACCGGCGCGTGACCGCTCCTCCCCGATCGCCGCGCCGCTCACGTCTCCAATCGCGCCTCGGGCGCGTGGAGCAGGCCGCCGCCAATGCCCTCGAAGTGATGCGCCTCGGCCGGCTCACGGCGCGGCGCGATACGCCGTACGAGATCGTGCATCAGGGGCACCACTATCGCCTCCGCCGTTATGGCGAGGCGCGGACGCCTGGGCGGCCGGTGATCCTGCTCGTGCCGCCGCTCATGGTGACGGCGGAGGTGTACGACGTCGCGCCCGATCTGAGCGCGGTGACGACGCTCGTGGCAGCGGGCATCGATACGTGGGTCGTCGACTTCGGCGCGCCCGAGCACGAGGAAGGCGGCATGAGCCGCACGCTCGACGATCACGTGCACGCCGTCGTCGAGGGCGTGGCCCGCGTGCGCGCCATGACGGGGCGCGATCTGCACCTCGCGGGGTACTCGCAGGGTGGGATGTTCACGTATCAAGTGGCCGCGTACCTCGGGGGCGAGGGCATCGCCTCGGTCATCACGTTCGGCAGCCCGGTCGACATTCACAAGAGCCTGCCCAACGTCGGCGCCGAGGTCACCGCGCGGATGCTCCAGGCCGTGCGCCCGCTCGTCGAGCCGACGCTCACCCGCATCGAAGGGCTGCCGGGCGTGATCACGTCGCTCGGGTTCAAGGTGCTGAGCGCGCGCAAGGAGGCGGCGCAGCTCGTCGATTTCGTGCGCAAGCTCCACGATCGGCAGGCGCTGGAGAAGCGCGAGGCGCGGCGGCGCTTCCTCGGCGGCGAGGGGTTCGTGGCCTGGCCGGGGCCGGCGTTCCGCAAGTTCGTCGACGAGTTCGTGGTCCACAACCGCATGCTCTCGGGCGGCTTCGTCATCGAAGGGCGCACCGTCACACTCGCGGAGATGCGCTGCCCGGTGCTCAGCTTCGTCGGCCTGCGTGACGAGATCGCACGCCCTCGCGCGGTGCGGGCCATCTCGCGCGCGGCGCCGCACGCCGAGGTGTTCGAGGTCGATCTCGTCGCCGGCCATTTCGGGCTCGTCGTGGGCACGACGGCCAATCGCTTCACCTGGCCCACCGTGATCGAGTGGATGCGCTGGCGCGAAGGACAGGGACCGCGCCCCGTGCTCCTGCCCGAGTCCCGCCCCACGCCGGCGACGCCCGTGACCAACGAGGCGGCGGACGAGGAGGTGGAGAACGAGGCCATCGTCGACGCGCTCGACGTCGAGCTCTTCTACGACGTGATGGCCGAAGCGTTCCGCGGCGCTTGGAACAAGCTGGGCGAGGCCTTCGTCGACGCGGGCGACACCGCGGACGCGCTTCGTTTCCAGCTCCCGCGGCTCCTCCGCCTCCGGCAGATGCAAGCCGATACGCCGGTGAGCTTCGGGCGCGAGCTCGCGGAGCAGGCGCGCGCCATTCCGGATCGGACCTTCTTCCTGTGGAAAGGGCGCGCCTTCAGCTACGCCGAGGCCGAGCGCCGCGTCGATGCGGTGGTGCGCGGGCTCCATGCGTGCGGCGTGCGCGCCGGCGATCGCGTGGGCGTGCTCATGGAAGGGCGTCCGAGCTACCTCACGATGACCACCGCGCTGAACCGGCTCGGCGCCGTCGCGGTGCTGGTGAGCCCGGGCCTCGACGCCGAAGGGCTCGCGCGCGCGCTGGCCCTCGAGCCGCTGCGCTTCGTGGCCGCCGATCCCGAGAACGCCGCGCGCGCCCGCGCCGCGTTCGCACGCGACGTGCTGGTGCTCGGCGGCGGGCCGGGCGGTGGCTCGCCGCGCGCGCTCGCGCCCGACGTGATCGACATGGAAGCCATCGATCCCTGGGCCGTCACGCTGCCCGAGGGCTTCCTGCCGAACCCGGGGCACGCGGGCGATCTCGCGATGGTGATCATCTCGCAGGCCGAGAGCGGGCACCTGCGCGCGGCGCGCATCACGAACCGGCGCTGGGCCTTGTCGGCGCTGGGCGCGGCCGCGGCGTGCACGATCAAGCCGTCGGACACCGTGTACTCGTGCCTCCCGCTCCATCACCCCGCGGGCCTGCTCGTCTCCGTGAGCGCGGCGCTCGTCGGCGGCGCGCGCTTGGCGCTGGCCACGCGCTTCGCGCCGGAGGTCTTCTGGAGCGAGGTGCGATCGTACGGCGCGACCATCGCCTTCTACGCGGGCGAGATGATCCGCGAGCTGATGAACGCGCCCCACTCGGCCGAAGAGCGACGGAGCCCGCTGCGCCTCTTCGCCGGCAGCGGCATGCGCGCGGACGTGTGGCGCCGGCTCACCGAGCGCACGGGTGTGGGCGTGCTCGAGTTCTACGCCTCGACCGAAGGCACCCTCGTGCTCGCCAACGCGGCCGGCGAGAAGATCGGCTCCCTCGGGCGGCCGCTGCCCGGCAGCACCGAGGCGGCCATCGCAGCGTACGACGGCGCCTCCGGCAGCATCGCGCGCGATGCGCTCGGCCGCGGCCGGCGCGTCGGCAACGACGAGCCCGGCCTCCTGCTCGCGCGGGTGGATGCGATCGGATCGGTCGGCAACGACCGCGTGCAGCGCGATGTCTTCGAGCTCGGCGACGCGTGGCTCCCGAGCGGTGACCTCGTGCGCCGCGACGAGAGCGGCGACTTCTGGTTCGTCGATCGCCTCGCCGACGTCATTCGCACCGACTTCGGCCCGGTACCGAGCCGCCCGATCGAGGATGCGCTCTACGAGCTCCCCGAGGTCGCCCTCGCCGCCGTGTACGGCATCCCCATCCCCGGTGAAGCAGGTGAAGTCCCGACCGCCGCGGTCGTGCTCCAGAGCGGCGCGCACCTCGACGGCGCGGCCCTCTTCCGCGCGCTCGAAACGCTCCCTCCCGAGGCCAGGCCGCGCTACGTCCGCATCGTCGATGCCATCCCGATGACGGAGGGCTACCGCCTGCTCAAAGCGGGGCTTCGTGCCGCAGGTCTCCCCGCAGACGGCCGCGCGCTCGTTCGTGACGTAGCGCACGCCGCCTACGTGGAGAGCGGCACCGCACGTTCCTGAAACCTTCTCACGACATCCGTCGCGCCCGGCGATCCGCGCTGGATCCCGCGAAGCAAAGGCCGCGGCACGCGCTTGCGTCCTCGTCGCCGGTGCGGTCTCCTGCCCGGTGCACTGTGCGGCGGAATCGTGCCAGAGGGGCATTTGCCCTCGACGACAATGGCACTGCCGCCTAGCTTCGTTGCATCGATCGACGGCGCCGGCCGTCCTGTATTGCCGAGGGTGATACCAACATGAACAGCATGCTTTGGGGGTTGCGTCGCGCCGCGCGGGCCGCGGCGACGGTGATGTTGGCGGCAGCGATGCCTGCGTGCATGGGGCCGCCGCCCGCGCCGGCCGAGGGCCCGCCGCAGCCCGCGGAGGCTCCGCAGCAACAGGAGCAGCCGCAGCAGGCGCAGCCGCAGGACGACGGGCAGCAGGCCGGCGACGACGACGCGAACATCGAAGACTTTTACGAGCCGCTCGCCAACTACGGCACCTGGGTCGACACACCGGAGTACGGCCGCGTGTGGCAGCCGGCCGACGACGTGGCCGGTGACAGCTTCGTCCCCTACGCGTCCGATGGATCCTGGGCGGCGAACGACGACGGCGATTGGGTCTTCCAGAGCAAGTACGACAACGAGTTCGGCTGGGCGACGTACCATTACGGCCGCTGGGCCGAGCACGACGACTACGGCTGGGTGTGGGTCCCCGGCACCGTGTGGGCCCCGTCGTGGGTCGAGTGGCGTTACGGCGGCGGCTACGTCGGCTGGGTGCCGATGGGCCCGCCGGGCGTGACCTTCGTCGAGGATCGTTGGTTCTTCGTGGAGGAGCGCTCCTTCGGCTCGCCGCTCATCTACGGCTACCGCATCCCGCCCGATCGGGTGCACGTGGCCTATATGGCGGCCGCTCCGATCGTCGAGGTCCGCGGCCGCGCGCGCTGGACGGCGGGCCCGCCCGTGGCGCGCCTCCGGGCCCAGGGCGTGGCCGTGCGCACGGTGCACGCGCGCGTCCCGGCGCGCGGCTACGTGCGGACGACGGCGCGCACGGCGAAGGCCGCCGGCGCCTCGCGTCCGCGTCCCGCCGCGCCGAAGGTGAAGCACAACAAGCCGCCCAAGCACCACGACGCGCCGGCCGCGCATCACGACGCGCCCAAGCACCACGACGCGCCCAAGCACCACGACGCGCCTCCGCCGAAGAAGGCCGCGCCGCCGCCTCCGCCGAAGAAGGCGCCGCCTCCGCCCCCCAAGAAGGGCGGCAAGCGCCGCTGATCGCGCTTCAAGCGCGGACCGCGTCGGCCCTTCGCCCGGGCTGATCCTTTCTCTCCCCTCCCCTCCAGCGTCCTCGTCATCCCCGACACCGTCGCGGCCATCGCCGCGATGGTGTCGTGCGCCTTCCATCCGACGCGCGAATGATCGCGTCGGAGACCGCAACACAAATTCGCAGAGGTCGATGTGCCGCAAAGAGCGCCTCGCTGCGAGCGGGTGCGCGAGTCGCGTCATCGAAGCTCCTAGCGCCCGCATGTGTGGCGCTGGTCTCGGATCCCGACGTCCTCGACGTCGAGGAGGGAGGACTCGTTGCGCCTTTGCTCCGCCGTCGCCTTGCTCGTCCTCACGGCCGCGACGCCCGCGCTCGCCCAGGATCCCCGCCGTCGGAGCCTCCCTCGCCCTCTGCTCCATCCGCCGCTGCCCCGAGCACACCCGCGCCCGGGGCTGCAACACCACCGCCGCCACCGACGCCGATCGCACCTGCGCCCGCGCCGTATGCGCCGCCGCAGAATGCACCCGCGCCCACGCCGAATGCGCCCGCGCCGTTCGCTCCCGCGCCCTTCGCGCCCGCGCCGTTCGCGCCACTGCCGAATGCGCCCGCGCCCTTCGCGCCTGCGCCCTTCGCGCCTGCGCCGTTCGCTCCCGCGCCGTACGCGCTTGCGCCTCTGCCCTCTGCGCCCGCGCCGTTCGCACCGCCTCGTCCGCCGACGAGCTACCCGCCCGACACGGACATCGTCTTCGCCACGCCCTTTCATGATGGCCGCGACGGCGCGATGCCGGCGGCGCCCAAGCGCGAGCGCGACTTCCACTTCGATCTCGGCTTCGGCACCGAGCTCCCCATCTCCGTCGGCGGCGTCGCCACCGCCGAGGTCCACGGGCGCGCGCTCTTTCAGCTCGGTCTCGGCTTCATGCCGCACGGGTATGCGCATGCCATCGACGGCATCCTCACCTCCGTCGGCGCGTACGACCAAGCCACCAGCAGCCGCATCCGGAGCGCGCTCGGCAGGTCGTTCGTCCTGCGCTCGTCGATCGGATGGCGCCCGTTCGAGCGGCATGGCTTCGAGATCTTCGGCGGCTACACGATGATCTCGCTCGGGGGTCGCGCGAGCGCAGCCGACATGATGAACGCGGTGCTCGCCGCCGACGGATCCACACAGCGTTTGGCGATGGCGCGCCTCGTGAACGTGCCGAACGTCACGAACATGGAAGTCCCGCTCAGCGCGACGTTGCACAACGCCCACGTCTCGCTCGGCTGGCGCTGGCTCCTTGCCGACGATCACCTCGTCATCCGCGCGTCGCTCTCGTACATCCAGTGCTTCGCCGCCAAGCTCGGCGTCAGCCTCGCCGACATGGGCCTCGCCGCCGCGGTCATGGAAGGCACCGTGAACCAAGGGATCAACAGCTACCTGAAGCCGTACATCAGCACGTACGCCAAGGCGCCGACGCTCGGCCTCTCGGCGGCGTATCGCTTCTGATCGTGCCGCGAGGCCGGCGGGACCGGCGTTCTCGGCTGCTGTCACATTTTGTCAGGAGACAGCAGGACCGAGGAGAGGACGCTCGATCACGCAGCCTTCTGCTTCTGCTCGAACATGCGGCGGTACACGAGCATCGCGGCCGTGCACAGGAGGCCGAGGGCCGCGTAGGTCGCCCAAATCTTGAGCGGCGCGCGGGGGCCCTCCTTGGGGAGGTGCTTCGCGATCAACGGGCCCGAGACCTGACCACCGAGCCAACCGCCGAGCGCCGCGGGCACGAAGGCGAGGCCCATGTACATGCCCTCCTTCCCCTTGGGCGCGAAGCTCGCGACGTAGTCGTAGAAGCGCGGCGAGAACGTCATCTCCGCCAGCGCGAAGATCGCGCCCGAGAGGCACGCGCCGACGATGCCCGGGACGACGCCCATCACCAGCATCGAGCTCGAAGCGATGAGGATGCCGAGCAGCATCGAGCCGAGCGGGGAGACGTTCTTCATCCTCCGCGTCACCTGCCCCTGGAAGAGGGCGATGAGCGCGGGGTTGATGATGGTGATGAACTCGAGCGGCACCTTCACGCCGATGTGCCGCGTCGCGTACTGCGGGAACGTCATGTAGAACTGGTCGCTCATGAAATAGAAGCCCGAGAAGATCACGAGGAACAGCGTGAACCGGGCATCCTTGAGCGCCGTGCCGTAGCCGCGGATGGTCTCGCCGAGGCCGGGCTTCTTCACGTCGCGGCCGCGCTCCGGCTCCTGGTAGCCGAAGATGGCGAGGAAGAGCGCGACGAAGCTGACGACGACCGCGTCGAGCGTGACGAAGCGCAGGCCGAAGAGGGTGCGTACGAAGAACGTGGCCGTCTTGCCGACGACGCTGCCGGCGTTGATCATCCGGTAGAAGACGGCGAACCCCTCCGTCTGCCGGCCTTCGGGCGCGGTGCGGATGACGGTGCCCGTGATCACCGGCTTCATGAAGCCGCCGGCGATGGCCATGCCGAGGAGGCCCACCGGCGCGAGCGCGCGCGAGGGGAAGAAGAACAAGCTCGTGTACGCCAGCGCGTAGAGGGTGAACGCGATGACGAGCGATCGCTTGAAGGTGATGCGATCCGCGATCGTCCCGCACACGACCGGCGCGAGCGAGGCCACGAGCCGGTAGTTCCCGAGCCAGAAGCCCACCTCGAGATCGCCGAACCCGACGACCTGCGAAAGGTAGAGCGACATGACGACGAACGTTCCGTAGAACGCGAGCCGCTCGAACAGCTCGATCGCGTTGGCGTAGTAGAACGTCGAGGGGAACTTCTCTTGAGGCGCGACGGCCGCAGCCAACGACATGGGCGCGAGTCTAGTTCGGTCGGCTGAAAGCTCGGCCAGAAATTCTGGCCGCAGCGCGCAGGGCCGATGCTCCGTCGGCTCCCCCACGAATGCCCCGCGCCGGCGATCGCGCGACGATGCCTCGCGCTCCGCGGTGCTTCGAAGCGCTGGATCGGAAGCTTCGTCGTCGATCTCCGGGCTTGCAGCGGCAGCGTCGCGGTCGCGTCGCCCGCGCGTGGGACGGGCAGCGCGGCGACACCGAGCGGCTCGTGTGCATCGCGGTGGGAGGGCGCGCGACGTGCATCGTTTCAACCGACGATGAGCCCGACCGCCTTCGAGCTGTTCGCGGTGTCCGCCGTGACCATGGGGATCTCCCACACGATCGCCAAAGAGCGAATCTTCGCCCCGCTGCGCGCCAAGCTGAGCGGCGACAAGACGTGGCTGGGCTACCTCGTCTCGTGCCCGTACTGCTCTTCGCACTACGTGGCCTTCGTGCTCGTCCCGCTCACAGGCGCGTACGCCATCCGCACACGTCTGCACGGGGGGCTCGTCGCGACGATCCTCGACTGGTTTTTGTCCTCGATCTTCGTGACGGTCATCGCCGCGTTTCTGCGGATCGGCTTCTACTTCGTGGACGAGTCGCAGGGGCTCATCCGGCGGGAGCAGAAGCGGGTCGCGACGGAGACGGAGCGCCGGGAAGAGCGCTAGCCATCACGCTCACACCGGCAAATCCACCGTGAACGAGGCGCCCGCGCCGGGCAGGCTGTCGACGCGGATCGTGCCGCCGTGCGCCTCCACGATCTGGCGCGTGATCCAGAGCCCGAGCCCGAAGCCGTAGTGCTTCACCGACACGGCGCGCTCGAACTGACCGAAGATCCGTGCTTGGTCTTCGGGCACGACGCCGATTCCATGATCGCCGACGCGGAGCCGCGCGTGGCCGGTGACGAGCTCGACGGCGATCTCGATGGGCTTGCCGGCGCCGAACTTCATCGCGTTGGAGACGAGGTTCGTCACGACTTGATCCAAGCGGACCCGATCCCAACGGCCGATCACCGTGCCGGCGAGGTCCAGCCGGAGAGCGCACCCCGCCTGCGCGAGGCTCGGCGCGAAGCGCGCGGTGACCTCGCGCACCACCTCGGCGAGGTCCCCGAAATCCCGCTCGATCGTGAGCCGTCCGCCGGTGATTCGCGAGATGTCGAGGAGCACCTCCATGAGCTCCACGAGGCGCTGCGCTTGCCGGCCGGCCGTGGCGATGCGTGAGGAGATCTTTTGCACGGCTTCGGGGGACAAGTCCCGTCGCAGCGCACGCTCCACGAAGCGGAGCGAAAGCGTGAGCGGCGTGAGCGGTGTCCGCAGCTCGTGCGACGCGATGGTGAGGAGCTCGTCGCGCGCGCGCACCGCTTCCCGGGTCTCGCAGAGGAGGCGCGCATTCTCGAGCGCGATGGCGAGCTGCGCCGCGAGATGGCGCACGATCTCGACGCGATCGCGGGTGAAGGCGCAGTGCGTGAGATCGTTCTCCAGGTACACGAGGCCGACCGAGCGGCCGTGACGGAGCACGGGCACGCAAAGCACGGCCCGAATCCCGCGCGCGCGCGCAAGGATCGTTCGCGAACCGCGGCTCCGCCCGCACGTCCGCGAGCATGAGAGGCTCTCCCGTACGCGCGACGACGTGAATCACCGATCGCGGCCAGGCGTCGGACACGGGCGTCTGCTCGAGCGACACGCCTCCTTCGACGACGGCGCCGGCATGCACCGCGAGCTCGCCCGCCTCCTCGAAGAGGAGAGCTCCGCGCGTGGCGCCGGCCGACTCGAGCAGGATGCGGAGCAGCTTCTCCAAGAGGCGCTCGCGCACGAGCTCGCCGGAGATGGCCCGCGTGGCCTTCACCAAGCTCACCGCGTCGAATGCCGCCCCGGCTGCGAGGCCGACGAGCCCCGCGCGACGCGCGCCTGCGCATCGCTGAGCGCGAGATCCACCTCGGCGAGCAGCTCTCCATGCTCCCGGCGCATCGCGTCCACCTTGGCGGTCGCGCCCCAGCGCGCGTACGCCGAGACCGCAGCATGGAGGTGAAGCCGCGCATAGCGACGGCTCGCGCGGGCGAGGTGGAAACGCCCGGCGAGATCCTCGGCGAGGGCCTCCGCGTGCGTGAGCCCCTCGGCGCGCGCGCCTTCGGACGCGCGTTCGTAGAGCTCCTGCGCGGACCATGGATCGCCCTCGATGCGCGCGATCTCCGCGGCCACGAGGTCGCGCTTGTGTGCGAAGCTCGCGGGGCAGTGCTCGGCCCACGTGGCGAGCTTCGCCATCCACGCGCGTGCCTCGGCGAGCCGCGCCGCGCGCGCGTCACCGCGGGCATCGTCGGCCGCCCACACGTACGCGAGCGCCGCGTAGAACGCAGCGCGGCGTCGCGTCCATAGAGCTTCTCCGGCATGCAGAGCTCGCGCGTCGCGTCGCGATGGGAGAGCGGGAACGGCGCGATCGTGGACGTGCGCGTCCAGCGCTCGCGCGCCTCGCGCAGGTCGGAAACGAGCGCTTCGGCACCCTCGGGCGCCTTGGCGAGCAACCGGGCGACGAGCTCCGAGAGGAGCATCGGTACATGCGGATTGCGCTGGAGCGCGAGGACGGGGCGCTTCGCGAGGTGCGCAGGCACGAGCTCGAGCGGGTCGTCCGATTCGAAGGGCGGCGCCCCGGTGAGCATCTCGTAGAGCGTCGCGCCGAAGCCGTAGAAGTCGGTCCGGTAGTCGACGCCGCGCCCCATGCGCCCGGTCGCCTCCGGCGAAACGTAGGGGAGCGTGCTCACGAGCGCGGGGTGCCCCAGGGCGTTCGCCTCGAGCGCGGTGAGCGTCGTGGCGGTCTCGAAATCCACGAGCGTCGCGCGCGTCCCCGTCTCGTCGAGGACGATGTTGGAAGGGTTGATGTCGCGATGGATGCGGCGCGCCTCGTGCAGCCGGCCGACCGCCTCCGCGATCTGCACGCCCCAATCGAGGATCTCGCTCAAACGCGGCGGATCCGCGGCGAGGCGCTCGGCCAAGGTGTACGGCCCGGCGTCGTCGAGGACGAGCGCGAAGCCCGCGCCCACCCGCTCGAGCGCGTGGACGCGCACGATGGCCGGGAGCGCGAGGCCCTCCAAGATCTCCCATTCGTGCCGCAGCTCGGCGACGCCGCTCCCCGTCCCGAAGAGCGCGGCCGCGTGCGTCTTGATCACCACCGCACGACCATCCGAGAGCCGCCGCGCGCGAGGGACGCTGTGGCGGCGATGCGGATGGATGAGCTCCATCGCGGAGTAGCCTGGTAAGGCGAGCATGCCCCCCGAAAGCGCATCACCGGGCGAGGCGAGCTCTCATGTACCGATGGTCGCGCGCGTGGAACGTAACACGCCCGCGACACCGAGCCCGTGCGCCGAAAAGGCCAACAAGCGGCCTCGAACGAGCATGTCGCACCGACGTTGCGAGCCGTCGCTCAGCAACGTTCGCTCACGAGCTCTGCTTCGGCTCGACGAGCTCCATCCATCTTGGAATCGGAATCGACATCACGCTCGACCGAGCCCATCACCGCAGATGATCGCCGGATCGAGAGGACGGGCCACCGCACGCGAGCAGCGCGAAGCCACCTCGACGTGGCCCCGCGCGCGTCATCGCTCGTCAGGGCTTGGCGTCCACCAGGACGATCGTCGGCGTCTCGGTGACCTTCACCGAGACGCTGCCCGCGCTCACGGATCCCGGCGCCTCCGTGCCCGTCGCCGAGCCGTCCACGAGCGTGACGATCGAAGCGGTCTTGACCGCGTCCGCCACGTGCAGCGCATAACCATCGACGACCGAGGCATCGCTCGTCGGGGCCCACACCACATAAGCCCCCTTCCCCGAGCTCGGATCGAAGAAGCGAGCGATGGATACCTTCTCGTTCCCCGAATCCGACGTACCCAGATAATGCATCGAGCCGAGGCGCGAACGGAACGCGGTGAGGAAATACCAAGACGTCTTGGGCTGCTCGTCGCCCTTCCCGGTCAGGACACCCGACGTCGAGAACTGGATGTTGTTGCTCGGGCACTTGGTGTCGTCCCCCGTGCAGCTCTCCCGCGAGACGAAGAGGAAGGCACGATCGATCCCCGACGCCATGAGCGCAAGATAGCTCCGCACGAGCCATTGCCCCTGCACCACGGCCGCCGAATTCCCCCCGATGGCCGGCGCACGCAGGTTCGACTTCGGGTGCGTATCGTAGCCGAACTCGGTGAGCCAAACCTCCTTCCCCGGGAGCTTCGAATCGCGGTACGCCGCGATCTTCGAGACGACCTCCGCGAGATGGCACTCCTCCGGAGAAATGCCGGGCTTCGGGTTGGGGACGCCGAACCCGTCCGGCCCGAAGCAATAATAATGGACGTTGATGACGTCGGCCGGGAAGCTGCCGTCGCTGCGATTGGCCGTCGCCCAGGTGCGGACGCCCTCGAGGTACGTGGTGATGTTGGTGGCCCAGTCCGTCGAGTCGCCGCCGCCGGCGAGACCGGCGAGCACCATCTTGGCGCCGGGATCCGCGTTCTTGAGGCCGACCGTGGTGCCGAGCTTGCCTTGGTGACCGTCGTAGTCCGCGCTCGACATCGCAGCGAGCGCCGCGGGCGAGAACAGGGTCGATCCATCGGGCTTGACCCAGTCGGCGTCGGGCTCGTTGCCGTTTTCGAAGTACGCGAGATACCCGAGCCCCGAGGCCACCTTTTGATCATTCTTGAGCTTCAGCTTGCTCGTGTCGACGCTGGTCTTGCCGTAGCGAGCGGCGAACTGAAACATGAAGTCTGCATGGGCGGCATACGACGCGGGGTCGGTGTCGGAAGCGCCCTTGTTCACCGGCGGCATCGCGTAGTTGTCGATGTACCTGGCTCCGCCCTGGAGGCAGGGGAACGCGAGCACCCCCGCGTCCTTGAACGATTTGTAGAACGCATCGAAATCCCAGAACCCGCCCCAGAGCGAGAACTCGAGTTGGTTGTTGGGATATCCGGCGTAGCCATCGGCGCCGTTGCCGTCGCATACCGACCAATTCAGGTAGTGTCGCAGGTTGCCGATGGCCGCGAGCTTGTCGACGGGATCGTCGATGAAGCCATTGAGGCCGAAGAGCTCGTCGACGGTGGGCCCGGAGAGCGCCGGCCCGGCGCCTCCACCACCGGTGCCCATCGATCCTCCGGTCGAGCCGCTCGAGGTCGCGCTCGACGAGGCGTGTGCTTCGCCGCCGGAGCCCGCGCTCGTGGTGCTCGAAGCGGTGGAGCCACCACAAGACGCGATGGCTAAGGCGAGAGCCCCGAGGGCGGAGAGTTGACGCTTCATGAGGCGAAACTATCACGCTCCCTCACTGGAAAGCGCTCACTCCATAGGGCCGCACCGGAGATTCGCATCTCGTGGGCGCCAAAGAGCATCGAAGCACTGGATTGTTATGATGCCTCTGCTCGGCAAAGCATCCCTTCATGGGATCGCGTCGAAGCCCGTGGGGCACGATCGCGCGCTCCATCGCCCCCGGCCACGTCATCGACGAGCCCATCTCGCGATTGGCATTCTCGAAGGATTCGATATCTCCGGCACCCGTGCTCGGAGGTGCGGCGCCGCCGCGAGCCCAGCGCAACACGGCTGGGCTTCACCGATCGATGTAGGAGAGAGGAGCGCGCGACGCGAAGGCGCGCGCGTGACGAGAAACGCAGCGCTCGGGGCTCAGGTGCCGGTGGCGGCGGTGATTTGGCCGCCCGTCTTGCCGTAGCGACGCTGGCGGCGGGCGTAGGAGGAGAGGGCCTCGTCGAGCGTGTCGATGGAGAAGTCGGGCCAGAAGGTCTCGGTGAAGAAGAGCTCCGCGTACGCCGACTCGAAGAGGAGGAAATCGCTGAGGCGACGCTCGCCGCCCGTGCGGATGATGAGGTCCGGATCGGGGAGATCGCTCGTCGTCAGGTAGCTGCGGATGGCGCCCTCGTCGATCTCCTCGGGCATCACGATCCCGGCGCGCGCGCGGATCGCGAGCGCGCGGATGGCGTTCACCACGTCGCGACGACCACCGTAGTTGAGCGCGAGCGCCAGCGTCATCTCCGTGCCGCCTTCGGTGTCGGCCACGAGGCGCTCCATCGCGCGGCGCGTGCGCGTCGGCACGTCGTCGATCTCGCCGACGATGCGCACCCGCACGCCGCGGCGCACGAGGTCTTCACGCTCGCTCTCGGCGAACTCGGTGCAGATGCGCATGAGCGCGTCGACCTCGTCCTTGGGGCGCGACCAGTTGTTGACGCTGAAGGCGTAGAGCGTGAGGCAGCGGACGCCGCGCTCGTGGCAGCCGCGCACCGCCGTGCGAACCGCGGCCGCGCCGTGCTCGTGCCCCTTCGTGCGCGCGAGGCCACGCTCGTGTGCCCATCGGCCATTGCCATCGAGGATGATCGCGACGTGCCCGGGGATGCTCTGGTTGCGCATAAGCTGGCCCTGACTGTGCCTCGCCGATGCGGTGGCTGAAGGGCGCCGCGGTGATGCGATCGTGGAGCTTGTGTGGAGAATGCGCCGCCGGGCGCCCGAGGCTTGCGATCGCGACAGCGCTCGACTAGGCCGCGCGCCGCTCGTCGAGCAGCGCGAGATCCGTCCCTTTCACGCAGCGGGCAGGCTGATCCGGAACTCGACGTGCGGTGGACCGGCAGTCGCGCACACCGCCGAGCCGCTGTGCGCCTCGGCGATGGCGCGCACGATCGCGAGCCCGAGGCCCGTGCCACCGCGATCGGCGCGCGTGGTCACGAAGCGGCGAAAGAGGCGCTTCTCCACGTGCCGCCCGATCTCACCTTCGTTGCGCACGCTGAGCACGACCTGCTCGCCGCGGCGGGCGACCTCGACCTGGACCTCGCCCTCGGGCCGGCCATGAATGCGGCCGTTCTCCAGCAGATTGTCCACCGCCCGCGAGAGCCACAGCGGATCGCCGCGCACCGTCACGCCGGGCTCCGTCGCGATCTGGAAGGACACCTCCGCGCCGCGCTCGCGCGCCCGCTCGACGGCCTGCCGCGCCAAATCACCGAGATCCAGCGGCGCCGCGCCTTCGAGCCCGCGGGCCTCGATGCGGGCCAGCGAGAGCAGATCCCCGAGCAGCGCTTCGATGCGCGTGGTCGCCTCTTGGATGCGGGCCACGAAGCGCATCGCCTCCTCGGGCTCGTCGAGCGCGCCGTCGGCGAGCACCTCGGCGCTGGCGCGGATGGCGGCGACCGGGTTCTTCAGCTCGTGCGACAGATCGGCCGCGAACGTCTCCACGAAGGGCCGGCCCTCGATCTGCCGGCGCATCGAGTCGATGGCCACCGTCAGGCTCAGCACCTCGCGCCCATGGGCCGGCGGCGGCGGCACCGCGCGGCGCTCGCCTTCGCTGACGCGCCCCGCGAAATCGGTGAGCGCCTCGATGGGCCTCGCGATGCGCCGGCCGATGAAATCCGCGGCCAGCGCGGCCGTGACCCCGAGCACGATGCTCACCGTCAAGATGAACGGCGCCATGTCCTCGAGCGCGCGGCGGATCACGATGGTCCGCTTCACGACGCGCACGCTCCCCACGGGCGTCCCGCTCACCACGATGGGCGCGGACACGAACACCGTGCTCGGCTCCTTGGGGCCGAGGCCGCTCGCGAAGATCTCCTTCCCTGCCTGATCCAAGAGCGCGAGCCCACGCTCTGCGCCGCCCGCGCCGCTCGATCCACGCGCCTCCGCGTACTTGCGCCCGATCTCGTCGAGCGCCGCGCCGCGCGCGTCCATCTCGCTCCCCACGAGCGCGGCGATGGCCTCGGCCTCGTCGCGCGCGGCGCCCTCGGCGATGAGCGTGGTGCGCGCCTCCAGCCGATCGAGCACGAGGAGCCCGAGGCCGAGCGCGAACGCGCCCACGATGCTGGCCAGCGCCAGGAAGAACTGCATGCGGATGCTGAACCCGCGCGAGCGCGAGCGGAGTAGCCGCGCGACGATGAAGGCGACGAAGAAGATGAGCGCGACGGCGCTCGCCGCCGTGACGATGAGCCTGCTCACGGCGCGCCTTCGCCCACCTCGCCCGGCCGATCGGTGACCCGATAACCGACGCCGCGCACCGTCTCGATGAGCCCGGCGTCGCCGCCCGCTTCGGCGACCTTGCGGCGCAAGCCCTTCACGTGGGAGTCGACCGTGCGATCGGTGATCGCGAACCCATCGCCCCACACCCGATCGATGAGCTGCGCCCGCGTGAACACGCGCCCCGGCGCGGCCAACATGCAAGCGAGCAGATCGAACTCCACCCGCGTGAGATCCATGAGCCGCCCGTGCACCGTCGCGCGCCGCGTGGCCTCGTCGATCGCGAGCGGCGAAGGCGCCGCCTGCACCGCGGCGATCGGAGGCGCAGGCGCCGCGATCCCATTCCCCGAAGGCGCCGCGCGGCGGAGCACGGCGCGCACGCGGGCCACGATTTCCCGAGGCGAGAAGGGCTTCGTCACGTAGTCGTCGGCGCCCGTCTCCAGCGCGGCCACGCGATCGGCTTCGCCGTCGCGGCTCGAGAGCACGATGATGGCCGTGCCCTGTTTCCCGCGCCGAATCTGCCCGATCAGATCGAAGCCGCTGCCGTCGGGCAGCATCAGATCGAGGACCACCAGATCGGCGTGCGGGGCCTCGCGCTCGGCGGCGGCCAGCGTCGGCGCCACGGTGACCGTGAAGCCATCACGCCGGAGGGAGTAGGCGATCGACTCCGCAATCGCCGGCTCGTCCTCGACGACCAGAATCTTCGGCATGAGGCGCAGCCTAGCGCGAACCGGGTCCGGCAGGCGATCGACGCCGGTTCGAGATCGGACCGACGGCGCTTTGGTGAGCCACGCGTCGTCGCGCGGCCTCCCGCGAAATCATCCACGGATTCCTCGGCCACGCAGCGCTCGCGACGAATGTCGATCCGTCTTCAGCTCCGCTCGTACGCGGCCGCCTTGCTCACGAGCTCCCGCGTGATCCGGAGCAGGCGATCGTACCCTTCCGGGATGGGCTGGAGCCCCGCGTAATAGAGCACGAGCCCGCCCGGCCGCAGCTCGAGGTGCCCCTGGAATCCCCAGCCCACGAGCAGCTTCCGGAGCCGGCGATGGAACGCGCCCGCGGCCTCTTCAGCCGAACGCGCGAACGTGATCGCGTTCGCGTCCCACACCGCATCGCCGATCTTCACCTCCGGCGGCGGCGCGCTCTCGAGGTACGCGGCGCGCGTGACGAAGTGATCTCCGACGCGGATCGACGCGCGGTAGCGCAGCGCGGGGTGCACTGCGAACGCCATCACCACCCGCTCGAGCGGATCCATCTCGTCGGACGCGTACCAAGGCTCGACCACGACGATGTGCCCGGGATCCGGGCGCGCGAACCACGTGGACGCATTGTAGAACCGCGCCGGCGCCGCGATGGCGTCGTGCGGCTCCCAGCGACGGAACCAAGTCTCGTCCGGCGCCGGCTCGTAGCCGAGACGCAGCGACGCAGCCCACTGAGCAACCTGTGTGGATCCGAGCGGAGAACCAACCACAGGCCCGAGGGTAGCGACGCTCCTCGCTCCGGCCAAAGGCTCTCTCCATGGTCCCCCGTCGGTCGCGACCCGATTTTGCCCCGGCGCGGGCCTGAACCTCCTTGCCGTGCCGGGGCGGATTCTGTTCCCCTTGGCCCCATGCAACAGCCGCCCGGAATGCCGCCTGGAGGAGGTTACCCCCCGCCTGGAGGTGGCTATGGTCCGCCGCCCGGCGGAGGCGGTCCGCCGCCCGGCGGAGGTGGCTACGGTCCGCCGCCCGGTGGCGGTTATGGTCCGCCGCCCGGCGGAGGTGGCTACGGCCCGCCGCCCGGTGGTGGTTATGGCCCTCCCCCGGGCGGATTCGGCGCCATGCCCCCGCCCCCCGGCCCGCCCGGGAAAGACGGCATCAGCGGCGCCATCATCGCGCTCATCGCCGTCATCGGCGTCGTGGTGCTGGGCGGCGCCTGCGTCACTTGCGCCGTCATCGGCAACCGCTCGAAGAAGCAGACGACGACCACGTCGAAGCCCGAGCCGCCGCGCAAAACCCCCGCCCCTCCGCCGGCCAACGATGATTGGATCACCGCGCAGAAACCTTATGTGAAGTTCCACCCGCCCGTCGGTTGGAGCACCGAGATCACCAAAGACAAAGAGTGGGGCATCTTCAAATCACCGGCACGAGATGCGGTGTTCGCCTTCACCACCTTCAACCAACCTGGTGAGTCGACCGTGCGCCTCGGCAAAGCGGCCGGCGTGCTCGGCGTGACCGACGTCGACTGGCGCACGCCGCGCCACGGCACCGTCGGCCGCGATCGCTTCAGTGCCCGCGTCGCCGACGGCACGTGCAACTTCAAAGGTCCGAACGGCTACATCTGGTATGCCACCGTCGACTCGGGCACGAGCGATCAAATGCTCCTCATCTTCACCGTCTCCGCCTCCGCCCCCGCCGCCCGCCGCGCCGAAGCCCAAGCCGCCATCGACTCGCTCCAGCGCCGTTGAATCGGTCTCGTCTCGAGACATCGATTCGAATCCAGCGCCCCAATTCTCAATCAACGCTCGAGAATACGCATCCTCGAAAGGCATGAGCCTCTCACGCCTTTTGCGCCTTCGCCAAAGACGCATCCCCTCACGCCTTTTGCGTCTTTGCTT
Source organism: Minicystis rosea (assembly GCA_001931535.1). Classification (GTDB taxonomy): domain Bacteria; phylum Myxococcota_A; class Polyangia; order Polyangiales; family Polyangiaceae; genus Minicystis; species Minicystis rosea. The sequence goes on from CP016211.1 coordinate 7,192,056, forward strand.
CTTCGCGCCTTCGCGTCGAATCTCTTCGACGCTCGGCGACGGCCTCGAAGATGCAGCCCGAAGAGCGGCGCCCCCCATCGCCGCTTCCCCTCGTCTCACGCCGCCTGCGCGAGCCCGATCTTCTCCGCCTGCCCCGCGCCGTAGAAGCGCCTGAGCCACGCGCGCATCTCTCCGAAGTGACCGTGCCTCGCGAAGCGCAGCTCCAGCCGGCCGGCGAAGCGGGCCGCGAGATCGTTCGCCATGCGATAGCGCGCGCCCGTCTCGGTGTGCGGCGGATGCAAGTAAGCCACGCGCTCGAAGAGCCGGGCCCGCATGCGCGCGGCGCGGGCCGGATGGAACGGACGCGGAGCGTTGGCGCCGTGCGCGAAGAGCACGTACTTGTCGACCTCGGCTTGCAGCTCCAACTCGAGGTGCGTCGCCGGCAGCTCGCGGCGCGCGCGCTCGGCCAGGTAGAGGAAGTGGCTCACGCCCTCCACCACCTGACAGACCTCGTCGAAGCTCGGCGCCCTCGCGCCCTCGATCGCCGCGCGCGGCAACCGCAGCGAGAGCTCGAGCGCGCCGTCCTGCTCGCGCACCAAGAGGCTCTCGCGATCGCCGTCCGCGGGCTCGACGAAGTCATCGACGGCAGGCGCGTCCTCGATCCCGTAGTACCCGGCGAGCCGCGCCTGGATGCGCGCCGGCAACGTCTTCGCGCTTCGTCTCGGAGCGTCGTCGGGCATCAGTTGCTTCCTCCCGCGCCGCGCGTGGGGACGATGCCGCGCGCCCCGAGCTCCTCCGCGAGCCGCGACGATCCTGTCTTCAACCAGCGCTCGTAGAGCTTCACGATCGATCGCTCGTCACGCGCCCCGCACGCCAGCGTGCCTTCGGCCACGTCGCCGAGCACCGCGGCGAACCGCTCGAACTTGGCGGCCATCTCGGAGAGCACGTCGGGCACCGAGCGCGGCTCGGGCTGCGATCGCCGCCGCATCATCGACGCCGCGTGCGTGTACGCCGTCGAGCCCACCGTCACCACGTAGCCTTTGTCCACGCCGCGTTGCTCGATGTGCCCGCCGAAGAAGCCCAGCGCATAGAGCGCGTGATCCCCGAGCGCGCGCAGCCTCCGGAAGCGATCGGCGCCCGTGGCCTCGAGCGCGTCGTGGAGCTGAAATGTGAGCGGTTTGTTGAAGGTGCTGCCCGCCTCTTCGTCGGGGTGGGCGTAATCGCAGAGCACGCCGACGAGGTACGTGGCGGCCGCGTTGGTGGCGTCGATCTTCCGGACGCGGATCGCGTCGGAGATCACCTCGTGAAAGTACTCGGTGATGTTCGGGGCGATGGCGATGGTCGAAACGTCGGACACGGGGCACCTCGTCGCGCGAGGCGTCCGGGACGATGATGGGCTCCTCGCGGATCAAAGGACGGCAGCGCGGGGGCGCGGCGCGTCGGTGTCGTTGCCAGGGAGCGGCGGCCGTCGAGGATCGAAAGAGGGGGCAGCGCGGGGGTCCGAGCAGCGCCCCCCAACGGTCCAGGAGGCCGGCGGCGGCGCCCGGCTTTCAGGCCGAGCTCCTCCGTCATGATCGACATGTAGCGCCGAACCCCGGGTCACACCAAGTCGATGGGTCCCAACTTTTTGAAGGATATCGGGGAGTTGTAGCCACCTCATCCGATGGCTGCCAGCGCGGGAAATGGCGTGCGATCCCGACGCTTGACTCCTGGGAGTCGGTGACTATCTTCCGGCCGCCCGCTAGCACTCGCCCAAGGTGAGTGCTAGCAAAGTGCCCGTTCAGCCTCGGATGACCTCGGTATCACGGGGTCCGTCCGCCCTTTCGGAGCCCGAGAAGGCTTCGACCTCGGCGCTCGATCACGCGATTCGGCGTGCTCGGGACGCGACGGACGGCTCTGTCCGGAGGCCGGCAGGGACACATCGCAAACGACGTTGGGCGTCTGTCGAACGAACGCCCGGAGGGAGTCCACGATGAAGATTCGGCCGCTGCAGGACCGCGTGATCGTCAAGCGCGTGAAGGAAGAAGAGAAGACCAAGGGCGGGCTCTACATCCCCGACACCGCGAAGGAGAAGCCGATCGAGGCGACCGTGGTCGCCGTGGGCAACGGCAAGGTCCTCGAGGACGGCTCGGTCCGCAAGCTCGACATCAAGGCGGGCGACCGGGTGCTCTTCGGCAAGTACTCGGGCACCGAGGTGAAGATCGACGGCGAGGAGCACCTCATCCTCCGCGAGGACGACATCCTCGGCGTGCTCGAAGGCTGATCGGGAACTGACTGCGAAGTAGGAGAGACGAACGATGGCTGCCAAAGAGATCATCTACAACGAGTCGGCCCGCAGCATGATCCTCGCGGGCGTCAACGCCCTCGCGGACGCCGTGAAGGTCACCCTCGGCCCCAAGGGCCGCAACGTCGTGATCGAGAAGAGCTTCGGCTCGCCCACCGTCACCAAGGACGGCGTGACGGTCGCGAAGGAGATCGAGCTCGAGAACCGCTTCGAGAACATGGGCGCGCAGATGGTGCGCGAGGTCGCGTCGAAGACGAGCGACATCGCCGGTGACGGCACCACCACCGCGACGGTCCTCGCGCAGGCGATCTACCGCGAGGGCTCCAAGCTCGTCGCGGCGGGCCACAACCCGATGGAGATCAAGCGCGGCATCGACAAGGCCGTCGACGCCATCGTGAACCACCTGAAGAGCGTGGCCAAGCCGACCAAGGACGCGAAGGAGATCGCGCAGGTCGGCACCATCAGCGCCAACGGCGACGCCACCATCGGCAAGCTCCTCGCGGACGCGATGGAGAAGGTCGGCAAGGAAGGCGTGATCACGGTCGAGGAGGCGAAGAGCGCCGAGACGACGCTCGACGTGGTCGAGGGCATGCAGTTCGACCGCGGCTACCTCTCGCCCTACTTCGTCACGGATCCCGAGGCGATGAAGGCGACGCTCGAGGACGCGTACCTCCTCATCTCGGAGAAGAAGATCTCCAACATGAAGGACCTCCTCCCGGTCCTCGAGGCGATCGCGAAGAGCCAGAAGCCGCTCGTGATCATCGCCGAGGACATCGAGGGCGAGGCGCTCGCGACGCTCGTCGTCAACAAGCTCCGTGGCACGCTCCACTGCGCCGCCGTCAAGGCCCCCGGCTTCGGTGATCGCCGCAAGGAGATGCTGAAGGACATCGCGATCCTGACGGACGGTCAGGTGATCGCGGAGGAGCTCGGCCTCAAGCTCGAGAACGTGACGATGAGCGATCTCGGCCGCGCCAAGACCGTCATCATCGACAAGGACAACACCACGATCGTCGGCGGCGGCGGCAAGAAGGACAAGATCAAGGCGCGCCAGCAGGAGATCCGCGCCCAGATCGAGCACACCACCAGCGACTACGATCGCGAGAAGCTCCAGGAGCGCCTCGCGAAGCTCGTCGGCGGCGTCGCGGTCGTCAAGGTCGGCGCGGCCACCGAGACCGAGATGAAGGAGAAGAAGGCGCGCGTCGAGGACGCGCTCCACGCGACCCGCGCGGCCGTGGAAGAGGGCATCGTCGCCGGCGGCGGCGTGGCGCTCATCCGCGCGCAGAGCTCGCTCGAGAAGCTCGACGTCACCGATGAGCAGCGCTTCGGCGTCAACATCGTGCGCCGCGCCATCGAGGAGCCGCTCCGCCAGATCTCGGCGAACGCCGGCGAAGAGGGCTCGATCGTCGTGCAGAAGGTGCGCGAGGGCAAGGACTCGTTCGGCTACAACGCGGCCTCCGGCGAGTACGGCGACCTCCTCGCCATGGGCGTCATCGACCCGGCGAAGGTCGTCCGCTCGGCGCTCCAGAACGCGGCCTCCGTCTCCAGCCTGATGCTCACCACCGAGGCGCTCATCGCGGAGCGTCCGAAGGAGGAGAAGGCGGCGGCTGGCGGCGGTCACGCGGGCCACGGCCACGGCGACTTCTAGGTCCCGGGAGAGGGCTCGCGCCCTCTCCCCCGCTGAGCAAAGCTCAGCGGGGCCCCCACACTCCGCACCACCCGCGCAAAGCATCGGCCTTTAGCTGATTCGGCTCGAAGGTTCGATGAGCGGTGAACGAAGGCCGGCTCCTCTGGGGCCGGCCTTCGGCCTTTAACGCACCCCCAAAGCAACGACGGCATCCGCAAGCAACGACGGCATCCGCAAGCAACGACGGCATCCGCAAGCAACGACGGCATCCGCAAGCAAAGGCAGCCGCGAGCGCCAGCGAGCGGACCCAGCAAGCGCCCCGGGCCTACGCCCACGCGCTGCAGGCCACCGACGACGCCACATCGGGAACCGTGAACGCAGCGAACGCCCTGCTCGCTCCTTCCGGTCACTGCTGCTGCCCCAGCCAAGCTTGCGCCCACATTGACGGCCATCGACGCGCCGGGGACGATGCCCCTCTCATGAAGCTCCTCGAGCCTTCCGGCTGATCGACCCGCATGTCCCCTCCCCGACCTCGCCCTCGCCTCCTCGCGCTCGCCGCGCTCGTGATGGCGACCGCCCTCTGGCTCCCGAGCCTGCACCTCTTCTATCGCCCCGCGCCCGCAGCGAAGCAGGCCGATGGCCTCCTCGCGCGGCAGCTCGATCTCTTCCGCGAGAAGGAGCGCCATGCGCGCGAGGCGGGGCGCATGCGGCGCACCAATGCCGAATGGGATTTCATGGGGCGCACGTACCTCGCGTGGTCGCTCGCCGAGTTGGCGCTGCGCGATCCGGCGCGGCGGGAGGAGCGGCTCGCGGCGCTCGACAGCATCATCGACGATACGCTGCGCCTCGAGCGGCAAGAGGGCCTCTATTACTTCCTGATGCCTTATGCGCAGCGGAGCGCGTGGGTGATGGATCCGCCGCGCAGCCAGTTCACCGACGGCGAGATCGCGCTCATGCTCGCGCTGCGCCGCATGGTGGCCGAGAAGGAGGCTTACAAGGCGCCGCTCGCCGAGCGGGTGCAGGCCATGGTCGATCGCATGCAGAAGAGCCCGACCCTCTCGGCCGAGAGCTATCCGGACGAGTGTTGGTCTTTCTGCAATGCCGTGGCGCTCGCGGCCATCAAGGCCGGTGACATCCTCGATGGCACCGATCACCGGGCCTTCCTGAAATCGTGGATCGAGACCGCGAAAGCGAAGCTCGTCGATCCGGCGACGGGCCTTTTGGTGTCGAGCTACACGCTCGCCGGGAAAACCAAGGATGGACCGGAGGGATCGAGCATCTGGATGGTGGCGCACGCGCTCCGCGCGGTGGATCCGGTGTTTGCCGAGGATCAGTATACGCGGGCGAAAAAGACGCTCGCGCAAACCATTCTGGGCTTCGGGTATGCACGGGAATGGCCGGCGGGGCGGCGCGGGCCGGTGGACGTGGACTCGGGTCCCATCGTACCGCTCCTCGACGTCAGCGCCGGATCGAGCGGGCTCGCCTTCGTGGCGGCGGCCTCCTTCGGGGATTCGCAGTATCTCGGCGCGCTGCGCACGACCCTGGATTTCGCGGCCTTCCCCACCGAGCATGGGGGGAAGATCGGGTATGCCGCCAGCAATCAAGTCGGCGACGCCGTGGTGCTCTATGCGCTCTCCCTCGGCCCTTTGTGGGACGCGCTCCGCGACGGGAGGCGGCCATGAGCGATGAAGTCCAAAGCCCCGAGAAGCTGCGAAGAGGTCTCTTCTCACCGCGGGGATGGCGCTCGCGGCGGCGATCATCACCATCGTTTACGGCGGGATGCATGCGCTGGGGTTGCGGGAGAATGCGGCCATTCTCTCGGGCACGGCGCCACCGGGCGCGTCGGGTGGGGAAGCGGTGGCGCTCGGGCTCGCGTACGTGGGTTTTCATTTCGCCGCCGTCGTCGGGGCGCCGATCCTCGTCATCGCGGCCGTGATTCTATGGGGCTACACGCGGGCACGCCGCGAGAGGGCTTGAGCTCGGGCCACGGCGAATACGAAGGCTCCGGCGCCTCTCCATACGCCGGAGCCTTGCATTGTGCGACCGCCGGTCAGCGGGGGGGAGAGACCGGCGGGTGCGCTCACTTGGGGAGCTGCTGGAGGATGTACGTGCGCACGAGCCCCTGGAGCTCCGGATGAGCCGCGATCACCACGTCTCCTGCCAGCGCCAGGGCGACACAACCCACGATGGTTTTCCACGACATCGGCTTTGCGCGCCGGCTTCTTGGTCTCCTTGAAGCAGTCTTCATATGACGACCTCCCGACGACGAGCCGCCGCCCCGGGCCCTGCAGCGTCCTTTCGGCGTACCGCGAGCAAAGGTGGTTTGCGTATTGCAGCGGAGCGATCAACCCACCGTCCCTGATAATATTCTGGGCGCTCGGCCGGTCGTCAAGACACCGGACCGCCGGAGTGTGCTCTCTCCTCTCGCCACCACGACATCGATGTGCTCGATACGCACATCGACTCCAACGCTCCTCGATTCCCAACGGGCATGAAGCCCTCCTCTCCACGAGTGAGCGCAAACGCACCTATTTCACACCTCTTCACCCAACATCCTCGCACCGTCCTCTCCCCCTCCTTCGACATCCAGTCTCTACGCGCATGCAGCCGGCAACGAGCCCAACCCCCTCTCACGCCTTTTTGCGCCTCTGCGTCTTTGCGCCTTTGCGTTGAAATCTCTTCTCCACCCCACAATCGACGAACACGTCACTCCAGCTCCGGCCCAACACGTGGGGCGGTGATGGGGACCGCCCGCGGCGCCTGGACAACGATCGCGGGGGCGTGATCTACTTGCCGCCATCGTGGAGCCCGAAGTCGACGCTGCATCGCCCAAGGAAGAAGCCGATTCGGCCGCCGAGCCCGCGGAGACGAAATCACGCGAGGCCGGAAAACAAGCCGAAGCGCCTGCGGGGAGCGCGCGGTTCCTCGGGTGGCCGCTGGTCGCGGTGATCGCCCTCACCGTGCGGGCCGCGTATCTGATGACGGCGCACGGGACGGCGTTCACGCATCCCATCCTCGACGCGGATTATTACGATGCGCTCGGGGCGCGGATTGCCGGGGGCTCCGGATTTCCGGCGGAGCCGTTCTGGCAACCACCCTTCTATCCGCTGCTCCTCGGGTGGATTTACCGCATCTTCGGTCACTCGCTGTGGGCGCCGCGGATCTTCCAGGCGGCGCTCGGCGCGGGCGCGGCGGCGCTCACGTGCGAGGCGGCCACGCGGCTCGCGGGCAAGCGATGGGCGGGCGTGGCCGCAGGCCTCTTGGTAGCGCTCCACGGAACGCTGGTGTTCTTCGATGGAGAGCTCCTGCCCACGTCGCTCGCGGTGTTCGTGGCTGCGCTGGTGCTTTGGCTCTCGATCTGTGTGAAGCCGACGGCCAAGTCGGCGCTCGCGCTCGGGGTCGCCGTGGGGCTCGGGGCGCTCGCGGTCGCGCCGCTGCTCCTGCTCGTCGTTCCGGCGGCGTGGGCCGTGGGGCCGTGGCGATCGCGACGGCCCGTCCTCTGTTTGGCGGCGGCCCTCTTGATCATCGCGCCGGTGACGATCATGAATCGCGCGCGCTCGGGGGAATTCGTCCTCATCTCCGCCAACGGTGGTGTGAACCTGTGGATTGGTAACAATCCTGATGTCGATCGGACGATGGCCATTCGTCCGGGCGCCGCGTGGGAGACGTTGGTGAGCGAGCCGGAGCGCGAAGGCATCACCGGCGCGGGCGCGCAGAGCGATTATTTCGTGAAGAAGACCGCGAAATGGTGTGCCTCCGCGCCGGGCGCGTGCGTGTCGAACCTCGTGTGGAAAGCGCGGCTCCTCTTCGTCTCCCGTGATTTGCCGCGCAACGAGGATCTTTACGTCGCGCGGGAGCAATCCCCCGTGCTCGCGGCGCTGACGGGGCGGCTCGGCGGCCTCGCCTTGCCGTATACGATTCTGTGGCCGCTCGCGGCCGCGGGCGCCGCGGTGGCCTTGCTGCGACGCACGCGGGCGGATTTGCTCTTGGTGGCGACCGCCGTCGCATTGGCGGCGCCGAGCGTGATGTTCTTCGTGACGGGACGTTATCGCGCGCCGCTCGCGCCGGCGTTGTGCGTGCTCGGCGCGGTGTTCCTCGTCGAGGCCGCGGCGCCGCGCGTGAAGCCGGCGTGGGCGCCCATCGCGGCCGCGCTCGTGGGCCTGGGACTCGCCGTGATGCCCGTGAAGCTCGCCGTGGATCGCGTGAATTTCCGCGCGGAGACCCATTATGCGGTCGGCGGCCGCCTGGCACGGCTCGGGGACGACGAGGGCGCGAAGAAGGCTTTGGAGCAAGCGCTCGCGGCTCGGCCCGACTACCTGGAAGCGGCCTACAACCTGGCTTTGACGCTGGAGCGTTTGCAGCAATATCCGGAAGCGGTGAAGGCTTACGACCGCATCCTGCGACGCAATCCGATGATGCTCGAAGCCCGCGTGCGCCGGGCGGGCATCCTCATGAGGACAGGTGATCTCGCGGGCGCCGAGAAGGCGCTCAGCGATCTGGCGAAGGATTCACCCGAGGTGCCCGAAGTGTGGATTGGGCTCGCGCGCTTGTCGCTCACGGCCGGGGACAAGGCCGCTGCCGAAGTGCTTTTGAGCAAAGCGGAGCAGGCGGCGGGCGGGAAACACGCGGAGGCGGAGGCGCTGCGCGAGGAGATGCGGAGAGCGGACACACATTGAGGGAGCCTCCCGATGGGCAATGCCGCGACGAGGCTCGTGGCAGGCCTTCGGCGTCGAGGTCGCTTGCGCGGGCGACGCACCGGCGCATGGATCTCCGGAGGCCCGATGATGCTCCGGACGATATCGCAGCTCGGTTGGATGGGCATGGCGGCGGCGCTCACCGTCAGCGCAAGTGGCTGCTCCCGACATCGCACCCCGAATCTCGCCGCGCGCGCCGACGCGCTCACGGCGGATGCGCTGGTGATCGCGGCGGGGGACATCGCCGATTGCGACTACAAGAAGGGTGAATACGCCCAAAGCACGGCCGATCTCGCCAAGCAATACCCGGGAGCGACCGTCCTCGCCCTCGGGGACATCGCGTACCCGAATGGCACGCGGACCCAGCTCGCCGAATGCTACGACGAGCGCTGGGGCGCGCTGAAGAAGAGGACGCGGCCCGCGCCCGGCAACCACGACTACGGTCTCCGCAAAGCACGCGACAACGCGGATCCCTATTTCGAATACTTCGGCGCGAGCGCCGGGCCTCCGGGAAAGGGGTATTACAGCTTCGACCTCGGGGCTTGGCACATCGTCTCTCTGAACAGCATGGCGGGCGCGGAGGACGTGGAGGCGTCGACGCCATCGATGGATGAGCAGGCGCGTTGGCTGGAGCGGGATTTGAGCCGCACCCATGCGCCCTGCATTCTCGCGTTCTGGCACCATCCCCTCTTCAGCTCGGGCCATCACGGCCACAAGCCCGACGATCCGGGACGAGCGGTGGGGCCGCTCTGGGAGGCGCTCGAGGCGCACGGCGCCGACGTCATCCTCAATGGCCACGATCACGATTACGAGCGCTTCGCGCCGCAGACGATCGATGGCGTCGTGGACCGCGCCCACGGGATCCGGCAGTTCATCGTGGGGACGGGAGGCGCCGAGCTCCGCGCCTTCAAGGACAAGCACATCTTGCCGAACAGCGAGGTGCGCATCGACGACGAGCACGGCGTCCTGCTCCTCGAGCTCCATTCCGGGAGCTACGAGTGGCGGTTCCTCACGATCGATGGCACGACCGGCGACGCCAGCAACGGGCCGGTGGCCTGTCATCCCAAAGCAGACGATTGACGAGGGGAATGCGCGAGCGTGCGCTCAAACACCGCTCTTCGCCAGCGTCTTCCGGGCAAAGCTCGCCATCAGCAGCATTCCACCAAGGGAGAGCGCGAGGCCGAGGACGGTGGCGACCCAACCCATGACGCCCAGGGGCGGGCGCTTGCCGTCGATGAGGTCGGCGGCGTCGTGCACGAGCGAGCCCACGTAGGCTTGAAAGGCGGTGACGGGCAGGAGGCCGAGGCCCGTCGCGGCCGCGAAGGTGCGGACGGGCATGCGCGTGAGCGAGAGGCCGTAGCTCAAGAAGTTCTGCGGGACGATGGGCGTGAGGCGGAGGAGGACGGCGATCTTGAAGGGCTCGGAGCCGACGGCGCGCAGGATGGCGGTGAAGCGCTCGCTCTTGGCCGTCCAGCGCGCGACCGGATCGTGAAGGACGAAGCGCCCGACGAGGAACGCGACCGTGCCCGCGAGGGTGACGGAGGGCCAGGCCAGGGCAAAGCCCTTGAGCGGCCCGTAGACGTAGCCGGCGAGGCCCGAGAAGAGCGCGATGGGCGCGGTGAAGACGGCGCCCACGGCATAGGTGGCGACGTACATCGCCGCGCCGGCCGCCGTGCCTTCGCGCATGTGATCGATGAGCGCGAAGAGGCCCGCGCGCACCGGAGGGAGCTGGGTCGCCGCGAGCGGCAACGCCAAGATCAAGAGCATGGGGAGGAAGCGAAGGACGCGGGCCACGGAGGCCGCACTCTATCAGAGGCGCGCGACGCGACGTGGAGAGACCGTGCATGCGGGCGATGACTTTGCCAATGACAGCCGATCGCAATGCGCCGACGTGAGGCCCGCCGTCAGCGCAGGCTCGCCGCGAGCGCGCGGGCGGCGTCGAGGTCGGCGACCCGGACCAAGGCGATCACGCGCGATCGCGCGCTCACGCTCGATGGGCGCTCGCCGATGCATTCGTTCCCGGTGGGCACGTTGAATGGCTCGCTCGGGGCCAGCGCCGCGAGGAAGATGTCGCCCACGTGCGCTCGCGGCGTGAGGCCCGATCCGGGGAAGCCGCGGCGGTGGTCCTGCGCGCCGACCACGCCGGCGACGCTCCCGCGCGAGACCTCGACGATCTCGCCGGCAAACGCTTCGGAGATGCTGTTCGTGCAGCGCTGATGGTTGTGGGTCACGCGCACGACGGCGACGTGCTCCGCAGCTGCGAGCGCGGCGAGCGCATCGCGCTTCGAGACGATGCCGGCGGCCGCGGTCCAGCCCTGCTCGGCGGCGGCGTCCGGCAAAGCGGAGCCTGCATCCGGTGGAACGGCAGACGCGGTGATCGACGCCGATGCGGACGCAGGCGGTTGCGCGACGGGCGCCTTGGAGCCTTCACACGCGTCGAGAAGGAGGAGCGGCACGAGGAGAATGCAACGCATCATGTTGTGAGAACGCACACGACGGGCGGTCTTTTCCGCGACGAGAATACACCGAGCCCATGCGTGTCGCCGGCGCGCCGATCGAACGACACCCGTGAGGCAGGTTGGGAAAAGGTCCTCGATCGCGGTGGGTGCCGCGCTCCATCGTCGAACGCGCGGTGACGGCGCGCGCTCTCTTCAAATCTGCTTCGCTTTGCCCCCGCGAGCTTCGCCAGCATCGCGTGGTGATCGCGCGCTTTCACGACATCGATGCTCGATCCATCGGGGCTGCCGCCCTTCTTGAGCGGGGGAACGAGGCCGTACATCTCATCGGGACCGAGCGGCGGGAGAGAGGCCTTGTCGCGCGCGTAGCGAGACTGGAAGAAGCCGTCGACCATGAAGGCGTCCATCACCAGATAGAGGTTGAACACCAAATTGAACTGGTCCGTCATGTTGCCGTTCAGGCCCATGAACGGCTCGAGATAATAGTAGTTCGGCTTGCGATAATAGATGTACGAGCCGAAGGCCGTCTTCATGAAGACATGGCTCTTCGCGTGGGGCAGGCGCCAGGCGGCGAGCTCCTCGCGGTGGTCGTCGGGGCGGACGGTCTCGAGGAATCCGTCGCTGAACGAGGCGTGCCCTTCCGCGCGGAGGAAATCGATCACCTCGGCGGGCAGGTCCTTGCTCCAGCGCTGGAGATCCTCTTCGGAGAAGGAACCGAAGCGCTCGGTCCGCGCGTGCCGTTCGAGGAACTTGCTGTAGTCCGCCATCGTCTGCTCCTTTCACGCGTCGACCGACGGATGGGCCGCGCTCGTGTCACCGCGCTCCTCGGTCGAAGCGCACGCTCCCCGAGCAAGGCTCCGAGGCCCCAGCGCGAGAGGACGTGCATGCGCTCCACCTACCGCGCGCGCGTGAGGAGCGTCAGCCAATACTTTCTGCCATCGCCCGGCGGCGCGCCCGAGAGGGTCGGGCGCGCTCTCGACACGAAGTCGCGTTCGAGCGGGAGCTCGTCGGTTGCCGGATGGGTGATGAGGCGGGACGTGAAGGTGGGTTACGTGATTGACTGCGTCAGCCGGAGCACACGTGCGTGACGGTATCGCAGAGACCGCTCACGCAATCGGCGTTGATCATGCAGGCCTTGCCGTCACCGCAGGGCGAGCAGGAGGCGCCGCCGCAGTCGACGTCGGTCTCCGCGCCGTTCTTCATCCCATCCATGCAGAAGGAGATGCAGTTGCCGGTGCCGTCGCACGCGCCGAAACCCAGGAAGCATGCGGTGCCGGCCGCAGCCGGGACCTGCATCGGGAAACCGAACGTGCACATGCCGATCGTGCACTCATTGCCGTAGTCCGGCACGTCGCTGTAGTCGATGGTGGCCAGGATTGAGCCCGAGCCGTCGCACATGTCGACGTGGCAATCGCCCGGCGTCTGCGTGCTCACGGCCGTACCGGCGGGGGCGAAGGCGAAGCCGCAGGTGCCCGCGGTGCACGTGCGCATGTGACATTCGGTGTCGGCACCGGGGCAGTCGGAGGGCGTTTGACACCCGAGCGGCGCGCAGATGTTGTTGAGGCAAAGGCCGCTGATGCAGTCGGCGCCGACCTGACACGCGTTCCCCACGGCGCAGGCGGGGCACGGACCGCCGCAATCGACGTCGGTCTCCGCGCCGTTCTTGATGGCGTCCGCGCAGGAGGAGGCGACCGTGCAGACGCCGAATAGGCAGCCGGTGCCGAGCGGGCACTGGTTGCTGCACGCGCCGCAGTTGAGCCAATCGTACATCAGATCGAAGCAGGAGCCGTTACAGCTCGTGAGCCCCGGAGGGCACAGCGGCGGGGCCGAAGAGCAGGCTCCCGAGACGCACGATTGCGAGCAGCACTCCGCATCACCGAGGCACGGCGCGCCGTCCGTGCGGCAAGTCGGATCGTCCTCGAAATCGACGTCGACCCCGGCCTTGCCGTTGCGGTGCATCGACAGATGCACCATCACCGGCTGCACGTTGCTCACCGAGGCGAGCACCGCATCACTGATCCACGTGGGCGAGCTCGCCGGCGTCATCGCGGCGCACGACCCTTGATAGGCATTGCCGAGGAAGCTGACTGTCCCCACCGGCAAACCATTCATGTCGAATACGGTGGCCTGGCCGGGGAACACGTCGACCGACCGACTCACCGAATGGCTGCCCGTGGCCTTCACCACGATACAGCCGACGCTGCCATCGGAAGGGACTTGGCTGATGGCGATCTGCGCCACCCCGGTATCGCCGTCTCCCCCTCGGCGTTCGAACACCCTGCCTCCAAAACCGGCGCTCCCGCGATGAGCGCGAGCGCGCCGAGACACGCAAATCGTCGCATGTTCATGTTCATTCTCCGTTTCCAACCGAGCCCGAGGTCCGTGAGGACACGAGTCTCGTACGCTCAGCCGATGCCAAAGAGGTCAGGGCGTCAAGCGCCTCTCTACCCCTTTTGCAGCCATCGACCGAATTCGAATGTCACAACGTCGGTATTCAAGCATCTCCGTCGAAATGCACGGCCCCATGACATCGAGGGCGTGGAGAAGTTCCACTCGATGTCGACGCCTGCACCAATGACGTTGGTGCATCCGCACGAAGAAGAGGAGCGCTCCCATGTCCGGTGACGACCGGGCCTGCCGAATGCGAATCGTCGAGGATCGATGGCGCCGAGCTCGCAAGGGCGACGGCCGAGAGGCTCGCGAGATCGAGCCGCGGGTAGAGAGTCCCCTCTACATCGACACCGGCGAGGGCGGCCAATGGGGGCAAATTGCTCCTGTATCCGAGCCTGCTCACGATGGGGCCGCGAGCGGCCCCAAACCCCCGGGCCGGAAAAGCCGGCCCTTGATCGATCTGGCTCCGATCCTGCGACATGGTGATCGTGGTCGGCATCATCGTGACGACACCGCACGTGTCGCATCTCACAGCGCGCTGAACGCGAGTCGGTGCTGCGAGAACACCGCGAGGCCGTGTAGCATCGGCTACGATGAACCTTCGTCATGCTCTCTGGTCGGCGGCGATTGCCGCCACGGTGGGAGTTGCAGCGTGCACAGATCCCATCGAGATCGTGCTTCGAGGCAGTGGTGGCAGCACGGCGACGGGCCTGCCCGGAGGCGCCGGCGGCATCGGCGGCTCGACTGGGCCCGGCCTGTTCGACGGCGGCTTCGGCGGCGACACGACCGACGCCGGCGACGGCGGCACCGACGCGCCCATTCCCGTCGTCTGCGGTGACGGCCTTCTCGGAGAGGGCGAAGAGTGCGACGACGGCAACTCCATCCCCGGCGATGGCTGCTCGGGCATCTGTCAGATCGAGCCCGGCTACGCGTGTCCCACGCCGGGCATGCCGTGCATTTTCACGGTCACGCAGGTCTGCGGCAACGGCATCATCGAAGGCGTCGAGCAATGCGACGACGGCAACGCCGCCGACAGCGACGGCTGCTCGATGGGCTGTCAGGTCGAGCCCGGTTGGGCCTGCGCCGAGCCGGGCCAGCCGTGCACGCCGGTGACGGTGGCCGCCTGCGGCGACAGCGCGGTCAACAACGGCGAGGACTGCGACGACGGCAACACGCTGGGCGGCGACGGCTGCAACGCCAATTGCAAGCTGGAATCCGGCTGGACGTGCCCGACGCCCGGCATGCCGTGCGAGGTCTTCCACTACTGCGGCGACGGCTTCCTCGACAGCGGCGAGCAGTGCGACGACGGCAACACGGTGCCGGGCGACGGGTGCTCGGGCGTGTGCGTGCCGGAGCCGGGTTACCTCTGCCCCACGCCGGGCGCGGCGTGCGTCAACGTCTGGGTCTGCGGCAACGCGCAGGTGAACCCGGGCGAAGCGTGCGACGACGGCAACAACGTGGCCGGCGACGGTTGCAGCGCGGACTGCTCGCAGGTCGAGCCGGGCTACACCTGCCCGAACGTCGGCGGCAACGGCGGCCCGTGCACCAAGGTGCCCGTCAACATGTGCGGCGACGGCATGCTCGTGACCACCGAGCAGTGCGACGACGGCAACACCAACAACGGCGATGGCTGCAGCGCGGGCTGCATGGTCGAGGCCGGCTACACCTGCCCGACGCCGGGCATGGCCTGCAAGAAGATCGCGTTCTGCGGCGACAGCGTGGTCGACCTGCAGATCGGCGAGAGCTGCGACGACGGCAACGCCACGAGCGGTGACGGTTGCAGCGCGACGTGCACGCTGGAGCCGAACTTCGTGTGCCCGACGCCGGGCATGCCCTGCATCAGCACGGTGGTGTGCGGCGACGGCAAGGTGAACGGCAGCGAGACGTGCGACGACGGCAACAAGGTCTCGGCCGACGGCTGCAGCGCGACGTGCGCGCTGGAGACGGGCTGGCAGTGCCCGACGCCGGGCGCGAAGTGCATCGCCAAACAATGCGGCGACGGCATCATCGCCGGCAACGAGCAGTGCGACGACGGCAACACCAACAACACCGACGGATGCAGCACCACGTGCACGCTGCAGCCGGGCTTCGCGTGCGTCTCGCAGCTCCCCGGGCCGAAGTCGGTCTGCCACGTCACCACCTGCGGCGACGGTGTGAAGGAGGGCTTCGAGCAGTGCGACGACGGCAACCTGATTCCGTACGACGGGTGCTCGCCCACCTGCACGGTGGAGCCGCACTGCCAAGGCGGGACGTGCACCGCGGTCTGCGGTGACGGGCTCAAGTTCCCGCAGGAGCAGTGCGACGACGGCAACACCATCGCCGGCGACGGCTGCTCGCCGACCTGCACCATCGAAGCCGGCTGGACGTGCAACGCGGTGAACCAGGCGCCCGCGTCGACGCTGGTGATCCCGATCCTTTACCGCGACATGCGTTACTCCGGCACGACGAGCGGGCACCCGGACTTCGAGGCCTTCAGCGGCAACGGGGCACAGACCGGGCTCGTGAACGCCACGCTGGGCACGGACGGCGAGCCGGTGTGGCTGTCGAACGTGGCGTCGAATACCGGCAGCACGCAGCTCACGGGCGCCGTGAACTTCTGCTGGTGGTACCACGACAAGGGCTGCAACGGGGCCAACTCCGTGAACCCGTACGCGAAGCTCGTCTACCTGAACGCGGCGAGCCAACCGACGACGCTGACGCTCGCGCAGATCGCCACGAACGTCTACCAGTACACCACGACGGACTTCTACCCGATCGATGGGCTCGGCTGGAACGTGTCCAACCCGCAGACGACCTCGAGCTGCGGCAACACGCACAACTACGCGTTCACGAGCGAGCTGCACTACGCGTTCACCTACTCGTCGAGCTCGGCGCCGACGTTCAGCTTCACCGGCGACGACGACGTGTGGGCCTTCATCAACGGCAAGCTCGCCGTCGATCTCGGCGGCCTCCACCCGCCCGCGAGCGCGAGCGTGACGCTCAACGCGGCCGCCGCGACCACGTACAACCTCGTGAACGGAGGGATGTACTCGATCGATCTCTTCCAGGCCGAGCGCCACACCTGCGGATCGAGCTACACGCTGACGTTGAGCGGCTTCACGCACACCATCAGCCAGTGCACCTCCATCTGCGGCGACGGCATCGTCGCCGGCAACGAGGTCTGCGACGACGGCACCAACAACGGCGCCTACGGCACGTGCATGCCGGGCTGCATGGCGCGCGCGCCCTACTGCGGCGACGCCACGCTGCAGAACCCGCCCGAGCAGTGCGACAACGGGACCAACGCCACGACCTACGGCGGCGCGAGCAAGGTCTGCGGCCCGGGCTGCAAGTTCGCGCCGTACTGCGGTGACGGCGTCATCTCGAACGGCGAGCAGTGCGACGAGGCCGCGAGCAACGGCATGGGCTACGGCCACTGCACCACGGGCTGCACGCTCGGCCCGCGCTGCGGCGACGGCATCACCCAGGCCGGCAACGGCGAGCAGTGCGACAACGGCATCAACAACGGCTCGAGCGCCGACAAGTGCAAGGCCGACTGCACCCTCAAGTGCGGCGACGGCGTCAAGGATGCGAACGAGGAGTGCGATCTCGGCGCGGCCAACAACGTCGGCGGCTACGGCGGTTGCAACGCGAACTGCACGCTCGGGGCGCGCTGCGGCGACGGCGTGAAGAACGGCACCGAGCAGTGCGACGACGGCGCCAACAACGGCACCTACGGCACCTGCAACCCGAACTGCACCTTCGCCGCGTACTGCGGTGACGGCGCGGTGCAGACCCCGCCCGAGTCGTGCGACATGGGCGGGGCCAACAACGTCAATGCCTACGGCGTCGGCCAGTGCACCAACGCCTGCAAGCCGGCGCCGTACTGCGGCGATCACGCGGTCTCCGGTCAGTTCGGCGAGACGTGCGACGACGGCGTGAACAGCGGCCTGCCCGGCTCGTGCACCGCCGACTGCAAGAACTTCGTCCCGCTCGTCACGTGCGGCAACGGCGTCATCAACCCGCCCGAGCAATGCGACGACGGCACCAACAACGGCACGGTCGGGAGCGGCTGCGACATCCATTGCCGGTTCAAGTGCGGCAACGGCATCAAGGACCCGGGCGAGCAGTGCGACAACGGCATCAACAACGGCAACTACGGCACGTGCAACCCGAACTGCACGCTGCCGGGCTACTGCGGCGACGGGATCAAGAACGGCCCCGAGAGCTGCGACAACGGCCCCGCCAACGTCTCGCCGGCCACGGCCTACGGCCCGGGTGTGTGCACCACGGCCTGCGCCTTCGCCCCGCGCTGCGGCGACGGCCACGTGCAGTCGCAGTTCGGCGAGCAGTGCGACGGCACGTCGAACTGCGATCAGAACTGCCACCTCAGCGTGGCGCAGTGACGCGGTGATCGGGACGGGGTCGCTCGCGGCCCCATCCCTGCGATGCGCGAGAAGAACGCTCTCTCTCGCGCGCGCGGACCTTTTGAAGCAAGCGTCGCGGCCCGCCCTGGAGCATCGCGCCTTCGCTTCTGATGTTGGATGAAGCGAGCCCCCGCCCGGGGGCTACGCGAGCAGCGCCAAGAGATCTTCCCGCGTGATCGCTGCAGCCTGTCCGGCGGCGCCGAGGGCCGCGTCGGCGAGCGCGCGCTTCTTGTCTTGAAGCGCGAGGATGCCTTCTTCCACCGTGTCTTTCGAGACCAGGCGATAGACCATCACGGGCTTGTCCTGGCCGATGCGGTGGGCGCGGTCGGCGGCTTGATCTTCGACCGCCGGGTTCCACCACGGGTCCATCAGGAACACGTGATCGGCGGCGGTGAGGTTGAGGCCGGTGCCGCCGGCCTTGAGCGAGATCAACATCACCGGCGGACCGCCGTCGCCCTGGAAGGCGGAGACCACGGCGGCGCGATCGCGGGTCGAGCCGTCGAGACGGAGGAAACCGATGTTGGCGCGCTGGAGGTGGGGCTCCACGAGATCGAGGAGCGAGGTCCATTGCGAGAAGACGAGGGCCTTGTGGCCGTCGGCGGCGACGTCCTCGAGGGCCTCGACGAGGCGCTCGACCTTGGCGGAGGTGGTGGCGAATTGGCCGGGGACGAGCGCGGCGTGACACGCGGCCTGACGCAGGCGGAGCAGCGCTTCGAGCGCGGCGAGGACGCTCGCGCCCTTGGCGAGCTGCGCGACGATCTCCTTTTGCGTGGCGGCGCGGACGGTGTCGTAGACGGCACGCTCCTGATCTTCGAGCTCGCAATAAAGCACCGCCTCGACGCGCGGAGGCAGCTCGGGGGCGACCTCCTTCTTCAGGCGGCGCAGGACGAAGGGGCGAATCTTGCGGCGCAGCTTCTCGGCGGCGTCGGGCACGCCGGCGGCGATGGGCTTGGCATAACGCTCGTCGAAGGCGCTGCGACCGCCGAGCAAACCGCGGTTCGTGAAATGGAGCTGACTCCACAGCTCGTCGAGCCGGTTCTCCACGGGCGTGCCGGAGAGCGCCACGCGGAAGGCCGCGTCGAGGCCATAGGCGGCGCGCGCGACTTGGCTGTCCGGGTTCTTGATGGCTTGAGCCTCGTCGAGAACGACGGTGTCCCAAGACTCTTTGGCCAAGGCCTCGGCGTCGAGCCGGAGGATGGCATAGGTGGTGAGCGTGACGTCGGCCTCCGCATCGATGACGCGCCTCGGGCCGTGATAAATCGAGGCGCGCATCGAAGGACGGAAGCGCGCCATTTCAGCGGCCCAGTTGTGCACGACGCTGCGCGGGCAGACGACGAGCGTGCGGCCGCGCAAGGCACAGAGGGTTTGCAGCGTCTTGCCGAGACCCATGTCGTCGGCGAGCACGGCGCCGAGGCCGGCCTCGCGCAGGAAGGCGAGCCAGCTCGCGCCCTGCCGCTGGTAGGGCCGGAGCTCGGCGTTCAGATCCTCCGGCAAAGGCGCGTCGGGGATGCGCTCGAAGCCGGAGAGGAGCGGCGCGAGGCGCTCGTAGCTCGCGGGACGCGGGAGCTCGAGCTCGTCGCAGAGCTCGGCGAGCACGGGGAGGGCGGCCGTCTCCACCTTGCCGTCCTCGCGCTTGGCGGCGAGGAGATCGGCGACGCGCGCGCCGTGCAGCTCGAGCCACGCGCGCGGGAGCGGGGCCCAGCCTCCGCCTTCGAGCGGCACGAGCGGGAGGCCGTCGCGCCAGGCGCGCATCACGGCCGTAGGATCCGCCCGCCGCACCGGCGCGTCGGGCTTCGTCTCTTCGCCGTCGATCTCGAGATCGAAGGAGACGTCGAAGTGATCGTCCTCGATGCGGAAGCGCGGCACGAGCTGGCCTTGGTGGAACAGCTCCCGCTCGGCCGCCTCGGCGCCGCCGCCCTTCCACGATTGCAGCTTCATGGCGAAGCGCACCGCGTCGCTGCCGTCGAAATCGACGCAGCGGCCGGGCACGAGGTGCAGATCGGCGCGCAGGCGGGCGATGAGCTCGCGCTCCATGGCCTCGTCGCGCGTGGGCACGCGGCTGCCGAGGAGCACGAGCTGGTTGTTCTCGATGCGGGCCTCGGGCGGATCGCCGTACACGAGGCTCGCGGTCACGGAGAGCGTGTGCTCCTTCTGCGCGAGCTCGATGAGGATGCGCGGGCGCGCGCCGCCGCCGGCCCGCGGGAGGCGCTTGCTCGCCACGTCGATGGGGATGCGCTTCGCGAACGCCGGCAGCACCTCGGTCACGAGCTGCGCGAGCTGCCCGCGGGCGAAGCGATGCCGCAGCGGGAGCCGCTCCAGACGCGGGCCCGAGAGCGAGAGCTCGCCGAGCGGGTGGAGGGCGTCACCGCAGCGGGCCACGCCGGCGACGATCACCTCGTCGATGCGCGGATCGCGATCGATGATCAAGACCACGCCGTCGTCCTGATCCCGCACCACCCCGCGCGGATAGATGGTCTCGCCCGACGTCTTCACCGGGCGATCGTCGAGGCGCACGTCGGCCGCGGAGGCGAGCGCCCCGAAGATGTCGGCCGTGCGATCCGAAGGGAAATACCCGGCCTGTCGCGAGCCGACGATGCGATCGACGGTCAGGTCCTCGTGCGTCGGCTGGAGCGTGCCTTCCACCAGCGAGCGCGCGGCCGGGGCCGTGAGCGACGTGCGCACGAGCTCCTGCGTGCCATCGGGTCGCACGGCGTAGCGGGTCATGGCGAGCGCCCCGTCTTTGCGGGTGAAGCGGTAGCGCACGTGCGACGCCTGACGCGTCGGCGACGCCGGGCGAGCGGCCTCCGCAGCGGAGCCGGCGCTCGGCCCGGCTGCGGCCACCCCCTGGTTCGCGGTGCCTTGGGTCAGGGCGATCACGGACGCGGCCACGTGGGCGCAGGGATCGACGGGCGATCCGCAGTCGCAGGCCCACTCCGCGTCGTCGGGATAGAGGGTCACCGTCGGCGCGACGACCTGCCCGGCGGCCCGTACGCGGGCCGTGATGTGGTCACCCTGGCGCTCGCCGCCGAAGACGGCGCCGTCACGGGCGAGCTTGACGCCCTGCGACCACAGGCCCGGGAGACAGGCTTTGCGGACGGCGGCGAGGAGGGCGGCGAGCGAAGCGGACACGAGGCGCTCTCCCCTAGCAGAAAAATGGCTCCTCGGAGGCGCGATCGAGCAGCCGGCCCTCGCGATGTGGAGGCCCGAGGCGGGTCCGCTCGGTTGCTGGGGCCCCTTTCGAGCACGGATGTCGCTTTTCACGCAGCGGGCGGCGGAGCCGAGCAGGCAGGCGTGCTGCGATCTACAAAATCACTCGCTAATGCGTCTTCTGCGCGGCCCGCTCGCGCTTGAGGCGCTTCTGCTCCACCGCGAAGGCGCGCCGCACCTTGGTGCGCTCCGAAGGCTCGCGCCCCGCGAGGGGCATCTGCTCGGCGTGGTGCTCCTCGAAAGAGCCCGGCGCCTGCCCCATCTCGAAAATGGCAATCTCGCGCTGCCCGCGATCGCCGAGGCGCACCGGCACCACCGACGCGCCGATCCCCGCGCCCACGTAGACCGCGCCGCGCTCCGGCAGCGCCGCGCGCGTGCCATAGAGCCCGTGCACGTAGCGGTGCCCGCTGAGCCGGCCGAAGGCGAGCTCGTGCAAGCGCGCCAGCGTCACCTGCCCTGCGTGCGTGTGCCCCGAGAGCACGAAGGGCACGCCGCGGCGCCACAACGGATCCGCCTCCTCCGCGATGTGCGAGAGCCCGATCGTCGGCAAATCGCGGCGCAGCCCGCGCACCGCCGCCTCGCGATCGGCGTGGCCCGTATAGGCATCGTCGAGGCCCACGATCTGGAGCCGCTCGTGACCGATGGTCATCACCGTGTGCCGGTTCGACAGCACCTCCACACCGCCGCGACGCAGGGCCGCCGCGACCTCGGCGCCGCCGGACCAATGATCATGGTTGCCGAGCACGCCGACGACGGGCGCCTGAAAGCCGCGCACCAGCGACTCCAAGCGATCGAGATACGCCTGGCTGTGGCACACGAAATCGCCCGTGATGACCACGAGATCGGGCTTTTGCTCATTGGTGAGCGTGACCGCGGCCTCGTGCACTTCGTGCGGGGTCACGCGGCCGACGTGAATGTCGGTGAGGTGCGCGATCCGCATGGGCGCCATGCGGCCGACGTAGACCGCAGGCCCCGCGAAGCGGCGCACTTGAATGCGGCCTGGGAGCGAGTCGCCCGGCGGCGCGAGCACGTTCTTCAGATAGGCCGAGATTCGCTGATGCGTGCGCGCGTCTGCCGTCACGACGGACGAGGATAAGGCAATTCCCGAGCGGCGCCAGGCCCCTCCAGCACTCCAATCGATATCGCGATACCCTCCCTCCATGGTCTCCGCGCGATCCGATCTGGGATTGGCCTCGATCCCGCTTCTCTTCGCGCTTTTCACCCCTGCTTGTCACACCGTGGTCGAGACGACGGTCGGCTCCGGCGGATCGTCCGGTGACATCCCTTCCGGCGGCGCCTGCGGGCCTTCCGCGGACGGCGGCGCCTGCGCGCCCGATCTCGTGTGCTGTTATCCGTGCGGAATTCCGGACTGCACCTACACGTGCACGTCACCCTGTGATCCCTCCGAGACAGGGTGCTTCGAGGGGTGCTTCATCCATCCATGAAGGCCGTCACGAACGGCCTCGCTATCGTCGACCCGCGCGGAGGATCGTGCCGAACGGGATCGACCACGCGGCACGCCTTGGCCATGGGCGCCGCGCCCAGGTACGGTACGCGTCACCGCGAGATCCAATGCGAGGCGGTGGTCGCGACCGAGGCTCGATGAAGACACACCAAACCTTGCTCGTCCTCTCCACGCTGGCGACCTCGATCGCCCTCGCCTGCCCCGCCACCGCCGATCCTCCGCCCGCGCCGCCGCCGCCGCCCACCACCATCGTGAGCCCGGGCCTCCTCGCGGGCGGCATCGTCGTCTCCCTCGCCGGCGGCACCGCCATGACGCTCGGCGCGGTGCGCATCGTCGCCAGCGAGACTTGCCCCGACGCCTGCTCCAACCCCGAAGGCAACAAGACCATCGGCGCCGTCATCCTCACCGCCGGCGCCGTCGTGCTCGCCGGCGGCATCGTCATGGCCGTCCTCGGCAGCCGTAAAGCACCCGCGGCGGCCACGAGCAGCGTGCCTGTCTGGGTCGGTGCGCCGGGGGGCGCAGGGTGGCAGTGGCGATTCTGAATCTGGAGCGTGGGCGCGAGATCCGGAGGAGAATTCAACGCAAAGGCGCAAAGACGCAGAGACGCAGAGACGCAAAAAGGCATTTTGATGTGCCTTTTGCTCCACCGCGCCGTTCGACGGATCAAAACCGAAGCTCACCCCGAAGCGACGAGACGCAAAGATTGGATCCTTTTGCGTCACGCTTCGGAGACGGCGATCCCATTCTCTTTGCGCCTTGGCGACTTTGCGTCGATTCTCTTCACCCGGGAGGCAGCGAGACACGAAAAGAGACACCAAGACCCATCCCTTTGCGCCTTTTTGCGTCTCTGCGTCTTTGCGCCTTTGCGTTAATTTCTTCTCTCTCCCACGCCCGCGAGCGCAGCAACACCGAGAGGGCATTGCCGCGCTCGCCGGGCAGGCGGCTCGTCACTTGACGATGCAGGCGCTGATCTGGGGGACGCAGGCGGTTTGAGGGTCCTTGCCTTCGGCCGAGCTCATGAAGATGCAGCGGATGGCGTTGGAGACCTCTTTGGAGACGGCGGGGTCGGAGGCGGTGACACAGCCCATGACGTGCTTGAAGAAGTCGGGGGAGGTGGCGCCGGCCTGTACGCATTGCGCGGTCGCGGCGCAGGTGGCCGTGCCGGAGCCGACCCACTCGGCGCCGAGGGCGTTGGTCACGTCGGGGCGGTCCACGTCGGCCGAACAGGCGGCGGTCGCGCGATCGACCGGGTAGTACGAGCCGATGAGCATGCACATCTCGTCGGTTGAGCGCGGGCCCTGGTAGATGGCCTGTTGGCCGGCGTTGTTGAACGAGCAGCGATAATCGAGGACTTCGCCGGCCTTCACCTTGAAGCCCTGCTCGAAGCGCGCGACAGGCACGTTGGCCCAGGACGTGTTGGTGTAGAACGGCGCGGCGTCACCCACGCGCGCCTCGTAGTCGACGCCGCGCGCGTGCATGTGCGATTGCGCGGTGGTGATGGTGATGTCGTTGTGCACGGGGCAGCGCATGCGCGCGTCGGCCTTCGATTGGGCATCGACCTTGATGAAGATGTTGTAGAGGAAGAGGACGTCGCCCTCCTCCTTCATCTCGGATTCGGAGATGGTGTGGAGCTTGATGCTCACCGTCGGATCGAGCGCGTCCGCCGAGGCGTTGACGTAGTGCGCGTTCATGAGGAGCACCGCGTTGGCCGGGACGCGGACCGCGATGCCGGGCGGGAGATCGACGGCCGAGTCGCCGTTGGCGTTCTGCGAGCCGGCGACGACGCGCGACACGTTCCACCCGTTGGTCGGCCCGTCCGAGCAGTCGAAGACGCCGCTCGTGTCGACCACGGTGCCGTCCGTCTTCGTCGTGGGAATGTCCGTGTACGGCGTCTCGTACAGAAGAACGTGATGGCTGCCTTGGGTGTAGTGGACCTCGTCTCGATTGATGAGCAGGCCGCCGGGCGGCGCTTTCACGAACTGGCAACGTTCGACCTCGTCCCCGGGATCGAGGTGGGTTTTGAGCTGGTATTCGACCGGCTGCGCGACCTCCCCCGGCGTCGTTTCCGACGAGCCACAGGCGGCGAGCGCAGGTAGGAAAAAGGCGGCGATCGTGAGCGTGCGAAGGCGCATGGGAGATTCGATATAGGCTCCCGGAAGATCCGCTTCAACCCGGAACGCGCGATCTCCTCAGTCGCTCCACACGTTCGCACCAACCGTCCTGCTCGAAGCCGCAAGCATGGCAGCTCATCGCGCCCAGCGCGCGCGCCACTCGCGATCGAGCACCGCGAGGATGAGCGAGCCCACCCACTCTCCCTCGAGCGCACGCAGGGCGTGCGCCCCGAAGCCGCACGACGTCAACAAGAACTCACGTTTCTCGATGCTGCAACGTCAGGCCCGAAGCGGCGATACCTGCTCGTCCGCGAGGGTGGATCGCGGGGTGGTGGGGCCCCACCAGCTCTGCTGGTGGGGCGGCGGGGGCGCGTGCCCCCGCCGTGCGACTAAGGCTCGATGAGGCCGACCACGTTTTGATCGAAGTTGAGCATGTTGCGGTATTTGCCGCGCAGCCAGAGGAGCGCGGTGTGGTCCTCCCATTGCGGGATGATGGGGCGGACGTTGTCCGTGGTCGAATCGCGGGTGATCGGCGTCCACGTCCAGGTCGCGCCCATGTCGGTGGTGCGGCCGCGGAAGATCTCGTAATGGCGTTTGCCGTCGGCGCCGCTGATGAGCGCGTCGCCGCTCTCGGGGTCGGCGTCGGTGGAGATGTAAACGGTGTCCGGATCGCGCGGGTCCAAGGCCACGAGGCCGGTGTAATCGGCTTGATCGGCATAGAGGTGCCGGCCGGCATAGGACATCTCGTGCTGGTGCCATTTCATGCCGTCGAAGCGGGCGTAATGGTAGCGGTGATCGAGCCCGCCGCCTTCGCGCATGCTGCGCAGCAGGCCGCCGTCCACCTGCACCGAGAAGGCCGTGTAGGGGTTGCCGCTCCGATCGAGCTCGAGATCGACCGTCCAGGCCACGTGATCGACGTCGCCCTCGAAGACGCGGGTGTACTCGACCGGGCTCGCGCCTTCGTCGTCGAAGACGTCTTCGTCGACCACGGCACCGAAGCTGTCGTGCACGGCGCCGCCGCGGACGAAGCCGTGATAGATGCTGTTGTCGTAGGCGATGGGATGGTCTTCGGTCGTCACGAAGTGAACGGCGTCGACGCCGTTGGACACGTAACGAACGTAGGGGCTCGCGCGGTGCTCGATGGGCGTGATCTTCTCGGCCTCCACGCCGGTCTCATCGGTCTTGTCCCAATAGAGGAGACGGCCGGAGACGGCAAAGGTCGGGTCGTCGGGAGACGCGGTGAGGAGCATGGGATTGTCGTCCCGAGCACGGGTGAAGTTGTAAATGCGGTTCGACTCCGCCGAGAGCATGAAGGTATTGGCGTAGGTGACCTGCTTTTCGCCGGAGACCGCGATTCGCTGCTCCGGCTCCCATTCGCTGATGTCTCCGGGCCTCGTGGAGACGCGCCAGCGCATCACCCGATCCCGCGCGTGCCGCGTGTACGAGGCCAGGTAGCGGCCGTCGGGGAGCACGAGAATGGCGGCGGAGTCGTGATCGTCCGACTCCATCTCTGCGTGGAGCTTGAAGGTCGAGGTGGTGCGCGTGGCCGGATCGAAGGCGCTGATTTCGTTGTCGCCCGCGGTGCTGCCGTCGCGCGTGGTGCCGGCGACCGTGCCCACGAGGATGCGGCCCTCATCGACCACGCTCCGCGGGTCCATGAACCAGCACCAGCCGCCGTTTCGTTTGAGCACGACGAGATCACCGGCCACGTAATCGGGGTCGGTCGTGCCACAGCCGCAGAGCAGAGCGCCGAGCGCGAGCAGCGAGAGGCCCGGAGCGGCGCGGGAGATTCGAAATGACGCGAGCTTCGGCATGAATCACCTTCGAAATGGAGAGCGACATCCTAACCGAACGAATGCGCCGCCCGCGAGGGACGAAGCTCACTTCGCCTCCTCGATCGACGCACGTCGGAAAGACGGCGTGCGCACGCTCGCGACGATGCAATGGCCGGCGGAGGCCGCACATCTTGCGCGCTCCCGCGTCCTCGCCTGCTGCGCGTGGAGGCTCCATCCGGCGTGACATGGCCTATGCTGCGCGCGCATGACCACCGAAGAGATGACGCCCCAAGCGCGTTGCGCCCGGGCGCGAGAGAAGCTCGCGCAGGGCCACGTGCAGGAGGCTTTTCGCGAGATCCGCCCCGTCCTCGCCTACCCCGCCGCGCCCGAAGGCGCGGTGCTCCACGACGCGCTCGACGTGCTCCGCGAGGTCGGAGAAGAGCTCGTAGGTGATCACTTCCGCGATCTGCTGGCCTGGGCGCGCGATCACAAGAACGATGCCGAGGCGCTCTACGACGCCGGCTACGCGCTCTACGAGCAGAAGCTCCACGATCTGGCGGCGGGGCTCCTCGCGCGCGCGAACCGCGTGGCGCCGGGGAGCACGACCATCGTCACCGAGCTCGCCGCCAACTTGGAGGCGCTCATGCTCCACCGGCACGCGGCCGAGGTGCTGCGCGCCTCGGGCCTCGTCGAGACGGACGCGATGTGCCGCTATCTCTACGGGTTCAACGCGCTCATGGCCGGCGAGGTCGACGCCGCGCGCCCCGTCGCCGAGGCGATGCGCAAGGTCGACGATCACAGCATGACGTACATGGGCAGCGCGCTCGCGGGGATGATCGCGCGCGCCGATGCCGTGCGATCCGTGACGAAGCTCGACGCCCGCGATCTCGCCGGCTGGCACTTGGCCATCAACGGCTCGGTGTTGCTTCATCTCTCGCCGCACGGCTTCGAGGAGCCGATGCGCGGCCGCTACGCCCTCGTCAACGACAGCTACGCGCGCATCCGCGAAGGCATCGAGCGCCTGCGGGTCGCGCTCGGCGCCGCCGGGATCGAGGCGCCGCGGGTGTTCGCGCTGCCCGATCGATCGAGCCGCATCGTGGGGATGGCGGCCGCGCAAATCCTCGGCGTTCCCTGCGATGTCTGGGCGCGCGGGGGCGATCGGGAGCCGGGGATCGTGGTGGCCTACGATCTGGATCTCGTCGGCAACGCGGACGTGCTCGAGCAGCTCCGCGATCACCGGCCCGGGCAGGTGCTCTTCGCGCACGCGTCGTGCTGGACCGATCCCTTCCCCTACGCGCCCGACGTGACGACGTACCTCTATCAGGTGAACACGGCGCCTTGGGACGGCGGGCAGATGACCGTCGATCGCGAGACCAAGAAGATCACGAAGAGCGAGCCGGATCTCGCGCCCATCGAGGAGATCGCGGCCCGCATCGTGGCCGCGCCGAGCAACGACGAGAGCGTGAGCACACGCGCCGAGCTCGCCGCGCTCGTGAGCGCCGCGCGCGCCGTCACGGGCGACGCGGCCGCGGGTTTGTTCCGCGCGAGCGGTCCGCGCATCCGGCAGCGCACGGGGTCGCCGGTGGCGAGCCATCGATTCGCGTGAGGGGAGCGCGGCGCGACGCCGCCATCGCCTCCGGGCCACGTTCCATCAGGCCGCCAGCACCGCGTCCCTCACCCGTGCGAGCACGGCAAGGAGCTCCTCCACCTGTGCCGAGGGGAAGATCCCGTCCGGGCCTTGGCGCGTGATGTCGGTGAACGCCGACTCGTAGAGCAGCGACGCGCTCCTGCCTGCGAAACCACCCCTCACCCCTCCCGCAGCACACACACCTCTACGCTGCGGGACCCTCCCCACGTAGCGCAGCATACAGATCCCTCTGCTGCGGGACCCTCCCTGTGTCGCGCTGGATACGCATTTGTGTGCTGTTTGGCGTGATCGGTCCGATTCGGCGGCGATCCGCCCCCCGAGCACGATCTCGACGCCCAACCGGAAGCCCCTTCCCTGGTGCGCACGCGGACCGAGCTTACGCTCTCCCCGTCGTGGCCCACTCGCCATGACGCCACCAAGAACCCGCGACGAGCCGGCCCATCGAGCCGGCTCACGAAAGCGAGGATCCATGAAGACGCCCAGCTTCAAGCAGCATTACGAGCGCTTTCTCCCGCGTGCACAGGCACTCTCGGAGGAAGAGGTCCAGATATGTCGCGCCGACGCGCGCGTCGCTTTCGTGAACCTCAAGGCCGGTGTCGAGAACGTGCTCGGCAGCGACGAGCAGGTCGCGTTCGTCGAAAAGCACCTCCCCGAGATCCCGCTTGCCGACGTGCGCGCGCTGCCAGATCTCGGCCGTGCGCTGATCTTCGCGACAGGCAAGGTCGTTGGTAGGGTCGCGAGCGCGCGTGAGATCGAGGCCAAGCTCGCGGCCATTCGCGAGCCGCGCGAGCAGATGCTCGACGTGGCCGAGGTGCTCGCCAAACGCGGGAAGCTCGACAAGGATCGGGTCGCCAAGATCCGCGCCGGGAGCGGCAAGTACGACAGCGCGCACGATGTCGTCACGCTCGTCGATCTGTTCGTCGAGAATGCGACCGCGCTCGCCGGGCAACACCCCTTCACGGCCAAGGAGCTCGATCACGCTCGCGTGGATGGCGAGTGGCTCCTCGAGCACCTCACCCCCGAAGGCGCGCGCGTCGAGAAGGCGAAGACGAAAGGCGCAGCCGAGGACGTGCGGGACCGGCTCTGGACGCTGATCGTGCGGCAGCACCGCGCCTTGCGGAAGATCGGCTTCTACCTCTACGAAGACGAGCTCGACCGGTACGTGCCGCGGCTCCAGTCGCGCGTGCCCGGAGCCGCAGTCGAGCTCGAAGAAGAAGAACAACCCGAGCCGGCCCCCAAGCCGGCCTGAGCGACCCCGGCGCGCGTCGCAGCCTCCCACGAATCCGACAGCGAACGAGGTCGCCGGTGGCGAGCCATCGATTCGCGTGAGGTGAGCGCGTCGGACGCGTGCTCGCGTCCACGGACGCGCTTGCAAGATCGCTCCAGGTCGCCGACCGTGCCCGCGTCGCGTCCGGCATGGCCAAAGGATGGCGAACGAGTCGGCCCTGTTCGCACCGAGGACATGGTCCGACGTCGAGTCCCCGGTGGTGACCGTGCTCGTGGCTCCGTTGGCCTAGCACTCCTGCGTCATCGTAAGGCCCGAATTTGGCCGAGATCGCGGATGATCTTGGCTCAAGTTGCGGGAGTTCGCCCAA
The DNA here is from genome assembly GCA_001931535.1 of Minicystis rosea. Lineage (GTDB taxonomy): Bacteria > Myxococcota_A > Polyangia > Polyangiales > Polyangiaceae > Minicystis > Minicystis rosea. Next base: position 7,221,691 of record CP016211.1, read on the forward strand.
CTCCGGGAAAGCTTCGGCTCGGGCCCACCTCGACATCTCTTGGGCGCGATTGAGCTTGAGGGGCCGTGAACTACCGAATGGGCGCGGCTGCCCAGCGGAGGCTGCAGGACCTTGTCCTCGAACGTGGGAATGCCGAGCGGCCTCGTCTCCGTTTTGATGATCGCCCAGCGTGGGGATGGTGCCGCAGGCGAAGCCTGATCCGTCACGCGAGCGCGCTGACTCATGCGGTAGGTGCGGTTGTCAACCAACGATCAGCGAGGATCGCCGGACGACGACCCGCCGTGTGCGTCCTCCGCCTCGCCGAGGGCGCTTCTATCGCCGCCTCCGTGGTCGCTCATCTCCGCTGGTACACCGCCTCGATGTTGTACCCATCCGGATCGAGCACGTATGCCGCATAGTAGCCCGAGAAGTAGTGCCGGCGCGGGCCCGGCGGGCCGTTGTCACGCCCGCCTGCGGCGAGCGCCGCGCGGTGGAACGCGTCAACGGTGCTCTTGCTCCTCGCCGCGAAGGCGACGTGTGCCGCCTGCGGAGCGGGCGTGCCGTGCTTGAGCATCAAGTACGTCTCGCCATCGTCGCCGAAGCCGTGCAGCGCCGCGTGCCCAGGGTGACCGTCGTACGTCACGACGTTCACATGACCGAGCGGCGCGAGCGCTCTCTCGTAGAAGCTCGCCGAGCGGGCGAGATCGCTCACCGTGATGACGACGTGGTCGATCATCAGGCGCTCCTTTCCGCGAAGTGCGCGGCGACGTCGATCACGAACCGGTGACGCACGTCGCCGGCGGCGAGCCGCGCGAACGCCACGTCGACGTCGCGGAGCGCGACGCGCTCGATGTCGGCGACGATGCCGTGCTCGGCGCAGAACGAGAGCATCGCGCGGGTGTCGCGCATCGAGCCGATGTACGAGCCGGCGATCCGCCGCCGCCCGGTGATCAGCGGGAACGCGCCGATCTCGAGCGGCTTCTCCGGCACGCCGAGGAGGACGAGCGTGCCGTCCACGTCGAGCAGCGCGAGGTACGCGCTCCAGTCGAGATCGGCGGACGCGGTCGTGAGGATCAAATCGAACGAGCCGGCCAGCGGAGCGAGCGCCGAGGGCTCCTGCGTCGCGACGTAGCGATGGGCTCCGAGGCTCCGCGCCTCCGCCGCCTTCACGGGCGAGCGCCCGAACGCGGTCACGTGCGCGCCCATCGCGACTGCCAGCTTCACGCCGAGGTGACCGAGCCCGCCGATGCCGACGATCCCGACTCGCGTGCCGCTCTGCACGTTCCAGTGGCGGAGCGGCGAGAACATCGTCGTGCCAGCGCAGAGGAGCGGCGCCGCGGCGTCGAGCGGGAGCGCGTCGGGGATGGCCGCGACATGGTCGGCCTTCACGACGATCGACTCCGAGTACCCACCATGGGTCGGCGCGCCGGAGCCGGGCTCGGATCCGTTGTACGTGAGGACGAGGCCGGGGCGGTACTGTTCGAGCGCGTCGTCGCGCATCTGGGAGGCCGCGCACGAATCGACGAAGCAACCCACGCCGACGCGATGCCCAGGCGCGAACGTCTCCACGCCCGCGCCGACGGAGGTGATGGTGCCGGTGATCTCGTGGCCGGGCACCATGGGGAACCGCGACGTGCCCCAGGCGTCGTTGGCGAGCGAGACGTCGGTGTGGCAGATGCCGCAGTGCTCGATGCGGATCGCGACGTCATCGTCGCGGAGCGCGCGGCGCTCGAAGGTGAACGGCTGGAAGCGCTGGCGAGGCGCATGAACGGCGAAGCCTCTCGTCATCGTCATGCCCGATAACGTAGGCGTCGCGGCCCGCTTCGTCTGTCCACGTTCCTACGCGCGTCTTGCACGATCCTGCAAATCGGCGAGTTGCGAGGCTCGTCGGGCGCGAATAGGCTCGCCGATCCAGCCATGGCCCCACGTGCCGACGCCTACCGAGAGCTCACCGAGCTCGTCGACAAGCACGCTCGGAGCGACGGTGAGAACACGACCGCGATCGATGATCTCTTCCTCAGCCGTACATCCTCGCCGACGCAGCCGATCCACGTGGTGCAATGGCCATGCTTCGCGCTCGTCGCGCAAGGCGCGAAGAGTGTCGCCGTCGGCGCGGAAGTCGTCGAGTACGGCGTGGGCGACTTCCTCGTCGTGGCGCTCGATCTGCCGGTCGTGTCCCGGGTGGTTCAGGCGACACCGGCGCGGCCGAACCTGGGCATCGGCCTCGCGATCGATCGCGACCGGCTCGCGAACGTGCTCCGGCGTGTCGAGCCCGGAAACCTCCCACCCGCTCCGGGCACGTCCCTCTGCGTAGAGGTGAGCCGCGCGTCCTCGGACCTGCTCGATGCCACGCTCCGGCTCCTGAGGCTGCTCGACAGGCCGCGCGACATCGCGGTGCTCGCGCCGCTCGTAGAGGAGGAGATCCTCTACCGCTTGCTCGTCGGTCCGGCCGGCGCTGCCCTCCTCAACGTGGCGTGTGCCGGCTCGTCGCGCGATCACGTCGTCTCTGCGGCGCGATGGATCCGCGAGCACCTCGCGACCGACCTGAGCATTCCGGCGCTCGCGGCGAGCGTCGGGATGAGCGTGTCGTCGCTCCATCACCACTTCAAGACGGCGACCGGCTTGTCTCCGCTCCAGTATCAGAAGCAGCTTCGACTCAACGAGGCGAGGCGCCTCCTGCTGACCGAGCGCCTCGACGTCGCGAGCGCCGGCCACCGCGTGGGATATCGCAGCGCCGCGCAGTTCAGTCGCGAATACGCGCGCATGTACGGGATTTCGCCGCGACGCGACGTCGAGCGCACGAGCGATCGGAGCAGGTAGGCGCGCGGACGATCGCGTCGCTGCACGATTCCGCATTCTCGCTGCTCTTGCGCCCGCACCAAGTGTTTGAAATCACTCAGGCGGCATGTGGCATGGCGATCGCCAAGTCGCCCGCCCCATGGAGGGAAGCAACGCGGCGCCGGGACCGGGCTCGCCCAAGCACGACTACGCTCCGCGTCGGCCGACGGAGACGGTCCTCTACGCGATCGTGCGCGACCACCTCGAAGCATTCCTCGCCCACGCCCGTGAAAGCTACGAGCGCGGACCGGCATCGCGGCACCGGCGTTCCCTGAAACGGTCGCGCCGTCTGGGCGGTACTCCCCGGTCACGCTGCCCTAATTCAGCGAGCACGATCCTCGAATATGTGATCACCCCGTGGGGGGAAACGCGCCACCGTGGAACTGGTTCCGGTGGAGCCGTCGGAGCGCGAGGGCAACGTAGACGCGCGTTCGTCCGCTCGGCGTGCGGAGGGAGTAACCGAGCCCCTCCTCCAAGCGCTGACAGCGCGCCTGCATCGTCGAGTGATGCACACCCAGGGTGGCGGCGGCGGCGCGCAGGCTCTCGCTTCGGCTCAGCGCGTCGAGCGCATCGAGCGCTGAAGGGTCGCTCGCGCTCAGGAGCTCGAGCCGGCGCAGCTCGGCCTCCGCGACGGCGTGGACGCCCTCGCCGACAGGCGCGGCGAGCGCCGCGAGCGCGCCCAGCTCCTCGGCCTCGATGCGCGACGGTCCAGGATCGTCCGCCGACCCGTCCGCGGTGAAGCGCAGCGCGAGGAGCGCCGCGGCCCACGACGCGGGCAGCTCTGCGACCGCCACGAGCGTGCCGATCCCCGCGCGCCGCGGCAGCGCGCGCGCAGCCTCGAACTGCACGCTGGCGCGCACCGGGCCCAGGGCTGTCGCCAGAAGCGTGGAGCGCGGCATGGGCTGGGCAAGCGTCTCGCTGCCGGGGCTCGCGATGACGCGCGTGCGCGTGCTGGGAGCGAGTGCGAGGCGCTGCGCGGCGCGGAGGCGAAGCTCCGCCGCTGCGTCGCCGTCGAGCAGCAGCGCGACCGCCGCCGCCTCGTCCAGCGCGCCACCGCCGGCCCCGTGGGTCCGCTCGATGGCGCTACGCGCGCCCATCGCGAGCCGCTCGAGCACGAGGTCGTCGTTCGCATGCGACGTGCCGGCGCGTTCGATCCACACCGAAGCGGCGCTCCCGGGCGCGACGGCGCGCGACGGCCAGGCAGGGTTCGGGCTCCGCGCGCGCGCGGCGGAAGACTCGTCACGCAAGCCCCGCGCATCGACCCGCATCCAGATCCTCCGCACCGGATCCGCGAGTCCCGCGGCGCATCCGGTCAGCACCATGGCTCCGCGGACGAAGGCCTCGAGGCTCGCGGCGCCTTCGACGAGTGTGTCGAAGTACGCGATGATTTTCACCCCTGCGCCCGCGTCGGGGTCAAGCGCGCTCAGCCGCCGAACGAGCTCTTGCACGGCTTCATCCTACCTCGCGACCCCGCACGGAGCAGGTGGACCTCGCGGGAGGTGCTGCGCGTCACAGTCCGAGCACCCGGCGCAGCCAGGCGAGCCGCGCCGAGCGCGCCGCCTGCGAGAGCGCGGCCTGCGGTGCCAGGGCGTCGAAGCCGTGGAAGCCGCCCGGCCAGACGTGCAGCTCGCACACGCCACCGCACTGCCAGATGCGGCTCGCGTAGGCGACGTCCTCGTCGCGGAACGTCTCGGCCGAGCCGACCTCGATGAAGGCCGGCGGTAGCCCCGAGAGATCCACGGCGCGGGCGGGCGCGGCGTAGGGCGAGACGTCGGGGCCGCCGCGTGTCGCGCCGAGCAGCGCCGTCCAGCCGGTGTGGTTGCTGCCGCGATCCCAAACGCCGGCGCCCTCCATCTGGATCGCGGACGGCGTGTCGTTGCGGTCGTCGAGCATCGGGTAGATGAGGAGCTGCGCCGCGAGGGACGGCCCCCTGCGGTCGCGCGCCATGAGCGCGACCCCAGCGGCGAGCCCGCCGCCCGCGCTGCCGCCTGCGATCACCAGGCGTCGCGGGTCGATCCCGATCTCCGCAGCGTTCTGGGCGGTCCAGACCAGGCCTGCGTAGCAGTCCTCCACGGGGGCCGGGTGCGGGTGCTCGGGTGCGAGGCGGTACTCGACGGTGACCACGACCACACCGAGGTGCTCGACCCAGTCGAGGAAGGGCTCGATGCCCGTGAATCGATCGCCAATGATCATCCCGCCGCCGTGCGTGTGGAAGATCCCGGGCGCGGGCCCCGCGGCGTCCTTGCGCCGGAGGATCGACACGGTGAGGTCGGGCGCGCCCGCCGGGCCGGGGATCACGCGCTCCTCGACGGCGATCTTGCCGCCGCGCGTGAGCTGCTCGGGCGCGGGGTTCAAGAGCTTCATGCCCTCGCGCATCGGCACGATCATCTCGGGCGTGATCGTGGTGGGGAGCTGCGCGGACAAGAGCTGAAGGGTCGCGGCGAGCTCGGCGTCGAACGGGGGACGAATGGCGGCCATGGAACCTCCTCCGGGTGGGGTGCGCGACGCGGTGACGGGCGCGCTTCAAACATCGAACGACGAGCACCGGCACGCAACCGCCACGGCGTCGCCTTCGCGGGGGATTCATCCGCCATCTGGCGGGCGCGCGAGGATCCGTTCAGACGCCCCGTTCCATGGAAGCCGATTCGAAGCGCGTGATGATGTTCGAGCATCTCGCTCGACGATTTGAAGCGCCTGTCCAGGAGGTCGTGCACGCGACTTTTCCGCACGGTCTCGACGAAGGGCAGAGTCTGCCAGTGGAGGTCGAGGGTTTCTTCGCGCCGAGCGAGGGGCGGAGAGGGCTGTTCCGCGAGGATTCGGCTATGCTCGCCGCCCTATGTCGCGAGGCGCGCGCGCGTCCGAGGTGCGCGGAGAGACCACCCAGTCGATGCCGGTCTACGAGGGCGGCGGCCGCGACGGTGCGCAGGGGACACACGCCGGCCTCGTGGTGCTCTACGCGCAATATTTCGAGCAGTTCCTGCCCGCCTACGTGCTGCGCGAGGGGGGCCTCCTCATCGGGCGCGATCCCGACGCAGACCTCCGCGTACCGGGCAAGGCGGTGTCTCGACGGCACGCGCGCGTCGAGGAGCGCGAAGGTCGCTGGGTGCTCGTCGATCTCGGCGGGCGCAATGGGACGCTGGTCAACGGCGAGTTCGTCCGCGAGGTCGTCCTCGAGCACCTCGACGAGATCCGCGTCGGCGACGCGATCTTCAAGTTCGTCGAGAGCGACGCCGAGGGCCATGCGCGCCATCGTATCGACGGCGCCGTCATCGAGGATCCCGGGTCGCCTCCTCCGCGCCGGCAGCCGGGCGACGAGGCGATCGTGGGCGGCTATCGAATCCAGCGCGTCGCGGCCGCGTTGCGCCGTGTCGCGAAGAGCGCTCTCTCGGTGTTGATCCTCGGCGAGAGCGGCACCGGCAAAGAGGTGCTCGCGGCCGAGTTGCACCGGGCGAGCCGGAGAGGCGGCGCGTTCCAAGCCGTCAACTGCGCGGCGATCCCGGCCGCGCTCATCGAGGGCGAGCTGTTCGGCGCACGGCGCGGCGCCTTCTCGGGCGCCGACCGCGACCGGGCCGGCCTCATCCGGTCGGCGAACGGAGGCACGCTGTTCCTCGACGAGATCGGCGACATGCCCCTCGAGGCGCAGGCGAAGCTGCTCCGCGTGATCCAGACCAAGCAGGTGACGCCGCTCGGCGCCACCGAGCCCGAGCGCGTGGACGTGCGGTTCGTCAGCGCGACCCACCGCGACCTCGCGGCGCTGCAGAAGTCCGGTGGTTTCCGAGGCGATCTGTACGCTCGGCTCAACGAATACAGCCTCGTCCTGCCGCCGCTCCGTGAGCGCAAAGAGGACGTCTATTCACTCTGCCTCGCGCTCGCGGCGCGCCACGGGAGGCCGGACGTGTCCGTGAGCTTTCCCTTCATGACAGCGCTGCTGCACTACGATTTCCCCTTCAACGTGCGAGAGCTCGAGTCGCTCGTCAAACGCTGGGCGGCGGTCTCGACCGAGCCGGAGCTGGAGACGCGGCACCTCACCGACGCCATCAACGATCGGATGAAGACCTATGGGCTCCACAAGGAGGCTCGAGATACCGCGGAGAGCGCGCCGCCGCGCCGGCTCGGCGACGCGGCGGCAGAGGATCTCGGCCCCGGCGCGCCGTCGGAGCCGAGGCTCCGCGCGATCCTCGCCGAGCATCGCGGCTACGTGTCCGCCGTCGGCCGCGCTCTGAAGACGAACCGCGTGCAGGTTCATCGCTGGATCAACCGCTACGGCATCGACGTCGACGCCTATCGGTGACGGCGCCGCGGCACCATCCTTCGACCCGGCCACGGCTTTGCGTCGCGCGGTGGGCATGTGTAGCGTGCCGCGCATGAATCGCGGAGAGCTCCTCGCAGGGCGCTTCGAGCTGGAAGGCGTCGCGGGCGCCGGCGGGATGGGCCAGGTCTTCCGGGCGCGCGACAGGGAGACGGGCGCGCCTGTCGCGATCAAGATGCTGCTCGCCGAGCGCGAGCTCGACAGGCCGCGCTTCGAGCGTGAGGCGCGGATGCTGGCGGAGCTGTCGCACCCGGCGATCGTGCGCCACGTCGCGCACGGGAGCGCCGCCTCGGGCGAGCCATACCTCGCGATGGAATGGCTCGAAGGTGAAGATCTGGCGACGCGCCTGCTCGACGGGCCGCTCACGATCGACGAGAGCGTCGCCATCGCGCGGCAGGCGGCGGAGGCTCTCGGCGCGGCGCATGCGCGCGGCATCGTCCACCGCGATCTCAAGCCGACGAACCTGTTCCTCGTCGACCGCGACGTCACGCGCCTCCGGCTCCTCGACTTCGGCATCGCGCGCCTCGGTGGCATGCCGCGCATGACGCGCACGGGTGTGTTCGTGGGGACGCCGGGCTACGTCGCGCCGGAGCAGGCGCGCGCGGATCACCCGCTGGATCCGCGCTCGGACGTGTTCTCGCTGGGCTGCGTGCTCTTCGAGTGCCTGACGGGAAAGCCAGCCTTCAGCGGCGATCACCTGATGGCGATCCTGATGAAGATCGTGTTCGCGGATCTGCCGCGCGTGCGCGCGCTGCGCCCCGACGTGCCCGCGGATCTCGAGGCGCTCCTCGCGCGCATGCTCGCCAAGGATCCGGCCGAGCGGCCGAGCGACGGCGCGGCGGTGGCCGAGGAGCTCGCCGCGCTCGGGACGCTCGGCAGCCCGAGGTCCGCGATGAACGCACCGCTCGCCGCGCTCACGGCCGGCGAGCGCAGGGCGCTTTCGCTGGTGCTCATCGGGCCCGAGCCTTCGAGCGAGTGCGCCGAGGCCGAGACGCTCGGCGACGCCGAGGTCGCCGCCGCGAGCGAGGCGCTGCGCCTCGCGGTGAGCGCGTGCGGCGGGCGGCTCGAGCACCTCGCCGGCGGATCGATGGTCGTGACGATGGCCGGCGCCGAGCTCGCGAAGGACGAGGCGGCGCAGGCCGCGCGGTGCGCGCTCGTCCTCGGCGATCACGTCGGCGGCAGACCGCTCGTCCTGGTCACCGGCCGCGGCGAGCTCGCGGGCTCCCTGCCAATGGGAGACGCGATCGATCGCGCGGTGAGCATGATGGCGGCGCGCACGCACCTCCGCGCGCCCGAAGGCCATCGCGGCGCGCTCATCGCCATGGACGAGCTCACCGCCGCGCTGCTCGACGCGCGGTTCGAGGTGCGTGAAACGGACGCGGGGCTCTTCCTCGCCGGCGAGCACGAGCTGGCGGAGGGGACGCGCACGCTGCTCGGAAAGGCCACCCCGTGCGTCGGCCGCGATCGCGAGCTCTCGCTCCTCGAGCACACGTTCGCGGAGTGTGCGGAGGAGCCGGTCGCGCGCGCCGTGCTCGTGACCGCGCCCGCGGGCATCGGCAAATCGAGGCTCGCGCACGAGCTCATCCGTCGCGTCCGGGCGAACACGCCGGACGCCGCGATCTGGATCGGCCGCGGTGATTCGCTGCGCGCGGGCTCGCCGTTCGCGCTGCTCGGTCAGGTGCTGCGCAACGCCTGCGGCATTCGCGACGGCGAGCCGCTCGCCGCTCGTCGCGCGAAGCTGCTCGCGAGGGTCCGAGAGCGGGTCGCGCCCGGCGAGGTGCGGCGGGTCGCGGAGCTCCTCGGCGAGCTCGTCGGCACGCCGCTCGACGGTTCGAGCGCGCGCCCCGCCGCGGCCTTGCCGGACGCGCAGGGCATGGGCGACGAGATGAAGGCCGCGTGGGAGGATTTTCTCGCGGCTGAGTGCGCGGCGCGCCCGGTGCTGGTCGTGCTCGAGGATCTCCACTGGGGTGATCAGCCGACGTTGTCGCTCGTGGACGGCGCGATCCGCGCGCTCTCCGGGAGCCCCTGGATGGTGCTCGCGCTCGCGCGCCCCGAGGTGCACGCCCTCTTCCCGCGGCTCGCTTCGGAGCGGCGCTTCCAGGAGATCCAGCTCATGGAGCTGACGCGCAAGGCGAGCGCGCGGCTGGTGCGGTTGGTGCTCGGTGATCAGGTGAGCGCCGAGACCGCGGAGCGCCTCTCCGCGCATGCCGACGGCAACGCGTTCTATCTGGAGGAGCTGATCCGCGCGACCGCCGAGCGCAGGGGCGAGGCCCTGCCGGAGACGGTCGTCACCATGGTGCAGTCGCGGCTGCGCCGGCTCGACAGCGAGTCGAGGCGCGTGCTCCGCGCGGCCAGCGTCTTCGGCGAGACCTTCTGGTCGGGCGGCGTGACGTCGCTGCTCGGCGGCCCGCAGCACGCGTCGCTCGTCTCCGACAAGCTCGCGGATCTCGCCACGCAAGAGCTCGTCGTCCGCCGGCCCGAGAGCCGCTTCCCGAGCGAGGACGAGCTCGCGTTCCGGCACGCGTTGATGCGCGAGGGTGCGTACGCGATGCTGACGGAGAGCGATCGCGCGCTGGGCCACGGGCTCGCCGCCGAGTGGCTCGAGGAGCGCGGCGAGATCGATCCGCTGGTGCTCGCGGAGCACTTCGAGCACGGCGGCCAGCCCGACCGCGCCGGCCTCCACTACCTGCGCGCGGCGGAGCTCTGCTATCGCCGCGGCGAGATGATCGCCGCGATCGGGTGCGCGCGCCGCGGCCTCTCGTGCGAGGTGCCGGCGAGCACGCGCACCCCGCTCCTCAGCCTCCTTTCCGTGTCGCACGCGTGGTGCAACGAGTGGGATCTCGCCGTGCCCCCGCGGAGGAGGTGATGCGCCTCGCCGCGCCGGGCAGCGTCGCGTGGTCGCTCGCCGCGCTGACCGTGACGACGCGCAACGGGGTGACGACGGCGAGCACCGTCGACGACCTCGCGTCGGTGATGCGCGACTTCCACGCCATCGAGCCCACCGCCGACGCGGCGAGCACGCTCGCCTTCTGCTTCCACGGGATGATCCCGATCCTCGATTGGAGAGGCGCCGTCGATCTCGCGGAGCGGAGCCTCGGGCGCATGCACGAGCTCTTCGACGCGGTCGCGCTGCACGAGCCCGCCGTGCTCGGCTGGATCGACCTCGCGCACGCGTACCGCGAGGGGCCGCTCCTCGACGATCCATGGAAGGGGCTGAAGCGCGCCGAGGCGGCGCTCGCGATCTTCAAGGCGGTGGGGCACCGTCGAGGCATCCTGCTCGGCCAGGCGTTCGTGGCTGTGCACCTCGGCCTCCTGGGCGCGGCCGTCGAGATCGATCCCGCGCACCGCACCGCGATGGTCGATCTCGGGCCGATGATGTCCCTCCATGCGTTCTTCTCCGCGCGATTCCTCGCCGAGGAGGGCGCGCTCGACGAGGCGCGTCGCGTCGCGCTGCGGACGATCGAAGCAGGCCGCGCCATGGGCTACGACCTGCACGTCTGGCGCGGGAGGTGGGCCCTCGCGGAGGTGCTCCGCCGCTCGGGTGATCTCGCGGGCGCGGCGCGCGAGGCGGAGGCAGCGATCGAGGCCTTCGCAGCGCTGCCCTTCAACAGGACCGCGGCGCGGGCGACGCTCGCTGCCATTCGCCTCGCGGAGGGGCGCACGACGGAGGCGCTGGCCGAGAGCTCACGCGCGATGGACGAGCTCGAGGCGATGGGTGGCATCGGCTTGTCGAGCACCTCCGTGCGCCTCGTCCACGCCGAGTGCCTCGCCGCGGACGGCGATCGCGCGCGCGCCTCCGCGGCGGTCGCGGGCGCGCGCGATCGATTGCTCGTGATCGCCTCGACGATCGATCACGCCGGCTACCGCCGGAGCTTCCTCGAGAACGTCCCGGAGAACGCCCGGACGATGGCGCTCGCGCACGCGTGGCTCGGCCCCATCGACGCCACGGCCGCGCAGGCGCCCGCGCTCAAGGCGTCTGGTTGACGTCGTAGCCGACGCTGCCGGTGGGCACGCCGACGCTGGATCCTGCGAGCGAGAACGTGCCGCTCGGCGTGATGTTGTGCGGCGTGCTCCCGGTCGGGAGGACCTGATACCAAGTCACGCCCGCGAGGCTCGCAGGGCCGGTAGAGGACGCGGGCGAGGCGGAGAGGCGGAGGTATTGACCGTTCGCCCCGGCGTGCAGCACGCCGCCCGCCACCGGATCGCCCGTCCACGCCGAGCCCCAACCGCTCGTTGGATATTGATCGAGCGTGAAGGCTTGTTCGCTCGCATAGCTCGGATCCACGGGGGAGACGGTGCTGTTCAGATCCGTCGAGCTGATGGTGATACCGTACCTCCCGAGCAGCCCCAGGCTGCTGCGATTGACGAACCAGTACTCGCTCCCGGGCTGGTAACCGAAGGCCGCGCGGTTGAAGACGAACACCTTGCCGAGCTGCGTCTGCGCCGGATCGGTGAAGGTGAACGTCACCTGCCTCCAGACCTTGTAGCCCCCATCGACTTGCGGCTGCTGCGCCTCTCCCCAAGACTCCTCGCCATCCTCCGCCTCGCCGATCATGCATCCGGAAGCGAGGAGGGCCGAGACGAACGAAACTGCGATGAAGGGCCGAATACGCATCATGAGATCTCTCCAATCGTTGCGGGCCACAGTGGCCTCGGCATCGACTATGGCAATCGATGTGCCGACGACGGGAGAGCCGAGGGATCCCGAAAGGGCGCGAAGATTCATCGCCTCGACGGAGCCAACCGGCCCGAGATCGGGCCCGCTCGACCTGTAGCAAGCTGTTTCACTGTAACGGCCGGAGGCTACAGTGTTCGGGCGGCGCCTGCTCTCGGACGCCCTCCCGTCGATTCGAACCTCAATGTCCCGGCGTCGCAGGTGAACCTCCCCCGGTTTCGCGGACACCCCAGAAGGCGCGAGAAGGCGCCGGGAGAGGTCCATGACGAAACAGAAGCGAAGAGCGTTCAGTGCAGAGTTCAAGGCGGAGGCGGTGCGGCTCCGCGACGTGGGTGACCGGACGATCGGGCAGGTGGCCCGAGTCGTCCGACGCTCGGGCTACCGAGGCCATGAGACGTGTTTAGTTCGTGCGCTTCCATCGCTGCGTCCGCCCCAAAAGGGAGATTCCGACGTACCCGCGAACGTCGAGAGTATTGCCGTCGACGATCTTCATCGTGCAGCGATAGGTGTCGCCTGCGTCGGGATCCAAGATGGTGCCTCCGCTCCACGAATCGCCGTCGGGCTTGAGGCCCCATGCCACGAAGAGACCGAGAAACGGCTTGTCTTTCTGTGGCGGAGGGCACTTGGTGCACTTGTCCTCCGGCGAATTTCCGGGCCGCAGTCGTTCGATGCGGCCACGCAGAGTGCCGTCCTCGATGTAGAGGCGGACGACGCCATTGGGCTTGCCAGTTTTGTCGTCGTAGAGCTGCCATAGCCCCGTTGGATCGCTTGGCGGTGCAGCGAAAGCACGGACCGTCGTCGTCAGCGCCGTTGCAGCGAGCGCGAGGACGACCAACGTTTGCGCGGCAACGGACGCGCGCGTCGAGCCGTGCCGGACGATCTTGCTCGATGCCGTCGCTCGCATCCGCGCAACGCCGACCTCGCGCGAGACCTTGGGCACGTAACCGAGCTCGCGCTTCGCCAGCGCGTTCGAGAACTCCAGGCGTTTCCCGATCAGCCGAACGGTCTCGAGCGTGAGAGGCGGTTGCTTGCCAGGCCGGAAGAGCGCGAAGACGACGCCCATCATTCGCGCAAGCAAGGCTCCGAACCAGTACGGCACGGCCCGCGCCTTGGCCGGTTGGCCCGTCGCCTCGACGAGGTCCGTGAAGAACTGACGCATGCTCGTCAGGTCATCGTCGGTGACGAAGTAGGCTTTCCCGCCCTGGCCATTATCCACGGCGCGAGCGACAGCGCTGGCGAGGTTGTCGACGTGGCAGACGCTGTAGGCGTAGTCGCCGCCACCGATCCACATGAAGCGTCCTTCATGGAAGGCGTGGGCGATATGACCGATCGACGGGGCGCCTGCACCCCAGATGAACGGAGGACGAAGCGCGATGGTCGACATGTCGCTGTCGTTGGCCTCCAGCACGATTCTTTCAGCGAGGCCCTTGGTCGCGCTGTACGGCATCGATCGGTCATGCACGACGGGAAGTCTCTCGTCGCCGTGCGTGGGGCGGCCCGGTTTGATGACGATAGATGCCGCGCTGACGTAGATGAACCGCCGAGCCTTGGCTTGGCGCGCGCTGGTCAGCACCCTTCGCGTGCCGTCCACGTTCGTCCGTTCGTGGTCGCGATAGCGAACGCCGCTGGTCAACGACGCTGCCGCGTGCACGACGACGGTCGAGCCGCGCATCCCCGCCGCCAGCGACCGCTCGTCGTCGAGATCGCCGCGGACGGGCTCGGCTCCGAGCGATGAAACGGCACGGGCGCTGTCCTCGCCGCGCGCCAGCGCTCGCACGCGGTGACCCGCCGAGACCAGTGCCCGAATGACGGCGGCACCTACGAAGCCGCTGCCTCCAGTGATGAAAACGACCTCAGCCATGTGTGCAGTCCTCCTGCCGGCGACGACCGGCCAATCAAATATAGCAACGCTATAGTCATCGTCTATAGCGTCGCTACCCAAATCTTCTGGGCCGCCTCGGCCCGTCCCGCGAAGCGGTCAGCGGGTGCACGCTCGTCGGCGACGAGCGACGCCCCTCCGCCGACCCGGAAGGAGGTGGCGCTCGTTGCAGCCTTGAGCGCCACACTCCTTGGTGTAGCGAGTGATCTCCGGCCGCCGCTCCTCCGCTCGTGCTCGTACCCCAGGCAGCACGACGATGACTGCTACAGGCAGCGCTCGCGATCGCTGGGCCGGGCACTATCGAGCCGTAAGGACTGCGCGTGACGTCGCGAACACGACATCGGCAAGGGACGAGGGACCTTGCCGACGGTTCACGTTCTGCCCGGAAAGGGCGGCAAATGCCCCGCAGCACCGTTCGCCGCAGCGAGATCGTAGAGCACCGGTGCGCCGACGATGACCTCTCGACCATCGGGGTAGAGGTCCACGAAGGGACCGGAATCCGTTGCTACTATAGCGTCGATAATATAGCGCCGATATACTACTCAAGACGAGGTAACGAGCATGGACCGACCGAGAGTTGCCATGGTCACGGGCACGTCGAGCGGCATTGGGCAAGCGACGGCCGCAGGTTCGCGCGCGAGGGTTTCCACGTCTACGGTGGCGCGCGACGCGAGAGTGAGATCTCCGACGTCACGCAGAGTCGCGTAGAGGTTCGGGACGACGCGACCGTCGCGAAGTGGGTGGCGGACGTGCTCGTCAAAGAGAGCAGGATCGATGTCTTGGTCAACGCGGCCGGCTACGGCGTGATGGGAGCGTTCGAGGAGCTCACGCTAGAGAACGCGGAGAACCTCTTCGCGACCAACTTCTTCGGCACGCTGCGGGTCACGCGTGAGGTCTTGCCAGCCATGCGCGCGCAGCGGTCGGGGCCCATCGTGAACGTCAGTTCGGTGCTCGGCTTCCGGACGTAGTCGCAGACGTAATCTTCCGCGCCGCGACCACCACGACGCCGCGGCTTCGGTGGCGAGCCGGACGTGAGGCTAAAATCTTGGCTGCGCTTTCCGCCGTCCTCCCCACGCGGGCTATCGATCGAAGCGTCCGCCGCACGATGGGGTTGCCGCGATGAAGCGAGCGACGGAGTCATGTCGAGGCGGAAGGCTGCGCAGGTGAAGGAGGGTAGCTGTGCTACCCTCTATCGATGGCCGACGTGAAGGACACGCTGCTGAGCGTCGCGTACCGCGTGCTCGAAGAGGAGGGAGCTTCCGCGCTCACGACACGGCGGGTCTGTGAGGAAGCCGGCGTCACGATGCCGACCCTCTACCACCACTTCGGCAACCGTGACGGGCTCCTCTCGGCAGTCCACGCTGTCGCGCTCGAGAAGTTCATGGCGAAGAAGCGTGCTCTCGCGCAGACGGCCGATCCCGTCGCGGACCTCCGCTCGAGCTGCGAGCAGGTGCTCGAATTCGCTGTAGCTCACCCAGGCGTCACGGTGGCTGTGATGGCGCGTGCGGTCGAGCAGCCTCCGATGTTTTCGCAAGCGTATGCGCTGATGCGGCACCGCGTCGAGCGGTGCGCCAAGGGCGGTGCGCTGCGCGTGCCGATCGAACAGGCTGCGGAGCACGTCTGGGCTATCATCCAAGGGCTCGTGCTCTCAGTCGTAGCGAGCCCGACGGGCGCGCCGCCCAGCCGGCAGACCACGCGGGCAGCGCTTGACGCGCTCTTCCGCGCACTCTTTGGCAAGGTATAGCGGCGATGGGCGAGGACGCTGCCCGGTCCGCGCTCGGACAAGCGATGAACTCCGGTGGCTGGTTCAAATCAGATTCAAATCAGATTCAAATCAAAGGAGAGAGCTTCCGAACTCGCGAAGTTCCTCATCGAAGGCGGTATCCCTGAGAGGGTCCGAGAAATGATCTCGGCCTTCTGGGATCGTCTAAAGCCCCTCGTCCTCACATGACGGTTGAAGCATGTCGGGACGCACTCCGTTCCGCAGCGCCGCTCGTCGCCGTCGAAGCTGCGGCGAGATGCGGGAAGACATTCGAGGCTTCCAGCCTGGCAGTCGACCTCGCGCGCAGCCTGCCCAAAGGCCAAGAGGTGCTACTGCTCGCCCACACGCATGCTGCGATCAACGTATTCCGTCAGCGCATGCCGCATGGACACCGCGTACGCGTCATGACGCTCGATTCGTTCGCGAACGAGCTCGCCGAGCCGTACGCAACAGGGCTCGGCCTCCCCGTCCCCCTACGTGTTGGCCGGCGGGTGGGCTCGCCTTCGACAGGTTGGCGCCAGCACTTTGTGACCTGCTCCGACGCGCGCCCGCCGTCCGCGATGCAGTCGCTCGACACCGGATGCAGCCAGGATGGCCAAGACGGGCAGCTGCTGAATCGCATCGAAGATCATCACCACTCTCCTGTTCACGAAAGAAATACGGACCACCCTGCACGCAGGCGACGTGGCGCACGGGAAAACAGGGGCCCACCGCGAGTGGCCCGGCTTGCTCAGACGGGGGCGCGCCCCTCGGCGAGCGCCTTGATACGGAAGCCGGCGTCCGGCGCCTCGGAGGGCAACTCAAGCTACTTCCACATCACGAGGCGCATGAGCTTGGGCTCGGCGATGAGGAGCTTCCCCCGTGCTGAGGTTGCCGATCTCACGGCAGGTGCTCCAGGAACAGCTCCACGGATTACACGCTCAAAGCCTTTCCTGCGCGCGAGAGGCAAGTCAACTGGCATGTTGCGCCCGACGGTGCGCGAGTATCTGCGAGCGAACATCTGCCCGGAGCGCGCCGCGCGCCGAACCAAGATCAGGACGGGCTTCGAACTGGACGCATTCCTGCGCACGAGGTGGAGCGAACGCTGCCACGATGGCGTCGCGCTCTGGCGCGCGTTGAAGGCACGAGACTTCCGAGGGACACGACGCACGGTGCAGCGCCACCCGCTCGCGTGTCCGGAGGAGTAGCCCGAGCGAGCCCCTCAGTCGCTGGTGGCGAGCGCTCTGATCCGGGCCGCGTCGTCGGCCGTGAGCGACGTGTAGAGCAGCATGATGAGATCGGGCCGGCCGTCGACTGCGAACGCCGAGAATTCGAGCGCGATCTCTCCGAGGACCGGGTGGCGCAGGCGCTTTCGACCCTCGCAGGCGCTGCGGATCTCGCTCTCGCGCCACATCGTAGCGAAGTCGGGGCTCTTCGCGCACAGCTCTTCGACGAGCGGCTGCACGGTCGCGGCCGCACCGGTCCGCGTGGCTTCACCGCGGAACACGCCGACGACGATCCGCGCGCTACTCTCCCAGTCGAGATCAGCCGCACGCCTTCGCGGATCGAGGAACATCAGGCGGAGCACGTTGCGCTCCACGGGCGGCAGCGCGCCGTAGTCGCAGAGCACGGCGGCCGCCGCACGGTTCCAGGCGATCACGTCCCAGGTTGCGGTGCGAATCAGGGCGGGGCAGGCGTCCATCGCGTCGAGCACACGCTGCAGCCGCGGCGTCACTTCGGGCGCCGGCTGATAGCGGACCCCCGGCAGTCGACCGAGCCCGAGCAAGAACAGGTGCTCGCGCTCCGCTTCGGTCAGCAGCATCGCCGCGGCCAGTCGGTCGAGCGCGTCGGCGGAGGGCGCGCCGCCGCGGCCCTGCTCCAGCCAGCTGTACCAGTTGGCGCTGATCCCGGCGCGCTCCGCCACCTCCTCGCGCCGCAGCCCGGGTGTGCGCCGCCGACGGCCGCCATAGCCCAGCGCCTCGGGATCGAGCCGGATGCGCAGCTCACGGAGATACGCGGCGAGGGAGCCAATTGCGGGCATGGGTGGAGTTAGCCTGGGGGCAATCATGAGAGGATAACGTCCCAACTTTACCCCAGAACCGCGCGCACCATCATTGCCCGAGAACAAACAGGAGATGGTGCAATGCGCGTATTCGTGACGGGTGCGACCGGGTGGGTGGGCAGCGTGGTGGTGGACGAGCTTTTGGGCGGCGGGCACGAGGTGCTCGGCCTCTCGCGCTCGGAGGAGAAAGCGGCGGGGCTCGCAGCCAAGGGCGCCGAGGTGCTGCGTGGCACGCTCGACGATCTCGATCGGCTCGCCGAGGCGGCCGCCTCCGCCGACGCGGTGATCCACCTCGCCTTCAACCACGACTTCTCGAAGATGGCCGAGAACAGCGAGCAGGAGCGGCGCGCGATCGAGGCGATCGGCGAAGCGCTGATCGGGACGGACAAGCCGCTGCTGATCACCAGCGGGTTGGCGCTGCTCGCTCCGGGTCAGGTTGCGACGGAAGCGGACATGCCGCCGCGTCCTCATCCCCACTTTCCGAGAAAGAACCAGGTGGCGGCGGCGGCGCTGGCCGAGCGTGGCGTGCGCGTCGGCGTGGTGCGGCTCGCCACTACGGTGCACGGCATGGGCGATCCGGGGTTCATGGTGCGCCTGGCGAACCTCGCGCGCGAGAAGGGCGTGTCGGCGTTTCTCGACGACGGCGCCAACCGCTGGCCGGCGGTGCACGTCTCGGACGCGGGACGCCTCTATCGCCTGGTGCTGGAGGCGGGGGCGCCGGCGCGCGCGTACCACGCAACCGCGGAGGACGTGCCCTTCCGCGCGATCGCCGAGGCGATCGGCCGCGCGCAGGGCGTGCCCGTGGAGCCGCGTCCGCGCGAGCACTTCGGGTGGTTCGCCGGTTTCGCCGAGGCGGACTCGCCGGCCTCGAGCGCCCGCACGCGGGAGCTGACGGGGTGGGAGCCCACCGGGCCGACGCTGCTCGAGGACCTGGCGCAGCCGGGGTATTTCGAGGTGTGAGCTGCGCACGCGCGGGCATACCCTCTTTCCACGCGCGGCCGGCTTCCCCGCATCGACACTCGCGCTGTGCTCGACAGGAACAGCTTGTTCCCATCCCACCCGTCGATCCGTCGCGCGCCCCCCCGTCCATCGACCGCCGATGGAGCGCGGTCACCGCCTCCTCCGGCGGGCGGCGAGGGCGATGGCCAGCGCGAGCCACGCCGGAGACGTAGTCGGGTTTGGCGTCGTCGCGCACGAGCCGCCGGCTTTGGGCGCGCCGTCGCCTTGTGCCGCGCCGCCGCTTCCGGTGGAGGCGCCGCCATTGCCGGTGGTGACTCCGCTCGTCGACGCACCGCCCGCGCCGCCCGATGCTGCGCCGCTCGACGTCGCGCCGCCCGCGCTGCTGCTCGTCGGTCCGCTCGACGTCGCACCGCCGGTGGTCGACGTGGACGAGCCGCCGTTGCCGGTCATGCTCACGCAGGTGCCTTGGCTGCAGACGCCCTGCGAGCAAGGCGCGCCGTCGGGCTTCTGCGCGCTGGAGCAGGTCCCGTCCTGGGGATTGCACGCGCCGGGCTCGTGGCACTCGTCAGGGGGAGGGCAGCTCACGGGCGCGCCGCTCGCGCAGAGGCAGCTCTGGAACGTGTCGCCGATCGTGCACGCATCGCCGTCATCGCAGGGCGCGCCGTCGGGCGGGCACACGCAGGCGTCGGTGCCGTTGCCGTTCTGCTGGCAGCCCGCGGTGCAGTGGGCAGCGACGGAGATCGCGCCGCCGGTGCACTGGAAGAGCGTGCTCGCGTCGAGCCCCAGCGCGGCGCCGCAGAACTGACCGTCCCCGGACGTGCAGGCGGACGCGCCGACGCACGTGCCGGGCGCGCCGCAGAACGTGGTGAATGGGCCACAAGGCGGGTCCATCCACGGGAGGCCCTGAACGCAATGGCCGCTCGCGCAGTCCTGGCCGGTGCAGCACCGCGTCCCGTCGGGATAAAGCACCTTCTCGCACTTCCCCGCGATGCACTGACCGCAGTTGTTCGCGAGGTGGCAGGCGCTTCCATCCTGGCGCGTCGGGCAGACGCAATGAGGGATGCCGAAGCAGGTGAAGGTCGGCTGGTCGAAGCTCGTGGTGTCTTCAGGTCCGCAGTAGGGGCACCAGCAGAATCCGGGGTTGGGCAGGCCCTGGCAGGTCCCGGACGGGCATCCCAGCGCGTCGAATCCACAATAGGAGATGCACTCCGTGTTGCAGCAGACGCCGAAAGCGCAGAAGCCGCTCGCGCACTCGCTCGGGTCGCCGCACGGGGTGCCCAGCGTCGCTGCGCCCGCGTCCACGCCGAGCGGCTCGAAGGAAGGCGGGCCGACGCTCGGTGCCTCCGCATCGCCCGCACACCCCCCGCCGCTTGCGGCGAGGACGAAGAGCCCGGCGATCGCGAGGGCGATCGCACGCGAAGTGCGGCCATCCATGGTCGCCATCGTTGCGAGGATGTCGACCCACATTCAACGAGGCCGAGCGGCGCGTGCACCGGCGACGCCGAGCAAGCCGCTGCGCGATTGCGCGCGGGGGCTGGCGACATCCGCAATCCCAACCTGATCCGCGGCGCGGGGTTGCTCCTGCCGGAGGTGGCCAGCACCAGGTCGTTGCCACGGTACGTCCCGTGGGCGACGGCACGGCCGCCCGCGCGGTGCGCCTCGAAGCCCGGGTCGCCGATGCACGCGATCGAAAAAACGCCGTATAGATGGGATGAAGCCGCTCCAAGGGCGGGGTCATCGTTCACCGGGCGACCGTGCGCAGCGTGGCTGAGTTGCTGCCGTTGCTCGGCCCGGACACGGAGCCGGCCCGGGTGGCGATCGAAGCGTGGGCAGTGCACGCGAAGCTGAGCGAATGGGGGAAGGATGTGTGTCTGGTGGACACGACGCGCAGCCGCCAGATCGGGATTGGCCACCACGGCCGCAAGACGGATCGACTGGACGCTGACCGTCTCGCACTGGCCCTCGAGCACGGGCATCTGCCCGCCGCACACCTGCTCTCGCCGGAGCGTCAGGAGATGCGCCATCACCTCGGCATGCGAAGGATGCTGGTGGAATCGCGCGCGCAGGCGGTGACCACGGTTCGTGGGATCGTGCGTGCCCATTGCGAGCGCGTGCCGAGCTGCGGTGTCGAGGTCTTCGTGACGACCGTGCGCAAAGCATCCTTGAGCGAGGCGACACGCATACTCATCGGACCGGCGGTGGCGGTGATCGAGTCGTTGGATGTGCAGCTCGCTGTGGTGGAGCGCAAGCTCGAGCGGCAGGCGAGTAGCCCGGAGGAATTGCACCCCCGGGCTCTCCCAGAACCGGACCGCGCCCTCTCGTGGCCTTCAACCTCGGCGCCCCAGTCACCACCTGACCTTCTCCCCGGACGAGCAGTTCGTCGCCCTGGGCCTGTTCACCGAGATCGCGCTGCTCCGCGTGGAGACCCTGGAACTCCTCGCCCGCTGGCGAGCGCCGAACGGCTCGGCACCACGGCAGCGTCGAGGGGCTCTCGTTTTCCCCCGACGGGCGGCTCCTCGCATCCTGCGAGGTCAGGGGAGGGATCGCGGTCTGGTCTATCGAGGAATGGCGAGGGCGGTGAGCGCACTCGGACGAAGCTCGGTCCCCGCCCGAGCGCCGGGCCTGCGCGGATGCTGTAGGCCAGCGCCTAGGCGAGCACAGCAGCGGTCGCGTAAAGGCTCCCTGGCGCAGGCACGCCCGTCCTTGCTCCCTCGGGGTGAGCTGCGAACCACCTATGTTCGCTCCTCGCAGGCGGGCTCGGCCGTGCGGGCGGGCGCGAGCGCGTTTCGCGTTGTCACATGGAACACCCGAGCCACAATCTCGCTCGACCATCAAGGATTCGACAACCGACTCGGTGCAGGAGACATCGCGAGGGTCGGGACTGCTGGCTCGGTGGCTCCTGATGTCTGACGTTTCGTCCTCTGCTCACGACACCTCCTTTCCTGGAAGACCCGGACCGACGCGATGCCACGCGCGATGGTGTGGGGCCGTCCTCGAGTATGTGGTGGCCGTGGGCGTCACGGTCCTGGCGCTCGTCGCGCGCGTGTTGCTGGCACAAGCCTGGGGAGCCACCTCGCCGTTCCCGGAGCTCGCGCTCGCGGTGACGATCGCGACGGCCGTCGGCGGGCTCGGGCCGGGGCTCCTCGCGACGGCCGCGAGCGCGCTGGCCGGGGGCTGGATGTCGTTCGAGCTCGCCGTCGAATACCTCCAGGACGACCGCGCGGATCTCGTCGTCTTCGTCGTGGTCGGGGTCTGCATCAGCCTGATCGGCGAGCACGCGCACCGAGCGCGCGCGCGCAATCGGGCAGCCGAGGAGACCCTGCGCGAAAGCGAGGCGCGCTTCCGCCGCGCGATCATGGCCGTGCCGTTCCCTGCCATGATCTGCGCCGACGACGGGCAGATCGTCGACGTCAACCGCGCCTGGCTCGAGCTCAGCGGCTACACGCCTGCAGACATCCCGACCCTCGCCGTGTGGTTGGAGAAGGCCCACGACGAGCCGGAGCGCAGCCGGGCGTGCGCCGTGATCAAGCGGCTTCTCACCATCGAGCACCAGGTCGAGGAGGGCGAGTACGCCGTGCGGACGGCCTCCGGGGGGAGGCGCGCGTGGCGCATCGGCGGGGCCGCGCTGGGTCGGGACGGGCTCGGCCGTCGGCTCGCGGTCGCCGTGGCCGCCGACCTCACCACGCAGAGGCGGGCCGAGGAGGCCCTGCGCGAGAGCCTCGCCAGGCTCGCGGCCAGCAGCGAGGAGCGCCTGTGCTTCGCCCTGGCAAACGCGCAAGCCGGATGCTGGGACTGGGACGCGCGCCCCGACCGGCGCGCCTGGCCCGAGGGGCCCCACCGGCTCCACGACATCGACGGCAGTGCGGTCGACCTCTCCTTCGACGCCTGGATCGACAATATCCACCCCGACGACCGGGCGCAGGTGATGGCGACCGCCCGCCGGCTCTTCGCGCAGCGCGCCGAGGACTACAGCGTGGAGCACCGCATCGTCCACATGGTCCACCCCACGCTCGGCGTGCGCTGGATCCACGCGCGGGGCCGCATCACCTACAGCGACGAGGGCGCGCCCATCCGTGCGGTTGGCATCATCCGCGACGTCACCGAGCAGAAGCGCCTCGAGCACGAGCGCGAGCTGCTCCTCGACAGCGAGCGCGCCGCGCGCGCCGAGGCCGAGCGGGCCACCCGCATGAAGGACGAATTCTTGGCCATGATCTCGCACGAGCTGCGCACGCCGCTCAACGCCATCCTCGGCTTCGCGCAGCTCCTCCGCCGGCCCGATGCCGCGCCTCTGCAGCGGGAGCACTGCCTCGACATCATCGAGCGCAACACGAGGCTCCAGGCGCAGCTCATCTCCGATCTGCTCGACGTCAGCCGCATCACCACGGGCAAGCTCTACCTCGACTTGCAGCCGATGGATCTGCCGCTCGTGGTCGAGGCGGCGATCGACGCCTGTCGGGCCGCGTCTGAGGCCAAGCAGGTAGCGCTCGACGCGACGATCGATCCGGCCCGCCTGAGGCTAGAGGGCGATCCCGGGCGGATGCAGCAGGTGGTGACGAACCTGATCACCAACGCCGTCAAGTTCACGCCCAAGGGCGGGCGCGTCACCGTCTCGCTCGCGCGCCAAGGCGGGCGCGTGGTCATCGCCGTGCGCGACACCGGACAGGGGATCGCGCCCGAGTTCCTCCCGCGCATCTTCGAGCGCTTCAGCCAGGCCGACGCGTCGATGGCCCGCCGCCACGGCGGCCTCGGCCTGGGGCTTTCGATCGTCGAGCACCTCGTCGGGCTGCATGGAGGCGAGGTGCGCGCGGAGAGCGATGGCCTCGGCCTGGGCGCGACGTTCACGATCACCTTGCCCTGCGAGGTGAGGCCGAGCGGAGAGCGGTCCGCGCCAGCGCCGCACTTGGGCGATGAGAGCGATCTCTACGGCATGCGCGTGCTCGTCGTCGACGACGAGGCGGACGCGCGCGACCTGGTCAGACGCGTGCTGGAGGAGCACGGCGCGGCAGTGGTGACGGCGGCATCGGGGCCGGCGGCCATCGACGCGCTGGGTGGGGCCGCGCCCGACGTCTTGGTCAGCGATCTGGGGATGCCGGGGATGGACGGCTATGCGCTCATCCGCGCGGTCCGCGCTGGTGGTTGCGGCGCGCCCGCGGTGGCGGTGACGGCGTTCGCGCGGCAAGAGGACCGGCTGCGCGCGCTCTCCGCCGGATACCAGGCGCACCTGGCGAAGCCGATCGAGCCCAGGGATCTCGTGATGGCAGTGGCGAGCTTGCGGCAGGCGGCGGCGTAAGGAGGGCTTGAACCACCGAGCGCTCCTGTGGAGCTGCCGACGCTGTCGCCATCCGACGCACGGACTGTGTTGCCCGAAGCGATGGACGTCGGATCCGAGCGCGCAAACGGCTGCGGGAGCGCCCACCGACGACTTCCGGCTCACCCCATGATCCTCACTTGAGCCCGCCCGCTGCCGTTTGATCTCTCGGTGGGATGCTTCGTCCGGGAGGGCACCATGGCCACCGAGACGGCGACGACGAAGAGGACTTCGAGGTCGGGGACAAGACTGGAGCACTGGTCGCACAGTCGCGGCAACTGGCGATCTTCATCCAGGGCCGGGACCCGTCAACGTCGCTGAGAGCGGTCCCGGGTCCCGGCCGCTGCCAGACGACGCTGCCCGCTGCTTCGATCTGACGCTGCAACGCGTATCCGCATGGACCTGCCTCGTAGCAGAAACGGATCTCGCTCGCGCCCGCGCGCTCTTGCACCGTCTTCACCAGACGGCGCACCGACTTCACGTCATTCGTGATCTTCCACTCGACCGGCGCACGCTCGCTCGGCAGGAGCAGCGCGACGTGAATTGCCTTCTTGTGGGCGTCCAGCCCGACGTAGGTGGTAGCTTCCATGGCGACCGGCTCCCTTCGCGTGCGGCTCTGGTGCCACGAAACGTGACGACAACCCGCGATTCAAGGTGGCCTCGTCCACCGTCTCCGCCGCATCACGCGACGGGCTGCGATGGCGAGCCGGTCGTTCCATTCTGTCTCAACGCGGTCGCTCGAACTCGAGGAGCTCGCCGAGCATCGACTCGCTCTCGTGGCTGCCGACGAGGCTGAAACCGCATTTTTCGAGGACGCGGCGTGAAGGCATGTGCCAGCTCGGGGTCGTGGCGCGGATGAGGCTCACGCCTTCCTGGGTGAGGGCCCATTCGACGGAGACGCGCGTGCCTTCGGTGGCGTAGCCCAGCTGTTGGGAGTCTTGCTCGACGCCGTAGGCGACCTCGATGACGCCGTCGCCGCCGGGCGCGCCGTGGAAGACGACGCTGCCGATGACGCGGCGGGGGCCGCTGCGCGAGATCATCACGCGGTCGCCCCAGAGGCGCACGGCCGGGTCGGCACGGATGGCATCGAGCGAGACGCAGAAGGCACGCTCGATGAGCGCGCGGCCGGGCCAGGTCTCGGGGAGCTTGGCGCCGACGAGATCTTCGGCGCGCGCACGGTCACCCATCATGACGGCTTCGACGATGGGGACGGTGATGGGAACGAGCTCGAGCCTCGGGGTGAGGAGCGTCGCGTGGGACACGGCGCTGCATCATACCGCGCCCGCGACGACGTGGAGCACGCGCGCGCCGCGGGATTTCGCGGCGCAGCGCATCATTCCTTGTCGAGCTTGCCCACCAGGTTGAGGTTGAACTGTGCGCCCATGTACTTGAAATGCGGGCGCACCTGCAGATCGACGCGGAACCAACCGGCGTTGCCTTCGACGTCCGTCACCGTGACCTTGGCCTGACGCAGCGGGCGCTTGGCACGCACGGAGGCCGTGGTCACCTCCATGTTGGAGACGTATTGGCCGATCCAATCGTTGAGCTCCTTCTCGAGATCGCTGCGCTCCTTCCACGTCCCGATCTGCTCGCGCTGGAGCACCTTGATGTAGTGCGAGAGCCGCGAGATCACGAACATGTACGGGAGCATGGTGCCGAGCCGATGGTTCATCTCGGCGGCGCGCCCCTCCTCGCTCATGCCGAAGTACTTGGGGCGCTGCACCGAGTTGGCCGAGAAGAAGCAGGCGTTGTCCGAGTCCTTCCGGTAGGTGAACCCGATGAAGCCCTCCTCCGCGAGCTCGAACTCGCGGCGCTCGGTGAGCATGATCTCCGTGGGGATCTTGGTCTGGAGATAACCCATCGCCTCGTATTGATGGAGCACGAGGGTCTCCACCGTGCCGCCCGAGGAAGGGCCGATGATGTTGAGGCACCAGCGGTAGCGCGCGAAGCTGTCGGCGAGGCGCGTGGCGAAGGCATAGGTGGGCGCGCCCCAGAGATAGGCGTCGTGCTTGCCGACGACGTCCTCCTCGTAGTTGAAGGCGCGCACCGGCACCGTGCCCGCGCCGTACGGCAAGCGCAGGAGGAAGCGCGGGAGCATGAGGCCGACGTAGCGCGCGTCCTCGGTGTCGCGGAAGGCGTTGTACTTCGTGTACTGCGGGCCTTCGAAGAGCGCGTGCACGTCCTTCAGGTTCGGGATGTTGAGGTAGTTCTTCAGCCCGAAGAACTGCGGCGCCGCCGTCGCGAGGAAGGGCGCATGCGCCATGGTCGCGACGGACGCGCACTTCTGGAGGAGGAACATGTCCTGCGGGTGCGCGCCGCCGGGCGCCTCCGCGCCGCGACCGCCCGGACCGATGTCGTAGTTGGAGACGATGGCCGCGTACGGGCGCCCGCCGAACTGACCGAACTCCGCCGAATAGACCAGCTTGTAGAGGCCGCTCTTCGGCACCTCGGTCGTGTCCTCGAAGTCCGCGAGCAAGTCCTCTTTGGAGCAGTTGACGAAGTCGATCTTGACGTTCTCGCGGAAGTCGACGCGATCGACGAGGAACTTGAGCCCGCGCCACGCCGCCTCCAGCCGCTGAAACGTGGGGTGGTGGAGGATCTCGTCGATCTGCCGGGACATCTTGCTGTCGATCTCGGCGATGAGGAGATCGACGAGGACCCGATCGAACGTGGCCGCTTCGGGCCGATCGAGCACGCGCTGATCGAAGACGACGTGGAGCGCGCGGGTGAGGCTCTGGTGCCGCTCGTCGGCCGGCGGGATCCGCGAGGCCGCGAGGATCTCGCGGAGCAGCGAAGGATCATCTTCGTTCGGCGGCGGCTCCATGGCCAGCGAGGGCACTTCCATCGACATGGTGCCGAGAGGTTATCGCGGGCAGGCCCCGGCCGTCACCCCGCCCGGCGACCTTCGAAAGGGGCCGCATTTCCCGGCGGGCGGCGGTCTGCGCGCCGGACCGCCATCATCCGGCACCGCGAAGGCTCGCCGCGGGTCGAGCGGCCGTGGGAGAGTCGTCGCGCGAGGAGCGATCATGTCCGAACGGCACGGCGATGGGTGGTCCGGTGAGATCGGAGGCAACTGCCCCGTGCAGGGCGACGGCCGCGTGGATGAGAAGCCCTGGTATTTCCGGGCGCGCGGCGGCGCGTGGAGCTTCGAGGTCGCGGACGATCCGCTGTGCTCCGACGCCAACTGGGTCTCCGCCTCGGGCGAGCCCGGCGTGATGTTCGAAGAGGACTACGACGGCGACGCCGGATGGATGGATGTCGACGAAGCTTGGAGGCTCGTCGAAGAGGCCATCACGCGATATCGAATCTCCGGCGGGAACGAGCGGCGCGCCGATGGGATTGGCCAGCTCTACCGGTGCCTGCAATTCGCGCGTGATCACCTCGAAACCTGGGCGATGCGCTTTCGCGAGGGCGACCGCGATCCGGTGGCGGCTGCGTGGGCGGAGAGCACGTTTGGAACGTTGATGGAGGGCTTGCTCGAAATCGTGGCCGAATCGAAGCTCGGGCCGGGCCATCCACGCTGCCGCGATTGCCCTTCTCCCGACGTGCCTGCGGCCGAGCTCGCGCGGTATCAGCGCGCGCTCGCCGACCATCTGCGCGCGGTCGTGACCGAGCTGCCGGCGCTCGCAGCGCTCGTCGCGGCCACGCGAGATCGCGTGTGACACGAGGTGGGAAACGATGGATCGACGCCGGCTTGCCGGCGCGAGGCTTGGGGCCGCGAGCGGCCCCATCGTGATCGATCAGCCGCCGCCGGTGCCGGGCAGCGTGGCGTTGGTGAGCCACTGGAAGCCGTCGATGAGCGCGAGCGAGTCGTAGGAGGTGTCGCCCACGTCCCAGAGGGCGATGCGCAGCTCCACGATGTCACCGGGGATGACGTTGCCCGCGGTGGTCAGCCAGAAGGTGCCGCCGCCGATCGTGCAGTTGTTGCTGAACAGGCCGGGCTCGAAGCCGGTGCCCATGAGCTGCGCCGATCCGAGCGAGCAGCTCGACGCGCTCACGTCGGTGTCCCAGCACGTCGGGTTCGTCGCCTGTGAATCGCACACGGCAAACAGGGTCGTGCCCTTCGCGATGTTGATGCCGATCGGCCACTGCTGCCCGCCCTGCGTGTACGTGAGCAGGTTCTTGTCGATGGGGTTCGGGATGGGCTTGGGCGTGCCGTTCGGCGTGTCGACGAGCGCGATGAACTGATCGTTGAACTGGGTGCAGACGAACTCGGGATACTCGGCCGAGAGGAAGTACGAGTTGAACGAGAAGGCCTTGGCGTTCGTGGGCGCGCGGAGGCGCAGGTAGAGCATCACCGAGTCGTTGGCCGCGGCGCTCGAGAGGGTGTTGCAGCCCGGCGAGTCGGGCAGGCCGTTGGCCACCTTGAGCGGCAGGTTCGGCGTCGCATACCAATCCTTCACGGAGTGCGGCTGGCCACCGGTGCTGATGACCACCGAGCTCGCCGGCGTGTGCGTGCTGGAGACGTTGGTGCCCGTCGGCGCGCCGTTGTTGGGGCCCGGCATCGACTGCGTGGCGTCGGCGGCGATGCCGCTCGACATCACCACGACGCTCTTGCCCTGGGTCGTGGCGGGCGAGATCGAGCCGAAGCCCTGGCGGATGGAGATGGCTTTGAAATCCTGCAACGGGGAGCCGTCGGCGCGGAGGATCTGCGCCTCGAGCAGGCCCCACGTCTTGTCCTTGAGGAGGAGCGGTTGCTCCACCGTCTGGCGGCAGATGCCGAGCGCCTTGGCGTAGTCGAGCGCGGCCGTCGAATTCGACGTGAGGTTGTCGTCGCAGGCCACGGTGTCCTGCGTGTCGAAGAGATCGGTGAGGCCGTTGCAGTTGTCGTCGATGCCGTTGCCCACGACCTCGAGCGCGCCGGGATTCACGAGCTTGGGCTGCGAGCCGCAGAGGCCCGGCTTGTCGCAGCAGTCGCCGTCGGCCACGAGCCAGCCGTCACCGTCGCAGTCGGTGGTGCTGCTGTCGCAAGTCACGCACTGCCCGTTCTGGCAGGTGTCGTTGGTGGCGCAGACATGGCCGCAAGCGCCGCAGTTCTTCACGTCGCTCGAGGTGTCCAAGCACTTCTGCCCGCAGGCCGTGAGCGTGCCCGCGCAGCTCGACGCGCAGGCGCCCTGGGAGCAGACCTCGTCCACCGCGCACGCGACGTTGCAGCCGCCGCAGTTCGACGGATCGGTCTGCTCGTCGACACAGGTGGCGTTGCATTGGGTGAAGCCGGCCGCGCAGAAGCCGCAGGTGCCGTTCACACACGCTTCGCCCGGCGCGCAGGCGTGGCCGCACGCGCCGCAATTCGCAGGGTCGTTGTTCTGGTCGACGCACTTACTCCCGCACTTGGAGGCGCCGCCGAGGCAGAGCAAACCGCATTGGCCCCCAGCGCAGACCTGACCCGGGCCGCACGCCTTGGCGCACGATCCGCAGTTGGCAGGATCGTTGTCGAGATCGACGCAAGTGGCGCCGCAGATCGAGGCGCCGCCGAGGCAGGTCACGCCGCACTGGCCCGCCGAGCAGGCCTCGCCCGTCGCGCAGGCCTTGCCGCAGCCTCCGCAATTCAGCGGATCGATCTTGGTGTCGACACACTTGTCGGTGCAGTTCTGCGTGCCGCCGAGGCACTGAGAAGCGCAATTGCCGCTCGAGCAATATTGGCCCTGCGCGCAGGCCTTCCCGCATGTGCCGCAGTTGGCCGGATCGAATTGGGTGTCGACGCAGGCCTCACCGCACTGCTGCGTGCCGCCGTTGCACGTCGCGTCGCAGAGACCATGGGAGCAAACTTGGCCCGCGGGACAGGCGTTGCCGCACATTCCGCAGTTCTGCGGATCGAATACGGTGCTCGTGCAAACGCCGTTGCAAAGCGTGGCGCCCGGGCAGACCTGCCCGCTGCCACCCATGCCCGACGCGGTCGACTCCGTGCTCCCGCCTGTGCCTCCAATGGGGTTGTCGCTGGTCCCGGTGGCGCAACCCATCCAGGATCCCAAGAGCCATGTGCATGCGAGCGCGCGGATGCCCGCCCCCGACCAGGTCCATCGATTTCGAGTCATGATGTCCGGGGCATCCTACGAAAGGCATGCATCCAAACGCCAGACAGAACAGGCTCGAAGCATCGCCGAATCCGGTGGTGACGGATTCAACCATGATGTCGTGGGCAACGATGGAAAGCGCTTCGATGGTTCCGCTCGAAGTGCGCGACTTCGTGCTTCAGCGCGAGGCGAGGTAGGCCGAGAGAGCAGCGATGGCCGCCGTCATGCCGAAGCAGACGGCGATGGCGAAGGCGAGGTAGCCGCGCTCGATCGCGAGCGCGCGGAGCAGTGATCGGCGCGAGCCGGCGTGCACGACGGCGAGATCGCCGGGCGCGCCGCCGATGACGGGGATCGATCCGGACGAGCCGGCTTGGAAGCGGCGCACACGACCGATGACGTGGAGAGGCTCTTTGGGATCGAGGAAGCGCTCCTCGAAGACGTAGATGGAAGCGGCGTCGGGGCCGCCGTCGACGAGGCGCGCGAGGTGATCGCGGAGGCGACCGCCGGAGACGCGGAGTCGCTTGGCGCGAAGATCGACGGTCGTCTGCGTGAGATCGACGAAGGCGACGCCGCGCTTGCTGCGCACGGGGACGAGCATCGATCCATGCTGCTCGCCGCTCGGCGTGGCGTCGTAGTTGCGACCGTTCTTGAAGCAACGCGTGACCGTGACGAGCCAGTGAGCACGCGCCGCGCGCGCGACGGGGGCCTCGGTGCACGGGGCGTCGGGATCGACGGTGGCGTCGAGCGCGACGGCCTCGCCTTCGCGCACGCGATCGAGCGGACGCGATCGGCCGGCGCGCACCATCGCGGCGACGGCGCCGAGCGCGCGGTGTCGATCGAGCATGCGCGAGGCCAAGATCAGGCAGGCGATGCCCGAGAAGCAGGCGCCCGCATAACCATGACGCTCGACGAGAAACTGCGCGCCGCCCAGGCGCGGAACGACGTGGAGCCCCAGGAGCCAGAGCCCCGGGACGAGGAAGGGCACGAACAAGACGGCGAGGGGCTCGACGATCGGGAGGCGCGGCCAAGGGAGCTTGCGCACCAGGGCGTCGGCGAAAGGACGAGCGCCGGAGAGGCGCCAAAGGCACATCAGCACGAGCAACGCGGCGAGGGCGAGCATCGAGGCGCGGCCGGCGAGCCGAGCCGCGAGGACGGCCACACGCGGATGCGCGTCGCGCACACCGGGCGTGATCACGAGCGGGCCGTCGTCGCAGCGCTCGAGCAGCGCGGGCGCGGTCGGGCCGACGGCGGGGCGCGGCGCGCCGTCGGCAGTGCGCGCGCAACCTTCGACGAACACGGGCTCGTCCGCGCCGACGCACCGCTCGACGAAGCGGCCCGCCGCGGGGATCGCGCCGTATCCCGCGGCCTTCGCGGCGGCTCGGATCTCGGCGTCGCGCTTCGTCACCGACGTCGACGGCGCGGGCCACCAGCGCGCGTCGGTCCAGCGGATGGCGAGCGGCGGCGCGCCCGCATCGAGCTCGACGCGCGCGTCGCCGAGCACGCCGCTCCAGCGCTCGTCGTAGCTCTTGCCGTTCCATTGCTCGAGCGTGACCGTGCACACGCGCCCGCCGCGCAACGTGCCGGCCACGCGCACCACGCCGCGCCGCGCTTCCTCGGCGTCGACGGGACGCGCGAGGTGGTGCAGCGAATCGTGCCGGTCCGCGACGCGTTGGAGGGCCGCGAGGCCGTTCCCGCCGAAGCCGACGATGGCCGCGACGAGGGGCGCGAAGCCGAAGATGCCATTGAAGACGACGAGCTCGCCGCGGGGCGCCCAGAACGCCGGAGACCGGAAGACGAGAAAGCGGGAGAGAGCTCCGGACCGCGAAGACCACACCAGGCGCGAGGATACCAAACCCGCGGTCGCTCACAGGCGCCATCCGCACGCGTCCCCGCGCGGGCACGCCGGCCGTCGTCGCGACGATGCGACGACTCGAGCCTTCACGATGGCGAATCGAACACCGCATTCACGTGCGCCGCCGCGTTGCATGACACGCGTCCAAGTCCGAGGTGGACGCATCCGGCAGGGCAGCCTTTCGTTGCGATGCGCGGTGAACGTGCCTCCGTGGGCCCGCGCCTTTGGCCCGGCGCGGTCCGATGCGGCGCGGGGTCATGACGCGCAGCGGGGTATGAAGGCTCCATGGGCCCTCGCCGCGAGGGAAAGGGAAGACCGCACGGCCACGTGATCTCCGCTGCCAGAGGCCTCGATACCCGCGCCGGCGCCGAGGACCGTGATAAGGTCCGCCGCACACGAACCCACGGAGGCGTGATGTATCGAGTCGTTCACCGATGGGGCAAAGGCCCCGTCACTGCCTTGTCGTCCCTCATCGTCCTCGCCGCCGCGTGCGAGCCGCCCGCCGAAGCGCCGCCGCCCGCGACGCCGGTCGCGCCCGCGCCGACAGCGACGGAGACCGCCGGCCCCAAGGTCGTCGAGAAGAGCATGGAGGACGTGGGCCTCGATTCGGCGGCGCTCGATCGCTCGATCGATCCTTGCCAGGACTTCTACCAATTCGCCTGCGGCAACTGGCTCGCGAAGACGCAGATCCCCGCCGACAAGCCGGCGTGGAGCCGCAGCTTCTCGGTCATCAGCGATCGCAACGAGGGCCTCCTCCGCCAGATCCTCGAGGACGCCGCGGCCGGCAAGACGACGGACGATCTGAGCAAGAAGATCGGCACGTACTACGGCGCGTGCATGGATGAAGCGGCCGTCGAGGCCGCCAAGACCAAGCCGCTCGATCCGCTCTTCAAGCTGATCAAGTCGGTGAAGGACGCGAAGACGCTCTCCAAGGTGGTGACCGAGCTCCACCGCCGCAAGATCTGGGCGCTCTTCGACATCTCCGACACGCAGGACGCCAAGGACGCGACGCGGGTCATCGCCGAGATCGATCAGAGCGGCCTCGGCCTGCCGGACCGCGACTACTACGTGAAGGACGACGACAAGTCGAAGGACATCCGCAAGAAGTACGAGGCCCACGTCGAGCGGATGCTCAAGCTCGCCGGCCTGTCCGCGAAGGACGCAACGAAGGCGACCGAGGACGTGATGCGCATCGAGACCGCGCTCGCCAACGCCTCGAAGACGCGCGTGGAGCGCCGCGATCCGAACGCGATGTACAACCGCCTCGATCGCGCGGGCGTGATCAAGAAGGCGCCGAGCATGCTCTGGGAGGAGTACTTCAAGGGCATCGGCTTCCCCGCGCTCAAGGAGATCAACGTCACCGCGCCCGGCTTCCTCGAGAAGATGAGCCAGCTCATGGGCGACGAGAAGGCGCCGGCGTGGCGCAACTACCTCACCTGGGTGGTGGTGCGCTCGACCGCGCCGCTCCTGCCCAAGGCCTTCGTCGACGAGAGCTTCGCCTTCGAGTCCTCGCTCACCGGCCAGAAGGAGCAGCGCGCCCGCTGGAAGCGCTGTGTGGCCGCGACCGACGCGGCGCTCGGCGAGCTCGTGGCCCAGCCCTACGTGAAGGACAACTTCTCCCCCGAGAGCCTCGAGGCGACGCAGCGCTACGTGAAGGAGATCGCCCAGGTCTTCGGCGGCGAGGTCGAGAAGCTCGACTGGATGGACAAGGCCACCAAGCAGAAGGCCAAAGAGAAGCTCGACGCGATGGCCTACCTCATCGGGTATCCGAAGAAGTGGCGCTCGTACGAGTTCGACGTGAAGGCGAAGAGCCTCCTCGAGAACGCGCTCGCCGCGCGCACCTCGGATTTGAAGCGCCACCTCGACAAGGTGGGCAAGCCCGTCGATCGCGAGGCGTGGCAGATGACGCCGCCCACCGTGAACGCCTATTACGATCCGCAGCTCAACCAGATGGTGTTCCCGGCCGGCATCCTCCAGCCGCCCTTCTTCAGCCCCAAGGCCTCGATCCCGGTGAACCTCGGCGGCATGGGCATGGTCGTCGGTCACGAGCTGACGCACGGCTTCGACGATCAAGGCGCCCAGTTCGACGCCAAGGGCAACCTCGCCAATTGGTGGAGCGATCAGGACGTCGCGCGCTTCAAGGGCAAGACGGATTGCGTGTCCGATCAATACGGCGGCTACGAGACGCTCCCCGGCGTGAAGCTCAACGGCAAGCTCACGCTCGGTGAGAACATCGCCGACGGCGGCGGCGTGAAGCTCGCGTTCCACGCCTACCGCGCCATGCGCAAGGACGCGCCCGAGGTGGTGAAGGCCGGCGGCTTCACCGAAGATCAGCAGTTCTTCCTCGGCGTCGGCCAGGCCTGGTGCTTCAAGCAGAGCGACGAGATGGCGCGCCTCCGGGCGCAGGTCGATCCGCACTCGCCCGCGCGCTTCCGCGTGAACGGACCGCTCTCGAACTCGCCCGAGTTCGCCGAGGCATTCTCCTGCAAGGCGGGCACGCCCATGCACCGCGAGAACGCCTGCAAGGTCTGGTAGCAGCCACGCACGGGGCGCTCGCCCGAGCGCCCCTCTCTCACCTCACACTCCTCACGACGAAGCAGCCAACGCGACGCCAACGCGACTGTAGAGGTCGCTAATGGTGCTCTTCATCGTCGTCTCGAATGACCACCTCTCTTCCGAAGCGGGCCTGCGCTTCGAGGATCTCCTTGTCGGAGATCCACGTGCGGGGACAGCCTCCGAGCGGGGCCACGTGATAGACGTCTTTGCGCGCATCCCCGCGACCATCGTCGAGGACGCGCGCGACCTCGTGATGAAAGCCGCACGCGGGGCAGAGGACTCGCATGCAGGGTCTATAGTGCAGCGGGCCCGGGCTGCGACAGCCTCCCACCGTGCGCTGCAGGCTCGGCCGCAAGCATGCTTGGAAGGCAGAGAGACGCGCCGAGCAGAGGACAAAAGCGAGAGCCCCCTGCCCCGTGAAGAGCAGAGGGCCCTCGTGCGATTCGACCCAGGCCGAAGCCTGGATCCCGTGCATCAGGCCGCGCTCTCGGCCTCGGCGGGCTTGCCCTTGACCTTCTCGCCCGAGGCGATGCGCATCCCGTAGAAGGAGCGGTACACGAAGATCACGCTGAGCACGAAGAAGATGGCCGCCAACGTGAGCTTCGTCGAGGGCTCCAGCTTGATCGCCAGCTCCACGGCGAGGAGGCCGAAGAGCGTGGTGAACTTGATGACCGGGTTGAGCGCGACCGAGGACGTATCCTTGAACGGATCGCCCACGGTGTCGCCGACCACGGTCGCCGCGTGGAGCTGCGTGCCCTTCTCCTTCAGCTCGACCTCGACCAGCTTCTTCGCGTTGTCCCAGGCGCCGCCGGCGTTGGCCATGAAGAGCGCCTGGAAGAGACCGACGATGGCGATGCTGATGAGGTAGCCGATGAAGAAGTACGGATCGAGGCAGGCGAAGGCCAGCGTCGAGAAGAAGACCGCGAGGAAGATGTTGATCATCCCCCGCTGCGCGTACTGCGTGCAGATCTCGACGACCTTCTTGCTGTCGGTGATCGAGGCCTTCTCCGAGCCTTCGAGCTTGATGTTGGCCTTGATGAACTCGACGGCGCGGTAAGCGCCCGTCACGACGGCCTGGGTCGACGCGCCGGTGAACCAATAGATGATGGCGCCGCCCATGATGAGGCCGAGGAGGAAGGGCGCGTTGAGCACCGAGAGATCGCTCGCCACCGAGCGGAGGCGCTCGAGGACGCTGGCGCCGGCCGAGTGGTGCAGCTCTTCCGCGAGGGTCACGATGATCGAGAAGATCATGGTGGTCGCGCCGACGACGGCGGTGCCGATGAGCACGGGCTTCGCCGTCGCCTTGAAGGTGTTGCCCGCGCCGTCGTTCTCCTCGAGGTGGTGCTTGGCCTTCTCGAAGGAGACGTCGAAGCCGAAGTCCTTCTTGATCTCGGCCTCCACATTGGGGATCGTCTCGATGACGCTGAGCTCGTAGACCGACTGCGCGTTGTCCGTCACCGGACCATACGAGTCGACCGCGATGGTGACCGGGCCCATGCCGAGGAAGCCGAAGGCCACGAGGCCGAAGGCGAAGACGGGCGCGGCGATCATCATCTGATCGAGGCCCATGCCCGAGACCCAATAGGCGATGCCGGTGAGGAAGACGATGACGACGCCCATCCAATAAGCGCTGAAGTTGCCGGCCACGAGGCCGCTCAGCACGTTGAGCGAGGCGCCGCCCTCACGCGACGAAGTGACGACCTCGCGCACGTGGCTCGACTCGGTCGAGGTGAAGATCTTGATGACCTCGGGGATGATCGCGCCCGCGAGCGTGCCGCAGGAGATGATCGCCGAGAGCTTCCACCACAACGACGAGTTGCCGCCGATGTCGGGAATCAGCATCTTGGAGACGACGAAGGTCATCACCAAGGAGACGATGGAGGTGAGCCACACCAGCGTGGTGAGGGGCGTCTCGAAGTTCATCTTGTCGGCGTTGCCGAACTTCCCCTGCGCCCACATCTCGTTGACGTAGTAGGAGATGACGCTGGCCACGAC
This sequence comes from Minicystis rosea, assembly GCA_001931535.1. Classification (GTDB taxonomy): domain Bacteria; phylum Myxococcota_A; class Polyangia; order Polyangiales; family Polyangiaceae; genus Minicystis; species Minicystis rosea. The sequence goes on from CP016211.1 coordinate 7,257,859, forward strand.
CATCATGATGCGCATCGCGAACATCCAGACGAGGAGCTGGACGCGGTACTGCGGCGCGACGGCGAGGAGGATGAAGGAGATGAGCGCGACGCCGGTGACGCCGTACGTCTCGAAGCCGTCGGCGCTCGGCCCCACGCTGTCGCCGGCGTTGTCGCCGGTGCAGTCGGCGATGACGCCCGGGTTGCGCGCGTCGTCCTCCTTGATGTTGAAGACGATCTTCATCAGATCGGAGCCGATGTCGGCGATCTTGGTGAAGATGCCGCCCGCGATGCGGAGGGCCGAGGCGCCCAGCGACTCGCCGATGGCGAAGCCGATGAAGCAGGCGCCGGCGCTCTCGCGCGGGACGAAGAGCAGAATCGTCAGCATCACGAAGAGCTCGATGCTGATGAGCACCGTGCCGATGCTCATACCGGCCTTGAGCGGGATCGCGTAGGTCGGGAAGGGCTTGCCCCTGAGCGCGGCGAACGCGGTGCGGCTGTTGGCGAAGGTGTTGATCCGCATGCCGAACCAAGCGACGCCGGAGGAGCCGGCGATGCCGATCAGGCTACAGAGGAGGATCAACGCGACCTTGGTGAACTCCATGTGCCGGAGGACGCCGAAATAGACGACCATGATGGCGCCGATGAGCACCTCCAGCATGAGGATGAACTTGATCTGCGTGATGAGATACGTTTTGCAGGTCTCGTAAATCAGCTCCGAGATCTCGCGCATCGCGCGGTGCACCGGGAGCTTCGAGAGCTGCATGTAAATCATCAAGCCGAAGATCAGCCCGAGCACGCTCACGCCCATGCCGGCCATGAGGAGCGTGCGCCCATCCGTGCCGCCCAGAAACTGCACCGAGCTGAGGTCCGGCAGCACCAGGCTGGCCTCGTCCGCGCGTGCGTCGCGCGTCGCGGCGAGCATCGCCACGACGGCCGACACGCCCGCTGCGGCGCGCGCCATCCAAGGTAAACGCTTCGACGACATGATAAACCGTGCCTCCTTCCAACTCGCGTCGTCGAGCAGGTATGAAGGCCCCCCGACGACCCCATAGGTCTCGAGGGGTTGGCCGCCGTTGGTAGTCCGCCTCGGTGTCGAGAGCGGTCACTCACCTTCGACGCTTCAGCACAGCCTCGCCCTCGGCGGCTCGGGAGCCGACGAGGCTTTTGCTTGCTACCACGCGTAGATCGGGCCGTCGAGAGTGTCGCAATAGGCACTCTCGCAAAGGCCTCTCGGCGCTTTGACAACCCTTCGTGATCTCTTGGGAATTCCGAAAGCGATCAGAAATCGAGAGACAGGGCTTCTGGCCGCGATCGCGCGCGGAGAGGCCTCGTCCGCGCAGCTCGGGATGAAACGTCGAAGACGGAATGATTGAGTCAACGCGATGCAGCAGCGCTGCCACGCGACACGAGGGTGCTTTAGGAGATTTCGTATTCATTCTAAAGGCTTTGAATGAATCCAACGTTCGTGGACGAGAATGTCCAACGCGGCGCGACGCCAACAGGCTTGATCCGTCTCGGGGTCATGTGTCTCCCGACGAGACTTGGTGAATCTCCGTATCGAGATCGCTTGGCAGACTGCGTCAGCTCGCCGCCGCGCGGCGCAAAGCGATGATGGTGGCGGGGAGAGAACGCGCCTCGGGCCAACGCCGGCCGGCGAGGCTCGAAGCATCGTCGCGCGATGGGCACCTGACGACGAGCTTCGCTCGCTCCTTTGCTCGCGCCTGCGGGTGCAGGCGCGGCGCCGAGCGATGATGCGATGGGCTGTGGGGGATCGAGCGGGAGGGCGTGGGTCGCGAGCGGCGAGGCGCTCGCGACGCTCACATCGTCAGTTGCGCGGCTGGCTCGGGAGCTTGGGCTCGACGTCGCCGCCGCCGGCAGAGAGGCTGTTGGGCCCGCTCTGCGGATTGGGGTTCGCGTTGAGCAGCTCGCTCACCAGATCACGGCACTCCGGCTTGTTGCGGAGGTGGCCCAAGAGCAGGTTCGAGGCTTCGCTGAAGGCCTTTTCGAAGGTCAGGCCTTCGCGGGTGCGGGCGCCGACCTTCTCGCGACCTTGCGCCAAGTCCTCTTCCAGCGCTTCGGCGTAGCGGGCGAGCTGGCCGCGCAGCTCTTCGATCTGCCGGCGCAGGTCGCGCGCGTTGGCCTCGCGCGCGGCCTTCTTGTTCTCGTAGCGGCCGAGCTGCTCGCGCTTGGCCTGCGCCGTCGCGGCGGCGGCGCCGGCCCGCTCGAAGACCTGGGGATCGAAGTTGCCGCTGCGGGCCGCGCCGTCGGCGAGCTGCCGCGCCTGCGCCGCGATCTTCTCGGCGGCGCCGAGCTCGACGCGGACCTTCTCCACGTCCTCGCCGTCGGCGCTGGCCTCGCGCATCACGCGCGACTCTTCGTGGGCGAGCTCTTCCACCTTGCGGCCGATCTCGGCGCGGAGCGCGCGACCGCGGCGCTCGAGCGCTTCGAGCTTGCGGGTGTGGCTCGCGACCTCGCCCTCGAGCCGGTTGGCGCGGGCCGCGAGATCCCACGTTTGGCTGAGCGCGTTCATCACGTCGGCGGGCGCGTTGCCCGAGGGATACGCGCGCGAGACCATGCGGCCGAAGAGGGCCGCGCGGCTCGCCCACTCGATCACGCCGGCCGATTGCGGCGGCGGCGGCGGAGGCGGAGCGGCCGGCGCGTCACCGCCGCCGTCGACGTCCCACGCCTGCGTGGGCAGGCTGCGCTGCAGGGCCTTGAGCTCTTCTTGGAGATGGTGCGCGTCGCGGTAGCGCTTGCGCACGTCCTTCTCGAGGAGGCGCAGCGCGATGGCCTCGCCCTGCGGATGCGCGTCGGGCCGGATCGAGCGCGGGCGCGGCGGCGGATGGGTGCGCTGCATCTCGAGCAGCGTCTCGCGATCGTTGGAGCGGAACGGGAGCTGGCCCGTGAGCATCTCGAAGAAGAGGATGCCGAGCGCGTAGAGATCGGCCTGCGGCGTGGCCTCTTCACCGCGCGCCTGCTCGGGCGACATGTACTCGGGCGTGCCGAAGACCGCGCCCTTCGGCGCGAGGCGCGGATCGCGCGCGATGGCGGCCAACCCGAAGTCGAGGATCTTCACGAAATCCTTCCGGCCGCCGCGCGCGGTGAGGAGGATGTTGTCGCTCTTGAGATCGCGGTGGACGACGCCGAGATCGTGGGCGCGCGCCAGGGCGGCGCACATCTGCTCGAGGATGTCGACGCCGCGGGCGATGGGAAGCGGGCCGCGCGAGAGCTCGGCGGAGAGCGCGGTGCCGACGAGGTACTCCATGACGAGGTAGAGCTCGCCCTCCTCCGTCTCGCCGATGTCGTGGATGTCGATGATGTGCGCGTGGTCGACGCGGTTGGCCGCGCGGGCCTCGCGCAGCATCCACGCGCGAAGGTGGGTCTCGCCGCGCAGATCCGGCCGGATGAGCTTGAGGGCGACGACCCGATCGATGAGGACGTGGCGGGCGCGGTACACGACGCCCATGCCGCCCTCGCCGAGGCGCGCCTCCAGCCGATAGCGGCCGGCGACGACCTTACCAATCAACGGGTCGGTGGACTTCTGACCGGCAGACCGAACCATGCCGCTACGCTGCTCCATCGTCGTCGTCGTCTCCTCGCCCCCGCTGCCCTCGGCCCTGCGATCTCTCGGTCTCTCGGACCGGCGCGAGGCGCCGCGTCCCAATCTCGAACTGGACCACGGTGCTGTTGCCGGGCTCGTCGTCGTGGCTGATTCGCCGAACAGGCGAACCGGCCCCGAGTGTAACAGGGGCTTCGGCGCAGAGTCGAACACGGAACGCGCACGCCGCGATCGATCTGGCAATCTCACACCTCCGCGGTGGGGGTGGGGCGGGATGCCGGCGATTTCCGGCCCAACGGCAACCGGCAGACGAAGCGCGCCCCCCCGTCCGCCGGCGATTCCAAGGCCAAGGCCCCCCCGTGGCGCCGCGCGATATCCGACGAAATCGAGAGGCCGAGGCCCGTCCCCTGCCCCCGCGGCTTGGTGGTGAAGAAGGGATCGAAGATCCGGCCCGCCACATCCCCGGGCACCCCGGGCCCATTGTCCGTGACGCTGACCACCACTTCGTCACCCTCCACCCGGGTCTCGATCACGATCGTCGGAGGCGGATCTCCGGCCCCCGGCTTCGTCTCTTCCAGCGCCTGAATGGCGTTGACGAGCAGGTTCATGAAGATCTGGTTGATCTCCCCACCACGGCAGACGACCTCGGGAACGTCGCCGAAGCGACGCACGATCGCGACGTTCGCGTGCCGCAGGCGAGGCCCGAGGAGCATGAGCGTCTCCTCCAAGCCGACGTGGAGATCGGTGGGGATGGCCTCCCCGGAAGCGCGCGAGAAGCTGCGGAGGTTCTGCACGATCTTCACGCTGCGATTGACGGCCCGGCGAATGACCGTGGAGATGCCGGTGAGGTCGTCGAGCGAGGCCTCGAGATCGAGCTGTTTGCGCAGCGCTTCGAGGGCGCGGCGGCGCTCGGGCGGGAGATCGGCCTCGGCGGCGCGATACGCGTCGAGCATCTCGCGCACCTCGGGGACGCGCTCGGCGAGCGGCTCGGCCGCGCCGGCGATGGCGTTGAGCGGGTTGTTGATCTCGTGGGCCACGCCGGCGACGAGCTCGCCGATCGAGGCCAAACGCTCGCCTTGGATGAGCGCGGCTTGGGTGCGCTTGAGCTCCGCGAGCGCGTGGGTGAGCTCCGCGGTGCGCGCGGTGACGTTGGCTTCGAGGCCGGCGCGCTCCTTCTCCAGCTCGGCGATGGTGCGCGCCAAGCGATCGCGCATGCGCTCCACGCTCTCGCCGAGGGTGACGACCTCGACGGGGCCGACCACCTGCGGCACCGCCGCTTCGAGCTCGCCGTGGGCCACGCGATCGGCGGCGCGCGCCAGCTCGACCATGGGCCGCGAGAGATCGCGCGCGGCCCGCGCCACCACGCCGCCGACCGCGAGGACGAGCACGCCGAACGCGCCGGAGAGCGCGGAGACGGCGTTGAAGTCCTCGCGCAGCGAGAGGTTCGTGCCCAGCGCGCGATAGAGGGCCACCGACGAGAGCAACGAGAGCAGGCACGTGAAGATGAGCGGCAGCCCGAAGTCGCGCAGCATGCGCCGGCCGAGCGGGATCGGCTCCGAAGGCTCGCCCGTCTTGGTCCACGAGCGGAGCCGCGTCTCCGCGACGGAGATGGTCTCGCGATGAAAGGCGCGCTGGTAGAAGGCCACGCCCCACGAGAAGAGCGAAGCGAAGCCGAGCTCGAGCAACGCGTCGCCCGCGTGCCACGAGGCCGGCCCCGGCCGGAGCTGGAAGATGCCGACCGCCGTGCACGCGAACCACACGACGAAGTTGAGGTACGCGAGGAGGCTCGGGAGCGCAGCGCTCCGCGAGAGACCGCGCGCGAGGAGGGCGCGATCGCCCATGGGCCCGGCCGCGATCGCGCGCACGACCGGCAGCGACACGAAGCGCACGACGAAGCTGAACCCGAGCGTGGCCGGCAGCGCCAGCACGGGCACGATGGAGAACCACGTCTCGAAATTGACGCGGCTCTGCGTGCGGAGGAACGCGACGCTGAAGAGCAGCATCACGTGCCCGCCGACGATGCCCGTCACCATCGCCGCCTCGGAGAGCCGCGCGCGCAGGCCGGCCGCGAGATCCGCATCGCCGAGCGCCTCGAGCGGCGGCCCCGACGCGAGCCGATAGATCACGCGCCGCACCGCCGCCGCCATGAGCCCGAACACGAGCGCCGCCCCCACGACGCGCGTGTCCGACGCCGGCAGGAGCGGGAGCGCCGCGATCGGCCACGAGATCGCGCGAATGACGGCGGCCACGTCGTGCCCGCGCGGCCCGCGCGCCGAGAGGCTCGGTCCGATCACCGCGGACACGAAGAGCGAGATGCCGAGAAGAAGCGTCGGGAGAGGCGTGGTCGACGCCGCCGGCACGACGGCCGACGCGAAGAGCATCGCCGAGAAGATCTCCCAACCGCCGGCCGCGAGCTCGGCGATCGTCCGGAGATCGACGAAGCGAGCACGGGGCGCAGGCGCGGGAGGCATGGCCCGCATCCTACTGAGAAGGAGCCGCCGCGCGCGCCGGATCCTGCGATGTACGGCGAAGGCGCGTGTGGATCAGCGGTGCTTCCCCTCGCGGAGGAGATTCACCATCGCTTCGGCGACGCCGGCCGCGGACGCAGGGTTCTGCCCGGTCACGAGGCGATCGCTGACGACCACCTGCTTCTGCCACATGGGCGCGCCGATGAAGCGGCCGCCGCGCGCCGCGAGGCGATCCTGGAGGAGGAACGGCACCACGCGATCGAGCTCGACCGCGCGCTCCTCCTCGTTGGTGAAGCCGTTCACGTCCTTGCCGGCCACGAGGAACGCGCCGTTCGCGAGGCGCACGTTCACGAGCGCCGCCGGCCCATGGCAGACCGCGCCGACGATGCCGCCGGCCTCGTAGATGCTCGCCGTGACCCGCGCGAAAGCAGCGTCGTCCGGCAGGTCCCACATCGCGCCGTGACCGCCGGCGAAGAACACGGCCGCGTACCGCGACGGATCCACGGACGCCGCGGCGAGGCTCGTGTGCAGGCGCCGGTCGAGATCCGCGTCGTCGAGGAAGGCGGCGTTGACCGGGTCCTTGCGATCGACGCCGTCGAGCGGCACGCGCCCGCCGCGCACGGAGGCGAAGTCGACGGTGAAGCCGGCCTTCACGAAGACCGCGTACGGGTGCGTGATCTCGGGCAGGTACGCGCCGGTGCTCTGGCCGGTGTCGCCCTTGCGATCGTGGCTCGTCATGGCGATGAGGACGTGCTGGCTCATGGTGCTCTTCTCCTTCGGATCGGGGGAAACCGCGGGACGCGCGGGCGCCGCGCTGCAAGCCGCGGTGGAGATCACCGCGAGGAGGGCGAAGGCTCGTCGCCCTCCGGCGCGCCGCGTTTCGACGTTGCTCATGACCGCCGATCTACGGCCTCGCGCGCCTCCCCGGTAGGCGACCTCGGGGCGAAGCTTTTGTACTATCGTGTTGAGAATGTCGGCGCCGACCCTCGCGGGCACGCTCCCCAACCTGGAGGCGTTCTGCCGGACGTACGAGACGGGGAGCTTCACCCGCGCCGCGCACGCGCTGTCGGTGACCCCGCAGGCCACGAGCCGCAGCGTCGCGCGGCTCGAGCGCACGCTCGGGGTCACGCTCTTCCGCCGGACGACGCGCAGCCTCTCGCCGACCGACGCCGCGCATCGCTACTACGCGCTCTGCGTGCAGGCGCTCTCCCTGCTCTCCGCGGGGGAGCGCGAGATCGCGAGCGGCCGCAAGGCGACCACCGGCCGCGTGCGCATCAGCGCGCCCACCACCTACGGGCACCACCGCCTCCTCCCCTCGCTGGGCGCGTTCCGCGAGCGCTTTCCCGGCGTGGAGGTGGAGGTGAACCTCGGAAACCACAACATCGACTTCGTGCGCGACGGCTACGATCTCGCGGTGCGCATGGGCGCCGTCGACGACAAGACCCTCGTCGCGCGCAAGCTCGGTGACTTCGCGGTCGGCGTCTACGCGAGCCAATCCTACGTGGCCCGGCACGGCGCGCCGCAGAAGCCGGAGGATCTCGCGCGGCACACCTGCGTGACCTTCATCATGCCGAGCTCCGGCCGCGCCCTGCCGTGGACCTTCGCGCCCGGCCCGCGCCGCCTCGTCATCGACGCGCCCTACCGCTGCTCGGAGGACGTGCTCGGCGTCATCACGCTGGCCCGCGCCGGCGTGGGGCTGGTGCAGGTGTTCGACTTCCTCGTCGAGGACGACGTCGCCCGCGGCACGCTCGTCGAGGTGCTCGCGCCCTACCGCGGCCGGAGCCGGCCGTGCTCGCTGCTCTACCCGAAGGGCGTGGTGCCCTCGCGCGCGGTGCGGGCCATGATCGATTTCGTGATCGCGAATGCGAAGTCGCCGAGCACGCCTCGGGGATAATCAAAGGCGATGTGATCGTGGCGCCATGGCGCTCGTGTGAAGCGCGATTCATGGCAGTGCGCGCGAAGCCGGCAACGCAGGTGACGGCTCAACGACGCTCCCATTGGCATGTCACGTGCTCTTGCGCGCTGCCGGCCGATGAGGCCGGAAGGAGCTTTGCGCACTCATGATCGGACATCGCTTTGGCGTCATCGCCATCGGGCTTGCTTGCGTGCTCGGCGCGGTTGCTTGTGGAGGGAGCGTGACGAACGCGACCGGCGGCGCCGGAGGAACCGGCAACACAGGAGGCAGTGGCCACACGGGGGCACGAGCGCACAAGGCACCGGCGGGAGCGCGCCGGGCAGCGCGACCGCGCAAACGTATTGCGAGGGCAAGATCGCGCGTGAACAGAACTGCGAGCCCGGAAACGCCGGGACGTTGGCACAGTGCCTCGCCAACGCCAACACGAAATGCATCTTCAACGGCGCTCGGCCCGAGGTGCGCGACGCGCTCGTCACCTGCTTGAACGAGCGCGATTGCGACACCGGGGACGACGACTGCTATTTCGAGGTGGGGCTCACGAATCCCGTCCCCGGGCAGAACGAATACCTCTCTGCATGCGCGGTGAAGATCACCACGTGCAACGGCAGCCTCAAGGACGATTTCTGCGGCATCACCCTCCTCTCGTCGGAGACCTACGAGGCGCTCTCGCAATGCCTCCAGAAAACCTGCGACGAGGCGAAGGATTGCATTGCGACCGTGCTCGGCGGCATCTGCCCCGGTGCGTGAGCCGGTAGGGGACAGACGGCGCTTTCCGCGTCTGCAAGACACCCATGTCTGAACGCGCCGCCGGGGCGAAGGGCCGAGCCTCGTGCGGCGCCGTCGAATCCGTGACAGCGACGCTGCGTAAAATGCCCGACTGCGCTGCGTAAGCACAAAGCCCTATGGAACCCTGACGCGCTCGGTGGCGGAGAGACGGACGCCGCCTCCGTCATCGAGCGCGAGATGGTGAATGTGAAAGGTGCCCCGATAACCACTTTGGGCGTCGGAGCCGAGAGAGGTGGAGGGCGCCGAACAGAAAACGACGTCGTCCGAGGCGCCAATCCAATCACGATGACGGTGGCCGTGGAGCACGAGGACGCGCGCGGCGTGCGGCGTGACGACGGCCATCAGATCCGAGGCGTTGATCAAAGAGAGGCCGACGCGCTCGCGCAGGCTGATCGAGGGCATGGGGTGCTCGACGACCTGGTGGTGGAGCAGAATGAGAAAGGCATGCTCGGGGTTGTTGCGGAGGACCCGATCGAGAGCACGCAATTGGCCCGGAGAGACGACACCAATGGCATTGGTGAGCGCGAAATGGCTGCTCGCATTGGAGTCGAGGAGGATGACTCCATATCGATCGCCCGGGCGCGGGAGCTCGACGAGGGGGAAGACGGCGTCCCAGACCTTCGCCATTTCCCAGCGGCCGAGCATCGTGCCTCTGCGGGCCAGATCGCGGAGGGCGGCGGCGCGGTCGCGCTCGCGCAGATAACGTTTCAGGGAAGGGCCGATGGCGCCGGTGTCGTGATCGATCACGTGGGCGCGGTCGCCTTGAATCGCTTCGAGGGCGAGGACGACACGGAGCTTGCGCAGCCATTGGCCGGCGCTCCAAGGCAGGTCGAGGCGCCCCGGGTTTTGCCGATCGATGATGTTCACATCGTGGTTGCCGGGCACGAACGAGACGCGTTGTCGGAGCGCGGGGAAGGCGTCGAGGAGATCGAGGAGCGCCGCCCACTCGGCGCGGGTGCCGGCGTCGGTGACGTCGCCGGTGAGGACGATGCGATCGAGGGGCGTCGCGGCGTCGATGGCCGTGAGCTTGACGAAGGCGTTCCGGAGGCGGCCATTGCCGCGTGGGCCGCGCGTGCCGGGCTCCATGCGATAACCGTAGCGCTCGCCGACGATGTGCAAATCGGAGAGGTGGGCGACACGGACGATGGCGGAGGCGTCGTCTTGCCATCGTGGTGCCCAATCGCGCACCGGGCCGCGCCGGGAGAGCTCGCGTTGAATCCAAAAGGCGCTCTCCGCGATGGTGGTGAGCCCGAAGATGACCGCGGCATTGCCGAGCGCGGCGGTGAAGGTCGTGCCCGGGCGGGCCCGCTCGACGTCGACGATGGCAAAGCCGTGCGTGGCGCCGACGCCGAGCGCCAGCGCGAACCCGGCCCCGCCGACCAAGAGCGCGGCGATGACGGCGCCGACGCGGCGGCCGCGATCGAGCTCCTCCGGCAGCGCCTCCCGACCGCGGAGGCGATCGGCGAGCGTGCGCAGGACCTCGCGGAGCGCCACGAGCATGGGAAAGACGAGCGTGTAGTGGAGGTTCCAAATGCTCTTGCTGATGGTGCGCGCGAGCGGGCGGCCGACCCAGAGCGCGATCCCCACGAGCAGAAGCACGAGGAGCACCGCGAGGATGGGCCGCCCCTCGCGCTGCGCCGAGGTGTGGAGCACGAGACGCCCATAGGTGACGAGGAGCGAAGGCGCGACCCCGACCAGGAAGGCGGGCGCGAGGATGAGCACGAGAAAGCCAATCGGCGCCTTGAGGTAGTTGAGCTCGAGCAGGGCCGAGAAGACGAGGCTGCGCAGACCGCGGCCGTGCGGGCTCACGCGGTTGTCGTCGTCGTCGCCGCGACGCAGGTCCCAGATGCGCAAAGGCGTGGCTCCCCCCAGCGCGAGAGCACGTGGAGCGCGCGTCCGCGCACGTCAGTCGGGGCCAACACCGGCGCGCTCGGGCGCGCCCGGAAGCGGCCGGCCGCGGGCCAGGCAGAATGTTCTCGCCGGCGCGAGGCACGACCGATGCTCGGAGCGACCGCGGTCCCGAAGGGCGCGCCTGCATGGTGGGCGATCCGCGCTCGAGACCTTCGCGATCCACGCACGAGACGAGGGTGTTTCCATGGTCGATCCGCTTCGAGAGTCCCCCGGGCCGACGGGCTTCGCGCCGGTCGACCTCAAGGCCGTCCGCGAGAACCGAAACTGGTTCATCGCGCTCGGCATCGGCTCGATGGTGCTCGGCATCATCGCGATCTTCCTGCCCTTCGCCGCGTCGATGGTGACCGCCATCGCGCTCGGATGGCTCATCGTGATCAACGGCCTGATCGAGGGCTATCACGCCCTCCAGAACCGCGGCTGGGGCGGCGCCGGATGGGAGCTCGTGAGCGCGGTGGTGCAGGTGGCGGCGGGCCTCATCCTCGTGGCGTTTCCGCTGATCGGAAAGATCGCGCTCATCGTGATCGTGGCGGCGTACTTCATCGCCGAGGGCGCGCTCAAGCTCATCCGCGCCGCCCAACACCGCGGCGTGCGCGGCGGGGGTTGGCTCACGTTCGACGGCCTCATCTCGTTGGCGCTCGGCATCTGGTTGCTCGTGCGCGGCCCGGTGACCGCGCTGTGGGTGCTCGGAATCCTCGTCGGGATCAACCTGCTGGCCGGTGGCTTGTCGATGCTGCTCATCGGGACGGGGAGCGATCGGCCGCTCGTGCGCCCGCGGATCTGAGCGCCACCGTCTCCGGCACGAGCTTCACGAACCACGGGCAGCTCTCGCGCTGCCCGTGCGCTTTTCTTTCGCGGCGCCGGGCGTCTGCCCGAAGACGCGGCCTCGCTTCACGCCTTCGCGGTCGAGGACGCTCCGAGATGGCGCGTCGGGTTGCGCCCGCTCGATCGCCGGCCTACCGTGCGCGCCTGCTTCATGTCTCGGCGTCCGGTGCTCCTCGCGGTCCTCTTCGCAACGTCCTGCGCCGCGTCCGCGCCGCTGCCGCCGGCCCCCGTGGCGGTCGCGCCGGCGCCGCCGCCCGCAGCACCGCCTTCGCCCGCGCCCGAGTCCGTGGCCACCGCGTCCGCGGCGCCCTCCGCCGAGCCGGCCAAGCCTCCCTCGGAGCCCGCGGCGCCGCCGAAGCCGCGCCTCCATGCGCAGGGTTATCCGACGCGGATCTACGGGCGGCCGAAGGTCGACGAGCGGCTCATCGGCCTGATTCGATATGGCACCTCGGTCGCCCTCCAATCGACGGACTTGGTGCGCGGAGAAGGGTGCCGCGGCGGGTTCTATCAAATCGAGCCGCGTGGATACGTGTGCAACGATCGCGCGGTCACGCTGACGCCGTCGGCGCGATTCGTCGACGTCGCGGCTTCCGTGGCCACGGGGCCTGGGCCCCTGCCCTATCGCTATGCGTTCTCGGACGGCGCGCCCATGTACAACCGCGTTCCTTCCGCGGCCGAGCAGGCGCGCACCGAGCGGGGATTCGGGCCCACCACCAGCAAGCGGAAGTATCCCAAGAAGCGATCTTCGTACGAGGATCTCGCGTCCCTCGATCCCATCGAGCCCACCGACGAGAGGCCGCCCTTCCTCACGGCGGACGGCCGGCTCAACGATGCGCGCGCGGAGCTCGTGAAGGAGAAGATCCCGGCGCGATCGATGCTGGCCTTCACGCGCGCGTTCGCCGCGGGAGGGCGCACGTTCCTGCTCTCGGCCGACTACAGCTTGGTTCCGGCGGATCGGGTGCGCGTCTTCAAGCCGTCGACGTTCCACGGGACGAAGCTCGGCGGCGACGTGCAATTGCCGCTCGCGTGGATGCGCGCGACGCCGAAGACACAGCATCGACGCGCGCCCTCGGGCGCGTTCGAGGAGACCTCGGGCACGTGGCCGGCGAAGGGGTTCGTGCGGCTCACGGGCGCCTCCGCGGAGGAGGGGCGCACGCGTTACTTGGAGACGATGGATCGCGACGCGGGCGGCGCGCCGCTGTGGATCGCGGAGAAGGACGCCACCGTGATGGAGGCCGCGAAGCGGCTCGGAAACGGGGTGAAGCCGGGCCAGAAGTGGATGGTGGTGAGCATCAGCCAAGGGACGCTGGTGGCTTATGAAGGGATGACGCCGGTGTACGCGACGCTGATGTCGCCGGGACGCGGGGGCATTCCGATCAAGGGCCACGACAACGTCGCCGACAGCACCACGCCGCTCGGCACGTACAACATCACCTTCAAGGACAAGGTCTCCACCATGTCGCCCGACAAGCCGGGCGAGCCGCGCACCAACTGGATCGCGGACGTGCCGCACACGCAGTACTTCGATCCGCCCTTCGCGCTGCACGCGGCCTACTGGCACGATCGCTTCGGCGAGCCGACGAGCGCGGGCTGCGTCAACGTCTCGCCCATCGACGCGGAGGCGCTCTTCAAGTGGAGCGATCCGCAGGTGCCCGAGGAGTGGCAGGGCGCGACGGGCGCGGGCGCGCCCGAGAACGGGCCGATGACGGCGATCGTGATCCGGCGCTGAAGATCGGAAGGAAAGCGACGCCGCGACGGTCCGAAGGCTACCCGGGCCATCCAAAGGGCCTCCCGGGCGAGCCGAAAGGCCTCCCGGGCGAGCCGAAGGGCTTCCCTGGCGAGCCGGAAGGCTTCCCCGACGCTCGGGGAGCTTCCCGGACGCTTTGGAGGACGAGATTTCGCGTACTTACGGCCTCAGGCCGGGAGCGCGAGGCCCGCGGGGCGTGAATTTCGGCCTAAATTTGGGAGGCGAAGGCCTTCGGGACCGTCCGGGAAGCTCCCAGACGGTCCGGGAAGGTTTTTGAGGCCTGAATCGGGCCCCGGGAGCACGGAGGGCGCCCTGCGTCGATACCGGTAGATCAGCGACGAGCACCCCGAGGGGCTCGCTCGCGCTCAATCCTGCGGGCACTTCGCGAGCTCGTCGCCGTAGGCCTGGCAGTCGGGCTCGTTCTGGCACTCGATCGCATACGAGTGGCACGACCCTGCCATCGCGCAGTCCCGGCAGTTCGACGCCGATTGGGTGCACTCGAACTCGCTGTACGAGTCACCGTCGCAGGCATCCTTGGACGACGGCGGGAAGCAGCTGGGGTCCTGCCCGCTGCAGGTCGTGTAGCAGGCGCTGCAATAGACGCAGTTCGCGAGGTTCTCGTAGGGCGGAGCGCCCTTGAGGTGCTTCTGCAGCACGCAGTTCGCGCAGCCGTTCCAGTCGGGGCACTGGGTGCAGTCCGATCCGGTCGCGCACCCGTTGCCGCCGCTCGAGCTGGAGCTCGAGCTGGTGCTGGTGCCCGTGCCGGAGCTCGCGCTGTTGCTGCCCCCGCCGCCGGCGCCGCCGGTGCCGCTGATCATGCACGTAGGCTTCTGGTCCTCGGGCTTGGGGTTGAGGAGGCTGTCGAACAAGCACGCGACGGTGTTCGTCGGCAGGGCCTGCTTCACCAGCGTGGCCTGCGCGCAGTTCGAGAAGTTGGCCACGCAGGTCACGGGGTTCGCCGACGCGCAGTCGGTCTCGAGCTTGCCCACCAGCGCGTCGCCGAGCGGGAGGATGACCTTGCCGGCGACCTGGAGCTGCTCCGGCACGGATCCCTCGCCGAAGAACAGATCCGTGCAGCTCGGGACGAGGCCGCCGGTGCACTTCTCACAGAAGGTCGAGGCGAACTGCTTCTGCGGCTCGGTGGGCGTGAGGCCCGTGAACGACGATCCGAGGCAGCCGATGGGCGAGCCGCCGCCGAGGATGCACGACGTCGCCGAACGGAGGAATTGATCGCTCAGGAGATCGACGACCTTGGCGCAGTCGTCCACCAACGCCTGCTCGCAGGGGCTCGGCGAGCCGCACTTGTTCACGTACTTCTGGATCGTCGCGCACAGCTCCTCGCCCGCGGTGAGCTGCGGATTACTGGACGAGCTGCCGCCCGTGCCATCGGTGGTGCCGCCGCCGCCGCAACCGACGGGCAGCGCCGCGGCGCTGAAGACGAGCCCCGCCACGACGAAGAGGCCCATCTTGCCAACGCGCCCGCGGCGGCGTGGCTCCGCGCGCGACGCCGACGTCAGGGAAAGAGCCGCCGATTCGCGTCCATGATTGTCGTTTCTCATGGAGCGGGAAGCTAGGGCTCGCCCCAGCGGCGCGCGTCTTAACAAGATTTATTCGTGAGGCGCGGGCGCGCGCCGTGCAGCGCGCTTCGCGGCGCTACTGCTTCACCTGCGCCGGCGTGCGCGGGGTCTTGATGGAGTAGACGCCCTTGCCGGTGGCGATGATCTCGGTGCGCGCGGAAGGATGGTAGATGCGCATGTCGGTGACGCCGACGCTGCGGCCGGCGCGCACCACCACGGCCTCGGCGAGGAGCGCTTCGAGGCGGCCGGGGCGCAGGTAGTCGATGCGCAGATCGATGGTGGAGACGCGCTGTTGGGCCGGGCTCTCGAGCGCGGTCCAGATGGCCATCCCGCCCGCCGTGTCGGCGAGCATGCTGATGACGCCGCCGTGCACCGCGGGCTTCATCGGATCGCCGATGAGCTCGTCGCGCCACGGGATCTCCATCTCCACGCGGCCGCGCTCCACGTGGGTGACACGCAGGCCGAGGAAGCGATTGAAGGGGATCAGGTCCTCGGCGAGGCGCCGGATCATCTCGAAATCCATCGCGCGCACCATGGCACAGAAGAGCGAGCGGCGTCCTCGGCAGCGAGAAGGGCCCGGGGCTCCCAGGCGTCGAGATCGAGGCAGCGGGCGGGCGAGGATCCGCGGCGCTCGCGTTCGTCGAGCCCGCGTGCTAGATGGCCGCCCGCATCATGGCCCGCAAAGATCTCCGCAACATCGCCATCGTCGCCCACGTCGACCACGGCAAGACCACCCTCGTCGACTACGTCCTCCGCCAGACGGGGTCCTTCCGCGAGAACGAAGTGGTCGCCGACCGGGTCATGGATAGTAACGATCTCGAGCGCGAGCGCGGGATCACCATCCTCGCGAAGAACACGAGCGTTCGCTACAAGGGCATCAAGATCAACATCGTCGACACGCCCGGCCACTCCGATTTCGGCGGCGAGGTCGAGCGTACGCTGATGATGGCCGACGGGGCGCTCCTCCTCGTCGACGCGGCCGAGGGGCCGCTGCCGCAGACGCGGTTCGTGCTCAGCAAGTGCTTGGAGCGCGGCTTCCCCGTGATCGTGGTGATCAACAAGATCGACCGCAGCGACGCCCGCCCGCACGAGGTGCTCTCCGAGGTCTTCGATCTGTTCTGCGATCTCGGCGCCGCCGACGCGCAGATGGATTTCGCCTCCATCTACGCCATCGCCAAGCTCGGCCAGAGCAAGCGCGAGCTCGATCAGCCGCTCGGCGATCTGACGCCGCTCATCGACACCATCCTCGAGCGCATCCCGGGCCCGCCCGGTGACGCCGAGGGCCCGCTGCAGATGATCGTCTGCAACACGACGCACGACGACTACGTCGGCAAGCTCGCGGTCGGCCGCCTGATGCGCGGCACGCTCAAGGCCAACGACGACGTCGTGGTGATGGGCGAGAAGGAGACGACCAAGGGCAGCATCAAGAAGCTCTACGTCTTCGAGGGCCTGAAGCGCGTGGCCGTGACCGAGGCCAAGGCCGGTGAGGTCGTCGCCGTGGCCGGGCTCGAGTCGGCGACGATCGGCGACACCATCGCCGACCCGCTGAAGCCGGAGGCGCTCGCCCGCATCGTGGTCGAAGAGCCGACCATCAAGATGAAGATCGGCGTCAACACCTCGCCGTTCGCGGGCAAGAGCAAGCAGTCGAAGTTTCTCACGAGCCGCCACCTCAAGGAGCGGCTCGAGCGCGAGGCCATGAAGAACCTCGCCATCCGCGTGGAGCCGACGGACTCGCCCGACACGTTCCTCGTGCTCGGCCGCGGCGAGCTCCAGCTCGCCATCCTCGTGGAGACGATGCGCCGCGAGGGCTACGAGATGCAGCTCTCGAACCCCGAGGTCGTGACGCGCGAGATCGAGGGCGAGGCGATGGAGCCCGTCGAGCTCGTCGTCATCGACGTGCCGGAGACGTACGTCGGCATCGTCACCGAGCGTCTCTCGACGCGTCGCGGGCGCATGATCAAGATGACGAACCCCGGCTTCGGGCGCGCGCGGCTCGAGTTCCGCGTGCCGTCGCGCGGGCTCATCGGCTTCCGCGGCGAGTTCCTCACGTCGACGCGCGGCACGGGCCTCCTCAACACCATGTTCGACGGCTGGTCGCCGTGGGGCGGGCCGATGATGCGGCGGCCCACGGGCGCGATCGTCTGCGATCGCGCGGGCGCCGCCACGCCGTACGCGCTCGATCACCTCCAGCCGCGCGGGACGTTCTTCATCGTGCCGGGCGTCGAGGTCTACGAGGGCATGATCATCGGCGAGCACAACCGCCTGAACGACACGGACGTCAACGCCATCAAGGAGAAGAAGCTCTCCAACGTGCGCAACCACGGCAAGGATGACAACGTCCTGCTCGCCAGCCCGCGGCTCCTCACCATCGAGACGGCCATGGAGTGGATCGACAGCGACGAGCTCGTCGAGGTGACGCCGGAGGCGGTGCGCGTGCGCAAGAAGGTGCTCGCCTGCAATCGCCGTGAGCGTCGCGAGGACGCGATCGAGCAGGCGCAAGCGGTCGAGTGAAAACGACGTAAGCGCTTTCGTCGCGAGCGCTCCCCTCCCTCGAATCCGCGTGGATTCTGGGGAGGGCGAGCGACGATTCGAGTACCCGACAGAACATCGACGGGATCGCGCACGGCGGGCGCAGCGCGCCGGTGCGCGGACGGTCGTGGGCGTTCGGCACGAAGGCAGAACGCGTGGCACGCGCCTCGCAGCTTCGTGGGGCCATGCCCGAGCGCCTCACGCTGCCCGTGATCCCGTTGCGGGACACTGTGCTCTTTCCTGCGGTGGCCACGCCCATCACCGCCGGCCGGCTCAAGACGCTGCGCGCCGTGGAGGCCGCGCTCCGGGCCGAGGGCGATTTCAAATACGTGTTCGCCGTCACGCAGCGCGACAGCGCCGACGAGCCTTCGGCGGAGGGGCTCTACGGCGTCGGCGTGATCGCGCGCATCGCCTCGGTGCAGCGCTTCGGCGCGGGGCTTTCGCTCGTGCTCTCCAGCGAGTCCAGGGGCACGGCGCTCAGCTACAGCGAGCACGACGGTGTCATCTACGCCGTCGCCGCGCCGCTCGCGGAGGTTCCGCCGCGACCGGACGAGGCCCCGTCGCTCCTCGCGCTCTCCCGCGACGTGCGCGAGCGCGCCATCGAGTACGGCCGCCGCCGCGGCGCGCCCGAAGAGGTGCTGCGCCAGTTCGTCGGTGGCATCGACGACGCCGCGCAGCTCGTGAACCACATCGCGTTCTACCTGGATCTGGCGACCCCGGAGAAACAGGCGCTCCTCGAGACGCTCTCGACCGAGCAGCGCCTGCGCGTGCTCGCCAGCCATTTGCAGCGGCAGATCGGGCTCGTCG
Organism: Minicystis rosea; assembly: GCA_001931535.1. Classification (GTDB taxonomy): domain Bacteria; phylum Myxococcota_A; class Polyangia; order Polyangiales; family Polyangiaceae; genus Minicystis; species Minicystis rosea. The sequence goes on from CP016211.1 coordinate 7,275,961, forward strand.
AGACGCAGGAGAAGATCCGGACGAGCGTGCAGGAGGAGCTGGGCGAGCGGCAGCGCGAGCTCTACCTGCGCGAGCAGCTCAAGGCGATCCAGAAAGAGCTGGGTGAAACGGACGACACGGACATCGCCGGGAGGCTGGAGTCACGCATCGCCGCCGCGGGCGTGCCGGCCGAAGCGCTCGCCGAGGTGCGGCGCGATCTCGCGAGGCTGAAGCGGCTCGGCCGCGACACCTCGCCCGAAGCGCAGATGCTGACGACGTGGCTCGAGTGGGTCGCGGATCTGCCCTGGCAGGCGCGCACCGCCGATCACGTGGATCTCGCGGAGGCGCGGCGCATCCTCGACGCGGACCATCATGGCCTCGCCGACGTGAAGGATCGGGTGCTCGAGTTCCTCGCCGTTAGGAAGCTCCGCGAGAGCACGAGCGACGGCGAAGCGCGATCGCGGGCCATGGCGCGCGGGCCCATCCTCCTGTTCCTCGGCCCGCCGGGGACGGGGAAGACGTCGGTGGCCGAGTCGATCGCGCGCTCGCTCGGGCGCCGTTACCTGCGCGTGTCGCTGGGCGGCGCGCGCGACGAGGCCGACATCCGCGGGCACCGGCGCACCTACGTGGGCGCGATGCCGGGGCGCATCCTCCATGGGATGCGCCAGGTGAAGACCAAGAACCCGGTCTTCCTGCTCGACGAGATCGACAAGCTGGGCGTGTCCTTCCAAGGCGATCCCGCGGCCGCGCTCCTCGAGGTCCTCGATCCTGCGCAGAACCGGACCTTCGTCGATCACTACCTCGGGCTGCCCTTCGATCTCTCGGAGGTGCTCTTCATCTGCACCGCGAACTTCCGCGATCAGATCCCGGCGCCGCTCCTCGATCGCATGGAGCCGATCCTCTTCGCGGGCTACACCGAGAGCGAGAAGGTCGAGATCGCGCGGCGCTATCTGTTGCCACGCGCGATCGACGACAGCGGCCTCCGCGGCGCGGAGCTCACGGTGGAGGAGCCGGCGCTGCGCGCGGTGATCGGGCAATACACGCGCGAGGCCGGCGTGCGGCAGCTCGAGCGGGCCGTGGCTTCGCTCGGGCGCAAGGTGGCGCGGCGGATCGCGGGCGGTGAGGCGCGCGCCGTGCGCGTGGAGACGGAGGCCGACGTGCGCGCGCTCTTGGGCCGCGCGCACGTGCCGCCGCCGCCCGCGCGCGGGCCCGAAGAGCCGGGCGTGGCCACCGGGATGTACTACACGCAGGCCGGCGGCGACGTGATGGATGTCGAGGCCAGCATCCTGCCCGGGCGCGGCGAGCTGGTGCTCACGGGCCAGCTCGGCGACGTGATGAAAGAGAGCGGGCGCGCGGCGCTGACCTATGCGCGGATGCGCGCGCGGTACTTGGGCGTGCCCGAGAGCGAGATGCGCGAGCGCGACTTCCACGTGCACGTGCCCGCCGGCGCGGTGCCCAAGGACGGGCCGAGCGCGGGCGTGACCATGGCCCTCGCGCTCCTGAGCGCGCTCTCGGCGCGGCCGGTGCGGCGCGATCTGGCGATGACCGGCGAGATCACCCTGCGCGGCCGCGTGCTCGCCATCGGCGGCGTGAAAGAGAAGATCCTCGGCGCGCACCGCGCCGGGATCCCCGAGGTGCTCCTGCCGCGCGACAACGAGGGCGATCTCGACGAGATCGACGAGACCGTGCGGCGCTCGATGAGCTTCCACCTGGTGGACACGCTGGACGAGGCCATCGAGATCGCGCTGCGGGCCGCGTGAGGGCGAAGCGACGTCGCCGAATCGTTTGAGGTCAAACGATTCGGCGACAGGCAACGCCCCATCGTTCGAGCTCGAACGATCGGAGCGGCGCTCAGGTGACGGGGCGAAGCGCCGTGAGCTTGCGGGTGGCGAGGACCGTGTAGACGGTGCGGATGAGCCCCGCTTCGTCGATCTCGCATTGCACGATGAAGCGCGGCGCCATCCGCGAGACGGCGGGGCGCTCGACGACGAAGGCGGGCAGGCCGTTGAGCATGCGCACGACGTAGCGGAGCGGAGGCGGGCCCTGCTTGCGGAGGCCGAGGAAGAGCTGCGCGACCTTGGCGCGGCCGGTGACCTGCACGCGCGCCGCGAAGAACTCGCCGCCGCCGTCGCTCATCTGGCGCGCCTCGGCGGCGAGCGTGGCCTGGAGGGCGGAGGCGTCGCCCATCGCGATGGCGCCGAGGAAACGCTGCAGCGCCTCGCCGGTACGGGCCACGAGCTCGGGGGTGCGCTCCATGCGGTCGCGATCGTAGGCCGCGAGCACGCGGCGCGCGCGGTGGTGGAGGACCTTGACGTTGGGCTCGGAGAGATCGAGCAGCTCGGCCGCCTCGCGCACCGAGTAGTCGAAGACGTCGCAGAGCAGGAGCACGGCGCGCTGGTTGGGCGTGAGCGCTTCGAGGGCGAGGAGGAAGGCGAAGGTGACGCTCTCGACGAGCTCGTAGCGGCTCTCGGCGCCGTGTACAGGGGCAGCGATCTCCGGCTCCTCGTCGGGCTCGATCGGCGAGGGCAACCACGGGCCGTCGTAGGCGCGGCGGCGACGGGCGCGGAGGAGATCGCGACCGAGGTTGAGCGCGACGCGGACGAGCCACGGGCGGATGGGATCGGCCTCGCGCGCGGGCGGGCGCTCGATGGCGCGGAGCCACGTTTCCTGCAGGAGATCGTCGGCGTCGGCGGCGCTGCCGGTGAGCCGGTAGCAGAGGCTCCAGAGGTAGCGTCCGTGCTCGGCGGCGAGCTCGCTCGCGTCCATCGACGATGATTCAACCTGGAGCGGGCGCGGCTTCCAAGCGGGTTCTGTCGGTGAGCGGCAGCACGGCGAGGCGCGCCGCGGCCCGCGCGCTCGCGAGGCTCGCGTCGGCGAGCATGCCTTCGGGGCCGACCCAATCCCCGGCGAGCAGGATGCCGGGCGCGCCCGGGATCTCGGACGAAGCGCGGGCCGCGAGGCCGCCGCGCGCGGCTTCGGGGAGATCGTGGGCGACGATCATCGCAGGCAGGAAGCGGCGATGGACGAGCACGTCGCGAAAGCCGGGTTGGGCGCGCTCGAGCAGCGCTTCGAGCTCCTGCTCCACGGCCTCCGTGTCGGCGGCGCGACCATAGCGGGCGACGTGAATCAGCGCGCCGCCGTCGGGCGCGACCTTGGCGACCGTCGCGTGCTCGGAGAAGTAGAGCGGACGATCGACGCCGAGCACGAAGCGTTGCCGCGGCACGAGGAGCCGCGAGAGCGCGACGTCGAGACACGAGGCGAGCACGGGCACCGCAGAGTCGACCCACGCATCGAGGGCCGGCACGCCCGGGCAGAGCGCGCGCGCCGTCTCGGGGGCCGCGGCGATGATCACGCGATCCGCTTCGAGGCGGCGTCCATCTGCGATCCGCACGGCCGCGACGCCGCCTGCGCGACGCTCGATGGCCTCGGCCTTCGCGCCGGTGAGGATCTCCGCGCCCGCGGTCACCGCCGCCGCGCGCAGGCCCGTGACCAACGAAGCCCAGCCGCCGTCGAGGTAGTGCACGCCGTCCTCGACGGCGCGGCGAAGCTGGACGATGGCCGCGCCGGCGGAGAGCCGATCGAGCTCGTCGGTGTAGGTGGAGAGCCGGAAGAGCGCGGCGAGGAAGCGCCGCGCTTCTGGGGTGCGGACCTTCTCGGCGATGAGATCGGTGGTGCTCGTGCGGGCGAGCGCGGCCACGTCGAGGAATCGCATCGTGAGCATGAAGCGCGCGATCTCGACCTTGCCTGCGAGCGTGAGCAGCGACGTGGTGAGCATCGAGATCGGGCCGCCGGGCAGGACATGGAGCCGGTCACCGTCGAGCGCGTACCCCGAAGCAGGCGGGAGCGCGCCGCGGGCGGTGACGCCGAGCTCGGCGAGCACCGAGGTCGCGGGCCCGCCTTGGTAGAGCGCGTGCGGGCCGAGGTTGAAGTGGAATCCGTCGCGGTGTTGCGTGGCGGCGCGGCCGCCTGGAGCCTGCGCCTTCTCCAGCACGGTCACCCGCTTTCCAGCGCGCGCCGCATAGGCCGCCGCCGCCAGCCCCGCGAGCCCTCCTCCGATCACGACGATGCGATGTTTCCCGTTCATTTCGGCCCCTTTCGTGAGGTTCACGTCTGGGGGCGGCGAAAGGTTACGGGCCGGAGAAAAAAATCATTCGTCGGGCAGCGCGACCCGAATGCCCACGAGCTTCATCAAGCGGAGCGCGTTCGACGAGGTGACGACGCCGGGCTTGAGCTTGTAGTCGAACACCATCTTCCCGTCGCCAACGAGCTCCTGGAAGTGCACGTTGGTCACGCGGCCGGAGGCCTCGCGCTCGAGATCGGCGAGGCCGAGATCGTGGGAGGAGACGCCGCCCACCGCGCCCTTCTCGACGAGGTGCCGGATCACGGCCTTGGCGCCGATGTTCCGCTCGCGCGAGTTGGTGCCGTGCAGGACCTCGTCGAGGAGGAAGAGCACGCGGTCTCCCCCGTCCACCGCGTCGACCACGGCCTTGAGGCGCTCGAGCTCGGCGTAGAAATGGGAGACGCCTTCTTCGAGCGAGTCCTTGATGCGCATGCTCGATCGCACGTCGCACACGGCCATCGACAGCTTGCGCGCGCACACCGGCGCGCCCGCGAGCGCGAGCACGGCGTTCACGCCGACGGCGCGGAGCAGGGTGCTCTTGCCCGACATGTTCGAGCCCGTGATCATCAAGGTGGCGCCGGGGCGCGGGAGATCGACGTCGTTGCTCACGCGCCGCGAGGCAGGGATGAGCGGATGACCGAGGCCCTCGGCGACGAAGCGCAGATCACCGTCGTCGATGTCGGGGAACGCGAACGCGGGGTGCTCCGCCGCGAAGGTGCCGAGGCTCGCCAAGGCCTCGATCTCGGCCATGGCGGCGATCCAGCCGCGCACCGCGACGCCGTGCTCCGCGCGCCAGCGGAAGAGCGCGGCCGCGACGAAGGCGTCCCAGAGCAGGAAGATGTTGGCGAAGACGGCGACGATGCCGCTGTGGCGCAGATCGGCGAAGCCGAGGATGCGATCGAGGCTGCCGATGGCCCGCGCGGCGCCCGCACGCGTGAGGACCTCGCGCAGCGCGACGAGGCGCGGCGCGCGGAACGTGGTCGACTCGATCAAGCGGAAGAGCGCGACGTAGCGGCCGAACGGCGCCTCGCGCGACGACGCGATGGCGAGCACCGGCTCGATGATCGGGCGCAGCGTGGCCAGCACGACGAGCTGCGCGACGAGCGGGATGAGCCAGAGGATCCGCAGCCACGAGGGCCCCTCGTTGCCGGCGATCTGCGAGACCACGAAGAGCGCGACCGTGACGGGGACGATGGCGCGAGCGAGCGCGAGACGCCCCGCGATCGGGCCGGCGTCGCCGCCTTCGGCCCACGCGAGGAAGGGCTCCACCGCCTTGCCCTTGGTGCCGGACTCGGAGGCGCTGGCCTGTAGATCTTCGCGGAGCCGCGGCAGGGCCGCGAGCTCGCGCGCTGCTTCTTGTCGCGCGTGGATCTCCTTCGCGTCGGCGGGCTCCGCGAGCCAACGCGCGAGCACCGCCTCGCCCGCGCCGGTCTCCGTCGCCGACACGAGCTGGAAGAGCGAAGCGCGCCCGAACACGTCGAGATCGCCCGCGTACGCGTGCCCGTTGACGGCGAAGCGCTCGCCGGTGGAGGGCAGATCCTGGAGCTCGCCGGCGATGCGCTTCTGGCCTTGCTCGAGGAGCCGCACGCGGAGCTCGAGGCCCACGGTGCGCGTGACGAGCGCGGCGTGGACGATCACGAGCGCGACGAAGGCCGTCGCCGCGAGCGCCGCGAGGACCCACACGATCACGGGGACCGGGCCGAAGATCCGCGCCGCACCGAGGGCGACGGCGACGAGGAACGTGATCCCACGGAGCGACGAGATGCGCCCCGATCGGGCTTCGAGCGCGGCGAGCGTCGCGCGGAGCTCGGCGAGTCGCTCGTCGTAAAGCGCGCGGGGCGGTTCGGCGTCCATGGCCCGCGCGTAGCACAGAACGCGGGCGAGCGCGTCAGAACAGCGCGAATGCGCGCGTCGAGCGCCTCCGCCGTGCGGCGAGCGCTCGCGACGCAGGCGACCGTCCGGACGCGATGGTAGCCTCGTGACGGCGGATCCCGTCATGAGCAAGGAACCGAAGATCGGCCTCGACGTCGGCGACTACTCCCTCGAGCTCACCCCCGAGATCTCGACCAACGACGCGCTGGACACCGAGGCGAGCCGCGAGCGCGCCCGTCTCGCCGACGAGGACGCGCATGCGGCGCAGCACGACGACGGTGAGGCGTCACCTGCAACGAGCCACACGGCGGCGAGCGCGGACGTGGACGCGTCGATCGAAGCGGCGCGCGCGGCCGCCCATGGAAGCGATGTTCCGATCTTCGTGCGCGATCCGGTGACGGGGGCGATCGTCCGGCAAACCTAATCCGCCCGCTCGTCAGGGATCGATTCGACGTCAGGCTTGTCCCTGCACCGGCAGCTCCGCCAAGAGCGCTCCATCGACGCGCACGAAGGTGAGCAGCTCACCGTCGAGCGTGACCAGCACGTCGATGATCACGCGGTCGCCGATGTGCAGCTCGTACAAGCCATCCGCGATCGCACGGAAGGACGTGCTTCGGGACTCCGGTTCCGTTTTGCACGCAGACTTCCGCCGTGCCCGCTTGCGCGCTGCCATTCGAAGAGCTCTCCCGCGGGGCTCGGCGGCTGCGCAGAGCACACAGGTGTGCCGCCCCCCACCTCGACGAAGCGCCTTCCGTGCCAGGCCCCCTGGGAACTCGCGGCGCTCGGGATTGTCTCGCGAAGACCCCCGTTCTAGGACGCCACGACGATCGTGGATTTCGAGGCGAACCCCATGCAGAAGATCCTCGCGCCGCTCCTCGCGCTCGCGGTGTCCGCGTGCGCCGCGGAGGCCCAGCCTCCCAAGACCCCCGAGGCCCCGACGCCCGCCGCGCAGACGAAGGCTCCCGCGGGCGCCGATCCGTTCGCGGTCACCGGCCCGACGCGCGAGGAGTGGATGCCGCTCCTCAAGCCGCCGGTGATCGATCCGGCGAAGACGAAGCTGCAATCGCCGCCGCCGGGGCTCGCTCCGCCGCCCGCCATGTGCGCGACCTGGGCGGCGCGCAAGAGCACGCCGAACGCGAAGTGCGCGGACGCGGCCGCTGGGCTCGTCGCGCTCGACGCGGCCATGGCGCAGCCGGACGGGGAGAAGCGCGATGTGGCGCTCGCCGATCTCGAGTCGTGCACGGGCCTGCCCGCCGGCGTGGCGCGCGCGCTGCGCGGCGAGAACGCGCCCGTCGAGTGCGGCGAGGCGCTCGCCGAGCCGATGCTCAAGGCGCCGCCCGCCGGGATGAACGGGCTCGTCTATCATGCGCTCCTCGGCCAAGCGATCGCGTCGCGCCTCGCGCGCGCTGCGCACAACGCGCCCGTGCTCGCACCGCCGCACGATCGGGCGCGCGTCCTCGAGTTCATCAAGACCAAGATGCGGCCCTGGTTCGAGGAGCAGGCGCGCGCCATCGAGGAGGTGTCGCGCTCGGCCGCGGAGCTGCCCTACTACGGCAAAGGCATCGCGGCGATCGAGTCGGGCGTCGCCGATCTCCGGCTCGTCGAGGCCGCGCGCAACGCGCCCATCCCCGCCGAGTTCGCCAAGGACGAGGAGCTCAAGAACGCCTACTACGGCAGCCTCGATCAGTGGCTCGATCCCCGCAAGGATCGCGGCCGCGACGCGGCCCTCGTCGGCCTCAAGGAGCTCGCGCTCGTCGGCGTGATCCACGATCCGCGCGTCGATCGCGCGCGCACCATGCTCTCGCGCTTGTACGGCGGGCGCCGCGTGGACGCGCTCGACGTGCTCATCCTGCCGGTGCTTCCGAAAGCCGCGCCCACCAACGTGGAAGAGCGCCTCGCGGGCGTGCTCCCCACGCTCTACGCCGGGCTCCTCCTCGAGGAGCAGGCCGCCGCGAAGCCGGGCATCCTGCGCATGCTGCTGCAGAAGGGCCTGCCGCTCCCGCAACGCATGGCGCTCCGCAGCGCCACGCTCACGCCCGAGGCGAGCGCGCTCTACGCGCGTGGCCGGCTCGATCTGGGGCGCGCCTATTGGCGCGGGGTGGACTTCGATCTCGCCGCCACGCTCGCCTCGGCATCGCGCACGGCCGTGCCCTCGGAGGAGACCACCTTCCTGCTCGCGCTCGCGCTCGCGCTGCGCAGCGGCCCCGAGGACGCCGCCGACATGATGCGCAAGACGCCGCGCGCGCTCGGCTCGGCGCAGACCGCGGCGCTCGACGTGGTGGCGCATCAATCCCCCGCCGGTCGGCTCGCGGGCGCCGCGGCGTTCGACGCGGCCGTGGTTCACCAGCTCGCGGCGCCCGAAGGCGCGGACGCCGCGTACTGGCACGACGTCGCCGAGCGCTACAAGGCCGCCGCCGCGCTCTTGACGGATGCGGCGCAACGCGCGGTCGCCGACGATCGCGCGAAGGCCGCCGAGGCGCTCGCCAAGGCCGTGGCCGAAGGCGCGCCGAAGCCCGCGCAGAAGTAGCTTCGTTCACCGCGGCCCGCACCGGGCCCACGCTTCTCCCGGAGATCGTTCCATGACGCGCGAGGATCCGCCCGAGCCGAGGCCCGCGCGCTCCATCCTCCACATCGACATGGACGCCTTCTACGCGTCCGTCGAGCAGCGCGACGATCCGCGCCTGCGCGGCCGCCCCGTCCTCGTCGGCGGCAGCGGCCGCAGCGTCGTGGTCGCGGCCTCGTACGAAGCGCGCCCGAGCGGCGCGCGCTCCGCCATGTCGATGATCGAAGCGCGCCGACGCTGCCCCGAAGCCATCGTCGTGCCGCCGCGCCACGATCGCTACGCCGAGGTGAGCGCCGAGGTCTTCGCCATCTTCCGGCGCTACACACCGCTCGTGGAGGGCCTCTCCGTCGACGAGGCCTTCCTCGACGTCACCGCGAGCCGATCGCTCTTCGGCGACGGCGAGGCCGTGGCCCGCCGGATCAAGGCCGACATCAAGAGCGAGCTCGGCCTCACCGCCTCCGCCGGCGTGGCCTCGAGCAAGTTCGCCGCGAAGATCGCGAGCGATCTGCAGAAGCCCGACGGCATCGTGATCGTGCCCGACGACGTCGCCGCCTTCCTCGCGCCGCTGCCCGTCGAGCGCATGTGGGGCGTAGGCCCGAAGACGGCACCCAAGCTGCGCGAGGCCGGCTTCGCCACCATCGGCGATCTCGCGGCCGCCGCGCCCGAAGCGCTCGCCGCCGTGCTCGGCGCCGCGGCCATCGCGCACATCGCGCCGCTCGCGCGCGGCATCGACACGCGCGAGGTCGATCCCACGCGGGCCGCGATCTCCCTCGGCGCCGAGGAGACCTTCGATCGCGATCTCGTCGATCGCCGCGCGCTCGAGCTGCGCCTCCTCGATCTCGCCGGCCGCGTCGCGCGCCGCCTCCTCCGCGCGGGCCTCGTGGGCCGCGGCATCACGCTCAAGGTCAAGTACGCCGACTTCAAGCTCCGGAGCCGCAGCGTCGCCTTGCCCGATCCCGTGGCCGACGTCGGCAGCCTCCACCGCGCCGCCCTGCATCTCTTGGATCGCGTTCCCCAAGGCCGCGTTCGCCTCCTCGGCATCTCCGTCGCCGATCTCTCGCCGGCCCCCGCGGAGGCCGCCCCCGCCCTCTTCGTCGAGGCCGACAGCGAGCGTCGCCGCCGCCTCGAATCCGTGGTCCTCCGCGTCGCCGATCGCTTCGGCGACAAAGGCCTCGTCCGCGCCGCCTTGCTCGAAGAAGGCGCCCCGCCCGATCCCCGCGTGGCCCGCTCCCCCTTCGAAGCAAGCGACACCCGCCGCCCCAAGAAGCCGTGACCCGATCCGCGCCTCGGCCAGCCGAACAACCGAGAGCAAGAGCCTCGTCGATGCGCGCATCGCAACATCGATGACGCTTTCGCAGATGCCTTGATGCCATCAACACCCCGACGACGGCATCTGCATTCACCCCAAAGGCGCCAACACCTCACCTCCCGATTCGACGATGAGCCAACGGCTCTCGTTCGTCGTTCTGCGAGCGAGGTGCATTGTCCGTCCACCGGACGCATGATGTCCTGGCCTGCTCTGCTCCCCGGCTCTCTCCATCGACCGGAAGCAGACGAGAAAGGGTTCATCCATGAGCCAACTGCCCCCCTTCGTCGACCATCGCTGGCACTATCCCATCCTGCGCGTGACATCTGCCAATCTGAGCGTGGATGGCATCACCAGCGGCGGCTATGGCCCATTCTTCGCTTCCGTCAGTGGCAATCACCGGCATCATCTCGTCGAGTTCTCCGCGACGCACCCGTACCTGGGGACGAACGTCAACGGGCGTGAGGCCGTGTTCGGCCGCTCCATCATCGCGGGCCTGTGGACCACCGAGACCTCCGGCTCCCTGAGCGTCTCCATCGCCAAAGCCACCTTCGACGTTAACAGCAACAGGCTCCACGTCGAGACGGACGGTTTCTCCGATTACGCCACGAAGACCCTCAAACAGCTCACCGGCGGGCCTCTCGACGTCGACAGCGCCCGTCATTTCGGGCAGGGGATCGCCGAGAGCATCCAATGGGTGGTCGACAATGCGTCCTCCATCGAAGACAGCGCCAAGCCCGGCCCCATCTTCACCCCGAAGAGCGAGCCTCCCGACGACTGGCGCACGCTGTGTTACGCGCTCGGCCGAATCGCCGCGCACGAGACGCTCGAAGAAGCGCTCGCGACGCTCGACGCCCGGCGCTCCCGCGGGCGGGCCAAGGCTTTCCATGCCGGAGTCGTCGACGCCGTCGTAGCCGCGACCTATCACCGCTTCGGGCTCTCGAGCTCATCGGACAAGCCCAATACCGCGCAGGCGAAGAGGGCGGACGACTTGCTCAAAGGGGTTGGCACCGTTCCTCCGGCGAACGAGGCCAAGAATGGTTTCGAGGTCGCGGTCCTACCGTATCTGAGCCCGACGGGGGCCATCCTTTCGTTGCGCCATTTCGCAGAAGACGCCCGCATTCGGGCCCATGATTGGCCTCCCGCGCCGGATGACTTGGGCCAGGCACACCAGGAGCTCGGCAATGCCGATTTGAAGATCGCCGCGACGCTCGATCTCGGCCTCCAAGGCATCGCCGATCTCCGCAGCAAGGACGACGCCCAGCTCGCCGCCTATCACGCCTACAGCACATATCAACGCACGGCCCTGGAAGACACCATTCTCCTCTCGGAGACGTACGCCGCCGGCATCCGGGTGAGCATTCGCTATCTGGGGACGGACGATCAGCTCTCGGCCACCGCGGTCGCCGCCAAGGTCACGCTCAACGAGATCACCGCCTCGTTCAGCATCGATGTCCTCGGTGTGGAGGTCGAAAGCCTACCTTCGATTGGAGCCTTCATCGCCGCTTCCACGTCGGCCTTCGACGCCAATGCCATGAGCTTGCTCGGCTGCGTGTGGGCCGAGACCAACGCCGTCATCGTGAACCACGACGCGCCGAATCCCGATCCCGAGATCCTCGAAGCTTGGAAGCCCTGCTTGGCCGCGGTCGAGATCGATCTGGGCGCGCGCGAGCTGCAACAGAAGGCGGGCCGCTGCGGGGCCGTGGCCTTCGCGTTCCGGCACCTCGCCGACGGCGTGCCCCAAGCGACGGCGCTCGCCGCCGCCCCCGCGGAATACCAGGCCGAGGTGAAACAGATCTACGAGACGTACGGCGCCACGTCCGATCCCGCCGCCGGCGCTCGCTACGTGCTGCGATGCGGGCTGTAGAGCGCTTAGCTCACGAGGCTCGTCGTTCCGAGCCTCGTGCTCATGCGAGCGTGCCCCAAAGCTGCTCTTCGAGCACGTCGAGCAACGCGCGCTGCTCGGCTTCGTTGGGGAGCCCGGCCTGCGTGCGGAGCTCCTCCGGCATGCACGCCTGGGTCTCCGCGCGCAGAGCGGCCATTGCCTCGCGACAATGCGCGGCCATCGCCTCGCGCGCCTCGATCGCGAGCTTGTCGTGCGCCCATCGCGCCACGGCCCACGAGAGCGCCGCGTGACGCGTCTCGTCCCGCGCGATGATCTCCATCTCCCGCGCGATCTCCGGATCCCGCGCGTTCGCCGCCTGGAACTCGGCCACGAGCGCGCCGAACGTCTCGCGCACGCACCCCTCGACCGCATTCTCGATCGCCACCGCATCGAGCGCTCGCAAAGGCAGCGACGCCACGCGCGGCCGCACGGGCTCACCCCCGAAGCGCCGCGCCAAACGCGCCGTCGCCCGCGCATGCCGAACCTCGTCACGCGCCGCCCGGCGCGCCGCGCGGAGGAGCGACGGCGGCGCCTCGCTCGCGGAGAGCTCGCGCCCGAGCCGCACGAACGCATGCACCGAAGCCGCTTCGAGGTGCGACGCCGACGCGAAGTACGTACCGAGGGCCGACGGCGCGCGCTTCATCCGCGCGGGCGCGAGCCCTGCCGGAATCCGCCCCACGCCCTTGGAGCACGTGGCGCAATCGATGTCGATACCGCCCTTCGCGTCCTTGACGACCACCCCGTCTCGGCACGAATCCCCGACTGCATGACAATTGAAGTACGCGCCTGGACAGACCTTCTGACAATCGTTGAGCCAGAGATAGCAATTGGCCACCGGCGTCACGCCCGCCGGCAATCCACAGGGCAAACGCACGTACTTTCCGCACGTGTCCGGCGGGTTGGGCGTGAACGGCACCGGCGCGCACGAAGCATTGTTCGCGAAGCCCTCGACCTCCGTACCCGGCTCACCCGATGACGCCCCCTCCGTGCTCGGGCGCTCGCCCTCACCGCTTGGAAGGGTCGTGCCTTGATCGATCGATCCGCCCGCGCCCTGCGCCTCTCCGCGATCGGCGCCCCCTGCAGCGCCCTTCGCGGCCTCGCCGTTCCCTGCGCCGCCTGCGCCTTCTTCGAGGCCCGATCCCGGCTCGATCGCGCCGCGCTCGACCTCCTCGTCCGGGCTCGTGACCGTCGTGCCCGGCGCGCCGCACGCGAGCGGAGCCGCGATGGGCGCAGCCACGGCGACCCACAGCGCCCGCTGGAAGATGCGCCTGAGCCGCCGCTCCTCGCGGCGCACCGAATCACTCATTCGCCCCCTCCGAGCACCTCGAAGCCGAGCAGCTTCGCGGCGGCGTTCATCTGCGCCACGGTCGAGCCCGCGATCGTCGGATCCACCGCCGTGTGCACCGTGTGATAGAGCCGCCCGAACGGCGACGCCAAATCATCCTTCGACGGGTTCTCCGCGCTCCACGTCACCGGCGGCGCCGGAATGGACGGCCCCTCCACCAACGTATAAGCCGCTTCGAGCGCGTCGAACCCAGCCTCGATCTTCGCGTCCACCACGGCGCCGTCACGCGTCGGATCCACCGTGCTCGATTTCGACAAGAGCCAAGGGCGGAACATCGCATACGCGCGGCGCGCGCCGGCGAGGTTGTCACGCAGATCGGCCATGGTGCGCTGCGAATACCGCGACTCTTCCTCGTTGGAGGCCGCCTTCACCACCTTCTCGCCCTGCTCCTGCACCAGCATCACGAGGCCTTGAAAGGCGATGGCCACGTGGATGTTGGCCGGCGTCCATTGCTTCTCCAGCGTCTCGATGTCGGCGATGAGCTGGGCGCAGAGATCCTCTTTGAACGAGAAGGCCTGCTCCGCCGTCGCGGGGAAGGCCGCGGGCACGTAGCCCGGGAGCGACTTCTCGAACGTCACCACGCGCGCCGGGATCACGTCCGCATAGAGCACGCGCTCCACGGCGTGCATCCCGGTGACGCCCGCGCCGTCGAAGAGATCGGCGTCACCGCCCTTGGGCGCGAGCTGCGTCATGAAGTCGTCGTACCGAGCATCGATGGCGAAATCGATGTCGGGGAACAGCGGCGCCAGCGCGCCCTCCACGTGCTCGTACGCCGTGCGCGCGCGCACCCACGCGTCACGCATCCGCGCGATGGCCACGGCGTCCTTCTGCGCGTCCCACCCGCGATCGGCCGGCACGGGCGCCGCGCTCTGGATCTCGGTCACCGCGAGACGCATCGTCTTCACCTCCGCGAGGAGGGACTCGTGCATCTCCGTGAGCGCCTGCTCGCGATATTGATCCTCGCTGAGCGCCGGGCCCTCGGGCGAATCGATGGGCACGCCCGGCTCGGGCATCCCCGACGAGCATCCGAGGAGCGCGAGCGGCAGAATGGCAATCGGAAGGAGTTTTTGCATGGTGGCCCTCGGGGTCAAAGCGCGCGCACGAACGCGAGGAGCGCGGCGCGGCCGTCGTCGGACAGCGCGCGGAATCGAGCGATCGAATCGGCGGCCTCGGATCCCGGCCCATCGTGGAGGAGAATGGCCTCCTCGATGGTCAGGGCCCGGCCGTCGTGCATGAAGGTCTTGTTGAAGCGGAGACCGATGAGCGGCGCCGTGCGCCAATCACGGGACTGCGCGCTGCCATCGATCACGCCGTCGGCCAGCGCGTCCCCCAGGTCGTGGAGGAGCATGTCGGTGAAGACCGGCGCGTCGACGCCCGCGAGGAGCCGAATCGGATAGTCCTCCCGCGTCTTCATCGACGGCACGTGGCAGCCGTCGCAATGCGCCTGGGCGAAGAGCCCCCTGCCCTCTTCCGTGAGCCCCGACCGCCGCGGAATCGCGGTGAGACGCATGTACATGGCACGGCGATTGACACTCTCGGCGCTCACGTCGACGCCCGGCTTGTCGTCGTCGGCGAGTCCGTCCGGATTGGCAATCTCGAAGGGGCGGAGCGGGCTCGTGATCCCCATGTCCCCCTGGAGCGCATCGGCGGTGAACTCGTCGAGCGTGCCAATCCGGGCCTTCAGGCCGAAGCGGCCAATCAGGACATCGCCTTTCCGATGGGCGTTGAACGTCGGATCCGGGTTCGGCTCGGAGCCATAGACCACCTGATTGATGCGACCGTGGATTCCATCCGTGCGCGACGCCTGCTCCTTGGCCACGCGGAGGATCTCGGCATCATCGATCGCCTCCATGTATCCGCGCCCCACGATCGGCGGCCCCACGCGAATGGATACGATCACGTTGGGATCGTCCGGCGGCGTGATGGGCGTGCTCGCGCCGGCGGTGACGAGCGGATGCACGGTATTGCCCCAAGGCAGCTTGGATTGATCCGGTGCGGTGGTGACACCGTCGTCGAGGACCACCGCCATCTTCTGCACCGATCCGGGCCCGCGCAGGCCGGTGGCGTGACAGCCGCCGCACGAGCTCCGCGTATAGAGTGGGCCGAGCCCGTCCGCCTCGTGCAGCGGGACACCGAACAACGCATCTCCGGCGAAGAACGCTTTGAGCTCCGCGTCCGTGGCTCCATCGATGGCGACATCGACCGGATCCGGCTGCGGAATCACGCTCGCACCGTCCGCCGAACCGCCTCCCCCCGCGCCCTCCCCGACATCCACCGAAGTTTCGTCTGGAGGAGATTGGCACGCCGCGAGACAACAAAGAATCATCGCAGCAACCGCGGTCTTTCGCGGGGCGTGCGGGCACGTCATCAGGACCTCCAGCGGGGCGGGGAGCGCATCAAAGCGCCGTCGGCCGAGTCTGGCGTGCTGCGCTCCTCCTACAAGTGAGCGCCCTCGCACCCTGTGCCGCTCACGCATCCTCTTGGCGCGTGCCACGGAGGCTAGCCCACACGATCCCCTGACAAACCTTCGTCAGTGCGCCTTTCCCCTGAAATAACCGAAAGGTCCCTTGCTCCAGCCCAGCCCGTCCGCCGTCGCCGTCATGACATGTGCGGACTTCATCCCGCATATTCTTTGCTCCCGGGTGGCACGAACCAGGAAATCGCAACATCCTTGTTAGATCCGTAGTGGTAACAGCGTACTGATATGCGGGAGAAATCGCCATCGGCGGGGCCGGTGGCATCGCACCAACACTCACCCCTATTCAGGAGGTGCAAAAATGAATGCTTCACGGACCCCGCGGGGCGCAAGGCGCCTCGTGGAGGGATTACTCGCGTCCGCCATCGTGGCCGGTGGGCTCGCCGCGAGCTCGCCTTCTCTTGCTTCGACTCCTTACACGCTCTTCGAGAGCGGCCAAGTCCGGCCTCTCGCGCTGTCCCCCGATCGCAAGCATCTGTTCGCCGTCAACACCCCCGACGGGCGACTCGAGATCTTCCGGGTCGAGGGGAACGGGCTCTCTCACAAGGCCTCGGTGCCGGTCGGCCTCGAGCCGGTCGCCGTGGCCGCGCGCAGCGATGACGAGGTCTGGGTCGTCAATCACCTCTCCGACAGCGTCAGCATCGTCAAGCTCGATCCCGGCTGCTTCGGCGGGCGGGTCACGCGCACGCTGCTCGTCGGCGACGAGCCGCGAGACATCGTGTTTGCCGGCCCGGGCAAGGGCCGCGCGTTCATCACCACCGCGCACCGCGGCCAGAACAGCCCTGTCGATCCGCAGCTCGCCACGCCCGGCGTGGGCCGCGCCGACGTGTGGGTGTTCGATGCCAATCACCTGGGCAACGCCTATGGTGGCAATCCGCTCACCATCGTGAACCTGTTCAGCGACACGCCCCGCGCGCTCGCCGTCAGCCCCGATGGCAACCGCGTTTACGCCGCCGGCTTCCACACCGGCAACCGCACCACGAGCATCACCCTCACGGCCTTCTCGCCCGAGGAGCTCGCGATCCTCCCCGGCCCGCCCACCAACGCCGCCGGCGTCCCCGCGCCGCCGACCGGCATCATCGTCCAATTCGACGGCCAACACTGGGTCGACGAGAACGGGCATGCCTGGGATGACAAGGTCCGGTTCCGGCTCCCGGACAAGGACGTCTTCGTGCTCGACGCCAACGCGAGCCCGCCCAAGCAGGTCAATGGATCCAATGGCTTCTACACCGGCGTCGGCACCGTCCTTTACAACATGGCGGTGAACCCGGTGTCGGGCCGCGTCTACGTGTCCAACACCGAGGCGCACAACGAGGAGAGCTACGAAGGCCCGGGCGTCTTCGCGGGTCACAGCGTCCGGGGCCGCTTCGCCGAGAACCGCATCACCGTGCTCGGCCCTTCGGGCAACGTGGCGCCGCGGCATCTCAACAAGCACATCAACACCGCGTCCTGCTGCGCGCCCATCCCCAACGCCGAGAACGCGAAGAGCCTCGCGCTCCCGACGGGGATGGCCGTGAGCGGCGACGGCAAGACGCTCTACGTCGCGGCGCTCGGCTCGAGCAAGGTGGGAATCTACGCCACGGCCCAGCTGGAGAACGACAGCTTCGTCCCGAGCACCGCCAATCAGGTCACCCTGACCGGCGGCGGGCCCACCGGGCTCGTGCTCGACGAGCAGCGGAATCGCCTCTACGTGATGACGCGCTTCGACGACGGCATCTCCATCGTCGACACCAAGCAGCGCGCCGAGGTCGGGCACGTGAAGATGTGGAGCCCCGAGCCCCCCAGCGTCACCAAGGGCCGCCGCTTCCTTTACGATGCTTCGGTGAGCTCGAGCCACGGTGACTCGGCCTGCGCGAGCTGCCATGTCTTCGGCGACCTCGACAGCCTGGCGTGGAACCTCGGCAATCCCGACGGTGACACCTTCACCAACCCCGGCCCCTTCGCGGTCCCGGTCACCACCAATCCATTCACGGGCGAGCCGGTCTCCTTCGAGACACACCCCATGAAGGGCCCCATGACGACCCAGAGCCTGCGCGGCATGGCGAACCATGGGCCGATGCACTGGCGTGGAGACCGCACCGGCGGCCTCGACGAGGGCTCGGCGCAGCCGGATGGCGGAGCGTTCGACGAGCGCGCGGCGTTTCGGCAATTCCAAGGTGGTTTCACGGAGCTGCTCGGTCGCAATGCCCCCATCCCGGACGCGGACATGGAGGCGTTCACCGACTTCATCCTTCAGCTCCGGTATCCACCGAATCCGATCCGCAATCTCGACAACTCGCTGACGCCCGTTCAGCAGGCCGGGCGCGACATCTTCGTGAGCGATCGCCGGTTCGACGGCGGGGCCGCGGCCTGCACCACGTGCCACACCTTCGATCTGAACGGCAATCCGGGCGCGGACATCCCCGGCTTCTATGGCACGAGCGGGCTCTCGACGTTCGACATCGAGCCCCAGCTCTTCAAGGTGCCTCACCTGCGCAACATGTATCAGAAGGTCGGGATGTTCGGGATGGGGCCCAATGGCTTCTTCATCTCGGATCCTTTCGTGTCCACGGGAGATCAGGTGCGCGGGTTCGGCTACTTTCACGATGGCAGCGCGGACACGGTCGCTCGCTTCCTCGGCAACATCACCTTCTCGTCCCTCGCGAGCGCCGAGGGCTTCCCGCTCGACGCCCAGGGGGCCGACATGCGCCTCAAGATCGAAGCGTTCCTGCTCGCCTTCGACAACAACGTGGCGCCCGTCGTCGGACAACAGGTGACGTTGACGGGCCTGGGAAACAACGCTTCCGCGAACGCGCGCGTGGCGCTCTTGGAGAGCCGGGCCAGCGCGGGCGAATGCGATCTGGTGGCCAAGACCTCCCTCGGGCCGTGGGAGATTGGCTTCCTCTACCTGGGCAATCACCGCTACCTGAGCGATCGCGACGCGGTCCCGCCGCTCGACGACGACTGGGTGCGCGCGATTGGCACCATCGGCGGCCGCTCGATCACGTACACCTGCGTTCCCCCCGGCGAAGGCGTGCGCCGCGGGCTCGATCGCGACGGCGACGGTCACTACGACGGCGACGAGCTCGCCGAAGGCAGCGATCCGGCCGATCCGAACAGCACGCCTTGAGTCGCACGGCGGGGTGCGGAGTCGGACGACTCGTCACCCCGCGCGGCTCGCCGCCGTCATCCACGGCTTCGATCGATATCGATCCCATCCATCGGGGAGCAGCGCGACGACAGGCCCGATCCCGCGTGCGGCGATGCGGAGCGCGGCGGCGACGGCCGTCCCCGCGGAGCCACCCACATAAAGCCCTTCTTCGTGCCAGAGGCGCACGGCGGTGGCGAAGCTCTCTTCGTCGCTGATGGTTTCGGCTTCGTCGATCACCGAGCGATCGAGGACGAGCGGTGGTTGCGAAGATCCGATGCCCTCGACTTGATAGGCGCCGTCGGGGCCGAGGACGCCGCTCCGCGCCCACTCCGCGAGGGCCGAGCCCTGCGGATCGGCGAGCACGATGCGCACGTCGGGCACGCGCGCTTTGAGGAAGCGACCGACGCCCGTGATGGTGCCGCCCGTGCCCGCGCCGGCGACGAATGCGCCGATCACGCCGCCGCATTGCGCGAGGATCTCCGGGCCGGTCGTCTCCTCGTGGATGCGTGGGTTGGCGGGGTTTTGAAATTGATCGGTGAGGAAGTAGCCGCGCTCCGCGGCGAGGCGGCGGGCGACGTTCTGGAAGTTTTCGGGATCGCTCGGCGGAGCGTTGCGCGTGATCACCACTTCGGCGCCGGCGGCGCGCAGCGCGGCGCGCTTGTCCTCGGACATCTTCTCGGGCAGCACGCACACGACGCGATAGCCGCGCACGGCCGCGACCATGGCCAAGCCGAGGCCGGTGTTGCCGGCGGTGGCTTCGATCAACGTGGCGCCCGGCGCGAGGAGACCGCGACGCTCGGCGTCGTCGACGACCGCGAGCACGAGCCGATCTTTGACGCTCCCGCCGGGATTCATGTGCTCGCATTTGACCAGCACGGGGACGGGGAGATCACGGGCGAGGCGCGCGAGCCGGACGAGCGGTGTATGACCGATGCGATCGAGGATGGATGAGGCCACGGGGACGGACGAGATTACCCATCACGAGGGACGCAGGGAACGCCCCCGACACGACTCTCGTGCATCTCCCGGAATATGCAGCACCCCTCGGCATTTCACGAGATCCGTGGTGAGCGAGCGGCGCTTTTCGGGTTTCCATCCCGGGTTGTTTTTGGCATGATGACAGACGGAATCGTCAAGGCGCTCCGCACGTGATGGGGTGGAGGAGCGCCGCCGCGAGGGGGCTCGGGATCGAGCCTCGGGGCCGTCGTGCCCGCCGCGAAAGCATACGAGGGGGACCGCGAGATGCGCTCACGACATCGGCGATCGACCATTCCAGTCGGGCTGCCCGCCGCGCGGAACGACGGGGACGAAGGTGACGTGAAAAACCGGCCCGTCACCGTCGAAACGGAGCACGCTGCCAATCTGGTCATCAATGGTCGCATCCGTCGTTGCCAAATAGGCGATCACCTCGAAAACGACAGGGACGCTCGGGAGAGATCGATATGTGTTGGGGATGATGAGCGCCCGGCCGGGACGCACTTCGAGGGACGCGTCGGTGAGATGAAGAATGGTTGTTCGGGGGGCGCCGCCGAACGTGGCTTTGGATGGGCCGTCATCTCGTGAGGCCGGGAGACAAGGTGCGGCCCGGGTCCATGATCGGGAATCGATTCATCCTCGATCGCGAGGCCGGATCGGGGGGCATGGGCACGGTCTATTGTGCCTTCGATCGCGTGACCGGAGATCCGGTGGCGATCAAGATCCTCCGCGGGCGCGATGCGGTCGACATCGAGCGGTTCGCGCGGGAGGCGGCGATCCTCGCGGAGCTCGATCACCCGGCGATCGTGCGGTACGTGGGGCACGGCACGGCCGACTCGGGCGAGCATTGGCTGGCGCTGGAGTGGCTCGACGGCGAGGATCTCGCGCACCGCCTCGTGCGCGGGCGGCTCTCGCTGTCGGAGACGCTCGTGCTCGCCCGGCGCGTCGCCGACGCGCTCGGCGCGGCCCACGCGCGCGGGATGGTGCATCGCGATCTCAAGCCTTCGAACCTGCTCCTGCCGCGAGGCGATGTGGCGGAGGTGAAGGTCGTCGATTTCGGGATCGCGCGCGTGGCCGGCGATCCGCAGCGGCTCACGTGCACGGGCGTGCTGCTCGGCACGCTCGGGTACGTGGCGCCGGAGCAGATCCAAGGGACGGGCGAGGCGGACGCGCGGGCCGACGTGTTCGCGCTCGGGTGCGTGCTCTTCGAGTGCCTCACGGGGCAGCCCGCGTTCGCGGGCGCGCACCCGATGGCGGTGCTCGCTAAGATCCTCCTCGAAGGCTCGCCGCTGCTCTGCGGGATCCGTCCCGAGGTGCCCGAGGCGCTCGACGATCTCGTGCAGCGCATGCTGGCGAAGAGGCCCAGCGAGCGCCCGCGGGACGCGGCCGAGGTCGCGGCGGAGCTGGCGGCGCTCGGCGAGATCGAGGATCCCGTGGAGACGACACCGGCGCCGCCGCGATCGGCGCGCCGCACGCTGCCCTCGATCCCGCCGCCGTCGTCGTCGCTGCCTGCGTCGCTCGGGTTGAGCGAGCGGCGGCTCGTGAGCGTGATCCTGGCGGGCCGCCTCGACGATCCGGGCGACACGCTGCCCGCGCAAGGCCAGGCCATGCCGGCGCCGGAGATCGAGCGCCTCGTCGAGCCGTTCGGCGGCCGCATCGTGCTCATCGCGGGCGAGTCGCTGGTGGTGACGATCTGGAGCAACGGCGACGCCACCGATCGGGCCGAGCGCGCGGCGCAGTGCGCCCTCGCGCTCCAAGCGCGCGCGAAGACGGCGCCCGTGTGCGTGGTGACGGGGCGCGGGATCCTCGCGTCCCAGCGCGTGCGCGGTGATCTGATCGATCGCGGCGTCCTGCTGTTGGAGAGCACGCGGCCCGGCGTGGTGCGTCTCGACGAGCCCACGGCCGCGGCGCTCGGCCGGCGCTTCGACGTGGTGGAGACCAACGACGGCCTCGTGCTGCGCGGCCTGCGCCCCGACGGTGAAGGTGAGACCGTGCTCATGGGCCGGCCGGCGCCGTTCGTCGGACGCGATCGCGAGATCTCGATCCTCGAGAGCATGTACGCGGGCTGCGTGGACGAGCCGATGGCCGGCATCGTCCTGGTGCTGGGGCCGTGCGGGGCCGGCAAATCGCGCCTGTTCAACGAGCTCGCCGAGCGGGCCGCACGTCGCGCGCCGCGACCCACCGTCCTGCTCGGACGGGGTGACTCCATCTCCGCGGGCTCGCCGTTCGGGATCGTCGCCGACGCCATCCGCCGCGCCGCGGACATCCGCGACGGAGAGCCCGGCGAGATCCGCCGGCGCAAGCTCTCGGCGCGCGTCGCGCGGCGCGTGCCGGAGCCCGCGGCGACGCGCGTGGCAGCGTTCCTCGGCGAGCTGGTGAGCACGCCGTTCCCCGATGACTGCGACGAGGCGCTGCGCGCGGCGCGCCGCGATCCGATGCTGATGGGCGACTCCATGCGCGCCGCGTGGGAGGACTTCCTCGCGGCCGAGTGCGAGCACGGGCCGGTGCTGCTCGTGCTCGAAGACCTCCATTGGGGCGACGCCGCGACGGTGCGCCTCGTCGACGGGGCGCTGCGCAACCTGCACGAGAAGCCGCTCGTGGTGCTGGCGCTGGCCCGCCCCGAGGTGCAGGCCCGCTTTCCCGGGCTCTGGTCCGAGCGCGATTTGCAGGTCGTTCGGCTCGCGCCGCTCTCGCGCCGCGCGAGCGAGGCGCTGGTGCGCGAGGCGCTCGGCGCCTCGGCGCGATCGGAGGTGGTCGCGCAGATCCTGGAGCGGAGCGGGGGCAATCCCTTCTATCTGCAGGAGCTCGTGCGCGCCGTGGCCGCGGGCCGCGGCGAGGCGCTGCCCGCCTCCGTGCTCGACGCGGTGGAGGCGCGGCTCGACGCGGAGGGGAGCGAGGCCAAGCGCATCCTTCGCGCCGCGAGCATCTTCGGGCGGCGCTTCTCGCGCGACGGCGTGGCGGCGCTGATCGGCGCCGACGTCACGCAGGTGAGCGCGTGGCTCACGCGGCTCGAAGGGCGCGAGCTCGTCGCGCCCGTGGCCGCGCCCGCGTTGCCGGGTGACGCGGACTACGCCTTCCGTCACGCGCTGGTGCGCGAGGCCGCGTATGCGACGCTCACCGACGAGGATCGCGCCCTCGGACACCACCTCGCCGGTCAATGGCTCGAGCGCACGCGGCACACCGATGCGATGGCGATGGCCACGCATTTCCGGCTCGGCCGGCGGCCGCGGCGCGCGGTGCCGTGGTACCTGCGCGCCGCGGAGCAAGCGCTCGAAGCGAGCGAGCTCGCCTCCGCCATCGAGCGCGCCACCGAGGGCCTCGCGTGCGCCGACGGCACGGTCGAAGGTGACGATCCGGCGCCGAGCCGCGAGCAACACGAGGTCATCGATCCCGACGGCGAACGGCCGCACGTCCCGCCTTGGTATTGGGCTGGGGTCCTGCGTCTGATCCAAGCCGAGGCCCACGTGTGGCGCGGTGAGCTCGTGCTCGCGGAGGAGCGCGGCTGGGAGGCCTCGACGCTCCTCGATCCTGGGACGGAAGCGTGGTTCCGCGCCGCCACGCAGGTGATCCTCGCCGCCGGCAAGCTCGGCAATTTCGAGCGCGTGGAGACGTGGTCGGAGCCGGCCGCCGCGACGGCCCCGCATCCGGGCGCGGCGGACGCGCGGCTCGCGTGCATCGGGTTCTGCGCGAGCTACCTGATCTTCGGCGGGCGCTACGAGGCCGCGGATCGGCTCGTCGAGATCCTCGACGAGGCCCTCGAAGGGCCGGCTCCGCTCGATGCGCGCACGCGCGCCACCATCCATCAAGCGCAGAGCTTCCGTGCATCGGCCTCAGGCGATCTCGATGGTTGTCGGGTGGGCCTCGAGGCGGCGCTCGCCGCGTTCGAGGAGGCGGGCGATCAGCGCAACGCCTGCGCGACCCGCGCGAACCTCGGGCACATCTATGCCGAGCTCGGCGCAGACGACCGCGCCGAAGAGGTCCTGCGCGCGGCGTTTGCCGCGGCGGATCGGATGGGCCTCTGCGAGCTGGCCACGTTCGCGCAGAGCAACCTCGGTCCGGTGCTGGCGCAGCGCGGTCGCCTCGAGGATGCGCGCTTCGTGGAGCAGCGCGCGATCGAGGCGTTCCGCGCGCAGGGGGACGTGCGGCTCCTCGGCGTCGCGCAGACGTACTTGGCGCGCATCGCGCTCGTCGCCGGCGATCTCGCGGCCGCGGAGCGCGAGGCGCGCGTCGCCACCGAGACGCTCGCCGCGGTGCAGCCGCTCCGTCCCTTCGCGGCAGCGGTGCTGTCCCGCGCGCTGCGCCTGCGCGGCAAGACCGCGGAAGCGCACGCCGTCGCCGCGGAGGCCTATGCATCCATCGACGGCGGAGCGGCCATCGAAGAGGGCGAAGCGCTGGTCCGCTTGGCCCATGCGGAGGCGCTGATCGACAGCGGAGGTGACGCCGCCGAGATCGCGCAAGTGCTCTCCGCCGCGCGGGCCCGCCTCCTCGAACGCGCCTCGCGGATCCGCGAGGCGACGTGGAGCCTTTGCTTCCTCACCGACGTGCCGGACAACGCACGCACGCTCGAGCTCTTCGCCTCGTGGGTGGAGGCGGACGGCGTGGCTTGATCAGAAAACCACCTCGTAGAGCTTGCTCGCGGCTCCGGGCACGTGGATCGAGAGCGTGTCGCCGGTGAGCGACGCGCTCGCCTTCTCGCCGGTGGAGATCGGCGCCGTGCACGCGGGCTTCCCCGCGCGATCGAGGCCGCACACCATCCACAGCGATCGCGTCTCCACGGGCGTGCGCTTGTCGTGATCGGGGCCCGTGCATCCGGTGCAGACCGAGGAGGTCACGTCGTGGAGCCCGATGAGCGCGAGCACGCCGCCGCGCGGGAGCGCGACGCCGCTCGCCTCGCGGAGCGTCACCTCGGGCAGGTACATGTGCCCGGCGCCGCCGTTGATTTGATCGATCGGCTTGGGCGCGACGAACCACGCGCCCCCGTTGCCGAGCGCGAGCAGGAACGTACCCGAGCCTGCGAACCGCGGATCGCTCGCGTCCGGCGCCCGCAGGATGCGCGCGGAGAAGGGTGGCGGCGGCGCGATCGCGATCGTCGTCGCGACGCACGGCGCGCTCGGCTTGGGTCGGCCGGCCGCCTGCACCGCGGCCTCGCACGCCGCGTCGAGGGTCGCATGCGGCCCCGCGAACGTCGTGACCGCGAGCCGCTCGCGCGCGATCGCCGGTGCGCTCGCCGCGGGCGCGCTCGCCGCAGGCGCGGACGACGCGCTCACCGCGGGGATCTGCACGGACGGCGCGCCCGCGCCCTCGGCGGCGCAGCCCAGAACGAAGAGCACGAGCGCGGCGGTGATTCGGATCTTCATCAGCATGACGCGCGGAGATCTCAGCATGGAGCGCTCGCCTCCGCGGGAGGATTTTCGCGAGCCCGCCACCGCTTCCGCATCTCCGCGTTTCGTCTCGCCGCGTGGCTCTCCACGAAGGCGCGCTCCCCCAGCAACGGAAACAGCTCGAGATCCAGGCTCGATCGCGCGCGGCCGGAGCGTGCCCGCCGCGCGCTCGCGACGCACGTCCTTGCCTAAGGCATGATCCCCTTGCCTTGGAGCTGATGGACGCTCGCGGGATCCACGTTCACGGGCGGGGGCTGCGAGAACGCCGCCGAGACGGCGAGCGAGGCCGCGTAAATCAGGCCGATCGCAGCGACCCACATCCCGATGCGGGTGCTCGTCTTGAGGGCGCTGGGCGCCGTGTCGAAAGGCACGAGCTGCGCGCGGATCTGCACGGGGCCGAGCACCAGCACGGCGCGCTCGCCTTCGCGAAGCTCCATCCGGTGCGGCCCGATCATCAGCCGGGGGATCCCGTCCGATCCGTGCAAACGAGCGCGGGCGCGGTTGGGGAGGTGGAGCACGTACGTCCCTGATCGCACCTCCCCCACGAGGAACGGGTGTCCTCCGAGCTCGCGCGACGGGATGCGGGCGATGGCATCGCCGACGCTCCCGACCCACGCCGTGCCGCCGTCCCGCAGGTGGCGCACGCCGACCACGTCCTTACCGCGCATCGCCACCAGCTCCAGCGCGAGACGTCCGCGCGGACGGCGGCTCGAATTGCTCGTGGACTCAATCTCGGCGTGTTTTGGCCTCACGCTGCCGACAGGCTCCGACATCCGGTTCCCCCTCGGGAGGACACCAGCAAGGACCTCGCCGCTCACTGGCCGTGATCGCACGTCTCCAGGCGGGCCACCCGAAGCCGCCTTTGGCGTGGGGTGCGCAAATCCGTGGCAAGCGCTCGCCTCTGGTATAGATCGCGGGCGTGAGAAAACGGCCGCTCGGAAAGACGGGAATCGAGGTATCCGAGCTGTCGCTGGGGACTTGGGGGCTCTCCGGCGACGGTTATGGACCGATGGTGGAAGCCGAGGTCGATCGGGTGATCGATCGCGCGCTCGCCGCCGGCATCGATCTGTTCGACACGGCCGACGTGTACGGCAAAGGGAGTATGGAGCGCCGCCTGGGCGAGCGCCTGCCGGCCGCGTCGACGTACGTCGCCACCAAGATCGGGACGGACCTGACGATCGTCCCTCCACAGAAGCGCTTCGATCTCGATTACCTCCGCCCGGCCTTCGAAGCCTCGCGCGATCGCCTCCGGCGCGAGACGCTCGACATCGTGCTCCTGCACAACCCGACCATGCTCGCCATGAGCAAGAGCGAGCCCTTCGACTTCCTGAAGGAGCTGAAGCGTCTCGGCGCCGTGCGCGCGTGGGGTGTCTCGGCGGGCACGGCCGAGGTGGCGCGCGCCGCCATCCGCCACGGCGCCGAGGTGATCGAGCTCGCGTACAACGTCTTCGTCGCCGCCGATCTGCACGGCCTGCGCGACATCCTCGCGGAGAGCGGCGTCGCCGTGCTCGCGCGCTCGGTGCTCGCGCACGGCTTGCTCGCCGGTCAGTGGAGCCCGGAGCGCGAGTTCTACGACGGCGATCATCGCAACGATCGCTGGACGGCGAACGACCTCAAGACGCGCATCGGCCAGCTCGACGCGCTCCGCCCGCTCGTGACGGGCCCCGTGCTCTCCGTGCGCGCGGCGGCGCTGCGCTTCGTGCTCGCCAACGCGCAGGTCTCGTCCGCCGTGCTCGGGCCGCGCTCGGTGGCGCAGCTCGATCAGCTCGTCCGTGAGGCTGGATCCGGCCCGCCGTACCTGCGCGACACGGCGCTCGCGGAGCTCTCGGCCCGACTGCGCGCAGTCGGGGTGGTGGTCTGAAGAATGGATACCGATCGCGAGCTTGCCGAGGTCCTGCGCATCGCCCGCTTGGCGAGCGAGCGCGTCTCCGCCGTCTACGCCACGCCTTTCACGGTCGAGCTGAAGGGCCCGGGTGATCCCGTCACCCGCGCCGATCGCGAGGCCAACGAGATCATCTGTCGCGCGCTCGAAGCCTCGTTCCCCGGCGACGCCATCCTCGCCGAGGAGAGCGTGCCCACGAGCGCCGACGAGATCGCCCGCCTCGTCGCCAAGGAGCGTGTCTGGTACGTCGATCCGCTCGACGGCACGCGCGAGTTCGCCGATCGCAACGGCGAGTTCTGCGTGATGGTCGGCCTCGCCGTCGGCGGCCGCGCCTTGCTCGGCGTGCTCGTCATGCCGGTGAACGGCGAGGCCCTCGCCGGCCGCGTCGGCGCCGCTGCGTTCCGCGAGGATGCCGACGGCAAGCGCGCGCCGCTCCGGGTCAACGACACCCACGATCCCCGCGCCGCGACCATCGTCATCTCGCGCTCGCATCGCCCCGCGATCGTCGATCCCGTGGTCGAGCGCCTCGGCATCGCGCGCGTCGTTCCCTGCGGATCGGTCGGCGTGAAGGTGGCGCGCATCTGCGGCGGGATGGCCGATCTCTACGTGCACGGCGGGAGCGGCGCGAAGCGCTGGGACACGTGCGCGCCGGAGGCCGTGCTCGTCGCCGCCGGTGGTCGCTTCACCGATCTCTCGGGTCGATCGATCGACTACGCATGCCCCGATCTGCCGGTACGTCATGGCATCGTCGCCACCAACGGCGCGCTCCACGACGCCGTGATCGCCGTCACGCACGCGGCTTGATCGCGGCGCCGCGCGCGTCGCCATCATCACGTCATCCTCACCACCAACATGACGTGACGACGCTGTGATCGCGTTCACGCGCGCAGCACGATCGCGGTGTGCACCGCGTACGTCTCAACACTTCGTCGCATGACGGAAGTCACTCACTGACGCTCATCGCATGACGCGAGATCGCCTGGAGTGATGGCCCAAGGCTGCACCTTCGCTGCTGCAGTGAGGGGTCGAGACCGCAGGGAGATCACCCGAGTTACCGCGGCCCGGCGGAAGAATTTGCAATCGCTCCCTGGCACGAAACATGTCATGGGCCGAGCGTCGTGAACTGCGTTCATACGCGCCCTGCCGCTACGGCACGGCGACGTTCATGAGCGTAGTCCCTCGACCGTCGTGGGAAGCGGCTGCGTGACGCGCTCCGGATGGAGCGCCGGCGGCCTCGTCTCTCGTCGGCGCCAGGAGACATCACCGCACGCTGGAGCCTTCGTCGCCATGGCTCCGGCAAGGAGCACCCTCGTGAAGAAGACCGACTCGTTGCTTGACAGGAGAGTAGCGTGAGACACCGAGAACCGAATGTGGGGCTGGGCGGGGCGCTGTGGCTGTCCGCCGCGCTCCTGTTGCCTGCTTGTGCGCCGGACTCGAAGGGTCCCGCACAAGAGGGCAACGGCGCGGACAACAACGGCACGGAGCACACGGGAGAAGCGCATAGCGCCATCTTCTCCAACGGTGGTTTCGAGTCGGGCACGAACAACCAAGCTCCCCCGTCGTGGACGGTGACGACGAACCTCAATCCCGGCGTCACCATCCAGACCCCGCAGACGCGCGCCGGCCTGAATCTGTCGGCCGGCGGCAACCCCCTGACGCGCACGCTGGTGACCACCGCCGGCCCCGAGTCGCAGACCGACGCGAACCTGGGCACCACGGCCTCGTTCCGCTGGCCGAAGTTCGGCAACGCGGTCGCGCTCGTGAACCAGCTCGGCCAGAACAAGAACGTCAACTCGATGAAGCAGTCGATGACCGTTTCGGCGGCCGACATCGACAGCATCGACGGGCTCGCCCACGTGCGCTTCCTCCTCGCGCCCGTGCTCCAGGATCCGGGGCACACCGCGGACCAGCAGCCGTACTTCTACGTGCAGCTCACCAACCTGAGCAAAGGCAACAGCGTCCTCTACACGGACTACAACTTCGCCAATCAGCCCGGCGTGCCGTGGAAGAACAACGGCGCTGGGATCACCTACACCGATTGGGCGCTCGTCGACATCGCGCCCGGGAGCGCGCAGCTCGCGGTGGGCGATCAGGTGGAGCTCGAGGTCATCGCCGCGGGCTGCTCCCTCGGCGGGCACTGGGGCCAGGTCTACGTCGACGGCGTGGGCGCGAGCGTGCCGGGCGCGTTCGTCTCCGCGACGGGTCCGGCCGCGGCCAACGACAACACCGACATCACCTATACGATTACGTACAAGAACGACGGCACCTCGACGGCCGGCGGTGTGGTGGTGGAGTTCAACACGCCGCCCAACACCACGTTCACCTCGTTCAACGCGCCCGGGCTCACGTGCACGGCGCCGGCGGCGGGCAGCGCCGGCCTCGTGACCTGCACGGTCGGCACGCTGCCGGCAGGCGGGAACGGATCGTTCCAGATCACGGTCCACATCAACAACGGCGCGACCGGCACGATCACGGCGGGCAACTACGACATCCAGGGGACCGGCATCTCTCCGCTGCTCGGGCCCAAGGTCTACACCGCCATCACCCACAACGTGACGTACGCCGATCTCGCCATCACGAAGACCGACGGCGTGACCACGGTGGCCGCCGGCCAGTCGACCACGTACAGCATCGTCGTCACCAACGCGGGCCCGAGCGCGGTCACCAACGCCACGGTGACGGACACGCTCCCCGGCACCCTCACCAACGCCACCTGGACCTGCGTCGGCACCACGGGCGCCTCGTGCACGGCGTCGGGCACGGGCAGCATCAACGACGGCACCGTCTCCATCCCGGTGGGCGGGAAGGTCACGTACACGCTGACCGCCACCGTCCCCGCGAACGCGGCCGCGGGGCAGCTCGCCAACATCGCGAGCGTGAGCCTGCCCTCGGGGGCCAGCGATCCCACGCCGGTCAACGACTCGGTGGGCGACTACGACGCCATCACCGCGGCGAACGGCACGTCGTGCACGACGAACGCGGAGTGCACGAGCGGCGTCTGCGATCCGAAGAACAACAAGTGCGGCTGGGCCGACGGCGACGGGCCCTGCACGCCGGCGAACGGTCCGGCGATCTGTCAGTCCGGCGTCTGTAGCCCCAACGGCACCATCTGCATCCCGGCCGGCGGATGCGCGGTGGACGCCGACTGCGCGAGCACGCAGTGGTGCAACACGGAGACGCTCGCGTGCGCGCCCAAGCTGCCCAACGGGACGACGGTCCCGACGGTCGCCGGCCACGCGCCCCCGCTCACCGGCACCTGCACGAGCGGTGTGGGCGCGGCGGTGTGCGTGTCAGGCGTGTGTGACACGAACGACAACCAGTGCGGCTACAAGAACGGCGACGGTCCCTGCACCTTGGCCGACGCGGCCGTGGTCTGCCGTTCGGGCGCATGCAGCGCCGATGGCACCTGCATGGTCGCCGGCGGCTGCAACATCGACGCCGACTGCTCGGGCCAGAATTGGTGCAACATCAGCGCCCACGCCTGCACGCCCAAGGTCGACAACGGCATCGCGATGCCGTCCGATCCCGGGCACACGAGCCCGGTGGTGAACGCTACCTGCAACGCCGCCGCGGCGGCGCTCGTGTGCGTGAGCGGCGTGTGTGACACGAACGACAACCAGTGCGGCTACGCCAACGGCGACGGCCCCTGCACCTTGGCCGACGCGGCCGTGGTCTGCCGCTCGGGCGCGTGCAGCGCCGATGGCACCTGCATGGTCCCCGGCGGCTGCAACATCGACGCCGACTGCTCGGGCCAGAGCTGGTGCAACATCAGCGTCCACGCCTGCGCGCCCAAGGTCGACAACGGCGGCGTGATGCCCTCCGATCCCGGCCACGCGAGCCCGGTGGTGAACGCCACCTGCAACGACGCGGCGGCGGCGCTCGTGTGCGTGAGCGGCGTGTGCGACGCGGACGACGACAAGTGCGGTTACAAGAACGGCGACGGCACCTGCACGACGGCGAACGCCGCCACGGTGTGCCGCTCGGGCGCCTGCGATCCCGATGGCAAGTGCGGCTTCGCCAACGGCGACGGGCCGTGCGTCCCCGACAACGGCGCGCCGTGCCGCTCGGGCGCGTGCAGCGCGCACGGCAAGGTGTGCATGCCCATCGGCGGCTGCGCGGTCGACGCCGACTGCGGCGCCGGCGAGTGGTGCAACACCGAGGTCTTCGCGTGCAAGCCGAAGCTTCCCAACGGCACGACGATCCCGACGGTGGGCGGACACGCGCCGCCGCTCGGTGGCACGTGCTCGAGCGCGGTGGGCGCGGCGGTCTGCGCGAGCGGCGTCTGCGACACCGCCGACAACCAGTGCGGCTTCGCCAACGGCGACGGTCCCTGCAACGCGGCCAATGGTCCCGTGGTGTGCCGCTCCGGCGCCTGCGGCACGAACGGCGTCTGCGAGCCGCCCGCGGCCTGCAACGCGGACGCGGATTGCAAGACGGCCACCGAGTACTGCGACACCGGCGCCCACACCTGCGCGCCCAAGCAGCCCAACGGCGCGCCGCTCCCGACGGTGACGGGCCACACGCCCGATCTCGACGGCACCTGCAACACCACGGCGGCGCCCATCGTCTGCCAGAGCGCCGTGTGCGACGCGGCCGACAACGCCTGCGGTTACAAGAACGGCGACGGCCCCTGCACGGTCGAGAACGCGGGCACGGTGTGCCGCTCCAGCACCTGCAGCGCCAACGGCAACGTGTGCATCCCGAGCGGCGGCTGCGCGGTCGACGCCGACTGCGACGCGAGCGACTGGTGCAACACGCAGACGTTCACCTGCACGCCCAAGCTGCCCAACGGCGGCGGCATGCCGAACGTCGGTGGCCACACGCCGGTCCTCGATGGCAAGTGCTCGCCGGACGCCGCCACCGCGGTGTGCGCGTCGGGTGTGTGTGACACGAACGACGACAAGTGCGGCTACGCCAACGGCGACGGCCCCTGCACCACGGCGAACGGCGCGGTCGTGTGCCGCTCGGCGCTGTGCGGCTCGAACGGCACGTGCGTCCCGCAGAAGGACTGCACGAGCGACGATCAGTGCGACCAGGCCACGCAGTACTGCGACACGGGCGCGGGCATCTGCGCGCCCAAGCTGCCCAACGGCTCGCCGCTCCCGGCGGTGCCCGGGCATTCGCCGACGCTCGATGGATCCTGCACCGACAGCTCGGCGCAGATCGTCTGCCAGAGCGGCGTGTGCGATCCGGAGGACGGCCTCTGCGGTCACGCCATCGGCGAGGGTCCGTGCGACGCGACCAACGGCGCGGTGGTGTGCCGCTCGGGTCAGTGCGCGGTGACGGGCCCGAACCAAGGCCTCTGCGTGGAGTGCGTGGCCGACGCGCAGTGCCTCGGCTCGCAGCCCGTGTGCGATCCCAACAGCAACGCCTGCGTGCAGTGCACGACGGCCGACGCCGAGGCCTGCGCGGGCTCGACGCCGGTGTGCGTGGCCGGCCCCGAGACGTGCGCGCCCTGCGACGGTGATCTCGGCGACGAGACGCCGCGCGCCTGCAACAAGGCGGAGTCGCCCTACTGCTTCCTCAGTGGGCCTTCGGCCGGCGAGTGCGGCAAGTGCACGACGAACGCGGAGTGCGCGGGTCACCCGAGCGGGCCGATCTGCGACACGACCACGGGCGCCTGCGGTACGGCGTGCCACGTGGACGCCGACTGCGACGCGGCCTCGTGGTGCAACGCGCCCGCGAACGGCAGCGGCACGTGCGTGCCCAAGCTCGACAACGGCACGCACCTCCCCGCGAACCCCTCCGAGGTCGCGACCTGCACCGACGCGGTGGGCACGCGCGTCTGCAAGTCGGGCGTGTGCGACACGAGCACGAACGAGTGCGGCTACGAGAACGGCAACGGCCCCTGCTCCGACGCGAGCGTGTGCCAGTCGGGCGCGTGCGACACGAAGGATCAGAAGTGCGGCTTCGCCGATGGCAACGGTCCGTGCATGAGCGACGCGGTCTGCCGCTCGTCGCACTGCGACACGGCCACGCAGCTCTGCGGCAAGCCGACCAACCCGGGGTGCACGGTCGACACGGACTGCAAGTCGACCGAGTTCTGCCGGGCCGACGGCGCCTGCACCACCAAGCACGATGACGGCGAGACCTGCTCCGGCGCGAATCAATGCCAGAGCGGCGCCTGCGTCGACAAGATCTGCGACTCCATCGTCGCTTCGGGCAACGGGCTCTTGTGCGCCGCGCAACCGTCGTCGGACGGAGGCAGCGGCCGCGCGGCGACGCTGATCGGGCTGATGCTGGCCACGGCCGGCCTCGTCCGCAGGCGGCGGCGCTGACACGAATGCCGCCCTCCGGCCCGCGATTGGGCTGGAGGGCGGCGCTCACCCCGGAACTGCCAATCTCACGAACTCGTGCGTTCAGGAGCATCTACCTTGGCTACCCATCGATTCCACCGGCGCCTGCTCGGCGCCTCTCTGGCCCTCGCGCTCGGCGCAGCGCCCGCCGTCACGGCGGCCCAACAACAGGGTGTCGCGCTCGACCGCTTCAATCCTGCTCCGGCGGGAGATCGGATGTTCGGCGTCCCCTCACCCTTCGCCGCCGGTCATCTCACGCCGCACGTCATGCTGCTCGGCGACTATGCCCACAATCCCCTCGTCCTGCGTTATGCGGAGAGCGGGGACAAGGTGGGGACGGTCGTCGGCAATCAGCTCTTCCTTCACCTCAACGGTGGTATCTCGCTCTGGAATCGCCTCAACATCAACATCGATGTTCCCATGGCGCTCTTCCAAAATGGCGAGAGCCCCAATGTCGGTGGGCTCGCGTTCACCTCGCCGAGCAAGGTGCAATTCGGCGATCTGCGCGCCGGCGTGCGCGTGCGGCTCTTCGGCGAATACCACGATCCCTTCCAGCTCGCGGTGGGCGGGTACGTCTGGTTCCCGACCGGGCCCAAAGGCTCCTTCGTCAGCGATGGGACGGTGCGCGGCGAGCCGCACGTCATCATCGGTGGCCGCGGCGCGGATCGCGTGGTGTGGTCGGTGGCCGTCGGGCCCGAGATCCGCGGGGCCACCAACATCGGGAGCGTCGAGCTCGGCACCACGCTGAAATGGGGCGGCGGCCTCGGCTTCCTGCTCCTCGACAACCGGCACCTGCAGCTCGGTTTGGAGGCGAGCGGCGGTGTCACGCTGCGCGAGGTGCAGAAGCGCAACGTCAACGCCGAGATCCTGGCCGACCTGCGATATCGGGTGATTGACGATCTCGAGATCGGCGTCGGCGCCGGCCCCGGCCTCAGCGCCGGTATCGGCACGCCCGACTTCCGCGGCGTGTTGATGGTGGCGTACACGCCCGAGCAGAAGGCCGATCGCGATCGCGACGGCATCGTCGACGCCGAGGATGCCTGCCCGGACGTGAAGGGCATTCACGATCCCGATCCCAAGAAGAACGGCTGCCCGCCGCCCGGAGATCGCGACGGCGACGGCATCCCCGACGAGCTCGATGCCTGCCCCGACGTGAAGGGCGTGCACGATCCCGATCCGAAGAAGAACGGCTGCCCGCCCGATCGCGACGGCGACGGCATCATCGACGCCGAGGACGCGTGCCCCGACGTGAAGGGCGTGCCCGATCCCGACCCGAAGAAGAACGGCTGCCCGCCCGATCGCGACGGCGACGGCATCATCGACGCCGAGGACGCGTGCCCCGACGTGAAGGGTGTGCACGATCCCGACCCGAAGAAGAACGGCTGCCCGGCCCCGGTGGACACCGACGGCGACAAGATCTTCGACGACGAGGATGCCTGCCCGAACGTGAAGGGCATCCGTCACGAGAATCCGAAGCTGAACGGCTGCCCCAAGGTCCACGTCAGCGAGACCGAGATCTTCATCCTGGAGCAGGTGCAGTTCGACACGGCCAAGGCGACCATCAAGAAGGTGAGCGATCCGCTCCTCGACGAGGTGGCCGGCGTGCTCAAGGAGCACCCGGACCTCACCAAGGTCGAGGTGCAGGGCCACACCGACAACGTCGGCTCCCCGCCCATGAACAAGCGGCTCTCGCAGGCCCGCGCCGACGCGGTGGTGAAGGCGCTCGTCAAGCGCGGCATCGACAAGAAGCGGCTCACGGCCAAGGGCTACGGGCAGGACGTGCCGCTCGTGCCCAACGACAGCGACGCGAACCGCCAGAAGAACCGCCGCGTGCAGTTCAACATCCTCGAGCGGAAGTCCGGCGACAAGCAGCCCGCCGCCGAGAAGCAGCCCGCCGCCGAGAAGAAGCCCGCCGCGAAGAAGCCCGCCACGAAGAAGAAGCCCTGACACACCGTGAGGCCTGCGCCGTCTCCCCGACGGCGCAGGCCCGCTACGGCCACGCGGCCATCAGGTCTTGCACTGAGACGCTCGCTTCCTGCTTCACGCCCCTCGGGTTCTGCACCGAGACGCTCGCTTCCTGTTTCACGACCCGACAGTCGTGCAACGGGACGCTCGGGTCGTGCTTCGCGACCCGGCAGTCGTGCACCGGAACGGTCCCCTCCCGGTGCGGGACCGCCGCCTCCCGGTGCAAATCCGTCACGGGTGGGGAAAGAAGCCCGGGATCTCCCGCGACCGACAGCGTCACGGTCGGGAGCACCTCTCGCCGCGCGGCTCAACCCGGAGCGGATCTGGTGCACAGGTTACTTTGTCGGCGCTTTGTGGGCGCGTGTGACGAGGCGGGGCTGTGTTAGCATCGGGCCACCTATGGTCCGGATCCTGATCGTCGAAGACTCTCCCGCGATGCGGACCTACGTCCGCTCCGCGCTGGAGAGCACCCCGGAGCTCGGCGACGACCTCGAAATCATCGAGGCGTCGAGCGGGTTCGACGCGCTGCGCTTGCTGCCCCGGAGCACGTACGACCTCGTCATCACCGACATCAACATGCCCGACATCAACGGGCTCGAGCTGATCCGCTTCGTCCGGCAGACGGCGCACCTAAAGCGGATCGCGCTCTTGATCATCTCGACCCAGTCGTCGGAGCGCGACAAGGCGCGCGCGCTCGCGCTGGGCGCCGACGCCTTCCTGGCGAAGCCCTTCACGCCGGAGCTGCTCCGCGGTGCGGTGACGCGCAGCCTCACGGGCCGCAGCTCGATCCCCGACGGGAGCAACCCCTGACATGCCCGACGTCGGTGATCGCGCGCGGGACGAGTTTCTCTCCGAGGCCCAGGAGATTGTCGAAGGCCTCGGGCGCGACCTCCTCGCGCTCGACGAGGGCGTGCGCGCGGCGCGCGTCGATCCCGGTCTGGTCAACGACGTCTTCCGCGCCGTGCACACGCTCAAGGGGCTCGCGGGCCTCTTCGGCGCGAACCGCATGGCGTCGCTCTCGCACGAGCTGGAGGAGCTGCTCGATCACCTCCGCCTCGGCCGGCTGGAGCTCACCCCATCCGTGCTCGACCTCTTGTTCCGTTCGGTCGAGCTCTACGGGAAGATCCTCCAAGCCGAAAAGGAAGGGCGCGATCAAGCGATCCCCGAGGTCGACGAGCTCGTCCGCGATCTCCACCGCGGGACCGGCGGGCAGTCCTCGGCGTCGCCCGCGGGCCAATACGAGCTCGATCCGAGCCTCCTCGCGGTCCTCACCGAGTACGAAGAGCATAGGCTCCGCACCAACATCGCGCAGGGCCTCCGGCTCTATCGGCTGCGCGTGCAGTTCCAGCTCGCGACGATCGATCAAGCGCTCGACGATTTGAAGGCGGCGGCCAAGCCGCACGGCGAGATCATCACCTACCTGCCGACCGGCGCCGGCGCAGACGCGGACTCGATCGAGCTCGACATCCTCATGGCGTCGGCGGTGGGCCTCGGCGAGCTGCGCGGCGCGCTGGGCGGGCGCGGCGTCGACATCGAGGAGATCGCGCGACGCGCGGGCGCGCCCACGAGCACGGGGCAGATACCGCAGATCAGCGCGCCCCCGCGGGCGCCCCTGCCGTCGATGCCGCCGCCCGGTGACCTCTCGGTGCAGCCGCCGGGGCTCCCGATCGAGCAAGGGCCGCCGAGCGTCAACGGGCTCAACAAAGCCGGGCCGGATCTGGGGACGATCCGCTCGGTCGCGCAGACGGTGCGCGTCGACATCCACAAGCTCGATCGGCTCATGAACATCGTGGGCGAGCTGTCGATCGTGCGCACGTCGCTGGCGCGCCTCGTCGACAGGCTCCGCGCCCAGCACGTCGAGCGCGAGCTCGCCGCCGATCTGCAGCGCCTCCAGCGCACCTTCGATCGGCACCTCGGGGCCATGCAGCAAGGCATCCTCGAGGTGCGCATGGTCCCGCTCGGGCAGGTCTTCGACAAGCTCGCGCGCGTGGTCCGGCAGATCAGCCGCGACGCCGAGAAGCTCGTGAACTTGGTCATCACCGGCGCCGAGACCGAGGTCGACAAGCTCATCGTCGAGGAGCTCAGCGATCCGCTCATGCACATGATGCGGAACGCCATCGATCACGGGATCGAGACGCGCGCCGAGCGCGAGGCCGTGGGCAAGCCCGCGGTGGGGACGATCGCGCTCAACGCCTTCCAGAAGGGCAACCACGTCGTCATCGAGATCGAGGACGACGGCCGCGGCATCCACACCGCGGGGCTCCTCGACGCGGCCGTGCGGCGCGGGATGCTGAGCACCGACGAGGCTCGCAACATGAGCCGGACGGAGATCTTGAACCTGGTCTTCATCCCCGGCCTCTCCACCAAGGCCGACGTCAGCGAGCTCTCGGGCCGCGGCGTGGGGATGGATGTCGTCAAGACGAACATCGCCAAGCTCGGCGGCGTCATCGATCTCCAGAGCGAGGAGGGCATCGGCACCAAGATGACGGTGACGCTGCCCATCACGCTGGCCATCATCAGCGCGCTGGTGGTGCGCCTCGGCGTGCGGCTCTTCGCCATCCCGCTCGCCAACGTGCAGGAGGCCGTCGTCCTCGATCCCAGCACCGTGCGCCTCATCGACGGGCGCGAGGTGGTCACGCTCCGCGGGAGCACGCTGCAGCTCTGCCGCTTGGCGCGGCTCTTCGGGCTCGAAGGGGTCGAGGATGGACCGAACGGCTGGGGGACGCGGCAGATCTTCCCCGAAGAAGAGCTGAGCGCCACGCAGAAGCAACAGCTCCGGGTGCGCGACTACGTGGTGGTGACCGCCGTGGGCACGCGGCGGCTCGGGCTCGTGGTGAGCACGCTCGTGGGCGAGCAGGACGTGGTGATCAAAGCGCTCGGGCCTTCGCTCAAGGGCGTGCGCGGCTTCGCCGGCGCCAGCGAGCTCGGCGATCAGCGCATCGCGCTGGTGATCGACGCGCCCGCGCTCATCGAGGAGATGACCGCCGGCGGCACCGGCCTCCGCGCCGACCCACGAGGTTTCCATGGCTGATCTGGTCCGGCGCGTGAAGGCGCCCACCTCGATGAAGCGCTCGCGTCAGCAAGATCGCGGGCCGCGCACCGAATACCTCGGCTTCGTGCTGGCCGGCGACGTGTACGCTGCGCCCGTGGGGCTCGTCCGCGAGATCTTGAAGCCGCCGCCGCTCACGCCGGTGCCGCGCGCGCCCCACGCGACGCTCGGGATCGTCAGCGTGCGCGGGCAGCTCGTCACCGTGATCGATCTGCGGAGGCGACTCCGCGTGGCGGAGGCGCCGCTCTCGCGCAAGGCGCGCATCCTCCTCGTCGACGGCGCAGACAACGAGCTCATGGGCGTGTACGTCGACGAAGTGCTTCAGGTCTATCGGCTCTCGGACGGCGAGATCGAGCCCGCGGCGACGGCGCTCGGCGGCGAGGTGGCGGGGTACATCGCCGGCATCGCTCGCCCCGACGGCGCCTTCGCGCCGACCCGCGCTCCGGACGGCTCGCATTTCCCGGACGCCTCCGTCGTCATCCTCCTCGACCTCCGCGCGGTGCTTGCCTCATGAGGACCTGGAACATGCCCGATGCCTCGCAGAGGCATCGCACCGACACGCACAAGAATCTGGTCGGGTTCGTGGTGGGCGACGTGCACTACGCCATCGACATCGGGCGCGTGCGCGAGATCGTGAATCCGCTCGCGGTCACGCCCCTGCCCTACACGCCGCCGGAGGTCGCGGGTGTTTCGGATCATCGCGGCGAGGTGGTGCCGGTGATCGATCTGCGTGTCCGCTTCAACCTCGAGCCCAAGGCCGAGGAGCGCGGCACGAAGTGGATCCTGGTGACCCTCGGGACGCGGGTGGTGGGGCTCGTGGTCGACGCGGTGACGGAGGTCTTCGGCGCGACCAACGACGAGATCCGGCCGCAGCCGGAGGTCGGCGGCAACCGCGACATGCGTGGCATCAACGGCGTGGCCAAGCACGACGGCAAGCTCGTCTTCGTGCTCGATGCCATGCGCTTCCTCGAGATCGTCGACGCGCTGTCGGCCTCGGGGCGATCTAGGAGGGCGCGTGGGAGCGGCGGCGGCAACCATCGAGCAAGCGCTCGGTTCCGAGGACGCGGAGGAGCGGCGCCAAGCGACCGCAGAGCTCGGCGGCATGGCCGTCGACGCGGCGCTGCCTCTCTTGATGCGGGCGCTGGGCGACGACGACTGGCGCGTCCGCAAAGAGGCGACCATCGCGGCGCGCGCGTTCGGCGCGGCGCCCGCGCTGTGCACGGAGCTCGTGGGCGCGCTGGCCAACGGCGACAACGTGGGCCTGCGCAACGCGGCCGTCGACGTGCTCGCCAACGCGGGCCCCGCGGCGACGAGCGCGCTCGCGTCCGCGTTCGAGCGGCTCGACGCCGACGGGCGCAAGCTGGTGGTGGAGATCCTCGGCAAGGGCCGCGATCCCTCGGCGATCGACGCGCTCGGCGCCGCGCTCGACGATCCCGACGACAACGTGCGGCAGGGCGCGATCGAGGCCGTCGCGCAGCTCGGCGCGCTCTCCCGCGATCGCGCGGAGCGCATCCTCCTCGCGCGGCTCGACGATCACGATCGCGTGGTGCGCTTGACCGCGCTCGAAGGCCTGACCGCGTTGGAGGTGCCCATTCCTTGGGAGCGCCTCGCCCCGCTCGTGGAGGAGCCGACGCTGCGATCGGCGGCGCTCTCCGCGGCGGCGCTCTCGCAAAGCCCGGATGCGGCCCGCGCGCTGGCCCACGTCCTCGCGGGCGCACGCGGCAACGTCTTCGAGCTGGCTCTGCGCGCGCTCGGTCGCCTCGCCGATGGGCCGAGCGCCGCGAGCGTCACCGCCGCGCTCATCGAAGGCGGGCCCGAGCTCGGGCGTCGTTTGGTCGACGCCACGCAGCCCGACGGCCGCGGTGACGGCGCCATCCCGCGGCGCGCCACGGCGCTCCGCCTCGCCGCCGCTGCGCGCGCCCCCGGCTTGGTCGCCGCGGCGGTGAGCGCGCTCGCCGAGGACGCGCTCGCCGAAGCAGCGCAGAGCGCGCTCGCGACGCTCGGCGCGGCCGCTTTGCCGGAGATGATCGCGCGCCTCGACGACGCGTCGTCCTCGCCCGATGCACGCGCCGCGCTCGTCGACGTCATCAGCGCCGCCGTCCCGGCCGACGCCGCGCCCGAGAGCGCGAGCCTCGTGCTCGTCGCCCTGCGCCGCGCGGTGCGCGATCCCGAGCGACAGGTGGCCGTGCGCGCCGTGTTCGCGCTCTCGCGCCTCGGCGCCGCGGACGATCTCGAGATCATCGCCGCCACCACGCTCTCCGAGGCGCGCTCCCTCGCCGCCGCCGCCGAGGTCGCGCTCGCGGCGCTCGCCGCCCGCTTCCCCGCGGCGGCGCGCGCCGTCGCCGATCGGCTCGCGCGCGTAGAAGGCGCGCTCTTGCCGGCGGCCATCGCCATCGGCGCGGCGACGGGCTCGTCACCGTTCGAAGAAGGCGACGCCGCCTTCCTCGCGCAGGCGGCCGCCGCGGGCGAGCCGCGCGCGCGCCGCGCGGCGGTGCAAGCCGTCGCGGAGATCCGCGCCACGGCCGGCTCGGCCTTCCCCGGCGCGATGGAAGTGCTGCGCATCGCGCTCACCGACGAAGAGCACGAGGTGCGCGTCGCCGCGGCCCGCGCGCTCGGCCGCCTGTGCACGGCGCGCGACGCGCTCCGCGCCAGCGACGTCCTCGATCTCGTCGATCGATCGGGCCAGTCCGATCTCGTGGCCGCCGCCGTGCGCGCCATCGGTGAGGGCTTCGTCCTCGCGGCCGACGCATCGAGCAGCGGGCGCGCAGCCCTCTCGCCCGATCTCGTGCCCGCGCTCGGCCTCTTCGCGCGCGGGGCCCCGAGCCCGGTGGCCATCGCTTCGGTCGAAGCGCTGGTGCAAGCGCAGCGCGTGGGCATCCCCTCCGCCGTGACCGCGCTCACGGGCGCCCTCGATCACCCCGAGGAGTCCGTGGTGAAGGCCGCGCTCCTCAAGCTCTCCGGCGCCGCCGTCACGGGCGCGCTCGACGCGCTCGGGCGCGGCCTCGCGCATCCGCGGCCCACGGTGCGCGTCCTCGCCGTCGAGCTGCTCGCCGACGCGCCGCCCGACGACGCGCGCCACTGGCTCGCGCAGCGCCTCCTCACGGAGCCGGATCGACACGTCAAGGAAGCCATCCAGCGCGCCCTCCGGCCCTCCTCGCCGTCGATCCCGGCGCGGGAGCTGCACGGCGCGCTCGAGCGCGGAGAGGGAGGCGGCTGACGGTGCCCCGCTTCGACGAGATCCGCCTCGATCAAGCCGAATTCCGGCTGCTGCGCGAGCTCTTCAACGAGCACTGCGGCATCCTCTTCGGCCATGAGGCGCGCCCGGTCATCGAGCGTCGCCTGCGCGACCGCCTGGCCGCGCTCGGCCTCTCGTCGTTCGGCGAGTACTACCAGCTCCTCCGCTTCGACGATCGCGGCCGCACCGAGATGGATGAGGCCGTCGACCTCATCACCATCAACGAGACGTACTTCTTCCGCGAGGCCTACCAGCTCAAGTCGTACAAGGAAGAGATCCTCCCCGCGCTGCGCGGCGCGCCCACGCCGCGCGAGCGGCTCTCGGTGTGGAGCGCCGGCTGCTCCACCGGCGAAGAGGTCTACTCCATCGCCATCTGCACGCGCGAGAGCGGCCTCTTCCAAGGCAAGAGCGTGCGCGTCTTCGGCAGCGACATCTCCCGGCGCTGCGTCGCCCACGCGCGCCGCGGCGTGTACGGCCCCTCGGCCTTCCGAGCCACCTCGCCCGAGCACAAGAAGCGCTGGTTCATGGAGCGCCCCGACGGGATGCACGTCGCGGAGGACCTCCGCGGCATGTGCCAGTTCGGGCACCTCAACCTGCTCGACGTCCCGCGCACTGCGGTGGTCGGCCGCGTCGACGTCATCTTCTGTCGCAACGTGCTCATCTACTTCGACGACGAGTCGCGCCGGCGCGTCATCGACATGTTCTACGATCGCCTCCTCCCCGGCGGTTACCTGCTGCTCGGTCACTCCGAGTCGCTGCTCAACGTCTCCACCGCGTTCGAGCTCGTGCACCTCCGGGAGGACCTCGTCTATCGCAAGCCGCACAGCTCGGGCGCGCGCTTCTTCTCCACGGGCGACCCGTTCCGCCGCGACGCCTCGCCCACGCATCTCACGCAGCCGAGCGCACCGCGCGCGGGCAGCACGGGTCGCCCGGTGCCGATCCCGGTGCCCTCGGATCCCGCCTTGCGCCGACCGGGCCACATCACCTCACGTGGTATCGGCGGCCCCTTGCCGCCGGAGATCGCGGCGCTCGTGGCCGAAGCCAACGCGGCCGACGGTACCCCTCCGCGCCCTGCTCCCCCGGGATCGGCCCCCCCTGCGCTCGACGGCTCGGGCCAACATCCGCGTCCGAGCGAGCCGGGCACGCTGGATCCACCGGGAAAGCCGCCGCGGAATGCACGCTGACGCTTCCGTCCCCGTGGCCCTGCGCACGGAGCTCCGACCGCGAAGGGTGCGATTTCGCCGCGTCCAGGTTAGGATGGCGCGCCCGTGGTGACCCCCGCTCCACTCCGTGTCCTCGTGGTCGACGACTCGGCGTACAACCGCCGAAACATCGCCGATATCCTCGGTGGGCGAGACGACGTCGAGGTCGTGGGCAAGGCAGGCGACGGCGACGAAGCGCTGCGCCTCGTCTCCCAGCTCAAGCCCGACGCCATCACGCTCGACCTCGAAATGCCGCGGATGGATGGGTTCACCTTCCTCCGCATCCTCATGGCCAAGCAGCCGACGCCCGTCATCGTGGTGTCGAGCTACAGCAACAAAGAGAACGTCTTCAAAGCGCTCGAGCTCGGCGCCATCGACTTCGTCGCCAAGCCCGACCGCCAGTTCACGCCCGACCCGGCGATCCGCAACGAGATCCTGAGCAAGGTCCTCCTCGTGCGGAGCCTCCGGCCCCTCTCCGCGCCGTCGCCGGCCCGCGTCGTCCCGATGCCACCGCGCACCGGTGAGCCGAGCACGCCGCGCATCACCACGACGCCGCGCTACCTCGTGGGAATTGCTTCGTCGACGGGCGGCCCTTCGGCGCTGCTCGAGATCTTCTCGCGCCTCCCCGAGCGGTTCCCCGGCGCGATCGTGATCGCGCAGCACATGCC
Source organism: Minicystis rosea (assembly GCA_001931535.1). GTDB lineage: Bacteria > Myxococcota_A > Polyangia > Polyangiales > Polyangiaceae > Minicystis > Minicystis rosea. The sequence goes on from CP016211.1 coordinate 7,319,290, forward strand.
CGACAAGTTCACCCGCACCTTCGCCGAGCGCCTCGACAAGAAGGGCGCCGTGCGCGTCGTCGAAGCACAGGACGGCGACACCGTCACAGCTCGCCGCGCCTACGTTTGCCCGGGCAAGCAGTCGATGGAAGTCATGAGCCCGACCGGCGCGCTCAACGATCTCCGCGTCCGCGTCACCGCCCCTTCCGCGAGCGACCGCTACTGCCCCAGCGCCGATCGCCTCCTACGCAGCGTCGCGCAGGTTGGCGGCTCGCGCTCCATCGGCGTCGTCTTGACGGGCATGGGTGACGACGGCGTCGCCGGTGCCCGAGCCATCCGTGCAGCGGGTGGCATCGTCATCGCCGAGAGCGAAGAGACCGCGGTCGTTTACGGCATGCCCGGCGCGGCGGTGCGGGCGGGCGTCGTCAACGAGGTGCTCCCGCTCCCCGCCGTCGGCGACTACCTCGCCGCCCTCGTTTGACGCCGGTGACGCCGGCGATGCTTTCGCAGCTTTCCACGCGGCCTCCCGTTTTGTGCTCCCGGGGCGCCGCGTGCCCGCCGTATAATCCCGCGTCGTTGCCGGCCGTGCCGCAGAAACGGCGTCCTCGAACCCCCAAGCGCCTGGTCACCCCACCGAGCTCGCCCCGATGAACTCCGCTTCCCAACGGATCATGGAGGTGCTCCTCAGATACCTCTCGCCGTCCAACGCCGAGGGTACGCTCCTGCGCAGCATCAGCGAGGCTGGGCTCAAGTCCGAGACCCTGACGCTGAACGACGTCCCGCTGCTCCTCCCGGTCCTCGATCGGCGCATCCGCCTCTACCTCGATCCGCTCCGTCACGCGCGCGTCTCGGCCGAGCTCGCCACCATCGGCGCGCAGCTCCCGCAGCGGCGCACGCGCACGGTGGTCGTCAAGATCGAGCTCGACATCAGCGAGGCCAGGCGCGTCGCGAAGGAAGTCTGCGAGGGCGCCGCCGCGCGCAGCTTCATCGTCCACAAGGTCGTCACCATCGTCAGCGAGCTGGCGCGCAACATCGTGCACTACACGCCCGGCGGCACCATCGAGGTCGCCGTCGTCCGCGACAAGCCCGCGCGCTTCTCCGTCATCGCCACCGACAACGGCCCCGGCATCGCCAACCTGGACGAGATCATGTCCGGCCGTTACAAGAGCCGCACCGGCATGGGCCGCGGGCTCATGGGCATCAAGCGGCTCGCCGATCGCTTCAAGATCAACCCCGGCCCGCCGGGGACACGCGTCGAGCTCGAGGTGAACTTGTGAAGCTCACCGTCGAGTTCGAGAGCATCCCGCGCGAGGGCGAGCAGGAGAACGGCGACACGGTCGTCGTCCGCCACGGCCCGGATCTCTCGCTCATCGGCGTCCTCGACGCGCTCGGCCACGGTACGCGCGCGGCCGCGGCGGCGGCGGTCGCCTCGCGTTACCTCGAAACGGCGCCGCTCGATCGCGGCCTCCTCCACTTGGTGGACGGCCTGCATCACAGCCTCCGCGGCACGCGGGGCGCGGCCGCCATGCTCCTCTTCCTCGGCCGCGGCCGGCTCGAGGGTTGCGGCGTCGGCAACGTCGAAGTGCGCGGTCACAACACGCGCGTGCCTGCGGTGCTGAGCCCGGGGATCTTGGGCGCGCAGCTCGGCCGGCTCAAGGTGTTCGAGGCGCAGCTCAAAGGACGCGGGCGCCTCGTGCTCTTTTCGGACGGCGTCTCCGGACGCCTCGCGCTCGACGACCTCGGCGGGCTCAGCCCGCGCGATGCGTGCCGCGCCATCATGGATCGTCATCGTCGCCCCGGCGACGACGCCACGGTGCTCGTCACCGACTTCGAGGATTGAATGACCACCGAGCTCAGGCGACTCCCGATCATCAAGCTATGGGACCGGATCCTCGTCCCCATCCAGGGCGAGATCACGGACGACCTCGCCGAGGCCTTGAGCCAAGAGGTCCTGCGCGAGATCCACGAGAGCGGCGCGCACGGCTTGGTCCTCGATCTCACCGGCGTGTGGATCATGGACAGCCACCTCTGCTCGGTGCTCTCGAACCTCGCCTCGGCGGCGCGGCTCATGGGCACGCCCACCATCATCTCGGGTCTCAGCCCCGAGATCGCGATGACCTTGCAGACCATGGGCGTCGAGCTCGAAGCCGTGCGCACCGCGCTCAGCTTGGAGCAGGCGCTCACCATGCTCGGGCTCGAGGTGAACGAGGCAGGTGAAGAGCGCGCCGAGGACGAAGACGACAACTCCACGCGAAGGGCACCGCTCCCTGGCAGGCCTCGCAAACAGAACCGTCAGCGTCGGAACTGACGCGCGCGAACGACGTCTCCGAAACGGACAATGGCGCACATGGAAAGCAAAGACGTGGTCGAGCCCAACGAGGACAAGGTGGCGGAGGTCTACGACAAAATCGCGGATGTCCTCATGCTCTTGGCCGACGTCGCCACGGGGGATTTTTCGAGCCGCCTCGACTTCAACCTGCCGGACACGCACCCGCTCGGCGCCCTCAGCAAGGGCGTCAACGAGATGATCGACTCGCTCGCGTCCGAGCAGCAGAAGACCGCCGACTACCGGCGCGAGCTCGAGGACAAGCTCGCCACCATCGAGCGCCAGCAAGCCGCCATCCGTGAGCTCTCCACGCCGATCATGGAGGTCTGGGATGGCATCCTCTGTCTCCCCATCGTCGGCATCATGGACACGGGCCGCAGCGCCGACATGACCGACGCGCTCCTTCGCGCGGTCGTCTCCACCCGCGCGCGCTGCGCCATCATCGACATCACCGGCATCGAGGTGATGGACACCGGCACGGCCGACCATTTCATCCGCATGGCCAAGGCCGTACGCCTGCTCGGCGCCGAGTGTGTCCTCACGGGCATGAACCCGCAGATCGCCCAGACCGTCGTCCACATGGGCGTCGACATGGAGGGCGTGACCACGCATCGCAGCCTGCGCGACGCGCTCCATTACATGACCGGCAGCGGCACGCGCAGCCGCCCGCAGCACGGGCGCAAGTAGCGTGTCGAGCATCACGGCCCGCACGACGTTCCGAGCACGTCGCGTGGCCCCCCGCACCGTCGTCCACGCGGCTTTCTTGAAAGCTGCCGCGGACGGGCGCATCGTGTGCCCGTGATGTCGCGCCACACAGCGCCCGGCGGGCCCATGATCTCGCCGTCGGGTGACCGCGTCGAATGCGGGGTCGTGCGCGACGCCGATGCCGTCTCGGTCCAGTACGAGGCGCGTTGGCTGGCCGAGCGCGCCGGCTTCCCGCGCAACGATGCCATCGAGTTCGCCATCGTCGCGGTCGAGCTCACCACCAACATCCTCAAGTACGGCAAGCGCGGCACCGTCATCCTCGAGGTCGTCGACGATCCGGGCCGCGGCCTCGGCGCGCGCGTCACCGCCTACGACGAAGGCCCGCACTTCACCGATTTCGAGCGCGCGCTCTCCGACGGCTCCGACGAGAACGGCCCCATCAGCGCCTCGCGCTTCGGCCGCCGGCGCGGCATCGCCAGCGGCCTCGGCGCCGTCCATCGCCTCTCCGATCGCTGCGGCTGGGCCGCGCTCGAGCCCGGCGACATGCCCCCCGCCCGCATCTCCGCCCTCGCCCCCGCGCTCCCCGCCGCCGCCGGCAAACGCGTCTGGGCCGAACGCTGGCCCCGCCGCCGTTCCCGCTGAGGCCGAGCCGCCCTCCGCTCAACCCGCCTCACCGCGCGAGCTGGACACGGTGATCGTCGCCGACGCGCACGTCGACGGCGACGAATTCATCTTGTCCTCCCGGCCAGCCGAGAGCGAGGAGGCGCTCGTTCACGGCGTTCGCGTGGCGTTCCCACCAACGGCCCGGCGCCGTGCCTCCCGTCATGTCCTGGGGAAACACGCGGACATTGCCTTCCCAGAGAGCGATGTTCGCGGTGGAGAGGCGCGCAGCGAAGGTCGGCCAGCCCAAGCGCTCTCGCGCATCGCCGAGCGCGCGCACGTCGCCTCCGTGGAGTGGATTCGGATCGAGGAGCGTCACCACGAGGCCGAGCTCGGGGCGCCCGTCGAGGGCGCCGTGTCGCCACGTGGCGCGCCGGGCGACGATGCGTCCGGCCTCGATGTCGTCGGCCAGACACGCGAGATGGACGCGCTTCTCGTCCTCGACCCAGCGCGCCGCACACGCGCTGCAGAACGCGTCGGCCAGGCCTTCGTAGATGCCCGGCGCGAGATCCTCGGCGACGTCGCCCGGCCGGTATTCGGGCATGGCTTGGTCGTCCTCAGTCTTGAATTGCACGCCGGCAGCGTGGGACGCGCCGCAGCGCCGGCACGGTAGCGATGTGTTGAGGGTGCGGTACGTGCCCATGAGAGCCTCGGGTGCGATGCATGTCCTGATCGTCAGGCCGTGGAGCGTTCGCCGTCGAGCCGCCCGTGCGACAACGAGCGCGAGGCCTGGTCGTACCACCCCGATCGGGAGTGGTCATTCCCAACGCAGCCCGAACCAACGAGCCTCCAGGACGAAACACGTCCCCGATGCGCCGACGTCAGGCTCACGGCAGAGCGACGCCCAAGCCGCTCCAAGACGTGAAGTTGACCGCGCCTGCCTGCCATGAGAAACCCGCGCCATGCGGATCTGCCGCGCCGCACGCACGTTGGCTGCCCTGGGTCTCTGCGCCGTTCACGTGACGGTCGCGCTCCCTGCGCTCGCACAGCAGGGCAAGCCCGCCGCGCCCAAGCACGTGGCCAAGCCGCCGCAGGGCAAGGGCGCGTCCAAGCCTCAACCTCAGGGCAAAGGGAAGAAGGGCCCGCCCAAGCACCCGCGCAAAGCCGGCGAGCCCGGTGAGCCCGACGAAGCGGTGCGCCGCGCCATCGCCGGCACCTCGGGCCGCCTCGTGCGCGAGTCCCCCGAGCTGCGCGCCATGCGTGAGCTCGATCGCGCCCTCTTCCCCGGCACGTCGCCCACCGCGGGCGCTCCGTGGATCGCCGAAGGCACGCCGCTCATCCATCGCGGCGATCCCGAGGTCGTCGCCTCCGGCATGCCGCCGTCGCCGTCGCTCGCCGGCCTGCAACCGGCCGAGCCCACGCACGATCTCGCCTGGCTCCAGAAGCTCGTGATGCCCGACATCCCCGCGCGTTGGGACGCGCGCGTCGTGCGCTACCTCGAGTTCTACAAGAACAACCCGCGCGGCAAATCGATGGTCGCCGGTTGGATCAAGAAGAGCGGCCGCTACGGCGCCGCCATCCGCCGCACGCTGCGCGAGAACGGCTTGCCGGAGGACATCCTCTGGCTCGCCCTCGTCGAAAGCGGCTTCGACGCCACCATCTCCTCGCCTGCCGGCGCCGCGGGCCTCTGGCAGTTCATGCCCGACGGCGCGCGCATCTACGGCCTCACCGTCGATCGTTGGATCGACGAGCGCCTCGATCCCGAGCGCTCCACCGTCGCCGCGGCCCGCTACCTCGCCGATCTGCACACCCGCTTCGGGAGCTGGGAGCTCGCCTTCGCCGCCTACAACATGGGCTACGGCGGCCTGCTCGCCTCCATCCGCAAGTACAACACCAACGACTTCTGGGAGCTGTCGCGCCTCGAGTCGGGCATGCCGCTCGAGACGGCGCTCTACGTCCCGAAGATCGTGGCCATGGCCATCGTCTCGCGGAACAAGGCCGTCTTCGGCCTCGACGACGTGGAGCTCGAGCCCGCCGTCTCGTTCGACAAGATCGCGGTGCGCCCCGGCGTGAGCCTGCAATCGATCGCGCTCGCGGCCGGCACCGGCACCGAGCGCATCGCCGAGCTGAACCCGCAAATCCTCGCCGCGCGCGTCCCTCCCGTGGGCCCGACCGGCAAGGACGACGCGCTCTTCACGCTCCGCGTCCCCGTCGGCGCCGCGCCCAAGGCCGCCAAGAGCCTGCCCAAGTTCGCCGAGGCCGAGCCGAAGATGGAGCGCCACGTGGTGCGCTGGGGCGAGTCGCTCGACGAGATCGCCGCCCGCCGGCGCACCTCGCGCGGATCGCTCGCCGCGCTCAACGGCCTGCGTCGCGAAGAATCGCTGCGCCCCGGCACCGTGCTCTTCGTCCCCACGTTGAGCCCCGAGGACGCGGCCGATCCGTTCAACGACATCCCCTCCGGCAAGCCCATGGTCGTCGTCCCCGCGCCGGCGTTCTCGTATCCCGATCGGCGCCGGGTCTTCTATCGCGTGGTCGCGGGCGACACGCTCCGCGAGGTCTCGTCGGTCCTCGGCGTGAGCGCGGGCGAGATCTGCCGCTGGAACGCGCTCGATCCGGGCGCCTCCCTGCACGACGGCATGACGCTCCAAGCGTTCGTCCCGCCCACGCGCGATCGCAACGACGTGCTCGTGCTCGAAGAGAAGGACGCGCTCGTCGTCCCCGTCGGCTCGAAGGAGTTCTTCGCGCACTTCGAGGGCCTCCGCGGGCGCACGCGCGTCGAGGTAGTGGCCAAGCACGGCGACACCTTCCGCACCATCGCGCAGCGCTACGGCCTCACGGTCGCGCAGCTCGAGCGCATCAACGGCCGCGCCCGCTCCAGCAACCTGAGCCCCGGCGACAAGCTCGTCTGCTACGTCTCGAAGGAGAAGGCCGCCGCCGCGCTCGCCGCTCTGCCGAAGCACGAGCGTAGCCCCGAGGCCTCCCCTCCCGAGCCCGTGGACGAAGCGGTCGCCGTGGCCGGCGCCGTCGCGCGCGGCACCGGCGCCGACGACGCCGCCGCCAAGGACGAAGGCGCCGTGAAGCCCGCCGTGCTCGTGCACGATGTCTCTCCGGCGAAGAAGCCCGACACGCTTCTCACGCCTGCCAAGAAGCCTGACGCGCCCAAACATTGAATCTGCGGCGCGCGCCGCGGGCGCGATAGGCCTCCACCACGAAGGTGATGAGTCTCGCTCGGAGGATCCGAGCGACATTCACCCCTCGAATCAAGTCCGGATGTTCGCGTCGGGGATTTGAGCGAGGAGCCTCGCCCACTCGGGATCACGCGCCATGTGCCGCTGGAACATGGCTGCGATTTCGGCCCCGAGCCCAGGGGCCATGTCGTCCGACAGGGCCGTTCGCGAGAGCTTGGCGAGGAGGGGAATGAACACGAAGTCTCCCTCCCGATGAATGGGATTGTCGAAATACCTTTGCAGCGCCGGAAGGTCCGCGATCCCGACGCAATAGGCATGCGTGAAGCCGTCGGCGGGGTCCCCGAGATCCTGCCCCACGGCCGAGAACGAGACCGACTCCATCGTCGCCGTGCGCCGGATGGCAGCGAGGGCGCGCGCCTCCTCCTCGCGGAGGGTGCCATCACGGAACCTGAACCGAAGCATGTTGATGATCATGACGTGACCATGGGGCCGCGCGTCGCGTCGTGCATCCGAGTAACCGGAGGTAACTCCACAACGTGGTATCCTCTTGGTTACCTCCCGTGGTGTTGCGCCGGCGAAAGACCAAAGTCGCTCCTCTCCCGCCCATCTGCCCCTTGAACGCCTGCATGCGGCTCCTCGGCGGCGCCTGGACGCCTTACGTGGTCTACAGCCTGAGCGCCGAGCCGCGCCGCTTCAGCGAGCTGCGCAGCGACATCCCGCGCATCTCGGCCAAGGTGCTGAGCGCCCGGCTCCGCGCGCTCGAAACGACGGGCGTCGTCACGCGCACGGAGGTGGCGACCTCGCCGCCGACCGTCGAATATGCGCTGACGAGCCTCGGGCGCGAGCTGCTCCCGGTGATCGAAGCCATCGAGCAGGTGGGCGAGAAGCTGATGCGCGAGGCGCCTTTTGCCGAGCCGGAGAAGCGCCGCCCGCGCCGCGCCCAACCTCGCTGAGCCTCGCCCCACACGGAAAGGCTCGTCGCGGCGCACGAGATCCCTTGACGTGATGTCCGCTATAGCGGACAACTCTCATCCACATCGATTCCGTGATGATTCGCCATCTCCTCTCCCCGTGTTGTCCCGAGCCGGCCCTCCGCCGCGGGCAGCGCGTGTAGCCGCTCTCCGCGCTCGGACGGCCGGCGCTCCCGCGTTGCGGACCGAAGGCTCGGCGTGGACGAGGAGGTTGGCTGTGCAAATCACATCGGTGGATCGCTTGCGCGCGTGCGTCGTCGAGAGGAGCGCGCGTCCTCTGCATCGGAGACCGGATCACGGACCGCGATCCATCTTCAGGTTGGCGACGCGCGAGGATCACGACGAGGACATCGCGCACGCCGGCTCCTGGGTCAGCTCTTCCCTCGAAGGCCGCGCCTTCTGGCGCACCGTCGCGATGATCGCCTCGACCATCGCGCTCGAGATCGGCTGACGCGCGGTCGGGCGATGGCGCGGCGCTACGGGTCCGCCGTCAAACCGCGCGCGACCTGCAGGATCTCCGCGTGCAGCCAGCGGTGCCCCGGATCCTGATCGAAGGATGCGTGCCACAACATCGAGATCGCGGACCGGGGGAGCGTGAGGGGAACGTCCGCCGTCGCAAGGCCCAGCGTCTCGGCCGCGGCGAGCGCCACGCTCCGGCGCAGCGTCGCCGCGGCGCCGAGCTTGCGAAGCACGTAGGGAACGCTCACCGCGTGCGGCGTGCTCACCGCGATTCGCCGCTTCAAGCGCAGCTTCGCGAGCGCGGCGTCGATGCCGTCCTCCACCTCTTCGCGCGACGAGATGCGGACGTGGGGGATCGCCGCGTAGCGCTCCGCGGTCATGGGCGCGGCCGGATCGTGCGCGCGCGGATCGAAGAGGCAGAGGTAGCTGTCGCCTCCACAAATCACGCGACGCTTGTGGTGCGTGCGCGCGGCGCCGAGGACACCGATGGCGAGGTCGAGCTCGCCCGCGTCGAGGAGGGCGGGGATCTCGGCCGGCACGAAGGGACGCACGTCGATGCGGACCTTCGAGGAGAGCGCCGCGAGGTGCGCGAGCAGCGGCGGGAGCAGCGCGATCTCCATGTCGTCGTACACGGCGATGCGAAACTGCCGCTCGGCCCGGGCGGGATCGAAGGGCGCGCTCGTTTGGAGCGTCGCCTGGATCCCGGCCAGCGCGGTGCGCACCTGCTCGGCCAGGTGCTGCGCGCGCGGCGTCGGCTGCATGCCGTCGGCGGTGCGCACGAAGAGCTCGTCGACGAAGAGGTCGCGCAGGCGCGCGAGGTTGTGGCTCATCGCCGACTGGCTGAGCCCGAGGCGCGCGGCCGCCCGCGTCACGTGGCGCTCCGTGAGCAGCGCGTCGAAGGCCACGAGCAGGTTGAGGTCGAGCCTCGCCAGATGCGTGTGATCGATGATGGTCATGAGCCCTATCGGTTGGCCTCGGCACGCGGGAGAGCCTACGTCGAGGCCCAGCAACGCACGTCGGAGGTGCTCTCGATGATGAACGCAATGGACATGCGGCGCCCGCGGATCGCGGTGGCGTCGGCGATGCTCTCGATGGTGATCGGCTGCGGCCCGTCGCGCTGCCCGGAGGCGCAGACTGCGCCCCCCGCCTCGACGCAAGCGCCGGTGGACGGAACCCTCCCCGCGCCCAAGTCGATCCAGGTGAAGACACCGGACGGCGTCTCCATCGCGGTGCAAGAGTGGGGCAACCCCGAGGGCGCGGAGATCCTCTTCATTCATGGTCTATCGCAGAGCCATCTCTCGTGGGCGCGTCAAATCACGAGCGACCTCGCGAAGCAACACCGCATCGTCACGTACGATCTGCGCGGCCACGGCGCGTCGGGCAAGCCCACGGAGACGAAGTACTACGAAGAAGGCCGGCGCTGGGGGGACGAGCTCGAGGCCGTGATCCACGGCGCGGGCCTCAAGCGCCCCGTGCTCGTCGGCTGGTCGCTCGGAGGCGTCGTCATCACGAACTACCTGCATGCGCACGGCGATCGCGGCATCGGAGGTGTGGTGTTCGTGGACGCGGTGACGCGCCTCGATCCCACGTTGCTCGGGACACCAAGGCCGCTCGCCTCCGCCGATCTCTCGACCCGCCTCGGGGCCATGCGCGGCTTCCTGCGCGACTGCTTCGCCGTCCCGCCGCCGCCGGAGCAATTCGAGACCATGCTCGCGTACAACGCGATCGTGCCGATCGAAGTCCACGCCGCCATCGGCCATGTCTCGCTCGAAGGTGCGGACGACGCGCTGCGAGCGCTGTCCGTGCCGGCGCTGGTCATCCAGGGCGCGGAGGACCGCTTGCTCAAGCGCGCGATGGCGACGCGCACCACGTCGCTCGTCCGCGGCGCGCGCCTCTCCGTCTACGAGGGCGTGGGGCACGCGCCGTTCTACGAGGCGAGCGATCGTTTCAACGCCGAGCTCGGTCGCTTCATCGGCGAGACGAGACGAGCGCGATGAGCGCGATGAGCCTTCACGCGCTGGGCCGACACCGCTCGTCCCGCGCTCCCGACGGGGCCTGACCACCCTTGACATCGTGTCCGCTATAACGGATGATACCGTAGCTCGCACGCGATGAGTCGCCTCTCCGTCCTCCGTTGTTGTTTCGTGCCGGTCGTCCACCGCAAAGCGGCATAGCGCTTCTGCGGCTGGGCCACCGGCGTTTCCGCAACGGGATGAGCCGCGGAGATTCCGAGTCACCGGCAAACGACTCTCGCTCACCGGTCGCGTCCACGCACGAATCGACCGCCATCGACATGATGGGGATTCGTCGCCCGGGTCGATGTCGAGCTCATCCCATGACCTCGCAGGAAGAGCGCTGTTCGCTCGGGCGCGCCTGGGTGAAGACCCGCGTGGAGACTCGCATGGATGGGATGACGCACCTCGATCACCGAGCCGTGGCTCTCTCTGCGAGCACCGCGGCGATCGTCGAGGAGCTCGGCGCTCCCGAGGCGTGCGTCGCTGCGGCGCGGGCGCTCGCATCCGGCGCGGATGCGCTCTCCGTCGCGGCCCGGCGGGCGCTCGCGGTGCGCTGGCACGCAGGCGGTCGCACGCCGGCGGCCCACGCCATCGAGGCGATCTCCGCGATCGCCGGCGACGCGCGCGTGATCACGGTGGCGGCGGCGTTCGTCCTCGCGCGGCTCCGCGCGGAGGACGGCGCCGACGAGGCACCGAGCGCCCTCTCGGTGTGGGCGCCGCTCGCCGCGCGCCACGGCCTCGGGCCGCTGCAACGCGAGATCGAGGATCTCGCCTTCAAGCGCCTGGATCGCGCGGCCTACGACGCCGTGGTCCGGTTCGTCGCGGAGCGGCGAAAGGAGCGCGATCGCGCGGTCGCCGTGGCCCGCGGCGCGCTCCTCGAGACGCTCTCCGAGGCCGGCTTCGAGGCCGACGTGACGGGCCGCGCCAAGCACCTCTACTCGATCCACCAGAAGCTCCGGGCGCGCGGCGATCGCGGGCCCGTGCTCCACGATCTCTTCGGCCTCCGCGTCATCGTCGCGGACGAAGCGGCCTGCTACGCGGCGCTCGGCGCGATCCACGCGGCGTTCGCGGCCTTGCCCGATCGCTTCAAGGACTACATCGTGAGGCCGAAGCCGAGCGGCTACCGCGCGCTCCACACCTGCGTGGACATGGCCGGCGTCCTCGATCGCAGCGTCGAGATCCAGATTCGCAGCCGCGCCATGCACGCTGCAGCCGAGCACGGCGCGGCGTCGCACGTGCGCTACAAGAACCTGGACGGGGTGAAGCCGGCCGCGGGCCTCTGGGTGTACGCCCTCACGCCGCGCGGCGAGGTGCGCCGCCTGCCGCGCGGCGCGACGCCGCTCGACTTCGCGTACGCGATCCACACCGCGATCGGACGCCGTTACCTCGGCGCGCGGGTGATGGGACGCATGGTGCCGGTGGACACGCCGCTCGAGACGGGAGACGTGGTGGAGATCCTCTGCTCGGCGCGCGCGCGGCCGTCGAAGGGCCAGCTCGCGCGCGTGCGCACCGCGCGGGCTCGCAACCGCATCCGCGCGGCGCTCCAGCGCGGCTCCGCGTGACGTCGCGCGCGGCCGCGGCGACAGAGCGGTGCCCCGGTGCTATGAACGATCGCCGCATGACCTCGGCTCTCACGTCGCCCGACGGACAGCGCCTCGCGGCCGAGCTCATCGTGGTGAGCCGAGCCTTCTGGGCACGCGGATGGGCGCCCGCCACGAGCGGCAACTTCTCCGCGCGCCTCGGCGAGAACACCGTCCTCGTCACCGCCTCGGGCCTCGACAAGGGCGAGCTCACCGAGGAAGGGCTCTTGGCGATCGACCTCGACGGCGCGCTCGTCCCGCCTTCCGTGGGTCGGCCTTCCGCCGAGACGGCGCTGCACCTCGCGCTGTACCGGCGCTTTCCGGACGCCTTCGCCGTGCTGCACGTGCACGCGCCCGCGGCGACCACGCTCTCGATGGTGACGGGCGCCGGATCGGAGGTTCGCCTCGCCGGTTGGGAGATGCTCAAGGCGCTCGCGGGCGTGAGCACGCACGAGCACGTCGAGCTCGTCCCCGTGGTCGCCAACGATCAGGACACGCAGCGGCTCGCGCGCTATGCCGGCGAGCGCCTCGATCGCCTGCCCGGCGCGCACGCGTACTTGATCGCGGGCCACGGCCTCTACACGTGGGGCCGGAGCGTCGCCGAAGCGCGACGTCACGTGGAAGCGCTCGAAGCGCTGTTCGATCTCGAGCTCCGGCGAAGCATGATCCAGGGAGGGTCCCGATGAGCCTCGTGCGCGTCTATCCCAGCGACACCGATCCGAGCACGTTCCACGACGCGACCACGCTCGAAGACATCCGCGCCGCGCTGGCCCCAGCCGGCATCCGCTTCGAGCGCTGGCGCGCCGCGACGGAGCTCGCGAGCGACGCGACACAAGACGCGATCCTCGCGGCCTACGCCGAGAGCGTCGCCGCGTTGAAGCGAGCCTCCGGCTTCGCCACCACCGACGTGATCCGCGTCCACCCCGAGACACCGAACCACGCCGAGCTGCGGAAGAAGTTCCTCGCCGAGCACGCGCACAGCGAGGACGAGGCGCGCTTCTTCGTGGAAGGCGCCGGGCTCTTCACCATCCACCACGAGCGCGCCGTCTACGGCATCCTCTGCGAGGCGGGCGATCTCATCAACGTCCCCGCGGGCATCCCGCACTGGTTCGACATGGGCCCACGGCCTCGCTTCACCTCCATCCGGCTCTTCACGTCGCCGGAAGGGTGGGTCGCGCGCTTCACCGGCAGCGACATCGCCGATCGCTTCCCGCGCCTCGGCGAACGAGGCCTCGCATGAGCATCCGCGCCCTCGTCACCGACATCGAGGGGACGACCACCGACATCGCCTTCGTGCACCAGCGCCTGTTCCCTCTCGCGCGCGCCGCGATGCCGCGCTTCGTGCACGCGCACGCCAACGATCCCGCCCACGCGGCATCCTTCGCCGCCGTCCGCACCGCCGTCGCAGGCAGCGCGCGCGACGCGGCGACCGTGACGCTCGACGAGGAGCTGGCCCAGCTCCTCGCCTGGATGGACGCGGACGCGAAGGTGACGCCGCTGAAGGCCATCCAAGGCGCCATCTGGCGCGACGCCTACGCCGACGGCGAGCTCCTGAGCCACGTCTTCGCCGACGTCGCGCCCGTGCTCCGCCGCCTCGTCGAAGAAGGCGTGAAGATCTACGTGTACAGCTCCGGCTCGATCGAAGCACAGCGACAGCTCTTCCAGCACACCGAGGCCGGCGATCTGACTACGTATCTCTCGGGGTACTTCGACACGACCACCGGGCCGAAGAAAGAGACGGCGTCGTACGCGCAGATCGCCGCGACGATCGGGCTGCCAGCGGCCGAGGTGTTGTTCGTGTCCGACGTGATTGCCGAGCTGGATGCCGCGCGCACGGCGGGGATGCAGACGTTGTGGATGGTGCGGCCGGGCTGCGCGGAGGTCGACGCTCACGACCACGCGCGGGCGGCGAGCTTCGAGGCGATCGGCGTGACGAAGGGTTGAAGCGACGCGGCCGCGCCGGCGCCGCGCTACCGCCTCGGCGGCCCCGCCGGCGGCGGCCCCGCAGGCGGCGGCGGTGCATCCACCGGGCTCGGATCGAACGTGTACGCGAGGCCGAGCCCGATCACGTTGGCGCGGGCCGAGTAGTTGCCACCGTTGATGTACGTCGGGTTCTTCGGCGGATTGGCTTCCACCGGGCTCGTCAGGGGGATGCGCGCGTCCTTCGGATCCACGTTCACCGGCATGCCGAACACGTGCGCGTAGGTGGCGTCGAGGCGCAGCTTGCCGATGTGCACGCTCCCGCCGAGCGCAGTCGTGACCTTGTTCTGATCGATCGTCAGCACCGACGTGTACGCGTTGGGGATGGCGCTCGTCTCGAAGCTCACGCCGCCGCGCGCGACGAAGGTGAAGCGCCCCTTGGGGATCGTGTACTCCGCGCCCGCGTGAATCCCCACCGAGTCTTGGAAGTTCCGCACCAACGTCACCGGCGGGAGGTTGTACGTCTGCGGGAAGCCGGCCACGTTCTTGAGCGCGATGTTGTCGGGCGTGAGCGTGATGGCGTCGTGCATGCTCCAGCGATCGAAGTTGAACGACACCTCGACGCGCAGGTTGTCCACCATGCGCGTCTCCACGCCGGCGCGGATGCTCCAGGGCAGATCGAACGCGAGGTGCCCCGCGTCGCCTTCCTGCGTGGCCTTCTCGAACACCGGCGTCGCGGGGAGGCGCGTCTGGAGCTTCGCCGGCGCGCGCACGTACACGGGGAGCTGCACGGCTACGCCGACGCGCCACGCAGGCGTCGGCACGTACGTCACGCCGACTTGCCCGGTGGGCGCCACGATCGGGCCGGCGTCGAGCTGCGCGGCCACGTCCCAAGCGGGCTGCTCCGGAGCGCAGAGGAAGCGCTCCGGCACGCAGCCGGAGAAGGTCGCTCGCGTCTTGAAGACGCCGGTGAGCACGCCGACCTCCGCCCCCAACCGGAGCTCCTTGATCGGCGCGAACGCGACGCCCGCGCCCACGAACGCGAGCAGCGATCCGTCGAGCGAGATCAACGAATAGCGCTGCGGCGACGGCTTGCTCTGCAACGTCTCGGGATACGACGCGAGCGCTGCGTACGGCGCCCACACGCCGAAGCCGAGCACCACCTGCTTGTGCACCCGCACCGTCGCGGCAAGCGTCGGAATGGGTAGGAACGGTGTCGAGCCGCTCACCTTCGGAAAGGTCTGGCGAACGGCGTTCCCCACCGGCTGCCCAGTGTTGGGATCGACCTGCTGCACCAGCGCTTGCCGCGTGTAATCGCTGCTGAATTGGACCCAGGATCCATCGACGAGGACCTGGCCGCCGGCGTCGAAGATGCCGGCGGGGTTGTACATGAGCGCGCCGGCGTCGTCGGCGCCCGCTACGAAGGCACCGGCGCGCCCGAGCGGGCGCACGCCGCGATCGGAGTAGTAGAGACCGCCGGCCTCCGCGCCCGACGTCGCGGAGAACGCGGCGGCGAGCACGGCGAGCGCGGCGGCGCGCGAAGAGATGGAGCGCGCGCGGCGCTGGGATTGGGACGAGCTCACGGCTTCGGGCGCCTCTGGATGATGGTGTAGAGCTGCTCCACGCCGCGGGTTTTGTCTTCCATGAAGCTTTGCATGGTCGACATCACGGCCTCGTAGTCGTCGGTGGCCATCGGCCCGCGATCGGCGGCGTCGATGCGGTTCACGTCGCCGATGACATCCATGATGATCTCGATGGGCGCGAGCTTCGTCCCATCATCCATCGGCGTCACGACGTTGGGCAGCACGCGATCGACGACGTGGTAGCGATCGTATTTGTCGTCGGTCAGCACCTTGAGCAGCTTGATGGTCACGCTGCCCATGCCGGGCCCGTTGGGATCGGCGTCGGGCGCGGCGCTGCTCGCGGCCGCCTGGAGGATGGGCGTCAGCGACGCATCGTCGGCCAGCACTTGCAGGATGTCGGAGAGCGACGCCAGCGTGCCTTGGAGCGTCTCGCCGTCGTCGGTCGCCGCCGCCAGCGCGTATTGCAGGAATGCTTCGAGCTGCCGCCGCGCCTGATCGTCCTTTCGGATCTTGTCCTGCATGTCGAAGATCGCCGCGAACAGCGGGCGGCTCATGACGCCGGCCAGCTTGTCGCCGAGATCCTTCTTCGCCCACGTGCACGCCGTGCCGCTCTCGCGATCCGGACAGTTGGCGTTGATCTGCTCGCGCAGCAGCTTGAGCGTGGCGACGAGCGTCGGCGCCACCGTCGGGTTCTTGAACTTCGCCGCCGTGCCCTCGCCTTCGACGGCGAGGAACTGATCGACGAGCTGCGAGCGCGCCCGCTTCCACTGCCCCTTGCGCGCGTCGGCGTCGGCGAGGCACTCGTTCACGTTCTTCTGGCACTCGGCCTGATCGGCGCCCGTCTTCTGGCTGCAATCACAGGCGCTGGCGAAGCGCGTGTCGATCTTGTGGAGCGCGTCGGCGAAGAGCGTGAAGACCGTGAGCTGCGGCTGGTTCGTCCCGTCGACCCACTTCGCCGCCTTGTTGCCTTGCCGATCCACCATCCCCACCGAAGCTGCGTAGTCGGTCGAGAAGAGGATGGTGGTGAGCTTCTCCAGCACTTGCGCGCCCGTCCACACCTGGCCCGCCGAGCCGCCGCGCTGCACCGTGATCTTCGAGGCCTCGACGGCCACCTTGGCGAACTCGTGGAGCGCCGGCACGATGTCGCTCACGAAGGCCTCCGCGAGCAGCGGCTCGTAGCGGTTGAGCCCCGCCTCCGAGCAGGGGATCGACGAGCTCGCCTTGTCGCATTCAGCTCCGTGATCCGGCCCCGGCCAATGCTTGTTGAGCAGCTCGAAGAGATCGAAGAGCAGCTTCTCGCCGCTGAGGTCGGCCGTGTCGCAGCTCGACACGGCGGCGTTGCACGCGGTGTTGGCGAACGCCGTCACCACGGGCGCGAGGTAGTTCGTGAAGCCGAAGCGCTCCCAGAGGAAGATGGCGTTCGCGTCGCGCACCCGGATCGTCCCCGACTTGTCGCTGCAGGTCGGGATCTTGTTGGGGTCGTTGGAATCGACCGGGCACCACGCCGCGGAGACCGGCTCGATCGATCCCGAGACGAACTTGTCGACCTGCTGCCCCGCGTGGATGGAGTCCACGTCGGGCATGGCCGGGTACACGGACGATTTCGAGCCGTAGAACACGAGGCGGTGGAGCGCGTACGGCTCGGGGTGGAGCGTCAGCCCCTTGATGTCGCTGGACTGCTCGAGCATCGCGTTCTGATCGACGCCCACGCCGCCGAGGAAGTTGAGCAGGCCGTTGAGATCGCTGGCCTTGATCTTCAGGTACGAGCGCTTCGGGTGATTGGGCGCGAGCAGCGAGTCGAGATAGAAGAGCCCGAGGTTGTCGAACTGGAACAGCTCGCAGGGCCCGTAACCCGCGCCGAGGATCGGCCAGGTGACCGAGAGCCCGCCCAGCTTGGCCGCGACCTTGGCCCCGTCCTTGTTGCAGGCCGGGCCGCCGTTGGCGTCGTGGATCAGCATCAGCGAGCGCTGCAGGCACGACATGTTGTCGCCCGTCTGCGGCTGCGAGCGATCGATGGGCGTCTTCGGATCGTCGTGCGCGTTGCCGCCGACGGTGACGTTGACGGCCGGGCCGTTGATGCCGCCGGCCGAGCCGTCGGTGTGCGTGCCGTATTTGTCGTAGGTGAGCCCGTCGCGGAAGCTCACGAAGCGCGAGAGCGCATCGCCCATGTGCTGGGCGTTGCCGTAGGGCGTGACGACCGTGTTCCCCGCGAGCGCCTCGAGCAACCCCTGCAGGAGCGCGGGCTTCTTGAGGATGTCATCGACGATCTTCGCCATCTCGTCCCAGATGGGCACTTCGTAGGCGAGCTCCGCCTTCTTCTCCTTGCCCTGGGCCGCGAGCGCGTCGTGCTGCAGCGAGATCTCGCGGATGCGGAGGGCCGCGCCCATGAGGCGCGCCACCACCTGCTCGTGGTTCTCGAAGAGATCGAGGAGCGAGAGGAGCAACGCGTCCGAGTCCTTGTCGGCGAGCACTTGCCCGAGCGCGTGGACCAGATCGGGGAGCGGTGAAGTCTCCGGCTTGAAGCGGCGATAATTGACCGTCTTGCCGGCCGCGCCCTCCTGCGCGTAATCGTACGTCGCGTCCTCGCGATCGCCGAAGAGCGTGTACGCGCCGGCGAGCGCGTACATCGCGCTCTCGTGCTCCTGTTGCCAGGCGTTGGGCTCACCGGCCGCGAGGCTCGTCGGATCGAGCAGCGGAATCAGGTGCTTCGTCAAACCACCCACGAGCGTGCGCGAGGTGTCGAGATAGGCGTAGCTCGTGGCGGCGCCGGCCGTGCGGCCGAACGTGTCCACCGTGCCCTGCGTCTCGCCGGGGATGGCGAAGGGCGGATCGACCGAGATCGGCTTTCCCTGACCATCGATGAAGCGCCCGAAGGCGTCCACGTCGGCGAAGCCGTCGTTGCCGAGATCGCTGAACGGCGCCGGCACCGTCCCCGCCACGCCGGGCGTGTTGCCCGAGGGCACCACGAAGCCGCGCCCGTCGCGCTGCGCGATGTACATCGGCTGTGTGCCGGTGCTCTCGGCGAAGGCATCGTGTTGCGTGAGGAGGAGGCCTTGGAGAAACTCGAGATCTCGTCGCGGCCGGTTCGGCTGCGTGGTCGCCGGATCGACCGTGTACGGCGGCAGCACCGAGAGCGTCGCCTGCGCGGTCGCGAGCTCCTGCTGCACCACCGTGAGCACCTGTTGCAGCTCCGCGGAGGCGCTGCCGCCCGGCCCGAGCACGCTCAACGTGCTCGTCGTCAGCTTGCGCAGATCGGGATACGCGAGCGCGGGCCGCACGGCGCCGAGCCCGACTTGAAACGGCCGATACCCGCGCCGCGCCCACATGCGTGAGAGCACGTCGCGCACGGGTTGCTGGCAGATGCCCTTGTCCGCGCCGCAATCCGCGTCCCAACGACAGGCCTTGTCGCTCCCGGCGCAGGTGCCCGACGACGCGAACGCATCGAAGAGGCGGCCCATCGAGCGCGTCTGGCTCGGCATGAGCGGCTCGCCCTTGGGCTCGATCGGGTTCTCTTCGTAGAGCGGAGAGATCGTCTGCGTGAAGTCGAAGAGCGCGTCGTGGAGGCGAATCTGCGCGTTCGAATCCTTCGACGTGATGTCGGGAATCGACACGTCGGGGAAGATGGCGTTGAGCGCGCGAATCACCTCGCTGCGCCGCTGCGCGAGCCGCTCGAGCTTGGCCACCGAGAGCGTGCGCGCCCGCTGTTGGGCCGTGCCCGAAGGCGGAGGCAGCGCGGTGGTGTCGACGCGATCGCCGTAGTGCCCCTTCTCGTCGTAGTGGCAGATGGCGTTGAACGATGCGCCCGACAGATCTTCCGGGAACGAGCTCGTGCCCAAGCGATCACAGAACACGCCGTAGATGTCGTCGCCGAGCGTCGCCTTCGCGAAGGGCACGCGCGTGGCGTCGAACGGAGCCGCGCACGAGGACGCGGCGATCACCGCGCCGCTCACCCCGAACGCGCGCAGCATTCTCCCGAAGTGTCGCGACTGCGACCCTCGCCCCAACCGACGTGAGCGCTGTTTCATCGGTAAACCTCTCCGTGCTCGACGAGACTAGATCAAAGCTCTCGTCAGGGGCGTATTGAACGCCGGTCACTGATGATTGCCGCGTCGCGTCAGCTAAGACGAACCGTGCTTCGGTGGTAGGCTGCGCGCCCATGTCGACCGAAGCCGAGACCTCGCTCACCGCCGTCATCCTCGCCGCTGGTCAGGGCACACGCATGAAGAGCGCGCGGCCCAAGGTGCTGCACGAGCTCTGCGGCCGTCCGATGATTCACTATGTCGTCGACGCGGCCATCGCGGCCGGCGCGGACGACGTGGTGGTCGTGGTCGGCCACGGCCGTGACGAGGTGACTGCCTATCTGGCGAAAGCGTTCGGGTCGAACGTGCGCACCGCCGTGCAGGCCGAGCAGCGGGGCACGGGCCACGCGGTGCAGTGCGCCCTACCCGCGCTACCGGTGCAGGCAGATCGGGTGTTGATTCTGTACGGCGACACCCCTCTCCTCGACGCGGGCGAGCTCGGTCGCCTCACCGCCCTGCTCCCCCCCGGCGGCAAAGAGCCTTTGGCCATGCTCACCGTGAAGGTGCCCGATCCTCACGGATACGGCCGCATCCTCCGCGGCGCCGGCGGTCGCATCGAGCGCATCGTCGAGCATCGCGACGCCACGATCGATCAGCGCGCCGTCGACGAGATCAACCCCGGCATCTACGCGGTGCGGACCTCGTTCCTGCGCGAGGCGCTCGCGACGCTGAAGCCCAACAACGCGCAGGGCGAGCTGTACCTGACCGACGTGGTGGAGACGGCCGCGCGCGCAGGCGGCGTGGCCTCGCTCCTCGGGCGCGACGCGGCGTCGCTCGGCGGCATCAACGATCGCGCGCAGCTCGCTGAGGCCGAGGACGCGATGTACGGACGCATCGCGGACGGCCTGCGCCGCGCGGGCGCGACCATCCGCACCTCGGCGCGCGTGGACGCCGGCGTCACGGTGGAAGCCGACGCGATCATCGAGCACGGCGTGGTGCTGCGCGGCGCGACGACCATCGGCGCCGGCGCGCGCATCGACGTGGGCTCGGTGCTCACGGACGTCACCGTCGCGGCGCACGCGGAGGTGAAGCCGTACACGATCGCGCAGCGCTCGAGCATCGGCGAGAAGGCGCAAATCGGGCCGTTCTCTCACCTCCGGCCCGACAGCGCCGTCGAGGCGGAGGCGCACATCGGCAACTTCGTCGAGACGAAGAAGACCATCGTTCGTCGCGGCGCGAAGGCCAACCACCTCGCATACCTCGGCGACGGCGACATCGGCGAGGGCGCGAACATCGGCGCCGGCACCATCTTCTGCAACTACGACGGCTTCAAGAAGCACAAGACCGACATCGGCCCGGGCGCCTTCATCGGCAGCGACTCGCAGATCGTGGCCCCCGTGAAGATCGGCGCCGGCGCCTACGTGGCCACCGGAACCACGGTGACCCGCGACGTGCCCGATGGCGCGCTCGCCATCTCCCGCGTGCGCCAAGACAACAAGGAAGGCTACGCCGAGCGCCTCCGCGGCCGCCTCAAGGCCGCTTCCAAAGCGAAAGCCTCCGACGGCTGAACGCGCCGCGCGGCTTCACGGAGCAGCATCGACAAGAGACCGAAGCGCGAAGACGCGACGCTTCGGTCTCGCGCTCGTCGCATCAGCAAACAAGCGACGGAGCCTCGCGCTCATGCCTCTTCGTGCTCACCGACCCAGCGGGCCCATCGCATCAGCGATGGAGGCGAGGCTGGATCTCGCGGACGCCAGCGGCTCCGTCGCATCAGCAACGGAGCCGCCTTCAGCCCTTCGCTCTCACGTCTCCGTCGGCACCGGCGCCCCGAGCGGCCCCACGTCTGCAAACAGCGCCGGCTTGTCCGGCGCGGGGTTTGGGGCCGCTTGCGGCCCCAACGCGATGGAAGGCAGCGAGTGGCCCATGCGCACGCGCTTCGCCTCGAGGTACGGCGCGGAGTGCGGGTTGTGCCCCACGATGACCGGCGCGCGACCGTCGATGGCCACACCGAGCGCGCGCAGCGCCTTCACCTTGTCGGGGTTGTTGGTCATGAGCCGCACGGAGGACACGCCGAGGCGCTCCAGCATCGCGGCGGCGGAGCTGTAGTCACGCGCGTCGTCGGGCAGGCCGAGGAGGCGGTTCGCGTCCACCGTGTCGTGCCCGCTCGATTGCAACGCGTAGGCGCGCAGCTTGTTGGCGAGCCCGATCCCCCGCCCCTCCTGCCGCAGGTAGAGCACGACGCCGAGGCCGCGCCGCCCGATCTCGGCCTGCGCCGCCTCGAGCTGATCGCGGCAGTCACACTTGAGCGAGCCGAAGACCTCGCTGGTCAAGCACTCCGAGTGGACGCGCACGAGCACGCCGCTCTTGTTCCTCACGTCCCCCATGACCATCGCGACGTGGTCCGGGGACAGTCCGTGCGCGGTGCCCGCATCCCCCCAGTGGAACACCGACATCTCGAAAACCCCGTGCTTCGTGGGCACGGGCGCCTGCGCCAGAACTTCGAGCCGAGGCCGGATCGCCGCGCCGCCATCGACGGTGACGTGCATCTCGCTCTCCTTCACTGCCTTGCAATCACTTGGATGCTTCGACGAGGTCGCCCGCATTCGCGCGGGCCCCCTCCACGTAGCGTAAGGTGAATGGTCCGGCAAGGCTGTGCCCGCTTGCCGTGCGGCCCGCTCCGACCTGCAATGCGCCGCTTCCCGATGCGCGCGAGCCCTGCTGGACCCGCGCCGATGCATGGATCAACGGGCCGCGGAGCCGCCTTGGGACGCGCGCGAAAAGCCCAAGGCTTACAAATTTTTACAATTCATGCCGGGCGGGAACGAATTCGCTGACCGCGCCTGCTCGGTGCTGCCGAAGCTCAGCGCTGCATGGCTTCGGGGTGCGCGACGGCTGCCTCGGCCTCGGCATGCGCGAGCGTCTCTGTCTCTTCGTCGGCTTGCGTCGCGTCGTTCGTCCCTCCACGCCCGAGCTTCGCGATCCGCAGCGGAGCGGGCGTGTTCGAGGGGTCCGCGACGATGTTGTCGAAGCCCTCCGCACCCGCCAAGGTCTCGGCCAAGCCGGCCGCGTGTTGGGCCACGACGTCGGGCCCGGCCACGCGCCCTAGCTCCTCCAAGAGGAGGATGCGCTCGAGCGTCAGGGCGAGGAATTTGTCGACCGTCTTTTCCATCACGCGGCGCAGGCGATCGCACGCGTCGCCATCGAGCGTCGCGCTGAGGGCCATCGCGGCCGCGACCCGATCGACGGTGGAGAGAAACGGGCCCTCCACGATCTCGAGCAAACGTTCGCGCGAGACCGGCGCGTTGCGCATGTCGACGTTCGCGCCGGAGCCGAGCGCACGCAGGGCATCGAGCCAAGCGCGCGGCGAGCGATCGCCGCGGCGCAGCGCGGAGAGGGTCGTCGCATCCACGCTCCCGAGGGCTTCCATCGCGTGGGCGATCCGCTCCTCGATGAGCGACGAGAACACCTCGTCGTGCGGAGGTTGCCCCATGCGCTCGAACGAGCTTTCGATCTCGACGTGGACCGTCTGGCCCGATCGCAGGCGGAGCGACAACCCCGCCTCGTGGCGCACGACCGCGACGAGGTGGTGGTAGCCGAGGAAGTACGAGACACGCTTCCACACCCAGCCCAACACGTGCCGCACGCCGTCCGGGCCTACGGAGAGCTGCTCGTGATAGAGGAGCGCGGCCGCCATCCGACCGAAGCTCCGGAGCGCGAGGAGCGCGCAGAAGGCGAAGAACGGCGCGCTCACCATCCAACTCGGCGCGACCCACGCGCACGCAGCGAAGAAGACGCCCCAGAAAGCGCTGCTCCCTGCGCGCCCGAGCCAGGCGTTCGTCTTGAAGGTGACCGTCGTCCGCGAAGGGTCGTGGCCGATCGCGCGGAGCAGCGCGCGCCCGTCCGCGATGCTGCCTCCCCGAAGGTCGATCGGCGGCCGGAGACCACGACGTCGAAGCAGGATGCGCGGCTCGGCGCCCGGCATCACGAGCGCTTCACGGATCTCCGTGCTCGACACGTGGAGAGCGCCGATCTCGAGACCGTGCTCGTCGGCGTGGACATGAACCGGCTCGAGCACGGGGTGCGCCGTGCGCATGCTGAAGAAGCCGGCCACGACGAGGAGCGCCGCGAGAAAAGAGAGCGGGAAGAGCGGGAGACCGACGACGGCCGCCGCGGCGACGATCGAGATCGGAGAGAGCGCGAGCGCGATCCACCACGGATTCGGCCGCGCACGCAGGAGACGGATGGACATGCGGCCGGATGGCGCTGCCATGAGCATCGATGAGGATACCGCGAGAAGCAGCCCTCATTCAGGCCTCGAAATGCCCCAGCACGGAAACGCCTTCATCGAATCGATGATGGCGCGCTGCGGCGAACGGACGCGAACGTGAAGGTCGTCGGGAATCGAAGCCGATCGAGCTCGTCGACGAGCACGAGCCATGAAGGCCGTGCTCGCCGGCGAGCGCGAATCAGCTCACGCCGGCCGCGGCCACGAAGGCCTTGCTCAGCTCGGCCATCTTCGCCTCGGCGCGCGCCTGCGCGTCGGCCACGGCCTCGCCTGCGGAGATCGGCTCGCAGAGATCGAAGTAGAATTTGATCTTTGGCTCCGTGCCGCTGGGGCGCGCGATGATGCGACTCCCGCCTTCGAGCTCGAAGGTGAGCACGTTGCTCTTGGGCAGAGCGATCTTGGTGACGGTCCCGTCCTTCGCAGTCCGCGCTTGGGCTTGGTAGTCGCCGACGGCGAGGACCTCGAGATCGCCCACGCGCTTCGGCGGCGCCGCGCGGAGGCGCTTCATGATCTCGCCGATCTGCGCGAGGCCGTCGGCGCCGGGCATCGTCAAAGACTTCTGCCCGCTCACGAAGAGGCCGAATTTGCGGGCCAGCGCTTCCAGCTCGTCGAGGAGGGTCTTCTTCTCGGCCCAGCGCACGGCGGCGAGCTCGGCGAGGATCACCGCCGCGCTGATGCCATCCTTGTCACGCACCACCGAGCCGACCGTGTAGCCGAGCGCCTCTTCGAAGCCGAAGACGAAGCGCGTGCCCGTCTCCTTCTCGATCTCCATGGCGCGGTTGGCGATCCACTTGAAGCCGGTGAGCGTCTCTTCGTAACGAACCCCGAGCGTGCGCGCGATCGCGCCCAACATCGGCGACGACACGAGCGAGGCCAGGACCAAGCGATCGCCGTGCGCCTTCGCGCCCTCGGTGAGGATGTAGTGCCCGAGCAGAGCGCCCACCTGGTTGCCCGTGAGCTGCACGTATTTGCCCGAAGGATCGCGGACGGCGACGGCGAGGCGATCGACGTCGGGATCGTTGGCGATGACGAGCGGCGCGTCCTTCTTGCGGGCGAGCGCGAACGCGAGATCGAGGGCGCCCTTCTCTTCGGGGTTGGGGAACTCGACGGTAGGGAAGGTGCCGTCCGGCTCGGCCTGCTCGGGCACCGTGCTCACGTCGGTGAAGCCGGCCTCGGCGAGCGCCATGCGGGTGAGGCGATTGCCGGTGCCGTGGAGCGGCGTGTAGACGATGGTGATCGAGCGATCGCCGTCGGGCCGCACGGAGAGCGCGCGCACGGCATCGAGGTAACGGCGCTCCACGTCGTCGCCGAAGCGCGACGCGAAGCCCTTCGCTTCGGCCTCGGCGAGCGGGAGGCGCGGCACGGCGTCGGCATCGGGCGACTCGGCGATGCACGCTGCGATGCCCTTGTCGTGCGGAGGAATGATCTGCGCGCCGTTCCCCCAATAGACTTTGTAACCGTTGTACGCGGGCGGGTTGTGGCTGGCCGTGACCATCACGCCGGCGACGGCGTCGAGATCCTTCACGGCGAAGGCGAGCAGCGGCGTGGAGCAGGGGCGCGGCGTGGTCTTCGAGGGAATGCCGAGCGTGGCCAGCACGCACGCGGTGTCCTCGGCGAGCTCGGGCCCGAGACGGCGGCCGTCGTAGCCGATGACGACGCCCCGCTTCTTCGCGCCCTCGGCGTCCTGCGCGAGCAGGTAGCGACCGAGGCCGAGCGCGGTGCGGAGCACGACGGCTCGGTTCATCCGGCTCTCGCCTGCACCGATGAGGCCGCGCAGACCGGCGGTGCCGAACTCGAGCGGGCCGATGAAGCGATCGGTGAGATCGGCGATCGCCGCAGCATCACCGGCCTTCGCGCGATCGAGCAAGGCGACGAGCTCGGCGCGGGTGTCGGGATCGGGATCGTGCTGGAGCCAGCGTTCGGCGCGCTCGAAGAGGGAGGAGGCGGTCACCCTCCGGTCATACCACCGCGACCCGCGGCAGAGAACGGACGGATGACCAGCGCCTCGAGCACTCGATTCACCCGAGCTTTCGCGGGTCGGTCGAGCGGGGCCCGAACGAGCGCGAGCACGCGGGCGGGCAGCGCGGAGGAAACCATGTCGCGCGTGGCTCGTCGGGCACGTGGTATCGATCACCCTCGCGGCGCCACGCGTGCGATGAAGAAGCTGAAGCCGATCACGCCGAGCAGCGCGCCCGCGACGCACACCCCCGGCCACGCGAAGCGCGCGTACACCGTCGTCCCGAGCCACGATCCGAAGGCACCGCCCGCGAAGTAGAGCGCCATGTAGGCCGTGTTGAGCCGGTTGCGAAGCGCGGCGTCGAGGCCGAAGATCCGCGTCTGGTTGGAGATGTGGTTCGCCTGCGCGCCGAGGTCGAGCAGGATCACGCCGAGCCCGAGGCCGAGGAGCGATCCGCCGCCGAGGCCAAGCACGACGAACGAGAGCGCCACCGTCGCGAGCGCGGCGCCGTTGATGATGCGCGGGTCCCGCTGATCGGCGAAGCGACCCACGAGCGGCGCGGCGAGCGCGCCCGCGACACCGACGACACCAAAGGCACCGGCGACGCCGGAGCCCCAATGCTGCGGCAACGCGGCCAGATGAAACGCGAGGGTCGACCAGAAGAGGCTGAAGGCCGCGAAGGTGAGCGCGCCGAGGAACGCGTGCTGCTGCAACACGGGCTCGGTGCGGACGAGCGTGAGGACCGATCGATAGAGCTCCCCCCAAGGCACGCGGCGCTCGGGAGATTGCGGTGGAAGAAGCACGCGCAGCACGACGGCGAGGGCGAGCATGGAGCCCGCGGAGATCACGTACATCGCTTGCCAGCCGAGGCGCGCGCCGACGAGGCCGCTCACCGTGCGAGACAAGAGAATGCCGATGAGCAATCCGCTCATCACGTTGCCCACCACGCGGCCGCGCTCGGTCGGGTGCGCGATGCCGGCGGCGTAGGGGACGATGGCCTGCGGCACCATCGACGCGAGCCCGAGCGCGAGGCTCGCCGCGAGCAACCAGCCCAAGCTCGGCGCCGCCGCCACCGCGAGCAGCGCGACGGCGGCGAGCGCCGTCATGCCGACGATCACCCGGCGCCGCTCCACGCGATCGCCGAGCGGCACCACCGCGATCATCCCGAGGCCATAACCGAGCTGCGTGACCACCGGGATGCCACCGGCGGCGCGCTCGTCCACGCCGAAGGAGACCGCGATCGCAGGGAGGAGAGGCTGGTTGTAATAGAGGTTCGCCACCGTCGTGCCCGCGGCCACCGCGAGCAACCCGATGAGCCACGCGGGCGCGCGCGCCGAGTCCGTTCGGTCGTCCGTGGACGTGCTTGGATGAGTCTCGCGCACCGCCATCCCGGCTACGTGGGCCCGAGCGGCGCGGAGTCCAGCGCGAAGCCGCCCGATGCGATCGAGCCGAGCCGTCTTCGGAGACGAGATCGCCCCGAGATGTCGCGGCGCAGACTGCATCGAGCCTGCCGAGCCAAGCCCTCGTCCAGTTGAACGCCCGTCTTCGTCCAGTCGAACATCTCGATGTCCAACTGCCTATCACGTGCGCTCGCGCGCGCGGCCCTCCGGCGCGAGCACCCTCGTTTTCATCGCGCGCTGCCCGCGACGGGCGCCCGGTACGGGCGTTGCGAAGCGCCCTTCAGTCCGCGGCGACGTCACTCCCGACATCGCTTCGAGGACGCCTGAGGAGGGAACGATGGTCACCGTTCAAAGCACCAGTGATGCGTACGACGTCGCTTATGAATACACGCTGCGGTTCTATCCGCGGTGGTTTTCGTGGGTGCAATTCAACCTCAGCAGTGAGAACAGCGAGCGGGACGGCACGGCGATGTCGAACCGATTGACCGGGCCGGACGGGATGGGCCCGGAGTACAAGATCGTCGTCGCCATCAACGACGACACCATCTATGCCGAGGCCTTCCTCGACGTGTCGAACGAGCCGGTGATTCTCAGGATCCCGAGCTACGAGAACAGCTATTCGATCCTCCAGCTCGACGTGTACGGCAACGTCCTGTCCACCCCGTTGAGCCAAAACCCACCCTCCCAAGGCGGGACCTACGCGTTCGTGAAGAACGGCTATCAAGGGCAGCTCCCGAGGGAGGCCATTCGGGTCGAGATGCCTTATTCCTTCACGTCGATTGCCATTCGCATCGACAAATACTCGTCCTCGGGCGCGGACCTGATTTCGGTCGCCGGCGACTTCCGGTCTCACCTCATCATGGTGCCGCTCTCCAAGTACAATCCCGATGACATCGAGACAGGCCGCACGCTGGTGATGCCGCTCTTCTTCTTCGCTGCCTCGGTGAAGATGATGGCCGACCAAGGGATCGCGGCCGCGCCGCAGGCCTTCTTGACGACGCTTGCGAAGGCGATGGCGTCGCCGACGACGCAGCCGCTCACGGCGGACGACAGCGCGCTCATCGATCGCTTCAATGCCCTGTTCTTCGAGGCGAAGAGCACGACGGGCACGGACTCGCGCTCGATGCGCGACATCATCGCCGGCGCGCAGGCGGCGCACGCGGCCCTCGTCAATCGCTGGCAGTCGAACCTGGGCCCGACGAACTGGATCCACTTCGACAACATCGGACAATGGGGGACGAACTACCTCGATCGCGCGGCGCTCACCGAATACATCCAGTGCGGCAACGGCCCCTCGTCGGCGTACTACGCGGACGCCTTCGTCGACGACAGCGGCCTGCCGCTCGACGGCGCGAGCTTCGCGTACACGATCCAGTTCACGAAGGATCAGATCCCGGAGGCCAAACGCTTCTGGTCGGTGACGGCCTACACGCCCGGCGCCATCGAGCTCGTGCCGAACTCCGCCGACAAATACGTCGTCGCCTCCTACACGCCGGGGCTCGTGACGGCATCCGACGGGTCGATCACCATCTACGTACAGGCCGACGCGCCGACGACGGTGGGCAACGCTAACTGGCTCCCCGTACCCAAAGGCCCCTTCAGCTTACTGCTCCGCATCTATGGGCCCGAGGGCTCCGCCGCCGATGGGAGCTACGTGCCGCCCAAGATCCACCGCGGCCTCGCGCGCTGAATCGACACGCGTGACTCACAAGCGCTCGAGCGTCTCGTGCACGCCGTCAAAAGAGGAGCACAAGGACGCGCTCTTCTCCGCTGTCCTTGCGCTCCTCTTTTCGTTCGTGAATCGTGCTCGTCGATGTGTCCGACCAGGCTTCGGCGCCAGTCGTCGTAGATTGGAGCCGCGCAGACGCTCGTCCCTCGCTCAGGCTCCATCCGACGACGTCGCGAGCGCACAGCGAGGGAGAGCGAGCGTAGCCGTCGTCCGACGGAGCCTACCGTCGCCGGCCGTAATGATGGTACCGCGACGGGTAACGCGTGCGATGGTCGCGCAGGAACGCCGGCTCGACGTGGTAATGCGCCCAGGCGCCGCGCGCGTCGCGGTAGTGCCAGTGGCCGTCGTACCAGTATGCGGCGTGCCCCTCGTAGTAGACGGGGACGAGCGTGGCGACGACCTCCGCCGGCGGAGGCCTGTATTGGGCTTCGGCCGGCGTGTCGCCGAAGCTGACCGCAGCGAAGGCGCCGATCGCCAGAGCGGCCGCGAGTCCTCTCGAAAGGGTCCGTGCGCTTTGCTTCATGAGTCCCTCACTTGGCTGCATGCGGGTCGGTGAGACGCTCGCGGAGGTGCTCCGCCAGCTTGGTCCGCTGCTCCGGAGTGAGCAGCGGGGTCACGATCTTGTAGAAGCGCGCGGTGCGCGCCGTGCCGTGCTTCGACACGTGGGTGCTCGCCGCCTTCGCGGTCGCGAGCGTCTTCGCGTCGAACGTCTCGGCGACGAAGGCGGTCTCGAACGCCTTGATGTGCGTGTCGAGCGCAGCGGCATCGGGAGCCGCGGCCGGCGCGTCCTTCTTCAGGGCCTCGGAAATCTTGTCGACCTGCTCCGGCGTGAGACTGAGCTGCGTCGCGAGGTGATCCAGGCGGCTGTGCTTCTCCTTGCTGCCCTCCGCTTCTTCGTGCGTGACCTTCTTCCAGACCGAGATGTGCGCCTGGACCTTCTCGACGAGCGCCGCGCGCTCGGCCGGCGAGAGCGCCGCATGGAGCTGATTGAGCGCGGCGGCGGTCCCGTCGTGGACCGCGGCCGCAGCGGCCTCCTGCTTCGCGATCGCCGCGTCGAGCTTGGCGTTGTCGATCTTTCCGGCTGCGACGCCGTCGGCGAGGATCGTGAGCACGTTGCGCCCCGCCTCGCGCGAGGACGCAGTCTTCTCGCGCAGCTCGCCTTGGATCTTCTCGACCTGCGCCTTCTTCTCGTCGGGCAGCCCGAGCGTGTCGAGGGCCATGTGAATGAACATCGCCACGCCGCCGTGATGATGATGCCGGTGATGGTGGCGGAGGTGCTTGCCGGCCTCCTCCTCCTCGGCGGCGGCCGCTGGATCCGCCGTGGGTACGGCCGATGCGGACGCCGACGGCGCGTCGCTCGCAGCCGATGCCGTGAGCGCCGCCGTCGACGATGCCGTCGGTGCCGCGCCCGTCGTCGCGCTGGTCTTGCTCGCGTCGTCGCACCCGGCGACGGCCACCATCGTCAATGCAAGCCCCAAGCTTGCGCTACGCCACTGACCCATTCAGTGCCTCCTCGTATTCATCGGGGGCCGCGCTCGGAAGAAGCGCAGCACGCTGGCCAAAACGCGGCCGCCGCGTCTGCAACGGTCGGACCTGCTCCAACTTGCCGCGAATCGACGGCGATTTCGGAGCCCCTGCGCACACGAGAGACCGTCCGAAGGACAGACAACGTGTCTACGAATCGAACATGGCAACATGGCTCGCTGGGCTCGGCGACGTCGCTCACCGTGTCTCCGCGATGCATGCGTCGCGCTCGTCATCGCGCGCGCCGAATGGCATACGCTCCGCTCCCGAGGAGCCACCATGAGCATCGATTTTGCCGCGATCATGCCGTTCGTCCGCCACGCTGGGATTGCAATCGCCTCGGCGACACGCGAGGAGGTCAAAGGCACCCTCGCCTGGCGCGACGAGGTGTGCACCACGGCCGGCGTGATCCACGGCGGCGCCCTCATGACCCTCGCCGACAGCCTCGGTGCGATCTGCGCGTTCTTGAACCTGCCCGAAGGCGCGACGACGTCGACCATCGAGTCGAAGACGAACTTCTTCCGGCCCGTCACCAAGGGCGCGGTGCACGGCTCCTCCACGCCGATCCACGTGGGCAGGAGCACGATCGTGGTGCAGACCGATCTGCGCGACGACGCCGGGAAGCGCGTGGCGCTCGTCACCCAGACGCAGGCCGTGCTGGCGCCGAGCGCCTGACGGTGGCGAGCGACCTCGAGAGATCCTCGCGAGCCGCTCGATCAACGTCGTCACCGAGCGCGCCGCCGTTCATGCGAGCCTCGCGACACTCGCACGGACGACGCTTTTCCAAGCATCAGCGGGCATGGCATAACCACGAGCCTCACCGCGATCTCAGGACACCTCTGCACATGACGCTCGACTGGGTCTGCAAGCATCACTCGCAACTCTCGCTGCAGGAGCTGTACGCGCTCCTGCAACTGCGCAACGAGGTCTTCGTCGTCGAACAGAAGTGCCCGTACCAGGACATCGATGGTCTCGATCTGGTGGGCGAGACCCATCACCTGCTGGCCAGTCGCGAGGGCCGGCTGCTCGCTTGTCTGCGCCTGCTCGACCCGAAGCGCCATGAAGGCCAAGTGGTGATCGGCCGCGTGGTCAGCTCCAGCGCGGCGCGGGGCCAGGGTTTGGGGCACCAGTTGATGGAGCAGGCGCTACTGGCAGCGGAGCGCCTTTGGCCGGGCATGCCGTTGTACCTCTCGGCGCAGGCGCACCTTCAAGGCTACTACGGTCGCTACGGCTTCACGCCGGTCACCGAGATCTATCTGGAAGACGACATCCCGCACATCGGCATGCGCCGCGGCTGAATCCCGCGGGCTCGATGGCGGTGGCAGCCGTGGTCGGCGTCCATCACGCCGACCACCGCTGCATCAGGGATCGCTCAGCCGCCCTTGGCCAGGGCTTCGGCGAAGCTCGTGTCGTAGCGGCCTTCGACGAAGGCCGGCGCAGCCAGCACCTTGCGCAGGAAGGCCACGTTGGTGGCGGCCTTGGCGCCGGTGGGGGCCACCAGATCGATCACCGTGCCCGCGAGCGCCTGATCCATGCGCGCGATGGCGGCCGCGCGATCGCTGCCGTGAGCGACGATCTTGGCAATCAGGGGATCGTAGAAGGGCGTGACGCTGAGCCCCTCGGCCACGCCCGTCTCGACGCGCAGATCGGAGCCGGCCTCGGGCCACGTGATCTTCTCGAGCTTGCCCGGCTGGGGGATGAACTTCTTGGCCGGATCCTCCGCGTAGACACGCACCTCGATGGAGTGCCCGCGACGCGTGGGATTCAGGATCTCGGGGGCGAGGCGCTCGCCGGAGGCCACGCGGATCTGCTGCTCCACGAGATCGATGCCCGTGCACATCTCGGTCACGCAATGCTCGACCTGAAGGCGCGCGTTGACCTCGAGGAAGAAGATGTCGCCGTCCTCGCCGCTGGCCACGAACTCCACCGTGCCTGCGCCCACGTAGCCGACGCTGGTGACCACCTTGAGCGCGGCGGCGAGGAGATCGGCGCGCTTCTTCTCGCCCGCTTCACCCGCGAAGAACGACGCGGGAGAGGGCGTCTCCTCGACGATCTTCTGGTGGCGGCGCTGCACGCTGCACTCGCGCTCGCCCAGCGCCACCGCGCCGCCATGCGCGTCGCAGAGGACCTGCACCTCGATGTGGCGCGGGGCCTTCACGTAGCGCTCCATGTAGACGCGCGCGTCGGCGAAGGCCGACTTGCCGCGATCGGAGCAGGCCGTGACGGCGCGCGCGAGCTTCGCCGGATCCTCGACGATCTGCATGCCGATGCCGCCGCCGCCGCCCGCGGCCTTGACGATCAGCGGGTAGCCGATGCGCTCGGCCTCGGCGGCGATCGCGGCCGCGTCGTCGACCGTGATGGGGCCGTCGGTGCCGGGCGGCGGCTGCACGCCGGCGGCACGGGCCACGTGGCGAGCCTTGATCTTGTCGCCGAAGGCATCGAGCACCGAGATGGGCGGGCCGATGAACGTGATGCCCGCTTCGGCCACGCGCGCGGCGAACTTCGCGTTCTCGCTGAGCAGGCCGTAGCCCGGGTGGATGCCCTGGGCGCCCGTCGCGATCGCGGCGCCGACGACGGCCTCGATGTCGAGGTAGCTGTCCTTCACCGGCGGCGGGCCGATGCGCACGGCCTCGTCGGCCAGCTTGACGTGCGGCGCCTCCGCGTCGGCGTCCGAGTGCACGGCGACCGTCGCGATCCCCAGGCGCTTGCAGGTCCGGATGACGCGACAGGCGATCTCGCCGCGGTTGGCGATGAGAATTTTATTTAGCACAGCAAACGATTATGAGCCTCGTCGCGGCCCGTCAAGGGGCCGGCGCGGCTTCGGTGACGGGCGCGGGCGGCGCGACCGGCTCGGGCGGGATGCGCCCGCGCGCGAGCGCGTTGCCCGTGAACGCGAGGCCCAACGCGGAGAGGCCCGCGCTCGTCATGAAGTGCCCGACGTACCCGAGGCGCGCGGCCACGAAGCCGCTCAGCGTGGCCGCGGTGCCCGTGGCGATCACGACGATGCTGGCCTGGAGCGTGTAGTCGGTGGCCGCAGCGTCGCCGCACACATCCATCATGATGGTGAAGAGCGCGACGGTGGCCATGCCGCCCGTGACGTGCTCGACGATGCTCGCGGCCCAGATCGCAGGGACGCCGCCGATCCCCGCGGCCGGCGCCACGTAGCCGAGGATGCCGATGAGCTGGAGGACACCGGCGATCAACAGCGCGCGCTTGCGACCGACCCGGCTCACGAGCACACCGCCGAGCAACGCGCCCACGAGGCCCGCGAAGAAGCCCGCGCCGCCGATGAGCACGCCGATCTCCGCGACGCCGAAGCCGCGATCGACGAGCAGCGGCTTCACCATGCCGTACGCCAGCGCCTCCCCGCCCTTGTAGACGACGAGCACCACGAGCCACGTGCCCATGCGCGGCCGGCGCAGCGAATCGAGCCACGCGCCCATCCCCGGTGGAGAGGCCTTTGCGGCGACGACCGGCGGAGGGCGCTCGCGATGGAGCGCGATGGGCACCGTGACGATGGCGAGCATCGCGGCCATCGCGAGGTACGTGGGCGCGTATCCGAGCTTGTCGAAGACCACGAGGAGGAAGCCGCCGCCCAGGATCATGCCCACGCGGTAGCCCGCGACCTGGACGCCGTTGCCGTAGCCGCGCTCGGTGCCTTCGAGCAGCTCCACCGCGAGGCCGTCGGTGGCGATGTCCTGCGTGGCGGCGATCACGTTGGTGCAGACGAGCGCGACCATCATGGGCATGAGGCTCGCGCTCGGATCGACGAAGGCCAGGGCCGTCGCGACGAGGACGCTGAGGATCTGGAGCGGCAGGATCCACGACCTTCGCCGGCCGAGCGCGGGCGAATGGTAGCGATCGACGAACGGCGCCCAGAGGAACTTGAGCGCCCAGGGCAGCATCAAGAGCTGACTGAGGCTGATGACCGAGAGCTCGAGCCCACGCTTGCGCATGAGCACCGGGAGCGCCTGGGTGAAGAAGCCGGAAGGCAAGCCCTGCGAGACGTAGAGCGAGGCGAGCAAGCCCAGCTTGGCGGATGTCTTCATGCGGCGCGGCCCGGAGGTAAGTGCCGGCCGCGCGAGCGGTCAAGGGTGGATCGCCGAAGGATCGAGCGCTTTGGCTCGCGCGCTCGAGGCCTGCGAAATCACCACACAGGGGTGAGCATGCGCACGGCCTCGCGAGCCTTCGAGGTCGCGAGGGTCACCGAGGAAAACACACGATCAGCACGATCATCATGACGATGGCCGCGAAGACGCCCCCGATCGCGCCCGCCGCCGCAAGCGGCGCGCTCGGGCCTCCCGGCGTGAGGTCGAAGGCCGATTCGAAATCGATGCAGAGCATCCTTTTGCAGAATGGTTGAAGCAGATTGCCAATCTGCATAAGCCCCACCTCTCATCGGTTCTCCGCCTCGCACCTCAATCCGCCGCGCGCGCGTTCTGCATCACGTGCACGAGGCCGGCGATGTCGCGGCGCAGGAGCGCGGCGCGCGCCGTGCTCAGCTTCTTCCCGAGCTCGGCGGCGAGCATCCAATCCTGGAGGTCAGCAGCCATGTGCCGGCGCTCCTCGAGCCGCGCCAGGAAGTCCACCGGATCATGCGGCGCGAGCCAAGCTTTGGCTCGATCGGCGTGCCAGATGCGCGTGGGGCGGCTTTCGCGTGCCCAGGCGAGCAAGCCATTGTGCTCGGCTTGCAGATGAGGCACGAGCAAGAAGAGACGCTGATGGTCTTCGAACCCGGTCGGCTTCCGGGAGGTGTGGCCGTGGCCTGTGAGCTCATCGAGAAAGGCACGCGCCTCCGAGCCGGACGACGCGAGCGATGGATCGATCACGCCGCCTTGGAGGAGGGTCGTGACCAGCGCGAGATCGTGATCTTGTGGCAGCTCGGCCGCGGCGCGCTGGGCCGCAGCAAAGTCCCCGCCCCGCAGGGCCATCGCGACCTCGAGCGTCGCGAGCTGCTCTTTGCCCACGCTGCCAGCCTCGTCCCGCGCGTGCGACAGGGCGCGGCGCCCCCCGCGACATCACCGACGGCCGCGAGCACGAAGGCCGCCCGCGCCGCCTCCCGCATGCGGAAGCGGCGACTCCCGTGCATGTTCGGCAACTGCGTCAGCGCATCGGTGATGTGCACGCCGAGGATGCCGTTCGCGAACACATGCGGCCGGCGATTGAGCAACGCGGCCGCGTATGGATAGTCGGTTCCATCGTCCGGGGTCTGGCGGGAAGCGCGGCCCGCTTCGAGCGTCAGGAGCACGCGGAGCCGGGTCAGCGGACCGCGTCCCTCCGGAGGCAGCGCCTCGAGGATCGGGAGACGCTCTGCGGGCGGCAGTAGGTCGGCGAGCAGCAACGAGCACGCGAAGCGTTGTGTGCTGGTTGGCCTCGTGCTCTCGACGAGCTTGCGCAGCCGCCCGAGCGCCGCCTTGGCGCGCACCGCCGGCCCACGCGCGCGAAACGCCTCGATGAGACAAGCCTTCGTCTCCTTGTCCACCACCCGATCGGGGAGCGGCTCGATGCTCGCCGCGCCCTCTTCGAAGCGTCCCGCGAGCGCATGCAGCTCGGCGCTGAAGAACCCTTCCCATTCGTCGGATGGCCACGCGGCGCTGGCCTTCTCGAAGTCGCCTTCGTCGAGCGCGGCGACCACCGGATCGAAGCGCTCGTTGCGATGCAGTTGGGGCACCGGCACCGACGCCGGCGTCTCCTTCCCCCGATACACCGCTTCGCCGGGCGGAGGCGGCAACGGCGGCAGCATGAGCACGCCGATCACCACCGCGACGAGCACCCCGCCGATCGCCCCCGCAATCGTCGCGCGCCGCACCATCGGCCCGCCCGGCGCCCCCTCGAACGCAACGCGAAGCGCCGGCGACGGGCCCTCCTCGGGCACGAGGCACCACGGCATGCCCGCGTCGCGATAGCCCTTCGCTCCGCCTTCGATCGCCGCATCCGCGCGCACGAGCCGACCGGACACGCGCACCCGATCGCCGGACGAAAGCGAGCGCAAACGCACCTGCGCGGGCCTCTGCGACAGCGTCCACGCGACCTCCGGATCCGCGGCGCCGATCCGATCGAGCATGCGCCCGCGGAGCGCAGCCACCCGGCTCCCGATCGTCGCCTCGCGCGAGCCGGCGATCACGCGCACCGGACCTTCGATGCGCACGACCGTGCCCCCGACCTCCAACGAAAGCGCCGACGCGCGCGCGCTCGCCTCCGTCGCCTGCTCGCCCGCCGGAAGCAGCGCCGTCGCCGTCGCCGCCGCGCCGTCGCCGTCATCTTCGAAGCGCTTGCAGAGCGGCTCTTCCGCGGCGAGCCGGCCACGCAAGGTCACCGTCCCTCCCCCATCGGGCACCCGATCGAGCGCCTCGCCCAATCTGGCCCGCGCGACGCGCGACCGCGCCCCGCCGAAGGCCCGCGCCATGGCCCACGCAGCCAGCGCAGAGAGAGGAGTACACGTGAGGATCAGGGTCAGGCCGACGAGCATCGCAGAGCCTCAGACGAGCGTTCGGGGCCCAGCTTGGATGCGGAGAGCCTCGGCGCGGATCAGATTGCGAGC
The DNA here is from genome assembly GCA_001931535.1 of Minicystis rosea. Taxonomy (GTDB): domain Bacteria; phylum Myxococcota_A; class Polyangia; order Polyangiales; family Polyangiaceae; genus Minicystis; species Minicystis rosea. The sequence continues at coordinate 7,356,071 of CP016211.1, forward strand.
ACGCCAATCCCGCACACCATCGCATTCCCCCGCGCCGGCGAGGGCGGAAACGAGCTCCGTATCGCGCGCCCGCGCGCCGCGAAGAGCACGATCCCGACGCCTCACAGCGGATAGGGCAGCGTCGCTCCGAGCACGGTGACCAGCACCAAAACGAGCGGCAGCAACACCACGAACACCACGAACGTGTACCCCATCACGTCGCGGGCGCGGAGGCCGAACAGCCCGAGAATGGGCAACATCCAAAATGGTTGAACGAGGTTCGCCACCGCCTCGCCCAAATCGTAGACGGCCACCATCCAGCCCAAATGGACCTTCAAATCGTGCGCGGCCTGCATCACGTAAGGCGCTTCGATCACCCATTTCGAGCCGCCGCTGGGCACGAAGACACCGAGCACCGCCGAATACAGCGCGATGATGGCCGGAAAGGTCTTGGCCGTGGAGACGCTCACGAAGAGGCGCGCGATCGAGGCGTTGAGATGCGTCTTGGTGATGACGGCCGCGATGCCGGCATAGAGGGGGAATTGCAGGATCACGCCCCAAACGCTGGGCGTCGCCTCCTTGACGGCACGCATGAGCCGCGCGGGCGTCCCGTGCAGGAGGAAACCGATGGTGAGGAGCGCGAGGTTGATGGTGTTGAGCGAGATGGCTTGAACGACGCTGGGCGCGCTCCGGAAATAGCCCACGAGATAGGCAGTCGCGGCCACGACGAAGAAGACGTTGAGCACGGGTGCGTGCTCGAGCCACTCTCCAGGTGTGTTGCCTTTGCGCTCGGGCGGCGGCGTGTCGAGCGGCGAGGCCCCGAGATCGATGCCGAGGTCGCCGGCGGTGCGCGCGCGCCCGGCCGGCGGCGCGTACAGATAAACCACCGTGGTGACGACGGCGATTTCGATGATGACGCTGACCACGCTCTGCCAGAGGAAGATCGTGTGGGAGAGCGGAATCATGCCTCCGGCGATCAAGGCTTGTCCCGTCGCCGGATCCTTGCCGGCGACGATGGCTCGCGTGCCCTCCTGCATGGCCGTGGCCGTGGCCATCTGCAGCGCGGCCGAGCCGGAGAGGCCTTGGGCCCACACGCTGCCGAGGCCGAGAAAAGAGCTGGCCGCGACGGCGCGGTAATCGACCGTCCGCACCCTGCGGGCCACCTCTTTGGCCAACATGGCGCTGAAGATCAGGCTGAATCCCCAATTGAGCCACGAGGACACCATGGCGAAGAAAGCCACCATGGCCACCGCGCTGCGCGGGGTCTTGGCCATACCGGCGAGCGCCGCGATCACGCGGTAAACGGGGCGCGTGGTGGCCACCACGTAGCCGGTGATGATGATCAACGCCATCTGGAGCGTGAACGTCAGCAGCTCCCAGAAGCCGCCGCCCCACGCTTGAATCACGGCGCCGGGCTGGGCGCCGCTCAGCAGCGCGGCCGCGATCACGAGCACCGTCGCGACCAAGGCGAAGACGAAGGCGTCGGGGATCCAGCGCTCGGCCCAGGCAGTGCACGCGGCGGCGATGCGCGCGAGCAGGCCGGGAGGCGGCTCGTCGATCGGCGCCGCGCCGGGCGTGGCCGCACCACCGGGGAGGGAGGGGAAATCGGCGCCGGACATGGCCCGATCCTATACCCGTTCTGCGGTGTGCCCGCGCGCGGCACGCCGGGTCTTCACGTGCGCCAGCCGAGTGACTCCAGCTTTTGTCGCGCGCCTTTCACCCCGAAGATCGTCCCGCCGCCGGGCGGCACCACCGGCGCGAGCAGCACGGATGCGAGCACCGCCGCGGCCGCCGCCGGCGCGCGCGCATCACCTTCGCCCTCGATGGCGGCGCGCACCTGCCACACGCGCCTCGTCCGCGGCACGAGCGCATCGAAGCCCGCGCCCCCGATGGCCGCCGCGCCTCGAGCCCCCGCCTTCATCGCCTCGGGCGCGCGATCGACGGGCACGGTCAGCACCAGCACACGGGTGGTCGCCGCGTCATCGCGACGAGCGATGTCGAGCTCCACCATGTCGGCGAGCGGCAGCGTGCCCGACGGATAGCGCTTGTCCTGCACCACCGCGAGCCGCGCGCGAAAGAAGGTCGAAGCTTGATGCGCCCAGCGCGGCGCATCGATGCGCGCGTCCCCATCGGGCGCGAGCAGCGTCCAGGCGTCCGCGATGGGCAGGAGCGTGACGGGGCCGATGGCCCACCCATTCTCGTCGACGGGCCAGGGGTTCATGGATGTCGTGCCTCCCGGCGCATGCGCGCTCGCAAACTACCTCACCGATGGCGCGCGCGGCGAGCGCTATGCTGCCGATGTGTCCCTCCGCCCCCTCGCCGGCGCGCTGCTCTTCGCCCTGATCGCATCCACGCCGGCGAGCCCGGCGCACGCCGATCTCGGCGACGACGTCGAGCGCCTGGTGCGCGCCTGGTCCGATGACGGCGCCCACGTCGAGCGCTTGCCGCCGCTCTTCCTCGAGCACCGGCGCGCGCGCGTCCTCGCCCTCAAGCCACCGCGCGAAGGCGACGCGCCTTGCATCACCATCGCTGCAATCGGGGTGCGCACCACCGACTTCTCCGTGACGCGCGAGGATCGCGCGCTCGAGGGCGCGCCCGATCCGCGCCCCGACGACGCCGCCGATCGACGCCTGCGCAGCGCGGGCGGCGCCGTCGTCTTCACCGCGTGCGGCGCCGATCGCGCGCGGCTCGATCGCATCCGCGTGGAGATGGCGACGCCCCGCGCGACCGTGGAGATCGTGGCCGCGCGATCGAGCGCGCCGCTGCGCGAGCTGCGCGAGCTCCTCCCGGAGCGCGCCGCGGGGCCGCTCTCGCCGAGCGGCGATCCCGGTGGCCCGCTGGCGACGCGGCCGCTCGCCGAGCGACTCGCGCGGGCCGAGCGGCGCGCCCGCGACGACGGGGCCGCACAGGTCGATCGCGTCAGCGGCCGCGCGCCCGCGAACGGCGCGGGACGCTTCGACCTGGAGCTCGCGCCCGGCTGCCATCGCCTCGAGGTCATGGCCGACGCGCTCGCTGCGCCCGCGCCGCGTCCCGATGTCGACGCCGAAGCGCGCGACACTTCGGGCCGCCTGCTCGCCCGCGATCGATCCGATCTCCCCGATGCGCGGCTCGACCTGTGCGTGGGCGAGATCACCCCCGTCAACGTGCTCTTCGCGGGCACGCGCGGCGCGGTACCCGTCGTCCTCGTGCGGGCGCGCTGGGTCATCCCCGCGCGCATCTCCACGCGTTGGGGAGCGCGCGCACGGGCCGGGCTCGCATCCGCGCTCCTCCGCCGGCACGCGCCCGATCCGCCTGATCCAGCGATCATCGAAGCGCTCGGCATCCAAGGCGTGACCTCGATACCGTTTGAGGTCCAACCCAATCGCTGCTACCTCGCCGCGCTGGCGATGGTGCGCGGCGACGCTCGATCGATCCGGCTCTCCGCGACGATCGGCGATCGCGTGATGCGCGACGAAGCGCTGGATCACCCCGAGAGCGCCGCGGTCTCGTTCTGCACCGATCGCGAAGGCACGGCCCGCCTCGAGGCCGACGTGCGCGCGAACGCCGGCCTCTGGACGGTGGCCGTGTGGCCGATGGGGGCCGCCGCTCCGTGATGCGCCGCACCTTCGCGCTCCTCGCGACCGCCGCGATCGCCGCGTGCGGCGCGCCGCCCGCGAGCACCACACCCGCGCCTCCGGCGCCACCGCCGGCCGAGGTCCGCGTGGTCACCGACACCGTCGACGCCAAGCGGTGGCTCGCGCCCGATGCGGCGCGCGCGATCGCCGCCGGCGCCGGGCCGCTCCGCGTGATCGGCGCCGACATCCTCGCGGAGGGCGAGCGCCTCGGCGCCTTCGTCGAGATCCCCGAGAACGAGTGCGCCCTCGCCTTCACGCGCGCTTCGCCCGCGGTCTCCGACATCGATCTCTTCGCCTACGACGACGACGGCAGCGCCTACGCCGCCGACGAGTCCCCCGATCGCGAAGCCGCCGTCCTCGTGTGCCCACCGCACCCGCGGAGGCTCTACGTCATCGCGCGCGTGATGTCGGGCTCCGGTGTCGTCGGCGTCGGCGTGCAGAGCGTGCCGCGCGACGCAGCCGACGCCGTCGCCAAGCTCCTCGGTGTCCGCGGCCGGCCCGGTGAAGACTCGGGCCGCCTCGACTCATGGCCCGGCCTCGAAGCCAAAGTGCGCGCGCATCGCGACGCCCTCGGCGGCCGTTGGGAAGACGTGCGGCGCTTGGCTTTGCCCTTGAGCCCGCGCGCCGAGAGCCGCGTCAGCGCCACGCTCGATCCCGATCGCTGCCTCGACGTCTTCGTCGTCTCGAGCGATGAGATCGCCTCGCTCGAAGTCGTCGTCGAAGACGCGCGCGCCCGCATCATGGCGCGCGCCAAGGATCGCGGCCGAGACCGCGCCGTCCTGCTCTGCGCCGCGCGCTCCACCCCCATCCACATCGCCCTTCGCCCGCGCGGCACGCAGGGCCTCGCCGCCGTGATCCTCGGCCGATCCGCGCCCGGGGCCGAGCCCGAGCTCTCGGCCCGCGGCCAGGTCGTCCACGTCTCCCCCAGCGTCGATCTCGACACCGCACGCAGCGCCGTCGCGTCGCTCACCGCAAGCCTCGCGTACGCGCCGCCGCGCGCCGTGGCCACGGGCCAAGCCCGCGTCGGCTCGCGCACCGCCGTGGCCGTCGATCTCCCCGCCGGCTGCGCGCGCATCGACGTCATCGCCGGCAAACCACTCTCCGAGCTCGCCGCCGCGCTCTGGGATGATCACGGCCTCCTCGTCGCCGAGTCCCGCGCCGGCGGCTCCACACCGCTCTTCGCCTGCGGCCGCGGCGGCCCCACGCGCGTCGAGGTCGAATCCCTCGAAAGCCCAGGCCCCTTCGCCGTCGAGCTGCGTCGCGACAAGGCCGCTCCCCCAGCCTTGGTCGCACATCCCGCCGCCGCAGCGCGCCTGCTCGCGCGCCTCAACGCCGGTGGCCCCGCCGTCGACGCCACCGCCGCCGCTTCCGCAACCGTGGTGTCGCTCGACGAAGGCCAGCGCCGGAGCGTGCCAGTCCCCCTGCCGAACGGTGCTTGTGTCGATGTCGTCGCCGCCCTCGACACCGGCGGCAGCGGCCTCGACCTCCGCCTCGTCGACGGCGCCGGCGAAGGCCACGTCACCCAAGCCCGTCACGTCGTCGCCGATCGCGTGTGCGCTGCGCCCAACGGCAAACCTGGCCTGGCCGAGATTCGATTGCTCTCGGGCAAGGCCGAAGCGCTCGTGTTGTTGCGGCCCGTCACGCCCTGAGGCTCGACGGCTCCGCTTTCCCGCTCGGAGCATCAAGCCTTCACGCTCGACAGCGCTGTTGTCGAAGCATCCCTATCGAGGAGACGACAGCACCCATCCCGCCGAGACGGCGGCGAGCTCAAACCATTTTGATGACGTGGAGTCGAAGAAACGCGCAGAGGCCGCGTGACCTGATGGTCCGCGGCCTCGAAATCGTGCGTCGAAAGCGCGCCGCGATCGGCGCGCCCCCGCTCAAGAAACCTGCTGCCCGCGCGCCCCGTCCAGGAACAACCGCACCACGCCCGCGAGGATCATCCCGAGCGGGCCGGCCGGCGCCGCGCACCACGACAGCGTCGCCGCGAACACGTTCATCAGGAACAGGTCGGCGAGCACCTGCGCGGGCAGGAGCCGCGAGACCTCACCGCGCTCGGCCGCCACCTGGAAGCGCTTCACCAGCGCGGCCGACGTCAGGCTCTTCGGGCTCGCGCTGGGCATGCTCTCGCCGCCGAGCACCGCCGTGATCTGAGCGACCTCACCCTTGAACAGATAGCGGAGCGCCACGAGACCCACGTCACGGAAGATGGCCGGATCGCCCTCCCATTCGGCGGCGATCAGCGCGCACGTCGCCTCCAGCGCGGGCACGAGGCCGGCGTCGAGCGGCACCTCTTCGATGGCCGCCACCACGCGGATCTCCGAGGCGCGCAGGCACTGGATGAGCACCTCGTCCTTGGTCGCGAAGTGGAAGTAGAACGTCCCGTGGCTGACGCCCGCGGCCTTGGCGACATCATCGACGCGCGCGGCCTCGAAACCGTCCCGCCGAAAGATCTCCATGGCAGCGTCGTAAATGCGCTGCCGCGTGTCCTCGCGTTGACGTTCGCGGGTCCGAGCTTTCTGCGGAGGTGTGGGTGACTGCATGGCGCCTGAACATTCGCGTTCCGGACGTTTGATGTCAATGCGCTCGGTGCGCGGCGAAAACGATTCGCGCCATGCTGACACGCGTCATCGAAGAGTCGATAGCGCGGCAATGACACGTAGATGGCGTTCGAATGACGGTCGTAGTCCGGCCGACACCGACTCGCGGCGCAGATCTTCGAGCACATTTTTGGCGGGCCGCGTGCCGCCCAACATCTCGTGCCACGACCGCTCCAGCGTGATGCGCAAACGGGTCTCGTCAGGTGCCGCCCCAGGGATGGTCGCGGCGCGCGCCATGCGCGCATGCCACGCGCGCGCCGGTGCGGCCTTGTTGGTGTAGCGAGCCGACTCGAAGCCAGCCACGTCGCGGAGCCGCGGCGCGATCGCATCACCGGGCGCGAGGGGCAGCTCCCCTTCGAGCTCGACGCGCCCGTCGCCGTCGAGATCCGACGCGCGTGTCGGCGGCGCCTCCATTTCGATTTCGTACGCGCCCGAGCCGAGACCATCGAAATGCCAAACGGCGAGCACGCCGGCCTCGTTGCGCAGCACCACGTCGAGCAGCCCGTCGCCGTTCAAATCGGTGCCCGACCGATAGGCGCCCGGCGCTTCGCCCTTCGATCCGCCGCCGAGCAGCGCGGGCACGAGCTCGGTGGCCGCGCGCCGATCGAGCTCGCCCACGTCGAGCGGGCCCACGGCCATCACCACGCCGAGCGGCGTGGCGACACGCACCGCGTGCACCGCGCGGCCCGCGGCGTCGCGACCGTCGTAGCCGAGGATCACCGCTGCCCCTCGCCCCTTCGGCAAATCGACGCGCTGCTCGAAGGAGCGGGCGAGCCGGAGCGCGCGCGTCTCCACCTCCACGGACGCGAGCCGCGCCGCGATGTCGGGACGCGGCGCGAAATCCGCGAGCGAAGGGCCCGGCCGGCCGCCCCACGGGGACACGTGGTGATTGGACCCGCACGACGCCCCCAGAAGGGTGGCGGCGATCGCAAGCTTTTCTGATAGCGTTCTCCGCCGCATGCGCCTGCTCATCGCGGACAAGATGGACCAGGGAGCTCTCGAAGAGCTCAAGGTCCTTGGCATCGAGATCATCTCCCGGCCGGAGCTCACGAAGGAGACTCTACCCTCCGCGCTCGACGGCGTGGGCATCCTCGTGGTCCGGTCCACCGAAGTGACCGGGGAGGCTGTCTTCGCCGGCAAGCAGCTGAACCTCATCGTGCGCGCCGGCGCCGGGGTGAACACCATCGACGTCGCGGCCGCCAGCGCCCGCGGCATCTACGTCGCCAACTGTCCTGGAAAGAACGCGATCGCCGTCGCCGAGCTGACCATGGGCCTCATCCTGGCCCTCGATCGGCGCATCTCCGACGCCACCGCCGACCTGCGCGCCGGCCGTTGGGAGAAGACGCGCTACCAAGCGGCGCGCGGCCTCTTCGGCCAGCGCATCGGCATCGCCGGCCTCGGCGCCATCGGCTCGGAGGTGCTCCTCCGCGCGCGCGGCTTCGGCCTCCAGCCCTACGCTTGGTCGCGCTCGCTCACGCCGAACCGCGCCGCCAAGATGGATGTCGGTTACTGCAAGTCGCTCGAAGATCTCGCGTCGAAGTCGGACATCTTCACCATCCATCTCCCGCTCAACAAAGCGACGCGCGGCGCCGTCGATCGCAATGTCCTCGAGGCCCTCCCCGACGGCGCCATCGTGGTGAACGCGGCGCGCGCCGAGGTCCTCGATTACGACGCGCTCTCCGACGTGATCACCAAGAAGGGCCTGCGCGTCGGCCTCGACGTCTTCGAGGGCGAGCCCGACAAGGGCTCGGCGCCCTTCGAGAGCGGGCTCCTCTCGCGCGGCGTCGTCTACGGCACGCCGCACATCGGCGCCTCCACCGAGCAGGCGCAGCGCGCCATCGCGCGCGAGACGGCGCGCATCATCCGCGCCTTCCTCACCGAGGAGACGGTCCCCAACGTCGTCAACATCTGCGCCACCTCGCCGGCGCGCTTCGCCATCGTCGTGCGCATGCTCGACAAGGTCGGCGTCCTCGCCAACACGCTCGCCGTCCTCAAGCGTCATGGCCTCAACGTCGAAGAGGTCTCCAACACCGTCTTCGAGGGCGCGCTCGCCACCTGTACGAAGCTGCGTGTCTCCGGCCGCCCGAGCGACGCGTGCATCAAAGAGATCGGCGCCTTCGAGGAGATCCTCCACGTCGACATCGTCTCCCTGCCCAACCTCGCGTGAGCCCCATGCCCGCCTTGGAACGCTCGGGTCTCTCCTTCGACGATCTCGTCCAGCTCCCTCGATTCGACGCGGCCTCCGCGGTGACGCTCGGGGACAGGCTGCTCACCGCCGCGAGCGCCGAGGGTGAGCTCGCGCGACCCATTCGCCGCGCCCTGGACGCGCTCACGGAAGATCTCTCCACCCTGCGCCGCGCCGCCGCGGCGCGCCTCGCCTCCGCCGCCGCGACGGATCCCGTCGCCGTGGCCGCCGCCGATCGCACCCTCGACGATTGCTGGAGCGCGCTCTTCGACTGGCTCACGGGCTTCTCCAAGCTGCCCGAGGGCATCACGCAGGGGGCCGAGGCGCGCTCCATCCTGCACGAGCTCTATCCCGATGGGCTCTCGTTCATCCTCCTCCCCTACGAGCTCGAGTGGAACCAATCCGACCTCCGCCTCGCCCGCATCGCCAGCGAGACGTTGGGTGACCACATTCGCGCCCTCGGCGGCCAGGTCTTCCTCGACGCCTTGATCGAAGCCCACGCCCGCTATGGCAAGCTCCTCGGCCTGCCCCGCGTCGGCCCGCAGGATCCGACGGCCCGCAGCGTGGCCGAAGCGCTGGAGGGCTTCGGCTCCGCGCTGCGCGTCTACGCGCTCAAGGTCACCGCGTTCGTCGAGATCGACGAGCCCGAGACGGCCGCCCTCTCGCAACGCCTCTTGGAGCCACTCCTCCACTGGAGCGCCAGCCCCAGGATCGATGTGGAGCTCTCGCTCCACTGACGCTCTGCACCACGGGAGGGCTCTCCCGACACCCCATCAGCCCTTTCCCGACAACCACGCTTCCATCACCGCATCGGAGGGTCGATATTCGGCCCTCCCGGCGTCTCGTGCCGTCTTGACCAGCCCGGCCCCCGCGTACCATCGAGAGCGGAGGGGATATGGGTTACGAGCTGAAGCGGTTGCCCGAAGGCACGCTCGACGGCGCGATGGCCAAGGCCGAGCATTATCGGGATCTCAACCAGCCCGATGAAGCCGAGAGCATCTGTCGAGACGTCCTCGACATCGATCCTTTGCATCAGATGGCCTTGCGCACGCTCGGCCTCGCCCTCACCGATCGCTTGCACCACGAGCGCCATCGCGTCTTCGACGAAGCCTTGGTGGTCTTCAAGAAGCTCCACTCCGAATACGAGCGAGCCTATTACACGGGCATCACCTGGGAGCGGGTCGCCAAGGTGCAGCTCGAGCAGGGCGAGCCGCGGAACGCCCTTCACTCCTTCGAAAAGGCCCTCGACCTCTTCGAAAGGGCCGAGACCCTCGGCGCCGGGAAAACCGCCGATCCCATCCTGCGGTGGAATCGCTGCGTCCGCGCCCTCAAGACCCATCCCGATCTCGTCTCCCAGCAGCGCCAGCCCTCGAGCACCTTCCAATACGACGACTGAAGCGCAAAGCACGCTGCGGCACGCGCGTTCCTCGGCGGTCGCCGCCATGGAATCGTGCACCGACATCGAAGCTCCATCCATATTTCGCACACGAAACACTTGACCGTGAATCGAGATCACGGATAGGGCTTCAATCCATGCGCATCGCCCATGGGATCGCGGCCTCGAGTCTCGTCCTGCTCGCCGCCTGCTCCGGCGGCGGCGCTGCGGACACCGGCGGCGGCGGCTCCACGAGCATGGGTGGCGCCGGCGGCGGCGAGCCCGTGGCGGGCCGACCTCCGGGCGTCGCCCTCTGCTATACCCCGCTCGCCGACGAGCACCCAGCCACAGCCGCGTTTTGGGCCGCATTCTCCGCGGGCGATCGCGATGCCCGCGCCGATGTCATCACCGGGCTCGAAGCTGCGGTGATGGAGCATCCCGCGGAGGAGGAGCTCGCCCTGCTCCTCGGCCTCGCCCACCTCTGGCGGGTCGCCGAGCCGCTCGACGGCGAGACGGGCGATCAAGGCATCATGGTCCAATCGGCGCTCGCGGCGAAAGGCAACCTCGAGACCGCTTATACGCTCTGCCCCACCGATCACCGCATCCCCGCTTGGCTCGGCGTCATCCTGGTCAACATGGGCCGTGCGCTCGCCAGCCAAACCACGATCGATGCAGGTTTGGCGATGCTCCAAACGGGCATCGATCATTATCCCTCCTTCGTGCTCTTCTCGAAGCTCCTCGTGTTCGCCGATCAGCCGGTGAGCGATCCCGAATTCCAAAAGGCCCTCCAAGCCTTCGCCGAGAACAGCGACGCCTGCGCGGCCACGCCCGGCGATCCGGCCTGCGGCGATCACCCGCGGGCCGCGCACAACGTGGAAGGGTCGAGCATCTTCGTGGGCGACGTGCTCGCCAAGGCCGGCCGCCGCGACGAGGCGCTCGCGCGCTACGAGCGGGGAAAGACAGGCCCCACCTACACATCCTGGCCCTTCCAAGGCCTGCTCGACGAGCGCATCGCCGGCGTGGACGCCCGCGTGGCCGCCTCCGCCGACACCGATCCCGGAAACGATCCCGACGTGGCGTGGAAGTCGACCGTGCAATGCGCGGTCTGCCACACCCACTGACGGCCATTCCCGCGCCTCGCGCGACGAGCTCCTCCTACTCCGAACGTCGCATTCCCAACGCATCGGCGAGCGCCGTCTCCACCGCGGCAAACACCTCTCCATCGGCGCTCGCGAGCCTCACCACGAGAGCGCCGCCGGGCGGCTGCCGGCCAATCACGACGAGGCCGGGAGCCGTGGCCACGCGGGTCAGCGCCGAAGAGAACCAGAGCGGCAATAGACCGAGCCGCGCCAGCACCGTGTCGAGCACGTCGAGCCCGGCTCCTCCGTCTTCAGTTTGCCCAAGAACGGCGCGGAAAGGCAGCACATCGGCGACGTGCCGGCGCAGCGCCCTCACACACATCAGCTCGGCGATGGATCCGGCGAGGATGGTCCCCGCGTCGTCCGCGAGCGAGCCGTAGGTGGTGCCCTTGCGGCTGTTCAAGAGCTCGAGCACGCGCGTGCCGTTGCGCTCGACGAGATAGAGATCCTCGAACGGCTCGTCGCGCCCCACGGCGAAGAGCTCGAATCCAGGCGGCGGGTCGCCGTACGTCATGCGGAGCGAGCGGACGAGCACCGCCGCCGAGGGATCGAGCGTGCCGAAATCGAGCCCTCCGGCGGACTCCCCGAGGCGCTCCAGAAAGCGGCGATGGCCGGCGTCGAGCGGCCGCCCGAGCCCGTCGGCCACGCCGTCGATCACCTCCGTTGTCGCGCCGCGGATACGCGCGCGAAAGCCTTCATCGAGGGTCTCGCAATAGTCGATGGCGCGATCGATGTCGTCAATCTGATTCATGGCAAACAGCCTATCGATTCTTCCATTCTGCCTACTTCAAGTCACGTTCACCGTCAGCGCGGCCCTCGCGCTCGCGCCGCCGCTGGAGAACGTGACCTCGACACGTGTGCTCCCGGCGCCGACCGGCTCGATGGTCGCGGCGGCCACGTTGCCCGGATCCGCGCCGCCGGAGAACCGCGCCACACCCGTATTCACGATCCGCCATTGATACTGCCCCGCCACCGGCGCGCCGGCCGCGTGAATCACCTGCCCTGCCGGCGCGCTCAGCGGCAACGCGAGCGGCGAGGCCTCTTGGATGGCGACGGAGAGCACATGGAGCGTGAGCGAGGCCGTCCGGACCATCCCCCCGAGCGTGTATTGCACATCGACGGTGGTCGTCCCGGGAGCGACGCTGTCCACGTCGAGGGTGGCCGCGGTGCGAACACCACCCACGTAATTGGCAATCGCCGTGTTCTGGATGGTCCACAAGAACGTGCCCGTGCCCGGTGAGCCCACGGCGTGGAGCTGGATTTGTGCGGGCGCCGCCGACGCGAACGCGGTCGGCTGCTCTCGAATGGTGACGAGGAGCCCGCGGTTCGGCAGGGCCGGCGCGTTGACGTAGGGATTCGTGCGCGCGCCGCCGCCGGCATCGCAGAGCATGTGCTCGAAATACACCCGACAATGGTCGCACGAGGCCTGGAGCTGCCCATCTTGGCGGTTGTTCATGGTGGCCCCAATCCAGATCTCCGCCATCGAGACGATCTCGAGCCCCAGGTGCAACGCATGAGACAAGATGTGCGTGGCCGCGCACCGACCAAAGGACGTATCGTCCCCGTTGTAGGCATTGTACGTGCGCGAGCCTCGCGACGCGCTGGGGATGACCCAGTGCTGGGACAGCTTGCGAGACCAGTAGACGTTGGGAGCGCCGTAGTTGGGACCGTGATCGGGGCGACCATCGTTGCCGGGAAAGCTCCCCGAGACGCCCCGGAGCTGATAGGTGAGCCCGGCCTGATCCCGCGCGATGAGGACACCAATCATCTTCCCCGAGCGCTCGAGGGGGAGAGACCCGGTCCCGTCGCAACGATTGCACTCCACGGGGCGAGTGCCCGCGCCACGGCAGGTGCCACAGCGCAGCGTGCCTCCACCGCCGCAGGGGTGACAACTGCCACCGCGCCCGAACCTACCCGTTCCATCACACTTGCCGCACGTGTACACCCCGGTTGCGCTGCATCGACCGCAATTCGCATCGAAGGTCCCCGTGGCGTTGCACCGCGCGCACGGCGCGACGTAGCCCGCGGGATCGTAGACCCACACGGGCACGTCCTGGAGCCACGGATGCCGCGCGAGGTAGGTCTGCGCATTCAGGGGCATGGGCGTGCCGGGAATCCAGGTGGCCGGGAGCAGCGCGCGCAGCGCGTGAATCTCCGCGCGCAAGGTCGTCACGGCATTGACGGCGTCGCTCCCGTGTCGGGATGAATGTGGTGATGGATCCTGCGCCCCGCCTGCTGACAATAGCGACACGCATCGCCGTGATGATGTGGATGAAAGGGACCGGCGGTGGGCGTCACCGCCATGGGGTGCTGATTCGTCCCCTCGTGCGCGCAGAAATCGTGAGGCACGGCCACCACGTTGTTGCCCGGTGGAGCCCACGTGATCTCGGAGCAACGCATCGTCCACACGTCGACGTCGATGGACGCCGACGCGGTGACGCCAGCCAGCGTGTACCGGACCTCCGCCGTCGACCGGCCTCTGTGCTGCGTCTTCACCGTGACGTTGAGCCCATTGCGGGAGCCGTGATAACCGAGCGCCTGCGGGCCATTGTGCTGAAGCGGTTGCCAGCTCGGCGTGCCCGACACCGGGGTTCCTACGGCGTTGAGGACGCTCTGCTGATTCCCAACGTTGGGGTGCAGCAGATCGAGCGTCGCTCCCTGCGTGATCGCGACATGCACCACGTGGAAGGGGACGGTCGCCGGCGCGGACGTGAGCGTCCCGATCGTGTACGTCACCGAGACCTGGGTCGTACCGGGCGCGACCCCTTGGAGATCGACCGCCGCCACGTCGCCGGGGTCGCCCCCACCGACGTAATTGGCAATCGCGGTGCTCTGAATCGTCCACGTATAACGGCCGCCGCCGGGTGCCCCCTGGGCGGTGAGCCTAGCTTGATTCGGGTTCACCGCATCGTGAACGACGGCGCCGTGCGGCTCGGCAATCCGAACGGTGGGCACCACGCCGAGGACCCGCAGCGTGACCGCGAGAGGCCCGCTCGGAGCATCGGATTCGATCGTCACCGTCGCCTGCTGAGATCCGGTGGCGTTCGGCGTGCACGTGATGGTGAACGTCCCCTTCGCGTTCCCGTCCTGCGAAAGCGGGTCGATGGGATCATCGAAGCCTTCCCGGCTCGTGATGCTGAAATGGGTCGCCGGCTCGACCTCGATCCCCGTCACACGCAGCGGCGCCGAGCCGGGGTTCGTGATGGTGAAGGTCTCTGTGTCAGAGGTGCCTTGGAGCAGCTTGCCAAAATTCTTGTTCTTCCGATCGACGGCAATCTCGGGCTGGACCCCTTTGGCCGTGAGCTCGACGACGATCGGTTTGGCCTCGTTGGCCGCGTCGGAGCGAACGATGAGCCGCGCCCGGCGCGGGCCGAGGGCGGTGGTCTGGCACTCGACCTCGATGAGCACCTCGGCTTCGGGGTCATCGCGGAGCGGCGCGAGATCGACCGACTCGCCCCCAGCGACGATGGTGAAGTCCTGGGGTTTGGGAATCTCGATCTTCGTGATGTGGAGCGTGGCGCCGCCGGGGTTCGTGACGCGGAACGTCTGTCTCTTCGGCTCCCCATCGACGAGCACCTCCTCGAAATCGAAGCTCCGATGATCGATGGCGATCTCGGGTTGGACGCCCTCGGCCGTGAGCGCGACGGCGACGGGCTCGCTCTCGTTGACGGCGTCGGAGTGAATGACGAGCCGCGCCTCGTGCTCGCCGACGACGGTGGGCAGGCTCGTGACCTCGATGACCAGCTCGGCGCCCGACTCGCTCGATGGCTGGAGCGGCTCGGTCGGTTTGCCGCCCGCCGTGATGGTGAATCCTTCGGAATCGACGAGCTCGATCTTCGTGATGTGGAGCGGCGCGCTGCCCGGATTCGTGACGTGAAACGTCTGCTTCTTGGGCTTTCCTTCGAGGAGGATCCGCTCGAAATCCCACTCCCTGCGATCCACCGCGATCTCGGGCGCGACGCCCTCGGCCTCGAGCACGACGATGACCGGCCCGCCGTGCGCATCGGAGTCGATCCTCAGGACGGCGGTTCGCTTGCCGACGGCGACCGGCGTATAGGTCATCTCGAATTGCACCTCGGCCTTGGGGTCCGAGGCTCGGCACTGGAGGCGTCCAATCGGGTCGCCCTTCGAGATCTCGAACCCTTCCTCTTCACCCGACATCCCGGCGGATTGCACGTCCAACCAATCGACGCCTGGGTTCGTGATGACGAAGGTCACCGGCGTCGACGGCTGGCCCACGACGATCCGACCGAAATCGTGGCGAGGGGGCGTGACGTCGATCTCCGGATATCCGGCGATGACGACGAGCGTGACCGACACCGGCCCACCGACGTTCACGGCATTGGACTCGATTTGAACGGTGGCTCGCTTGTCCCCCGCCGAGGACGGCAGACACGTGCAGAGAAACGTGCGCTGCTCTCGAGGTGGGATGGTGACGCCATCGAGGTCGGACACGAGCTCGAAATCCTCGGTGCCCTGCGGATGAAGCCGCACGGAGTGGATCACCAAGTCGTCGTCCCCGACGCTGGTAATCGTGATCACCTGCTGCTTCGCCACGAGGCCCAGCGGCTCCATGATGCCGAAGTCCTTGTGCTGGGGAGAGACCTCGATACGCGGCTTCTTGGCGCATTCGAGCATCCCCATGATCGGGAAGCTCCGAACGTGCAGCCGCGCCTCGATGGCCACGGTGAGCAGCTCGCACGCGCCCTCGGTGACGCCGCCTATCCCTTCGACCTTCTCGCAGGGCGTGCCCTCTTTTTCACACACGTTCGCACCATCTAGGGGAGGACGGAGAGACTCCGTAGATGCTCGATTGCAGCGTCGTAGAGCCGAGCCATGCGCGCGTGCGCCTCCACCGTCCGGCGATCGGCGAGGATGCGCGCGGCCCACGGCGCCTCGGGGAAGCCCGGCCCGAACATGAACGTGAGATCGATGAAATGCGCGATCTCACGCTCTCCCTCGAAGCCTTGCCGGACGGCGCCGGCCCGCGCCGCACGAATCGCCTTCCGCGTCTCCGCCGGCCCGAGCGCCGCGACGTGACGAGGAAAGAAGGTGGTCACATGCTCCAAGACGGCGCTCTCGAAGGCGACGCGCCCCAGCTCGTCTCTCTGCGCCGTACGGATGGTGAACATGACAGCCTCCCTGCACACCGGCCGCCGATGGTAGAGGCCGTCCGGCGCGACCGTCAACGCGCCTCGTTGGGTGTGGTCGGCAGCCTGATGTCGTTCGGGCAGCGGCGCGCGGCTCTTCATTCACGCGGCCAAGGACTTTGTCCGCATCCCGATGCGACGAACGTGAGGCCCGAAGCGGCGAAACATGCTGGAAATCTCAGGTGGATCACGGGGTGGTGGGGCCCCGCCGTGTGAATCAGAGGCCGCAATACCAATACTGCGTCCCGCAATCGGCCTGGCAAAAGCACCCCCAATTGCACACGAGGCCGGCGGGAAAGTCGGTGCACGTCACGCCCTTGTACATCACGTCGTACGGCGGGCAGACGATGCTCGGGTCGGCGCAGAGCCACTTGCTCGTGGCTGCATCGCAGGTGCACGGCGCCTCGCCCTGGCCCGGCCCGAGGGTGCACATGCACCCGAGCGGCACCGAGGGATCGCACGGATCACCGCAGGTGTGGTGGACCGCTGGGCAGGTGGGGAGATCGGATTTCGATTTGCACACGTAGTGCCCCGTGTCGTCACACGTGCATTGCTCGATGCACGACGAGGCGCCGAGCGTGCACGTGCCCGGCTGACAGACGGCGCCCGGCGCGCAGGCCAAAGGGCAGATGCTGATCATGCCGACGAAGCAAACGCCCGTCGGCGAATCGCAGCATGTCGTGTATTCGGGCCCGCTCGAAGGACATGCATTCTGACAGTCGGCGTCGGTCGTGCACGTGGGCGGGCATGCCATGCCGCCCGAAGAGCTCGACACGCTGGAGCTCACCGACGATGAAGACGCGCTCGACGACGCCACGCTCGACGAGCTCGTCGAAGCGCCCGCGCCGCCCGCGCCACCGTTTCCGATGACCGACACGGAGGAATCACAGGCCGCGAGCAGGCCTACCGCGGAGAGCGCCAAAGAGATCAGGAGACAGCATGCACGGGTCACGGGTGCTCGGCAGCGTAAGGCAGCCATCCACCTCTCCACAATCGGAGAGCGAGCCTCGCGCCGCCGCCGGCGGTGAAGCCCTCACTCCGCCGGCTTGCGCTTCTTCCCGGTGAGGAGACGCCACACGGCGATCACCGGATCGTGAAACTCGGTCACCACCCGCTCCTTCAAAGGGATGATGGCATTGTCGGTGATGCGGATGTGCTCCGGGCAAACCTCGGTGCAACACTTGGTGATGTTGCAATAACCGAGGCCGGCTTCGTCCTTGATGCGGTCCAACCGATCGTGCTCGTCGAGGGGGTGCATCTCCAGCGAGGCGTAGCGCACGAACATCCGCGGGCCGGAGAAGGCGGGCTTGTTGTCGCCGTGATCGCGGATGACGTGACACACGTTCTGGCAGAGGAAGCACTCGATGCACTTGTGGAATTCCTGCACGCGATCGATGTCTTCCTGGTACATCCGCCGCTTGCCGTCGGCGTCCTTGGGCTTCGGCTTGAAGGCGGGGATTTGCTTGGCCTTCTGGAAGTTGAAGGACACGTCGGTCACCAGATCGCGAATCACCGGGAACGTCTTGATGGGCGTGACGGTGATGGTCTCCCCGGGCGCGAAGGTGTTCATCCGCGTCATGCACATGAGGCGCGGTTTGCCGTTGATTTCGGCGGAGCAGGAGCCGCATTTACCGGCCTTGCAATTCCACCGCACCGAGAGATCACCGGCCTGCGTGGCCTGGAGCGTGTGAATCACATCGAGGACGACCATGCCCTCCTGCACGGGCACGACGTACTCGTGGAGCGCGCCGCCGGACGAATCCCCCCGCCATACCTTCAGTGTGACCGTGTCCCCCATTGGATTCGTCTCCTCACTTCTTCTCTTCGAAGAGGGCTTTGAGCTCGTCCGGCATCTCGGGCAAAGGCTCCTCGGTGACCGACATCTCCCCGTTCACCTTGCGGATGACGACGTTGACCTTGCCGAAGTGGGCATCCGCCTTGGGGTAGTCCGAGCGGGTGTGGCCACCGCGGCTCTCCCGGCGCTGGAGCGCGCCCGCCGTCACCGCCTCCGAGACGGTCAGCATCGATTGGAGATCGAGCGCCAGGTGCCAGCCCGGATTGAACTGCCGGTGGCCCTCGACCGTCACCTTGGCGAGCCGCTGCCGGAGCCTCGCGATCGTCTCCTTCGCCGAGAGGAGCTCGGACTCCGTGCGGATGATGCCGACGTTGTTCTGCATGCACTCCTGGAGCTCTTGGTGAATGGCATAGGGGCTCTCGCCGCCGCCCTCGAACGGGGCTTGGAGCGCGCGCGCGATCTCCTCGATCTCGCCCGCGTCGATCGTCCCCATGGAGGTGTTGTTCTTGGCGTAGTCGGCGGCGGCGGCGCCCGCGCGCCGGCCGAAGACCACGAGATCGGAGAGGCTGTTGCCCCCGAGCCGATTGGCTCCATGCATCCCCCCGGCGACCTCGCCGGCCGCGTAGAGGCCGGGGACCGAGCTCGCCGCGGTGTCCGCTTCGACGCGCACGCCGCCCATGATGTAATGGCACGTCGGGCCGACCTCCATCGGCTCTTTGGTGATGTCGACGTCGGCCAGCTCCTTGAACTGGTGATACATCGAGGGCAGGCGCCGGCGGATGTAGTCGGCCGAGCGCCGAGAGGCGATGTCGAGGAACACGCCGCCGTGCGGGCTGCCGCGACCGGCTTTGACCTCGGCGTTGATGGCACGCGCCACCTCGTCGCGCGGGAGCAGATCGGGTGTGCGGCGGTTGTTCTTCTTGTCCTCGTACCAGCGGTCGGCCTCGGCCTCGTCGTCGGCCGTCTCGGCTTTGAAGAACTCGGGGATGTAATCGAACATGAAGCGCCGCTGATCGCGGTTCTTCAACGTCCCTCCGTCGCCGCGCACGCCCTCGGTGACGAGGATGCCGCGCACGCTGGGGGGCCACACCATCCCCGTGGGGTGGAATTGGATGCATTCCATCTCGATGAGATCGGCGCCCGCGTCGTAGGCCAAGCGATGACCGTCGCCCGTCGACTCCCACGAGTTGGAGGTGAACTTCCACGCCTTGCCCACGCTGCCCGTGGCCAGCACCACGGCCTTGGTGCGAAAGAGGATGAACTTGCCCGACTCGCGCCAATAGCCGAAGGCGCCCGCGATGCGGCCCGCGTCCTTCAAGAGGCTTTGGATGTTGCACTCCATGTACACGTCGATGCCCTTGTGCACCGCGTGCTGCTGGAGCGTGCGAATCAGCTCGAGGCCGGTGCGATCGCCGACGTGCGCGAGGCGCGCGTAACGATGGCCGCCGAAATCCCGCTGGAGGATGAGACCATCTTTGGTGCGATCGAAGAGCGCGCCCCACTCTTCGAGCTCGAGCACGCGGGCCGGCGCCTCCTGCGCGTGGACCTGGGCCATGCGCCAGTTGTTGAGCATCTTCCCCCCGCGCATCGTGTCGCGGAAGTGAACCTGCCAATTGTCCTCGGAGTAGACGTTGCCCATGGCCGCGGCGATGCCGCCCTCGGCCATCACCGTGTGGGCCTTGCCGAGGAGGGATTTGCACACGATGGCGGTGCGGGCGCCGAGCGCCGAAGCCTCGATGGCGGCGCGCAGGCCGGCGCCGCCCGCGCCGATCACGAGCACGTCGTACTCGTGTTGCTCGTACTTGATCTCGCTCATCTAGAAGATCCTCTTGTCGGAGATGACGCCCATGGCGCAGAGACGGACGTACGCGTCGGTGAGCCCCACGCCATAGAGGCTGATCCACGCGAACAGCATGTGACGCTCGTTGAGCTGGGTGACGGCCTTCCAGAGGCCGTGCCGCGCCGGCGCCTTGGAGAACGTGTTCACGTGCCCGCCGCAGAGGTGACGGCACGAGTGACACGAGAGGCTGTAAAGCGAGAGCAGCGTCGCGTTCAGCGTCAACACCAAGGAGCCCACGCCCACGCCGAAATGCCCGGCGAACCAATACGACCTGACCGCATCGATCCACAGGCAGGCGACGATGGGCAAGGACAGCCAGAAGAAGTAGCGATGAATGTTCTGGAGGATGAAGGGAAAGCGCGTCTCTCCCTTGTATCCCGAGGAGACGTCGCGCACGGCACACCCGGGCGGCGAGCCGAAGAACGATCGATAATAGGCCTTCCGGTAGTAATAACAGGTCGCCCGGAAGCCACCCGGGATCCACAAGATCAAGAACGCCGGCGAGAGCGGCCACCACGATCCGGCGAGCTTCACGAGCGCGTGCTCACCACAGCTCTCGGCGAGGCATGGTGAGTAGAAGGGCGAGAGATACGGTCCGGAGGCGTAGTACGCGTTCTGAATCGCCGCCCAGGTGGCATAGAGGCCGAAGCCTCCGAGCGTGACGATCACGAAGAACGGCTCGATCCACCAGGCATCTTTGCGGAGCGTCGCAAATGGCCGATCCGGCACCACGGTGAGCTGGCGCGTCATCCCCATGGCCCGTCACGGTATCCGACTTCACCGTCCGGGGGAAACCTTCAAAGCGAGGAGTCGGCAACCCTTCGAATATCCATGCTTCCAACCACACCATCAGCACGACCGGGGCGGAATCACCGCGCCGCGTCAGTGCGTTATCGATGGGTGCTTTAGGGAACCTCCCGATCTCATGGCCCGGTGTTGGATGACCGCGATAGGCATCTTGCCGAGCACGGGTCATCTGGCCTCGTGAGCGCGGATGGGGCCGAGTTGCGTGGCCCCGAAGCCGAAAGCAACTTGCCGCGAATGGCCATCGACGCCTCCGCCGCGCCCGCGCCGCCATCGAACGGCGCGCGCTCCGAACGACGCCTCCTCCTCGCGGCCTCGCTCGCCATCGCCGTGGTCGCGCTCGTCGCGGCCCAGCTCTCCCGGGCTCACATCGTCGATGACGCGTACATCTTCTTTCGCTACGCCGACAACGTCCTCCACGGTCATGGCCTGACGTGGAATCCCGGCGGAGAGCGCGTGGAGGGCTATACGAGCTTCCTCTATCTGGCCACGTTGATCCCGCTGCGCGCCGCCTCTGTCGATCCCGTGATCGCCGCGCGCGTGCTCAACACCCTCTCGTTCGCCGGCGCCGCGGCCCTCTCGGTGCCGCTCGCGCGTGCAGCGTTGGGCGAGCGGCATCGCGCTCTTTCGTTCGCGCCGCTCCTCATCGCCGGCAGCATGCAGCTCGCGCAGACGGCCCACACCGGCATGGAGTCGGCGCTCTTCCTCTTCCTCGTCGTCCTCGCCTTGACGCTCCATCTGCGGGGCCCGAGCGGGCCGCGCGCATTGGCCCTCTCGGGCCTCGTTTTCGCGCTCGCCGCGCTTACGCGCCCCGAGGGGCTCCTCGTCGCGGGCGCCTGTTTGATCCACGCCGCCGTCGAGCGCCGCAGAGCTTCGGGAAGCATCGAGGCCGGCGCCGAGATACCACGCCTCCTCGTGCTCCTCGGCGTGGTGGCCATCCATGTGGCGTTCCGCCGGGCGTATTACGGAGAGTGGTTGTCGAACACCTATCATGCGAAGGTCGAGCCGGTCTCCATGGAGAGCCTTCGTGTGGCGCTCTCCGGCCTACGGGATCTGCTCGCCTCGCCGGCGGGCCTGTTCGTGGGCGCGAGCCTTTCGCTCTGGGTCGTCGCGCCCGTGGGCCCGCGCGTTCATCTCATCGGTGCGTTGTTGCTCGGCTGGATCGCTTATCTCCTGCGCCTCGGCCTCGACGAGTGGTCGTATTGGTACGCTCTTCCACTGCACCTCTTCGCGCTGCTCCTCGCGGGCTTGTCGCTGACCGCGATCCTGAGCGCGCCCGCGCCGGCTCGGTATGCGCGCGGGCGCGCAGCGGTGTCCTCGATGTTGCTCGTAGGCCTGTGCTTCTTCGATCCGGCGCGCGGGCGCGGCGGTGCGTTTCCCCTCCTCACGACGATCCGAATCGCAACGGGCCTCCTCGTCGCGGGGCTCGCCGTCATGCCCATCGTCCTTCGCGGCGCGCCCGCACCGAAGCTCGCGCGCCTCTTGGTGGTGTCGCTCTTCACCGTGCTTTGCACGCATCATGTCGTGCAGGCCGTAGAGGCGCCGGGCGCGCCGTTTCCATTCTTGCCCATCGCGGAGAAGCTGCGCGAGATCGCGGCGCCCGGTGAGACGGTGGCCGTCGGCGCGTGCGGCGCGATTCCGTATGTGAGCGGCCTCGTGACCTATGACACGCTCGGCCTCAACGATCGTCACATCGCCCATCATCCGAGCACGGATCGCCGCCTCCCCTTCGGGCACAAGAAGGGGGATGGGCGTTACATCCTCTCGAAGCATCCGACGTATCTCATCCCCATTCCCATCCCCACCGCGCGCCCGGCCACGGGCGCTGGGTTCGAGAAGACGTTCGCGGAGATCTCCACCATGCGCGAGCTCCGCGACGACTACGAGCCCGTGAGCCTGAAGCTCGCGGATGGGCGGTATTTCAATTTCCATCGGCGCCGCGCCGGCCATTGAAGGGCCGCGCCCCATGCGCATCGGGAGCTGATAGAATGCCGCCATGCGGTATCCGATGCTCCTCGCCTTGGCGCTCCTCGCCGTCGCCGAGACGGCGTCTGCGCACGACGGGGCGCACGCGGATCTGGCCGCGCTCGATGCGGCGCTCGACGCGCGCCCGGGAGACGTGGATCTGCTGCTGCGGCGCGCCGCCATCCATCGTCGCGAGAACCATTTTGCGGCCGCGCTCGCCGATCTCGCGGTCGTCGAGCACCTCGCGCCGCAGAACCGGGACATGCTGCTCGAGCGCGGGCTCACGCGCCTCGCCATGGGCGACGCGACGAGCGCCGAAGCCGATCTCACCCGCGTAATCGACGGTGGCCCATCGGCGCCGGCCCTCCTCGCGCGGGCGCGTCTCCGCGACAGCAAGGGTCGCGCGGAGGAGGCTTGGGCCGACTACGATGCTGCCCTTCGCCTCCGCCCCGAGCCCGATGCGTACCTCGCGCGCGGCCGCCTCGACGAAGCGCGAAACAAGCTCGACCGCGCCGCGGCCGGATACGAAGAGGGTTTGAAGAGCCTGGGCGGCGCCATGCCGTTGCGGCTCGCGCTCATCCGCGTGGAGACGGCCCGCGGCAAGCACGATCACGTGGTCTCGCTCGCCGACGAGGCCATGACCACCGCTCCGCGCAAAGCCGATTGGCTCTTGGTGCGCGCCGAGGCCCACGCCGCCGCCGGCCGCGCGCAAGCCGCGCTCCGCGATCGCATGGCCGCCCTCCGCGAGCTCGACGAGTCCTTGAAGCAGCGCTCCAACGATCTCCTCCGCATCACCCGCGCTCGCGCCCTCCTCGCGCTCGGCCGCTCCGCCGAAGCCATCCGCGAGCTCACCGGCGTCGTGGCCCGCTCCCCGGTCCTCGCCGAAGCCAAAGACCTCCTCGCCGCCGCCCGCCGCGGCCGCAAATCCCCCTGACGGCTCGCGAATCTTTCGCAAACCATTTTGACGAAGCCCCCTTCGTCAATGACCATCGTCCCCCGAACAGCCACCGCAAAGACACCAACCCAACTCAATCCCTGCCTTTTTGCGTCTCTGCGCCTTTGCGCCTTTGCGTTGAAATCCGGCCTACACGCCAAGATTCCAACCCAGCACCAGAGACACCGAGCCCTTCACCTGGAGCCCTTCGCGAAGACCTTCCGCAGATAGCTCATCATCGGCAAAGGCTCCGCCGAAAGCGCGCTCAGCACACCGCCCATCATGGCGCCGATGACCCCCGCCGTGGCCATGTCGCTGCCGCTCAGGAAGAGCCCCGGAATGGGTGTGCGGGGCCTCAGCCAACGATTCTGGAAACGCTCCGGCGTGGGCTCGATTCCATAGATGGCGCCGGCCGCTGCGCGCGTGAAATGCTCGGTGGAGAGCGGCGTCGACAGCTCGGTGTAGGCCACCATGGGCGCGAGGGCCGGCATGTGACGGAGGATCTGGGCGAGCAGCCGATCCGCGAGGCGCTTCTTGAAAGCCTCGTAGTCCTCACCGCGCTTCTTCCACCTTCCGTCGCGCCAAGCCGCGAAGACCTCGTAGGGCACGAAGGTGACCACTTCGCCGGTGTGGAGCTGATCGGGACCGGGATCGTGGCTCGGGTCTTTGAGGGAAGGAAAGCTCGTGTAGAGGACGGGCGCGTCCTCGTCGCGCGAGACGTCCCAAGCCACGATGTCGTCCCGCCACGTCTCGTAAAACCACTTGTTGGCCGGGCTGGCGCCGGCTTTGCGGATATCGCCCTTGAAACCGATGTACAAGCACACGTGACAGGGCGAGGGGGCGAGCGCCGCGATGGAGCGCGCCCACGCGGCCTCGCGCGCGGCCGGCGGGAGCAAGCGTTTCACCGTCGGGAGGGCCCCGACCGCGCTCACCACGGCGCCGGCCCGAATCTCTTCGCCCGAGTCGAGCCGCGCGCCGACCGCGCGGCCATCCTCGATCATGATCTCCCGCACCGGCGCATGAACTCGGGTCCATCCATGGGCCGCCGCCACCGTCTGGAGCAGCCCATTGGCGATGCTGGCCGAGCCGCCGACCGGGTAATAACCACCGTGGAAGAAGTGGCGCGCGACCAGGGCGTGAATGGCAAACGATGATCGCTCGGGCGGGACGCCGTAATAGCCCCATTGCGCGGTGAGCACGGCGCGGAGCCGCGCGTCCTCCGTCACGGTGCGCAGGACGGCCGAGGTGCGCTGTTGAAGCAGCTTGTTGGCGGGCCCGGCCAGCACCGGATCGGAGACGGGCGCCCATTCGGGCGGGAGGACGCGCGAGACATAGTAATTGCGCATGGTGCCCGCGACCTCGCGCACGCGGGCGAAATAGAGATCGATGGCCCGGCCCTCGCCCGGAAACGCCTCGCGCAGGTTGGCCGCGAATTGTCGGCGATCGTCGGGGAAATCGAGGCGCAGATCGGGGTAATGGAACTCGTCGTAGACGCCGCCGAGCGACGCCCACGTGAGCCTGTCGTCGGTGAGCGCGGAGAGGATGCGGCCGACCATGGCGCGCCGATCGACCTCGCCGACGGCGTGCACGCCCACATCCCACGTCCAGCGCCGGCGCTTGAAGGTATGGGTGAACCCGCCGGGCACGTAGTGCTGCTCGAGGACGAGCACGCGACGGCCGGCCTTCGCCAACATGGCGGCCGTGGTCATGCCGCCCATGCCGGAGCCGATGACGACGTAGTCCCAGGGGCCTCTGGGCGAGTGGGTGCTGTAAGGGCGGGCAGTCGCAGTCATGGGAACGTGAGCCTACCGCATTTGGCGCCCGCCCCGGATGGGCGAAACCGCAAAGGACGTCGGACACCGCCTGTCGCGTGTTTCTCCCGACATCCAGGACACGACAACGAAGCTCGGGACACACGGTCTTCGGATGTGGGTCAATCCCCTCTTTTCCAGTGGTCGTGCCTCGTCCCACAGCTATCCTCCTCGCAACCACAACGAGGTGCGGAGGCGTGAATCACGCCGGCGACGCGCTCCTGCGCGGACGTCCATCTCGGGATAAAAGCGGGGAGGAAACCATGCGGCTCATCGGTGCCCAGGCAAACCGATCTCCATCGTTCGGCAAACGGATCACGGCGCTCTTCATGACGCTCGCGCTCGGCGTCGGCTGTGCGGGTGAGTCGGGTGACGAACCGGTCCGCGAGGCAGCGGAGGAGGCGAACTACGTTCCCCTTCCCCCGCCGGTCATGACGGTCACGAGCCCGCCGGCCACCGTCATGGGCCCGCCGCCCACCATCGATGTCACGCGCTCGCTGGCGATTACCGATCTGCCGACGCTCGGCGCGGTCGACGCCCAGGGCAAGCTGCGCTTCTCGCTCTACCGCGTGCTCCAAAAGCTCGGCACGAGCAGCAAGACCGACAAGGGCAACTCCCCCTCGGAGCTCTACCAACGCATCTTCGACACCAACAACACCAAGGCGGGCGGCTTCGTGGCCGATGGCCAGCACTGCGACGATCAGAAGGACGCGCACGGCAACGCCATCTTGAACGGCTTCCCCATCGAGTGCCCGCGCCAGGAGGGCCAGCTCGCGAACCTCGCCGAGCACAACCCCTTCTGCAGCGGCCCGAACTGCGATCCCTACACGCCCATCGCCATCACGAACCGCTTCGATCTGGCCCCGGAGAACGGTCAGACCTGCGGCCAATACCGCATCGTCTTCGGCAAAGGCGTCAACGACGAGCCTTTGAAGACCGCGGGCAACCCGTTCGTCTTCAACCGCAACCTCATCATCTTCGAGGCCATCGTCCCCAACGCCCGCCCCGATCTCGGCCTCAAGGGCTGCAGTCCGGTGGTGGGGCTCTGGTATTCGCTGAGCAAGATCGCCGATCCGGCGAAGCGCGCCGCGCTCCTCGATCAATTCTTCTTCTCCGGCATCCCGGGCTTCCCCGCCGCCCTCGACTTCAGCCATTTCAGGGGCACCGTGGACCCGCACACCGGCGTGCAGACGAGCGGTCAAATCCGCGGCAATCAATTCCTCTTCGACAAGGGCGGTCAGAACTGGCAGCTCCGCGAGTACAACACCGAGCGGAGCTGCAAGTGCATCGGCCTGAACACGGTTTGCACCGCCAAGATCAGGATGGTGACGACCAAGGAGAACCCGGCCGCCACCCTGTTCGACGACAACGACACGAGCCCCCGCGCGCTCGCCTTCCGCGATCCCGCGAACCCCTCCGGGTTCTTGAGCCAAGTGTCCGAGCTCGCCCGCAACGATCTCAACCGACTCAACTTCAAGGGCCTGAGCCCCTCGTTCAACGGCGGGGAGAGCACCTCTTCGCCGGCCTTCTCCATCCCCGGACAGCCTCCCCCGACGCCGCAGAACGACACCAATTACAACATGGTGTTCCGCGCGAGCGGCCCCTTCGCCGCCGCCATTCAAACGGAGCTCGACAAGATTGGCAGTCCGCTGACGCCGGTCGAGATCGTGCGCCGTGCCCAGACGCAGGCGTGCGCCGGCTGCCATCTGCTCTCCACGTCGGCGTCCGCGTTCTTCGGCGGCGCGCTCTCGTCCAACGATCTCGGCCCCAACGGCCCCGGGCAGACGCCGCTCATCTGGCCCGACGTCGCGCCCGGCCCCGACGCCGATCCGGGCCCCGACGTCGTGCGAGCCAATGCCTTCACGCAGATCTCCGAAGCGGTGCTGGACCCGCTCGCGCCCGGCGTGGTCTGCGACACGGCTTGCACCGCCCATCCCACCACGTGCCAGTGCGAATGGGCCATCTCGGCCGCGCTGAAAGACGTGTTCCTTCCGTTCCGGCGCGAGATCATGAGCAAGTTCATCACGACCCACCAAGGCCCCCATTGAGCGTGCCTCTCACGATCTCGGCCACGATTCGATTTCCGTCGAGATTCTGAGACTCTCCAGGGCCCGGTGTGGTGCAGCACGCCGGGCCCGCACTCTTTTCCTCTCG
This sequence comes from Minicystis rosea, assembly GCA_001931535.1. Taxonomy (GTDB): domain Bacteria; phylum Myxococcota_A; class Polyangia; order Polyangiales; family Polyangiaceae; genus Minicystis; species Minicystis rosea. Next base: position 7,383,416 of record CP016211.1, read on the forward strand.
TGATCGAAGCGCATTGGGATCTCCCCTGACCAGTCGATTGCAGGGGTGTTGGCTTCCATTCTCGAGATGGGTGTCTTCCGTCTCGACGATCGTGATAGCGTGGCTCTCGGGTGATCCTGATGCCGCGTGGTCGTCACTTCGCTTGGGCAGCGGTGCTCGCGCTCTTCACCGCCACCATCACGGGCACGCGCTCCGCGCGCGCGGATGACGTGGCCGCCGCGCAGATCTTCGCCGACGAAGGCAACCGCGCCGCCGCCACCGGGGATTTCACGACGGCGCTCGATCGCTTCCGCGCCGCCTATGCGCGCTATCGGAGCGCGAACATCCTGCTCAACATCGGGACCACGTTGCAGCGGCTCGGCCGCGGGCCCGAAGCGGCGGTGGTCTACGAGCAATACCTCCGCGATCCCGGCGCCAATCCGCAGCGGATTCCGGAGATCCAACGCGCCATTGCCACCATCGACGCCACCATTGCCCGCATCACCATCGGTGTGAGCGACGGCGGGGCGCGTGTTTGGCTCGACGGTCGCGAGCTCACCGGCTTCGCGCCGGGGAGCAGCTTGCGGCTCGCTCCGGGCGAGCACACCGTCGCTGCCGGTCGCGAGGTCCCCTACGCCACGGAGACGATCCGCGTGAGCGCGGGTGAAGCACGCTCCGTGTATCTGCGCTTGCCGATGGCCGCCGTGATTCCGGCCGTGCCGGCTGTGCCTACCGCCGAGCCGATGGAGGCGCCGCCTCGCCGCTCTTCGCGCGAGCTCTCCACGGAGGGTGCCATTGCGCTGACGTTCGACATCGTGGGCTCGCTCGGCGTCATCGGCGGCATTGCCGCGGGCATCGTCGCCATCGTGAAGAACCACGACGCCAGCGATCACTGCCTCGATCGCGGCGCCGCCTGCGAGCCGCGCGCGCTCGAGCTGGAGAGCCAGGCGAAGAAAGCCGGTCAGGTCGGCAGCGTGCTTCTGGGCGCGGGCGCGGCGTTCGTCGTCACGGGCGCCATCGTGCACGCGGTGGATCGAGGCTCGAAGCGCCGCGGCGCGACGAGCGGGCCTCGGATGGCGGTCGGGCCCGGCTTCGTGACCTTCGGAGGATCGTGGTGAGCACCCGAGATCCCAAGCCGATCTTCCGCGTGACGGCGATCTCCTTCGCGCTGGCCGCGGCCGCGCTACTCGGCGCCTGCGACACGCTGCTTCGCGTGGGGCAGCCCGATCGCTTCATCGATCCTCACGTGAGCTGCGCCGACGGCCCGTGCGTGTGCGTGGGCGGATTCGACGACTGCGACGGCGACGAGGACAACGGCTGCGAGACCGATCTCTCGAGCAGCGCGAGCCACTGCGGCGCGTGCGGGAGCTCCTGTGACAACGGCACGTGCAGCGGCGGCGTGTGCACCTGCGCCGAAGGCTTCGTCGATTGCGACGGCAACGCCTCGAACGGCTGCGAGGCGCGCCTCGACATCGATTTGCAGAACTGCGGCGCCTGCGATCACGACTGCGGAGGCAGCGTGTGCTCGGCCGGCGTGTGCCTGCCGGTGACCTTCGGCGGCCTCGACGCCGTCTCGAGCATCGCCACGGGCAACGGCGATCTCTACGTCGCGCGCTGCGGCGATCCCGCGGTTGGATCGATCGACGCGAGCGGCGGCTCGCTGCAAGGCATCGGCATGGCCACGGGCTGCGCGAGCATGATCGCGGTGTCCGACGACACCGTGGTGTGGGCCACGACGGACGCGGTGCTCTCGGCGAGCCTCGATTTTCCCGCGAGCGCGACCGAGCTCACGACGATGACGAGCCCCGTGCGCTTCCTCGCCGCGAGCCCGACGCACATCTATTGGTGGAGCTCCGACACGACGACGTCCGCGCTGGTGCGCGTGCCCATCGCCGGCGGCGCGGTGGAGACGGTGGCCGAGACGACGGTCTCCGCGCTCGCGGTCGGCGCCGAGCTCGCCTATTGGTCCGACGCGAAAGGCATCCACGCCGTGAGGTTCGACGGCCTGCTCGTCTCCGATCTGAGCACGATGACGGCGCGCGCGCTCTCCGTCGAAGGCGACACCCTCTTCGCCGCCGACGCAGAGGGGATTCACGCCATCACCTCGAATGGCACGACGACATTGCTAGAACCGACCGAAGGCGCCGAGGCCATCGCCGCCGATACGGCCCATGTCTATTGGGTCGACACGACCGACAACACCGTTCGACGCATCCGCCGCGACGCCACGGAGATGACGATCCTCGCCAAGGGCGAGCCCTTCTCGACCGTCGTGGCGCCCATCGCGCTCGACGACGACGCCGTGTATTGGATTGCCGATCAGAAGGTGCGCAGGGTCGCGAAGTAGGGTGTCCTCAGCGCGCCGAGAGCGCGCCGATGTCGGCGGTGCGCCGCGGATGGCCCTCCAAATCGCGCGCCGGGAGCTCGTATGGATCGGCCCGGCCCGCGAGCAGCGAGGAGCCGGCCCGCGGGTGAAAATCAGGCCGGTCGGGGTTCGGCCGCCACCAATGCTCGCCGAGGATCACCCACGGCTCCTCGCCATAACGATGGACCTCGGCGGCGAACCGGGCCCGCGTGATGCCGGTGGGCACGCGGCTCGGATCGAGCGGCACCCGCATGAGCGCGGTGAGCGCCTCGGCGCCGCCCGTGAACGCCACCGTGTTGACCACGTTGGGCCCGAACGCAAAATGGTAGATGCCGGTGCTCGAGATCTCGACGCTCGAAGGCTCGTCGTTGATGAGCACGTTGTTGTAAACCACCGATCCGAAGCTGCCATGAACGGCCTGGAGCGCGGCCCGCGCCGGGTTCGCCATGATCACGGTGTTGTTCCGAATCACGTTCCCCTGACAGCCCCACGACGGCAGCGAAGCCGGCCCGAGGGCGGCGCGCGGGTCCGGGCTCTCGCGCTCGCGATCGAAGGGATTGGCATCGTTCCATTGGGCGATGCCGTGCGCGAGGTTGCCATAGAGGAGGTTGTTTTGAATCAAGGACTCGGAGAGCCCCGCGAGGTTGATGGCGCCGCCGCCCGCGCGCCCATTGCCCTGGATGACGTTCTCCTCGATGATGAAATTGACGCCGCGCCCGTCGGGATAACCATTCTTCCCGAACAGCGCGTCAGCGCGCGCAATCACCCCTTCGGCCCAAGCATGGCTCTCCCCGAGGGGATATCCGGCGAAGGCTTGGTGCTTGAGGATCTCGGCCAGCGAGGCCTTCGGATCGAGGTTGCATTGCAGGCCCGAACCATTGCTCGCAGCGAAGACGTTGCGCCGGATGACGTAATCGTCCGAGCCATCGGAGACGTAGGCGGCGTGCTCGCGAACCGAGGCCGCGAAGACGTTGTCCTGCATCAGCACGGTGTGGCTGTCGGTCGCGTGGAGCCCCCAGTTCTCGTGATGATGCGAATAGTTCCCGGCCACCACCACATGATGGGTGAGCTTGCCCGAACGCCCGAAGTCACCGTCGAGCATGATACCGGCCCAGGGACCGCCGTCCGCGAGGCCATGCCCGACGAGGTCGAAGCCTTCGATGATGACGTGATGGGCCGCGCGAATCAGGATCAGCCAGCGATCGGCGTCGGTGCGGGCCACACGATCGATGGTGACCTCGCCCGGCGCGCCGATGGCCTTGAAATGGATGTAGCGCCCGTCGCCGGCGTCGGGCTTTTCATCGAGGTAGAAGCCGGCGTGACGCCCGGGGAGCACGGCCACGAGATCACCGCCGCGCGCCGCGTCGGCGGCCGCTTGCAGCGTGGTGAACGTCGCCGTGACGGGCAGCTCGACTTCGATCGAGGAAGGCGCGCGCGCCGCGGGATCGAAGGGCCGAATGCGCACGGTGCGCGGCGGCGTCGCCGATGTCGAGACGGCGAGGACGCGCGAATAGACGTGCTGCACGTGAATGGAGGCGGCGACCCACGCGTCGGCGTCGCGCAGAGGACAGAATGCGAGAGGCGCGACGCGCGGCGGCTCCGCGGGCGGCACGGGCGAGACGCAGGCCAGGAGGCCCACGGAAGCAACGAGGGACAAGGACCGCACCGCCGTTGGAATGCGCGCCGCGTCGATAGAATATCGTAGCAGAAGAGGGCCTTTGGCACGAATCTGCCAAGACGATGCGGGAGAGCTTCGGGGCCGCACCAACACGCGGAAAATGCGGTCCGTCCACGGCACGACCTGACACAGGAGACGACTCCATGATCCGACCTCGCAACGCCATTCGAATCGCGACGCTCGCGGTGCTCGTCGTGATGCCGGTGAGCCTCTCCGGCTGCGCGGTGTACATCGCCACCGACGGCTGCGAGGTCGACGGCGCGAGCCACCCGGTGGGGACGTCGTTCCCCGCGGAGGATGGTTGCAACACGTGCACGTGCACCGAGGGCGGCGAGGTCCTCTGCACGAGGACGGCGTGCGTCGAGGGATGCAACGACGCGGTCGGCTCGCACGAGGTCGGCGCGACGTGGAAGGTCGACTGCAACAGCTGTAGCTGCACGGCTCCGGGGGAGATCGTGTGCAGCCATCAAGCGTGCGGCGTGTCGTGCGAGTGGATGGGGAAGACGTACCCGCAGGGCGCCGAGTTCCCCGCCGGTGACGGCTGCAACACGTGCACGTGCGACGCTGGAGGCCAGGTGGGGTGCACGCTGATCGCGTGCGCGACGTGTGATTACGACGGGCAGACGTACAAGCCCGGAGAGAGCTTCCCCGCGACCGACGGCTGCAACACGTGCACGTGCGACGCGTCCGGCAACGTGGGCTGCACGGAGATCGCGTGCCCGACGTGCGAATACGCCGGGCAGACCTACAAGCCCGGGGAGAGCTTCCCCGCGACCGACGGCTGCAACACGTGCACGTGCGACGCGTCCGGCAACGTGGGTTGCACGAAGATCGACTGCACGTGCGATCCGGCGACGGAGTGGTGGCGCCACTACGTGGGCAACAGCCCGGAGGAGTGCCAGGTCATCGACTTCGCGTGCCAGGCCAACACGAAGATGTTCGGCAACGAGTGCGGCTGCGGCTGCGAGCAGGACGCGAGCTGCCCCCAGTACTTCGACTGCCAGCCTCCGAACCAATGCGACCTGGAGAAGCTGAAGGCGCAGTGCCCCTATTCGGGGTTCGCGTTCTGATCACGATGGGGCCGCGAGCTGCCCCAAACCGCGCAGGGCGAGCCGGCGCGGATCTCGATCGGTGCGCGCGGCGATGCGATCTGGGCGGGATTTCTAGGGCAGTTCATGCATCGGGCCCGATGTCGATGACGTCGGGCCCGTGCCTCGCCAAGGGGCAAGCGATCCGCTGCGTGTGGGAGCGGCGGCGATGCGGGGAGGTTCGACAAGCGCGTGTGCGCTCGGCCTCTGCAAGTGAGCGTCAGCTTTCGCTGCCGTCACGCTTCACTTCACGGAGGAGCTCTTCGATGCGGGCCATCGCGTCGGGAGCTTCGTCGTAGAAGAAGCGGAAGGTCGGCGCGTAGCGGAGGCCGAGGGCCTGCGCGGTCGCGTGCCGCAATCGCCCTGCGGCCGCGCCGAGGCCCTTCAGGGCGGCCTTGATGGCAACCTCGTCGTCGCCGCCCAGCTCGCGCCGGACGTAGACCTTGGCGAGCTGCAGGTCGTCGGTCAGCTCCACCCGCGAGACCAAGACGCCTTCGAGGCGCGGATCTCGAAGGCCGCGCAGCGCCGCCGACAGCTCTTCTTGCAGGCGACCTGCCACCCGCGTCGCACGCTTCACGCCGCTCATCCCGGATCCTCTTCGTCTTCGTTCCAGTCCGGATCGAGCGCTTGCTCGATCCCACCTTGCACACCGCGGCCAGCCTCTCCGAAGGGGACGATCTCCGTCGCCCGATCCGAGAGCACCGCGTCCGGCAACGTCGCCGCCATCGACGCCACGTCGGCCAGAACCTTGTCGCACACGGCGTGCGAGCCCGATACGCACGCGATCCCGAACACCGCTCGCCGCGGATCATCGAGCGCGCCGACCTCCGCGACGGAGACGCGCAGTCGGTTCTGCGCGCGCTCCTTGAACGAGCGCACGACGCTGCGCTTGTCCTTCAACGACCTCGCGCCGACGATCGAAAGCGTCAGCCTGAGCACTCCAACGAACATCACTTCCGGGAGTCTTTTTCAGGGCAGACTCATTCCGGCCCGCAGCGGGTAGCACGGGAGCCGCGCGATGACGAGCCGGGCATTTCATTGCTCGAGGCTCGCCGTCCGTCGCTTCGGAAATGCGACGGCGCGCGAGAACGACGGCCACGCGCACGAACCGCACGGGCACGCTCGATGACGAGATGAGGATGGAGGGGAGAAGCGGGAGGCGCCTCCCCTCCGCTCGAAGGGACCGAGCGAAGAGGAGGCCGGCGAGAGGCGATCAGCTGAGCTTCGTCTTGATCTCTTCGATCTCGAACGACTCGACGATGTCGCCTTCCTTGATGTCCTGGTAGCCGTCGATCGAGATACCGCACTCGAACCCTTCGGCCACCTCGCGGACATCGTCCTTGAAGCGGCGCAGGCCCGAGAGCTTGCCCGTCCAGATGACGACGCTGTCGCGGATGAGGCGCGCGTCGGCGGTGCGCTTCACGGTGCCGCTCAGCACCATGCAGCCGCAGACCATGCCGACCTTGGCGATGCGGAAGATCTGACGAACCTCCGCCTTGCCGAGCACCTTCTCCACCTTGGTCGCGGGCAGCAGCCCTTCCATCGCCGAGCGGATGTCGTCGACCGCGTTGTAGATGATGTTGTAGAGGCGGATCTCGATCCCTTCGCTCTCCGCGTGCGACGCCGCCTTGCCAGCGGGGCGCACGTTGAAGCCGACGATGATCGCCTTCGATGCGATGGCCAGGTTGACGTCGCCCTCGGTGATGCCGCCGACCGCCGCGTGGACGATGGAGACCTTCACCTTCTGCGTCGACAGCTTGGACAGCGCGTGGGTCACGGCCTCGACCGAGCCCTGCACGTCGCCCTTGATGATCAGCTTGAGCTCGAACTGCTCCGCTTCCTTGAGCTGATCGACCAGCTTCTCGATGGAGATGCCGGCGTCCGGGCGGGCCTGGGTCTTGACCTGCTTCTTGCGACGGGTCTCCGCGACCTCTTCGGCCGTGCGCGCGTCCTTGACCGAGTGGACCGGATCGCCGGCGCTCGGGACCTCGTTGAGGCCGAGCACCTCGACCGGCGTCGCCGGACCAGCCTCGAGCACGGTGCGCCCGAGCTCGTCCGTCATCGCGCGGACCTTGCCCCACGCAGCGCCGGCCAAGAGGACGTCGCCCGTGCGCAGGGTGCCGTCCTGCACCATGACGCGCGCCACCGGGCCGCGACCGCGGTCGAGGAGGGCCTCGATGACGGTGCCGCTCGCGCGCTTCTTCGGGTTGGCCCGGAGCTCGAGCAGCTCGGCCTCGTCGATCACGCGACCGAGGAGATCGTCGATGCCCTGACCCGTCTTCGCCGAGACCTGGATGAAGCCCGTCTGCCCACCCCACTCCTCGGGCTGCACGCCGAGGTTCGAGAGATCACGCATGATCTTCTCGGGCTCGGCGCCCGGCTTGTCGATCTTGTTCACGGCGACGACGATCGGCACCTTCGCCGCCTGCGCGTGGCTGAGCGCTTCCCTCGTCTGCGGCATGACGCCGTCGTCCGCGGCCACGACGAGGATGACGATGTCCGTCACCTTGGCGCCGCGGGCGCGCATCTCGGTGAAGGCCTCGTGGCCCGGCGTGTCGAGGAAGGCGATCGTCCCGCGCGGCGTCTCGACGCGGTACGCGCCGATGTGCTGCGTGATGCCGCCGGCCTCGCCCTCGGCCACGCTCGCCTTGCGGATGCGATCGAGGAGCGAGGTCTTGCCGTGATCGACGTGACCCATGACGGTCACGATCGGCGGGCGCGCGCTGAGGTTGGCGTCGACCTCGGCCTCGGTGGTGGTCGTGCCCTCGCGGAGCACGTCCTCCTCCGTCTCCGCGACGTTCTCCACCGTCCAGCCGAACTCACCGGCGAGGATGGTCGCCGTCTCGGTGTCGAGCGTGGAGTTGATGTGCACGCCGGTCATGCCCATCGAGAGCAGCTTCATCAGCACGTCCGTCGCCTTGACGCTCATCTTGGCGGCGAGCTGCTGGAGCGTGACCTGCTCCTCGATCTTGATGACCTTCTTGTGCGACGACATCTCCTGCGTGGAGACCTGCGCCGGGCCCTTGCGCTGGAAGCCCATTTGCCCGGGCTTGCCACGCTGGAAGCCGCCCTGCGGACCACGGCCACCGGGGCCACCGCGCCCCTGCGGGCCGCGACCACCACCGGGACCATACGACGTCGCGCCCGGGCGCTGCGCCGTGTTGGACGCGGCGCGCGGATCGTACGTCACGCGACGCTGCGGAGCGCCGGTGCCCGTGCGCATCTGCGGCTGCGGCATGGGCACGCCCGCGCGACCACCCCAGTACTCGATGCCGGTCTTCGGCGGCGAGGACGGGCGGCGCGGCGCCGTCGAGGCCCCCGCGGCAGCCGCAGGCGGCGGCGCGGGAGGCGCAGGCGGCGGCGCTGCCGGCTGCGGCGGCGTGCGCTTCACCACGGTGGGCGCAACCTCGACGACCGGAGGCGGCGGAGGCGCGGCCACGGGGGCCGGCACCGCGAGCTTCGGAGCCGGCGGCGGAGCGGGGATCACCGGCGCAGCCTCGACCACCGGAGGCGGCGGAGGTGCAACGGCAGGACGCGAGGGCGCAGGCGTGGGGACCGCAACCGGCGCAGCGGCGGCGGCAGGCGCCGGCGGGGCCACGGGAGCCGGCTCGACCGCGGGCAGCGGCTCGAACATCTCCATGACCGGCGGGGCAGCCGGCGCGCCGGCCTTGCTGGGGCGGGCCTTCGACTTCGAGGGCGCCGGGATCGCGGCCGGAGCAACCTCGATCGCAGGGCGCGAAGGCTCGGCCGGAGGCGCGACCGGCGGAGGGGCGGCAGCGAGGGGAGCAGCGGCAGCCGGTGGGGACGGCGGCGGCGGGCTCGGCTCGGCGGCGACCACGACGGGCGGGGCAGGCTCAACCGCACGCACCGAAGGCGCGGGCGGCGGCGCTTGACCAGCCGACGAAGGAGGCGCAGGCACGCGACGCCGAACCGGCGACGACGGCGAAGCCTCCGGCACGGCGGCGCTCGGTGACGAGCGAGCCGGCGCGGGAATGTCGAACGACGGCGCTCGCGCGCCCGCCGTAGAAGGCGACGCGGCAGGCACCGCGCGCAGCGAAGATGGCTCGGCGCCCGGCGACGAAGGCCTGGGCGCGGGGATCCCCTCGCCCTCGGTGGCGCGCCGTTGACGCTTCACCACCCGGCCATCGGAGCGGACACGCTCCTCGTGCACCTCGGGGGTCTTCTGCCGCTCGAGGTGGCGCTTGAGGCGCTCGACGACGTCCGCCTCCACGGCGCTCATGTGGTTGCGCACCTCGCCAATCCCCACGGATTGGAAGAGCGCAACCAGCGCCTTAGGATCCATCTTCAAATCCTTGGCGATCTCGTACACCCGGATTTTGCTCATGCACCTCGCTCCACGTTCGCGACCTAACCCCACAGCCGTCGCTGCGATCATCCTTGGTATCCGCGGCCTCCGCGGTTGGCTCCTATGGGAGCCTGGGCTTGGGACCAGTCTCGGTCCCACCCCGACGGACCTCTACGACCCGATGGTCGCGATTGGGTGGTCCTGCCCTTGGGCCGCGTGATTCGGTCCGGCCGCGGCTGCCTCCTTGATTCGACCGTGGTCTCGGGTGGATGCTGGCCACCTTGCCATTGCAGGCGTCTGCGATTCGCACCGCCTGCTGCAGATCTTCTGAAAGGGGACGCGAGAGGAGCGCCACCACGGCGACGCCGGACACATCCTGGTCCGCGGCGCGCGATTTGCCCAGCGTAACCATCCGCCCGAGGCGATGTTTGTCGCCCCAAGCCACCGCGCGCCCCTCGGAGACCGCGCGCTTCACCTCGGCCGGCTCGGCTGCCGAGGCTGCATCGCAGGCCACGATCACGAGCGAAGCCTCACCCCGCTGGCAGGCTTCGATGACCGTCTCGGCGCCGTGCACGAGCTGTCGTGAACGGACGGCCGCCGCGAAAAGACCTTCGATGCGGCGGTCCATGGCTTCTTGGATGGCACGAGCGAGCGAGGCGGCGTTCATCGGCAAGCGGGCGCCGTCTGCCGCAAGCACGAACAGCGCCCGACCCTTGGTGGAGCGGGCGAGCCCACCTTTGACCGCACGATCCAGGCACGAGGGTCGCGCGTGCACGTGCGCACCCCGGCCGAACATCCTGCCGTGGACGTCCACGGCGATCTCCCCGGCAGGCCCGAGCACGAGCCGGAGGAGGTCCCGAGACTCCTCCGCACCCGTAGCGAGATCGACGTGGCTCGCGCAGCCCACGCACGTGCGCGTCCGGCCACGGGGAGCCTTTTCAGCCTCCCGCACCGCACCGCTTTCGACGTGAGCCACCGCTACACCCATCTTCGCTCGAACCTCCCGACGTTCCTTCTCAGCCTTGGCGCGCCGCCTCGGCCGCGCGCCGCGCTTCCGCGCGCGCCGACTCCAGCACCTTCTGCTCGCTGTCCACGAACTCGCGGGCACCTTGCTTGATGGCGCGCGCCTTCTTGATCCCGAGGCCGGTGCGGATGGCGAGGCGATCCTCGTCCTCACGCAGCACGTCCTCGACCGTCTTGTAGCCGGCCTCCTCGAGGAGGAGCACCGTGCGATCGCCGACCCCGCGGATGAACATCAGCCGCTCGCGATCGGAGAGGGGCTCGGTGCGCGAGGCCGCCGCGCGGATGCGCTGCTGGCGCAGGCGCTCCATCGTGGTGTCGGCCTGGGCCTTGATGCGCTCCGCCGTCTCGGCGCCGCCGAAGCCGGGGATGGCCGCGAGCTCTTCGATCGAAGCCTCGCTGACCTCTTCCAGGGCGCGGAAGCCGAGGCGGTACATCGACTTCGCGATGGTCTCGCTGACGCCGTCGATCTGCTGGAGGGCGCTGATCGCCTCCTCCTCCATCTGCTTGAACTTGGTCTCGCTGATGATGTCGAGCTTCCAGTTCGTGAGCTGGGCGGCGAGGCGCACGTTCTGCCCCTTGCGGCCGATGGCGAGGCTCAGCTTCTCGTCGGGGACCACGAGCTCCATGCGCCCGTCGGCCTCGTCGACGATGACCTTGTGCACCTCGGCCGGCTGGATGGCGGCGATGACGTAGCGCGCCGGATCGCGGTCGAAGGGCACGATGTCGATCTTCTCGCCGCGGAGCTCCTGCACGACGGCCTGCACGCGCGAGCCCTTCATGCCGACGCACGCGCCCACGGGATCGACGTCCGCGTCGCGCGACGTGACGGCGATCTTGCTGCGCGCGCCCGGCTCGCGGGCCACGGAGACGATGCGCACGATGCCCTCGTAGATCTCGGGCACCTCGGCCTCGAAGAGCTTCTCCACGAGGCGCGGATCGGAGCGCGACAGGATCACCTGCGGGCCGCGGGCCTCGCGATCGATGTCCTTCACGTAGGCGACGATGCGGTCGCCCGGGCGGTACGTCTCGCGCGGCGTCTGCTCGCGGAAGGGGAGCACGCCCTCGGTCTTGCCGATGTCGACGATGATGTTGTTGCCCTTCTCGAACCGGCGCACGATGCCGCGGATGAGCTCGCCCTTGCGATCCTTGTACTCGTTGTAGATGAGGTCGCGCTCGGCATCGCGGACGCGCTGGAGGAGGACCTGCTTGGCCGTCTGCGCGGCGATGCGGCCGAAGGTGGTGCGGCCCTGCTTGAGCTTGAGGACGTCGCCGAACTCGCGGTCCTGCTCGCGCGCCTTGTCGGCGTCCTCGGGGCGCCAGAAGACCTGGAAGCCGAGCTCCTCACCCATGGTCGCGTCGAGCTTGTGCTTCTCGACGGCCTCGATGCTGATCTCGCGCTCCGGCTCGGCCACGTCCTCGACGACGGTCATGTACTGGAAGAGGTCGACCTGACCGTTGTCGTCGTTGAACCGCGCCTCCAGCTCGCGGGTCGGCCCGAAGACGCTCTGCGCGGCTTTCAGGATCGCCGCTTCGATCGTCTCGACGAGGATCTTCTTGTCGATCCCCTTCTCCTTCGCGACCTGGTCGAGGATGCTGCCGAGGCTGTTCTCCGTGCTCGGCACCGCTGCCATCGTTGCCATGACTCCGTCTCTCTCCTGATCTGGACTACGAAGACTTGCTGGGCTTTTGCCCGCCGGGCTTCGCACCCGCGCCGTGTGAATCGCGGTCGCGGCTCATTTTTTTCTCGGCCTTTTGCGGCTTGCCCTTCGCGGCCTTCTTCGGCGCCGGGGCGAGCTCGAAGACGAGGTTCGCCTGCGCCACGTCGGCGAAGGGCACCTCGATGCGCTTGCCGTCGACGATGACGGCGATCCGGCCCTCCCCTTCGCTCGCGTCGAGCGTACCGCGCAGGACCCGTTGGCCGTCGGGCGCGGGCCGCGAGAGCTTCACCTTCGCCGTCTGCCCGACGAAGCGCGCGAATTCGGCCGGCGTGCGCAGGGGCCGATCGAGGCCGGGCGAGCTGACCTCGAGGTTGTAGTGAGGAGCGATGAGATCCTCGGTGTCGAGCACCGACGAGACGTCGCGGGAGACGTCGGCGCAGTCTTCCAGCGTGACCCCGCCACCTTGATCCGTGGTGCCTTCGCGCTCTATCGTCACGCGCAGGACCCAGCCGACGCGCTCGGTGGTCCACTCCAGATCGACGAGGGAAACGCCATGCGCAGACAACACCGGGCCGATGGCCTCGCGAATGCGAGCGAGGTCGATGCCGGTCTGGGTGGGCTTCTGCGCTGAGCTGTTCTCCATCGTCCCGGAGGCAAAAAAAAAGAGCCGATTCCCAAAACTGGGAACCCGGCTCGCGGATCCACCTAGTTTGTCGGGCGCACCTTAGCCGAATGAGGGGTACCGCGCAAGGGGGTCGGGGCCGCACCTCGGGCGCTCCACCCGACGAGCCCAAGCCGCTGAAATCACGAGAGAATCTACCGAGAGCCGATCCCTCGTCGAGCCCGCCGGCCAGCGCGCGCCCCCATCTCTAGCGCGCTCCTGCATCCCGCGCGAGCGGGTGGCCGAGGGCAACGGCGCGCGAGATCGCGTCATGATCGATCGCGCGGGCGCCCTTCGATCCATCCCCCGTCACCACTGCCCACTGCGCACGTGATCGCGTCGTGATCGATCGCGCGGGCGCTCTTCGATCGATCCCTCGATCACCACCGCCCACCGCGCGCCTCGATCGATGCGCCGCGCTCGATCACTTGAACTCGACGCCGCCCATCACGCCGTTGTTGTCGGTCGTGAGGAGCCCGATCTGCCACGCGTTGCCTTGCCGGCGCGCCTCGAGCTTGGGCTTGTTCTTGTCGGGGCTGTAGCTCTGCGTGTCGCCGGAGATGCTCTGGAACACGAGGGCAACATCGTAGCTGCCGCCGCCGATGGCCTTCATGCTGTCGGCCCCGAACGTGTAGATCTGGGTGACGTTGAGCTTCTTGCCGCGCGCCGTGTACGACTGCGCGTAGGTGACCTTGCCGGCACCGTCGATCGTGATCGACGCGGCGCCGCTGGCGTTGCTGACCGAGACGCGGCGGCCGTTCTTCCACGTGGCCTCGGAGTACTTCGTATACGTGCCCTTGAAAGGCACATCCATACGCGGCGCGGGCGGAGGAGGCGGAGGCGCGGGCGGAGGAGGCGGGGGCGGCGCTGCGGTCGCGGCCTTCTCCTTGTCGTCGTGGCGCTTCGAGCAGCCGAGCGACAGCGCGGCCATGATGGAGAGCACGACGGTGGTGGTGACGATCGAGGGTTTGCTCACGGCCAGCAGTGTCGCCCCGATCCAGGTCGCGCGTCCATCCGATGCCACCGCCCTCGGAGGCGTGGTAGGGAGCGGGGGTGCAGCGAATCGGCGTGATCGGAGGGGGGCTCGCGGGGCTCGCGGTCGCATTTCGCAGGTTGGCGAAGGGCGACGAGATCGTGCTCCTCGAATCGGCCGGCCGTCTGGGCGGCCAGCTCTGGACCGAGCGGACCTCGGGCTTCGTGGTCGAGCACGGCGCCGAAGGCTTCGTGGCCCGCAGCGAAGCGGTGCCCGCGCTCGCGACGGCGCTCGGGATCGGTGACGATCTCATCGGCCAGAGCGAGACGCGATCCTACGGATACGACGGCACGGGCCTGCGCGCGCTCGCACCCGGCGAAGCGGCGACGTTCCTCGGCTTTCAAGTGCCGAAGGAAGAGCTGGGCAAAGGCATCCGCACGTTTCGGCGTGGCATGGCTCAGCTCGCGGAGGCGCTCGGCGTGGCTATCGCGGATCGCGCCGACGTGCGCCGTGACGCGCGCGTCGCCACGATCGATCCGATCGCGAATCGATGGCGCATCACGCTCGCGGGCGGCGCCGCGGAGGACGTGGACGCCGTCGTGGTCGCGACGGGCGCCGTCGCCGCCGCGCGCATTCTGGAGGGTGCTTTCGGCGAAGCCGCGCGCGCGCTTCTGGCCGCGAAGACGGCGTCGTCCGTCACGGTGACGCTGGCCTATGCGCGCGACGCCATCGCTCACCCGCTCGACGCGACGGGGTTCGTGGTCGCGGAGGGGCATCAAGAGCACGGGCTCCGCGCGAGCACGTTCATCACCTCGAAGTTTCCCGATCGCGCACCGACCGATCACGTATCGCTGCGGCTCTTCTTCCGGCCGACCAGCGACGATCTCGCGGCGCTCGACGACGCGGCTTGGACGGCCCGCGCCGAGGCCGGCCTCGCGCGGGTGCTGCCCGTCTCCGGCCGCCCATTGCATGCGTGGGTGTCGCGTTGGGCCGATGCGCTGCCGGTGTTCGAGCCGCGCCACGTGGAGCACGTGAAGGCGCTCGAAGCGGCGCTCGCGGGGAGCGGCGTGATCCTGAGCGGATCCGCATTCCATGGCTCGGGGATCGACGCCGCCGTCCGCTCCGCGGAGAGCGCGTCGCGCGCCCTCGACGCGTAGCCGTTCGTCACGCGCGCCCGCGGCTGTGTCCGGTGGTGACGCCGCCGGCGATCAGGTGCGCGACGCGGAGCGGCTCGGGGATCAGGCCATTCACCGAGAGCCGCGCGATCACGGAGCCCGCGTCGTCCAGCGAGATCCCCGCGCGCTGCACCATCAGGGC
Organism: Minicystis rosea; assembly: GCA_001931535.1. GTDB lineage: Bacteria > Myxococcota_A > Polyangia > Polyangiales > Polyangiaceae > Minicystis > Minicystis rosea. The sequence continues at coordinate 7,398,464 of CP016211.1, forward strand.
GCCGAGCGGCTCCATCGGACCGGCCTTCTCGATGAGCGCCCACTTCTTCTTGCCGCCGCGCACCCGCCCGAGCAGCGCATCGTGGATCGCCGGCAGCGACGGCGGCCGCCGCGCGACCACGAGCACCGGGATGCCGAGCGTCTCGTGAAGACCATGAATGTCGATCACGTTGAAGCCCGCGAGCGCGATGCCCTGAAACATGATGAGGCGCGTGTGGTTCGCGAAGCGCGAAGCGGAGACGCAGGCGCCGACCGCGCGCGTCGCGTCGGCGCCGTCCCGCATCACGCGGGTGCTGAGGATGCCTTCGAGGCGCAGGCCCGCATACGCGGTGGCCACGACGAGCACGCGGCCGCGATGATCACGGGCGAAGGGGCCATCGTCGATACCGATGACGTGTGAAAAGCGGTTGGACATGCGGGATCCTGCGCGAGCTTAGCGCCTATCCCCGCGAAGCGAACGAAGCTGGGTGATCGAGATCGGTGCCGCGAGAGGCGCGACGCAAAACCCCTGCGCGAATCGGCGCCGCTGATGCTCGCGAGCTCGGCTGCTCGCCGAGGCTCATGTCGCGATGGCGCCGTACATGTCCCCAAAGGTTTCCTGAGCTTGGAGACGGTGCTCGAACCTGCGCTCGCGAAGGTGTACGTTCGGCAAACACATGATCGAGCCTGGACGAGGGGACCTGATCAAGTCGCGCGTCGAGGCGCTGGTGAACCCGGTGAACACCGTGGGCCTCATGGACAATGGCCCCTCGCGCGAATTCAAGAGCGCGTTCCCCGACAACTTCAACGCGTTCCGAGGCGAGTGCGTCGCCGGGCGGGTGAAGGTCGGTCAGGTGTTCGTCTTCGAGCTCGGCACCGCGCTGCCTCGATACATCCTCAACGTCGCCACCAAAGCGCACTCGCGTAGCTCGACCACGCTCGCCTACGTCGACGCCGGGCTCGTCGATCTCGTCGCGCACGTGAAGCGGCTCAAGATCCAATCCCTCGCCATGCCCGCCATCGGCAACGATTTCGGCGGCCCCCCATGGCGGCTCCTGCGCCCGCGCATCGAGGCGGCCTTCGCGCCGCTGCCCGACGTGCAGGTGTTGCTCTTCGCGCCCAATGGGCCGCCGGGCCGCTGAGATCCCGAGTCGCCGAGCTCCGCTGGATCTCCAACGTTCCGACCGTCACTCGGCAGTGACGTGTTGACCAGCCCGCCGCTCATCGATCGAGCTGCTCGGAAGCACGACCATGCTCCCCCGGCGTCGATGCTCCGGTGGCCAATGAAACCACGCATACTCCACGCTGTCCGTCCCCTGGCCGCTGAAGGAAGGCCGGTTCGGGAGGACGTAAACATCCGGCGCTCGCCGGCGCATCAGCTCGGCACGGCGCGCGGACGCGAGGAAATTGAGCCGGAGCAGCAGCACGACGTTCGACGCAATCGATAGGCCCTTTTCCAAGAACTGTTCCGCGAGGGAATAAGGCGGATTCGTAAAAAGGACATCGAACCTTCGCGCCGGATCCCAATCGAAGAAGTCAGTGCATACGACTCGCCCCTTGCCGCTCAAGCTCTTCTCCAGCAGAGGCCTGCACGTCTCCCGAAGCTCGACAGCTTGCCAGGACACATCGGCTCTAGCCTGTTGGACCGCACGAACGATCGCGCCATCGCCCGCACAAGGCTCGATCCACTCCCCGCCCGGAAGCGCCATCTCTTCCAAAGCACGCAGCACGCACCACCTCGGCGTCGGGTAGAAATCAGCAGGATTGCGCGTCCCACCACGGTTGGTCGAGCTCACGGCCAATGCCTCGAAGGAGGAGAGTCAGAATCGATCGCAAACCGCAGCGGATCACCGCGCTGGGGGTCAGAACGCCCGACAGGCAACGTGAGATCCGTCATCGTGGGTTGAGCCTCTCCTCGACTTGCGCTCTGCCAGAAGAGTCCAGTTGCTCATCGGCGAGGATCTCCAGGGTACGCGCGACGAAGCGAACTGCGCCCCCGCTGAGCTCGTAGTCGTCGACGCGAACGGAGATACCATCCAATCCGCGCGCCGAGAGGTCGAGGATTTCCATGCCGAAGGTGCTCGGCCCTCCTTCTTGAATCTCGAGCTGCCTGGGAGACCAGAACCGAAGGACGACTCGCCGCGAAGCACTCGCAAGGACGAGATCGACATACGGCTCACCTCCATCGGCCGGTGCGAGGCAGAGGTTGAATTCGAGGAGATCGTAATTGTGCGCATCCGGCAGCAGAGGATGCCTTGGGTCGATGCCCCAAGACGCATCACGCGCCTCGTCGTCGCCGTCCGGGAGGCTGTCGAGCCGATCGAGCAACCCCCGGAGCAATGTCCGCGCAAGGTTCTTGCGTCGACTCCGCCCGCTCGCCACATAGGTTCGATTCGTCGCTCGGTTCACGACTCGAACCATCCCCTCGGAAGCAGCCGACGGCTCGGTGAACGAGACACCAAGCTCCCCGGGAGCGAAGCATTGTCGCAGCGAATCGATGACGACGGGAACAGAGGGCAGCGTCGACTTCATGCTCGTGAACACGCGGCCATTGCGGATCGCACGCCAAGCTCGCTCACGGCTTCATCTCCGCCGGTGCCGACGGCGAGCCTCCGCCCGCAGGCGGATGGGCGCCGAACGCGATTCGCGTGATGCCCGCCTGCTTCACGAGGTCGAGCACGTGAATCACACGACCGTGCTGCACCCCCGAATCCGCCCGGATGACCGCGCGCATTTGCTTGTGACCCGCGTATGCATCCCTCGCGATGGGGAAGATGGACTCGTCGTTCTGGACGCGCTTGCCGTCGACCAGGATGTCCCCGTTCGCGTGGAGCTCGACGCCGAGCACGCGCTCGATTTCACCAGGCGCCGCTCCCTTGGGAAAATCCATCGAGATCGACTGCGAGACGGCGATCTTCGCGGTCACCATGAAGATGATCAGGAGCACGAGCGTGATGTCGACGAGCGGCGTTACGTTGATCCCAGAGACCATGTCGGTCGCGGCGTTTCCGTCGGAAGCGAGCGAGGGGCGGCTCATGATGTCTCCCTTTCGTAGGATGGGCTCATGTCAGCAGCGCTTCCCATTCGTCGTTCGGCGCGACGGTCCATCGGTGGACGACGCCCTCGACACGAAGGGTCTCGGTGCTTTTGCGACGAAGTCGTCATACGTCGTTCCAACGAGCCGAGATGCGATCCGTCGACGATACCGGGTCGTGCGACGAGCAGCAAGTCGGCTCGCGGCCCGTGCTCGGAGCACACGCGCACCGGCGAGCCTCGTTGGATGCCCCTCACTTCATGGGCCCCACTGCGCGAGCTTTCGAGCGAAGGTGAGGGCGCCCCTTTCCTCCCAACGTCGCTTGTCGGCATTCCACGGTCCCAGGTCGTCATAGACGCCCCCGTGCAAGACGAGTGGGCTACGGACGGGTACCACGAGGATGAGATTGCGACTGTCCGCCGTCGGCGTCTCTGGGGCACTGCTCGGCTCGGGCGCAGAGGTGCAGTCGAAGAAGAGGACCTCGTCGAGCCCGGGCTGTGACGTGCAATTGAGCACGGCGAGCCCAACGAGGGGCCAAGCCGCTGCTGGCTGGGCGTGGAGCGATGGGCCGAAGCTCGCGGCGTAGCATTGCTCGGTGCTGAGCAGCTCTGCGGCGTTCGGCGGGCGCTCGACGAGCTCGTTGCCGAGGAGGATTCGCGAGGGCCGCTGCGGACGCCGCGAAGAACGCACGAGCAGGTAGCGTCCTTTCGGCAAAGCACCGAGCACGGAGGCACCGTTCTCCGCGGCCGATCCCTCGGCCCACTCCATGTACGCCAACTCCAGCGCTTCCGTGACGGTGCCGCGCACCTCCCGTCCACCGGCGAGCACATCGACGCGCCAAGCATCGTCACTCCACGGCTCTTCGATGCGAAAGCGTGGTGCACCCGAACGCCCGAGGGTGTGGACGTGCGGGCCCCCTTTGGCGACTTCTTCCGACTTGAAAGCAAGCGTGCCGTCGTGGCTTCGGACCTCGAGATGGGCAATCTCGGAGTCGAGCGGCGAGAGCTGCACAGGGTGAGGTCCGGCTTCATTCATCTAGCGCTCGCAGACGTTGCTCGTTCCATGGCCGCGCGGAATTTGGCGGCACCGGGACGCGGAACGAGACATGGTTGTCTGCGCTCGCTCTCCTCGCAAAGAGCCGCCGCGTTCATGCTCTCTGCCACCACTCATCGGTCGTATGAGACTCCCACTCTTGATTGTCGTCGGCGATCCATCCATTGTCGACCCATCCGACATCACGATAGGAGAAGTGAATGATGTCGGCTCCATCGGGTCCGCGAACGCGCCGGCCGGCGGCGAACAGGAGCAGGTCGCAGGACGCCCAGGCGGCCTCTCCGAAGTTGATGGTCACGCACAGCACGCCGCAGGCATCGAGTTGGAGAGCAGGGTTGATGGTGCCGCGGAGGTTGACGCAGTTGCACGCGCAGGAGAACCCGGGTTGGTCATCTTCGACCAGCCACGAGGTCGGTTGGAATGCGATGCCGGTGGAGGTGGAGAGCGCGTCGATCAAGACGCCGAGCGCTTGCTGCCATTCGACGGCGGAGCGGAGGTTGGGATCGAGGATCGGTTTCACTTCGGCTCGTCTCTCGCCCATCGCCTGCGCGGGTCAGCCGGCGCCATGCGGCCAGTCGCCGTCGTACCATGCGCAGCGAGTGTGGAGGGCGCGCATGGCCGAGGTCGCGTGCGTGCCCCAATGGGCCTCGAAGGAGAAGCGCCACTCCCAGAGCGCTTCACCCGTGTTACCGGCGCGCCAGTGCGTTCGTCCGGTGTCGAGATCGATGAAGATGTCGCCGAGGTCGTCGATGAGATCGCCGACGCCGGCTTCTTCGTCGTAGGACGCGTAGGGGTCGAAGATCTCGCGGTAGCATCGCTGAAGACCGAGAAATGCCGCGAGCGCCGAGAGGCCTGGTGGTAGGGCCGTGCGCGTGGAGGGCTCGGCGGCCGGTGCGTGAGCTGCGTCAGGCCCATCGTCGTCAGCGAAGAGCACGGAGGTCTTGGGGAGGCAGAGGGCGGCGGCGTAGAGGCGTGGAAGGAGGGTGTGAAGGACGCGAAGTTGGGCCGCGGCGTTGCCTTCGTCGATGTTCTCGAGCGTGGAGCAGAGCTCCTCCACGAGCTCGGCGAACGGGGCGAGAGCAGGGTGGCGATAGAACCGGTGCACGAGAGCAGCATAGAGCGAGCGGCTCGTACTCCCCGCCCCGCAGCGCGTGGGCATTCTCGGCTGGCGTTGGACGCAGCGGCCTCGCGGGGGGCCGTCCTCGCCGAAAGTGGCTCCGTTCGCGGGGTCGTGGTCTAATCGTGGGCATGGCCTCTTCCTCGCGGGCGCGAGCCGCTGTGATCGCATCGGGCATCCTCATCGCGACGCCCGTCGCAGCCCAGGACACCCCTCCCCCGCCGCCGGCCGAGCAAGCCAAGCCGGCCGAGCCGCCGGCGCCCCCGCCGCCGCCGGTTCGACCGATGAGTCAGCAGCCCGGTGCGGTATCGACGCCGGCGCCGCCGCGGCGTGCGCCCAAGGGCGGAGGCGCGCCGCACGCGCGGGGCAAGGCGCGGCGCGGGCAGCCGGTGGCTGGGGCGGCGATCGTTGGAGCTCCAACGTTTCATCGGCTCGACGATGGATCGACGCGCATCTCGGTCGAGGTCGACCGCAAGACGGACGTCGCCGAGAGCCGCGCGCAGGGGCGGCTCGTCTACCGGATCCGGGCTGCGTTCGTGGCCGAGCGGGTGAATCGGCTGCCGCTCGTCACGGGGTATTTCGCCACGCCGGTCGATCGCGCTCAGCTCACGCAGGATGGGCCGGATGTGGATCTCGTGATCGATCTGCGCGAAGGCACCACGCCCGCGCATCGGGTCGTGGAGACGCCGCGTGGGATCGTGCTCCAGGTCGACTTTCCGCGGGTGGCGAGCGCCGACAAGGCCTTCGAGGCGCCGAAGGACAGCTCGCGTGAGCGCGCCAGGCGCCGCTCGAGCACGCAGACGCTCGGCGGCGGCAACCACGACGACGACAACCACTAGCGCGTGAACCGTCGCGTTGGGCCCGCGCTCGCGACAGCGCTCGCTGCGCTGAGCCTCGCTTCGATCGCGCGGGCCGGTCCTCCGGATCGGGTCACGTTTCAAGCGGGCCGCGTCGAGGCGGACGCCGCGCTCGGCGACGTCACGCTCGAGCGCGGCGTCGAGCTTCGCTACGATCGCTATCGGCTGCGCAGCGAACGGCTGCGCGTGCGCCTCGAGGGCAACGCCGTCTCCTTCGACGGCACCGCGCGGCTCGCGCTCTGCCCGTGCCCCGATCCGCCGCTCGTGCTCGCCGTGAGCGGAGGTCGCTTCGCGCCGCCGGGCGATCTCTTTCTGCGGTTCCCGCGCGTCGAGCTCAAAGGCATACCGATCTTCGCGTTGCCGTGGATCTGGTTGCGAGCTCCCGATCAACCGGGCCTCTTGCCGCCGATCATCGCGCTCCGCGCGCGGGACGGCCTGCTGCTCGGATCCGGTGTGCACTTGCCCTGGCGTGGATCCGACGGCGCCGTGCGGGCCCTCGATCTCTCGGCCGCGGGCTTCACGAGCGGCGGCGTCGAGCTCTCTGCGAGCTTGCGCACGCCCGACACGCGCGCGCAGGCCATCGTCGATCTGGTGCATGGAACGCGGGTCGCGATCGACGCGCGCGGTGCGCTCCCCGAGAAGAATGGGCCGGCGGCCGTCGCATGGACGCTGGATGCGTTGCGCGGTGATCGCGCGCTCTCGGCCACGATGGATCTCGCCGCCGCCGCGCGTCCTTTCGATACCGGCGCGGCGGAGGTGTCGCTCCGCGCGGGAGGCCGATCGATCGCGGCGATCGCGGCCGGCGGCGTCGCGGCGCGGGCCGAGCGCGGCGAAGGTCCGATCGCGGCGGGCCCGATCGCGCGCCTCGCGCTCGGTGGACCGATTGGTCGCGTGGGATCGTGGAGCGCGGACGCCGCGGGCGTGGTGCTGGCCAACGCCGAGCCTGCGGGAGGGTTACCGCTCGCGCGTGCGTCGGCCGCCGCCGAGATCGATCTCCGGCCCGGGCCCTTCGAGCTGCGCATGAGCGCCGCCGCACGCGCGCGTTATGCAGGATCGCTCGATGCGATCGACACCGGCCCTTCGCGCGAGCTCGCTGCCGCGACCCGCGCCGAGCTGTCGCTGCCCTTCGTTCGCACGTTCCCCGGCGCGTCCGGGCAGGCGTCGCTCTCGCATTGGATCATCCCCGTGATCGCGGTCCGCGGCGCGCTCGCCGATCAGCGCGGCAGCTTCTTCGCGCCGATCGACGGCGTGGTGCCGCACGCCTCGTGGATCGCCGCCGCGGGGATCACCACCGCGGTCGGTCGCTACGCCGGCTCGGCGCTGCGGCTCGACCTGCGCGGCGGCGCGACCGGCGACGCTGCGACCCGAGCGCAGCCGCTCTTGCACGCACGCCTCGGCATGGATGCGCGCATCGCGGCCATCGCCGTGGAAGGCGCGTGGGTGGGCGGGAGCATCCCCGCCGACATGGAGAATGGTCGTACGACTGCCGATCTCCAGAATGGTTATTCGGCAACCGATCCTCAGAATGGCAGTGTCGCGGCGGCTGGGGATCAAAATGGCAATGCCGCGGCGAGCGCCGATTTGCGGGCGAGCGGGCATGCCTTGCTCGTCCGCGCGCGCCTCGGCGCCGAGGACGGGGTGACGTTGCGCGTCGACGCAGCGGCCCAGGGAGGCGCGGGCGCCGGACAGGCACGGGCGATCGCGGCGGGCGCGTGGGCGGCGTTGCCGGGGATGCGCTCGCGTACCTGGCCGTCAATGGGGTCACGTTCGGCGGCGAGCTCTCGCTGCCCTGGGCCAAGAGCTTCCGCACGACGGCACGCGCAGACGCGGATTTGGCTTCGGGGACGCTGCTCGCGGTGCGCGGCCAGGCCGAGTACCGGCACCCGTGCGGGTGTCTCGGGCTCGGCCTCTTCGCGGGCAAACGTGTGGGTCGCGAGGGTGTCGACGTCGCGGTCACCGTCGACGTGGTGCCGCGGATCACGCGCTGAGCGCCGGCGTGCGTTACGGGAGGAGCGCGCCCGCCGGCCCGTGAAGCGCGTCACAGGTTGATGATGGTGGAGTTGTTGTTCTCGTTGCTCTCGTAGGTCTGCTCCCACGCGTCGATGCGGAGCTTGAGGTAATAGGGCGCGAGCGAGGATCCGATGCAGGAGTAGTTGTAGGCCCCTCCCCAGGGAGAGCCGGGCTCGCAGTGATCGCCGAGCACGAACGTGATCACCTTCGACTGCCCGGCCGCGAGCGTGGTGCTGGTGGGCACGCTGGCCGTGCCCCAAAGCGCTTGTCCATCAGGGCCCATGTTGACCGCGAGGATGCCGGCGAAGCCGGCCGCGGTGCCTTGATTCTTGATGGTGATGCCCACGTACCAGAGGCCGTCCGACCCAATCGACGCGGTGTAGCCGGGGAGCACGACGAAGTCGGGGTGCTTCGGCGGCTCGTGCGGCGCGTCGTCCTCGCAGGTGGTGCAGATGAGCGCGTCGCGGCTCTCGGCGCTGGCCTCGTCCGTGCCGTCGCTGTCGGCGTTCATGGCGCAGCCGCCGGCGAGAGGAGCGATGGAGAGGACGGCGAGCAGGGCGAGCGCAGAGCGAAACGTGTTCACGGGAGACCTCGATGTTGGGTGGCGCGCAGCCCGCAGCCGGACCATCCAGCCGCCGTCGCAGAGCACATCGCTTCAACCGCGGAGCTCTGCGGCGCTGCGTGCGCGCCGTGTTCGGTTGGGCCTTCAGCAGAGGTCGTGCCAGCCGGTCCACGCGCTGATTTCGCGAAAATGAAGGGACGCACGGGCCACACGCAGGAGCACGGAGGAGTGTGCGCGCACGTGCGCGAGGGCGTGCACGACCAACGACGCGGCGCTCGTATCGAGAAAGGTGCGGTGCGCGAAAGGAACGAAAACCGGTTTACGCCGAGCGCGCGATCTTCTTCGCTGGCGGGGTCCCGTGCCCAGGCTGACGTACCTCGTTCTGCGCTGTGCCGATCTCGAAGCCTCGAGGCGCTTCTACGAAGTCTTGGGCTTCACGGTCACCCCCGAGCAGCACGGCACCGGCCCGCAACACCATGCCTGCAGGGCCGGAGACGTCGTCCTCGAGCTGTACGCGCTCGGCGCGGAAAAGAGCACTGGAGCGCGCCTCGGGCTCGTCGTGGAGGATGTCGAGCACGCGATCTTCGCGGTGCGCGAAGCGGGCGGAGCGATCGTGCGGGCGGGCGTGGACGAGGCCGTCCTTCGAGATCCCGACGGGCACACCCTTCACCTCATGCGTGCGGAGCGGGCCGATGCCGACTTGGGATGAGCTGCGCGCGCGCGACGTGCCGTGTTTGCGCTGCCGATCGGCCTACGCCATCGCGGGGCCGCTCTCGGCGGCGGCGCGCGAGCGCGTGAAGGCGGCGGTCGATGCAGGCCTCGTCATCGACGCCATCCGCTGGATTCGCGAGGACACGGGCGCGGGGCTCGGCGAGGCCAAGGCGCTGCATGAGCACTTCGTTCGCAAGCAGGGCCGGTGTCACCATTGCGGAGGGGCACTGGCCACGGGTGAGCTCGTCGATTGTCCCGCGTGCGGCGCGCTCAACGTCGCATGGTGACGCGGGGATCGCGGCGGCACCGCGCGTTGCACGAGGAAACGGGCTGATGGTATCGTCGACGGGTGACGTCGCTTCGGCGCGGGACAACGGCGACGCGGTTGGGCGGGGACGGCGTGCGTGGCAGCGTGATCGCGAGGGAGCCGCAAGCGGCGTGCGACGGTGGGCGGTCGGTGAGCTTCCTCTCCTTTGTTGCGGCGGGCGTCGCCTCGGGCAGAGGCCCATCGGGATCCACCCCGACTTGCCTTCTGGTTTCTCAGGCGGGAGGATCACCCCGTGTCAAACAGTGATCGCGCCCGCACGAGCACGGCGTCCGAAAGCGTCGAATCAAAGCCGGGGCGTATCGTCATCGCCGATGACGATCGCCTCGCGCGCGAGCTGCTCGCGAGCATGCTCCGCAGCGCCGGGCACACGGTCGAGCCCGTGGAGGATGGGCAGGAAGCGCTCGAGCGCGTCGCGCAGGGCGGCGTGGATCTGGTGCTCCTCGACGTCGTCATGCCGCGCCTCTCGGGGCTCGAAGCGTGCCGGCTGCTCAAGGGGATCACGCACGATGGTTTTCTCCCCGTGGTGCTGGTCACGGTCAAGACCGACACGGCGAGCCGCGTGGAAGGCCTCCGCATCGGGGCCGACGACTACGTGTGCAAGCCGTTCGAGGAGGCCGAGCTGCTCGCGCGCGTCGCGAGCATGCTCCGGATCAAGCGGCTCCACGATTCGGTGACGGTCCAGAAGGCGAGGTTCGAGCGATTGAGCGTCCACGACGAGATGACGGGGCTCTACAACTTCCGGTACCTGCACACGCGGCTGTCCGAGGAGTTCAAGCGCGCCGAGCGTTACCACGAGCCGTTCGCCTGCGTGCTCGTCGACATCGATCAGCTCCGCGCCATCAACGATCTCGGCGGGCGGCAGGCCGGCGACGCCGTGATCCGCCGCGTCGCCGAGGGCATCAAGAAGTGCGTGCGCGAGGTCGACGTGGTGGCGCGCTACGGCGGTGAGGAGTTCCTCATGGTGCTGCCGAGCACGCACTTCGCCGGATCGGTGGTGGTGGCCGAGCGCATCTGGCGCGAGGTCAGCGGCAAGCCCTTCGATTTCGAAGCGACGCGCACGGAAGCGATGCCGCCGAGCGACGCGCCGGTGCGGAGGTCCTGGGCCGCCGAGGATCTGCGACGCGCGGAGCAGGCGCCGCCCACCGATCCCAAATGGGCCGAAGGTCCGCGCGAAGTGCTGATTTCCATCGGCGTGGCGCTCTATCCATCGCGCGACGTGCGCACCAAGGACGCGCTCATCCGCGCGGCGGAGTCGGCGCTGGCGCAGGCGAAGCGCGAGGGCGGCAACCGCATCTGCGTCTTCCAGCAGCAGGGCTACATCTACACGCCGCTCGGCGGTGGCAAGGAGCCGCCGTCGTCGCGCACGGGCCGCGGTCGCGCCATCATGGAGTCGACGCGACCGCCGGCGCCCGAGTCGACGGAGGGCGGGCGCAAGAGCTCATGACGGGGAGCGGCGAAGCCGCATGAGCCAGGAGGGTCCGAAGCTCGAAGGCAGCGCGCGCGTGCTCGTGGTCGACGATGAGCCCGTGGTGCGCCGCACGCTCGCGCGCGCTCTCATGGGCCGCGGCATCGCCGTCGACACGGCGGAGGGCGGCGCGGCGGCCCTCGATCTGCTGCGCACGCGCGCCGTCGACGCCGTGCTGCTCGATCATGCCATGCCCGACATGGATGGCCTCTCCGTGCTCGCGCGGGTGCGGCACGAGCACCCCGAGATCGAGGTCGTCATGATGGTGCTCGCCGGCGACCCAGGCGCGGCCGAGCACGCGCTCCGCGGCGGCGCGTACGACGTCGTCGTGAAGCCGATCGATGCGCCCGACGCGGTGGCCCGATCGGTGGAGCGCGCCGCCGAGCGCCGGAGGCTCGAAGGGCGCGTGCGTGCGCTCACGCAAAGGCTCGCCGCGCAGGAGCCGCTCGGCGAGATCATCATCGCGTCGGCGCGCATGGAGGAGATCGATCGGCGCGTGTCGAGCGCGGCCTCGACTTCGTCGCCCGTGCTCATCATGGGCGAGCGCGGCACGGGAAAAGAGCTGTTCGCGCGCGCCATCCACCGGCGATCGAACCGCAGCGACGCGCGCCTCCACGTCCTGCGCCTCGCGGGCCTGCCCGAAGCGCTCGCGTCGACGGAGCTCATCGGCGCGATCGAGGACGCCGAGGGTGGCACGCTCCTCCTCGACGACATCGGCGAGATGGGCCCCGCCGCGCAGGCCGCGCTCGCGCGCGCCATCGGCACCGGCGAGCTCCACGCGGGCTCGGCCGCGGCGCGGCGCTTCGACGTGCGCCTCGTGGCCACCGCGCTCCCGTCGCTGCGCGATCGCATCAAGGAGGGCACCTTCCGCGAGGATCTGTTCTACCGGCTGGGCGTGATCCCCATCGAGATCCCGCCGCTCCGCCGGCACAAGGACGACATCCCCGTGCTCGCGTACCACTTCCTCTCGCGGTACGCGCCGCGCGCGGGGAAGGAGATCCGCCGCATCGGCGTGGAGGCGCTGCGGCGCCTGCGCGAGCACACCTGGCCGGGCAACGTGCGCGAGCTCGCCGCCGTCATCGAGCACGCGGTGGTGATGGCCAAGGGCGACGCCATCCTGCCCGCCGATCTGCCCATCGCCGAGCCCGACGACGCGTCCGATCACGACGACGATGACGACGCGCCCCCGCGCACCGCGATCGCCGACGCCGAGGTGCTGGAGCTGCCCTACGCCGACGCCAAGGATCGCGCCGTGGAGGTCTTCGATCGCGCCTACGTCGGCCGCTTGATGAAGCGCGCCGGCGGCAACGTCAGCGAAGCCGCGCGGCTGGCCGGGATGGATCGATCGAACTTTCGAAGGCTCCTGAAGCGAACGCAGGAGAAGGACGAGGTCGCGAAGAAGAAGTAGCGCGCGGCGATCAAGGACGAGCGAGCCGCGCACGCGCCGAATGGGCGAGCTGGGTGACCTGGCGATACGCGCCGCAGGCCTCGGTGAACGCATCGGCCGCGGCGACGAGCTCCGCGTAGCGATCGTCCTCGTGCAAGCCGAGGAGGACGAACAAGATCTCCGGCTCTGAGCACTCCCGCAGAGCGACCTTGATGCCGACCCGGCGCAGCTCGCCGATCGAGGGCTTCTGCTTCGCGGGCGCCGAGGCGACGCCGATGATGGCCGTCGACGCGCCGGCGATGGCCACGAGCAACGCCACACCGATCCGCGAAAAGGCGCGGCGGCGCCGCATCCCGGCCGCGCACGGTCCGCAGAGGACGCGATCGACGTAGTCGATGCATTCGTGACAGAGGTGACTGCCACAACGCGCGCAGCGCTCGGTGCGCGGCGCGCCACCGTGTCGTTCGCACTCGCTCGGGCGCGCGATGCGCGTGCGGTAGGGTCCGGTCGCCACGACGGGAGGACGCAGGAAAGGCGGTGATCCTTGGGCTCGATGCGCACATGCCGCCGGCGCTGGATCCTTGCAGAATCGTCGAAGGATGGAGCGCTATACTCGCGCCGGCATGAAGGGCCCCGTCCTCGATCTCGAAGGCGTCTCCCGCCGCATCGGCGACTGTGTCGCGGTCGACGACGCGCGCGTCACCCTCCGTCCGGGCATGATCCACGCGATCGTCGGCGAGAACGGCGCCGGCAAATCGACCCTCATGAAGATGGCGGCCGGCGTCGTCCCGCCCACGGGAGGCGTGGTGAAGATCGACGGCCGCCCGCTCGATCCGGCGACCCCTGCGGAGGCCATCCGGCGCGGCGTGGGGATGGTGCACCAGCACTTCATGTTGGTCGGCGCCTTCCGCGCCATCGAGAACGTGATCCTCGGCGGTGAGCCGACCACCTCGCTCGGCCGGCTCGATCTCGTGAAGGCGACGGCGCGCGCCCGCGAGATCATGGAGAGCGCGGGCCTGACGGTGCCGCTCGATGCGCCCACGGCGTCCCTCACGGTGGGCGAGCGGCAGCGCCTCGAGATCCTGCGTGTCCTCTACCGCGGCGCGCGCGCCCTGCTCCTCGACGAGCCGACGGCGGTGCTCTCGCCGCTGGAGGCCGAAGATCTCTACACCACCCTGCGCCGCCTCGCCGACGGCGGCGCCACGATCGCGGTGGTCACGCACCGGCTCGACGAGATCACGCGCCACGCCGATCACGTCACCGTCATGCGGCGCGGGCACGTGGTCTTCTCGACGCCGCAGGATCGCGGAGCGCCCCTCTCCACCGACGAGCTCACGCGCGCCATCATGGGCGGCGAGCCGCCGCCGCCCTTCGCCCCCCCGAAGCTCGCGGACGACGCGGCCACCGTGCTCGCGCTGAAGGGCGTCGCGCTCGCGGACGAGAGCGGTCGCGCGCTGCTCGACGGGATCGATCTCACGGTGCGCGCCGGCGAGATCGTCGGCGTCGCCGGCATCGAGGGGAACGGTCAGCGCGAGCTGGTCCGCGTGATCGCGGGCCTCGAAGCGCGCGCGATCGGCCAGGTGATCGTGGCCGGACAGGACGTCTCCACGGCCAAGGTGCGCGCCCGCCGCGCGCTGCTCGGGGTGGTCCACGAAGATCGCCACGCCGAAGGCCTGCTCCTCGACGCCACCGTCGCCGACAACTTGGTGCTGGGCGATCTCGGCGACGGCGACCTCGACGAAGCGGCCACCGTGGCGCGCCGCATGGACGCGTTCAGCGTGCAGCCTCCCGATCCGAGCCTGCCATCGGGCGCGCTCTCCGGCGGCAACCAACAGAAGATCGTCATCGCCCGCGCGCTCGATCGCCTGCGCCACGCAGGCGCCAAGGCCGCCGCCGTGTTGGCGCAGCCGACGCGCGGGGTCGACGTCGGCGCGGCCGCGATCATCCACCGCGCCATCGGCACGGCGGCCGCCGCGGGCATGGCGGTGCTCGTGATCAGCGCGGACCTCGGCGAGCTCCGCCGCCTGTCCCACCGCATCGTGGTGATGCGGCACGGGAAGATCGTCGGCAGCCTCCCGCGCGAAGCCTCGGAGACGGAGATCGGCAAGGCGATGTTGGGCGTAGGCGCCTGACCGATGGTCAGCGCATCGCCGTGCCGTCAATCTTCGCCGTTCGGCATCTTCGCGGGCAGATCGTCCTGCGCGCTCATGTCGGGCATGACCTCGCCCGCCCGCACCACGTAGCTCGCGTGCTTGCCGCAGCCGTTCGCGTCGTACGCGCCCATCTCACGGCTCTTCACGGAGATGTCCTTCTCGGGACAGTGCAAATCGGCCGCCGCCCGAGCCGCGACGAGGCTCGCGCCCGTGCAGCCCGTCGAGCTCAGCATCAAGACCGTGGCCGAGAGCATCCATGCGCGCATCGATCGCACGGTACAGCGCGCCCGCTCGCGCAGCAAAAAGCCGGCGACGGAGGTATGCTCCTCGCCGATGCTCGAGCCCTCGCCCACCGCGACGTGGACGCGCCCCATCCTTCCCGTCGCGCTCGCGCTCGCGGGGATCGTGCTCCTGCTCGACCTCATCTCGATAGCCTTCGGCGTCGCTCCGCTTGCCACCTTGAGCGCCGCGGCCGTGGGGACCTGGGGCACGGCGTACGGCATCGGCCAGGTCCTCTTCAAGGCCACGCCGCTCATCTTCACCGGCCTCGCCTTCGAGGTCGCCTTCCGCGCCGGCCTCTTCAACATCGGCGCCGAAGGTCAGCTCGCGCTCGCCGGCCTCGCCGCCGGCTGGGTCGGCGCCCGCCTCCCGCCGGGCACGCCGTGGATCGTCGCCCTCCCCGCGTGCCTCGCCGTCGCCGTGCTCGTCGGCGCCGCCGTCGCGCTCGTCCCCGCGATCATGCGCGCGCGCCTCGGGGTGCACGAGATCATCAGCACCATCATGCTGAACCGCATCGTCGACGGCGTGGTCCCGTTCGCGCTCGTCGCGTGGATCGGCGCGAGCTCGCTGCGCACCGCCGACGTGATCGCGGGCGCCGCGGTGCCCAAGCTCTCCGTCGCGATCCCGGCGCTCGCCGGCAGCGCGGCGAGCTTCGCGTTCCCGCTCGCGGTGCTCACCGCCTTCGCGGTGGATCGGTTCCTCCGCCGCACGCGCGGCGGCCGGGAGATGCGCTGGACGGGGCAGAACGCGGAGACGTGCCGTGCCGAAGGCATCGACGTCCCGCGGCGGCTCGTGCAAGCGATGTTGCTTTCGGGTGCGCTCGCGGGCCTCTCCATGAGCGCCACGGTGCTCGGTTACAAGGGTTATTACGAGCTCGGCCTGGGCTCGGGCGCGGGCTTCACGGGCATCGCGGTGGCGCTGCTCGGCCGCGGCCATCCGCTCGGCATCGTCCTCAGCGCCGTGCTCTTCGGCACGCTCCAACAAGCCGGCCTCGCCATCAACGCCCACGTGCCGAAGGAAGCCATGGACGTGCTCACCGCCGCCGCGATCGTGCTCGTGGCCATCGCCAACCGGCAGAGCCGCGGGGCGCCGCGCCGAGCGGCCACCGCGACGTCGACGCAGAGCACCGGCCCGGCGAAGCCCGCGCCGGAGGGGGCCGCGTCGTGAGCTCGATCCTCTCGCTCACCATGCTCGCCGAAACCTTGCGCATCGCCACGCCCTACGCGTGCGCAGCGGTCGGCGGCATCTGGGCCGAGCGCTCGGGCGTCATTCAGATCGGCCTCGAAGGCGTGCTCCTCGTGAGCGCCTTCGCCTCCGTCTCGGTCGCGGCGATCTCGGGCAGCGCAGCGCTCGGCCTCGGCGCCGGCATCGCCGCGGGCGCGCTCCTCTCGCTCTTGCATGCCGTCCTCGTGGAGCGGGCCCGCGTGCACGCCGTCATCAGCGGCATCGCCCTCAACCTGCTCGCGTATGCGGGCACGCGCCTCGCGCTCCGCGGTCTCTTCGACAGCGCCTCCAACTCGCCCTCCATCGCCGGCTTCCGCCTCGGCCCCACCGGAGCGACCGGCGCGGCGATGCTGGCCCGCTTCTTCCTCGATCCCGTCACCATCGCCGCCATCGCAGCGGCCGCCATCACCCCGTTCGTCCTCGGTCGCACCCGCTTCGGCCTGCGCGTCCGCGCTTCGGGCGAGAACCCGGTCGCCGCCTCGTCCGTCGGCATCGACGTGCCTCGCGTGCGCCTCCTCGCGCTCGCCGTCTCCGGCGCGATCGCCGCGCTCGGCGGCGTGCACCTGGCCTTCGATCAACATCGCTTCGAGTCCGGCATGTCCAACGGTCGCGGCTTCATGGCCTTGGCCGCGGTGGTCGTCTCGGGCTGGCACGCGGGCCGCGCGGTGATGGCGTGTGTCGTCTTCGGCGCGCTCGAAGCGCTTCAAATCGTGCTGCAAGGCCAGGCCCAGCGGAGCGCGGGCACCGAGCTCGTCCAGCTTCTTCCCTATGTCGCCACGCTGCTGGTGCTGGGCTTCGCGGCGGGCCGATCGGCTGCGCCCGCGGGCCTCGGCAAGCATGCAGAGGAGTAGCCGTTGCGCCTCGATCCCGCGCTGATCCGCGAGAGCCTCGCTCATCCCCTGCCGCTGCCGTCCCTCGGCTTCGGCATCGACATCACCCACGCTCGCCCCGCGGCGGTGGTGGTCCCGCTCCGCCTCGATCCCGAGCCCCGCGTGCTGCTCGTCCTCCGCGGCGCACAGCTCAAGGATCACGCCGGCGAGGTCGGCTTCCCCGGCGGCAAGCCCGAGCCCAGCGACGCGAGCCTCGAAGCCACGGCCCTCCGCGAGCTCGACGAAGAGATCGGCGTCCCCGAAGATCGCATCTCCATCCTCGGCTCGCTCATGCCCATGCCGGTGATCACCGGCCGCTACCTCATCCATCCCTTCGTCGGAATCCTCGACGACTCGGCCGCGCCGCGCATCGCCTCGTCCGAGATCCAACGCATCCTCGAGCTCCCGCTCCTGCCCATCCTCACCGGCGAGCAGCGCCTCACCGCCGTGCGTGGGCAGTGGAGCGACACCGTCGTCTTCGCCCCTCATTTCGCGGTCGACGGCGCCATTCTCTACGGCGCGAGCGCCTACATTCTCTACGAGCTCCTCTCGCGGCTCGCCACGCGGCTCGGATGCACGCTCCCCCCGCCCGAGCTCACGGAGACGCTCCCTTGGGGGAATCGCTACGACCGCTGAAGAGCCGCCATCTCGGGTGGCACACTCCGCGTCGTTCTTCCTCGAATCCCGCCGATTTCTCGGTTATTTCTCCTGGAACACGGCGTGCCTCGCGCCCCACCATGCCTTCTCGTTCGCCGACCTTCACCGTGGTCCTCGTCGCTGCGTGGCTGCTCTCGGGCTGTCATGACGACGCCGCGTCCGCGGACACCGCGCCGTGGGCCAAGGCCTTCGGCGACGACGCCGACCAATCGCAGATCGCCATCGCGGTGAACGAGGCGGGCGACGTCGTGCTCGCCGGCGCGCTCAGCGCTCGCCTCGATCTCGGCGGCGGGCCCATCACCGACGATCCGCTCGCGAGCAACGACATCTTCGTGGGCGAGCTCGATCCTTCCGGCAAGCACCGCTGGAGCGTCGGCACCGGCAGCGATGGCTCTCAGCTCCCGATGTCCGTCGCCTTCGATCCGCGCGGCAACGTCCTCGTCACGGGCATGTTCGAGAACGAGATCGACTTCGGCGACGGCCCCATCGACGCGCTCACCCAAGACATCTTCCTCGCGAGCTTCGACGACCGCGGCCGCTTCGCGTGGGCGAAGCACTTCAGCGCCGACGATGGCGGCCCGAGCGGCGCCGGCACCTCGAGCGCCAACGCCGTCGCGGTCGGCGGCGACGGCAACATCATCATCGCCGGCACCTTCACCGGCACGCTCGGCTTCGGCGGCAAGCCCATCGACACGCCGAAGGACGGCCAGAGCGGCTTCGTCGCCAAGCTCGATCCTTCCGGCGAGCACATCTACAGCATCGTCCTCCAGCCGGGCGACCTCAGCGTGAGAGGGCTCGCCGTCGACATGCTGGGCGCGGCCACCGTCGTCGGCATCACGGGCTCCAACATCGGCGGCGCCGGTTTCATCACGCGCCTCGATCCCGACGGATCGCCTTCGTGGCGCGTCGGGCTCATCGGCACCGTGCCCCCGAGCACGAACGCTGTCGCGCTCGACCTTCAGGGCAACACCTTCGTCGGCGGCTGCTTCACCGGCGACATGGTCTTCGACGATCGCACGGTCCCCGGCAGCAGCAACGTGACCGGCTTCGTCGCCAAGGTCGCGCCCGACGGGACGACGCAATGGATCAAGACGCTCGACCGCTCCTGCGTCACCGCGCTCGACGCAGATGCGATCGGGCACATCCATGTGGGCGGCCAGTACATCGGCGCCCCGAAGCTCGCCGGGCGTGAGCTCCCCCACAACGGCCTCGGCGCGGCCTTCGTCGCCGTCCTCGACCCGGTTGGCACCATCGTCGAGGCGAGCGCGCTCGGCCACGCGGGCAACGTCAGCATCGTGACCAGCGTCGCCGTCGCCGGCGACCACGTGGTGGTGGCGGGCAACTTCGACGGCCAGCTCGACACCCCGGTCGGCACGCTCTCGAGCTTGGGATTTCGCGACTTCTTCGTCGCTCGCCTGCCCTGAAATCGCCGGGCGATCGACCTTACCGTTGCGTGCCCGGGAAGATCGGATCAAGGATCGCTTCGTGGGGATCGAGCCACCTTCGTCGCGCGTCACACCTGCCTCTCCAGGCTTGCTGGAGGAGGTCGTGCGCCACGTGGCGCACCCGATCTTCGTCAAAGATCGCGCGTTCCGCTTCGTCTGGGCGAACGACGCCTTCTGCACGCTCGTCGAGCGCAATCGTGAAGCCCTCGTCGGCCGGACCGATCACGATTTCTTCGTCGCGGAGCAGGCCGATTTCTTCCGCCTCAAAGATCGCGAGGTCTTCGAGAGCGGCCTCACGGTCACCATCGAGGAGGAGCCGTTCACGCCGACGAGCAAGCGGAGCCACGTCCTCGCCACGACCAAGACGCCGCTCCGCTCGCCCACCGGCGAGATCACGCACATCATCGGCATCATCCACGACATCACGCACATGAAGAGCGTGGAAGATCAGCTCCGCCTGGCCAACGAGGAGCTCGAGGGTCGCGTCGAGGAGCGCACCCGCGCCCTCCGCGACGCGCAGAACGCGCTGCTTCGCAAGGAGCGCCTCGCCGTCCTCGGCCAGCTCTCCGGCGGCCTCGCCCATCAGATCCGCACGCCGCTCACCACCATCAGCAACGCCGCGGCCGTGCTCCGCCGTCGCCTCGCCGGCACGGAGGATCCCGACACGCGCACCGCGCTCGAGATCATCGCCGAAGAGATCTGGGAAGCGAACCGCATCATCACCGACCTGCTCGACTTCGCTCGGGTGCGCCCGCCGAGCGCCACGCGCGTGCCCGTCACCACGCTCGTCGACGGCGCCCTCGACGCCGCGCGCCCGCCGAGCGGCATCGCCGTGCGCCGCGAGATCCCCGCCTCGCTCATCGCCTCGGTCGACGAGCGACAGACGCGCGACGCCCTCGGCAACGTCATCCGCAACGCCTTGGAAGCGATGGGCGACACCGGCGTCCTCACGGTGCGCGCCGCCGAGACCGGCAGCTCCGCGTGCATCGCCGTCGAGGACACGGGCCCCGGCCTCGAGGACGAAGCCCTCGTTCATCTCTTCGAGCCGCTCGTCACCACCAAAGCGCTCGGCCTCGGCCTCGGCCTCACCACGGCCCGCGCGCTGATCGAGAACCAAGGCGGCGACATCCGCTACGCCCGCCCCACCGCCGGCGGCGCCCGCTTCGAAATCCGCATCCCGCTCGCCGGCCCCGACACCGTGTGACGATGGGGCCGCAAGCGGCCCCAAACCCCGCGCTGGACGCGCCAGCGCAGATTCACGAGGAGCCGCCATCCTCCGCGCGGGACGAGCCAACGCGGATCACGAAGCCGAGCGCAGTCGTCTTCGATGAAGCCGCGCGTGTGGCGTCGACGCTTCATCGCGCTCGCCCGCTTCGCTGAAGCTCGACCGAAGCGCGTCGCGCGTCGCCCGCCCGGCGGCTCCGTGCACGGCATGGACCGTCGTGGTAATCGCGCAGGAACGGTGGGGGGAATGGGCTCGGAGTACACGGCGACCGAGACAATCCGTGAGAGCGAGCGGTTCGTTCTTCGGCGCGGGTACCGCGACTCGGACAGCCATCCGGTTCTTCTCAAATGCCCGACCTCGAAGCACCCGTCGCCCGACGTCGTGCGGCAGCTCGAGCGCGAGCGTGACATCGCCGGCATCCCGGTGCCGAGCTCGGTGCTGCGGCCGATCGCGCTCGAACAGAAGCCCGACGGGATGGCGCTGATCCTCGAGAACTTCGACGGCATCTTCCTCGATCAGCTCCTCGGCGCGCCGATGGAGATCGACCTCTTCCTGCACGTCGCCGTGAAGATGGCGGTGGCGCTCTCGGGGCTCCACGATCGCGGCGTCGTTCACAAGGACATCCGGCCCGACAACATCCTCGTCGACGTCGCGACCGACTGCGTGAAGATCACCAACTTCGGCCTCGCCTCCGTCTTGCCGCAGGAGCAACGGCAAGCGCCGCAGACACGTTGGATCGAAGGATCGCTCGCGTACATGTCGCCCGAGCAAACGGGGCGGATGGATCGGGCCGTCGATCACCGGACCGATCTCTACTCCCTCGGGATCACCTTCTACGAGATGCTGACGGGACAGCTCCCGTACCACGCGACGGATCCGCTCGACTGGGTCCATCATCACATCGCCGGAACGCCCGTCTCGCCGGACGTCCTCGCGCCCGGCGTCCCGGAGGTGCTGTCGGCGATCGTGCTCCGGCTCATCTCCAAGGTCGCGGAGGATCGCTACCAGACCGCCCACGGGCTCGAGCACGACCTCGCGATCTGCCTCGCCGCGTGGGAGGAGCATGGCGCGATCGAGCCCTTTCCCCTCGGGCGAAACGACGTCTCCGATCGCTTTCAGATCCCCCAGAAGCTCTACGGCCGCGATCGCGAGACCCTCGCGCTCCTCGCGTGCTTCACGCGCGTGGCGTCGATCGGCGTGCCGGAGCTCTGCCTCATCTCCGGATACTCGGGCATCGGCAAGAGCACCCTCGTGCGCGAGCTCCAGCGGCCCGTGATCGCGGCGCGCGGTCTGTTCCTCTCCGGGAAGTTCGATCAGAACAAGCGCGACATCCCCTACTCCACCGTCATTCAGGCGTTCACGCAGGGCATCCGCCAGATCCTCACCGAGCCGGAGGCCGCCATCGCCGCCCGCCGCGAGCGGCTCGGCGCGGCGCTCGGCGGCAGCGCGCAGCTCATCGTCGATCTCATCCCCGAGCTCGAGCTCGTCATCGGCAAGCAACCGCCCGTCGCCGCGCTCCCGCCCGCCGAGGAGAGGAACCGCTTCTTCACCGTCTTCTGCCGGTTCCTCGGCGCCTTCAACGACGCGGGCCGGCCGCTCGTGCTCTTCCTCGACGATCTCCAGTGGGCCGACGCGGGCAGCCTCGCGCTCATCGAGCAGATCGTGCCCCACACCGACACGCGCGATCTGCTGCTCGTCGGCGCGTACCGCGACAACGAGGTCGACCCGACGCACCCGCTCTCCCTCGCGCTCGCGACCCTCCGCGCGTCGGGCGCGCGGGTCACGGACATCGTCCTCTCCCCGCTCACTTCCGAAGATCTCGGGCAGCTCGTGGCCGACGCGCTCCACAGCGACCTCGAGCGCGTGCGGCCGCTCGCGACGCTCGTCGAGCAGAAGACCCGGAACAACCCCTTCTTCGCGCTCCAATTCCTGGAGACGCTCCACGAGCAATCGCTCCTCGTGTTCGATCGATCGGCGCGCAGGTGGTGCTGGGATCTCCGTCGCATCCAGGAGAGGGGCTACACCGACAACGTCGTCGACTTCATGGCAGGCAAGGTCGGCCGGCTCGCCCCGAGGACACGGGACACCGTGATGCAAGCCGCCTGCATCGGCGACGAGCTCGACGTCAGGACCCTCGCGCTGCTCGACACGCGGTCCGTGGACGAGCTGCACGTCGATCTCCAAGACGCGCTCCGCGACGGCCTCATGCTCCGCACCGGCAACTTGTATCGCTTCGTCCACGATCGCGTGCGACAGGCCGCCTACCTCCTGATCCCGGAGGCCCGCCGCGTCGAGATGCACCTCGACATCGGCCGCGCCCTGCTCGCCGCGACGCCGAGAGAGAGCTTGGAAGAGCACATCTTCGACGTCGTGAATCAATACGACGCCGGCTGCGAGCTCCTCACCGATCCGGAAGAGAAGAAGTCGCTCGCCGCCTTGAACCTCATCGCGGGGCGGAGGGCCCGAGCCTCCACGGCGTTCGCGTCGGCCATCAAGCTCCTCGAGACGGGCATCCGCCTCCTTTCAGCAACCTCCGCTGCGCCGCGCGGCCCGAGCTCGTTCGCGCTCCACTTCGAGCTCGCCGCCTGCACCTACCTGCAAGGAGACCTGGATCGCGCGGCCTCGCTCTTCGAAGAGGCCTTCGCGCTCGCGGAGACGCGCCGGGAAAAGGCGTCGATCCGGCGCTTCGAGGTGGACCTCTACACCAGCAAGGACGAGCTCGACGAGGCCGTGGCGCGCGGCCTCGCGGGCCTGTCGCTCTTCGGGATCGACGTCCCTTCGCACCCCACGTGGGCGGACGTCCAGCGCGAGTACGCGCACGTCTTCGAGCTGCTCGACGATCGCCGCATCGAGGACCTCATCGATCTCCCACCGATGACCGATCCGGATCTCTCCGCCGTGCAGGACATCCTCGCCGTGCTCTTCGCGCCGGCGCTGAGCACCGATCGGAACCTTCCCCTCCTCGTCTACTGCTTGATGGTCAATCACAGCCTCGCGCACGGCAACGGCGAGGCCTCGGCCCTGGCCTACGCGTACTTCGGGATGAGCCTCGGTCCGGCGTTCGGTCAGTACCGGGAGGGATATCGCTTCGGAAAGCTCGGCTACGATCTGATGGAGCGCCGACAGAGCTCCGCGTACAGCGCCAAGATCCGCGTCATCTTCGGCGACAACACGCTGCCTTGGGCGCACCACCTCCGCGAGGCGATGGGCTACCTCGACACTGCGTTCCGCACCGCCCTCGAGACCGGCGACGTCACCTTCGCCTGCTATTGCTGCAACCGCATCGTCGCCGATCGGCTCATCCTCGGGCACCCGCTCCCCGAGGTCTTCGCCGAAGCGGAGCGCCGCCTCACCTTCACGCGGAAGGCGCACTTCGACGCCTCCACGCAGACCATCGTCGGCATCGAGCGCCTCGTGCAGAACCTGCGGGGGCGCACCGCGCACGCCTCCACGCTGAGCGGGCCCGGCTTCGACGAGGCCACCCACGAAGCCCTGATGGATCACTACCCCTGGGCGATCGTCCGCTGCTGGTACTACATCATGAAGCTCGCCGCGCGCGTCCTGTCGGGCGACTACGACGACGCCGTCGCGGCCGCCGCGCGCGCGAAAGAGCTGCTCTGGTCGACCCTCGCGCACGCTCAAGAGCCGGAGTACTGGTATTACGGCGCGCTCGCGCTCGCCGGCCGTTTCGACACCGCGAGCCCCGAGGAGCGCCCCGCGATCCTCGCCGCGCTTCGCGAGCACGAGCAGCGGCTCGCCTCGTGGTCCGCGGCCTGCGTCGAGAACTTCGGCAACAAGCACGCGCTCTGCGTCGCCGAGCTGGCGCGGATCGAAGATCGCCCGCTCGACGCCATGCGCGCCTACGACGACGCCGTCCGGCTCTCCCGCGAGAATGGCTACGTACAAAACGAAGCCATCGCCAACGAGGCCGCCGGACGCTTCTACCTCGCCCGCGGCTTCGAGAAGATCGCGGCCACGTACCTCCGCGAGGCCAAGTGCGGATACGCGCAATGGGGCGCCGACGGGAAGGTCGCCCAGCTCGAGCGGCAATATCCGAGCTTCTTCGAGCCCGTCCCCGAGCGATCGCCGAACACCATCGCGGCCCACGCCGATCAGCTCGATCTGCTCGCCGTCCTCCAAGCCTCGCAGGCCATCTCCAGAGAGATCGTGCTCACGCGCCTCATGGAGACGCTGGTGCACACGATCATGGCGCAGGCAGGCGCGCAGCGCGGGTACCTCCTGCTCGCGTCCGGGAGCGAGCTCCACCTCGAGGCCGAAGCGTACGCGGGCCCCACGGGCACGCAGGTCGTCCTCTCGCCCCCGCCGCGCGCGGTGTCCGCCGTGCCGGAGTCCATCATCAGCTACGTGCGGCGCAGCCGCGAGGCCGTGGTGCTCGACGACGCCTCGCGGCCCAACCTCTTCTCGACCGATCCGAGCATCGCCTCGCGGAGGCCGCGATCACTCCTCTGCTTGCCCATCCTCCGTCAAGCCGAGCTCGTCGGCATCCTCTACCTCGAGAACAACCTGATCTCCGGCGCCTTCACGCGCGAGCGCCTCACGGTCGTCGAGCTGCTCGCCTCGCAGGCCGCGATCTCTCTGCAGAACGCGACCTTGTTCACGGCCCTGCGCCGCGGTGAGCAGCAGCTCCGCGCCATCATCGACAACAGCATGGCCGTCATCTACGTCAAGGACCTCGACGGGAGGAACCTCCTCGTCAACCGCCGCTACAAGGAAGTCCTCGGCCTGACGCGCGACGATCAGGTGATCGGCAAGACCGACTACGACCTCTATCCCAAGGAGACCGTCGACGTCGTGCGCACCAACGATCTCGCGGTCATCGCGGCCATGAAGGAGATGGAGTGCGAAGAGGCGGTCCCGCACCAGGACGGCGTCCACACGTACATCTCCCTCAAGTTCCCGCTCTGCGACGCGTCGGGTGCTCCTTATGCCCTCTGCGGGATCTCCACCGACATCACCCATCGCGTCGAGGCCGAGCGCGAGCGGATGGCCTTGCTCCACGAAGCGCAGGAGGCGCTGCGCGTGCGCGACGAGTTCCTCTCCATCGCCTCGCACGAGCTCAAGACCCCGCTGACGCCGCTGCGCCTCCAGATGCAGCTCCTCCAGCGGCGCCTCGCCGGCCCGGAGCTCGCGGAGAACGAGAAGCTGCAGAGCCTGCGCAAGCTGGTGGCGACGTCCGATCACAACCTCGATCGCCTGACGAAGCTCGTCGAGCAACTGCTCGACGTGTCACGGATCAGCGCCGGCAAGCTCGCGCTCCAGCCCGAAGACGTGGATCTCTCCGCCCTCGTCCGGGAGGTCTCGGAGAGCTTCCGGGAAGAGCTCGTCCGCACGCGCTGCGCGCTCACGCTCGACGCAGGCGTGCCCGTGACGGGCTCGTGGGATCGCTTCCGCGTCGAGCAAGTCGTCGTCAACCTGCTGACGAACGCCATGAAATACGGCGCCGCCAAGCCCATCTCGATCCGCGTGTGGCGCGCCGGAGACCTCGCCCGCCTGTCCGTCCTCGACCACGGCATCGGGATCGCGAAGGACGCGCAGGAGCGGATCTTCGGTCGCTTCGAGCGCGCGACGTCGACGCGCAGCTTCGGCGGCCTCGGGCTCGGCCTCTACATCACCCGCCAGATCGTCGAAGCCCACGGCGGGCGCATCCTCGTCTCGAGCGATCCGGGCCACGGCGCGACCTTCACCGTCGAGCTCCCCCTGCAACGCGCAGCCGCGCTCCCGAGCGCTTGATCGGAGCTCGGGATCGCGCGCGGCCTCTCGTCACTTCTTGTTTCGCAACATGTCGAGCGCCTGCTGCAGCTCCGCTTCCGTGTACGGCAGCTTGGCGAGCGCGCGCTTCTCGTCCTCGATCGACAGCTCGATGTCCTTCTTCGCCTCCTCGGCGCGGTGAACCCACGCCGAGTCCTCGCCCGTGCGGCGCCCGAGCCGCACGGTCCCATCCATCATCTTGAGCCCCTTCTCCAGGAGCACGCGGTACCGGAGCCGCATCGCGCCCTCGAAGAGCTGTTGCTTCTTCAGCGAGTCCGCCTTCCCGGTCGGCGGGATCGCCATCACGTCGCGATGGAGCTGCTGATAGAGCTGCCCCACGCGATACCCCGCCATCGCCGACCAGTGCGCGTCGTAGCTGCGCATCGCCTCCGTGTACGCGCCCTGCGCGTCGAGGAGCGCTTGGCAGCGCTGCTCCAGCACGTCCACGAAGTTCGGCGGCAGCGGGTTGAACGTGATCTTCTCGCTGCGCTTCCTCCGCACCTCACCGAGCGCGAAGCTCACCTGCGCCAGCTCGATCGGCGGCGGCCCCGACTCGCCGAGCCGATGCTGCTCGATCAGATCGCGCGCCTGCCCGACGTGCTTCTGTGCCTCGTCCACCTTGTCCATTTCCACGAGCGCCAGCGCCTTGGCGCCGTGCGCATCGATGGCCTCGAGCACGCTCAGATCACGCAGCGCGAGCGCCTTGTCGGCCACGCTCGCCAGATCGCTCCACCGCTCCAGGAACGAGCACAGCCGCGCGAGACGGAAGTACGCGCCGCGCGTGACCGCGTGCTCGGGGAAGCGCTCGACGAGCTTCTGGTAACGCTCGTACGCCGCTTGTCGCTCGAACATTCCTTCGCGGGCGAGCGCGCCGTTGTACAGGCTGGGCGGCGCCGTCTCACCGTCGGGCGCGAGCCGCACGAGCCGATCGAACGCATCGGCGGCGTCCTTGTAGCGCTCGCGGATCAGCATCACGCGCGCCTGCTCGAACTGTTGCGCCAGCTCCATTTCGGAGAACGGCGAGACCACCATCGGCGCCACTTCGACGGGCGGCGTGTGCTTCGCTTCTGCGGACGGAGCCGCCGGCCCGCGGGCGGACGGTGTGGCAGCACAGCCTGCCAGGAAAGCGAAGAGGGACACCGCGAGCCCGATCCGGCCCACACAAATTCGGCGCTCGATTGCCATGACGGGGAAGGATACCCAACCGTCGCCGGTTGTTCCCGTGGAGCCGCCTCAGCATGGAATCGCCTGTTACCACGCCGCTCGCGATCGGCCTGAAACACGGTCTCTTCGCATACCGGCGCGTATGTAGGCACCTCTGCGAGCGGCCCCAGGCAGGCGCGATGGTGAATTTGGGGCAGCCAAAACGCCTGTTTTCTGCTTACGATCACGCATCAATTCGGAAGCGGCGGCCGCGCCGGCGGCCAGCCGACGACTTCCCCAAGCCGCGGAGCTCGTGCGCGGGCTCCGGGGCGCAGGACGTGGGTCCGAGGGATCGGGCCCATCGGAGGTAGGCCACAATGAAGCAGGTCGTTTCTCTCCGCGGTCTCGAAGATCGTTTGAACCGGGCGGAGGCGCAGCACCGCGCCCTCGACGAGCGGCTCTCCCAACTGAGCCGTCGCGCGTACCTGACGCCCCGTGAGCAGCTCGAGATCGCGGAGCTCAAGAAACACAAGCTCAAGACCAAGGACGAAATCGCCGCGCTCCGCCGCTCGCTCTGACGGTGCCACCAAGCGCATCGCTCCCCGCCCTCCTCGTCTCGCCTCCCCCCGCATCACGATTCTCACCCGCCGCGCTCCACTCGCGCGCCATTGCAGAAAGTCCATCCATCGCTAGCGCTCGCGTGCCGCTTCGCTACGTTCGGCACGATGAACGCGCCCCGGATCCTCGGGCTCCCTCTCCTCGCCGCCATTGCGCTCGTCGTCGTCGCATGCGCCGGTGCTCCCGTCGAAATCGGCCCCGCTGCGCCCGGCTCCGTCCCCTCCGGCGCCCCGGTGAAGCCCACGCCCAAGACGCGCATCGACGAGCTCGCGGCATCCCCTGCCTACGACGCCGCCGGCCACGCCGCCCCCTGCGCTGCGCCCTCGGCCACCTGCCCGCAGGCGGCCCCCGATCGCGCCTTCCTCGATCGCTGCCGCCTCGCCGGCTTTCAAATCCGCGTCTGTGGCTGCGATCAACGCTGCTCCGGCGACGTCACCGCCGTGAATCGCCATTACGACGAAGCCGGCGCCCCCAAAGAGTGCGCCCCCGCCCGCACCGATTGCACCCCTCCGCCCGCCGCCGCCTCCTTTCAGGACGCGTGCAACGAGAAGGGATATCGACTCGATGTCTGCGGCTGCGAGTGGCTCTGCTCCGGCAACCCTCGCAAGTGACCTTCACGGCGGCGTGAGCCGCATCACCCACGCTTCCCAACGGGCCTTGAAAGCATCCCTGGTGGAGAGAGCAAGCTGTCCGCAAAGCTGCTGTCGTCGTCACGACAACACTCTTCGTGCACGTCTGTCCGTCGTGTAGCGGGAGGGCTGGACTCCGCCGCAGCCCAGTCCTCGGCGTTGCGACGTCGACTTGCCTACTCCCCCTTCTTCTTCCCCGGAGGGGGAAGGTTCTGCCGTTTCCTATCCGCCCAGCTCGTCGCTCGGCGCGGGAAGTTCGCAATACTGTGGGGGGCCTTTGGTCCTCCCATGCTCTGGGGATATGGATGGGGCTACGGCATCTCCCCCATCTCCGCGCTCCAAAGCTCCTCCACCACCCGCGCAATCCCGCTCGCGAGGTGGCGCCGAAACGTGCTGTAGGCCATTCGGCACCGCTCCGCGGCGCGCTCCTGGTTGTCCGCTGCATCGACGAACGCCGCGTGCAGCGCCAAATATTGACGCTCTCGGCGCGGCGCGTCCCGCAAACGCTCGACCCGCTCCACCAGCACGGCCCGTAGGCGTGTTGCCCGCGCGGCGCGGCCGGGCGGCGCGTCGCCGACGATCCTCGCGCTCAGCAAAGGGCTCTCCTTCAGCCGCGAAACGTCGTGCAGCGCCCGGAGGGCAGCCCGCACGGCGGCGTCGAATCCCGCGCGATCGAGCGGGGCGCGCGCCTCGGTGACGGCGGCGGACGGCCGCGCGACGGGCGCATCCATGGCGCGCAGACACCGCACGTACCACTCCAGCGGCGTGAGGCCGCGCCGGTCGTAGACGAACACCGCTTGATCCACGCCGCCTTGCGCGAACCCCAGCTCCCGCACGAGTCGCGCGCCGGTTCGTTCGAGGCCACCGATGGTCGCCTCGGCGCTCGTCGTATGAACGTAGGCGAGCGCCACGGGATCGGGATCGAGCAGCCAGCGCGCCATTGCTGCGCCGAGCGCGAGCCGCACCTCGTCGAGGCGGTGGTAGCCGTCGCGCGTCATCCAGAACGGCGTGTAGAGCACCGCCCCCGGGCTCGATCCGACGAGGCGTCGAGCGTGGCACGCGACGGCACGGATGCGCGCGTCGGGCTCCGTGTCGGCGCGCGCATCGAGCGTCAACGTGGCCGCGAACCCGAGCACGGGATCCGCGGGCGACCGCACCACCACGAAGCGCTCCCGCTGGATCGGGAACCACCGGCGGAGCGTGGCGACCGAAGCTTCGCCCTCGTGCAGCCGAAGGATCTCTTCGAGGATCGGCGCATCTTCCGCGCGCGCGACATCGAGCGCGAACGACGTGGCCACCGACGCCTCCACGTGATCGCGAAGCTCGGGACCGAGCCGCATCAGGAAGTGGATGTCCTCGACCTTCTGCATCGGGTCGCCGACGTCGGCCCTCGAAGCGCGGTCCGCGAGCACGTGGCGCGCGCGGGCGAACAACGCTTCGAAGCGCGGGGGGTTCCTCCAGCGGAGATCGCGCAGGATCACGGCGCGGGCGACGTCGTGCAGACGAACGCCGAGCCGCGATCGCTCCACGAAGCTCAGCCTTCGAAGCCATGGGAACGCGCGCGCGGCGGGCTCCGCACCCACGAAGTCGGCGAGCAGGTCTTCGCGCAAGTGGCGCGTGAGGGCGCAGATCTCGAGGGTCGTGCGGAACGCGTCGTCGGGGATCTCTCGCAGGAACTGCTCGAGCAAGGCGCCCACGACATCGGGGTTGTCCCCGGGCCGCAGGGATTGTGTGGTGGGCTGAAGCGCCGTCTCGGCGGCGAGAGCGAGCGCGAGCGGGTGACCTTGGCAGAACGCGCGGATCGCCTCGGATCGCTCGCCGACGAGGCCGCGCAGCTCGAGGTAACGGCGCGTGTCGTGGTCGTGGAGGTTCTCGAGCGCGAGGCTCGCGACCCGCACGCCCCAACCGTTGTTCGCCAACCAACCCGGATCGGGCTGACCGCGTCCCGCGATGACGACCAGGTGCGGGCCTGCGCGACGGAGCACCTCGGCGCGCACGAAGAAGTCACACGAAGCGAGGAGCTCGTAGGTATCGAGCACCACGACGACGCGGTCGCCCGAAGGCACGAAGCCGGCGGCATCGAACGCGGCGCGCACGGCGGGAATCGACGGCTCCACCGTCCGCGCGTCGATCTCTTTCACCCTGAGCCCGACGGCCTGTGCGCGCTCGACGAATACGCGAACCAGCGCGGACTTGCCAATCCCCCCCGGTCCGGTGACGTGCAGAATGGTCGGCGTCACGCGCTCGAGCGCCGCTTCCCACTGCGCCATCTCTGCCTCACGACCGACGAACAGAGGCAGAATGCCCGCGCGAGGAGACGCGCCTTCGGTGACCCCCGTCGATGTCATCCCTCCCGAAGGTGAGCAGAACCCGAGCAAGATTTGGGCACTTTGTGGAGGAAATCGTCCCAGGCGAGCGAGGGGTGGTGTTTCGGCCGAGCACCCTCGCGCCCTACCCTCATCGCATCGCAGGTGCGCTCGAGCCCGGCGATGTCGGATCGACCGCTGGGGGCGCGATCGGCGGCGGGAGTCGCCGCGCGCGATCCCGGTGCGGCCACAATCACGCGCGGACAAGCGATGCTCGCGCTTTCACCCAAGGACGGGGGGGCGAACATGACGATGCAAGAGGGTTGGCGATGGTGCTCGCGGTGCCAAGGGCTCGTTCATGCGACGGCTGCAGAACCCGCCTGCGCGGCCGGGGGCAATCACGATCCGACGACCAGCGGATTTTACTCGCTGGCGATGGATGAGCCGGGTGCGCCCGGCCAGCACGGCTGGCGATGGTGCAGCAAGTGTCGGGGGCTGTGTTTTTCCGGCGGCGGCGTCTGTGCTGCGGGCGGAGCGCACCAGACGAGCGGGAGCAGCGATTACGCGCTCGCCCACGCCCCGGACCGTGACCCCGCGGCGGAAGGTCAACAGGGCTGGCGCTGGTGCAGCAAGTGCCAAGGGCTGCACTTCGGTGTGGAGGGAGGCCGCTGCCCGGCAGGCGGAGGTCACGATGGGAGGACCAGTGGTCACTACGCCGTCCCCCACCAGGCTGCGGACGCGACGACGGACAACCCGTTCGATCCGAGGTTCAAGGACAAGGGCGTCCCTCGACGCGCGGATTGGGTCCCCAAGGCCAAGTTGGCGAAGGGGTCCGAGGGACCGGACGTGGAACGGCTCCACCGGTACCTGACTGCGTTTGGCTACTTCCCGAACGACGCGCTGCAAGCGCGCTACGGCCAATGGTGGAAGCCGTCGATCGCGCGCCCGCCTGCGAGCGCGAGCCGGTTCGACGACACGACGGAAGCCGCGCTCCGCATGTTTCAGCGCATCCACGGCCTGCCTGAGAGCGGGATACTGGATCAGACCACGTTGGATGTGATGCAGAAGCCGCGGTGCGGTTTTCCGGACTCGCTGGCGGAGGTCACCGGTCGCACGCCGGAGGCGGCAGAAAAGTTCACCCTGCTGGGCACCACGTGGAGCAAGCTCGGCCTGACGTACCAATACGACAACTTCACGGGCGACATGACGCGCGCCCAGGTACGAACGGAAATCGCAGGTGCGTTCCAGCGATGGGCGGCGGCATCGGCGGCGCTCACGTTCACCGAGGTCGCTACGGGCGCCGACATCCACATCAGTTGGCACGTGGGTTCACACGGCGACGGCGCGGGGAACGATTTCGACGGACCGCGTGGGGTCCTCGCGCACGCGACAGCTCCGCCGACTGGAGATCTGCATTTCGACGATGCCGAAGCCTGGTCCTTCGACAGCCCGCCGACCGGAATCGATCTCGCCTCGGTGGCGCTCCACGAGATCGGCCACCTCCTCGGCCTGGACCACTCGGCCGACAAGACCGCGGCGATGTATGCCTATTACGGCGGCGCGCGGCGCGATCTGACGAACGACGACATCCGGGGCATCCAATGGCTCTATGCCTTCAGGCCCGTCTACGCGCAGGGAGATCCGGGCAGTGGGATCGGCGGCTTCGATCTGAGATCCCCCGCCGATCAGGCGTTTGCGTTCGACTACAATCACAGCGGCAAGCTCGACCATATCGCCCTCTACCGGCCCGGCACCGGCACGTTCTGGATCCTCAAGAACGAAGGCGGCATCTTCTCGCAGGTCTATGCGCAGGGGGATCCGGGCAATGGCATCGGCGACTACAACCTCCAATCCGGAGTCGATCGCGCCTTCGCCTTCGACTACAATCACAGCGGCAAGCTCGACCATATCGCCCTCTACCGGCCCGGCACCGGCACGTTCTGGATCCTCAAGAACGAAGGCGGCATCTTCTCGCAGGTCTATGCGCAGGGGGATCCGGGCAATGGCATCGGCGACTACAACCTCGCGTCGCCTGCCGATCGGGCGTTTGCGTTCGACTTCGATCACAGCGGCAAGCTCGACCATATCGCCCTCTACCGGCCCGGCACCGGCACGTTCTGGATCCTCAAGAACAGCGGCGGCATCTTCTCGCAGGTCTATGCGCAGGGGGATCCGGGCAATGGCATCGGCGATTACAACCTCGCGTCGCCTGCCGACCGCGCCTTCGCCTTCGACTTCGATCACAGCGGCAAGCTCGACCATATCGCCCTCTACCGGCCCGGCACCGGCACGTTCTGGATCCTCAAGAACAGCGGCGGCATCTTCTCGGCGGTGTTTGCTCAGGGTGATCCGGGCGGCGGCATCGGCGGTTACAACCTCGCGTCGCCTGCCGATCGGGCGTTTGCGTTCGACTACGATCACAGTGGCAAGCTCGACCATATCGCCCTCTACCGGCCCGGCACCGGCACGTTCTGGATCCTCAAGAACAGCGGCGGCATCTTCTCGGCGGTGTTTGCTCAGGGTGATCCGGGCGGCGGCATCGGCGGCTACAATCTCCAGTCCGAAGCTGATCGCGCCTTCGCGCTCGACTACGATCACAGTGGCAAGCTCGACCATATCGCCCTCTACCGGCCCGGCACCGGCACGATGTGGATCCAGAAGCGGGTATTCTGACCTCTTCCCCCGCGCTCCCCGTCCGACATCGAGCGTCGCGAGCACCGCTGCTCCGCGACGCTCGGGAAGGCGTCCGCCGAGCCCGCGGTCTTCGTCGACCCGACGATGATTGCGCCCCCGCCCGCACCGATTGCACCCCTCCGCCCGCCGCCGCCTCCTTTCAGGACGCGTGCAACGAGAAGGGATATCGACTCGATGTCTGCGGCTGCGAGTGGCTCTGCTCCGGCAACCCTCGCAAGTGACCTTCACGGCGGCGTGAGCCGCATCACCCACGCTTCCCAACGGGCCTTGAAAGCATCCATGTCCCGTTCGCCGAGCACCCGTTTCAAGGTCTCGAATCCCGTCGGGTCCGCCGCGTGCCCGGCGCGGAATGCCTTGTAGAACCGCACCAAGAGCCCCTGCTCCTGGAGATAATAAGCGAGGTAGCGCGCCTGCGCGTAATTGGTGCCGGGGTCCTCGTCGTAGAACTGCCCCGTCGTCGTGCTCGTGAACGCCGCGAACGACGGCACCGCGTGGCGCGAGATCGCCTGTTGCAGCCCCGGGAGCCGCCAATTGGTGAAACCGACGATGTGCCCATCACGCTCGCCGCACTGCTCGAAGAGCGATCCCAACCCCTCGTTCAGCCACGCCGGCGCATCGGGGAAATCGGCCTCCACGAAGGGGTGGACGATCTCGTGCACCAGCGTCCCCCCGCCGGTGTTGATGTTCATGATCAACGCCTTGTGCGTGGAGGAGTAATATCCGTAAGGCGTGCTCGGCTTGTCGTTGAAGATGGATCGCGTGTACGTGTCGTAGCTCTTCTTCCCGCCGAAGAGCCAGACATCGAGGATCTCGCGAGGCTCTTCGTCGAAGAAGTCCTGTTTCAGCTTGGCGACGGCCCACTCCACCGTGTTCTCCGCGTGCCCGCGCACCATGTCGGGACGCTGATCGCCGAGCACCACGAAGGGTGCTTTGACCACCACCGAGAAGCCTTTGGGCATCCGCTCCCGCAAACCCATCACGTGCTGTGCATAGTCGGCCCGCGAAAAGCGCCCTTCGCGCTGGGCCGGCCCGGCGGCCAACATGGGCGCCGGATCGAGCCGAAGTCGAATCAAGGACCAGCGCGCCGCCTCGTATTTCAAAGGCCAGAGCGCGAGAAAGCGCGACCGCGACATGCGCCGATAGCCACCGGCATCCTCGGCCGGCTCGCTGTACACCACCTCGTCGGTGCGCTCGTCGTAGCCGAGCACCAACCGGAAATGCTCGGTCGTCTTCGGCCGCTCGTCGTAATGCATGCACACGATCGACGGGATGCCTCGCTGCAGATCGGCGTGCAGCGCCGCGAAGCTCGCCTCCATCTCCGCTTTCGCGCGGGCCACATCGATGGTCTGCCACACCGGCCCGACGGCGAATCCGACCTTCGTCGCCGCCTCGGTGAGCTCCTTCGTATAGGCCCCTCGCCCGAGCGCCGGATCGAGCCCCGTGAGGGCGAACACCTCATCTTGGCTCACCCGCCGGCCGAGCCGCGCCGTCGCCATCTCCAAGCATGCTTCCCCGCAGAAATCCGGCTTCTGCCGCACATGCGGAGCGCCTTCGAGCAACACCGACGCGTAATGCCGTGGCGGCGCAGGCGCCTGCGCCGCGGGCGGCGGCGCCTGGACCGCGACGGGCGTGGCCGGATCGGCGCAGGCCGCGAACAGGAGCAGCAAAGCGAGTTGATGCGATCGGTGGAGCGGCATCCGGGTTCGACTCCTGGGCGCAAGGGCGCTTGGTGAGGAGTCGTCGGAGCCCGGGAGAGTGTGACGATGCTCCGCCGCGGCTCATCCGTAGCCGCACGTGTTCGCCCGTGTCGTCTGCCACCATCGGCCCAATCGACGGCCGCCGCTCGATCCGCGCGTAGCACTACTGCGTCAGGCCGGCGCGACGAGTGGGTCCTCACGAGCAGCCAGACGTGAAACGAGAGTTCGGCGAGGCCGACGAGCGGCCCGTTTCGGCGAGCGATCGCCGCGTGGCGATGCTGTCGGCTTGGCCCGCACGCCGGGTCTAGCGAACATGTCGCTGGCTCGGCGAGACGTCTCATGACGCAGTAGAAGTAGAGAGCGAGCGATTCTCGCGCAGCTCGAGCCGGTCCTGCAGATCGGACAGGCCGATGGGCCGCCAGGGGTTCCCGGTTCACGTCACGGAAGCGAGGTGCTACCCGTGCCGCCGAATGATCCTCCCCCAACGCGTCTTTCTGTATCGCGGTCTTCGGTGGATTCTCGCTCTCCCCTTGCTGGCGGCGTGTGGCTGCACCCGCCCCACGACCACCGAAGAGCCCTCGGCGCGCTTGGGCAAGAGGTGCGATGCAGGGGACGCAGCCGCCTGCGTCGACCTTGGGGTCATGTACGCGGAGGGGCGCGGCGTGGCCAAGGACGACGCGCGCGCCGCGGAGCTCCATCGCAAAGGCTGCGATGCAAGGGACGCAGCCGGCTGCTTCTACCTCGCGGTCCTGCACGCGGCGGGGCGCGGCGTGGCCAAGGACGAGGCGCGCGCCGCCGAGCTCTATCGCAAGAGCTGCGATGGCGGGAATGCAACCGGCTGCTCCAACCTCGCGGTCCTGTACGCGGAGGGGCGCGGCGTGGCCAAGGACGAGGCGCGCGCCGCCGAGCTCTATCGCAAGAGCTGCGATGGCGGGGACGCAACCGGCTGCTCCAACCTCGGGGCGCTGTACGCAGAGGGGCACGGGGTGGCCAAGGACGAGGCGCGCGCCGTGGAGCTCTTTCGCAAGAGCTGCGATGGCGGGAACGCAACCGGCTGCGTCAACCTCGGGCGCCAGTACGCGGCAGGGCGCGGGGTGCCCAAGGACGACGCGCGCGCCGCGGAGCTCTTTCGCAAGAGCTGCGATGCAGAGGACGCAGGTGGCTGCTCCAACCTCGGGCGCCTGTACGAGCAGGGGCGCGGGGTGACCAAGGACGACGCGCGCGCCGCGGAGCTCTTTCGCAAGAGCTGCGATGCAGGGGGCGCAAACGGCTGCGTCAACCTCGGGGTCATGTGCCTGGAGGGGCGCGGGGTGGCCAAGGACGAGTCGCGCGCCGCGGAGCTCTTTCGCAAGAGCTGCGATGCAGGGAATGCCCCCGGCTGCTCCAACCTCGCGTCGCTGTACGAGCAGGGGCGCGGGGTGGCCAAGGACGAGTCGCGCGCCGCCGAGCTCTATCGCAAGAGCTGCGATGCAGGGAACGCAGCCGGCTGCTCCAACCTCGCGGTCCTGTACGCGGAGGGGCGCGGGGTAACCAAGGACGAGGCGCGTGCCGCGGAGCTCTATCGCAAGAGCTGCGATGCAGGGGACGCAGAGAGCTGCGCCCAGCTCAGCGCACGCGGTCGCAAATCTCCGTAACGTGCCCTCGGCGGCAGGGGGCCTGTTGCCGCTCGAGCTGGCGATGGCCTCCTGATCCGGCTGGCTGATCGCCAACACCTCGCAGTTGACGAGCCAGGTCAGGCTTGCCTGACGCTCCAGGGACGCGGAGACGCAAAAGGGCGGGGAGAAGAATGCTCTCTCGCGCTTTCATGCGCCTCGGCGTGCGCTTCGCCATGATCTCGTCCGGAAGCTCGGGCGCAGCTTCCGGTTCATCGTGCGGCAGCACGGGCTCCTCGAGGCGAACGGCGATGGTTCTGCGTGTGTATCATGCGCCGCCCATGGACCGCGACGAAGCGCTGCAGCTCGAAAACCAGGTGCGCGTCATCCTCCGCGACGGCGGCGATCTCCGGGATGCGCTCGCGCGGATCGACCGCGTCGTCGCAGCCTATCCGCGCAGCACCCACGGGCTCGCGCTCCGCGCCATGGTCCTCTCGCGCCTCGGCCAGAGCCCCGAGACCGAGCGCGCGCTCGCGGCTGCCTTCGAGGCCGGGCTCGCCCCGCCACGCGCCGGCGGCGAGGCGTCGGTCATCACCATCGTGCGCCCCGCGCTCGATCTGGCGAACTACCTCGACGCCGCGGGGCGCCGACCGGATGCCGTCGCGGTGATCGATCGGGCCCTCGCCGTCGTCCCCCACGAGCACGCGACGTTGCTGCTCCAAGCGCGCGAGAGGCTCACTGGCAGCGCCAACGCCGGGTTCGTGCTTCCTCCGCAAGTCGGCCCCGATCCGTATGCCCACCACGAGCTGCTCACCTTCGAGCAGATGGCTCAGCGCGTCGGGGTGAAGCTGCCGCCCGGCATGAAGGCTCCAGAGCAGCGCAAGCCCAGCAGCGGGATCGAAAGCGGAAGCATCGTTTTCATCGTCCTCGTCGGCGTCGGCTCGCTCGTCGTGCTCGGCGGCCTGATCCGGCTCGTTCTCTACCTGCTGACGGGGCAGTGAAAGCGCCGGCGCGGAAGGACGTCGATCAACCCGATCCGCGCCTGTGATCGAACGGCTCGGGGCGGACAGGAGCGGGCTTCCGCCGCAGTTTCAACGACGGCGGCTCAACCCCACGGACCTCGAACCAGCGCGATCCGTGCTCAGCGCTGCGGCCTCCACGTCCCCGTGGCTCCCGGCGGGCAGAAAAGCTCGAACCCCTCACTGCCCCCAGTACGGCACCGCCTCTCCAGCCCCTTCCTTTCCGCCTCGTCGCGGCACTCCCACCCGAGCGGCGCCTCGTCTCTCCGGAGCCGGTACGGGCAGAGCTTCCCCGTCGCGCACTGCTCCTCGGCCGTGCAATGGGCGTCGACCTCCCTCCGGGCCTGCCATCGCTCTCCCAGCACCACCAGCAGCGCGCCGACCGCCACCGCCGCGAGGAACCCGCCCACCACGCGCGAGCTCATCCCCTTGCCCTCACGGGCACGACGGGGAGGATCGCGGCGGCGCCGGCGAGGAGGGCGACAGTTCTGGGACGGACGATCATCGGCCGGATATTAGGACAGGGCCCCTCCGCCGCAAGGCGGGTTGGTGGCTAGAGAGTCGCTGTCTCCGGCAACGGGAGCAATGCTGGTGATCCTCCCCGACCTTATCCGGAAGCGAGGGTCGACGGCGCGCGGTAGGCTCGAGGTGTCGATGGCCGGGCGTCGCGCCGCTTCGGGCCTGACGTTGGCTTTCTCGGTCACGTTCTGACAGCAGACTTCGCGCCTCTGGACATCGTGTCGCCGGAGGGCCGGAATCGGGGTCGGCCCGCCCTCGGCGTCGCGACGTCGATTGGCTACTCCCCCTTCTTCTTCCCACGCCCGATCACCAGCGCATCGAACGCCGCGCGCTTCTCGGCATCCTTCGCGAACTCGAGCACCCCTGCCGCCACCACCTCATCGACTGCCGCCAGGATCCGGTTCGCCGTCCGATTCCGCTCCTTCGTCGACGTCGGCGCGCCTGCCCGATGCTGCTCCTGCGTATCGTCGGCAATCGTGATCACCTGCAGATCCGCCTTCAGCGCATCGATGTCCTTCTGCAAGATCCCGAGCGACGCCGCCTCCGCCGGCAGCGCGACGGCCCGGTCCACGATCTGCGATATCGCCGCCTTCACCCGCTTCACGATCTTCGGGTTCGTGTTCGTCCCCACCCCATACGCCTTACGCACCTCCGGCGACGCGCCCTTGCGCACCACGGCAGTCCGAATCGCCGACACCAGCGCATACCCCTGAGCCAACGCCTCTTCCTGCGTCAGCGTCGCCGTCTTGGCGACCTCGCGCCGCACGAGCGCGGCGGGCACGACCACGCCCAAGTCCTTGAGATCCGCCGCGAGCGCGTCGAGCACGCTTTGCGATAGCCGCGCCGCGAGCGCCGCCTTGTTGTCGTCCGCGAGCTGCAGCGCCTTCAGCCCCGTCTGCGTGATGGCGCTGAAATCCTTGTTCGGATGCGCATCCTTCTTCGCCTTCGCCATATCACCCCTCGCGCGGGCCCGCCCACCCCTCCGTGGCCCACAGGGAGGAGCGTAGCGGAGCGCGGTAGAGGTGCAGCGGATTTTTGTAGAAGGTGCGATGGGGCGTGTGGAGGGGGCGACGGGGCGTGTAGAGGGGGCGATGGGGGGTGTGGAGGGGGCGACGGGGCGTGTAGAAGGGTCGACGGGGCGTGTAGGAGAGCCGACGGGGCGTGTAGGAGAGCGGGCGCGGTGTGTGGAGCGCTCGACGGGAGGTGTAGGAGGGCCGATGGGGGCTGGGGAGCGGTGGGAGAGGCGTGGGGGGGCCCGGCCTCGCGTGTAGAGGCTCCAACGCGGGGTGTAGAGCGTTCGACGGGGCATGTGGGAGGTGTGGGGGACGAGGGCCGCCGAGATCCCTTCACTCGGGTTGGCGTGCAATGTCACGAGGTTCGGTGGGATGAGCATCTGCGTCGGAGCCGCCGAGGCGGGGCTCTCCGCAGCTTTATCGGTCACATCGCGAGGTCGCGTGGATGCCGGTGGCGATGGTGCCGGATGAGGAGGCGGATTCAGTGGGTGTATGCCGCTTCGGTGCGCGGGGAGCGGGGAGCGGTGTAGGCGCCGATAAGGGTGATGAGGTGTCGTAGCCGGTGGCGAAACTGGGCACGACGCGTGGTGTCGAGCAGAAGGCGGATGGCAGAGGCAGGCGCGGGCGGCTCCGAATGCGGCTAGACGGCCGCGGGCTAACCCACATAGGCTCTCGGGTTTAGGATGCGGGAGGAGTTCGGCAGTGGCGGGTTAACCAGGTGGATTAGGGAGATAGGGATCCGAGGAGGAACGGGGCGGCTCCCCCCCGAGATGTTCGGCAGGCCGACCAGACCGAACGATTGCTGCAGCGAGGCAGGCCATGGATGACGTCGAGACCAAGAATGCGCGGCGCCTCGAGAGTCTCAGGAGACAGGCTCCCGAGCTGTTCGCGTTCCTTGAGCGGCCGGAGCGTCATCCCCTCCTCTCCTATGCTGGAATCGAGGTCGGACTGTCGATCCCCGGATATCCCTATGATGGGGCAGAGACGTTCTTTCAACCGCCTGGCGGTCCGGTGATGCTGCGCCTGCTCGTTGACGACCAGTCGGCCTTTGTTTGGCTGAACGATTCCAGCCAGGTGCTCGTGCGGCCATGGTCGCATCAGATGAGCAAGGCGACGCATACTATCATCAGCGCGCGAAACCTCGATTCCGCGCTCGGTGGTCTCCTTGACGCCCTCGGCCCGAGGAACGGCCAATGATCGCCGGAGCCGACGGATATAAGAAGTGCCCTTGGTGCCTGTGCAAGCTTCGTGTCAACAACGCCAAGCACCCGCCGCGCTGTCCGAAGCGTCCTCGCTCTGTGCAAGCGCAGGCTCAGCACCAGGCGTCGACGCCTATTCAAGCACCGCTGCAGCCGACCGCTCTTCCAAGGCCCCCTCGCCCGATTTCACAACCCGTAGCACGGGTACGACCCTTGTGGTCCGCAACCTCCAACCGCTGAGCAACTTGCAGATCTCAGGGACGCCGTAAGCGCCGCTGAAGCACAGGCACGTAGAACGGGCTCGGAAGACGATGAGAAGCATCTGCAATCACTCCATGCGGTCTTCGAGCGCGCATGCAGAAAGGCGGCCGAAAGGTGATGAGTTGCCGGAACATGCCCCGAACGCCGCCCAACTCGCCGATGGTGCTGACGGCACGCCGAGCCTCGCTTCGCTCGGCACGGCACGCCGCAGCCCATCGTCAGACGTTAGACGCCAGAATCCGGGATGTCGGCGCGACGGGGCGCGGCACCTCGGCGACAGTCTCCCGAAAGGCCAGACCGTGTGAGCGTCGAAGAAAGCCATGAAACGTAGCGAGAAGAAGCGCAAGGCGCGGGAGAAGCCCGGGGCTGAAGTTCGGCTACCGCGTGCGCTGTACACGACGGCGCTCGACAAGCTCACTCTTGACTGGGACAAGAACCCCCAGGCTCCGGCTTCCGGACTCCAGGGGGCAAAGATTGCCATGGCCCTGGAGGCGCTCCGCATTGCGGAAGCCCTGATCCTTTCTCCCAGCGTTTGCTGCCGGGTCTTCGGCGAGAACGTCGTGCTCTGCCGACTGATCGACGCCTTTGGCATTGCT
The DNA here is from genome assembly GCA_001931535.1 of Minicystis rosea. Taxonomy (GTDB): domain Bacteria; phylum Myxococcota_A; class Polyangia; order Polyangiales; family Polyangiaceae; genus Minicystis; species Minicystis rosea. Next base: position 7,439,873 of record CP016211.1, read on the forward strand.
GGCGTGGAAAAGCTTTTGGAGGAGGGGGCCCTTCAGTTTCTCCTGTGGCGAGCTAACGTGCTGTATTGGTCGACGGACCAGAAGGTGCCGGTCAGCGGCGATCTGGATCCGCTCGCACCGGGCAATTTCAACACGCCCGCGCATAGCGATCCACAGGCATCTGTGGAACTGGCACTACAGGGAGGATGGACCGAACACTCTTGGACGAAGCTCGAGCGACTCGCACGGTTGGCGGTCGAGCGCACTCACCTTCCTGCGATGAACGTTTCCGCCGACGCAGTGGAGGCCGTCCGTAAGGCATATGATCGCGGTGCGTTGCGTTCCAGTGGGTTCTCGCCCAACGTGCCGCGGCACACTCTCACCGAGTCGGCGCGTGCACAACTGGCGACCCTTGCAGAAGACGTTGCACAGGGCATCGTACTCTACGACATGGAGTTCGACCTTCACGAGAGCGAGCCAGCATGGGATAGTCTGCTCAAAATGCGCGCGGCAGTCGCCGAGCAAGGTGCCTCCGAAGCGGTGGAGCGCGGCCTGATGCTTGAGAATCTACCGAGCGTGCCGGGCATGATTCTTAGTGACGCCATGTCCTTCGCTGACGTTGTTGAACTGCGAAACCACCCAGCGACGAGAGAATTCCGGCGCTGGCTCTGGGCGCAGCCCAATCCGCGAGACACGGAAGCCGTCAGCAAGGCGTGGCTGAAAGCAGTTACCGAGAAACCGCTGAAAGATAGGACGTGGTTCAAGGTCGCGCGAGTTTCGACGATGAGTGCTATTGGAGGTATTCTCGGAGCTGCCGTCGGAACCCCCGAGGGCTTCCTCGCAGGCGCTGCTGTTGGGACTGCACTGAATCAGGTCGTTGGTGCCGCCGACACATTCGGGCTTGAATCGCTGCTCCAGAGACCGAGTCCGCGTCGGTTTGCCGAATTGCTCCGCGCAAAGAGCGCCGAACAGCTCTCGAAGCAGGTGCCCAAGTCCGGCACCCGACTTGAGCGACGTGCAGAAGCTGCGCGACAACGGCGCGCCAAGTGACTTCCAAGAGCGAAAACGTGAGGCTGGCGTCTAACGGGTAGCCGTTGGGCGGGTCATCCGGGGAACGGCGTTGCGTTGGCCTCCAGGGAGAATCGTCACCCCGGCAAATCGTGGTAGGTCATGGGTACCGATCAAGTTCTTGAAGCACTAACGGAATGTCGTGCCCAGCTGAGGGCGGCGGTCGAGCCACTCGAAGCCGTGGAGTGGGGGCCACTTGAGGCATGGGAGTCGGAATGGCGACCGTGGATCCGGCGTACGTTCCCTTCGGAGCTGGAGGATCTTGTCGCTCTGGTCACCAAGCCGAAGTTCGCCGTCTCATGGTCGACCCCTCACTTTGACCGGACGAGTTACCGTTATAGCCGCGCCGCAGAGATCGAGGCCATCCGATCCCACCAAGAGAGGGAAGCGCGGTACGCCGCCGACAACCGGACCCTTGCGCGCCAGCAGAAGGAGCGACTGCTTCGATTCCTTGATGGACTTGAGCGACTCCACAAGAGCATCCGAGGAGCGTCGAGCGAGGCCGAGGAATTGCTCGCCCGGTATTCCCCTGAGCGGTCCCACCTGAAGGATCCGATCAGGGTGTTCTTGTCGTACGCTCACGAGGACAAGCAGGAAGCACTCGCGCTGGAAGAGCATCTCAGCGCGCTCAAGCGGCAGAGACTGGTTGATGCCTGGCATGATGGGCGGATTCTGCCGGGGGAAGACTGGTCGGCCGAGATCCGCAAGAGCCTCGAAACTGCACAGGTGGTAGTTCTTCTCATCAGTAGCAGTTTCTTGGCATCGGATTACTGCTACTCGCACGAAATGAAGGTGGCCCTCGAGCGACGGGAGCGGGGCGAGGCCGTCGTCGTTCCGGTAGTCGTGCGGCCCTGCGACTGGAAGGGGTCTCCCTTTTCCGGCATCCAGATGCTCCCGAGTGGTGCCAACCCGATCACTGCGTGGAGCAATCGAGACGCTGCCCTGGCCGATGTGGCAAAGGGGATTCGCTTCATCATCGAATCGCTTGTCTCCCGCGCGACTGAGGGGCTCCGTGAGTAGAGCGCTCAACAACGGCTTGCACCTGACGGTGCGGGGGGCCTCACTCCGCTCGGTACCGCGCCCCGCAGGTGAAGCCGAGGCCGTTAGACCAGCGGACTGTGCGAAGCGGCCGCTGTGGACGCCGATGGCAACGTCTGGCGAGTTCCGATTCGCTTGCAGCCCGTCGCGGACGGGCAGATCGTAATGAAGGAGGAGGCTCGTTTATGATCGTCGACCGTGCCGAGGTTTTGGGTACCTTGGAGACGCTTCGCGCTCTTGCTGACGCCCCGGAAACCGAGCATCGGGTTTCGGATCTGGCTCGAGAGCGTGCCGATGCGATTCGGATTTCACAAGACTACCTTGACCGGAGAGACCACAGCATCGCTTTTGTTGGACAGATCGGGATTGGCAAGTCGTCGATGATTGGCGTACTCGCCGGCCTTCTGGTCGGGGCGGCACCGAGGGATCGAGCCTCACTGAGGGAGAACTCGGTTCTTGCCGTCGGCTCCGGCGGAACGACGGTATGCGAGGTGCGGATTCGAGCCGCGTCCGTCACCGAGAGCGGTCGAATTGGGCTCATCATCCAGCCCCTCACCGTTGAGGAGATGCGACGTGAAATTCGCCTATTTGCCGCCGATGAGTGGGCTCGCCGCCGAAGCCCTGACCGTACGCGCTCGGACGACGATCGAGATCCGACTCCGCGTGAGATTCAGCGGGTGATTCGGCACATGGCCGCTCTTGTCGAGCGCTCGGAAATGTCGGGCGAGGGCGGTCAGAGGCGAAAGCGCACTGTAGATCCTCTGGATGACGTTGTCGCTCAGCATGATAGTGCTGGTTCCCTTGCCAACCACCTTCTCGAGCGCGCGACGCTTCTGACACGGACCGACACCGAATGGTGGTGGGACGTTGGCCCGGATGCGTACCGTGAACTCAAGCAACGTTTCGACGACATCAACCACGGCCGCACGCCCACGGCGATGCTGCCTTCTCGGATCACTATCGTTGTGCCGCGGGCCCTTCTCGATCTGACCGACGGGCTAGACGTCGAACTGATCGACACGCGCGGCTTCGACGGCCAACTCGCAAGTCGTGCCGACATTCAATCGGTCCTGAGGGATCCGCGCGCTCTCATCGTGACGTGTGTGCCGTTTAAGGATGCTCCTGGCGACTCGATCAAGTCCCTCTTGAGCGAAGTCCTCTCTGATGCCGAGCTTCGAGCGGCGGTTCCGCAGATGTTGCTGGTTCTCATGGATCACGGAGATGCGGAAGGAGTCAACGATTGCAACGGTGATCGCGAATTCGGGCAGGAACTGAAGCAGGGCGAATGTAGGCGGGTGCTGGACGCCGCTGGCCTGGATGCATTCTCCGCGGAGAACAACGTTACCTCCTTCGATACGCTCCGGGATGCCCCCGGACGCTTGTTGCACATCTTCGACTCCCGGATTCAGGCGATGCGTGCGAATGTTGCAGCCTCTTTGGATGGGCAGATCCGTGACGCAAAATCGTTCCTGGGCAATCTTGAAAACGTTCGAATCGAGCTCGCGCGGGCCGAGGTGGACAAGCGGTTGAGGGTCGCGCTCAAGGCCAATTTTCCTAGTGGGGCTCCACTCCGGGATCCATTGGAAGGACTCTATGCTGGCATTTATGGCCACCGCTACGCCTCTCAGGTGCTGGCGTCGTGCCGACGGGATGGCAGCTATCCCAGTATGGATGCCTACGCGGCGATTCGTACGGGGGCAGCCAAAGCCGCAACGAACTGGTTCAAGGCGCTCGACATGGCAATGGTGGGTCTATTTAGGGCGCTTGAGCACGATGAGGATTTCGCCGATGTAAGCGATCACGTTCGCCTCCGGCGCGATCAGTACACCAATGGGCATGTGGCATCGATTCGTAAATACGCAGATTCCGTCGTGAAGGAGGTGCGCGCCGCTCTGGAAAGCGCCTCCGTATGGGAACGCTGCGCTGACGAGTGGGGGCAGGGATCCGGGTTCAAGGATCGCGTCATTGATCACCTCAAAATTTGGTGCCGGAGCCAAGGGCAACTCCAAGCTCATCAACACGTCGTTGCGCCGCTGGCACTGCTGGAGGGAACGACCGCCACCGGGTGACGTCTCAGCCGCCGAACAAGCCACTGGAACCGACGGGCGCTTCGCGCCCGCGGGGACATGGAGGAGCCTCGAGAGAGGAACGGTCAACCCATAAAGGGCTTGCCGCTGACGGGGTGTGGACCCTCGCTTCGCTCGGCACCTGTTAGCGCTCGGTCTCGATTAGGCCGTCTCCCCCTCTTTCAATTAAACTCACCGAGGGACATCCTCGCTTCCCCCGTCGTGACGCTCGGGATGCCCATCGCGGCGTGTGGAGCGTCCGACGGGGCATGGAAGAGGTAGGTGGCACGAGGACCGTCGCCGAGATCGCTTCACTCGGATTGACGTGCAAGGTCACGAGGTTTGGTGGGATGAGCATCTGCGTTGGAGCCGGAGTCGCCAAGGCGGGGATCGCCGCAGCTTCATCCGTCACATCTTGAGGTCGCGCGAATGCCAGCGGCGATGGTGCCGGATGAGGAAGCGGATTCAGTGGGTGTACGCTGCTTTGGCGCGCGGGGAGCGGTGTCGGCGCCGATGAGGGTGACGAGGTGTCGTAGCCAGCGACGAAACCGGACACGACGCGTGGTGTCGAGCAGAAGGCGGAGCCAGGCGCAGACGGCCCCAAATGCGCTAGACGGCCGCGGGCTACCCCCCATAAGCTTCCGGTTTAGGATGCGGGAGGCGTTCGGCAGCGGCGGGCTAACCAGGTGGATTAGGGAGATAGGGATACGAGGAGGAACGGGGCGGCTCCCCGAGATGTTCGGCGGGCGGCGGATGAAGGCGGCAGCAACTACTTCAGCTCGACGACCACGCCAGACAACGCAAACCGGACGAGGTAGGTCCGATGGACCGCGGTAGGAGGCGAGTTTCACGATGGACAGGTTCCTGGAGCTGTTCGGTGACGATTTCGAGGGGCAGACAGTGGCCGAAGCCCGCCGTCTCGAAGGCCCCCACGTGTACCTCGTGGTATCGCCCTCCCCGATCAAGTATGCGAAAGGTGGCTCCGTCGTATCCTACATTGGATACACCGACATTCCACGGACGCGCTTCGCTAACCATCCCCAGGTAGGTCTGCGGGACAAGCTGCTCGTCACGCAGCTCCAGCCGATTCTCCGCGAGGTGAAGCAACACTACGCAGATTGGTCGCAGATGAGCGAAAGGGAGCACCGCGCCATTCGTGAGCACGCCGAGCGCCTATTCATATACCTTTTCTACAGACTCCTCGGGGCCATTCCGATCAAAAACACGCGAAGGGACATGCCCACCAAAGAGGCAATTCTCGTTGCTGAGTTTCTCCTAAAGTGGAAGCACAGCCAACGCGCGGTCATCAATGCCGCACAAGCCATCGAGCCATTGAAACAGCAGCTCGCCATACTTGAGCACCACCTTCGGATGTCCCAGGCGGGGATGGCCAGCTCGAGCGGACCGGTAGTCAACAAGCCTGACAGAATGATTTCCTCTCCTTTTCTTGCCCGCCAAGACGATTCTACTCCCGAGCCCGACACGCCGGTGTCCCGACCGATCGATAGGCAGCCCAGTGCGCGTCCGGGGCGCGCCTTTGGGAGTGGGGCGGCGATTGTACGCGCGCTGAGGTCGCACCTTCCGCGGCATCTTCGGCGAGATGAGGCCGCGAACGGCGCGATTGTATTTGTCGACAGTGACGGCCTTCAACGGCTCATGATCTATGAGTATGGCAAGCACTGCCAAGTTCGGATCCGCTGCGCGCGCGACTGGGGCAATAGGCGCTGCACCCATCGTTCTGGTGACCGAAACTCACACGGTTGGCTGACCGCGGTGCGTATAGAGAAGTCCGGCGACCTGAAAGATGTCCTTACCCTCTATGATACCGAATGGGGCCTGGATACGTGACGATGCCGCCGAACAAGCCACTGGTGTCCGACGGGCCAGGCAGCCTCGCTCCGCCCGGCAGCCCGGCCCACGATACAGCGGCCAACCGTTGGGCTGGCGGGCGTCGTGAAAGGGCGCCTTCGCATGCATGGCACCATGCCTCGCCCAGAACTTCGCCAGTGCGCTGCAGAATCGCCCTTGCGCACAGCTCGGCATGCCTGCGGCACCCGGAACTCTGTCGAGTTTGCACACCCAGGAACGCCTTGACGAGGCGCAGAAGCGTGCGCGTTCATGGTGTGAGCCAATAGGCAATATAGGATGCAAAGAAAACGTACTCAACAGGAGCAAGCTCTTCACGACATCAACCTTCAACTGTCTGAGCAGCTGGAGAGCATGCAGGCTTCTGTGGTTGCAAAGGTAGTTGGCTCCTACGGTCAGCCTGGCGAAGTACAATCTCTCCATGGGATTATTGGCGGAAAGAACAACACATTTGTAGATAGTATTCGTACGCAATTCTCGAATCCGGATGACTTCTTCGCTCAATGGCTTCGGGGTCTACTCGACCGTGCCCCCCATAGCGTTGCGGCTCGCCAACTCGTCGGGTACCTCAAGGACCCCGAAGTTCTGAGGTATACGCAAACGTTCCTGACGCGAAACTTCTACCGAAATCTCCTCGCACGGACCAGAGCAAAACCTTCGGAGAGCTTGTGGTCACTGTGGTTCGGAGCAAATCCGCTGGTCTGGGGACTCCTTATTGCCCCTGCTTACCGTGGTGGCAAGTGGACGAATGACGTCAGTGAGATTCGCCGCGCAAATTACAGGTACTGGACGGTTGGTCACGTCATGGCGACGGGGCTAATCGACCCCGCCACCACGTCGCCGGTCGTCTTCTCGAACGTCAATGGGTTTCTTACGTTTTACGCTTCGATCCTATCCAGGGTTTCGCGCTCTCCATACGAGAAAGAGATTGCCCACCGATACGGACAGTACGTGGCATCCTCGCCTCATCCCGAGGATGAGCCCTTTCTCATTCCAGAGTTGCGCTATGCTGGCGCCGAGACCAAGCACAAGTATCGCCTCGATTACTCGATTCTAAACTCGCACGCGATGGAGCTTGTAGGATTTGAGTTGAGTCCCGCCTCAACCCATATGGCTGTCTCGGCGATCAAGTCGCGAACTCAGCTCGACGTAAACCGAGAACTGGCGGAGAAGTGGGCCGGAGAAATGGCAAAGCGCAACGAGTACTTTGCGCAGTTCGGCATTACGACAATCACGTTTACGGACACGGATCTGGGAGATATGGGATCCTGTTTTGCCAAGATCGAGCATTATCTCAAGAAGCGGCCCAGATCGGCTCTTTCCCTCAGTGCTCAGATCGAAGAGTTGCAGCGCACGTGAGTTCGCGGCGACTGCAATGGGCGCGGTCGAGCGGGATGCGACAGGTGCCTTGGGTCCGACCGACCCGGGTCAAGACTGAAAGCGGATGCCGCACTTGGCAGCCGCCGGGAGAATGCCAAGACTCAGCGGCCCAACAAGCCGCTGGGCGGGCAGGACACATAGGTAAGAATGCGGAGCCAGCCGTTGGCGCATGCCGAGCCCATCCGGTCGTGGTCTGCTGGGGTACGTAGAATGGCCCGCCGGTACCGATCACTCATCTCGACATGAGCGCCCGGACAAACCAGCTCCAGACCGAAAGATAAGCCCTGGCCGAGTCCAGGAACCTCGGCATGCGGCGCCCAGAAGCTAGGCCGTGGCCAAGCCCAGGAGCGTCGTGCGCGGGTAACCGTCCGGGCACCGACGTGTAGCCCCCTCATGAGCGCCGACTACCGTGGACGCGCGTGAGGTGGTCGTGTGGGAGGTGTGGGGGACGAGGACTGCCGCCGAGATCCTTCACTCGGGTTGGCGTGCAACGTCACGATGTTCAGTGGGATGAGCATCCGAGTCGGAGCCGCCGAGGCGGGGCTCTCCGCAGCTTTATCGGTCACATCTCGAGGGCGCGCGGATGCCGGCGGCGATGGTGCCGGATGAGGAGGCGGATCCAGTGGGTGTACGCCGCTTCGGTGCGCGGGGAGCGGTGTAGGCGTTGATAAGGGTGATGAAGTGTCGTAGTCGGGGACGAAACTGGGCACGACGCGTAGTGTCGAGCAGATGGCGGATGGCGGATGCAAGCGCAGGCGGGCCCAAGTGCAACTAGACGGCTGCGGGCTAACCCACGTAGGCTCTCGGGTTTAGGATGCGGGAGGAGTTCGGCAGCGGCGGGCGAACCAGGTGGATTGGGGAGATAGGGATCCGAGGGGCGGCTCCCCCGAGATGTTGGGCCGGCGGAGCGTGCCGAGGTGGATCGGTGAACTGACGAGCGACGCGATGGACGAGAAAGACCGCAACGGACGAATGGACGCCAGGATGACAGACGACGGCGGCGCACGAACGGGGGTCGGCTTCATTTACGTGATGACGACCGTCACCGAGGACTATGCCCAGATGGCGCTCTGCAACGTGCCGATGGAGTGGAACGATCGGCTCTACTTCGGACCGTGCAAGAGGCCCGTGCGCCGCAAGTTGCAACCACGAGACTTCCTCTTCGCGCTCTCTCCGTCGGCCTCTTCTCCGCGGCGTATCGTATTCGCAGCACAAGTCGAAGAGCGGATCACATTCCGCGAAGCATATGATCGTTTTCCGAATCTTCGCGGCCCCAGGGGACCGATTCATGTGCGGCCGGTTGCTCGACCTGGAGTCTTTCCGGAGTCAGCCTATGAGCACATTCCTGGCTCGGTGCATGCGGACGACTGGAAGAACGATGTTGCCTCGCCGGAGCTCGACGCGTTTTTCGTATGCTGCGCACCGGACGGATGGATCGGCCGTTGGCTTGGTGCCAATGGACCGGCGATCGACGGCGAACTCCTGGCGTTCCTTCGGACATGCGAGGTCCACGGGAAGGTCGGTCGATTGGCGAGCCGGAACGATTGCGCTACTTACGAGACGCCTATCGCTCATGGCGGCCTTTACACCGGGCTTCATCTGGAGACCCATGAGCCCTTGAGACTGCTCGCTCTGTTTGGCCCGCAGCCTGCGAACAGCCCATCCATGTCACGCCCCAGAGCCATCGGCCCGACGGCTCACGGTGGCCCGCGGGGCCTGGGGGGATGCAGAGGAGGGTGCGAAGGTGAGAGCATCCAGCCAGGACCAAGCGGCCCAACAAGCCGCTGCTAATCGCCGGCCCGCGGCAGAGCGGCCAGCCGTGGGTCGATGCGTAGAGAAAGCAGGAAGATATGAGCAGCCTCACAGCCCCGGATGTGTTCTTTTCGAGTTCGACTTTCCTCTCTGCAGTTGCCGCATTCAACCAGGATTTGACGAAGTCGCGCGCGGCACGAGAGCGCGTGGACTTCAGGCCGGTTGACAGGCTTCAACCCCAACTCCTGCAAGCACTCGAACGCGAGTTCGACAATCGATGTGGCTACTGTGGTCGTCGCGTTGGTGCAACGAGCCCTGGGTGCGTGGAACGGTTCTTCCCGAAATCAAAGTTTCCGGAGCGTGCGTTCGAGCACGAGAATCTCATCCTCTCGTGTCAGGCGTGTAATGTGGCAAAGCGAGACCAGTTCCCCACCGATGCGACCAAGAAACCGCTTCTACTTAACCCGCGCATCGACGATTTCGGCGTTCACATCCGCTTGCGGGGAGATGGCACTGTTCACGGACTCACCCCCCAAGGCACTGCAACCATTTTGGCACTTCGCCTGAACCGACCGGGCCTTGTGGACGAGAGGCGGAGAGAGCGTCAGTACGAGCTTTTGGCTGAGGCACGTCCCGAACTGCGCGCAGCTCTGCTGGAGGACAACTCTCATTCGAGATTTTTGACCTCTATCGAGAGCGTAAAATCGCTGAACGCGATTGCTGGTCTCTCCGCCGCCAGCGACCAGCCACTCCGGCTGATGTTGTACGCAAACATCATCGCGTGTCTCGAGACGTACTTGGGCGACGCGCTCATCGCCACTGCGAAGAACAGCAGGCGAATCATGCGCAAGTTCGTGGAAACGTTTCGCGATTTCAAGGATATGAAGTTTGCTCTGACGGAGGTGTTTACTGTTTACGATAAGATCGATGAAACTGCGATCGAGGCGATGGCCAACGTCCTGTATCATAATCTGCCCAAGGTTAAGGGAATCTACCGCGACACCCTCGGAATCGAATTCCCTAAGGATATTGGGCCGATCGTTCGCGCAGTGGGGATTCGTCACGACATCGTGCACCGAAATGGGAAGGACAAAGACGGCGCTACGCACGTTCTGTCCTCTGCCGATGTCGAAGCCCTCTTTGCTCAGGCAACTCAGTTCGTAGCGGAAATTCAGAAGCAGATCGATGAGGTGCGACGCCAATCGGTAGCGGAGGACGAGTAGGCGATGACGGTACGGCCCAACTCCCGGTTGCAGCGGACGGGCTGCGCCCGCCGCTGAACCGGAGTCGTTGGGCGGGCGGTGGAACAAGTGACGAGCTTGACTGTCATGGAGGCCGCGTGAAGGGAGCCATGGCTGTCGAGAGCTACCGGACCGCGCCGATAGAAGGGCCATCGTGCCACATACATTTCCTGGCGCGCGCGACCGAGACCTGTGATCGCTGTGGCGCGCCCGTGTGCGACGTGTGCGCCACGCTGACAGCTTCCGGCGTCTCCTGCCGGGCGTGCGAACCAAAGATCCGCATCCGGCGGGCACTGATGGCGGTCGGCTTCTTGGCCGCAATTGCCGCTTCCGTGCTCGCCGTGGTCATGTCTCTCCCCGCGCCGCCGAAGAGGCCGGAGGCCTTGTTGCCGCCGCGCGAGTCCTGCGGTCCGCCCTGGCCGTGCGAGATGTTCATCCCTTACGGAGCATCGGAGTTCGACTCCCCCGACGCGTCCATCGGTATCCTGGATACCGAATCCTCCTTGGGGGGCGAGCAATGGCCGGGAAGTCACCGCCGTCGTTCGGCCAGCCGCGATGCTGGCAACGATGCGCGCGCACCGTGACGCGTCGCGATCTACGGGCCCGCACGCGCTCAGGCGCACGCCCACCCGAGCCGGCAGCGCTTTCCGGGGACGTGACAAGCCCTGCGGGCGTAGCTTGGTCGTGTGGCACCGTTCCCGAGGCCCTCTGAAGCGCAGTAGCCAGATGTCGCGCAAGGGCCGCCAGCCGTTGAGCGGACACCGAAAGGATCGTGCTGCAGGCCCTCCTTGATATTTGCACCACAGTTCCTCGGACCTGAGCGCGTTCTCCACACGCAGGGCGATCACCATCATCGTACGGTCGTCCAGGTCCCATGTCCGAAACTCATCCCGCCAAAGACGGGCCCGCCAGAAGTAGCCGTGCCGAATGGAACCGCGGGTGTCTCGTGGTTGCTGCGATGCTTGCATTGGCGAATTCGCTTGTCGCCGTTGCCGGGGTTCCGAAATTTCTGTTTCGCGCGCCAACGCCAACGCACCGAGTGCTCGTGTGGGTCAGTCTGAGCCTTGGCCCGCTCTCGGGTTGGCTCGAGGCCTTCGCAAGTAGAAGCGTCGTCGCAGCGTTGCCCACGGTCGGCATCGTGACGGCGGTGTCGTGCATGCCCCTCGTGGCTGCCATCAGGCTCCGGTCCGTGCCGTTTCTCGCGCTCGCAGGTCTGCTCTGGTTCATCGCGGGCTATCTTTTCACAATCGCGATATGGGCCTGAGGGCGGAACGAGCACGCGGTGCCGCTTAACTGTTGATGGCCACCGAGATCCGCCGGAATTTGACCTCCGCGTCGTGACGTCGACGGGGGCGAGGGCGGTCGGGAAGTTCGCCAGCGCGAGCAGCGAGGGTAGAGAGCACCCCCGGGACGTCCGGAGTTGCTGCCCCGATCACGGATGGCCAGAGGATGGACAAGTGCACCTAGCCGACGGCCGCGCGGGCACACGGCTCGGGCAGCTCGCGGCGATCGTGCGCGCGTTCGCCGCCGAGTGACGCGTGTTCGTCGCGCACGGAATGTCAAAACGGCTCGCGCGTGGATGCCTAGCTTCGCCTCTCAGAAAGCGAGGCACAACGTGACCCACGAGAACGCGCGCACCACCGCCCTGACCACGGAGAGCCTGATCGAAGCCGCCAAGGTGATCCCCGAAGGCAAGCCCTTCTACATGCTCAACCTGCTCCGTTACAAAGAGCGTGCAGAATACCCGGAAGGCACGGGGCTCGGGCCGTGCTCCGGCCGCGAGGCGTACCACCGCGGCTACGTGGGCACGTTCATCAAGCTGACGGAGGGGATGCCCGTCGAGGTCGCCTGGCTCGGCTCGGTGATTGCCGGTCTGGTGGCACCGCCCGGCGAGCGCTGGGATGAGCTCGCGATCGTGCGCTACCCGAGCTTCGCGGCGTTCCGCTCCTACGTCGAGTCGAACGCCTACGAGACCGAGGCCGTGCCGCATCGGATCGCCGCGCTCGACGACTGGCGCTTGCTCGCCACCGTGAAGCTCGATACGCCCTGAGGTTGTCGTGGAGTACCTGCGCCAAGTCCGCAAGGGCATCGACTACATCGAGGCCCACCTCGACTCCGAGATCGACCTCGCGGACGTGGCGCGCCACGCCGGCATCAGCCAGTGGCACTTCCAGCGCATCTTCAAGGCGCTGACCAACGAGACCTTGATGACGTACGTGCGCTCGCGCCGCTTCGCGCGGGCGCTCGACGCACTGGCCCACACCGACGAGCGCATCCTCGAGATCGCCTTCGCCGCCGGCTTCGACTCGCAGGAGGCCTTCACCAGAGCCTTCAAGAAGGCCTTCGGCGTGACCCCAGCGCGCTACCGCAAATCCCACCAGAGCATCCCCTTCTTGCGCAAGGTGCGTTTCGACGAGGACTACCTGCGGCACCTGCACGGCGGCGTGTCGCTCGAGCCCGAGGTGTGCGTGCAACCCGCACGCGTCATGGTGGGCCTCTCGACCCGGTTCTTCGGCAGCGACTCCGAGAAGAACAACTTCGGCACCAAGCTGCCCGCGCTGTGGGGCGCGTTCATGCCGCGCCTGCCCGAGATCGCACGCCGGCACGCCCCCACGGGGTACGGTGTCATCCAGCAGGTGGGCGCGCACAGCGACGAGCTCGAGTACCTGGCGGCGATCGAGGTCGCGCCCGACGCCGTGGTGCCACGCGGCATGGTGCGCTTCGAGCTGCCCGAAGCACGCTACGCCACCTTCCGGCACCGGGGCCATCTGCAGCAGCTCGATCAGACGGTAAATTACATCTATTCGAGCTGGCTGGTGCGCTCGGGCCTGCGGCACACGTACGGCCCGGACGTGGAGGTGTACGGCCCCGGGTACCACCACGATTCGGCGGACTCGGAGGTGCTCTATGCCATCCCGGTCACGCCCGGCGCGTAGGGCGTCCAATCGCCATGTCGGGAGGGAGGTGGAGCTGCGAGCGAGGCGCGGTCCACAGAGCTCGTGACGCGCATGCCCCCCTTCATCGCGCTCGGCTCACCGGAGAGGTACGTGCGCGTCCTCGGCCCGCTCGCGAGCATCGGCGGCAGCAGGATCGTAGGCTGAATGAGCCCTTCGTCGCGCGCACGCGCCACCTCGGCGAGTTGCTTCTCGAAGTCCGCATGAGGCTTGGCCCAGAACGTCCGCTTCGCGAGGCCGACCAGCGCTCGCGCGAAGAGCCCCTCGATGTAGGGTTGGGACGGGCCGAGGCCCCACGAGGCGATGCTGAGGAACGGGAGCGCGCGCGGGGCTCCCAGCGCTCGCACCGCACGCAGCAGGCCACGGGTGCCTGTCGACACCGCCGTGTAGGGTGCGGCCTCGGAAGCGAGCATTGACACGAGAACGTCCGGCGGGACCTCCCGTACCGCGCGCAGCACCGCATCGTCGTCGTGCAGCTCCCCGTGCACCGCGTGAAGCCCGCCGTGCGTGAGTACCTCGTCGGGCAGCTTCGAGGGGTTGCGAACGAACGCCGTCACGAAGTGGCCGCGTTCGAGGGCCTGAGCCACGAACGGCGCCCCCGTGCGCCCGCTGGCGCCGAGAACGAAGAAGCGGAGGCGATGGCTCGCGAGGCCGTCCAGCGCCCGCGCGGCGGTGGCTCCGAGGGCGTCACGCATCGGGCTTCACTCCCGCCTTGCGTCGATCCCAGAGGCTCGCGGTGCCGACGAGCGCCGCGCCGATCCACTCCCATGCAGCAGCGCCCATGAACGCGCTGGGGCCCTTGCCGCTGAGCGCCAGCGTCGCGAGCCCGGCGCCCATGAGGGTACGCGCCGCCACTGCCCAAACGGAGAAGCCGGGCCACCTCTTCGCGACCCCGACCAAGTAGAGGAGAGCCGTGTTGATGGTGGCGAGCGAGGTGATCACGAGGAGCGTCACCGTGTGATCGTCGGGCGACCGCTCGGCGACGGCCGGAAAGCCCATCATGCCAGCCTGACGCTCGGGTTGATGAGCCCGAACACGCCCATCACGAGCGCGAAAGCACCCAGGGCGGAGATGACCCACTTCGAGACTGAGAGGGAAGCTCTCATTGTGCTTCTCCACAAGTAAACAGTTGGTGACTTGACTCGGAGATAGGCACGGGTATCCTGCAAGTCAACAGGTGTTTACATGACTGCCTCTACCGAGCCAGAAGCGGAGCGACTGCGAGATCGGGAGCGCACCCGCGCGCGGATCATGGAGTCCGCGAAGGTGGCGTTCTCGAAGCTCGGGTACGCCAAGGCCAGCATCCGCGACATCGCAGCGGACGCCGGAATCACGGCCGCGCTGGTGGTGCGTTACTTCGGGTCCAAAGAGAAGCTCTTCGACCAGGCGGTCGCCGAGGCGTTCGACCTCGGGGAAACGTTCGCCACGACGGATCGCGGCAAGCTTGGCGAGGCAATCGCAGCGCAGCTGTTCTCGGCGCAGCAGGACGTCGATCTGACGGCCATGATGCTCCTCGCCGCGACCGATCCTTCGGTCAACGCGCGCGCCCGCCGCCTCGCGCACGCGCGGATGCTTCAGCCGATGGCCAAGCTGATCGGCGGGCCCGGCGCGGAGCGGCGCGCCGCGATGATCCTCTCGGTGGCGACGGGGATCTGGTTCTACCGCTTCAAGCTCCCCCTGAAGCCTCTCTCGGGGCGCGTC
The DNA here is from genome assembly GCA_001931535.1 of Minicystis rosea. Classification (GTDB taxonomy): domain Bacteria; phylum Myxococcota_A; class Polyangia; order Polyangiales; family Polyangiaceae; genus Minicystis; species Minicystis rosea. The sequence goes on from CP016211.1 coordinate 7,454,918, forward strand.
GACGCGGGGTTCGTGAGCGAGGTGGCGAGCGTTCTTCAGCGCCTGATCGACGGCGCCGACTGACGACGTGGCGGGTTTGCCCATGAGTCCTGAGCACCCGTGGATCAGGTTGCGCAGACGCACGACCTTGTCGTGATCGACGAAGCGCGACACCAGACGCCTCGCCGTGTTGAGTGAGGCGGGCGGCGTGACGCGGAGAGCCTTCTCACCTCCTCCGGCATCGGTGAAGTTCACCAGCCGCGTTCTTCACCGGTGAACTTCACCGGCACCGCCAGCGTTCTTCAACGGTGAACTTCACCGAATTCAGGCGGGGCGTGGAGATCATCAACAGTCGGGCGGCTCGGCCGTGAGGTCGATCATCGCCAGGGCTACGTCACGACGGGGCGGCGCGGGGTATTACCTCGCGGCCGCCGCATCCCCAGCGAGATGCTTTGCCGAGCGTGGACGGCAAGCAACGGCGCTCGCTTCGACAAGCACTCTTTCCCCATCGATCTCCGCAGCGACCGGCTTTCACGAGATCGAGGCCCGGCAGCTCCCGGCGCTGTTCGAGCAAGTCGTTACCGAGACGCAAAGCTTTCCGTCGGCGAAGAGAAGATGATTCGCGCGCGACGGAGGTTCATTGATGCGGCGCCAGTTCACCGTCACGGGCAAAGCCGTATCTAAGGATGACCGTTGCCCGTTCCAGTACGCCCGAACCCGGAAGCTGCTCGAGCTACCTGTACTCGGCGAGCACTTCGCTCACGCGAGCATCCTCGATCACGGGGAGGACGTGCTCCCCAAAGTACGCTGTCCAGTAAGCGCGCGCATTCGCTGTCGCTACGTCGACATGCACGAGCGCAAAGCCGGCACGAGGTCGACGCATCGGAAGATGCTTCGCAACCTTTGGCATGTCCATCGATAAGCTCGCTCAGCACGTCGCGTCGAAGGCGAGACGGGCGTTCTTGATCGCCTCGTGACTGCGATTGGCCCAGTCGGCGAGGGCCCGCAGAGGCTCGAGAATCGTCTCGCCGAGCGGCGTCAGCCGGTACTCGACGCTCGGCGGCTTCGTCGGGAACACGGTGCGTGCGATGAGGCCGTCGCGCTCGAGATCCCGAAGCGTCTGCGTCAGCATGCGCTTCGAGATGTCGGGGATCGCGCGCCGAACCTCGCTGAAGCGGCGCGGCCCGTCCGCGAGCGTGACGAGAACGAGCGTCGACCACTTGTCGCCGATGCGGTCGAGCACGTCGCGCACTGGGCACTGCGGGTCGACCGTCCAACCCTTGCGGCGCTCGGGTTCAGAGGCGGTTACTTCGAGGTCACCCTGTCCCAAAATCCTGCCTCCTTCACGCCGCCCGGGTCGTGCGTAGGTTTCCCGCGCGTTCCGAAATCTTAGCCCCGGGACGCAGGAGGATGAAGACCATGGCCCTTACGCCAACCCTGTTCGTCACGGGGGCAACCGGTGCGCTCGGCAAGCTCGTCATCGACGCGCTCCTCGAGACGGTCCCAGCGAGCTCGATCCTCGCGGGCGTGCGCGACCTCGACAAGCACGAAAAGGCGGCGGCGGCATTTCGCGCGAGGGATATCGAGGCTCGCGTCGCCGATTACACGCGACCAGAGACGCTGGAACGCGCGTTCCGCGGCGTCGATCGGCTGCTTCTCATCTCGAGCAGCGAGAACGGCAAGCGGAAGAGGCAGCATCGAAACGTGATCGAAGCCGCGCGAGGTGCTGGGGTGAAGCTCATCGCCTACACCAGCATTCTCCACGCGGACACCACGCCGCTGATGCTCGCGGAAGAGCATCGCGACGCGGAGGCGGCGCTGCGGGAGTCGGGCGTGCCGTTCGTGCTGCTGCGAAACGGCTGGTACACGGAGGTGTACACGTGGCGGCTTCCCGCGGCGCTCGCGCGTGGTGTGCTCGCTGGCGCGGCGGGCGATGGGCGCATCTCTTCGGCGGCGCGCGCCGATTACGCGCGCGCGGCGGCGACGGTGTTGACCGGAGACGACCATGCGGGACGCATCTACGAGCTCGCGGGCGACGCATCGTTCACGCTGGCGGACCTGGTGGCGGTCGTCCGCGAAGCGTCGGGAAAGCCGATGGTCTATCAGGACATGTCGCCGGAAGCATTTCGGTCCGCAGCGATACAGGCGGGCCTCCCGGAGATGGTCGCGACGATCCTGTCCGACACGGATGCGGGGGTCGCACGAGGCGCGCTCTTCGAAGACGGCGGCGCGCTTCGCCGGCTCATCGGTCGCCCGACGACGCCGTTCCGGCAAACGATCACGGATTTCGTTCGCGCAGGCTCGTGACGCCATACCGACGGCTAGCGATCCGTCGTCAGCACCATCCGGCCGGTCGTCGCGCCCGACATCATTCGCACGTAGGCGGCATCGATGTCCTTCAACGGTCTCTGTTCGGTGATCGGACGGATGCCGGTGAGCGCTTCGTCTACCCGCACTCACGACGACCTGGCGGCGGGCAGGTCACCCGTGGCCGGCTGTCGCCCGAGGAAGGACTTCCCATCCCAGCCAAAGACCTGCGGATCACCCCGTCGCCGCGCAGGGAGCTCCGGCGGATCTGTATCGATCGTGGTGACCTTGCACTCGCCAAGCCGCGCGGGCTCCTCCAGGAAGGCAGAAGCGAACGCACCACAGACCTCGTCCGGCGAGGAGCCGGCCGCGCACTCGACGTGGCAGGCGATCTTCGATGCGTCGCCGTGGACCATGAGGAAGGCGACCGGTGCGAGGTCAGCGGTGAAGGCGATGAATCGGAGGTAAACCCCTCCGCCGTCGTTGTGCAGGACGTCGTTCCAGCCGAAGGGAAACCGCCCCCGCGCCAGGTGCGCGAGCCGCGCGAGGAACCAGGAGAGCACGGGTGCCGCGCCAAGGGCTGGCAGCTTGCCGGCGGGCTCGAAGAGAGGCGTCAGATCGCGTGCCTGCGGCGTCGCCCCTGAGAAGTGCGACTCGCTCCGAATGTCGTCCACCACAAAGGCGAGACTGCCGTGGCCGAAGATGCCACCCATCGCGTCACTGCGCCGGCTCATGCACCGCAACAAGTACCACGCCGCGCCTCCGCCATCGATGAGGCGCTGGACCTCAGGAGAGCGCCGCGCAGAAGAAGATGCTTTTCACCGAGACGGTCGAGCACCGCGTGCCCGAGGCCGCGTGAGCCTGTCGGACGTGCGGTCCCGACACGCTCGAGCCACTTGGAGCCGGCAACGAGAGCGTCGAATTCGAGTACGTTGCCAGCTTCTTTCGGCGGCGCGTGCACCGGCGCGAGCCGCTGGCCTGCACGGCATGCACCCATATCGTCACTGCGCCTGCTCGCTTCGCTGCGCGCGGCTCCGTCTCATTGCCGATCTCCTCTCTCACCTACCTGTCGTGTTGGACCGTTTCATCGGACCGGTTGGGATTGCGTGAAATCCTTTGGCGGGCGAAGGGCACGACCGCGGCTCGGACACTGTACGATTCGAGCCCATGCGCTTGCTTCCCTTCCGGGCTAGGAGGGGCCGTATGAACATTCGCTATGCGGTTCTTGGTTGCTGTTTCCTTACCGCTCTCATCGGTGCGTGTGGCGGGGACTCGAACGACGGCTCGGGCGGCGGGAGCTCGTCAGGCAAACCGTCGTGCGCCGACGTCTGCGCGGCCATCGAAAAGCAGTGCGGGCAGGTGCCCCCGAATTGCAGCGATGCCTGCGCGATGCTGTCGGACGAGGCCAAGGCGTGCGTCGCGAGCGCGAGCTCGTGCGCAGCCATCGACGACTGCGGGAGCAGCACCGCGGGCAGCGGAGGCAAGAGCTCGTCGAGCAGCAGCAGCTCGTCGAGCGCGAGCAGCGGAACGGGGGGCTCGAGTGGTGATGTTTGCGCGGCCTGCCAATCGGACGAGTTCTGCGTGAAAAGCTCGTCGGTCGAGTCCGAGATCGGTTGCATCGGTCTCCCGTTCGATTGCAACGACGGGCTTTGCCAGTGCCTGACCGCGAAGGGGTGTTCGATGGGCGGCAAGACGTGCGAAGGCAGCATCGTCGAATGCCTCTGATGCACGCGACGCCGTGACGAAGGGGCCCTCTGGCCCATTCCTTCGGCGACTCCCCCGCTTGCCCCTGACGGGTGTGTTGATGGCCCTGCCGATCCGCAGATTTCTGACCCTCCAGTCGTGACGCCGAGAGCGAGCACCGGCGCCCGCGAAGTTCGCCAGTGGGAGGTGCGGTGGACGTGCAGTGACGTCGCCAGGGTGGCCGGTACGGCTCCCATCGGTCCTCGAACAGCACCTGCGCCTCCAGTGCGACCGAGGCCAGCTCCTGCTGCTCGCGCTGCTCGGCGGAGAGCTGGGACAGCACCCCGCCCCACTTCGGCGAGCGCGCGGCGGTGTCGAGGGGCCTTGCCGAGATCGTGGCGCGCCGGGTGTCGTGGAACCGCTAGAACCCCAGCATCGCAGCGAGCTCGTTCGCCGACAGATCCTTCGGAGGAATGGTGGACACGCCGAGCCTCACCCGATCGATGGCTAATCGCAATCCGCAACGAGCGACCGGGAGTCGCCCTCACGGCCGGCTCACCTACAGCTTCAACACGACAACGTTGCCCGGCTTGTTCGCGACGAGCGACGAGCCCAGCTCGGCGAGCTCGTCGGCGCCCTCGTTAGCGGTCCAGTCGAGCTTGCGAATACCGCGGATGTACGGCGAGCGCGCGAGCACGCGTGCCGCCAGCCCGTCGAGGTGGTTGTCCGAGAGGTCGAGCAGCTCGAGCTTGCTGAGCGCCGGCATTACCGCAAGGCGGCGCGCCACGGCGTAGCCAGAGCGCTGGTCGCCATAGGCGTACTCTTCGACGCCGAGCGTGCCGGCGAGCTTGACCCTGCGCAGCTTCGGCGACGTGATCGCCATCGCCTGGCGAGTAGTCATGTCGGGCAGCTCGCAGTCACGCAGCTCGAGCTCCTCGAGTGCGGGGCACGTGGCCAGCGCCGTCAGCGCGGCGACATCGAGCCGCGAGTCGCGGAGGGTGACTTCGACGAGTGAGCGTGCCGCGACGCCGTCGCGCAGGGCACGCGCCGTCGCGGGACCGACCGTCGCGTCGTCGATCGTGAAGTACGTCAATGCCGTGAAGTGCGGGTTCGCCAGCAGCGCCGCGAGCTGCGTGTCGCTGGGGCCGCCGCCGTTGCCGACGATCGCGAGCTGTTCGAGCTTGCCGACCCAGGTCGCGCGTGCGAGCACTCCGAGGAGCTCGCGGTAGCCGTCCTCGGTCATCTCGCTGCGCACGACGAGCAGGCGCTCGAGCTCGGGAAAGCCGTGCTCGAACAGGGGCGCGAAGCCGTCGGGGAACGCACACTCGCGTAGCGACAACGCCTGGAGGTGCGGGACGCGGCGGGCGAACCGCCGCATCTGCTCGGTCGTGAATTCGCGCCCCGGCTCGAACCGGCTGACGAGCCGCGTGCGCGGATCATCCTGTTCGTTCTCGAGGATCGCCGTGAGCCAGTCGCGCGGCGCGTACGACGGATACCGCTGTCCGGTTGCCTCGACGAGCGCGACGGCCTCGCCGGGGAGCTTGTCGAGCAGACTCGCGATGATGGACCACACCTCGTCGCGACACACGACGTGCATCGGGACTGCCATCGCCGCGCGCAGTTGCCACGCCGCGCCGATCGGTGCGCTCAGCGTCGCCTGGCCGAAGCTCTCGCCGCGCTTGACCTGCCATGGCTGCGCGAGGTCGGCGAACGAGCTTTTCGCCCGCTCGACCCACGCGTCGCCGCCGTCGTAGGCCGCGATCAGCTCGACGCACGCCTCGAGCTCGCCCCAGCGCTGGAGATCGGCTTCGTCGGCACACGTCCGCGGCGGCCCGAGTACGCCGGTCTTCGAGACCGTGCGCCACGGACCGTGCATCACACCGGCGACGTACTCGCCCTCGGCGCAGATCGAGCCGTCGGCGCGGCGCAGCTTCCACGCGCCATGGCGCTTGCCGGTGACGTACGTGCCCTGCTCGATCAGCACGCCGTCCTTGGACCACAGGCTCCACTCGCCCGTGCGTTCGCCGTTGTCGTGCGCGCCGCGCTCGGTGACCTGACCGTTCTCCTCAGCCCAGACCCACGGGCCCATGCGCTTGTCGTCGACGTAGTCGGTCTCGTAATAGAGGTTGCCGTTCTCGTGCCGCTGCACCCAGTGGCCGTGCAGCTTGCCGGTGCGGAACGTGCCCTCGCCGGCGATCGTGCCGCTGCGATAGCGGATGACGAGTGGTCCGTGGATCTGATCGTCGACGTACGTGCCGATCCGCTGCGCCATGCCGTTCGAATGCCGCCACACGAACGGGCCCTGCTTCTTGCCGTCGACGTAGTCGAGCTCGCGCCAGCCATACGTCCCGAGCTTGTCGAACGTGCACGTCTGCTCGTTCCAGCGCGTGTCCTCGCGCTCCTCGCGCTCGATCCAGCGGCCGTGCTTTTTGCCGTTCTTCAGCGCGCCGCCTTGCTGCGGCATGCCCTGGACCACCAGCGCCGGAGCGCCCGGCGTCTTCGGCTTGAACCGGTCCCAGAACGCCATCGGGCGCGCACCCTACAAGATGCTACGGGTGGGAAGGCGGCCAAATTGTAGATAGCCCCGCCGATCCGCAGGAAAATGAACGCGGCGCCCGGTCGGGTAGGCCGAGGAGAGCATCCCAAAGGACGCCCTCCCCGGCCCCCCAGTCCCGGTAGGGACGGCCCCTTCGGGCCGCCCCCCCGGACAGAGCCCCGCGAGCGGTTTTCCCGCACGAGGCTCCCACCTTCGGTCTACGGACGAGCATAGAAGCGCCGCGTCGGCCAGGGGTGGATCACGTGCGGCACCGGAAGCGGATAGCGAGCTTCGAAGTGCTTGATCTCGTCGACGGACCATCGTGCCCGCTGACTTCGACGCTGGAGCTGACGAAGCCATGCGTGCCCGGCCTTCCGCGCAAACGAGACCAGCGCTCGAGCGTTGGTGGGCACTCCGTAATAGTTGCAGTGCCCACGAATCACGCTGCTGAGCCACCGGTGCTGCGCAGCCGGTGGATCGTGCCTTCGCGTTCGCATCTCCTCGCGCAGCGCCGACAGCTTCGCTGCGCTCTTCTTCCGAGAGGTACGGCGCTGCAGTTGGAACCCGCCCCGTCGCGCTTCCCCCGCGATGTGCGTGAACCCAAGGAAGTCGAACGTCTCGGGCCGCGTGCGGCCGTCGCGTCGACAGCCCTTGCGGGCGTGTAAATGGCCTGGAGGCGCCGCCGGAATTTGACCTTGTCGGCCGCCGAAACTGGCCGCGGAATTCTGACCGTCGCACCCGCCGAAAACTGACCGCGGAAAAATGACGTTGGCGCCCGCGGGAGAGTGACCCCGGGGCGCCGCGTGAACCGACCGCCTCGCAGCTGGCCACCAGCGTGTCGAGAACGGCGAGGTTCCTTCCCGCTTGCTCGTGCCCGAAGAAAAGGAAGCTCTTCCTCCCGAGGGCAATGACCTTGTCGATGATCGCCCGGACCCGCGGGAAGTCGGTGAAGCTCGCCGTGAAGAACGCGGCGCATGCCGGTGAGCTTCACCGGTGAAGACGGGCAGTGCGTCTGGTGCGGCGCTGAATTCAGATCTCGAACGGCGCGACCACGCGGCCGTCGATGTCGGTGAAGCCGTACTCGTGCGCAAGCTCGCCGACGCGCTGGACGGTGCCGCTCTTCTTCTGCACGTCGGGATCGGCGGCGAGCGCAGCGACCGCGCGCCCGAGGTAGCGCGGCGACTCGGTGCGGGCGAGAGCAGGACGATCCTGCCAGTTGCTCTCGTCGGCCTGGTGAGCGGCGAGGACCAGCTCGGTGCGCATCCAGCCCGGCGTCACCGCGAGCGAGGTGACGCCGTGCGCGCGGAGCTCCTCGGCGACGCCGAACGCGAGCCGGTTCATCGTTGCCTTGGCGAGATCGTAGAAGAGGTTGCCCGTGATATAGCGGTCGCGATCCCAGAACGTGGTCGTCACGATCAGGCCGCGTTTCCTCCGCACGAACAGCGGCGCGGCGGCGTGGCACGCGATCACGTGGTTTCGCACACCGTGATCGAACATCGACTCCCAGTGCTCGAGCGGCTGCTCCCAGAAGGGCGCGTTCAGCGACGCGAGGGAGAACGTCTCGTGCCCGCCCCAGGCGTTGTTGACGAGCAGATCGAGCCTGCCCTGCTCGCGTTCCACGCGGTCGACGAGCGCGCGGACCTGCGCGGGATCGGCGTGGTCGCAGCGGACGGGGATGCCGCGACCGCCGGCGGCGGTGACTTCGTCGGCGGTGTCGTCGATCGAGCCGGGCATCGCGGACAGGCTGGCCTGCTCCAGGAACCCGGCGTAACCGGCGGCGGGCGCGCCGCGGGTGCTGCGCCCGGTGACGTAGACGGTGGCGCCTGCGGCGCCGAGCTCGACGGCGACACCGCGGCCCGCGCCGCGGCTCGCGCCGGTGACGATGGCGATTCGCCCTTGGAGTGTTTGCATGGCGAAGATGCTAGCCAGGCGCGCTGCAGTCTTCTTGGAAGAACCCGAAATCGCCGCGTTGCGCGAGCTCGCTGGGGCTGAGGCCGGTGAAGGCCCGGAGCTCGTTCACGAGGTGCGCCTGATCGTAGAAGCCGCCGTCGAGCGCGACCTCGACCCACGATCGCTTCGCGCTGCGGCAGCGGGCGAGCACGCCGCGAAAGCGGGCGAGCCGGCACATCGCCTTCGGCGAGAGGCCGACGTGCTCGCGGAAGAGCTGCTGCAAGCGTCGATCGCCGAGGCCGAGCTCGGCGGCGAGGTCCCGCACGCGGATCCGGCCGCCGCTCCCGGCGATCCGGCGCACCGCTGCGAGCGCCGCGGAGGAGAGCGGCGCGGCCTGGTGGAGCCGATCGCGCAGGAGGCGCGCGAGCAATGCGACGCGCGCGGCGCCGCGCGGCGCTGCGTGGAGGCGTTCGAGCGCCTCGGCGGCCGCGGCGCCCCAGAGCGCGTCGAGCGCGACGCCCTGATCGGTCAGCTCGCCCGCCGGGACACCGAGGATTGCGGCGGCCGCGCCGACGCGCAGCCGAACGCAGAGCTGCTCGACCGCGCCGCTGAGCACGAGCCGGGTCGGCTCGCACGTCGCCCCCATGGCGAGACACATGAGCTCGGCGCCGCGCTCGCCCGCTTGTCGATCGCCGAGGTTGAAGATGAGGTGAACCGCACCGTCGGGAAGGACGCGCTCCGGCGTGGGCGCGGCGTACCGGTCGGAGCACGCCAGGATGCGGTGCGCATCGGTATCGAGAGGTTCGGCGCTGGCGAAGAGACGCTCCAACGACACGAGTCTACCTGCGTCTCGAGGGCTCCGACTCAATTGAGTGGAGCGGGTGTTGATGATTGCCGCAACCCGCGGGAATTCGGTGAAGCTCACCGGTGAGGATCGCGCCCGAGGCCGCTGAGCTTCACCGGTGAAGACCGCAAGCGATGCCGGTGAAGCTCACCGACGACGAGGTGGGTCAGTGCTTCTTGGTGCGGCGCTGCTTGGAGCGCGCAGCGCTCAGCTCTTTAGCCTCAGGAGCCCGCTGCGATCGATGTCGAGGTCACCCCCGCCGTAGCGCTGATCGAAGAGAAGCCCAACGAGGCAGGCAGCATGAGCCCGGTGCCAACGCACCCGCTCGGCACGACGCCGCTCCAGGGGATTCGCCTCACGCGGGGGACGTACATGGTGATCGTCGAGGCGCCCGGCCGCTATCCGGTGCTGCTCGGTCGTCGCGAGCCGTTGCGCACGGTGTTCGAGCTGCCGCCGGCCGGCGACGTGCCCGAGGGGTTCGTGTACGTGCCCCCCGGGGCGGTAAATCAGCGGTCAAGATTCTCGAACAACAGTCTCCTCGTGGACGTGGACGTTTGCGTCTGAAGATTCGTCACATCTCCGCGACGCGCTTCGATCCGCTTCCCGACGGTTGTGCGTCGAGAAGTTCATGGATTTGGACGAGTTCGCGGACATGGTTCCGTCGGTGGCGAGGGAGTTCGAGCGGTCGCGGGTGCCGGACCCACGGCTGCACAGGCGTGTGATGTCACTTGGCGACGGGTGGGCCGCGGCACCATCGAAGGGCATCCCGCAGATGGCTCGGTCGGCCGCGGAGCTTGAGTCGACGTACCGGCTGCTCAGCAATCGGCGCGTGACCTACCGTGGGGTCATGCAAGGGCATCGTGAAGCGACAGCGGAGCGCGCGAGACAGGCAGGCACCGTTCTCGTCCTTCAAGACACCACAGAAATGAGCTTCCGAGGCGACGCCCAGCGCTCTGGGCTCGGTCGGCTGCGCGGTAACGATCAGGGGTTCCTTGCCCACTGCGCGCTCGCCGTGAGCGCCGACGGATCGAGGTGTCCGTTGGGCCTGCTGGATTTGATGTGCTGGGCGCGAACGGGTCCGATTCGTTCTCGAAAGGCGAAGCGGTCAGGCAGCGAGTGCGCGAAGCAGTTGGACAGCGAGTCCGCGCGCTGGGCGAAGACCGTCGAGAGCGTCAGCGAGCTCGTGGGGCCAGGCACGTCACTGATCCACGTCATGGACCGCGAGGGAGACAGCTACCGTTTGCTCTCAGCGCTCGTCGAGCAGGGGCACCGCTTCGTCATCCGCGTCGCGCGTGACCGCTGTGTCATCGACGAAGATGACGAGCCGTTGAAGTTGAGCGAGACGCTCTGCGGGCTCGACGATCTGGTCGAGGTCGAGGTTCCACTTTCGCGACGCGCGGCGAGCCCGATGCCAGGCAAGCGAGGCACTCATCCACCGCGCCGTGCGCGAACGGCGCGCCTCGCATTCAGCGCCGTCGCGATGGAGCTGAAGCGACCGCAGTACCTGACGAACGAACCCGAGACGCTTCCCGTGCACTTCATCCACGTGCGCGAGATCGAACCGCCGGACGGTGAAGAGCCCGTGGCCTGGGTCCTCGTCACGACCGAGCCGATCCGCACCGCCGCCGACGTGACCGCCATCATCGAGCACTATCGCACGCGATGGCTGATCGAGGAGTTCTTCAGGGCCCTGAAAACGGGCTGCCGCATCGAGGAGCGACAGCTCGAATCGTTCGCCGCCCTCACCAATGCCCTCGCCATCTTCGTTCCCATCGCGTGGCAAATGCTCGTGCTGCGACACCTTGCTCGCACTGCCCCTGAAGCTCCCGCGCAAGCAGTCCTCTCCGATGTGCAGATCGAAGCGCTCACCGCGTGCGCGAAATCCAAGCTACCCCCGCGGCCGAGCGTACGCGACGCGCTCTTCGCCATCGCCGCGCTGGGCGGCCACATCAAGCACAACGGCGAACCCGGCTGGCAGACGCTCGCCCGCGGACTCGAGCAGTTGAACATCTTCGCCGCGGGCTGGTCCGCTGCACTCTCCGCCGCACGTAGAGCGGATCAGCCTGCGGCCCTCACGCCTCGCCGAGGACGCAACCAGGCGTAATCAGGAGAGAACCTACGATCAATGATCAGACGTGGTCGTGGACGTTTACGTGAACGCTGACGCTGACGTCGACGGCCCGTCGTCAGCGTCAGCGTTCACGACCACCATCGCGTGGACACGGCTGACACAAACTGCCGTCCACCCTGCCAGCCCCGTCACAGGCGGGAGTGGCCGTCTGCTCAGACGACACGGGCGCAGAGCACCCGCCGGACGTGCCGAGCGGCACGACGTAGTGCACCCGAAGGTTGGGCTCGTCGACCTCGATCTTCTCGATCAGCAGCCCGACGATCGCCCGCCGGTCGTCCCAGGTACAGCGTTCGAGCCCCTGATGCAGTCGTTCTCTGAGCTGCTGGATCTCATCGACGACACGACGTTGGGTGAGCGCTTGATCATGCCGGTGCTCGAGCTCCGTGAGCTCTCTATGGCAGCGCTGCTTGGCTTCTTCGAGGTGCTCACGCCGCCCGCGTAGCTCCTCGAGCGTGATGGCTTCTGCCTGGTAGGCGTCCACGAGCCGTTCGATCGCGTGCGTGAGCGACCTCGCCTGCCGCACGAGCCGACGCTGCTCAGCGGCGTGAGCCTCGAGTACCGTTCGGATCTTGTCGCGTTGGGCTCCGAGCTGAATCGCGAGCTGCTCGGGCTCCTGAAGCCAGTGTGAAAGGTCCGCCCATACGACCTGCTCGACGTCCTCGGCGCGCACGGGTCGGCTCGGGCACTGTCGGTCACCATGGGCGGCGTGGTGATCCCTTCCATTGCACGCATAGTATCTGCGCTCGTGACGCGTGCCGACGTCGCAGCCGAAGCCCCACATCTTGCGCGCACAGGTGCAACACCAGAGCAGCCCACGCAGCAGGTACGGGTGCTTGACCTGACCGGCCGTTTGGCGCCGATGCTCGAACAGCCGCTCCTGCGCTTTCTCGAAGAGAGCCTCGTCCACGATGGCCGGCACGCGCGCGCCGAGCCAGTCGGCCTCGGGGCGGCGCCGGGAAGAGGACTTGCGATGGCGCCGGTACCGAAGCCTGTCGCGGGGCTCTTTGGGCTCGATGGATTGGTACTTCTGATGATGTGCCTGCCCCACGTACACGCGGTTGCGCACCATCTTGCCGAGCGTGCTCGGTGACCAGCGCTCGCCGGATCTCGGTTTGATGCCGCGCTCGTCCAGACGCCGCGCGACCTGTCGCAGGCGCAGCCCCTCCATCCCGACCCACGTGAGGACCTGCCGAACCACAGCGGCCTCGCACTCCTCGATCACGATGGTGCCCGGCAGATGCCTCTCGCCGCGAATGACCCGTAGACCGTACGGTGGATTGGACCACGAAGGAGGCGCCCCCGCTGCGTGCCCGATGCAGCCGTCCACGGCGCGTGCGGTCGAGGATCTTGGCGCGCTCGTACTCGGCAAAGACACCGCGCACCCCCAGCGCCATCTGCTCCTCGGGCGTGCGCGCCGTGCCGCCGTGAACGAAGATGACCTCCACCTGCTTGCGCGCGATCTCCTCCAGCACGACCTGCTGATCGACGAAGCGCCTCGCCAGGCGATCGGGATCGTAGACGATGACCTTGTCGACGGCGCCCAGCGCCACAGCATCGCGCAACGCATCGAGGCCGGGCCGCAACAGCGTGTCCCCCGGCCAGCCGTTATCGATGTAACGGTGCTCGGCATCGACCACATCGCCCGCGGCCGCGGCATGCTGCTCAATGGCTGCGACCTGCGACGCGATCGTGTGATCCTTCTCCTGCCTCCCCGAGGAGACCCGGGCGTACATCCCCACCCTGCTCATGCTCCCCCCTCGAACGTCGCCTTGGTGCTCCAGCCCCAACAGCCGAGCGTCCGCGAGCACTATCCGCTCGCTCGCTGTCCTCCGCTCCACGAGCCGGCGCTCCACCCTCCACCCGCGCCTTCTTCTGTAGGACACCCCCGAGCCTGGAGCACAAGGAACGACGGCGCCGTCGCGGCACCGGCAGAGCGAACTGACTCAGCCAGCGCAGGCGAATTGTGTCAGCCGTGTCCACGCGACCACGACCACGTCCACGAAGGGTCTTCGTCGTTCGAGAATCACGCTCGCTGACTTACATCTCCGGGTCGAAGCACGAAGACGTGCGCGATTTCTTCGATGCGGCGCCGCTCTCCCCGGCGACGACCGACGACGCTTGCATCGGATCGATCCGTGCGCTAGACACTGAACCACATGGTTCAGTATTCGCGAGCGCGCCTGGATTCCTCGTTCGCCGCGCTCGCGGACACGACCCGGCGTGGCGTCCTCGAGCAGCTCGGGCGCGGGGACGCGTCGATCACGGATCTGGCCGAGAAGTTCCACATGACGCTCACGGGCATGAAGAAGCACGTGGGCGTCCTGGAGGAAGCCGGGCTCGTCACCACCGAGAAGGTCGGGCGCGTGCGCACGTGCAAGCTCGGCCCGCAGAAGCTGGACGACGTGGCGGCGTGGCTCGAGAGCTACCGCCAGCGCTGGGAAGCGCGCTTCGACGCGCTGGACTCGATCATCGAGGAGCTCAAACGGAAGGAGAGGGTCGATGGACGCGACGAGTGAGAACCAAGGCAGGTCGACGAAGAGCCACACCACGGCAGAACGGAAATCCGATCGCGAGCTCGTGGTCACGCGAACGTTCGATGGCCCCGCACGGATCGTGTGGGAGGCGTGGACGAACCCCGAGCTGTTCAAACGCTGGTGGGCACCGAAGTCGCACGGCCTCACGATCTTCTCCTGCGAGATGGATGTTCGTGTCGGGGGGAGCTACCGCCTCCTCATCGCTGTCGGCGACGACGCCGCGAAGGCCATGCCGTTCTTCGGTCGGTACACCGAAGTGACGCCGCATTCGCGCCTCGTCTGGACGAATGACGAAGGCGAGGGGCCTGGGCCCGTGACCACGCTCACGTTGGAGGAACGAGGCGGCAAGACGCTGCTGGTCAAGCACGACCTCTATCCCTCGAAGGAAGCGCTCGACGCCGAGGTCGCCTCCGGGGCCTGCAGTGGGGTGGACGAGACGTTCGCGCAACTGGACGCGATCCTCGTCACCCTCGGCGAGCGGTCCTGACGCGGTCACGGCTCGCTCCTCGATGAGATCACAGCGAGCCGTTGCCCCCTCGCCCTCCACGCACTTCTTCGCGCCGCTGTCGGCGCAGTCGTAGAGGGTGAGCTTGCCGCCGTCGCAGAAGCGCACCTTGTGCTCCCCACGTCGTCGATCGCGACGTGATCCCCCCACGATCTCGGAGGGTACGATGACGACGGCGAATGCCCCGCCGAGGCGCTCCGCGCGCTCGGCTTCCGCATATCTGCGGACGCGCTCCGCGCGCTGCTCGCGCACGCGACCAAGAGCAAGATGTCGCCCGCGGAGCTTCGCCGGAGGTCTTCACCATTTTCCCGCGCTTCTTGGCGATCGCTAACAAGCCATGGCGCTCATCACGACATCGCCGCCGTCCGCCGCGTCCGCAAGCCGCGACACGGCGGACGACGACTTGGGCCTACTTGCAAACCTCGCACTCCGACACGCACTTGTCGTCGTCGGTGCACGATTGGCCGCTCTTGCCCGCGGTTTCGCAGGTGCAGACGCCGTTCTCACACGCGTGGCTCGATTCGCAGGTCTGCGAGGAGCCACCACCATCGCCGCCGCCCCCGTCGCCGCCGCAGGCGGCGGTGAAAGAGCTGATGCCGACGAGCAAAACGAGGGTCGCGAAAACCTTCATCCAATCCTCCTCACGTGCGCGGGCGAGGCCGCGCGTCTGGGCGGCGCGTTCACGCTGCGCCGTCCTTGCAATGGGAGGACGCCGGGCCGGGCGGGCCGTAACAGAGAAAAATGAAGAGAGCGATTGGGTGAGCCGCGCGGCACCTCCTGCGGATGGACGCCCCCTCGCGGCGAAGATGGCACTGCCCACGTGCCAGCCTGGTAGCGTCCGACATCTCGAGCCCACGAACACCGCGGCCGTGGTGTACTGAGCCCAGGAGCCTCTGCATGCGGGGCCGAGAAGATATGCCGCGGGCCCCCGCGCCAACCTCACTTCACAGCGCGATCACCGGATCCGCCTCGATCCCCAGCAGCTCCGACCGCACCTCGCCCACCAGGTAGATCGACCCCGTCACCAACACCACGTCCCCCGCCCTGCTCTCCGCCAGCGCTCGGCGGATGGCCGCCCGCGGCTCCGCCACCGCCTCCCCCGGCGCCACCTGGCAGAGCTCTGCGAGCGGCGCGGGCGCCCTCCCCTTCGGCTCCGCGTAGTACCGCCGCGACGCCACAGGCGCGATCTGGCGCAGCATCTCCGGCCAGCGCTTGTCCGCGAGGGCGCCGAACACCAGCGCGGTGCGCGCGGGATCTCCCCAGGACATGCGCGCCAGCCGATCCATCCCCTCCGGGTTGTGGGCCGCGTCGAGGATCACGGTCACGCCGTCGTCCCGCGTGATCCGCTCCAGTCGACCGGGCCACGTGGCGCTCGACAGCCCCTCTTCCAAGGCCCTCTGCCAATCTCGATCGTGGAACCGTTCGAGCAAATGGTGGACGAGCCCCACCGCCACGCCGGCATTCTCGGCTTGATGTGCCCCCGCGAGGCGCAGCGTCGCAGTCACCCGCTCTCCCGCGCCCGGCCCATCAATGGCAGTCGCGGCGCCGTCGAAAGCGACCTGGATTTCGCGGCCCACCCGCGTGATCGGGCCGGCGCCCACCGCCTCAGCCATTTCGACGGCGGCCTGCTCCGCCTCGGCGGGGAGCGGCCCGAGCACGACGGGAGCAGAGGGCTTGAAGATTCCCGCCTTCTCCCGGGCAATCGCGGCCAGCGTCTCCCCCAGAATGGCAGTGTGCTCCAGCGATATCGACGTGATCGCCGTCGCCACCGGCCGCTCGATCACGTTGGTCGCATCGAGCCGACCGCCGAGCCCGACCTCCAGCACCACCACATCGAGGTTGGCTTCGCGGAAGGCTTGGAAGGCCGCGACGGTGATGCTCTCGAAGAAGGTCAGATCGGGCCGGCAGCGATCGAGCACGGCCCCGAGCGCCCGCTCGAAAGGCGCGTCGGCGATGGGCACGCCGTCGATGCGAATGCGCTCGGCGAAGCGGCTGAGATGCGGTGAGGTGTAGAGCCCGGTGCGGAGGCCCGCCGCGCGCGCGACGGACTCGACCATCGCCGACGTGCTCCCCTTCCCGTTCGAGCCGGCGACGTGCACGGCGAGGATGTCGCGGTGTGGATTGCCCAGCGCCGCGAGCGCGTCCTCCACGCGATCGAGGCCGAGCACCATCCCGCGCGGCGCGCGGGCTTGAAGGGCATGGAGCTTGTCGACGAGCGAGCTCATCCGAAGACCCCTTGGTCGCGCGCCGCGTCCGGCGAGATCACGAGATCGGCGCGGCCGCGGAGGCTCCCGCGGCCTCTGCCATCAGCGCCGTCCGCCCGTCAGGTGACGGAGGATCGTCGAGACACGCGCCTTCATTTCGAGCCGCGGGACGATGGCGTCCACCATCCCGTGATCGAGCAGGAACTCCGATCGCTGGAAACCTTCGGGCAAGGTTTGGCGAATGGTGTTCTCGATGACGCGCGGGCCGGCGAAGCCGATGAGGGCCTTGGGCTCGGCGAGGTTCACGTCGCCGAGGAAGGCGAAGCTCGCGGCCACGCCGCCCGTGGTCGGGTGCAGGAGCATCGAGATGAACGGGAGACGCGCGGCGCGGAGGCGCTCCAAGGCGGAGACGCTCTTCGCCATCTGCATCAAGGAGAGGATCCCCTCCTGCATGCGCGCGCCGCCCGAGGCTTGGAGCAGCACCACCGGCAAGCGCTGCTCGGTGGCCTTCTCGAAGAGACGCGCCACCTTCTCGCCGGCGACGGAGCCCATGCTCCCGCCCATGAAGGCGAACACGAAGGCGCCATAAGCGACGTCGCGTCCATCCATCCGGGCGCGGCCGATCTCCACCGCTTCGCGCGCCTTCGTCTTCTTCTGCGTTTGGGCGACGCGATCCTTGTAGCTCTTGCCGTCGCTGAATCCGAGCGGATCGGTGGGCGTGAGCCCTTCGTCCCACACGTCGAGCGCGCCGTCGTCGAGCAGGAGGCGGCGCCAGCCTTCGGCGTCGAGCTTGTGGTGCTGTCCGCAGAGCGGGCACACCTCGAAGTTCGCGGCGAGCTCGACGGCGGTCAGCGTCTCGCCGCAACCATCGCAGCGGCGGAAGACGCCGACGCCGACCGAGCGCTTCGCGGTCCCGTCGATCGAGGGCGGGTTCTTGTCGGGCCAGGCCATGATCGATCTACGACGCGAACGTCATCTCGGTGACGTCGGAGGGGACCTTGAGCGTGGGCTCCGTCTTCTCCTGCACCTCGCGCGCGGAGACGCCGGGCGCGAGCTCGCGCAGGATGAGGCCCTCGGGCGTGATGTCGATCACCGCGAGGTCGGTGATGATCCGATGCACCACCGCGCGTCCGGTGAGCGGGAGCGCGCAGTCCTTGAGGATCTTCGGCGCCCCGTTCTTGGCGGCGTGATCCATGATCACCACCACCCGCTTGGCGCGCGCCACGAGATCCATGGCACCGCCCATCCCCTTCACCATCTTGCCGGGGATCATCCAATTGGCGAGATCGCCTTTCTCGGAGACCTCCATGGCGCCGAGAATGGCGAGATCGATATGGCCGCCGCGGATCTGGCCGAACGAATCCGCGCTGGAGAACACGGCCGATCCGGGGAGCATCGTCACCGTCTCTTTGCCGGCGTTGATGAGGTCCGCGTCCTCGCTGCCGGCGACGGGATAAGGCCCGATGCCGAGCAAACCATTCTCGCTCTGGAGCACCACCTCGACCCCCTTGGGGATGTAGTTGGCGACGAGCGTCGGCATGCCGATGCCGAGGTTGACGTAGAAGCCGTCGCGGAGCTCGGCCGCGGCGCGCTTCGCGATCTGTTCACGGGTGAGGGCCATGTTCAATCCTTCGCCTTCTGCACGGTCCTGCGCTCGATGCGCTTCTCGTAGCGCTCGCCCTGGAAAATCCGGTGCACGAAGATGCCCGGCGTGTGCACGTGATCCGGATCGAGCGAGCCGACCTCCACGAGCTCCTCGACCTCGGCGATCGTGACGGCGGCCGCGGTGGCCATCATCGGGTTGAAGTTCATCGCCGTGTGGCGATAGACGAGGTTGCCGTACCGATCGCCCTTCCACGCCTTCACGATGGCGAAGTCGCCGCGGATGGCGGGCTCGAGCACGTAGTCCTTGCCGTCGAAGGATCGGATCTCCTTCTTGGCCGAGTACTTCTTCACGCTGCCGTCGGCGTTGTAGAGCACGGGCAGCCCGCCGTCGCTGATGGCGGTGTGCACGCCCGTGGGCGTGTAGAACGCGGGGATGCCGGCGCCGCCCGCGCGGAGGCGCTCGGCGAGCGTGCCCTGCGGGGTCAGCTCGACCTCGAGCTCACCCGTGAGGTACTGCCGCTCGAACTCCTTGTTCTCGCCCACGTACGACGAGATCATCTTCTTGATCTGCTTGTTGCGAAGCAGGATGCCGAGACCGAAATCGTCGACGCCGCAGTTGTTGGAGACGACGACGAGGTCCTTCTGGCCGAGCTCGCGCAACGCAGCGATGGCGTTCTCCGGGATGCCGCAGAGCCCGAAGCCGCCGGCGAGGATCGTGGCGCCATCGGGGATGTCGCGCACGGCATCGATCGCGCTCTTGTAGACCTTGTTCATACGGGCCCATGGCGTAGCCCAAACCCGAGGCGACGGGAACGGGATAGGGGCGCGCCTCACGTAACGCGCGCTTCGCCTCCGCTGCTCGCTCGGAAAAATCACGCGAGGTACGCGCTGGATCACCGCCGCGCGCCGCCGTGCGTCACGGGCGCGATTGTTGGCCCGCAGTCGAGGCCGGCGTTATCCCGGGTCTCGTGCTCAGGCCCGCCCGTCTGCTGTTCGCCGCCTTCGCCCTCGCCGCGCTGAGCCCTGCCGTCGCGCGCGCGGACGAGCCCTCCGCACCCGCGCGGAAGGGCCGCCATCATCATCATCACCGGCGCGCGAAGAACGACGAGCCCGCGGCGCGCGCCTCGCGCGGCGGCGCGACGGCCACGCCCCTCGCGCGCGCGGCCACGCCCGTGGTGAAGCTCAAGAAGGCGCCCGCCGAGAAGGCCGAGTCCGTGGGCAGCCCCAACGACGGTCACCTCAAGGGCGGCGCGCACATCGATCTCGCGAAGCCCTACTTCCGCGTGGTGCCCGTGTACGAGTCGGGCGACGTGCGTTGGGCGCTGCCGATCATGATCAACATGATCGATCGCAGCGCGCGCAACGTGCACAAGCGCTTCCCCGGATCGACGCTCGACGTCGGCGATCTCTCGCAGAAGGGCGGCGGCGATCTGCTCCGCCACCACTCGCACGAGACGGGCCGCGACGCCGATCTCGGCTTCTACGCGCTCGACGCCAAGGGCAAGCAGATCCACGGGCGCACCTTCGTCAAGTTCAACCCCGATCTCTCGTCGCCCAACCACCCCGGCGCCCGCTTCGATTTGGCGCGCAATTGGGCCTTCGTGCAGGAGCTCATCAGCGATCCCGTCGCGCGCGTGAGCCACATCTTCATCGCCGAGTGGCTGAAGCGCGAGCTCCTCGGCTACGCCCGCACGCACGCGCCCCGCGCCGTCTACGATCGCGCCGCGCTCGTGATGATGCAGCCCCACAACTCGCTGCCGCACGACGATCACTTCCACGTGCGCATCTCCTGCCCGCACGAGGCGCACTCGCAGTGCATCGAGCTCGCCAAGAACGCACCCCGCGGCCACGCCCGCGTGGCCAAGAAGACCCACGCCGGTGGCCAGCCGCTGAAGACGCCGGGCCACGGTCACGGGCATGGGCATCACCCGCAGAAGCCGCCGCCCGCGAGCGCCGCCACGCCGATGGATCCGTTCCCCATCCCCGCGGTGCCCGATCCCGGCGTCGAGGAGATCGATCCCGACGGCGCGCACGACGACGCCGAGCCGAGCGCGCCGAACGGCTGACCGCAGCGACTGCCATTCTCGTCAGAATGGCAGTCGACCACGATTCTCATCAATGGTTGAGAGGCCTCGTCCCTCTCGATGGCTGTCGCCTCACTGCGGCGGCGGCGCGAGCTTCACCACCCGATTCTCCGTCAGCACCACCACGGAGCCGTCCGGGCTCCCGTCGATCCACCACGGATTGCCGAGCTCCGCGCACGGCAGGGCGACCCAATCCGTCGGCGCCCAGAGGGGCACGCCGTCCGCGGAGAAGCGCTGGAGGCCCACGCCGCCGTGCTCGAAGGCGGCGCACACCACCGCTCCACCATCCGCGAGCGGCGCGAGGCCGCACGAGAAGTTCTCGTCGGAGCCGCCCACGATGGGCGTCCTCCAAAGCAATTGCCCAGCGGGTGAGATGCGTCCCACGGAGAACACGGGATCGACCGGGAAATCGGTGACGCCGAAGACGTAGAGATCCCCGGACGGCGCCGCCACGATGTCGCCGACCGTCGCGGTGAGCGGATCGTAGGGAATCGACCAGACGGCGGCGCCGCCCGCATTCCTTCGCATGAGGTTCGGCGGCGCGAGCTCCATCACGCCTCCCGCCGCGTCCGCGCCGATCATCCATCCGAAGGTCTGGGCAGGCGTGTCCTGCGCTTTCCAAGCCGACTTGCCGTTGTCGCCGAGCACGCCGAGCACGAGGTTCGCTCCCGAGATCCCGCCGACGCCGAAGGAACCGAGTGTCGTGACGATGCCACGCGATCCCCAGATGCCTGGCGTCAGGCCGACGACCTGCACATCCAAGTCCCAAAGGACCTTCGGCGCAGCGTCGGGCGGCGCGAGAAGAGCGCGGTACGTCGTCGAGCCATTCATCGGCCCGAGCAGTACACGATTGTTGGCGGCGACGATGTAGCGCGGGAGGCCGTTCACGAGGCCGATCGCGTTGTGCTGTTGGAGGACGCCGTCGGGGCCGATGCGATCGAGGACGCCGTTGCCCGACATCACGAAGACGTTGCCTTGAGGGTCGACATCCATCACGCGAAAGACGGGCTCGTCGGGCTGCGCGAGCGCCACGGACCAGACGACCGCGAGCTCGCCGCAAAACGTCGTCACGCCGCCGTCGATGCCACCCGTGCTGCTGCTGCTCGTAGCGCTGGTGCTGGTGCTGCTGCTGCTGCTCGACGTGACCGTCGTGCCGCCGCCGGTGTCACCGGGCACGTTCATGGTCCCGCCGCTGCCCGAGCTCGTCGCATCCGACGAGAGCAGCGGGGTACGTGTGCCGCACGCCGCCAGGAGCGTGGCCCCGGCGAAGAAGGCGCTCAAGGAGATCGGGAACTGCATGGCGCGCAGGATAGATCCGCGCCGCGCGATCGTGAGGGACATTGCTCGATGGACGAGCGTCCGTCTCGCCGAGATCGAAGACGTGATCGCCCCGGAGGCGATCGCCGAGCCACGCGGCTCGCGTTCACCTCTTCAGCGGGCGTCGAGCTCGCGCTCGTCGAAGCGGCGCGCGATGCCTTCGATGCGATCGACCAGTTGCCGGAAATCGATGGGCTTGTTGACGAAGTCGTTGACGCCGAGGACGGCGAAGCGCCAGCGATGCGTGGGGCTGACGCGGCCGCTCACCACCACCACGCGCGCGGTGTCGCCGCCGGGAATGGCGCGGAGGCGCGAGAGCGTGTCGAGGCCGTCGAGGCCGGGCATGTCGAAGTCGAGGAGCACAAGGTCGGGCCGCAGCGTGCCCGCGCGCTCGACGGCTTCACGACCGGAGCCGGCGCCCTCGACCACCACGGAGAGGCGGCTCCGGTAGCGATAGAACGCTAGCTGCGTGGCCTGCACCGTGAACTTGCGGAACACCGGGCTGTCGTCGACCACGAGCACGTGCACCGGGCGCATGGTGTCGCCCGTGCGCGACGGCGCCGACGGCGGCGTGTGCGAAGAGATCGGCCCACCGGCGAGGTCGTGCGGTGTGTCGCGCTGCGAGAGCGGCTCGCCGCCGCGCGCCAACGACGGATAGGGCGCGAGGCTCGGCGCCGGCAGCGAGCGCGCGACCCACTCGAGCGCAGGCCCCATGTCGGGCTCGGGCGCGGGCGGAGGCAACGTGGGGAGCGTGCTCGATATCAAGCGATCGCCCGCGGCCGCGAGCACCTCGGCGAAGGCCGTGCAGCTCGGGTAGCGCTCGTCCGGATCCTTGGCGAGCGCGCGCGCGACGATCTTGTCGAACGGCGCCAATTCGCGCCGAACCGAGGAGAGCGCCGGCGGCTTCTTGCGGGCGTGCTGCCGCATGAGCTGCGCGCGATCGGTGGTGGGAAACGGGAGCTGCCCGGTGAGCATCTCGAACGCGGTGATCCCGAGCGCGTACACGTCGGTGCGCACCGTGATCGAGGCCGCCGCCGCGCCCAAGCCCACTTGCTCCGGGGCCATGTATTGCGGCGTGCCGCAGGCCATCGCCGCTTCGGGATCGTCGCTGTGCACCGCGAGGCCGAAGTCGAGGAGCACCGGGCGGCCCGTGTGCTCCTCGATCGCAATGTTGCTCGGCTTCACGTCGCGATGAACCACGCCCGTCGCGTGCACCGCGTCGATCCCCTGCGCGATGCGCCCGAGGATGGTGAGCGTGCGGTGCACCGGGATCGTCTCCCCGTTCTGTTTGTGCTCGGCGAGGATCTGGCGCACGGTCCGGCCGCGCACGTACTCCATGGCGAAGAAGTACGTGCCGCCGTGGAGGCCGAAGGCATAGACCTGCACCACGTACTGGTTGCGGATCGACGCGAGCGAGCGCGCTTCGCGCTGGAAGCTCGAGGCGGCGTCGCGGCTCTGCGCGGCCCACGAAGGCTCGATCATCTTGAGCGCCACCGGCCGGCCGAGCCAGGTGTCGCGCGCGAGATAGACGACGCCCATCGCGCCGCGGCCCAGCTCGGACTCGACGCGATAACGGCCGTCGACGACGAGCACCTGCTGCCCCGCGGCCTGCTCCGAGTCGGAGAGCACGCACACGTGATCGAGCGTCATCGGCGAATGACCGCACACGGCGCACTTCGGCGCGGGGGCGGGCGGGGGCGCCGGCCCGAGGTCCGGCGCCGAGAGCGGGCCCATCGAATCGACCGCGCGCGGCCGCGCCATGCGCACGGTGGCGTCGTTGGACGACGACGGCGGCTCCGGTGTGCTTTCGTGTTGGATCTGCTGGCTCATCCGGAGACCAATCGGGAGCGTACCCAGGCGCGTATGCCCGCGGCAAGCACCGCCTGCTCGGCGGCCCCGATCACGGTGCGCCCCCGTCATCCACGTGGGTGGCACACGCACCCAGAAAGCCGTTATTTGCAGGGCCGCGCGCCGCTGGACGGCTCACTCCTGCTTGAAGAGGACCTGGTTGTCGAGGAAGGCGATGAGCGCCCGCTGTGACTCGGGCGGAAGCGCGACGAAGGCCGCCTGGGAAGCCGCGCCCTCCCCGCCGTGCGCGAGGATGGCCTCGGTCAGCGTGGTGGCGCGCCCGTCGTGCAGGTACGGCGCCGTCGAGCCCACGCCCTGCGCATCACCATTCTGCACCATCGCCGTGAGCGCGGCCTGATCGGTATGGTGCGCGAGCCCGCGCGGATCAGACCTCTTCGAGGATCGCGTCCATCACGGCATCGGGCACCCATCGATCCCAGCCGACGACGATCACCTCGTCTTCGCGGCAAGGCTCGCTCGCGATGGGGGCCGACGTCACCAGAATCACCTTGGGCCACCCGGAGAGGGCAGCGCCGTATTCGGCGCGATAAACGATGGCATCGCGATAGCTCTGCGCGAGGTAATCGGGATCGGCCGACAGCTTGGCCTCGATGAGCACGGCGCGCGCGCCGCGCGGGGTGTCGATCATCACGGTGATGTCGGGCCTGAGGCGGCCGCGCTGTCCGAAGTAGCGTCGCAGGCCGGCGTCGTAGGGGCCGGGATCGAGGAAAGCTTGGTCGTAATGGATCTGCACCACCGTGCCTTCCCTGCCCTCGATCTCCGCGACCGCCTGCCGCCCGGCCGCGACGATGGTGCGCTTCATGGCGAGGTCGGGACGGCGCGACGCGAACGACACCAGCAGACGGAGGAGGACGGCGATCTCGAAGCGGGCGTGATCGGCGAGCGGCGCGAGCGCGCCTTCCGCGACGACGCGGGCGATGCGCGCGGGATCGGGATCGTCGAGCCCCTCGCGGAGCGCGCGATGCAGCGCGGCCGCGAGCGCGTGCGCCGGATGCGACGACGTACGCGCGACGTCTGGATCGATCGCCTCGAAAGGCACGTCCGGCACGTCACGGAGCGCGGTGACCTCGAGCGCGTGGGCGAGGGCCGATGCGGAGGACGCGAGCGCCGCGCCCCAGCCGACGGCACCGATGACACCGGCCCGCGACAGCTCGCGGATCACTTCGTCGAGGCGCACGGCGACGGCCTTGGCCAGCACGTCCTCGGGTCGATCGCGACGGGAGCGCGGGGCGCGCGCGGCGAGCGCGACGGCGCGGCCCGCGAGGTGGAGGCGCAACGTGGCCGCGACGTCGAGGCGGCCGCGCAGCTCGCCGGACGAGACGCGCCGCTCGAGGATGGATCGCGCCGGGAGATGCGCGGCGAGCGCGGGCAACGCCGCGCACGCGAAGGCATGGATGGAGTCGGCGTGCGCGCTCGCGACGCTGGCCGCGCGAAGCAGGAAGAGCTGCCGCGGCCCACCCCCGAGGCGCGCGAGGAAGCGGGCCGCCGCGTCCTCGGGCAGCGCGCGCCGGAGCGCCTCCGGGAGGAGATAGCCCGGAAAATGCGAGCGAAGGAACGACTCCCAAGGTTCGCCGCGGCTCATGGGATCGATTCGTTGGTGCTCAAACGATTGTCACGCGCACCGCCGGAAAGAGCTCGCCGAAGCGCGCCCCGAGCTCGCGACGCGCGCGCTCCGGCGCGCCGCGGGTCTCCTCGTCGAGCAGCGCCCAGACGGCCGCCGCCGCGTCGGGCGCGAGCCCTTCGAGCTGCGGGAGCACGTACATGGCGATGGCCTCGGCGAGCGCCTCCTCGGCGGCGCCGCGACGCCTGAGGTAGCGCGCCATGTCGATGGCGACGGCCGGCCCCACCGGGCGATGCGCGAGGAGCCCGCGGGAGCAGAACAAGCGGCCGAGCGCGGCGCGCGCGCTCCCCTCGAGCGGCGGCGCCGCACCGCTCGATGCATGCTGATCGAGGATGCGCGCATAGGCATCGTCGTCCGGCGCGCCGACATGGATGATCGCGAAGCGGCGCTGCACGGCATACGAGAGCCGGAAGAGCGCGGCGCGATCCCACGTGTTCATGGTGGCGAGGAGGCGAAACGACGGCGGCACGCGGTGCGTCGCCTGCGCGCTCGGACCGACGCTCACGAGCCGTCCATCGGGCAGCGTGAAAGGCGCGCTGGCGTCGCGCCCCGAGAGCACCGTGAGCAGCTCTCCGAAAGCGCGATCCACGTCGGCGCGGTTGAGCTCGTCGACGAGCAGCCACGATCGCCGCTCGATCGCGGCGAGGAAGACGCCCGGCCGAAAACGCAGCGCCCCACCCGGCCCGATCGCATAGCCACCGATGGTGTCGTACGTGGTCCAATCGCCGGAGGCCGTCGCGGTGAGGAGCCCTTCGCAAAAACCGCCGGCCCGCGCGGCTTCGCCGAGCGCCACGGCGAGCTCCGTCTTGCCCGTGCCGGGCGGGCCCACGAGCAGCACGTGCTTGTCCGCGGACAGCGCCGCACAAGCACGTTCGATGATCGACGCGGGCAGCTCCAAGCGCGCCGCCTGCGCGCGCACCGACGCAGGCTCGATCACGAGAGGTGATGCGGTGACATCGATGCTCGTGGCCGGCGCCGGATCGAACGCCAGAGCCTCGCCCAGCGCTTCGGCGACGTCCGCGTCGGTGTCGCGGGCTTCGTCGAGGAGATCCTCGATGCGCGCGTGCAGCGCTCGAACCTCCGCGGCATGCGCGCCGAGGATCTGTCGGCCCAGCGCGGTGGGCTCGGCGCCGCGCGGGCCGCGCGCGATCACGCCGAGCGCGACCAGCCAACCGAGCCGATGCGCGACGGGCTCGGGCGTGCGATAGCGCCGCTCCACCAAACCTTCGAAGAGGCGGAGCGCCCGCGCCGCGGACGACGCAGCGCCCGCATCCGCGAGCACGAGCACCTCGAGCAACCCGACGTAGGCCGCGTGGAGCCGCTCGAAGAGCGCTTCGGCATCGGGGGCCTCGGCGTACGCGCGCCCCGCGTCCGTCAGCGCGATCGCCGCGCCTCGCCGCTCCACGAGCCCCGCGCGCGCGAGCACGATGCGACATGCATCGGCGCGCATCAGCGCGTCCAGCGTCGCCTCCGATCCACCTTGAGGCGGCGCGGGGAGCCACACCAGGCGCTCGGGCGCAGCGCGACCCGAGGCTCGCCCGCCGGTGGATCGCGCGTGGTTCGTGACCTGCTCCATCGATGCTCGTGCACCTTGAAGCGGGCTCGCCGTCGATGCGAGCGAGCGGGCGCACGCCGCCGCGCGCCCTCACGAGACGTCCGACAGCACCCCGTGCTCGCGGAAGTCCCGCATCATGCGCGAGAGCCCCGTGAAGTCCTCACGCCGTCCCAGCGCGGTCGCGGCGTGCTGAATGAGCGCACGCTCGCGCAGCGTCGCCTTCTTGTCGACGGCGGCCGCCACCTCGAGCACCCGCAGGAAGGGATCGCGCAGAGGCTCGGGGATCCGCGGCAAGCGCTTCACCCAACCGATGTCGTCGGCCAGATCGTCGGAGATGCGCGCATAGGTCACCGGGCTCGCGCGGCGCACGAGCGAGGCCAAGAGCGCGCTCTCCTCCGGCTCCAAACGGCCGTCGGCGGTGAAGATGAACCACGCCCCCTCGATGATCAGATCGAGATGCGCATCGAGCCCCTTCTCGCCCGCGAGCACGTCGTCGAACGCGCGGCGGTAGCGGGCATAGCGGCGCGCGTTGTCGCCGAGGCGGCGCGTGACCACGTAGCTCAGCACGGACGACGACGCGATGCTCACCACGGGGAGCGCATTGCGCAAAAGGCTCTCGCCGATGATGAAGCGCCCCATGCGGCGAGCGACCTCCTCCGCCTGCACGCGGGCCAGGTGCACGAGCTCGTCGCCCGCGCGCGGCGGGTTCGAGCGCGCATCGTCCGCGGGGTTGAACGAGAGCGCGAGCAGGGCCCAGATGTCGGCTGGATCGTCGGGATTGAAGCGGAGCCCGAAGAGCTCGGCCAGCTCGCAGATCATCTCCAGGTGCACGGCCCCGCGCGCCACCGCTTCGGCGCTCACGGCCACCGCCGCGACCGGCAGCGCGACGACCCCGAGCACGCCGTTCGACTGCGCGGTGGCGAGCGACGTGGCGGTCGTGACCGTGCCCGTCGCGCCGCCCATGAGCGCCGAGCGGAGACAAGCGCGCTTCACGATCGCATGGGAGGCGGCCTCCTCCGTCGCGCCCTCGGGCACCGTCGTGCGCTTCTCACGTGCGTAATAGCGACGCAGGTAGGCCGACACGAGCCTGCGCAGCCACACCTCCGGCCCCTCGGCCGCGAGGCCCTCGCGCACCGCGCGCCCCATGTCCCAAAGCGGGATCGTGACGGCCTCGAACGGTCCGCCGCGCTCCGAGAAGACGCTCGCCACCGTCATCGACGGCCTGGGTGACAAGAAGCGTTCCGCCGGTGCGCCCCCTCGAAATGGTTGTGGAACCAGAATGGTTATCCCGGCGAAAGGCTCATTGCGGGAAGAAGCTCATGGGGATGACCACGGTCGCGCCGCCGCCCTCGGGCGGTCCGAACTGCGCGCCGCGGACCACGCGGGAGACACAAGCAATCATGCTCGACGAGAGCCCGCTCCCCGCGGCCTGCGCCGATTTCACCTCGCCGTTGGGCGCGATCGAGGCGGTCACGCGCACCGATCCACGCATGTTGGGATCCTCGTCGAGCGCGTGCTTGTAACAAGCGCGCAGCGGGCCGCGGAGGCCGGCCACCACCCTGCCCGCATCGGGCACGGTGCCAATCACATTCGGCGCTTCGATGCTGGATTTGCCGCCCACCGGCTTCTTCACTTCAGCCATTTTGCCGACGTCGCCGGCCCGCGCGTCGGCGCGACCATCGCCGCCGGACAGACCGCCGCGGGCGCCGGCCCCGGGCTGCACCGCGCCGCCGTCGCCGCGCAGATTCAGCCCACTGCCATCTCCGGGCCGCGTGCCGCCGGCCCCGGCAGCAGCCTTCTCCAGCATCCCGAGCGGCATGTCGTTGCCATTCGCGAGGACCCGCGCGGTCGCGCCTTGGCCGTGCGCCCCGAGCACCTGAAGCATGGTGTCGTTGAGCGAGGCCAGCTCGCGCGAGAGATCGCTCGCACGCGCATCGCTCATTCGTGGTCCGCTCGGAGGCCCGCCGTGCGCGACCGCAGACGGCGCCACGCTCCGCCCCGGCGCGGTCTTGGCAGACGAAGGGGCCGAGTCGGTGGGCTTCGCCGAGGCATCCGCCACCGGCTCGGACGTCGGATGCTCGAGCGGCGGCGCCGGCGGGAGATCCTTGAGCATCAG
The DNA here is from genome assembly GCA_001931535.1 of Minicystis rosea. Taxonomy (GTDB): domain Bacteria; phylum Myxococcota_A; class Polyangia; order Polyangiales; family Polyangiaceae; genus Minicystis; species Minicystis rosea. The sequence continues at coordinate 7,483,698 of CP016211.1, forward strand.
GACCGTGTGCGACAGGGAGAACCCTTCATCGATCACCGGATCGGCCCAATCCGAATAGATCGTCGCCACGGCGCCGAAATGGACCAGGAACGAGAACGCCGCGATGCCCGTCGTCTTCCAATCGAGGTTGCCGAGCGCGCCACTTCGCACGCCGATCGGGAGCGCGACGCGCGGGCGAGGCGCCGGTGGATCGACGAAATGGAAGAGCACCACGGTATCGCCGAACGAGAGCCGGCCGCGCGCGTCGTCGCCCAGCGAGAGCGTGCCGTCGCCGCCGATCGTCGCGACATCGTGAACGGCCGCGCCCTTGGCCACGCGCCCGCGCATGCCGGCCGTGACATGGAGCCGATAGCCCTCGCTCGTGTGCTCGATAAGGCGAACGCTCGACGAGAGATCGGTGCTGACGAAGGTGTTGTGCTCGCTCGGCCCCACCGTGAGCGCGGCGCCGGCGGGGAGGACGCGCTCTTCGATCACCCGCCCTCCTCTCACCAGCGCGGCGCGCAGCACCCGCGTTGCTCGAGGCGGCGCGGCGGCCCGCATCACCGAGGTCATCTGTCCTTGGCCCTTCTTGGAAGAGCTGCGCGGCGCGGTGCTTTCGGACATCGAATCTCGCTCCGGTGAGGTTGAGGAAGCACGCCGGCCACGGCGATCGCTGGACGGATCACCGCCTTGCAGCCACATCGCGCGTCGGCGCACGGGCGCCGATCCGCGGACGCAGTCGCCCCGCCGGCTCGGTGGAGTCGTGGTTTTCGGCAGAACACTCCCCGCGGAGAAAGTTCCGGCAAAGTTGCGGCGTCGCAAAGATCGGACGCGCGCCCCGGGATCGCCGTGCTTGACACGGGCGGACGATCGCGCGTCCCTTCGTGGGAGAATGAGCCCCCGATCCTCGAAGCCCCGCTTCAGCGACGCCCGCGGCCTCAACTTGGCCATGCAGTCGGTCCCGCCCTTCGAGTTCGAGGGGGTCACGATGCGTGTCTTCCCGCTCCGGGCGAAGCGGGAGATCGTCCAGCGCTTCGTCGATCAATGGTTGAACATCGTCCCGCCGGAGGTGGGGTATTTCCGCGCCTACCTCCCTTATGTCTTCCTCGACCTCATCAATTACGGTCGGATGTCGGCCGTCGCGGAGAACCTCGGGTGGCTCGCGCAGCGGGAGATCGCCTTCAGCGTCCCGCTCGAATGGTACAAGCGGCAAGGCGATCAATACGTCTTCCACGACTGGGCTTATCTCTCGCCCTTCATCTACGTCGACTCGAACCTCTCCATGACCACCGGCCGGGAGGTCTATGGTTGGCCCAAGGCGCTCATCCGCATCGATCGCGACGAGAGCGATTGGATGAAGGATCCGCGCGCCCCCGGGCGGCTCGCCACCATCAGCGCCAACGTCTTCCCCGAGGTGTACGCCGGCAAGCAGGAGGAGGCGCGTGATTTCCTCCACGTCGAGCGGACCGTCGCTCCGTCGCCGTACCAAATCCCCCTCGACTACGCGCGCATCCTCGGCCCGTGGGGGAACGTGCCCGGCATGCTCCAGAGCGGGAGCGCGCTCATGCGCGATTGGTTCGAGCTGCTCACGGGCGTGGGCGTCCTGCGCGCGCACCCCGGCGTGGGCCCCGACTCGCTGCGCGAGATGACGCGCGTCCTGACGCAGAGCTACCGGCCCTACGATCCGCGGCCGTACTTCAACACGGTGAACCTCAAGCAATTCCGCAGCTCCGACCAGCCGAGCTCCATTTGCTATCAGGCCCTCACCAACGCGCGCATGGATATCACCAAATGGAACGGGGGCGGTCTGCTCGGCGATCCCCAGGCGCTCCTCGGCGACCCCTCGGGCGGGCTCCGCGTCTACATCCATCGTTATGCGTCGGAGCCGGTGGTGGAGACGCTCGGCCTCGAGGTCGAGGACGAGTGGCACGGTCGCGACACCACGGTGACCTCGATCGCGCCCGTGATGCCTTATTGGGTCGACCTCGACATGCGGTATGGCCGCGCCTTCACCCAGGCTTTCCGCACCAAGGTGTCGGGCTGGGCCGACGCCGATGGCCGCGCGATCCCGGGCGGCGAGAACAACGGCCCTCCTCCGTACAACACCTCGCGCGGGGCCGCGTCGCAGCAGATCGGCGGGCCGTTCGACTTCCCCAACACCACCCTGCGCGTGCTCCCGCTGCTCGCCGACCGCGGCCCGTTGCAAACGTTCTGCGACGAATACCTGAACGAGCCTCTGGCCGCGACCGGCATGCGCTTCGAGCCCTGGGGGACGTACGTTTACCTCGTCATCGCCAGCAACGAAGGCGCCATCTCCGAATCGAACAACATCGGTTATTGGGCCGCGCGCGGCGTCACCTTCTACATCCCCGTGAAGTGGTACGAGACGGTGGACGGCAAACCGTCGCTCCGCTCGCTCGGGCTCGTGCCCGTGTTCTCGTATGCCAACAGCAGCACCGCGGCCAACACCGGCTCCGAGGTGAGCGGCATCCCCACGGTGCAGGTCGCCATCGAGAGCCCCGCGTCGACGTGGCTCGACGACGCGGGCCCCTCCGACGCCTCGGAGCGCCGACTCCTGCGCATGGTGGCCGAGGTGCTGCCCGTGCTCGGCGAAGGGCAGAAGACGGAGAATCGCGATCTCGTCGAGGTGCGCTCGGGCCTCGTGCTCCCGCCCAGCGATCGCACCTCCTGGCGCCTCGTGTCCGAGGGCTGGGGCCGCCGCCTCAAAGACGATCTCGGCCGCATGCGTACCATCGCCGCGCGCGAGCACGACGAATTCCGGGACGCGCGCGCCCTGGCGCTCGAGGTCCTCGCCAACGGCGCGCCCATCAACGTGCTCACCATGAAGCAGTTCCGCGACGGCGACGATCCGGACGCGGCCTGTTATCAATCGCTCGTCCAGATTCGACACCGCCTGCGCAGCGTCCGCGACGTCCGGGAGATCGAGAGTCGCCTCTACGTGCGCATTCACGACTACGCGAGCCAGCCCATCGCGCGCACCCTCGGGCTCGTGCCCAAGCGGGTCTGCACCGAAGGATCGTCAGCGGTCTTCGAAATCGAGCCGGTGCGCCCGTTCTGGATCAACACCTCCTTGCGTGAGGAGCTCGGCATCACCGTCTGCCGGCGCGCCGGCACCCTCACGTGGCAATCCGATCCCGACACCACCCAGGAGCGCCCCTATTTCCAGGCCGATCCCGCGAGCCCCGAGAACGGCCCCGCGGTCGGGCGCGAGCTCACCGATCTCGTCGACGCCTGGGTCCCGCAGCGCCTCGAGCCGCAGTCGGGCGAATGGCGATCGCGATCCACCTCGGTGCGCATCCCGCTCGACGACGCGCGCCGCGCCGTCGAGGCGATCGATCCACAGATGGCATTGCAATCCCTCCTTAGCCGAGAATGGGAGCACTGGGGCAACCCCCGCTGGTGGCAGGTGAAGGATGGTTTGAGCCGCGATCTCGCGGCCATCGAGCGTCAATCGCTCCTCACGGACGCGGTGAACGCCCAAATCGCCCGCCTCGAGCAGGCTTATGCGCGCCTCCGGCGCGAGACGCGCCGGAGTGACGTGATTGCCTACATCGAGGGGGAGCAGCTCTTCGACAAGCTGCGCACCGCCGCGCGCCTGCTCCAAGGCCTCTCGCGCGGCCACACCCTGGCCGACGAGCTGCAACAGCTCACCACCGGTGTCGGCCTCCACGAGGGGCATTACACGCCCGACGCCTGCTCGCGCGCCCTCGCCTCGGGCGATCACATCGCGGTCGCCCACGTCTTCTCCACCGACTTGATGTTCGACGTCCTCCAAGAGGCGCTCCGCACCTCCGGCTTCGAGTTGCACGATCCGCCCTCGCAACGGGACGAGTTCTGCGCGTGCGTCTGCAAAGCGATCCACCACGGCTCGGCCGAGCAGCGCGCCGAGGTCGGCCGCCGCGCCGACGAGATCGCGAACGCGTGGTTCGTCCAAGCACGCGACGAGGCCGCGCGGCACCTCCTCAAGAACCTCCAGGAACCGCTCATCTTCGCGGCCTTCCGCGAGGCGCTCTCCCGCATCGGGATCTCGACGCCTCCGAGCGACGATCCCGCCGTCTTCGTTCGAGCGCTGTGGGAGGAGCTGCAGAATCACCCCTACCGGCTCGGCCAAATCGCGGACGCGGGCGCCGGTGTCGCCAAGGAGCGTTATGCGTGGGTGCGCTCTGCGGTGCTGCACGCGCTCTCCAAAGCCGCGCAAAAACCGGATCTCTGCATCTCGACCGATACCATCCAGGGTGAGGAGCAAGCCCTCTTCTTCCCGCGGGGGAGTGCTGGACGGACGAGAGCGGCCGCGCTTGGTACGTCGGCCCGGAGCCCGGCACCGAATCGTCCAAGGAGATCGACGGAATCGCGCTCCCGCTGATCAACGCCGCCCAGAAGTGACGCGAGCGCGCCTTCTCAGCTCGGATCGTTCCCTCCATTGAATCGCCCGAACCTGCGCGCCAGGAAGAGCCCTCCGGCCAGCGAAGGGACCGCCATGACGCCCACGTGCCCGAGGTTCTTCGGATCGAAAGAGCCCACCTGCACGACGAGCAGATAGCCGACGACGAGGTTGAAGAAGCCCCATACGACGTTCACCGTCGACGAGGACAGCCCCTCGCCGGGCGGCTTGGCGAACGGGCTTTGAAACGGCCGGCCCGAGAGCCCGCTCACGAGGTGGGGAATCGCGTTGGTGAGGAACAGCGCGCCCCAGAAATACGACACGTAGTGCTGCCAAACCATTTCAAACCTCCTTCGTGGATCGATCGGTGTCGGCCCGTTGCAGGCGGACGAGCGAGAGGCCGGCGAAGAGCGCGAGCGCGCTCAAACCAGCGCTGACGGTGAACGTGCGGGCGAAGGCCTGCGCGAGCGGCGCGCGCCCCCCGCCCGCGGCGATGAAGCGTTGGAGCGTCATGGCCATGGTCGCCGTGCCGAGCGGCGCGCCGAGGCGCTGGACGATGTTGAGCGCCGTCGTCGCATTCGGGATCTCGTCGCGCGAGAGATATCGATAGGCGGTGGCGATCGCCGGGCTCGACGTCGCGCCGAGCCCGGCGCCCCGCACCACGAGCGACAAGCTCAAGAGCACCTGAGAGCTGTGATCCGTCACCTGCGTGAACGCATAGGTCCCGAGCAGCGTCAAAAGGACGCCGGCGATCACGATCTTGCCGTTGTCGAATCGATCGGTGAGCTTGCCGATCTGCGGCAGCGTGAGCAACATGCCAATCCCCTGCGGGGCCAGCAAGAGCCCGGCGCGCGTCGCCGATTCGCCGCGGACCTGCTGGTAATAGAGCGGCAGCACGAGCTGCGCGCCGAAGCTCCCAAAGCTCGTGAGCAGGTACGTGACGAGCGCCATGCCGACCGCGCGGTGCCTGAAGAGCCGGAGATCGAGGAGCGCCGTCGCCGGCCTCCGCCGGGCATCGAGGACGAAGACGGAGATCAACACGATCGAGATCGCGAGCGGGAGAAGCGCGCTCGGCGAGAACGAGCGTGCCCGCCCGAGCGACGAGACTGCATACGTGAACAGACCAATGGCCGGTGAGAGGAGCGCGAGGCCCACGAGATCGAGCCGCGTCCGCGTCGTCGTGGTGCCCGGCGGGAGACGTCGATACGCGAGCCAAGCGGCGACGAGCCCGAGCGGCGCGTTGATCAAGAAGAGCCAGCGCCACGAGAAGCGTTGAATCAAGAGGCCGCCGAGCACAGGGCCGAGCACCGGCGCGACCAGGACCGGAACGGAGATGACGCTGACCGCGCGCCCCATCCGCGCAGGCCCCGCGATCTGCGCGGCCAGCGTCTGCGCCAGCGGCGCGAGGAGACCGCCCACCGCGCCTTGGAGCACGCGAAAGCCGATGAGGCTCGGCGCCGACCACGCGAACGCGGAGAGCACCGACGTCGCCGCGAACGCGAGCAGACAACCGACGTAGAGGAGGCGCGATCCGAGCCGCTCCACCGCCCAGCGAAACAGGGGCAGGACGAGCGCCAGCGAGAGGAGGTAGCCCGTGACGATCCATTGGATGGTCGCGAGCGGCGCCGCGAAATGGACCATCAACCGATCCAGCGCGACGCTGACCGTCGTCGAGCTGAGGTTCAAGATCAGCGGGCCGAAGCTCACCACCAAGAGAGCACGCAAGAGCTCGCCCGAGAGCGCGCCGGTGTCCTCCTCACCGGGCCCGGCGCCCGCGGGAAGAGCACTCTTGGGCCCCGTGCCTGGTTCGGTCGCGCTCATTCATATACGGGTATACGAATATCATGGACGGGTCTACCATTTAAATCCGCCTTCCCGAAGGTGCCCATTTGCCTCGTCCACTTCGACCCACCCGTCCGTTGCGCACAGAGCGCGTGTCGCGTAGGGGAAATGGATGGCCCGAAGGCGCGACCCCAACGAGTTCATCGACACGTTCGGCGCGGTGAAGCGGTGCATCACCGCCGCCGCCGGCCAGGCCTACGCCGCCCTGGAGATCGGGAGCACGCAGGCGAAGTTCCTGCGGCACATCGGCAAGCACAGCCGCATCTCCCAGGCCGAGCTGGCGCGGGCGACGGAGACCGATCCGGGCCTCACGGGGCGCACGCTGCAATCCTTGATCGAGCGCGGCTGGGTGCTGCGGGCGCGGAGCGACGAGGATCGCCGCGAGTACGTCCTCGAGCTCGGCCCCGAAGGCCGGCGCGCCGTGGCCCGCGTCGAGAAGCAGCGTTTGCAGCTCGGCGAGCGCGTCGTCGCCGCCCTCGACGAACGCGACCTCGACGACTTCGATCGGATCGCGAAGAAGATCCTGGCCGCGTTCGCTGCCTCCGAAACAAAGGGTTGAGCGCGCGTCTTCGGCCGCAGCTCAAGCCCGCTCGATGGCCCACGTCGCGACGGCTTCGAGAAACCGCTTGTCGCGCGACTCCGGCAGATCCCCATAAGCCACCTCGAACTCGTGCAGCGCCGCGCCGGCGAGCCCGTGCGCGACCTTGCGCGCATAGTCGATGGAGCCATGACGATCCATGAGCGCCCGCACCCATTGCACGTCGGCGTGGGTGCGCTCGCCGCGGGTGAGGCCGAGGAGCGCGGTGATGCGGGCCCGATCCTCGGGCGAAGCCTCGGAGAGCGCGTGAATCAACATCAGTGTCCGCTTGCCCTCCCAGATGTCGCCGTCGAGCTCTTTGCCGTATTTGGCGGCGTCGCCGATGAGGTTCAAGAGATCGTCCTGAATCTGGAACGCGGCGCCGACGAAGAAGCCGAAGCGGAGATAGCGATCGAGATCCACGCCGTCGCGCGTGCCGATGAGGGCGCCGATGCGCATCGGGTAGATGGTCGAGTACCAACAGGTCTTCTTGAGGATGAGCTCCAGATAATCACGCTCGCCCAAATCGACCACGTTGTGCTCGCGCCACCAGAGCTCCATGGCTTGGCCCTCCACGGACTCGCGGGCCATGCGCTCGGCCTCTTCGAGCACGCGGAGCGCGAGGCGCGAGCCGAGGATGGAGACGTTGTCGATCAAAGGACGCAGGCTGAGCACGGCCAGCGCATCACCCACGTTGATGGCAATGGGGACACCGTGAATGAGGTGCATCGTGGGGCGGCCGCGGCGCTCCTCGCTGTCGTCCTCGACGTCGTCGTGGATGAGAAATGCGTTGTGGAGCATCTCCACCGCAGCGGCGGAGTTGAGTGCGTCGGCCGGATCGGCGCCGAACGCGCGCGCGCTGGCGAGGCAGAGGCTCGCGCGCATCGAGCGGCCGCCGCGCTCCGGATAGTCGGCGGCGAGAGCGTAGAGATGGCGAGCCGGCTCTCTGCCTGCGAGATAACGACGGAGATGCGAGCGGGCGACGGTGCCGTATTCGTCGAGGACCTCGCGGACGAGGAGCGCGGCGGGAGAAGGCATGTCAGGGCGCGACGAGGCGCACCGAGAGGGTGCCGCGGGGGAGCGAAGAGCGGGTGTCCACGATGAGACCGCTGTAGACGCCGGGCGGGAGATCGTCCGGCACTGCGAGACGAATCGTGATCTGATCCTCGTCGGCTCGACCCGTGATCTCGACGCCGCCGATGCGCCGGTCGTCGGAGCCCGTCGATCGAAGAGCGTGAACCGTGAGGGCGAGGCCGGCGGAGCGCGGGCGCACATCGACGGAGACCTCGACGGGGCGCGCCGATTGAACGGCGAGCGTGATCATGGTCTGTTGTTCGGACGCTCGCTCCGGAACAGGCTCGCTCGTGGCGCGGGCGGGAGCCGGCGTGGCGACGGGAGCAGGCGCGGGCTCACCGGCAGTGAACGGCCCCGCAAACGGCGCGCGCGGCGGCTCGCCGAAAGGACCCGTATACGGAGATACATGGGGAGACTTCGGTGCGGCCGCACCGAGGCCGCCCATGCCGACGAAGTCCATCCACATCATGGCGAGATCCGTGGCCTGGCGGATCATCGTTCCCATGCGCTGTTGAATCTCCTCCGGCACGGGCGCGCCGCCGCCCCACGGCGGCATGCCCGGAGGCACGTTGGCGAAAGGAGGCATGTTGGGGCCGGCGCCCGGAGGCACGCTGGGCCCTGAACCCGGAGGCACGTTGGCGCCGGCGGAGAAGCCGGGGATGAAGGGCGACCACACGGCCCGCGCGACCGCTTGGCCCTGGCGCAGGTATTCGTCGATGACACGATATCCAGCCTCGACGCCGCGCGACACCGGATCTTGCGGCGAGCCTTGAAACGGCGGGCCGCGAAAGGGCACGCCGGGCGGAGGCGTTTCGGCAGCGCCGGGGGTGCCGAAGGCGCCGGCCCAATTGCGGATGGGCTGGGTGCGCTCGGGCTCGGGCCTCTTGATGCGTTCGCGGGTCAACGGCGCCTCCTCGTCATGGATGATCGTAACCGACGATCTGAGACAGATGCGGCGCCCCGGAGAGCGCGTGCGCCGCGAGCAGGCCCGACATCACCGCAGCTTCCACGCAACCTTCGTTGAAGCCGCAATCGGTCCAGTCGCCGGCGATGGTGAAGTTGTCGTAGGTGTTGTCGAGCGGGGAGATACGATGTTGCAACGTGCCCGGGAGCGACAACGAATAACGGTCGGTCGGGTTGACGTTGGCCGTCCAGAACTGTGATGAGAAGCGGGCTTCGCCCGTCGCCTCGGCGTCGCCGCGGTGATCCATGAGGATGTCCCAGCGGAACTCTCCGGGCACCCGCTGCGCCTTGGGCCAGAGGTGGACGACGTCGCGATCGAGGAAGCGAACGGCGTTCTTTCGCACCGCTTCGTACTGCTCCGCCGGGAACGCGGGGCGCGCGCGGGCCTCTTTCGGCGCGTCGGGGAGCACGCTGCAGAAATAGGCAATCGCGCTCGGCGCGGTGGCCCAGCGCTCCCGAGGCACGAGATGGGTCATGTCGGCCCAAGTGTCGAAGGGCTCGACGAAGCCGGAGATGTTGATCGGGTCTTCGTGCCAGCCGAGATCCTTCATCGGCGCTCGACTCCAGATCTGGAAGGCTTGGGTGGGCACGCTCTTCAAGTTGTCCACCATCGTCCGCCACCGCGGATCGCGCTCGATGAATTCGCGGGTGACGTGCTCCACCGCGCCCCCGCCGACGGCGAGCAGCACCAAATCGAAGTCTTCCCCGACACGCAGCGTCTTCGTGTGGGCTTTGCGCTGGTCCCAATGGGACTCGGGCTTCCAGCCTTCGGCGCGGAGCCGCTCACCGTCCACGAGCTGAGACCACTCGGGCTCCGCCGGCCAGCACGGGAGACCGTCGATGTCGATCAAGGGTTGGTATTCGCCGCCGCCTGCGACCTCGGCCTGCACGTCGAACTCGAGGCCTTCGACATACGGCTTCTCTCCCGGCCGGAGGGATCCCGCGCTCGCGAGCGCGATGTTGCTCAGCCGGTGGAAGAACGCGAAGCGGACGCCCCGGCGCTTCAAGACTTCGTAGAAGGGGGCGAACACGATGTCGCCCATGCCGGCCTGCATCTTCCAGAAGAAGGCGCCGCGGTAGGTGAAGAAGGCGCGCAGGGCGCCGCGCAGGGCTTGGCCCGCGGCGATGCGCGGGCGGCGGACGTCGCCGTCCTCGTAGGCGAAGGCGAGATCGTAGAGGGCGCGGACGAAGGCGCTGTTGATGGAGCGCTCCGAGGCCCCGTGGAGCCTCAACCATTCTCGACAGTCGTAATCGTTGACGGCGTCGAAGCCGCGCGGATCGGTGAGCAGGCGCGCGCGGATCGAGCCGCGCACCACGGCGAGGACGAGATCGACGATCTCCCAGAGCCTGCGGATCTCGTCGTCGCGCGTGACGAAGGCGTCGAGCTGCGCGAGGATGGCTTGGGCCACGGCGTCGTGGAAACGGAGGAAGAGGTTCTCCGGATAGCGACGGAACGACCCGAGGACGATCTCCATCAAATTGAGCGCCTCGACCAGGGCGGTGAGCGTGGCGAGCTGTCCGTATTTGAGGAAGCGCGCCATGGCTTCGACATAGGCGTCGGGCGAGCCGGCGACCTCGGGAGCCTTCACGGCGCGCGGCGGCGCGGCCGCGCCCTGCGTTTCCCCGGCGCGGAGCTGCACGGCTTCGAGCACGGTGCGGAGGAGCGAAATGGTGCGCGCCAGGTAATCGGCCACCGTCCAGCGCGGGGGCGTGCCCGCGAGATCACCGGGGAGGCCGGGGAACGGCGGCAAGCTCACGCGCCACGGGATCCATCGGCCCGAGGGAGACCAATCGGCGATGCCGGTGAAATGGTCGGGGACGAAGGCGTCTTCGAAGGTGGCGATGGGGCACGTCGCGGGATCGCGCCCGAGCTCCGCGTAGCACGCGCGCATGACGCGGAAGGCGTTCTCGTAAAACCCCATCCACAAATGAAGGCCGTGCTCCTCGATGCGCTGCGCGGGGCCGCGGCCCGACGCGCCCTTGCCACCCAGGCGAAAGCCGAGCTGGTAGAGGGTGACGCGGTAACGGCCGTGGTGCTCGGGCTGGGTGAGCTCGAACGCCGCCGCGACTGCAGCGCAGCCTCCACCGATGATGGCAACGTCGATGGGCCTTTCGGTCATCGGCGCGGACTATGCGAACGTCATGGGCGTCGTGTCAACCACGCCGGGGCGCGCCCGCGAGCGATACGAGGGGCACCGGAAAATCGAGCCGAACGGGCACATAGGTCGCGCGGAACGCGAGCGCACCCGATTCGTCACCGAGGTTCCATTCTCCGGCGGGCACGCCGGGCGCGAAGCCATCACGAATCACGAGGCGCCCGGTGACCTCCGCCACGCGGACGCTGGGCGCATCGTAGAAACGGTCGACATGCGTGATCATGAGCGCACCCGAGCCCGCGTGCCCCAAGATGGGCTGCGCCAGCCGACGAAGGATCGCGGTGAGCTCGGGCGCCGCGCGGGCCGGGCGGATCCGCGCGGGATCGGCGTCGAAAGCACCGGAGCACAGGAGATCTCCCGCCGGCGCGCGGACCTCGTAAGCATCGAGAGTGCGGCTCTCGACATGCCCAATGCGTTTGCCAAAGCCGGATCGATAAACCTCGGCGAGGCGCTTCGAGAGCGCGCTGTCGGTCCACATGCCGAGCGAGAAGAGAAAAGGCCCGCGCCCGTCTTTCGCGTGCACGTCGGGCACGAAGGCCATGGCCTCGTTGTACGTGCCAATGGCCTTCGACGCGATCTCGCTCACGCCGCGCAACGCGTGCCGCCCGGCCCAAGCCCCTTGGGCCGCGCCCATGAAGGAGCCCGCCGCGGAGCCCCAATAGGCGCCGATCGGGCCCATCCACGCGCCCCACAAAGCACCGGCGCCCGCGCCCCACAGCGCGCCGAGGCTCGATCCTGCGGAGAGGCCCCAAGCCTCGGACCACGTGTGTTGATCCACACCACCCGGCTCGGGGCGGCCATCGCGCACGCGGCTGAGATCGATGTAGACCGGGTGCTCCGTCGCGCCGGGCGGCGCCGCGATCTCGAGCTCAGGAAAGGGCGCGATCGCCGCGCGGAGGGCCGCGAGATCGACGGTGATGGCAATGGTGGTGAAATCGAGCCAGGCTCCGGTGACGTAGGGACGCGGGGGCGGCTCGATCACGATGGCAGGACTATACGCGGAGCGCGATGTGCATGATACGGTCGGCGCGCTTCCGAGCCTCCACCATCGATGTCTGCTCCATTCCTGATCTACGGCGCCACCGGCTACACCGGCCGGCTCCTCGCCTGCGCCGCCCTGGAGCGTGGGATGCGCCCCATTCTGGGGGCCGCAACGAAGCGCGTCTCGCCGCGCTCGGCGGCGCGCTCGGGCTCCCCCATCGCGCGGCCGGCCTCGATCGCGGGCTCGCGCAATCCTTCGGTGACGTCGCGGTGGTGGTGAATGCGGCCGGGCCTTTCGTGGGCACGTTCGGGCCGGTCATCGATGCTTGTTTGGAGGCCGGGGCACACTATCTCGATCTCAGCGGAGAGGTCTTGTCCATCGAGGGCGCGGCCCAGCGCGACGCGGAAGCGCGCGCGCGTCGAATCATGATCATGCCCTCGGTGGGCTTCGACGTGGTGCCCTCCGATTGCCTCGCCCTCCACGTGAGCCGGCGCCTGCGCCGCCCACGCCGATTGCGCATCGGCGTGACGGGCCTCGAAGCCTCTTCACGCGGCTCGCTGCGCACGGTGGCGAACGGCATCGGTCGCATGGTGCACATCCGCCGGAACGGCGCGCTCACCGCGGTGCCACCCGGCTCGATGCAACGTGCCTTCGACTTCGGCGAAGGGCCGAAGAACGCTTTTGCGCTGAGCTGGGGAGACGTGGCCACCGCCTTTTACACGACGGGTATCCCCGACGTGGAGGTCTATTACGAGGCCATCGCCCCGCTGCGCTTGATGACCGCGGTGAACCAGCATTTCGCCGGGCTCCTCGGCACACCGGCGGGGCGCGCGTGGATCGATCTCCACATCGACATGCTCCCCGAAGGCCCGACCTCCGCCCAACGTGCCTTCGGGCGCGGCGTGATCGTGGCCGAAGCCGAGGACTTCGCGGGCCGCGTGGTCCGCTCCCGCGTGCGCACGCCGGAGGCTTATACGTTCACGTGCGCCACCACCCTGGCCATCGTCGAGCATGCTTTGCAGGGCGATGTCGAGATCGGCTTCCAGACCCCGGCGCGCGTCTACGGGGCTGATTTCGTGACGCAGTTTCCCGGGGTGACGCGCGAAGATCTGCTGTGAGGGCTTTCACCAACCGAGCCGGGTCACGTCGGGCGGCCCTTCGGTGACCTTTCCTTCATAGCCCATGGTCACGAGCTCGAGCGTGTTGCCGAACGGGTCCGCGAAATAGACCGACGCGTGCCCCGGAGGTCCGAGCCGGCGCGGGCCGTCGACGAGCGCGCCGGCCGTCTTCAAGCGCTCGACGAAGCCATCGAGATCGCCGGGCTCGACGCTCATGGCCAGGTGCGGATGCGGCACGGGCGCAGTCTTCTTGCGATCCTTCTGGAGAAAGAGGTGAACCTCGGGCGCGCCGGGAAAGGCGACGGCGAGGTGGAGCGGGCTGTTGTCGGCGTCGACCTCGGCGGCGCGATCGGGCCGGAAGCGGAGGAACGTTGGGTGATCGAAGCGGCGCACGAGCTGCGCGCCGAGGACGCCGACGTAGAACCGCTCGGCCACGTCGAGATCGAAGATGGGAAAAGTGAGGTGCGCAAAGCCGTGAATGGGAGGTGCGTTCGTCATGCGCTTGGTATGCGGGAGACATGACGTCATTCCAAGTGATATATCCTGATGAAAGATATGCGCTCCGTGAATATGGAAGCCGTGGATCTGAATCTCTTGCTGGTGGTGGCCACCGTGCTGGAGACCCGGAGCGCCACGCGCGCCGCCGAGAAGCTCCACGTGACGCAATCGGCGGTGAGCAACGCGCTCCGGCGGGCGCGCGATCTCTTCGCCGATCCGCTCGTGATCCGGCGTCCCTACGGGCTCGAGCCGACGCCGCGCGCCGCGGCGTTGCTCCCGTCGCTGCGCGCTTGGATCGAGGAGGCGCGGCGCCTCATCGCCGATGCGCCGTCGTTCGATCCCACGCGCTCGACACGGACCTTCGCCATCGCCTGCTCCGACGCGGTGGCCATCACGCTGCTCCAGCCCATGCTGCGGCTGCTCGGGGAGCGGGCGCCGCACGCGCGGCTGCGCCTGCTCACGCTCGATCGGCTCATCACCGAGGACGGGCTTTCGCGCGGCGAAGTGGACCTGCTCATCGGCATTCCTCCCGTCCTGCCGGAGGGGCACGAGGCGGAGCTCGTCTATCGCGATCCTATGGAATGCATCGTCCGCCGCGACCATCCGACGGTGCACGAGCAGCTCTCGCTCGCTGCCTTCGCGGCGCTCGATCACGTGGATCTGGCGCTGTTCGGCGCCGTGGACGACACGATCGATCGCGCGCTCTCCAAGCACGGTCGCGCGCGGACGGTGCGGGTCTCGCTTCCCCACTTCTCGTCGGTGCCGCTCGCCGTGCTGGAGACGGATGGCGTGGCCACGCTGGCGAGCCGGCTCGCGCGCGCATTCGCGGCGCGCATGCCGCTGCGTGTCTTGAAGCCTCCGGTGGCGCTCGATCCCATCGAGATCCGACAGGTGTGGCACCGGAGGACGGAGTCCGACGAGGCCGTGCGCTTCCTGCGTGCGCTGGTGCTCGACGCGGCGCGGATCGGAGCGCCCGAAGCGGGTGCTCGCCGCAAAGCGAGTCAGCGGCGCGGGAGCTGAATGGCCACCTCCGTCATCTCCCCTTCGACGGACTCCATCGTGATGCTCCCTTGATGGGCGCCCGCCACGATATCGTGGCTGATGGAGAGGCCGAGGCCGGTGCCCTCCCCGGTCGGCTTGGTGGTGAAGAATGGATTCCACACCTTGCTCAGGATCTTGGCGGGCACGCCCGTGCCGTTGTCGCGAATGCGCACCTCGACGCGATCGCCGTGGGCGCGGGTCCGCACGGAGAGCTGCGGAGAGAAGGCCTCGCCGAGGGCGCGCTTCTTTTGGATCATGGCATAACAGGCGTTGTTGATGACGTTGACGAAGACCCGGCTGATGTCGCTCGGGACCATGTCCACGAGGCCGACGGAAGGGTCGTAGTGCGCGTCGATGGCGAGGTTCCACTCCTGCCCTTTGCCGCGGACACCGTGGTAGGCGAGGCTGATGCTCTCGGCGAGCAGGGCGTTGAGATCGGCGGGCTCGCGGCGGCCGGCGCTGTCGCGCGCGTGCATGAGCATCCCGTCGATGATGTGGTTGGCGCGACGGCCGTGCTCGTTGATCTTGCGGACGTTGTGGCCCAAGGACTCGAGCGCGTCGTCGAGATCCTCGACCGCACCTTCGTCCATGCGGCCGCGCTGCGAGGCCACGCCCGCGGCGATGTCGTCGGCGAGGCCGGTCGACAGCTCCGCGAAGTTCACCACGAAGTTGAGAGGATTCTTGATCTCGTGGGCGATGCCGGCCGTGAGCGCGCCGAGGGAGGCCAGCTTCTCTTGCGTGACGAGCTGCGTTTGCATGTCGCGCAGCTCCTTCAAGGTGCGGCCGAGCTCTTCGTTCTTGGCCGAGAGCTCGCGGGTCCGAGCCTCCACCTTCTCTTCGAGCTTGTGGCTGTACTCTTCGAGCCGGGCGTAGAGCACGGCGTTCTTGATCGACAAGACGGCCTGCGCCGAGAGGAGCCGCAGCACCTCCAGCCGATCGGACGTGAAGGCGCCGGCGGTGAGGTTGTTCTCCAGATAGAGAATCGCCACGAGCCGCCCTTGGCTCATGAGCGGCGCGCACAGGACCGATCGCGGCGCGCGGCGCACCACATACGGATCGGCGGTGAACAAGCCGCGCTCGGCGGCGTCGTCGAGGACGATGCCCTCGCCCGTGCGGGCCGCATACTGCACCATGCCTTCGGAGAGCTCGGCGCAGCCGAGGACGGGGCACGGGAGCGTCAAAGGGGCTTCGCCGGCGGCCCTGCGCTCGGCCTCGATGACGAGGGCGCCGTCGCGCTCCAAGATGAGGAATCCCCGCTCCGCGCCGGCATTCTCCATGGCAAAGCGCATGAGGTTGTCGAGCAGGCGATCGAGGACGAGCTCGCCGGAGACGGCCAGCGCGGCCTTGAGCACGGTGCGCAGATCCAGGGCCGATCCGCCGTCCTCCACCGATTGAGCGGTGGAGTCGTCGATCGTGTCCGAGCCTTGCAGCGTGGCGGATCCGCGCGCGCTGGGGCCGCGCCGTGAAGGCCGCGCGAAGACCTCGGGGTGGCGTTGCTCCAAGTCCGCGCAAAGCGCGGTCGCGCCCCAACGGCGATACGCGCTGGCCGCGTCGAGCAGGCAATCGCGGGCCAGCCGATCGCGGCCGAGCCCGAGGTGATGCTCGCCCGCGAGCGCATGAATCAGCCCCTCGTCGTGCAGATAACCATTCTGCTGGGCGTGCCGGGCGGCGTCCTCGTAGAGGATCGTCGCCGCCGCGTGATCGCCGCGGACGCGGGCGCGCTCGGCCTCGACCAGCTCGAAGCGATGGCGCCCGTTCATCGGTGCGTGGTTGGCCCAGCGCTCGGCGGTCTCTTGATTCTGCGCCACCTTGGCGAGATGGCGAGTCCGATCGTCCGTCGAGGCGGTGGCGCAGGCCGCGAGGAGGGCGAGGGATTGATAGAAGTTGTGGTTCTTCGAGGCGACGAGGCCCACTTGGGCGGCGACGAGCGCGTCCTCCGTCTCCGCCGCGGCCACCGCGGCCGCGGTGTCGTGGAAGAGATAGGCGAGCATCGTTTGCAGCATGTAATAGGCGGACGCGGTGGAGTAGTTCTTGGCCGCGAGGATGCGGGGCAGCTCCACCTCGGTGTCGAAGCTCTCGCCGCGGAGGAGGCGGGGATCGTCGGCGCGGCCCACGAGGCAGAGGCACGCTTGGCGCTCGATGCGCATCGGCTCGGAGGAGATGGCGAGGTTGTAGCGATCGAGAAGCGGGAGGTGCCGATCGTGCTCGCGGAGCACGGCGTCGAGCGGATCGCCGGCGTGGAAATGGTGGGTGCAGAGGTGGCCGGCGGAGTACCCCATGAACTCCAGATCTCCCGTCTCGAGCCCGGCCTGCACGGCCTCGACGAGGAGGGGAATCGTCTCGCGCACATGCTGTTTCCAATGGAGCACGAAGGCGCCCACCAGCATGTACACCTTGGCCTTGAGCCGCCGGGCCTTGAGCCGCTCGACGAGATCGAGGGCCGTCTTTCCATGTGCGGCGGCCTCATCCATGGCGCCGAGGAAGGTGGTTTGGATCATGCCATAGGTGGCATAGAGATAAGGAGCCTCGGGGGCGTTGCCGTGATCGAGGCAGAGCTTCATGGCCTCGAGCTCCACCGCGAGGCAGAGGAGCGGGCTCGCCATGAAGAGCGGCGGGACCAGCATCAAGGCCACGCGCGTCGCCGCGAGATAACGAGGCTCCGTCATGCGCGGGAGATCGAGGAGATCTTCCGCGCGGCGGCCGCCGAGCTTCTCCTGCGTGGCGCCGAGGACCGCGAAGAAGCCGGGGAGATCCATGCTCTCCGGCAGATCGAGGCCGAGCCGGGCCATGGCCGCATAGCCCTCCTCGCGGGCGCGCGCGAGGTCACCCCGCGTCATGGCCGCGCTGGCGCGGACCTCGTGGATCCGCACCTTTTCCAGGGGATCTTGGACGCGATCGAGCAGCGTGGTGGAGAGCGACTCGCCGGACTCGACGTCACCGTCGAGGTATTGAGCCTCCATCGCTTCGGCATGGAGCGAAAAGGCGAGATCGTGATCGTGCTCCCACGCGTCCGCGGGCAGCAGTGCGAGCCCGGCCTCGAAATAGCGCTTCGCGGGCGCGTAGGCGGCGGAGGTCTTGGCTTTGCGGCCGGCGCGGAGGTGGAGGCGCGCGCCTTCGTAGCGCTCCTCCGTCGAGCGGCCGACGACGGGGCCGAGGGCGAGCTGATGGGCGATGTCGAAGAGGCGCGCTTCGCGCTCGCTCTCGGGCGTGGCCGCGAGGAGGAGACGGCCGATGCGGAGGTGAATCTCGGCGCGCTGCTCTTCTTCGATCAACGAATAGGCCGCTTGCTGCACGCGATCGTGGAGGAAGCGATAGGTCGAGACGGGCGCGTCGCCGGGGCGCGCGCTCTCGTCGATCGGGATCACCAAGCCGAGGACGGCGGCCTCGTGGAGATCCGCCTCCACCTCGGACGGCGCGCGCTCGCACACGATGCCGAGCGTCGCCACGTCGAAGCGGTTGCCGATGCAGGCCGCCATCCGCAGGGCGGCGCGCGTCGCGGGCGGGAGCTTCTGGATCTTGCGCGCCATCAGATCCACCACGTCGACGGTGAGGCCGCGGCTCTTGATGGCGTCGAGATCCCAGCGGAACGCGGCCGCGCGTGGATCGAACTCGAGGAGGCCGTCATCATCGAGCGCCGAGAGGAGCTGTCCGACGAAGAAGGGATTGCCGCCCGTGCGATCGACGATGAGGCGCGCGAGCGGCGCGCCGCGGGCGCGATCGCAGCGGAGCGCATTCTCGACGAGCTGCTCCACGTCGGCCACGCCGAGCGGCGCGAGCGAGAGCCGCGTGGCGCGCGCGCCCGCGCGCTCGAGCTGCTCGATGATGCGGGTGAGCGGGTGCGCCGCGGTCACCTCGCGCTCGCGGTACGCGCCGATGACGAGCAGATGACCGATCTCGCCGCCCTCGAGCAAGGCCTGGAGCAGCTTGAGCGAGGGGACGTCGGCCCACTGGAGATCGTCGAGGAAGAGGACGATCGGGTGCGCCTCGGCGGCGAGCGCGCGCACGAAGCGACCGAAGACGAAGGTGAAGCGGCCCTGCGCCTCCGCGGGCGAGAGCTGCGGCGCGGGCGCAGGCTCGCCCGTGATCAACGCGACGCTGGGGATGACGGAGGTGATGACGTGACCGGCGTCGCCGAGCGCCGCCACGAGGCGCTCGCGGAAGCGGCCGAGGCGCTCCTCGCTCTCGGTGAGGATCTGGCGGACCAGATCGGAGAAGGCCTGCATGAGCGGCGCATAAGGGATGTCGCGGCGGAGCAGATCGAACTTGCCGGAAGCGAAGTAGCCGCGCCGCAGGAGCACGGGCTTGTGGATCTCGTGCACGAGCGCGCTCTTGCCCACGCCCGCCTCGCCGCTCACGAGGAAGAGCTCGGCGCGACCGCGGCGCACGCGATCGAAGGTGTCGAGGAGAGACTCGATCTCGGCCTCGCGCCCGTAGAGCTTCTCCGGGATTTGCAGGCGATCGGAGACATCGTGTCCACCGCACACGAAGCCCTCGGGCGCGCGCCCGGGCGCGGCCAGGCAGGCGCGCAGATCGGCCGCGAGGCCGGCCGCGGTCTGGTAGCGATCCTCCGCCGTCTTGGCGAGGAGCTTCATCACGATGTCGGAGACCGCGGGGGGAATCGCGGGATCGAGCGCGCTCGGCGGCACCGGGCGCTGGGCGAGGTGGAGGTGCACGAGCTCGACGGGATCGCTCGCGACGAAGGGCACGCGGCCGGTGAGCATCTCGTAGAGCATGACGCCGAGCGAGTAGAGGTCGGTGCGATGATCGAGCGCGCGGTTCATGCGCCCGGTCTGCTCGGGCGAGAGGTAGCGCAACGTGCCTTCGAGGACGCCGGGGCTGTGGAGGCCGGGGCTCTCGCGCGGGAGCGGCGTGGCGAGGCCGAAGTCGATGAAGTCGACCGCGTGCGTCGCGGGGTGAACCACGATGTTGGAGGGGTTCACGTCCTTGTGGACCACGCGGCGGCGATGAATGACGGCGAGCTGATCGGCGACGTCCGCGCCCAACGCCAAGGCCTCGTCGAGCGAGAGGCGGCGCGTGTCGAGCAGGCCGCGGAGCGCGCGCGCGCCCGTGTCCTCCATGACGATGGCGAAGGTGCGCTGAACGGGCTCGAAGGCGAGGAAGGGCACGACGCCTTGGCCTTCGAGGGAGCGGCCGATGGCGAACTCGCGCTCGAAGCGCGCGACGGCCGCCGCGCTCGGATACTCGTCGTGGAGGATCTTCACCACCACGGGCAACCCGTCCTGCTCCCGCCGACCTCGATACACGACGGCGCGCTGGCCCAGGTGAATCCGATCGGCGAGCACGTATCCAGCGATCTTGAGCATCCGACTCTCCGGGTCGCGTGGGCAGGCCCACGTGCGACCGCTGCGCAGCGAAGGCCGCGCGTCTTCGATCCCGGCGAGTCTATCCGAACTGCCCAGCGATCAACGCCGGAAGCGCATGCCCTCGAGGCTCAACGGCATCCGAGGCGACAGCGCGATACATCCGCGAGGCAACGGCCGAGACAGCGCCGATACCCTTCCTCCGCGGCCCCATCGGTCGGCTCCGGCCCGCAGTGCGACATGCAGGATCGGTGATCTGCGTCGCATGCCCCCATGCATCCACGCGCGGGCGGCGGCGCATCGTTCGCGGGCGCATCACCACCACCGCGCCCCGGCCGGCGCGAGCGCGCGGCGGGCTCGCGCGGCGCATCGTCCGCGGACGCGCTCGGCTCGGGCAACGGCGTGGGTGGCGGCGGCGAATACGGCCTCGTCGGCAGAGGCATGGGGCCGCAGCGCTCGTACACGCGGCGAAACACGAGCTCTCCATCACCGCCGGCCGACCGCTGCTCACAGGTGCGCGCGACGTTGTCGAGGCTGCGCGCCAATGCATCCGCAGCGTACGCCGCAGGGCCATCACCGCGTCGCGCAGTGGCAGCCACGCTCGATCCATTCGGCGCGGCGCCCGCGGTGGGCGATGCGCTGGAGGCGCGCCCCGCGAGATAGGCAATCACGGCCGCGAGCAACATGAGGCCTGCGACCGCGACGAGGATGCGTGGATCGATCCCGCGCGGCTGCGCCGGCGCAGGCGCGGGCGCCTCGGGCCAGAACGGCGCGGGCGACGGTGAAGCGACATGCGATGGCGCCGCAGGCGGCACCGCACCCGGCGTCGTGGGGAACACCGCCGGCGCAAAGGCCGTGGACGGCGGCGGCCCCGATGCGAGGGTCGGCGCCGCAGGCGCAAAGGGATCCGCAATCGCAGGGCCGACAGGTGCTGCGGGCGCAGCCGCCGCGAAGGGCGCAGGCATCGGCACCGGCGCGGCCGCGGGAAATGCAGGCGCGCTCGCCGCCGTCCCCGAGGGCTCGGGCCACTCCACGAGCGGGCGCGCCTCGCGCAGCTTGGCCACCAGCGTGGACAGGCCCGCATAGCGCTCGCATTGCTTCACCAGCTCGCGCGCCGCCTCCTGCGCGCCGCGATCCCAAGCGATGGATCCACCCACGCCGAGCTGCTCGGCGAGCTCGCGCATCTCGCCGGGCGTGAAGGCGACGACGATGCGCCTGCGCAGCTCGACGGCGTCGTAGACCTCGGTGGATTCGCTCACGCCGATCACGGTATCAGACCTCGCGAGATCGACGCGAGCGAAGCGCGCCCGCGATCCATCGAGCGCACCGTTCGGCACCGCACGAGGCCTCGGCGACGCAGCGCTCAGAACGTGACCGAGAAAGCCAACGTCAGGCCCGAGCGGCTCGACCTTCAAGAAGGCGAGGGTGCTTCGAGGTATGGGGGCCCCCGCCGGCTCCGCCGGCGGGGGGAAAGGACGCGAGTCCTTTCCCGTGACTCAATCGATGATGATCCCGTGGAGCTGCGCCTTCCCTTCGCCCACGAGGCACCACCACATTCCGCTCGGCAGCGGCGCGTCGGAGCAAACCCCGGTCGCCGGCTCGCCGTCGCGCTTCTGCAGGCTCGGATCCAGCATCGGATTCGGGCGCGCGAGATCCCCCGTGCACATGCACCATCCTTGGCCACAATCACGCTTGTCGCGGCACGCTTTGCCATTCTCCGGTGACGGGATGCGGCACACCCGAAAGGGCCTCACCACCTCACCCGGCCGGCGCGGCCGCCGATTCAAGTGCTCATAGGTCTTCTCCGTGACGACCTTGCCGCCCCGTGCGCGACACTCGTCATCGGTGATCATCTCGGGCGCGCCGGCCTCGGGCAAGGACGCATCCGCAAGCCCCGCATCCGCCGGCCCAACGGGCACCGCCGCGGACGCGCTCGCCGGCGCCGACGGCGCACCCGCATCGACCGGCGCATCGCCCGCACGCGCGCAGGAGGCTCCGACGAGCGCGCCTCCGACAATCAACACGGCCCAACGCGCGATTCGGATCATGGAGCGCGCGATCCTAAACCATTGTCGAACGAGAAGGAGAATGCTTCGAGTCTCCTTCCCTTGCAGCATTCGAGGCGCGTCGCGTGCTCGTGGAGCGCATCGAACCATCACGGCGAGCCGTCGCGACCTGCGCCGTTGACATCCGCACGATCCCCGGGATACCCGTTTGCTGTGAGGCGACGCTGGCCGGCCCTGCTGCTCTCGTCCAGCATCCTCGCGGGATGCCTCCGTGACGACCTCGCTGCGGACGGAACCGCACCTCCTGCTCCGCCGAAGCCCGCGCCCTCCGCGGTCACGAACACAGCACCGGATCTCGCGCCCATCGAGCCCGATGCGACGATGCCCGGGCCTCGTCGCCTGCGCCTCGGGGCCGCGGTGGCGCGGAATGCCACCTGCGAATCGTGTCACTTGGAAGAGGCCGACGCCTGGCGCGCCTCACGCCATCATCAAGCCGCCACCAACGACGCATATCGCGCGGCGCTGGCCATCGAGCCGACACCCTTCTGCCGTGGTTGCCATGCGCCCGAATCCAATCCGACCCAAGCCTCTCCCCAAGCGGTCCTCGATCTCGGCGTCGGCTGTGTCACGTGCCATGTGACCGAAGAGGGCACCGTCCTCGCCGCGGAGCCCGAAGGCAGCGGCAAAGGCATCTCCTCGGCGCCGCACACGTTGAAGCGCTCGCGCGCATTCGCGACCTCCTTTGCCTGCGCGGGCTGTCACGAGTTCAGCTTTCCGGGCCGGCACGGCGACAGCGACGGTGACCTCATGCAAACCACCGTGACCGAGCACCGAAATTCGCCCGCGGCAGGGGCGTCCTGCGCGTCGTGCCACATGCCTTTGCGGGGCGGCCGCCGTTCACACGCTTTCGCCGAGGTCCGCGACCCGGCGTGGCTGCGGGCCAACCTGCGCGCGACGGCCACCATCGATGCCCATCACACCGTCCGCATCACCCTCACGCAGCCCGCGCCCGGCCATGCTTTCCCCACCGGCGATCTGTTCCGCGGCCTCGAAATCGGCTGCGAGGCGCGCGACGCCGCAGGCCGCGTCCTCCGCCGCGAGGTGCGCCACCTGGCACGGCATTTTGAGATCGTCCCCGGCCGACAAGGCCGCCATCTGGTGCGCGACGATCGCGTCTTCGACGCGCCGGTGACCATCGAGATGCCTTTGGCGATTCCCTCGCCGCCCCCCAAAGCAGCACGCGTCGCCTATTGGGTCACCTACCAGCGCGTCGCCACCGTGGGCACGGGCACGCGGCCGGAAGACGTGAAGATCGAGTCCGAGGTTCAACTTCATTCAGGAGCTCTCCCGTGGGACGAATGACCCGCACGCGATCCGCTTTGGCCATGTCCCTCGTCTCGCTCGCCTTCCTGGGCGTGACGGCTTGTCGCGACAAGCCCGTACCCACGCCGGACAAGGCCCCTTCGCCGAGCGCCTCGGCTCCCCTCCCCGCGCCCACCACGAGCGCGGCCTCGGCGAAGACCCCTGAAGGCATTCCCACCTTCACCTTGGAAGAGCTCCCCTTCGCCGAAGGCATGACCAAGCCGTACGCCGTCGAAGGCGCGATCCTCGGCTTTCTCGAAAAGGACCAACGCATCGGCCGAATCGCCGAGGATCACATCGAGTGGTCCAAAGGCCGGATTCCCCCCGAGACCCCGGCGTACGGCAAGAACATGCTCATCTCCGTCCATGGGAGTTGGCCCGACGGCATCGACGCCCTTTATCAAAACACGAGCGGACGGGCGCCGGCGCCGACCTATTTCCCCGTCACCGGCAAAGGCGTCTCGCACACCATCGCGAGCGGCGGTGGATACGGGCACATCGCGGGCGTGGTCAAGGTCGGTGCCTCGACCCTCCTCATCGGTGACTCCATGCTCGACGGCGTGGAGATCGTCACCGTGCGCGGGCCGCAGCTCTCCCGCAAACCCCTCTCGCCCGAAAAGGCCGGTTGCAAGCCGGGCGAGGTCAGGAAGCGAGACTATCCCCCGAAGCCCCCGCGCTCGTGCCTCATGCTGCCGGCGCCACCCCACAGGGCACCATGGTGACGCTCGGCAGCGTCTGCGAGAAGCGCGGCCCCGGCGCGGAGATCTGGGACGCGAAGGGCAAGAGTCACATCGTCGATCTCAGCGCCCATTGGAAGCAGCTCTCCTATTCCACGACCATCCTACCGGGCGCCGGCGACGAGCTCTTTGCCCTCGCCGACGCCTGGAGCCCGATCTTGCATTATCACGACGGCACGTTCACCCCGATCGCACGGCTGGAGAAGCCGACGCAGAACGTCTTCGTCTCGGCCGAGGGAAAGCTCCACGCCTACGACGGACAGACGTTCTTCCGTTACGAGGGCTCCGCGTGGATCCCGATCGGCGCCCTGGTGAAGCCGACGGTGGTGAGCGCCGTCGCCGTGGATGGGAACGGCACCATGCTGGCCGGCACGTCCTATCCGAACAAGATCCACAAGGTCCACGCGCATCCGGACAAACGCATCACCCCCGAGCCCTGCAAAGCTCCCTTCGTGTACCTCTATGACGTGAAGTGGAACAACGCCGCGGACTACACCTTTCCCACCACCCGCAAAGCTCTCTCCACGTTCCCCGAGGCGAGCGCCATCCACCTCCAGGACTACACCGACGGCGGCCGGAAGCTCGGTGTCGTCGTCACCAGCAAGGCGCAGGCAGAGGCGGTCATCGCCCATGTGAAAGCCACCATGAAGGACGAGGATCCGCGCTACTTCTGCTACACGCCCAACGGGCGCAGCATCCCCATCGAGGATGCGCCGAAGGGCCCCTCCCGGTAGACCGACGCGTCCATCGGCATGCCCCGCAGCGTGCACAAGTTGTGCAACTCCTGCTCGACCCGTCACCATCCCTGACCTCGACGCCGGGACCGCGCTGCCTCGACATCACGGCCTGGTTGCGAAATGCCGCAGTACCGAGCCCGCGGCACCGTGCCGCCGCGCACTGGCATCGGCCGTGCAAAGCCTGGTGAACGCTCGTCGCTGATTCTGCCGTTCTTGACTTCGGTGCACGCGGCCTCGCGCTCGGACACGCGAGGCCGTGTGCATCTTCTTTCTTCGACTTCCTTCGACACGACGGCTCGCGAGACTGCGAGCATCTTCCTTCTTCGACGTTCTTCGACACGGCGGCTCGCTTGCCGCCGACACACGATACCCATGCTCCCGTGCCGGCCCCCGGCCATGCACACGAGGAAACCATCATGTCTTTCGTTTCTTCTTCTTCGCTCTGGATGCTTCCCCTTGTCGCCGCCTTTGCCGCGGGCTGCCAGAGCCCCGGAGTCGCCGGGCCCATCGACGATCCCGAAGACGATCCGCCCTCCTCTCCGGCCCATGTGTCGCCGTCACCGCTGCTCGCGCCGCTGAAGCCTGCGCCCGCGGACTTCCACTTCCTCGTCGATCGCTCGGTGAGCTGGGCCAAGCGGGCCGATCGGTGGCACGGGCTCACCCAAGCGACCGCGACGTTCGTCGAAGAGCACGAAGGCGAGCAGCGGAATGCGGCCACCGTGTTCCCGCGCGCGGGCGCGGAGGAGAGCTGCGCGGCGAGCGACTATGCCAAGCCCGATCGCGCTTGGAGCGAGTCGCCGAGCTCCATCACGCACCTCCTCGACAAGGTGGCCTTCGGCGGCGGCAGCACGCTCGGCCCCGCGCTCCAAGGCACCCTCCAAAGCGCGCACGACCACGCGCGCGCCAATCCGAACCGAACGACCTCCGTCATCATTCTTACCGATGCCACGCCCAACGACGACGAGACCTGCGACAGCAGCGCTTGGGACAGCGTCGCCGAGATCGCGGGTGAGGGCTTCACGAATGGGCTCGGCGCCGCGGTCCACGTCCACGTGATCTCGGTCGTGAGCGGTGGCATCTCTCCGGATCACTTCGCGCGGATGGACGCCATCGCCGACGCCGGCAACGGCTACGCCGCAGTCGTGAACGGAAGCGAGCACGACGTGCGCCGGGGCGCCGGCTTCGCGTTCGACGACATCCAAGCGCGCATGACCACGTGCTCGTTCCTCGTTCCGCCGGGCGATCACCCCGAGGAGCTCACCATCCGCGCGGCCGATGGCACGGTCACCAAAGCCTCACGCGTGAAAGACGCCTCCGCCTGCACCGAGGCAGGCCAGTCCTTCTATCTCGACAATCCCAGCGCACCTCATCTCGCCACCTTGTGCAGCGGCCCGAGCGGCCGCGGCGGTCTCTGCGAGGCCACCTACGTCCGCGCCCAACGCGCCGGCGCCCCCAGGGTCACCATCACGAAAGAGGCCCCCACCCGCGCGACAGGCTACAAGCCCCCTCCGTTCGGATCCACCTCGGGCCCCATCGAGCGAGCGCAGCTCCACGTCGAGCCATGATGATATCGTGTTCGCGCGGCAGCGCGCTTCCACGGCCTAGCAGGCTGTGAAGACGCCGCGAGCGCCCCGAAGCCAGAGAGCGCAACCAAGGAATCCTCACGGATTTCGAGGGAGCGAGACCGATGCTTCGGGGCGCCTCGCAGTTTTTCACCAGCCCGCGGAAACCCAGGCTATCCAAGGATCCAATGGCAAGTGGGCGCTCATCGCTGTTCGGCTCCGGCTGGCTCGCGCGTCTGTTCGGGATCGAAGAGACAGCGCCCCCTGACACGAAAGCGCCGGCCGGCGCGACGAGCGCAGACGACGGCGCGCTGCCGAGCATCAGCGTGGATGACGTGCGGCGTTTGGCGATGGAGGTCGGGAGCCAGAAGCCCGAGCGAATCTTGGAGGAGTCCCGGCGAATCGCGCCGATCCTCTCCGAAGTCATGCGCGACGTAGGCCGCTCCGTGGTCGCCGGGGACACCACCCGTGACGTCGCCGATCGCCTCGTCAAAGAGGCCTTCCGTCACGATCTGCTGCCAGCCATGCTGGGCTACAACGCCTTTCCGGCCATGGCGGCCACCTCGGTCAACGAGGAAGTCCTCCACGGGATCCCGTCGCACCGCGCGCTCAAAAACGGCGACCTCTTGAAGCTGCAATTCGGTGTCGTCTCCGGCGCTGCGTTCGCGGCCCAGGGGTGGACGTTTCCGATCGGACGAGCCTCCGCGGCAGACAACGTCTTGCTCTCCGTGGGCCCACGCGCGCTCCGCAAGGCCATCGACGCCGTCGCGCCGGGTTGCCGCACCGGAGACATCGGGGCTGCGATCCAGGCCGAAGCGGAGGGCGCCGGCCTCGCCGTCGTGCGTGCCTATACCGGATACGGCATGGGCAAATTGATGATCCAGGCACCGCAGCTCCAAGGGACCGGCACGCGGGGCCGCGGCCCGAGAATCCACGAGGGCGCGATTCTTCATCTGCACGTCATCCTCAAGCACGGGACCTATGATGTCGTCATCCGTGAGGATCGTTGGACGGCCGCCGCCGAAGACGAGAAGCGTGGCGCCCTCTTCACGGCCATGGTCGAAGTCACCGCGGATGGCCATCGGCTCCTGAGCGCGCTGCTCGACGCCTGAGCGCACGTCGTCCGAAGCACCGGACGAAGGTGCCGAATCGTCCCCAGCGGCCGTTGTTTCGCGTGTAGAGTGCGCTCGGGCTCGGGGCGGTCTCGAGGAGACCGCGCGAGCCCTCACCGACGCAACACGGCCCCTCACCGCCCCACGAGGCAGGATGGTCATCGAGATGAACGAGCTGAAGACGAACGCTGGCAACGCTGGTAACGCCGGCGCCGACGACATCGAGGCCGACAGCCCCGCGAAACCGCTTCTGGTGTTCCTCGATCGCGTGGAGCAGTGCGCCGACTACGAGGCACGGCGCCGGCTCTCGTATGATCTGCTCGGCCTCCGCGCCGGGTCACGCGTGGCCGACATCGGCTGTGGCGCCGGCACCGCCGTGCGCGAGATGGCCGCGCGCGTCGCCCCCGGCGGCTCGGTGGCCGGCGTGGACGTGAATGCCCCGCTCATCGGCGCCGCCGAGCGCCGCGCGGCCCGGGCCGGCGTCGACGCCGCCTTTCACGTCGCCACCGTGGACGCTTTGCCCTTCGCCGACGCGAGCCTCGACGCGTACCGCGCCGAGCGCCTTTATCAACACCTCCCAGGCCCCACATCCGCCTTCGCCGAAGCGCGCCGCGTGCTCGCCCCCGGCGGCCGCATCGTGCTCATCGATCAAGACTGGGACGGGCTCTTCTTCGACAGCGACGATCTCGCCACCACCCGCACCATCGTCCGCGGCTTCTGCGACGGTATCGCCAATGGCACCATCGGCCGGCAATATCATCGCTTGCTCCAGGACGCGGGCTTCACCGACGTCAGCGTCCACGTGGATGTCCATGCCTCCACGAGCTTCGACGAATACGGCTACTTCGCCGAGCTGCTCACCCAAGCGGCCGAAGGCTCCGGCCGGCTCAGCGGCCTCGCCGCCGAGAAGTGGCTTTCGGGCCAGCGAGAGCGCGGAAAGAATGGGCGCTTCTTCATGGTGATGACCCATTTCCTCGCCACCGGACGCCGCTGATTCACGCGGCGGGGACTCGCGTCCCCGCCGCGCCGGTCTTCATGTGGGGCTTCGGGTCGGCTTCGCCGCCCTGCGCCC
Organism: Minicystis rosea; assembly: GCA_001931535.1. Taxonomy (GTDB): domain Bacteria; phylum Myxococcota_A; class Polyangia; order Polyangiales; family Polyangiaceae; genus Minicystis; species Minicystis rosea. The sequence continues at coordinate 7,512,239 of CP016211.1, forward strand.
CACGCCCCGTCTTCATGTGGGGCTTCGGGTCGGCTTCGCCACCCTGCGCCCCACGCCCCGTCTTCATGTGGGGCTTCGGGTCGGCTTCGCCGCCCTGCGCCCCACGCCCCGTCTTCATGTGGGGCTTCGGGTCGGCTTCGCCGCCCTGCGCCCCACGCCCCGTCTTCATGTGGGGCTTCGGGTCGGCTTCGCCGCCCTGCGCCCCACCACCCCGCGATCCACCCGCCATTTCCAGGGCGTTTCGCCGCTTCGGGCCTGACGCTCGTCGCATCGAGATACGCGATCACGGACAAAGTCATCAGCCGTGTGAAGGAGAGCAGCGGGCGCCCCGGCAGCCTCATGAGGTCGACGTGCTGCTCGTCGATCGGACCTCGGCCGAGCAAAGCTTCCTGCTCCGCGAGATCACGTCTTCACCTGCTCACATGGGCTTGATGTAGCAGTACTTCAGAGGGCCGACTGCGGGGTCGCCGAACACGCTGTTGTCGCAGAAGACGCTGCCGGACGTGCCCGTGGCGAACGTCCACGAGGTGCCGGTACCGTAGGCGATGGTCACGGGCCCCGAGTAGTTGCAGGTCTGATACTCCTCGGCGCATTGGACCCAGGAGTGGTCCGTCGGCAGCTCCGTGTAGTAGCAATCCTTGTACTCGCCGTACGCGGGGTCGCCGAATTGCGAGTTGTTGCAGCCGACGCTGTCGGTAGCGACCTGGTAGTTCCAACGGGTGTCATGGCCGAATCGCACGAGCTTGGTGCCAGGCATGTTGCAGGTGCTGCTCTCCGCCGAACAGTGCACCCAGTCCGTCGACGTGACGACCCCGCTGAACTTCCCGCTGCAACTGCCGCTCGAGAAACAGCCCAGGTGCGCCGAGTACGTGCCGGCGTGTGGCGCCCTGAAGGAGATCTGCGAGCCCAGGCCGCAGGAATCGTCATTGGATGCGACCTCTGATTCGCCGTCGAACAGACGGAGATAGGTGTCTCCGCTGAACGAGTCACCCGACCGGCAGCCCCCGAGCAGGAGTTGATCGCCGAGGCCGAGGTGGAAGTCGAAGTTGGCATAGTTCTGCGTCGCGCTGCTGGTGTCGAGGAGGCCAAACCACCAGTCGTGCACGAGCATCTTCATCACGTACCTGTAGTAGAGGCGGCCACGCGCCCCGTCGTACGAGCAGCTCGTGATATTGCAACCATAGTAGGAATAGCTCGAGGCCCACATGTTCGTGTCGGTCTGCTCGTACGCGTGCTTCTCATTGCAGTCGTTGGTAGCCGTCTGCAGTTGTGCGGCGTTGCACCCGGACGATCCGTCGGGATCGGGGGCTTCCGGGTTCAGCTCCTCGACTGCGGAGGTCGGCACCAACTCCTGTTGCACGCTGTTCACGGGCTCCGCCGCGTCGTCGTTTGCAATGCACGCCGCAAGCAGCGTCGTCGTCGAGAGCATCGCAAGTGATTGAAAGAGTCGTCCCTTCATCGTGTCCTCGTTGGAAGCGGTAGACGGATGGCGCTCGTGCCCCTGCCAGGCGCGCGCGTGTACGCCGAGTACACGCCGGCGCGCGGCCGGCGGCAGACGGGGTATGCATAACCCGTCCGCCCTGGCCGTGGCATCCGCGAGATTCTGACGCCCGGACCGCGCGCGAATCACCGCTGGTTGGTGGGCCCCGCCGCCGCGCGCTGGACGCCTGCGCGGGCGTCGCCGCACGCAGCGCGGCAGGTCCTCGCAGGCCGCGGCAGAATTTCGCAGACTCCACCCGTGAAGCCGCCGGGGCGGCGGCGAGTACTACCGTTGCAGCTCATCGCGAACGGCCGAACATCCCCGGATGCTTCCGAGGCGTTCGGGGCTCAGGGTCGGCGGTGCGAGTCGTCCCTCGGGCCTTCGATCTTTTCGGTGAAGGGTGAACGGCGGTGATCATGCCATCGCGGATCTCACCGATCCGACGCGAGGTGAGCACCGACGAGCACCTCGTGCACCTCGACGATGCCGCCGGCGGGCGCGGCGCACACGGCGGCGGAAATCGAGACGATCCGCGCTTGGATTGCGAGCGGCGCGACGGCGAATCGACGAGCCTCGAAGCGAAGTGAGCGATTGCCGGTCGAGCGAAGCCCAAGGCTCCTTCGCTCCCATGGCGCATGGGGATGATCCGTTCACCCTCGATTTCACGCCGCGGCGCGTCCTATTCTGCACGACATGGGGACGAAGAAGATCGAAGCGCCCAAAGCGAAGAAGCCCAAGGAAAAGCAACCCAAAGAGAAGAAGCCCAAGGACAAGGCCCCTCCGGGCCTCGCCCCCTCCGAGCGGGAAGCGCTGCTCGCGCTCGATGCTTCGTTCGAGGATGCCATCGATCAGGCCGTCGCCGTCCTCGTGCAGGAGGCGCGTGCCCTCGAGTCGGCCGCGGGCAAGGTGGAGAAACAGCTCCTCAAGAAGAGCAGGCTCGATCCGAAGACGCTCGCGGCGCTCGGCCCGCGCCGCAAGCTCCTCGACCGCGCGGAGGCGGCGTGGACGCACCATCGCGTCGCCGCGCTCACCAAGGATCTGAAGTCCGCGCGCGGCGAGGCCGAAGCGCTCAAAGCGGATCTGATCCACGCCCTCAGGCACTTCCTCGAAGAGGACGAGGCGGTGCAAGCGCAGGTGGACGCCATCATCCCCGGCACGGGCCTCGTCGATCTGGTGGACGATCTCAAGAAGCTCGCCGTCCTCGCCGACGCGCACGCCTCCGCGATCACCAAAGCCGATCTGCCGAAGAACGCTTCGAAGCGCGCCCGCGACTTCGCCGAGCAGCTCTCCGCGGCCGTCGCCGATCGCGCCTTCGACGCCGAAGGCGCCGCTGCAATGACGCTGCGCAACCGCGCCTATTGGTGGCTGCGTGAAGCGATGGACGCCGTGCGCTCGGCGGGCCGCTACGTCTTCCGTGACGAGATCAAGATCCTCGCCGCCTTCCGCGCGAGCCGCACGCGCACGCGCGCACGCGCTTCCGCCAAGGCCTCCGCCGCGCCCGATGCGCCCATTCCCGTCGACGCTCCGGGCGAAGGCCCGTAGAGGCGAGCGCTCATGTCCTCCGCGCGCCGGGCCGCGCGCGCGGAGGCTCGTACGTGCCCGCCGCGAGCCGCTCGCTCGCGGCGGTGGCCGCCTCCGGCGACGAGCCGATGATCCGATAAAGCGCGGACGCCGTGAAACGCGGGTCGACGAGCTCGCCGTGATCCACCGCCTCGGCCTTCTCGTGACAACCGCCGGGCGTGTCGCAGAGGGCGATGCCGTTCTCGGCGACGTAGCCGCCGGCGGGCATGAGGTTGCGATTGGTGATGTGGTGCGCGTCGAGCTTCACCGAGGGCCCGCGCGCCGCGCAGCCGGGGCCCTGACAGCGATGACCGGCGCGACCGAGCACCGCCTCTCGAAACTGTGCACGGATACGCGCCTTCTCGCTCACGGTGATCTCCCCGCGTGACGCGGAGGTCTTGCATCCCGTCAGGCCGATCGCAAACGCGGCGTGCGTCGACGAACGGAACCGGCCATCGCCTCGCGACGCGCGCTCGACGAGAACGTCGACGTCGTGCTCGCCGTCTTGACCGGCTTTGCATCGCGCGTGTATGCGTCCCGCGCATGATGCACAGAATCACTGTCGCGCTCTCTTCTTCGCTTCTCTTGTTGGGCTGTGGCGGCAGCGGCACGGGAGGCACGGGAGGCTCGGGCGGCAGCGCGTCCGACAGCGCCTCGTCTGCTTCGTCTTCGACGTCGTCGTCCTCGTCGAGCGGAGGCGGCGGCTGCGCGCGCGGGCTCGTGCGCTGCGGCGACACGTGCGTCGACATCGCGGCGAACGACGCCAACTGCGGCGCGTGCGGGCAGGCGTGCGACGCGGGCACGCTGTGCGTCCATCGCACCTGCGTGAAGGGCGACCTCTACTGCACCGACGCCGGCGGGATCGGCACGTCCTGCGACGGCCAGTGCCTGCTCACGAACGAGAGCCTCGATCACTGCGGAGGCTGCGGAACGGCCTGCGACGCGACCAGCACCTGCACCAAGGGCACCTGCACGGCATGGCAAGGCGACGGCACGTCCTGCGCGTCGCCCATCGTGCTCGAGACGGCGGGGAACTTCAGCACCGACTTCTGGTTCGTCGACGGCGGCGCGCCGCTCGTCCTGAGCTGCGGCGCGCTCGATCCGCGGCCCACGGTGACGTTCCGCTGGACGTCCGACAAAACCAAGCCGAGCTTCAAGTTCAGGGTCGACGGCAACCCGGCCGACGACCTCGTGATCGAAGCGTTCTCCGGCGCGCCCTGCGGCCCCTCGACTTCGCTCGGCTGCAACAACGACGAGTCCTCGACCAAGCTCACGCCCGAGCTCGAGCTCGCCGTCGAGAGCGGCAAGACCTACTACATCGTCGTCGGCTCGTTCGCTGCACAAGCGCCGAGCGGGCGCTTCTCGCTGCACATCGACGATTGAGCGGACGCGGAGCCGAGCGCGGCATCACGCTCTCTTCGCAGCGCTCCAAGTCGCCACGACGAAGGGGCGAGCTCGGGATTGCCGACGCGGCAACGCGCCCATTCCGCTCTACGCTCTCGTCACCATGTGCCTCCCGCTCGCCAAAATCCTCCGCGCGCCCGCCGGCGATCCGTCGCCCGCCGGTCCTCCTCCGCAGCGCGCGACACCGGCGTTCGCCGAGCTGCTTCGCCGCGCACCGCCGCGCCGCATCGTCGATCTCACGCACCCGTTCTCGGCCGACTTCCCGACGTTCGACGGGAAGCCCCACGTGATCATCACGCCGATCGATCGCTACGCGGAGGTCGGCTACGCCGGCAACCAGCTCACGCATCACGAGCATGTCGGCACGCACGTGGATGCGCCCGCGCACTTCGCTGCCGACGGCCTCACCGTCGACGAGATCCCCGTGAACGATCTCGTGCTCCCCGCCGTCGTGATCGATGCCCGCGCCCGCGCCGCCGCTGATCCGGACATGCGCCTCGACGTCGCTGACATCCGCGCCTTCGAGGCCGCACACGGCACCATCCCGAGGGCGCCGCCGTGCTCCTCTGGAGCGGCTGGGATGCACGCGCACACGACACCGCGCTGTACCGCAACGTGGATGCAACCGGCCTGATGCGCTTCCCCGGCTTCCACGAAGAGGCTGCCGTCTTCCTTCGCGACGAGCGGCACGCGCGCGGCCTCGGCGTGGACTCGCTCAGCTTGGATCACGGATCGTCGAGCGACTTCGCCGTCCACCACGCCTGGCTCCCTTCGGGACGCTGGGGCCTCGAGAGCCTCGCGCGTCTCGGCGAGCTGCCTCCCACGGGCGCGCTGTTGTTCGTGGGCGCGCCGAAGATCCGAGGCGGCACGGGCGGACCGACGCGGGTGCTGGCGCTCGTGCCTTGAGTCTTCTGCGCACCTCGTCGTCGCAAACCGCTCGGCCTCCACACCGTACGTTCTTCGTCCGCAGAGCAAGCCATCATCCAACGGACGTCGCCCCCTCGCCGATCACCCGAGCCGCGCTTGACGGGCCTCGGAGCGGACCGATAGCGTGTGAAATCGTGGAGCCTTTGCAAACTGCATTGCCCAAACCATCGCGCGGAGCGCAGGCATTGCTCGCCTTGATGGGCCTCACGACGTTCGGCTTCGGGTCCGCGTATCTCGTCGCGCCGCAGGCCATGGCCGCTCTCGGTGGGCTCGCGATCACGCGCCCCGCGGCCGAAGCGGAGCTGCGCGGGTATTACGGCGGGCTCCAGGTGGGGATGGGAATCCTCTTCTTCTCGGGCCTCGTCCGCCCGGCGATGGCGCGCGTCGGCCTCTCGGCCGCGGCCATTCTCTTCGCGGCCAACAGCCTCGGGCGCATGCTCGGAATCGTGCTCGCCGGCGCCGTCGACTCGTTCAATGCGAGCGGCGTCGTCTTCGAATTCGGATTCGCGGGCATGGCCGCTTACCTGCTTCGTGCGTCGTCAACTTCTGTGGCCCAAAGCCCGAGTGCTCCCAACGTCGAGGTCCAACGATGAGCTTCGCCCGTCCCGCCGTCGCCGGTCCCCTCAGCCTCGCGGCCACCAAGGCTGCTTACGAGCGCCACCTCGTCGCCAAAGGTGATTACTCCGGAAGCTGGGAGGCGCTCGCCGATCTCTTCGCCGACGACGCCAGCTATTACGACGTGTTCTATGGCTGGATGTACGGCAAGGACGCGATCCGCCGCTTCCTCCGCGAGGCCATGAAGGGGATCGAGGACTGGAGCTTCCCCGTCCAATGGAGCGTGGTGGGCGAAGGGCGCGTGGTGGTCCACTGGTTGAACCGACTCCCCGGCACGCGGCCCGACGGCACGTATTACGAGTTCCCCGGCACGAGCTCGATCACCTACGACGCCGACGGCAAGATCCTCCAGCAAATGGATATCTACGACGGGCTCGCCGCCATCAAGATCGTCACCGAATCCAAGCTGGGCTTCGTCGGCCGCGGCGTGAAGAGCGCGTTCGGGTGGGCCGGGCCTCTGGCCCGCGAGGCGGTCCGCAGCGCTTACATGGTGTTCGATCGCACCTCCGGCCGCCGGCCCCAATAAGGCGACTTGGCGAGGATCGAGCGGCGCACCAGCGGGCGCACGAGCGGCAAGATCGCTTTGCGAAAGCCGAGCAGCGCCTCGATCTCCGCACGGATGTCGGCGAGCGATCTCCGCTGGTAATCGAGCAGCCGCTGCGACTCTTCGGTGTCGAGCCAATCCGATGGATAATCGTCGCGGGTGAACGCCGCCTCCGGGAGCGGCCCGACCCCGAGCGTCGTCAGCATCGCATTGAGGAACTCGCCGTACGTCGTTTGGCACGAAGCGCCCCCGCCGAGGAGCAGCAGAGCGCGGCGCCCCCACACCGCGTCGACCGACACGGCATTGGCGACCGCGGTGGCGGCGTCGGCGGGGTGCAGCGCCTCGAAGCGCACGTCGAACGGGAACTCGAACATCAGTGGGTGCGTGTTCGAGAGCGCGATGTCGATGACGGCGCCGAAGCGCACGATCGCGGTGTCGAGGCGAGCCTCCGTGACGAGGCGCTCACACGCGATCTTCTGCGCCGTGTACACGCTCGTCGCCGACACCGGATCGGTGATGCGTCGAGGCCCGGGGAGGTGACGATTCTTCCCGAACACCTCCACCGACGAGCAGAACAAAAGCCGCGGCGGCCGCGCCTCCGCCTCGCACGCGGCGATGACGTTGGTCGTGCCTCCCACGTTGATCGCGCGGGCGCCCTCGGGATCTTCCTCGGTGCGCGGCGTCAGGATGAACGCCATGTGGATGACGTACTCCTGCTCTTTCACGGCCTCTCGGACCGATCGCGCATCCCTGAGATCGCCCCAGACGACGCGCACGTCGGGCAGGGATCGAGCCGCCTTGCGGCCTGCTGCGGTGTCGAGCTCGAGCGTGGTGACGGAGTGCCCCTTTTTGAGGAGCTCGCGCAGGACCCAGCGTCCGATGGTGCCGAATCCGCCCGTGACGAGGACACGTGCCATATCAAGTCTCCAACAGCGGTGAACGATGACGGCGGAGATAGCCGCGCGTCACCCAAGCGAACGCGGCGAGCGCAGGGGCCGTCAGGGCGGCCACGATCAACGGGTGAAGCGACGCGGCGACGAGGCCGACGACGGTCGTGTGCGTCGCGGTGTCCACGGCGAGGCCGCCCTCTTTTGCCACCCAGAGGAGCGGGTGTCGCCGTCGATCCGTCAGCGCCGATCCAAGCATGAAATCATGCCTGAAGTAATCGAGGAACGAGAAGAGCACGTGCATGCCGAGGTGCGCCGCGACGACGACGCGCCCCACCGCGGAGTGAAAGATCACCGGTGAGCCGAGAATCCAAGCCGTGAAGAGCACGACCTCGGACGCGAAGAACTGCCACCGCGTGCCGCCGCGAATCGACGGCTCGTACCACAGCCGGAACAGCGGCCCGGCGTGGAGAATCAAATAGAGCACCCCAAATGGAAAGACGATGAGCTCCAGAACGGATGACCCGAGCATGATGAACCTCCCCCCATTCACACGGCGTGGACTCGCGTCCCCGCCGCCCTCGTCGACGTCGTGGGGCTTCGGGTCGGCTTTGCCGCCCTACGCCCCACACCCCGGCAAAGCTGTCGGGGCCCCACCACCCCGCGCTCCACCCGCGCCGACAAGCACGTCTCGCCGCTTCGGGCCTTACGTCGATGGCGTCGAGACGCGCGCACCAATCAAGCAGCGATCTCAGGCGGCGCGCGGCTCGGCAGCGGCCCTCGAGGCTCGCCTGCGGGCAACGGCCGCGCCGCCTCGTGGATGCGCGGCGAGCGCAGGACGGCGAGGCGCGGACACGCGGCGTCGAGCGCCTCGCAGACGCGTATCGCAGAGACCACCGCGTCCTCGTGACAGCCGATGTCGTGAGTCCAATCGCCGGCGAACCACAGCCGATTCGTCCCTTGGATCTTGCGGAGATCGTCCTGCGCGGCGTGGAAGCCCGGCGTGATGAGCGGCAGTTGGAACGTGCTCACGTGGTGGCAAGCCTGCGGCAGGCGCTCGCCGACGTAGCTCGTGAAGACATCGTGATTGCCCTCCCGGCCGACCCAGACGTTGAGCCCCGATCGCTCGCCGTCCCAGCACACGTTGGCCACGCGCCAATCCGCGCGGCGCGGCGGCATGAACGACGGATCACCGTGCGTCGCCACCCGCGCGGCGTAGTACTCGAATCGATCGAGCACGCGCCGCGTCTCGTCGAGGCCGACCACGTCGCGCAGGATCGCGCGCGCGTCGCGGGCCCCCGTGGCGACGATCACGTGATCGAACGTGCCCTCGTGACCATGGCCATCGATCACCGTCCACCCTGAGCCCGTGCTCGCGAGCGACACGATCGGCGCGCGCTTGCGGAACGTGACCTCGGGGAGCCGGCGCGCGACCCGCTCGATGTACGACGCCGCGCCGCCCTCGACGACGTGCCACGGATACTCCGAGAGCCCGCTCGGGCGGTGAAACACGAAGTACTTCATCAGCGTGTACGCCGAGAACTCCGCCGTCCGATCGTACGGGCCGCCCCACGCGCCCGCGATCATCGGCGTCAGCACCTCGCGACAGAACGACTCCGAGAACCGATTCTCCCGGAGGAACTCGCCCCAGCTCACGCTCCGATCCTGCTTGTCCACCATGGGCACCGCCGCGTTGATGGCCCGATTGAGGCGCAGCAAATCCGCGAGCTTCCGCGGATCGAGCGCCGTCCGCAGGAGCGGCCCGAGCCCCGTCGGCGGGAGGAGGAACGTCCGCGCCCGCTGCGTCTGCGTGAACGTGGCCGACATCGGGACCACCCGCGTCGGCACGCCGTTCAGCTCGAGCAGCCGTAGGAAGTTCGGATAAAGCGCATCGCTGAACCACGAGAAGCCGTCGTCCGCGAAGTACGCGCGTCCGTCATGTTCGACCGCGACGCTGTGCGCGTGTCCCCCGAGCTGCCCATTGCGCTCGAAGACAGTCACGCGATGACGACCATTGAGGAGCCACGCCGCGGCCATTCCCGCGCCGCCCGAACCGATGATGGCAATGTCCATTGCCGCGCATGACAGCAGTCACTGACTGCTGTCAGCAAGAAGAATTTTCCCTAGTTTCCTGAAAGTTAGCGGACGCCTCGCCATCGGCGTGGAGGTGCACGGGAGCGAGCATCCCCTCCCCCGCCCCCCGAAGGCGCTCTCCGTGCTGCGATTCCGACGCGAGATGACGCGGGAGCGTGAGGAGCGAAGGACGCGCAGCACGGGCGTCGCACGCGTCGTCCATCACGAGCCGCCGTCGCTCATCGTCTCGAGCAGGAAGTCGCGCAGGAGCCGGGCCGTCGGGCCGATCTTCTTCGCGTGGACCAAGAAGATGTCCAGCGGGGCGGTCTCCGCGTCGGGGAAGAGGCGGACCAAATCGCCGGCGGCGAGCGGGGTGACGGCGTCGTACGCGGGAAGACGCGCAATCCCCTCGCCGGCGAGGACGAACGCGAGCCGCGCCGCCGCGCTGTCCGTCACGACGTCGCCCTGAACACGGAGCTCGAAGGTCGTCTCGCCCGACCTCACGACGACGGTCCGCAGGCTGGGTGGATAGATCACCCAGCGGTGTCGCTCGAGATCGGCGATGGAGCTGGGTGGCCGATGCCGGTGCAGATACGTCGGTGACGCGCACAGCATGGTGGCCTCGTGGACCAGCTTGCGTGCGACGAGCGAGGAGTCCTGGAGGGGGCCCGCGCGCACGGCGAGCTCGATCCCCTGCTGTACGAGGTCCACGTTGGTGTCCGTCATGGCGACGTGGATGCGCACGGCGGGATAGCGCCGCCGGAACGCGAGCAGCGCCGGAAGGATTCGCTTGCTGCCGAAGTGATGCGAGCACGTGAGGCGCACTTCTCCGCGCGGCTCGGCGCGGAGCAGCTCCATGCCGCGGATGCCATCGTGGGCCTCGTCGACGAGGCGCTCGCAGTGCACGCGGAACGCCTCGCCGGCCGGGGTGAGGCTGAAGCTGCGCGTGCTTCGCTGCGCGAGGGGGACACCGAGGCTCGCCTCGAGCACGCGGATGTGGTGGCTCACCACCGCGCGCGTGAGCCCCAGCTCGCGCGCGGCCGCAGCGAAGCTCCCGCAGCGCACGACGGTCGCGAAGATCGCCATCGCGCGGAGCTCATCGAGGATCGGGGTGGCGCTGGCCATGTTCGGATTGTCTCAATCCATGAGCCAATCCGTCAAGCGCGCGCGCCCTGTTCGGCCAGCCCGTCGCCGCTTACATCTTGCCCATCCGATGCGAATCGGAGGCAACGAGCAAAAGGAATCCCGCCATGAGCACCCGCACGCCGCATGTCCTGTTCATTTTGACAAATGCCGACAAGATCGGTCCGCGCGAGCGCGCGACCGGGTTCTTCTTCCCCGAGGTCGCGCACCCCTTCGAGGTGTTCGACGCCGCCGGCGTCGCGGTGGAGTACGCGTCGCCCCTGGGCGGCACGCCGCCGCACGACGGCTACGACGACAGCGATCCGGCGCAGCGCGCGTTTCGCGACAGCAGCGCGTTCCGGCGCATGAGCCGGAGCCGCAAGCTCTCGGAGGTCGACGTCCTCGATTACGACGCGATCTTCTTCCCCGGCGGGCTCGGGCCGATGGTCGACATCTGGAAGGACCCAGACGTGAAGCGAGCCGTCCTCCGCGCCTGGAACGGCGGCAAGATCGTGTCCGCCGTCTGCCATGGCCCCGCTGCGTTTCTCGGCGTCACCCTCGCCGATGGAACCCCGCTCGTTCGAGGTCGCCGGCTCACCTCCTTCTCGAACGCGGAGGAGGAGGGTTATGCAAAGGCCGACGTGCCGTTCAAGCTCGAGGACGCATTGCGCGCGGAAGGTGCCGAGTTCGATTCGGTCGATCCCTGGCAAGCGAAGGTCATCGTCGATGGACGGCTGATGACGGGCCAGAATCCGGCCTCGGGTGGAGCGCTCGCGCAGGCGATCGTCGGCGCTCTGCGGAACGACACGTGACGAGCTCGCGCGAGCCCGTCATCGTGATCGCGCGCTGGCACGCGGCCGCCGAATCGTTCGACCGCGTGCTCGCGCTCGTCGCCGAGCTGCGCCGGCAATCGCTCGAGGAAGCGGGCTGCCTCGGCTACGAGGTCCTCCGGACCTTCGACGAGCCCAACACGCTCGTCCTCCTCGAGCGCTACCGGGACGGCGCAGCGCTCGAAGCACACCGGAGCTCGAGCCACTACCGAGAGCTGCTCGCCGGGCGCATCCTCCCCATGCTGACAGCACGTCGCGTCGAGGTGCTTCGAGCATGCGAGTCGGGCTGACCCGTGCTCGCGCCCATCTCGCGCCGCGATGGCCAAGAGTGGCCCGTCGCCGGCCATTTCTGGCCGGCTGCGCATCGCCGACACCATAAAACCGAATCGTTACGCGGATACGTTCATCGGCACATGGGTTGCTGCCGGTGCCATCACCAACCCCCGTAAGCAGCGCGAGGCAGACCGATGGTCTTCGCCACGGCGACGGAGGGGCCGCGCGCGTCCATCGATTCTCGCTCTCCGATCGGCCGGGGTCGATCCCCCATGGCATCACGACGGGCCGCTCCCCCCATCAACCCTCATCGGCACCAACGAGCATGAGCCACGGACGGCCCCGGAAGGAGACGAACGCGCAGCTCCGGAAAGAGCTCGCAACGCTGTTCACCGAGGACGCCAGGATCCGGCTCGTGGCGCAGGACGCGGGCCTCGACATCACGCACATCGATCTTCACGGGCCGGCATGGGTCGTTTGGGGCAACGTGCTCGCCGAGGCCGAAAAGAGCCAACGACTGCTCCTTCTCGTCGTCGCGGCCCACAAAGAATACAGCGAGAACCAGCGTTTGGCGGACCTCGCCGCGGAGATCCGCAATGCCATGGAGATGCCCGCGGATCCCGCTCCGCCGAGCGCTCCACGTCCGGAGCTTCACGCACACCAACCCGAGCTGGTGAAACGGGCTGGCAGAGAACATGATGAAAACCACCCGACCGCACCGCAGCCGAGCGCTCCACGTCCGGAGCTTCTTACGCTCCAGCGAACGGTATATGGGCTCTGCGTTGCCATCCTGGGTGTCGTGGTGTCCATCGTGCTGCTGTACTCCGTGCGATGGAGCACCTCTGATGTCCTCCGCGCCGACGCCGATGCCGGCCCCTCCCCGACGCCCGTCACGCCTCCGGCCCCCGACGCCTCTGCATCGGCCGCGCCCTCGAGCACCGCGACGTCGACCATCATCTACGAACACCGGCGACGCGACGCCGGGATAATGGAGCCTCCAAAGGGCGACGGTGGACCGCCGCTCCCGCCCCCAAGCTCGGTGATTCCACCGACCCCGTGGGACAAGAGCGCCGTGAATCAAGTCGAGTGCATCGACAACGGTTTTGAATGCACCGCGAAGCGACCAGGCTGGGCGTACGGGCCTCCACCATGCGGAGACACTGCGGAGTGGGTCGACACGTGCAGACGTGGAAACGTGCCGGTAGGCCTCGACAAGCTGGGTTGCGTTCCCTCGCCCGGCCGCGCGATGCGAAGAATCTGTCCTTGATGCTCTGCTGGCAATGCCAGCCATGGAAAGCGCAGGTGCTCGATGCGAAGCGTGATGTTGGCACTTCGGTCATGGGGATTGTGCTTGCTCGCAGGCTGCCATGATTGGCAGCACAACCCATCTCCGCCGAACACGGGCGTGGGCCAGATGTGTCCTCCGGGAAGCTGGTTCGACGGCCGCGCGTGCATGCCTGCCGCTCCGGCGGGATATGCCACTTCGACTGGGTATCTGCCCGCAGGTGGATATCCATGGACGTATCCACCGCCGCCCCCCAACGGGCCCCAAGCTCCCTCAATCCCAGCGGGATATGGCCTCGGGGCTCCAGCCGCGAGCGAATATCCCACGACGTACCCGCCGCCGCCGAGCCCGTCGCCGCTCGGGCCTCCACCGTCTCCCGGCGGGAGCCCGGTCGCTGCGGCTCCGCTGGCGCTGATCCCTGGCACTGACCCGTTCGCCAACAGGCCTTGGCTGTTCGGATCGAGGGCGAAGGGGATGGCGGACACGTCCCAATTCACCATCGAAAATGGTGAGCGGCACTTGTGGAACCACGCCGCCGGCAAAACGGCGTGGTGGAAATGGCAGGCGCCCGGCCCAGGCGTCTTGCAAGTGCACGCATACAGCATCGATCCCCACATCCGCCCCATCGTCGCCGTGCACGACGGGCCTGCCCTTCGGTTCTTGCGCGTCGCCCTGTCCCCCATCGCCGGACGCAGCGCCTATGTGGAGCTGCCCACGCAGAACATGGAGTACGCCATCACCGTCGACGCGCTCGACAGGGGAGGTCACATCACGTTGGACCTCGAGTTCACCCCTGCCCCCAACGCACCGGCAGCGGTCATGGGGAGTGACGCGTACCTCCAAGCCGCGTATCTCGGCGGGGCCCGCGCAGTCGGGGTGATCAACACGGCACGCCTCACGAACGAGTCGGGAGAGCCGCTCCCGTTTCGACACTGTGATTTCAAGACGGCCTGGTGGCGATGGCGTGCGCCCTCCGGGGGCATATACACCGTCACCGCAGACGGCCCCGGCGCCCAGGTCGGCGTCGCGGTGTACATGGACACGCCCGCGACACCGTTCCAGCGCGTCGCCGCCGGCACGAGCGCCACCGTCGGCGTCGCGGCGAGCGTGCCGTTCACCGCGATCGCCGGCCAAGAGTATTCGTTCCTCGTCGACACGGTCGAATTCGGCCCTCCGAACGTCAACATCACACTCCGCATCTCGCCCTGACACCATCATCGCATCAGAACGCGTGACGAAGCGGGAGACGGCTGCTCGCGGAGGAGCGCCGAGCGCGTCCCGCCCATGGAGCAGGCATGAAGCGCCGACATCGAACATGGCTGTTGTGGGTCTCTGCCGTCGCGGTGGTTTTGCCGGCGATTGCGCTGATCCCAGTCCTCATCTCCGCCAGCACCCTGGCCGGCCCGACGACCGACGGGATCTTGCCCTACCGCAGGCTCTGCGAGGTACGTCGAGAGGCACATTGCATACGCGGCGATGCGCTGGAGGACACGCTCCTGACGGGGCTCGGCATCGGTATCGGGCCTTTCCTTCTCATCGCCCTTCCGATCCTGTTGATCCTCGGCAACTGGGGCAAGCGCACGGGGGCGTTGGTTCACCAACCGTCGGGGCACGTGTTCACATATACGTACGACTCGGGCGAGAAGCCTCCACCGTTGCTGCTCGAGCTCGCTCGCTGGGGGCTCGGGCTCTTGTTGCTCCTGCCCTTCGCGCGACCGCGGCGCGACCAAGGAGTCGCCGTATCTACGCTGAGGCACACTGGCCAGTAGCCCACGACGCTCTTCGGACGGCCTTGACACTCACCGCTCGGACGCCCTTTTCTTGGCTCCACGATGACCGAAGACGTCCGCGCTTACGTCGTGCGCCAAGGCGATCATTGGGTGAAGCTCGCCTTCGTTCACGGCTTCGACGCCAACGAGGTGTGGAACCACCCGAAGAACGAAGAGCTGCGCAAGCTCCGCCCGGATCCTCACATCCTCGCCCCGGGCGATGTCGTCTACATCCCGTGCGGCAGAAGGAGGGGATTCCCATTCAGAAGGGGACGACCAATCGTTATGTGGCCAAGGTCCCGAGCGTCGGTGTGGGCATCGCTTTTCGCCGGCGCGACGGGCAGCCCTGGGCCAACGAGCCGTGCTTTCTCTACGGCATCGATGGCGAGGGAAGCGCCGCGGAACCGCGGCCGTCTCAGCTCGACGAGAATGGAGTCCTTTCGCTCGTCTTGCCGGTGTACGTGCGGGAAATCCAGGTGGTCTTCCCGGAGAAGAATCACGCCGAGTTCAACGTTCGGGTGGGGGAAATGGATCCGCTCACCACGCGCTCGGGCATCCGCAAGCGGCTCCTTCATCTCGGACATCGAGACGCGCCGGCCGAGGATGCGGAGGAGGGTGACGAGATGGCGGTCGCATCGTTCCAGATGGCGAATGGGATACCGGTCACGGGCGCCCTCGACGACGCCACCCGCGAAGCGCTTGCGAAGGGCCACGGATACTGATCCGAACGAGCCGGCCAAGGATCATGGGAGACACACTCGGGAGCTGGTGATGCCGTATCGTGGCCAGAAGTTCGCCGTAGCTTATCAGACGTATGTTTACTCCTCGTGGGACCGCGACCTCGACAGCGTCGCCAAGCGTTTCCGCACCACCCCCGAGCTGATCCGCATCGCCAGCGTCCGCCTCAACCCCGAGTGGAGGGACTTGAAGACGCCGGTCTTCGCCGCTTTGCTCGAAGACGGGCAGCTCATCAACGTCCCCCTCCCGCTCGAGGAGCGGGGATGGCATTGGTTTCCCTATGTGCCCTCGAGCACGGAGACGCTCGAGGGCATCTGCAAGAAGAAGAACGCGGACAAGGCACGCGCCGGCATGGCGCCGCTCTCGCCTCAATACGTGTGGCTCCACGTCCTCAATTGGCAGTTTCGCGAGGACCACCTGCGACGCAACCGTCCTCACATGGACGATCTCGACAAGGATCCTTCGGCAACCTCCGCGACGCCGAAATCGCCGACGCTGTGGATCCCCTACCCCGATACGGTCCAGCTCGGCGTCGTAGCGGTCGGCACCTACGATGTCGTCCCCAAAGCGGCGGCCGCGCCACCGAAACAGGCCACGGTCGTCGTGGAGCACGACTGGCTGTACCTCCTCGACAAGAAGCTCGAAGACATCGGCTTCTATGCAGAGCGCCTCGCTGCGGCCAACGCCTTTTGCGAGAAGGTCCGGATGGAATACGCGGCCGAGGCCGCCCGCTTGGCACCGCTCCGGTTCCTGCTCGGGACCATGACCGAGATGAATCGCAGCCGGAACGACGTGACCGCCCTCATCGCCGAGCTCGACAAGCTCCAAGGCGTGACCGACACCCTGATGGGCATCAACCCGGCCGGGATCTACCGCATGCCCGAGGACGAGACGCGGCGCTCCCACAGCGAGAGGCTCCGGGATTTGCTGCGCAGCGCGGAGCTCAAATCACTCGTGGACAAATACCTCAAGGAGGAGCTGGATCACGACGTGAACGGCGATGCCGCGCGCCTCAACACCATCTCTCGCGCGCTGGAGGCCGGCTACCTGGCTTGGGGAGACGGATACTACGGGGACGAGCGCGACCAAGACGTCGAGAACGCGGTCGACGTCATTGGCAAGTCCGTGGGCGGGGCCCCGCCCCCCGAAGCCAAGACGGCGCTGGCCAGCATCCTCAGCTTGGTCGGCACGCCCAACGAATATCCTCCACTCTTCCGCCCCAAAGCTGCGGCTCCCACCGGCGTGCCGGAGCCACGCTCGAGCGCAAGAGACGTCGTCCCTGCGCTCGGAGCAGCTGCCGCACCTGCGCTGGCGTTGATGGGCAACCTACCAGGCCCGTCGACGTTGTCCGTCGCTGTCGTGAAGCTCCACGTCGCGCGGCTCCTCGTGCGCAAAGCTGCCAATCCAGATTACCAGGTGGCCAAGCGCCAATGGCTCCTCGACATCTACAAGAAGGTCCTCCGGTTCAACGCCGAAGAAGAGGCGTTGATGAACAAGATCATCGGTGAGATCGACGGCGCGGCAGGCATCCTCAAGGGAACCACGCTTGGAGGCATGCTGAGGGACAAGGCCCTCGCAGAGTCGCGCACCCACGTGTACGAAAGCTCCAGGGAGCTGGCGGCCAAGGTCGGCGGACGACTGCAAACGTCGAAGGCGTGGAGCTCGGGCCTCGTCCTGCTCAATGCCTTCGCCCTCGCAGCCGCATGGATGGCGTACACCAACGGCGATGATCTCACCGCCAGCCTATCCGGGCTCACGAACGCCGTGAACCTCGGGAGCGCTGCGTTCACGACCGGCGTGGCGACACTCAAGTGCGCAGAGGCGTTCAAGTTCCTGAGCGGGATACCAAGAGCTCACAACCTCGTACAGAGCCTCGCCAACCTGTCCCCGGCGGCCTCCGCTGGCTTTGGTGTCGTCAGCGGGATCTTCTGTTTGGTCGCGGGAGGCGCCACCATGCTGGACAATTGGCGCGATCCCCTTGGCACGTCGTTCACTTCGGGAGCGCTCCAGTTTCTCGGGGGCGTGTCTTTCGAGGTGGCCGCGATTGCCGTCATCTTGGGCGCTTCGCCGGCCGCCCCCCTCGTCATCGGCGCCGAGATTACCGGCGGGCTCTGTCTCGTCGCCTCTGCCCTCTTCGCGGACAAGGACGCCCTCGACAAGCTGCTGGAGCCGGCCACCAAGAAGATCTTTCGCTACCACATCGGCAAGTTCAAGCAGACCAAGCAGTACCAGACGATGGTCAAGAACGGGCACACCGAGCTGGAATCCGCGCTCAAAGCTGTCGAGTCCGCCACCGACGCCGCGGTCTTCGCAGACTTCGACGAAACGTTCCGCCCGCGGGTGGAGGCGCTCCTCCGCGACAAATTTGCCGATCAGGACATCGGCCACATGTTCACGACCGTCCCTCTTGGGACGGTTCGTCGCCAGTGATGACAGGCATCGCCCCGAGCATCACCCGCACCCGCAGGGGGCGCTCGATGACCGCCATGAAGGCGCCCAGCGCGAGGAAGATGGTGAGCATCACTCCGATGGCGGTTTGACCGAAGGTGAGCGACGGGGAAGGCCCGAGTTGGTGGACGGCAGGCCACGCGGGCCACGCGACCAAGGGAGCACGGCTGCCCGCCGTCAGTGGGTAGAGACGCCCATCGCAGACATCTCCCTCGAGCTCCGTGGCTCCTTTGCTTCCAAGGACAGCAACGACAGTGACGTGGACGCGGGCATGCCCACGTGGACAGGGCATGTCGAACACTCGGTCGGGTGATGGTCTCGTCGTGAGCGCCTCGCCCTCCGTACGCGCCCCCAACAGAGTGAGCAGATGAAAAGGCGCACAGGCGAGGAGCCAGAAGGCGGCCACGACCGCATAGAAGCGCGCCGACCGCATCTCCTGCGCCAGGGCAACCGGCGCCTGGTCACGAGTCGACAGCTTCAGGGTGCCGTCCCGAGGCGGTCGCAACGCCGGTGTCGCGCCTCCCGTGTCGTGTCGGAAAGCATCGTCGTTGCCGGCATCCCAAACCAGATGGCCGGTCACCGTGAGGCGCGTCCCCGCCGCCAACGCAATGCTCGTCCGGTGTGCCCATTCCCCTGGTACGGAGCGAGGACGAGGATCGCAATGGATGTCGACGGGGCCGCGAGGATCGATCGCTATCGTTCGACCATCGTCGATGCGAAGCTCGAAAGCCTGCGCTTCGGCCCGCTCGATGTCGAACGTGAAGCCGCGATAGAAGGGACGCCGGAGCCGCTCGACGATGTCGACGACCACGACGGGAACATCCGGCCGCTTCGCCTCGATGGTGCCGCTGAAGACGAGCGGAGCGGTTTCGGTGTGGTCACCATTCGCCAGCACGCGGAGCGCGGTCCGATGACGCAGCCGAGCGCGCCGTGCCGTCTTCCGGGCGTGAACGGCGAGGCCGAGCCAGGCCGCGAGAAGGCCATACGCCAGCATGCAGCTCGCGAAGAAGGAGAGCCCAGCGCCTTCGATGTCCACGCCCACCATCTTCGCACTCCTCCTCTCTCACGCGAAGGCACGCGAAGGAGCGTGGGCAACACTGCCGCTCGCTCAGCGCGCGATCACGGAACCAAGGACGGCTGCGAAGAGGACGTGCGACAAATCGATGCCGGCGAGGATCCGCATTTCGTGTTGATTCTGGCCCTCGACGTTCAGCCATTGGTGGCCGGCTTCGACTTGGAAGAGGCCCTTGAGGATGGGGAGGACGAGCATGTTGCGCATGCCGATGGCGAAGCCCTGCGGGGTGCGGCCGAGGACGAGCTTGGGGGCGAGGCCGATGCTGACGAGGTTGCCGAGGCGGAGGTGTGGGGTCGCGCCGATGGCGAAGAGGTGACCGCCCATCTCGGCTTGGCTGCTGAAGCTGTAGCCGAGCTCGAAGGCGAGATCGGGAATCTGCGTGTGAGAGCGTTTGAAGGCCAGCCCGATACCCGCGATGACGTCGAGATCGAAGGCGGGTCGTGCTTTGCCGATCGGGTCGAAGTGAATCCCGACGCCGGGGGAGATGCGCAGGATGGGGATGACGTTTTTTATGATGGGCGGGGAGGGCTCGGGGGTCGGGTCTTGATAGGGCGGAGGCTCCCATTCGTTCGACGCCGGTTGCCCGGGCGGTAGGTACGGTGGTTGGGGTGGGGTGGGCTGCGCAGAGACGATCGCAGGGACGGCCGCTACCCCCAAGGCACCTGCAAAAGCGGCTGCGCGCACGCGCTGCCTTCGGGCTCGAAATGACGCGAGCAATGGCATGTGAGCTCCTCCCGCCTGGGTGTGGAGCAAGCCGGAGACCAACTCGCTCCCCTCGGCACCTGGTCGCACACCGCCACGCGGGTCCCACGCGGCGGGCCTTGCCATCCGCGCGGGTCGACAGGGGGCCCGCACGGCCCCGCGCCCCGCCCGGACGCGCCAATGTGTGGCCCGGATAACAATTTGCCCCGTCCGGACACGCCGATGTGTAGCCCGGATAACAATTTGCCCCGTCCGGACACGCCGATGTGTAGCCCGCATCACACTTTGGCCCGTCCGGACATGGCGAGGCTTCGCCCGGTCACCTCGATCGCCGGACCGCGCGGCCGTCACTGCCGATCGTGCGTGGAGCGGGCTGGATCGACGTGTCGGTGACCATGGTTTTTCGGGGGTACGATGGGGGCAACCTCACTGCGGGTACCCATTTTTCCCGTCACGCCCACATCCTGCTACTGTGCGCGGCGGACAGGAGCGACCGATGGGCAAGGACGTGAGCACCTGGGGGCTGGTTCGCGATGGGCGCGCGCCTTTTGTCGGGCGAGATGCCGAGATCGGAGCACTGCACGAGGCGCTCGAGGCCGTGAAGAAGGGGGAGACGCGCATCGTCACCCTCGTGGGCCCGGCGGGGATCGGGAAGAGCCGTTTGATCCAGGAGTTCATCCTCCACCATCGAGCCCCGGGGCTCAAAGGGGCGGGCGGCGGGGATGGGCTGGTGCCGCGGGTGTACCGGGGCAGCGCGCGAGACGCGGGCGCGGCCTATGGGCTGTTCGCGAAGCTGCTGCGGGCGCGGTTCGGGCTCGTGGAGGGGATGGATAAGAACGCTGCGCGCAGCCAGATTCGCGCGCAGGTCGAGGCGGTGCAAGGGCACGGGAAGGTCGAGGACGTCGTCTATTTCCTCGGGCAGTTCCTCGGCATTCAGGGGGAGGAGAGCCCGCTCACGCGCGCGGTCAGCGACGATCCGCGTGAGGCCGCCATCATTCGGCGCGCGGTGTTCAAGGCCTTCCTCGAGGCGGATGCGGCGACATCACCGATCTGCTTGGTGTTCGAGGATCTGCACGGGGCTCACGACGACTCGTTGTCGCTGCTGCGCTACCTGCTCGAGTATCTGTCGGGATCGATCCTGATGCTGTGCACGGCGCGGCCGGATCTGCTGGCGCGGCAGGAGGACTTCGCGCGGGCGGGCGAGGCGCGGCACAAGCTGATCGAGCTCGGGCCGCTGTCGGATGCGGACGCGACGGCGATCATGCAGCACCTGCTCTCGCCCGCGGAGGGCGGGCCGCCGCCGCAGCTCGTGGAGTCGGCGTGCGCGTTCGCGTCGGGGAATCCGCTCCTGCTCGAGCAGATGGTGCGCATCTACCACGACAAGGGCGTGCTCGAAGAGGTGACGGTGCTCAGCGAGGAGCCGCGCTGGCGCGTGGATCTCGACAAGCTGGAGCACGCGAAGCTGCCCATCACCATCGAGGATGCGGTGAACGCGCGCATCGCGGCGCTCGATGCCTACGAGGTGACGCTGCTGGAGCAGGCGGCCGCGATGGGCGCGGTGTTCTGGAGCGGCGCGTTCGTGCCGCTGTCGCGCATGGGACGCGAGGCACCGGCGCTCTGGGACGACGAGGCCGCGGCCGACGTCGAAGAGGTGGAGGACGCGCTCCTCGACATGGTGGAGCGCGACTACATCCTCAAGCTGCCGGACTCGACGTTCCCGGGCACGGACGAGTACGTCTTCAAGCACAACCGCGAGCGCGAGGCGATCCAGAAGCGGACGAAGCGGAGCTCCGAGAAGCGCTACCACCACGGGATCGCCGACTGGATGGAGCACCAGGCTTCGCTGCGCCAGAGCGAGGAGTACGTGGCCATGCTCGCCGAGCACCGCGAGAAGGCGGGCGACAGCCTGCGCGCGGGGCTCGCGTACATCGACGCGGGCGACGTGGCGCGCGATCGCTACGCGAGCGGGCGCGCCTGCGAGTACTACCAGAAGGGGCTCGGCCTCTTGGGCGATGCGTTCCCGGGGCGGCGCATCGACGCGCTCCATCACTACGGCGACGTGCTGCAACTGTCCGGGCGTGTGGACGATGCGCTGGCCGCCTTCCGCGAGATGCTGACGCTCGCGTACCGGCTCGATCTGAAGAGCAAGGGCGGCGCGGCCCACAACCGGATCGGGCGCGCCTACCGTGAGACGGGCGCGCTGGAAGAGGCGAGCAAGCATCTCTTCACGGGCATGGCGCTCTTCGAGGCGGTGCGCGACGAGCGCGGCGTGGCCTCGAGCATCGACGACATCGGCAAGCTGCACTGGCTGCGCGGTGAGTACGAGCAGGCCAAGGTGGCTTTGAAGGACGGCTTGAGCCGCCGCCGCAAGCTGGCCGATCGACGATCGATCGCGCTCTCGCTCAACAACCTCGGGCTCGCGCTCCAGGACTCGGGCGACTTCAAGGAGGCGGTCGAGGTCTTCTCGCAGTCGCTCCAGATCCGCCGCGACATCGGGGATCTCGTGGGCGTGGTGGTGTCGCTCAACAACCTGGGGACCGTGGCCCAGGATCAACGCGACTTCCCCAACGCGCTCGAGATGTTCAACGAGGCGCTGGAGGTGGCGAAGCAGATCGGCGATCGCAACAAGACGTCGCTGGTGCTGACCAACGTCGGCGAGGTCCACTACCGCATGGGCAAGCCCGCCGAGGCCATCGCGGTGCTGCAACAGGCGGAGGATCTCTGCGACGAAGTGGGCGACAAGCTCGGCCTGGCCGAAGCGCTGCGCGGGCTCGGCAAAGCGTATCTCTTGCAAGGGGATCTGCCGAAGGCGCGCGATGCGATCAGCCGGGCGGTCGATCTGTTCGCGGCCGTGCGCAGCAAGGTGCACCTCGGGATCGCGCTGCGGACGCTCGGCGAGATCACCGCGGCCGGCGGCTGGGGGACGGCGCACACGAAGAGCGCCCGCGAGTACTTCTCGCGCGCGGCGACCATCTTCGAGCAGACGGGCAACGATCTGGAGCTGGCCCGCACGTTCAAGGCCTACTCCAAGTTCCTGCTCGATTCGTTCACCACCGACGAGACGGCGCGACGCGACGCGCTCGCCATGAACGCCCGCGCGGAGGCGATCTTCACGCGGCTCCGCATCACGCAGGGCCCGGTCGATCCGGGGCGCGGCTCGCGGCCGTGAGCTCGGATCGTCGGCCCGAGCGCTTCGACGCATCGCCTCGGCGCACGAAATAGGACAGAGTCTGCGGCCGCATGACCCAGCTCGAAGAGAAGCCCGCCCGCCCCGTGAGCCGATCGCTCACGACGATGACCGAGTTCGTCCTGCCGACGCACGCCAACGCGCTCGGGAGCGTGTTCGGCGGGCAGGTGATGGCATGGATCGATCTGTGCGCCGCCATCTGCGCGCAACGGCACACGGGACACATCGTGACGACGGCGGGGATCGACGATCTGTCGTTCGACCGGCCCATCAAGGTGGGTCAGGTGGCGCAGCTCCGCGCGCGCATCACGGGCGCCTTCCGCACCTCGGTGGAGGTGCTCGTGCAAGTCGACGGCGAGGACGCCACCACCGGCGAGCGCTGGCCTTGCGTGAGCGCGTTCGTGACCTTCGTGGCGGTGGACGCGGAGCTCAAGCCGACGACGGTGCCGCCGCTCGTGCTGGCGTCGGAAGAAGATCGCCAGCACGCGGCCGAGGCCGCGGAGCGGCGAGCGCACCGGTTGTCGCGCCGGAAGAAGTAGGCGCGCGGGGCGACGAGAAACGCAAAGCCGCAAACACGCGGAGACGCAAGAAAGCAAAGACGCAAAGAGGCCTTCCTTTCGTCGCCTTTTTGCGCCTTTGCGTCGCCCGTGCCTTTGCGTTTTCTCTCCCGAACGACGCTGTACACCCCAAGGCCGCCGTGGAAAGCATGGTCCGACAAGACCATGCGACGTCTCGCTCCCCTCCCCTTCCTCGCGGCCATGGCGCTCGCTGCGCCGGCGAAAGCTCAGTCATCCAGCCTCGCGCTGAACGTTCCGGCCGGGCGTGGACAACAAGCTCTGGCGCTGCGCGCCGAAGGGAACGCGGTGCGCGCGCGCGTGTGCGCATCGGCGGCCGGATGCACGCCCGACGGCGGCGCGTTGCTGCCGCTGCCCGAAGATGTGCGGGCGCTGCTGCCGAAGGGGAAGGCGACGACGGTGATGCTCGCGGGCGGGCGCGCGCTCGGTCACGTGGAGTTGCCGGGTGAAGGGGGCGCAGCGTGGCGGATGCTGATCGCGGCGCCGCTCGCGGGCAAAGGGAGCGAGCCTCTGATCCTGTGGAGCGGATGGACGGGCGTGCCCCACGGCGAGCACGGCGAAGAGCGCAGCGCGGCCGTGGTGGTGGAGGCCGCCGCCGATGGAACACGGGTGCTCATCGGTGAGCACCGAGCCGACGTGACGTTGTGCGGGAGGCCGACGTTGGTGGGCGCGAAGGAAGTGGATCCGAGCACGATGCAGCTCGGGCGCGCGACGTCGGTGCAGAACCTGACGGCGGCGGATCGCGCGGCGGCGACGAAGATCAGCGCCACACGCGCGACCGGCGAAGCCCCGAAGAGCGAAGCGCGCGCGCTGCGAGCGACGGCGGCGTCGAGCGCCGTGGAGAAGAAGCTCGCGAGCATCACCGACGGCGATGCGGCGACGGCTTGGTCGGAGAACAAACCGGGCGACGGCAGCGGTGAGTTCGTGTCGATGTCGGCGCCGGAAGAGGTGGGGATCAACGCGCTCGACGTGGTGGTGCGACCGACGGAAGACGTGAGCGACGGGGCGGCGCCGAAGCGGTTCTACGTGGCCACGGCGAGCAAGCTGTTCGAGGTGACGATGCCGGAGGATGCGTGGAAGCAGCCGCCCGGCACGCGCTATTCGGTGAAGCTGCCCGCGCCGGAGCACACGGCCTGCCTCGCGGTGGTGCTCGATACGTCGTATGCGCCCGCGGGGAAGGCGGCGGCGCGCGTGTCGATCGCGGAGGTGACGGCGCGCACGGGGTTCGATGGATCGAACGCCGAGGCGCTGGCCGGTGCGCTCGCGGGCGGCGGCGAGCGCGCGAAGGGCGCGGCGGCGATGCTGGCGCGCGCGGGCGAAGCGGGGATGAAGGCGGCGATCGCAGCGTACGACAAGCTCGACGACGCCGGGCGGCAGCTCGCGTCGCAGGTGATCGATGCGGCGCCGTGCAAGGATCAGGCGGCCTTCTTCGCGGCGCGGTTCGCGGCGGCGACGGCGGTGGATCCGAACCGACCGAAGCCGGCGCCGGGGGAGGTGGATCCCGAGCTCGCGCATGCGCGCGATCGGCTGCGCCGCTGCGGGCGCGCGTCCACGGGCGCGTTGGTCAAGCTGGTGACGGAGGGATCGCCGCGCGCGAAGGTGGCCGCGGCCGACGAGCTCTCGGCGATCGCGCCCGACGCGGCGGTGCCGGCGCTGCTCGACGCGATGGCGAGCGCGGACGAGCCGACGCGCCGCGATCTGCGGGCCGCGCTGGCCCGCGCCGCGAAGAGCCCGCGCGCGCTCCCGGCGCTGCGCGAGGAAGTGACGAAGGCGAAGCTCGACGCGCGATCGGAGGTGGTGGCGATCGATCTGTTCCGCGCCATCGGTCCGATGCTGGGCAAGGTCGACGGGGCCGCCGATGCGTTCGCGGCGCTCGTTGCGAAGAGCACGTCGGAGCGCGCGCGGTACCTCCTGCAAGTGCCGGCCGCGGAGCTCGCGCGCACGGGCGAGAAGCGCGCGGAAGCGTACCTGCGCGAGGCGCTGCGCAAGGACGCGGAGGCGTACGTGCGCGCGCGCGCGGCGGAGGCCGCGGCCGCGGTGCCGGGGCTCGTGGATGATTTGGTGGCGGCGATCGACGACACCAATCCGCGGGTGCGCGAGGCGGCGATCGGGGCGCTCGCTGCGGGGAACGGATCGAGCGAAGCGCAGCCCAAGGCGAGCGTGCCGAGCGGGCTCGGCGCGGCGCTCGGGCGCCGGCTCGCGGGCGACGACTGGACCTTCGTGCGCGCCTCGGCGGCGCGGGCCCTCGGCGCGCTGCCGGCCGACGCGGCGATCGATGTGGCCCTCGCGGCGGCGCTCGGCGATCGATCCACGGAGGTGCGCGGGCGCGCGTTGGATGGGCTCGGAGCGCACCGCGCGAAGGCTCACCTCGAAGCGATCCGCGCGCGGCAGGACGATGCAGAGGAGGACGTGGAGGTGCGGGCGCGCGCCATCCTCGCGCTGGGCGCGCTCTGCGATACGCGCTCGGTGGAGACCTGGACCAAGCTCGCCCACGGCGCGAAGGTGCCCATGGAAGAGCGCGATCGACGCCTCGGGGGCGCGGCGGTGGCGGCCCTCGGCGATGTGCATCCGGCCGACCTCGCGACGAGGCTCGCCCCGCTGCTCGACAAGGACACGCCGGTGCCGCTGCGCGAGATGGTGAAGGCTGCGCTCGCGGCGCAGGGAAGCTGCAAGTAGGCCCGGCGGGGATCGAAGAAGCGATCTCTGACGTCGAGGACTCCTGAGCGACAGAGAAGCGAGGTCGGAGATCGAAGAGGCGATCCCGACCTCAATACGCGTCGGGCGGCGCTCTCAGGCCGGTGGGAACGGCGAGCACGACGGGCGTCACGGCGGCGTCGCCGCCGGCGAGCCATTGGTAGCGGGCGAGGTTCTGCGCGACGCGGGCCACGTAGTTGCGAGTCTCGTCGAAGGGGATGCGCGCGACCCAGAGATCGAGATCGTTCTCGATCTCGGGCTCGACCCAGTGCGAGACGGCGCGCGGGCCGGCGTTGTACGCCGCCGCCGCGAGGACGACGTTGCCCTGGAACATCTTGAGGAGCTTCGCGAGATAGAAGGCGCCGAGCTTGAGGTTCACGTCGGGGCGCACGAGATCGCCTTCTTCGAAGGGCAAAGGGATCTCGCTCGCGGCCTGCTTCGCGGTCGAAGGCATGAGCTGCATGAGCCCGACGGCGCTGGCGGGTGAGACGATGATCGGATCGAAGGCGCTCTCCTGCCGCATGATGGCGTGGATGAGCCCGCGCGGCATGGCGTGCTGCGCTTCCAGCGCACGCACGCCCGCGACGAAGGGCTCGGGGTAGACGCACTCCCACGCCCAGCGCTCGCCCGCGGAAGGCGCGCGCATGAGCCACGCGCCGTCGACGGCGTTCTGCGCCAAGCGATAGCGTCGCTTGCCGCGCGAGAGGAGGCCGTAGAGGTTGCAGAGCGCCTCGTTCTCGCGGCCCGCGTAGCCGGCGGAGACTTCGCGCTCGGCGGCGAGGAGGTAGGTCTCGGCGTCGCCGTCGAGGCCGACCGATGCGAGCAACGCGGGCGCGCTCGGCATGCGGAGATCGAGCGGCGCGAGCGCACGCTCCTGCGCCGGCGGATCGAGGATCGGCGGCACGGGAGCCTTGACCTCGGCGAGGCGCGCGCGCGCCGCGAGCGCGGCCCACGTGAGCGGCTGGTTGCGCGAGACATCGGTCCAGAGGGCGACGGCGCCCGCGCGATCGCCGGCCCGCAGCGCGGCGACACCTTCGAGCTCGCGCAGGCGGCCGGCCCGATCGGGCGAGGCCTTGTGGGCCATGGCCGCAAACGTCTTGCGCGCAGCCCCGGCGCCGCCCGAAGACAGAAGCGCGAGCGCGCGCTCGTACTCAGCCTCGTCACGATGATCGCCTTTGCGGAACGTGGTCAGGTACATCGCGTACCCGGTCGCCGCTTCGCGGAAGCGCCCGTTGGTGAGATCGAGGCGCGCCGCGTAGTAGGCCGAGCGCTCGGCGAACGCGCTGCGCGGCCACCGCTGCACCACTTGGCGGTAGACCTTCACCGCCTCTTCGTCGTGATCGATGCGCGAGAGCGCGCGCGCGGCGTAGTGCAGATCCTCCGCCTCGTGCCCGCTCCTCGCGGCTGCAGCGTCGCGCAGCGTCTTGGCTGCATCCGCGTAGGCGCGCGCTTTCCATTGCGCCATGCCGCGCGCATGCAACGTCTCGCCGCGGGCCTGCGGCTTGGGGGGCGGCGCTTTGGGAGGCGGTGCTTTGGGTGCAGCGCTCGGTGCGGCGGGCGCGTCGTCCGATGCGCCGGGATCGTCCGTCGAGCCGTCGGCGAGGGCGGCCTTCTCCTTCGGCGAGAGAGGCTTCTTCAAACGCTCGAGCGCCTGTGTCGCGGCTCGCCCATCGGCGGTGCTCGCGGCCCGCGCGGCGACCCAGCGATAGTCGGCCTCGGCGATCGCGGGCGCGCCTTGGGCCTCGGCGATCTGCGCGCGCGTGAGGCGCGCGGAGGCCTCGTCGCGAGCGCTCTTGGCGCGCGCGGCGGCGGCGACGGCGCGATCGGCGGTGCTCTTCGCCGCCGGTGCATCACCGGCCTTCTGGTAGGCGGCGGCCGCGCGCAGCAGATCGCGCGCCTTCGTGGACCGCGCGAAGTACGCGGCGGCCGGTGCATAAGGCCCGGCGAGGAGCTGCGCTTCCGCGCGCCAGCGCTCGATGTCGACGGCAAGCACGGGCAGCTCGGCTTCGAGCTTGTCGAGGAGCGCGACCGCGCGCGCGCCGTCGGCGACGCCCAAGGCCGCACGCGCCCGCACGTAGCGCATGTCTGCGCGCGCACGCGTCGCTTCGGGGAGCGCATCGATCAACGCCGCCGCCTCGGGCCAGCGCTCCAAGCGAACGGCCTCGACCCACGATGCGGGCGGCCCGGGCGCGGTGGCTTCGATCGTCGCGCTGGTGCTCTCGGGCACCGTGGCCGCGAGGCTCGGCGGCGACGCGGCGGTCGACGAAGGGGGCGGCGGGCCCGCGAAGCGACGCTCCGCGCAACCAGCAGCGAGCAGGAAAAGACAGAAGGCAATCGAGTGGCGCATCGAGGGGCCGGCGAGCTCGACAAAAGCTAACCGGCGGGGCGATTCTCCGCCACTTCGTGGTTCATGCCCAACACGCGGCGGGCCTCACCGCGAGGTCCGAGCCTCCGGAATCCAGGCCGCGGGTCTCGGTCCCCCGCGAACCGAGGACGCAACGCCGGCCGAGGTTGCGAGACCTACGGCGCGGGCAAGGCGGGATCGACGGCCTGCGGTTCTTTCGCGCTGCGCTCCGGTTCGGAGCGCTCGCGAGGAAGACGACTTTGCTTCTTAAGCAGACGACGAGCGCTCGCCTTCGCGGGGCGCTGCTTGCGCGCCCGGAGAGACGGGCGTGGGGGGAGCCTGCGTCGGAGGCCCTTGGTTGTTGAGGCGGTTGGGATCGAGATCCTCGTCGAAGCGGATCACGAGCGCGGTGATGTTGTCCTCGCCACCGTGCTCGTTCGCCTGCGCGATCAGGCGGCGGCAGATCTCCACCGTCTCCGTGCTCGACCCGACGATGCTCGAGATCTGCTCGTCCGTCAGCATGCCGCTCAGGCCGTCCGAGCAGAGCAGGTAGACGTCGCCGAGCTGCGGCTCGTCGCTGACGAGATCGACCGCGACGCTGTCCTGCATCCCGAGGGCGCGGGTGATCACGTTCTTCGGCAGCTCGGCCCGCTGCTCCTCGGTGAGGTCGGGCATCGCCATCAAGTAGTCGTTGATGAGCGAGTGATCGCGGGTGAGCTGCTGGATGGCCTGCCCGCGCACGCGATACGCGCGGCTGTCGCCCACGTGACCCACGAAGAAGCGGTTCTTCTTTCGCGAGTAGAGCGCGCCCACGATGGTCGTCCCCATCCCGGCGCACTCGCGCGAACGTATGCTCCGCTCGAAGATGCGGCGGTTCGCGACGCGGATGCCGGTGACCAAGCGGTTCTCGTCCTCCGACAAGCTGGTGTCGAAGTGGAACGGCCAGGTCGCATCCTCCTGCGCGGTGGAGCGGAAGAACTCTGCGATGGAGTCGGTGGCGAGGCGGCTGGCCACGTCTCCTGCCCGGTGCCCTCCCATGCCGTCCGCGACGATGAACAGATCGTACTCCGATAGAACGGCGTAGCTGTCCTCGTTGTGATCGCGCTGGAGTCCGACGTCCGTCAAACCTGATGCGATTGCTCGCATGGCTTCGGGTGATCCTTTGCCGGGCTGTGACCTAAAGTGAGGTTTTCACGCAGCCCTGGGCGTGTCAAGCCAGGCCAGCGGCCGCGACCCGCGTTCGCGGCTGCCTCTGCCCGAGGGCTGCGTGCGTGGAGCCTCGGCCGGGCGTGCGGCGCCCGGCGAGACGCTATCAGACGTCGAGGATCTCCTTCTCTTTGTGTTGGATCACGTCGTCGATCTTCTTGATGCCCTCGGCCACGACTTCCTCGACCTTCTTCTTGGCGCGGTCGGCGTCGTCGCCGGGGACCTCGCCGTCCTTGTCGAGGGTGTCGATCATCTCCATCGCGTCGCGGCGGTGCTTGCGGACGGCAACCTTGCACTCCTCGCCGTGCTTCTTGGTGTTCTTCACCATCTCCCGGCGGCGCTCCTCGGTGAGCGGCGGGATGGGGAGGCGGATGAGCTCGCCGTCCGTCTGCGGGTTGATCCCGAGATCGCTCTCGCGGATCGCCTTCTCGATCACCTTCACCTGGCTCTTCTCCCAGGGCTTGATGGTGATGAGGCGCGGCTCGGGGACGGACACGTTGGCCATCTGCGTCACCGGCGTGGGCACGCCGTAATAATCGATGCGGAGGCTGTCGAGCATGCCCGCATGGGCACGGCCCGTGCGCACTTTCGACAGATCGCGGCGAAGCGCGTCCACCGCTTTGTCGATGCCCGCGCGCAGCTCCTTGAAAACCTCGTCCAACATGACCGACTCCTCCTCGAGGGGCGCGCAGCTTAGCATACCTCGTAGGGCAGCCTCCCTCTCGTTGGCCGAGGTCGGCCGGTGGTGCCGCGACGTCACCCCTCGCGACGCCGGCCCGGATCCGTAGTACGGATCGATCCCCGGCAAACAAGGCTTTTTCGGATGCGTGATCTCGACTGGAGGGGCTTCGACGTCCTCGTCGTCGACGACGAGGAGGACAACCTGGACGCGTTTCGCTTCGCGTTCCGCAAGGCGTTCAGCCTGCACTACGCGCTCGGCGGGCAGGAAGCGCTGAACCTCCTGGAGCGGCTCGATCCGGCGGTGATCGTCAGCGATCAGCGGATGCCGGGGATGAGCGGCATCGAGTTCCTCCGGCGCGCCAAGGAGCGGCGCCCCGACACGGTCGGCATCCTCTTGACGGCCTACACCGACCTGCCCGTGCTCATCGACGCCCTGAACTCCGGCGCGGTGGAGCGGTACATCCAGAAGCCCTGGGATTCCAAGGAGCTGACGGTCATCCTCCGCCAGGCCATCGGGAGCTTCGCGACCGTGCGCGAGAACCGCCGCCTCCGCGAGCAGCTCGCCCACTATGCGGGCTACCTGGAGCGCGAGCAGCGCGACCCGATCGACTTCGGTCAGATCGCCGGCGAGAGCCCCGCCATGAAGGAGCTGGGCGAGCGCATCGCGCTCGGCGCGCCCACGTCGTCGCCCGTGCTCATCGAAGGCGAGCAGGGCTCCGAGAAGGAAGTGGTGGCGCGCGCCATCCACGTGGGATCCCCGCGCGAAGAGCGGCCTTTCGTGAAGGTGACGTGCGCCGCGTTCCGCGGGGACGCCCTGGAGCGCGAGCTCTTCGGGTGGAAGCGCGGGGCGTTCGACGGCGCCTTCGACGATCGCGCGGGGCGCTTCGAGCTGGCCCACCGCGGGACGATCTTCTTGGAGGAGCCGGCCGCGCTGTCGCCGTCGCTGCAAGGTCGCCTGCTGCGCCTCCTCACCGACGGCGAGGTCGAGCGCGTGGGCGCGACCGAGGCCATCCCCGTCGACGTGCGCGTGGTGGTGTCGCTCACGCCGACGATGTCCGAAGCCTGGAGCGAGACGGAGGTGCTGCCCGAGCTCTGCTCGCGGCTCGCGGTGTTCCCGGTGCATCTGCCGCCGCTCCGGGATCGGCGCGGTGACATCCGTGTGCTCGCGGAGCACTTCCTGCGGAAGTACGCGCAGCGAAACCCGCGGGCCGCGACGTCGCTCTCGAACGAAGCGGTGAGCCGCCTCGAAGGCTACGCCTGGCCGGGGAACGTGCGCGAGCTGGAGAACGTGATCGAGCGCGCGGCCATCCTCTCGCGGAGCGACGTGATCCAACCGGAGCACCTCGCGTTCTCAGCGCCGGGATACGGGCGCGGTCCGCAGCGATCGGATCCCTCGCTCATGATGGCGCCGCCCTCGTCGTCGCCGCCGGCCTCGCCGTCCAGCCCGCCTCAGGAGGAGCCGCCCGGCCGCATCGATCTCGACTCGCAGCTCGAGGACATCGAGCGGCGCGAGCTCATCGCCGCGCTCCAACGATGCAACGGCAACAAGGCCGAGGTGGCGCGCTCGCTCGGCATGCAGCGGACGACGCTCTACTATCGGCTGAAGAAGCTCGGCATCGAGAGCTAGTCGGAAGAGCGTGGGCGCGAAGCGACGAGATCCGAAGCGCGCGGGCCACGCGCCTCGGCACGTGAAGGTCGAGGATCTCGCGCCGCTCCCGCGCTCGTTCTACGAGGGCGAGGTGCTCGACATCGCCGAGGCGATGATCGGGACCGTGCTCGTCCATCGATCGCCCGAAGGCGTGGTCGCGGCGCGTATCGTGGAGAGCGAGGCGTATCGCGGCCCGGAAGATCTGGCCGCGCACAGCTCCGGCGGACGCCGCACCAAGCGCACCGAGGTGATGTTCGGTCCGCCCGGTCGCGCCTACATGTTTCTGCTGTACGGGATGCATTGGGCCTTCAACGCCGTGGTGGCCGATGAAGGGACGCCGCACGCCGTGCTGGTTCGCGCGGTGGAGCCGGTGCTCGGCGTGAAGCTCATGGCCGCCCGACGCGCGGCGCGCCCCGACGACGTGAAGCTCACGAATGGTCCGGGGAAAGTCTGCGCAGCGCTCGGGCTCGACGCGCAGGCCTATGGCCTCGATCTGTGTGGGACCGAGCTGTTTCTCGCGGCCGGCCCGCGCGGCGAGGTGGGCTGCTCGGCGCGCATCAACATCGACTACGCGGGCGAGTGGGCGCAGAAACCATGGCGATTCTACGAGAAAGGGAATCGCTACGTGTCGGTGCCCCCGCGCGATTGAGCGGCATCGCGCCGGGTGCAGACCCGATGCTCGGCGCCGCGTGTCGACACCGGCCTTCGCCGGCGGGCCGATGGATGGAGATATCGAAGCGCCGTCTGCAGGCACGGTGTGGTTGCCCACTGCTCGTCCGCTCCCCATCCCCGATCGCTGCGAAGATTTCGCCTTCGCTCCGACATCGGGCCACAATTGCGGCGCCAACATGGGGTTCTGGCCATTCGGGCGCGAGCCCGCCAACGTCGAGATGGTGTCCCGCGTCGTCACGGCGCTGACGCAGAACGGGCACCGCGTCCGCGGCAAGCTCACCATTCATTTCTTCGAGCCGCAGCGACAGGCCGACGCCGACATCGCCGGCGATCGCTGCGCCGCGCTCGCGGTGGCGCGCATCCGCGAGGCGCCGGATCACAGCGTGATCGGGGCCGAGCTGACGCTCTCGACCGATCTGATGCTGCGGTATCCGACCGACGTCGCGCGCGCGAGAGCCATCGAGCTCTTGGCGCTGCACGTCGTCGGCGATCCGGCGCTGTCCGACGAGCTCCGCCGCGCATCGAGCACGTCGTCCTCGTCGCTGCCCGCGGCGAGCCAAGCGCCATCGTCGAGCCCTCCCGCGGCACGCACAGCGCCGCCGGGATCGATGACGCCGCTCGCGCCCCCCGTGGCGCGCTCGGCGCCGCCGGGATCGGTGACGCCGCTCGCGCCGCCGGTGACGAGCTCGAGCGTGCCGCCGCGACGGCGCGCGTCGAGCCAGATCCGATCGATCCAATCGCTCTTGATGCCGCCGGGCACACCGCCCGCGGCCATGGCGCAGTTCATCTCACCGGTGGTGAAGGACTCCGCGGCGCGGCTCCTCATCGGCTTCCTCCGCGCGCATGATCTCATCGCGGTGCGCGGCGTCTCCATCGACGAGAGCTCGGGCGAGATGCTCGCGAGCCTCGTGCCCGTGTCCGACGCGCCGCCCGGCGGCTACGAGGCGAGCCGCGCGGGCGAGATCGCGCGGTGGCAAACGACGCTCGGGCCGGGCGTGATGTTCGCGCTCCAGCACGAGGTGCGCGTCGTCAGCGTGTACTTGGCGAAGGAGGCGATGGTCCGCGTCGAGGTCATGCCGGCCCTCGTCGACGCCGTCGTGGAATCGCTCTCGGGCGCGGCGTTCCCCGAGGAGGCGGGCATCCTCACCGATCTGGGTCGCTTCCCCGACGCGGTCGCGCCCGCGTTCGCCTCCGTGCTCGCGCAGAACCTCACGCGCCTCGCCGAGACGACGGAAGATCCGGCCGCGATGGCCTTCGCGCTCACGCCGCTCCTCTCGCTCGTGCAGGAGGACCTGAACGTCGCCGCGATGATCATCAAGCAATCGTCCGGCGCCTGATTCAGAGAGCATTCGGCGCGTCCGCGATCGTCCCCACGCGATGCGCGTCTTCGTCTCCTCCGCGGCGATCTCCATCGACGATGACGCGAGCCGCCGTCGATGGCCCGGGCTTTCCTTCCCGCCGGCCCGGCGGTAGAGCCCGTTCATGAGGAGACTTTGGTGGGCGGCGGCGGGGCTCTTCGTGATGGCAGGTTGCACGGAGCCCGACGCGAAGACGACGGCGGCATCGGCGAGCGCGATCGCGCCTTCGGCCGCACAGTCCGCGAACGGAGGGAGCATGAAGAGCGCGGAGAGCGCGAACGCCAAGCTGAACGCGTTCGCGACACAGTTCCTCGGCGAGTACTTGGAGAAGAACCCCACGCGCGCCACCGAGGCCGGCGAGCATCGCTACGACGGGCGCTGGCCCGACATGAGCGAGAACGGCGAAGCCGAGGAGCGTCGCTTCGTCGAGCAGCGCCTCCGTGATCTCGCGGCCATCCCGGCGGCCGAGTTGGGCCCGCAGGAGAGCGTCGATCACGCGCTCATCGAGAACCAGCTCAAGTATTGGCTCTTCGCGATCGACGAGCTCAAGGAGGCGGAGAACGATCCGGTCCTCTACACGCGGCTCGTCGGCGACGGGCTCGATCCCTTGGTCACGCGCGAGTTCGACACCATCGAGCACCGCATGGAGAGCCTGCGCTCGCGCCTCGCAGGCGTGCCCGCCATCGTGCAGGCCGCGAAGCAGCGGCTCAAGCTCCCGCCGAAGATCTTCACGGAGACGGCGATCCAGCAGAACAAGGGCCTCGTCGCGCTGTGCAAGACCGAGCTCGCCGAGCACTTCGCCAAGGTGCCCGCGCAGAAGGCCGCGCTCGAAGCAGCGGCCAAGGACGCGGCCGCCGCGCTCGAAGACTTCCAGACGTTCCTGGAGAAGGAGCTGCTCGCGCGGAGCGACGGTGATTTCCGGCTCGGGCGCGCGCGCTTCGTGAAGAAGCTCCGCTTCGAGCTCGACGACGCCGTGGAGATCGACGCCATCGCCCAGGGCGCGCGCGATCTCCTCGCGAAGACGCAGGACGAGATGGCCGAGACCGCGAAGGAGCTCTGGCCCGAGCTGATGAAGGGCAAGCCCCTGCCCGCGAGCGCGTCGGCCGCGGAGCGCAAAGCGCTCGTGCGCCAAGTGCTCGACAAGCTCGCCGAGGATCACCCGACCAACGCCACCATCCAGAAGGAAGCGAACGCGTGGCTCGAGCAGGCGACCAAGTTCGTGCGCGAGCACGACCTCGTGACCGTGCCGCCCGATCCGTGCCGCGTCATCGAGATGCCCGAGTACCGGCGCGGCGTCGCCGTCGCGTACTGCGATGCTTCGGGCCCGCTCGAGAAGAAGCAGGAGACCTTCTACGCCATCGCGCCTACGCCCAAGGATTGGCCGGCGAAGCGGGCCGAGTCGTTCTATCGCGAGTACAACCGCAGCATGCTGGCGGACCTCACCATCCACGAGGCGATGCCCGGGCACTTCCTCCAGCTCATGCACAACAACAAGTTCCCCTCCAAGGTGCGCGCCGTGTTTTCGAGCGGGCCGTTCGTCGAGGGCTGGGCGGTCTACACCGAGTGGCTGATGGCGAAGCACGGCTTCGGCGGGCCCAAGGTCCGCATGCAGCGGCAGAAGATGGTGCTGCGCCTCTCGGCCAACGCCATCCTCGATCACGGCATCCACGCCGGCACGATGGATGAGAAGGCCGCCCTCGATCTGATGATGAACGAGGCTTTCCAAGAAGAGGGCGAGGCGGTGGGAAAGTGGAAGCGCGCCCGGCTCTCGAGCGCGCAACTCACGACCTACTATTACGGCTTCACCGAGATGATGAAGCTCCGCGAAAAGCACGAGAAGGCGCCCGGTTTCACCGAGCGCGCGTACCACGACAAGCTCATCGGGTTCGGCTCGCCGTCGATGCGCGCCGTCCGTGGGCTGATGTCGCGATAATCAACCCTCGACGCGACGACGCGCTCGGCGCCGCGCGGCGATGCCGAGCGCGACCGCGAGGAGCCCCGCGCCGAGCGCTCCATCGGCCCCGTTCGCGCCGACCGCGCACCCGCCGCTCGATCCGCTCTCGCTGCCGGATCCACCCTCACCGCCGCTGCCGCCGCTCCCGCCCGTGCCGCTCGCCGACGTGGTGGTCACGCCGGCGTCGATCTGGGGATCCGGGCCGCCGCTCGAGGTCGTCGCGCCCGCGCGCGGAGCAGCGAGGAGCGCCGCCATCGCCAACGCGGCGCCGATCCAGCGCTTCATCATGATGCCGTTCGTCGAGCCAAGAGAAGTCATATCCATATGTCCTCCGTACCAAAGGTACTGACGACATCAATGTACCGGTCCGACGACGACGGTAAATGACTCTCGGAACGATAGCGGTGGAAACGCGCGCCGAGCCTCGTCGAGGTGAGGCGCTTTCGCTCACGCGCGAGCCCTGAAAAGGCACCACCTTCGAGCAGGCGCGGGTTCGATGGATGGGACGCGAAACGAGCTTTGCCCGTGGAGGGCAACGACGCGAGCCTTCAGCGCGCGGTCGTGGCGCGCTCCACGGCCTGGAGCAGCGCCTCGGGAGCAAACGGCTTTTGCAAGCACAGGGCGCCCAGCGCGGCGGCCCGCTCTGCGAGATCACGCGCGCCCGAGGCGAGGATCAGCGCGACGGGAGCGCCTTGGCGAAGCGCATCGACCACGGGCTCCGCGCCGCCTGCGATCCCGAGGTCGAGCACCGCGACCTCGGGACGCTCGGCGCGAATCGCGACGATCGCCTCTTCTGCGGTCTCCACGGCTCGCGCCGCGTGGCCGCCGATGGCGAGGATCTCCGCGTACATGTCGCGCAGATCGGCGTTGTCTTCGATGATGAGCACAGAGGCCACGCCCGGAGGCTAACAGGGGAATCCCCGCGTGGCCCACGGAAACCTACGTTCGGGCGATGCCCGAGCGCAAAATCCCAAACCCACGGGCCTTGCTCGCCTGCGCGCGCAGCCACGTGCGTTCGCTCGGTGTTTTGCTCGTGTTAATGGATCTTGCGACAGATAGGGTGTTCACCCCACCCGCTGGCGCAGATAAAGGGCTTCGATCTCAGCCGTCGTGTCCGCCTCGCCGGCCGGCTTGTCGGCGCGAATGGCCACGAGCTTCGGCCCGCGCAGGGCGAGCCGGCCGTCACCCGTGTCGCGCGCGATGCCCTCGAAGCGCACCGTCACCACGATGCGCGGCAACAGCTCGAGACCGGCACGCACGCCCGAGGCCGACTTGCGCTCGACGCGCCGCCCGGTCGCCAGCCCATCGCGCACGATCTCGCTCTGGATCTCGGCGTCGCGGATCTTGTCCACGCCGGCCACGTCGCCCACGTCCTCGAACGATCCATCGGGGCGCCGCGCGCCGATCACGTACGACCCGAAGATGCCCACGTTGTCCTTGCTCGTCACCGCGAAGACCGCGCCGAGGAGCACGAGATCGAGCGTGATCTCGGGCTTGCGCTTGAGCCACGTCGGATCGCGCTCCGCGAGGCGATACGCGCCCGCGAGATCCTTGGCGATGACCCCTTCGTAGCCCTGCGCGCGGAAGTGGTAGAAGAGGCGATTGACGTCGTCGCGATCCTCCGCGAGCTGCCCCTCCGACATGGAGAGAGGCACCGGCAGCGGGAAGCCGCCGAGCGGCGCGAGCAGGCCGCCGAGCACGCGCCGCCGCTCGTGGAGCGGGAAGCTCGTGAGATCGCGGCCGTTCAGATAGATGAGGTCGAAGGCCGCGAATTTGAGCGTGACCGGCATGCTCCGATCGCCCTGCAAATAGCCGTAAACCTCGTAGACGGTCGCCGGCCGCACGCCCTCGAGATCGACCACGGTGCCGTGCAGCTCGCCGTCGATGATCGTCGAGCGCGCCGGGATCGTGCGGCACGTGGTGTCGAGCCCGCGCACGAGCTCGATCCAATCGTGACGCGCGCGCGTGTAGGCGGCGACGAGCACCGATCCCGTCGCGTCGGTCGCCTTGTGCAGCATCAAGCGGATGCCGTCGTACTTGCGCTCGACCCACACGGGATAGCGCGCGATCTCGTCGGTGGTGCCATTGGCCAGCGCCGGCCGCACGGGAACGAGGGGCTTGAGCTGAATCGCGCGCAGCCCCGCGGGCCCTTCGCTCTCGAGGACGCGCGCCACGTGGAACGCATCGGTGAGCGCCATCGCGTGCCCCACCGCCTCTTCGGACGCGCCGAACCGCTTGGCCAGCGCGCGCGTGAGCACCTCGCCTTGGTACTCGAAGCCGAAGCCCGCGCGACGGAGGAGGAGCTTGGCCAGGAAGTACGCCTCCAAGCGACCGCAGCGCTCCAAGATCGATCGCGCCAGATCGAACTTCCGATTGCGCCGCTCCTTGGGGAGGAAGCGCAGCGCTTCCAACACCTCGGCCGCGGTGAGCGCCGGATCCGATCGCATCTCCTGCCGGCTCTCGGCGAAGAGCACCGCGACGTCACCCACCATGCTGAGCCGATCGACCACCTCGCGCTGTCCCACGAGGCGCGTCGACATGAGCAGCCGCACCAGGCTGTCGCGCCGGAGCGTGCCGCGGCGGCCGTGGAACGGATCGCCGAGGACGCAGGCGATCTTCTGCGCGATGGAGAGCCCCACGTCCTTCTCGAAGAACTGGAGGAGCAGCGCCTCGCGCCCCGCGGTGTCCGGCGGCGGCTCGACGCGCAGCCCGAAGAGCTGCGCCACGCGCTCCGGCGCGAGCGCCGAGAGCGGCAGGAAGAGCCCGCGGCACAAGCTGTAGAACGGGATCGAGTCGAGCGCGGTGACGGGCGTCTCCCCGCGCTCGGCGCCGATCTTCTCCACCGCGAGGCGCAGATGAAGCGGCAGCCCGATGGCACGCGAGAGGTACTCGTCCTCGAAGCGCTTCGGCCCGATGGAGCGGGTCATCTCCCCGAGGTCCTTCGCCTTGGAGAGCCAGGCGCGGACGTCGTCGGTTTGAATGATGCGCACGCGCTCAACCTCGCGGCGCGAGCGGCTTGTACTCCGCCGGCTGCCCGTCGTGCGGCCGCATCGTCCCCGTCCCCGGATCGCGCGCGACGCGGATGGGATACGAGAAGATGGGCGTGGTCACGCTCTTCACCGCGGAGATGACGTCGATCTTCTCGCGGTACTTGCCGCCCCACATCTCGGCCTGCTCCTTCGATCCGAGGCTCATCTCCTCGATGAGGAACACCACGTCCGCCGTGTGCATCAGCGCCTCGCCGCCGACGGGCATGCCGGTGTCGCGGATCTGACCGATGCACACGCAGGTGACGCCCTTCTCGTGGTTGTACGTCTTCAGGGCAGAGAGGTTGTCGGCGGTGCGGTTCTTGGTCGGATCGAGCATGTTGAGCGAGTCGATGACCACGAACTTGATGTTCTCCCGCTCCACCAGATATCGATACTTGGCGATGAAGTCATCCCACGTGCTGCTCTTGTGATATTGACTCTCGAGCACGAGCACGTTGGCGAGCACCTGCTTTTCCAGCTCGTCCTCGGCGAGGCCCGTCGCGGCCATTCCGATCTTGGTCATCCGCGAGCAGAGGTCGTCGCGCCCCGATCCATCGTTGTCGTGAAACCCCTCCTCCGCGACCACGAAGGCGACCTTCTGCCCGGAGAGCGCCACGCGCGACATGCCCGCGAGCGCCGACCGCGTCTTGCCCTTTCCGGGCGGCCCCGCGAGGGCGATCGTACAGCCCTTGGGCACGCCGCCGAGCGCGTTCTTCCCATCCTCGGTGAGGCACAGCAAATCGAGCACCGAGCCGAGCGGCACCGCCTCCTGCGTCTTGATGCGCTCGGTGATGAGCGCCGGCCGGATGATGTCGGCGTCGAGCCCCTTGTCCCCATCCGCCTGCGCTTGGCCGCCGAACGGCACGGACGCCGGATCGACCATGGGGCCGCCCCCGCCGCCCATCATGGTCTGCATCATCTGCATCATCTGCATCATGGCCATCATGGGATTGGGCCCCATCGGCATGCCCATCCCCGGCATCCCCATACTGGGCTGCATTCCCATGTTGGGTTGCATCCCCATGCCGGGCTGCATTCCCATGCCAGGCTGCATCCCCATGCCGGGCTGCATCCCCATGCCGGGTTGCATTCCCATGCCAGGCTGCATCCCCATACCAGACTGCATTCCC
Organism: Minicystis rosea; assembly: GCA_001931535.1. GTDB lineage: Bacteria > Myxococcota_A > Polyangia > Polyangiales > Polyangiaceae > Minicystis > Minicystis rosea. Next base: position 7,552,449 of record CP016211.1, read on the forward strand.
ATGTTGGGCTGCATCGGCATCCCCGGCTGCATCCCCATACCAGGCTGCATTCCCATGTTGGGCTGCATCGGCATGCCCATGCCCGGCTGCATCGGCTGCCCCTGCATCCCGGGCTGCATCGGCATCCCGATGCTCGGCTGCATCGACTGCATCGGCACGCCCATGTTCGGCTGCATCGACATGGCAGCGACTTGCGAGGGATCGGCAGGCTGACCTTCGTTCTTCTTCTTCACCATGCACGCGCTCCGGTTGGGGGCCGGCACCATACCCCACGGGCAAGCGCCTGCCGAGAGCTACGCACGAAAGCAACGGCGCCGTGCGGCGGCGCACCGCCGAGCCCAGAGCCCCGCGCCGGCGCCGCGCGTCGAGCCGCGGGCTCGGCACAATGGATCCAGGCCCCGACCGAAACATGGTGTCGAGCGTCGTGAATGGATATCCATCTCGACGAGCGAGATCGAGATCATGAATCCATCGTGGCGCCCAATCACGACATGAATCTCCATCACCCAACCCACGAGAGACCCAAACCCATCTCGTCGCGCGCTCTTCACACCCGCACACGCCTTCGATCAGAGTGACAACAACGGCATATTTGCCCCACCCAATCCGTCTGCTCGCCGGGCGATGGGTCGTGTAGGCTGAACGAGCGCCACGCCGTCCCGCGTTCGGCGCGCGAGGTCCTTGCCATGAAGCTCCACCATGCTGTCGTTGCCACCACCGTGCTCGCCGCCGCCGCGGCCACGAGCACCGACGCGCGCGCGGCCACGTGCAACGTCGAGGCCTGTACCGCGGAGATTCAGGCGGCCGCGGGCCTCGTCGTCAACGAGGTCTTCACGGACAGCAATGGGCACACGGCCACCCAACTGCCGGTGTATGGCAAGCTCGTCAACAACTGGCCCGGTTGCCCGGAGCGGGTCGATTACGCGGGCGCCGGCCACTCGATCCCGCCCTACGACTGCCCGGGTCAGTACGTCGGCGATGCCACGACGGCCACGGTGGCGAGCGCCAACGTCTTCCTCTCTTCGGTCGACCGGCAATGGTGGCAGCCCTGCCGCCTCGGCAATGGCGCGCTCACGGACATCGGAGGCGCGATGTGCGTGAGCGATTGGACGTGCATCGCCGACGGCCTCGGCGGCAATTACAACCCTTGGCAAGGGCTCGTCTTCGACCTCGGCGGCCCCTCCAACAAAGTCGCCATCTTCGCGGAGAACGACCACGGCCCGCAGCCCTGCGAGTCGCTCGAATACACGGTCTTCCTCAGCGACAACCCCAACGCGCACGCCGACACCGACATCATCCTCGATCCGTCGAAGGACGGCGTGGATCCGATGAAATGGAACCGCGCGGTCCTCTCCAAGGTGTACACGAAGGGCTTCGTCGAGGTCCGCCCGCCCGATCCGGCGGGGCACGCCGCCTGCGGCGACGTCGCGGAGTTCTCGGTCGAAGAAGACTCCTTCGTGCAAGTCTTCTCCCTGCCCTGCGGCATCACCTTCCGTTATGCCGCCATCGTCGCCGGCAACGACGGTCGCGATTTCCCCTCCTGTGCCTACGACTCCAACGAGGGTGAGATCGACGCCGTCGCCGGCCTCACCGAGTCGGGGTCCGCCGTCTGTCCCGACGCCGACAACGACCATTACGTCGATTGCAATTGCCCCGGCGCGCCGCCGATCTGTGATTGCAACGACGGCGACCCGACCATTCACCCGGGCGCGCCCGAGGCGTGCGACGCCACCGTCGATTACAACTGCGACAACACCATCGGCACGCCCTGCGCGGCGGGCCTCGTCTGCAACGAAGGGTCCTGTCTCACGCCCTGCGGCACGGGCGAGAACCCTTATTGCCCGCCGGGCTCGGTGTGCAAGACGGTGCCCGACAAAGGCAACCTCTGCCTCGCCGTCAATTGCAACTGCTCCCCGGGCCAGGTGTGCATCGACGACAAGTGCGTCGACGCCTGCGACAAAGTGGTCTGTCCCGGGGCCCAGGTTTGCCTCGATGGGCAGTGCTTCGACCCCTGCTCCAACATCGAATGCCCGCAGGGTCAGCTCTGCCAATCAGGCCAATGCGTGTTCCCGTGCGGGTGCTTCGCGGGCGACATCGGCTGCAACGGCGGCCTCGTGTGCGACGTGGGCAACAGCAACACCTGCGTGCCGCCCGTGTGCAAAGGCATCTCGTGCCCGGTGGGCCAAACCTGCGATGGGACGACGGGCCAGTGCATCAGCTTCTGCAACGGCAACGTTCATTGCCCCGCCGGTCAGAAGTGCGACGACACGGCCGGCGGCTGCATCCCCTTCTGCCAAGGCGTGACCTGCCCGCAGGATTTCGCCTGTGATCCGGAGTCGGGTCAATGCGTCGACGTGTCGTGTGAAGACGTCACCTGCTTTCCACCGCAGGTGTGTGAAAAGGGCAAGTGCGTGACCCCCGACGGCGGCACCGCGGGCGGGGCCGGCGGCGGCGGGACCGGCGGGGCCGGCGGCGAGGCCACGGGCGGCGCGCCCAGCAGCTCGAGCAGCAGCGGCGATCCGGGCGACCAGGGCTCCTGCGGTTGCCGCGTGCCCGGTGAGCCCGACGAGGCGCCGCTCGGCAGCGCGGGCGCGCTGGCGCTGCTCGGTCTGGCGGCAGCCGCGATGCGCAGGCGGAAGTAGCCCATCGAATCGCAAGACGAGGAATCGGAGACTCCCATTCTCCGATTCCTCCCCTCCTCGAAACCCACTTCGATCTCGAGGGCAAAGCCCGTTGGGGAACGGGCGAGATGGTGTCAGAGGCTCAAATGCCGGCGCCGCCCTCGAACATCTCTTGGCGGACTTGGGCCTGCGTGACGCGGCTCCCGGGAGGGACGCTCTGCGTGAGCCAGACGTTGCCGCCGATGCTCGATCCCTTGCCGATGGTGATGCGGCCGAGGATGGTGGCGCCGGCGTAGACGATGACGTCGTCCTCGACGATGGGGTGGCGGGGGATGCCTTTGATCGGGCGGCCCTGCGTGTCGGTGGGGAAGCTCTTGGCGCCGAGGGTGACGCCTTGGTAGAGGCGCACGCGCTCGCCGATGATGCACGTCTCGCCGATGACGACGCCGGTGCCGTGATCGATGAAGAAGCTCGCGCCGATGCGGGCCCCGGGGTGGATGTCGATGCCGGTCTCGGCGTGCGCCAGCTCCGAGAGGATGCGCGGCACGAGCGGAGCGCCGAGGTTGTAGAGCTCGTGCGCGATGCGCTGGTGGATGAGCGCGGTCATGCACGGATACGAGAGCACCGCCTCGTCCGGGCTCGTCGCGGCAGGGTCGCCTTCGTAGGCCGCGCGCGCGTCGGATCCGAGGAGGGAGCGCACGTGCGGCAGGCGCGCAGCCAAGTCACGCACCACCGGCGCGGCGCGGCCCTCGCATTCGGGGCAATGACCATCGCTGTGCGTGCACGCGAAGAGCAGCCCGCGGCGGACCTGCTCTTCGAGCGCGACCAGCGCGGCATCGAGCGTGTGACCGATGTAATAGTGGATGCCCTCGTTGGAGAGATCCGAAGCCCCGAAATGCCCGGGGAAGAGCGAGGCGCGCAGATCGCGGATGATCTCCGAGAGCGCCGCGCGCGAGGGCAGCGCGTGGCGCCCGAGCTTGCGCCGCCGCCCGCGGAGGAGCTCCGCGTTCGAGGCGCAGAGCGCATCCACGACGGGAGCGAGGCTCCAGTCGGAGTTCTCGCACCTCACAGCGCGATGCCCTGGGCGTCGAACAAGCCCTCGAAGAGCGCCGTGCTGAGGTAGCGCTCGCCGGAGTCGGGCAGCACCGCGACGATGGTCTTGCCCTCGTTCTCGGGGCGCTTGGCGAGGCGCGTGGCCACCGCGACCGCCGCGCCGCAGGAGATGCCGGAGAGGATGCCCTCTTCGCGCGCCAGGCGCCGCGCGAAGAAGATGGCCTCTTCGTTCGTCACCTGCTCGACGGCGTCGATGAGGGAGAGATCGAGCACGTCGGGGATGAAGCCGGCGCCGATGCCTTGGATCTTGTGCGGCGCGGGCTTGAGCGGCTCGCCCGCGAGCTTCTGCGTGATCACGGGCGAGTGCGTCGGCTCCACCGCGACCGAGAAGAGCGGCTTGTTGCGGACCTTCTCGAAGTAGCGCGACACGCCGGTGATGGTGCCGCCGGTGCCGACGCCCGAGACGAGGATGTCGACGTTGCCGTCGGTGTCGTCCCAAATCTCGGGGCCCGTGGTCTTCTCGTGGATCGCCGGGTTCGCCGGGTTCTTGAACTGCTGGAGGAGGACGTAGCGCTCGGGATCGCTGGCGACGAGCTCCTCGGCCTTGGCGATGGCGCCGTTCATCCCCTTCGGACCTTCGGTGAGGAGGATCTTGGCGCCGTAGGCGACGAGCAGCTTGCGGCGCTCGACGCTCATCGTCTCGGGCATCGTCAGCGTGAGCGGGTAACCGCGTGCGGCCGCGACGAACGCCAGCGCGATGCCGGTGTTGCCGCTCGTGGGCTCGACCAGCTCCTTGCCCTGACGGAGGACGCCGCGCTGCTCGGCGTCCCACACGAGCGCCGCGCCGATGCGACATTTCACCGAATAAGCCGGGTTTCGCCCCTCGATCTTGGCGAGGATGGTGGCCTTGGCCCCGTCGTGGATGCGGTTGAGGCGCACGAGCGGCGTGCGCCCGATGGACTGAGCGTTGTCATCGAACCAGCGGGACATCGAATCCTCCGGGTGGCGCGGGATCTCGCAGGAAATCACGGGCGATCGACGAGCCGGCGTCCGGGGCCGCGGAGCTTCAGCGAAGCGTCTGCGACGACCAGCGCGCCGGCCCGGTACAGCTCGGGCCCGGACAGCATACGCAGAGAGGCAGGGCGATGGGCGGAGACATCGGTGGATCGCTCTCGCTAGCAGCGGGGCTCACGATCGTCAACGCCGGCCGCCCGCGACGAACGCGGGCGCGATGAAGAAGCGTGCAGCAGAGCTAGTGCCGCGCGCCCGAAGCTCCGCCGGGACTTCGGGCCTCGGCGCTAGGCCGCGCGAAGCGTGGCGGGGTTTGGGGCGTAGCCCCATCGAAACCGATAGGGATGCACGCGCGCGAAGCGCCGCCGCAAAGCGGCGACGAAGTCCGGCCTTGTGTGGCCGGACTTCGGGCGGGCAGCTCTAGGCTCTGTCTGACGACTGCGGAGAGCCCCGCATCGTCGGTCGGGCTCGCTCGAAATACGAGAGTATTCCTCGCTCGCTCTCCCTAGCTGCGGTGCGCTCGCGACGTCGTCAGACAGAGCCTAGGCGCGGCCGCGGCGCGGATCGCTCTCACGCGTGCGACACAGGTGATCCCACAGCGTGAACGCCTCGCCGAAATGCACCTCGGCGTTGGCGTGATGACGGTTGTGGAACGCGGAGGTGTTCACGTAGAGGCGCGGGAGCGTGGCTTCGAGGAAGCGCGAGGCCACGCCGCTGTGCAGGTAGAAATTGAGGAGGACGAAGCCGCCGACGAGCCCGAAATAGAGGGGAACCCAATGCACCGCCTTCGGGTGCGCCCAGACGACGACGGGCCAGAAGGTGAGCAGCGACTCCACGGGGCCGACGGCGAAGCCCGCGAAGGCCGTGGGATCGCGATACACGTGGTGCCCGCGGTGGAAGGGGAAGAGCCAGCGCGTGTGCAGGAGGCGATGCTTCCAGTAGAGCCATGCATCGATGACGAGGACGCCGGCCAGCGTCTGCAAGACGGCGCGCGGCGCGCCGCCCGCCTCTTCGATCGACCACGTCAGCCCGACGGGGAGGCCGGCCTCGAGGCGCGAGAGCGGCCACGCCAGCAAGCTCGCGGCGACCCAAGCTGCGAGCGCGGTGTCACGCGCGCCGCGGAGCGCGAGCGCGGGCTTGCGGCGCGGCCCCTGGAGACGAACGGGGCGCCGCTCGGAGATCCACGTGACGATCGCGGCGCCCGTGAGCACCGATCCCGCGATGGCGACGAAGCCCCCGAGCAGCGAGAGATAGAAGAGCCGCGGGCCCACCGACGCGAACAACCCCGACACGGTGAGCCCGACGACGACGGCGCCCTCGACCCACGTGGCCCACGCGCCCGACGATCGACGGCGCGTTGGCTGAGGGCCGCGCGCCTCTTCGGCGAGGCCGGCGACGACCTGATCATCGGAGACGGGAGCGAGGAAGGAAGGCGCGTTCGAGGGCGGCATGGTGATGTCGAACGCATCGTATTGGATTTCGTTACACGGTGTAACAATCCCAACGAGCCCGCGCACGAGGACCGGCGTGCCGGCCCGGGCAGCGCGAAAGACTGGTCAGGCGCCCGGCGCCCGGCACTAGAGTGTGGGCCGATGCGGAAGAGCGCGGAGCCGAAGCACGAGCCCGTGGCCCGGGTGCCACCCGATGCGCGGCGGCGGCAGCTCCTCGATGAAGCGGCGCGCATCCTCACCGAGCAGGGGATGGAGGAGCTCCAGATCACCGAGGTGGCCGAGCGCGCGGGCGTGTCGCGGCCGCTCGTGTATCGACAGTTCCCGAGCCGCAAAGCGCTGGTGCGCGCGCTGCTCGAAGACTTCACGGCGCTGGTGAACGAGCGCTTCCATCACGCGCTCCTGCGGGCGCTGCCCGGGACGACCATCGAGTCGATCACCACGGCCTTCGTCGAAGCGAGCTGCGACGCCATCGAGCAGCGCGGGGCCGGCCCGTGGCAGCTCCTCGATGCGCGCGGCGCGGATCCCGAGATCGCCCGCGTGGGCCGCGAGATCTTCGCGCGGCTGCTCGACCCGTGGCAGGCGCAGCTCGCGGGCTTCATCGGCACCACGCCGCGGCGCGCGGAGAGCCTGCTCTGGGTGATCGTGGCCGCCGGGCGGGCCGCGCTCGACGGCTGGATCGACGGCGGGCTGAGTCGCGCCGAAGCCGTGCGCGACGCCACCACCGCGGTGAGCGCGCTGCTCGTGGCGTTCACCCAGCCCAAGAGCACGAGCACCATCGAAGTCGAGCCCATCGCTGAAACACACGCGCCGAGGAAGGCGAAGCGCAAGCCGCCAGTGCCGAAGAAGCAGCAGCGGAAGGCGCGTTGAAGCGATCAACCGCGCGCCGGCTCGCCGAGCAGCGGTGAGGGTGCTCCGCCCGAAACGACCCAGAGTTGATGCGATGTCCGCGTGAGGGCCACGTGCAAACGGCGCCGCGCGACATCGGTGCTCGGATAGGCGTCAGCGGTCGCGTCGGGCACGACCACGTAGTCGAATTCGAGGCCCTTGCAGTTGTCAACGTCGGTCACGTCGATCCCGGGCTCGAAGGAGAACTCGCCCGCGAGCACGAGGCGCGCAGAGGCGGCGTCTTCGACGAGCGCATGGAAGCGACGCGCGGCCTCGGCGTCCTCCGCGATGACCGCGACCGAAGCGCGCGGCTCGCGATCGAGGAGATCGCGCAGCGCGCCCGCGAGGAAGAGGTGCGCGGCCGCGGGATCGGGGAAGTTGAAGAAGCCGACGGGCGCGCCGTCACGCACGGCCTGCGCGGGCGCCTCGGGCGCGAGATCACCGAGGACCTGGCGCGCGAGATCGACGACGGGACGCGGGCAGCGATACGAGACCGCGAGGCGGCACGTGGCGGCGTCACGGACGCCGAGAGCAGTGAGCGCGCGCTCCCATCCAGCGAAATTGGACGAGGTTTGCTGGGCTTCGTCACCGGCGAGGGTGACGCTGCGCGGCTCGGCGAGGAGCTTGCCGAGGACGAAGAGCTCGAAGAGAGAGAAGTCCTCGGCTTCGTCGACGACGACGTGCGCGAGGCTCGGCGCCTCGAGGTTTCCTTGCCACGCGCGCATGCAAAGCAGGATGGGAAGGTCTTCCACATCGAGGGTACCCGCCAGCTCGTCGGGGGTGGCCTCGGCGATGGGGCGGCCGTCGACGGCCTGCTTCATCTCGGGCACGATGATGGATCGGAGCTGCCTTTCGAGGGGCTCTGCGAGCTGAAGCATGGTGTGCTCGACGGTGGCCTCGACCGCGGCGCGCGAGAGGGTGCCGCCCGAAGCCTCGACGATGCTCGTGAGGAATGGACGATCGGTGAAGAGCTCGGCGAGCCTGCGCCGCATCGCCTTGAGCTTCAGCGGTTTCGATCGGCCACCGAAGCGCGCGAAGAGCGCATCGTGGAGGGCCGGTGATCGCTTGAGGCTCGCGACGAGGGCGGGCGCCTCCACACAGCCCCGCGGGAGCTCGTCGCCGAACACGCGGCACGCGAGATCGAGGGACCAAGCGTCGAGCGTACGGACCCTGACCGCGCCTCCGGCGAGCGGCTCGAGCAAGCGCGCGGAGAGGCGGGCGAGGCCCTCCTCCGGCACGATGACTTCCATGCGCGCGAGCGGGTATTGGGCTGGATCGGCGGCGGTGATGCGCGCGAGGCGATGGAGCGCGACCGTGGTCTTGCCGCTGCCCGCGCTGCCGAGGACGACGAGCGGCTGCTCGGCCGGCGCCGTGACGGCCGCGAATTGCCGAGCATCGAGGAGCGCCGTGACGTCGGCGGGACGGGCGCGCCCCGCGATGCCGGCGCCGGTGCCGAGCACACCGGGGCGCGCCGCGGTGCCCGCGCCGCCTTCGGCGAAGGACCAAGCGGTGCGCGCCGGGCGAATCCAGCGGCCATCGGCGCGCCGCTCGAGGACGAGATCATCGCCGACGATCTGCACGAGCAAACCGCCCTCGATGACGACCACGCGGCGCGTGACGACGACGCCCTCGACATCGCGACCGGGAAAGCTCTCTTCGAACTCGTCACCCTCACGATAGCGATAGAAGATCCGGGCCACGGGCGCGACGCGCCAATCGACGATGCGCACGCCCGACGCGGGATCGAGGAAGCTCTCGCGACCGAGGAGGTAGTCGCGAAGGCCACGCTGATCGCGAATCGCCAAGTGAGCGAGATAAGGAGATGCGGTATCCGGCAAAGGCGCCTCCGCCGAGCGCTCGCAAAGACGTTGGCGGACGCTCATCTCCAGGAGGAGCGCCGGCAAATCATCCTCCGAGGCGGACATGGCCTCTTCGCGCAGGGCACGGAGGCCAGCGATGGATCGCAATCCATCCGCCTCAGGCGGCCGCGCCCGAGCGCTCGCGACGGAGAGCACCCCCTGCGCGCGCGCGAGCAAAGCTTCTTCTTCGCGGATGATCTCGAGCTCGGCGCGCGACGGCGCCATCGGATCGACAGGCATGACGTGCCCTCCGTGGTCGCGCCAAGGTGCTTGTCAGGAGCGGAATCGTCAAGGCATTGAAAAAGAAACGTTTTCTGGTAGAGTACATGTGTCTTCGGGGCAGTGATGGAGACGCGGTCGAGGCCGCGCGGGACGCATGACCACCGCCGCGCCGACATGGGCACGCGTCTCCAAACGATCCTGACCTCGGAGGAACGTGCTATTCGCCGGCGCGAATCTCGGTGAGCTCCGCGGCCATCACCCGGTGTGTCCGATCGCGCAAAGCACGGTTGTCGTAACCGACTCTGCCGGATCGATCGGATCGAGGGCTCGCACCGTCACGGGCCAAGGCATCACCCGCACGAGATGGTGAGAGGCCCAAACGCTCGTGTACTGGTGCAAGAGACGGAGGCGCCGATCCCAAACGAAGGTGGCGAGGAAGAGAAAGAGCGCACCGAAGAAGGCCACGATTCAAGTGAGGATGAGATAGGGCCAGAAGATGAGATTGTAGATCACGACGACGGCGCGGCCGGGCTCCAGGGCGCGCGGCGAGGCTCGGCGCATCGACGAGGGCAGCGCTCTCATCGTTCATCGTGACGCCTCGACAGATCCGAGCCTCAGCGACGTGGGGGCGGACGTCGGGTGCGGCGCGGGCGCGCGGCGCCGAAGATGTCGTCGAGGACTCGGTTCATGGCGTCGCCGACGCGATTCTCCACCAAGAGCCCTTCGAGGATGGCGAGGCCATCGGTGCGAATCTCCGGGTCGAGCACGGTGCCGCCGAGATCGACGGGCACGGTGACGCGCTCCGCGAAGGCGGCCGGAATGGCGAGGACGGGGCTCTCGGCGAGATACGAGGCGAGGAGGTGGGCGACGACGCGGCCACCGAGGCGACCATCGAGGCCGAGGCGGACATCACCGCTGAGCTCGATGCCCTCGACGGCGGCCTCCAGCGCATCGACGAAGATCTCGTCGCGATCGAGGCGAACCAACGCGCGCAAGGGGCCGCGACCACGTGACCGAAGGCGCGGCAATCCGAGGCCGGCGAGCGGCTCCGCGAGCATGCGGGTGATGAGATAGCGAGGCTCGGCGATGACGACGGCGCCGCGCGCGGTGAGCGGAGCCTCGCCGAAATCGTGACGCGTGAAGTGCAGCTCGCCGGTGGCCGCGCCCTGGATCACCGAGGCGATCAAGCTCTCGCCGACAGCGTGCGTGGGCAGCGCTTCGACGCGCACGGCACTCCAGGAGAGCGTCGCGTCGAGCCCTGCGGCATCGCCGAAGCCGACGCGGCCGGATGACGCGAACGTGCCGCCGTAGAAGCGACCGGCGAGCCTCTGCCAAGTGAGCCGATCGGGGCTCAAATCGAGGAGCGCGGAGATGTCCTCGACCACGAACGAAGGTCTCTCCGGATCGGTGAAGACATCGAGGATCGCGTGACGCGACTCGACGCGCCCCGTGAGCGTGGGCCTCGTGAACGTGCCTCCGAGGCGGCCGTCGAGCTCCAGCACCGCCGGCGGCCGCGGTCGCACCGGGCCGGGGAGCAAGCCGAGCGTGAGCGCATCGTCCGCGGCGATGCGACCGCGCAGCGTGGATCCGACGAGCGCACCGCCCGCGGTGAGCGTGAAGCGGAGGTGCAGCTCGGAGCGCGGCGTCGTCACCGTGAATGCGCCGCCGGCCGCGAAATCGGGGCGGATCATGATCTCGCCGGAGAACGCGAGATCGGGCGGAACGTGGAAGCCGAACGAAGGCGTCGGCTCCCGCGCGGCGCGCACGGGGATGCCGGCGAGCGAGGCCAGCGCCGAGAGAACACCGACGCCGCCATCGGACAACGAGAGCGCGGCGATGGGCACGCCCTCGGCGCCGGTGCTCGGCGAGCCGAACGGGAGGCTCCCCCACCCTGCGAGGCGCGCGCCGTGGATCCCCGCTTGAAGCTGCTCGTAGCGGAGGCGGCGGCGATCGAGATCGAGGATCGCGGAGAGCTCCTCGAAACGAAGCGCGCCGGTGCGCGCCGTGCCGCGACCGAGATCGACGGCCGCGGAGAAGACCCGGCCGCGCAGCGCCGGCGCGGAGATCGGGCCCGTGGCCGCGAGGTCGAGCTCGAGCACCGATCCTGGGTTGGGAACGACGCCGAACGGCGCGGAGATCGCGAGCGCCGCAGCGAGCTTCGTCGCATCGCCGAGCGAGAGCGAGCCCGAGAGACGAGAGCCGTCGACGATGCCATCGGCGTCGACGACGAGGCCGACGGCGAGCCGCGTGCGCTCCGCGGCGGCGGTGAGATCCGCGACGAGGACGCCGTCGTCGCGACGCGCCGCCGATCCGGAGAGCACGAAGGCGAGCGGGCCGGCGCTGAGACGGCCATCGGTGAAACGGATACCTAGAGGGGTGACGCTCGGCGCGACGAAGAGCTCGACGGCGAGGGGGCCGAGGGTCGTCGATGCGCGGATCGAGCCGGAAAACCAGCTCGCCGTGGTGGACGCATCGCTCTCGAGGTGAAGGGCGATGCGCGCGCCCGCGAGGACGAGCTCGCCGCGCAGCGAGACGAGGCGCGCCGAGATCGGCAGGGGGCCGAGCGGCAGGCCGGCGCCGAGCTCGACCTCGAGCTGCTCGACGGCGAGCGTCGCGCCTCCATACGGCAGGCGGGCGCCGGCGATGCGGAGGAGCTTGCCTTCGAAGGAGATCGTGCCCGCCTTCGCCGTGGGCCCGAGCCGATCGCGCAGGGCGGCTTCGAGCCAGGCGGCGCTGCCGATCGGCGGGGCGCTCGGCTTGTCGGACATGGATTCAGCCGGCAGTCGCGGCGTCGTCCTGCTCGGGGAGGCCGTCGCGGATCTTGAGCGTCTCCTCGCGCGCGGCGAGGCACGCCTCGCTGCCCACCACGAAGGCGGCGCAGTTGTCCGGACGGATGGTGTAGATGCCGCACTTGTTGTCGTGACCGAGGTTGCGGCAGCGACCGCTCTCGAGGAAGCGCAGCGTGACCTTGCCGTTCTTCCGCTTGATGTAGGCCTTGTCGAGGAGATCGCGGCGGCCGGCCTCGCGCCAGCGATCGAAGTCGGCGGTGTCGAGGACCACGTTGGACTCGTGGCAGCAGGCGCCGCACGCGAGGCAGTCGAGATCGACGTCGCGGGTGGGGCCCTCGTGGATCGAGTCGCGCTCGCACCAGTCCATGACGGATCCCTCGTACGCGGCGCGAACGCGGGCGGTGGCGAGGCCCTCGGCGGGGCCGTCCTTCACGCGGCGCCAGCGCTGCTGCTCGATGGAGAGCAGCGTCCACAGGCCGAGCTCGGTGATCTTGCCGCGCTCGTCGACGCCGAGGAGCAGATCGTAGGCGCCGTCGTCGCGCATCACGACCGCGTGCCCTCCCCGCCGGACGTGGGCTGCAGCACGAGAAAGGAAGCGCGGTTTGAAGCTTCGCCACACGGGGCGGACGACGACGTAGGCGCTCATCGGAGCGCATCTTCGCAGACGAGCGCGGGCCTGCCAACGCTCGACGAGCGCCCGACCAAGGTCGTCACATCTGCTATGGAGGGCGGATGAGCACGCCCCACCGGCCGGCGCGGAAGATCGTGATCGTGAGGACGGGAGAGCCCGTCCCCGAGGTTCTCGATCGCCGCGGCCACTTTCACGACCTCATCGAGCAGGCGATCGGCGCCGACTGGTCGGGCGGCTACGAGGTCTTCGACGCGCGCGAGCCCGATCCCTTCCCCGCGCCGAACGCCGCGGCGGCCTACGTGATCACCGGATCCGCGGCGAACGTGCCCAACCGCGAGGCGTGGATGCTGCGGACCGAAGCCTGGCTGCGCGACGTCTTCGCCGCAGGGACGCCGATGTTCGGCATCTGCTTCGGCCACCAGATCCTGGCGCAGGCGCTCGGCGGCGAGGTGCAGCGGAACCCGCGCGGGCGCGAGATCGGCACGGTCGAGATCGAGCGCACGGCGGAGGATCCGATCTTCCAAGGCGTGCCCGCCCGCTTCTCCGCGAACGTCACGCACGTCGACACCGTGGTGCGCCTGCCGCCGGGCGCCGCGCCGCTCGCCCGCTCGGCGCTGGAGAGCCACCATGCCATCCGCTTCGGCGAGCGCTGCTACGGCGTGCAGTTCCACCCCGAGATGGATGCGGACGTGCTCTCCGGCTACGTCGAGACGCGCCGCGAGATCCTCTCGACCGAGGGGTTCGGCGTGGACGCGATGCTCGCCGAGATCCGCGACGCCGAGATGGGGCGCGAGACGCTCCGCAACTTCGTGCGCCGTTTCGTTTGAGCTCAAACGATTGCGCCGAGCACCGGAAAATCCGGGCTCGGCGCGACGTCGCAGCCGGGAAGCTGCTTACTTCTTCTTCTTCGGATCGGGCGGCGGAGGCTCGGGCGTCTTGCCACGCACGGCCGCGGCGACGTCGGGATCGATGCCGTTGTCGTCGGCGGGCTTGTTGGTCCGCAGCGAGGCGAGGCTCGCCAGCGTCGCGTTGTCCTCGAAGGCCAGCCCCGCCGCCGCCTCGCCGCGCTGGATGGCGCGGAGGTGCGTGGTCGCGTCCTTCCAGTCGACCTCGGTGACGAAGCGCGCGCCGTCGGGCGGCAGGACGCGACCGGGGACGCCGTAGTTGGTGGAGAGCTTCACCACCGCTTCCATGTAGTTCTTCCCGAGCGGGTGGGAGTCGCTGAACTTGTGCTCTTCGATGACCTTCCAGAGCTTGTCCTGGATGAAGAAGAAGTTCGTCACCATGCCCTTGCGGGTCAGGACCAGGAGCGACTCGCGGTTGTTGTACGTGTACTCACCGCGGAGCGGCGTCGCGTCGACGCCCGTCGGCAGCTTGCCGAAGTCGATGCGGCTGCGGCGGAACGCGGACTTGTCCTCCGCGATCTGCGCGTCGAGCTCCCGCATCCGGATGCCCGGCTGCACGCCCTTGTAGAGCGGGCGGTAGTCGTCATCGAGGATCTTGTCGACGGTGTCGGCCACCTGCTTCGGCGACTGCCCCCACGTGACGCCCGCGTACGGGAGGGAGATGGCCTTCTTGGTCGAGGGCGCCTCGGGCGCCGGGCCCTCTTCCTTCTTCTTCCTCCCCTGAGCGTGGACATCGGTCGCCGGCAACGCCGCCGCGAACGTCAATCCGACGGTCAGGAGCGTGGCCAAGAGCCTCTTCGCGTTCATGCCGTTCTTCCTCTCACCCGTCATGGCCGGGGCGCCGAGCGCATCGCAATCGGGCCGCCTCAAGCTACCAAAAGCGGCGCCGCGGGTGAACGAAACTGCAGGTCGCGGGTGCGCTCGCGTCGCGGTCACGGGCCGAGGTTGGACGGGCGAGCACGACATTTCATGGAAGCGCGAGAGGACGCGCCGCGGCGAGCCGCGGTCCTGACAACGCCGCGAAGCCGTGCTACGTGCTCCCCTGCCTCCGCGTATGCCGCAGACGAAGCGCGTTCCCCTGCAATCCGCCGCCTTTTTGGTGGTCCGTCTCGCGCTGGCCCTCGCCCTCGGCGCGACCGTGGGCTGCGAGCCTTCACAGCCCGGCCACACCGCGTCGTCGTCCGCGTCGTCGCTGCCGCGGTGGGAGGGGCGTGCCCGCCAGCTCTTCGCCGACAACATCGATCCGGCCGCCGTCGGGCTCTCGATGGAGGGGCCCTCGCCCCGCTCGGACGCCGGCCTGCGCGAGCGCGCGCAGACGTCCGACGTGGTGGCCCGCGTGCGCGTGCAGACGGTCACGGTCGACTCGGTCGGCGAGCAGAAGACGTATCATCTCGGCATCCAAGTGGGCGTGCCCACGCTGACCGAGGCGAAGCTCCAGGACCGCACGTTCGAGCTCTTGATCAAGCCGACGAGCGGCGCCTTCGGCATCGCGCGAGCATTCGACGCCCGCCTGCGCGGGCAGACGTTCGTCGGGTTCATCAAGCGCTTCACCAACGAAGATGGTGAGGTCGAGGTCCACTTTCACCTCTCGCCGGACACGGCGGAGGTCGTCGCCGCCGTGAAAGAAGCCGTCGCGCTTCGGGAGATATCGGGCTCTTGAGCAACGCCAGCATCAAGACGGTCAAAGAGGTCGAGGCGCTCCGCGCCGCCTGCGAGATGGCAGCCGAAACGCTGCTCGCGGTGGGCGAGATGCTGCGCCCCGGCATCACGACCGAGGACATCAACCGCTTCGTCCACGACGATACCGTGCGTCGCGGCGGCTGGCCGGCCCCGCTCAACTACCACGGCTTCCCGAAGAGCGTGTGCACCTCGGTGAACGAGGTCGTCTGCCACGGCATCCCCGGCAGCCGCGTGCTCGAGCCGGGGGACATCATCAACGTCGACGTGACCACGATTTACAACGGCTTCCACGGCGACACGTCGGCCACGTTCTACATCGGCACGCCCTCGGCCGAGGCCAAGCACGTGACCGAGGTCGCGCGCCGCTCGCTCGAGCTCGGCATCGCGGAGGTGCGCGACGGCGCCCGCCTCGGCGACATCGGCGCGGCCATCCAGGAGTTCGCCGAGGGCGAAGGCTGCTCGGTGGTGCGCGCCTTCGTCGGCCACGGGATCGGGCGGAAGTTCCACGAGGCGCCGCAGGTCTCGCACGTCGGCCAGCGCAACAAGGGCGACCGCATCCGCGCGGGCATGTGCTTCACCATCGAGCCGATGATCAATGTGGGTGGCTACGAGGTGGAGGTGCTCGCCGACAAGTGGACGGCGCTCACCCTCGATCGCTCCCTCTCCGCGCAGTTCGAGCACACCATCGTGGTCACCAAGACGGGCTGCGAGGTGCTGACCCACCGGAAGCGGAAGCTCGCGAACAGCGAGATCTTCCCGAGCCTCTTCACCGCCAGCTCGCCGCAGGCGCTCCTCTCGACGCGCTGAGCTCCGTCGCGAGCCTCGCAACCCGCGAAGAACACTGCCGTCTTTCTCGCGCTCGCGAGCGGCGATGCCGGGCCGTCGGGCCGAGCCTCGCCCGCGATGGGGCCTGATTTCGAGGCCCTCGCGCGCCGCGATCGTTGCGCTCTCGCTGCACCTTCGCGCTCGCCGTGATTTGGACTGTGCGGTCCAACAGGATCGGCGCCCATTTGCGCATCGCTTGCGCTCCCGTCGGTGATCGCGCGCGCTGCTGCCCGCGAGCTTCGAGATGCGGTAGAAGCGGAGGATGCCCCTGGACGACGCGTCGCGCGCTCGGATCGCGCCGTATGTCAGCAGCCTCTCGGACGACGTCTTCGCCCTCTCCGGCTTGCCGGAGGAAGTCATCGCCGTCCTCTTCGCCTACTACTCGCGGAGCCGCGACGATCTGCGCACCAACCTGGCCCGGCTGCTCGCCGATCAGGAGCTCGACGTCGCCCCGGGCGTGGCCGGAAGGCCGGCGCTCCACTTGGCCACCGACAAGGCGCGCGCGTTCCACGAGAAGTGGGTCGTCGGTTACGGGCACGCGTCGGTCGCCGAGCACGCGGTGGTGCACCTCGCGATCGAGAACGTGAGCATCGTGGCCTCGAAGGTGATCGAGGACGCGCGGCTCGCCTCGTACACCGAGAAGAGCACGCGCTACGTCGTGTTCGATCAGAAGAGCTACGTCGAGCCGCCGGGCATGTCGCCGGCCGCGGCCGCGCGCTACCGCAGCATCGTCGAGGGGCTCTTCGGGGCGTACCTCGACCTCATGCCCCGCGTCACCGACGCGCTCCGCGCCCGCACGCCTCGCGCCGAGGGTACCTCCGAGGCAGCCTATGCGGCCGCGATCCGCGCGCAAGCCTGCGATCTCCTGCGCGGCCTGCTCCCGGCGGGGACGCGCACCAACCTCGGGCTCACGGCCAACGCGCGCGCGCTCGAAGGGCTGCTCACCAAGATGCTCTCGAGCCCGCTTCAAGAGTGCGTGTCGCTGGCCAAGGCCATGCTCGGCGCCTCGCTCCACGTGGCGCCCACGCTGGTGAAGTACGCAGCCGAGAACCCGTGGCGCAAGGGGCTCCAGCGATCGGTGGGCGACGTGCTCAAGCGCGTCTACACGCCGCCCGCCGTCGGCGCCACGTCGACGATGGTGCTCACCCAGCCGGTGCGCCTCGTGCGCTACGACAAGGACGCGTTGGAGCGCGTGGCCCTGGCGCTCAGCTACGAAGGCTCGGATGCGCACGCCCACGCGTCCGGCCTCATCGACGGGCTGCGCCACGCGACGCCGAGCGAGCTCGGCGAGATCATCAACGCGGCCTTCGCCACGCGCGGGCCGCACGATCCGGCGCCGCGCGCGCTCGAAGCTTCGACGATGACCTACGAGCTGATGCTCGATTTCGGCGCCTACCGCGATCTGCAGCGCCACCGCCTGCTCACGCCGGCGACGCAGCGCCTCGGCTGCCACCTCGGCTTCGAGACGCCCAGCGAGCTCTCCGATCTCGGCTTCTCCGACGCCTTCCACAACGCTCTCCTCGGGATGTACGAGAGCTGGACGAAGCTCGAAGCCGAGCACCCGCTCGAGGCGCAGTACGCCGTCCCGCTCGCCTACCGCGTGCGCACCCTGTGGACCTTGAGCCTGCGCGAGCTCTTCCACGTGGTGGAGCTGCGCTCGGCCAAGCAGGGCCACGCGAGCTACCGGCGCATCGCCCAAGGGATGTACCGCACGGCGACTTCGGTGATGCCTTGGCTGAAGGATCTGATTCGGGTGGATCTCAACAGCTACGCGCTGGCGAGAGGCTGAGAGCAGATTCGATATCTGCTCTCCCGCTGGAGTCGTTGCGATGCGAGATGCTCCGTCTCGCATCGTAAACCACTGGCGAGGGGCTGAGCGCAGATTCGATATCTGCTCTCCCGATTGAGCCATCGCGAACATCGATTGAAGTCGTCGTCGGGTTGAATCGAGCGCGGGTGAGGCCGGCGATTCGCTCGGACAAAAGGAAACCGGCCGACGATCCTGTCGCCGGCCGGTTTCGTTCGCTCGAGCTCGGTCTCGAGCGGTGCTCAGCGCCTCAGGGCGTGTAGCAGGTGCCGCCCGACGGCGGGGTCGCCGGGGAGTCGCACGACGCGATCTCCTGGTTCGCGCCCGTGCAGACGCCGACGCCGCTCGGCATCGCCGACATGTCGCACTTGCCCGTGCCGCAGTCCTCGTCGGTGCAGCAGTACGCCGTGCACTTGCCGCCGTTCGCGTCCTCGGCGCAGTGCGTGCCGGCCTTGCAGTAGGGGCCGGCGCTGCCGTTCGAGCACGCCGCGCAGAGAGCAGCGTCGTTCGTCGGCGGGAAGCAGACGAAGACACCGCTGCTGTTCAGGTCGCAGGCCTCGCCGCCTGCGGCGTTGCAGCCCTCGTTCGTGACGGGGTTGCAGGAGGACTTGGGCGTGCACGGGTCACTGCAGCTCGTGCTGGCGCAGGTCGTGTAGCCCTCGTAGGCGGCGTTGCCGTCACAGGTCGCGGGATCGACGTTGCCGGTGGCGCAGTCGAGGCAGTCCTGATCGTTGCCGCAGGCTTCCAACTCCTTGCAGCAGGAGGCCACGAGGCAGTCGCCGCACGCGCCGGACTGGACGAGATCGGAGCAGCTCGTCGTCGTGCCCGTCCCCGTGCTGGTGGTGACGCTGGAGCTCGAGGAGCTCGAGGTCGACGAGCTGGTGGTCGGCGCGGTGCCGCCCGCGCCGCCCGTATCACCACCTCCGCCGCCGCAGGCGCCGGAGGCGAAAGCGAAGCTCACGAGGCCGCCGGTCAAAAGAATCCACGCGTAGTTCTTCATGGTGATGCTCGTCGCTCTCCCGCTGTCGCGTCTATAAAAGTCCCAGGGACAAGTCGGAGCGGGAGCTTCAGCTCGCTCGCCCCATGTTCACTTTCCTGACATATCAGCCCCGGGACCCCTCTGAATAGGCCCAAACGCCGACTCGATATGTGTCGGTATGATTTTTGGGTGCCGCCGCACGGGCGTCGCCATCACGGACGCGCGGCGCGAATCAGCTCCGTTGCAGCCTTGATCGCGGCGCCTGTCACCTTCGCCCCAGCGAGCATGCGCGCCACTTCGGCGACACGCTCCTTCGGCTCGAGGCGCGCGACGCGGCTCCGCGTGAGACCGTTGGACTCGTGTTTCGAGACGACGAAATGCGCGTCACCGAAGGCGGCGATGGGCGCGAGGTGCGTGATGCACAAGACCTGATGATGACGGGCGACGTCGGCGATCGCGCGGCCGATGCGATCGGCCACCGCGCCGCCGACGCCGGTGTCGACCTCGTCGAAGACATAGAGGCCCGCGGGGCCGCATTCGGCGAGCGATCGTTTGAGGGCCAACAAGGCGCGCGAGAGCTCGCCGCCCGAAGCGATGCGCCGCAACGGACGAGGGTCGATGCCCTTGTTGGGCGAGATGAGGAACTCGACGCGATCGATGCCGTCGTGACCGAGGCGCGCGCCGTCG
Source organism: Minicystis rosea (assembly GCA_001931535.1). Taxonomy (GTDB): domain Bacteria; phylum Myxococcota_A; class Polyangia; order Polyangiales; family Polyangiaceae; genus Minicystis; species Minicystis rosea. The sequence goes on from CP016211.1 coordinate 7,571,854, forward strand.
ACGGCGAGCTCGGACTTGTCGCCGCCGAGCGGGGCGACGTCGACCACCACGCGGGCGCCGCCCATGCCCAGATCGACGAGCTCGGAAGAGATGGTGAGGCCCAGCTTCTCCGCGGCCTTGCGGCGCTTCTTCGAGAGCTCGCGCGCGCGCTCGGCGGCGACCGCGAGCAGAGCCTCGCGCTCGCGCTCGAGCTCCGCCACGCGGCTCTCGGCGTTGGCGATGGCATCGAGATCGGCGGCGAGACGCTCGCGCGTGGCGAGGACGTCCTCGATGGTGGGGCCATGCTGGCGGAGCAGGCCCTCGAGGCGATAGAGGCGCTCCTCGACCTCGGAGAGGCGCGCGGGATCGGCCTCGGCGCGCTCGGCATAACGGCCGATGTCGCGGGCCACGTCGGAGAGCGAAGACCAGCAATCGTCGAGCGCTTGGGCCGGCGCTTCGAGCGCGGGATCGAGCGCCGAGGCTTTGCGCAGCTCCATCGCGAGGCGGGCGACCTCGTCGCAGAGGGCGTCCTCGCCTTGATCGAGGCGCGTCGAGACGTGGCGCGAGACCTCGAGCAAGCGGCCGGCATGACGCAGGCGGTTGCGCTCGACCTGCAGCTCCTCCACCTCGCCCGGCTTGGGCGCGAGCTGATCGATGGCTTGGAGCTGGAACGAGAGGAACGCTTCGCGCTCGCCGCGGCCGCGCTCGGCGTCGCGCGCGGCGCGGATCTTCGACACGATCTCTTCGAGACCGGTGACGAGGCCGGAGAGCTCGGCGCGCTGATCGACGAGGCGCGCGAAGCGATCGAGGTAGCCGAGGTGCGTCGAAGGCTCGGTGAGCGCGACGCTCTCGTGCTGCGAGGCTACGTCGGCGAGCTCGGGCGCGAGGTTCACGAGCTCGCCCGCGGTGCACAGGCGGCCGTTGAGGTAAGCGCGCGATCGGCCGCTCTGCTGCACCACGCGGCGGACGACGAGCTCACCGCCGTTGGCGATGCCGGCCGCATCGAGCTGCGCGAGGAGCCGATCCGACCCACGCACGTCGAAGAGGGCCTCGATCTCGGCCTCCTCGGCGCCGGGCCGGACCTGCTCCGCGTTGGCGCGGCCGCCGAGCACGAGCGACAGCGCGCCCACGACGATCGACTTGCCAGCGCCCGTCTCTCCGGTGAGCACATTGAAGCCGGGTGAGAGCTCCACTTCGAGCTCGTCGATGAGAATGAAGTTCTTGATCCGAAGCGCGACCAGCACGGGACGCGCAGCATAGGGAACTAACGTTCACCTGTCGACGCCCGGCCGGTCACGAGGCGCGGGGGGAACCGAAAGAGCGGACGGGCGAGCGGGTCACCGCACCGAAACGTCTTTGGTGATGGTCACCGAATCGCCGGAGAAGGCCGGGACCGTGATGCTCCGGAAGGCCCGGGCGATGCAGCTCCCGGTCGGCGTCCCCGAAAAGGACGAGCCCACGAGCTTCGACGACGTGACCCGCCCCGAGGGCGCGAACGTGACGCTGACGCGCGCGCCGCCGGCAGGATCGTCGGCTTGCTTGCACGAAGCGGCCATCGATGCGGCAGCCGCGAGCGCCGATTTGGCGGCGGCCCGATCGAACTCGGCCCCGCCGGCCGGCGGCGGAGGCAGCGCCACCGGCGGAGGCGCGGCCACGGCAGGCGCCGTGGCAGCCGGCGGGCGCTCCTTCGAGGGGCGCGCCGTTTCGATCGGACGCACGGGCGGCGACGCGACCGGTGGATTCACCGTCTCGACGGCGCGCGCGGGCGTGACCTCGGCTTGAGACGAGGCCGTGCTCCGCGGCGGAGCGGGCGTGATCACCGCGCTCGTGGCCCCACGTGCATCATCGCGCTTCGTCGTCGCTTCCTCGAAGCGGGCCGCTCCAAACCCGATCGCAGCCGCGCCGGCCACGATCCCCACGCCCCACGCGAGCAAGCTCCCTCGCCCCGAGGTCTCGGCTCCTCCCGAGACCATGGCCCCGACCGCGGCCGCGCGCTGCGTGCGTCGTGTGATCGGCGCGTCGTTGGCGGCCTGCGCGAGCGGCGGCGGCGGCGGCCGCGAGGAGAGCGACACGCGATCGGCCCGCAGCACCGGCGCGAACGAGATCGGGCTCAGATCTTCTTCGATCGGAATGAGCGGCTCGATGGGCGCCTGCGGCTCGACATTGGCAAAGAGCCCGCTCTTGAGGATGAAGAGGTCCGAGGTCCGCGGGCGCGACGGATCGCTGGGCGGCGCGATCAAAGCCTTGAGATCCGCGCGCCCCGAGCTCGGCGGCGGGAACGACTCGGCGTGCGTCGCCCGGCCCTTCCTGCTCGGCGGGCTCGAATCATCGACCCGAAAGAAGCTCGGTTTGTCCGACTCCGGCGCGCTCCCCTTCGAGCTCGGCGCGAGATCCGAGGAAGGCTCGTCGAGGTTCTCGTCCTGCTTCGCCGGTGCAGGCTTCGATGAAGGCGTCGGCTCTGCGAACGTCTCGTCCTTCTTCGCTACCGGCGCAGGCTTCGGTGAGAGCGTCGGCTCGGCAGGTGCCTCAATCCTCTTCTTCGCCACCGATGCAGGCTTCGATGAAGGCGTTGGCTCTGCGAGAGTCTCGTCCTTCTTCGCTACCGGCGCAGGCTTCGGTGAAAGCGCCGGTGCTGCGAGCTTCTCATCCTTCTTCGCTACCGGTGCATGCTTCGGCAAAGGCGTCGCCTCGACAGCCTTCTCGTCCTTCTTCGCCACCGGCGCAGGCTTCGGTGAAAGCGCCGGCGCTGCGAGCTTCTCTTCCTTCTTCGCCACCGGCGCAGGCTTCGGTGAAAGCGCCGGCGCTGCGAGCTTCTCTTCCTTCTTCGCCGCCGGCACAGGCTTCGGTGAAAGCGTCGGCGCTGCGAGCTTCTCTTCCTTCTTCGCCGCCGATACAGGCTTCGGTGAAGGTGTCGCCTCGGTAGGCTTCGCGTCTTTCGCGATCGATGCAACCTTCGAAGGAGCCGCGCCCTTCGTCGCGGGGCTCGGCGTCGACGCTACGGTCTCACTCTTCGCGACGGGGATCCCCTTCGGCGAAGCCGCGCCGCTCTTCGCTGCCGCTGCGGGCGGCACGATCGCCGATGCATCCTTCGCCGCTGGCCGCGGAGCCTCTTGCACGCTGCGCGGAGACCTCGGCTTGAGGTTGCTCGCAGCAGCGCGCAGGCCGTTGTCGGGCGCGCCCTTCCACACCGGAGGCGCGGCCGCGGGGCCGAGCACGCGACCGAGATCCTGCAGGCTCACGGGGTCGGCATCGCTGGCGAGCTCGCTGAGCGACAGCTCTTCACCGCGCGTCGACAGGGGCGATGGATCGGGCGGAGGCAGCACCGAGATCGGCCGTCCCGATCGCACGAAACCGCCGTCGAGCACCTGCGCCGCCGGCTCGGGCGAGGGGCCCTCGGAGCGGGCCTTGGGGCTCTCGACGATGTCGAGCTCGTCCATCGACATGGGGTCCGACGCGCTCGCCCCGGGCGCATCGAACCACCCGTCGTCAAACGTATCCTTCGCTGTGCGACGGCCCAAGCTGATGTCGGGCAGCTTCGGCCTGGCGCGACGCACCGGCGGCGTGACACCGGCGGTGCTGCACGAGGCGCAGAGCGGAGTCCCCGGAGCGGCCGAGGAAGCCGGGTCGATTTCGAAGAGCGACCGACACGAAGGACAAGCGACTCTCATCGACGCCGTGGACTTTCGCCCATGCACGGGGCCCGCGCAACGTGGGGAGCACGAGTATGACAGAGGTCCATCGTGCTGCCATCAGGGGCGAGGCCCGATCGAGAGCCATTCTCGTTGAAGCCAATCCAACGAGACCTTCGACGCCCGGAGGGCGGCGTCGATCGCGCGCACGGCCGGATCCGGCGCCAGCGCCGAACCCGCGTGGGCCCGTGCGAACAGCACCCAATTCGACAGCTCGTAGTGATGGAGGAGCGCGCCGAAGCGATGGTCGTCGAACCGCGCCAGCGCGGCCGCGGCCTCTTCGACACTGCTCGCGGCCACGAGCGTCGTGCACGCGTCGAAGAGGAGCGCACGCAGGTCCTCGAAGGAGCGCTCGGGATCGCCCGCGATCTCTTGAAGCAACGCCTCGAAGCGATCGTCGTCGAGGCCCGCGGCCGCCGCGACCTCGGCCATCGCGGGCACTTGCGTCTCGAGGAACTGGGCGTCCGGCGCGTGCCCGAGCAGGCGGCCCACGAGGTACAAATCGAAGGCGCTCGCGATCGCCTCGCCGAAGAACAGCGCATCCGCGCTCGTCGCGGAGCCCGCGCGCACCAGCGCCCGGCGTGCCAGGTGGTGCCAGGCGACGTGGGTCACAACATCGGCGGGAATGGTCGCGGACGCGAGGACGTCGCCTTGCTCGCCGGGATCCCAGAACGTCAGGTTCAAGAACACGACGCGATCCCACGAAGCGCTCTCGCCCTCCGGAACACGGAAGCGGTAGCCGTCGCGCCGGAGCGCCTGCTTCAGCTCGTCGTAGAGGGCGACGTGGCGAAACGAACGCTCGTCCTCGATGTGGAGGTCGTCCAGACTCAGGCTTCGGAAACGCACGCCGCGCAACGTACCACCCCCGGGGCGTGTGGGTGCCAGAGCGATCGTCGGGCCGACGGGCGGACGATCTTGCAAGTGACGCAGGCTAAGGCATGATGCGCCCCCGTCCGGGGCGCCTGGCAGGCAATTCGCCGCGCCCGCACGGATTGTCGTCGAGGAGGCACTTGGAATGAAGTCGCTAGGGTCTTTGGTTCCGGTCGGGCTCATCGCGCTGACGCTGAGCGGTGTCGCAGGCTGCAAGAAGGACGAGCCGCCGAAGCCGGATCCGGCCTCGACCGCGCGGCCCGCGTCGAGCGCCCGCAGCAAGCTCAACACGCGCAACCCGATGGGCCCGGTCGCGAAGATCGACCCGCAGGCGATGAAGGATTACCGCCTCGACGTCTGTTACTTCGGCACGCTCTCGCTGCGTCAGGCGCGCGACGCGTACCTCGCGAGCCTCGGCAAGGACGAGCCCAGCGAGAAGAAGATCCCCTCCTTCGGCATCCCCGCCCCGACCGCCGCGGCGGCCGCGAGCGGCTCGGCGGCCGCGGGTCCGAGCGGCGCGCCCAAGGCGCCCCCGGCGCCCAAGCCCACCGCGGTCGCATCGGCGAGCGGCGCGGCCAGCGCGGGCCCCATCCCCGTCGGCCCGGATCGTCGTCCCGACGTCATGGTCCGCGCCCCGCACGAGCGGAACGCGCGCGCCTGCACCGCGGCCATCGCGCTCAAGGAGCCGCCCATGGGCGACGTCGACGCCGCGGTGAACGGCTTCGCCACGTTCGCGGTCGAGCTGGCCAAGGACATCACCACCGCGCACCAGTACTACGCGCGCGAAGAGTACAAGAAGGACAGCTTCGCGAAGGGCAAGGAGCTCCACAAGAAGCTCGTCGAGCAGTTCGCCAAGCTCGACGAGCTCCAGGGCAAGCTCGGCACCGCGCTCACCGCCTGGCGCAGCCAGCACCCCGCCGACATCACCAAGATGGAGGAAGGTGAGAAGGTCGCCCGCGCCGCGCTCGACGAGGCCCGCGAGGTCTACACGCTCGTGGCCTTCAAGAAGGCCGACGGCGAGGCGTGGAAGACGGCCACCGACAAGCTGGAGAAGTCCATCGCGGCCCTCAAGACCTACTCGGACGGCCACGCCGCCGATCCGTGGGCCAAGATCATGCTCGCGCCCTTCGAGGTCTTCGCGAAGACGGTGAAGGAGTCGAAGGTCACCGCCGACAAGACCTTCGAGTCCGAGGCGTTCCTCAACCTCGTCTCGAACTTCACCGGCCTCGTCGAGGCGCGCCAGCGCGCCATCTCGCGGCACGCGATGGCCCGCCCCGCGCTCCCGCCCCTCGGCACCGGCGCCCCCGGCGCTCCGCCCGCCCCGCCCGCGACGGGCGCTCCCGCCGAGCAGCATTGAGTTACACAGCGGGGGCACGCCGCCCCCGCCGCCCCCCGTCTCACGGCTGCGCATTGGTCTCATTTTCGCCGCAGCTTCTCGGAGTGTTCGAACGCCTCGGTCCAGATCATCAGCCGCTTCAACCCACGTCCGATCGTGGTGGAGCCCGGCGGCCCGCCGGAGGACTTGCCAGTGTAGCCGCCGAGCTCGGCGATCCAGAGGACGGCCTGGGCGATGGTCGGCACGCCCTCCGGGATGGTCTCCGTGCGCGCCTTGTACTTGGTTTTCGCGGCGCGAAGCGCCTCGATCTCCATCGGGGACAGCGCGACGCTCGCCGCAGCGTCGGGCTGGGTGCGGGCGAGGTGCTTGAGGCGTTCGGCGCGAGCTGCCACCGCGGCGAGCATCGTAGCCCAGCGGATGACGCGATCTTTGGTGTGCAGCTGCGTGTCCTCGACATTGCAATGACCGCGCTTCCAGGCCCGGTGAAAGTCTTCCCCCGCCACCGGAAGCAGTACCCATGGATGATGCCCTTGGCGTCCTCGAAGCCGTTCACCTCGGCGTTGGTCAGGAGCATCCAGTCGAGGCGCTCTTCGCCGCGCGGCGTGCGACGCTCGTGAGCCCAGACCACGCGCACGTTCATCGTCGTGCGGTGGTGCGTTGCACGCTCGGGTAGATCGAGCACGACATCCGCGTAGCGTACGTCGAGCCGGGCGCGCCGGGCGGCTCGTGTCGGCCCGGCGGGGATGTCGACGTCGTAGCTGCCCACGATGCGTTGCTTGCGCATGTGCCGGCGCAGCAGGCGCCGTCGGCCATCCACGAGCACCACGAGGCGGTCCTGGTTCGCGCGGATAGTGAACCGCCCTTGTTTCGCAACGGCGCGCAGAATCTCGGCGTTGTCGCCCTCGCGGTCGATCAGGAACCACGGCATGCACGAGGGCGCCTTCTGGTGCACCAGCTTGCCCGTACGCGCCACGACGTCGACCCACTGCGCCGTCTCGGTCTCAAGGTCGCGTCGACGCGCGTACCGCCCCTTCTTGCTCTTCGGCCCGCGCGCCCAGAACTCGAGGTCGAGCAGCCCCACGGGAGCTCCGTCGGCAGTCACCGCGAGAGCGTCGATGACCTTCAACCCTCGCGTCGGAAGCGAGCGCATGCCGAGCGAGCCGAAGTCCTTCGTCTTCGAGACGTCCGTGAGCGAGAGGCTGGTCCCATCGACGACCACATAGACGAACGAAGCGTCGCTCACCGCGCGGAGCGACGCCTCTGCGAACGCCGTCGTGAGCGCCCTCGGCGCCATTTCGGTCTCAAGGAAGTCGTACGCCGCTTGCAGCTCCGCGCGCGTGCAGAAGACCTCCGTCAGTCGACCTGCCGGCTGGTCGGCGGCTTGTCGCAACATCGACGCGGCCCGCCGAACGCGACGCGCGTCGCCGAGCTTCGCCGACGCCACCTGCTCCTCCGCCCACCGCTGAACCTCACTGCTGTCGCCCATCCCGCGGCGCGCCCATCAGCGCGACCGTTGTCAAGTACGACAACATGGCCACCAGTGCGCCCGCTCTTAGGGGGACTGCGCTTGCCGTCATTTTCACCGTCGACGGCGCCCCGCTTGTTCGCCCGGAGATGAGACCAATGCGCAGGTCTCACGGCGGGGACTCGCGTCCCCGCCGCCCCACCAGCAAAGCTGGTGGGGCCCCACCACCCCGCGATCCACCCGCGCCGACAAGCAGGTTTCGCCGCTTCGGGCCTGATGCTCGTCGCATCGGGAAACGTGTCTGGCCCGAGCGTTGGGGCTCGTCCTCGGGCTTCGTTCGGGCCGATGATCATGCGACATGGCGATCGTTGGACCTCAAACGATCGCCGCGTGCCCGATCACATGGGCCGTCCGACAATCGTTGGACCTCAAACGATCGCCGTGCCCCATGCACGCGAGGCCTCGCACAATCGTTTGACCTCAAACGATCGACGCGCCCCGATCACATAGGCCATCCGACAATCGTTGGACCTCAAACTATTTCCGCGGAGCTCGTCCACCGGTGCGCGGCCCGCTCGCGGTCAGACGATGGTGGCGAGCGCCATGATGGCCACGGAGACGGTGGGCACGAGCCAGCGCCAGAGGCGGAAGAGCTGGGCCGCGCGCTCCGGTGGAACGATGAGGAAGGTCCACGTCGATCCCATGTTGAGGAGCAGCGCGACGTAGGTGCCCATCATCACCTTGTCGGCGCGCGTGAGGTAGCCGGTCGCCGGCAGCGTCGCGAGCAGGCCGTAGTGGAAGAGCACGGCGGCCGCGAGCATCGGCGCGCCGGTGTTGCTGCGCACCTCGAGCTCACGCGCGGGCACCCACATGCCGGTGAGCGCGATGACGACGATCATGTACGCCGGCACGAAGACGCTGAGCGCGGCGGAGACGCCGAAGCGATCGAGGCCGACCTCGACCTTGTAGCGGGAGACCTGGAGATCGTCGCGATCGAAGCGGGGCGGATAACGATGCTTCCAAGCCTTGGCGGCGATGTGCGCGACGCCCCAGCCCGGCACGGCGAAGTCCTCGTCGAGCGAGGTGCGCGCTTGGTCCGGCTCGAAGACGATCTGATCGACACCGGCGAACATGTCCTCGACCTCGACGGGCAGGACCTGCGTGTCGAACGGGTAGTGCCGCAGATCGATCGGACCGCCGAACTCGCCGCGAACCCGAAGCAGCTTGAAGGTCGGCGTGTCGACGATGAGCTCTTGATCGACCGACTTGCCATTGGTGAACACGAGGCGGAGCTCCGGCATCTCCTTGTCGATGCTGGTCAGCGAGAGGAACAGCTCGGCCTCGAAAGCCCCCGTCTGGATGTTGTAGTCGCGCACGTGCGAGATGACCGAGCCCACCTTCACGTGCGAAGGGCCGCCGAAGCGCGGGTGCGCGAAGAGCGACTTGAACGGCCCCTCACGATGAATCGGGACCTTGCCCTCTCCCAGCGCTTTGCGCTGTTCCTCGGAGAGGCCCTTGTCGAAATCCGCGTCCGTCTGCACGACCGAGTAGTCGAGCCCCGCCGGCTTCTTCTTCTCGTCTTTGCCGCCCGACGCGGAGCTCGCGCTCGCTGCCGGCACTGCGCTCACCACAGGCGCTGCGCTCGTCGCAGCAGCCGCACCCACGCTCGCTGCCGGCGCTGCGCTCGGAATCGTTGGAGCTCCAACGATTGCCCGCGCCCCCGCCCCAGCGCGCCCCGCGGGCTGCGCGATCGCGGGCTGGACCGACAGCGGAGCACCGCGCGGACCACCGAGCTTGAGCGCGACGATGGCGAGCCCGAGCACCACCGCGACCACCACCGAGACGATGTGCAGAAGGCCGTGAGGGCCGCGGGGGTGAGGCATCGCGCGACACGGTAGCGGCTTCCGATCCGAAGCGAACCGGAAATGACGGTGCGCGGACTACACCATCAAGCGACCACCGGCGCGCCCTCGACGCGCGCATCACGGCAGCGGAAGACGTTCCCGAGCAGCGCAGCCGCGCACGGCGCGACCACCTCGCGGAGAGCCGCTCGCCGCGCCGCCGCGAGCGCGGCCTCGCCTGCCGGGCTCCGCTCCACCGCCGCCGTCGCCTCCTCGAAGCACTGCGCTGCGAACTGCGCATCATCGGCTCGCCCATCCAGCATCCACGCGAGCGTCCGCCACGCGAGCTCGGCGTGTCGCTGCTCGTCCTCCGCGATGCGCCGGTGCGTCGCGCGGAGCAGCGGATCGCGCGCGATCTCCGCGAGCGCCAAGGCCTCCGCGACGCCGAGCGTCTCGCCGACACAAGCCTCCTCGATGAGCGCGCGCATCACCACGCGCCGATCCGTCGCGATGCGCACCGCCCGCAAATCGAGCGCTCCCGGCCCGATCTCCCGCCCCGCATACGCGCTCGCGAGCCCATAGGCGATGCGCGCGTGCTCCACTTCGTCGAGGCCGGCGCGCTGCGCTTCGGCCACGAGCGCAGCCGGCGCACCGAGCGCGAGGAGCTCCATGGTGAAGCGCGCGAAGCTCGCCACCGACGCATGCTCCATCGCCGCGGCCTCGGCCCAGTAGCGCGCGAGCGCCTCGCGCTCAACGGCATCGAGGCCATCGAGGCCGATGAGATCCGGCTCGAGGCGCGCCGACCAATCTCCGCGCGCGATCGCCCGAGCCGTGCGCGCGCGGCCCTCGACCAACAAGGGTCGCCCGAGCACACACGTCCACCCGAGGCATTGCCACGTCCCCTCCGACATCACGCAGCTCAGGTGTTGGCCACCGTCACCCGCGCAATCCGGATCGGTCCGGCAGACGTCCTCGGGATTGCGACAAGCCACCTCCACGTCGGCCGTACAACCATTGAAGTACGTGGAGAGCGCGCAATCGCCGGTCGCGCAATCGGCCCCAGTCGAGCACGTGGCATTGGCGCAGACTGACCAATCGGCGTCCGTCGGAAGAACACCGCCGCAGACACACACCTTGCCGGCACCGCACTCTTCGTCGGACACGCACGAATACGCGCAGCCACACGACGTGACGAGCCCCGCGTCCTCCACCACCGCGGTGAACACGCAACGACCGTGCGGCCCCGCGGTGCAGTCCGCGTCGCTCGTGCAAGTGATGTTGTTCTCCGTCCCCGTGCACGAAGGCGCGCTGATGGTCGGATCGCAGGTCACGACCTCCACGCGATGAACCGACGTGTCCGGACAGCGCACGAAGCCCGACGGCATTCCATCGACCGTCAGAATCGGCTCGGCATCGTCACACACCGGATCTTTGGGGCCCGCATCCACGGTGGCCGCGCCGCCCGTCGCACCGGCCCCGCCGCTCGCCGCACCGCCGCTCGCGACGCTCGTCGAAGGCGCGCCGCCCGAGCCCGTGGTGCCCCCGCCCGCACCGCCGCTGCCCGGCGGCCGCGCGGCGCCCTGACCACAAGCCATGACGCCGAGCCCCGCGGCCGCCAGCAACGAAATCCGCAACGAAGCGAGGGAGTGTGCCCGAACCACGAACGGCTCAGTTCCCGACGACACCAATCCAGATGTTCTTCTGCCCGTCGAGCGTCGACTCCACGATGAACGACTCGGTCTTGTTCATGCCGGTGCCGTTCACGGTGATGGTCAGATGCAGCTTTTCACCGTTTTGGCCGGAGTCCCGATCGAGCACCAGATCGAGCTTGGCCTTTTGCCCGAAGAGCGCGGAGACGTCCTTCGCCTCGACCGTCCACGGGCCGCCCGTCGGGCCGTCGCTGAAGAGATCCAGCTCGATGGTCTTCGACTCGCCGAGCGGGATCTTCACGCCCTTCACCGTGACCTGCTGGCCATAGAGCGAATAAGTGACGTTGTCGGGCAGCACGGGCGCCGCATTGAAATACACCGCGTTCGGCAGCGCCGGCACGCACGGATCGTGACCGGCCTTGGCCGCCTTGTTGGACCAGCTCCGCTGCACCACGTAAGGCAGCTCGTCGAATTGGGTGAACGCGTTGTCGAACTGCGCGCACATGTCGGCCGTCTCGCCCCCGCCGAGGACGCGCAGCCAATAGATGTGCTGATCATCCATCATGGCGTAGGTCGGGTTCGTCATCGGATAAGGATCGGTCGAGGCCTCGATGATCTCGTGGCTCGACGTCGCCGTCACCGCGTCGATCCCCGTCATCTCTCCGAAGAAATCGCAGCGCGGGATGACCGCGTAGGCCACGTCCCGCTTCGCGTGCGCGTCGTCGAGCGTGATGTTGGAGTGGTAACCACCGAAGGACGTGCAGCTCCCCGCCCCCTGCGAGGTGATGGTGGTGCCGCTCGGGTAATTCAACACGTACACGGTGTTGGCGTCGGCCGCGGGCCAGGCCGGATCGTCACCATTGAGCTTCCCCGCGAGCCAGGTCTGGATGTCGGTGTCGTCGATGTTGGACGGCGCCTCCTCCGTGAGCTCCACCGCGTCGCCCGCCGTCGCCACGCCGACACCATATTCCTTGGTGTTGGCGGTCCAATACGCGGTGCCACCGACCTTGCTGCTGAAGTCCTTGATCTGCGCGATCATCGTCGCATCGTCGTTGGCGAAGAAGACCGGGATGATCTTGGGCGTCTTCAGCACCGGACCGCCATAATTGATGACGGTCGGCGGCGTCGGATGCGGCGCCGGATAGACGTCGCTCGGCATCCCATTGTCACCGCCCGTGCCGCCGCTCCCCGTGGTCGTGGTGGTGGTGGTCGTCGTCGAGGAGCTCGTGGTGGTGGCCTCGCCGCCCGCGCCGCCGCTCCCGGTCGTCGAGCTGGCCTCCATGGCTTTCTCGACGCCGCCGCACGCGACAGCCACCGCTCCAACGAGGATGGGGAGAGCACCGAGAGACACGATACGAGGAAGGATCGTCATCGCATCTCTCATGCAGAGAAAACCGACGCGCGTCCATGGAGAAGACTCCCCCACCACGCAAAGAACAGTGGTGGCAGAACAGTCGTCCCCGGACGCATACCCAATACGAATTCGCCCCAGCGCCCACGATCGTCGCGCGGCTCACGATCGCCGGGACAAAGCGCCATATGACGCCGTCGCCTCACGCCATGTCGCCTCGTCGAGATTGGCAGTCGGGGCACGCTCGAAAGGGCCATGTCGAGCGTCGACCGAAGACCGAATGTCTCGTGAGACCTCTTCGCTCACCCCGTCACTGGGGCGGAACGAGGATGCGACAGGCGTTGTTGCAGGCGTCGCCGTTGATGCGGTTGCCGTCGTCGCAGTCCTCGTCGGGCTTTTGGACGATGCCGTCACCGCAGTACTCGCCGAGCTTGCAGCCGGGGCCGCACTTGCCATAGCCGCCGGCGTTCGCGCCGTCGTCGCACTCTTCACCGAGGACGAGGATGCCGTCGCCGCAAATCGACGTGCAGACCGAAGCATTGGTGTTGAAGCCGGCGAGCTGAAGCTTGTAGTTCGAGCCGCCCGGGTTCCTCTCCGCCTGGAAGACGTCGATCTCGTACACCTTGCCAGCCACCAGGTTGAGCAGCGCGCCGGACGTGTCCTTGGTGGCAGCGTTGAGGGTGACCGAGCCTTCCACCTTGTCGTGCACCCCGCCCAAATCGACGACGAGACGGCCGGAGACGAAGACCCAGACATCGTCGTCCCCGCGGAACGTCAGCGTCGCGTTCTTCGCCGGGTCGTACTGGAACCAATAATGAACCTCGCTGGTGAAGGCGAAGTTGTGCGTGCCCACGTCCCCTTGGAAGAGCTGCTCCGGATTCGTCGGGTCGACGGCCCAACCGCGGTTGTCGAGCGGGAAGAACAGGCTGTTGTCGTAGGTGTACACGCCCCCGTTGTTGGTGAGCGGGAGCTTGTCCACGAACTTGATGTTGTAATTGGGGTCGTCGCGATACCACGTCGAGAAATTCTGTTGGCTGTCGACGTGCAGATTCCCCACACCGCTGTATTGCGGCTTGCCGTCCATGTCGAGGGTCACCTGCGCGATGCCGGTCGTCGCATAGCTGAAGCCCGACCAGTGGAAATTGGGGTGGCCGTGATACGGGTCCTCGTGGCCGCGGAAGTCGCGATAGACGATGGGCAGGGTCAGCGTGGGAGGCAGGTTGCTCGGCGTCGTGCAGGTGAAGCCCGGCTCGATCTTGCACGTGGAGGAGCAGCCGTCGCCGTCGCGCGTGTTGCCGTCGTCGCACTCCTCGTCGATGACGAGGCCGTCGCCGCACTCCGATGCACAAGCGCTGGCCTTGCAATTCGGCTCGTTCTGGCAGGTCGGGTTGCAGCCGTCGAACGGGTTCACGTTGCCGTCGTCGCAGCTCTCCGCGCCCTCCTTGTTGCCATCGCCGCAGACGGTGGGCGTGCAGGCGCTGGGCGTGCCCGTGCATTTGTAGCCTTGCTCGAAGGTGCAGTGAGACGAGCAGCCGTCTCCATCGACGGTGTTCCCGTCGTCGCAGAACTCGGGCAGGTTGGTGACGCCGTCACCGCACTTGGCGATGTGGAAGCATGGTTGTCCGGCGAGCGCGCACGAATATCCCCCTCCACCACCAGGCAATCGTCACTACAGCCGTCGCCCGAAGCCTTGTTGCCGTCGTCACAGGCCTCGTCGCCGGTGAGGATGCCGTCGCCGCACCCCGGCGGCTTCAACGGTCCAGCATCGGAGCCGCCGCATGCGCCGGTGATGCAGATATCGCCTCCCCCGGTCGTGCCGGTGCCGGATCCGCTCTGCACCGAGCTTCCACCGCCGGAGCCGCCAAAGCCATTGCCTTTGGTGGCCGAGCAGCCGCCCGAAAGACTCAGGATCAGCGCCCCGAAGTGAGCGCTCCAATGGACACACCCGTCCTAAGCAAGCTCATGTTGGCCAGCTCCCGTGTGATTGGTTGTCCAAAGGAGGGGACCAATTGCCAATCTCTCCAGCAAGAGAAATCGTGGTCAATGTTGAGCTTTGCCTCGAATGGCAATCTCGTTGCGCCGCGCGTCAAGCATGCTTGTCGCTCCGGCGCGGACGTGAGGCGGAGACCACACGTGCCCCGCGCCTCGGCGTTGCGCCGAAACGGGGAGAGGGGCCGCGAATCTGAGGGGGGATGGAGAGGGAAAGGCGGCGTGGGGCGCGGGCCGAGAGCCCTGCCCCACGCGCGAGCGTGATTACGCTTGGCGCTTCACGTACTCGAACTCGATCGGACGGCCCTTGATGCCGCGGGGCGGGGGCGCGAGCCAGTGCGCCATCTTGCCGGGCTCGAAGATGGGGGCCGTCATCAGGCTCTTCACGTAGACCTCGTCGGCCTCGTTCGGCAGCCACTCGTCGCGACGGCGCAACCACTCTTCCTTGCTGATGGGGTTGCCCGCGAGATCGAAGTGGAGCCCGCCATAGAGGCCGACGGCGCGGTTGAAGCGGCGGCTCGGCAGCGTGAGGCGGAAGGAGAAGCCCGCCTCCTCGATGGTGCGGTTCCACTTGTCCACGCCGCGCTGCGCGTCCTCCACGTACTCGTCGCGCAGGACCTCGTTCATGGCGTTGCGGAGCGGCACGCTCTCGCGCTTCCAACCGGCGAAGGCGTGGCCCTCGGCGAGCGGAACATCCATGTCGTAGACCCCCTCGACAGCGAGGTGATCCGGATAGCTCTCCTCCTTGGCGCGGCCCTTGAGGCTCGACGCGAAGAAGCTCGCGGCGTTGGAGGAGATCTCCCCGCCGAAGAGATCGAGCGACACCGAGAACCAGAAGTTCAGATACTTCTGCAAGGTGGGCAGATCGATGCCGCCCTCGGCGCGGGCGTCCTCGTTCTTGTTCTGCTTCATGAGCTCTACGGTGCGCTGCACGATGCGGAGCACGCCCGTCTCGCCGACGAACATGTGATGCGCCTCCTCCGTGAGCATGAAGCGCGTCGTGCGCGCGAGCGGGTCGAAGCCGCTCTCGGCCAAGGCGAGGAGCTGATACTTCCCGTCACGATCGGTGAAGTACGTGAACATGAAGAACGAGAGCCAGTGACTGCAAGGCTCGTTGAACGCCCCGAGGATGCGCGGCTTGTCCGAGTTGCCGCTGCGGCGCTCGAGGAGGGCCTCTGCCTCCTCGCGGCCGTCACGCCCGAAGTAGCTGTGGAGCAGGTACACCATGGCCCAGAGGTGCCGGCCCTCTTCCACGTTGACCTGAAACAGGTTGCGCAGATCGTAGAGGCTCGGGCACGTCTTCCCGAGGAGCCTTTGCTGCTCCACGCTGGCCGGCTCGGTGTCGCCCTGCGTGACCACGAGGCGACGCAGCATGTTGCGGAACTCGCCCGGCACCTGCTGCCACACTGGCTGACCATAGAAGTCGCCGAACGGAATCGTGCGCTCCTTGGTCGGCTCCGTGAGGAAGATGCCCCAACGATAGTCGGGCATCTTCACGTAATCGAAGTGCGCCCAACCCTCGTGATCGACGCTCACCGCGGTGCGGAGATAGACCTGGTCCTCTTGGAACCCTTCGGGCCCCATCTCCTTCCACCACTCGATGAAGCGCGGCTGCCACGCTTCCAGCGCGCGCTGCAGCTTCTTGTCCGACCCGAGGTCGACGTTGTTGGGGATCCGCTCGGAATTGACGATGCTGCTCACGTGCGCCTCCAATCGAACTCGGGCCGCTCGGGCCGGCCATACATGGTGAGTGCCCCGCGCTCCCCCACGGCGTTGGGCCTCTGGAAAATCCAGTTCTGCCACGCCGACAGGCGGGCGAAGATCTTGGTCTCGGGCGTCTCCGGGCCGGCGAAACGCAGGTTCGCCTCCATGCCGGTGAGCGCGTCGGGCGACAGGCTCGATCGCTCCTCGATGGCGAGACGGACCTCGTCCTCCCAATCCATCGCATCGGGCGTGAAGGTCACGAGCCCCTTGTCGAGCGCGTCCTCCGCGGAGACGAACCCACTCGTGCCCTCGAGCTCCTTCGCGTAACCAGGCTTCCCGAGGAAGCGCGTTTGCAGGCGCGTGAGCCCGTTGAACATGGTGAGCGGCGCGTGGTTGAGCGGCGAGAGCGCGATGAACGCCGCCTCCCCCTCGTCCTCGCCGCCGTCGAACATGTAAGCGCGGTCGGCCGCGAGCGCGAGCTCGAACAAGGTCCCGGCGAAGCAGGAGCCCGGCTCGATGAGCGCGAACGTGCTGCGGGCCGTGAGATCGAGGCGGCGGAGCACGCGCCGCATGTGCAAGAGCACCTCGTGCGCGAACCAATCGTCCTGCATCTTCGCGAGCGCTTCGTCGTGCTGAAGCACGAGGCCGGCGTCGCCGCGCGTCTTGAGGAGCACGAGGCCGACCGAGTCGTGGTTGAAGCGCAGATCGAGGAGCGCGTCGTCGAGCTCGCGGAAGGCCCGCAGCGACCACGCCTCGGCCCCGAGCTTGCGCAGCTCGGCCGCGTTCGCCGCCGGCGCCACGTCGGGCGCGAGCATGGTGATCTCGGCGACGCGCGTGGCCTTGTTCACCACCAGCGAGACGTAGCGATAGTCGGCGCCCGATCGCTCGCCGTCGTGCCACCGCTTCACCTCGAGCGCGGGCAGCGTCACGCCGGCGCCCTCCTTCGCGGGCGTGCTCTCGGCGAGCGCCTTGGCGCGCTCGAGCACGACCTGATCGAAGCGGCTCTTCGGGATCGAGCGATCGACGAGGCCCCAGTCCTGCGCGCGCTTGCCGCGCACGCCCTCGGCGAGCGTGCAGAACACGTCCGCGAGATCGCGCCGCACCTTGCGCTTGTCGACGAGCCGCGTGAGCCCGCCCGTGCCGGGGAGCACCGCGAGCAGCGGCGTCTCCGGGAACGAGACCGCGCTGTTGCCATCGTCCGCGAGCAGGATCTCCTGACACGCGAGCGCCAGCTCGTATCCACCGCCGGAGGCCACGCCGTTGAGGGCCGCGACGTAGTGCTGGCCACTGTCGCCGCAGGCCTCTTCGAGCGAGAGCCGCGTCTCGTTGGTGAACTTGCAGAAGTTCACCTTGAACGCGTGCGTCGAGCTGCCGAGCATGTAGATGTTCGCGCCCGCGCAGAAGATCTTGGGCTGACCGCTGGTCACGACCACGCTCCGCACCTCGGGGTGCTCGAAGCGAAGCCGTTGAATCGCATCGGCGAGCTCGATGTCGACGCCGAGATCGTAGCTGTTGAGCTTGAGCTCGTAGCCGGGCCGGAGCGGCGCCTCCTGCACGACGTCCATCACCAAGCGGGCGATGGCCCCGTCGAAGGAGAGCTTCCAGTGCTTGTACCGGCTCGGGTGCGTCTCGAAGCGAATGGGCGGCTGTTGGGCAGCGTTCGGTGAGGGCTCCATCGCTCGGGAAAGAACCACGAGGCCTGGAAAGCGTCAAGCACTATAGTGCTTGCTGTAGTTCACATCATGAAATATATTGCATGAACCCAATGTCGAGCAGCGCCATCCTCGAGCACCTCGCCGGCCGCGTCCGCGCCCGCCGCAAGGATCTCTCCCTCACGCTGCGCGAGCTGGGCGAGCAGTCGGGCGTGAGCGAGCGCTTCCTCGTGTTGCTCGAAGGCGGCCGAGCGAACGTGTCCGTGACCCGCCTCGAAGACATCGCGCGCGTGCTCGGCACCACGGCCTCCGAGATCCTCTCCGATCGCCCGCTCGCCGCGGCTTCCTCCGCTCCCTCGCACGAGCCCGCGCACGGCGGCCCGCGGCTCGTCGCGCTGCTCGGCCTACGCGGCGCCGGCAAGACCACGATCGGCGCGGCCGCGGCCAAGCGCCTCGGGCTCCCCTTCATCGAGCTCGACGAGCGCGTCGCCGAGCGCGCCGGCATGAGCCTCGCGCAGATCTTCGAGCTGCACGGGATGGCGTATTACCGCCGCTTGGAGCGGGAAGCGCTCGATCGCCTGATCGCCTCCGGCGAGCGCGGCATCGTCGCCACCGGCGGCGGCATCGTCGCCGATCACGCCACCTTCGAAGCCCTGCAGCGCGCCGCCGTGACCGTCTGGCTCAAGGCCAAGCCTCAAGATCATTGGAGCCGCGTCGTCGCCCAAGGCGACGCTCGCCCCATGGAAAACCGCTCGGGCGCGATGAACGAGCTCCGCGGCCTGCTGCGCGCGCGCCGTGCGCTCTACGAGCGGGCCACCCACGTGGTCGACACCTCGACCTTGGGGCTCTCGCGCGCGGTCGACAAAGTGGTGAAGATCGCGCGCGAGGCCGCGAACGGCGCGCACGCGGCCTGAACGAAAGGAGAAGCGCGATGGCCACGATCGGAATCGTCATCTTCGAGGCTGCGGAAGAGCTCGACTACGTGGGCCCGTGGGAGGTCTTCTCCGCGATGGCCATGCGAAGCGGCCAAGATCGCGTCGTCCTCATCGCCGAGCGCGAAGGCCCGATTCGCTCGGCCAAAGGCATGCGCGTGCTCCCCGATTGCACCTTCGACGATGCCCCTCCGCTCGACGTCGTGCTCGTGCCCGGCGGCCAGGGGACGCGGCGCGAAGTGCAGAATCCCGTGATCATCGAGTGGCTCCGCAAGGTCAGCGCCTCGTGTACGTGGGTGACGAGCGTGTGCACCGGATCGCTCCTGCTCCACGAGGCCGGCCCCGCGCGCGGCAAGCGCGTGACGACGCACTGGAGCTTCGTCGACACGCTGCGCAAACGCGGCGACATCACCGTGCTCGACGACGTCCGCTTCGTGCGTGATGGCAACCTGGTGACCGCGGCCGGCGTCTCCGCCGGCATCGACATGGCCCTTTGGCTCGTGGGACAGATCCACGATCCGGCCTTCGCCCGCGCGGTGCAGCGCTACATCGAATACCACCCGGCCCCGCCGTACACTGCAGAAGCATGAGCGATCGCGTGTGAGCCCACCTTTGCGCGAAGGTGGGAGAGCGAAAGCCCGCGCGAAAAGGCGCCCGCGTCGCGCGCTTGTAGTAATGGTGAAGGTCCCCGACCCTCGACGGGGATCTGCTGCCCATGCCCCGTCTCAAGGTCCTCTTCGTCGTCTCCGAGTGCGTCCCCTTCGCCAAGACCGGCGGGCTCGCCGACGTCGGAGGCGCCCTCCCCATGGCGCTGGCCGCGCGGGGGCACGACGTGCGCGTCGTCCTCCCGCGATACCAGATCACCAAGAAGCACCCGGCCGAGCGCCTGCCCGCGCCGCTCGCCGTCCCCGTCGGGGGCGGCGAAGCGTGGTGTGGAGTCTGGGAGACGCGCTTTCCCCGCAGCAACGCGCGCGTCTACCTCTTGGAGCACGACGCCCTCTACGATCGCGACGGCATCTACGGCGACAAGAGCGGCGACTTCGGCGACAACCTCGCTCGCTACACGCTCCTCTCCCGCGGCGCCTTGCAGCTCTGCCGTTACCTCGATTTCCTCCCCGATGTCATCCACGCGCACGATTGGCAGACGGCGCTCGCCCCCGTGTATCTCAACACGCTCGACGCGGGCACGCCCCTCGCGCGCGCGGCCAGCGTCTTCACCATTCACAACATGGGTTATCAGGGCTGGTTCTCCAAAGAGCAGCTCTGGCAAACCAGGCTCGGTTGGGAGGTCTTCCACCAACGCGGCCTCGAAGCGCACGACAGCATCAACCTGCTCAAAGGCGGTATCTACCACGCCACCTTGGTGACCACCGTCTCTCCCCGCTATGCGCGGGAGATCCAGACCTCCGACGGCGGCGAGGGCCTCGACGGCGCGCTCCGCGATCGCGGCGGCGACGTGCTCGGCATCCTCAACGGCATCGACGACGATCTCTGGAGCCCGCAAAAGGACAAGCACACCGCCGCTCCCTTCACGCCCGAAGACCTCGAAGGCAAAGCCCTCTGCAAGGCCGCGCTTCAAGCCGAGATGGGCCTGCCGCAAAACCCGGACGCGCCCATCGTCGCCATCGTCAGCCGGCTCGCGCATCAAAAGGGTATCGACGTCTTCGCCGGCGCGCTCCCCGACATCCTCTCGCTCGGCGCGCAGGTCGTCGTCCTCGGATCCGGCGAGAAGTGGGCCGAAGATCTCTTCCGTCATCTGCACGCCACCCACCCGCGCTTCAAAGCGCACATCGGGATGAACGAGCCACTCTCCCATCGCATCGAGGCGGGGGCCGATCTCTTCATCATGCCTTCGCGCTACGAGCCCTGCGGCCTCAACCAGCTTTACAGCCAGCGCTATGGCACGCTCCCCATCGTGCGCGCGGTGGGCGGCCTCGACGACACCATCGAGCACGACGTCACCGGCTTCAAATTCCGCGAGCTCGATCCGCGGGAGCTCTCCCAGGCCGTGGCCAACGCCATCTACACCTACCACGAGCGCCCCGAGCACTTCCGGCGCATGCAATACGAGGCCATGCGCAAGCCGATGGGCTGGAGCCACGCGAGCCGCCAGTACGAGGCTCTTTATCGTCTCGCCATCGCCCGCCGCCGCGGCGGGGGCTGATTCACCCTCTGCGCATGAGCTGACGCCGCCCGCGGCGAAGCAGGAAGCCCCCTGCTCTCGTGTTCGTCCCGCCGCGCTCGGCGCTCCGAGCGACCGGGCCGAACCGCCCGGACGACAGCCCCTTGACTGCCTCCACTTTTAGACTCAGTCTAGAGCCCGTGAAGGACGACGCGGTTTCAGCGCTCCGGGAGCGGGGCATTCAACCCTCGGCCCAGCGGGTCGCGGTGGCCGAGTATGTTCTCTCGACGGACGAGCACCCCTCGGCCGACGAGGTTTGGATCCGGGTCCAGCAGAGCTTCCCCATGATCTCGAGGGCGACCGTGTACAACACGCTCAACCTCTTCGTGGAGAAGGGCTTGCTGCACGAGCACGTCCTCGCCGAGGGGCGGCTCGTCTACGATCCGAACATCACGAAGCATCACCATTTCATCGACGAGGCGACCGGCCGCATCCACGACATCCCTTGGGATGCCGTGCGGGTCGAAGGCGTCGAGTCGATCGGCGGTGGCTTCTCGGTCCGCGCGTATCAAGTCGTGATGCGCGGCAAGAAGAAGCGTAGTTGAAGAGGTCGAGCGCGGTCGCCGTGCTCGACCTTGCAGGCTCAGCAATTAGACATAGTCTACATATAGACATCATTCAACATCCGAAGGAGAAGAGACATGTTGACGATTGGTGACAAGTTCCCGAGCTTCCTGCTCCAGGGTGTGGTCAGCCTCGAGCGCGGTCAGGAGTTCAAGGCCATCTCGAACGAGACCTATCCGGGCAAGTGGCTGGTGGCGTTCCTCTGGCCGATGGACTTCACCTTCGTCTGCCCGACCGAGATCGCCGAGTTCAGCCGCCGCAATGCCGACTTCAAGGATCGTGACGCGCAGGTCCTCGGCATCAGCGCAGATACGCAGTACGTCCACCTCGCTTGGCGGAAGGAGCACCCGGATCTCCGCGGCCTCTCGTTCCCCATGCTGGCGGACACCAAGCGTGAGCTCTCTTCGGAGCTCGGCGTGCTCCACAAGGAAGAGGGCGTGCCCCTCCGTGCGACGTTCATCGTCGATCCGCAGGGCATCATCCGCTTCGTGTCGGTGAACGATCTGAGCGTGGGCCGGAACGTCGACGAGGTCCTGCGCGTGCTCGACGCGCTCCAGACCGACGAGCTCTGCCCCTGCAATTGGAAGAAGGGTGAAGCCACCCTGGAGGTTGGTTGACATGAACGCGGTCGAGGCTCTCCGCGCCCGGCTTCCGGAGGCGGCGAAAGACATCAAGCTCAACCTCTCGGCCGTGCTCCAGGGCGGCGCGCTTTCGACGGCGCAGCGCTGGGGCGTCGCGGCGGCCTCGGCCATCACCGCGCGGAACCCGGAGCTGCGTGATGCCGTATTGGCCGACGCCAAGGCGGCCGTGGGCGACGCCGTAATCGAGGACGCCAAGGCGGCGGCCGCGCTCATGGCGATGAACAACATCTTTTATCGATCGCGCCACATGCTCGATAAAGAGGTTTACGCGCAGAAGCCGGCCCGCCTGCGGATGAACCGGCTCGCGGCCCCGACGACCTCGAAGGCGGAGCTCGAGCTGTTCTCCCTGGCCGTCAGCGCCATCAACGGCTGCGAAATGTGCCTCCGGGCGCACGAGCAGGCGGTGATCGCGGGCGGCCTCACCGAGGAGCACGTGCACGACGCGCTCCGCATCGCCGCGACCATCCACGCGGTCGCCGTGATGCTGGAGGTGGAGGCGGCGACGGCCGCGACCGAAGCGGCCTGATGATGTGATCGACCGGGCGCGGCGCCCAAAGGGCCTATCCCAGTAGACCGGACCGAGCCGGCCAAGGAGACGCGAGCCCGCCGAGGCGCGAGGGCGGAAGCGTACTTCTCGTACGCAGGGAGCCCGAGCAACGAAGGCGGGCGAAGCGTGTCCGCCGGCCGGCGACGTGGAGGTCTACTGGGATAGGCTCCGAGGCCTTCGGGATCACCGGCCGGTGATCCCGAATCGCCGGAGTGGCCGCGCCCATCGCATCCCTCGCGAACGAACCACGACTGGCACCGATCGACCACGTCGCTCACCGGCCGGCGCGTCACGCGGACGAAGCCTGAAGGCTCGTCCGGTGACGCGTCGAAGGCCCAACGTGCGTCGCGCGGCGCCCCCAACCGCGGATCAGAGGAGAAGCGATCATGTACCGTACCCCGAGTCATCTGCCCGAGAAGTCGCGCGCTGCGATCGTGGAGACGCTCAATGCGCGCCTGTCCGATGGCCTCGATCTCCACAGCCAGATCAAGGTCGCACACTGGAACGTGAAGGGCCCGCAGTTCGCGGCGCTCCACCCGCTCTTCGAGACGTTCGCCGACGGCCTCGCCGTACACAACGACTCCGTGGCGGAGCGCGCGGTGACGCTCGGCGGTCGCGCCTACGGCACCGCCCGCCGCGTGGCGCGCACGTCGAAGCTGCCCGATTATCCCGAGGACACGAGCCGCGATCTCGATCACGTCCGGCTCCTCGCCGATCGCATCGAGTCCTATCTCGAAGGCGTACGCGCCTCGCGCCTCGTCGCCGAGCGCGAGGGCGACACCGACACGGTGGATCTGCTCACCGGCGTGATCACCGAGTTCGAGAAGCACGCCTGGTTCCTGCGGGCGTCGCTGGAGAGTTGAAGATGTGACCGAGAGCGCTGCCCTGCGCTGCGCGGCGCTCTCTCGATCCCATCTCGGCTCCGATCAGGCCTGCGCGGCGCTCCGGGAGCTGCCCCAGCGCTCGGGCTTTTCCAGGTCGAGGAACGCGCCGCAGGCGCAGTCGAGCGCGGCCCAGCCGTTCACCAGACAGAGGTGTGCGATCAGCTCGGCCGCGCCGCGGGGGCCGCGAATGTGGATGACGAAGCCCTCCAGTTGAGGGGCGTTCTCGCTGCCGCCCAGATCGATGTCGAGGTAGGGCGCGCCGTGATCGTCGAGGATGCCGTGGCCGGGGTTCGACCAATCGACGTCGGCGAGGGCCGCGTCGATCGCGGTGCGAACCCGCTTGGTAGAGCCCATCGATCGCGGGCCGTGGCCGGGGCGGAACGAGGAGAGCGGCACCGGGGGATGACCGTCGAAGTTGAGGATCATCACATCCCATGAGCTCGATTGGGGTGACGTCATGATCGATTGTGACACGGCACCCCGCCTCGAATGCGCGCGCGCCTCCGTTTTCTGTACGATGCGCGCGCGTGCCGGATCCGGAGAGCCCGAAGCAGGAAGAAAAGGCCTAGAAGAACGCCCGAAGCCCGAGCAGGCCGCCACGGCGGCGCGACCGACCGTGTCGCCGGCGTTGCTCGTCGAGGATTTGAGGGTGTCAGTCGCTCACGCGCAACCGAGGTTGCGCAGATGAGCGGAATGACGTGCTGAAAGGGGATCGGGAGAATCGAGCGCGACGGCGGCGCGGCCCCGTGCGAGGCGCGCCGCCGTTCGGAGTCGTCACTCGGCCGCGATGGGCTCGTGGACGGTGACGATCTCCGGGTTGTTCTCGAAGATCGCTTTGCCGAGGAGCTTCTGCGCCAGCGGGGTGAAGCGCTCCTTGGCCTTGCCCTGCACGAGATCGCGGACGAGCTCGTAGTCCTGCTTGAGGCGCTCGTGCGTCTGAGGATCGCGCGCGAACGCCACCGCCTGGCGGGCCACCTCGGGCGCGGCGAAGGCAGCGGCCTGGAGCTTCGCGGCCGCGCTCTGCACCTTCGTCACGGTGCGCTCCACGACGTTCTGCTTGATGAGGGGCGCCACCTCGTAAACGAGGTTCGCCGCCGAGCCCGCGACCTTGTGGGGCGCGTGGTGGAGCGGCGAGGCGTACTTCGGGTTCTTCTCCAGGAAGGCGCGGACCTCGGCCTCGGTGAGGCCCGTCTCTTCGTAGGCGCGCTGGAGCTCCTTCTCGGCCGCGATGCGGGCCTTGAACATGTACATCTGCACGCGCGAGTAGAAGTTGGTGGCGCCGTCGCCGCTGGTCTCCACCGCGCAGAAGATGGTGCCCGGGTACTTGGCGGTGATGAGCGACTGCACACCATCGCTGACACCGCTGCTCGGCATGCAGCCGAAGGGCTTCACGCTCACCGTGATGTGGGCCTTGCCATTGACCACGTTGACGATGAGCTTGCCGACCTCCATGTGACCTTCGCCGCCGCGGAGATCGTTGGAGTAGTGCTCGTTGGCCACATCGGCGACGAGATCCATGTCGGGGAGGTGGTAGTCGTAGAGGCCGGCCGGCTGGGCGAACGCCTGGAATCCGAGGCGAAGCGCGCTCTCCGCGCCGCGCATCATGGCGAGCTTCTTGGCGACGCCGAACTCGTCGAGCCCTTCGAGACCGTAGGCGCCGCTGTCGGCGGTGCGGAGATCGCGGCGCTCGCGCGTGTCACGGGCGACCTCCCAGATGTTGTAGAGGAGCCACGCGGTGGTGAGCTGAATGTCGTTCTCACCGCCCTCGCTCTCGAGGAACTTCTGGAGCTGGTAGTTGCCGTCGCCCTCGGTCGTCATGGCCCAGAACTCGCCGATGATCGACGTCTTGGCCTTGGGACGGAGCTTGTCGACCTTCACCTGCTCGAGGATCTTCCGGGCCTTGTGGAGCGCGACGAAGATGTTGGTCTGCTCGTAGAGGGCGGCGTAAACGATCTTCTTCGCCTCCTCCATGGCGCGGTTGGTGGCGCCGGGCTCGATCTCGTAAGGCCGAATGCGGTAGCCGAGCGCGTTGAGCACGTCGCCGCAGACGATGGCCTTGATGATGGCGATGAAGAAGGGCGGGTTCATCTCCAAACCCACGTCGTCGCCGGTGGCCTGAGAGAGGCCACCCTGCTGCTGGAAGAGCATGACGCGGAAGCCGTCGAAGCCCGCGTCGCGCAGGGCCTTGCGGTACTCGGTGACGTACATGCCGAAGCGACACGGGCCGCAGGCGCCGGCGGTGAGGAAGACGTAGTTCTTGACGACCTCTTCCGACGTCATCCCCTTCTGCTCGCGCAGATCGATGAGGTGCTGCACCAGGCCGCCGACCGTGAAGTACGTCGGGTTGCACTGGCCGCGGTTGCCGAACTCCTTGCCGGCTTGGAGACCGCGGTTGTCGCTCATGCCGAAGTACTCGACCTTGTAGCCGAGGCCGCGGAGCGCGCCTTCCGCGAGGAAGTCCTGCGCCGCCGTGAGACCGCTGATGAGGAGCGTCACGTGATCGCGCTCCTTCTTGGTCATCTGCGACTTGAGCATGTTGTCGGCCCATTGGCGCCGCTCGGCCTTGATGCCGAGCCGCTCCTTCTCGGCCTGCTCGAAGGCCAGGAGCTCGGCCTCGATGTCGATGTCGGCATCGCCCGCGGTCTTCTTGGCATCGAAGATCGGCAGGCTCTTCTTGGGCGCGGAAACGGATTGCATGGTCATGGTCGTCGTCCCTTCCCCGATTACCTGGCTTGAGCGGGCACCACCGTACCTTCGGCGGTCTTCTTCTTCAGCGTGACGAGCCCCTTCGGCGCCTCGGGCGGCGAAGGCGGGGCCACGTAACTACGGAGCTTGTCGGCGAGCTCGGCGATCTGCCGCTCCAGCGCGGGATCGCTCTGCCTGCGGGCCGAGAGCTGCTCTTTCTTCACCGTGAGCAGCTCGAGGCGCTTCTTGTCGAGGCTCACGGCGAGCTCGACACGTTTCTTGGCAGCGTCCTCGAGGGCCTCCTCGTGGAGCTTCAAGCTGTGCGCGTACGTCTTCACGCGGATCTTGATGGACCCGCCGGGCTTGTTGGCGTCGATGTCGTGGAGCGCGGCATACGGCGTGGCGCTCGCGGACACGATGCTCTCGATGAGGCCGTACGTGGGCGCGTCGTGGCCGCACTTGAAGCTCGACAGATCGAGGAGCACCACGTTGGGGTGACGGGCGGCGAACTTCACCGCCCACACCTTTTGAGCGCTGTTGGCCGAATAGTTCTCCGGCCAAACATCGTTGATGTCGAGCGGGTGCTGCCCGCGGGCCACCTCTTCCTTGAAGTAGCGGGAGAGATAAGCCATGTCGCGCGGGATCGAGCGCACCGAGAGGATGGGATATCCGAGGACCTGGAACTCCTCCGGGATACCGTGGTTGAGGCCCGGATCGGAGTGATAGGGCCGGCCCACCATGAGGATGGCGACGCGGTTCTCGGCCTCGACCGTCTCCAGGATGGCGCGGCCCTTCTCCTGCAAATTGCGCTCGAACTGATCGAAGGCGCGCATCGCTTCGCGGTGGGCGTGATCGCTCTCGTCCTCGGTGATGCCCAGCCGCGGGCCCCAGGTCTCGAACATGCGGCGCGCGGTGAGGTTCATCTCGCCGAAGGTGAGCGCCGGATCGAGGTACTCGATGCCACGGGTCTTGAAGAAGTCGACCTCCTTGGTGAAGGCCGCCTTCATCACGTCGGGCACGCCGGCCACGATCGGGCAGCTCGCTTTATCCATCACGCCTTCGCCGAAGCTCGGCACGTGCGTGAGGATGGGGAAGAAGATGTAATCGAGCTTCTTCTCGTCCGAGTGGTGGTGGAAGAGCAGGTTGTGGATGTGCGCCTGCGCGACCTTGGAGGGGAAGCACGGGTCGACCGATCCGTATTTGCCGCCCTCGACCCACATCTCCTCGCTGGTGGCGTCGCTGAAGACGACGTTCTGCTTGGGGATGCCGAGCGCCTCGAAGTAGTGCCGGAAATACGGCGCCGTCGAGTAGATGTTGAGCACGCGGGGGATGCCGATGCGCGTGCGCCGGAGCCGCTCGCGCACCTCGGGGCCGCCGTGGCGGAAGGGCCGCGTCGTCTCCACGCGCTTCGTGCCGAAGAAGCCCTTCTTCAGCGCGTAGTCCTTCACCACTGCGCCTGCGCCCGGCATGGGCGCGTAGTCGTAGAAGTGGCGGAAGGCCTGCTTCGACTCGTAGTCGACGAGGTTCGGGAACTCCTTGGCGATCTTCTTCCGCTCGGCGACGAGATCGAGCATGGCCTGCTCGCTCTCGACGGTGCCCTTCTCGCAGGAGAAGCCGGAGATGTAGCGGCTCGTGGAGCCGTCCGGGCGCTTCGCGTCGATGAAGGTGCGCTTGCACTCGTTCGGGCAGAAGTGGCAGACCGTCTCGTCGTCGTTCTTGGTCGAGTATTCGAGGTCGATCGACGACTTCATCCCGATGAAGGTCGAGTGGCCGCGGCGCTTCACTACGCGCAGCGTCTCGAAGGCCGCGCCGAGCGCGCCGGCCTCGCCGGTGTGCGGGTGGACGAAGACCTCGGCGCCCGGCACACGCTCCTTGATGTAATCGACCTGCGCCTTGACGGCCGCGAGGTTGTACTGCGTGCCGCCCTGGAGCACGTAGCGCGTGCCCAGCGCCGCGAGGCGGGGAATCTGCACCACGTACTGCCACACGTTCTTGGGCAGCACCTGCGCGAGGCCCGCGAGCAGCTCCTCTTTGGAGAAGCCTTCCTTCTGGAAGTTGACGCGATCGGTGTCGAGGAAGACGGCGCAGCCGTAGCTGAACTTGGGCGCGAGCTCGGCGCCGAAGGCGGTGTCCGCATATTGCGTGACGGGCAGGCCGAACTGATCGGCCATGGCCTGGAGCAACATGCCATTGCCCGCAGAGCACGAGTTGGAGAGGCGGAAGTTGGCGATGTCGCCGTTCTTCATGAACAGGACCTTGATGTCCTGTCCGCCGATGTCGCAGATGACGTCGACGTCGCCGAAGTACTTCACCGCGCTCATCATGTGCGCGACGGTCTCGACGATGTTCACGTCGGCGCGCAGCGTCTCCTGGAGCACGTCGGCTGCATAGCCGGTGGCGCCGAAGCCCATGACCTCGAGCTTGGCCCCCTGCCCGGCCACGTACTCGTCGAGCTTGGCGAGCAGCTCTTTCGTGTCCTGGATGGGGTTGCCCTTGGAGAGCTGATACGCCTTGCAGATGATCTCGCCCTGCTCGTCGATGAGCACGGCCTTGCTCGACGTCGACCCGCCGTCGAGCCCGACGACGCCGCGCACCGTGGTGCCGGCTTCGAGCTTCATCGGCGTGAACTTGGGGATGGAGTAGAGCTTCTTGAACTCCTCCACCTCGTCCTTGGTCTTCACCAGCGGCGGGCCCGCGCTCTCGCCGAGGCGCGCCTTGCGGCCGTTGGTCATGTAGTCGACGAGGCCTTGCTTGCCCGCGTAGAGTCCGACCTCGGGCGCTTCGCGGAGGCCGTACACGCAGGCGCCGAAGGCGGCGTAATACTGCGCGTTCTTCGGGACGAAGATGATGTCTTCGATCGGCTGATCCTTCGGCCACGCATAGCCGCGCTCCTCCCACGTCTGCGGGATGCGGAGGCGCCAGCACTCCTGGAGGAAGGGCAGATACGTGTTGGGCCCGCCGAGGAGGAGAACCTTGTGTTTGAGGGTCGACCCGCGGGTCAGCACGGAGAGGTTCTGGAGGACGATGGCGTCGGCGAGGGAGCAGAGCACCTCCGGCGCGGGGATGCCGCTCTTCACCAGGTTGACGATGTCCGTCTCGGCGAAGACGCCGCACTTGGCGGCGACGTGGTGCAGCTTCGAGTCGTCGAAGTGGATCTGCACGACCTCCTCGGAGGGGAGGCCGACCTTGATCATGCACTTGTCGATGGTGGCGCCGGTGCCGGAGGCGCACTTGTCGTTCATCGACGGGGCGCCCGTTTTGTCGCCCGTCTTCTCGTCCTTCTTGAAGATGATGATCTTCGCGTCCTGGCCGCCGAGCTCGATGACGCTGCCCACGTCGGGGTGGAGGTTCTCCACCGCGAGCGTGACGGCGTTCACCTCCTGCACGAACTTGGCGCCGAGCCCGGCGCAGAGCGGCGCCGCGCCGGAGCCCGTCATGAAGACGCGCCACGTTTCGCGCGGCGACTCGGGGAAGCTCTGCTCGATGGCTTCGATGAGCTCGAGCACCTTCTCCGGCTGCTTGGTCTGGTGCCGCTGGTAGTCGCTCCAGAGCACTTCGAGCGTGCTCGGATCGAGCACGACGGCCTTCACGGTCGTCGAGCCGACGTCGATGCCGACCACCACCGGATCGCGGATCACCCTTGCCATGCGGATCCTCCTCATGCCGAGCCGACGACGGACGCGTCGCCGGCCGACTGACTGGCCAGTCAGTCGGAAAGGGGTAGCGGACCCGCCCCGACCAATCAAGACTCCTGCGGGGACGCCAACGTTTCGTGACCGAACGTGACGTAGCGTCATCAGGAATTTGTCGGGACGAGCCCGACCCGAGATCACCGTGACCGCGCGATTTGGGCCGCAGCGGATGGATGGAATGCGACTGACGCGCCGGTCAGTGCATCCAAAGGGCGATCACCGGCCTTCCCGATGGCGTTTCACGCGGGCGCGGGGCTGGAAACCTCGGCCGGCGACGGGCCGTGGTGATAGAACGCGCGTCGATGAACAAGGCCGAGCGCCGCCAAGTCCTCCTGCGCGCGGCGCGCGACGTGTTCGCCACCAAGGGCTATCACGACGCCAAGGTCGACGACATCGTGGCGCTGGCCAAGGTCGCGAAGGGGACTTTCTACCTCTACTTCCCCGACAAGCGATCGGTCTTCTCCGAGCTCGTCGACGTGCTCTTCGTCCGGCTCGGCGCGGCCATCCTCAAGGTGGATACGGGGCGCGACGTCGACGAGCAGATCAAGCACAACATCCGCGCGGTGGTGGCCGTGCTGCTCGACGATCCGGCGCTGACGCGGATCCTGCTCTCGTACGCGACGGGGATGGATCCCGCGTTCGTGACGAAGATGAAGTCCTTCTACGACGGCGTGAAGGCGCTGCTCGCGGCGAGCCTCAAGGAGGGACAGAGCCTCGGCATCGTGGCCGAAGGCGATCCCGAGCTGCTCGCGACCTTCAGCGTGGGCGCCCTCAAAGAGCTGCTCGCCGAGAAGGTGGTGGCCGAGGCGCCGATGGCGCGCGAGGACATCGTGGATGCGTTGTTCCGCTTCCTGCAAGCGGGATATCTGCGCACGAGCGGCCCGCCGCCGTCGGTGGTCGCGACGCCGAAACCGACGAAGCGGCGACGCTGATCGCGGCGTGCGCGACCACTGTGCGCACACCGCGCGCGCACGGTCACGCACACGGCACACGTGCGCGCGAGCGCGCGCATCCGCGGGATTTGGGCTTCGAATAGGCGATCTCCCGTTGGCAAACGGGTTGCTTGATGGACCTCACCGGCATCACGCGGGCACGACGCCCGAGACCGGCGGAGGAATGCATGACCGAGCAACGAGCGCACCGGGGTTTGCGGATCGACACGTGGATCACCGAGCAGGCAGCACGAACGCCGGAGTCCACGGCGGTGACGTTCGGGGGCAGAGTCTTCGTTATGACGCGCTCTCACGGCGAGCGCGGCAGGTCGCCGCCCATCTCCGCGAGCACGGGATCGGGCGTGGAAGCAGAGTGGGTATCTTCCTGCCGCGGTCGCTGGATCTGGTGGTGGCCATCCTCGGTGTGATGAAGAGCGGCGCGGCCTTCGTGCCGCTGGATCCGGCGCATCCCGCCGGGCACACGCGGCGCGTGGCGGAGGACGCGGGGCTCGCGCTACTCATCATGGATCCATCCGTGGATGATCGGCTCGACGCCGTCGCCACACCGCGCTTCACGCTGGCCGAGGTAAGCACGGAAGCGCCGGAGCTCGAGGAGGCGGAGGGCGCGCCGAACGATCCTGCTTACGTGATCTACACCTCGGGCACGACGGGGGCGCCCAAAGGGGTGGTGATCGGACATCGATCGATTGCCAATTACGTGCGCTGGGCGCGCGATCTCTATTGTGGAAACGAGGCGCTCACCTTCCCTCTCTGCTCGTCGCCGGCGTTCGATCTGACGCTCACCTCCATCTTCGTTCCGCTCGTGAGCGGGGGGACGGTGGCTGTCTACGGTGGGCCGTCGGCGACCGCGCTGCTCGACGCCATCGACGAGGATCGCAGCGACGTCATCAAGCTGACGCCGAGCCACCTGTCGCTGCTCGCGGCGCGCGGGCCTGCGAGGAGCGCGGTGCGCAAGCTGATCGTGGGCGGCGAGGCGCTCTCGACGAAGCTCGCGCGGCGGGCGATGGAGGTGCTCGGGCCGCACATCGAGATCTGGAACGAGTACGGGCCGACCGAAGCCACGGTGGGTTGCGTGGTGCATCGCTTCGATCCGGAGCGGGACACGCAGAGCTTCGTGCCCATCGGCAAGGCCGCGCCGGGGTGCCGAACGCTTTTGCTCGACGAGGCGCGACAGGCGGTCGGCGCGGGCACGATCGGAGAGCTCCATCTCTCGGGAGAGTGCCTGTCGCTCGGCTACCTCGGAGATGCGGAGTCGACCGCGGCGCGCTTCGTGGAGAGCTCGATCGCGGGAGAAGGGATGATGTACCGGACGGGAGATCTCGTGCGCGAGCTGCCGAACGGTGACCTCGATTTCGTGGGGAGGATCGATGATCAGGTGAAGCTCCTCGGGCACCGCGTGGAGCTCCCGGGCATCGCGCGTCTCTTGGGACGGCACCCCGAGGTGCAGGGCAGCGCGGTCGTGCTGACGAAGGACGACGGGGGCGATGGGGTGCTGACGGCATATTACATCGCGGACCACGACGTGCCTTTGGCATCGTTGCGCGCGTCGCTGGCCGATTCGCTCCATCCGGACGTGATCCCGCGCCACTTCGTGCGGCTCGCGAGCTTGCCTGCCGGTGAGAATGGCAAGGTGGATACGGCGGCGCTCACGGCGCGCGCAGCCGGCAGCGAGCGAGCCTCGGGCGCGGCGCCGCGGACGGCGCTGGAGAGCACGCTCCTCGGGATTTGGTCGGCGGCGCTCGGCATCGAAGGGATCGGCGTGGACGACGACTTCTTCGAGCTGGGTGGACACTCGCTCTTGGCGAATCGGATCATCCTCCGGATTCGTGAGGCGATGGGGGTCGATCTCAACATGCGGAGCATCTTCGAGAACCGCACGGTGGCGACGCTCGCGCGGCGCATCGAGACGACCCGGGCCGCGGCGGAGGTGCGCATCGAGAACGCGGCGGTGGAGACGAGCGATGATTTGAAGATGATGGCCGCCGTCGCCAATCAGGCGGAGCTGCCGCGACCTTCGGGGAAGCGGAGCGATGAAGAGAACGTGGGTCGGGCCGAGTCGGCGGCAGCGGTCGACGCCATGGTCGGTCAGTTCTACAGCCGGTTCCCCTGGCCGTGGAATTCGTCGAAGTTCGACGCGCAATCGGAGGCCGGCTTCGAGGCGGCCATGCTTTGCCAAGAGGTCGGCGACTACACGCACACGGCGCTTCCGGAGACGCCCACCATCTGGGTCGCGGGGTGCGGGACGAATCAAGCGCTCCTCACCGCGCTGCGCTTCCCGCACGCGAAGGTGCTGGGGACCGATCTGTCCACGAAATCGATCGAGATTTGCGCACAAAACGCGGCAGCGCTGGGTGTCACCAATTTGGATCTCTCGCTCGGGAGCATCAACGAGGCGACGTATCGCGAAGCATTCGATGTGGTGATTTGCACGGGCGTGATTCACCACACCTACGATCCGGCCCACGCGTTGGGGCGGCTCGCGCAGGCGATGAAGCCGAGCGGCATCCTGGAGCTGCTCGTCTACAACCGCTTTCACCGCACCATCACGAGCGCGTTCCAGAAGGCGATTCGCATCATGACGAGCGGGCTCGGGGCCGATGACTTCGCGGTGGCGAAACGGCTCTCGGCGGGGTTCTCGCTGGACAACACCATGGCGCGCTTCATCGCGCGGCATCGGGATTGGGAAGAGTCGGACTTCGCCGATCTGCTCATCAACCCGGTGGAGCACAGCTACACGGTGGACTCGTTGTCCGAGATGGCCGAGGGACAGAATTTGGAGCTGACGCGGCCTTGCGTGAGCCTGTATGCGAAGTTCCGCGCCGAGAGCATTTTCTGGGAGATGGAGTTCGCCGATGCGGACGCGCAGCGCGTCTATGATGCGCTGGCAGACGTGGACCGCTGGCGGGTCTCGAACCTGCTGATGCACGAGAAGTCGCCGATGCTGTGGTTTTATCTGAACCGGCGTGACACGCCGAAGAAGCGGGTCACGGAGCGGGAGATGAACGAGGCGTTCCTCGCGACCACGTTCGCGCAGGCAACCGCGCAGCAAACGAGCTTCATCCGCGAGCAGGACGGCAGCTTCCGCGCGGCACGGAGCGCGTCGCAGGCGCCGGATGCCTCGGTGAAGGGGATTTACGATCGGTTCACGCGGCCACGGGTGATGGGTGAAGTGCTGGACGAGATGGGGATCGTGAAGACGTTCGCGGCCGTGCAACGGACACGGGTGATGCTGACGACCCCGGCGTTCCCGCACCTTCGGGCGGTGAGCGGGTGAAAGGGAGGATCGGGTGGAGGGCCGGTGAGGACATCGACCCTTCACCCGATCCTCAATCGATGCTGTGGAGCAGCGACGGCGAGGTCTTCTCAATCGATGGTGACGATCATGCGCTGAAGAGCCGTTGGAAGCGCTCGCGGTGCGCCGAGACGTCGGGCTCCTGATTCAGGATCACCTCTGCATGCTCGCGCGCCGCGGCATCGCGGCCGAGCTTGCGGAGGCTCGCGACGAGCGCCCAGCGATAGCGCGTGTTCTCCGGCTCCAGTGCCACGCTCTCGGTCTCGGCGGAGGCCGCGCCCTCGAAATCGCCGAGGGCCCAGCGCGCCGCGCCGAGGAGGTGAGCGTGATAACCAGTCTGCTCGATCTTCGAGGCTTGGAGGAAGTCGCGTTCGGCCTCGGCAGGGGCCGAGTTGCGGAACGCGATGAGCCCGCAGACGACGTGGGCGCGGGCGCGCTCGGCCTTGCTGGGGCTGTCGGTGGGTGCGGGGAATCTGATTTCCTCGCGCTCCACCGGAGCCTGTGCGATGGCGGTGCGGAGCAGGGGAAGCGCTTCCGCACCGCGGCCGAGCGCATCGAGGATGACGGCGCGGGTGGTGTGGTAACGGAGGAAGATGGGGTCGAGCGCGACGCATCGCTCTACGTCGGACAATGCTTTGGTGAGCTCTCCGGCCGCGAAGGAGCGGCTCGCGCGCTCGTGGTAGGCGGCGGCGAGCGGGAGAGCCACATACTCACGCCAATGCTCATCAGCCTCCTCGAGCATGGGCTCGCCTGCTTCGATTTGATCATCCCAGTCGGGCCACGGACGCCGCAGCTCGACGACTTCGGGTAAAGCGGTGACACGGGCCGCGGCGTCGGGCGAATGTGCGAGCGGAAGGAGCATGCGCGCGAGCGCGGCGACGCTCGTCGGCACGAGCGCGGCAGGAGACTCCGCCATCCGCGCGAATGGCAACAGCTCCGCGTTTCCGACGAGAAGGGGAGGATCCATCAACGAGAGCAAGAAGGCGACGAGCTCCCAGACATCGCTTTGAACAGCGCTCAGCGTCCGATGCACCGTCTCGAGCTCCACCCCGAAGATGGGAGACGGAAAGAAGGATTCCATCCACTCGGGCACGCCGGGGACGAGCCATCGAATCTGCCGAGGAGAGCCCTCGATCACACGCAGGTTCAGGGGATCGAAGCTGCGCGGCGATCTCCCGGCGGCGTGGAGCGCGGCTGTTGCTTCACAAGCCTGGAGGGCGAGCTCGGCCGCCTCCGCGCAGGTGAACGTGCCACGCGGTAGCCCGGGCACGTCCGCATAAACGATCCCTGGGCCGATGTGCACGGCCGCAGCGAACGCGGGCGCCACGGACACGAAGCGACGCGCCCAGGTCTCGTGGTCGATGTCCCGCGTCCAGTGGAAGACGCCTTCCCGTGGCTCGATGAGAACGGCGGCCCCCGTCCTCCGATCCACGCCGCGCAGCCAGAATTCCTCCTGGGCGAAGGAGAGATTGCGCCGGCCAAACAAACGCGCCTTTCGCTCCCACGCGCGCACCTCGAGGAAGCGATCGACGTCGCCGGCGGTCTCGAACTGCTCGGCGATGATCTTCGGGTCTCTACTCACGAGCGGCCTCCCGCGAAGCGCTCTCCTCGCCTGCGGACGACGACCGCGCTCAACGCGACGATGCCGAACGCCGCGAGCAGCAAGGCCGGCTCGAAATCCTTCTCGGGCGGCGGCAGCGGCATGGGCGCTGGATGCTCACCCCACCTCGGCCGCTGCGGCGGTGGAAGGGCGTCGGCCAAAGCCGGCGTCGCCGACATCGACATGACGATGACGAGCACGAGCCGGAGCCACGAAACGTGACGACGTAACATCGGGCCAGACTATCTGCGTGAAGACGCCGAGGGGAGATCGTTCGCCGTGCGGAGAGGCGATGAACGATGTCCCGAGCAGGAATGCCCACCATCCCAGCATCATGCGCCTGGCAGGCGCGCCAAGCAGAGCACGTCAGTCGCGCTTGCGCGTCTCCTCGGGATGCGGCCGAAATCGCTGGGCGTATCGGCCGCGGCGTAGGCGGCGGCGGCGTAGGCGGCGGCGGCTTGGTCGAGATCGGGTTTGCGGACGCGCTCCATGGTGTCGTTGGCGGTGTGGTGGAAATCGAAATAGAGAGAGGCGTCTTGGCGGAGATCGAGAATGGGGACCCCGGCGGAGACGAGGGGGATGAGATCGGAGCCGCCGTGGGCCGCTTCGGAAGATGCAGTGACGCCGAGCGGCTCGAGGTGCGCGGCGAGGGAGCGGAAGAGCGGAAGGGCGGAGGGCGCGCCGAGGAAACGGGCGTCCTTGACGCGGCCGTCGCCGAGATCGGCTTCCATGGCGAGGACGTGAGAGGAGAGCTCGGCGGCGTGCGCTTTGCCATAAGCGACCGCGCCGCGGAGGCCGTTCTCTTCATTGGCGAAGAGGACCACACGAATGGTGCGGCGCGGGTGGCGAGGGAGATTGGCAATTTGCCGGGCGGCTTCGATGACGATGGCGCAGCCTGCGCCGTCGTCGAGCGCGCCGCGGCCGAGATCCCACGAGTCGAGATGGGCGCCGAGGAGGACGATTTCGTTGGGGGCGCTGCTGCCAACGACGTCGCCGACGACGTTGGCGCCTTCGGCATCGGGCAGGGTGCGGGCGCCGAGCGTCAAACGCATCTTCACCCGTTGGCCGGCGGCGAGGAGGCGGTGAATCACGTCCGCGTCGGGGATGGCGAGCGCGGCGGCGGGGATCTTGGGAACATCGTTGTCGTAGCGGAGACCGCCGGTGTGCGGAGCGCGGTTGTCGTCGGTGCCGACGGAGCGGATGACGACCGCGGCGGCGCCGAGCTTGGCCGCATGAATGGCGCCGATGGCGCGCGGGGTGACGGCGCGGCCGTAGCCGGAGCCGTCGGCGGTGCGATCCATCTTCATGTGGAAGAAGACGATTTTGCCGCGTACGAGCGCAGGATCGGCCTTGTCGAGGGCGTCGACGGAAGGAAACTCGATGACTTCGGCCTCGATGCCGCCGGGCGGCGTGGCCACGCTGCCGCCGAGCGCGGCGAGCACGAGGGGCTGGGCCGAAGGCTCGACGAGGGCGCCGCTCTCTTCTCCGCGCTCCCAATGCGGGACCATGACGGGCTCTTCGTGGACGCGGGTGAGGCCGGCGTTGCCGAGCGCGCGTACGGCCCAGGAGACGGCGACCTTGGCGCCGGGAGAGCCGGAGAGGCGCGGACCCGCTTCATCGGAGAGCGAGCGGACGGTCTCGTAGGCTTGCGACGTGGCGAGCACCGAATCGCGGAGCGACTGCACCTGCGCGTTCGTGGTGGCGTCGCCGGCGGCGGACGGGCGCGAGCAGGTCGCGAGGAGCACGAGCGAGAGACAGAGGGTGCGTCGCATCGAGGTCGCGCACCGTACAACGGCGGAGCGGCGCCGGCCATCGCAGCACGGCCCATGACGTGAGCGACATCATGGTTGGAGCAGACATCCCCGCTTCTCGTCGCAGCCGCCCGAGAAGCCGAGCTCGGCGCAGCTCACGACATCACGACGACCGGCGTTGCAGACGGTGATGGTGCCGTTTTGGGGATCGCAGACGCTGGCATCGACACCAGGGACGCACTCGACGGCGAGCCCGCAATAGGCATTCTGGGGCGCGCCGCCACCGCCGCCGCCGGTGCCGGAGACGCCGGGATCGCCGACTTGGCACTTGAAGCCGGCGCCGCGGGTTCCGCAATCGACCTTGTGCTCGGAGCGGTTCACGCACGCGCGCAGCGTGTCGCCGTCGCAGGCAACGCCCGTGTCGAGGCGGACGGCGAAGAAGCTCATGTCGGCGGCGGCAGCGGCGCAGGCGGGGCCCTCGCCCACACAGAGAGCGTTGGTGAAACCATCGACGAAGCCACAGCCGAGGCCGAGGGACGCACAGTCGGGGCCGTGAACCACGGTGGCGAGGCAGCCTTCGGGCGAGGTGCCTTTGCAGGTGTTGGGATAGACGTTTTGATCGCAGCTCGGGCCCAAGGGGACGGCGAGGCATCGTTCGGACTTGGGAGAACAGGTGAGACCGAGCTTTGCACAATCGATGTCGACCTGCGTGTTGCCATCACAGGTGTGCAGCACGGTGCCGTCGCAGCCGGGAGCGCAAGCGGCATTGGTGGTCGCGGCGAGGCCGATGCACTGCTGCACGCCCGCACAACCTTTGGGGGCCGCGTCGATGCAGGAGATGGCCCAGGCGAGGCGGCCCTTGGCGTCATCCGGGCCGGGGATCTGCGTGTAGAAACGATCGAGGATGACCTCGATGGAATCGGCGTCTCCGCAGCTCCGCAGGAGGACGGCGACGCGTGCGGCGGCGGCGGGATCGATGGGGGCGAGCGGCGCAGCCACGGCCAGGCCTCCGTCGACACCCGAGCTCGTGTTCCCGCCGGCCCCCACGCTCGGGTCGTCTCGCTCCGCGCCGATCAAACGGCTCTGCGAACAAGCACCCACGAGGAGCAGGGGCGCGAGAAAGAAGATCGGCCACGGCGGACGAATACGCATCTTCATGGAGTCCAATCCAATGATGTCGTCGGGTTGACGTCTATCGGGCCTCGCCGCTCGAAGGCGGCGTATCGGCGAGGCTCGGAACGATGGAGAGCAATCGCGATCGGTGCGCGGACTCGGGGAATCGCGCGAGGAAAGCGGCCGCACGGGCGCGGGCGTCGCCGGTGCGTCCGAGAGCGGCCAGCGCGGTGATGGCGATGACCTCGCGCTCCTGGGACAGAGAGCCTCGCGGAAAACGCTGCTCGTGCTCCATGGTCACCGCGAGGGCGCGCGCCGCGCTCTTGCCGAGCGCATCCTGCGCGCGTTGGAGGAGGGCGACTTCACTCTCGCCTTCGGCGGCGGGCGGCGGAGGCGAGGCCGAGAGCGCGACGGCGGCCGAAGGCGGCGGCTCGGCGACGGAGGGTGCTTGTGCGGCGGCCGACGCGACGGGCGCGCGGACCACGGGAGACATGGCGCTCGGGAGCATCGAAGTTGCCGAAGGAGCGATATCGGGTGGCGCGCTCGGCGAGATGGGGAGTGGGCGCGCGGCGTGCGGCGCGGCGCCGGTGGGAGCGGTGTTGGCCGCAGCGACGATGGGCGCCGGGGAGATTGGCTGTTTGGCGACTTCGTGCCACCACGCGCCGCCGATGACGGCGACCGCGAGGGCCGCGCCGGCCACCGCGCCGCCGAGCGCGGAGGGCGCGGCCGCCGGCGCGAGCGGGGCGAGCGGCGCTTGCGGGGGCGGCGGCGCATCCGGCGGCGGGGGCGGGCCGCCGAGCGGCAAACGCGCGGCGAGTCGCGCGAGGTGCGCGGCGTCGGGGAGATCGGCGCGGCCGGCCTCGAGCGCGGCGCGCAGCGGCTCGGAGGCAGTCGCGTCCGGATCGAGGAGGCGGAGGGGCTCGCGATCGTCGCTCATGGCCGACCTCCGGAGAGCGCGGCGCGACGGAGCGACGCTTCGACTTGCTTGCGCGCCGCATAGAGACGCGCATACGCGGTTTGCAATGGGCAGCCCACCGCCTCGGCGACCTCGGTCATGGGCACCTCCTCGATCTCGAAGAGCACGAACACCGCGCGCTTGTCGTCGTCGAGACGATCGAGCGCGGCGTCGAGCAGCGCCTGCGCGCGGCGGCGGCCGAGCTCATCCAGCTGCGAGGCGGGCGCGATCTCCTCGGGCACCGTGTCGACGATCTCTTCGTGACGGCGGTGCGCCGCGCGCCGGTAGCTCGCCGCGCGACGCACGCAAATGCCGTAAATCCAAGTGCGAACGGCAGATCGACCCTCGAAGTCGGCGAGCCTTCGGTGGACGATCATGAAGACCTCCTGACAGACGTCCTCGACGTCGGCCTCGGGGACGCCGAGCCGGCGCAGCGCCCGCCAGACGAAGGGCGCATTGTCCTGAAAGACGTGCTCGAACGTGGCCACGACCGGCAACCGCCGCGAGGAAGGCGGCTCGGTCGAGGTAGCGGACGCGCGATGCACGCCGGTGAGTGTGCGGGGGATGGGCCTTTTATGAAAGAACGACGATCGCCGCGCGATCAGGGGAGCTCCACGCCGAGGCCCAGATCGAGGACGCCGGCCACGGGGGACATTTGGAACACGTCGCGCTCGGCCCCCTGCGCGTCGAGGTAATAGAAGCGATCACGGCGCATGGGCACGACCATGGACGCGCCGCCGGCGATGAGGAGCGGGCCCACGATGCGCCGGCGGACGCGGGCTTCGACGGTCGCGTCGATCACGATCTGCTCTTGTTGGTACGAGAGCGCGAAGCCGAAGCCGCCGACGCGAAGCGCGCCCGCATGCACGCCGGCGCAAGCTTCGAGGAGCGTGCCCGCCAGCGTCAGGCCGGGACAGACCGCGAGGGTTCCATAGGCGAGCGTGAAGCCCGCGCTGACCGGGCCCGCGGTGATGGTGTGGCCGGGCCACACGACGGCGCCGATTTCGATCGAGGGCCAGCGCGCGGGCACGACGTGCGCGCGCAGCGCGATGCCCGAGCCGACGCGCGGCAAGAGGCCGAAGCCGAGCGCGGCGCCGGCCGTGACGCCGAAGTGCCACGAGGGCGGCGCGGACGCGGGCGCAGGCGGCGGGAGCGCGGCAGGGAGCGGCGGAGGAACGAGCGTGTCGACGAGCGCGGGCGCGCGCGGCGCGAGCGCGGCGGAGGGATCGATCAAGAGCGCGATGACGAGCGCGATCTCGTCGTCGAGCGCGCGGCAATCGCGCGCTTTGCTGGCGAGCTCGCGACGCCCGAGCTGCGCGCCCGATCCATCGGTGAGCAGGATGGTCGCGCGCCAGCCATCGTTCGCGCGCTCGATGCGACCTTCGATGGCGACGTCGGCCTGCGCGGGTGGAACGAGCGCCGGGCGCCCGAGCCGGCGCTCCACCGCGATCGCGAGCGCACGCGGAGGCACGCACGGCTCGGCCCCCGCGAGCCGCACCCAACCGAGCGAGGACGTGCGCGCGGGCGGCGTGGGCGCGGTGCTCTGCGCGCGCGCCGAGGCAGCCCCGCACGAAGCCGACACGACGACGGCGAGCGCCGCTGCCAATCGATCCAGACGCACCTCGAGGCAATGTAGCGAAGCGCGTTGCTCCGCGCGCTCCGAAGCGAGGTGGATCACCGCGGAGCGTGGCTCGGACCGAGGCCCCACATGCGAAAACGCGCTGCCCTTGGTAAAGAGCAGCGCGTCGATTCGGGCCTGGTGAGGGGAGTGAGATCGCGGGGGCGCGTGCCCCCGCCGTTCGAGCTAGAACGCGCCGGCCTGCTGAGCCGCGCGGGCCGCGCGCTTCGCCGTGGGGCCGCCGGTCAGGTTGAAGGCCTTGTCGAGCATGCTGTCGAGGAAGACGGATACGTTCGTGTAGAACGACGCGTCCGGTCCGTAGAAGACGCTGCGACGGTGCCCGCCGTTGTCTCCGAGCTGGGCCGTCTGGTGCTGATAGCCGAGATCGATGCGGGTCATGTTGAACAGCGTGTAGGAGAAGCCGACGTCGAAGGTCGTGATCGGGTTGATCATCGTGTAGCTCTCGCCCAGGTGGACGGGGCCGGTCGGCGTGGAGATGTCGGTCGGCGAGAACTTGGGCTTCTGGGGGACCAGGAGCTCCATCGAGAAGTTCAGCGAGAGATCACGGTAGATCGTGAGGTAGGCCGCGCCGAGGAAGCGGCCGTTGTTCATCGCCATCGACGAGCCGGAGATCTGATCGTTGAAGACCGCGTTGCCGTCCGGCCCCATGCGCGGGCGCTGGAGGCCGACGGTCTCGTTGACCGGGGTGTAGGACTTGGCGAAGAGGTGCGACCAACCGGCGAGGCCGATGATGAAGATGTCCGAGATCCAGTCCGACTTGGGGACGAGCGGGATGGCCTGCATGAGACCGACGCTGACGCTCGTGGTCGCATAACGACCCTGGCCGCGGCTGGTCTTCGAGGTCGGGAGGATGACGTTGGCCGAGGCGAGGGGCGTCGTGGAGAAGCCGTCGGCGTTCGAGTAGACCTTGTGCTGGTAACCGATGCCGACCGACGTGTCGCGGAACTGCCACTCGTTCCGGTTCTTGGTCGTGTCCGAGTTGGTGAGCTCGGCGCCCCACGCGATGTTGGCGTTGATGAACAGACGCTGCGTCGAGTTGGCGATGGGCGCGTAACGGGCGTTGAACGAGAAGTCCATCGCGTAGACCTGCCCGTCCGAGCTCTGGTAGTCCTGCCCGACACCGAAGATCGTGGTCGTCGCGGTGTTCGTCCAGTTGAGGCGGGTGAGCAGGAAGGGGTTCGCCTTCTTCGGCGGAGGCGGCGGCTCGCTGGTCGTGCTGTCGGCCGCGGGCGGGGGCTGGTTACCAAAGGTAACCGTGGGCACCGGCGCGCCGCTGGCGGGGGCCGCGGGGAGCGCGGCGGGAGCGACCCCGAAATCAGCGGGGGGCGGTTGGCCGGGTTGGCCAGGCTGGCCAGGTTGACCAGGCTGCCCCGGAGGAGGCGGTTGCTGGGCCTGAGCCACCGCGACGCTCCCCAGAACACCGGCGGCTGCCAGCATCATCGTTCGCAACGTCTTCTTCACGACCACCTCTCCCGTCCTCGGCCTCGGACGTCGACGCCTCGGCAACGTCGACGCGGCGAGCGCGCTTCTCATACCTACCCACCCGCGTCAACGCGGGGCACTCGCGAGCGCACGGGTATAAGCAGAAATCGTACCGGATGGACCTTATCCTCCAACGGGCGAAGATCGCAGCAGAATTCTTCCCGGCCCCGAGGGGCCCGTTACCGGTCTGACGCGGGGGCACGACCGGGCCCGTTGCGAACCTGACGATGGGTGGGCTAAGCCTCCGCACATGGAGTCGACCCTCGGGAGCGACGGATCGGGCCGGTCTCCGGACGGGCACCGGCCGACGGAGATCAACGCCCTCCTGGGGCGGGGCACACACTTCGAGGGGAAGCTCTTCTTCGAAGGACGCGTCCGCATCGATGGGAGCTTCAAGGGCGAGATCCGCGGAGACGACGTGCTCGTCATCGGCGAGGGCGCCGTCGTGGCCGGCGAGGTCCACGTGGCGACCTGCATCGTCACGGGCGGCGAGGTCGAGGCCGACATCAAGGCCCGCGATGCCATCGAGCTGTACGCGCCGTCCAAGGTGACCGGCGCGCTCCATGCACCGGCGATCTTCATCGATCGCGGGGTGAAGTTCGAAGGCTCGTGCAAGATGGCGCCGCTCGACGACGAAGAGCCGTCTCCATCGCCGGATCCGACGCCGCGCTCCCCCGAGGCCGAGCCGAGCGTCTCCCGTTGAGCGGCGCGCGCGAGCGGCACGGCGCGCTCCTCGTGCCGTCGGCGCGGCACCTCGCGGCCGAGCTCTCGACGCGCGGTGAGAGCGCCCCCGTTCGCGGCCGGATCTTCCGCGATTTCGTGCTCGACGCGGCCGCGCGGCTCTGGCCGGAGGTCGGGCTCGCGACGCCGCACACGACGCGCCTGCTCACGCGGATGGCGCTCGATCAAATTCCCCCGCAACGGCTCGCGTTCCCCGACGAGCCGGCCGCGCGCGTGGCGCTCGCCGACGCGATCGATCGCGCGGTGGGACGGCTGCGGCGCGCAGGCACGAGCGCGGAGCACTTGCATGCCGTGGGATCGACGCAGGCCACGCTGCTCGCCGAGGTGCTCGAGCGGGTCGATGCGCTGCTCGAAGAGGCGCGCCTCACGGATGCACGGAGCGCGGCCGGGATGGTGGCGCGGCGGATCGGCGACGGCGGCGCGGCTCTGCCGGAGGTGCACGCGGATCGGCTCGTGATCGCGGGCATCGCGGCGTGGGAGCCGGACGATCTCGCGGTGCTCGAAGCGACCCACCGCGCCATCCGAGACGCGGGCGGCGCGGGCCTGACGCTGGAGCTGCCGGGCCTCGCAGGTCCGATCGCGCGCGCGCCCGACGACGCGCTCGCGCCGATCGCGAGCGACCTCGAGCGACGCTGGGCCTCGCTCTCCGATGCGCCCGAGATCGAGTGGACCGCGGCGCGGAGGGCCGATCCGCGCGAGGTGATCGCGGCGCGCAACATCGACGGCGAGGCGCGCGCGGTGGCGGCGTCCGTGCTCGATGCGCTCGGACGCGGGACGCCGCCGGAGCGCATCGCCATCGTCGTCCCCGATCTCGACGAGACGCGCCTCACGCCCTTCCGCGCGGCGCTCGGCGATGCGCGCGTGCCCTTCGCGGAGCCGCGCGGAAGGCCCGTGGCGAGCTGTCCCGAAGGGCGTGTGGCGCTCGCGTTGCTCGCGACCGCGGTGGGTCCGGTGACGCGCGAGCAGGTCATCGAGCTGCTCCGCGCGCCGGGCCTCTCGGCAGGCGCGTGGACCGAGCGCGCCGACGGGCCGGTGGCCGCCGCGCGCGCCGCGCAGCTCGCGCACCGGCTGCGCGAAGTGCCCGTGGAGATCGATCGCACGGGCGGGATGCTGCTCGAAGCGCTGGGCCACGCGGTGAAGCAACGGCCCGACGAGGCGTGGATGCCGCGCGCGCTCGATCGATTGCTGCGCAA
Organism: Minicystis rosea; assembly: GCA_001931535.1. Classification (GTDB taxonomy): domain Bacteria; phylum Myxococcota_A; class Polyangia; order Polyangiales; family Polyangiaceae; genus Minicystis; species Minicystis rosea. Next base: position 7,616,225 of record CP016211.1, read on the forward strand.
CGCGCGCTGGCTCGGCGAGAGCGACGATCCCCGCGCGATGCCTTCACGGCGCGAGCTGGGACGGCGCCTCGTGTCGTTGATCGAGAGGCTCAAGCTGGGGCAGCCGGATCGACGAGAGCTCGGCGACGCGCTGCGCGCCGAGGTGCGCGCGGCCGCGCAGATGGCGCGCGGGACGATGGTGGGCGAGCCGCACTGGCTGCGCACGGGAGGGCTCGCGCTGTCGGCGCTCGGAGAAGGCGCGGCCGCGGTGCGCGCCATCCGCGAGGCGGTGCGCGCCATCGTCGACGGCGCAGCCGCGGTGGGCCTCGCGGATCGGCCGAGCTCACCGGGTGATTTCGCGGCAGAGCTGGGTGTCGCCATCGCCGAGCTGGGCATCGGCCTCGGCGCGGCGTCGAGCGCCGCGGGCGCGAGCGCGGTGACGATCGGGCGGCCCGCCGATCTCGCGGGCCTGACGCACGATCTCGTGATCGTCACCGGCCTCGAAGAGCGCGCGTACAGCGGCGCCGAGCGCGACGAAGCCCTGCTCGACGAGCGCGTGCGCAAGCAGCTCCCCGTCCCCGTGCGCCCGCCCTCCGCCGGCCAGCGCGAAGCGTGGCGACGCGCGGAGCTGGCCTGGGCCATGGCGGGATCCGATCGCGTGGTGCTGAGCTATGCGCTCGGCGACGACGGCGATCTCGCGGCCCCGCATCGCCTCGTGCGCTGGGCCGAAGAGCTCGGCGCCCCCACGCGCAAGGAGCCCGCCTCGCGCGTGGCCCGCGGCGCCTCCCGCGTCGATCTGCGCAGCGCCGAGCTGTGCGCGCTCGCCGCGGGCACCGCGCCGCGCGGCGACGTCGCCGATCGCGTGGCCATCGAGCGCGCGCGCAACGCGTTCTTCCTCGATCCCCACGCGCCCGCCGACGCGCACAACGGTCACGTCGCGCTCGACGGCGACGTGGCCCGCCACCGCTTCGTCGTCGCCGTCGGCGGCGACGCCCCCGAGCGGCCCGTGGCCGTGACCGCGATCGAACGAGCCTCGGGCTGCGCGTTCGCCGGGTTCGCGCGGCGCGTGCTCCGCGTGCGGCGCGTGGAGGATCTGGTCGAGTCCGCCGACGCGCGGGAGCGCGGAACGTTGGTGCACCGAGCGCTCCATGCAGCCTTCGAGGGCGCGGCCCAAGCGGGCCCGAACGCGGCGCACGACGTCGTCCTCATCGCGGCGCGCCTCGCGGCCGAGCAGGCGCTCGGGATCACCGGGACGATGCCGCCGCTGCGGCGCGAGTCGGTGCTGCAAGCGGTGGAGGACGCGGCCGGCGTGGTGGCGCGCGCGCTCGAGAGCGGCGATCCGCTGCATTTCCACCTCGCGGAGAAGAGCTTCGGGAGTGAAGGATCTCCCTGGCCTGCGCTGGCCATCGGCGGCAGCGACGGTGCCGCCGTCTACGTCGACGGACAGATCGATCGCATCGACGTCACCACCGATGGACGCAAGGCGCGCGTCGTCGACTACAAGACTGGCCGCATCCCCGCCGCCGACGATCACGGCAAGAGCGCGTTCCAGCTCCCGCTCTACGCCGCCGTGGTGGCGCGCGAGCTCGCGTGCGCCGACGTCGAGGCCGTGTACGTCTCCATCCGGCCCCGAGGCGTCGTCGACGAATGGCCTCGCAGCGAAGACGATCGCCGCGCCCTCGGCGCGCGCCGCGACGAGATCGCCGAGGCCGCGCGCCGCGTGATCCTCGGCATGTGGCGCGGCGAGGTCGCGCCGCGGCCGGCCAAGGCCGCGCTCTGCTCGCGCTGCGAGGCGCGCGACGTCTGCCGGAGGCCCGCCGTCGCGCCGATCGAAGAGGCGGAAGAGAGAGCCTGACGGCGGCTCTTGGGCGATCGCCCCCATCCGTTCCTCACGTGCGACGGGCGAAGCTCGTCCCAGCACATCGCGCTTGCGGACAACATGGGAATCCCTCGCATCGAGTGCTCACCGATGGTGGATTCAGGACGAGCCTTGGTGTCCATGCGGCACCCTTGTCGGCGTGAAATCCCCGGAGTAGCGAGGGATTCATGAGCACCTCGCACACCGTTGGCATGCACATGACGAAGAGCCCTGTCGTCGTGGAGCGCAACACGACGATGGCCGTCGCGCTTCGCATCATGGATGAACAGGGGTTCCGTCATCTGCCCGTGGTGGCGGAGGGGAAGCTCGTCGGCGTCGTCTCCGAGCGCGAGCTCAAGATCGTCGACAACATGGCGGGTTTCGCGGGCCGGCTTTGCGTCGTGGGAGACTTCGTCTTGGGCGCGCCGTATCGCGTCTCACCGGATGCGCTGCTCGTCGAGGTGGCCCGATCCATGGCTGAAAACAAGTACGGCTCGGCGGTCGTCTGCGACGGAGACACGGTGATTGGCATGTTCACCACCACCGATGCGCTCCGGGCGCTCGCCGCCGTGCTCGAAACCGGCGCTTGATCTCTGGGCATCTGGCGCGCTACACGCGCGTGCGATGAGCACCATCGCCACCTTCCTCGTCGCCGCGCCCGACCAACCCGGCCTGGTCGCCCGCCTCGCGGGCTTCTTCTACAACGCCGGGTTGAACATCGTCGACGCGAGCAACCACACCGATCCTTTTGCCGACGGCGGGGCCCGCTTCTTCATGCGGCTCGTCGTCGACATCGGCGGCCTCTCCTCACCCACGGCGGTGGCTGCCCTGCACGGATCGGCGACCCGCAGCACGCTGGAGAGCGCCTTCGCGGATCTCTGCGCCTCCCTGTCGGCGACGTGGTCGGTGCGTTATTCGGATCAGATTCCGAAGGTCGCCATCCTCGTGACCAAGGATCCGGCGTGCCTCTACGACTTGGTGCTGCGCCAGCGGGCCGGCGAGATCGCGTGCGAGATCCCGCTCGTGATCGGCAACCACCCGACGCTGGAGTCGGTGGCCGAGAGCTTCAAGATCCCGTTCTACTCCCTGCCGGTGACGGCCGAGACCAAGCCCGCGCAGGAGAAGCAGATCCTCGATCTGTGCGCGCGCCACCACATCGATCTCGTGGTGCTCGCGCGGTACATGCAGGTGCTCACCGAGACGTTCCTCGATGCGGCGCCGCCGGTGATCAACATCCATCATGGGTTCTTGCCGGCGTTCCAAGGCGCGAAGCCCTATCACCAGGCGCACTCCCGCGGCGTGAAGCTGGTCGGCGCGACGGCGCACTATGCGACCAAGGACTTGGATCAGGGCCCGATCATCGAGCAGGACGTGGCCCGCGTGAACCACGCCATGGGCCCCGACGAGATGGCGCGCGTCGGCCGAGACGTGGAGCGCGTGGTGCTCTCCCGCGCGGTGCGCGCGCACCTCGAGCGCCGCGTGATCGTCGAGGGTCGCCGGACCATCGTGCTTTGAGCCGAACGGCGCGCATGTCGGGAGATGGCCAAAGCATCTTCCGACATGGCCGGGCCATCATCGGACCCTAACCGGGTCATCATCTGCCCATCACCGCGCCATCATCGGCCCCTAACCGGGGCATCATCTGCCCATCACCGCGCCATCATCGAAGATAGCGGCGTCATCCTCCGACGCTGGCTGCGCCATCTCCAACGAAGACCGCGCCGTCCTCCGATCATGACCGCGGCAACTTGCGCGTACCGGCGGCGAGATCGCCGACAGCACGGCCTCGCCTGCTTGGGATAGCCTCGCTCGCCGGAGGCTCATCGATGGATCTCGCTCAACCTGCACCGGCGCGACGACGACGGCTGCGCTTTGCGCTCGGCGTCCTCGGCGCGCTGTTGTTCGTGATGGCCGGCATCGCCGTGCATTTGCGGCTGGCCCTCGGGCCCGAGCTGAAGACGGCGCCGCTCGTCACGGCCTCCCCTGCCCCGACGGCGTTGTTCTTTCACGACGTCGCCGTGTTCACGGGCACGGGCCCGGTATCGCAACCGCATTGCGATGTGCTCGTGCAAGGTGGGCGGGTGGTGTCGATCAAGCCCACGGGCGCGGCGCCGCCGGCGGGCGCGGAGATCGTCGAGGGCGCGGGGCGCACGCTGTTGCCGGGGCTCATCGATGCGCACACGCATGTCAGCGGATCGGGCGCGCCGCCGTGGGCGCAGGCGCGGCTGACCGATGCGCACAACCTCGAAGCGTACGTGTATGCGGGCGTGACCACGACGTACGTGCTCGGAGGGATCGCGGGTGATCTGGCCAAGCTCGAACGCGAGGCGACGGACGGCAAGCTCATCGGGCCGCACCTTTGGTACACGCACTTGCCCATCACGGCGCCCGGCGGTCACCCGACCGTCGTCGGCAAGCAGCTCGTGCCGTGGCCGCTCTCGTCGATCCTCGCGTCGCTCATCCCGCAGCCCGAGACAGCTGCCGCCGCCGAAGCCGCGGTGGCCGAGACGGAGAAGCAGGGCGCGCACTTCATCAAGGCGATGATCGACAAGCTGCCGCCGAGCGCGCCCGAGATGCGCGAGGAGATCCTGCGCGCCATCGCCGAGGCCGCGCACAAGCGGCAAAAGAAGCTCTTCGTGCACATCGGCACGACCGACGACGCGCTCGCGTCGGTGCGCGCCGGCGCCGACGTGCTGGCCCACGGCGTGTACCGCGGCACCATCACCAAGGCACAAGCCGAGGAGATCGCGCGCGCCAAGGTCCCCGTGATCTTCACCATGGCCGGGTGGGTGCGCACGGCCGCGCTCGGGCACGGCACGTGGAAGCCCTCCGCGCTCGACGAGGCCACCGTGCCGCGCGAGATCCTCGCGTCGCTCGGCGGGGACGCCGGGAAGAGCTTCGCCAAGGGCGGCGCGCTCGCCGAGTTCGTCGCCGCGCTGCTGGAGAACGAGCGCTTTTGGTTCGGCAATGCGCGCACGCTCCACGAGGCCGGCGTGACCATGCTGGTGGGCACGGACAGCCCGCTGCCCGGCATCTTCCCGGGCAGCTCGCTTCACGAAGAGATGCGTTTGCTCGTGGAAGCTGGGATTCCGCCGGGCGAAGTGCTCCTCGGCGCCACCTCGCGCGCCGCGGACGTGCTCGCGCTCGACGTGGGCCGCCTCGAAGAAGGCCGCCCCGCCGAATTGGTGCTGGTGCGCGGCGATCCGGTAGCCGACATCCGCGCGGCTGTCGCCGTGGACATGGTGGTGCTGCGCGGGCGGGTGGTGCGGCGCGCGCGGTGAGGGGAGCATTTGCCGACACCGAGTGTCTCGATATCGGTCCTTCTCACAGCCATCGATGGTCGGTGATTCTCGGGCGCGACGATTCTCATCCATTTCAATGAGCAGTCGCGCGAGAGCGATGAGGGCGAGATAGCGTGATCGAGTGTGGCGTGCGCAACGCATCGAGGACGGGCCGTCGTGGAGGACGGGCGTCGGTCCGTGGCTCGGCGCCGCGCGGGCTCGAGGGCATGCGGCCGGTGCGTACCTCCTGGCGGCGGCGGTTTTGTACTAGGCTCTCAGCCGTGCGCTTCGTAGCCCCCGTCCTCGCTCTCGCGGCCGCGTTTTCGGCGCTCGGCTGCGGCCTGTCGCGCATCCCCGATCCCAAGGACGCCGTCTCGGCCTATGCCGAGGCCGCGGCGCGCGGCGACGCCGACGCCATCTACGAGATGATGAGCGAGAAGGGCCGGCGCGCGCTGTCACGCCAGGAGGTCCGCAAGATCGTCGCCGACGAGAAGGCGGAGCTCGCCGAGCAGGGCAAGGCGGTCACCGCGCCGGGCGTGGTGGTGCGATCGCGGGCCCAGGTGCGCTTCGCCGACGGCGAGGACGCGACGCTGGTGCTCGACGACGCGGGAACGTTCCGCATCGCCTCGGCCGACGCCCTGCCCGCCAGCGCGCGGACGCCCGAGCAAGCGCTGGATCAGCTCCGCCGCGTGCTCGCCCGGCGCAGCTATGCGGGGCTCCTGCGCGTGCTGTCGCCGGCCACGCGGAGCGCGATCGAGAGCGATCTGCGCTCGCTGGTGGTCGGGCTCTCGCATCCGGAGGGGCTCGAGGTTCAGGTTGCAGGCGACACCGCGACGGTCCAGATCCCGGGCGGTCACGAGGTGAAGCTCCGGCGCGAGGCCGGGGTTTGGCACGTCGAGGATTTCGATTGAACGACACGCACGATCCCGCGGCGATCACCGCTCCTCCCGTCGACGGCGAGCGAGCCTCGGCGAGCGCGCGCTGGACGCGCCGTCACGTCCTCACCGCGATCTCCGCTGGCGTCGCCGCGCTCGCGCTGCCGCGCGCCGCGCGCGCGTTCGGTGACGAGGGCGCCTTCAATCCGCGCGTGCTGATCACGGGCAACGCGCGCTGGGAAGGCGTGCGCACCAGCGCGCCCGCCCGCTGGTCGGCCGAGCTGCAGACGCGCACCAGCGCGCCCGCCCGCCAAGATCCCACCACCGTCCGCGCGGACGATCCCACCATGGTGGCCGAGCCCTTCGCGCTCTGGGCCGGCGAAGGCGACGTGCCGCCGCTCACCGAGCGCGAGGTCTCGGGCCTGCGTCGCTTCATCGCGCTCGGGGGGATCCTCCTCGTCGATGATTTCGCCCCGGAGACAGGCGCTTTCGGCAACGCGGCCAAGCGCGAGCTGCGCCGCGTGGTGCCCGATGGATCGCCGATCCCCATCGGCCCGGAGAACGTCGTCTTCAAATCGTTCTACCTCATTCGCCGCGCCGTCGGCCGCGTCGAGGGCCCGCCCAAGCTCGAGGCCATCGTGCGCGGAGGCGTGCCGCAGGTGCTCTTCTCGGCCCACGATCTCGCGGGCGCGCTCGCGCGCGGCGCGTCGGGCACGCACCCGATCCCGGTCACGCCCGGCGGCGAATCGCAGCGCGAGCGGGCCGTGCGCCTCGCAGTCAACATCTCGATGTACGTGCTCTGCTCGACCTACAAGGACGATCGCGTGCACGAGAGCTTCCTCAAGCGCCGGCGCACGGTGGATCCGTGATCAAGACTTTCGCGCTCTCGGGTGACCTCGGGCGCCCGGCGATCGTGCTGGCCTGTGTCCTCGCGGCGCTGGGCATCGTGCTCGTGATCGTCGAGCTCGTCCGCGCCTCGCGCGCCCGCGGAAGCGCGCTGCGGATCGCCGGGACCGGCGTGCTCGCGGTGCTCGCCCTGCTCGCCGCGGTGCTGCGCCCCGTGTCGATCGTGTCGAAGGGGAGCCTCGTGGGCCCGCGCGTGGTGGTGCTCGCGGACGCGTCGCGATCGATCGATCTCCCGAGCGAGGACGGCACGCGCCGGCAGGCCATGACGCGCGCGCTCGGCGCGCTCGACAAGCGATCGAGCGAGGTGCGGCTCTCGCTCTACAGCTTCGGCGTAGGCCCGGCGGCGCCCGTGGGCGAGGCCGCCGCGCACGCGGGCGGAGCTTCGGGATCGCCTGCGTTCAACGTGCGTCCGGTGCTCGGCTCCGATCTCGGCGCCGCGGTCGAGTCGATCGCCCGCGCCGCCGACGAGCGCCCCGCGGCCCTCGTGGTGATCTCCGACGGCCGCCTCGATCGTCCCGGCGAGCTCGCGGCCGGCGAAGCAGTGCGCGGCGCGCTCGGGCAGCTCTCCGTGCCCGTGCACACGGTGTCGCTCGCGGAGCGCGCGCCCGCGGACGCTTCGATCCGCAAGGTGCTCGCGGCCGGCGCCGCGGTCGCGCATCAACCCTTCTCGCTGCGCATCGAAGTGGGTTGTGACGGCGGCCTCACGTGCGGCGACATCCCCGTGGTCGCGCGCGAGCTGCGCGACGCCGGCCCTCCGGTGAAGCTCTCCGAAGGCATCGCGCACATCGTCAACGGCAGGGCCACCATCGAGCTGTCCGTGACCGTCGAGCGCGCCGGCACGCGCATCCTCGAGGTGGCCATTCAGCCGCCCGAGGGCGATGCCATCCCCGACAACAACCACCGCCTCTTCACGATCGACGTGACCCGCGATCGCGTGCGCGTGCTGCACGTGGCCGGGCGCCCGACCTACGACGTGCGCGCGCTGCGCATGTGGTTGAAGAGCGACGCCTCCGTCGACGTGGTGGCCTTCTTCATCTTGCGCACGCACGACAGCCAAGTGCAGGCGAGCTCGGACGAGCTGGCGCTCATCCCCTTCCCCGTCGACGAGCTCTTCACCGAGCAGCTCCCCACCTTCGACGCGGTGGTCCTGCAGGACTTCAACGCCGCGCCCTACGGGCTCACCAAGCACCTCTCCGATCTCGCCAAGTACGTGAAGGACGGCGGCGGCCTCATCATGGTCGGCGGCCCGGGCTCGTTCATCGGCGGCAACTACGCGGGCACGAAGCTCGCCCCCGTGCTCCCCGTCGAGCTCGACAGCGCCCGCCAAGCGTCGGCCGTCGATCTCTCCTGGTTCTCGCCCAAGATCACCGAGGCCGGCCGCACCGCGCCCGTGCTCGCGCCGCTGCGCGCGCTCATCGGCGAAGACCTGCCCGACATGCCCGGCGCCAACATCGTGGGCGACGCGCTCCCCGGCGCGACGGTGTTGATGACGCATCCCACGCGCCGCACGCCCAAGGGCGCGCCCATGCCCATCCTCGCGCTCGGCGAATCCGGCAGCGGCCGCACGATGGCGCTGGCCATCGACGGATCGCATCGCCTGCTCTTCAGCGACTTCGCCGCCCGCGACGCGGGCCGTGCGCACGGCGCCTTCTGGGACGCGATGTTGGGCTGGCTGATGCGCGATCCGCGCTTCGAGCCCGCGGTGATCGATCTCAAAGGCGGCTGCATCGCCGGCGAGGATGCGACCGTCGTCCTGCGTCCCCTCGCCGGCCAGCGCGGCCAAGCGATCCTCAAGATCCAACGCCTCGGCAGCACCGAAGCCATGCGCACCCGCGAGGCCACGCTCGACGGCACCGGCAAGCCGGTGGAGCTCTCCATCGGCGCGCTCGAGGCCGCCGGTTACTCGGCCGAGGTGGAGATCGCAGCCCAAGGCGGCGGCAAAGGCCCCACCACCCGGCGCGATTTCGCCTGCGAAAGAGGCGGCGACGAGTGGGCCGACTCGCGCCCCGACGGCGATCGCCTCCGCGAGATCGCGAAGGCCACGGGCGGCAAATACGTGACGGCCGACGGCGCCGGCTCCCTGCCCCTTCCGCCCGCCGTGCAAGTCGCCTCCGAGCGACAAGTCGCGCCGCTCCTCCCCGCCTGGGCCTGGGCCATCGGCGCCGCGCTGATGCTGGGCGCGCACTGGATCGTGCGCCGCCTCTCGGGCCTCGCGTAAAGCACCCTTCAGCGCCGAGCCGCAACATCGATGCTTCGCAGCGTGCGGGGCTTGCGCCACCACACGTCATCCTTCGAAGCGTGATATCGACGCTTCAGGCACGCAGCGACAGCCACGCGCGCGATGGCACCGGCGGCCCCACCACAGCCGCCCGTGCCTCATCGAATCTCAGTGCTTCGCGTCGACCGCGCCCGGCCCGATCAGCGTCCCGCACATCGTCTTGCACAGGATGTCGTGCTCGCGGCACGCGCACTTGCCGGCCTTCTTCAGCTCGAGCTTGTCGCGCATCTGGGCGATGGTGAATTGCGCGCTCTTCTCCACCCGCGAGACCGGCCACTTCTCCCGAATCTGACGGGGCGTGCGCGGGTCGGTGGTCTTCCCGTCCGGCTCGCTGCAGCAGCGGAAGCTCAGGAAGTAATAATAGAAGTCCTCGTTGTGCGTGTAGATCTTGGGGCGGCACTGATTGCGCACGCCCTTGTACCAAGGGCCGCCGCTGTGCACGCTGTCGAACTTGGCGCGGTGGCCTTTCACCTGCTCGCTCGACACCACTTCATCGGTGTTGGCCGGGAGGTCGGCGACGCCGTAATCGCTGATGCAATGGGGCTGCGAGCCGCTCGGGACACCGTGCCAGAGGCGGGCCAGCTCGTCGGGATCGCGCCTCGCGACCTTCTTCATGGCGGGCCCGTCCCACGGGTGATCGCCGTTGCACTTGCCGGCGTCACGTACGTAGCCATACGGAAAAGGCTTCATCTCCGGGCCTTCGCAGGCGAGCGTCCACTCCGACTCGGTGCAGAGGCGTTTGCCCACGGCCGCACACTTGATCTCGGCCTGGTGGAAGCGATTCATCACCTCGGGGCGGACACCCTTCTTGTTGGGCCACTCGTAGGTGTCGATGCAATATCGCTTCTTCGTCTTCGTGCCCACGCATTGGGCGGTCGGCTCGAACTCTTCGCAAACCGTCTTCTTGTTCGATTTGTCGAACCAGCTCTTCCGACACTTGTGCTCGACCTCGGAGCAATATTCGCCGTCGACGAGCTTCATGTCCTCCGGGCAGGCGCTCGGCCCCTCCGGCGCGGGAGCAGGCGCAGGCTCGGCCGTCGCAACGACGGTGGCCTGTGGCTCGGGCGGCGCGGGAGCGACGGTGACCGTCGGAGGCGGCGGAGGCGGCGGAGGCGGAGGCGGGGCCGGCGGCTCGGGCGGAGCCGCAGCGCAGGCAGCCACGAGGCCGAGGACGAACAGAGGGAGGAAGCGTGCCATGCCGGTCGGCGGGCGGCATGTCACGCAGGATGCGCCGCTGTCAACCGTCACGGGCGCCAATCACCGCAGCGTCCAGGGCGAGGGACCGATGTTCGCCGCCGCGCGGGGGTGCGTACACCGCTCGACGTACCGAGTGTTAGGGCGCGTGCTCACGTCATATCCATCGCCCGCCTGCAATGCCGCATTTCACGGCGCGTGGCATTCCTGAATCACTGGGATTCAACGGAGGGGTGAGCGCCGCTCGCCACCCCTCAACCCACGTTCGTTGTCTCTTGTCGAACGGCGCGGCGGCGCCGGGCGACACCGGTGAAGTCCGGGAGGAGCTTCGATGACGCCCGAACATGCGCTCCTTTATCAGAACGAAGGGTTCCTCCATTTGAGGGACCTCATCCCTCCGAACCTCCTGCGCGAGCTGCGCGACGCGTTCGAGAGAGGGTTCACGTCTCACCAGGACGATTGGCGGCGCGAGGTCGCGCAGAGCCAGGCACACCCGGCCTACTGCGACATACCCAACATCCTCGATCGGGGCGACAGCTTCGTCGAGCTGGTGGACCTGCCCGCGCTCGTCCCCTTCCTGCTCGGCACCGTCGGCTCCGACGTCCAGCTCAACCACACGCACGCGCGCGTGTTCTTCCCGGGCAAGACGTTCACGGCGCCCTGGCACAGCGACCTCAAGAACGTGCTCGGCATCGATCTGCCGCACAGCCCGAACTTCTTCGTCAAGGTCCACTTCTACCTCGAGGATCTCCACCCCGATCAGGGCTGCCTCGCGTTCCTCCCCGGCAGCCACCGGCTCCCGGCCGACATGCCGCGGCCCAAGATCGAGGACATCGATCGATCCCCGGCGGTCCGCAAGATCATCCCCAGGGCCGGAGATGCGGTGTTGTTCAACTGCCATGTTCTCCACATGGCCCTCGACAACCGCACGCCGCAACCGCGCCGGTCGCTCATCTATGCCTATTCGCACTTCTGGCTGAAGAACTACGCCAACGCGGTGCCGCGCGACCTCCAGCGATATGCCCAGACGCCGCTCCGCCGGCAGCTCTTCGGGCTGGAGGAAGAGGGCGTCGCGTATTTCGATCAGCGCCACGATCAGAGCGTGCGCGAGGAGGTCTGGAACGACTCCTTCGCCGCCGCCAGCAAGCGACTCTTCCGCCGCATGCGCAAGCTGACCTCGATCACCCTGCCGCCGTGACCGCGCCGGCGCGGCCCACCTTCTTCAGCGCGAACACGTCGACGTCCACGCCCGGGCTGTAAAGCACGTGGGGCGCGCCGCTCACCGCCGGCAGGCCGTTGACCTCCACCATGTTCTGGCTCACCTCGATCACCTCCGCGCGATGGAGCGGATAAGCCCGGTGGTGCACCACACCCATTGAAAGGCCCGAGCCGGTGTCGGCGAAGAGCACGTATCGCTCGGCGAGGAAGTGCTCGAAGGTGCCGGGCTCGGCCTCGCCGATGGATTCGCCGATGCGATAGCGCAGCGACAGCTCCGCGGGCTTGGGCCCGGGCCACGAGCGACGGCTCGAATAGCGGACCTCGCTGCCCTCCTCGACGAGCTCCATCGAGGCGCGGTGATAAGGCAGGTGCCAGCCCGTGCGGGCCGCGATCACCGCGATCGACGCGGCCGCGTCGAGGCTGAAGAACCACACGCCCGGGATCTCGCCGCGCAGATGAACGTACGTGCGCACGTTGAGCTCGTGGAAGTTGGAGATGCCCGGCACGCTGGGCGCCCACCACGGGCTCACGTCTTTCATCGTGAAGGGCACCACGCCGACCCACGCGCGGCCCTCGAACGTGTCGACGGAGAGCTCCTTCGGGATCAGCGCCGCGATGGCCTCCGCGGGCACCTCCCAGTGCAGGAACGCGAGCGAGCGCCAGCGTTGAAAGCCGCAGGACGATCGTTGGGCCGACGCGAGGGAGCGATCCTGTCCATGGTGGCAACGCTAACACGATCACGCCGGACGGTTGCGCGGGCGCGGCCTCGCGGCGAGGGCGCGGAGCCGTCGGCCGCTCACGACTTGACGCGAAGCGCGCGCGCGCTCATTGCGAGGACGTGACGCCGGAAGAAGCCATCGCCGAGGCCGCCGCGGGCAAGCTCCGGCCGGTCTACCTCGTGCTCGGGGAGGAGCGGCTGCTCGTCGATCGCGTGGTCACCGCGCTGCGCGAGGCCGCAGGCAAAGGCGGCGTGCCCGGGTTCAACGAGGACAAGTTCACCGCCGGCGAGTCGCAGGTCGGGGCCATCGTGGGCGCCGCGAAGATGGTGCCGATGATGGCCAAGCACCGCTTCGTGCTGGTGCGCGGGCTCGATCGTTGGGAAAAGAAAGACGGCGACGACGACGCGCGCCCCACGAAGAAGGGCAAGGTCGAGGTGAGCCCGCTCGACGAGCTCGCCGAGTACGCGAAGGAGCCGCCCACGAGCACGGTGATGGTGCTCGTCTCGCCCAAGCTGCACGGCCAACGGCGCCTCGTGACCGGCGCGAAGAAGGGCGGCTATCTCGTGTCGTGCGAGCCGCTCTCGCGCGACGCGCTCCCGCGTTGGATCGAGAATGCCGCGCGTGAAAAAGGCCACAAAATCTCGGGTGACGTGGCCGACCTCTTGGCCGAGATCGCCGGGCCCGAGCTCGGCTACGTGGCCGACGCGGTGGAGCGGCTCTCGCTCTACGTCGGCCCGAAAAACCCCATCACCGAGGACGCCGTCGCCGCCGTCGTGACGCGCGTGCGGCAGAGCTCGGTGTGGGAGCTGCTCGACGTCCTCGGCCGGCGCGACACCGCGGGCGCGCTCGCGATCTTGGCCGACATCTTCGATCCACGCGACGGCGGCCTGAAGCTCCTCGGCGCGGTGGCGTGGTCGGTGCGGCAGCTCGTGAAGTTCGAGTCCGCGATGCGCAGCGGCGCCGATCCGCGCGAGGCCGCGCAGCGCGCGGGGATGCCGCCGTTCAAAGCCAACGACGCGGCCCGCACGGTGCGCGCGGTGCCCCCCGGCACGCTCCCCACCTGGCTCCGCCTGCTCGCCGAGACGGATCTCGCCCTCAAGGGATCGCGACGATCATCACAAGCCGTCCTCGAGACGATGCTGATCGAGATGTGCCGCGGGTGATCGATCGGTAGACTCGCCCGCGCATGAACCTTCGTGTCGCCGGCGCCTTCGCGCTCGCCCTCGCGCTCGCTGCCTGCAACGAGGCGACGCCTCCCCTCGCCGCCGCACCGCGCGCACCTGAAACGCCGGCGCCGCGCTGCTTGTCGATCGTCGGGTGGAACGATCTCCACGGCCAGCTCGATGCGCTCGACACGCTCATCGACACCGGCCGCGTGCCCGCGGGCGGCGTGATCGCGCTCGCCGATCAGATCGCCTCGATCCGCGCCACCGGCGACGCCGTCGTGCTCCTCGACGCGGGCGACGAGTTCACGGGTCCGATGCCCTCGACGATGGCCGAAGGCGCGCCCGTGATCGAGGCCTACAAGCTCCTCGGCGTCGACGCGGCCGCCATCGGCAACCACGATTTCGATTTCGGTCCCGTCGGTTACGACAAGGTCACCGCCGCAGCCGGCGTGGGCGACGAGGCCGGCGCCGAAGGCCCGCGCGGCGCGCTCCTCGCGCGCATGGCGGACGCGCCGTATCCGTTCCTCTCGGCCAACGTGCACAAGAAGGGCGGCGGCCCGACGGGGTGGCCCAAGCACAAGGCCTGGACGATGATCGATCGCGGCGGGTTCAAGATCGGCGTCGTCGGCTACACGACCCAAGACACGCCCTCGACCACGCTCAAGCCCAACGTCGCCGATCTCGAGTTCGCCCAAGGCGCCGCGGCGCGCGTGGCGCAGGCCATCCGCGAAGCGCGCGCGCAGGGCGCCGCGATCGTCGTGCTGCTCGCGCACGCGAGCCTCGAAGGCGATCTCCCCGCGTCGATCGACGACGACCACGCGCACCACGGCGAGCTCGCGCGCATCACCGGCGAGCTCGGCGCCGACAAGCCCGACGTGATCGTCGGCGGCCATCGTCACGCGTGGATGCTGGGTCGCGTGAATGGCATTCCCATCGTCTCCAGCGATTGGCACGGCGTCGGCCTCTCGCGCATTCGCTATTGTACGGGCCCCGCCGGCGCGCCGGTTCTCGAAGGCATCGAGCGCCGCACCACGATGGCGGTGACGCCGCCCATGAGCGCGTTGGGCGCGGAGGTCCGCGCGGCGATGGCGCCGTGGCAACAGAAGGTGAAGGCCATCGCCGACGCGCCCCTCGGATCGCTGCCGCGCATCTGCGAGCCCAAGGCGCCGAACGGCACCGCCTTCGCCGATCAGGTGGCCCGCGCGCAGGTGGAGAACATCGCCACGGTCCCGTCGCCGCCGCCCGCGGGCGTGCCCATCGTGGGCCTCACCAACATCGGATCGCTGCGCGCGAGCATCGGCCCCGGCCGCATCCGTTACGAGGATGCCTTCTCGGTGTGCCCCTTCGAGAACACGGTCGCCGCCTGCGCCACCACGCGCGCCGGGCTCGTGCGCTTCATCGAGAATGCCCTGCGCAAAGACTCGGCGCGCGAGCGCTTCCCCCTCGGCGTCTCGGGCGCGCGCCTCAAGGTGAAGCGCGCCCCCGATCGCACGCTCTCGTTCGTGTCCGTGGAGATCGACGGGCAGCCGCGCGACATGAAGGACGACGCCCCCGTGTGGCTCGCCATCTCGGACTTCATGCTCCACGGCGGCGACGATCTGCTCGACGGCGTCACGTGCAAGCCGGGCACGCAATCGCAGACGCGCATTCGCGATGCGTGGCGGCGCGTGATCGAGCGCGACAAGACCTGCGATGGGCCGTCGAAGAGCGTGATCGTGGAGTAGCTACTTGGCGCAGGCCTCGGCCGCCGCGTCCGCAGCCGCCGAAGAGAGCCCGCACGCGAGCGGCACCGCGACGTCGCAGGAGATCACCTCACCGGCGATGGGCACGTTCTCCAGCGCCGAGCAGATGAGCTTCGCGAGCCCACAACCCACCTGATCGGCGAGGGCCCACAGGAGCTCACAAGCGATGTGACCTCCCGGCGGCGTCACCGGATCCTCCATGTCGTCCGGTGGATCGGGGCTCTCCACCGGTTCCTCGTCGACATCATCCGCCGGCGGCGCCGCGGGTGAGCTGGTGTCGGAGCCGTCGGTCGACTGCCATTCACTCGGAGGTCCCGAGCCGGCAGCGCAGGCGGGACAGAGCAAAGCCGCGAACAAGAGCCATCGTCGTGACATCGAGTCACCTCGCTGCGCGGTTGGATGAGCGAGGCTCAGGCGGGTTGCTGCCACCGTCTCAGGCGCACGGCGCGCGCTCCATCGCAATGGTGGGCGACGCGGGTCATTGCATTCATGCAAGTCCCCTCCGGCGCGCACCGGACTCCGCTCCGGCAAAGCATGAGCCCGCCCGCCGCGGCCGAGGCGACGACGCGCATTGCAATGCGGCGCGCGCCGCAAATCCCGATCAATCTCGTCGTCCCGTTGCCACCGCGGCACACTTCCCCCATAACCTCGCCGCTTGCCTCCGGACCTCCCCGCGCGCCGCACCAATCGAGCGATCACCGTCATCGGCCTCGTCCTCGCGCTCGCCATGGGCGCGCTCGAGGCGACCGTCGTCTCCACCGCCATGCCCTCGGTCATCGGTGATCTCGGAGGCATCGAGCTCTACGCCTGGGTCACGACGGCGTACCTGCTCACGTCGTCGATCACGGTCCCCATCTACGGCAAGCTCGCCGACATCTACGGTCGCAAGCCGGTGCTGCTCTTCGGCATCGCCGTCTTCCTCTTCGGATCGGCCGCGAGCGGCGCGGCCTCGACGATGACGCAGCTCATCGTCTTCCGCGCCTTGCAAGGCGTGGGCGCCGGCTCGATGCAGCCCGTGGCCATGACCGTGGTCGGCGACATCTTCGACGTCTCCGAGCGCGCCCGCATCCAAGGTGTCTTCGGCGCGTTCTGGGGCCTCTTCGGCATGATCGGCCCGGCCATCGGCGGCTTCTGCGTCGAGCACCTCTCGTGGCGTTGGGTGTTCTATTTGAACCTGCCCTTCGGCGTCGCGGCCGCGGCCATCATCATCTTCGCGCTGCACGAGCGCATCGAACGGCGGCCGCACGTGCTCGACGTCTCGGGCGCGCTGCTCCTCACGAGCGGGCTCACCTTGCTGCTCCTCGCCACGAGCGGCGCCGTCCCGCGCCTCGGCGCTTGGCCGGCGCTGGCAGCCGCCGTGTTGCTCGCCGCCTTCATCGCCGTCGAGCGCCGCGCGGCGGAGCCCGTGTTGCCGCTTCCGCTCTTCACGCGGCCGATCATGCTCACCGCCAGCATCTCGGGCGCCATCGTGGGCGGCGCCATGCTCGCGGTCACCACCTTCATTCCGCTCTTCGTGCAGGGCGTGCTCCGCCGCGATCCCACCGCGGCCGGCACGGCCTTCACCCCGATGCTCGTCGGCTGGCCGATCGCCAGCACGCTCGCGGGCCGCTACATCCCCAAAGTAGGCTTCCGCCCGCTCATCCGCGGCGGCCTCGCCATCACCGCCGTCGCCGGCGTCGCCCTCGCGCTCTTCGGCGAGCGCCACGGCCTCGCCGGGCTGCGAGTCATCACGGGCATCTTCGGCGTGGGCATGGGCATGTCGAGCACGGCCCTGGTGATCGCAGTGCAGACCAGCGTCGGTTGGGATCAGCGCGGCATCGCCACGGCCAGCACCATGTTCTTCCGCACCATCGGCGGCGCGCTGGCGGTGAGCGGCATGGGCGGCGTGCTCAACGCCGTGCTCGCGCGCGATCCCGCCATCTCGCACGATATCGCGAGCCGCGTCCTCAGCCCCACGGGCGTGCGCGATCTCGATCCGAGCCTGCTCGAGCGCGTCGGTCGCGCCCTCGAGCACGGCATCGGCTGGATCTTCTGGCTCACGGCCGCGAGCACGATCGCCGCCTTCATCGTCAGCTTGTGGTTCCCGCACGTGCCCACGCCCGCCCAGCGATCGAGCGGCGCGACGTCCGCGCATTGAGCGGCGAGCGCGCGCCGGCCGGCCGTGGCACGGTGCTCCGCGTGAGCTCGCCAGCGCACGAGGAGACGACATGAGCCATGAGCACGCGGTGATCTTGGTCGGCCACGGCGCGCCCCCACGCGGATATCCGCGCGACGAGCTCAGCCGCCTCAAAGCTTTGGAGAGCCGCCGGCACGCCACAGGCGGACCGATGAGCGACGAAGAGGCCGAGCTCGACCGTCGCGTCCGCGCCTTCCCGCGCACGGCCGACAACGATCCCTATCGCGAAGGCCTCACGGCCCTGGCCGACGCCATGCGCCCCCTGCTCGGCGGCACCCCGCTCCACGTCGCCTACAACGAGTTCTGCGCGCCCACGATCGAAGAAGCCATCACGCTCGCAACCCAAAGCGGCGCCCGCACGATCACGATCGTGCCCTCGATGCTGACGCCCGGCGGCGTACACTCCGAGGTCGAAATCCCCGAAGCCATCACACGCGCCGCCGCCCAGCACCCCGGGGTGGAGATCCGATATGCATGGCCCTTCGATCTGCGCACCGTCGCGCAGATGCTGGCGACGCAGGCAGGCCTCCCCTCACGCTGAACGCTTCACTGCCAGATCTCGATGTGCACGAAGCCGGTCACGCCATTGCCGGGCACCGCCTTGCACACGTGGGTGAAATCCTCGGGGAAGCAGTCACAGGAAGCCACGGGACACGTGTCGGGGAGCGGCCGGCACTCCGTGTCTCGATCATACGTATCCCCCTCGCCGTAATCGCAATACTCGCTCACCGCATCGCAGAAGTACGGCCCGCACGCGAACATCCCTGCGGGCGTGAGCTCGTGCGGGCAATGCTCGTTGCCTGCCGAGGCACCGCCGATGTCGACACCGGCCGCGTGGGCAGCACAGGTGTTGGCGTAGACCTCGTCATCACACCCACAGACCGGGTGGACATCGTCGCACGCGATGCTGCGCGACGCACACTGGCTCGATCGATACTCCGCCGGCCCCGAGCACCAATGGTATTCCTGGGCGCAAAACAGGTCGGGCCCGCACGCGCGGGCCTCGGTGCACACCTCTCCGAGAGAGGCGTAATCGTTCTCCTCTTCGGCGGCGTCGCACCCGGACAGCAGGACAGCGGCGAGGAGCCATAGACGCGGCGCGATGTTTCGGTGCATGACGAAAGGCATTGTGCACGACTCATTCCACGCCCCGACGACGCTCCACGCGCGCGCAGCCCCTGCTCCTGGGCCACCCTGTGCCGGCCCAAGACGCTCACACCGCCCTCGGCCAAACACCCTCCCGAGGCCCAGTCCGAAGCCTCGCGTCGCCTCAAACCAATTTCCGAAAAGCCCGGAGCACATCGATCTTGGTGGCGTGCTCGCCATGCGACGTCTGCGACTTGTAGTAATTCTCGATGAAGAAAAAGAGCTTCATCGAGACGAGGCTCTGGTCCCGCGCGATCTCTTCCAGCCAAGTCCGGTCGAACCCCGATTGGAACAAGCTGCTATCCTTGGCGACGAACTTGTTCCTCTGCGAGCCGGCGACGATGATGTGCCCTCCACGCTTCAGGACACGCTTCGTTTCGGGGTTGATGAGCGGAAATCCATAAGGGCTCACGGAAACGATCACGTCGACCGATCGATCCTCGAAATCGAGTTGCTCCGTCGCATTGGCATACTCGATGTTGGGCATGGATAAGAGCGCGATGGCCTTCGCCGGTTGATGGTAGGGGAGCACCGCTCGATCGTTGTTTGGGAAGCTCGGATTGATGTCGAGGTTGTAAACCGTGCACTCCTCCCGCATGAGCTGGCTGATCTCGATGCTGGACATGTTGTTCGCCCCGGCCGCGATGTTGAGAATGATGAGCATGTCGCACCTCCCCTACGGTAGGAGATGAGAACGAGCCGCGATGCCGGCGTCAAGGTCGGAGAGCACGTGGAGTGGCCCGTGCCCAGGCGGCTCCAGCGGCCCTGCACCCATGTGCGTGGACATCGTGGATCGAATTGGGTAGATGGCCCATGTCGCGGGGACTCTTTCCCGTGTGCAGGAAGAGGATGGGCCGGTGAAGAACGCATCGCGTAGGACTCTGCTCTCGACATTCGCCGCGCTGGGGGCGCTCGCCTTGTTGGAAGGGTGTGGGCCGATCGTGCTCGCGCAGGGGAACCCGCGGCCGAACATGGCGCTCACCCCGAAGAAGAAGTCGCTCAAGCTGGTGCTCAGCGACATCCAGGACGACTTCTCGATTCCGAGCCGCAACGGCGTTGCCGAGGTCCAGGTTCAACAACTGCAGGAGACGCTGCGCGCCGGCTTCCGCAACGGCTTCGGCGACGCCTACTCGCTGCTCGACAGCACCCGCGCCACCGACATGACGCTCACGCTGAGCGGCGTGGAGCTCGAGGTGGTGCCGGCGGCCGTCAGCACGCGGGTCGGCGTCGTCGCCGCAACCGTGCAGATCCGGTTCAAGGCGACGCTGGAAGAGGCCGGCGCCGTCCACCGCGTCGCGGGCACCGCGGAGTCGAAGAAGCCCGCCGTCTCGCGCGACGAGCTCACCAACGTGGCCGAGAGCGCGATCGAATCGATGTACGAAGCCATCGGGCAAAAGCTCTTCGCCGACGCCCCGGCCCATTAGCGCTGAAGCGCGGCCGTGCGACCCGCATCGTCGGCCGCCATCCCCTCGACGAGCATCCACTCGAGATCAACAGCGGTGACGACATCGCCGGCCGCGCCTGACCGGTGAGCGAGCTCATCGGCGCGACGCCCTACGTCTCGTGCCATCCTGATCGCCGCCGCTCGTGCCCTGCGCGCTCCGGGCGCCGAGGACGAGCGGTGTCGCCAGAAGCTCGCGCATGCGCTTCTTGGCGCCCGGACCGGCCTTCAATGCGACCTCGCCGGGACGCAGTGGGCGCGACGTCTTTCGATCGACGACGGCGACGTCCATCGCATCACCGCTCGCAGGGTCGACGATGGTGAGCAGCTCGCCTTCCGGCGCGAGCCAGCGGTTCCCCCATGTCCCGAGGGCGAGCAGGATTGGCAACAGGTCGAGCGCCTTCTCGGTGAGCTCGTAGCGCTCGCGCGGAGGATTCGTCTGGTACGTCGCGCGGGTGAAGAAGCCCCGCGACGTGAGCGCTTCGAGCCTCCGGGTCAGCGTCGTCGGGGTGATGGGGAGCCGCGCTTCGAAGTCGCCGAAGGTCGCCGCTCCTTTGAAGGCCTCGCGGAGAATGACGAGCGTCCACGCGTCGCCGACCTCGTCCACGGCGCGGGCGATGGGGCACTCCATTTTGGCAAAGCTTGCGCGCTCCATGATGCCGATGGTATCGATGTCACTATCATCATGCAAGTCACTAGAACGAGGAGGTTCGAATGTCCGTGATCTTGGTGACCGGAGCGACGGGGCGGCACGGTGGAACGGGGGCGCATGTCGCGCGCCGGTTGCGGGAAGAGGGCCACGAGGTGCGGCTCCTCGTGCGCACGCGCGGGGAGCGAAGCGCCGCGCTCGAGGCGGCGGGCTTCGATGTTCGGTTCGGCGATCTCCGTGATCGCGCCTCTCTCTTGCCCGCGCTCGCGGGCGTCGATCAGGCGACCTTCTGTTTCCCCGTCGACGCGGGCATCGTCGAGGCGGCGGCGAGCTTTTCGTCGGCGCTGCGGCGCGTGTCTCCGGCGGCGCGCGTCGTGGTCATGTCGATGGTCGCCGCGCACGAGAAGAGCCCGAGCCACCTCGGGCGCGCGCAGTGGCTCGCCGAAGAGGTGATGGCGTGGTCGGGCCTCTCGCTGTGCGTCCTGCGCGTCGCGGCGATGTTCTACGAGAACATCGCGCTCCTGCACGGCGCGTCCATTCGCGCGCAGGGCGTGATTCGGAATTGCTTCGGGGCCGCGAACGCGCCGTGGATCGCCGGAGAAGACGCAGCGGAGCTGATGGTCGCCGCGCTGCTTCATCCCGAGCGGTTCGGAGACGAGCCCATCTGTCATCCCTCGGGCGCTGCGCTCCACACGCACGCCGAGATCGCCGAGGTGCTCGCGAGCGAGCTGTCGAAGCCCATTCGGTACGAGCCGGTCTCGCTCGATGCGTGGCGCGACGAGCTGCTCGCCCTCGCCGAGCACGGCGACACGGCGGTGAACGAGGATATGGCGAGGCACATCTCGGTGCTCGGGCTCGCGCTCTCGCAGCACGGCGCGACGAAGGCGCCCGACGTCGCGAGCCTCGAGCGCCAATTGGGTCGGCCGGCCATGTCGTTCCGCAGCTTCGTTCGATCGCACGCCGACGCTCTCGGAGCGTGAGAGCGCGATGCGCCCGAGGCGGCGGCGCGCTCGCACCTCTTCGATTTCGCCTCGGGCCCGGCCGCAAACCCAAACATCGGACAATCAATGTCCGATATCGGCCTCGTGCGGCTGGACATCGGCCTGAACGTCGGTCCAGATGTACGTATGCGCGCACTGGCCCAACACCACGAATCGCCGAGGAATCACGATACCGACGCCGTGTCTCGCGGCTCCCGGGGCATGCCGCCGGCGCCGAGCTTCCCGCAGGGTGAGGTCGCTTCGGACGTCATCGATCTTCCGGAGGAGACGGACGCATGGTGGCTGTCTCGATCGCAGGCAGCGACGTTCACGCGGCGGCGCATCGGTCTCTCCGACGAGTGCGCGCGCGCCTGGCGAGCCGCGGGCCATGCGTTGGGACACGTCACCGTCGAGTTCAACGGCGCGAGCTTCGCCGGCGCGGCGCTCTGCACGAAGGACGGCCGCTACGAGCTCGATCTGGGGGACGCGCTCGCGCGCGAGATGGCCGAGGTCCTCGACGAGGACGACGGGCTCGCCATCGAGATCTCGAGCGATCGCAGCCAGCCCACGCTGGCGATTCATCCCTACGTGGGCGACACGCACTGACGACCTCACGACGCCGCGTGCAAAGGCGATCTCCGCGCGCGCCGGTGCGCGTCCGCGACATCGCCATTCATCGCATCGAAATCGAAATTCGCCGTTCTTCCACGAGCGTACGAGCTGCCGACGCCCCTGTCGGAAAACGATGCTCACGTCGACGTCCACGGCGTGCGAAGAGGAGATATCGCGGCGTGTGCCAGCGCATCTCCGCCTTCGACGCAAGAGGTCGTCCGATGGGTCTCCACATCAAAGAGCGCTCGATGAACGACGTCACCATTTTGGATCTCGCGGGCCAGATCACCCACGACGAGGGGATGCTGCAGCTCCGTGAGGCCGTCCAAACCGCGCTGGAGAACGGTCAACACCGCATCCTGGTCAACCTGGGCGAGGTCGCGCACGTCGACAACGCCGGCGTCGGCGAGCTCGTCAGCTTCTGTTGGAGGGCGCAGGATCGAGGCGGCGACTTCAAGCTGCTCAACCTGAGCGCCACCATGCAAGACGTGGTGATGATGACGAAGATCTTGAACGCGTTCGAAGTGTTCGACAGCGAGAAAGAAGCCGTCGAGAGCTTCGGCGGATAGCGTCAGCGCGAGGACGGCGGGCGCAAGCCTCGCTTCGAAGACACCGGATCCGATCGATCGACGTTGTCGAGGAACGCGCGGAGGCTCGTGCGCTCAGCCGGCTGGAGGACCTCGTCGAGCCACTTTCGCAGAGCGACCGCGTCCTCGAAGGATTGTCGAGAAGGGCTCTTGGCCGCGCGGATCATGCGATTGACTTGGAGGATCATCGAGCTCGTGCTGCGGTTGAGGAGGAACGCCGAGCGCTCGACCTTGGGGTTGTCGCGCGTGAACATGGCGACGAACGCATCGGCCGCGGTGTCGGGCAAGCTCTCGAGCCGGGTGAGGTCCACGACGCAGACCACTTTGCCCGGCTGCGAAAGCACGTTCATGCGCGTCGTCTGAACGATCCCGTCGACCTCGTCCGCGAGCAGTGGTGATGCGATCCGGGCCTCGATGAGGCGCCCCTCTTTCCTCTCGATGGTGTGCATGTCGTGGGCCGGTGATGAGAAGCGAGCGGCGGGCGGTTTTCAACCCCGACGTTGCCTCGCGATGCACGCCACCTGCTCCGATGTGGGAGTGATTCTCAGCGCGAGGCCAGCGGGCGGCGGCTCCCCTTCGAGGGGACCGCGTCGGCCTGATCCACGCCCGCGAGGAACGCGCGGAGGCTCGTGCGCTCGGCCGGCTGCAGGATCTCGTCGAGCCACTTCTGCAAGGCCTGGGCGTCGTCGAAGGCTTGGCGGGAAGAGCCCTTGGCGGCGCGGATCATGCGATTGACCTGGAGGCTCATCGAGGTCGTGCTGCGCGAGAGGAGGAATGCGGAGCGCTCGACCTTGGGGTTGTCGCGCGTGAACATGGCGATGAACGTGTCGGGGGCGTCGGAGGGCATCGCTTCGAGCCGCGTGAGGTCCGCGACGCAAACCACCTTGGCCGGCTGCGAGAGGACGTTCATGCGCACCATCTGGACGACGCCGTCGACCTCGCTCGCGAGCAGCGGCGAAGCAAGCCTGGCCTCGATGAGACGCCCTTCGTTCCTCTCGATGACGTACATGCGCGCGGCGATGAAAGGCGAGCGGCGCCGGGTTTTCAACCCCCGAGCGCGGTGAGCGTGGGCCGGCGCACACGCCTCGTCGGGTGCGCGCCGGGAGATATCGAATCTGGCTGGAGAGAGGAGCGTTAGGCGTGCTCGGCGCGCGGGGGATGGACCTCGCGGCCGAACAGCTTTTGGCGGAAGCCGTCGGTCACCACGTAGAAGGCGGGGACGACGAGCAGGCTGAGGAGGGTCGACACCGTGAGGCCACCGAGGACGGCTGCGGCCATGGGGCTTCGGGTTTCGGTGCCGGGGCCGATGCCGAGCACCGCGGGCACGGCCGACATCATGGTGGCGATGGTGGTCATGAGGATGGGCCGGAGCCGCAGCGGGCCGGCCTTGCGCATGGCGGGCAACGCATCGAGGCCCTCGTGCTCGCGCACTTGGTTCGCGTACTCGACCAGGAGGATCGAGTTCTTCTTCACGATGCCCATGAGGAGGAGCACGCCGATCATGCTGAAGACGTTGAGCGACTTGCCAGAGGCGAAGAGGCCGAGGGCCGCGCCGGAGACGGCGAGCGGCAAGATCGTCAAGACCGTGACCGGGTGCAGGAACGAGTTGAACTGGCTCGCGAGGACCATGTACGCGACGAGGATGCCGATGATCAGCGCGAACGACAGGCCGCCGGTGGTCTCGGCGAGCTGCGAGGCCTGACCGCTCGCGACGGTGCGATAGCCGAGCGGGAGATCCTTGGACAGCTCGGTGACCTTGGCCATCGCCTCGGCCTGCGAGTGGCTCGGCGCGACGTTGCCGGAGATGCCGATGGCGCGCTCGCGATCGACGCGGCTGATGGTCTGGAGCACCGCGGTCTCCTTCTGCGTGACCACGAGCGAGAGCGGGATCATCTGGCCGTTCTGGGTGCGCAGGCGGATGGCGCCGATGTCCTCCGGGCGGGTGCGCTGCGGCGCGAGGAGGCGCACGCGCATGTCGATGCGGCGGCCTTCGCTGGAGAACTTGCCGACCACGTTGCCGCCGACGAGCGCGCTCACCGTGCTGGCGAGCTCGCTCACGGAGACGCCGAGATCGGTGGCGCGACGGCGATCGGGCACGACCTGCACCTCGGGCGCGCCGACCTGATAATCGGTGGTCACGTCGGTGACGAGGCCGCTCGCCTCCAGCTCGGTCTTGAGCTTCATGGCGGACTCGACGAGCGTGTCCCAATCCGCGCCGCGGATCGTGAAGTCGACGGGATAACCGCGCTGCATGCCGAAGCTCTGCTGCGAGGGATCTTGCACGGAGGCGCGGATGCCGGCGATGGATTGCAGATCCTTGCGCAGCTCGGCCGAGAGCTGCTGCGCCGAGAGCTTGCGCTCCGACGGCGGCACGAGCGTCAAGGTCATCGAACCGCTGGAGCCGTTCAACGTGGTGAGGACACGCGAGACCTCGGGGCGGGCCGAGAGCTTCTTCTCAGCGCGCTCGATGAGCGGCGCCGCCGCGATGACGCTGGTGCCCGTCTCCGTGGTGATGCGCACGTTGAGCTGGCTCTGATCCTGCGCGGGGACGAACTCGGTCTTGATGAGGGGCACCACGGCGAGCGACAGGCCGAGCGAGACGAGGCCGCCGGCGAGCACCTTCCACGGGTTCGCCAGCGCGGTGCCGAGCACGCGACCGTAGAAGCGCTCGAGGGCGGAGAAGGCGCGATCGACGGCGAGGCCGATGCGGCTGCGTCCCTCGCGGCCGGTGTTGAGGATCTGCGCGCAGCGCGCCGGCGCCAAGGTGATGGCCTCGAAGTACGAGAGCATCACGGCGATGGAGAGCGTCACGCCGAACTGGAAGAAGAAGCGGCCGATGACGCCGCCCATGAAGACCACGGGGAGGAAGATGGCGACGACGGCGAGCGTGGCCGCGAGGGCGGCAAAGGTGATCTCCTTCGTGCCGTCGCCCGCGGCCTGCACGCGATCCTTCCCCATCTCGGCGTGGCGATAGATGTTCTCCATGACCATGACGGCGTCGTCGACGACGAGGCCGACGGCCAAGGAGAGGCCGAGCAGGGTGAAGGTGTTGAGCGTGAAGCCGCAGAAGTAGATGGCCGCGATGGTGCCGAGGAGCGACATCGGGATGGCGAGCACCACGTTGAGCGTGCTCGACAAGGACCCGAGGAAGAGCCAGCACACGAGCGCGGTGAGCACGAGCGCGAGGCCGAGCTCGAGCTCGATCTCGTGGACCGACTCTTCGATGAAGCGCGTCGTGTCGGAGAGGATCTCGACCTTCATCCCTTCGGGGAGGCTCTTCTGGATCTCGTCGACCTTGGCGCGCACGGCGGAGGCCACGGCGACGGCGTTGGTGCCGCGCTGCTTGAGCACGCCGAGCGCTTGGAGCGGGATGCCGTCGAGCCGCGCGATGGAGGTCACGTCCTCGAAGCCGTCCTCCACGAGCGCGACGTCCTCGAGGTAGACCGGGCCGTTGGGCAGGCGGCGCACCACGAGCTTCTTGAGCGACTCCAGATCGAGCGCCTCGCCGAGCAGGCGCACGTTGAGCTGCCGGCCGCCGGCGTCGATCTGCCCGCCGGGGACCTCGACGTGCTCGCGACGGATGGCGTCGAGCACGTCGCCGGCCACCACGCCGCGCTCCGCGAGGCGGCTCGTGTCGAGCCAGATGCGCACGTTGCGATCGAGGTAGCCGTTGAGCGTGATCTGCCCGACGCCGGCCACCGTCTGCAGCTTCTCCTGCACTTGGTAGCGCGCCACGTCGGAGAGGAGCTGGCGCGCGAACGGGCCGGAGACGCCGACGGTGAGGATGGGTGTGTCATCGGGGTTCGACTTGGACACCGTCGCGGCGGGCACGTCGCTCGGCAAGCGACGCTGGGCCGCGGCGACCTTGGCCTGCACGTCCTGGAGCGCGAGATCGACGTTGCGCGAGATGTCGAAGGTCGCGGTGATGCGCGCCGATCCCTGCCGCGCGGTCGCGGTGATCTGCTGCACGCCCTCGACCTGCGCGAGCGCCTGCTCGAGCGGATCGATGATCTCGCGCTCCACCGCGGAGGGCGCGGCGCCCGGCCAGCTCAAGCTGACCGAGATGTTGGGATAGTCGACGTCCGGATACTGGCTGATGCCGATGCGCGTCACGGCCACGAGCCCGAAGAGGATCGTGCACGCCATCAACATCCAGGCGAAGACCGGGTTCTTGATGGAGACGTCGGTGATGTTCACGGCGCCGCCTCCGCGCTCGCCGACGGTGCCGGCGCGCCCTCGCGACGCTTGCGCTGCCGCGGCGGCTCACCGGCGCTCGCCGCGCCGCTCGGATCGGGCGCGGCCTGCGCAGGCGCCGCCTTGCCGAGCGCCGCCGCCGCGACCGCTTCGGCCGTCACTTGGTTGGGCCGCACCTTGGCGCCTTCGCTCAGCGCCTCGGCGCCGCGCACGACCAGGAGATCGCCGGCCTTGAGGCCCGATCGCACCTCGACCCAGCCGTCCTTCGTGCTCATGCCCAGCGTGAGCCGGCGCTCGTGCGCCACCTCGCCCTCGACCACGTAGGCCACGTATCCATGATCGGTGGCGCGCGCGGCCAAGCGCGGGATGAGCGGCGCCTCGCGCTGCGCGTCGAGCTCGATGGACACGTCGCAGAACGATCCGGGGCGCAGCCAGTACTTGTGATCGTCCTCGGCGATCTCCGCGGTGATCGGCACCATGTGCGTGACCGGATCGGCGGCGGCGGCGACGAGGGTGATGCGCGCGGAGTACCCGCGCTGCGTCTCGCGCATCGTGAAGCTCGGCTTCATCCCGAGCTTGAGGCGCGGCGCCTCCTGCGGATCGACCTGGAAGCGCAGGAGCAGAGGCTCGCTGCGGAGCAGCGTGGCCATCACGTAGCCGGCGCCCACGTACTGTCCGGTCTCGATGGTGCGCGTCTGGATCACGCCCTCCATGGGCGCGCGCACGTACGAGTCGCGGAGGTTGACCTCGGCGGTGCGCAGCGAGGTCATGGCGACGGCGCGATCGGCGCGCGCGGCGGCGGCCTTGGTGCGATAGGTCTCGAGCTCTTCGCCCGGGATGAGGCCCGGGCTCTGCCCGGCCGCGGCCTCGCGTCGCTTGACGCCGGCCTCGGCGTCGCGGAGCGATGCTTCGGCTTTGTCGACCGCGGCCTTGGCGCTGTCGACGGCGAGGCGGTAGCGCTCGGAGTCGATGACCACCAGCGTGTCGCCCTTCTTCACGGACTGCCCTTCGCTGAAGGCCACGCGATCGACGGCCCCCGCCACGCGCGCGGTGACCTGCACGCGCTCGAACGCGTCGATGGTGCCGGGCGCGGTGACCACGTAAGCAGCCTTCTTCGCTTCGACGGGCATCACGTCGGCCGCGAACGCGAGGCCGCCGCGCGCACCGCGACCGCCGCGGCCCGTCGGCTGCGTCTCCCCTTTGGGCTTGCAGGCGACGAGCGAGAGCCCGACGGCGAGCAGGATCGCGGGCCTCACGGCTTCACCCCCGAGACCACGACAGGCTTCTCCGGCCGGGCGTTCGGGGCCGCTTGCATGGGTTGCGTTTTGGCAACGGTCGGTGCTTGGGACGGCATGGCTCCAGTGGGCTGCGGGGTTGCGGGCGGCGGTGGAGGTGGAGGCGACGCGCCGATCTTTTCGCCCTCGTCCTCCGCCGGATCGAGGCCGAGCGCGAAGCGCAGATCGAGATAAGCCTGCTGCACGCCGAGGCGCGCGGTCTCGCGGTTCACCTCCGCGTCGAAGCGGCGCGAGTTGGCGGTCACGAGCTCGAGCGCGCGGACGAGGCCTTGGTTGTAGAGGTTCGTCGTCTCGACGGTGTTCTGCCGGGCCGCCTCGACGGCCTCGCCCGAGAAGCGATAGGCCTCGCGCGCGGCCTTGAGCGAGGCCAAGGAGACGCCCACGTCGGCCGCGATCGAGCGACGGAGCAGCTTCTCGTCGAGAGCCTGGCTGTCGGCCTGCGCGAGGCGCACGCGCCGATCGGCGTAGCGCACGCCGGCGTCGTAGATGTTCCACGTCAGGGTGAGCTGCGCGGACTCGTCATGACCTTTGTCGGGGGCGATGGGATCGGCGGTGAGGCGCACCTGGCCGCTCAGCGAGAGCGTGGGCGCGAGCCGATAGAGCGGCTCCTTCGCGGCCGCGCGGAGCGCCGCGGTCCGCTCCTCCGCCGAGCGGATGTCGGGCCTTCGCGACTCGGCGAGGTGCAGCACGTCGTCGCTGCGGAAGGCGCCGCTCTCGGCGGCGCGCATGGTGCGATCGGGATCGGCGAGCGTCCCCGAGACCTGCTTGCCCACGAGGAAGGAGAGCTGCACGTAGGCCCGGGCCAGCGCGCCCTCGGCCTGCGCCACGTCGCGCGAGGCCGTCGCGGTGTCGACGCGCGCCAGCGTGGCGTCGTTCGAGCTCGCGAGCGCCGCCTTGGCGCGCGAGTCCGCCGTCTGCTCCACGACGCGCGCCCGTTCGAGCCGCTGCTTGGCCGCTTCGAGGACACGCTGGTTGTTGAGCACGAGGAGGAAGGCGCGCGCGGTGTCGAACGCGACCAACCGTTTGTCCTGCATCGCGCCGAACCGCTCCGACTCGAGCTGGTGCTTCGCCTGCGAATACAGCGGATACGCAGGGAGATTGAAGAGCGGCTGATTGAGCTGCACCAGGCCCGTCCCGGCCACGACGCGACTGTTCTTGTCGGCGGGGTGGAGCTGGCCCGTGGCCGATGCCGACAGCGTCGGCAAGAACGCGGTGCGCGCGCGATCGAGCTGCCCCTCGGCCACCTCGACACGAAGTGGAGCCTTGAGCGCGCGCTCGTTGTTGGTGAGCGCCTGACGGACAGCGTCTTCGAGCGTGAGCGCTCCATCAGCACGAGCCTGAGTAGGAGTCAGGAAAACCCCGAACAACAGCGCGCTCAAATACAAGCGGATCGTTCTCATGCGGAGGCCGCACCCTAACGCGGGCGAGCGTCATCGCGCGAGACGGATAATCAAGGCGCCGGGGGAATCTCCTCCAGCACGGCGAGGGCGCACGCGAACGTATCGTCGGTGCGCGATGCGGCGCGCGCGGCGAGCGCGGTGCGCAGGTCCGCATGCGTGAAGCCGAGCCCCATCAGGGCCGTGAAATCAGCGCGCGTGGGCACGTATCCCTCGCGCTCGATGCGCAGGCAGAGCCCGGAGACGAGGGCGCGCGGGGAGATGCAGCTCACGCCCGCCAAGGTACCGCGCCCTCGCGAGGCACGCGATGCGCGGCGCCACACCTGATATCCTGCGGTGCGGCGCCGTCATGAAATGCGTGAAATGCGAGGGCCGGCTCGTCATGGTGCGGGTCGACGACGTCGACGTCGATCAGTGCGATCGCTGCGGAGGCATCTGGTTCGATGCGCACGAGCTCGAGCGCGTCCTCCGCCGCGACCGCGGCCACCTCGAGAAGCTCGCCCGACGCGGCACGCCGCGGGAAGGCGACGACGATCGCCGCGGCCACTGCCCCCGCTGCGGCGGCGAAGGCTACCTCGTGCAGATCGCGAGCCCCACGACGCGCATCCACATCGACACCTGCGCCATCTGCGGCGGCAAGTGGCTCGACGGCGGCGAGCTCGACGTCATCGGCCGCCACACCGCCCGCGGCATGCTCCGCCGCGCGATCGACTGGGTGCTCGACTTCGATCTCTGATGCGGTGAGGGGCCCTCGGTCACAGCATCACTGCTCGATGCAGTAGAGCCGGTTGCTCGTGAACTGGCACTCGTCCACCAGCCACTCGGTCCAGATCGACGCGCTCGATCCGGTCGAGCCCGTGGCGCCCAGCGAGAACTCGCCCATCGTCATCCAGTCGTCGCACGTATCGAAGCTGTCGTTGCTCATCGACACGCGCCCGCCCGTCTTGGTCCCCGTCCACACGTCGTTCGTCGACACCGCGGTGCCGTGCTCGTCGGTGAGGTCGTACCAGACGGAGTCGATCGGGGTTTGCGTCAGCGCGGCCTTGTTGGGGAACAGGATGGCGGTGCGCGGGACGTTGAGCCAAGGCCCCTTGTCCTCGATGCGATCGATCGCATCCACGCTCGAATCGGAGATCCACGCCTTCCACGTGCCGCCGATCGACACGGCCTCCGCGGCCAGATTGCAGAGGTTGTCGGCGCCCGCGGGCCCGGTGGCGGCGCCGCCCACGACTGCGAGATCGGCCGTGAAGGACGCGTTCGTGACGAACATGCGGTGCGACGTCCCCGTGCCGTTGTCGCCCGCGGCCGGGATGTCCGGGGACGAGCACGCGGAGCTGCCGTGTGTGGTGTGGAAGTTGAGCGTCCCGGAGCTGCAATCGAGCGCGATGACGTCCTCGTACGTCGACGTGTCGCCCGAAGCCGTGCACGTCGGGCTCTGGCAAGTGGCTTTGCACGCACCATAGCAATCGCCGCCGACGAACGTTTCACAGGCCGCGTTGCAAGCGGCGACCAGCTCGGGATCGCCCATTGGATCGCTCGATCCAGAGCCACAGGAGACCAGAAGGAGCGGGAGAAACAGGGCGAAGATGAATGAAGCGCGTCGTCTCATGCGCCCACCCTACTGCGGGTCAGGCGCGTGCGTCAGCGGAGATCACGTCGAAATTTTCTCGGTCACACTCTGCCTTCCAACCTCGATTGGGTTGGCTCAGCGCCGTGCACGCCGGCGTGGAGATCGCGCCCGTCAAAGGCCCTTCGCTCGGGAGCGCTCACCACGAAGCCTCATCGCCCCCGGATCGCGCGGGCCGCGGCTTCCATCGCGGTGCAGTGTCCGGCCTCGAAGCGCTCGATCATCGCGGAGAGCTGCTTTCGCACGGCGCGCAGCTCGGCGATCTTCGCGTCCACGCGCTCGGCGACTGCGCGCAGCCGAACGAGGCCTCGCTCGTAGCTCACCTCACCCGAATCGAGCGCGCCCAAGACCTCGCGCACCTCGTCGAGGCGAAAGCCGATGGCCTGCGCCTGACGGATGAACCCAATCCGCTCCACCGCATCGGGCGGGAATTGCCGGTAGCCCGAGCGCGAGCGGCTCACGGCGCGCAAGAGCCCTTCGCGCTCGTAGAAACGCACGGTGTCGATGCGCACGCCCGCGCGCGCCGCGACCTCGCCGATCCGCAGCGACGCGTGGCTCTTCGGCTCTCCCTTGACCCTGGAGTCGGGTCCAGGGTGCACAACCTTGCGCATGACGACGATCCTCCACGGTTTTCCGCTCTCGGCCAACACGTACCGCGTGCGCCTCTTTCTGCGCCTCCTCGGCGTCCCTCACGAAGAGCGCATGGTCGATCTCCTGCGCGGCGAGCAGCGCCGGGCTCCGTTCACCAACTTGAATCCACTGGGCCTCGTGCCGGTGCTCGAGGACGATGGAGGCGTCCTCCGCGACAGCCACGCGATCGTGATCGATCTCGCGCTCCGCCACGGCGAATCGTGGCTCCCGCGCGAGGCCGCGGGCGCCATCCTCCAATGGATCTTCTTCGACGCGACCGAGCTCCACCACGGTGTGGGCCTTTTGCGAAACCACCGTTTGATCGGCGCCCCCATCGACGTCGACGCCACGACCCGCCGCGCGCGCGCCGCGCTCGACGTGATGGAAGCCCGCCTCGCAGACCACGCATGGCTCGAGCTCGGGCGACCGACGCTCGCCGACATCGCCTGTTACCCCTTCGTCTCCGTGCTCGAAGAGGCAGGCCTCTCACCGAGCGATTGGCCCCACGTCGCCGCCTGGACCACACGTATCGAGTCCCTGCCCGGCTTCGTTCCCATGCCGCGCATTCCCGGGCGCTGAAGGCGCCACGCGCTCCACGCGGCTCGTGGCGAAGCACGATGTCGACGCGAGACCTCACGAGACCATCGTCACGGCACCATGACGATCCGGTGACGGCGACAAGCCATGTCGCTCCGCTGTTGTCTCGCCCGCGGACCGCGCATACGGCAAACGATCGAGGTGACCTCGATGCGAATCTCGTCCTGTCTCGCGTTACTCGTGCTCGTGCCTGCTTGCAGCGCTCCAGAGAGCGTGGCCTCCGTCGAAGAAGAGCTCTCCAGCACCCCGTACGTCGAAATGACGTCGCGCCTCGACAGCGCCCAGCTCGCGTTCTGGGAGACCGCGAGCGCCGGCCTCATCCACAGCTTCGACGACGTCTGCGGAGACACGTACTGCAGCGGCGACTACGCGAACCTCTCCACCATCGCCCTCACCTGCTCCATCAACGACGCCGGCCGCGTGAAGCAATGCGGTTGGAAGCTCGGCGGGAGCATCGAATACGTCGACGGCGCCACGGGCCAATTCTCCCTCGACGCCCGGACCTTCAATTGCATCATCCCGGTGAAGTCGGACGTGAATACCTTCCTCACCGCGCTCGACGACAACGCCTTCTACATCAAGGGGCCGCTCCCCACCGGCGACTCGTTCTACCACGGCATCGGCGCCTGCCTCGCGGGCGTCGTCGGCGATCCCCCGCCCGCGAGCACCGGCACGACGTACCAAGAGATCGCCGACTACTTCAACGACCACGGCGATCCCGGCTTCTGGTTCGGCACGCGCCGCAACGTCGCCGAAGCCTTCGACGCCTCGTGCGCGAGCACCTATTGCCAAGGCGAGTGGTCGCACATCACCGCGCTCCGCTTCGTATGCTCGACGAACCAGGAGACGGGCGAGGTCAAGAGCTGCCGCTTCACCTTCGCCGCCTCGAACCCGACGGTGAACGAGAACGGTCACGTCGGCGGCCCGCGGAAGATCCTCCAATGCAAGATCAAGACGCACGGCCCCGCCGCAGCCCTGGAAGCCGCGCTCTCGGGCAGCGATCCGCTGCACGCCACGCTGCCCGGCTCGGGGACGACGATCGCGAGCCAGCTCGATAGCTGTCTGTGATCACGTAAGCGACGCCCCTTCGAGAGGGTCCGGAAGCCGGCGGTCGCGTAGAGCACCGCCGGCTCGTCCCCCGGCCCATCAATGAATCATTTCCAAGACGCCGTCGCTTGGGCGGCGCTCCTCATTCGGAAGAGCCGTGAAGGCTCCAGTGCGAACGCGTCGCTTCGATGACGGGCAGGAGCACGGCGTCCAGCGACGCATCATTCAAGGTACCGTCTCGAAATATCCAAATCGCTGCCCCCACGGTCATCGCGTCACCAAGCTCGAGATAGAACGCCTTTTTGAAATGGACGATCATCAGGACACGAAGGTGACCTGGATCAACGGTCGGCCGAAGATGCTGATACAGATCGTTCACCAACTCCGACGGCTTCACGCCGTGTGAAGCCCGACCGCGAAGCTCACGAAGAATCGATGTATCGAGCTCCATACGCATCAACCTCGAGGGTCCAGCAGGCACCCGCCAATCACATCACCTCCCACCGTGCCTTCATGACTGCGCGAAAGGCCGTGAGCGGTGCAAACGCATCCTGTCTCGAGTCACTCTTTACCCCGGCTCCCCTCGCGATGGGAAGAGGTGCGATCCTCGCCCCCCACCGCCCTGCTCTAAAGAGTATCCACGAAAAAGAGGAGGTCGACACCAGCCCCTCCTTTGGACAGATCTCTTTCTGTCATTCCGAGGGTCCTGTGCTCCATCATCTCCTTCTCGGGTGCCGTACGCAATTCGCACAAGACACGCGAGATCTCATCAACGGAGAGCCGGCGGCGTTGATACAGCACGCCCTGCATCGCACCAGTACTCCATTCGCCGCTAGGCGAAGCGAACGTTTCCAGAAAAGCAAACAACTGCTCCCACCAGCGATCCCAGGACGGACGGGAGCGTC
Source organism: Minicystis rosea (assembly GCA_001931535.1). GTDB lineage: Bacteria > Myxococcota_A > Polyangia > Polyangiales > Polyangiaceae > Minicystis > Minicystis rosea. The sequence goes on from CP016211.1 coordinate 7,650,724, forward strand.
GAACGAACATGTAGAACTTCGCCCCATTCAGCCGAGTAACATCGACCCTGATCGTAGAGATTTGCATCATTTGAGCGTCACGCCCGCCGGCGCCTGAGCTGCTCGGTCTCCTGGAGAGGCGCGAGTCGCAACCGCCTCTCCGCTTCGCCATCACCTCAAGGGTGCAGCACGCACCCGCCAATCACGTCACCATCCCACCTGGCCTTCATGGCCTCTCGAAATGCCGTGAGCGGGAACGTGTGCGAGACGTGCGGCCGAATCTTGCCCTCTTCGGCCCAGCGCAGCACTTGGGCGAGGCGCGGGGGGCGGCTCGCGGGGTTGACCACGGTGGAGATCACGGTCGGGCAGCCGAGCACGTCGAGGCTCTTCATCATGATCAGGTTGGTGGGGAGTTGGTTGGCGTTGGGCGCGCCGCGGCGGCCTTGGCCGAGGGCGACGAACGGTGTCGAGGCCCAACCGACGATGAGGAAGCGGGCGCCGAAGGCGACGCAGCGCAGGGATTCGAGGGAGATTTCACCGCCGACGGCGTCGTAGACGACGTCGACGCCGCGGCCGCCGGTGAGGGCTTTGACGTCGTCGCGGAAGGGGCGCACCGAGCTGCCTTCGCCGCGCACGTTGATGACGTGGTCGGCGCCGTGCTCCTTCACGACGGCGAGCTTCTCGTCGGAGCGGCCGGTGGCGATCACGGTGGCGCCGAGGATTTTGGCCACCTGCACGGCGGCGAGGCCGGTCGCGCCCGAGGCGCCGTGGATGAGCACCGTTTCGCCGGCCTGGACGCGACCGCGGGTCACGATGCAGTGATAGGCAGTCTCGTAACTGCCGAGCAGGGCGGAGGCTTGATCGAGGGTGAGGGCGCCGGGGATCTTGTGCACCGCTTCGATCGGCGCCACCAGATAGGTGGCGAAGCCACCATATTGCTGGTAAGCGCCGATCGAGCGGGGGCCGGCGAGGAAGCCGTCGACGAGGACGGCGTCGCCTTCGGCGAGAGGGCCGCCCGCCTCGGGGCCCTTCCACACGATGACACCGGAGGACTCGAGGCCCGGTGTGTAAGGCGGCTTGGGCATGTGCTGGTATTGCCCGCTCGTCATGAGCAGATCGACCCAGCCCACGGTGGCGCTCTTGACCGCGATGATCACGTCGCGCGGCGACAGCTTCGCGGGGTCCGGCGGATCCATCGGGACGAGGCTCGTCTTCGTCTCGACGGCTTCCATCGGGCTCTCGGCGAACGCGGAGACGACGACGCGAAAACCGGCGGCGAGCGGGGTATTCATGAGGTGAGGAGCCTACACGGCCGGCGCGCCCGACGCGAAGCTCTTCACGTCGATGACGAAGCGGTAGCGCACGTCGCCGCGGAGCATGCGCTCGTAGGCCTCGTTGACCTGTTGGACGGGGATGACCTCCACGTCCGACACGATCCCGTGCGCGGCGCAGTAATCGAGCATCTCCTGCGTCTCGGCGATGCCGCCGATGAGCGAGCCGGCGAGCCGTTTGTTGCCGGTGATCAGCGAGAACGCCGCCACGGGCGTGGGCTCGGGCGGGACGCCGACGACGACCATCGTGCCTTGGGGCCGGAGCATCTTCAGGTACTTGTTGTAATCGTGCGGCGCCGAAATGGTGTCGATGATGAGATCGAAATGACGCGCCAGCTTGTCGAAGGTGGCTTCGTCCTTCGTGAGCGCGAAGCCCGTCGCGCCCAGGCGGCGCGCGTCGGCTTCTTTCGAGGCCGAGGTGCTGAGCATCGTCACCTCGGCGCCCATCGAGGCGGCGAGCTTCACCGCCATGTGGCCGAGGCCCCGAGGCCCACGACGCCCACGCGATCACCCTTTTTGCACTGCCATTGACGGAGCGGCGAGTACGTCGTGATGCCGGCGCAGAGGAGCGGCGCGGCGCCCGCGGGATCGAGGCCCGCGGGGACCTTGAGCACGAAGCGCTCGTCCACGACGATCTGCGTGGAGTAGCCGCCGTAGGTCGGCGTCTTTCGATCCATCTCGGTGCCGTTGTACGTGAAGGCGCAGCCCTTCTCGCAGAACTGCTCGAGGCCGCGCTTGCACGCGTCGCATTCGCGGCAGGCGTCGACCATGCAGCCGACGCCGGCCATGTCGCCCACCGCGACCTTCTTCACGCGATTGCCGACCTGCCGGACGCGACCGATGATCTCGTGACCAGGCACCATGGGGAAGATGGCGCCGCCCCACTCGTCACGGGCTTGATGAATGTCGGAATGGCAGATGCCGGAATAGAGGATGTCGATCAGGACGTCGTGCGGACCGGGCTCACGTCGCTCGATCGTGAACGGTGCGAGCGGCTGCTTGGCCGCCGTGGCGGCGTATGCGGAGGTCTTCATCGTCGGTTCGTCTCCTGTTCGCCGCGAGTCTGCCCGGGTTCGCGGACGATTGCACCCCGCCTGCGCACATCCCCAATCCGGCTCGGGAGAGGCCCTGACACGAAATCCGAAGACACCACCAGAGGTGGAGCATCGAGCCGGTGGTCCATGCTCTCCCATGGGGTTCTTCCTGGAAACGACCGTCGAGCGTGACCGTTCGGCGGGCGCTGAATGCAGCTCATGAACATCGACGATCTCCCCGTCCTCTCCGGCGCCGATCGGCTCGGCCACCTGCGCGAGCTCGCGCACGAGAGGCTCTCGCTGTTCGCGCGCTTCAACCGCGAGTGCGGCGCGATCGGGCGGATCTTCGCGCTGCGTACGCCGATCGTGATCGTCAATGCGCCGGAGCTCATCCACGGCGTGCTCATCGGCGAGGCGAAGAGCTTCATCAAGCCCACGGCGGTCCTCGGCCCGGTCCGCCCGCTCGTGGGAGATGGGCTGTCCACGAGCGACGGAGATCTCTGGAGCACGCAACGCAAGCTGATGGCGCCGCTGTTCACGCAGGCGCACATCGAGGCTTACGCCGACACCATGGTCGAGCACGCGTGGAGCGAAGCGCGCGCGCTCCGAGAAGGCCAGGTGGTGGACGCGCTCGAGGAGATGATGCGCATCACCATGCGCGTCGCCGGCAAAACGCTCTTCGACGCCGAGGTGCGGGACGAAGCGGACGATCTCACCGCCGCGATCACGATCGCGCTGTGCTGGGCCGACGAGCAGATCGGCTCGATCCCCTGGGCGGTGCGGCTTTATCTCGCTTCACTGCTGCAAGCGCTCGCCGAGCGGGTCCCCGCTTCGATGCGCGCGCACACGAGCACGCTCACCGAAGCGGTGGTCCGGCCGATTCACTGGCCGACGGTGAAGCGCCGCCGCGCCGACGCCGCCCTCGCCACGATCGAGCGGAGGATCGAGCAGATGATCGCCGATCGCCGCCGCGCGGGCCTCGATCGGCCGGACCTCTTGAGCCTGCTCCTCGCCACGCACGACGAGCACGGAGATCGGATGAGCGACAAGCAGGTGCGTGACGAGATCGTCACGCTCTTCATCGCCGGCCACGAAACCACGGCCACCGCCCTCACCTGGTCGCTCTACCTGCTTGGCAGACACCCCGAGGCGCACGCGCGCGCCCAAGCGGAGGCGCGGGCCCTCGGCGATCGGCGCCCGCGCGCCGCCGACCTGCCGAGCCTCCGTTATTGCCTCCAAGTCTTCAAAGAGGCCATGCGCCTCTATCCACCGATCTATCTGTTCGGGCGGCAGGCCGCGAACGACGTGCGCATCGGCGACGTCGATCTCCCCAAAGGCACCATCGTCCTCGTCAGCGCCTATGCGCTCCACCGTCGCCCGGAGCTGTGGCCCGATCCGGAGCGCTTCGATCCGAGCCGCTTCGAGCCCCAAGCCGAGCATCGACGCCATCGGCTCGCCTATCTCCCGTTCAGCGCCGGCCCGCGCACGTGCATCGGCAACCATTTTGCGATGATGGAAGGGCCCTTGGTTTTGGCCACCATCCTCGCGCGGGTCGACTTCGCGCTCGGCACCTCGGATCCCATCGAGCCTCGGCCCTTCACGACGCTGCGCCCCTGGCGCGTGCCGCTCGAGGTCACGGCCGTGCGTCCCTGATCGCGCGGAGCCGTCGACCGCGCTCCACGGAGATTCGCGGCCCCGCGCCGCTCCCGAAGCGACCGAATGGCGCTACACGGCCCCCGAGGAACGTCGATGTTGCCGAGGAGCGAAGTCGGCCGGCACGGCAGGCCGCGGTGCTGCGCGGCGCAAAGGGCGCAGCCTGAGACGCGACCTGCAGACTCGGTATTTCCACGCGTGTTGGAGAGAATCGATATCGCAGACACAAACACCGGCGCGCGCGAGCCTCCGCCGAGGTCGCGCGAGAGGCCCGGAAAGCTCGCGGCGTTCGTTCGCCTCGGGCGCCCCAAGTTCCTCGTCTACAGCCTGCTGCTCTATGGGCTCGGCGCGGCCGTGCTCGTGCACGAAGGGCGCGCGCTCGATCTCGGGCGCTTCTTTCAGGGTCTCGCCTTCGTGTGGTGCGCCCATTTGATGACGCATTATTGTAACGAGTATTTCGATCTCGCCGCCGACGCCGAGAACACCTCACCCACGCGGTGGACGGGCGGGAGCAGGGTCCTCGTGGAAGGGCATCTGCCACCGGTCGTCAGCCTGGGCACGGCCTTCGTGCTGCTGTTCGGCGCGCTCGCGCTGACCTTGGCCATGCCGGTGGCCGCGGCTCGCTGGCTCGCGTTCCTCGTGCTTTCGCTGGCGTGGTTTTACACGGCGCCACCGCTCCAGCTCAATTATCGAGGGTTCGGCGAGATCACGGTGGCCACGGTGCTGAGCCTCTCGGTTCCGCTCTTGGCCTACGCGCTCCAAGAAGGGCGCCTCACCGCCTCTCCCGTCCTGCTCGGCGCCATCCTTCCCATCTTCGTCGTGCAAGTCGCGCGCATGGTGGTGATGAACCTCTCCGATTGCGAAGGCGACGCGCGCGCCGGAAAACGAACGCTCGCCGTCGTGCTCGGCCCTCGCCGGGCGACGAAGGCCGTCGCGCTCGGGCAGGTGATCGCTTATGGCACCCTCTTCGTGCTCGTGGTGATGGGCACGCTGCCGCTCGCGGTCGGGGTGCCGATGCTGCTCACGCTCCCCATCGCGGTATGGCAGGTGCGGCGCATCGGGCGCGGCGCGATCCGCAATCCGCGAGACGCCAACAGCGTGGTGTTCTGGGCGTCGACCCACGTGGCGCTGCTCGCGATCGCGGCGACCTTCGGCCTCTTGGCCCAGACCTCGCTCACCGCACCGCCGAGCCGGCTCGATGCATCCCTCGCGCTCTGCACAGCCATTCTGGTGTTCGTGGGCGCCCTCGTCGCGCGGCAGATTCATCGCAATGGATGCGCGGCGCGGAGGCACGCCACCGTCGGATGAGCCGACCGAGGTGCGCGCTTGAGCCTGGGCGACGATCTTTGGAAGGTGGTCGATGCGGTGGGCGGCGCGCTGTGGGCCGCCACCTACGTGCTCATTCTGCGGAGAGGCTCTCTGGATCGAGCGCCGGGCGTGCCGCTGCCTGCGCTGTGCGCGGCCATCTCTTGGGAATTTCTCTTCACCGTCGTTCACCCGATTGCGGTGCTCCCTCCGCTCGTCGTGGCGCTGTGGCTCGCGATCGACGCCGGGATTCTGTATCAATATCTCCGCTACGGCCCCGCGGAGGAGCGGAGGACGGGGTCGTGTCCGCCGGCGCTTTTTCACGTGCGGCTCGTCGCGTCGCTCGGCATCGCGCTCGTCGTTCTCGACGCCTTGGTTCGCGATTGGCACGACTGGGACGGTGCCTATACGGGCTATGCGGTCAACGTGATCATCTCGCTCTCCTTCATCGCCATGCTCGCGCGGCGCCGCGACCTGCGCGGACAATCGATGTACATCGCGCTCGGCAAGCTCTTCGGCTCGCTCGTCGCGATTCCCCACGCCTACGTGCTCCACGGCGCGCTGCGGTCGCTGCGGGCCTTCATGGCCATCACGGTGCTTGCCGATGTCGTCTATGCGGTGTTGCTTTTCCGGCAAATGCGATGTCAGGGGATTCGACCGTGGAGGAGGGTTTGAGTCACGCGGCGGCGCGCAGGGCCGCGGGGTCCTCGATGTCGACCGAATAGCCCTCGGGTGCGCCGCGCACCGCCCCGCGTACGGACTCCCCTTCTCTCCACACCTCGACGTCGAAGGCTCCTTCGGCGACGCGAAGCCCATCGACGCGCAGCGAGGGCAGGCGCGCGGGCAGCATGGGTCGCAGGCGAATGCGGCGGGTCTGCTCGGAGACATCGAGCCCGAGCAGGGTCGTCACCACGAGGAGCAGCGCGCCCGCGGCCCAGGCCTGCGGTGAGTTCGAGGTGGGGTATTCGACGGGGAACGGCGTCTCGGCGCGCGCGAAGCCGGCGAAGAGCTCGGGCAGGCGGCGCGTGTCGTAGTACGCGACGGCGTCGATGAGCGCGTCGCAGAGGGTCATGGCCTCGGACGCGAGCCCATAACGCGCGAGGCCGGCGGCGGCGAGGGAGGTGTCGTGCGGCCACACCGATCCGTTGTGGTACGAGATGGGGCTGAACGCAGCCTCGCGCGATCCCATGGTGCGAAGGCCGAAGCCGGTGAAGAGATCGGGACCGACCATGGCCTCCGCCGCGCGCGCCGCGTGCGCGGGATGCGCCGCGCCCGACCAAAGGAGGTGCGCGGGGTTCGAGGTGAGCGCGTCGACCGGCTTCTTCTCGCGATCGAGCGCCATCGCGAAATAGCCTCGTTCGTCGCTCCAGAAGGCTCGATCGATGACGGCGCGGAGCGCCTCTGCGCGCGCTTCGAGCGCGGCCGCGTCGGCCTCGGGGCGCCCCAACGCGCGATGGAGCTCCGCCGCGCGCAGCAGCGCATCGAGCGCATACCCCTGCACCTCCACGAGCGCGATGGGCGGCTCGGCCTGCTTGCCATCGTGGAAGCGCACGGAGTCTTCCGAGTCCTTCCAACCTTGGTTCCACAGACCATAGGCGGTGGAGCGCTGGTATTCGATGAGGAGGTCGCCGTCGGGATCGCCGGCGCCGGTGATCCACGCGAGGGCGGCGTCGAGGTGCTTCTCGTGGGCGCGGGCGAACGCGAGATCGTTGGTGCGGCGCACGTACTCGGAGAGCACGACGACGAAGAGGGGCGTGGCGTCGGCGGTGCCGTAGTAGGGGAAGCGCGGCACGAAGCTGCGCGCGCCGCGAAGCGCGCCGGAGCGGTGCTCGTGGAGGATCTTGCCGGGCTGCTCTTCGGTCTCGGGATCGACGCGCCGGCCCTGCCAATGCGCGAGCGACCGCAGCACGGCGCGGGCGAGATCGGGGGCATAGGGCATCGCTTGGTAGGCGGCGATGAGCGAGTCGCGGCCGAAGAGCGCCATGTACCAAGGCACGCCGGCGGCGAGGTGAAAGGCGCCGTCCTCGTCGCGGATGCGGAGGGCGCGGAGATCGGTGAGCGCGGCGGTGAAGGCGGTGTCGAGCGCAGGATCCTGCGAGCGGAGGACGGGTCGATCCACGGGCGCGGGCGCCGCCTCGCTCTGCCCTTCGGCGGCGACGAGCATGGCGTTGCAGCGGTGGCGCGGGACCACGAAATCGCCGTCGGCGATGGTGAAGACCTCGTGGCAGAGGCGCACCGACGCGCCGGGCGCGAGCGCGAGGTGGAAGCGCACGGAGCGCCCGTCGATCGCCGGCGTGCCCTTGAAGCGGATCTCGGTGCGCCGGCTCCAGCCCTCCTGCGATGCGTGCCCGAGCGCCAGGATGGAGCGGCTGAACGTGCCGGCGGAGGCGGGCTCCACCGCGAACGGCGCGGGGCCTTCGATGAGGCGCTTCACCTCGAAGACATCGGCGAAATCCGCGTCGAAGAGGAGCTCGATGTCGGCCTCGACGGGCGCGCACGCGTGGCTCGTCACCTCGATGTCGGCGTGCATGCCGTCGCCGACTGCGTACGATCGTTTGAGCACCAACGATCCGCGGGGCACCCCCGGCAGCGCCGGATTGGTGGCGAAGACCACGGCGACGTGCGCGGCGGGCACGCGGCTCGAGAGCACGATCGGACGGGCCCCGCCCACGCGCAGCACGTAGCGGGAGAGGAAGCGGGTGTCCTCGCGGTAGAGCCCGCTCTCGCTGCCTTCCTCGATGTCGCCGCCGGGATCGAGCACCAAGAACGACGATCCCTCGTACGCGCTGAGCAGCCTCGACATGGCACGACCTCCGCCTGGAGCCTTGGGCGAGCGAGGCAGGGGCGCATCCGTGGTCCGCGCGCTGCATGGCGCGACCTCGGAGATCACCGATGAACGTCGCCGTCATCTTCCACTCCATGATGGGCAACACCGCGGCGCTGGCCCGCGCGATCGCGGAGGGCGCCGAGCGCGCAGGGGCGACCGTGCGGCTCCTCCAGGTGCCGGAGCTGACCGCGGCGGCGGAGATCGCGAAGCACCCGCGCATCCGCGCGGTGAAGGAGTCGCTCGCGTCGATCCCGATCGCCACCAACGACGATCTGCTCTGGGCCGACGGCGTCGCGTTCGGCTCGCCCACGCGCTACGGCAACATGAGCGCGCAGCTCAAGAGCTTCATGGATCAGACGGGCAAGCTGTGGCTCGCGGGCGACCTCGTGGGGCGGGTGGCCAGCGTCTTCTGCTCGACGTCGACCATGCACGGCGGGCAGGAGACGACGCTGGTGTCGATGATGATCCCGCTCTTTCATCTCGGCTACATCGTGCACGGTTTGCCGTACGCGGAAGCCGAGCAGATGAGCATGGAGGACATCCACGGCGGCTCGCCCTACGGCGTGTCGTCGGTGAGCGGCGCGAGCGGGGACCGGCTGCCCACCGAGATCGATCTCACGCTCGCCCGCGCGCTCGGCCGCCGGCTGGCCATGGTCGCCGGGAAGCTGCGCGGCGAATGAAGCGAGGCCCTTGTCGGCACGCGTGTCGAGCTCCATGCGGCCCGTTCGGCGGGTGAGCCGCCGAGAGCGAGGCAGCCATGGCCAACGAGAAGACGAAGCACACGGGCCCGACGCCCCCGCGACCGCCGACCGACGCCGACACGCTCCCCGACGACATGGATCTGGATGATCGCGTGGAGTCGCCGGAGCAGGTCGACCGTCTCATCGAATCGGAGATTGCGGCCGTCCAGAGGCCGCCCGCCGATTCGTAGCGGGCATCACGGCCGCCGTGAGGCGAGCGATCGCGCGAAGCTTGGATCCGGGGCGCCGGGTGCATAGCCTGCGATCGTAGGTCATGCGCACGCAGCCAGAGCTCTCCCGGCCGACCACGCGCGCGCGTCGAGGCGAGGCGTGCGTGGAGAACGATCGCGCGGCCGTCACGGCACCCCTACGCTGAGCCGTGCCGTCGCCTCCGCCTCGCCCCGGGCTCCCGCACATGCCGGCCCTCGATGGCCTGCGCGGCGCGGCGGTGCTCGGGGTGATGCTCTTCCACGACGGGCGGCTCCGCGGCGGGTACCTCGGGGTCGATCTGTTCTTCGTCCTCTCGGGTTTCCTCATCACGTCCTTGATCGTCGCCGAGCACGCGGCCACGGGCAGCGTCGATCTCGCGGCGTTCTGGGCGCGGCGCGCGCGGCGCCTCCTTCCCGCGCTCTTCGCGCTCCTGCCCGCGGTGGCGCTCTACGCGGCGACGATCGCCGATCCCTCGGAGCTCCCGCGCATCCGCAGCGACGGCCTCGCCACGATCGCGTACGCCGCCAACTGGCACACGATCCTCGCGGCACGGAGCTACTGGGATCTCTTCCGCGCGCCCTCGCTGCTCGCGCACACGTGGAGCCTCGCGATCGAGGAGCAGTTCTACGCGGTGTGGCCGCTCTCTGCCGCCCTGGTGCTGCGCCGCGCGCGCGATGGACGCCGAACGCTCCTCGCGGTCTCCGTCGTGCTCGCGATCGCCTCCGCAGCCGCGCTCGCGTGGCTCTTCGTGCCCGGCCATTCGGAGCGCGCGTACCAAGGCACCGACACGCGCGGCGCGGCGCTGCTCCTGGGCGCGGCGCTTTCGTGCCTGTGGCCGCCGGCGCGCGCGCTCGGCGATCGCGCGGTGCGCGCGCTCGACGTGGCCGGCGTCCTCGCGGCGATCGGGCTCGGCCTCGCGTGGGCTCGGCTCGACGGCGAGGACGCGCGGCTCTATCGCGGCGGCCTGACGCTCACGGAGGTCGCCGTGCTCGCGCTGATCGCATGCGCGCGCGCCGGGGATCGGAGCCTCGTCGCCCGCGCGCTGGCGGCGCGTCCGCTCGTGGGCGTCGGCCTCGTGAGCTACGGCGTGTACCTGTGGCACTGGCCGATCTTCGTGGCCCTGAGCCCGGCGCGCACGGGCCTCGGCGCGGGAGCGCTCACCCTCGCGCGCTTCGCGGCGACGTTCGCGATCGCGATCGCCTCGTATCGCCTCCTCGAGCAGCCGATCCGCACGGGCCGACTGCGCGTGGGCAATCCCTTCGTGGTCGTGCCCGCCGCGATGGGCCTCGCCGCGATCGCGCTCGTGCTCTCCACGTGGGGGGCACGCACGCCGGAGGAGGCGGCGAACGCCGCAGGCGTGCGGGCGCTGCCGGGGGGCGTCCCCGAAGGTGCGCGCAAGGTGCTGGTGCTCGGCGACTCGGTGGCCGTGACGCTCGGAGAGCGCCTCCGCGCCGTGCACGCCTCGATGGCCGGCGCGCCCTTCGTGGTGGCGCGGGGAAACAGCAGCTGCAGCCTGCTCCACGATCAGCTCCCCACGCGGGCCGTGAACGGCCTCCCGCATGTCGGCGGCGACTGTGACGCGCGCTGGGTGCACGACGCGGAAGAGCTGCGCCCCGACGCTACGCTCGTGGTGCTGGGCGGCGGCTTCTTCGCGCCCGTCGAGGTGGACGGCGTCTGGCAGCGCCCCTGCGACCGCGGCTGGCAGCATGCCTACCGCGCGGAGCTCACGCGCGACCTCGAAGCGCTGCGCGCGCACGGCGGCCACCGCGTCGTGGCGCTCGCCCCCTACCCGACCGGCAAATGGACCAAGGCCGCCGGGGCGGCCATGGTCGACTGCTTCAACGCCACGCTCCGCGACGCCGCTGCGGCGTCGCCGCACGTGACGGTCGTCGATCTCTCCGCCCAGCTGTGCCCCGAAGGCCGGTGCGCGTTGGAGAGCGACGGCGCGCTCATCCGCCCCGACGGGCTGCATTTCGAGGGGCACGGCGCCGAGTCGATCGCGCGCTGGATGTTGGGTGAGCTCTCGACCATCGTCGACGCGCCGCCGTGACGCTCGTCACGCCGGCGCGAGCCCTCGAGCCGGCGCCATCACCGTCGCGACGCGAGCAGGCGTGCGAGCCGCTCGCCGTCGGCGCCCGCGAGCGGCACGACGATGGCCGCGACGGCGCCTTCGGGGAGCGACGCGAGATCCTCGAGCGCGACGAGGCGCGCGGAGCCATCCGGCGCAGCCACGACGGCGACCCGCTGCGCGAGGAGCGCACTGGTCGACGCCGGCGAAGGGTGAGCATCAATTGCGGTTGAAGGACGAGCGATTGAATCGGATTTCAAGGCTCCGGCGGCGGATTCCTCGCTCGCCGTCGGAGAATCAATCGCGATTGAAGAAGGGTCGTTCGGTGCCGGAGACGCCGGTGCCGCGGTCACCGTAGGCGTGGTGGGCGGAGGAGCCGGCATCGCGAGGACGGGCGGCGCGCTCGCTGCCGGTGCGGGAGCATCGGCGATAGCAGAGGCGAAGGCGAGCGCCGCACGCGGGGCCGGCGGCGTCGCAGAGGCGACCGGCACGAGGACGGGGCTCGGGATGTGAGCCGGAGGCGCTTCGGCCGAAGGCGAGGCGCGCGGAGGCTCAATCGGGGTTGGCAGCGTCGTGCTGGTGGACGGCGTGGGAGAGCGGCCTGCTTCAATTGCAATTGTCGGCACGTGGACGGCGCCATCGCCCTCGTGCAGCATGCTCTCGAAGCCCTCGTCGACGACCTGCATGGTGCCTTTGCGCACCATCACGGGACGAGCGACGACGGGCGCGGGCGGCTCCACCTTCGCAGCAGGCTCGGGCTTCGCAGCGGGCTCCGCCTTCGCAACAGGCTCGGGCTTCGCGGCAGGCTCGGGCTTCGTGGGCGCGGTGATTTGTGGCTTCGCCGGTACGGATGGCTTGGTTGCCACCGCGGGCTTGCTCGGCAGCGTGGGCTTGCTCGGTGCGAGGATGGGCTTGCTCGCGACGGCGGGCTTGGCCGCAGCGGAGGGTTTGCTCGGCGCGAGGTCCGTGGTGTCGGCGTCGTGGATGATCACCGGCTTGCGCGCGGCCGATTTGCCTGAAGAGGCCGGCCCCGCGGATCGCTTGTGCTCGATGACGCTGGTGACTTCGTCGAGATCGTCGATGGGGACATCGGGGATGTCGTCGGGCACCGACGGCGAACGGGCGGGCTTCGGCGCGTCGACGAAAGAGGGCGTGCGCTTGCCGGAGGCGCCGCGACGGCCGCTCAAGGTTCCCGATCGCTCGCGCTTGGTGTTGCCCGCGGGCTTGCTGGGCGCGGGCGCCGGTGGGCGCACGGGTGCCGAAGGAACGCGCGGCGCGGGAGCCTGCGCTGCGGGGATGCTCGGCGCAGGCGGGCGCGAAGGAAGCGGCGGCGGGCGCGGGATCGATGCGATCGAGGTCGCCGCCGGCACGGGCGGAGGCGCGGGGACCGAGCCGCGGTTCGGCAACGGCGGCGGCGTCGAGGGACGCGGCGGCGGCGCGCCGAGGGTCGCGGTCAGCTCCGCGGCGGCCTTCATCAACACGAGGGCGCGCGCGTCGGCGCCTTGATCCGAGGCTTGCTCCGCGGCGCGGCGCAACCACTTCAACGCTTCGGCGTGCTCACCGCGCCGGAACAGCGTCGTCGCCGTCGAGAGCGCCCAGAAGACGTCCTCGGGATCGTCGTCGATGGGCAGCGGAATGGGAGCGCGATCGGCCATCGATGCCTAGCGTCGAAGGCTTCCCGAACAAAATCAACGCCTACACGCCGACGATGGTGCGCAGCACGTCCGCCGCGGCCTGCGCGCTGGGCCTCACGGCTTGATAAAGATCCGGCGCGACGCGAATCGGGCCCTCTTTCACGGGGCCTTCGCGCGTGCCCAGGATGCGCTCCAGATCTTCGGCGAGCGCGGCCATCGTGGGATAGCGGTTTTCCGGGCGCTTGCGGAGCGCGGTCAGGATCACGGCCTCGAGGCGCGGATCGAGCCCGGATCGCAGGGTGCTCGGCCGCGGCGGTGCGACGAAGAGGTGTTGCGCGACCAGCGCGGCGTCGTCGGGAACGTCGAACGGGAGCCGGCCGGTGAGCATGCGGAACATCACCACGCCGAGGCCGTAGATGTCGGTGCGCGCGTCGACGGGATCGGCCAGCGCCTGCTCCGGTGCGATGTACGCGAGCGTGCCCAGCGTCATCCCGGTCTGGCTCAGGTTGGAGACCGCTTGCAGCTTGGCCATCCCGAAGTCGACGACCTTGAGCGTGTAGGGCGCGCCGCGCTCGCCGACGAGGAAGAGGTTGTCGGGCTTGACGTCGCGATGAACGATGCCCGCGCGATGCGCGGCCGCGAGCGCCGAAGCAGCCTTGGCCAACATGGGGACGGCGAACGCGGGCTCGACCATCTCGTCGCGGCGAAGCAGATCGCCGAGCGACTCGCCGTGGAGGAACTCGAGCACGATGTACGGCTCGCCGTCGCCGCGCTCACCGGCGTCGAAGACCTGCACCACGTTGGGGTGACCGATGCTCGCGGCGACCTCGATCTCGCGGAGGAAACGCTCGCGCGAGACGCGATCGCGGGCTACGTCGCGGTTCAGGATCTTCACCGCGACGGGCTCTTTGGTGCGCGTGTCCTCGGCGAGGTAGACGCGCGCCATCCCGCCTTTGCCGATGAGGCCCTTGAGCTCGTAGCGCCCATCGAGGATGGCGCCGACCTGCCGCGTGGGACGAGCGCGGATGTGCGTGATGCGGCCCTCGGTCGTGAGCGGCGTTCCATCCTCCGGACAAAACGTCGGCGCCGGATCGTCGTACGAGCGGTGGCAACGCGGGCAGAACATGGGAGCGAAGGTCGCCGGCGCGACGCCCCGGAGCCTATCCCGGTAGGGCGAACCGAGCCAGACGGTCGAGGGCGGAGGCGCGGCACAACGCGGCCCACCCCATGGTTCGATCGTCACGGGCAGGCTCCCAACGAATCGGAAATCGAGCCGCGCACAAGGTGATCTGCGCGCGACGAGCCACGGCATGGCGTGGACGGTGCACGCGGGGTCGACGGTCTTTGCGGGACGCGAGCATGCGTGACGCACGTCGATGCGGCAGCGACGGCGGACGGTGTGTACGGAAGCGCGGAGGATCCATTATCGTGCGCTCTTCGATGCGGCCCGGACAGGTCATCGGTGGTCGGTTCGAGCTGCAACGGCTCGCGGGCACGGGCGGAATGGGCGCGGTCTTCCAAGGCCTCGACCGCGAGACGGGCGCGAGCGTCGCGATCAAGGTCCTCCGCGGGAGCACGCCCGCCGGCGCCGCGCGCCTCTCACGCGAAGCGCGCGCGCTCGCGTCGCTCGATCATCCGGCGATCGTGCGCCACGTGACCCATGGGCTCACGCCCGAGCACGAGCCCTATCTCGTGATGGAGTGGCTCGACGGGGAAGATCTCGCGGCCCTCCTCGAGCGGCGCCGGCTCGACGTCGCCGAGACGCTGTCGCTCGGCGTGCGCATCGCCGAAGCGCTCGGGGCCATGCACGCGCGGGGGATCGTTCATCGCGACGTCAAGCCGAGCAACATCTTCCTCGTCGGCGGCGAGGTGTCCGCCGCCAAGATCCTCGACCTCGGCTTGGTGCGGCCCGACGATCACACGCAGCTCACGCAGACGGGCGCGTTCGTGGGCACGCTCGGGTACATGGCGCCGGAGCAGGCGCGCGCCGGCCAGAGCGTCGACGCCCGCGCGGATGTGTTCTCGCTCGGGTGCGTGCTCTTCAAGTGCGTGACGGGGACGGCGGTGTTCGAGGCCGAGAAGGTGATGGCCATCCTCGCCAAGATCCTGTTGGAGAAGCCGCCGCTCGCCTCCGAGCGCTGCCTGGGCCTGCCGCCGGATCTCGATGCGCTCCTCGCGCGGATGCTGAGCAAGGAGCCCGCGGACAGGCCGCGCGATGGACGCGAGGCCGCCGCAGCGCTCGGCGCGGTGCGCACCGATGGCCCCGGGATCGCGGCGCCGTCGCCCGCGCTCTCGCTCACAGTGGCGGAGCGGCGGCTCATCTCGATGGTGTTGGTCGCGCCGCCTGAAGATCTGCATCGCGCGGTCGGCGACGGCGAGACCGCGGAGTGGACGGCGCTCCTCGAGGTCGCGGAAGCGCTCGGCGCGCAAGCCGAGCGGCTCGCCGATGGCACGCTCGCGGTGCTCCTCACGGGGAGCTGGGTCGCGACCGATCAAGCGGCGCAGGCGGCGCGCTGTGCACTTTCCATTCGGGCGCTGGCGCCGGATCGGCGCATCGGTCTGGCCACCGCGCGGAGCGAGCTGTCCGTGCGCACGCAGGTGAGCGACGCGATCGATCGCACCGTACGGTTGCTCGCCTCCACGGATCACGGCGACGGCACGGCCCCGTTGCCGATCGCCGTCGACGAGGTGACCGCCGGCCTCCTCGGTCCGCGCTTCCTCGTTCGCTCCCTGGGAAACCGGCTCGCGCTCCTCGGCGAAGGTCCGGAGCAGGAGCCCACGCTCCTCGGCCGGCCGACCACGCTGGTGGGCCGCGAGCGCGAGCTGCGCCTGCTCGAGACGCTGTTCGCCGAGTGCATCGAAGAGCCGCTCGCGCGCGCGGTCCTCGTGACGGCGCCGCCCGGCGTCGGCAAATCACGGCTCGTGCGCGAGCTCTTGCGCGTGGTCGAGCGGCGCGACGAGGCCGTCTCCGTGTGGCAGGGCCAAGGCGATCTGCTGCGCACGGGATCGGCGCTCGGCCTGCTCCGCGCGGTGCTTCGCGGCGTGCTCGGGCTGCACGAGGGCGAGCCGATCGAGGTGCGCAGGCGCAAGGTGCGCGCGCGTGTCGCGCAGCACGTGCCCGAGGCCGCGCGCGCTCGCACGGCCGCGTTCCTCGGCGAGCTCGTGGCCGTCCCCTTCCCCGACGACGAGACGCCGGCGCTCGTGGCGGCGCGGCGCGATCCCGAGCTCATGGGCGAGCAGATGGCGCGCGCATGGGAGGATTTTCTCCGCGCGGAGTGCGCGGTGCGCCCCGTCCTCCTCGTGCTCGACGATCTCCAGTGGGGCGATCTCCCGTCGGCGCGCTTCATCGACAGCGCGCTGCGACGCCTCGGTGATCAGCCCTTCATGGTGCTGGCGCTCGGCCGGCCCGAGGTCGACACGCTCTTCCCGAAGCTGTGGGAAGGCCGCAAGCTCCAGCGGATCAACCTGGAAGAGCTCGGGCGTCGCGCGAGCGAGAAGCTCGTGCGTCAGGTGCTCGGCGACGACGTGAGCCCGGAGACGATGGAGCGCGTGGTGACGCTCGCCGGAGGGCACGCGTTCTACTTGGAGGAGCTGATCCGCGCCGTCGCTGCGGGCCAGCGATCCAGCCTCCCCGAGACGGTCCTCGCGATGGTGGAGGCGCGCCTCGGCGCGCTCGATCCCGAGGCGCGCAGGCTGCTCCGCGCGGCGAGCGTCTTCGGCGACGTGCAATGGTCGGGCGGCGTGGCCGCGCTGCTCGGCGGCGCGCTCTCCCCCGCGGAGACGCGGCGCGCGCTCAGCGCGCTCGCCGAGCAGGAGCTGCTCGTGGAGCGCCCCGACAGCCGATTTCCCGGTGAGAGCGAGCTCGCGTTCCGGCACGCGCTCCTGCGCGAGGGCGCGTACACGATGCTCACCGACGAGGATCGCATCCTCGGACACCGCCTCGCGGCCCGCTGGTTGGAAGAGCACGGCGAGAGCGATGCGATGGTGCTCGCCGAGCACCTCGAGCGCGGCGACGATCGCGCGCGCGCCGGCGTCTACTACCTGCGCGCCGCCGAGCAGGCGAACCGCGGCGGCGACACCGACGCGGCCATCGCGCGGGCGCGGCGCGGCCTCGAGTGCGACGTCGCCGTCCCCGATCGCGTGGCCCTGCTCGGCCTCCTCTGCGACGCGCATGGGTGGCGCCGCGAGTGGCTCGCGTCGGCGGTGTGCGGCGAGGAGGTGCTGCGCATCGGCGAGCCTGGCACCACGCATTGGATGGTCGCGGCGGCCTCGAGGCTCGTGGTCTCGCAGAGCCCGCGGCGCATCGACGACTTCATGGACGCGCTGGTCGCGGCCGCCGATCGCGCCACCGACGCCGCCCAGATCGCCTACGGCATGGTGAACGGCAGCTTCTTTCTCGCATGGAGCGGCCGCAGTGATCTCGCCGAGCAGATCCAAGAGCGCTTCCGCACGATGGCGGCGCCGGTCGTCGATCGCGATCCCGTGGTGCGCGGCTTCGTGTTCCTCGGTGAAGCGCTCCGCACCGCTTGGGGTGGGCGCGATCCGTGGACGGGCACCGCCCACGCCCGCATCGGCCGCGCCGCGTTCGCCACCATCGAGCACCGCCGCGGCGTCGCGCTCGCGCAATGGATCCTCGGCCTGTGCCTGTGGATGCTCGGCGAAAGCGCCGAGGCCGAGCGGGAGCTCGCGACCATCCTCGAGTTCGACCTGGGCATGGGCAGCTCGTTTCGCAACTTGTGCCATGTGTTCTCCTCGATCGAGAGCGGCGCCGTCACCGAGGCCGAGCGCCGCGCCGCCGACATGATCGCGCTCGCCTCCACGCCCGAGCTCTTCATCGACGCAGCGCGCGGGCACGTCGCCCTCGCCGCCGTCCTGCAAAAGAAGGGCGATCTCGCGGGAGCCGAGCGCGAGCTCCGCACCGCCCTCGTCCCGCTCACGGCGCTCCCGCTCGAACGAGGGGCCGCGCTGGCGATGCTCGCGACCGTGTTGCTCGGCCAGGATCGCGCCGGTGAAGCCCTCGTCGTCGCCGAAGAGGCGGTGACCACGTGCCGTGATTCGGGCGCGTTCGGCTTCCGAGGCACCCTCGCGCGCGTCGCCTGGGCCGAGGCGCTCCGCGCGCACGATCGCGCCGCGGAGGCGAGCGCCATCCTCACCGAGGTAGGCGAGCGCCTGCGCGCGCAGGCCGCGCAGATCGACGATCCCGAAGCGCGCCGCGCCTTCCTCGAGCGTGTCCCCGAAAACGCACGTGCCCTCGCCCGCGAGCGTGATGATTCCGCGGGTGTCGTCCCACTATGAGCTGACATGGTCGACGAGCGCTCCACCATCGAAGCCAGCCTGGAAGGCCGCAGCGCATCCACTTCCGGCATCGACGCGAACCGCGAGGTGCTCGCCCTCGTGCTCGCGTGGTCGCGCAAGGAGCCCGATCGCATCGGCGAGGTCGTGCTCGTCGACGCCGAGCAGATCCTCGGCCGCGGCAGCGCGCGCCCCGACGACGCCGCGCCGCGCGCCGAGCTCGTCCGCCAGCGTCCCGGTGTGAACCTCGCGACACCGCCCATCGGCAGCCCGCGCGTCTCGCGCGCCCAGCTCGCGCTGCGCCCTTCGGGCGATCGCATCGCCGTGGAGTCGCTCGGCCTCTGCCCCATGCTCTTGAACGGCACGCCGGCGCGCGCCGGCGAGATCGGCCCCGGCGACACGCTCCACATCGAGCACGAGATGCTCTTCATCGTCGCGCGTCGCCCAGCGTGCATGCCGCCGCTCCGCACCCGTCGCTACGACGACGCGTTCGCCTTCGGCGAGGTGGATCCGTACGGCTACGTCGGAGAGAGCCCGGCCGCGTGGCGTCTGCGCGACGAGATCGCGTTCGCCGCCGGCGCCGCGGGTCACGTGCTCGTCACCGGCGAGAGCGGCGTGGGCAAGGAGCTCGTCGCCGAAGCGGTGCACCGCCTCTCACCGCGCGGCAAGAGCCCGCTCGTCGCGCGCAACGCGGCCACCTTTCCCGAAGGTC
This sequence comes from Minicystis rosea, assembly GCA_001931535.1. Classification (GTDB taxonomy): domain Bacteria; phylum Myxococcota_A; class Polyangia; order Polyangiales; family Polyangiaceae; genus Minicystis; species Minicystis rosea. The sequence goes on from CP016211.1 coordinate 7,669,509, forward strand.
TCCTCGACGCCGAGCTCTTCGGCAACGTGAAGAACTACCCGAACCCCGGCACGCCGGAGCGCGAAGGCCTCATCGGCGAGGCCGATGGAACGTCGCTCTTCCTCGATGAAATCGGCGAGCTCCCCGAGCGCCTCCAAGCCCATTTGCTCCGCGTCCTCGATCGTCGCGGCGAGTACCACCGGCTCGGCGAATCCCGCGCGCGCCGCGCCGACGTGCGCTTCATCGCCGCCACCAACCGGCGCATCGACGAGCTGAAGCACGACCTCGCCGCCCGCTTCACCCTACGCCTCGCGGTCCCCACGCTGCCCGCGCGACGCGAAGACGTGCCCCTCTTGATCCGACACGTGCTCCGCCGCATCGCCCAAGGCAACGAGCACGTCGCGCGCACATTCTTCGAGCCGGTCGCCGCCGACGGCCCGCAAGCGGCCCCAAACCCCGGTCCGGGCGAGCCGGCCAGCGCGCGCCTCGCGCCCGATCTCGTCGAGCGCCTCCTCGTGCATGCCTATCGCCTCCACGCCCGTGAGCTCGAGCAGATCCTCTGGCAATCGCTCACCGAGAGCCGCGGCGATCACTTGGAGCTGACCCAAGGCGTGGCCCAGCGCCTCGCCGAGCCCGCCGCGCGGCCCGCGATCGCCGCGCCTTCACCGCCGCCGAAGAAGCAGCCCGCGCGCAAGAAGCAGCCCCCGCCGCCGGCCCGCGACATCGATCGCCGCACCATCGAAGACACCCTTGCGCGCACCCACGGCAACGTGACCCGCGCCGCCCGCGAGCTCGGCCTCCCCAGCCGCTACGCGCTCTACCGGCTCATGCGCAAGCTCGGCATCGGCAGCGCCGAGGCGGATCAAGCCGCCTCCGCCGAGCACGGCCCTCCCGCGAGCGACGACCTCGCGCCCCGCGTGAACGGCAACACCAAGCGCTGACGAAGTCCTCGGCGATCACGAGCGAGATCTCCCCGCCACGCGCGGCCCGCCGTCGCATCGTCGCTCGCCCCTCGAGCGCCCGCGCTTCCCATCGGATCTCCTAGGGACCACTGTGCGCGCACGACCGTGCGCGCACGCACCGCACGGCGCGCGCCGTCGCGACCGTCGCGCGGACACCGCATCTCCGCGCATCTCGGCTTGGAACACCGTGTGCTGATGCCCCTCGCGCGGCCTCGAACGCCGCCCGAGGAGGACATCATGCTTCGCTGGATCGCCAACGTCATCAGCACCTCGACCTGCATCGGCGCCGAGATCGCGCTCCTCGGCCTGCTCCGCGCGCGGCGCAGCGTCCGCGCCCTCCGGCCTTGATCCCTCGCCCCGAGAGCACGCCATGAACACCCGATCCAACCTCCCCGAGTACGTCGAGCGCGGCGGCGAGCAGGTCCTCCGCCACCCCTTCCTCCACGAGCGCGCCCTCCTGCGTGCCTTCGTCGTCCACGGCGCCGAGAGCCCGCTCGCGCGCCTCTGCGATCGCTTCATCACCGCGCCCTCGGGCGGCGCGGTGCGGGCTCGTCCCCTCGGCGAGCGCGTCGTCCTCACCTTCACCACCATCCCGCGGCTCTCCTCCACCGATCCGCGCGATCGCACCTTCGGCGCGTGCGCCGAGACGGATGTCGCCTTCTGGCTCCCCATCTCGATCGAGACAGCCCATCACGCGCCGCGCGTCGCTTGGCTCATCCCTTACATCTTCGTCGACAACCCTTATGCCGTCGCCACCGGCCGCGAGCTCTACGGCTTCCCCAAAGCCCAAGCGACCTTCACCTTCCCGCCGTCGCCGACGTCCGCGGGCGACTACACCGTCGATGCCTTTGCGCTCCAGCGTCACGCACCCTCCACCATGGCGGCTTCGCAAAGGCTCTTCGAGGTCCTCGATCACGGCGCCCCACGCGGCCTCGGCGGCGCCATCAAGACCCGCGCCGATGCCCTCGGCGCGCTCTATCAGCTCTTCACCGGCGACGGCGCCGCGCCGCGCGCGCTCCTCCAGAACGGCGTCGGCGAAGTCCCCCTCGTCTTCCTCCGCCAGCTCCGTGACCTCCACGATCCTCGGCGCGCCGCCTTCCAAGAGATCGTCATCGCCCCTGCCCGCGCGCTCACCGTGCACGACGCCGGCACCATCGCGCGCGACTTCGAGCTCCGCATCCATCACGCCGACAGCCACCCCATCGCCAAAGACCTCGGCCTCCACCCCACCTCGAGCCGCGTCGAGGCCGCCTTTCATTGCGACTTCGACTTCATCATGGATCGCGGCGAGCGCCTCTGGTCCGCGGCCACCGTGCCGCGCGCCATGGCCCCCGTCCCCGCCCCGCGCAAACAGAAGATCGCCGTCCTCGGCGGCGGCATCTCCGCGCTCAGCGCCGTTTGCCAGATCACGAGCCAACCCGATTGGCAATCTCGTTACGACATCACCGTTTACCAAATGGGCTTTCGCATCGGCGGCAAGGGCGCGAGCGGCCGCAATCCCGACATCGCCGATCGCATCGAGGAGCACGGGCTCCACATCTGGTTCGGCTTCTACGAGAACGCCTTTCGCCTCATGCGTGACATCTATGCCGAGGCCGCGCGGCCCGCGGGCGGCCCGCTCGCGTCGTGGCAGGACGCCTTCAAGCCTCACAGCCTCGTCGTCCTGCAAGAGCCGGTGGGTGACGAATGGCGCGCTTGGCCCTTCGAGTTCCCCGGGAACGACGCGCTCCCCGGCGACGCCGCCGCGGTCACCGGCCCGCGCGATTGGGTGAAGAGCCTCGCCTCGTGGGTGCGCACGCTCGCCGAGCTCGCCGTGAAAGAGGGCCTCGCCGGTGATGCTCAATCGAAGAGCGCCGCGGCCATCCTCCTCGTGCAGCTCGCCTTCGCCTCGGCCACCGCGGTGGCCCACATCTCCGATCGCGCCGCGCGCAGCGACGGCACCGAGACCTCGCGCTCCCTCGCCGCCCTGCGCGAGGTGAAGTCCCGCCTCTGGACCCAAATCGAGCGCGAAATCGAGCCTCACGACGACACGCGCCGCATCTGGATCTCCCTCGACTTCGCCATCACCCTCCTCATCGGCGTCTATCGTGACGACGTCCTCGATCGCGGCTTCGAGGCCCTCGACGACGAAGACTGGATCGAGTGGCTCGGCCGTCACGGCGCGAGCCCGCTCACCCTCCGCTCCGCGCCCGTGCGCGCCGTCTACGATCTCGCCTTCGCCTACGAAGACGGCGACGTGAGCCGCCCGAGCTTCGCCGCCGGCACCACCCTGCACGGCGTCCTCCGCATGCTCTTCGCTTACAAGGGCGCATTCATGTGGAAGATGCAGGCGGGCATGGGCGACACCGTGTTCACCCCCCTCTACGAAGTCTTGAAGCGCCGCGGCGTCCACTTCGAGTTCTTCAGCAAGGTCGAGCACCTCGAGCTCTCTCCCGATGGCCGCACCATCGATTCCATCCGCGTCGCCCGCCAAGCCACGCCCAAGAACGGCACCTACGATCCGCTCGTCACCGTGAAGGGCCTCGCGTGCTGGCCCGATCGGCCCAACTACGATCAGCTCGTCGAAGGCGAAGAATTGCGCTCGTGCGGCATCGATCTCGAGTCCTCGTGGTCCCCGTGGGAGCCCGTCGCCCGCCGCGCCCTGCGCCGCGGGGAGGATTTCGACTCCGTCATCCTCGGCATCCCCGTCGGCGCCCTGCGCTCGATCTGCCGTGACCTCGTCGAGCGCAAGCCCGCCTTCCGCGACATGGTCGACAACGTGAAGACCGTTTGCACCCTCGCCTTCCAACTCTGGACCACGCCCGATCGCCACGCGCTCGGCTGGAAGGATCCGGGCCTCACCAGCGAAGGCCCCATTCAAGGTGCTTTCGTCGAGCCCATCGACACCTGGGCCGACATGACCCACCTCGCCGACAAAGAGCATTGGCCGGCTTCTCATCAGCCCGGGCACATCGCTTACTTCTGCGGCCCCCTCACCGACCCGACCGCCTATCCGGAGACCTCGGATCACGCCTTCCCCGAGCGCGAGCGCGACCGTGTGAAAGGCATGATCGAGAGCTTCATGGACAACGACCTTCGCCACCTCTGGCCCAAAGCCATCTCCCCGAAGGCGGCTTCGATCATTCGGTCCTCGTCGACCTCCAGAATCGCGAAGGCCGCGCCCGCTTCGAAGGCCAGTTCTGGAAAGCCAACGTCGAACCGACGGATCGTTACGTGCTCTCCGTCAAAGGCACCACCAAGTTCCGGCTCCGCGCCGACGAGTCCGGCGTCGACAACCTCTTCTTCGCCGGCGATTGGGTGCGCACGGGCTTCAGCTGCGGGTGCATCGAAGCCAGCGTGATGAGCGGCCTCCAATGCGCCCGCGCCCTCACCGGCGTGCCCGTCGCCATCGCGGGGGAATGGCAGCCGGATCGCCGGGACGACGCCCGCGACGACGGCCCGCTCAAGCGCCTCTTCCGCGGCCTCACGAGCGCAGCCGCCGACGCGCCGCGCCCCTGATCGATCGTACGCCGGCTACTTGGAAACCGCCTTCACGAGCTTCTTCGTCTTCGGCCCGACGAGCCCCGCTTTGCCGAGCTTCGTGAACGTGTCGGCATGCGCGCGGAACACGTCACGACAAGCCGCCGCCGCGACCGCGTGACGCACACCGCGCTCGATCAAACCATCGATCATCCAATCGGGCGTGCCCCCTTTGCGCAGCGTGCGCGCGAGCGTCGCCCGCAAAGCGCTCTCCGTCTTGCCACGCAAGTCGTCCACCGACGACTCGGCCACCACCTCGAGCCAAGCCGCGAGCGTCTCGCGCGGAGCCTGCGAGAGCCGCGGCAGGAGATCGGCGATGGCGGCCACCGCCGACGGTGTCGCCGAGTAGATCGTCGTCTGATGCGCGATGCACTCGCCCACCAATTCCGCGGAATCGGCGGCCACCTCGGGATCCTCGGCCAAGCACCGGCGCAACAGCACGGCCACCAGCGTCCCCGTCCCGAAGGCGCACTCGAGCTCCCACCAGCGGACATGCTCGATGGCGTCGCAGCTCGGCCCCGTGCGCGCGGGCTCCTGCCACGCCGCGAGATCGATGCCCGCGGCCGCGAGCTTCGCGTCGAGCTCGGCGAGCGACGGCGCCTGCGTGGGATCGATGCGCCGCGCGCTCCACGGCGTGTGATCGATCGCGGGATCGTTCTCATCCGCCACCGTCACCACGCCCAGGAACGTGCGGCCCAATTCGCCCGCGAGGCCATCGCGCCGAGCCGCCGCGAGCGCGGCGGGGAGGCTCTCCCTCCCGAAGAATTGCCACGGCTCTTCGAGGCAGCTCCCGTCCGCGTTTCTCCACACGAGCCCGAGCAGGAACGAAGGCATCGGGCCTACGCATATCACGCCGCGCCCGCGCCGTTCCCACCGGCGCGCGTCACGAGCACCGATGGGAACGCTGGCTCCATTTCATGGCAGGCGTGCCTGCCAGCGGAGCTGGCTACAGATCGATCTGCTGCACGCTGTCGGTCCGCTCGCCGAGGAACCGCTCGGCCACCGTCGCGAAGCTCTTCGGCAGATCGGTCACGTACAGCTCCAGCTTCCCGGCCCGCTCGCGTCGCGCCGCATACCCGCGCTCGGTCAGGAACCCGTCGACCTCCTCCGCCGTCGCCAGCGCGCTGTCGACGATGGCCACACGCTCGCCGGCGAGCGCGTCGGCCTCGTGCTGGATCTCGTCGCGCAGGAGCGGATAGTGCGTGCATCCGAGCACGATGCAGCGCGCGCCCGCCGCGATCACCGGCTCCAGGTAACGGCGCGCCACGAGCCGCGGGACCTCGCCCTCCGTCCACCCCTCCTCCGCGAGCGGAACGAAGAGCGGCGCCGGCTGCCCGACCACCTCGGTGCGCGTCGAGAACGTCGCGATCGCCCGCGGATAAGCGCCCGACGTGATGGTCCCCGTCGTCCCGAGCACACCCACCGTCCGCCCCTGCGCGGCCCGCACCGCAGCCCGCGCGCCGGGGAGGATCACGCCGAGCACCGGCAAATCCAGCTCCACGCGCAGCATGTCGAGCGCCACCGCGCTCACGGTGTTGCACGCCACGACGATGGCCTTCACCCCGCGTGCGGTGAGCACCCGCGAGCAGCCGAGCGCATAACGAATCACCGTCTCCGGCGAGCGCGTGCCGTAGGGCACACGCGCCGTGTCGCCGAGGTACACGATGTCCTCCTGCGGGCACCGCGCGCGCAGGGCACGAACCACCGTGAGACCACCGAGCCCCGAGTCGAAGACGCCCAGCGGTGCGTCGTTGCTGCGATCCACCATCAACGCTCCTCGATGCGCAGAAGGCGCGCCGGCGCCATCACGAAACCTTCCTTGGCGATGGCCTCGAACGCCGCGCGGATGGCGCCCTCGCGGGCGCGGTGCGTGATCATCACCACGTCCACCGGCTTGCCATCGCCGCTGCTCTCGGCCCCGCCCTCTTGCACGATCTGCTCGATGCTCACGCCGGCGTCGCCGAGCGCGCCGGCCAACCGGGCCATGACGCCGGGCCGATCCGCCACCGGGAAGCGCAGGTAATAGCGCGACACCACCTCGCTCATCGGCAGCATCGGGCGCGGGCCCATCGAGATGGCCCGCGTCTGCAGGCCGGCCACGCCCGCGATGATCGATCGCGCCACGTCGAGGATGTCGCTCACCACGCTCACCGCCGTGGGCAAATCACCGGCGCCGCGACCGTAGACGAGGCACGGCCCGAGCGCGCGCCCGTGCAGGAGCACGGCGTTGAGCACGCCGGAGACGTTGGCGAGCATGCTGCTCTTCGGCACGAACGCGGGGTGCACGCGCAGCTCGATGGCGTCCCCGAGATCGCGCCCCACCGCGAGGTGCTTGATCACGTAGCCGAAGCGCTCCGCGAAGCGATGATCGACCTCGTCGATGGTGCGGATGCCCTCCGTCGACACCTTCGCTTGATCGACGCGCGCGCCGAAGGCCAGCATCGCCAGCACCACGAGCTTGTGGGCCGCGTCGTGACCGTCGACGTCGAGCGTCGGATCAGCCTCCGCATAGCCCTTCGCCTGCGCCTCGCGGATGGCCACGTCGAGGCTCACCCCGCCCTCGCGCATCCGCGTGAGCACGTAGTTGCACGTGCCGTTGATGATGGCGCACAGGCTCTCCACCCAATCGCTCGCGAACGAGTCGCGCAGCGTGCGGATGATGGGGATGCCGCCGCCGACCGCGCCCTCGAAGGCCAGGTCCACGCGCTGCTCCACGGCCATGTCGAGCAGGCGCGGCCCGCGGTGCGCGAGCAGCATCTTGTTGGCGGTGACCACGCCCTTGCCCTGCGCGATGGCGCGCTCGATCAAAGCCCCGGCCGGGTCCTCCCCGCCCATCACCTCGACGATCATGTCGATCTCGGGATCCTCGATCACCGCTTCGGCCGAGGTCGTGAGCAAGCTCCGATCGGCCTCGGGCACCCGCTCCTTTTCCAAATCCCGCACCAGGATGCGCCGCACCTCGAGTGGGACCCCGACGCGCTCGCCCAGGTAGCGCGCGTTGTCGTGGAGCAACCGGAGCACGCCGCCGCCGACGGTACCGCAGCCCAGGAGGCCAATCTGAATGGGGCCGCGTCGCAGGGAGCGGCGGCGTTCGGGTTCTCGGCGGGCGCGGGGTTCGTCATGGGCGCGGAGCTTAGCTCTTCTCGCGCGCCGAGGTGCCGCCTAAGCTACCCGGCCATGGCGGGCGGAGAGATCAAGGGCATGATGGGGGGATCGATGAAATTCGGCGTGGGCGACGAGCTCTCGCCCGAGGAGAAGGAGCGCGGCCCGTTGTTGCCGCTGCGACTGCTCGTCGTCACGAACCTCGTCCCGGAGGGCACGTACAACGCGGGGGCCAGCGCACCGGAAGGCGCCGTGCGCGTCGATCCGCAGCGCTTCGACGATCTGTTCAACCGGCTGCGCCCGCGCATCGCCGTCGAGGTACCGAGCGTCCTTCACGAAGGGCGCAACGCGCGCGTCGATCTCTCGCCCACGAGCCTGAAGAGCTTCCGGCCCGATGGCCTCGTGACCGAGGTCACCTTGCTCCGCTCGCTCCTCGATGGACGCACCGTGCTCGAGCGCCTGCGCGACGGCGCCCTCTCGATGGAGAAGGCCCGCGTCGAGCTCGATCGCCTGTGGAACGGCTCGCCCTTCGTGCACGAGGTCCTCGGCCTCCTCCCGCTTCCCCCGGTGCCGAAGGTGGCCGCGCCGCCCGTCCCCGAAGCGCCGAGCACCAACGTCGACGCGCTCCTCGACATGGTCGATCTCGCCGGCACTTCGTCTTCGTCGTCGGCGCCCGCGTACGAGCCGCCGCCTCCGCCCACGCCGGTGGCCTCCGCGCTCCCGAGCAAGTTCTCCGAGATCATCACCCAGGTCGCGCGCGCCGGCCGCAGCACGAGCGGCGTGCGCCCGACCGAGGCCGTGGCCCGCGTCGAGAAGGCTTTAGGCGCGCAGATCGGCGCCATCCTCCAGCACCCCGAGGTCCGCCGTCTGGAGCGCGCCTGGCGCGCCCTCAAGCTCCTCACCGAGCGCGGCGCGACCCACACCGGCGTGCGCATCGACGTCATCAACGCGCCCGCCGACGGCCTCGCCGACGCGCTCACCCGTGGCATTCGCGAGAACGCGAGCAGCGAGCCGCCGGTCTCCTTCGCCATCGTCGATCTCACCGTCGACGGCACGGCGGTGAGCTTCGCGCGGCTCGAGGCCATCGCCAACGTGGCCGAGAATTTCACGGTCCCCATCGCCGTCAACGCCTCGCCGCGCCTCCTCGGCGTCGAGGATCTCGGCGAGGTCGAGAAGCTCGACAACAAGCTCGGGCTCTTCAACGCCCAGCATCAGGTGCCGTGGCGCTCGCTCGCGGGCAAGCCCGCGCTCCGCTGGGTGTCGATGGCCCTGAACGGCATGCTCTCGCGCGCGCCTTACGACAAGTCGACCTCGCGCGTGCGCGAGGCCGCCATCAAGGAGCTGCCCGACGACGCCGGCGGCTACGTCTGGCTCGCGCCGGCCTATGCGATCGGCGCGCTCGTCCTCGCGAGCTTCCGCGACACCGGCTGGCCGTGCCGCGTCCTCGGCGCCCGCGGCGGCGGCATCGTCGAGAACCTCCCCGTCCACCAGCTCAAGAGCGAATACGACGGCGAGGAGGGCATCGCCATCCCCACCGAGGCCTTCATCTCCACCGACACGCAGCGCGAGCTCGGCAAGTGCGGTGTGCTCGTCCTCGCCTCGGCGCCCAACAGCGACGCCGTCTACGTGCAGAGCGCGCCCACCGCCTACGTCACCCCGCCGAAGCGCACGTACGACAACTCCACCGCCGATCCCGAGATCCGCCTCGACCGCGTCTCCCTCGGCGATCAGCTCTTCGTCGCGCGCCTCGTCCAATTCCTCCGCGCCTTCTGCTCGAAGCTCCCGCACACGAGCGATCCCGCCGAAGTGCAGCCGGTCGTCGAAGGCGCCCTCTGGGCCCTCTTCGAGAACGCCGCCCCCGGCGGCCTCGAAATCGGCGTGAAGGCCCACGGCAGCGCCGAAGGCACCGTCGCCTCCGTCACCGTGCGCCCGCGCCGCTTCCTCGGCGTGCAGCTCGAAGAGATCTCCCTCGAAATGCCGCTCGGCTGAGTCACTCGCGTCCTTTCCCCCCGCCGGCGGAGCCGTCGGGCCCCCGTCCCAACGGCTGCGCATTGGTCTCATTTTCGCCGCAGCTTCTCGGAGTGTTCGAACGCCTCGGTCCAGATCATCAGCCGCTTCAACCCACGTCCGATCGTGGTGGAGCCCGGCGGCCCGCCGGAGGACTTGCCAGTGTAGCCGCCGAGCTCGGCGATCCAGAGGACGGCCTGGGCGATGGTCGGCACGCCCTCCGGGATGGTCTCCGTGCGCGCCTTGTACTTGGTTTTCGCGGCGCGAAGCGCCTCGATCTCCATCGGGGACAGCGCGACGCTCGCCGCAGCGTCGGGCTGGGTGCGGGCGAGGTGCTTGAGGCGTTCGGCGCGAGCTGCCACCGCGGCGAGCATCGTAGCCCAGCGGATGACGCGATCTTTGGTGTGCAGCTGCGTGTCCTCGACATTGCAATGACCGCGCTTCCAGGCCCGGTGAAAGTCTTCCCCCCGCCACCGGAAGCAGTACCCATGGATGATGCCCTTGGCGTCCTCGAAGCCGTTCACCTCGGCGTTGGTCAGGAGCATCCAGTCGAGGCGCTCTTCGCCGCGCGGCGTGCGACGCTCGTGAGCCCAGACCACGCGCACGTTCATCGTCGTGCGGTGGTGCGTTGCACGCTCGGGTAGATCGAGCACGACATCCGCGTAGCGTACGTCGAGCCGGGCGCGCCGGGCGGCTCGTGTCGGCCCGGCGGGGATGTCGACGTCGTAGCTGCCCACGATGCGTTGCTTGCGCATGTGCCGGCGCAGCAGGCGCCGTCGGCCATCCACGAGCACCACGAGGCGGTCCTGGTTCGCGCGGATAGTGAACCGCCCTTGTTTCGCAACGGCGCGCAGAATCTCGGCGTTGTCGCCCTCGCGGTCGATCAGGAACCACGGCATGCACGAGGGCGCCTTCTGGTGCACCAGCTTGCCCGTACGCGCCACGACGTCGACCCACTGCGCCGTCTCGGTCTCAAGGTCGCGTCGACGCGCGTACCGCCCCTTCTTGCTCTTCGGCCCGCGCGCCCAGAACTCGAGGTCGAGCAGCCCCACGGGAGCTCCGTCGGCAGTCACCGCGAGAGCGTCGATGACCTTCAACCCTCGCGTCGGAAGCGAGCGCATGCCGAGCGAGCCGAAGTCCTTCGTCTTCGAGACGTCCGTGAGCGAGAGGCTGGTCCCATCGACGACCACATAGACGAACGAAGCGTCGCTCACCGCGCGGAGCGACGCCTCTGCGAACGCCGTCGTGAGCGCCCTCGGCGCCATTTCGGTCTCAAGGAAGTCGTACGCCGCTTGCAGCTCCGCGCGCGTGCAGAAGACCTCCGTCAGTCGACCTGCCGGCTGGTCGGCGGCTTGTCGCAACATCGACGCGGCCCGCCGAACGCGACGCGCGTCGCCGAGCTTCGCCGACGCCACCTGCTCCTCCGCCCACCGCTGAACCTCACTGCTGTCGCCCATCCCGCGGCGCGCCCATCAGCGCGACCGTTGTCAAGTACGACAACATGGCCACCAGTGCGCCCGCTCTTAGGGGGACTGCGCTTGCCGTCATTTTCACCGTCGACGGCGCCCCGCTTGTTCGCCCGGAGATGAGACCAATGCGCAGTCCCAACGGCGGGGAGCCCGATCGTAGCGCATGGCGCGCGTGTTCGCGGGGTTCCTCGCCGTTCTGCTTTCGGTGCACGGCACTCTACGGCACTCGATGGGACTGGAAGATCGCCCGCGCCGGTAACGGGGAGGAAACGCGGCGCCGGTCCCCCTCCCCGCCAGCGCCTCGCAGGGCATGTTCATCACTTCCCTCGGGATGCGCCGCGCCAACGCAGCGCGTAGCCCAGGCCTGCAGCGGACCACGTCCGCTTCCCGGATTACCGAGCGGATGGCGCGCGGATCGTGATCGGCCCGTTGATGTCGATCATCACCACCCTTGTAGCGCCTCGCGAGCGTGGGAACGAGCAACGGGAGCGCGACGCTATCTCAATGAGATCTCGCGCCTATTCGAGGATTCAAACCAGGATGGCGGTTGGGGTGTTACGTCAACGCTGACGGGGTTCTCTTGTTTGCCTCGGCACCCCCCGCTGTTCCTGAGGCGCCGCGGTTCGGCGCCGGGAGCGTTGATGAGCAAGGCGGCGGTGTACCACTCGGTCGGCTGTGTCAACGGGGGCGGCGCCGGACAGGGCGCGTCGGCGCATTGGCGCGGATCACGGCAGCCGCGAACCGCGCGTCGAGCGGCTCCTTCGAGAACCAGCGGCGGTAGAACAGCGGCCCGGCGACGGCGGCAACCACGTCCTCGGGCCTTCGCCCAGGGAGCTCGCCGCGCTCCTTGGCGCGTTTGGCGACGACGAGCAGCGGCTCCATCAGACGGGCGTGGAGCGCGGCGTGGAGCGCGGCGAGTTCGGGGTCGCGCTCGGCGGCGTCGATGATCGACGGCAGCACCGCCGGCCAGCCCGGCGAGCTCAGCCCCGCCGCGAGCTCGGTGACGAGCGCGGTGAGGTCACCGCGCAGGCTGCCGGTGTCCGGCACGGCCGCTGGGGCGCCGAGCTGGCTGCACGCGTCGAGGAGCAGCGCGGCGCGCGAGGGCCAGTGGCGATAGATGGTGGTCTTGGCGACCCCGGTCCGGCGTGCGATCTCGTCGATGCTGACCCCACCGATGCCCCCTTCGGCGAGCAGCTTGTAGGTCTCGGCGAGCACCGTCGCCCGCGAACGGGCGGCGCGGCTGCCGGCGCCCCGGTCGAGCGGATCCATCATCGCTTGCCCGGAACGCTACGGTACCGTAGCGTATCGTTCGAGCCGTCGTTCACCATCAGCAAAGGACCTCCACCCATGAAGCTCGCATCGATCCGCCTCGTCACCCAAGATGTCCCCGCGCTCGCTTCATTCTACGAGAGCGTGACCGGTGTCGCGCCCAGCGTACCCTTCGGCAGCGGCGCCGACTACGTCGAGCTCCGCCTGAGCGGCGCGACGCTGGCCATCGTCAGCGCTGCGTCCGTGGAGCGGTTCAACCGCGGCGCCGCGGTGGCCGGGGCCAACCGCTCGGCGGTCGTCGAGCTGGAGGTCGACTCCGTCGCCGAAGTCGACGCCCTGCGGGCCCGGATCGCGGCGCACGTCACCGATTGGATCCAGGAACCGACCGACCAGCCGTGGGGCAATCGGTCGATGCTGTTCCGCGACCCGGACGGGACGCCCATCAACATCTACGCGGTGAGGGCGCGGGGCTGAAGGTCTGACGGGAGATACGTTCCCGAGCCGATCGCTGTCGCAAGTGTTCGCCGCTGCTTGGGGAAGAGCTGCCCACCCCCCGGTCGGTGCTCGGCCCTTCGCGCCTGCGCGCCGCCCGCCCCTCATCGTAAGTTGGTGGCACGTGCACGATGATTCCAGAAAGAGACCGAACACTTGCGAGTATGTTCGGTCTGGCACTCCCCTCGGATAGGAAGCGCGAACTGGATCCGCGGAATGAACTGCGTCGAGTGCGCGGGGTGACGAGCCGCATGCTGGGCGAGCGCGGATCCTTGAGCCGCGGTGCTACGAGATCAGCCCCGCGTCGGCCTCCCCGTGCAAACTCTCGTGCCGTCCGTGTCAGGACGGCGAGTCGTCCGGCACGGCGATGCGGAAGACGCGCCCCCTGGCGTCACCGGCGTAGAGCTGCCCGCCCTGCGCGCAGAGCGCGGTCACCGCCTGGTCGAGCCGCCCGAGGTCCGTGCCTTACGCGTTGCGCCTGCGCGAGCCGCCTTCCGCGGAGCCCACGTCACCAGAACCGACACCGGTCCGATGTACGCGGGGTCGTGTCCAGCGCGCGTGCTCTTGACGCGGAACCAGTAGAGACCGGGTGAGCTTCCGATGATGTGGCGGTGGCGGCTGGCGCCGATGTCGCCGACGCCCTCCCACGAATCCGGGTCGTTGGGATCGAGCGTGCGCTCGAGCCGGTGGGTCTCGATGCCGTCGACCTTGGGGCCGAGCGGAGCGGCCTTCCACTTGATATTGCGGGCGATCGTGACGGAAGCGTGAATCTCACACTCGGTGGGATCGAAGCTCAGCGTCAGGGCGTCCGCGTTCGCGTCGGGGATCGTCAGCTCCACCGGGCCGCGCCCGAGGGCCTGGAGCGTGCCGCAGATGAGGGGGATGGTCGCCGCGCCGTGCGGGCCGCGCGGGTCGGCGCGGTAGGCACGCAGAAAGGCGCGCAAGCTTGCTCCGGTTGCTTGGCCTGCTCGTAGAGCTTGCCCACATGGAGCATCCCCGGCGCGTCCTTGTTCCACGGCTTCGTATGCAAGGTGGCGTGGAATCAGCGAGATCCGATCCTCGAGCTCCCGAGCCAGCGCGGCCGTGTCCCCGAGTACGGCTACATGCGAGGCGGTGCGACGCGAGCTCGGTCGTGCCGGTCGATCGCTACCTTCACGACATGATTTATCTCGTCGACTACGGCCAGGATGTGCGTGCGTGCCTTCGCGCTGCGAAGGTGGCGCGGCCAGCCACCGCTCAGAGGCTTGCCGGGCTGTTCAGTTTCCGCGATTTGTCGAGTCCGGCAGCAGCGGACCGACCGATCGGCCAAAAGTGATCGCCATCTGATGCTGTAGCATGGCTCATACGTGCGCTTCCTGACGCACGGCGAGCGACAGTCGATCCCAGACTGCGGATCAACGCAGGCGGAGGCTCTGGAGCGCGGCGCGCATCCACTCGTTGCACAGAGCCGCGTGTCGCAGTCGGCTGGAGGCCCGGTGGGACAGGCGGTGCTGTCCGAGGAGGCAATGAAACTCATGGACGAAGACGGGCCCGCGGTCCTTCTCCACGAACGTCACGGTCACCTCGATCCCTTGAACCTCCTCCGCGTAGGTGCACACGCTGCGTGACATGAGCTCGAACTGGCGAAGCGAACGGAGGTTCTCGGCCACCAGCGCGTCGACGGCCGCCGTCAAACTGAGACCGCTCGCGAGGGCGCTGCGCTCGATCTCGAGCCGCAGCTCCGCGCCGCCCGGCGTCACGAATTGGAGTTGCTGGCGCGTCGAGTCGACGAAGCACTCGATGTCGCCGAGGTCGATCACTGCCTCGTTGAAGTAATACGGATTCACGCGCCGCCTCCTGCGCCGACCGTGACACGCCCCCCCGGGAAGCCCGCTGCGAGCGCCGGCGAGGAGGACGCGAAGATCAGCTGATTGTCCTCCCCGAGCGCGGAGAGGCCACCGACGATGCGCTCCGGCTCGATGCCATGGAGCTCGGGCCTATCCACGAGGACGATCGATCGGGAGAGCCCCACGAGAGCGGCGGTCGACGCGAACATCACCGCATCGGCCTCGCTCGCCGAGAGCTCGTTCAAGCTGCGGAGGACACGCCCGTTCGACGAGAGGGTGTTTCGCGCGGGATCGTAGACACACGACGGCGAGAGCAGGGCGACGCCGCGGGCAAATCGAGCCGCGCGCTCCGGGTGGTCGGGGAGCTCGGCGAGGAACGCCGGCACCCACGAATGCTTTCGCGGGCTGGGCTCCGTGCGGAGCCCCTGCTGCTCGTCGGGCTCCAGGGAGGCGCCGCCTCCTCCGGTGTCGAGGCGGCGCCTCGCGGAGAGATATTCGAACTTGGGCGTGGCGTCGTCGTGACCGTAGCGTTGGAGCAGGAACTCCATCCGGCGGTCCACCTCGTCCTCCTCGTCGTCGCGGAAGATCACCTCCGTGGACACGACCGAGTGGGGGGCGCCGATCGACGCCTGCTCCTCGGCGTCGAGCTCCCACGCGAGGGAGACTTTGCACGTCTTGTACTCGCGCCGGATGAACGACTCCTGCCTGAACGTGCGCGTCCCCGACGCGAGGACTTGGCGGGCCGTGACGATGAGCTCGAGGAGCCTTGTTTTTCCCGCGCCGGGCGCGCCCGTCACGAGGATGTGATCGTGCGCCTCCGTCTCCGTCTTCGCGAAGCTATAGACACCGTTGTCGAGGCCGGCGACGTCGATGGTCTTCACCGCAAAGAGCTTCACTGGAGCCTCCCGCGCGCCGGCTGCGCCGCGCCCGAGCCGAGCGACACGTGGTGAGCTCGGGGGAGCGACGCCGCGAGGTCTCGATCCGACGTCGCGATGAACCATTGGTTCTGTTCGCCGAGCTGAAGGAGCGCCTCCACGAACGCCGCGAGACGATCGGACGGGACATGCAGCTCCGGCCGATCGAGGAAGATCACCGATCGGTGGAGCCCGATGAGGGTGGCCGTTGCCGCGATGATCACGGCCTCCGACTCGGAGCTCGAGAGCTCGACGAAGGGCACCTCCTCGCGCATCCGGTTCTTGAAGCACGCCGTCGGATCTTTCCGCGGGGCGGCGGCGAATCGCACGGAAGGCGAGAGGAGCTCGAGCTGACGCGCGAATGTCGCGCGGCGCTGAACGTCGTGGCGGAGCTCGGCGAGGAACCGGGGCACGAAGCTGTACTTCTGAGCGTCCTTCGTGCTGCGGAGGAGCGACTGCTCGAGCTCGCCGAGGCCATCGCACCTCGCGCCCCAGGCGCGTTGGCGCCCTTCGGGGAAATACTCGCGCTTACCGTGCGCGGGATCGTGATCGTACCGCGACACGACCTTCGCCACCCTGCGGTCTACCGCGGTGAGCACGCCGTCGGCCGTAAAATCCACGACTGCGCGCGCTGCGGCTCCGCCGGGGCTCCCTTCGACGCTCCCTTCGAGCCCTTCGAGCAAAAGACCGAGCTCGACGCGCGCGCCCTTTCCGAGGTCGGCGCACCAGTCGGAGGCGCGCACCATCCCGTGATAGGGCCCCACGGCCTCGAGCGCCGCGAGCATCAAGTCGAAGAGGCGTGTCTTGCCCGACGCCGGCGGGCCGGAGATGATCACGACGTCGCGGGGGCCGCCCGACGCGCCGACCGCGCCGGCCGAGAAGTCGAGGTCCAGATCGCGGAGCCCGAGCACGCCACGGGCGGCGAAGCGGGAGATTTTCATGATCGATCAGGCCCGACGAAGGAGGGCCGGGGTTTGGGGCCGCTTGCGGCCCCATCGTGATCAGTGGACATCGATGAGAACCTTGTCCGCCTTGATGATGATGCTGTCTCTGTCCAGGTAGATGAAGGACGACCCGACAGCAAGGTTGGTCGAGTCGTCGGCGACGATCGTGTGGGTCTTCGCGTGGGACAGCATGTTGCCGAGCGTCTTCAGGAGGCGCTCCTTCCCGACCACCGAGACGAGGTTGTCGACGACCTGCTGGAGTTTGTCCTTGCCGACCATCTCTTGCTGCGTTCGTCCGATGCGCTCCTCGTCGTCGTGACCGATCTCCATGACGCGATCGTGTCCGACAGAGAGCGACTTATCGTGGTTCACGCGCGTGCGCATGTCCTTCTCGGCGCGCCCCTCGACGAGCTCTTGCCCGGCCGTGTCGACGTACCGGAGCAGGTTGTAGCCCTCGGTCTCGGGGACGCTGTTGGTCCGCAAGCCGCTCTCGTCCTTGGCCGCGGGCAGCGTGAAGGGCGGCCGTCGCAGGTTCGTGAACGCTCGGCCGACGATGACGGGCTCCTCCGGGTTGCCTCCGAGGAAGCTCACGAGCACCTCGTGGCCGATGCGCGGGAGGTGGATCATGCCGAAACCTTCACCGGCCCAAGGCTGGCTGACCGGGATCCAGCAGGACGAGTGCTCGTCCATCTTGCCGTAGCGATCCCAATGAAACTGCACGCGGACGCGGCCGAACTCGTCACAATGAATGGTCTCGGACGCGGGGCCGACGACGGTCGCGCTCTCGACGCCGGCGATCATGGGCCTCGGCGTCGTGCGATCGGGCTTGAAGGAGACCACGCCGCTCACCGCGTCGGCCAGGATCTCGACGGGGGCGCTGGCGGAGCCCCTGATTTCGGCCCGCGTCACGAGGAGCTTCTCGAACCGCTCCGCGATGGGGTGGTTGTCGACGGAGACGACCGAGCCTGCGCGCACCTCGACGCAGTTCGAGCGAAACGAGAAGTGCTGCGAGCGCGCCACGCGCGCGGCCGCGTCGCGCTCCGCGATCCGCCGCGCCTCCTCGTGATCCGTGCGCACGCGCCCGTGGTCGTCGGCCGTGGGCGTGTCGCGGGGACCGGCGTTTCCGAACTTGAACGCGCCCGGCGTGTACGCGAACGACTCGAGCTTCGACTCGAGCGGGTGCTGGCTCGACTGCGCGTGAGCGAGCAGCGGCTCGTTGGGTAGGCGCGGATCGTGGTCGGCGAAGGTGCTCCGCCCCTGCCGCACGCTGCGCTCGGCGCGGAACCCCGTCGCCCACCGGGGCCCGGCGAGCGAGCCATTGAGGTGCTCGAGCGGCGCGGAGATCGGCTTTCGCGTCTCCGGGCGATCGCGAAGGACGATGGTCGTGCCGCGCTCGCCTTGTTCGAGCACGTAGCTGATGCCGGAGTCCTCGAGCAGGCGACTCACGAAGGCGAAGTCCGTCTCCTGGTATTGCACCTTGTACTTCTTCGGCTTGTACTTCTCGCTGCACTGCGAGTCGTAGGCGAGCCCCCACTCCTTCAACATCGCGATGACCACCTCGAGGTCCGTCATCTGCTGGAAGACGCGGCAGTTCGTCCGCTGGGTGAGGAGCCAGAACCGAGGCGCGATCCGGATGTGATAGGTCGAGAGGCCGCGACCCTCGGAGACGACGTGCTCGATGTCGCTCACGACGCCCGTCCACAGGAGCGGCTCCATGTCGGGGAGGTGCGTGTTGTCGACCGCCATGCGGAACCACGCCTCGGCGCCCACCGTGGCCTCCAGATCGACGGCGTCGTTATGACACCTGACCACGAGGTCGATCGAGAAGAGCGCGTTCACGCCTTCGTGGATCACATACTCGCGGACTTCGTACGCATCTCCGCCCTCGACGTGGAGCTCCACCAAGTGTTGTGTTCGGATGCCGTCGTCGGTGCTCATGATGCCTCTCCAGATCGAAGGATTGCTGGGACTCGTCTCACGCCGAACGTGGTGTCACGGAAGGTTGTGCACCCATTTGTCGAGGAACGGCGCGGGGTCCATGATGTCGCTCCGGCGCATGTAGGGACCCCTCTCGCTCCTCAGCGTCGAGTGATCGTTGCCGTGCGCATACATCTCGAAATGCAGCATGTGGCTCCCGCCGGAGAGCTGGCCGACCTTCGCGATGGGTTGGCCCTTCTTCACCGTCCAGCCGCGCCGCGCGCGGTTCGTGCTCCCGTGCAGGATCTCGCCATACCGAATCACGTAGGGCCCGTGCTGGAAGCTCACGTACCAGGTGTTGTTGTAGAAGTAGGTCTCTTCGTGGATGAGGACCCCGTCCGCCACCGCGTAGATCTGCTCGCCGGCGGGTTTGATGATGTCGCAGCCGCCGTGCTTCCTCCGCCCGTGGTCGCGAGGAGCGCCGAAATAGCGTGCGCCGCCGTGCCAGCTCAGGGAGGGCGGGGATTTGAACGGAAAGCAGAAATCGCTGCCGCTGCTCTGGCCCGAGGCCTGCTGCTGCTGCTCCTGCTGCTGGCCTCCCGAGCCCCCGGCCTTCTCCCGCGTCTTGGGGCCGACGACGCCGTCGTCGGGGAGGCCGTGGGCCGCCTGCCAGCGCCGCGTGGCCTCCAGCGTCTTGGGGCCGAAGTCGCCGTCCGCGGGGACGCCGATGGTTCTCTGCCAGGCGGCGACGTCGGGCCCGGAGGAACCAAGCCTGAGGGTGCTCATCGTCCGCCCTCCAGCAAGAACTCGATCCGATGGGTAGACATGACGTTCATTCAACCTCTCGCAAATACGCGGCCACCGCGCCCGCCCAGGGGCAGTCCTGCAGATCCGCTGCATCCCGCCCTCTCGGCCTAGGGCACAGCCGATCCATGGACACGAGCTTGCTCACCACCACGACCGGGACAGCCATTTGTCTGGGCGGCCGCTCATGGGGTCCACCTTCTGGATGAACGAAGTCACGCAGTACCGGCCTCGGGCGCGGGGGGCAGGTCGGGGCCGGGCTCGAAGCTCACGCCGGTCTGCCATTTCCCAGCGCTGCCGAAGTGGTGCTGCGGGTCTTCCTTCTCGTACTTGACGAGCTGGGCGCTGATGCGGATGAGGTGCCGGTCCATGTGGATGAACGAGCTCCCCACCGCGATGTGGATCGAGTCGTCCGCGACGATGAAGTGCGCCTTGGCGAGCGATGACATGCCCTCCGCGGTCTTCAGGGTGCGGTCCTTGCCGACGACCGACAGCGCGTTGTCGGTCACCCGCGTCAGCTGATCCTTGCCCACCCACTCGCGCTGCGTCCCTCCGACGTACTCTGCGTCGTCGTTTTCGATCTCCATCAGCCGATCGTGGCCGACCGAGAGCGCCTTGTCGTTGTTCACGCGATTCCGCGAGTCCTTCTCGGCGCGCGCGTCCACGAGCTCCTCGTTCGCGGTGTCGACGAAGCGGAGCAGGTTGTATCCCCCCGTCTCGGGGACGCTCTTGGTTCGGATCCCGCTCTCGTTCTTCGCGTCTGGCAGCGTGAACGGCGGGCGGTGGAGGTTCGTGAACATCCGTCCCACGATGACGGGCTCCTCCGGGTTGCCGCCGAGGAAGCCCACGATGACCTCGTGACCTACGCGCGGCAGGTGCACCATGCCGAAGCCCTCGCCCGCCCACTGCTGGTTGACGGGCACCCAGCACGACGAGAGCTCGTTCATCTTGCCGTATCGGTCCCAATGGAACTGGACGCGCACGCGCCCGAACTCGTCGCAGTGGATGGTCTCTCCCTCGGGGCCGACCACCGTGGCGCACTCGACGCCGAGGTTCGTCGGGCGAGGCGTGAGCCTGTCAGGCCGGTAGGACGCTTCAGCGCTCGCCGCCTCGACCGCCACGTGCGGGACCGTGTCCGCGGAGCCAGTGACCTCGATGCGCGTCACGAGCATCGCGCCGGCCCGCTCTGCGGCTGGCTGGTTCTGCATCGTGAGGACGGTGCCGGGCCCCAGCTCGAGGCAGTTCGAGGCGAACTGATAGCGCCGCGATCGCGCGACGCGGACGGCCGCGTCGTGGGCCGCGATCGCTTGCGCCTTGTCGTCGTCGGTCCGCACGCGGCCGCGATCGTCGGCCGCCGGCGTGTCCTTCGCCCCGGGGTTGCCGAACTTGAATGCGCCCGGCGTATACGCGAAGGCCTCGAGATGCGCCTCGACAGGGTGCGGGCTCGAGGTCGCCGTCGCGAGCAGGAGCGGATGGTTCGCGCGCCGGGGATCGTGATCGGCGAAGGTGCTCACGCCCGGACGGAGCCGGCGCGTCGCGCGGAAGCCGGTCGCGAAATAGCCTTGAGCAGGCGCCGTGGAGACGTCGTCGAGGTGCTGGAGCGCCTCTCTCCGGCGTGGCCCCCGCTCCGGTGCGTCGCTGAGCACGATGACCATCTCGCCGTCGCGTGGCTCGAGCATGTAGTTGATGCCTGCCTCTTCGAGCAGGCGGCTCACGAACGCGAAGTCGCTCTCCTGGTATTGAAGGCGGTACTTGCGCGGTTTGTACGTGTCCTGGCACCTCGACTCGGTGGTGAGGCCCCACTCGCGCAGCATTTCGAGCACAACCTCGAGGTCCGACTTCTCTTGGTATGCGCGGCAGTTCGTGCGCTGCGTCAGCAGCCACAGCATCGGCGCGATGCGGATCCCGTAGGTGGAGAGCCCGGTGTCGGGCGCGTGGAGGTGCGCGATGTCGGCGATGACGCCGCTCCAAGTGCGAGCCGTCCCATCCTCCAGGCCGAACTCGCCTCCGATCGCGCCGGGGCCCTCGCCCGCACCGCTGATCCGGAAGGAGGCCTTGGCGCCGATGGTGGCCTCGAAGTCGACCGCGGGGTTCTCGCAGACGACGACGAGGTCGACCGAGAAGAGGGTGTTGATGCCGTCCTGCACCGCGAAGTGCCGGACCTCGAAGTTGTCGTGCGCTGGGTCGGTGCGAAGCTCCAGCTGGGAGCGATGCAACTTCAGGGGTGTTTGCGTCACGGCGGAGAGCAGTAGCAACCGAGGTGCCAAGTTGGGAGCTGCGCGCGACGTGACGCGGACCCGGTCACATCTTCAGCCCACGGGCAGGTTCTTCGCCCATTCGTCGAGGTGCGACGATGGATTGATCAAGTCACCGCGGCGCTTGTAGGGCCCCGTCGCGGTGGTCAGCGGCTCGGTGGAGTCCGCGTTGGAGTACATCTCGAAGTGAAGCATCGAGCTGCCCGAGTCGAGCTGGCCGATCTGGGCGATCGGCTGGCCTTTCTTCACGGAGTGACCACCGATGTAGCTCCCACCGAGGATTTCGCCGTAGCGCACGATGAACGAGTCGTGCCGGAGCTCGACTGCGTACGTGCCTGTGTAGAAGTAGTAGGCGGGCCGGACGAGCGTTCCGTCGGCGATCGCGTAGATGATGGTGCCCTTCGAGCCGAGCAGATCGCACCCGGCGTGGAGGCGCCGCCCGTTGTCACGCGGAGCCCCGAAGTAGCGCGCTCCCGTCTTCCACGTGGGAGAGGGGACGCGAGCGAGCGGGAAGCAGAACGCGCCCGTCCCCGCTGCCGGCAGCCGACCCGTCGAGACGGCTTGGCTCACGGGTAGGGTCGCCTTCAGGCGGGCCGACCGCGAGAGCGCCGCGAACGTGTTCGAGCCGAGGATGCCGTCGACCGGCAGCCCGTTCGTCGATTGGAAATACCGGACGGACTGCTCCGTCATCTCGCCGTAGAGGCCTGTCGTGGGCAGGCGCGGCCGGGAGCCCGCCAGGTTCAGAAGCTCCTGAAGCTGGCGCACCTCCGGACCGGCCGCACCGCGCCGAAAAGGCCCGCGGAAGGTCGGGGTCGCTCGATCGAGGTTGCTCATCGGTGTCTCCGCGCGAGGCTCACAGACTATGGCAAGCGGCTGGCAAGGGACATGCCACGTTTCGTGCATCGACGAAACGGGAGGCGAAATGGGCAACCCTCACGCAGGCACCCAAACGGGCCCGCCGAGGTGCCAGCGCCTGAGGACTTGGAGATCTACGTGGGTGGTCGAATGATCCACCATCTTCGCCTCCGGGCGAGAAGCGAAGGGGGACGCGCTTCTTCCACGGCTTGCCGCGTACACGAAAGCTATGGCGGGAGAAAAGAGCGAAGAGAGTGGTCGAAGAAGGGCGTCTCTCAAGAGCTCGCCGAACTCGACAGGACGTTTTCGCTTCTCCGCAACTCCAGCACAACCGACAAGGACTTCGGCGTAAACAACGGCGGAAACCCAGAGGCCGAGTCAAGCCCCGGCAAGCAGGCATTCTTCTCCGCAGCAAGTATGCTGATGGGTGTAATCGATGCCGCAAACATGGGCAAGGCAGCGCTTGGACTGGCAAAGAGGATGCTCGCAAAGGCGGGCGAGAAGCTGGCCGAAAAACTAGGGCTGAAGAGCCTCGAAGAAGCAACTGAGCAAGCCATTCGAGAAGGAGCAAAAGACGCGGTAGACAGTGCCGTGAGCTCGGCCGGAAGAGTTACTCAGGAGGCCGCGGAGGGCTCTACTTCTGCTGTGGCGAGGCAGGGCGCGAAGGCGCGGGCAGCCGGAAGTGGCCTCGTGAGTCAAACTCGCGAACGACGCTTGAAGTCCCAAAAATCGTTCGTCGTGGTAACGGCGTTGATCCGGCGCGATACCCAATCGCGGCCGGCGAGCGGATGAAAGCCGATGCGGAGATCTTCGAAGCGAAGTGCGTCGTAAGCGAACGAGACGTCGTAGGCCGATTGGCCTCCCACGCCGCCGTAGCGCACGGTCTTGAGACAGAGGCGCTCGGGTAGCGAAAACGGCTTCCATTCGGCGGGCGGTGAGACCCGCTCCCAGTCCAACGTTACGGAGGGATGAACCTCCCAGGACGAGATGCGTGGCGGCCTGGGTGGCAGATCGCGGAGAGGGGTGGCTCCTTGCGGGCCGGGAACGGCCGTCCCACGAACGCACCGCCCGCGGGCGCCAGGCGCGCGAGGGGATCGTTGCTGCGGTCCTCGGCGGGGCGCTCGTCGAAACGGCGGGGCCCACCACGGAGGACATCGGGATCGTCGGCTCCACGGATCTGCTGGCCGTAGATAAGGCCTCGATCGATCTCGTCTACGCGCTCCCGGAGCCGAAGCGGCACGACCTCACCGAGCGGATCGAGTCCCGGACTGGGCTGCACCAACTCGAGACATGTGAACGGCGAATATCGCTGGTGGTGAGCTTCACGAGACCGCGCCGGCGAGCCGCTCGGGCGCCCTGACTCGGAATTGAACCCACGCGCTACGCATCGGACTCGGCGGCATACGGCTTGGGGTGCGCCGCCGGCGCGGGTACCGTCCTGGTACCGGATACCCGCTCGGTACCGGGTACCAGGACGGCTCGGTCACGCCAACCCCGCCCCCGCAGAAATCCGGCCTGTGGTAGCTTGGTGCACCAATCGATGATTCACGAGGTAGATCGAACGTTTACAGACTTGTTCGGTCTGGCACTTCCCTCGGATAGGAGGCGCGAACAGAAGCGCGGAATGAACTCTGAGGCGGCGCCGGTACGCACCACACCCTCCCCGGCGGGCACCTCGCGCTCCACGCCGATCACAACCGGGATCGCTTTCGACAGCTCGAGCGCCGCCTCACGGCGATCCCCTATTTCAACCAGGATTGGCAAGACGATTGGGCCGGACACCTCGAGCTGTGGCCACCTGATTTCTCGCGCTGCGCCGCGCGCATCGCCCCAAGCTTCAATCATTGAGTGGTGATGCTCCACCGCTCCGACGCCTGGCACGGTTACCCCGTACCGCTGCGTTGCCCTCCGGATCGCACGCGCCGCGCGCTGCTGGCCTACTACTACACGGTCGATCGCCCCCCGAGGAGCGCCGGCCACCGCATCCGGCGATTGGGGTCGAGCCGCGGACGCAGTCGCCGTAGTGCGCCAAGTCGTCGTCGAGACCGGCCGGTGGGGAGCTGCAGGAGATATCGAGTCCTCGACGATGCTTCTCCCCATCACGACGCCGACTGCGATGGTGCCGGCGGAGCAGGACAGAGCCGATATGCTCGTGCGCCCGAAGCCGCTCGCGACGACTCGCGCCCATGTTCAGAGGCGCCCGAAGACGGTAAGTAAGGCGCCATCATGCCGAGCCGTCGCGCCCGCGCCGTTCGATCCGCCTCTCCTTCCGGTGGATCTCTCCTCGTCACGGCGGCCGCGTTCGCCGGCCTGATGGTTTCCGCGACCGATGCGCGCGCGCAGTCGGAGCCGGTGCACTTCGCTTGGGTCCGCGGCCAAGGCGCCGGTGCTTGTCGCGGCCAGCAGCAGATCGCCGATCAGGTCACGGCCCGGCTCGGGAGGGACCCGTTCGGCCCGAACGCCAAGCGATCCATCGACGCGTACGTGACGCGATCGGAGAAGGGCTGGCGCGCGGAGATCTACGTGCGCAGCGGTGATGGATCGCTGGGTGGGGCCCGCGAGCTGACGAGCGAGGCGCAAGACTGCGCTTCCATCGAGGCTGCGAGCGTGCTCGCCATCGCGCTGGCGATCGATCCCGACGCGGGCACGCGGCCGCCGCCTCCAGCACCGCCGCCGTCCCACGCGCCTCCGGCGGCGAGCGCTGCCCCGCTGCCTCCGCAAGCCGCGCCCGCACCACCTCCGCCATCCCTCGCGGTGCGCGAGCCGCCCGCGGGCCTCGGCGCCATCGGCGCCGCGCTGCGCGCAGGCGCTGGGGTCGGTCTTCTCCCCAAGGCCGCGCCCGCGCTCGCCCTCACCGCGCACGTGGGCGTCTCTCGGATCGTGCAAATCACCGGCGAGGCGCTGTGGATGCCCGAAGTGCGCGCCAACGACACGCGCTTCGCGTTCGGGCTCACGGCCTTCGCGCTCGGCGCCTGCGTCGATGTCATGCGCCAGCGCTGGGCCGATCTCGCGGCCTGCGGCTCGCTCTGGGGAGGCGCGCTGCACGCCGTGGTGTACACGCTCGCGCCGACGCAGCCGGGCCAGCGCGCCTGGGCCGCGGCGGCCGCCTCCCCTCGTTTTCGTGTCCGCCTCGCGCCTCATTTCCACGCCGAAGTGGGCACGCAGGTCCTCGTTCCGCTCATCCGACAGCCCTTCACCGTGACCGGTTCAAAGGAGCCCGTGTTTCAACAGGCACCCGTGACGGCCGTGCCCTTCGCGGGCATCGGCGCGAGCTTCTTGTGATGCCCCAGAGCGCGCCCGCGGCGGGGCATCCTGTCGCGGGCGGGGCTTCATCGAAGCGAATGCGCGAGCGGCGCGGCGGTGCGTCGATTCTTCGAAGGCCGGCGGCCCATGCCCGCATTCACCGCGCAGGAGACCGATGATGCACGCTCGCCTATCCGTTCTCGCGCTCCTCGCGGCCACGTTCCTTCTCTTCGCCGCTTGTACCGATCCCGCAAACATCGCGACGGGCGGCGCCGGCGGCGGCGGCACGAGCAGCGCCTCAAGCACGGGTGGCCATGGAGGCTCGCTCTGCACGCCCGGCGCCACCATGGCTTGCTACTCGGGTCCAGCCGGCACGGAGGGAATCGGCGCTTGTCGCGCCGGCCAAAAGACCTGCGACGCCGCCGGCGCCGCGTGGGGCGCGTGCGTGGGCGAAGTCCTCCCCAGCGCCGAGGACTGCTCGACACCGGAGGACGACGAATGCACGGGCAACATCGCCCCTTGCGGAGCGAGCACGACGTGGAGCAAGCACTTCGCCGACGCGGCCGACAACCCGTCTGCATCCTGGTCCGTGGCGCTCGACGACGCAGCCGATGTCTTCTTCTGCGGCTCCTTCGCGGGAGCGGCGAGCTTCGACGGAAGCACGCTGTCGAGCACGGGGCCGAGGGACATCTTCCTCGCCAAGCTCTCCCCTTCGGGCGCACAGCAATGGAGCAAGCACCTCGCCGCCGATGCGACATCGCCTCTCCTCGCGGCCAACGGTCTCGGCGAGATCGTGGTCGCGGCCGGCGTGGCCGGGCCCATCGACCTCGGCGGCGGCCCGCTCACGGGGCAGGATCTGCTCCACGATCTCGTAATCGCCAAGCTCGACAAGGACGGCCAGTACGTCTGGGCGAAGCGCGCAGTGAAGATGGGGACCGCGCTGTACCCGACCGCGCTCACGACCGCGCCCAACGGCGACATCCTCATGACCGTCCCCAATGCCGCCCTCCTCGACCTCGGCTGCGGGCCGACCTCGCTCCCCGCGGGTTTCGGCGGCGGCTCGATCGTCGCCAAGCTCGACAAGGACGGGAAGTGCCTTTGGAGCAAGGGAATCGCCAGCAACCAGCTCGTCGCAGAGAAGATCGGATTCGACGCCTCGGGCAACGTCCTCGTGGCCGGGAGCTTCGGGAGCTCGGCGGACTTCGGCGGCGGCCCCGTGTTCAGCGGCAATTACACCTCGTACCTCTTCCTCGAGAAACGTGCGCCCGATGGGACCCACCTCACGACGAAGATCTGGGGAGGTTATTGGTCCCAGCTCCCCGCCGTGAAGGGCCTCGCCGTCGACGCCACGGGCAACATCATCCTCACGGGTACGTTCGACGCTTCTTCGCCGCTCGACTTTGGCCAGGGCCCCATCACCTCGGCCAATGCCTACGCCAGCGCCTACCTCGCCAAGCTCGACCAGAGCGGCGCAGGCCTCTGGAGCAAGGCCTTTGGGCCCGGCAACACCGCGGGGCTCGACGTCGCGTTGACGCCCGGCGGCGACATCGTGGCGCTGGGGCAACTCCAGGGCTCGGCGGATCTCGGCACCGGCACGCTCACGGGGAATCCCGGCCTGTACCTCGCGCGCTTCAGCGCGAGCGGCACCATCGCGAGCGCCAGCGCATTTCAGGGTGTGAAGAGCGCACGGCTCTCCGTCGACGGGAAGGGCAACGCCGTCATCGCGGGGGGCTTCGTCGAGAGCATCGATCTCGGAACAGGCATGCTCGTCAGCGCCGGAGGGCTCGACGGGTTCGTGGCCAATCTGGGTCACTGACATCGTATGGACGTGAGACGCGGATCCCGAGCCGGCGCGGCTCGGGAGATCGCCGAGTCCAGGCTCGTGGTAAGTTGGTGGCATCCGCTCGATGATTCACGAGAAAGATCGAACGCATACAGAGATGTTCGGTCTGGTGCCTCCCTCGGATCGGAGGCGCAAACTGAAGCGCGGAATGAACTGCGTCGGGTGCTCGGCCCGCGGGCTTGCGTGAACGAATCGATCTAGCGGCATCTGCCGGGGATCGCCGGGAGATGGCGGCGCCATGACGGAAGGTGGCGTCGAGCAGCGCCCGCAGCCGCGGGAACCCGTCGCCGAGCAGGTTCGCCGGGCGGTGCGGGAACGACGCCGGGGAGACGTCGCGGGCGTCGACGTAGACGCGGTCCTGCTTCCAGTCGCTGATGACCTGATCGAAATCGACCCACCACGTCGCGAGCGGCTCGGTCGCGACGATCGCGCCGTCGACGTGAAGCGCCCCGGCGCCCAGGGTCCTCGGACGAGCTTCTCCATCGGCGATGGACGCTATCGCAAGGAGGTGGTCGTGGCGGAGCGCGGCGCCTCACCGGGCTTGCTGGAGCGTCCGCACCTTGCACACCTCGGCGTCGACGGGCCCGAGCCCCTGCGCGGCGGGCAGCAGCCTCGTCGCGCCGCTGCCGTTCTTCACCACGGCAAACCGGGCGGCGCGCAGCTTCCCGGCCTCGACGAGCGCACATCCGTGGCTCGTGAAGTAGAAGCCGCGCGGCAGCTCGTTGGCCGCCACGCAGCTGAAGAAGCGGACGTCGAGGCCGTCGCGGGCGCGCTGCGCCTGGAGCTCCCGCTCCGCGTGCTCGGCGGTGATGGGGACGCGGGCCGAGCGGTCACGCCCACGCGTGGCGCCGGACGCCGAGCGCGTCGAGCCCTTCGAGGCCGCGCGCGGTGACGCGGAGCGCGCGGCTGTCCGGTGCGCGGCGCACCCATCCGGCGGCGAAGAGCGCATCGCAAACGGCGACGCCGAGCGGGCCGGAGACGTGCGGGACCCGTTCGGTCCAGTCGAGGCATGCGCGGCCGGAGCGGGACGCGGGATCGAGGACGAGGCGACGCGCGGCGAGCGCGTCGAGGCCCTCCGGGAGCAGGTGGATGCCTGTCTCCGACCACTCGATCCAGCGCGCCTGTTTCGCGCGCGCCCAGAGCGTGACGGCCAGGCGCCCCGCGAGGTGGGTGTAGCAGACGCGCGCCGCCGCGAGCGGGTCCGCGCCGGCGCGCGCGCGCGGGCGTGGGTGCAGCGCGCCGACGCTCTCGATCGCGTGCGCGACGTGCTCGCCAGCGATCTCGTAATAACGATGGCGCCCTCGTTCGCGCACGACGAGGAGGCCGGCGCGCACGAGGTGCTGCAAGTGGCTCGTCGCGGTCGACGGCGCGACGCCGGCCGCGCGCGCGAGCTCCGACGCGGGGCGCGTGACGCCGCCGAGGAGCGCGACGAGGATGGCCGCGCGGCTCGGATCGCCGATCGCTTCGCCGAAATGGGCGAGTTCGTAACGCGCTCTCCGATCGAGGTGCGAGCTCACGCGCGGACACGATAGCGCGGGTCACGTGGGGAACGCTTCGCCCGCGATCGAAACATCGCGCGCGGCGCGTGCGCTATGAGTCTCCCCATGCACGCATACGAATTGACGTTGACCTGGGAAGGGAACGAGGGGACCGGCACCTCCGAGTACACGCGCTACGGGCGCCGCTTCCGCGTGGCGATGGCGGGCAAGCCGGACCTCGCCGGCAGCGCCGACGCGGCGTTCCGGGGCGATCCCTCGCTCCACAACCCGGAGGATCTCCTGCTCGCCGCGGTCGCGTCCTGCCACATGCTCTCGTATCTAGCGCTCTGCGCGCGGGGCGGCGTTCGCGTCGTCGCCTATGCGGACACGGCGCACGGAGAGCTCGAGGTCGAGCCTCGCGGCGGTGGTCGATTCCGGGCGATCACGCTGCGCCCGCGCGTCACGGTCGCGAGCGGCGCCGACGTCGAGCGCGCGACGGCGCTGCACGCCCTCGCGCACGAGCGGTGCTTCATCGCGAGCTCGTGCAATTTCCCGATCGCGTGCGAGCCGAAGGTGCTCGCGGGAGGTGCGTCGTGAGGGACATCGCGATTCCGCTATCGGATCGGCCGGGGGCGCTCGCGGACGTTGGCAAAGCGCTGGGACGCGCGGGCGTGAGCGTCGAGGGGGGCGGCGCGTTCGCGATGGATGGCCGCGGCGTGGCGCACTTCCTCGTCGAGGACGCGGTCGCCGCCAGCGAGGCTCTGCGCGCCGTCGGCATCGCGCCCATCGTGGATCGCGAGGTGCTCGTGCAGAAGCTCGATCAGGAGACGCCCGGGCAGCTCGGGAAGATTTGCCGCCGCATGGCCGACGCAGGTGTGAACATCGAGGTGTTGTACAGCGACCACGCGAATCGGCTGATCCTCGTCGTCGACGACGTGGAGCGCGGAAAGCGCGTGTCGGAAGCGTGGATGCGCGAGCTCCGCGGACGATGAAACACCGGACGCGGCGCAGCACCGTCACGCAGCTCGTCACGCCGGAGTCGCCGACGTTGAACGTCACCCCGATCTCTGGGTTCTTCGCCACCACGCCGGTGGGCTCGCCCACGAGCTGCTTTTACGCCAGCGCGTGCATCGACGCGCTTGGAAATCCAACGGTCATCGCGCCGGCGCATGGGCTCCCAGTTCGCCTTGTCATGCTGACTCCGCCGGTCGAGGACACTGTGCCAGACGCGCACAGCCTGGATGCGGAACGTGGCCGACTGGCGGCTGTTGGTGGGCGCGGCGTGCCGTCGTGGTGCGCGAAGTAGCCGCGTGCCACGCCTGATACCGAATACCGGCTCGGTATGGATGGGATGAAGCCGCTGGCGCCGTGCCGGCTGAACCCATCATGCCGGAGGAAACCCAAAGAGGGCGGCGGTGAAACGTCGCGCCAGCAAGGGGCCCCAGGGGAGGTCGGCCATGCGCAAGTGACCATCCACCTCCGTGGCCACATGCCCGTGCACGTTGTGCGCGAGTTGGTTGGCCACGAAGACCTCGCGACCACGCAGGGCTACGCGGCGATCGGCTCGACGGAGTGCAGTGATGCAGTCGGCGTGCTGGAGCGCGTCTACCGGGGCGAACCGACCGAGCAGGCGGGCGTGCAGAAGCGGGTGAGGCGGATGCAGCGGGTCAGTCGCAACACGGGACGGATCCGGCTCCTGCGAAAGCGGGTGCTGGCAAGGCTCAAGCGTCGCGGTAACAATTCGGAAACGCCCCCGATCGACACGGCGTGTGACTTGGTTGGGCCGGCTCCTGCTTCTACTCCTCCCGGAGCAGGGGACCGAGGACCCTGAAAGTGTCACCCAGGGTCCCGGTCTAAAGTGTCACCCAAGGACCCGGCCGCACCCTCCATCCCCTCAACGCGTCGAGCCTGTCGATACCACTCCCGTCTCCGGCTCCTCAACGCGTCGAGCCTGTCGATACCACTCCCGTCTCCGGCTCCTCAACGCGTCGAGCCTGTCGATACCCCTCCCATCTCCAGCTCCTCAACGCGTCGAGCCCGTCGATGCCCCTCCCATCTCCGGTTCCTCAACGCGTCGAGCCTGTCGATGCCCCTCCCGTCTCCGGCTCCTCAATGCGTCGAGCCTGTCGATACCCCTCCCATCTCCACACCATCGACCTCGCTCCGCCGCGCTCCATGTACCGGCCATGGCCCATCCCGCCGCGCCGGATCCGACGAGCGAGCCCGTCCTCGAGCCCGAGCGCCCCTCGCACGTCGAGCCCATCTCCTCGGCCCGCCCGGTCATGCGCCTGCCTCCGCCCGCGCCCGAGACGCAGGCGCACGCGCTCGGCGCGCTCGCGATCCTCGCCGTCCTCGCCGTCCTCTGGGTCATTCAACCGATCGGGCTCGCCATCCTCCTCGGCACCTTGAACGCCTTCGTGATGAGGTCGCTCTACGAGCGCCTCCTCGCCCGAAAGCAGCGCTTCGCCGCGGCCTCCACCGTCGTCGTCTCCTCGCTCGCCATCGCCGGAGGCCTGGTGTTGCTCACGTATTTCCTGGTCGTGCGCGGGGCCGCGATCGGCTCCTCGCTCATGACCGAGCTCGCGCCGGGAACGGAGCTGCGCGCGCGTTTCGACGCCCTCCTCCACCGCGTCATGCCCAACGGCGCACCCGATCTCCTCACCCAAGCGCGCGAGGTCGCGACCAGCGTCGCCGCGCGAGCCGCCGCGATCACCGCGGCCGTGGCCACGACCACGTTCGGCACGCTCCTCGGCCTCTTCTTCATGCTCCTCACGACGCACTTCGTCCTGCGCCATTGGCCCACCATCGAGCGCCGCCTCACCGACATGCTCCCGCTCCACCCGCGCCACACGAGCGCGCTGCTCGAAGAGTTCCGCGTCATCGGCCGCGCCGCGCTCCTCGGCACGGTGGTCACCGGGCTCGCGCAGGGCGTGCTCGCCGCGATCGGTTATTGGATGAGCGGTCTCCCCGAGCCCGCCTTCTTCGGGGCGCTCACCGCGGTAGCGTCGCTCGTCCCCGCGGTCGGCACCATGCTCATCTGGGTGCCCGCGGGCATCTACCTCCTCGCCATGCACCACATCACAGGAGGCATCCTGTGCCTCGCCTGGGGCGCGCTCATCGTCGTCGGCTTCTCCGACTATGTCCTTCGCCCGCGTCTCCTCGGCCGCAACGGCGAGATGCCGGCCCTCCTCACCTTCGCGGCCCTCTTCGGAGGTGTCGAGTCCCTCGGCCTCCCCGGCCTCATCATCGGCCCCGTGGTCACGGCCATCGCCTTCGCCACGCTGCGCATCTACGCCATCGAGACAGCCAATCGCCATCGCGACACCCTGCCCGTCGACGCCGACCACGAATGAAACGAGCGGCCTCCTAACGGCTCTCCAAGGCACCTTCGTCCAACACCACATGACGAGCGACCATGGTAACGAGCTGAAAGGGCCTCTGCATCACCGCCGCTCCAGAATCTTCGCAAACAGCTCGGCGCGGCTCGTCACCCCGAAGCGCCGATAGAGCGTCCGCGCATATTCATGCACCGTGTGGGGGCTCAGCCCGAGCTCCGCCGCCACCTGCTTTTCGCTCAAGCCCCGCAGCAAGGCACGCAACGTCTTGTCGAGCTGCGGTGGGAGCGCCGGCGCCCGCGGGAGGAGCGCGCGCGACTCGCGATGAAACAAATCGAGGAGCCGCCGTTCCCGCTCGGTGAAGGGCCGCTGCCCCCAAGCGCGGTGAATCGAGATCACGTACCCCGCGTCCCCATGCACGCGCACCGAATGGATGAACGCATCGATCCCCGCGGCGCGCCGATATCGCTGCACGTGCTCCTCGCGATACCACGCGCCGTGGCTCATGAGCTGTCCGCGCACGAACGTGCCCACCGGCTGATCGAGGGCTTTGGCCACGTGCGGAATGCACGGGTCCGGCCACTGATCCTGTCCCTTGTCGAGGTAATCGACGTAGAGCTCCCGCTCCCGCTCCCCGCCCCACCCGAGGTGCACGGCCTCGCGAATCGCCCCGCCTTCGCCCTTGAGGCCGCGAAAGATCCCCCAGACCCCCACCTGCGCCCCGACCAGCGCGACGATCCCCTGGAGCGCGTGACGCCGCTGCTCCTCGAGGTCACGCGACAGCTCCCCGAGCTCTCCCTCGAGGCGAAACATCGCGCGCATGTCCTCGATCCCGATCCAATCCGATCGCCGCTCCACGTGCACGTGCAGAGCCACACCCGCCTCCTCGTTCACCCATTCTCGTTCGTTGCCGGCCGCACCCCCATTTTCAGGGGGGTTTTCCGAACGCCCTTCCGAGCGCACCTTGGCCGTGCGCAGCAAGCTCCCTGACGCCGCATCGTACGCCGTCCGCGCGTCGGTGGGATGGGGCGACCTGCGACCACGCGCTTCCTCGACGAAAGGAGTCTCTCATGGCTGCTTCCAAGCTCGCTCGCGTCCTCGCCGCCGGCATGGGCCTCGCCGGTCTCGCCACCGCCCTCCCCGCCCGCGCCCATCCCTACGCCGATTATCACATCATCGAATCGCACACCGAGATCCGCGCGCACCACCTCACGCGCACCTCCAGCACCGTCCAAGTGGGCACCGATCCCATCAATCGTTTTCAAATGGTCCACGTCGCGCGAAACGCCCACGCACATCGCGGCACACTCCTCCTCTTGCCGCCCATCTCCAGCGGCTTCGAGAACTACGAGGTCGGCGACGACGGCGACTACACCAAATCGTTCGCCGGCTTCTTCGCGCGGCGCGGTTATGACGTCTGGGGCCTCTCGCAGCGCACCGAAAACCTCGCTCCCGGCACCTGCGAGAGCGGCGCGGTCGACTGCTCCGCCATGGCCAATTGGGGCCTCCAAACCCTGCTCGACGACGCCGGCTTCGTGCGCGCGCAAATCACTGCTTTTCGCCCGTGGGAGCGCCCGGTCGTCGGCGGCGTCTCGCTGGGCAGCATCGCCGGCGCCGCCCTCATCGACGCTCACCCCTTCGCCTATGCCGGCGCCATCCTCTTGGAGGGCGCGATCTACGACGAAGACCCCGATCATCGCGCCATCACCGCCGGTTTCTGCGACCTGTTCGAAGACCAGCTCGCCGCCGGCATCCATTACGACGGAAAGCAGCTCGGCGGCATGAAGCTCCTCGCGAGCCTCGCCACCATCGATCCCGACGGCCCCTCTCCCGTGCCCGGCTTCCCCGCGGGCTTCACCAACCATCAAGCCTTCGTCGGCGCCATGACGAACCCCGGCGTCTCTCCGCTCACCCCGTGGCCCGGTTATTACTTCCTCGAAGGCAACGCCGCGACGGACAGCTTCGTCTCCGCCAATGACGCGCTCGCCCGCGCCAACATCGCGACCTTCACCGACTACGTCGCCCTTCGCACCCTACGCGACGTCGACTGCGGCCTCGCGGGCGAGCGCACCTTCACGAGCCGACTCCACCGCTTCCACGGCCCCGTCTTCGTGAACGCCGGCGGCCACGGCTTCGGCCCCGCGATGCTCGACACCATCGGGCTCATGACCCACGCCCAAGTCACGCTCAATTACGTCGAGCCCTTCGGGCACATGGATCACTTCTTCGCCGAAGACCACCAAGCCTTGATGGAAGAGCCCATCCTCGCTTGGCTGGAAGACGAGGTCTTCGGCGGATAGCCCATCTCGTCGAGGCACCGGCGATCCGCATCGCCGGCGCCTCGCGGCCCGGGCCGCGTCTCAAAGCTCCCGGGTCATCTCGATCATCGTGCTCCGGAATCCCATCTTGGCAAAGAGCTTTTGCGCCGCCACGTTCTGCGTCGCCGTGTGCAGCACCACGCGCGGCGCGCCCAGCGCCCTGAGCCGCGCGCATACGCTCTCCACCAGCGCTTCGCCCACACCTCTCGCGCGCGCCGCCTCGTCCACGAAGACATCGTGCAGCGCCCCGTGCGCATCGAGGAGCGCATTCCAATTGCGCTCCTCCACGCGCCCATAGGCATACCCGATCACCACCCCCTCCCGCTCCGCCACCACGATCACCGCCTCCGGATCGCCGAGCTCGCGCGTCAGCCACCGTTCGTAGCCGGGCTCGAGCGGCTCCATGCACATGAAGCGATGCGGATCGAGCGCATGATGAAAACGGACGAGCTTCGCCGCCAGGCGAGCAACCGCCGGCATGTCGGCACGGGCCGCCGGACGAATGGTGGGATTCGAGAGCATGCCGCACCATAGCGCGTAGAGGCCACGTGTCCCGCGCCGAAAGTCTCCACCACACCACCTCGCCCGGCGCGGCATTCACCGAGAAAGCGTGCGTGCCCATGGCGCGCGCGTCACTCCACCGTCCTCCTCGAACGCGTGGATTGTCGAGCGAAGCCTCATCCCTCCTTCACGCCCCATCACCACACATGCGCCCCGCCGTTTCCGCGCCTCGTGCCGGAGCATGGGTGACGCCGGCGCCGAAAAGCGATAGCCTCTCTTCATGCGCGAGGACACGAGAAGACCTCTGCCGGCATCGGGCCCCCGTGTGTTCGACGTCATCTGTGCAGGCGAAGCGCTCCTCCACGTCGCGGAGCCGGAGGGCCCCTTCGTCACGCGAACGGCGGCGCTGCGCCTCCGGCCCGGCGGCGGCGCCGTGAGCACCGCGCTCGCCCTGGCGCAACAGGGGCTCTACGTCGGGCTCGCGACGGCCCTCAACGACGACACCGTGAGCCGCAAGCTCGTCGAGCGCATCGCCGCGGCCGGCGTCGATGTCGGCGGCGTCTCCCTCGGCCCTTCGCGTACCGGCATCGTCTTCGTGGAGGGCACGGGCCCCACGCAGAACCTCGTCGCCTATCGTGATGACGGCGCGCCTTCCGTGGTGCCTTCGGGCTGGTCGTCTCGAGTGCTCTTGATCTCCGGCCTCTCTCCCGTGGTCGCGCAGGGCGCGGCGCTCTGCAAAGCCGCGCGCGCCGCGCGGCGCACCGGCAGCGTGGTGGTCATGGATCTCAACGCCCGCCGCAGCCGGTGGGCCGATCACGATCCGCGCGTCATCCGCTCGGTGATCCGCGAAGCGGACGTGATCCGCTGCAGCACAGCCGATCTCGCCGTCCTCGCCACCAACGCCGTCGCGCTCCGCGCCCTGCTCGCGCCCTCCGCCGTCCTCGTGTTGCGCGACGGCACGGGCGCCGCCTGGGCTTCCGGCCCCTTCGGCGAGGTCGCCCGCGCCGCTCGCCCCACCGACGCGCGCCGCTCCCTCGGCTCGGGCGACGTCTTCACCGCCGCCATCTGCGCCGAGCTTTCACGCGTCGGCAGCGCCGTTGGCGATCGCCCGGACCTCTGGGACCGCGCCCTCCAGCGCGCCCAAGCCGCCGTCCAAGCCCGCGCCCTGAATGCGTGACGCTTGTCACGATGGGGCCGCAAGCGGCCCCAAACCCCGCGCCGGACGAGCCGGCGCTGATCGCGTGCTCCGATGAGATGGCCCTTGCGCGCGATTCACGCGCTCCCCGCCTTCACCAGTTGATGCCGAGATCCTCATCATCGAGCTTCTGCTGGCGCTCGGCGATATCCTGCTTGTCCTTCGTGCGCTGCGCTCCCACCGTCGCTTTGTCCTCCGCGACTTGGGCCTTCCACTGGGCATCGAGCAGCGCGGTATTGTCGCTGCGGTGCTGCCAAAGGTGCTTATCCGCCCCGACGATGCGAATCTCGCGAACACCGCTCCAAAAGTGCTCGAACCCCTGCTTCTTCAGCACCACGTTCGAGATCCCCTCGGCGTTGTCCTTGCCGCCCGCCGCCCCTTCGTTCTTCAGGTTGGGGTTCCCGGAGAAGGCGCTCGGCTTCCCGCCCTGATGCGGATTGCTGATGTAAGAATGATCCTGAAGGAACCCGAGCATGTGATCGCTGATGGGCATCTCGAGGATCCACTCGTAACCAGGCTCGATGGGGACGCTGCCCGGATTGGTTGCGAGCGCCTCTTT
Source organism: Minicystis rosea (assembly GCA_001931535.1). Taxonomy (GTDB): domain Bacteria; phylum Myxococcota_A; class Polyangia; order Polyangiales; family Polyangiaceae; genus Minicystis; species Minicystis rosea. Next base: position 7,706,295 of record CP016211.1, read on the forward strand.
CTCGCGCTGGAAGACGAAGGGATCGTTCACCGAAAAGACGATCTCTCCCCGCTTCCCGACCGTGAACAGGAGCCGTGAAATCTCGTCGATGTCGCCCGTCCGCGCCGCTTGAATGAAACCGTCTTTCTCGGCCTCCGCCATCCGGCGAATGAGCACCCCGGTCCGGAGCCTCTCCAGGTTGCGCGCCATCAAGCCTCGGAGCCCTCCACCGAACTGGCTCTCTTGCAGCATCTCCTCCGCCCCCACGATCGGAGGCAGCTCGCGTGGATCATCGCTCCTCGCGTGGTCCGGGGGCTGCAGCAGATCGAGGAGCGAATGCCCCGGCGTCCCCTCGAGGAGCGCTTGATTCGTCTCCGGATCGCCGAAATCCACGAGCGGCGAGATCTGATAACCAAGGCTCGCGAGCTCGTCGAAAGCATTCAACGGATCATCGCTCGGCGCCTCGGCGAGCGGCGCGTGGGTCACGCCCGAGGCCAGCGCGTCGTATTGGACGGTGTGCGTCTCGACGGGATACCTGCTGTCGGCCCACGCCTTCGCCCATTCGATGCGCCGGAGGATGGCATCCTTCACCGCGGCGCCCTGCTCGGGCGACAGGCCCGCATCGGCGATGGCCCGATCGATCTTGTCCGGAGTGAGGTTGAACGCGAACGTGCGAATGGAATCGGCGATCTCGTGATCGGTCAGCCCATTGTACGGATTCCTGTCCCCGTCCTTGGCCCTCATCGAGTCGAGCTCTTTCACCTCGCTCTCGAAGAACTCTTTCTTCTCCTCGCCCTGCGCGCGCCGGTCGAGCGCTCCGCCGAGGTCCGCGCGGACCAAGCGACCATCGATCTTCATCCAATTGTCGTGCTTGAAGAGATCCCAATTCGAAAGGATCATGTCGGCGGCCACGTGGCGGGAGAAATCCGGCGAGGTCTTGATGGTCGCGATGTCGGGCACCGTGAAGCTCTCGACGAACTCGGTGAGCTGCGCGAGCCTCCCATCGACCTCCACGAGCTCCACGCCCAACGTGGGGATGCCGGCGGCCTCGTAGATCTTCTGCGTCAGCACCTCCGTCACGACGTGCTCGGGGTGCTTCGGGCTGCCGAATTTGAGGACCTTGATGGAACCGTCCGCGAGCTTGATCTTCTGCGGCTTCGTCGATCCCGAGGTGAAGGTCTCGAGGACGGTGTAGTCGCTCGGGCTCAGCTTGCGGCTCGGCCCGGCCACGCTCGTCTCCGGCGTGGGAGCGCCGCCCTTCGACGCCGACGGGTGGCTCGGGTGCCCCTTGGAGCGGAACGTCCCCGGCCCGCTCATCGACTTGCGGAAGAGGCTGACGGCGCCGTTCCCGAGCTTGGTCATGAGACCTTTATAGAAGTCCGAGGCTTTCCTCGTCCACCGTTCGTCGCCGGGCGCCGATGGCCACGGGACCCGAGTCGGATGCTCCACCGGGCGACTGCCATTCTCGGCCACGGGGGCTTCGAGGGGCCGCTCAGCGCCTTGGCGAAAGCATCCGCACCGGCGCGCCGCTGCGGGGCATCCCGAGCTCCACGTGCATTTTCTTGGTGGGCGCCGGACGCTATCCGCGCGTCTCGCGCACGAAGTCGAGCACGTGCCGGCTCACCTCGTCGGGCCGCTCGAGCTGAGCGAAGTGGCCACAGTTCTCCAGCCAGATCGTCGGGTTGCCCTGAGGCAGCCAGGTAGTCTGCCGGTCGAAGCACTCGCGCATGCCCGGCATCCCGACCACCAGGTCCTTCGTGCCGCAGAGCGCGCGCGTTGGAACTTTGGGGGCGAGATCTGCCCAGCCGAACATCAGCTCCCAGCTCCTGTGCAGGCTGCGATAGGCATTGAACGCGCCGGTGGCACCGGCCTTTGAAAAGGCCTCCGCGTAAATCTCGACCTCTTCGTCAGGAAAGAACCTCATCTCGCCCGGAGGCGCATCCAGTCCCGCGATCAACGAGCCGCCCACCGTCTGCATCGCCGGCAAGTCCCCCGGCCGGTCGGCGGAATTGGTGAAGAAGATGCGACGAAGAAACTCCTTGGGGTCGGCGTTGAATTCCTTGTCCGCCGGTCCCGGAATCAAGAAATAGGGAAGATGCGCCTCATCCTTCAGAATCTGCGGGAGTGAGCGGTTGCCCTGCGGCACCCACGGCGCAGAGATCGTGACGATCCCGATGAATCGGTCGGGACGGAGCTGCACCGCCGTCCAACCAGTGACGGTTCCCCAGTCATGCGCAACCACCGTCACCTGATCGATGCCGAGATGGTCGAGAATGGCAATCATGTCGCCCATGACGTCGATCCCCGTAGAGCCCTGCGGGTCGGCGGCGCCCTCGGTCTCGCCGTACCCGCGCAGATCGGGCGCGATGCCCATGTAGCCCGCGTCCGCGACCGCGCGCAACTGCGCACGCCAGGTACGCCACAGGTCCGGAAAGCCGTGGGGAAACAGCACCGCCTTTCCCTCGCCTGCAGTCACGAAATGCTGCTGGCGACCGTTCAACCGCTCGCGATGGTGCTTGAAGATGGAATCGTCCATATCGTGCTCCTGCATCTGAATGGAAAACTGCCCCCTCGGACGCTGCGCTCGCCGCCCTCGCAGGCGGCAGCGGAGGAGAAGATCCCGCGTGCAACACGCAGACGGCGGCTGGCGCGGCTCGACGAGAGAGTGGGGAACGTCGCGCGGACCGACGCCGGAGAGGCCTTATTACAAGCGCGCTCGAAACATGCTCGATGCCCACTTGGAGAGGTGTGCGAGCTCGCGGGGCGCCTTAGCCTTAGAGCCTATCCAGTAGACTTCCGCGTCGCCGGCCAGCGGATACGCTTCGCCCGCCTTCGTAGCTCGGGCTCCCTACGTACGAGGACTTAGACCTGCGCGGCTCCGCCATCGACGAACACTTCGCTCCCGGTCATGAAGCTGCTCTCTTCCGAGGCAAGGAACAGCGCCACGGCCGCCGTCTCGGCGGGGTCTGCGAGCCGACCGAGCGCCGTCTGCGCCTTGAGTGCATCGAACATCGCTTCGCGCGCGCCCGCCGCCATCGCCACCCCCTCGAGGCCCGGCGTCACGGTCGGCCCCGGCGACAGCACGTTGACGCGGATCCCCGTCCCCCGAAGGTCGAGAGCCCACGTGCGGGCGAAGTTGCGGATCGCCGCCTTCGTCGCGCTGTAGATGCTGAAGGCCGGAGTGCCCATCGAACCCGTCGTCGAGCCAGTGAGGATGATCGAGCCGCCCGCACGCATGAGCGGCAGCGCTTTCTGCACGGTGAAGAGCGGCCCCTCTACGTTGATGCCGAAGACCCTGTCGTACTGCTCCTTCGTGATGGCGCCGAGCGGCCCGAACTCGGCGACCCCGGCGTTCGCGAACACGACGTCGAGCCGTCCTTTCTCCGCCTTGATCGTCGCCATGGCGCGATCGAGGTCGTCGAGCTTCGACACGTCGCCCTGAAGCGCGCGCACGTTCTTGCCGATGGCGGAGACGGCCTTGTCGAGCTCTGCCTGTCGTCTCCCCGTGATGAACACGAAGGCCCCTTCGTCGACGAAGCGCCGCGCGCTCGCGAGGCCAATGCCGCTGTTCCCGCCAGTGATGAGAGCGATCTTTCCTGCAAGTCTGCCCATCGGAAACTCCTTGTTTGGTGAGTCGACAGGCAATATGGGGTGTCGCTTTTCTTTGTGCTAGTATGCACCTTTTGGTAAGTGCCAAGGAGCGGTTCGATGGAGACGAAGAAAGCGCATCCATTCATGTGTGGTCTCGACGCGGCGCTCGCCGTCATCGGAGGGAAGTGGAAGCCACTCGTGCTCTACCACCTCGCCCAGGACACGCTCCGCTACGGTGAGCTCAGACGCGCGGTCGGTGCGGTCACCCACAAGGTGCTGATCCAGCAGTTGAAGGAGCTCGAAGCCGACGGGATCGTGAAGCGCGTCGACTACGGCGAGATCCCGCCGCGTGTCGACTACTCGCTCACGAAGTTCGGGCAGACCCTCGCGCAGGCGCTCGCGCCGTTGTGCCAATGGGGAACCGACCACGTTCGTGAGATCGAACGGGTCGTCGCGCGACGTGTCGCGTAGGCATGCCTCCCAATCACCGCGCCTCGCAGGGCTTTGCGACAAGCGGCGGTTCAATGGTTGGCCCAAGGTGGATCGAGGGTTCCTCTCGCGCGTCAGGGCTCTTGTCCGCCGTACACCGGAGGACTTCGGCTGGCGCCGACCGACCTGGACCCGCGAGCTGCTCTGCTTGCAGATGAAGAAGGGGGCCTTCCGTCGCGGTGTGCACCATGGGACGTGCGCTCGCACGCCTCGGCGCGCGACTCGGCATGTCCAAGCCCATCGTCGTGTGTCCGTGGAAGCGCGATGCACGTGAGCGCCGGCTGGCCGAGATCCGTGCGCTCGAAGCGCGCTCCTGCTGAACGATGCCCGTGACGACCTCAACGGCTACGTCTGGCGACGTCAGACGGGCGTCGCGCCGATGCTCAGGCTGGCAGCGTGATGTCGTTCACGGATCGTGCTCGGTGATTTAGAAATAGAAGCGCGCCGAGTTCGTGAGCACGAGAACGCCGCCGACGAAGGTCCCGCTGTAGTCGTACGTCGTGCCGTTCACGGTCATCGCCGCCCGTTGCCCCATCGTGTGACCGAGCCGCGCGGCGAGGCGGAAGTGGACATCGTTGCCGAGACGGCCACCGAAGGTGTGCTGCACGCGCATCGAGAGCACGGGGAGGGTCACGTCCCAGCGCACCGGGATCGCATCGATGACAGTCGCGCACGGCTTCTCTTTGGTGCACTGGCTGGCGTTCGACGCCAGCATCGGCACCTCCTCCCAATGCCAGACGAACGATGCTTCTCGCCCGAGGTCGAACTGCAGACGAAAGCTCCCATTTTGATGAATGACGTTGCTCAACCACCCGAAGAGCGTCCGATCGCCCCTCAGGGCCGACGCGATGCGCGAGAGCCCGAAGGAGCTCCCGGCGAGCGCCATCGGCGCGAACACGATGAAGTCTCCAGGGACATAGGTATAGGGGAGCCGAAACTGAACACCCACGCCAATCGAAGAGGTCAATCGCTGATCGGTCCCGATGGCGCCGACGGCATTGATGTAGAAGACACCATCCTGATACTCGCTGATGACGCTGTCGGCCGAGACCCCGATCCCCAAGGCCAGGCGCACCTGCCCGTTCATCGACGCCCGCGTCGCATTCGGCCGAGCCGCGTTGCCGAAGTAATATTGCGGCCCACCGTCGATGGACAGCCCCACCGGGAAGAACGGGCCGTACTCCGCCCGAAACGAGGGGACGCCGGGCGCTTCCGTCGCCGGCATGGGCGTGTGCTCGAGGACGGGAAGCAAATAGCGGATGTCGCCATCGGCTTCGACGAGCTCGGGAGCTTTCGTGGCTTCGCAGACGTCGAAAGCGTCGTCCGTCGCCGCCGCCCAGATCGCGCGCCGATCGGACGCCGACCAAGCAGCATCGGAGAGCGCAGCAGCAAACCCGCGCAGACTCTCGACGAGGGCCGGTCGGGCCGCGTCCACGTCCTCATCCACCATGAAGGCATCGCCGTGAGCGACGTAGTGACGATTGCTCCACGTCTTCCCGTCGATGCCGTCGCTGCAGTAGTGATCGTGCGTACCGAGGCGCTTCGCCGAGTCCTCGAAAGGCGCAACGAAGTGTCCGGCCGAGAACATGTCCTCGAGGTAGTGCAGCGCATAAGCCTCGTCGAGGATCCCCCAGAGCACCTGCTTCGCCGCGCGGCTGCCGCTCATGCTTCGTGCCGAGAAGATGCGCTTCAACGCCGCCGTGTGAAAGTGCGCATAGAGCGCGAGAGCATTGGTGCGCGCCCCCTTGCGAAGGGAGCTCCGGACGAAGGCGGCGAGGTCCTGGCGCTGCTCCCGAGCCAACGCGAAATGGCTGATGTTCTTGCCGGCGCGCTTCAAGTAACGAGGGTCTACCGACTGGAGGTCCATGTCGAGCCGGCGCCGAGCCTCGAGACGCTTCGACCTCTTGTCCTCTGCATCGATGGGCTCGGTCCCGAGCAACTCGACGGCCGTGCTCGCGATGTGCGCGTGATGGAGCACTTCGTGCGGCCATCCTTCGAAGAGAGTCTCGTAAAGCTCCTTCGTCGAGCAAGCGTGATCCGCCGCGAGCATGGGCAGATCGGGCAGCCCGAAACAGCCCCCATACGACGAGAGCATGTCTGCGCACAGCACCGCGCCGAGCCGCTTGTCGCTCTCGCGAACAACCGCCCACGTCGCGCGCAGGCGGGCGAGGACGTCGTGGTCCGCCGCCGTCGCGGTCGGCGCGTCGAGCGCCCGGAGCGCAGCGGCGCCGAGCGCGATGTGCTCGTGCTCGGCCCACGCAGCCGCGGTGCCGCTGCGCAAGAACAGCACGAGTACGATCGACATCACCACGGCATGCGCACGCCGAGGAAGACGTGCACCAGAACGAGCACGCACAAGCATGGAGCAAGCTCCTTTGGGCTCGGGACCATCCAACGCGACGTCGCGCGCGCAGACCGTCAAAAAACTTCCAGGTTGTTCCCCGAGATGAGCTTGTAGAGATCCGCGCCGAACAGGACGCGCAGCCGCTCCGTATCGGTGAGGCCGGTGCCGCCGACGGCGAAGGAGACACCCACCTTCAAGTTCGCGAGCCCGAGGTTGAGCTCGGGCGCGAAGCGAAACTGCGACGTGCTGCTCGTGGGCGTCTTCGGATCAGGGATGGAGAAGCTCAGGGCGGTGAGCCCGAGGCCCGCGCGCACGTCGGCAAAGCGGCTCCCGACCCATTGATAGCGAATGCCGACCACGTCGATGATGGGGATGAGGTTTGCCGCCGAGAAGTCCGCCTGCCCATTGAGGCCCACCGGGAAGCCCGTCCACGGCGCGATACCGAAGAATTGCCAGCGATCCGAATAACGCATCCCGAGCGCCCGCTCGCCGGGCAACGCCTCGGGGTTGTCGCGCATCTGCTCGAACGGGGACGTGCCCTGCAAGTTGTTCGCGACCCGCAGGAACAGGCGCGCCTGCTCGTCGGTCGAATTCGCGAAGCGCACGACGTCTTTCCGGAGCTCGCCCTGGAGCACGACCGTTTGGTCGATCGCGTCGAGCCCTTGCTTGATCATCGCATCGACGTTGTCGAGGGCAGCCTCCAACTGCTGAATCGTGCCGCGCGTCGAGACCCACACGAGCTCTTCCCGCGTCGGGCGCGCCGGGAGCGCCGCGGCAGGGACCTTCACGACCGGCGGCTTTCCCCAGATGTCGTTCTCGCGCCCGGCCAAGATCGCTTTCTTCGCCTCTGGATAGTTGTCGAACAAGGCGAGAAGGGCCTGCCGCTGCGCAGTGCGATCGACCCCCTTCCCATCCAGCTCTCCCCAAAACGTGCCGTCACCGCCCTTGCCGTTGAAGAAGTCCTTCGCCCTCTCCTTGAACGCCTTCAGCGCTTGGGTGTCGGACTCGTGCACGGAGGAGGAGTACTGCGCCACGGAAGCCTTGAAGCTCGCTTCGAGCTGATTGAGCTCCTGGTTGAATTCTTGGACGCTCTTCGTCTTGAGGTCCGCGTACCGCGCCGAGAGGCTGTTCGGCACCGGAATGGCGGGCGTCGCCGGGCACTCGGGCGGCAGCGTGGGCGCGCTCTGGGACTTCGAGCCGGAGATTTGGGAGGCATTGTAGGCCGCCGACTTCGCTCGATACACGATGCACTGGACCTTCTCCTTGAGCTTCCCTTGCGCGAACGAAGGTGACGTGAGGATCGCGTCGCCGGCGATCTCCAGCTGGCGCTTCCATTGCGCCGGCCTCACCTCCACCTTGGCGGCGAGCACGGCCTGATCGACCTCGACCCCCTGCGGGATGATCCGGAGATCGATGGGCGCCCCTTCCGGCAGCAACATGCGTTTCAGCTCGCTGCCCGGGATCACCAGATCCGTGGTCGCGTCATTGGCCTGCGGCACCCATTTCCAAACCAGGTCGCCGTTGAGGAAGACACGCGCGGCCTTGATCTGGGACGCGAGCCCCTTGTCCGCGTTGCTGTGGAGGCGCATCGTGAAGGGATACGTGTAACGGTACGTCCCATTCCACACGCACTCTTCGACGCCTGCGACATTGGCAACCTTCTTGACCGAGTTGTCTTGGCAGACGCGGTAGTGATCCCAGCCAGCCTCGCTGATCCAAAGCCGCATCGTCGTCGGGAGCGCAATGGTGTTGCCGCTCAGCGAGACGCACGCGACCTCCGAAATCATGCGCGGCTCGTCTCCCGACCCGTTCACGAGCTGGAGTGTGATGGGGCAGGCCGCCGGATCCTTCTTGTTCGGCCCGACCTCCGGATCGGCCTTCACCGCCGCGTCGTAGGCGTCTTTCACCGGCTTCGCGACGGACGGCGAGCAACCGACGGACGCGAGCACCATTGTCGTAGCCAGAAGCCCCGCGTGTTTGGACAGAGTCATCTTCACTCACCCTCGTCGGGCGTGAGCCCAGCTCAGCCCTTGAATCGCTCCCTCGTCACCGCGAGCGCGGCCCCCCCTCGCTCGAGCCCCCCGAGGCGGAGCCAGTCGCCCGCTTCACGAGTCACCTCGCCGCCGCCCATCGCAACCCGTGTGCCGGGCGCGGCCCTATCCGCAGGGCGGCGAATGCCCGATCACGATGGGGGACGCGTCCACGCGGCTGGAGATCGCGTCCACTCGAGTGGACACCGGGGCGCGGGCCTCGCGGCATCTCGAGCCGCTTCGCCGCGCGTTCGGCGGACGGCACATCCGATGCAAACCGCCCTCGGCTCGGCGCCGGTGCGCGCCTGGGAACGGGAGGATGGGGTGGATATGTCAGCTCGTCGGATCGCAGGTATCGTGTGCGCGTGTGTTTCGCTGCTCGCCGTCCCCGCGGCCGCAGCCACCCTGACCGTGACCACGTCGGCCCCGCTCCAGATTCCCGCCGACGGCAAGACCGTCATCCCCGTGCAGGTCGAGCTCGCGGACGACAAAGGCCCATCGAGCGACGGCACCAAGATCGACGCCGCCGTCACCGGCGAGCTCGATCTCCTGACCCCCGCGATCGGCACCGTGGGCGGCAAAGGCACCTTGTTCGTCAAGGCCCGAGGCAAGCCCGGCAAAGGCACGCTGAAGGTGAGCGCGGATCACGCGGAGCGCACCATCGAGATCGACATCAACCCGGCCGACCTCGATCTCGCCACCATCTTCGCGCGGCTCGGCGCCTTCTTCGTGCTGATGATGCTCCTCAGCCTGGGCGCGGAGAAGGCGGTCGACGTGATCAAGCTCATCCTCACGTCCGCGGCCGGGAAGAAGTGGCGACCGAAGCCGCGTCTCGCGAGCTACCTCAGCAAGGACCAATCGCTCGTCAGCCTCGACGACGCGGCGCTCACCACGATTCATCGCCTCATGATCGGTCCACCGGCGGCCACGGCGACCACGGACGACAAGCGCGCCGCGCTCGAAGCCGCGGACACCGCCCGCGCTTCGGTGGATTCGATTTGGACGTGGGGGACTCGGCTCGTGGCGGCCGGCATCGGTGTGCTTCTGGCCTTCAGGCTCGACATCGATCTGGTCGCCCTGCTCGCGCCCGCGGGCGTCCACGCCACCGCGGCCACGGGCCACATCCTCACCGGATTCGGCGCCTCCGCGGGCGCCGCCTTCTGGCAAGACATGCTCGACAAGATGACGGCAGCCAAGAAGGTGCTGGAGGCGAAGAGCGGTTGAGCGCGTCGTGCCCGTCTCTGCGAGAAGAGCCCCGATGCGATCGCTGCGAGCACATTGGTTGGAAGGGAGATGGAACCGGCGGGCGAGCCGCCTGGGGCGCCCTGCGTCGGGCCATGGGAGGATGGCGCCGGCCGCTGACAGTCGAGGCTGTCTCGAAATGAAGCACGCGAATCGGGGGAAGTCGCCGCTCGGCAAGCTCCCCCCGATTGGGCCATGGATCAGGGCCGGGGCCGCTCGCGGCCCCATCGTGATCAGGAGGCCGCGTCCTCGACCTGGATCGCCTCGACGTCCAGCTCCAGCTTCACCTTCTCGCCGACGGCCACGCCGCCGGTCTCGAGGAGAGCGTTGAAGCTCACGCCGAAGTCCTTGCGGTTGATGGTGCCGTGCGCGTGCAGGCCGGCGACCGTCTTTCCGTAGGGGTTCTTCGAGGTCCCGTGGAACTCCACGTCGAGCGCCACCGGCTTGGTCACGCCGCGAATCGTCAGGTCCCCGTGCACCACGAACTCGCCGTCTCCCTTGGACTCGATGCTCGTGCTCTTGAAGGTGATCTTCGGGTGATTCGCCACGTCGAAGAAGTCATTCGCCCGGAGGTGGCCGTCGCGATCGGCGTTGCCGGTGTCGATGCTGGCCACGCTGATCTCGCCCTCGAAGGACGACTTGGCGAAGTCCTTGGCGTCGAGGCGCACCGAGCCACCGTACTCTTTGAACTGACCGCGAACCGTCGTCACCATCATGTGCTTGACGGAGAAACCGATGTGGCTGTGCGTATTGTCGATAACCCAGGCCATGGTGCACCTCTTCACGCGCCGCGCTTCGCGCAGCGATGACATTCGATCTCGGGAAGGGCGGGGCCGCCGAACACTTCGCGGCGTCCTCGGTTCAGGCGGGCTCACCGCCGGTACGCCGCGAAGGTGCGTCGGTTGCCCCGAAAGAGCAACGACGTAAAACGCAACCCATCGTTGCACCGGGGCGACGATCCCTGACGGACGCGCGCCATTCGCATGAACGACACCCATCGCTGGGGCAAGGCGCCAGCGACATGGCCCAACGAGGCGGCGCCGCCGATGCACGTCCCATCAATCGAGCGCCTGGTGGCACCGTCCGGCGAGCGCGTCCATGGATGACGCCGCGGCGCGGCGCACCATCATCGATGTTGGAAACGCCGGCCCCTGATTTCAGCGCGTCTCCGGAAGATCAGCGGAGCGACTGCCATCCTCCCGCAATGCCATCTCCCAAGCCGAGCGCGCCGCGGATCAGCGCAGGATGGTCCAGAAAAGGCCGCCGGCCACCATCAGGATCATCATCAGCAGCATGACGGGCACCATCACGCCCGCCGCGATCATGTCGCCAAAGCGCTGCGGGGGCCGCATGGCGAGCCCGCGCAGGCGCCGCTCGTCGCTGCGCAGACGCCGTGCCTCGTTCGCGGCCAGCACGAGCGCCTCACGCAGCTCGACGACCTCGCGCGCGAGCGCGCTCTCATCGGCCGTTTGGCCGACGCTCCGTACGTCGGACACGACCGGGGCCGCCGTCTTCGACGCGCCGAGCGCGAGACACTGCTCCCAGCTCGCGGCCGTCGCGGCCTGAACCCGCGAGAGCTCTCCGCGAAGCTGCGCAATCTCCTCGCGCATCGACTCGGCGCTCGTCCGATACGACATCGCGGTTCAGCATGACCGCTGGGTTCAGTGCGTCAACGGCTTCGATGCGCCTCGCCCCGAGGGCCGTCCGTGCCATCCTGCGCGCGCATGGATCAGGTTGCCCAGATCGCCGGCGCGCCGCTCATCCTCGTGGCCTTCGCGGCCGCCCAGCTCGGACGTCTCCAAACCAGCTCGCGCCTCTACCTGGTGCTGAACTTCGTGGGCTCGCTCATCCTCGCGGTGCTCGCCGGGCGCGAACGACAGTGGGGTTTCTTGCTGCTCGAAGGCTCTTGGTCCCTCGTCTCGCTCTACGGCCTCGGCCGAGCGCTCCTCGGCCGCCCGCCGATGACCCATTGAGACGAGCGCTCCCAAGGCACCTCCGGGCGTGAGCCACGCGGACGGCGCGATGTCGTTCCTAAAACGACGCGCGTCCGCGCGGCCCTCACTTCCGCCGCCTGCGCGCCATCAACATCACCGCGAGCAAGCTACCGAAGCCTGCAAACGCCGGCGCTTCGCCGCCGGGCATGGAGCACCCGCAGCCGCTCGACGACGCGCTCTCCCCGCCTGCGCCACCGTCTCCGCCCGAGCCGCCCGCGCCGCCTGCACCGCCTGCACCTGAAGAAGCCGAGCTCGTGGTCGCGCCGCCGGAGCTGCTCGACGAAGCCACGGTGCCACCGTCCGGCGCCGGGCCGGCGTTGATCGAGATGTCGGCGCAATGATGGTAGTAACAACCACCCGGGTTGTTGAGCCCGTGGTTCGACATGAACTCGATGATCTGGAGCGTGCACTTCTCACACGTCACGTCGTCGGGCAGCTTCACCTGAATCGTCTGCGGCCCGCTGAACGACGTCGCATGGAGCAACTCCCCATCTGCGAGCACGGGAAACACGGGTGGATTCTGGATCTCGGCCGACCCGCAGGGCGTGCTCCCCGCCGTGACCTTGGGATCGTCCGGCAGCTCGCTGCGATCGTGAACGGCGAGCGCGACCCGGTAATGGCCCGGGTGAAAGATGGTCTCGTTGACGGTAATCGAGATCGTCTGTCCCGGCGCGAACGTCGTGACCTCACCCGTCGGCGTGCCGCCCGAATCGTCACCGCACGGCCCGGCCTTCTGCGGGTTGCCCAGCGCATCCTGCGACATCCACGACGCGGGCGCCTCCAGAATGAAATGGGCCCGCGCCGGCGCCGGCGCGAAGCTGCACACGGCCGCCGCGAGAGAGGCGCACGCGAGCGCGCGATGAAGTCGCTTCGGGTTCGATGAAGGTCGGTTCATGACGATTGGAGATGATCCCTCTCGGCCGTCACCGACGTCAACGGACCTCATCCGAGCCGCCGACGATTTGAGGCGACGAGAGGCCCCGGGGCTCGGTTATCATCGTCGCGCTGTCCAGCAAATCAGGGGGGCTCGTGGGGCACGGATACGCGCGAACGTGGGGGGTTTCTGCGATCACGGCGGCCGGCCTGCTGCTACACGGCGTGGCCTTCGCACAGGGAACGGGGGTGCTCGTCGGCACGGTCCGCGACGCCGCCACCCACAAGCCGCTCGTCGACGTCACGGTGAGCGTCACCTCGCCGAGCCTGCAAGGCGAGCAAACCGTCGTCACCGACGCCACCGGCCAATACCGTATCCCGAACCTCCCTCCGGGCACGTACACCCTGCGTCTCGAGGCCGACGGTCACCGTGGTTATGCACGCAGCGACGTCGGCCTGCGCGTCTCCACCACCGTCCGGGTCAATGCCGATCTCCTCCCCGAAGGCCTGCAAGCCAAGGAGGAGGTGGTCGTCGCCGCCGCGCCCACCGTCGACGTCGCCTCCAGCACCACCGGCGTCAGCCTCAACAACGATTTCATCGGGCGCGTCGCCCTGATTCCCCGAGCGCCAAAGGCGCGATGACCCGTTCGTTCGAGGGCCTCGCCGAGGTCGCCCCCGGCGCCGTCGCCGATCGCTACGGCGTCTCCATCAGCGGCACGACCTCGCCCGAGAATCAGTACGTCATCGATGGTTTGAGCGTCAACAACCCTGCCTTTGCCGTCATCGGCACGCCGCTCTCCATCGATTTCGTCAAGGAGGCCAACATCATCACCGGCGGGTACATGCCGGAGTTCGGCCGCGCCACGGGCGGTTATCTCGACGTCGTCACCAAGAGCGGCGGCAACCAATTCCATGGCTCCGTGTTCGCGAGCGTCACGCCCGGCGCCTTGGAAGGCCCGCGCGCCGCCCTCCCCAACTCGGGCAGCTCCATCGCCACCCGATATCAGCTCTCCTCCCTCCGCACCCTCGGCCTCGAGATCGGCGGCCCCATCGTCACGGATCGCCTCTGGTTCTACGCCGGCGTCTCCATGGCCCTCGGCACCACGCGCATCGATCGCAGCTTGAACCTCCTCGGCACGAAGGATGGAGTCGCGACCCAAACGCCCCTCCCCGGCGGCGCCCAGCGCTACGAGGCGTCGCAGCGGGCCATCACCTACCTCGCCAAGCTGACGTGGAAGATCGATCGCGACAACACCCTCACCCTCTCGGTCTATGGATCGCCCATGTTCTCGGGCGGCCGCGGCACCTTCGGGGTCAATCCGCTCGACGGCACGCCCGAGCTCAACAACACCTACAGCAAGAACATCGTCAACGGCACCTTCGATTCGCTGGCGCACACCTACATCAACAACGCCACCGACACCTCGCTCAAGTGGCAAAGCGCCTTCCACGAGAAGCGCACCCTGCTCGACGTCACCCTCGGCTGGCACCACGAGGTGAACATCATCGCCGCGTCGGACGGCTCGCGCCTCGGCAGCGGCAAAGGCCTCTCGGCCATGCCGCAGATCTATTGGCAGCGATCGCCGGCCCACTCGATCAACGATTTCGAGGCCTCGAGCGCCACGCGCGCCTGTGATCCCGCGGGCGTGGCCGAGGCCGTCCGCTGCCCCGTCACCACGTATTACACGGGCGGCCCCGGCTTCCTCCCCGAGCGCACCCTCGATCGCTTTCAGGGCAAGGCCGTGCTCACCCGCATCTTCAACGCGCTCGGCCATCACGTGGCCAAAGCCGGCTTCGACTTCGAGGCCATGCGCTTCGCCGCCCGTCATGGCTACTCCGGATCCAACGTCTATTGGGAGACGCCGGATGGTACGGGCTTCTTCGATTTCCGCCGCTACGGCTTCCTCAACGGGCCCGACAAGCCGAAAGTCCTCGACGTCTTCGAGGCCACCGCGCGCTCGCTCACCGCCGGCGGCTTCCTCCAAGACAGTTGGAGCATCGCCGACAAGGTCACGGTCAACGTCGGCGTCCGTTACGACGCCCAGCTCCTCTATGGATCCGACGGCAAGCTGGCCATGAGCCTGCCGCACCAGTGGTCGCCGCGCATCGGCGTCGTCTACGATTTCACCCAGACCGGCCGCTCCCGCCTCTTCGCCAACTACGCTCGATATTACGAGAGCGTCCCGCTCGACATGGTGGAGCGCACGAGCCCCGGCGAGCGCTACATCGCTTCGGTCCACGATGGATCCCGCTGCGATCCCCGCAAACCCTCCTCCGCGGCGAACCCGTGTGACGACGATCAAAGCCGCTTCACCGTCGGCCCGCCCTGGGGCGCGAACCAGAAGTGGCTCACCATCAGCAGCGACAAGGCCCCCGTCGATCCGAACATCAAGCCACAGTCGTCGGACGAGATCGTGATCGGCGGCGAGGTCGAGGTCCTGCCCGGCGGCCGCTTCGGCGTCACCTACACGAAGCGCTGGCAAAACCGCATCATCGAGGACATGAGCCGGGACGAGGCCCAATCCTCCTTCTTCGGTAACCCCGGGTATGGCATCGCCAAGGACTTCCCCAAAGCCACCCGCGACTACGACGCCATCACCCTCTATTTCCAAAAGGCCTTTCGCGACGGCTGGCTCGCCCAAGCGAGCTACACCGTCTCCAGCCTGCGCGGCAATTGGTCGGGCCTCTTCCAGCCGGAGACGGCCCAGCTCGACCCGAACCTCAACTCCGATTTCGATCTCCGCTCGCTCCTCATCAACCGCACAGGGCCCCTCCCCGGCGACCACACCCATCAGCTCAAGGCCTATGTCGCCCGCGATTTTCTCATCGCCGGCCGCGGCTTCATGACCCCCGGCCTCACCTTCCGCGCCCTCTCCGGGGCGCCGACCTCGTATTTCGGCGCGCACCCGCTCTATGGCCCGGACAACGTCTTCATCCTTCCCCGCGGCGCCGGCGAGCGCCTCCCGTGGGTCTTCGACATCGACGCGCACCTCGCCGCGGGCGTGAAGCTCGCCAAGGAGAGCAGCCTGGAGCTGTCTTTGGACGTCTTCAACCTCTTCGGCTTCCAGGCCGTCACGGCCCGCGATCAGACCTACACCCTCGACAGCGTGCAGCCCATCGAAGGAGGCACGATTCAAGATCTCGCCCGCCTCAAGACCGCCGGCGGCGCGCCCTTCGATCCGCAGCACAAGAATCCGAATTTCGGCAACCCCATCGCGTACCAAGCGCCCCGTCAATTCCGCTTCGGAGCCAAGGTGACGTTCTGATGAAACGCGCGCTCCTCGCCCCGCTTCTGGCCCTCCTCGCCGCGGCGCTCCCCTCCTGCGGTCAGCCTCGCATCAACTGCACCACCGGCCATGGTGGGTTTGCCGCCCGCTACACCCTGAAGCCCGGCTCGAAGCAGGGAGAAGGCACCTGCGACACGTTGAAGGGCGAAATCATCGGCCTCGAGAAATACAACCCGGCGCGCGACGACCCGAACAAACAAGACCTCACGCACGCCATCCTCGCCATCCAATCCTCGGCGCTCGGCAACCTGGCCAATGCCGCCGAGGCCGCCGGCCTCACGGTGGATCGATCCAAGGTCAGCTCCATCGGCGACTTCACCTCCGTCACGCCCGACGACGAAGACGTGTGCTCCGTCCCCGCGCTCGCCGCCGCCGCGCTCGACGTCCCCGCCATCGACATGTCCCCCGCCACGTCCCTTCGTTACGAATGGAGCGACGTCCGCGTCTACGTGACCACCGCCTCCCCCGGCACGCAAATGGTGGCCACCGTCAAAATCACCCAAGACGGCTGCTCCGCCCAATTCGACGTCCTCGGCCTCTGGCCCGCCGTCTCCTGCGAAACGCTCGACGCCGAAGGCAACGGCACCGGCGCGCCCGATCCCGTGCGCTGCGATCCCAACGCCGACCCAGACGCCGGCCGCCCCACCGGCTCCGGCATCAACCCCGATCTGAAGGACGCGATCGTCTGCGATCCCGATCTCCTGCTGTGCGTCCTCAAGGAGATCCCGGCCGCACTGCGCTGACGGCACCAAAGACACGAAGACGCAAAAACCCAAATCGTCTTTTTGCGTCTCTGCGTCTTTGCGCCTTTGCGTTTTTCTCTTCTTCTTCTCTCCGCTCCCTCAAGCCCGCTCGGGAGCCGCCTGCCTGGTCTCCATCGGCCGATTGGCCAGCCCATACGCCCCCAGCGCCCCCGCGGTGACGACCGCGATCACGGCCATCCTTCCACCGAAGCCCGGCGTCCCCATGCCGAAGAGCACGAGTGCGGCGAAGAAGTGATAGGCGTAGTAGAGCACCGGAATCCGAAGCAGCTCCCGATCCCGCGTCCTCGGCTCCGCCGCCGGGCGCGACAGGGCCGCGACGGTCAGGCTGAGCGCGAAGAGCCCAGCCACGATGGTCCCGTCCGAGATCCCACGGCTCTTGAGGAAGTGGAAGGGGAGGAACGAGATCAGACCGAAGAAAATGGTCAGGTACGAGAGCGGGAGCGCGAGCAGCGCGATGCGCACAGGCTTCTTGGGATCGGCGCCCCAGCGGGCGAAACCGCGTGTCACCGCCGCGAGGAGACCGCCCCAGGCAAGGTGCCAGTAGTAGCTCGTGACCGGGACATTGTGCCAGCGAAAGGCCATGTTCGGATCGGAGTCCGACCAGCTCCACCAGCCGAGCACGGGCCCCAGGATGTCGAAGGGGAAATCCATGGCCACGATGAGCGCCCCCGCGGTGAAGGTCTGCGCGACCCAGCCGGCGCGGAGGCGGCGCGCGGTGATGATGCTCGTGTATTGGAGCACCGGATACAGCGTCACCACGTAGAGCGGGAGCTGGTGCTTGTAGAACATCACGGCGAACTGGCCGTGCTTGAAGCTCTCGAGGAAGTTGTACGACCCGATCTCCATCACGAGGCCGTACGTGAAGGAGACGCCCCATGTGAAGAGCGGGAGCCCGTCGCCGCGCTCGCGCGCGCGGAGCGCGTGGAGCAGCGAGAGGACGCCGCAGATCACCACGACCACCTCGAGCCCGAAGAACGAGAGGTTCGCCGTGGACCAGGGGGCGCGGAGCGTGACGAGGAAGGTGTCGAGGAGCGGCTCTGTCGATCGCATCATGATGTCGTGTCTGCGGGCTGCGCGCTCGCGGTCACCGGCGGCGCGGAGCGCGCGCCGGCCGGAGCGGCCTTGCGGCTGTAATCCACGTACGGCGCGGGCGCGCCCTCGGCGGCGCCGGGCGCGGCGCGGCCACGACCACCGAAGACGTCGGCGCCATAGACGCGGCCGACGCGGCGATACGTGCCGAAGATCCGATCCCAGATGCCCAGGTTCTGGCCGTAGTTGACGTGGAAATGCACGTGATGATCGTCGTGGAAGCGCGTCGGCGGCCGGCACGGGATCCACGGGTGGAGATCGACGCCGGCGTGGTCCACGAGGGCCACGTAGTTCTGATAGAGGAGCACCGCGATCAACCCCCCCACGTAGATGGGCATGAAGAAGAGGGGGATCAGCATCACCGATTGATACGTGGCGAACTCGAGCGGGTGTGTGGCGAGGGCCGTGAACGCCGTCGGCGCCGTGTAGCGATGATGATAGCGGTGGATGTAGCGAAACAAGAGCGGCCGGTGCAGAAGCCGGTGAGCCCAGTAAAGGCCCATGTCGGTGAGGAAGAAGTAGACGACCGTCATGACCAGGGAGAAGACGATTCCCCGCTCCCGCCAGTCGAGGTACACGGCCGATTTGCCGCCGGTCGCGAGGTAGTGCGCAAAGAACCCCGATGCGATCGAGGCGGCCGTCATGTTGGCCGTCCCGAGGAGGAGCTGCTCTCGCTGCATCTTGGACGAGAGCCAGCGCTTCGGCTGGCACTTCCACGTCTCGGCCTGATCGCGGCGGCCACGGTAATACACGAGCTCGAAGAGCCCGGCGATGCCGTAGTACATTCCAAGGCCACCGGCGATCGACATCGCTATGTACTCCAAGCGCGTCATGGTGTAGCGATCCTCCATCTCTCGGTGACGTGCGTCAACGGGAAATCGCCATCGCTTACCCGGGCTTGCGCCCGTCTTCACGCGGACTTCGCGTCACCGCTCTTGGAGGGTTTGCATGAGCCACGTGGTCCCTCGTCACATGCGTTTGCCGCCGCAATTCGCCACGGGCTGGTTCGCCGTTCTCCGCGCGGACGAGGTGGTGCGCGATCGGGTGACGCCATTCTCGTTCATGGGGCGCGAGCTGGTCGCCTTCCGTGACGCCCAAGGCACAGTCGCCGTCCTCGACGCCGTTTGTCCGCACTTCGGCGCCCACCTCGGACACGGAGGCACGGTGGAGGACGGTTGCGTGCGCTGCCCCTTCCACGGCCTCTCGTTCGATGGAACGGGCCAGTGCGTCGGCGGTGGCAAGCTCTATGGCGAGCGTGGTTATCGCGCGCTCCGCACCTCCGCGTGGGTCGCGCGCGAGGCGGCGTCCTGCATCTTCCTCTGGCACGGGCCCGACCTGCGCCACCCCGCCTGGGCGCTGCCCATCGAAGGTCTCGATTGGGAAGGTTGGTCGCGCCCCGTCACCAACGCGGGCCGCGCCCTGCCGCGCACCAATCTGTTCTTCCCCACGGAGAACATCATCGACATGACCCACTTCGTCAACGTGCATCGTTGGGATCTCCACGAAATCGTGGTGCGCCCGCACGTCGACGAGAAGGGCTACATGCGCGCCCGCATCCGCGTCACCTGGACGCTCGGCGCCCAGAGCCGGAGCCCGATCCTCCGCCGGCTGGGCAAGCCCATCAACTCTCCTTTCGAGGTCGAGTTCGTGATTCTGGAGCCGGGCGTCGCCGTGGCCACCACCCATCTGACCGAGGAGCAAGGCGCTTTGAACGTGCGCAGCGTCATCCTCATCACCCCGGTGTCCGCGACCGACTGCCACATTCGCGCCGTCATGTCGGTCCAAGATCCGAAGCCCGGCCGCCTCCGCGGCACGATTCGCGAGCGCCTCGGCCGCGGCCTACCCGAGATCCTCGCCCCCTTGTTCCTGCGGGTGGCCACCGCCGACTTCGACGGAGATGCGATGATCTGGTCTCACCGCACCCACCTGGAGCGGCCCCGGCCCCTCAAGGAAGACGGGCCCATCGTCACCTACCGCAAATGGAGCGAGCGCTTCTGGCCCGAGAGCTACGAGCCGCGCCCCGCCGCCGAAGCGCTCCAGGTGATTTGAAGCGCGAGCGACGACTCGGAGCGCGCAGCGACCGCTCAATACCTCTTTCTCCACATCATATCGAGCGACGTGCTCCCCTGATCGCCCACCACGGCTGTCAGGCTCCAATTGCGGATGATGCGCCAGTCCAAGGTCAGCTCCGTGCGATCGGGGTTTTGCCCCGGGGCGGGGACGCCGAGCTTGTAGCCGATGCGCGCGGAGACGTTGCGGGAGAGCTGCACCTCCAGCTCGGGGCGCGGGTTGCCGGCGGCGGAGGTGTCGATTCGAGCGGTGATGTCGGTGCCGGTGAGGCTCGAGAGGGCCTTGTTCAAGCCCTGCGCCAACACCCCACCGGCCACGGTGGCGACGCGGGCTCCCGTGGATTCCTGTTGGCCCGGTGAGGCCGCGGCGCCGAAGCTCCCATCGGGAGAGCCGAAGAGGATGAGGGCCAGAATCTCGTCCTGGGTGCGCGGCGGCTCCGACCGCAAGGTCATGCGGCCCGATTTCACCCGACCAGCGTAATCGGCGAACACGCGTGTCCCGTCGGGACCATCCCAAGCGGCCGTGGCGAGGACGAGGGGATCGGAGGGGTCGTCTCCCACGAAGGACACCACGCCGCGCTCGATGGTGAATTGTTTGCCCTGAAGCTCCAGTCGCCCGCGCGTGATGTTGATTTGACCGCTCACGCGGGTCTTGTCGGTGACGTCGATGATCGGCTGTCCCTCGATCATCACGGCCACCGTCGGATCGCGGCGCAGCTGCACGTCGTCTCCGAGGTTGACGGTGACGTGCACGGAGAGCTCCGTGGGAGCGCGGGGCTTCGCCCACGGGCCGAGCGCGATGGCCTCGAATTCACCTCCGGCATGAACGCCGACGTGAATCGTCTCGTCGGGCTCCAAACGCTGCACGGGACGGCCGGTCGAGCGTGGCAGCTCGACGTGGAGCACGGGAATCACGGCCACGACGTCGAGCCGACGGCCGTCCGGTGTCATCCTCGCATTGGCGACGACATTCCCATAGGCGCGGCCGAGCGACATGCCTTCGACCGCGATGGGGAGGCTCTCTCCCCGCGGAATGTGGATGCTGGCCATGGCATGATCGAGCGCGAGGCCCCGGAGAACGGCTTGCCCCGAAGCCATGAAGGCCCCTGTCGGCCCCTGGGCGGCGAAGTCGTCGAATCGAATCGTCCCCCAAGGCCTCATGATCACCGTGCCACGCGCCGCATGGAAACGCTCACCGATCTGAGGCACCTCGAAGACGCCTTCACGCAGAACGACGGCGCCATCCATGGTCCCATTCCGGCCGCCGGGCTCGATGTGGATCTTCGTGTTGGTGTCGATGCGACCATCGAGCTCCGTGACGATGCCTTGGATGAACGGCATGGCCGCGTCGGCGCGGAAATTCTGGGCTTCGACGACGAGGTCGGCGGCCTTTCCCAGATCGAGCGAAGGCACGAGCGCCTTGCCCCACGAGACGGCTCCACGAGCGCTCGCCGCCAAGTGACCATCCCGTTGCTGGAGGCGCACCGCCGCATCGAGCGAGCCATTCTCCATGTCGACACGAACGGAGCCCTTGGGGATGTCGGCGCGATCGAGGGAGAGGTCGCGAAGATCGAGATCCGCTTCGAGGCGCGCGGCGCGGTGGAGATCGGCGACGGCGATCTTCCCGCTCACCTCGCCTGCAATCGGCCTTTGCAAGAGGGCGCCGGCGAGATCGAGCGGGAAGCGGGAGAGCGCGATTTCACCCGATGCATCCCAAGCGAGCGCGCGGGCCTTCATCGCCTGTGAGGCGCTCGCGTGCACGAGGGCGTCGGCCGTCATCACCTCGCGCCCACCGTCGGTGGCCGTGAGGCGAGCCTCGGCTCGCCGCCCGTCGTAACCGAGGCTCGCTTCGACGTCGAGCGGCCTCACGCACCGCGAGGTGCCGAGCACGAACAGGCTCGTTCCCCAAGCATTGACGATGAGCCGCGGATCGCGCGCGGTGCCGCGGAGCACGGCGGCGAGCTCGACGTCTCCATGGAGTGGAATCTGGCCCAAAGCGGGCGGGAGCCTGTCGAGCGACCGGCGTGGAACATCGATCCTGGCCTCGATGGGAGCCTCGCCGAGGAGCGAATGGAGGCGCGAGGGACTCCGCAGAAGGGCGGAGATGGGGAGGCGCGCGCCCGCGTCGAGGACGGCGAGCCGGCCCTGCGCGTCGTGGAGATCGACGGTGATCCGAGCGTTTCCCGTCGCCTCTTCGAGGCGGAGGCGCGCGGATCCATCGAGCCCCGTCGTGTGCCAAGGTGCCTTCTCCGCTGCAATGCCTCCATGCGGCTTGGCGAAGATGGCGAGATCGCGTGTGGACGCCTCGACCTCCAGCCCGGGGCTCGAACGTGACGAAGCGCGCGCGATCCGGCCGTGAATCGTCACCTCGCCGGCCATCGATTGCACGGGTCGCAGAGCCTCGGGGAGCTTGGGAAAGAGCCGCCCGAGATCGATCTCGCCTGCGATCGTGGCCGCCCCCGTCGCCGCCTTCCACGACGAAGGGGACGTGGGCGCGCCGCCCAAATGGATCTCGGTGGTGGAGATATCGAGTCTCCCCGCGTCCGCCAGCGTGGCATGGATCTCGGCCCGCGCGCGCCGGCCCGTGACGTGCGCGCGCGCCGTGGCGCTGGGCGAGCGCGCGTCGCCCGTCGCCTGCGCGGAGATCTCGAGCTGGTTCGGGGCGCCGCGTGCGTGCGCGCGGAGATCGCTCCAATCATATCTTCCCACGCGCAGGCCGGTGGCCTGGACATCGGCCGCGATCCGCGGGGCCGAGGCCGTGCCCTCGACCGCGATCGCCACGGAGCCCCGGGCGAGCCGAAGGCCCTTGGCCTCGATTCCCGAGGCGTCTCCGCGCACCTCCGCGGAGACTTGCTTGGTGTCGAGATCGACGCTCCCTTCCAGGTCGAGGTGTGCTCGCCCGCGCGCTTTCCCACCGAGCCGCGAGACGCGCCCGAGATCGGCAATCGTGGTCTCGGCGTCCACCACGAGCAGGCTCATGTGCTTTTCGCCCGCGCGCGGCTGGAGCGAGAAGTGAACGCGCGCGGGCGCCCCCGGCTCGGCGACGTGCGCCTCTCCTTCCACCGATCGATCGGTGAAATCGCCATGGATGCGCGCCGCCGGAACGGCGTGCCCATTCACCTCTCCAGCGAGGTCGGCAACCTCGAAGTCCCCCGAAAATCCCGCTCCGGGGCGAGCGTCGAGGGAAGCATCGATGTCCGCCGACAAGCGGGACCGAGGCGCCCCCTTCTGCACGACGGAGGCATCGAGGTTGCGGAGGGCGAGATGGAGAGATGCCATGAGCTCGGGCCGCGCCTCCTCCGGCAGCATGATCGTGCCGATGCCGGTGATCTCGCCTTCACCGATGCGCGCGTGGATCTCCGGAGAAAGCACGGGAAGCCGCCCGCGCACATCCACGCGCGCGCTCGCGGGCGCGCCGAGATGAAGGCGCCCCGGCGCGAGCGACGCCAAGGCCTCGGGAGACGTCTCCGGCACCTCGACGAACGCGGCGACATCCTTGCCATCGATCGAGGCCGCGAGACGAATGGGCACCTCGCCCAAACGCCCCTCGAGCTGAGCTTGCATCCGCTTCTCCGCGGTCGGGGACGCCGGCAGGCTCACCCGTGCCTCGATGGCCCCTTTGGGGCTCAGCCCATCGAGACCGCGGCTGCGCACGAGCAGGCGATCGACATTCACGGCGGTGTCGCTCTTCGACGCGTGCAGCGAGCCTTCGAGATCGTCGACATCGACATCGATGATCGGCGCATCGTCGAGATGCCCATGAATCCATCCATGACCGAGATGGACGCTCGACATCGTCATCGCGCTCCCGCGTCCCGGCCCCGCCGACGGCGCGCGCGGGGACAGCGCCCGAGACAGCGTGAGCTGCCCCGTTCGGTCCTTTTCGATCAACGCATCCAAACCACCTACGGAGAGCGCGGGAATCGACACCACGACAGGGCCCGAGCCGCGGAGCGAGCGGAGCAGGGCGAGGGTGTGGATCTCGGCGCAGAGATCGTGAATCGCGAGCGCCCGTTTTCCCTCGGGATCGAGGATCTCGACGTCGACGCCGCCGATGCGGGTCGACCGCAGGACGCCGATGCGCTGGACGCGAATCGTGCCTTGGAAGCTCTTGGCCAGGGCCGCATTGACCTGCTCGGCGAGCAGGCGGCGCGAGGTGGGCAAACCGAGGTGGAGAATCACCGCGCCGGCGAAGGCGAGCGCGAAGACGACGGCCAGGCCGAGCGCCCACGCCACGACGGCGGCCACCCTTCGCATGCGGGCGCGGCGGCGCGGCATCAGAACGCCTCCCCGATGCCGAACGCGAAGGCGAGCGGCAAACCATAGATGCGCGTGGGATCGCCGTCGATGCGCGGGTCGACGCCGGGCGGGAGCTGGAGGCCGGGAATGCGATATCCGACGTCGAGGCGCACCGGCCCGATGGGCGTGTCGTAACGCAGTCCGAGCCCGCAGGAGAGGTGTGGATGATCGAGGCGAACGTCCCAGCGATAGGGAGACACGTCGCTCGCATCACAGAACACCGCGCCGCCGAGCGGACCCACGATGGGGAAACGCAGCTCGAGCGATGCCTCCCAGAGCGAGAGCCCACCGAGCGGGGAAGCGCAGCGTACGGGGTCGTAACGTGGGCTCGATGGATCGCAGGCGCGCGCCAAAGCCTGCTCGCGGAGCCCCGGCGTGAAGAAGGGCACGGCCCCGTGCGGGCCCACCCCGCGGAGCGGATAACCACGGTTCGAGCTCGGCCCGCCCGAGAAGAAGCCTCGTAGATACATGAGCTCGATGTCGCGCACCCGATCCGCGCGATCCTCCCCCCGCCCCGTCTCCCCCCTGTCTCCATAGTTCCGCGGGAGGAGGAAACCCACCGTGGCCCGCGCCGCGAGGGTGACGTGCGGCCCCAGCGGGATGTAGCCGCGCACCTCCGGTTGAAAGCGGACGTCGCGCGCGTCCCCGCCGAGCCCGGCGATCTGAAGCTCGCTCTGGAGGAAGAGGCCTCGATGAGGACGCAGCCTGTCGTCCCGCAAATCGACGTGCGCGAGGATGTCCACGAACGAGAGCGTGATGCTCACGAGATCGGGATCGCGCTCCCCCACGTACGCGAAGAGGTGATCCCACTGGACGTTGTAGCTCGGGGCTAGAAACACAGGCCCGAAGGCGCGGTCGAGGCCGACGGCGCCCTTGTATTCGAGGTAGCCGAGCACCGATGTCTTGGCATCGACCTTGGGCACCGTGGGCACGGCGTAGACGTTGAGCTCCTGGCGAATCACCGCATTGGTCCGCGCCTCGAGCACGCCCGGCCGCCGCAGCTCGGCGCGGAGCCGCCCCTCGGGGAGCAGCCTGACCGGCGGCTCGAGCGAGGGCAGGCGGGTGGGATACAGGTTCGCGCCCGGCCTGAAGTCGATGGTGAAGTGGCGAAATCCCCCGAAGAGATTGCGATGCTCCCAGCCGGCACGGAGATGGATCTCCGTTCGGGAAGAGTCGATTTCGAGACCGCCGCCGAAGAGCACGCTGCGGAGCTTCTGCACCTCGACCCGCACCACGATGGGGACGACGCCGGAGGGCGGCGGCGGCTCGCCGAGGACCGGCTGGATCGAGACGGAGCTGAAGGTGCCGAGATCGAGCAGGGCGCGCTCGGCCGCGTCGAGGGCCTTCTCCGAATAACGCTCGCCCTCCGTGATGTCGATCGCCCGCCGCACCGGCCCTTCGGGCAGCTCGCCCAAGCCCTCGATGCGAATGGGCCCGAAGGAGGACTTGGGCCCCGCTTGCACGGTGAAGAAGAGATTGGCGTAA
This sequence comes from Minicystis rosea, assembly GCA_001931535.1. Lineage (GTDB taxonomy): Bacteria > Myxococcota_A > Polyangia > Polyangiales > Polyangiaceae > Minicystis > Minicystis rosea. The sequence continues at coordinate 7,731,830 of CP016211.1, forward strand.
TGCCCCGGAAGATCGACGTCGGCGCGCCGCTCCACCTTGGCAAACGCCCGACCACGCTCGCCCAGCGCCCGCCGCATGGCGGCCTGGGCCTTGCGAAAAGCCTCTTCCTCGAAGAGTGCTCCGACCTTCAATGCCCCCGACAGCGCCTTGCGCACGGCTCGCGCCTCGCTCTTCGAGAGCCCGCGGAGCCCATCGACATGCATGCTCCGCACGAGGACGGGCCGCCCCTCTTCGACATCGATGGTGACGTCGACGTGCTCGTCGTCCGCCCGCTCGACGCGCCCTGCCCGGACCTTGGTCTCGTAGTATCCGCGCGCGCGATAATACCGCGCGACGCGCTCCAGATCGCGCTGGAAAACGCTGCGATCGAAGAGCTCGTAGTCGTAGACCACCCCCTGGAAGATGCCGAGGAAACGGGGGCTCGCCGTGGTCACCAAACGATGTTCGATGTCCGCGCTGGAGACGGCGGCGTTGCCCCGGACGGTCACGGTGTCGATCGCCGCCATGCCTTTGGGAATGGAGGCGCAGCCTCCGCCGGCGAAGGCGAAGAGGAGCGTCGAGAGCGCTGGCAAGCGCGCGCGGAGGAGCGCGAGAGGCCGTAAAACGCGCCGGTGAAGGAACACGGCCCGTCCGCTGCAACACCCATTCCGGTGAGCCGATGCCAACCATTGCGCACCCGGCATCGCGATTGCAAAGTGGGAAACGGTGGAGGTGTCGAATCGAGCACCGTGCGGAGATCGCCTACGCAGGCGGTGCGCAGCGCTCCTCGCGATCGCACTCTTTTCTACGGCTTCCACGGCCTGCTCCACCAGCCTGCCGCGGCCTCCCGCGGGCCACGTTCCTCCGGAGGCGCTGAAGATCGAGGTCCCTTATCCACCTCCCCCCGCGCGCGTGGAGACCATTCCCACGCAGGAGCATGCCGGCGAGGTGTGGATTGATGGTCAATGGGAATGGGATGGGAAGTCGTGGAAATGGTTGTCGGGTCGCTGGATGACGCCGCCCGCCGGTGCCTACTTCACGCCCTGGGAGACCGAGCGCCGCCCCGACGGCCGCCTCTTTTTCGCGCGCGCCACCTGGAGGAGCCGAGACGGCCGGCCCATCGACCTCGGCTTCGGGCACGAAGCCTGTCCCCCCGGCGCGAGCCCTCGCCCCACCGGCGAGGTCGCCCGCCCGTGACGCGATATCACTGGATGGGCATCCCCTCACACGCGGGGATGAAGCTGCCCATCGCGATGAAACGGAGCGAGCGCGCTCAAACGCCCGTACCCCGGATGAAGAGGTCGTAAGCCGCCGTGGTTCTCACGAAGAGCTCCTGGTTGTTCCAGGCGTGTCGAATCGCCATGCACCCGGAGGACGCGGCCCCGAGCGAGCGGCCCGCGCGAAAGCGCCGCGGCCGCTCGGCTGAAGCTCCCTTCGTGCGCGACCGCGCGAAATGCGCGCAGGGCATGGAGCGACATCTCGGAGCTCGGCGCCTTCGTGGACACGTCCCGAGGCTAACGGCGCGACGAGGTCTCCGTCCATGGCACGTCGGGCGCCTCGCCCCGCCGGCGCGGACGCTCATCGAGTCACGTCAGTGACGACGAGGCCCGGAAAGACCGCAAAAGGGCGCGGATCGTGAGCCAGGCCGCACCGCGCACCTGCTCTTCGGCCCGCGCGGAGTAGACTCGCGCCCGCATGGCCATCAGCGTCTTCGACCTCTTCAAAATCGGCATCGGGCCGAGCAGCTCTCACACCGTCGGCCCCATGCGCGCCGCGCGATCGTTCGCCGAGGATCTCGAGCGAGCAGGCTTGTTCGAGCGCGCGGCCGCGGTGCGCGCGGAGCTGTTCGGATCGCTGGGCGCGACGGGTCGAGGGCACGGCAGCGACAAGGCCGTGATTCTGGGTCTCCTCGGTGAGACGCCCGATGGCGTCGACGTGGAGCGCGCGCCCGCGATGGTCGCCGACGTCCGCGTCCGCCGGCGCCTCGCGCTCCTCGGCAAGCGCGAGGTCACGTTCGAGGAAGGATCGCAGCTCCTCTTCCTGCGCAAGAGCCTGCCCTATCACCCCAACGGCATGCGCTTCACCGCCGTCGATCACGCGGGCGCCGAGCTCCTCGCGCGCGTCTATTACTCGGTCGGCGGCGGCTTCGTCGTGAACGAGAACGCGGCCCGCGGCGAGAGCCCGATTCAAGAGGACGCAACCGCCGTCCCTCACCCCTTCCGCACGGCCGCCGAGCTGCTCCGCCGCTGCGCCGATCGCAAGGCCGACATCAGCCGCCTCATGCTGGAGAACGAGATCGCGCTCGGCCGCTCGGAGGCCGACATCCGCGCGGGCCTGCTCCGCATCTGGGACGTGATGCAGATGTGCGTGCGCCGCGGCTGCCGCTCCGAAGGCACGTTGCCCGGTGGCCTCAAGGTGCAGCGCCGCGCGCCGGCCTTGCACAAGAAGCTCATGGAGAACCCTGAAGCGGGCCTGCGCGATCCGCTCACCGCCATGGATTGGGTGAGCCTCTATGCGCTCGCCGTGAACGAGGAGAACGCCGCCGGCGGCCGCGTGGTGACCGCGCCGACCAACGGCGCCGCCGGCATCATCCCCGCCGTGCTCCACTATTACCGCCGCTTCATGCCCACCGCCTCCGACGACGGCGTGGTGCGCTTCCTCCTCACGGCCGGCGCCATCGGCGTGCTCTACAAAGAGAATGCCTCCATCAGCGGCGCGGAGGTGGGTTGTCAGGGCGAGGTCGGCTCGGCCTGCTCCATGGCCGCAGGCGCGCTCGCCGAGGTGATGGGCGGCACGCCGGCCCAGGTGGAGAACGCCGCCGAGATCGCCATGGAGCACAACCTCGGTCTCACCTGCGATCCCATCGGCGGCTTGGTGCAAGTGCCTTGTATCGAGCGCAACGCCATGGCCTCCATCAAAGCCATCAACGCGGCGCGCCTCTCCCTCCACGGCGATGGCCAGCACTTCGTCAGCCTCGACAAAGTGATCAAGACCATGCGCGACACCGGCGCCGACATGAAGGCCAAATACAAGGAGACCGCGCGCGGCGGCCTGGCGGTGAACGTGCTCGAAGCGCCGCTCGACGTGAGCGTCGGCCTCCCCGAGTGCTGAACAGGAAAGGCCCGGCTCCGGCGCTCGTACGAACGCCGGAGCCGAGCCTTGGAGATGCGCGCTGCCTGCCGGCCGGCGACGGGAGATTCGCTGTCGGCGCGGGATCAGGGCACGACGCGCAATCGAGCGTGCCTATCGGCCGGCGTCACGGCGCGGGATCGCCGTAGCCGCCGTAACCATCGGCATATCCATCGGGAACGAGGCTGAATCCGCCGACGTCTCCCGCGTAGCCAGGGTGGCCGACGCCGCCGCCGATCCAACCGCCGTTGCCGGTGCCCCAACGGCCGCTGCCGACACCGCCATGATCGACGCCCCAACCGTTGTTGCCCCAGCCGCTGTGTCCCCAACTGTCATCGTGGGGCCCGTGACCGTCGTGCCCCCAGCCGGGCCCGTGACCATTCCCAGGCCCAGGCCCGTGACCATTCCCAGGCCCAGGCCCAGGTCCAGGCCCGTGGCCAGGCCCGTCACCGCCGCACACGCACACCGCGGTCCAGCGGTGGCCGACGTCGCGATTGACACACTGCAAGATATCGAGATACGCGCTCGCGCCGCACGCGGAGAGGCTCGATCCGCAGTACGTCCGGCAGCGTGACTCGAGCTCTTGGGTGGCGCCGTCCCAACGAGCTTGCTCGCGGGAGCTCAGCCCACGACACGGCCCTGGAAAGGCGTGGGGAGGCTCGTAGTTGTTGGTGCCGATGGGTGCGTCGTTGGGGCAGCCGTTCCACTTCACGGCTTGAACGATCTCACCCACATCCTCGCCGGCCGCGTCGTCGGGGACGCGCGCGAAACACCCCATGGCCAACACGGAGAAAGCGGTGAAGGAGAGGCCGAGCCCCTGCATCATCGAGCGTCGCATGTCGTGTTTGCTCCAGATCGGTTGGGCACGCCATCGTCACCGACGGCGGGCGCCCCGATATGGATGTTGGCTCTCCCACCTTCGTTGCCCGATGTGGTCGCCCGGCCGGTTTTCCAAGCCCTCTCGGCGATCCGTGGTTTCGCGCGGGAAGGAGCCTTTTCACGGCCGCCCCCGAGCTGGAGGCCCTGGAGCGACGCACCGGAGCTCGATCACCCGATCACGCGCTCCTGTTACTCACCTCGACGCATCGAGCGATGGATACGAAGCGACCCGATGGGTTGGCGCGACGGCGAGGAGCACGCGGACGCGTCCGAGGAGACGGTCGCGCCGAGCCGCGGCGAGGCCGAGCCGGCTCTTCGGGGAGCACACGCTCTTGACGTGGAGGTCCGCTCAACTGCAGTTTCTCGGCGAAGGAGACTCGAATGACGACGATCGTGGGACTGTGCGGGAGCCTCAGGCGCGGCTCGTTCAACGCGATGCTCTTGAATGCGGCCGTCGAGCTGACGCCGGCGGGGACGACGCTCGAGATCGCATCGATTCGAGGGATCCCCCTCTACGACGGAGACGAGGAGGCCGCGCACGGGATCCCCGCGCCGGTGCAAGCCCTGAAGGACAAGATCGCGGCGGCGGACGGGCTCCTCCTGGTGACGCCGGAGTACAACAACTCGATTCCGGGCGTGCTCAAGAACGCGATCGACTGGCTCTCGAGGCCGGCAGCGGACATCCCGCGCGTGTTCGGCGGCCGTCCCGTGGCCATCATGGGCGCGACGCCGGGTCCGGGGGGCACGGGCCTTTCGCAGGCAGCGTGGCTTCCCGTGTTGCGCACGCTCGGGACCGCGCCGTGGTTCGGCGGCCGCGTGCTCGTCTCTTCGGCGTCGAAGGTCTTCGACGAGCACGGCACGCTGCAAGACGCCAAGGTGCGCGCGCAGGTGGAGTCCTTCATGAAGGGCTTCGCCGCGATCGTCGCGCGTCCCCACGCCTGACGGGCAAGTGCCTTCTCGACGAGCGTGCCTATCCGCAGGAGGCCAATGCGTCGACGCTTCCTCGATGAGCCCCTGCAACGTGGGGTGGAGCGTCGGGCGGAGATGGGGTGACGAGGACTGCTCCCATCATGGGGCCATGACGGGAGCAGGCGGAGGGCACGCCGAGGCGCGTGCTCTCAATGACATTGATTGAAGAGCGGCCGGCTCGAGACCACGTAACGGCGCACTTGCATGGCCGCGCCTTCGCCGAAGAGCCGATTCCCGACGGCGCTCTCTTCGTCGAGGAAGCTCACCCCGAAGGGCTCGCCCCAACGCGGGTTGAAATAGGTGTCCTCGTCGGGCTCGATTTGGACGAGGCCGCGGCCGGTGGGGCCGTATCCATCGAGGAAGGTGAACGTGCCCATTCCGCAGTCGAGCTGATCGGGGGAGAAGATCATGTCGTCGCCGCCGCGATCGAGGAGCATGTAGCGCCGATCGATGCGGGCGCCGATGGTGTCGACGCGGAACACCTCGTTGCCGTCGATGAGCCAACGCACCTTCCCGCCGGCTTTGTCGTAAGCGATCTTGAGATCGTGTTGCTGGTACGGCCACCGGGTCGCGACGGGGACGGCGTAGGAGAACGCCGCGTAGTCACCGTAGAGATCGCGGACGAAGGGTGGGTGCTCGTAAAAGGCGTAGATGAGCTTGTTGGTGACGAGGAAGTTGAAGATCATGAACGTCTCGGGATCGAACGCGCTCGTGGCCACGGCGCCGAGGCGCGGGTCCGCGTCCGGATCGAACACCGCGTTGCCGAACGGGTGCCCCCAGGTGCCGTAGATTTGGCCGGAGATGCGCGCTTCGCAGGCGAGCTCCTCACCGGGCTTGGCGTCGAAGCCGACGAGCCCCTTCGAGGAGGTGTGGTTCATGATGACGAGCCATTTGACGTGATCGAAGGCGCTCAAAGCGCCGGTGTCCTGGCCCATGGTCTTCACGAAGGCCGGTAGATGGGTGATCGGGTTTCGACCGCTCGCGACCACGGAGAGGCCATAGCTCGAGGTGGAGACGAGACCGTCGTCGGCGACGAAGGGGCCCATGGAGAAGTTGAACCAGCGAGCGTCCGACGTGTTGGCGGTGAAGCCGCTGCGGAAATCGTCCCAAACGACCTGATAGCCGCCATGGGCTTCCGCGGGCGCGGCGAGGGCGGCGAGGATCACGAGCAACCGGGCAAGCGAAAGACCGAATGACTTCATGCCTTCTCCTCTCGGAAAGGACAGCCGCGCCCATCGCGCCTCGGTGCCGCCCCGGACGGCGGCGAGCCGCGCTGTCTGAAAGGCGGAGCCTACCTGAAGTCGGAGACTTCATGTCTCCCTCATCTGGTTTGCAGCATGGCGCACCCGAAATCCAGGGAAGGCCCGACATCTTCCAAAGGCCTTCTCGTCTCCAGCGACGATGTTCGAGACATTGTTTCATTGCTCGGGACACAAGGCTCGTCCGCGCGCGCAAACAGGTGAGGGCGCCGGCGGTCGCATGGAGGTGGGTTGTGGCAAAAGGCCCTGGTCACCCAGCGCACGCGCCTCCACCGACTCCCACCCTCGCTCACTGACGCGCGTCGAGCACGAAGAGTAGGCAGGTGCGATAGAAGATGATGAAGGATGAGATGCGGATCACGGGGGCTCTGCCCCGCGCGGAGAGGAAGGTCAGAAGGTGCCGCCGGCCGCGACGCCCAAGGTCGAAGGCGCGGCGAACGGCGTGAAGGCCACCGTGTTGTTGCTGCTGCCATCCCACGTGGCGCGCGGGCGGCGCGCGAGGAAGACGACGTCGAGCACGGTGCCCACCATCGATCCGGCGACCGCGCCGTAACCGAGCCCAGGGGGCAATTCGCGCATGCCATAACGACACACGTCCCCCGGCGGACAGGCACGTTGGACAGCGAGGCCGATGGCATATCCCACCACGAGCCCGGTTGCGGCGGAGGCCGCGTGAAGGCCGAGCGTCGCGAAGCCGACGCCAGGGCGCTTGTTGATCATGTGCACCACGCTGGGCGCGACGTTGCGACCGATGAAGCCCGTCGCCGTGATGCGGTTGTCGTTGCGCGCCATGCCCACGAACAAGGCGATGTCGAAAGGCGCGACGGCGATCAGCGTCTGCCAGCCGTACCATTGCGAGGGAGAGCGCGCCGGCGCGTCGGCCGCAGGCGGCGCCGATGCAACGAGCTGCATGGGCGCGGGCGCGAGCGGAGGCGCTGCAACCACGGGCGGCGCCGGCTCGGCGACCTGCATGGGTGCGGGCGCAGCTTCGGGCGGCGCCGTTTGAGCGTGTGCGGATGCTGGGAGGAGCAGAAGGGGCGCGGCCAAAGCAAGCGACGGCCACCATCGGTGAGCGAGACGCGTCATGAGCCCATCGTACGCCATCGGATGACGACGCTCCCGCTCGATGAGAGAAAAAAGCGCCATTTGCCGATGTTCGCCGGGAGATGCGTTTTTGCTGAGAATGGCGCCGCCGTCCCTCCACTCAAGGCGCCCAGCTCGACCGAGGCAAGGGTCGTGAGAGGGCCCACGAGGCGAGCGAAGGAGGCGCGGCCCGGTGGATCGATGGCACCGAGAAAGCGTTCTCGGGCGCGCGCAATGGCCCTCGGCTTGACGGAGAAGGGAACCCGCGCTCTCCTGCTCGGGTGAAGGTCATCGCCTGTGTACGCCGGGCGCTCGGGCTCATGACACTCCACGAGGTGAAACATAGGGTCGAGTCGGCGCCGGTCGTGCTGATCGAAGCGCTCTCGAGATGGCAGGCCGAGGAGCTTTTCGCGCGAGCTCACGGCGCTTGGCGCAGACGCCGAGGTGTTCGTTTGACATGCTGATTCGACGACGAGTCCTCTTCGCATCCACGATCCTGATCGGCGCGTGCTCGCCGCCGCCGTCCGTACCCAGCGCAGCTTCGACGGCGTCGGCGCTGCCGGCAGCGACGTCGGCGCCGGCGGCGCCCCCCGCGCGCACGGCGGAAACAGCCGCGCCGAGCGGGGCGACGCCCGCGCGCTCCACGCGGCCGACGACGGTGTGGGAGGTGGAGCCGGCGCGCGGGACGACACACGAGGTGCGCTCCCTTGCGAGGGTCGGCGACTCGATTTGGGCGGCAGGTTGGTATGGTGATCCCGATCGGCCCGGGCAAACGACGGCGCTGCCGGTACGCAAAGGGGACTACGATCCTTTCGTTTCGCGCATCGACGAGCACGGCACGATCGCGTGGCAGGGCCCGCTCGAAGGCGCGAGCGGGGCCGGCGTGGCCCGAAGCACCGATGGAGAGGTGCTCGTCGCCGGCGAGTTCGTGGGCGAGGTCAAAGGGGCCTTGGTGCCGAAATCACCGGTGCTCCATGCGTTCGTGGCCAAGCTCGACGCGTCGGGGAAGGCGCGATGGACGAGCGGACCGAACACGATGGATATCGAGCATGCTTGGGCTATCGCGGCGGCGCCCGAGGGCGGCGCTTATCTCGCTTCGGAGCTCCATGCGGTGGTGCGCAAAGCCGGCGAGCCGTCGAGCAAAGGTGCAGAGGATATCTTGGTGTCGCGCTACGACGCGCAGGGGAAGCGGCTTTGGCGCACGCCCCTCGGCTCCGCGCGATCGGATTGGCCCTTCTCGTTGGCCTCGCTGCCGGATGGAGATGTGCTCGTGGCCGGCGCGACGGATGCGCCGACGACATACAGTGACAACGCGGCCGTGACGTCACAGGGGATCGTCGCCCGGCTCGGCGCAGATGGCTCGACGCGCTGGGAGAAGCGGTTCGGCGGCCCGGGCGTGAGCTTCGCGGGCGCCGTCGCGGCGAGCGCGAGCGGGCGCATCGTCATGGTGGGTGTGGTGACGGGCGAGGTGCGGCTCGGCGCGCAAACCTATCGCGCGGCGGGACATCACGACATGGTGCTCGTGGAGATGGATGGGAATGGCGAGGTCTCGTGGGTCCGGCGCCTCGCCACCACGCGATCGCCGCGGACCGACTCACGGTATTACGGCCGGCGCTTCGTGCTCCTCTGGGGCGGGGGCGAGCCTCAGTATCTGTCGCGCTTCGGCAATGGCTTCGTGCCAGCCTCGATCGCCGTCGCGCCCGATGGATCGATGGCCGTGGGCGGGTGGTTCGTGGACGAGATCACGATCGGTGAGACGTCGTATGGCGCCTCGATGAAGGAGAGCGGATTCATTGCCTCGCTCGGCGCGGATGGTCAGGTGCGTTGGGTGACGACGCCGGACGAGCACGTGAATGCCGTGCTCGCCGAGAACGACGGTGTCGTGGCCGCGACGGGGGGCAAGGTGGTGAGGATCGAGGCGCGTTGAGACGGCGCGCTCGGCCATATCTTCACTCGTTGCGGGTGCCGTTGGGCTTTTCGGGGAAGAGGGGGTGGGAGGCGGTGACGAGGTCCCGGCACTGAGCGAGCTCGACTTCGTGCTCGCCGCCGCGCAGGCCGAGACAGCGCCACTCGCCGTCCCAGACTTGGGAGAACAGCTTGCGATCGCCGCGGAGCACGCCCCACGCATTGAGGGGGCATTGCCACATGCCGGTGCAGTTGGTGATGGGCAGGACGGGGGGCTCGGCCGGCCGCGGGCGGAGGAGGCTTTGGCCTGGCAGACGCGCGGTGTCGCGGGCGAGCGCGAAGTGGTCGAGGACGCCAAGGGCGTCGAGAATGGTTGGGAGGATGTCGAAATGGGTGACGAAGGCGTCCTTCGCCGAGGCGAGGGCGCGCGTCTCGCCCGCGTCGAGCGCGCCGTTGCCCGAGGCGATGAACGCGGGGACGTGAATCTGCTCGTCGTAGAGGTGCTGGCCGTGGTGGATGGCCCAGTGATCGCCGAACGACTCGCCATGATCGCTGGTGAAGACGATGACGTACGGGCGGTTGCGATGCGCGTCGAGGAAGGCGCGGACGCAGGCGGCGATGCTCCGGTCCTGCTCGACCATGGCATTGCGATAAGAGCGATGGAGATCTTCCATGCCGCGCCAGGTGACGACACGACCGAAGGGCCGGAAAGGCGCGGTGTCGTCGTCGAAGAAATACGGAGCGTGGGTGCCGGAGAAATGCACCATGGCCACGTAGGGAGGCGCGAGGGTGGGAATGCGGCGGCGGCATTCGTCGGCGAGGCGGCGATCGAGCCCCCCCATCACGGCCTCTTGCTCGACGTCCTCGATGGGGTGGCCGAGCATGCTTTCGCCGGTGACATAGGAGTCGACCGCCGCCGCGGGATCGGCGCGCTCGAAGAAGCTCGGCGCGTGCGAGGACCAGTAATGGACGCCGACGGCGCTCGCCTGATCGCGCGTGGCGCGGGCAATGTCGAAGAGATCGGGCGCACCGGCGATGGGCTCGCGCGGGCCGATTTGGGCGAGCCCGGTGAGCAGCACCGACATGGAGACGGCGGTGTAGCTCGTGACAGCGCGCATCTCGCGGAGCGCGATGCGATCGGGTAGGAGCGCATGCGTCTCCGGTGCGAGCACGCAGGGCTCGCCGGCATCACCGCACCAATCGGGGGCGCGGACGCTCTCGGTGAGGATGAAGAGCACGCTCGGCACGCGCGCGCGCCGTGAGGTGAGCGGCGGGAGGGAGCGATGATCGAGCCGCTGCTGGGGCGCGGCCTTGGGCATGGCGAACGAGGTGGCCGCATGCGCGGTACGGATCTCGGTGGTGCCCCAGCGCACGGGGCCGCCGATGGCGACGCCGATCAACAGCGCCGCGAGCGCGATGCGCCGGTGCGATCGACGCGGCGCGAAGCGCGCGAGCCATAGATACTCGAGGGCGGCCACGACCGAGGCGATCGCCGCGAGCGCCGGCAAAGCACGCTCCGCCACGGGCCGCACGTCGCCCCAAGCGAGCCGCGCCGCGAGGGCCGCCTGATCGTCGAAGGGAGCGTGGTAGTAGCGAAAGAAGCCGGCTTGCAGGGCGACGGCGCTCGCGAGGAGCAACGCGAGGACGATGCGCATGACGCGCCCGGGCCAGAGCGACGACGAGAGGTGCAGTAGCCCGACGCTCGCCGCGAGATAGCCGAGCGCGCGCGGATGAGCGGCATAGAAGGCGGGCCCACGCAACGCGAGATCGAGAGCCACGAGCTGAAGGCAGAAGAGCAGGTGCAACGCGGGCGGAGCCTAGCAGCGCCGTCCCATCGCGGTGCAAAATGCAACACCGTCGCGAGATTCGCGGCGAGCTGGGATGCAAAGCGGACCCAGGGCATCCGCGAGCTGGGATGCAAAGAGGGCCAGCGATGCTGAAGTCACGAGCGCCGCGCGAATGGGGAAGGCGATCGAGGAATCCGGAGGCGTTTTGAAGGCGATCGACCGAAGGCGAACGGTGGCTTCGTCGGTCACGTCACGAGGCGAAAGGACAAAACACAAAGGCGAGCCGGTCGCCCGACTCGCCTTTGCTGGAAGGTCTCATTGGCTCGGTCGGGTACCTCAGCGGCCCCCGGAGCAGCCTTTGCGGCGAAGCCGCATTGTGCAGTCTGGCTCGAGCGCTTCATGGTCTGGTGGAGCTTCGATCGGAGCTCCTCCATGGCGCGCTTCTCGTCCCCGGCTTTGTCGGCCGCGGGCGAGCACGTGGCTCGGCTTCTGACATCCTCGGTCGCGACAAGCACCGTCGAGATCGGCATTGCTGCCAAATCCGCGGGCGCCGCCGGGATCCGCTCCACCGCTGCCAGCCGACAGCAGCCAAGTCGCCCCTTGCTGCCCGCTTGCGCAGGTCGGGCGGCCCGGCTGCTCGCACAGCGGTGCCCCGTGACAAGGAGCCGAGGGCCGCTTCACCCGCGGATCCGTGAAGAACCACGTGCTCAGCCGCGCCCGAGGGACCTTTCATCGAGGTCCGCGGGCTTCGTCCTGAACATCGGGTTTGCACCCGAGACGCGACACGCTCCAGCGGGAGTTATCCACAGGTTGTCACCAACCTGTGGATAGTGCTCGGCGCCCTTTTCACCTTCGCCGCCGACGGCGGCCAGTGGACGGGCCGACGCCAACGAAAGCGCGATCTCTGCTCCGAACGATGTTGGAGCAGGGAGATGGGGGTGAACCCCATCTGCCACGCTGGACAGGTATGACATGCATGCGCGAGCCGGCGCAGATACGCAGCGCCCCCTCGATTTCTGCGATCGGAACGATCCACGACGCGATGTGCCGCAGAGCTTCCGAAGGCCAAAGTCTCTCGTTTGACACCTGTTTGCAACGGAAAAACGGGAGTCGATCCAGATTGGTTTTCTCCACTCCTCTCCACAGGATTCTCCACAGCTTCTGCCCCGCTCGAAGGTGCTTATCCACATGGGTTTTCCACCGCTTCTCCTTGGGTGCCCCGAATCACGAATCGGGTTGACAGTCACTCGAATGTTGAAGGCGGTGAGCGACCGAGCGAAGGAGAGCGCCGTTTTCCGGGCGTTTCGCAGAGGCGCGCGGGCGCACGCGCCCGTGCGCTGTGGTACCAAGGAGCCCGTGCACCCCTCCGTGATCCGTGTCCCGCTCCAGCGCGTCGAGCCGCGCACGCGCGCGCTGCTCGCGTCGCACGACGCTGCCTCGCTCGCCGCCTTGCTGGAGCAGGCCGGCGGCGCTGCGTCGACGGCGCGGGCCGCGGCGGCGAAGGCCATCAAGCATGCGTTCGGCGGCGAGGGCGAGGCGCGCTGGGACGACGAGGCGCTCACGGCGATCGACGTGGGGGCTTGGGCTCGGCCGGCGCTGCTCGCGCTCAACGTGGCGCCGTCGCTCGAGATCGCGGATGAAGCGCCGTCGGCGGACGACACCGTGCGCCTGGCGCTCCGCGCGCGCGATGGGGCGCTGGTGGAGACGGTGATCATCCCCGGGCCGAACCGCACCACGGTGTGCGTGTCGAGCCAGGTCGGCTGCGCGCGCGCGTGTGCGTTCTGCGAGACCGGGCGTCATGGGCTCTCGCGACAGCTCGAGGCGGGGGAGATCATCGATCAGGTGCGCATCGCGCGCGCGGTGTGGCGCACGCGCGAAAACCTCCCCGCGCTGCAAAACCTGGTGTTCATGGGCATGGGCGAGCCGTTCGACAACCTCGCCGAGGTGACGCGGGCCATTCGCCTGCTCACGGATGGACGTGCCTTCGCGTTCGCGCCTTCACGCATCACGGTGAGCACGGTGGGCGTGGTCGACAAGCTGCCGGCGTTCTTCCGGGATTGCCGCGCGGAGCTGGCGGTGAGCTTGAATGCGCCCGACGATGCGCGGCGCGATCGCATCATGCCGATCAACAAGCGCGTGCCGCTCGCGGCGCTGCGCGAGGCCATCCTCCATACGTTGCCGGCGGGGCGGCGGGTGCTGTTCGAGTACGTGCTCTTCGACGGCGTGAACGACGCGCCTGCAGACGCCGATTTGCTCGCGGCGTGGACCAGCGGCATTCGTTGCCGCGTGAACGTGATCCCGTGCAATCCGGGGCCGGATGAAGGGCTGCGCCCGCCGTCGCCGGAGCGGCTCTCGGCCTTCGTGGCCCACTTGTCGTCGCTGGGCGTGACCACGCTCGTGCGCAGGCCGCGCGGGCGTGACGTGGGTGGTGCGTGCGGGCAGCTCGCGGGCGCGCTGCGGGCCGGCGTTACGCTGAGCGCGACGCGCTGAGGATCGCGGCGACCTCGGGTCGCACGAGCTCCTTCGCTGGCAGCTCGCTGCGGGAGATCCGATCGACGATCTCGGCGAGGGACGACGCGATGCGCGTCGAGGCATCACCGGGCGCGGTCTTCGACGTGGCCATGTCCCCCGTGATGGTCGAGTGGAAGGCGTCTTCGAAGAAGAGCGGCTCGATGCCGAGCTCGCCCGCACCGAAGCTCGCGAACGCAGTCGATGCGGCGGGGGCGTGATCGAAGATCACGTGCGAGGCGCCGTAGTTCTTGGCGACGAGCGCGGCGAGCAGGAGCGCGCGCGTGTCCGACGCCGACGCCACGCCGGGATGACCGGGATGAATGGACAGGAGGACGCGATCCTTCGGGTAGTAGCGCTCGATCAAGGCCTCGTGACAGCGGAGCGCGATCGGGAGATCGCCTGCGGGCACGGCCTGGAGGAAGAGGCCATCGCAGCCTTCGAGCGCAGCCTTGGTGAGGTGCTCGTGGGCGCGAAGCATGGGGCCGCAGGCCGCATAGGCCACCACGCGCGACCAGCCACGCTGCGTGAAGATCGCCCGCGAATCCCGCGGATCGTGATGGTGCGCGGGAGACACCGGCGCGCCCCGCTCGAGGACGTGGACCTCGCCGCCGACGCACACGGTGCCGAGCTCCGACGGCGTCCATTGGTCGGTCACGTCGATGACGCCGACGAGGCGGCCGTCGCGTGCACGCAGCGCGGCCTGCGATCCCACGGCGACGAGCGGCGCGCGCTCGGCGGCGATCGAGAGCGTGACGGGCGTGGGCCAGAGGAGCCCATTTTCCAGGCGCATTTCGCGCACGACCCGGAGGTAGTCCTTCGGGCCCATGAAGCCTTTGAGCGGCGCATAGACACCGGCAGCGATGCGATCGAGATCGCGCTCGGCGCGCTCGTCGAGATCGATCGCGACGAGCCCCTTCGCCCGCTCGGCCAGCGCTTCGCCCGCGGCTCCGCGCACGAATCGATCGATCGAGTCTCCACCGTGCGGCGGCGTGAGCGCGCGTCCCGCGTGCCGGCCCGCGGCGGCGGTCACGTAGCCGAGCGCTTCGAGCCGATCGATGATCTTGGCGAGGCTCTGTTCCTTCGTCTCCACCGCGGTGTCGACGACGACGTCGGGCTGCTCGGGCGCTTCGTAAGGGTCGTCGATGCCGGTGAAGTGCTTGATCTCGCCGGCGAGCGCCTTCTTGTAGAGGCCCTTCGCGTCGCGCTCGGCGAGCACGGGGATGCTGCACTGCACGTAGACCTCGACGAAGCGGCCGATCTGGGCGCGCTGCTCGTCGCGGATGGCGCGATAGGGGCTGATGGCCGCCGTGATGGCGCAGGCGCCCGAGCGCGCGACGAGCTTGGCCACGAAGCCGATGCGCCGGACGTTGACGTCGCGATCGTCTTTCGAAAAGGTGAGGCCCTTGGAGAGGTGGGTGCGGACCTCGTCGCCGTCGAGCACCTCGACGTGGACGCCGCGATGCCGGAGCTCGGCGGCGAGCATGGCGCCCAGCGTGCTCTTGCCGGCGCCGGAGAGGCCCGTGAACCAAACGACGAAACCGCTCATTTCGGGCCTCGATCGGTGTCAGTCGACGACGTCGAAGGGCGAGGCGACGAAGGCGCGCGCAGCCGCGTCCCAGAGGAACACGCGGTGCTCGTCGACCTTGCCCTCGCGCACGCTGGTGACGAGGAACGCGAGCGGCCACGCAGGCCCCGGGCCCATCGTGATGGCGCCGCCTTCATCGGCAGGAGGCTCGCCCATGCTCATCACCGCGGCGTCGGTGGGGCTGAAGTAGGCGCCCGCGTCGAGGTGCGAGTGATAGAGGATCTTCACCGGGCGCCCGTCGCGCGCGGAGGCGTCGACGGCATCGGCGAACTTCTTCTCGTTGAAGGCGAAGTACATCCGCGCCGTGCGAAAGTACGTGACCGGATCGAGCGCGTGCAGCTTGTTGGCGACGTTCACCATGCGCACGTGCTCGTCGCAGAGCGTGTCGCCGGCGGGCCCGCGCAGGTAACCGCAGGCCTCCTCGTCCTTCGCGTATCCCGCGATCGCGTCCGCCTCCACGGCGGCGAGCGCCGCGCGCGTGATGCGGACGCCGCCCGCCGTCCAGGGATGATCGGCTACCACTGGTATCTCTTCTCCCATTTCATGGGCGCGAAATAGCGGTCACCGCGATCGCAGATGATGGTCACCACGCAGCCGCCGCCCTGCTCGGCGTGCAGCTTCTTGGCGATCTGCACGGCCGCGAAGACGTTGGCGCCCGACGAGTGACCGACGAGCAACGCCTCTTCACGCGCCAAGCGATCGGACATGTCCCAGCCGTCCTCGGTGGTCACGCGCATCGTCTCGTCGTAGGCGGCGGCGTCGTGGATGGGCGGCACCAGCGAGCTCGGCAGGTGCTTGAGCCCTTCGAGCCCGTGCAGCGCGTCCGTGGGCTCGACTGCGACGCAGCGAATGGGCCGCGTGTGCTCATGGAGCCTCCGCGACGTGCCCATGATGGTGCCGCTCGTGCCGATGCCGGCGACGAAGTGGGTGATGCGATCGCCGACCGCATCGAGGATCTCCGCCGCCGTGCCGTGATAGTGCGCGAGCGGGTTGTCCGGGTTCGAGTACTGGTCCGGGTAGAAGTACTTCTCCGGATCGGCGTCGACGACCTGACGCACCTTGCGAATGGCGCCGTCCGATCCTTCCATCGGATCGCTGAAGATGATCTCGGTGCCGAAGGCGCGCGCGATGTCCTTGCGGGCCTTGCTGACGTTGGAGGGCATCACCAGCGCGATGGGCACGCCGAGCGCAGCGCCGAAGAGCGAATACGCCACGCCGGTGTTGCCGCTCGTGGAGTCGATGAGCGTCTTGCCGGAGCCGAGGCGGCCATCGGCGAGCGCGTTCGTCATCATCCGGAGCGCGGCGCGATCCTTCACGGATCCGCCTGGATTCATGCACTCCATCTTGACGTAGACTTCGACCGACGGCGCCTCGCGCGCGACGTTGCGGAGGCGCACGAGCGGCGTGTCGCCGACGGCGGCGGCCACGGAGGCGAGCGATTTCGAGCGAACGAGCGAGTGTCTCACGAGGCGTCGTCCTCCTTCGCGCGGAGCGCCCTCCGCATCTCGGCGAGCGCGGCCCGCGATCCCGCGAGCACCGCGCGCGCCTCGGCGTTCTTCACGATCGCCGCGGGCGCGAGCGCCTCGACGTCGACGGGGCCGGGTGCGATCGACGCGAAGCCCGCGCCCTCGGCGTAACGCGCAGCGACCTCGTGCGCGAGCCCGTCGCCGCCGACGGCAGCGACGGAGGCCGAGAGACGTCGCTGCCCGGCCTCGCCGATCTCGGGCAGGAGCACCTGCCGCAGGAACCGATCCATCATTGTCCCACGAGGGGTCATTCCGCTTCGGGCCTCACGTTGATCGTTCGATGGAACGCAGCGCTCAGCCGCCCGCGATCGCCGGCACGATCGAGATCTGCTCGCCGCCCTTGAGCTCGGTGCCGAGCCCTTCGAGGAAGCGGATGTCCTCGTCGCCGACGAAGATGTTCACGAAGCGGCGCACGCCCTTCTCGTCGAGGAGGCGATCGCGCACGCCGGGGTACTTCTTCTCGAGATCCTCGATGATGGCGCCCACGGTGGCGCCTTCGGCCTTCACCTCGTCGGCGCCGCCGGTGAGCGTGCGGAGAGGCGTGGGGATGCGAACGATGGTCTCAACGGTGGATGCCATAGGTGTCCTCAGATATCGCAGGTTCTCGCCAGGTATCGCTGGGTATCGAGATCGTGGATGGTGCGCGCCTCGCCGCAGAGTGGGCAGCCCGGGCGCGCGCGTACAGGCACGCTCCGGAGCACGTCGCGCAGGCCGTCGAAGGTGACGACCGCGCCGAACGCCGACGCATCGCCCGCGAGGATGCGCAGCGCGCGATCGGCCGCGAGCGCTCCCGCAACACCGCACACGGGGCCGGCCACGCCGGCGCTCGCGCAATCGGGCGCGTCCCCGGTGGGGATGTCCTCGAAGAGGCAGCGATAACAAGGCCGCCCGCCCGGCGCGACCGCCATCACGGTCGCCGTCCAACGCACGGCGGCCGCATGAACGACGGGCACGCCCGCGATCGCGCACGCATCCGCGAGGAGGAAGCGCGTCGCGAAGTTGTCGGTGGCGTCGATCACCACGGAGGCCTCCGCGACGAGCGCCGCAGCCGTCGTCGGCAACGCGCGGCCGCGGTGCGGCTCGACGACGGTGCCGGGGAAGCGATGAGCGATCGAAGCCGCGAACGCATCGAGCTTCGGCTTCCCCACGTCGCCTTCCGCGAACAGGATCTGCCGGTGCAGGTTGCTCCGCTCCACCCGATCGTCGTCGGCCACGCGCAACGCGCGCACGCCCGCGGCGCAGAGCGCGATCCCAGCCGGCGCGCCGATGCCGCCGGCGCCGACGATCACGATGGTGGAGCCGGCCTTCGTGCTCATTTGAAGTACTCATCGAGGCTGAAGTAGCGCTCGCCCGTGTCGCACAGCACCGTGACCACGGTGCTGTCGGGCCCGAGCGCGCGCGCCACGTCGAGCGCCACGCGCACGGCGGCCCCCGCGCTGATGCCCACGAGCAGCCCTTCCTGCCGCGCGAGCGCGACTTTGGTGTCGTAGGCCGCGCGATCGGAGACCGTGCGCACCTCGTCGACCACGCTCGGATCGTAGTTCTTCGGCACGAAGCCCGCGGCGAGCCCTTGGATCTTGCTCGGCCCGCGCTCGCCGCGGGAGATGGTCGCCGAGCTCTCGGGCTCGACGGCGATCACGCGCGGCGCCGGCGTCCTGCGCTTGAGCACGCGGCCCACGCCGCTCACCGTACCGCCCGTGCCCACGCCCGCCACGAAGGCATCGATGCGCACGTTGGCGAGCGCGTGGACGATCTCCTGCGCGGTCGTGGACGCGTGCACGCGCGGGTTCTCCGCGTTCTCGAATTGCCCGGGAACGAAGGCCCCCGGCGTGCTCTGCGCGATCTCGCGCGCCTTGGCGATCGCGCCTTCCATCTGCGCCTCGGGCTCGGTGAGCACCACCTCCGCGCCGTACGCTTCGAGGAGCTGCCGGCGCTCGAGGCTCATGCTCGCGGGCATGGTGAGGATCAGCCGATAACCCTTGGCCGCGCACACGAGCGCGAGCCCGATGCCAGTGTTCCCCGAGGTCGGCTCGACCACCACGCCGCCCGGCCGCAGCGCTCCGTTCGCCTCGGCCGCCTCGATCATCGCGAGGCAGATGCGATCCTTCACCGAGCCGCCCGGGCTCTGGTGCTCGGCCTTGGCGAAGACGCGCCCGCGGGGCGTATCGATGTCGATGCGATGGATCTCGTAGAGCGGTGTGTCCCCGACGAGATCGAGGACCGAATCGACGACGCGCGGGTGGGAGGGCAGAGGGGGCAGCACGTTCTCGCTCACTTCACTAGCCTTCGGGGGATCACGATGCCATGCCGGCTCGATCACACGATCGTCAGATGACGTAGCTCTCGCGCTCGCGCGACTTCTTCCGCAGCCCGAGCGAGACACCGCGCTCGCAAACATCGGCGATGGTCACGGCATCGAAACACTTTTCCACGTTGGCCGCGACGTCGCGGAAGACGGACGCCGTCGCGTCCGGGCTGCCTCGACGCTCCTTCGTCTCGTCCTCCGCGAGCAGGACGGCGACCGGCCCCTCGAGCGCGCGGATCACGTCGCCCAGGCTGATCTCCTCGGCCGGACGCGCCAAATGATATCCACCACGCGGGCCCCGCTTGCTCCCGATGAGGCCGGCCTTCTTCAGGTCCTGGAAGATCTGCTCGAGGAAGCGCATCGGGATCATCTCGCGCTCGGCGATCTCACGGATCTGCGTCGGACGCCCATCGTTGTGGAAGGCGATGTCGAAGAGCGCGCGCACGCCGTAGCGGCCCTTGTTCGACAGCTTCACGATCCCCGTTCTGCATTGTCGCATCGGGGAAGTCAAGAACCAACGCGGGCCTCGGGACACGGCTCACCACGACGTCGCGCGCGCTCTCCGCCGGCCCGTCGGTCCCAACCCCACGCGCGTGACCGACCGCGGCTGCGCGCTGCCGCGCAAACATGCGTTTCCGGCGCTCGCCCTTCCCCTCCACGACGAGCTCGCGAATCCGCGCGAGACGCGGGCGCGCGTCGTTTTCTACTCCGCCGCCGCTTGGAACAACGACGTCCCCGGTCTCGTGGCAGCGCTCATGCCGAGGGCGTGCGCTTCGTGAGCGCGTCGGCAGGGCTTCGGTGCGTGGGGAAGTGAGCGCGGCGCGATGGAATGCAA
This sequence comes from Minicystis rosea, assembly GCA_001931535.1. GTDB lineage: Bacteria > Myxococcota_A > Polyangia > Polyangiales > Polyangiaceae > Minicystis > Minicystis rosea. The sequence goes on from CP016211.1 coordinate 7,751,582, forward strand.
AAGGCGCTGAGAGAGCTCAGCGCCTTTGGCGTTTTGCAGCGGGATTCGGCTAGAAGCGCGCTTGGACGCTCGTGCCCACGCCGAAGAAGTCGGGGCTGATGAAGGAGCGGAGCGAAACGGTGCCTTCGCTGGGATCGCGCTCGACGAAGGTGGCGTTGTTGTCGCGCACGTATTGGGCCCAGAGGACGGCGGAGAGGATGCGCGAGACGTCCCAGCGCAGGCTGATGCGCGCTTGGACGATGGGGACCGCGCTCTTGCCGACCGGGAGGATGCCGAGGTTGCCCTGCTGGCGGACGACGACGGTGCGGTCGATGGGCGTGCTCGACGTGTTGGTCGAGGTGGAGTTGAAGGTGGCCGGGAACTGGAGGCCGGCGCCGATGCTGGGCGTGAGGTGCGGGCCTTCGAAGTAGTAGTCGGCGGCAGCGGCGAAGAAGAGCTCCGGCGTGGTGTTCGCGTCCTGCGGAATCGTCTGGAAGGGAATCATGCTGGGCTGATTGCGCAGCACGTACGGCAGATCGCGATAGATACCCGTCGCGCTGGCGCGGAAGAAGCTCGTCTTGACCTGAGCTTGGATGGCGGCGGCGCGGGCCTGCTGGATCTTGGTGGCGCCGGCGACGTCGAAGTCTTTCAGGTTCTGAAAGAGGTTGTCGTACTCGGCGCTGACGAGCCACGTGGTCTTGCCAGGCGTGTATTGCTCCGGCTTGAAGAGGATTTGCGGCTTGTTGGGATCGTTCCGGTAGAGGAGGAAGTCGATCGACATCGGGACGGGCATGTCCTTGTCGTGGAAGAGCACGCGGCCCGCGACACCCGCCGTCCAAACGGGCTTGCCCGCGACGTCGGGGAGATCGAACTTGCCCTGTTGGAAGAAGCCGCCGTTGGCGTCGATGTGGAGCCAATCGGTGATGTCGGCGGAGAAGCCGCCGAGCGCGCCCACGTTGGTTTGGGCGATGCGGATCTGCTCGACCTCGGCCGTGCCGGGAGCGAGGGTCTGCTCGACCTGCACGATGGATGCAGTCTTGAAGCCGGCGAAGATGCTCCAGCCGTCACCATCGTATTGCAGCTTGGCGCCCGGCGCCGCGCCCTGGATGCGAGGGAAGATCGATTGGTTGATGTAACCCGCGGTGCCGCCCCAGGAGATGTCGTAGAGGTAGCCGAGCCGGAAACGGTCGGTGTCGATCGGCCAGAAGGTGAGGCCGAGGCCCGTTTTCCCGTTGGGATCGCCCGTGTGGTAGAACGCGCGGATGTACGAGCCGGCGTCGTAGAGGGCTTGATTCAGGTTGTTGGTGTTCGACGCCAGCGCCGCGATGTCGAAGCGGAGGACGAGCGAAGCCTCCGTGTCCAGGCCTTTGATGAAGCCCGGCATCTTCTTGTAGAGCGCGAGGTGCGTGAGGTTCTCGCGGCCGGCGAAGCGCGAGTTCAGGTTGTCGAAGAAGAGACGGTATTGCGGCCGATCACCAATGCTGAAGTTCGGCGAGAGCGGGATGGCTTGGCCGGTGGCGTGGAGGACGTCGTCGTCGCCGAAGGTCCACGACAGGCGGGTATCCATGAAGTCGCCGAGGCGCGTGGGCGAGTCACCGCCGGTGAGCGTGCCAATGACGACGGGCGTCGGCGTGAAGGGCGTGGAGCCGGGAGGCGTGGGCGTGACCGGCGGCGGCGTGGGCTCCTGAGGGGCCTTGAGCGCGGCGGCGCGCTTCTTGGCCTCTTCGCTCTTGGCGCCGGCGACCTGCTCGTACTCGGCGGCGGCCATCGTCTTCTTGCCGAGCTTGTCGTGACAGTCGGCGAGCTCGAAGAGCGCGTCGTCGGGCGCGACTGCGCTGCCGGCCGCCTTCGAGGCTTGATAGCTCTGCTCGAAGAGCACGCACGCGCCCGCGGTGTCGCCGGCCTTGAGCGCAGCTTGGGCTTTGTCGCGGAGATCCTGCGCGGAGGCGGCGTCCTGGGCCGACGCCGGGAGCGCGACGGCGGAGAGGAGCAGCGCCGCCAGGGAGGCGGGGAGCGTTCGGGGAGCGCGCATGAGGGTCAGTTGGTTCCTTCGTCGTTGTCGTCGGTGGTGCGGAGTCGGACGCAGGCCGTTTGAGAGGAGATCGCTTGAGACGCGCCGCAGCCGGGAAGACCGCAGGCGAGGTCGTCCGAGCATCGGGTCTCGATGGTCCAGTTGAGCGTACCGCCGGAGAACTTGCGCATCGTGCCCGTGACCGAGTCGAGCACCTCATTGCGCCACTTGATGGGCTCGAAGTTGGCGATGGTGCCCGTCTGGAGCTTGATGATGGCGTTGCCCTTGATGACGTTGTAGTCGCCGCGGGCCGAGTAGGCCGTCCATTCACTGCAGTCGCCGGCGGCCGTATCGCAGAGCGAGGCGCACTCACCCTCCGTGCCGGCGAAATCGATCTGGCCATCGCCGTTGAAATCGCAGTTGGAGGCGTTGGGCCCGAAGACGTTGTTCTTGACGAGCTCGGGGCCGAAGTTGCTCACGATCTTGAAGCCCTGGATGCGGACGAGGCTCGACTGGAGCTTCTGCATCGCGGTCGCGTCGGCGATGGTGGCGGCGTCGAGCACCGTCGGCTCCGGCACCTTGCACGTGCCCTGGCCTTCGAGGAAGTAGCTCACTTTGTACGAGGGGAACGAGAGCTCGGTGAAGCCGAAGAAGTCGTTGGCCGTGCCCGAGAGGTAAGTGAGCGTGTCGCAGACGCGCATGCCCGGAGGCGTGTTGAAGTTGAAGGCGAAGAGGCTGTTGTAGCCATTCGCCATCTCCGTCGCGTTCACGTCGGTCACATAGAAACCGTCGCTGGCCACGCGGGTGACGACCACCTCCTGCGGAGCTGCGGTGTTCGCCTCGATGGCCTCGAAGGGATAAGGCGTGGCCGAGCCGGAGCCGCGGATGTCGGAGATCTTGGGCAGGGCGTATTGCACGGGCTGGGAGACGCCCGCGGCGAAGGAGCCTTGGCTCTCGTCGTCGTCGTCGGCGAAAGCACAGCCCGGGTCGGCGGGGAAGTCGATGAGACCGTTCTTGTCGTCGTCGACGCCGTTGGAGCAGGCCGGCTTCCTCCCCACGGGAGCAGGCTTGTAGCCGAGATCTTCGACCCAGAGGCGCGAGGGGCCGTAAACGGCGGTGAGGGTGGCCGTGCCCTTGGCCTTGCCCTTCGTGAGGAGGACGTTGCGGCCCATCGCGCCGTCGCCGTTGACGGTGGTGATCGTGCCCGGGCGCACGCTGACGCGCACCCAGCCGTCGAAGGGATCGATCTCGCCGGTGGGCTTGCGGGCCTCGATCTCGAAATCCCACGTCTCCGTGACGTCACCGTGGTTCGCCGGCAAAGGCATCTCCGCGGTGGGGAGCATGGTGCTGCCATTGACCGAGGTGACGGTGACACGGAACGAGGAGGACCCGAGATCGGGCGCCGTCGTCTCCCCCGAACAGCCGCAGGCGAAGAGGATCGGCAGCGCGACGAAGAGGGCGTGTGCGCGAGTCGTCATTGGCCCACCATCTTGATGCGCGCATCGCTGAAGTTGCCGAGCCGGCGATCGACGCACGCGAGGAACTTGCATTGCTCGCCGCCCGACGCGCAGGGCGCGAGCGACTTCTCACAGGCCTTCTTCACCTTGTCGTTGGGCGCGGCGTCGCAGGTCTGGCGCTGGAAGGAGGCGACGTCGTCACGGCACTTGGACAGCACGCAGGAGCCCTTGCCGCCGCAGGAGCGCGTCGCGTCGCTGGAGCAGAAATCGCCCTCGATCGTCACCTCCGGACAGGCGCAGATGTAGCCTTCGCCGACGCTGCCACAGTCGGCGTCCTTGGAGCAGGCTTTGAGGGCGCCGTCCTCGTCGGCGCCGCAGGCCTTGCCGGCGCGGATGTAATCGACGAGGGCGTCGCGCTGCTGGACCTTGGTGTCGTTCTGCGTGGTGTTGCGCTGGAGGACGCGGAAACCGCTGCCGCCGGCGGCCAGGTAGTTCGACGTGGCGAGCTCGTAGCTGGCAATGGCCTCGATGGGCTGCCAGCAGACGCCCGACTCGACGTCACATTGACCAGCGGTCTTGTTCGGACACTGCTCGTCGTTGCTGCACTTGATGGCCGGCTGGTACGTGCCGATGTAGATGTTCGTCGCTTTGCCGGGCGCGTCGCTCTTGTAGCAAACGCCGCTGCCGACGTCGCAGAGGCCCGCGCTGCTGTCCGGGCAGTCCGCGTCGCTCTTGCAGACGCACTGCTTCTTGTCGGCATCGCAGGTCTGCGCGACGCCGAGCGGGTTCTCGCCCACGGCGCAATCGTTGTTGGTCGCGCACTTCGGGGGCGTGTACGCGTCGCGGAGCGTGCAGTTCATGACGAGGCGGGCGCCGGCGATCTGCACCTGCGAGACGCAGCCGCGGCCCGAGGAGCGGCGGGCCACGAAATCGAAGAGATCCTGCACCTCGACGCCGGAGAGCTGCATCTTGGTGATGGAGTTGTCGAACGGGAAGATGTTGAACATCTGCTCGACCGTCACCGGGCCGGGCACCAAGTCGGCGCGGATGCCGGTCGAGTTCGTGAGCGAGAAGTCCGTCTGGATGCCGAGGCGCAACCACATCGCCGTGGAGATGAGGTTGCCGAGGGCCGAGTCGCCGCCGCTCGTGGAGTTGCGCTTGGAGCCGTCGAGCGCATAACCGACGAGGAGATCGAGGTTGGCGAGCGAGTCGAGGCCTTGGTGATAAGGCTCGAGGAGCGAGGAGACGATCGGATCTTCCGGTACGTTCTCGGTGACCGGGAAGAGCTTGAAGTCGCTCGTGAGGACCTCGAAGCCGTTCACCGGATCGTAGTCGTCGCGGAGATCGGCCTTGTCGTTGGAGACGACGAGATCGAGGCGGCCGACGTATTTGGCGAAGGCGCCCGAGTGGGCGAGGATGACGTCGCGCGGCTCGCAATAACGCTTGATCTTGCAGACCGGCGCGAGGGTGCCGCCGGCGTCGAAGCAGACGCCGCCGTCGCCGCACTCGGCGTCCGATTGACAGCCGAGGCCCTTTTCGCCGGCCTCGGGGCCGTCGAGGAGGATGTAGCTCTTGAGCGTGCCATCGGCGGCGACCTCGGGGGGATAGGCCGAGCAATCCTGCACGCGCTTGGGCGGCTGCAAGACGATGTGGTTGTGACCACCGAGCACCACGTCGATGCCCGAGGTGTTCTCGATCATGCGTTGATCGACCTCGAGCCCGAGGTGGGTGACGAAGACGACGAGGTCGACGTGCGGGCGGATGAGATCGACGTAGAACTGCGCGACCTCGGTGGTGCTGAGCGGCGTGATGCCGAGGCGGTTCGGGCGATCGAAGATCGACGTGAGGCTGGAGAGGTTGCCCATGCCGACGACGCCGACCTTGAGGCCCTTCAAGTTGAAGACGGTGAAGGGCTTGATGATCGAGCCGAGCGGCGAGGCGCCGGGCTGGCTCGGATCTTCGAGCGCGTAGTTGGCCGCGAGCACCGGGTAATTGGCGAAGCGCTGGAGCTGGATGCCGAGGTTCAACCCGCCGCGATCGAACTCGTGGTTGGCGACGATCATCGCGTCGGTGCCCATGGCGCTCTCGACGCGAATCTCGGCCTCACCCGAGAAGAAGTTGAAAATGGGCGCGCCCTGGAAGCAATCGCCGCCGTCGAGGTGGAGCACGCGATCGGCCCGGGCGCGCTCGCGCCCGATGATGTGCGAGATGCGGGCGGCACCGCCGACGTTGACGATCGATCCAGCCGACCCGAGCCCGAGGCCTGCGTCGATCTGACCGAGCTGCAGGTTGTACGGGAAGAGCCGCGAATGGATGTCGGAGGTGTGGATGAGCGTCAGGTGCACCTGCCCCTTGAGCTGGGGCGTGGGCTCCGACTCGGCGCAGCCCGAGCTGCCGAGAGCCACGGAGGAGATCGCTCCTGCGAGCAGCGCACCGCGCACGACGTGGGAGAAGTCCATGAAGGCGTGCGTACGCTAGGAAGCCACGGCGGCCCGCGGCAAGCGAAATGTTCGCGAGCTGGATGCAGGGGCGAGGCGCCGCACGCATGCGGCATCTCCGCGACAGCGTAGTGACGCGCCGCGCTCACGCGAAGGATGCAGCGGCTCGCCGTCGCGCACGCGCCGCGGCGAAGAATGGCGCGGTCGCGGTGCCCCGCAAGACACCTGGATTTCACACGCAATGGTGAATGGTGGCGCGCGGGTCAGAATTCGCCTGACAAAGAAATCGATCCGGCGCCCAAAGCGATGCGCAGGGGGAGCGGCCTTGCGGCCGCGGTCGCGGCGGCTTTGGGGCGCACCGCGAGGATCACCGCGCCGGCCACGACGCCGGCGCCGCCGAGGGCGAAGCCGGTGATCTGACCGATGCGGAGCCTCTCACGCTCCGCGTCTTTGGCATTGATGGCGAGAATGGTCGAAGCGATGCCGACGCCGATTCCCACCGCGCCGACGCCGAATGAAATGGATGCGGAGACGACGTACCCCGTGGTGCTCCGCGGGAACGAGAGCGAGACGCGCGTGGATTTGCCGTCCGGCGCGAGCACGACGGTGCGCTCGATCGCCGGCTTCCCCGGGGACTCCGCGCTCACGAGGTGCGCCCCGGGATCCTGTCGCTGCGGCGCGGCGAGGCTCTCGAGATCGATGGGGTGATGATCGACGAGGACGCGCGTGCCGGGCGGAGCGTCACCTTCGATCGTGATCAGCATCGAGGGGGTCTGCGCGCGCACCTCCGCGAGCTCGGCGCGCGCGGAGGCCTGCGCTTCGCGGAAAGGCTTGGGCGCGCTGTCGGCGAGCTGCTCCTCGGCGACGCGCTTGTACGTGGCCTCGGCTGCGATCAGCTTGCCGAGCTTGACCTGCGCGCGCGCGATGTAGAGCGAGTGCGGCGGCGCATGAAAGCGCGCCTCGGCCTGCTGGAAGAGCTCGATGGCGCGCTCGTGCTCGCCGGCCTCGAAGAGCTCGTATCCCTTGCCCGCGAGGCTCCGCGCCGCATCGCGATCCGCTGCGCTGCCGGTCGCGTGCGCGGGGAGCGCCGCGGTGATCGCGATCGCCGCGACGGAGGCGACGAAGCAGGCGCGGGCGGCTCGCATGCCGCTCTTAATAACCGAAGTTGGGGCGCTTCTTTCCGGGTTTCGTGGGCAGCCGCTGACCCGCGCCGGATTTGGCGGAAGGATCGGGCTCGGCGCCGTCGGCGGCGACACCGCTCGATGCAGGCTCGGCGGTGGCAGAAGGCTCGGCGCTCGGCTCGGCAGAAGCGACGGAGGGCGCGGCCGATGCGGAGGCGGTGGACGACGGTGGAACAGGATCGGTTCGTCGCTCGGACACCGACTCGATCGCTGCGGCGGAGACCGCGGGATGCGCGGCAGGTGCAACGCCCCCGGCGCTGCCGGTGAGCGAGACCACGGCGAGAACGGCCACGAGCAGGCCGAGGACGGAGGCACCGATCGCGGCGCCGATCACGAGGCGGCGTTGCGAGGCGTCGATGCGTGGAGCGCTCGACGCGACGCTCGGCGGTGAAGGAGCGGCTTGCACGGGCGCGGCTTGCAACGATGCAGCGTGCTCGGGCGGCGCGATGTGAGGTGCAACGACGGGTGTCGAAGGCGGCGGCGTGACGATCGGCGCGGGTGCCTGCACCTCGATGCGTGCCGAAGCTTCCGGCGGACGGGGCCGCACGATCGTGAGGGCATCGGGATCGGGCGCGGGCTCGACGGACCACATCGCGGGCGAAGGGCTCGCGGTGGGAGGGAGAGGATCGATCGGCGGCGCGCTGCCCGGCGGCGGTGTGAGGGTGCCGGAAGCGAACGCGACATGCGGGCCGCTGCCCACCGAAGGCGGCGGCCCAGACACGGGCGCGATGACCGCAGGCGGCGGCACGATCGGCGGGAACGGCGCAGGCGGCGGCGGCGCGATCGGCGGGAGCGGCGCGGGCGTCATCGATGCGGGCGGCGGCGCCATCGGTGGAAGCGGCGTGGGCGACGTGACATTGGGCCCGGGGACCATGCCCGGAGGCGGGGCCGGCAGCGGGCGGGCGTTGGGTAGGGGTGCGGAGGGGAACGGGCCCGAGGAAAAAGTTTGAGCTCCAACAGTTGGAGCACCAACCATTGGAGCTCCAATCGTTTGAGCTCCAACCATCGGCGCGGCGCCCGCGATGGAGCGGGCGGCGACGGCCTCGAGCGCGGCGGCCAGATCGACGGCGGAGGCGAAGCGCTTGTCGATGTCACGCGCGAAGGCGCGCTCGAAGAAGCGATCGATCTCGGGCGGCAAATCGGGCGCGAAGGACGTCGCCACGGGGAGCGGGTCGATGCAGAGCTTCACCACGAGGTCGCCGATCGACGACGCCTGGAAGGGCTTCACGCCCGTGACGGCGCGGAAGACGATGACCGCCAGGGACCAGAGGTCGCTCCGGTGATCGAGCGTGCGCACGCCGCGCGCCTGCTCGGGGCTCATGTACGAAGGCGAGCCGAAGACGACGCCGGTCTGCGTGGCGTCCGCGGGATCGATGGCGCCGGTCGGGCGCACCTTGGCCACGCCGAAATCGAGGATCTTCACGATCTCGTCGTCGTCGAAGCGCGCGAGGAAGATGTTCCCGGGCTTGAGATCGCGGTGAATGATGCCGGCCTCGTGCGCGCGGCGCAGGGCCTTGGACACCTGCGTGACGATCCTGGCCACCGCCGGCAGCGAGAGGTAGCCCTCGCGGCGCAGGCGCTCGCCCAAGTCCTCGCCTTCGAGGAGCTCCATGGCGATGTACGGGCGGTCGCCGTCCAGACCATGATCGAGGATCTGGGCGACGTGCGGCGAGCGGATCTGCGCGGCAGCGCGAGCCTCGCGCTCGAAGCGGGCGCGAGCATCGGCGAGGTCGGTGCCCTGCTCGGCCTCGATGAACTTGAGGGCCACGAGCATGCCGAGCTGCTCGTTGCGTGCCGCCCACACCGAGCCCATGCCGCCGCGGCCGACGATGCGATCGAGCCGGAATTTGCCGGCGATCAAATCACCGGGCGTCAGCTCCTTCATGCGCCTGCCCCGATCGGAGCGCGGGTCTGGGCCCGCGGGGCGAGATCCATGCGATGTGGCCGGGGCTTCATGCGGCGAATCCGGGAGAGCCGGCATGCTACCACGAAGCGCCCCACGACGGCCCAACACGCGCTCACCGGATCTCCATCGCCCCGGCATGTGGGCCGCGTCCGGGTGCTCGGTTCGCGAACGGATCCGTTCGCGCCATGCCCGGGTTCTGCACTATGGTGCGCGCGCTTTGCGCTCCCGGTTCCCCCTCGTCGCGACGCTGTTCTTGATCTCCGGCGCCACCGGCCTGCTCTACGAGGTCGCGTTCTCGAAGCTCCTCGGGTACGTCTTCGGCGCGACGGCGTACGCGGTGAGCACCGTGCTCTCCGCCTTCATGGCGGGGCTCGCGCTCGGCGCGCATTTCGGCGGACGCAACGCGGCGCGCGTGTCGCGGCCGCTCATGGCCTACGGCGCGGCCGAGATGATCGTTGGCTTGGTGTGCGCGGCGTCGCCCGCGGCGCTCGCGTGGATCACGCACGCATACGTGTCGCTGGCGCGATCGGCCCCCGGCTCGCTGGCGACCGTCACCATCGCGCGCGCCGCGCTCACCGCGATGGTGGTGCTCGTGCCCACGGTGGCCATGGGCGCGACGCTCCCGCTCTTGTCGCGCGTGGTCGCGGGCGTGCGTGAAGGCGAAGGCAGCGCCGCCCGGCTCGCGGGGATCTATGCGATCAACACGGCGGGAGGCGCGGCGGGCGCGCTCCTCTCCGCATACGTGATCCTGCCGGTGCTCGGGATCCGCGGGACGATGATGGCCGCCGCGCTGGCCAACGTGGCCATCGGCGCCGTCGCGTTTTTCACGGGTCGCGCGAGCGCGGCCGAGCCCTCGCATCCAGCCCGCGTGGTGGAGGCCGCGCCCGATGGCGCGAAGGCCGAGGCACGCGGGACGAGCGACGATTCGAGCCTGGAGACGCTGCTCCTCGGGATCGCGTTCGCCTCGGGCTACCTCGTGTTCGCGGCCGAGGTGGTGGAGACGCACCTGCTCGCGCTGCTCATCGGCAACAGCGCTTATGCCTTCGGGCTGATGCTCGCCGTCTTCCTGGTGTGCCTCGCCATCGGCGCCGCGCGCGCGCCGGCCTTCGCGGCGAAGCATGGATCGGGCGCGCTCGCGCATGGCCTCGCGGCGGCGGCGCTGTCGCTCGCGATCACGTTGCCCTTGTGGGATCAGCTCCCGCGCATCTTCACGTTCGCGGGCAAGCACATCGCCTCGTGGGGCGGGCGCGAGGCGTGCCGCGCCATCGTGGCCTTCGCCATCCTCGCGCTCCCGACGTTGTGGATGGGCACCACGTTCCCGCTGCTCCTCCAGCGCGTGGCCGGTCGGCCCGACGTCGCTGCGCGCGTCGGTGGGCTCACCGTCGCCAACACGCTGGGCACCATCGCGGGCTCGATCCTCACCGGCTACGTGGTGCTCCCGGCCCTCGGATCGCAGGGCGCGCTCCGCGCCGTCGCGGTGGCCTTCGCGATCGCCGCGGCCGCTGCGTCCTTCCGGCTCGTCGAGCATCGCAGCCGCGCGCTGACGGTAGGCGGCCTCGCGATCGTCATCGCGTTGCTCCTCCCGCGGTGGGACATGGCGCGGCTCACGAGCGGCGCCAACGTCTACTTCACCACGGGGCCGCCGCCCGACTCGATCGAAATGGTGCGCGAGGACGTGCACGGCGGCGTGACCACCGTGGTCCGCCGCGCGGGCGTGACGACGATGTACACGAACGGGAAGTTCCAGGGCGACGACGGCCCGGAGATGCCGGCGCAGCGTCGCTTCGCCCACTTCCCTTCCCTCTTCGTGCGCTCGTTCGATCGCGCGCTGGTCATCGGCCTCGGCACGGGCACGACGCTGGGCACCATCGCGACCTATCCGTGGAAGCACGTCGACGTCGCGGAGATCTCGCCCTCGATCGTGGAGGCGTCGCGCCGCTACTTCGGCCCGCAGACGCTGGGCGCGCTCGACGATCCCCGCGTCCGGCTCGATCTCAACGACGGCCGCAATGTCCTCCTCGTCGCGGCCGAGCCCTACGATCTCGTCACCATCGAGCTCACCAGCGTGTGGTTCGCAGGCGCGTCGAGCCTCTACAGCCGCGAGTTCTACGACCTCGTGCGCTCGCGCCTCGCGCCCGGGGGCGTGCTCCAGCAATGGGTGCAGCTCCATCACATTCGGCGGCGCGAGCTCGCCGCCATCGTGCACACGTTGCGCGGCGCGTTCGGCCACGTGGCGCTCTTCGTCGGCGGCGAGCAGGGCATCCTGGTGGCGAGCGACGCGCCCCTCGTGGCCTCGAGCGCGCGCCTCGCCGAGCTTGCGCAACGGCCGTCCCTCAAGATGACGCTCGCGGGGAAGGCGATGACCGATCTCTTCGACGAGCTCCTCGCGTCGGAGACGGAGCTGGATCGCTTCGTCGCCGAATCGAAGGGCGAGGACGGGGACGTCCTTCTGTCGACGGACGACAACCTCTACCTCGAATACGCGACCCCCAAAGGCAACGTCCTCAACTACCACACGTCGCTCGACGCCACGCTCGCGATGCTGGGTCGTTATCGGACGAACGATCCGAAAGCACGACACCTCGCGCCCTGATCCCCGGGCCGCGTTGCGCTCCATTCACACCATGACCCCGATGCCCGGGCGCCGGCCGCAAGGCGGCGCCGCCACGCGGAAAAGGCGAGGTGGTACGCGCATTGCGAACCGCCGAAGCCCTTCGGAGGGCGTATGAAGAGATTGCTTATGATCCTCGTCGTCGGCGCGGCCGGCTGCCTGCCGCAGACGTCCGGCGAGCTCGACAATGGTGGTTTCACGTACTTCTGCTCGGGCAAGAGCGACCTCGCGTGCACCGACGGCATCATCAACCCCGGCGCGTCGAACGTGCCTCCCGCCATCGCCGTGGGCGCGCACTTCGATCTCGAGTTTTCTCCACCCATCGTCATCTTCAGCAAGGATGAGCCGACCCCCGTCGCCAGCATCGTCTCCGTCTCACCAAGCATCCTCTCGCAGGAGCCCTCCCAAGACGTGGGCGGCACGGGCTTCCGCTTCACCGCCCCGGGCACCGTGGCCGTGCTGGCCAAGAGCGCGACCGGCGAGGTCGTCGACTTCGTGCACGTCACGGGCGCGAACGTCGAGGCGATCGCCTTCGTCGATCGCTTCGGCGACGAGACACAAGCGCTCACGCTCGCGAGCACCCAAGACACACTGCAAGCGCTGCCCCGCGACACCTCCGGGAACACGCTCGCAGGCTCCCTCTCGTATGAATGGACGACCTCCGACGACGAGATCGTCTCGCTGAGCCCGGGCTTCGAAAACAACGAGATCAAGCTCGTCGCAGGCAAGCCGGGCAAAGCCACCATCACCGTCACCGTGCAGAGCACGCCGGCGAGCATCGAGGTCACGGTGGGAGGTGCGCCGTGATGCAAAAGGCACTCTTCGCCGCCTCGATGATCATGGGCGCGGCGCTCACGGGCTGCGGCCCGCGCTTCGATCACCTCGACTTCGCCCAGCGCACGAGCCCGCCGCTCACCGCCACGCTCTCATCCACGCTGGTGTCGATTCCCGCCGGCATCGCCGTCGCCTTCGATCCCCTCCCCCGCGAGGACGATGGTGAGCTCATCGAGAAGGTGGAGGTGGATCTCGTCTCCTCCAACATCGGTGTGCTCGGCGTCGACCACGACACCGAAGATGGCTTCGTGATCTACGGCGTCAGCGAGGGTAGCGCGACCATCTCGATCTTCCTCGACGGCGAGGCCGTCGGCACCTTGCCGGCGACGGTCACGAAACAGTGACGTTCGCGCTCGAGAGCGGGGTGACGTGCATGCCCATCGCGCGGCACCCCGCGTCGGCGACGGCGAACGATCGCCCGCGAATGCGGCCCATGTAGATGCGGCCGACGTCCTCGTATCCCATCCGGTAACATGAGCGCAGAGAGCTCATGTTCGCCGAATCCACATAAGAGACGAGCCCGGCGAGCCCCTCGGTGAGCGCGTGCGAAAGCGCCGCCGTCATGCCCAGCGCGTGCAGCCGGCGCCCGCGGTGATCGTGGTGCGTGAAGCCCTTGTACATGTAGAGATAACGCGAATCGAAATGGAGGATCCCTCCGAGCCCATTGGGCGTCGGCCTGCGCGCATACCAACCGAAGCTTGCCAGCTTGCCCGCTTCGAGGATGCCGTAGCAGCGATCGCCGCGCTCGAGCGCCTCGTCGAGGAAGTCGTCGGGGAGATCGTAGACATCGTCCCGGGCAAAGCGACGCAGCGTCGATTCATCGAGGAAACCGTGCTCGTAGCGCGGCTCGATGCACGAGAACTCATCCCGCGCGCGCCGGATGACGAGGGCCTTGAGCACATGGATCTCGGCCGCCCGCTCCGCGGCGCGGAGGCTCAGCGAGACGAGCGTGTCCCGCGCTCCGAAACGACGAAATTGCTCGGCCAGCGACGCGATTCTCAAAGCGACCTCCTCCGCAGCTCGGGTCGAGCGCAGCCTCGCGAGCGGGCCCGACCGGCGCGAACGCGTGGCTTGCACGGGACGCGCCGTGCCTGGGCGGACTCGTCGCGAACGCGAATGTCGAGATCGCTCGAAGCACATGAAGCGCTCGCTCGGCCACCTTCCAAGCGATCGCGCCGGCTCCTCCGCGCTTCAGCGCCGAGCGACGATGATGGGATTGGGCATCGTCACGCGGTGTCGCCGGCCCTCTCGTCGTCGCGCGCCGTCGAGAAGACCGGCAAGCGCGAAAGCCACCGCGCCGCGGCGTTGGGTCGTTCGAGCGCGATGCGCAGCGCCGCCACCAGCTCGAGGAGCGATCCATCGAGGCCCGCATCGATCGCCGCGCGACCGAGCCCCGCGAGCACCGCGCTCGCGAGCTCGTACGCCGGTGCGAACGCGGGTGGGACGGGCGCATGCTCGGGATCGGTGAAGTGTTCCGTGCACGCATCGACGTCGAGCGACGTCCACCCGCGACAAATGAGCGGCCTCACCTCGTGAATGGAACAGGCATCGTCGACGAGCAGAGGACACGAGACACCGGCGCTCGCCCGCTCGTGGCGCGTGAGCCCGCGGGTGCGCTCATCGGCGGCGCGGACGCGGGCGACGAGCGCGGACAAGGCCTCTGCATCGCGGGTCCGGCGCAGGTGATCGGCGATGCGAATCACCTCGGGCGCGACGACGACGACCTTGGACACACAGCACGCCGAGCACCCTTTTTGACACGCAATGGGTGACGGCGGCGGCTCGCGCGCCAGCGCGGCGCGGTCGAGCTCGGCCGCGCGCGCCGACGCGGCGGCGGCAGCGTCGATGGCCCCAACCTCACCCCGATCGAAATGGGGACGCAGCGCGCGTCGCTCGCCCTCGGCGACGGCGGCGAGGAGCTCCGGCGTCCAGCGCGAGCGCGTTGGAGCGAGTGGGAGGGAGCGGTTCGGGGAGCGATCGCGCGGCACGTCGCGATTGTACTCCGAGACCTCGGCAAGGCCCGAGCCTGACGCCGCCCGGTCGCCGGAAACGCCGCGCGCTCGACAGCCATTCTCTCACCGAGAAGCCTGCCGCACGCGCGACATCGCACGGCCCTCCACGAAAATGGTTGTGTGCCTGAGGCCTTGGACGATGGCCCGAGCGTGATTCGACGTCACCTCTTCATGTCACCAACATCCGTGTCCGGGGCCTCGATTTGGCTGTGGACGATGGGCCTTTGGGGCTTGAGATCGAGCCACTCTCGTGCTCACCATGACCCATGCCCACCGATCCCACCTCCACCTGGATCGCTCGCAAGCCTCGCCCTGCCGCGCGCCTGCGGCTCTTCCTTTTTCCCTACTCCGGCGGCGGCGTCTCTTCGTTTCGGGGCTGGGCCGATGCCATGCCGAGCCTCGAAGTCTGCTGTGTCCAGGCCCCGGGTCGCGAAGCGCGGATGCGCGAGCCTGCTTTCGTGCGGATGGAACCTCTCGTGTCCGAGCTGATTCCGGCCATCCTGCCGTTGCTCGATCGGCCGTTTGCCTTCTTCGGCCACAGCCTCGGGGCGTTCGTGGCTTTCGAGACCGCGCGGGCCCTACGGCAGAAGGGCGCGCCCTTACCGCAGCATCTCTTGCTGGGTGGGTGTCCCGCCCCGCAAACGCATGTCGTCGAGCAGCCCATTCACGCGCTCGATGACAAAGGCCTCGTCGAGGCCCTCCGTCGTTATCAGGGCACGCCGGACGAGGTGATGAAGAACGAAGAGCTGATGAAGCTCGTTCTCCCGCTCTTGCGCGCGGATTTCACCCTCTACGAGACCTATGCGCCACCGGTCGAGCCACCGCTCGACGTGCCCCTCACCGTGCTCGGCGGCCTCGATGACGATCACGCCACCCGCGAAGAGCTCGATGGATGGCGTATGCACACGACGAAAGCATTCTTGCTTCGCATGTTCCCCGGCGGCCACTTCTTCGTCCACACCGCGCGATCGCAAGTGCTCGGGACCGTTCTACAAGACCTCGCGCCTCACCTCCGCTGATCGCAAACGCCGCGAAGGCTCGAAGCAGGGGCGAAGTCCTGGCCTCGTCGAACCCGCGCAGCTACGATCGGTATCATCACGCGACGGACGCCGCCCTGCACGTCCAACGCGTTGGAGGGGATTATGGACACCGCGCCGCCCATCGCCGCCGAGCTCCCCGCGGGCAGCCCGGTCCGAGCGGGCTACATCGCTCCTCAGGATACGTATCCGCTCGTGATCACGCCGGTCCCCGGCGCCGGCAAGGTCGACCTCGCCGCGTGGGCCGCCGAGAATCGCACCTACGTCGATGCCAATCTGCTCGCCCACGGCGCCCTGCTCTTTCGCGGCTTCGACATCACGTCACCGGCCGCCTTCGAGCGCGTCGCCGGCACCATCTGTCCTGGGCTTTTTGGTGAATACGGTGATCTCCCGCGCGAGGGGGTGAGTGGCAAGGTGTATGGCTCGACGCCCTACCCCGCCAATCAACCCATCCACTTCCACAACGAGAGCTCCCACCTCCCGCGCTGGCCGCAAAAACAATTCTTCGCCTGCATGCAAGCCTCGCAGACGGGCGGCGAAACCCCGCTCCTCGACTGCCGCCACATCGCCCGCGTGCTCGACCCGGCCATCCTCTCCCGCTTCGCCGAAAAGGGTCTGCTCTACGTACGAAACTTCTGCGAAGACATCGACGTGTCTTGGCAGCACTTCTTCAAGACCGACGACAAGAAAGCCGTGGAGAAGATCTGCGCGGACGGCGGGATGACCTGCGAATGGGTGCGCGGCCGGACACTGCGCATCAAGCAGAAAGCCCGCGCCGTCGTCAGGCATCCTCGCACGGGCGAGACCGTCTTCTTCAATCAGGTACAGCTCCATCACCCCTTCTGCCTCGACCCAGCCACCCGCAAATCCCTGGTGGCGCTCTTCAAGGAAGATGGTTTGCCCCGCAACGTCTATTACGGCGACGGCTCGAAGATCGAAGACGCCACCATGGCCGAGCTGGATCGCCTCTACTGGCAGACGGCCAAAGCCTTCCCCTGGCAAAACGGGGACATGATCATGCTCGACAACATGCTCGTGGCCCACGCCCGCAAGCCGTTCACAGGGGCGAGGAAGATCGTGGTGGCGATGGGGGAGATGGTGAATGGGGAGGATGTGATGGGGTGATTGCTAGCCTGTGAGCAATCACCCTGACGGACCACGGGAGATAGGCTTCGGCGACCTATCTACCCTCCCTGCAAATAGCGACCCACGAGCTGGCTCTCGTAGGAGCCTCCCGCATCGACGCGCGTGATGTCCGCGTAGCGGAGGAGCAGCTCGGACCGGTCCATGGATTTCATCGTGCCGTATTGCCGAAGGCGCACGAAGTCGTCATCCAGCTCTACCTCTTGCCCGATGAAGCACACCCCGGGATCGAGACGCTCGACGTAGACCGATGCGTGTCCGAAGGTCTTGTTGAAGAAGGAGAGCGCGCTCGAGATTTCGAGGAGCGCGACGTCGGGAATGGTGAGCGGCTCGTCGCGAAAACGTGCCACCGTCGCGGCCATGTCCAGCTCTCTGCCGCCGGATTTGATGCGCGAGATGTCCGAGATGCGGGCGGCCACGAAGCCGTCGGTCTGGTAGAGAGGGTCCACCTTCTCCATCACAAAGACCCATTTGGATTGGGCCAAGATCCGACCGACGAGCGGTGCTCTCGGCGAAAGGTCGTCTCGGTAGAGCTCGACCAACGTGCGCGCCGAGATTAGCTCGGTGATCCTTCTCTCGAGAAGGCTCTTTGCGTGTTCCATCGGTGCTCCTCGGGTCTCACACCACCGAGACCACCTCATATGATCTCATCTTCCCCTGCACCCGCACCTCCACCGAATCGCCGGCCGACTTGCCGAGCAGCTCTTTGCCGAGGGGGGATTGGGGGGTGATCACTTGGATTTCGACTCCATCCATCGTGGCGCGGAGGCCACCGCCGAGGGGGGAGAGGAAGTAGAAGCTCGTGGACTCGCCTTGATCGAGCTCGATGAGGGCGGAGGAGGAGATGGGGTCGTCGGGGCCGAAGCGCTTCAGATCGAGGGCGGCGAGCGCGGCGGAGGTGCGCTCGAGATCGCGGGCGCGATCGGCTTGCGCGCCGGCGAGGTAGGCGGCCTCGACGGCGCGGGTGTCTTTGTCGTTCTCGGGTTTGGAATCCTCGTGGGTGGCGGCTTCCCGGGCTTCGTTGGCCGCGCGGGTGAGCACGGAGACGGAGCGGGCGATCTCCTCGCGGAGCATTTCGATGAGGGCGCGCTTGTCGAAAGAGGGCATGAATCCTCGTCAGGAGAGGATGGTTGGGGAAAGGAAGCGCGCATTCATGAGCGCATGATCACGACAACGCTTCAGCCGTCACGGGGGGCGTCGCCCGCGGCGCGGAAGCCCCTCACCTTCGGCTTCGCACCGATGAGCACGAGCTGGCCGCAGGCGGCGGAGACGTCGTCGCCGCGACGGCGGCGCACGAAGCACGAGTATCCCGCGTCGGTGAGCACCTTTTGGAAGGCGGCCACGCGATCGCCGCCGGGAGGGCCGAGGGGCGAGGCGTCGATCGGGTTCATGGGGATGAGGTTGATCTTCACGGGGACGCCGCGGAGGAGCTTGGCGAGCTTCTTCGCTTCGGCGACGTCGTCGTTCTTTTGGGCGACGAGGGTGTATTCGACGGTGATGCGGCGGCGCTTCGGGAGCGGATAAGCACGCAGCCCTTCCATCAGCTCGGCGAGAGGGTACTTGCGGTTGATCGGCATGAGGGCCGAGCGCGTGGCGTCGTCGGCGGCGTGCAGCGAAATGGCGAGCGCCACGGATCCGCCGAAATCCGCGCCCAAACGCGCGATTTCGGGCACGAGGCCGGAGGTGGAGACGGTCACGCGCCGGGTGGAGAGGTTGATGCCTTCCGGGTGCGTGAGGAGGCGGAGCGAGCGCGCGGTGGATTCGTAATTGTGGAGGGGCTCGCCCATGCCCATGTAGACGACGTTGCGCAGGTCCTCGCCTTCTTCGAGGAGCGAGCGGCCGAGGAGGACTTGGGCGACGATCTCTTCCGGGCCGAGATGGCGCTTCAGACCGGCGACGCCGCTGGCGCAGAAGACACAGCCCATGGCGCAGCCGACCTGCGTGGAGATGCATTGGGTGACGCGCGTGTGAGCGACGAGAGCGGCGTCGCCTTCGTCCTCCTCGTCGTCGGCGGAGGCCGCGTCGGCGTCGAGATCGGCTGCCGATCCGGCGCCGGAGACCGCGGGCAAGAGGACCGTCTCGACGAGGGCGCCGTCACGCAGGCGCACGGCGATTTTGCGGGTGCCGTCGGAGGATCGATGAATGCGCTCGGGGACGACGACGCCCGGCGTGAGGCCGCTCTCGGCGAGCGCGGTGCGCAGGCGGGCGGAGAGGTTCGTCATCGCGGCGGCGTCGACGACACCTCGACGATGGATCCACGAGAAGACCTGCTTGGCCGTGTACGTTCGCTCGCCGAGCGAGGCCATGACGGGGCTCCACTCTTCGGGCAGACGGGCGATCGGATGCAACGGAGCAGGGGCAGGCACGCGGAAGTGGTAATGCGGGGCGCACACCGCGGCAAGCAGAGCGCGTCACGCGCCGGGGACGGGCTCCTCGACGGGGCGCGCCTCCGCGGCGCGACGGCGGGCCTCGAGGGCGAGGCGGAGGCGCATCGATCCCTTTTCGATCACGAGGTAGCTGAAGAGCACGCAGCCGCAGAGCAGGAGCATCCCGACCGGCGTGGCCCGCCACCACGCGCGCGCGACCGGGTCGAAGAAGGGCTGTTGCCAAATGTACATCGAGTAGCTGGCGAGGCCGATGCTCGTGAGCGGACGCACGCTCAAAGCGCGTCCCACGACGCCGTCGGGGAAGCGGAGGGCGAAGTCGATGCAGAGCGCAATGCACAGAGAGACCGCGCCGTAGCCGACGAGGAACGCGAACCGCGCGTGGTGTGACTGTGCATGAACGAGCACGGCGATGATTGGCGCCAGCGCGACGAGCGGCGAGCCGAGGAAGCGACGATAAGGCGCCCACGCCCACAAACGCTCGCGCCCGAGCGCGAGGGCGCAGCCGGCGGCGAGCGCGTCGGCGGCGGTGGGAAACGTCTCGCCGATGCCGCCTTGCGCGGCCGGATCGAAGCGCAGGGCGCCGACGCGGAGCAAGGGGACGATCACGATCGTGGCCAGCGCGACCGCGAGGCCGCGGCGGATACCGACGAGCACGAGGACGGTGGGCCAGAGCAGGTAGAACTGTTCCTCGACGGCGAGGGACCAGGTGTGCCCGAGCGTCCAGGTGCGATCACGATGGTAGTTCATCGTGTAGGTGACGGCGTGCGCCACGTCGGCCCACGGCGTGGCGATCACCCCGAGAAATCCCGCGGCGACGACGATCAGGACGAACGCGTAGAAGGGCGGGAAGATGCGGAGCGTGCGCCGGAAGTAGAAGCCCGCGAGCGAGATGCGCCCCGTGCGCGCGTGCTCGGCGGCGAGCAGCGACGTGATGAGGAAGCCCGAGAGCACGAAGAACATCTGCACCCCGAGCTTCCCCGCGTCGAAGCGCAGCCGAGCGCCGAGCGCGTGGGCCGCGTGCGCGGAGATCACCAGGATCACGGAGACGGCACGAATGCCGTCGAGAGCTCGCAGGCGCTCGTGCCGATGCATCTCTTTCCCCCGAAAGCTCGTCACCATAGCTCGCGCGCGTTCGGGCCTTCAAACGGATTTCCGCTTGTTTTCTCGGCCAAACGTCGCAGACGAAGGGCGACTTCGATCCGCGGGCGCGCACCGACGGCACGACGAGGTGCGCTCCGACGACGAACGAAGGCGCGGAGCGAAGGCCGCGAGACGAGACACGACGGCGAGCGAGGGGGCGCGTCTCCGGGCCGCGGAGAATGACGAACGGGCGAAGGACGAATCGAGCGCGGGCGGAGGGCGCGTTCTTGTACTAGAAGCAGCGCCCACCATGGCCCGGCCCTTCGATCCCGTGATCGCGCCCCCGCTCGCCGAGCAGGAAGGGCGCACGTTTCCCCGCCTCGTCGAGCTGATGCAACGGCTCCTCGCGCCCGATGGATGCCCGTGGGATCGCGAGCAGAGCATGAGCACCATCCGGCGCTACGTGCTCGAAGAAGCCTGCGAGGTGGTGGACGCGATCGATGACGGCGATCGCGAGGAGCTCCGCACCGAGCTCGGGGACTTGCTGCTGCAAGTGGTCTTCCTCGGCGAGCTCGGCCGGAAGGAAGGATCGTTCGGGCCCGACGACGTGATCGCGGCCATCTGCGACAAGCTCGTGCGGCGCCATCCGCACGTGTTCGCGGACGAGAAGCTCGAAGGATCGAGCGAGGTGCTGCGCAACTGGGAGCGCATCAAGGCCGCCGAAAAGAAGGGCAAGCGCAACGAGAGCAAAGGCGGCGTGCTCGGCGGCGTGCCGCGGAGCCTCCCGGCGCTGACGCGCGCGCAACGCGTGGGCGAGAAGGTGGCGCGGGTCGGCTTCGATTGGCCCGACGCGCGCGGCTCGCGGAGCAAGGTGGCCGAGGAGGTCTCCGAGCTCGATCAAGCGATCGCCTCGGGCGACAAGGACAAGATCGAGGCCGAGCTCGGTGACGTGCTCTTCGCGCTCGTGAACCTGGCCCGCCACGTCGACGTGGACGCCGAAGGCGCGCTGCGCCGGACCATCGACAAGTTCAGCCGCCGCTTCTCCCACGTGGAGGCCCGCGTCCACGAGACGCACGGCGGCTGGCCCACCACGGCCAACGACGATCGGCTCACGCTGGAGGAGCTCGACGGTTATTGGGACGAGGCCAAGCGCGCGGAGAACGCCGCGAGCGCCGAAGCACCGACGAAAGCCGCGGCGGCTGCGAGTCCCGGCGATGCGCCGACCGGCGACGCGAGCGAGAAGGTTTGAGCTCCAACGAACGATGTGGGGCCGCTCGGGCGAGGGCCGACGGCGCGAGCGAAAAGGTTTGAGCTCCAACGAATGACGTCGCCCACGCCGCCGGCACGTCGCGGGACGAGGCCGGCGGGCGCAGGAGAACGTGGGTGCTCCAACGCTCGGCGTGGACACCGCATCGGCGACCACCGTGATCGATGCGAGCGGGCGCGAGCGCCGGACGCGAGGCTTTGCGGGCGCGCCGGGGCTCGGGAGCGCGGCGCGGAAGGTCGAGCGCGCGGGCGGGAAAGCCACCGGCGTGGGAGCGCGGCTTACCGGTGGCAGCCGGAGATCGAACGGGTCGGGGATTGAGCCCCAAGCATGGAAGTTCCCTGATATTCTCCGCCGCCGTGAATGAAGGGGCCGAGGCCACGGGGCACGCCGGAGTGTGGAGCGGACGGCGCCTGCTCGTGTGCCTCGGGGTCCTCGTGGTCGGGGCGCTCGCGTACGCGCTCCGCGGCCTCATTCTGCCGCTGTTTCTCGCGTTCCTGGTGGCGTACGCGCTCGATCCCATCGTCGAGCGGCTGGAGCGCGCGCGCATCCCGCGCAGCGTGGGCGCGCCGCTCTTGATGCTCGCCCTCGTGGCCGCGGTGGTGACGGCGATCTTCCTGGGCGTGCCCTTCGCCGTCTCCGAGTTCCGCCAAGCGTCGGAGCGCCTGCCCGCGGAGCTCGAGACGCTGCGCGGGCGCATCGAGGAGCTGCTCTGGACGCGCTTCCACTACCGCCTGCCGGTCACGTGGACCGAGCTCTTCATCAAGTACCGCGGCGAGCTGCGCAGCCAGCTCCCCGAGGTCTCGCAGATCGGGAGCGCCATCGTCGGCTCCGTGGGCATGATCTTCGTGCTCCTCGGGACGCTGATCGTGCCCATTTTCGCGCTCTACATGCTCGGTGACTTCGATCGCATCGTGAAGCAGGGGGCGCTCCTCGTCCCGCGCCGCTGGGCGCCCGCGGTGGACGAGCTGATGCGGGAGATTCACACGACGTTGGGGCGCTACGTGCGGGGGCAGCTCCTCACGAACTTGATCCTGGCCGGGCTCTATGCGAGCGGACTGTCGCTCACCGGCGTGCGCCTCGCGGTGCCGATCGGCTTGCTCACCGGCATGCTCGCGTTCATCCCGTACATCGGCATGATCATCGGCACCATCCTCGCGACGCTGATGGCGCTTCTCGACTGGCAAGGCCCGGGGCAGATCGCGGGTGTGGTGGGGGTGATGGTGACGGTGGGTGTGCTCGATGGCATGTTGATCACGCCGCGCATCGTGGGCGGGAGCGTGGGGCTGAAGCCGCTGGAGGTGCTGATCACGATGATGGCCGCCGGCACGCTCTTCGGGTGGTTCGGGGTCTTCTTGGCGGTGCCGCTCGGCGCCGTCCTCAAGATCTTCGTGCACCGCGGGGTCGACGCCTACCTCCGCTCGGAGTTCTACACGCGGCCGGCGCCGGCGGCCGCGGCCCCCACGGAGCAAGGTCGGGCCGCCGAATGAGCCTCGCCGAAGGACGCCTCGTCAACGGGAAGTACCGCGTCGTCCGCCTCATCGGCGAAGGCGGCATGGGCAGCGTCTACGAGGCGATGCACGAGGGCCTCAACGCGCGCGTGGCGCTGAAATCGCTGCACCCCGATCTGGCGAAGACAGGGCTCGGGCCGCGCTTCCTGCAGGAGGCGCGCGCGGCCGCGCGGCTCAAGAGCCCGCACGTGGTGCGCGTCAGCGACGTCGATCAGACCGAGGAGGGCCTGCCCTTCATGGTCCTCGAGTTCCTCGAGGGGAAGACGCTCCAGGCGCTCTACGAGCACCTCTACAAGATGGGCGATCACCTGCAGTACGCGGATGCCCTCGATTTCGCGATCCAGATCTGCGAGGGCGTCGAGGCCGCGCACGAGGCCGGGATCGTGCACCGCGATCTCAAGCCCGACAACGTGATGATCACCACGGGGCCGAAGGGCAATCCCCTGCTCAAGCTGCTCGATTTCGGCATCGCCAAGCTCGAGGACAAGAGCGATCCCAAGAGCGTGCGCACGCGCCCGGGCGTGATCATGGGCACGCCCGAGTACATGGCGCCCGAGCAGGCGTTCGCCGCGGACACGGCCGACGCGCGCGCCGACGTGTTCTCGCTGGGCGTGATGATCTTCGAGATGCTCGCCGGCCACAGGCCCGTGGGCGGCGACGATCCCACGGAGATCGCGGTCTCGTACCTGACGGGGAAGATCCCGCACCTGCGCGACATCGCGCCCACGGTGCCGCCCGAGATCGACGCGGTGGTGTTCCGCGCGATGGCGCCGAAGCCCGCCGATCGATTGCCCAGCGTGAAGGTGCTGCGCGAGGCGCTCGAGCCCTTCCTGCTGGCCACGCGGCCGCCGCACATCAGTCAGATCGCGCAATCGGAGCTGCCCGGCGCGCGCCCCGTGCCGGGCACGAACATCTACGACAACGGCGCGCACAACAGCTCGCCGTACTCGGTAGGGATCCCGACGCCGGCCGCGTCGCCCGTGGGCGGCGAAGGCTTCGGCGAGAGCACGAAGAAGAGCACGCCGTATGCGCACGACGTGCACGACAACCGCTTCAGCATCCCCGTCGTGTCGCCCGCGCCCATGGCTCCTGCGCCAATGTCGATGACCCCCTCGGGCTATCCGATGGCGCCGGCGCCGATGTCCGTGCAGCAGTTCCCGTACGGGCCGACGACGGCGCCCACCGTGGGCAACAAGCCGAAGGGCGGCGGCGGGAGCGTGGCGCTCGTCGCGGGGATCGCGATCGCGCTGCTCCTCCTCGTGGGCGGCGGCGCGGTGTGGGCCGTGTACTACTTCACCGACGTGTTCGACGAGCCGGCGAAGAAGCCGACGAAGAAGCCCGGCCCGGCGCCGCAACCGACCACGAAGAAGGCCGCGCCGTCGCTCCGCTGAAGCTCGGCAGCGTGCGGCGAGAGCACGCTCGCGACATCGTATGATGGACGTAATCGTCGAAAGGCGATTGGGTCGAAACGCTGGAGGTTCTGCCACCTGGGGCGGCTCGACTTCCTCCGCGTTGCGTACTAAGGTCCGGCCGACTCTGCGTGGATGCGGGCCTCGCGCCCGTCCGTTTCGCCGAGAGACCAGGGAATCCCGAACGACCTCGACGACCCACTGCTAGAGCGCGCCGGCTCTCGTCTTCGGCCTCCTGCCGATGCGAGCCGCGAAGGTACTCACGGCGCGCCCGTCCGGCGCGGCTGCGCCGAACACGTCGATCACGCCCGAGCGCGTGATCCGCAGAAGAACAGCATGCATTTTTCCGATCTTCAGTTGCTCCCCGCCATCCTCCGTGCCGTCACCGAGGAAGGCTACGACGTCCCCACGCCCATCCAGCAGCAGGCCATCCCGCATGTCCTCACGGGCCGCGATCTCCTGGGTTGCGCGCAGACGGGCACAGGCAAGACGGCGGCGTTCGCCCTCCCGATCCTCCAGCGCCTCGCGACCACCGAGCCGACCGGGCGCAAGAAGCCCATCCGCGTGCTGGTGCTCACGCCGACGCGCGAGCTCGCGGCGCAGATCGGGGAGAGCTTCGCGACGTACGGGCGGCACCTGCGCTTCCGGCACGCGGTGATCTTCGGCGGCGTGGGGCAGCTCCAGCAGGAGCGCGCGCTCGCGGCGGGGCCCGAGATCCTCGTGGCCACGCCGGGCCGGCTGCTCGACCTGGCGTCGCAGGGCAAGGTGTCGCTGCGCGATCTCGAGATCTTCGTCCTCGACGAGGCCGATCGCATGCTCGACATGGGCTTCATCCACGACGTGCGGCGCGTGATCGCGCTCCTCCCCGAGCGGCGCCAGTCACTGTTCTTCTCGGCGACGATGCCGCCCGACATCATGGATTTGAGCGCCCGCATCCTCACCGATCCGGCGCGCGTGGCGGTGACGCCCATCGCCTCCACGGCGGAGAAGATCCAGCAGCACGTGTACTTCGTCGACAAGTCGCACAAGCGCGCGTTGCTCGAGCACGTGTTGCAAGATCCGGCCATCGAGCGCGCGCTCGTGTTCACGCGGACCAAGCACGGCGCGAACCGCGTGGCCGAGCACCTGGAGAAGGCGCGCATCGGCGCGGCCGCCATCCACGGCAACAAGTCGCAGAACGCGCGCGAGCGGGCGCTCTCCGGCTTCAAGGAGGGGTCGACGCGGGTGCTGGTCGCGACGGACATCGCGGCCCGCGGGATCGACGTGGACGGCGTGACGCACGTCATCAACTTCGATCTCCCCGAGGTGCCCGAGAGCTACGTGCACCGCATCGGCCGCACGGCGCGCGCGGGCGCGAGCGGGATCGCGTTCTCCTTCTGCGACAGCGAGGAGCGCAGCCTGCTCTGGGCCATCGAGCGGCTGATTCGGATGAAGGTCAACGTCGTGGAGGAGCACCCGCTGCGCAACGCGGCGCCGCGTCCGGTCGAGCCGCGCGAGCAGGTCCGCAACTACGGGCCGCGCAACGACGGGCGCCAGCAGCACGGCGCGCGTCACGACGGCCGCCGCCCGCAGCAGCAGGGCGGCCGCTCCGAAGGCCAGCGCGCGCACGGCGACGGGCAGCGCACGAATGGCAACGGGCAGCGCCCGAGCCACGGCAATGGGCAGCGCACGAATGGCAATGGGCAGCGCGCGCACGGCGACGGGCAGCGCGGCCACAACGGCCACCGCGGCGACGGGCAGCGCGCGCACGAGGCGCGGCGGCCCCACGAGGCGCGGATCCCGAGCGAGGCTGCGCGGCCCCAAGGCGAGGGCGCAGCCGCGAGCAATACGCAGGCTGGGCAAAAGCCGCGTCACTTCGGCGGGCGGCCGCAGCGGCGCTACGCGCAGTATTGAGGCAGCGAGACGAGGCGAGCAGGATCGCGGTCGATTGGAGCCGGCTTGTCCGGCTCGGGGTTTGGGGCCGCTTGCGGCCCCAACATGACCGCAGGACCGACCACGAGGAAGATGACGGCGATGCGCACCGATGCCGTCCCTGCTCGCCGCGTGATCCGAGCCCGTGATTGCCGGGTCATGCCCTGGAAGAACGGGCTCGGGACCACGACCGAGATCGCCGTCGAGCCCGAGGACGCCGGGCTCTCCGCCTTCACCTGGCGGATCTCGATTGCCGATCTCACCACCTCCGGGCCCTTCTCCACCTTCGCTGGATACGATCGCATCCTCGTGCAGATCGCGGGTGAGCCGATGACGCTCACGCACGAAGGAAGCAGCGATCACCGCCTCGCGCTGCTCGAGCCCCATCGGTTCGCGGGGGAGCTCGCGACAATCGGGACCATCGTCTCACCGGCGCGCGACTTCAACGTGATGGTGCGCCGCGAGCGCGCCCGCGCCGATCTCGTGGTGCATCGCCTCGGAGACGAGGAGAGCGTGAGTTGGAGCGCGACGGGCGAGACTCGAGTCGTCTTCGTACTCGATGGATCATTGTTGATCCATGGTTATCAGAGCACGGAGGATATCGAGCTTCGAGCCGGAGAAACGCTGGTGACGACGGAGATATCGAGTCTCGGGATCACGGCGGGCGGCGGGGGCGCGACCGCCTTTTTCATTTCGATTTCCGCAGTGCCTTCCTGATCGCGGCCGCATCCTCCAGGCTCTCGATGCGCTTCTCCACCGAGGGGACACGCACGAAGGCCTTGCCGTCCCAACGCACCACGGCGTTGGCGAAGAAGGGAACGGCGCCGGTGGGGCCGATGCCGGTGACGTACTCGGCGATGACGATGAGGTCTTTGGCGCCGTCGCCGTCGGCGTCCTCGAAGAGGATGGCGTGGAGCTCCCACAAGGTCCATTGATCGTGGAGCTTGGGGAGCGGGAGCACGCGGCCATCGGCGAGGACCACGAAGCCCGCGAGCTCGGCGGGCAGCGCCTCGCCGGTCGAGGTGAGCGCAACGATGTTGTCGCCCGGCGGGCCGAAGGGGCCGCGAAACGCAGGGTGCGCGAGCTTCTTGCCGGCCAGGTGCGGCGTGACGAAGCGCAGCTCGTCGGCGGCGGAGAGCTTGGTGAACGAGCCCGAGGAAGGTGCCGCCGAGGCAGGGGCGCGGCGCTTGCGGGCGCGAGCGCGGCGGACGCGGCCGTAGCCTTCGATGAAGCGGTCGCAGCAGGCGTAGGCGCGGCGAGGGAAGCCGAAGGCGGCGTTTCGGCGGACACGCGCGGAGGCGGCTCGGCGCAGGCAGAGAGGAAGAGCGCGGCGAGGAGCAGCGGAGCGCGAGACATGTGCACGAGGGTAGCGCGGCTTTCGGGCGAGATCGGAATGGATCGATCGAGGCCGAGCTCTTCTTGGCGAGCGTCCCTTACGTCGAGCTCGCCTCCGCCGTGCGCGCACCGAGCCGCCACCCTTTCGCGCGCTCCTGCTCGCGCCACATGGTCGCGTAGACACCACCCTTGGCGATGAGCGCGTCGTGCGTGCCCGACTCGGCGACGCGGCCTTTGTCGAGCACGACGATGTTGTGCGCGCGCCGCACGGTGCGCAGGCGATGGGCGATGACGACGACGGTCTTGCTTCGGACGAGCTCGTCGATCGCCTTCTGGATCTCGGCCTCGGCCGAAGCGTCCACCGAGGCGGTCGCCTCGTCGAGGAGCACGATGGGGGCGTCTTTGAGAATGGCGCGCGCGATCGAGAGCCGCTGACGTTCGCCACCGGAGAGCGAGCCGCCTCCTTCGCCGAGCACCGTGTCGTAGCCGTTCGGCAACGCCGAGATGAACTCGTGCGCACGCGCTGCCTTGGCCACCTGCTCGATCGCTTCGCGCGTGGCAGTGGGACGTCCGACGCGGAGATTGTCGAGGATGGTCCCCGAGAAGAGGACGACGTCTTGAAACACCATCGCGATGTGGTGGTGCAGCTCCTCGAACGGTACGTCGCGGATGTCGACACCGCCGATGCGGATCGCGCCTCGGTCACGCGGGATGTCCCACAAGCGCGCGATGAGATGAACCAACGTCGACTTGCCCGAGCCCGACGCGCCCACGAGCGCGGTGAGCGAGCGCTCGGGGAACGTCGTCGAGACACCGTCGAGCACGGCCTCGTCTTCGTAGGCGAAGGACACGGCGTCGACCTCGACGTCGAAGCTCGCGATCGGCGCCGCGGGTGACGTCGGCTCGGTGAGCGGCTTCTCGGCGAGCAGCCGATCGACGCGGCCGAGCGCGCGCTGTGAGGCGCGCAGCAGCAAGAGCGCGACGCCGAGGTCGGCGACCTGGCGCACGACACCGACGGTGACCACGAGGAAGACCAGCAGCACCGAAGGCTGCATCGAGCCGCGCAACGCGAGCGCGCTGCCGGCGAAGGCGACCGCGACGAAGCCGATCTCGACGACGAAGCCGAACATCGCGAGCAACGGCGAGGGCAGCACGTCGGCGCGAATGAGCGCATCGCGCAGGCGCTCCATCGCGGTGACCAGCCGCGCGTAGACCTCGCCGTGTCGGCCGAACGCACGGAGCACGGCGATCCCTTGCACGTACTCGACGACGCGCGCGCTCACGTCGGCCGTCGCCTCGAGCACCGCCTCGATCTCGCGCACGAAGACCGGCGTCGTCACCGCCAGCACGAGGAGCGCGACGGGCAGCACGGCGAGGATGACGAGCCCGAGGCGCAGGTCGAGGAAGCACAGGCCGGCGCCGACGAGCATCGGCAGCGCGAAGCTCGACGCGAAAATACCGATGGTGTGCGACCAGACGTCCTCGACCAGCGCGACGTCCGTCGTCAGCACGCCCGCGAGCTCTCCGCTGCGGTGCTGCGTGAAGAACCCCATCGGCAACCGCCGCAGGTGGTCGGCGGTGCGGATGCGCGCCTGGCCCATGAGCGCGTGCGCGGCGATGAAGATGTTGGACATCGCCCCGCCCGAGAACGCGAGCCGGAGCAGCACGGAGAGCACGATGCCCAAGGTGATCCACCACGTCAGACGCATGGAGAGCCGGTGCTCGAGCGCTTCGCGCACGAAGAAGAGGACCAAAGCATAGGGCAGCGCGATCGTGATCGCCTCGGCGAAGGCGAACGAGAGCCCGCGACGAAGGCGCGCATCGCGGCGTCCAGAGAGCCGCTCGCCGAGCAGGAAGACCTCGCGGAGCATCAGGCCACCTCCACGGCGACGGCAGCAGGCAGCGCGCCGGACGTTGCCTCGAGAGACCAGTCGAGCGCTTCGCTGTGGCTCTTCCAGAGCCGCTGATAGAGCGCGGACCGACGGAGCAATTCTGCGTGCGTCCCCTGAGCGCTCACGCGGCCACCGTCGAGGACGACGATGTGATCGGCGGTGGCGATGGTCGAGAGCCGATGCGCGACGACCAGCACCGTGCGGCCTTCGCACAGCTCCGAGAGCGCCTCTTGGATGCGCGCTTCATTCTCGGGATCGGCGAACGCGGTCGCCTCGTCGAGCAGGAGCACGGGTGCGTTCTTGAGGAGCGCGCGCGCGATGGACAGCCTCTGCTTTTCGCCGCCCGACAGGCGCGCGCCTCGCTCGCCGAGCATCGTGTCGTACTTCTTCGGCAGCGCTTGGATGAAGTCGTACGCACGCGCGGCCCGACAAGCAGCGTCGATCTGCTCGTCGGTGGCATCGGGCCGCGCGAGCTGGAGGTTCTCGCGGATGGTTCCGTGGAAGAGGAAGACGTCTTGAAACACCATGGAGACGCGCGACAGGAGCGCATCGAGCGGGAGGGTGCGGACGTCGACGCCACCCAAGAGGACCGCGCCGCTCGTCGCCTCCCACAGCCTCGGAACGAGGCGCACGAGCGTCGTCTTGCCCGCACCCGATGGGCCGACCAACGCGGTGACCTTGCCCGCCGGCGCCTCGAAGGAGACGTCGTGGAGGACCTCGGGGGCGCCGTCGTCGTAGCGGAAACCGACGTTGGAGAAGGCGATGCCGTCGTGCGCAGGCTGCGCGGTCGCGGCGCCCGTTTCGAGGTCCGGCGTGGCGAGGATCGCTTGGATGCGCGCGTTGCTCCCGCGGATGCGATCGACGTTTCCCCACGCGAACATGAGCCGCATCATCGACATGAGGAGCTGGGGGCCGAGCACCAGAAAGAGCACCAGCGCTTCGAGGGAGAGTGTTCCGCGCGTGTAGAGCCAGCCGCCGACCGGCACGAGCACGACGAGGCTCGAGCCGATGAGCGCCCCGAACGCGCCGTAGCCGCGGCCGTTGGT
This sequence comes from Minicystis rosea, assembly GCA_001931535.1. Taxonomy (GTDB): domain Bacteria; phylum Myxococcota_A; class Polyangia; order Polyangiales; family Polyangiaceae; genus Minicystis; species Minicystis rosea. The sequence continues at coordinate 7,782,026 of CP016211.1, forward strand.
GCGCATGAACCCCTCCATCCAGGCGAGGCCTTCTTCGATCGAGCGCGCGAGATCGCCGAAGCGCGGAGCCGAGAGGCCGAAGGTCTTGATGACGTGGATGCCTCGCAGATACTCGAGCAGCGACGTGTTCATCCGTCCCTGGATGTCGTTCCACCGCTGGTGCGCCTTGCCGACGTCGCGCATGGCGATCGCCATGGTGAGGATGGCGATCGGCGCCATCACCAAGCTCGCGAGCGCCATGCGCCAGTCGACCCACAGGAGGGCGACGGCGGTCGAGAGCGGCACGACGAACGCGGCAACCGCGTCCGGGAAGTGATGCGCCATGAATCCCTCGATGGAGCCCACGTCGTCCATCAACGTCTTCTTGAGCTCGCCGGTGCCGCGACGACCGAAGAACGAGAGTGGGACGGCCCCGAGCTTTCTCGCCAGCCGCAGGCGCAGGTCGTGCAGAACGCGGAACGCGGCGACGTGTGCCAGCACGTTCGCGACGGCGACGAAGACGTAGCGCACGACGAGCGCCCCTGCGGCGACGAGGGCGAGCGACGACACTGCTTCGAGGTCGGGCGGTGTCGCGTAGATCGCGGTCGCCATGCGCGCCACGACGAAGAACGGCACGAGCGCGAGCGCTGCCGCCAGCGTCGACGAGAGCGCCGCGGCAGCGACCAAGCTCGCTTGGAGCCGCAGCAACGCGCCGAGCCCATCGAGGGCAGGCGCGTCGGCGTGCGCGACGTCTCCGGCGCTCACGAGGACCTCCGCGCCATGCGGAGGACGATGCGCATCACATGTGTGCTTCGGACGAGACGCATCGTTCTCGTCGAGGTCGAGCGTTCATACGGGTTCATCCCGTACAAGAAACGTCGGCGCGCGCCTTTCGTATTGGATCTTTTTACCCGCGGACCGAAACGTGGCCGGTCCCGGCGACGCGCGCCGCCAAGTATTCACGCGGGCTCGACCCCGCAAGCGCACGAAACTCGCGGAGGAAGTGTGCCTGATCGAAATAGCCATGCTCGGCGGCCACGGCGGCGCCGCGCAACGCTCCCCGCTCCACCTCGCGCAACGCTGCGCGAAAACGCCGGACCCGCCAATATGCTTTGGGGCTCAACCCGACCTCGTCGCGAAAGAGCGAGAGGAGGCGCTTCGGCGAAAGCCCGGTGCGCTGATTGACCTCCGCGACCGAAGGCAGGTCGGGCTCCTCGAAGGCGGCCAACGCGGCATGAAGAACGGCACGGAGATCCGACGGACGACGCATGCGTTCGAGGACGATCTCCTCCAATCGTTGGACACGCACGAGAGAAGTGGGCGCCTCGCTCAATCGCTCGTGAAGCACGCGCGCCGAAGCCCCCCACAGCGCCTCGAGCGGCACCGCTCGGTCCGCCAGCGCATCGGCAGGGACATCGAAGAATGGACGCGCGCCACCGGGCTTGAAATGAATGCCGACGGTCGGCCCGAGCGCCGTGCCGATGACGAGCGGGCTGCTCCTCGCACCACACAGGACCGCGCCGGAAAACTCGGCTGCATCGGCGGCGTCCTCGACATCGTAGACGCGCATCGGGCTGTCCCCCAGATGCACCACGAGAGCCGCGGAGCTCGTCGGCAACACGCGCTCACGCGGCGTCGAGCTGACGTGGCGATCCGAGAACCAGAAGAAGTCGACGAGCTCATCGAGAGGCGCTCTCGGTCGGTAGTAGGCATGGCTCATACGGGGCGCTCGCAGCTCTGGCAGATACCCAATGGCACGCGACTGTCGTTCCACCCGTGATGCGATGAACGGGCCTTGGAGAGACGCACTTTGCCGCTGCCGGGATCGTCCAACGACATCATCGGCCTCGCGTGCGACATCACGACTTCACACCGATGGTCGGCACGACGTTCGAGGGCGATGGGGGACAGGCAATCGCCTGGATGCATCGCGCGAACGACGACAGGCCCGAGCTTCGAAGGACGATGAACGGCTTCGCGAGGTGCTTGCACGCCCTCTTCACCTTCAGCGTCGCGGCGTGGCTCACACAGTCGATGGGGCAGATGACGGCATCCACCGTGCTCATCGCCCGTGTCACCGCGTCGAGTGACTCCTCGAGCCCACCGTCGTGGTGCAAGAGCTCACCGCCTCGCCGTTCCACGAGCGCGCGGTAGTGTTGGACGAGATTGCTGCGACCGCCCACGCACAGGATTCGCTTCCCACACAAGCCATCGAGATCTTCTTCTTCGCCGTCCTGCCCTTGGGCGAAGGGGCAAAGCATGCTTCTCGTCAGCTCGGCTTCGAGCGCAGCGTTCTCCTCGGACAGCTCGCGCACTTGCTCGGCGGCGGACGCACCGGCGCCGCGCGCGTTCTCGAGCAGTGTCTGCGTTTCGAACAGCCGTGACTCCGCGGCGGAGGCTCGGGCCTCGGCATGCACGAGGCGCCGTTCGAGCGCCTCGATCCGTGTCTCGAGCTCGCTCGCGTGCGTGGTGGACTCGAGCGCGGCGATTCGATCACGAGCGATCGTCAAACGCCGTACCGAGCGGTCCAGCTCGCTGCGTTGCGACGCGAGATCGTCCTCGAATCGCTTGCGATCTTTCAACACGGCGCGGTGGTCGTGCTTGAGCTGCGCGAGCTTGCCGTCGAGCGCGGCACAGGTGACCTCGAGATCGTGGACTCTGCACAGGTCGGATCGGCGCGATGCCCCCATGAGATGGGACAGCATGTGGATCTCGCCGAACAGCCTCCATTGAAGATCGCTGGAGCACAGCGGGTGGCTCATCGCCCCCCAATAGGCGGAAGCGATTTGACCGCCGGCGGCCACCTCCTTCCAGCGCACCTCGATCTCTTCCTCGGTGCGAGCGCGGCGAATCACCCGAGCCGCGCTGCCGTGGCGCTTCTCGAGCTCCTTGTCGACGAGCTTCGAGAGGTGGTTCGCGGATGCCGCGTAATCGACGAACCAGGAGTGAACTTGATAGGCCGACGCCGATGGGTTGAGCTGCCAGCGTGCCTTTCGCGCGATGACGTGGAGATCGCCGAGGGACAGGCACGTGCCGAGGATCGAGCAGTGCATCCCCGGCGCGATCTGCCAGAGGCGGCGACGCGAAGGGGTGCCACCTTCGGTGTCATTGGACGTCGCCGGCACGTTTGCTTCTTCGTCGAGCGAGCACCGCACGCGGTTTGCCCGGGGCGCGATGAGCACGGAGAGGAGATCGCTTTTCGTCATCGGATCCTCATCTGCGGGCGCTCATCGGTTCAAGAGCTCCTCCCACAGTTCGTCGGCCAGATGCCGGTCGAGCTCGAAGGCGACGTTCGCCTCCGCGACGAGCTCGAGGCTCTCCTTTCGTCGCGTGGAAAGGCGTCGGCCATGAATCGGACGTAGGCATGCACGACGAGGAGCGACGGAGTCTCGTCCACGACCCTTTGGACACGCTCGAAGTACGCGGAGCTCTGCGTCCCTGCGAATCGAGGTGAAGGTGGTGAACGGCGCGAGCACCATGCATCGCGCGACTCCATGTGCCGAGGCATGATGAAGACGCGCGCTCACGACGGTCGCTCCGGCGCGCGTGTGCGCGGGATTCCTGCCCTCGGTTGCACGGCCGCGATGCGCGACAAGGCCTCGCCGAGCGTCTCCCAAATGGAGGCCACGACTTCGGTCTGAAGACGAATCGTGAGCGCGCCGAGCGTGATGTGGAGAACGCCGCACCCGCACTCCTCCACCGAACAGAAGGAGCCCTGAGCAACGAGTCGGCGGGCGGGCTTGCAGTCGTCGCTCATGTCGCGTTGCCCTTGTTGATATTGAAAACCATTTTCAACACAAAGTATGAGAAGTAACCCGCATGGATGTCAAGACCAATGTTCTCCTCGCGATCAAACGCTGGATACGTGCGCGATTGCCGTGCTCGCAGAGCGAGCTGCTCGGGTCGTGCGCATGTCACGAACGCACGTTCGTCGAGCGCTGCGACTTCGCGACGAGCCTGCTCACGTCGTGCCCGACGCGCGGAGTTGCACCGAGCATCAACCGCCGGTGCAGGTCCGAGATCGAGGGATCACGGGCGCGATCAACGCAGCATCTTCAACGCGCCGACGGCTCGGGGATCAAGCCGGCGTTGAACACGGGCGACTCGCGCGCCACGAGGTCGGCGAGATCGCGCTCGGCGCGTGCGAGCAACGGGCTGTGGACGGCGGCGTAACATTCGCGACGGAGACTGAGGATCTCGCGACGGAAGGGCATGTGAGGCTCGAGCGCGGCCAGCGCGTCCACGCACAGACCGCGGAAATCCAAGCGGGCGGCGAGCTTCACGCGCGCTTCGCGGCGCTCGTCCTCCAGCATCGAGGCTGCGAAAGGTTGTTCGAGGGCGGCGTAGGCGCGGCGGCCGAGCGCGGGATCGCGGCCGAGATCGAGGCTGACCTCGGTGACCACGCGGCGCATGACGTCGAGCTTGGCCCACGGATCGGTACGGTAACCGCGGAGCGCCGCTTCGAGCGCGGCGGCCGCGTCCGCGGTGCGGCCCTGTCGGAAACGCAGGCGGGCGAGGAGCGCGTCGGCCTCGGTCGGCTCGTGCTCGCGGAGGCGATCGAGGAGGGGCACGGCCTCGTCGGAGCCGGTTTCGGCCAGCGATTCGGCGACGATCTCGAGCTCGAACGATCCCGAAGGCGGGGGCCGCCCGCGAAAGGCAGCAAGGACTGACGCGAAATCGCGGGAGGCATAGGCGGTGTATGCCTCGACGCGTTTCACGAGAGCGGGTGAGCCCGTGGTGGCGCGCGGCGGGCGCGCGACGATCACGTCGAAGGCGCGGCGCTCCGCTTCGACGCGTTCCCAGTCGACGGGGCCGCGGACGGCCGGGCGATCCTCGCGGCGCGTGTGGGCGACGGACCAGAGATCGAGGTCGGTGAAGCCGGTATCGCGGCCCACGTTGCGGGCAAAGCCGAACTCGAGGAGGTTGCGATCATCGGTGTTGAGGGCGCGCCCTTCCTGATTGGCAATCGCGCGCGCGAGGCCGGGAGCTGCGAGGTAATGCGCGAAGACGCCCTCCAGATCGGAGACGCGCCAGGCCTTCTCCAAAGCGCTCTTGAAGGGCTCTTCGGCGATGCGGGCGCGGAGACGTTCCGCGTCGTGCACGCGCGGCTCGTGCGAGGCCATGAGCACGAGATCGCCGGCCTCGGTGACCCAGATCTCGACGGAGGGAAACACCGACGCCAGCGTGGCGATGGCGGTGCGGACCGTCTGGCCATCGACCTCGTAGGCTTGGAGCCATTGCAAGAAGACGCCGCCGGGCGCGATGCGCTCCGCGGCGGCGACGTAGAACTCTCGGGTGAAGAGGCTGGCGATGCCGGCGCGATAGGGATTCGACGGCTCGGAGAAGACGACATCGTAACGCTGGCGCGAAGTGAGGAGGACTTCGCGGGCGTCGCCGATGGTGACGTGCACGCGCGGGTTGTCGAGGACGCGTTGGTTGACGGCTGCCGCGTCGCGCGCGACGCGCAGGATGGCAGGCTCCAGCTCGACGACATCGACCCGCTCGATCGAAGGGACGGCGCCGAGCCAGCCTGCGGTGCTGCCGGTGCCGAGACCGATCACGAGGACGCGCCGCGCATCCGGGACGACGAGCGCGCCCAAAAGGCCGCTCATGATCTGCGTGCCTCCGTCGACGACCGCATGCCCATCGACCTTGCCGTTGACCACGAAGGCCACGCCTTCCCCCGCGGAGACGGCCACGCTGCTCTCCACGCCGTCGGCCTCCCAATGAATGGTGCGGCGCTGGTTGCGATTCCACTCCTCGACTTCGTTGGGAGCGCTGCTGCGCAACGCGAGAGACGCGCGGCCCGCACCGATTCCAGCGTGTCGCCACACCGCCGTCGGCCCGGCGGTGCGGAGGAGGAGAACGGCGACGATGGCTGCGGCGATCGAGGATCCGAGCCGAATGGCAGCTCCGCGCGAAGTCGAGAGCTCGCTTCGATGCGCGAGCCATGCGGCCACGACGCCGAGCACGCCGAGGAGGATGACGACGCCGCGCCACACGCCCGGCGCAGTGAAGATGGGCAAGAGGCCAAAGCCACCGGCGAGCGATCCCACGATGGCGCCCACCGTGTTCCATGCATAGGCGAGCCCGACGTGCGCGCCGACACCGCGTGATCCCCGGCCGAGCAAGGCGATGAGGAGCGGAAACTGCACGCCCGAGACGAAGGCCGCGGGGAGCACGACGATGGCAGCGATGAGCGACCATCCGAAGACGAGGCTGCCGAAACCGAGGGCGCCGAGATCGCGCACCGCGAGGGCACCGAGGGCGAGGCGATCACCGAGCGCGAAGGGGACTGCGAGGCACAGCGCTTCGAGCGCGCACGTGAGCGCGAGGCCGGCGAGCGTGGCCGGGCGCCGCTCCATCCACACGCCATACGCGGCGCCACCGAGGCCCACACCGAGCAACGCGAGCACGAGGATGAGACCGAAGGTGTAGGAAGAGCCGCCCAGGATCGGCGCGAGCATCCGGTACCACACGAGCTCCATGAGCAGGAACGCGAAGCCGACGATGGCCGAGGCCGCGAGCACGAAGCGCGGCGGCACCGCGGATTCTTCGGGAGAGGCGCCGCTCGCTTCGAGGCGCGGAGCAGCGGCCGCCATGCCATCGTCCGTCGCGCGGTGTGTGACGACGAGCGCGATCGCGCCGACGAGCGCGTTGAGGACGCACGCGATCCACAGCATGCGATCGGCGCCGAACACCTCGAGCAGCACGAAGGTGGAGGCGGCCGCGCCGGTGACGGCGCCGAGCGTGTTGGCGCCGTAAAGCAGCGCCAGGTTGCGACGGCCGGCGTCGTCCTCCGACTCGACCGCTTTGGCCGCCGCGGGGAGCGTGCCGCCCATGAGCAACGTCGGTGGCAACAGCACCAGCGCGGCCAACACGAGCCGCACCACCGTGCCGAGGCCGAGCCCCATCACCACGCTGCCGCCGAGGCGTCCATAAAGCCAGCGCACCACGCCCACGAGCGGCGGTGTGATGGCCGCGAACAACGAGACGCCGATCTCGAGGTAGCCATACAGCGTGAAGGGGTCGCGGTGCGCGTCGGCCCGCTTGCCGAGCAGAAGACCACCGGCGCCGAGCCCGCCCATGAAGATGGCGAGCACCGCGGCCGAGGCCGCCGTGGACGCGCCGAAGACGAGACGCAGCTCACGAAGCCACGCCGACTGATAGACCAGCGCGCACAGCCCCGAACAAAAGAGCAGCGGCGCAACCTTCGCGGCAGGCAGTCTCATGCGATCGGTACCCCGCGGCCCGTCCCGCCGCGCGGCGAGGATCCGCCGGAAACACACACGTTGTCACGCACAAATCCCCCGGCGAAGTGAGACGCAACCCGTAGCGTCCACCCCCTTGGCGCGCGCAGCGCGCGCAGCTACGGCTCCATCATGTCCGACGAAGTCCTCCTCATCGAACGCGACGGCGCCGTCGCGATCCTCACGCTCAATCGACCCAAGACGAAGAACGCGCTGGATCGCGCGCTCCTCGCGGCGCTGGGCACGGCGCTGTCGGCCGCCGCGGCCGATCCGGCCGTGCGCGCCATCGTGATCACCGGCGCGGGCGGCGCGTTCTGTGCGGGCGCCGATCTCAAGGCCGCGATGTCTTCGGGCATGGACGTGCTCCAGTCACTCGACAAGACGCTCGACGATTACCACACGATCATCCGCGCCATCGTCGACGCGCCGAAGCCGGTGCTCGCGGCCGTCGACGGGCCCGCCGTCGGGTTCGGCTGCGACATCGCGCTCGCGTGCGATCTGCGCATCCTCTCGGAGGAGGCTTATCTGCAGGAGAAGTTCGTGAAGATCGGGCTCATGCCCGACGGCGGCGGCACCTTCTGGCTGCCGCGCCTCGTCGGCATCGCGCGCGCCATGGAGCTGCTCATGTTCGGCGAGCCCGTGCCGGCCGAGCGCGCCGTCTCCATGGGCCTCGCCAACCGCATGGTGCCGACGGCGTCGCTGCGCGAAGAGTCGATGAAGTGGGCCCACCAGCTCGCCAAGGGCCCGCCGCTCGCCTTCGCCGAGATGAAGCGCGCCGTCCGCGCGGGCCTCGGCGGAACCATCGACACCACGCTCCCGCTGGAGAAGGCCGGGCAGATTCGCTGTCTGACCTCCGCCGACTGCATGGAAGGCATCCTCGCGTGGATGCAGAAGCGCGAGCCCAACTTCGAGGGCCGTTAGCCCAAACGATCGGGCCGCCCGAGCGTTTGCACTGCGAGGTTCTCCAAGTCGTCTCCACAATCGTTTGAGCTCAAACGATTTCCTCATCGCCGAGCTCGTCGCTTCCGGCGCTGGCCCCCGCGTTGCAGCGACGTGCCGCGCTGGGCGCGCCTTCGCGGCCGGCCGGACCCATGCCTCCTCTACCCGGCCTCGCCGCCCGCCCTGCCCTGCGCGTCGGCGCGACGGCGGCAACCGATCTCGACGCCGTGGCCGTCGAGGAGCCGCTCGAGATTCGCGTCGACGGCGAGCGCGTGGCCACCACCATGCGCACGCCCGGGCACGACGCGCACCTCGCGGTGGGCTTTCTCTTCGCCGAAGGAATCATCGACTCGCTCGCCGACGTCGGCACCGTCACGCGGTGTAGCCGGCCCGGCGACGAGGGAGCGGGCAACGTCATCGATGTCCGCTCCGGACCTGGAACGAGCCTCGATCCCGATCGCGTGCTCGACGGGCACCGCTTCTTCGTGACCTCGTCCGCGTGCGGTGTGTGCGGGCGGCGCAGCATCGAGGCGCTGCTCGCTCGCTTGAGCCCCGTCGCGCCCGGCCCGAAGGTGGCGCCGGCCGACATCGCCCGCGCCGTCGATGCGATCCGCGACGCGCAGCCCCTCTTCGCGCGGAGCGGCGGCGTACACGCGGCGGCGGCGTACGACGCGGTCGGGCAGCGCCTCGTGTGCCGCGAGGATGTCGGCCGCCACAACGCCGTCGACAAAGTGGTCGGCGATCTCCTGTACCGCGGGCTCGTGGGCGCACCTTCCGGCCCGGCGCTGCTCGTCGTCAGCGGGCGGGCGAGCTTCGAGATCGTGCAGAAGGCCGCGGCCGCGGGGATCGGCGTGATCGCCAGCGTCTCCGCGGCCAGCTCGCTCGCCGTCGATCTCGCTTGCGCCGCGGGCATCACGCTCTGCGCCTTCGTGCGCGGCGGCACGCTCAACGTGTATTCGCACCCCGAGCGCCTGGGGCTCGACGGCCGTTGAGCCGCGCGTGGCAGAGAGCTTGATAGACGCCTGCTCGATCGGAAGGAGCGCCGTCCATGGGTCTCATGAAGAAGCTCCCCATCCTCGGACGATGGCCGCTGTGGAGACAGCTCGTCTCCGGTGACGTGACCGCGCTCGGCAACACGGCGCGCTCGCCGCGCACCGAAGCGCTAGCGCCGCGCACCCGAGACGCCGATCGCAAAGTTCCCTCGGTGTGCCCTTATTGCGCCGTCGGCTGCGGCCAGCTCGTGCATGTGAAAGGAAGGAAGATCCTCGACATCGAGGGAGATCCGGACTCCCCCATCTCCCGGGGCTGCCTCTGCCCCAAAGGCGCTGCCACCTTTCAGCTCGTCACCGGATCTCACCGCGTGAAAGACGTGCTCCACCGCCGCCCCGGCAGCACGACATGGGAGAAGATTCCACTCGACGTCGCCATGGACCGCGTGGCCGAGCTCGTCCAGCGCACCCGCGACGCGACCTGGGAAGAGCGCGATCCCGAGGGCCGGCCCGTCCGGCGCACGCTCGGCATGGCCCACCTCGGCGGCGCCACGTTGGACAACGAGGAGAACTATCTCATCAAGAAGCTCTTCACCGCCCTCGGCGTGGTGCAGGTCGAGAATCAAGCGAGGATATGACACTCGTCCACGGTCCCCGGTCTGGGGATCTCCTTCGGACGCGGCGGAGCCACCACTTTCCTGCAGGATTTGGCGAACGCGGATTGCATCGTCATTCAAGGCTCCAACATGGCCGAGTGCCACCCGGTCGGCTTTCGCTGGGTCATGGAAGCCAAGAACCGCGGCGCCACCGTGATTCACATCGATCCACGGTTCAGCCGGACGAGCGCGGTCGCTGACCTCCACGTCCCCATCCGCGCCGGCGCGGACATCGCGTTCCTGGGCGGGCTCATCCATTACGTCCTCGAGAACGACCGTTGGTTTCACGACTACGTCGTGCACTACACCAACGCTTCCACCATCATCGACGAGGGCTTCGCCGACACCGAGGATTTGGAGGGTCTCTTCAGCGGCTACGACGAGAAGCTCCGCAAGTATCATGTTCACGCGTGGCAATACGAAGGCGTGGACGGCGTCGTCCCCGCGGCGGGGCACAAGGAGGTCTTCGACGAGCCGGGCGCCGGCGGCGGCGAGCACGGGAAACAGATCTCGTTCGAGCACCGCGACCCGACGCTCCAACATCCTCGCTGTGTCTTCCAGATCCTCAAACGGCACTTCGCCCGCTACACGGCGGAGAAGGTCCGCGAGATCACCGGCGTACCGGAGGAGCTGTTTCGACGCGTCGCCGAGGCCCTCTGTCGGAGCTCCGGGCGCGAGCGCACCAGCGCCTTCGTCTACTCCGTCGGTTGGACGCAGCACTCGGTCGGCGTGCAATACATCCGCGCGGCGTCCATTCTCCAACTGCTCCTCGGCAACATCGGGCGTCCAGGCGGCGGCATCATGGCGCTCCGCGGTCACGCGTCGATTCAAGGCTCGACCGACATTCCCACGCTCTATAACCTCCTCCCCGGCTATCTACCCATGCCGCACGCCGGGCACGCCAAGGGGCTCGAGGACTATTTGAAGAGCAACGAGGCGCCGACGGGCGCTTGGAGCGAGATGCCGAAATACATGGTCTCTCTCCTCAAGGCCTGGTTCGGCGAAGAGGCCCGCGCCGACAACGATTTTGGCTTCGAGCTCCTCCCCCGCCTCACCGGCGATCATTCGCACCTCAGCACCGTGAGCGCGATGGCCGATGGGGAGGTCAAAGGCTATTTCGTCCTGGGGGAGAATCCGGCCGTCGGATCCGCCAACGGGGCCCTCCAACGACGCGGGCTCCGGCGGCTCGATTGGCTCGTGGTCTGCGATCTGGTGCTCACCGAGACCGCGGATTTTTGGCGGAGCGCACCCGAGATCGCGAGCGGCGCCTTGCGCCCGGAGGACATCGCGACGGAGGTCTTCTTCTTCCCCGCCGCCGCGCACACCGAGAAAGACGGCAGCTTCACCAACACCCAACGTCTCTTGCAATGGCACCACAAAGCGGTGGAGCCGCCGGGGGACGCGCGCAGCGATCTCTGGTTCATGTTCCACCTCGGCCGCCGGCTCAAGGAGCGCTATCGCGGCTCGACCGCGGAGCGGGATCGGCCCATTCAGGCGTTCACCTGGGATTACCCGGTGAAAGGCGAGCACGAAGAGCCCGACGCGGAGGCCATCCTCCGCGAGATCCATGGCCATCGCGTGGCGGACGGAGGGCTCGTATCGGGTGCCAAGGACCTCGCCGCCGACGGCAGCACCGCGTGCGGATGTTGGCTGTACTCGGGCTGCTATCGTGACGGGGTGAACCAGGCCGCGCGGCGCAAGCCGGCTGGGGAGCAATCGTGGGTGGCGCCCGAATGGGGCTTCGCGTGGCCGGAGAACCGGCGCATTCTCTACAACCGTGCTTCGGCCGACCCCGACGGCAAACCGTGGTCGGAGCGCAAACGCTACATCGTTTGGGACGCCGAAAAGGGCCGTTGGACGGGGCCGGACGAGCCCGATTTCATCGTCGATCGCCCGCCCTCGTTCGAGGTGAAACGCGGCGCCCTTGGCCTCGATGCGCTGGGCGGCGCCGATCCCTTCATCATGCAACCGGACGGCAGAGCATGGATCTTCGCGCCGAGCGGCCTGCTCGATGGGCCGCTCCCCACGCACTACGAGCCGGAGGAGTCGCCGGTCCCAAACGCGATGTACGGCCAGCAGTGCAACCCGATTCGCAAGGAGTGGCGGCGCCCCGGGAATCCCTATCATCGGGCCTTCGACGATCCTCGTTTTCCCTATGTCCTCGTCACGTGCCGGCTCACGGAGCATCACACCGCCGGAGGGATGAGCCGAGTCCTGCCCTGGCTCTCCGAGCTGATGCCCGAGATGTTCTGCGAGGTCTCGCCGGAGCTCGCGGCGATCGCGGGGCTCACCCATGGGGGCTCGGCCACGGTCGTGACCGCGCGTGGCGAGATCGGGTGTCGCGTGCTGGTGACCGCCCGTCAAAGGCCGCTCCACATCGACGGTCGCACGATTCACCAGATCGCCCTGCCCTACCATTGGGGATCGAAGGGCCTCGTCCGCGGCGACAGCGCCAACGATCTCACCTCGTTCGTGGCCGATCCCAACGTGCAGATCCCCGAGTTCAAGACCTTCACGGGGAACATCGTCCCTGGCCTGAGGCCTCCGGGGAGGCCGGATCTCCCGCCCGTCCGCGAGGTCCCGCGCGACCTCCCCGGCGTCGGGCAGAAGGACGCGACGCCGTCCCGCTACAAGGAATGAGACACGATGGGGACCCCGAAGCCGACCGAGCTGGCCCGCACAGAAACGAAGGGGGATGTGCCCTCTTCGGCCAAAGGCTTCTTCACCGACACCACGCTCTGCATCGGCTGCAAGGCCTGCGAGGTGGCCTGCAAGCAGTGGAATCAGCTCCCCGAAGATGGGCTGACGTTCACCGGCCGGAGCTACGACAACACGGGCGCGCTCGGCCCCTCGACCTGGCGACACGTGGCCTTCGTGGAGCGGACGAACGACGATGGGCAGCTCTCCTGGCTGATGATGAGCGACGTCTGCAAACACTGCACGCGGGCGGGCTGCCTCGAGGCCTGCCCCACGGGCGCCATTTTGCGAACGGAGCATGGCTCGGTCTACATCCAACCCGATGTGTGCAATGGTTGTGGATACTGCGTGGCATCGTGTCCTTTCGGGGTGGTGGACCGCTTGGACCAGGACGGCCGCGCCTTCAAATGCACGCTCTGCTACGACCGGCTCCAAGGCGATCTCGAGCCGGCCTGCGCCAAGGCCTGTCCGACCGACTCCATCTTGTTCGGGGACGTGGGTGAATTGCGGGCTCGGGCCGAAGCCCGGGTGAACGAGCTGAAGGCCCACGGCGTCGCAGGCGCGCGTCTCTACGGCGCGGACGCGGAGAGCCAACCCGGGACGGAGGGTCTCAATGCCTTCTTTCTGCTGGTAGACGAGCCCGAGGTCTACAACCTCCCTCCCGATCCGGTGGCGCCGGCGAAGAAGGCCAAAGCATCGTGGGCCGCCATGGCGGTGGCCGCGGTGGCCGTGGGCGCGGCCGCGGTGCTGTCGGTGCGCTCGACGAGGCATGGAGTCTTTCGATGAAACCGACGACGGCAACGACGGTGGGTCGCGACGATGGGCGCCACATCGATCCTGCGCTCGGCATCCTCAGCGGCGAGGGCGCGACCATTCGCATGGTGGCCCCGGAGCATGCCTATCCGGCCCCGCGCGAGACGGCGGAATGCGAAGGGAAAACGTATTACGGCCAGCCGGTGCTCAAAGCGCCGGTGTGGATTTGGAGCGTGCCCGCCTATTTCTTCGTGGGCGGGACGGCCGGCGCCGCGAGCGCGCTGGCCGCGGCGGCGCAGGCCTTCGATCCGCGCGGCTCGCGGCGCTTGATCCGCCGGGCTCACCAGATCTCGATGGCCGGTGACATCCTGAGCGCGGGGCTCTTGATTCACGATCTCGGGCGGCCGACACGGTTCTTGAACATGCTCCGTGTCTTCCGGCCGACGTCGCCGATGAGCGTCGGATCATGGGTGCTCGCCATGTCGGGCGCGGCCAGCACCTTGGCCGTGCTGGCAGGGGAGCGGCGCGGCGCGATTGGGCATGTCGGCAAGGCGGCTGGGTACGTATCCGGCGGGCTCGGGCTGCCTCTGGCCGGATATACGGGTGTGCTTTTGACGAGCACGGCAGTTCCCATCTGGCAAGGTGGGAGACGCGCACTGCCACCCTTGTTCCTGGCCTCTTCGGCCGCGGGCGCGGGAGCGTTGCTTTCCATGTTGCCCATCGGTGCGCGCGGGCGCGCGGCGGCGCGGCGATTCGGGATGTTCGGTGACGTGGCGGCGCTCGCGCTCGGGCTCGCATACGAGCGCGAGGTGAGCCGCGTCCGGCGCGTCGCGAGCCCTTTGCGTCACGGTCCCTCGGGTGTGCTTTGGGCTCTCTCTCGGGCGCTCACCGGCGCGAGCGTCGTGCTGTCGGCCGCGTCGCGCACCGACACACGGCGCCGCGCGGCTGGAGCGCTCACGCTTCTCGGCGCGGCTTCGTTGCGCGCGGCGGTGTTCCTCGCGGGAAAGGCTTCGGCGCGCGATCCACAGGCGACCTTCGAGCAACAAAGGGCCGGCCTCGGGGCAGCGGAAGTGACGGCTTCGCGAGGGGCGATTGGGGCGACGCCTTCGATGCAGCCATCGAATCTGCGGACCTGATGATTCAGGTCAGCTCGGCTCGTCGAGCACCTCGGCGAGCGAGGCCGCGACGATGGCCCGCTCGAGCCAGCGCTCGAGCCGCGCCGCGTCCTTCTGCGCCAAGATGCGATCGCGCACGGCCTCGGGCACCGCGATGCCACGGACCCGGAGCACGGTGAGGAGGTTGCGTGAGGCTTCTTCGGCACGGCCTTCCGCGCGGCCCTCGTCGCGACCTTCTCTCCGCGCGTCTGCCCAGGTCTTGTGCATGGTCATGATGAACTCCTGCTCTTCGGCCGTGGGGCTCGGCTTTTTCCCAAGCGCGTGGCGCAAGTTTAGCAGGATCTGCTCGGCGACGGCGCGCTCGTGGGCGTCTTCTGGGAGCACACCGAGATCTTCGATGGCTTGCGAGAGAAGCGGGCCTGCGGCCATGAGACGGACGAGCAGCGTCGAGCGCTCTCGAGGGAGCTCGCTCGCGACGACGATGCCCATGCGAAAGAGGTCGGGGCCAAAGTAGACGGCCGCCGGCCAGCCGGGCTCGGATCGCGCGCAAAGCTCGGCCAGAACGGCGGTGGGACGTCCAGCAGCGATGATCCAGAGAAAAGGCTCTTCGATGGCTCGCTGCCGCCGCACCCGGGAGCGTCCGTGCCGGAAAGCACGAGCGCGCTTTTGGCGAAAGGCAATGAGCTTTCCCACACAGGCCAGCACCTCGTCCTTGGCTGGAGGGTGGCCGTAGATCTCGATGAGACACAGCTCGGCGGCGAGCCGTCCCAAGAGACCGAGGCGGGCACGCTCGGCTTTTCGTGCGGGATCGGGCTCGTGACGGAGATCCGCGTGCTGGGCATCGGGCGCGATCTCGTCGTGAGCGACCGTGGCTCCGGAAAGTCCGAGGGCTTGTCTACCGATCTGCTTGCCGAGCTGATCGAAGCGGAGGCGCATGATCGGTCATCGACGCGTACGAGGCGCGAGTTGCGCGGCGCCGCGTCGATTTCCGGTTTTCCTCGTTCGATGCGTGGGCTCGCGGCAGGCCTCGATGGCCTTGCCGCGATTGGCCATCTCACATCGAGCCTGCTTTCACATGCGCCCTTTGCCGCGCTTCCGCGTCCCGTGAACGACCTTGTCGGCGTCGCGGCGCGGCTTCGCGCTGGCTTCCAACAGGCCGCCGAGGCGCTGCGCGTCGGCGTCGGAGAGGACGGAGCGACGCATCAGGCTGATGGCGCCGGCCACGACTTCACGGGTCTCCGGGCGCTGCATGTTGGTCTTGCCTTCGAGCCAGGTGATGACCTCGGGATAGCGGGCCCCGAAGATGGTGATTTGCTGCGGCATCCCTTGGCGCAGGACGCGCATTCCCTGGGTGCGCTCGGCGGCGCGCGGGGACGCGTCGGCGAGGGTGAAGGCCTCGTCGAGACGGGCGAGGACGGGCTCCGCGGAAGGGAGCTTGGTCAAAAGCATCTTGTCGGCGAGGGCCTCGAGCGCGATGTGCGCTTGCAGGTAACCGTCGGTCCACGCGGAGAGCTCGTCGACGGCGGGCTCGCCGAGGAGATCGATGCGCATGCGCACGGCTTCGACGAGGCCGATGCGCACGAGGTGCCGCGGGTCCTCGGCGAGCTGCTGGAGATCGGCGAGGGCTTCCGTCGCGCGGGCGGCGGCGCGCCGCTTGTCGACCTTGCCCTCGGGCGGCAAGGCGCGCGCGGCGAGCGTCATGGCCGCGACGATGCGGAGGTATTCCTTGTTGTCCTCGCGCGCGAGATCGGCGAGCAGGCGATCGCCGCGGCTTTCGCGACGCGCGATGGCGGCGCCCACGGCGCGGGCCAGCTCCATGTTGGGACGAGGGCCGGGCAGGCCGCTGTTGCGATGAAGCAGCTCGATGAGCTCGGCGTTGTCACCCTGATCGACGGCGCGATCGAGCGCGGCGGCGAGACGATCGTTACGAATGGCACTCATGCTCAGAAACCCAGCGAGAGGCCGCCCTCGGGCGAGAGGACGCCGGTGACGACCGGAAACGTGATGTTGCCGCGCACCGCCAGATAGAGCGCCACGCGAGAAGACGGCACGAACTGCACGCCGAACGAGAGCGCTCCAAAACCGAGGCCGGCCTGCTTCCAGACGTTGAGCGTCTGCACGCGCTGCTCGATGACGCCGTCCGTCGAGCTCGGCTTCGTGCAGGGGCTCGCGCTGCTGCTCGGCTTGGCCGCGCCGCAGGCGACGCCGTCCTCGAGCACTTGCACTTTGACCTTGGTGTCGATCTGGGCGAGGCCGCCGGAAATCATGAGATAGGGGCGCACGACGGAGCCGGCGAACGGCGTCCGGCCGGGAAAGTAGCCGAAGCGCCCTTCGAGGTGGAAGGGGACGAACGTCCCTCGGCCGCCGCTCGCGCCGTTGAACGCGAAGCCGACGCGCGCGCCCACCGTGATGTTGTCGAGGAGCAGCCGATCGTACGCGAGCATGAGCCGCAGCGTCGCGAGGCCGACACCCGCGTTGATGTTGTCGCCGTTGTCGATCGTCGGCGTGCCCGAATAGCGCGATTTGACGGCGTCGTTGCGGACACAGAGGTAGTGCTGCGCGTTCTGGCTGTCGCGCGTGCACACGTTGGTGCCGGAAACGATCGAGAGGTCGGGCGCGAACGAGAGGGAGATCCAGTTGCGATGAACCGGCGGGCCTTCGGGCTCCTTCGTGTCCTTCGCGTCCTTGTCCTTCGCGTCCTTGTCCTTCGTGTCCTTGTCGTCGGGGCGCGGCTCGTCGGAGGGCGGCGCGACGCGGACCTTCTTCTTGGGCTCGTCCTTCTTGGCGGGCTCCTCGACGGGCTTGGGATCGGGCGGGGTGGCGGGCCCGCCTTTGATGCGCTTCTTGGCCTGCTCGAAGGCGAAGGTGACGCCGGCGGAGATCATCCCGGGGTCGGGCTCGATTTTGGGATCGAGCTGGAGGGCTTCGATGAACTCGTCGCGCGCGTCGTCGAGCTCCTTCTTGCCGCCGGCGAGCACGGAGCCGAGGGCGGCGTGGAGCTGGGCCCGGAGCTGCGCCGAGCAGCTGTTTCCGCTGCAGGATTGGATGGCAGCGCGGAGCCGGTTCTCGGCGTCGTCGAAGCGCGTCTCCAGGTAATCTTCGTCGACGGCCTGCTTGAGCGCCTTCCGGGCCTGTTCCTCTTTGGGACCGGCGGCCGAGGCGCCTTGGGTGACGGAGAGCACGGCGAGGAGGGCCGCAATCGATGCGGCTCCGGGGAAATGGCGAGCATTGAAGGGACGTGTCGACAGCACCGGGGCCGACTGTATCTGGACGTGCGTGAGCCGGCTACCTGTTCAAAGCCATGGCCTCGCAGCGTCGGCTCGATGACAAACACCGAGGATTGACGCGTCTCGCCGACGAGGCAAGGGTGCGCGAGCGTCGCGGTGTACAGCCGGCGGCGAAATCACACGAAGGATCGTCATGAGGCTGATGAAGCAGTCCTTGTTCACGTTCTTCGCCGCCACGCTGCTAAGCAGCGCCGGCTGCGAGCTGATCTCGAGCGTCGATCGCGGCAAGATCCCCAACGACAACACCGGCGGCGGCATCGCGAGCTCGAGCAGCACCGGTGGCGGAGGAGGCGCCGGCGGCGCGACCAGCTCCAGCAGCACCGGCGGCACGGGTGGCACCGGCGGTACGGGAGGCGCGACCAGCTCCAGCAGCACGGGTGGCACCGGCGGTACGGGAGGCGCGACCAGCTCGAGCTCCAGCGGCACGGGCGGGGCGACCAGCTCGAGCTCCAGCGGCACGGGCGGCACCGGCACGGGCGGCGCAGGCACCGGAGGCATGGGCACGGGCGGCACCGGCGGCGCGCCGGAGTGCACGACGGCGGCTCAGTGTCCCACGACGCCCAACGAGTGCGTCGTCGCGACCTGTACCAACGGCATGTGCGGCACGCAGCTCGTCGACGACCAGACGCCGACGACCAACCAGACGACAGGCGACTGTCACAAGAGCGTGTGCGACGGTAACGGGCAGATCGTCACCATCGTCGATGACAGCGACGTGGCCGACGACAACAAGACCTGCACGACCGACACCTGCAACAACGGCACGCCGGTGCATACACCGAAGGCGGTAGGCACGGTCTGCGGGACGGCCCTCGTCTGTGACGCCGCCGGCGAATGCGTGGGCTGCACCGACGCCAACGACTGCCCCGGTCCGGACACGGTCTGCCGGACGCGCACCTGCACGAGCGGGACGTGCGGGTTCGACTACGCGCCGCAAGGCACGCTCGCCGGGACGCAGACCTCCGGCGACTGCCACAAGAGCCAGTGCGACGGCAGCGGCAACATCGAGAACGCGATCGACGACAGCGACGTGCCCGTCGACAACAAGGCGTGCACCAACGACGTGTGCACCGCCGGCGTGGCCTCGAACCCGTTCACCGCGCAGGGCACGACCTGCAACCAGAACGGCGGCACGCACTGCAATGGCAATGGCACCTGCGTGCAGTGCCTCCAGGCGAGCGACTGCGGCACCGACACGGCCTGCAAGACGTTCACCTGCGTCGCCGGCATGTGCAGCACGAACAACGCCCCGCTCGGCACGCCGGTCGCGAATCGGATCGTGGGCGATTGCAAGAGCGATCAGTGCGACGGCAACGGCAACATCGCCACGAACGTCATCGATGACACCGACAAGCCCGCCGACGAGGGCAACCCGTGCACGCTGGAGGCTTGTGTCGCTGGCGTGCCGTCGCATCCGTCGGTCGCGCAGGGCACGGCCTGCAACCAGAACGGCGGCACCAAGTGCGACGGCGCCGGCGCCTGCGTGCAGTGCTTCACGGCCGCCGACTGCGGCACCGACACCGCCTGCAAGACCTTCACCTGTGGCGGCGGCCAGTGCGCCTCGAACAACGCCCCGCTCGGCGCGCCGGTCGCCAATCGCACCGTGGGTGATTGCAAGAGCGATCAGTGCGACGGCAACGGCAACATCAGCACGAACGTCGTCGATGCCAACGACAAGCCTGCCGATGACGGCAACCAATGCACGCTGGAGGCTTGTGTCGCTGGCGTGCCGTCGCATCCGTCGGCCCCGGCGGGCACGACCTGCAACCAGAACGGCGGCACGACCTGCGACGGCGCGGGCAACTGCGGGACGTGCACGCAGGACGCCGACTGCCCGAGCGGCAACGCGTGCCAGGTGGCGAAGTGCACCACGGGCTCGTGCGGGTTCGTCGCGGCGAGCGCGCAAGTGCTGCCCGCGGCGCTGCAAATCGCGGGTGATTGCCAGTCGCTCACCTGCGACGGCACGACCCAAGCGCCGGTGAGCGTCGCCGACAACGCCGACGTGCCCGCGGACGATAGCAACCAATGCACGAACGAGACGTGCGTCGCCGGCGTGCCCACGCACGCACCGGTCAACGCGGGCACGGCCTGCTCGCAGAACGGCGGCACCAAGTGCGACGGCAGCGGCGCCTGCGTCGTGTGCCTGACCAGCGCCGATTGCCCGGCCGGCGCGAACGAGTGCCAGAGCGCGACGTGCAACAACGGCACGTGCGGCCTCGCGTTCGCCGCCGCGGGCACGGTGACGGCCGCGCAGACGACGGGCGACTGCAAGCAGAACCAGTGCGACAGCAGCGGCAGCATCGTCGTCGTCAACTTCGACGCCGACCTTCCCGTCGACAACAACCAGTGCACCCTCGACGTGTGCACGAACGGCGTGCCCACGACCCCGCCTGCCTCGTCCGGCACCCCCTGCTCGCAGAACGGCGGCACGAGCTGCGATGGCTCGGGCAACTGCGTCGCGCCGCCCTCGGGTCCGGATGTCGCTTCGACCACGCCGACCGACGGCGCCTCGGTGCTCGCCTCGACGACGATCGCGGTCACCTTCACGCAGGCGATGAACCCGACGACGCTCACGGGTCAGACCTCGCTGGGCGCGTGCACCGGCTCGATTCAGGTCTCGGCGAACGATTTCGCGTCGTGCGTGGCCTTCTCGACCGCAGCCCCCGTGATGTCGGGCGGTGACACCGTCGCGACCTTCACGGTGCGGCCGGGCCTCCTCGTCAACCGCACGTACAAGATCCGCGTGACCACGGCCGCGCAGAACGCGACCAACGTCGCGCTCAACGCGCAGTTCACGCATCCGACCGGCTTCGGGACGAAGACCCCGATCTCGGGGAGCGCGGTGGTGATCAGCCAAGTCTTCGGCGGCGGTGGGAGCTCTGCGACGGTGCCGAACGCGGACTACGTGGTGCTGCACAACCGTAGCGCCGCGACCGTCAGCATGGCGGGCTGGTCGCTCCAGTACGCATCCGCGACGGGAAACTCCTGGCAAGTCGCGTCGCTCTCCGGATCCATCGTGGCGGGAGGGTACTTCCTCGTCCGCCTGCAGACCGCCTCGGCGACCGGCATCGCCCTGCCGACGCCGGACGCAGCGTCGGGGAGCAGCATCAACATGGCGCAGGGCTCTGGAAAGATCGTGCTCGCGAGCACGACGACAGCGTTCACCGTCAACTGCCCGACGTCGAACGTCGTGGACTTCGTGGGCTATGGCACGCAGGTCGCAGCCACCGGCTGCTGGGAGGGCACCGCAGCCGCCCCGCTCCTGACGGCCAGCACGGCGCTGTTCCGCAAAGCGAGCGCTTGCACCGACTCGAACAGCAACACGGATGATTTCACGACCGGCGCGCCGAGCCCCATCAACAGCGCCTCCACGGCCGTCGCTTGCACGCCGGTGCAGAACGAGTCCGGCGCCGCGCTCGAGGCCGACTACTGCACCACGCAGTTCCCGCTCAGCCTCAGCGTGGCCGCGAGCTCGATGAACACCGTGTACGGCCAGATCTACGAGACCGGCGTCACCGAAGCGGCCGGTGCCAGCGCGAGCGTCCTCGCGCAGCTCGGGTACGGTCCGGTGACGGCGAACCCCCAGTACGAAGCCGGCTGGACGTGGATCGCCGCCACGTTCAACACGCAGACGGGCAACAACGACGAGTACCAGGCCACCTTCACCGCGCCCGCAGCCGGCAGCTACCGCTACGCGTACCGCATGAGCCTCGACGGCGGCGCGTCGTGGACCTACTGCGACAACAACCAGGGTGACGCCGGATCGGGCTCCAACGCCGGCCTCACGTTCGATCTCGAGAACCTGGGCGTCCTCACGGTCAACTGATCGCGCGCGATCCCGCTCCCTTCGGGATCCTCGACTTCTCCCCGATCTTCAATGTGCCGGCGAGCCTGCTTCCGCGGGCTCGCCGGACAGCTCGTGCGGATCCTCGTCGCAGGCTCCGCGGTGCGCGATCGACACGCCGGCGCGTCCGGCCTCGCATCCGTTGGGATACGTGTGCGCATCACAGCCGCACACCGGGCTCCAGATGAACGGGCAGATCTCGGAGCGCTCGCTGCACTTGCCGACGGCATCGCCCGCGCCGCAGCTCCCGATGGGATAGATGCAGGTGAAGCCTTCGCTGCACGTGAGGCCCGCGGTGCCGCCGCATCCCTGCTCGGCGCCGCGGATCTCCGCGCGCCCGTCGGCGACGGCCTCGCCGCCGTCCGGCACGCGCGCGCACGCGGCGAGCACGACGAGGATCCCGGCCGCGACGCCGGCATGGAGGAGCTGCGATCTTCTCATGCCGGCGCGCCGTGCATCGCACGCGCCGCAGGCTAGGCCGCGGCGGGTCGCGCGTGCGGGACGGTGGCGCGGCGACGCACGATCATCGGCACGCCGCCGCGCGGACGCAGCGTGATGAGCGGCTCGGGCTCGACGCGGGCGGATCCGGGCGCGAGATCGAGGCGCACCCGCTGCGCCAACGCCGCCACGGCGAGGTGCCCTTCGAGCATCGCGAAGTGATTGCCGATGCACACGCGCGGGCCCGCGCCGAAGGGAAGGAAGGCGCGCTTGTTCATCGCCTTCTCGTGCTCGGGCGCGAAGCGATCGGGATCGAAGCGCTCGGGATCGACGTAGTACGCGGGCCGGTGATGCATGCCGATGATGTTGATGATCGCGAGCTCGTTCTTCGCCATCCGATGCCCACCGATGATCACGTCGCGGGTCGCTCGCCGCGCGACCACGAACGCCGGCGGATACAAACGCATCGCCTCCTTGAAGACCTGGAGCGCGAACGGGAGCCGCGGCAGATCGGCGAGCGTGGGCGTGCGCCCCTCGAGCGCCGCGTCGACCTCGCGCTCGAGCCGCTCGCGGATCTCGGGGTGCTGCGCGAGCAGATAGAAGCCCCACGCGAGCGCGTTGGCCGTGGTCTCGTGACCGGCGAGGAAGATGTTCATCGCCTCGTCGCGGACCTGCTTGTCCGTCATCACGCTGCCGTCGTCCTCGTCCTGCGCGAGCAGCAGCATGGAGAGGAAGTCGCCGCGATCACCGCCCTCCCGCCGCCGCTCCTCGATGAGGCGATACACCGTGCGATCGAGGCGCGCGATGGCCCGATGCCCGCGCCGATTGCCAGGCGTCGGCCAGCTCGGCGGGATGGGGATGATCGCTCGAATCGCGGAGGTCGCCTGCTCCATGGCGGCGGTCAGCGCCTCGTGGATCTCTTCGGCCTCCTCGCCCACTTCGGCGCCGAAGAGCGTCGCGCCCACGATCTCGAGCGTCATGCGCATCATGGCCGCGGAGAAGTCGACGACCGCGCCGTCGCGAAAGCCCTGCTGCGTGGCCTCGGCGCGCTGGCCGATGACGGTCGCGTAGTCGGCGATGCGCTTGTGCACGAACGCGGGCGCCATCATCCGGCGCTGCCGGCGGTGGAAGTCACGCTCGCTGGTGAGCAGGCCGTTGCCGAGGAGCGGCCGCGCGAAGTAGCTCAGCCCATAGCCTTTCACGAAGGCGTCCGCCTGCTCGACAAGCACCTCGTGCGCCATGTCCGCCGAGCTGATGATGTTGGCCTTCACGATGCCGCCGAACCACGGCACGCGCACGACGTCGCCGTGATGGCGTGCCATCTCGAGGAGGCTGTCGACGCGATTGCCGCGACGGAACCGCAGGCGCTCGAAGAAGGGAACGGTCTTGATGGACGACGTAGGCGTGCTCATGAGGCGCTCCGATGTCGGATTTATTGGCACGATGAAAATAGAACCTCCGGTGTTATTGTCAAGACACCAACAACTGGAGACGGTGACGACGTTCATGGCCAGCCGGAAGAAGGCGGCGGCGCCCGTGCGGCGGCGGCGCGATCCCGAGACCGCGCGCGCGGAGATCCTCGACGCCGCCGAGCGCGTGCTCTCCGCGAGCCCGCCCGACGCGGTCGGCCTCAAAGAGGTCGCGGAGGAGGCCGGCGTCAGCCACGCGCTGGTGTCGCACTACTTCGGCACGTACACGGAGCTCGTGGAGTCGGTGCTGCTGCGGCGCATCCGCAAGCTGCGGGAGGAAGCGCTCGCTCGGCTCGCCGATCCAGCCACGCTCGTCGACGAGGACGCGATGCTCTCCGCGCTCTTCACGTCGCTCGAAGATCCGCTCTACATCCGCCTCTCGCTCTGGGCTCTCGCCGCCGAGCGGCCCGGCGGCGGCGCGCCCTTCCCTTTTCGCGAGCAAGGCATGCGCATCTTCGCGGAAGCCGCGACGACCCGCATTCGGCAAGACCGGCCCGAGCTCGATGTGCACGCGCTGCGCGAGCGCATCGAGCTCGCCTTGGTGATCGCCAACGCGACCGCCTACGGCTACACGGTCGGCCGGGAAGCGTGGCTCGGCGCGCTCGGACGCGCGCCCACGAAGGGCTTCGACGAAGCGCTGCGACGTGCGCTAGGCAGCATGATCCGCAGGTTCGTGCTCGCCGGCGGCTCCGAAGGTGACGGACAACGATCGGTCAACCGATCAGCTCGCCGGTGACGTGCAGATCGTAGACGGGTCGACCTTCTTCATCGACGCGGAGATCGGGATGGAGCGCATGCGGCTGTCGCTCGCCCACGCGGAGCAGGTGAACGACCTGGTGGCCACGCACGGCGAGCGCATCCGCGATGAGGCGCCGGTGGCACTGCCACCACAGCGTCTCGGCGCACATGAACGCGAGCGGCGGGCCGGCCGCGGCGTCGTCTTCGAGGCGGCGGAGCGCGTCGCGAAACGAAGGCGTGTCCATGTAATCGGCATAGGCGCGGAACGATGGATCGCGCCAAGCGGGGTGGCGCGTTCGAGGCACCGGCGAGCGCCGCCCACCGAGCACGTCGCCGCGAAAGTCGTAGAGGATGCCCGCGCGCGGGATCGACTCGGACAGCTCCGCGCGGGCAAAATGCGGATGGCGCCGTGAGCCCGGGTAGCGCCGCACATCCACGAGGCGGCCGATCTCGGCGGCGCGGAGCACATCCACGAGCTCGTCGAGCGAGCGGCTGCCGTGACCGACGGTATAAAGGGTCATGCGACGAGCACGAGGTTGCCACGCGCCGCGCGCGCGTCGAGCCGTGATATCGGGCGAGCCGTGACCTATCACCTGGGGCTCTCGATCGTGGCGGCGGGGCTCGTGTTGCTGCGCATCGCCCAGCGGGTGCTCGCTCGCCGGCAGCGTGCAGCCGCCCTCGCGACGGGCGGCTTCCGCTGCCCCGTGTGCGGCGCGGCGCGGCTCGTGATCACGGAGTCCCTCGCGCTGCCTGGCGACACGGAAACGGCCGCGATCGATCTCGAAGCGCTCGCGTGCCGCCGTTGCGATCTGCGCGTCGTCGGCGTGCGCGCGGCGCCGTCGTCCCATCGCGGGTACGCGATGCCGATCCTCGCTTGGGGTGAGCTCTCGGGCGCGCTCCGGCGCTGCCCGGCGCCGCGCGATCGCGAATGCAACTGCGCCACGCACGTGCGCTATGGCCTCCGCGATCAAGGCGCTTGGCGCGGCCTCGACGCCGTGCCGCACGACGCGAGCGAGCCGATCATCCTCACGTGATCTCCGCGCCTGGCGATCACGCGCGACGCTCGCAACGCGCGTCGATCGGCGACCGCCTCACGAAGCCGCGCGGCGCGGCGACAGCTCGGCGACGAGGCCTTCGATCAACGTGCGACCGTCGAACGTGCGCCGGCCTTCCTCGCGATGCGCGGCGGCCCATTCGAGCGCGAGCGTCATGGGGATGACCTCGGGCTCCTTTCCGAGGAGCTTGGCCGTGAGGCTCACGAGCGCTTCAGAGAAGCGGACGGGCACGGGGATGCGTTGAATCGGCCCGCGCCCGAGCTGCGCGCAGTTCTCGGCCGGCGAGGTCACCATGTACTCGCGGCAGATCGAGGGCCGATAAGGATGGATGCCGCACGCCTCGTCACGCAGGAACGGGCACGCGATCCCGAGGCGGTAATAGTCGAGCGCGGCCGAGGTCATCTGCTCGACGCGCTCCATCCGCGCCGAGAGCGCGGCCTTCACGCCCGAGCGCTCGAGCGTCTCGTTGGCCGCGGTGAAGGCCGCGCGCACCTCGGCTTGGCGCGGCGCCGGCAAGCCCGCGACGATGTCGGCGATGAGCCACGCTTCCGGCGGAGAGAGCGGCACCACCTGCCGGCAGCACGCGCCGCAGCCTTTGCGACACGAGACCTCGCGGCCCTCGCGCGCTTCGCGGGCGACCGCGAGATCGGTGAGCTTTCCGCTGATGTCGAGGAAGCCGAACGCCAGCTCCGCGAGCCGCATCGGCCGCGGCGGCACGCCGAGCATGGCGCGCAGCGGGCCGTCCGGCGTTTCGATCTCGAGCGCGAGCACCTCGCGGCCGCCCCTCTTCTCTGCCTCGCTCATCGCGATCGAGGGTGCACCGTTTCGCGGCGGCCGGGAAGCAGCGATGCGCGCGTCGGTGATCCTCAATTCACGTGCTGGGAGATCACCACGTCGGACGACGGCAGATCCGGAGCGGCATCGCGCTCGACGGTGACCTGGAGATCGAACGCCGTCACCGGCACGCTCGCGCCTTCGATGCTGGCCTTGCGGTCGCCCTCTTCGTACTTGAGCGCGCCGACGCGGTGCCACTTGGGCTTCTCGCCCTTCGTCCAGACGACGAACACCTTGCCTCCGGCCGCGAGGCGATCCGGCGGGGCGATGTGCTCAGCGGTGATGTGCAGCGTCGTCATGGCGGCGTCGCTCTTCACCTCGGCGACGATCTTGGCGTCGATCTCGGGCGCCTTCGGGGTCCCCTTGACCGCGTATTTCAGCGGGCCGCCGCAGCCGGCGAGCAGCGCGCCCGCAGCCACCATCGACAGAACCATCTTCCAAGTCGTTCCTCGCATGACATCTCCTCGCTTCGACAAGCTCGAGCGCGCCCAAAGCACCGCGCATGCCGAGCCAAGGCTCGCTCGTAGACGAGATGAGGCCGAGGATCACGCGTGATCGGCGTGCGGATTCGCGCGGTGTCGCGCCCTCAGGTGCAGAGTCGATACCTCAGGTCCAGCGAGGATTGGAATCCTCATGGTGGGATTCCACACGTGTGGAGCGCACAAACGACAGAGCCCCCGCTCTCTCGCGAGAGCAGGGGCCGAGTCATCGCGCCGGCGTTCGGGACCGCTATGGCCCCATCGCGATTGGGGCCGCTTGCGGCCCCATCGTAACGCCTACTCCTTGTCGAGCTTGCCGACGAGGCTCAACGTGAAGAACGCGCCCATGTACTTGAAGTGCGGGCGCACCTGCATGTCGACCTTGTACCAGCCCGCGTTGCCCTCGACCTCGGTCACGATGATCCGCGCCTTGCGGAGCGGACGGCGACCACGGATGGCGGGCGTCACGACGTCCTGATCAGCGACGTACTGACCAATCCAATCGTTGAGCTCCTTCTCGAGATCGGCGCGCTCCTTCCACGAACCGATCTGCTCGCGCTGCAGCACCTTCAGGTAGTGCGCGATGCGAGCCATGATGAACATGTACGGGAGCTGCGTGCCGAGGCGGTAGTTGAGCTCGGCGGCGCGGCCCTCCTCGCTCTGACCGAAGTACTTCGGCTTCTGCACGCTGTTCGCCGAGAAGAAGCAGGCGTTGTCCGAGTCCTTGCGGAAGGTGAGGCCGATGAAGCCCTCCTCCGAGAGCTCGTACTCGCGGCGCTCCGTGAGCATGATCTCGGTCGGGATCTTCGTCTGGACCTCGCCCATCGCCTCGTACTGGTGGAGCGGGAGGTTCTCCACGCTGCCACCGGCCTGGGGACCGATGATGTTCGGGCACCAGCGGTACTTGGCGAAGCTGTCCGTGAGGCGCGTGGCGAACGCGTAAACCGCGTTACCCCAGCAGTACGCCTCGTGCTTGCCGATGACGTCCTCTTCGTAGTTGAAGGACTTGACCGGCACCGTGTTGGTGCCGAACGGCAGACGAAGGAGGAAGCGCGGAAGGAGCAGGCCGACGTAACGCGCGTCCTCGGTCTCGCGGAACGAGTTGTACTTCGTGTACTGCGGGCCCTCGAAGAGGGACTTGAGGTCCTTCAGGTTGGGCAGGTTGAGGTAGTCCTTCAGGCCGAAGAACTGCGGGCCGGCGGCCGCGAGGAAGGGCGCGTGCGACATGGTCGCGACGGCCGCGCACTTCTGGAGGAGCGCGATGTCCTGCGGGCCGGGGCCGAACTCGTAGTTCGCGATGATCGCGCCGTACGGACGACCACCGAACTGGCCGTACTCGGCCGAGTACACGAGCTTGTAGAGGCCGCTCTTCGGGACCTCGGGCGCGTCCTCGAAATCGGCGAGGAGGTCTTCCTTCGAGCAGTTGAGGAGCTCGAGCTTGACGTTCTCGCGGAAGTCCGTGCGATCGACGACGAACTTGAGGCCGCGCCACGCGGACTCGAGCTTCTGGAACGTCGGGTGGTGAATGATCTCGTCCACCTGACGCGAGAGCTTCTGATCGATCTCGGCGATGAGCGCGTCGACGAGGGCCTTGTCGACCTTCTCGCCCTCGCGCTTCGGCGCCACGAGCTCGGCGATGAAGGCCTG
Source organism: Minicystis rosea (assembly GCA_001931535.1). Taxonomy (GTDB): domain Bacteria; phylum Myxococcota_A; class Polyangia; order Polyangiales; family Polyangiaceae; genus Minicystis; species Minicystis rosea. Next base: position 7,810,195 of record CP016211.1, read on the forward strand.
GACGCCGCGCTTCGCGACCTCGTAGCCCTCGTCGCCCGGCGTCATCCGGGTCTCCGCGAGGATCTCCTCGAGCAGCGAGCCGCCTTCGAGGGTCTGGGCAGCCGCGCCGCCGGCGGACTGGGTCTCACTAGCCATGGATCACTCTCCCTCCTTCTTAAGGCCGAGCTCGTTGATGAGGCGGTTGCGCTGCGCAGGATCGCCGAGGATCTGCTGGATCTTGTTGCGGAACGCCTTCTCGTTGCCGAGCGGGCCCTTGAGGGCCGTGAGGGCGGCACGCAGATCGAGGAGCTTCTTGAGCTCCGGGACCTGGTTCGCGATCGCCTCGGGCTCCATGTCCGAGAGGCGGCGGAACTTCAGGCCGACGTTGAGCTCGTTGTCTTCGTTCTCGGACAGCTTGTCCTTCACGGCGAAGTTGAGCTGGAGCTTCTGCTCACCCATCACCTTCTGGAAGTTGTCCTTGTCGATGTTGATCGGCTTCCGATCCTCGAGCGGACGCGGATCCGGCCGCATCGTGTAGTCGCCGAGCATCAGGAGCTTCAGCGGCAGCTCCACCTCTTCCTTGGCATTCCCGATGGCGGGCTTGTAGGTGATGTTGACGCGTTCCTTCGGCGCGACTGATCCCTCTTTCGACATCGCTGAAGCTCCTTTCCCCTTCTGAACTGGATCGATCTACGGCGGTAGCGCGCTCGGCTCGTCCCTCTTGCTCGGGTCTTCGCCGCGATCGATGTCGCCGTGGGCCTGAGCGGGCGGGGCTCTCCCGCCCGGGCGTCGCGAGCATAACCAAAAGCTCGGCCGTGCGCGCTACCAAATACTCTCGGTCTTCTTGGTTCGCTGGGCTCGCTTCCCCCTGATTACCCGCCCATGGTGAACTTGAGCGCAGCGCTGGGGTCGAGCTGGCAGAGACGCTCGAAGGCCACCATCTCCTTCGCGCGCGCCTCCTGCGTGGGCGGCTCGGCACCGTAGGCCGAGTTGATCCCGCGATGCGCCTGGTAGAGCGCGGCGTAGAACTGCACGCACATCTCCGGCTCCCACTCCCAGAGCCGATGCTGCTCGACGTGGCGATCGAGCCCCTCGAGCGCCGCGCGCGCGACCATGAATTGCTCGCCCTGATTGCAGAGCTGAGCGACGGCGAGCTTGCCGCGGAAGCGATCGGCGGGCGTCTGCGCTGCAGCTGCGGCCTTCATGACGAGCTGAATGGCATCGGGCAGCGCGCCGTTCACGACCATCTGTCGCGCCTCTTCGAGTTTGCCCTCGATGCCGCGCGGCCGGGGCGCACCGCCGCCGCCACCGCCCCGCCGAGCACCGGCTTGACCTCGGCCTCGCACCAATCCTTCGTCGCTTGATCGGCCAGCGGCGTGCCGTCGTTGAAGGTGAGATCGAGCACCCCCGACGCGCGCGCGAGGAGCGCGCCGACCTCGCGCAACACGGCCTGACGCGCGGGCTCGTAGCCGAGGCGCTCGAGCGCGAGCGACACGTAACGGTGCGCATCGAGCCACAGCGGAGACTCGAAGATCATCTCCTCGGCGGCGTTGATCACACCATTCCAATCACCGCTGCCGGCGAGCCCTTCGAGCTGATCTTTGTAATACGAGGGAGGCGCCGGAATCATCGTCGCGCCGCCGTCGGCCGGCGGAGCTTGGTTGATCTCGATCCACACGCCGCTGCGGAGCGTGCGGTACGCATTCGCATCCGAAGCATCCATCGAACGCAGCATCGCCGCCGCGCGCGCGATGATGCGCCCGCTCTCGTAGAGCGCATTGAATGCGGAATTGGTGTCGACGATCGAGTCCGCGCTCAGGCCCGACACGACCTGCACCGGCGCGGCCGCCGCAGCGGGCGCTTCGTATGCAACGACCGCGGGCTCCGGCGTGGAGACGACAGCCGAAGGCGGCGGGGGCGGAGGCGGAGGAGGCGGCGGGGGCGGAGGAGGCGGCGGGGGCGGAGGAGGCGGCGCCTCGGCCGGCAACGCGCGCACGAGATTCGAGATGTTGCCGCGAAGCCCGCCCATGCCGCCGTAAGCGTCACCGAGCTTGTCGGCGAGCTCGCCGTCGACACCGCGGCTCACGCGCTCGAGCGCGTTGATGAGATCGCGCTCCTTCGCCGTGGGCTGATAGCTCGCGAGCGACGGCGCGCAGAGCTCGCCGAACCACGTGACGAGGTTGGCGCGCGCCTTGGGCCGCTTGAGCGGCGGGCCCATCGTCGTCCAGAAGTTGTCGATGAGCGCCGACAGCAGCACGAAGCCGTCGAAGAGACCGGGGACGCCGTCAGCCTGCGCGCGCGCCGCCGCGTAGTAGAGCGCGACGCGGAAATCCTTCCCCTTGTCGGAGAGCAGCTCCTCCGAGGTCGAGGAGATCATGTTCCAATCGACCTTGCCTCCCGACATGGAGGTCATCTTCTCGATCTCGCCCTTCACCTTCTCGAACAGCTCGTCGTACGAGATGTCCGCGCCGGCGCCGCCGTCGATGGGCGCGATCAGGGATTCGAGCTTCTCTTTGCTTGCGTTGATGACGTCGTCGACGGCCATGGGGCGCCGAGAATAACAGCACCACGTGCGCAAGGAAGCGGATGATTCGCCGCCGCGATCACGAGGGATTCATGCGCTCACGGATCCAACGATCCGCCCTCGGCGCGTCACGGTTCCGACGCCGGCCCTCGCCCAACGCACGCATCCATTTCGCAGAAGCTCGCAGAGCGCGCCGCGAACGAGCGATGTCGGGTGCGCTCAGCCGAGCCCGTCGAGGAAGCCGGCCAACGTCAGATCGGTGCGCGCCACCAGCGCATCGAGCTGGGGACCGAGCGCGCGCCGCGACGTCATCTCGTCGACGCGAGGCACACCGCAGAGATCGGCCACGTGATCCGCGTCGGCGGTGGGCGCAATCAGCTCGCGATACGTGGCCACGTGCGGAGAGCCCATGTGGATGAGCACCGACTTCTGCGGCGACCAGAAGGCATTGAGCAACGTGCCTTTCCACTTCGCGAGCCGAAGGGTGATGTCCATCCACACGGCGGCGGCATAGGCGTCACCGGCGCCGATGGGCAGCCGCAGGCAGAGGCCCGTCTTCGGCAGCTCTTGCCCGCGGAAAGGCTCGACCGAAGCAAGGATGTTGTGCATCGCCCAGAAACGCGGCGACTCGCTGCCAAAGCTCGTCTCCCACAAAGCCTTCATGGGCTGGGTGGTGAGCCAACCGCGATAACCGGCGCCGGCGGCCTCGGGATCGTCGAGCGATGGAAGCGCGATGCGCGACACGCGCTCCAAAAAGATCTCCACCGGCATCATGCGGCCATTGGTGGCGAGCTCGTAAGCGGCGGTGAGCAGCGGCCAGAGCGCGATCGGCAGCGCGGCGCCCGTGGCGACGAGCTGGTTGTAATCGTAGGAGCCGAACACCGCCATCGGGTACAGGCGGCCGGCGTTGTCGCCGCTCGCGCACCAAGCACCCACCATTCCGCGGGCGGGCGGGTCCTCGCCTTTGCCTTCACCGCGATAGATGAAGAGCCCCACCGAATGCGGATAATACGCGTCGAACTGCGGCCCCATGGCGCGACGCGCGTAATCGATGGAGGAGCCCAGCCACCGATCGAACGCGGCGACCTCGTCACCACCTGCGTTGAGGCGAACGAAATCACCCGTTGCAGGCAGCTTCCCAAAGCAGCCGATCTGCGGGGGAGCCGGCGGTGTTGGTTTATTCCGACGCCAGAACATGAGCTGCCTAGCGCCCAGTCATACACGAAACGCGCTCGGTGGTCGATAGTCGCGGTCCACCGCGAGAGGCGCGGGGCGTTCCGGGACCGAAGACCGCAGGGCACGAAGCACCGCAATCTCGTTGCGAGCGCGTGCTTCGGCCGCACGACGAGGAGAGGAGACCGATTCATGGTCACCTCTCGAATGAATGTGTCTGGAAACGTGAAGCGGAGATGAAGGGCGCTCGAGCTGTGACCGAGAGAGCATCGCGGCTCTCTCGGTTACGTCGTCAGCCTTTGCCCTTGCCGAAGGAGTCACCAATGCTCGGCGGGCAATTGGTCGCGCGGAAGAAGCTCGGCGAGAAGGGATGCGCCGATCGCACGGGCCGGATCTCGAGCGTCACGCTCACCGGCGGCGCCGTCATCTGCCACGTCACGAGGAAGACCTCGTCCTTGTCCTTCTCGGCCGTGGTGGTGCCCGCCTCGAAGAGACGGAAGATGCCCCACGGACCTTCGCGCACGATCTCCTCGTCGAGGCCGCCCGCGCCGCGCACCTGGATGCGCGCGCCGGTCGGCTTCGGCCCCGGCCAGGTCATCGGGTTCCAGAACTCCTTCTCGTTCCGGTACACGCGCTTCTGCCCGTCGACCTCGAAGATCACGTCGCTCACGATCGGGCTCACGGTCTTCACGTTGACCTGGAACTCGACCTTCGGCTTCTCACCCGCGCCCTCACCGCCCGCCGACGCGTCGGGGAACAGCGCTTCGGTGATCTCGTCGGCGCGATGGAGGCACGGGTACATCAGCGGGCGGAAGGGCGTGAACGGCTTCGCCGGCTTGGGCCGCTGCTCGAGGTGCGGCTCCGGCACGAAGTCGTGACCGACCTTGTTGTGGAACGCCTTGAGGTGCTGATCGTAGAAGCCCCACAGCGTGCCGCCCTTCGGCTTGAAGAAGGCCACCGCATCCTGGAACGAGGCGTCGCGCGTCGAGGCCACGTTGAACGGATAGCGATCCTTGATCTTGTCGCGATACGCCGGCCACACCGCGACCTCCCAGAGGCCACTGGCCGCGCCGCCCGCGTGCCGCATCACGGCCTTGTAGGCCTGCTTGAGCGGGTTCATGAGGAGCGGCGTCATCAGCTCCTGCCCCGTCTCATCCATCTTGAGCAGCTCGCCCTGCGTCGTCTTGACGGCGTCCTCGAACTTCTCGGTCGCCTTCTTCGTGTCGGGGTTGACCGGGCCGTCCTCGATGTTGCCCATCTCGCCGGCGAGATCCGAGAGCTTGCCGACGTAGGTCGCCATCTCGACGGGCGAAGCCTCCTTCGGCGGCTCGCCTTCCTTCTGCTTGGGCGGCGGCGGCGGCACGGCGAAGCGCACCATCGACTTGAACTTCTCCGGCACCGGATCGCGACGCACCTGCTTCCCGTTCCCGAGGTACGGGGCGAGCAGCGGATCGACGCGCATGCGCGTCTTGCTCTCGATGCGACGCTTGCCGCGCTGAGCGAGCTGATCGAGCACGCCGCCGTCGGCGACCAGCGCCTCCTCGGCCTCGAGGCGCTCCGTCGTCTCGTCGAACTGGGTGTTGTCCGCGAGCGTGCGGAGCAGGCGCTGATACGGCCAGTCCGGCGTGGAGAGCACGCGGAACTCCGTGATGGCCTCACGGTTGTTCGCGGGGATCGACACGTCGATGTCGCGGAAGAAATTGACCCACTGCGCGATGTACTGCGAGTCGTAATCCTGGCGCACGCGGTCGAGGGCCTTCTGGATGCGATCGCCCTCCCGCTCTTCCTCGGCGGTCAGCGGCACGACCCACTTCTCGCGATCGAGCAGCCTGTGGCCCTCTTCGAGGGAGCTCAGCACCTGCTCGTGGCCCTTGTACGTGTACGGGCCCTCGATCTTCCCCCACTCGTTGGTGCGCTCCTTCTGCGAGCTCTTCACCTTGGCCAGCACCTCGGGCCGATCGGAGAAGATGCTCTGGAGCGTGACCGGCGGGTACTTGAGGTTCTCCGGCGAGTTCGGGCCCGTCTCGTCGTACTTCTGATCGATGAGGACGGTGACGAACTGATCGTAGTACCGCTGCGCCGGCCCAACGCGCGTGAGCTTGTCGCGCACGTTCTCGATGAGGGCCTTGTCGAGCTCCTCGCCCGGCACGTCGCCCTTCCTGAGAAGGTCGACGTAGAACGACACGTGCGGCTGGATCTTGAGCTTGAGATCCGACTCGGAGATGTCCTGGCTCGAGCGGCGCAGGTTCTCCGCCCACTGCTGGATCAAACGGCCCTTCTCCCAATCGGCGTGATCCGCGAGGTGCACGCGATCGTTGAGGAGGAGGTACGTCTTCAGCGTGTTGTAGTCGTCGAGGTACTTCGCGCCCGTGGCCCGGCGGAGCCGCTCTTCGAGCGCGTCCTTCGTCGGCCGGATGAAGCCCTTGCGGAGGATGTCGATGTACTGATCCTTCGCCGGGTTGTAGAGCCGATCGCCCTGGTACATCGGGAAGCCGTAGCCGATGGGCGGACCGTTCTCCTTGTTCTGGGAGAGCAGCTCGACGTGGCCGCGCAGGTCGTCGAGCTTCGTCACCTTGTCGAGCGGCGAGCCCGGCATCTCCCAATCGATGGCGCTCGCCGACTTGGAGATCGACTCCGTCTTGGCGACGAGGCGCTTGTTGTTCACGAAGGAGATGATCGACGGGATGAGGAACACCAGCGCGAAGAACGCCGCCACCGCGGTGGCCGCATAACGCTGGAGGCGCAGGCGCCGGAGCTCGGCCTCGGTGCGCGCGGCGAGCCCCTGATCGGGGAACACCACGTTCATGAAGACGTCGCGGAGGAAGAAGCTCTTCGACTCGCTCTTCTCCGCGCCCGCCTCGTCCGACACCGCGCCGCGCAGACCGAACGCGCGGCCCATCGCGCCCACGACGCGATCGAGGGGCTTGCCCTCTTGCAGACCGCTCGTGAAATAGAAGCCGCGGAGGACCGGGGTCGGGCCCGTGCCGCCCTTCGCGAAGGCCGCCTGGAGGAAGTCCGAGAGGCTGCGCTTGATGGCCGCGAACTCGAGCGGGAACTGGTAGACCTTCTCCTTCGTCTCGCGGCTGCGCTCGAGCGCCATGCGCTTGAGGCCGCGGGTGTGGAGGCTCTCCACCAGGATGTCGAACTCGGTGTCGAAGAGCTTGCCGGGCTGGCTCTTGTCCTCGTCGAGGCGGATGGTCGCGCCCCAGGGCTGCGAGCGCTCGCTCTTCTTCAGATCACCGAAGAACTCCGCGAAGCCGGCGACGAGATCGATCTTCGTGAAGAGCACGTAGACCGGCAGCGTCTCCTTCAGCGTCGTCTGCATCTCCTCGATGCGCGCGCGGATCTTCGAGGCTTGGCTCTGGATCTGATCGTCGGTCGCGTCGAGCAGCTCGCTCACGCTGATGGCCACGATCACGCCGTTCAGCGGCTTCTCCGCGCGGTACTTGAGGAGCTGCTCGAGGAACGCCATCCACTCGTCGTGGTCGTCGGCCTCGGTGGTGTAGCGGCCGGCGGTGTCGAGGAGGATGGCTTCGTTCGTGAACCACCAATCGCAGTTGCGCGTGCCGCCCACGCCGCGAACGCCGCCGCCCGCGGGATCGAGGTACGGGAACACGAGGCCCGAGTGACGCAGCGCCGTCGTCTTGCCGGCGCCGGGCGGGCCGACCATCACGTACCAAGGCAGCACGTAGAGCGCGTCCGCGCCGCTCTTGCCGCCGCCGAGCTTGGAGGCCTTGAGGGCGTTGATGCCTTGCTGGATCTGCTTGTGCAGCTCCCGAATCTCGGCGACGCGCTCAGGCTTGGCGGCGAGCGCCTGCTCCTGCGCCTGTTGGGCGATCGCCTTCTCCAGCGCGCGGGCCGCGCGCGCGGCGCGGATGCGCCGGAAGACGATGATGCCCACCACCGTCAGCATCACGGCGCCGGTGACGATCAGCGGCGCGATGATGGGGATGGCGAGCTGGATGCCCAAGAACCACCAGGCCACCCAGGCCAGGACGATGATCAGGGCGCTGAGGATCCAAAGCCACATCGAACGTCTCCCTCTTGCCGCAGCGTTACCGCGGGGCGGGCGGGTGCAAAACCGCGGCTACTTGGAGCTCTGCAAGAGCTTCTTGATCGCCTCCGCCACACCGTCGGCGTCGAAGCCGACGATCAGGCGCAGCACGATGACGATGATTACCGCGAGCACGAGGAGCCCGAGCGCGATGGCGACGAAAGGCAGCTCTCGGCGAACGGCGCCACCACCGCCGTCCTTGCGCTCCGCATTGGGAGCGAGGACATCCCCTCCCCCTTCCGAGAGCGCCACGAAATTGCCGACACCTTCCACCACCGCAGTCAGACCCTCCTGCTGGCGCAGACGATATTTCCCCTGGAAGCCGAGGGCCAAGCAGAGGAAGTAAATCTGTGCCACGTGGGCCCGATTCCGCTGGCCGTAGAGGTTGTCGAGGTTCGAGAAGAACCCGTCACCGGCGGTGTTCAAACCGAAGAACTGGAGCTGCAGCGGGTTCGACAGCCACTGCGTCTTCCCCGGCCAGGTCGAGTGGTAGATGATCTCGTCGGCGAAGGCGGCGAGCGCGAACTTCGCGTCGATCATGTCCTGCTCGGGGATGCGCGCCTCGACCCCGTTCTTCATCATCGTTTCGAACAGGCCGAGCACGCGCCGCTGGAGGATGTCGGGCGCGGGCAGGTCACGCGAGGAGCGGAGCTGCAAGATCAGCGACAGGACATCCGAGCAGACCCAGTACATCTGTTGCGAGAGGCTCATGGGCTCTTTCTCACCGGCTGGGCCGGGGCTTGGGGGTGTCCCCCAACGTGACCGGCGGCGGGGAGGCGGGAACCAGAAGCTCCTCTACGCAGGGCGACGGCCCCCGCCTGACGTGGGACCGCCCTCGGCCCCACGGTAAACGACTGCGAATTGTCGAACAACCACGGTCACTTGGTTGCTTGGACCGCGATCAGCCGGAGATCGACCTTCTGCGGATCGATCGGCTGATAGATCGCGATGGTGCCAGAACCGAGGATATCGTTCCAGTAATCGCCGGCCTGGTCGACGCGGAGATAGACGAGGCCGGGCTTCACCGGGATGGCGCCCGGTGGGCGGTACTCCACCCCGACGCGGACGCCGGGCATGGCGGCGTTGAGGATGTAGCCGATCTGCGTCCACGAGCCGATCTTGAGGAGCCGCGGCAAGCGCTCGCGGAGGATGGCCTCGTCGGCGCCCTTCGCTTCGAGGAACAGCTCGTGGGTGCGCGGGAGCTTCGGATCCTCGAACTTGCCGAGGTACATCCCGTCCTCGCGCTTCTCGAGCGGAACGATGGTGTAGCTCTCGGCGAGCACACCCGTGATCTGCCGGATGGCGCGCTCGATCATCGGCTCGAACACGTCGGAGAGCTCGAGGTAGTTGAACTTCGGGATCGACGTCGGATCACCGTCGGCGTCGAAGGTGCAGAGCTCGCCGATCATGTTGCCGAGCAACATGTAGCAATCCTCCGGGTGCACTCCGCCGTGGTCGACCATGTGCGAGACCATCGGGATGTACGAGTTGCACGTGTGGAGCAGCCAGAACTTCGCCGTGTCGGAGGCCTGGAAGTCGACCGACGCCGCCGTGCGCATGCGCCGCCCTTCCGAGAGGCTCTTCTGCTTGCCGACGAGCGCGGAGAGCACGCGGCGGAGGCCCGCCATCAAATGCTCCGAAGCCCCGATGTGGAGGATCGACGGGATGTAGCTCTTCTTGACGATGATCTGGCCCGTGCGATCGCGCATGAGCTGACCGATGCGGATCGTCTGGAACGCGTCGCGCGCCTCCGTGCCGAAGAGGATGCGCAGGTTCTCGCGCGCCCACGTGACCGCGGTCTCGTTGCGACCGGTGTTGATGTCGGGCACCGTCTGGCTCGTCGCCACGTAGCGCACGGCGGGGCCGGCCTTCGTCGGATCGAGCGCGATGTTCGACGCGGTCTCACGCGGGTTCGGCACGGCGAGGAAGACGTCGAGCCCCTCGAGCGCCGCTGGGAACACGCCCTCGAGCGGGCGCGCTTCGACCACGTCCTCGCCGCGATCACCGACGAAGAACGGCGTGCCGTCCGGGAAGAAGCCGTGGCACTTGACGAGCTTGAGCTGCCCTGCGGCGAGCGCTCGCTCATCGAACTGCACCCCGGTGATCCCCCAGTCATACGTGGCAACGGCGTGCATGCGCGCATGCAGGAGCGCCTCGTGGTACTGATCCGACTGCTGCAGGTGCTGAGGGGTCATGAAGAGCCCCTCGGTCCAGACTGGCTTGCGCGGGTGGATCATGTCGCCGGGACAGTCTTATCAGAAGTTCCCTCGTCTTTGACCCGTCTTTGACCCGCCATTGCGTGTCGATTGGCGGACGCGACGCGGCACCCTCCCGTGCCCCTGCCGACACCGTTCCCGTTTCCGGGGGAATGGGGGCGAGCCCCATCGTGAACCGGCGTTTCGGGCCGAGGAGGTACAGCGAAGGACTGGACGGACGCTCTACCTGGCGGGCGCCGGACCGGCTTGACTCTCGGGCGAGGCGGACTTCTTGGGGAGGTCGATCTTCCGGATCGGGTTGGCGTTGGGGAACATCGTCTCGTCGAATTGCGAGCCGTTGTCGATCTTCGTCGACTCGATGAAGAACGCCGTCTTCGGATCGGCTTGGGGCGGGCCCGCGTCCGCGGTGCGCCCACCGCAGGAGGCCTCGGCCGGCATCGGGGGGAAGCCGTAGAACGTCTTCCAACTGTTCCCCTTCGGGCTGCGGAACAAGGCCACGCCGGCGAGCACCGTGGCCTCCTTGATCCGCTCGAACCGGACCTGCACGAGATCGTTCGGGAAGACCGAGACCTCATCGACCTTGGCCATGTCGTCGCCGAGCGTCTCCTTGTCTTTCAGGAGGATCTCGTCGTACGTGGCGTTCTCCATGCGCACGTCGTTCTTGAGCTGATAGAGCCGAACGACGACGGGACGCGTGTTGCCGCGCTCGTTGGGATTGATGTTGTCGGCGGCATAGATGTTCAGGGTCACGACCTGAACGTCACAAGGCTTGGTCGGCTGCGCGGGCGGCGGCGAGCTGCAGCCGAGCCCCGGGGCTCCGAGCCCGATGATGGCGAGCGCGGCGAGCGTCCTGAGTCGGGGGATGAGCCTCTGCCGGAGGTGCATGGCTACCATTAGTATTCGGAACCGGGGACAAACCCAACTTTGTTGGTGGGCCGCGCCGCGCGGAAAGCCCGCGGAGCGATGTTTGCGAAAAGACGTCGACGCCGCGACACGGAGTCTCGCGGCGCCACGGCCAATCGATGATGTGCGGTGAATCGAGGGATGAAGGCCCGACCGAGCCACGCTCGGCCGGGCCTCGGAGAGGTCAGTCCGCGAACTCGACGGTGAAGTTCTTCTCGGCGTCGATGCCGAGGAGCACGCGCTTCGGCAGGCCTTGGCTCGCCATGCGCTCGAGGATCGCGACCGACATCTGCGGGAGCAGCGTGGCGCGGAGGATGTGATCGATGTTGCGCGCGCCGGTGTCGACCTGCGTGCACTGATCGGCGATGTGCCTGACCATCTCGTCCGAGTACGTGCCCTCGACGCGCTGGTTCTTGCGCAGGCGATCCATCACGGCGTCGAGCTTGAGCCGCGTGATCTCGCCGAGCGCCTCGGGCGAGATCGGCAAGTACGGCACCATCGTCATACGCGCGAGGAGCGCAGGCTTGAAGTGCGCGACCACGGTCGGCTTGATGGCCTCCATGATGTCCTTCATGAACGGCTCGTCGCGATCGAGCTTGCGCGCCGGCTCCTCCTCGCGGGCGGCCACCGTCATGTTGGTGATCTTGTCGGTCGCGAGGTTGCTCGTCATGATGACGACGGTGTTCTTGAAGTCGACGAGCCGGCCTTCGCCGTCCGAGAGCATGCCCTTGTCGAACACCTGGTAGAACAGGTTCATGACGTCGGGGTCCGCCTTCTCGCACTCGTCGAGGAGCACCACGGTGTAGGGCCGCTGGCGCACCGCTTCGGTGAGCATGCCGCCCTCGCCGAAGCCGACGTAGCCCGGCGGCGAGCCGATGAGCCGGGAGACGGTGTGCTTCTCCTGGAACTCGCTCATGTTGATGGTGACCATCATGCGCTCGCCGCCGTACATGAGGTCGGCGATGCTGAGCGCCGTCTCCGTCTTGCCGACGCCGGAGGGCCCGACGAGGAGGAACACGCCCTGCGGCGTGCTCTGCGGCTTGAGGCCCGCGCGCGCGGCGCGGAGCTCCTTCGCCATCGTGTGGATGCCGTAGTACTGGCCCTTGATGCGACGGTTGAGGCGATCCTCCATCTCGAGGAGGTTCTTCACGTCGTCCTGCACCATCTTGCCGACGGGGATGCCGGTCCACGCGGCCACGACGGTCGCGACCATGGCCTCGTCGACGTCGGGGCGCACGAGCGGCACGTCCCCCTGGCTCGCGTTGAGCGCGTCGAGCGCGGCGGAGACCTCCTTGCGGATGGCGTCGCGCTCCTCGTCGCTCTTGGCCGTATCCATCTTCCTGCGCGTCTGCTCGACGAGGACGGTGGCCTCCTTCTCCTTGTTGAAGGCCGCCTCGAGCGCGACGAGCTCGTCCTTGGTCTTGGCGCGCTTCGCCTCCAGCTCCTCGAGCCGCTCCGTGTCGAGCTTGAGGCCGTTGTTGCGGTCGCGAAGCATCGCGTCGATCTCGGTGGTGAGATCACGGATGCTCACTTCGGCGTCCTCGATCGCGGCGGGCTTCTGCTGGAGCGCGACCTTCACGCGGGCGCAGCACGTGTCGAGCAGATCGACCGCCTTGTCGGGGAGCTGGCGACCGGAGATGTAACGGGCCGAGAGCCGCACCGCCGCGGTGACCGCGTCGTCGGTGATGATCACCTTGTGCGCCTCCTCGAACTTCGGGCGCAGGCCGCGGAGCATGGTGGTGGCGACGGGCACGCTCGGCTCGTCGACCTTCACCGGCTGGAAGCGACGCTCGAGGGCGGCGTCCTTTTCGAAGTACTTCTTGTACTCCTTCCAGGTGGTCGCCGCGATCGTGCGCAGCTCGCCGCGCGCGAGCGCAGGCTTCAAGAGGTTCGCCGCGTCGCCGCCGCCCTGCTGACCGCCGGCGCCGATGATCGTGTGCGCCTCGTCGATGAAGAGGATGATCGGCTTGGGCGAGCTCTTCACCTCGCTGATCACGCCCTTCAAACGATTCTCGAACTCGCCCTTCACGCTCGCGCCGGCCTGGAGGAGGCCGAGATCGAGGCCGTAAATCTCCGTGTTCTGGAGGAGCGGCGGCACCTCGTTCTGCACGATCATGAGCGCCAAGCCCTCGACGAGCGCCGTCTTGCCGACGCCGGAGTCACCGACGATGATCGGGTTGTTCTTCCGCCGGCGCGCGAGGATGTCGATCATCTGCCGGATCTCGCGCTCGCGACCGAAGATCGGATCGATCCCGCCGGCACGCGCCCGACCCGTGTAGTCGACACAGAACTTCCCGAGCGCCGTGTCCGGGCCCGCCGGCCCAGCCACGCCCGGAATGCCCTTGTTGCCGCCCGTGCTCGCCTGCTGCCCGCTCTCCGCGTCTTCCTTCGACCCCGAAAGGATCTTCGGCAGGTTGGCCTTGAGATCGTCCTTCGGAATCGCCTCGAGGTAGCTCCCGATCCCGCTCATCGAGTACTTCGTCGGCGTCCGCGCGAGCAGCATGAAGAGCACGCCGCTGCGGATCTTCTGGTACCCGTAGTCGACCGACCCGATCGTCCACGCGTCCTGCATCCACTCCAGCATCGTCGGCGAGAACGTCGGCTTGCCCGCGTTGCCGGTGCGGAGATCCTCGAGGCTGCGCTGCAACACCTGGCGAAGCCGCGCCGGGTCGAGGTCGTAGTGCATCACGAGGAACGCGAGATCACTGTCCGCGTTGTCGAGCAACGCGAGCATCACATGCTCGAGCGTAACCTCGTAGTGGCGTGCGTTGACGCACTGGACGACACCGGCCTCGAGGGCAGCGGTGCAGGGACGGGTCAGCCGCTTGATGATGGATTTCGGGTCGACGAGCATCATAGGGCCGCCATCCTACGAGAGGATCGGCGCGCGCCACCAGCACAACTGCGCTGCGAAGCCCGACGAGCGAAGCACGTCCGAAGGAAGCGAAGAGAAGGCGCGGAATCCACCCAGCACCGGCGCCCGAGCCGCGCATCACACGCACTGCGCAACGCAGCGAATCCGCCGGCGCGGGCACACCCATGCTTCGGCGGGCAACCCACGCTGCAACGACGCCACACCCACGCAGCGGCGACAGGATACCCATCCTGTCGTGACGGCACCAAACCGATAATGGCGGCCATCGATATGGCACCATCACCGTGGCTGGCCGTCGCGCAGGGCGGGTGAGCCGACGCGCCATCCGCGCCTCCGCGGTGGCGGACAACAGTCCAACGAGCTTGAATTCGAGACTGGATCGCGGGGTGTCGCGGCGCCGCGAGCTCCCCCGCCGGTCGAACGCTCAGCTCGCGTCGCGGTGCGCCTTCTTGCCGTGATGGCCGTGCTTCTCGTGCCGCTCCTCGTGCGCGCGCACCTTCTTCTCGTCCTTCGCGTCCTTCTCCTTCACGTCCTTGGCGCTGGCGGAGAGATCGTCGACGAGATCGCGGCGCACCTTGAGCTTGAGGAGCGCGCCCGCCTTGAGCTTGTCCTCGGGATCGAGGTGATTTCCGCGCGCCACGTCCTCGGCGTCGAGGCCGAACTGACGCGCCACGCCGAGCACGGTGTCACCCGGCATGACCCGGTACATGAGCGTCTCGCGGCGGCGCTTCGAGCGATGACCGAAGAGGCGGCGCGGACCGTCGGCGTCGTTGTCGATCGAGGGCGCGTCGCGATCGTCGTCGTTGCGGGCCGAGAGATCGTCGCGATCGCCGTCGAGCGGCTGGCGGAAGCTCCCGTGACGGCGCGGGTGCGGCAGCAGAGAGAGCAGGCTGTCGTCCTCGTTGCGCACGCGGCGGCGGAAGAGCTCGCGTCCCTGGAGCGCGTCGACCGGATCGAGCACGGCCACGTCCTCGTTCACGATCGGCTCGGTCTGCAACATCACCGGGAGCGCGGCGCGGGCGCGCGCGATCGTGTCGGCCGGGATCAGCACCACGTAATCGCCGCGGCCCGGCGGCACGCGCTCACCGAGGATGTCGGGGTTCAGCGTCCGCACCGCGGAGGTCGCCACGCCTGCGGCCTTCGCCAGCGTCTTCAGCGGCGTGCCCGGCGGCACCGCGATCTCGGCCGCGTCCACGGGCCGCGCGATCTCCACCTTGTCGAAGCCGAAGTGCTCGAGGTTGTTGGCGACGATCGCGGCCGCCGCGATCTTCGGCACGTAGGCCGCCGTCTCGGAGGGGAGCGCCTCCTGCCGCGCGAGCTCGTTGAAGTCCGCGGTGCCATAGCGATCGATCCGATCGAGGAGCTGCTCGTAGCCCATGTTGTAGGCCGCGAGCGCGAGATCCCAGCTCCCGAAGCGATAGTAGAGATCGCGCAGGTGGTGGGCCGCGGCCTGCGACGCGAGGCGCGGGTTCTTGCGTTGATCCATGTGCTTCGTCACGTGGAGGCCATAGACCTCGCCCGTGGCCGGCATGAACTGCCAGAGCCCGACCGCGCCCGCCGGCGACTTGACCCGCGGATCGAAGCCGCTCTCGATCATCGAGACCCACATCAGATCTTCGGGCAGCCGCCGATCGCGGAGCTCACGCTGGATCATCTCCTGATAACGCCCGCTGCGCTTCAGCCAGGTCTCGAACATCCCGCGGCCGCGATCGGTGCGCGTGAAGAAGCGCACGTACTTGATGGTCCGACGCGTGATCGAGATCTTGAGATCCGGGAGCTGCAGCTTGGAGAGCGCCTCGGAGCCCGCGGCGTCGAGATCATCCGGATCGATCGAGTCCACGTTTTGTCGCGACTCGTAGCTCGGTGCCTTCGAGTACGAGGGCCTGTCGAAGTCGCTGCTCTCGAGCCTCTCGCCCCGATCGCGATCGCCGCGGCTCGCCTCGCGCGCCGCCGCGGCCCGGAGCCGACCGAGCTCCTTCGATTCATCGCCGCCGATGCCGTTCGCTGTGATCCGCGCCGCAGGCGCCGTGGGCGCCGGCGCGACGAAGGCGATCCGCGCCTCCTGCGATCCATTCACCGCGGCGTTGACGGAGGAGATCGTCGACTCGGGCGCGGCCATGCCGACGCCGTAGCCAAAGGCGAGAGCCGAGATCATCGGAGGGATCTTGTGGACCAAGCTCATGGCGGGTGTGGGACAGGCTCCCACCATGTGAGCCGGACGTACAACAAAGCGGCGTCGACACCACGAGGAGGCTGCTCTTCACCGGCGAACGCCCCGGGTGATCGACCTCACCCGCCAAGGGGCTCCCGAAATGTGAGCGTGGTCTGGTAGTCTCGGCCGCATGCCGGTGGCGCTCGTGGTCAGGGTGTTCGACACCCAGGCCAACCAACAATTCGAGGCGACGTTCGAGCGCTTCCCGGTGCGCATCGGCCGCAACCAGCTCAACGACCTGCAGATCGATCGCCCTTACGTCTCTCAATTCCACGCAGCGATCGACGTCCGCGAGCGACAGCTCTCCATTCGTGATCTCGGCTCGACGAACGGCACGGTGTACCAGGGGCATCGCCTCGTCCGTGATCAGCCGGTCGACGTCACCGCTGCGCCCGAAGTGAACATCGGGCCCATCGTGCTCCGCCTCTCGCTCGTCGAAGCGCAGGCGAAGAAGCCTGCGTCCGGTCAGGAGAGCGGCAACGTCCTCGACATGAACGAGGGCAGCGGGGCGAACCCTGCGGCCGCGCTCGCGCGACAGAAGCCGATCCCGCCCGGCGGTGAAGATCCGTTCATCCGCCAAGTCGTGCCGTACATCGAGGCGTACCGCGCGGCGTGGGGCGCGGTCTATCGCGTGATCTACGATCACCTCACGCGCCTCCCGCCCGAGCTCCGGGTCAACTACATCAAGCGCCTCGGCCTCGAGCACGGGCCCGTCAGCATCGAAGCCGATTTCCAGAAGATCGCGCAGTACTACGGCGTCGATCCGCGCCAGCTCGGCGAGATGAGCCCGCCGCAAGCCGCGCTCGCCGCCATCACGGAGCTGGCGCGCTCGCTCGTGCCCGCCGGTCGTCCGCCCGAGGACGTGACCCAAATCGTCATGTTCGCGCGCCGCCTGCGCGACACGATGGAGGTGTTCCTCAAGTGCTTCGTCAGCCTTCGAGACGGCTACCAAGAGTTCATGGTCGGCATCGTCGGCGGTGATCGCGACTCGATCACCAACGATCAAGTCGCCGCCGCCAAGGACGCGAAGGAGCTCGGCGCCGTCCTCCTCGGCCAGACCGCGGCCCCCGAAGGCACGCGCCAAGTCAACGACGTCTTCGTCGCCGTGATGAGCCATCAGGTCGCGCTGCTCAACGGCGTGATGGAGGGCGTGAAGAGCCTGCTTCATCAGCTCTCCCCCAAGGCCATCGAGGACGACTTCGAGCGCAAGGGGAAGAAGGCGGGCCTCTTCTCCAACAAATACGAGGCCCTCTGGAAGTTCTACGAGGACCGGCACGGCGACTACTCCGGCGAAGACAAGCAGACCTTCCTGATTATTTTTGGCCCACAATTCTCGAAGGCATACGCTGCGAGCGCCGGCGAAGACTACAAGTCGTCCGGCGATGCGGCGGGCAAGGTCCGCCTCACCATCACCCCCAATCAGGTCAAGCGGTAGCTCCGAGCCGCCGGCGTGCACGTCGCGCCGAGCCGCTCCTTCGGAGAACCGTCGTGACGAAGAAGGCGCCTGGGATGCGAATCAGGGAGACGATCGTAGCAGCGGGGTTCCTCTCGATCTTCGGGGGCGTGCTCTTGGCCCCGCGTGAAGCCGCGGCCCAAGCGGTGGTGCCTCCGATCGCCCAACGCGACGGCACGTGGGGCACGGTCTCGAACGTGACGATGATCGTCGGCGCCGGCATCGTGACGCTGATGCCGCGCGTCTACTACAACGATCCCGAAGCCACCGTCGGTTGGAAGGGTCGCTGGCACTTCTCGATGCTCGCCCCCGCGCTCAGCATGACCGCGCTGACGCTGCTCGTCGACGGCCCGATCCGCGGCGCCATCAAAGGCACGCGCCCCGGCTGCACCGCGGACCAGACGGCGGCGCGCCTCGCGGGCTCCGGCTGCGAGAGCTACGGCATGCCTTCCACGCAATCGTATGCCTCGTGGGGCTCGACCGGCATGGGCACAAGCATCTTCCTCGTCGACACCATCAAGTACTCGGGTGGCAAGTTCAACGCGGGTGGCTTCGTCGGCAACGTGGCCGTGCCGCTCGTCCTCTCGGTCTTCACCTCGGCCGCGCGCGCCGCCGATCCGGGCGGCCCCGCGATCTACCCGCACGAGACCGTCCCGCAAATCGCGCTCGGCGCCGTCACCGGCTTTGCGACCGGCGCGCTCCTCGGCCTCGCTTATACGTTCTTCCAGCGCCCCAACTGCGGTTACGGCAACAACCTCGTCTGCTGGTGATCCCCGCGCGGCCCTCGCCGCGCGCCACCATCTCCCGTGCTGCCGCACGGCGACGACAACGCCGCTCGCACCTCCCTCCCCCATCACGTATCGTCCTCCGCCGATCCCCAGCGATCACGGCGAAGCACATCCATCGATGTGGCGATGACGCGCAATCATGCGGGCCACCGCCGCGCTCGTTCGCTCAATCGATGGCTCGTCCAAGAATCGATCGGACACCGCTCTGCGAGCGGCGCACAAAAACGACGACGGCGGCGAAGAGCTCGCCGCCGTCGTGTCGTTCCAGAAACGAAGTCGCTCAGTCCTGACCGACCACGCGCTCCCAGAGCGGATCGTTCGAGGAGAAGAGCGTGTCGCGCTCGACGCGGAGGAAGCGCGAGAACTCGACCTTGCGCAGATCGCGATCGCTGTCGCGATCGCCCGCGTCGTAATGGATGATCTTCACCTGCACCTGCTCGAGGAGCTGGATGCCGTTGTTCTTGTAGGTCACGTCGGTCTTGAGCGTGTACTTCGCATAGAGACCGCGCTCGGTGACGCTCGGGACCACGCTGGTGCGCTCGATGTCGACCTGGGCCGAGTCGATGAGACGACCGCGGCGCGCGAGGTAGAAGTCGGCGCGCTTGCGGCAATCATCGAGGTCGGGGCAGATGGTGGACTCGGCGACCGCGAGGTTCTCGTTGCCCACGCGGACGGGGCTGATCTTCGACTTGGGCGGACCGCGGAAGCTGCCGACGCCGTAGACCTCGGCGCGATCGTCGATGGCGCGCACCAGCGCGACGGGACCGCCGACATCACCGTTCTCGAACTTGAGGACGCGCAGCCAAATGACGCGCATGCCCTCGGGGCCGGTACGCACGTCGAGCTCCTCGGGATCGAACGGCCGCGGCCAACCCTTGCTGGAGATACCGCCGCGCAGCGACTCGTTGGCGAACAGGTAGTGCCCCGTGCAATCGGTGTCAGTGGGCCCGAGGCCGCCGCGCGGATCGAAGCTCGGCGAGATCACGCTCATCCATTGCTCGGGATCGAGCGAGCGCACCACCGCGCGACCACCGGCCTTACGCGCGACGGGCGCGAGCGGGGTCGTGCACACCGGGATCGGGATCTGATAACGAGTCGGGATCTCGGCGTGAGGCTGATCGGGTGCGCCGCAGCCGGCGAGCGCCGGGAGCGCCGCGAAGCTCGCGGCGAAGGCGAAGAGACGGCGGGGTAGACTCACGTCTCCTTCGTACCACGCGTCGCGCACACCGCGCGAAATACATGCTGCAAACGCGCCGGCCCGCGCACGCCGCCGCTCACCCGAGGCAAGCCTCCTGCCAGGACGTCAGCGCGGATGCGTGGCGAGAATGGTTTGAAATCAAAGCCATTTCCACGACCTCTCGCGCCGGTGTCGGACAGCAAGATTTCCGCATCATGCCCGGCATTCCAGACCTTGACGCCCCCCGGGCCCTGGCTATTCTGGCCCAACTTCAACCCAGAGCTTGGGGCGAAGGGGCCGGCGGAGACGCCGCGTCACTCTTACATGCCGAGGAGCTCGTCACCTGCCAGCGCGCAAAGGGGCGTAGACTGAGTCCAGAGGACGAGCGGCCGAGGAAGAGGTGATTCGATCATGGCGATGATGATGTACGCGTACCTGAAGGGACAGAAGTCCGGTCAGATCAAGGGCTCGGTCCTTCAGAAGGGGCGTGAGGACTCCATCGGTGTCATCGCGGTGTCCCACTCGATCGTCAGCCCCCGCGACGTGCAGAGCGGTCTCCCCACCGGCCAGCGCATGCACAAGCCCTTCGTCTTCACGAAGGAGCTCGATAAGGCGACCCCGCCGCTCTACAACATCCTCTGCACCAACGAGAACATCTCCGAGGCGGTCTTCAAGTTCTGGACGCCCCAGATCCGCGCCGCCAGCGGCGTCGGCTCCGAGGTCCAGCACTTCACCATCAAGCTCACCAACGCGAACATCGCGTCGATCGACTTCCGCATGGCGAACATCCGCCACCCGGACCTCGTGAAGTTCTCCGAGTACGAGGAGATCGCGCTCACGTACCAGAAGATCGAGTGGACCTGGACCGACGGCGGCATCATGGCGATGGACGACTGGCTCGACCGTCAGTGAGATTCGTCGCTCTCGTGTAGAAGAGCCCGGGGTGGGACTGCCCCGGGCTTTTCTTTTTTGCTAGCCTGAAGTCGGTCGATCGGCGGAACGATCCGCGCACTGGGAAGGATTCATGGCGCTCGCTGCCTATCTGACGGTCGTCGCGCAGAGGCAAGGCCTCATCCGCGGCTCCGTCTTGCAGAAGGGGCGAGAGGGCAAGATCCTCGTGGTCTCGGTGCAGCACGAGATCGTGGCCCCGCGGAATCCGCAGAGCGGATTGCCGACCGGCAAGCGCATGCACAAGCCCTTCCTCATCACGAAGGAGCTCGATCGCGCTTCGCCGCTTCTCTACCAAGTGCTCTGCACGAACGAGAACCTCTCAGACGTGCGCATCGAGTTCTGGATGAGCACGCCGACGGGGCAGGAGAAGCAGCACTACACGGTGCGGCTCACCAACGCGAACCTGTCCACCATCAACTTCAAGATGGCGAACATCCGGAACCCCAAGCTCCAGCGGCTCACCGAGTACGAGGAGCTCGCGTTCACGTATCAGAAGATCGAGTGGACGTGGAACGAAGGCGGGCTCACCGCCGCTGACGATTGGGAGACGCCGCGCTGAAACGCGCGAGCGCGACGCTCTGACCGAGCGCGCGAGCGATCCCACAACGACCGCGTTTGCCGCTATGCTCGCCGCATGGCGGCGTCCCTCCTCAATCGGCTCGAGCAAGCGGCCGATCTCCAGTCGAGCGAGCGATACGTGTCGCGCGACAGCGACATCGAGTCTGCGGTCACGCAGCACATCGTACGGATGCTGAACACGCGCCAGGGCGCCTGCCTCACGTGCCCGGACTACGGGCTCATCGAGGTCTCGGAGGTGCTCTACGATTTCCCCGACGCCGTCGGCATCGTGCAGCGCGCCCTCAAGAACTCGATTCAAACGTACGAGCCGCGGCTCAAGAACGTGCAGGTCCGTCACATCAAGAGCGAGTTCGGCCACGAGATGCTCCTGCAATTCGAGATCACGGCGCAGCTCCAGCTCACCGACGGCCGCCGGCAGGCCATGCGCTTCGCGACGACGGTGGACGGCAGCGGCAACGTCAAGATTGGTTGAGACGAGGGCGGTAGCGGTTGACACCACCGACGGGTGACGGTCGACTGTCGGCGCGAGGGTATGTTCAACAAGTACTACCAGGATGAGCTGACGTACCTGCGCGAGCTCGGTCGCGAGTTCGCCACCGCTTACCCGGCGATCGCGCCGATGCTCGCGGAGAAGGGCGATCCCGACGTCGAGCGCCTGCTCGAAGGCGTCGCCTTCCTCACCGGGAAGATTCGGCAAAAGCTCGACGACGAGCTGCCCGAGGTCATCCACTCGGTCGCCTCGCTGTTGTTCCCGCACTACCTGCGGCAGGTCCCGGCGACGAGCGTCATCGAGTTCACGCCGCTGCCCAACGTGGTGCGCGAGAAGCTCACGGTCGCGCGCAACGCCGAGGTCGGCTCGGTGCCGGTCGACGGCGTGTCGTGCCGCTTCCGCACGACGCAGGACGTGGAGCTCGTCCCGCTCACGGTCGAGGACGCGCGCATCGACACGGGCGCGCAGCTCGCGCAGTCGCTGCGGCTCGAGCTCAAGGTCACGGGCGGCGCCGCGCTGTCGGCCATCAACCTCTCGCAGCTCCGCTTCTACGTGCACGGCGAGCGCCGGCTGCAGGATGACATCCGCCTGTGGCTGGGCGCGCACGTCGATGGGATCGCGCTCGCGTCGGTGGACGCGGCCGGTCGCGACACGACGGTGACCACGCTGCCCGCGAAGGCGCTCAAGCTCGTCGGCTTCTCCGAGAGCGAGGGGCTCATTCCCTACCCGCGCACGGTGTATCCGGGCTTTCGGCTGCTGCAGGAGTACTTCACGCTGCCGCAGAAGTTCGCGTTCTTCGACATCACCGGCCTGGAGGCGCTGCCCGCCGACAAGATGGGAGATCGCTTCGCGATCATCATCCAGTTCAAGGACGGGATGCCTTCGGGCACGCGCGTCACGAAGGACAATTTCCGCCTCTTCTGCTCGCCGGTGGTGAACCTCTTCGAGCACGCGACCGATCCGCTCAAGCCCGATCCGGGGAAGCACGAATACCTGGTGCGGCCCACCGGATCGACGCCGCAGGGATACGAGATCTACAGCGTCGACAACGTGGTCGCGATCGCGCGGCGCACCAGCCAGCGCGTGGAGATCCCGCCCTTCTTCGCGTTCCAACACGAGCTCGATCCGGACGCGGCGGCGCGCGCGGTGTTCTATCAAATGCACCTCCGGCCCGCGGCGGTCGGCGACGGTGTGGATGTCTATCTGTCGTTCGGTTCACCGCAGGACGTGGGCGCGCTGCCGGAGTTCGACGTGATCAGCGTCGAGGCCACGTGCACCAATCGGAGGTTGGCAGCGTCGCTCAAGGTCGGTGATCTGCGCGTGCCCACGGCGACGTCGCCGGCGGTGGCGACGTTCACGAACCTCACGGGCGTCACGCCTCCGCTGCCGCCGCCGACGGGGCGCGAGCTCCAGTGGCGCGTGCTCGCGCACATGGCGATGAGCTACCGCTCGATCACCGAGCTCGAAGTGCTGCGCGCGTTGGTCGACATCTACAACTTCCAAGCGATCATCGATCGCCAGGCGGCGCGGGCGAATCAGCTCCGGCAGAACGCGATCAAGAGCGTCAAGGTGCGGCCCACCGACAGGCTCTATCGCGGCGCGCCGGTGCGCGGCGTGGCTGCCGACATCGAGCTCGACGAGGGCGGCTTCAGCGGTGAGGGCGAGATGTACCTCTTCGCCAGCATCCTCAACGAGATGTTCTCTTCGTACGTGTCGCTGAACAGCTTCACTCAGCTCACGGTCACCGGAACCAACACGCGCGTGGTGTACAAATGGGATCCGAAGAGCGGCAATCTCTTCCTGATCTGACGACCGGCGCGCCTCAGGCGGAGAGCCTGGCGGTTCCGGTCGATCCGAAGCAGCAGCTCGTCGCCATCGAGCGGGATGCGCGCCGGTTTTCGTTCTATCGGCTCGTCTATCTGCTCGAGCGGCTCTACCCCAAGGCGCCGCCGGTCGGTCAGCTCGGGCCCGTGGCTGACGAGCGCGTGCGGCTCCGCGCCGACGTGTCGCTGATCTTCGCGTCCAGCGACGTCAGCGAGGTGTCCAACGTCAAGCAGGCCGACGGCATCGAGCGCGTGCGCATCACCAACGCGTTCATGGGCCTCTACGGCTCGTCGTCGCCGATGCCGCCGTACTACGTGGAGAAGATCGCGCTCGACGACTACCAGGGCGGCCCGCAGCCGGTCCGGGAGTTCCTCGACGTCTTCCACCACCGGCTGCTCTCGCTGCTCTATCGCGCGTGGTCCAAATACCGCTTCTCGGTGATGTACCGGCAGAAGGGCAAAGACCCCTTCACGCGCCGGATGTTCTGCGCCGTCGGCCTCGACGGGATGAAGGACGCCGACACCGTCCTCGATCGGTTCCTCTACCTGCGTTATGCGCCGCTGCTCGCCTCCAAGTCACGCTCGGCGCGCGGGCTCCAAGTGGTGCTCGACGATTTGTTCGGCCACGTGGGCGTGCAGATCGAGCAGTTCGTCGGCCATTGGACGCTCATCGAGAAGCCCAATCGCAACAAGCTCGGCGTCATGAATCACCAGCTCGGCGAGAGCTTGACGATCGGTCGCTACGTGTACGACGGCACGGGTCGATTCAACGTGATCCTCGGGCCGCTCTCGTACGACGACTATCTCTCGTTCCTGCCCGGCGGGCACCGGCGGCCGCTGCTTCGCGCCGCGATCGCGACGTTCACGCGCGGCCAGCACGACGTGGTGCTCGAGCTCCACGTGAAGACGGACGATGCCCCGCGCCTCCAGCTCGGCTCGCCGCGCTCGGCGACGCTGAAGCGGACCGCGTGGCTCGGCGGTCACGTCGGACAGCAGTTCAAGATCAGCGTCCCGCTCGAGGACAAGCCCGCCGTCGCGCCCGACGAAGAGGAGGACGACGACAGGGGCGAGCCGCCGCCGGATCCGCGGGACGGCTGACCTCCCGCGAGCGCAGAGGAGCGACATCGACGCTGACACGGCCTTCGTATCAGCGTCGAATGCGCCATTGCACGTCGATCGCGTGGTCTCGACGGTGCGTGATGCGAGATGGTTTGGGAGGATTGATGAAGCACCGGCCCCCGCCGATGCTTCACACATGAAGCTTCAGTAGACCGTGATGCTCTTCAGCACGGTGGCGATCTCGTCCTCGATGGACTCCACGTTGTCGCCCGTGTGCACCACCTGCACCAGCATGAGCCGGTGCTCGCCGCGGATCAGCACTTCGCGCGCGTTGTTCAGATACTCGGGCTTGGCCGGGACCTTGGTGCGAATGAGGTAGGCGCGGCCCTGCGTGTTCGCCGTGGCGACGGGCATGCGGCCGGCGAGGATCTGCGAGCCCTGCGCGGCGACGTCGGCCTCGTAACGGCGCTCCACGTCGGTCCAGGTGTCCTCCGGGCTGTCGATGCGCTCGTAGATGGAGAAGATGAATTGGCGCGGCGACTGGTACGAAATGAAGCGATGGTGCGGCGTCAGATCGGCCGAGCGCACGTTCCAGTCGATGGGACGGCCGATGCGCACGTCGCCCGAGAGGACACCGACGCCCACGATCCTGGGCGTGCGCTCGCCGGCCGGCTGATCGAGCGGCTTGAAGTACGTCTCCCAGCTGTAGTTGCGGTCGATGACGCCGCTGCCGCCGTGCAGGTAGAACACCTGATCCTGCGCGGGCGCGGTCGGCGACCCACCGCATCCGGCGGCGAACGGCAGGGCGCCCGCGAGCAGCAGAGCGGCAAAGGTGTGGCGGCGGGCGAGATGGCGGAGGTAGCCTTCGGACCTCATCGCTGAAACTCTAGGTGAGGTTGGCCGCCGTCGCCAAATGATCGTGCGAAGGAGTTTGCCCGAGCGGCCCCTCCCAGACGATGATGGCACCCGCGGTACCGGCTCAACCGAGCGCAGAGGCGCCGCTTTCGTGAGAGGATTCATGGGCAACCCCCCCTTCACCTTCGGTCGTGCCTTGCAGGTCGGCGCCGTGTGCGCGCTCGGTCTCGGCCTGACCGCGTGCAGCGGTTTGTACTCCGGCATCGACTATCCCGGTGATCTGCCCGACCCCGGGCCCCACCTGCTCACCCCCGAGAACCAGCAGGACCCGTCGATCGGCTTCAATCGATTCAAGGTCTCGCCGACGGCCTGCGACAAGGTCGATACGCACTCGGCCACCGGCAAGCTCAACCAGGAAGACTTCGCCCGCTTCCTGGAGGCGCAGGGCCTCAAGATCGAGCCGCGCAAGGCGCGCGACAATCTCTATTGGTTCGACTTCCCCAATGGGCAGGACGCGCCGAAGAACTTCGTGCGCCTGCGTCTCGCGGTGCTCGAGGACGTGCCGCACGCGAGCGCGGATCTGCATCAGTCCGTGCTGGAGCACGGGCCGGGCTGGTGGGGCGTGCGCCGATCGAACCTGGCCATCCTCGCCCCGAAGACGGGCCTTCGCGAAGCGATCGCCTTCGCTGTCAAGTACAAGCTCGTCTGCTGGGGCGTGTTCACGTACGCCGGCAACGACGATGCGTACGTCGTTCCCGGCCCTTACGCCGAGATGTGATCGCACGACCGGACGCGCCGGTCGTGCGAATGTGGTCCCCGTCCCCCCTCTTCCCCTAGACTCGTCCCATGCGCCGAAGCCTTTCCTTCGCCGTCGCCGCCCTCGCCGTCGCTGCGCCGATCGCGGCAGCGTCCGCCGTCCACGGTTGCTCGAGCGGTGAGCAGTTCGAGTCCGTGTGCCTGTGGGTCGCGGATCCGGACAACTGTTACCGCGCCTTCCGCGAGGACACGGTCGACAACGGCGAGACCTGCAAGCCGGCCGGTGATCCCTCGCCGGTGGATCTCGCGAGCGGATCGAACGGGACGCAGAACGGCACGTTCCTCGGGCGCGACAAGCTCGATGTCTGCTTCATCGGCGCCGGTGGTCAGGTCGTGTTCGATCCGCCCCTCGATCTCACGATGATCCCGCCGCCGCTCCTCGCGCCGCCGACCACGTACAAGGTCACGTTCAAGCGCCCCAACGGCACCACCTGCGGCAACGCGACGTACACGAGCGCGCACGGCTTCACGTTCACCATCGACGCTCCGCCCGACGGCGGCGCCTCGACCACGACCGGCGACGCCGGCGCGAGCACCGCCGACGCGGGCGATGCCGGCACGTCGCTCCCCTTCGGCACCTATTCACAGGTGATCGAGCCGGGCCGCGATGCGTTCGACGCCACGTGCCCGTCGGGCGAGACGCATCATTTCAATCTGTACGAGGTCGAAGGATCGAGCACCACCGCGGACGGCGGCTCGCGATCGACGTGCCCGCGCGTCTCCGATCTGGTGCCGCGCGCGGCCTTCGCGATCAACCCGGGCGACGTGCTCGCGCCGGGCGCGGTGAGCCTCACCATCTACTGGCCGCCGATCGATCCGAGCGTGAAGTACCCGGACAACGCCGACGCTTCGCTCGCGGCCGAGGGCCCGTCGATCCCGGCGGAGGCGGTGACGTACTTCAACTGCCTGATCCCCGCCAAGGCCGAGCCTTGCTTGAACGGCCAGAAGGACGGCGCCGAGACGGACGTCGACTGCGGCGGCGGCGAGAACAGGACGGGCTGCCCGGCGCGCTGCGGTGACGGGCAGGGCTGCAACGTCGACTGCGACTGCGATCCCGGCATGCTGTGCAACGTCGTCGCGGGCGTGCGCGTCTGCGGCGCGCCCACCGACGCCGACGGCGGCGTGCTCCCGGTGCCCGATCGCGACTGCTCGCCGTTCCTCATCTGCCAGGACAAGGTCAAAAACGGCGCCGAGACGGGCATCGATTGCGGCGGCGGCGATTGCCCCCGTTGCTCCGATGGCAATCCGTGCAACGGCGCCGACGACTGCACGAGCAACTACTGCTTCCAAGGCACCTGCGTCACGCCGAAGTGCAACGACGACATGCAGAACTTCGGCGAGGTCGATCTCAACTGCGGCGGCCCGTGCCTCCCGTGCGCGGACGGCAAGAAGTGCCAGACGAACACGGACTGCAAGAGCGGCAACTGCGGCGCGAGCAAGACGTGCGAGGGCCCCAAGTGCAGTGACATGATGCAGAACGGCACCGAGACGGACATCGACTGCGGCGGCACCGGCTGCCTTCCGTGCGAGAACCTCAAGAAGTGCCTCAAGAACGAGGACTGTGCCAACGACGCCTGCGTCATGGGGCAGTGCCTCTTCCCCTCGTGCACCGACAACACGAAGGACGGTGACGAGACCGACAAGGACTGCGGCGGTCCGTGCGACACGAAGTGCGCGGATGGCCTCGGATGCGACAAGCCGACGGACTGCGCGAGCGGCGTGTGCGGCTTCGCCGCCGTCAACGTCAAGAAGTGCTTCCCGGCGAGCTGCTCCCCGACGGTGGGCCGGCCATCTGCGGCCAGGGCATGTGCCCGCTCTGCGCGGACGGCGCGGACTGCGAGAAGAACTCGGACTGCCTCAACAATGGTTGTGTCAACAAGCTCTGCGCGACGCCGACGTGCAGCGACACGACGAAGGACGGGGCCGAGACGGACGTCGACTGCGGCGGGCCGGATTGCGATCCGTGCGCTCCGAGCAAGAAGTGCCTGCAGGACAGCGACTGCGGCGGCACGCTGAAGAAGTGCATCAACAACGTCTGCCAGTGAAGCGCAGCCGATAGCTCCGGTCCCACGAACGAGCCCGGGTGCCCAGCGGCCCCGGGCTCGTGTCGTTCATGGGCTCGCGTTGCGACAGCGATGTCAGATGACGGCGTGTCGATCCGTCGCAGCGAGGCATGCACATCGCGAGATGCGCCGAAGCGATGTCAGATGACGGCGTGTCGATCCGTCACGGCGCCCCATGCGCATCGCGCGGAGCTCCGATCACGCGCCCATGCGTGTGCATGGCGATGCTGCACCGATGCTCGGTGCACGCATGCCCGTGCATGGTGATGCTGCACCGATGCTCGGTGCACATGCGCTCGTGCATGGCGATGCTGCACCCCTACCGGGTGCTCGCGTGTGCGGGTGCGATGGGAGATGTCCAGCGCGGGGATCGTGATCACGGCCGGCTCGTCCGGCCTGGGGTTTGGGGCCGCTCGCGGCCCCATCGTGATCACGGCCGGCTCGTCCGGCCTGGGGTTTGGGGCCGCTCGCGGCCCCATCGTGACAAGGACGAACAGCTACATGCCCGCGACGATGCGGTACTCGTCCTGGTAGGGAACGAGCTCGAGGCGGTTGTCCTCGACGCGGTGGCGCCACTCGTCGTTGCGGCTGCCGGGGATGCGGTAGCTGGCGCTGTAGGTGTAGTCGACGAAGACGAGATCGCGGTCCTTGTGGACGCGGCGATAACGAATCTCGTAGCGAATGGCGGACGCGTCCTGGAACTTCGACACGAGGTACGCCTTGAGGCCGGCGTAATCGAGGTCGTCCGTCGGATCGACGTTGCCGCCGTCCTCGTAGTAGCTGGGCGCGGCCATCTTCAGCAGCGCAGCGACGTCCTTGTTTTCGACGGCGTGTCGATAACGTTCGCAGAAGGCGATGAGCTTGCGGTTCTCGTCGTTGTCCTCGACGTCCGTGTTCGGAATGTAGTGGGTCGCGCAGCCGGCGAGCGGCGTCGCGAGCGCGAGCAGCGTGGAGAGGATGAGGAACGATCGTTCGAGGCGCTTCATACGCGTTGGCGGTAGCGGTCTCGTCGTAGCGAAAACCGGGCCGGACCTTGCCAGATGCAGAGCCAAGGGGAAAGGGCCCGCGCCACGCAATCAACGTTGACAGGTCTGGCAAAAACGAGACGCCCGGAGCCGAACCTACGGACAAAGTGACAATCGAAGTGGAGCCACGCCGAGCCCACGCGCCGAGGCCGCTTGCGATGACCGCGCGATCCACCCACGGATCGCGCAGGAGGGAGCATGCCGGCGAGCTTGACGATCGGTCGTGCGCTGGGAGGGCTGTTCGCGCCGCTCGCGGCGCTCGGGAGCTTCCTTCGAGGCGCGCGCCTCTTTCATCCCGACGGCGTGCTCTACCGCGCCGACGTGGAGCCCGAGGCCGACGACGCGGTCGCGCATGCGCTCGCCGGGACCGCCGTCGTGCGCTTCAGCGGCGCGCTCTGGCGGTGGCCGGCGGGCGCGGCGTGGCCTGACATCCTCGGCGCCGCGGTGCGGTTCCATCCCGGCGAGGCGCGCGCTCAGGATCTGCTCTTCGCCACCTTCCGCAGCGTCCCCGAGATGCTGATCGCGGTGCTCACGACCAACGTACGCGACTTTCTGGGCAATACGTATGCGACGGTATTGCCGCTGCGTGCGCCCGAGCTCGGCGCCGTCGATCTGCGCCTCGTGCCGGAATTGCGGTCCGCGGACAGGGGCGATCGCAATGCACGCCTCGCTCGCGCGGTCCGCGATGGGCGCGCCATCCTGGCGCTGGAGGTACGCGAGCGCCGGCCGGGCTCGGCGTATCGACCGCTTGCGCGGATCACGCTGCGTGAGCCGATCGCCGGTGGAGGCGAGGATCTCCGGTTCGATCCGATCCACGCCGGCGTTGGAATCGAGCCCATCGGCGTGCTTCAAGCGATCCGCACCGTGGTGTACCCCGCGAGCCAGCTCGGTCGTGCGCTCGCGCGCGGGAGGCTGGGATCACCGGCCAAGCCACCGCATCAACGATGAGTGGCCGATCGGGCCGTCGCCTTCGTGGGCCACGGGCGCGTCGAGATCGACGGTGCGCAGCGAGCCTTCTCCGTCGCTCGTGAGCAACAAGGCGACCGCGCCGCGCACGAGCGGCCGCGCGTCCCAACCGGCGAGATGCAGGAGATCGTGCGCGACGGGTCCCGCGTCGTCGGCGGCGACGACGATCACGCGATCCGCGTCGCCCGCGGCCACGAGCTCGGCCGCTGCGGAGAGCGCTTCCATCGCACCGTCGAGACCGGCGCCGACCGCGAAGCTCGGGCCGGTCAGCTTGAAGACGATGGCGCATTCACCGACGATCGCGTTCGGCGAGGTCGCGGGAAACACGCGCGGCTCCACCGACGTCGCGCCGCGGGCACGGCGGCGCGCGTCGAAGCCGTCGTTGGTGTCGAGGGTCGCGAGCGCTTGCCCCGCCACGATGCCCGCACCGGCGATCGCATCGCGGCCGACCGCGGCGGCGAGCGATGCGACCGCGGCGAGGCCGAGACGACAGAGCGAATCGAGGCGCGCGAGCCGATCGCGGGCCACGCCGGTCGCGGCCGAGAGGTCACCGAGATCGGCGTTGTCGGTGTGCGCGAACGCGCGCACGAAGACCTCGCGAATCGGGCGCGAAGGACGCGCGCTCGGCGCGTCGGGCGGCGCGAGCACGAGCGCACCGTTGGTGCCGCCGAACGCGGCCGCGAGCTTGAGCGCGCCGCGGAGCGGCCGGCGCGCGCTCCGATCGAGCAGCAGCGTCGGCGCGTCGGGATCGAGCGGCGCGCCGTCGCTGCCACCGGCGGCCGCGGGCGCGACACCGGTGGAGAGCGCGTCGGCGGCGGCCAGGGCTTCGAGGACACCGGCGGCGCCGAGCGTGTGCCCGATCTGCGCTTTGAAGGGGTGCACGATCGCGGCCTGTGCGTCCCCGAGGATGGTCGCGAGCGCGCGCGACTCCATGGCGTCGTTGAACGGTGTCGCCGTGGCGTGCGCGCTCACGAGATCGATCTGCGCGGCGGCCATCCCCGCATCCACGAGCGCGGCGCAGCCGGCGCGCGCGAGGCCGGAGCCGGTGCGATCGGGCGCCGTGATGTGCACCGCGTCGTTGGATCCGCCGAAGCCGGCGATGCGCGCGATCACCTGCGCGCCGCGCGTATCGTCGCCGCGCACCAGGCCGAGCACCGCCGCGCCTTCTCCGAGGGACATGCCGTCGCGACCGACGCGGAACGGGCGCGGGCTCGAGGCGGTCGTCGCGCGCAGCGCTTCGAAGCCGGCGGCGACGAACTCGCTGACGCCGTCGTATCCGCCGGCGAGCACCACGTCGCAGGCCCCGCGCTCGAGCCAGCGCAGCGCGATCCCGATCGCGATGGCCGAGGCCGCGCAGGCCGCGAGGACTTGGGTGCGGCGCGCACCGGCGAGGCCGACCGCGGCGAGCGCATCGTCGAGCGGAGCGAAGTAGGTGGCCCCGCGCGCGAGGTCCGCCGTCGCTTCGCCGCGGGCGCGCGCCGCGAAGAAGCGCGTCGCCGTGATCATGCCGCCGCTCGACGTGCCGATGGCCACGCCGACACGCTCGTTGCGCCAATGGGGCCGCGTCGCATCGAGGCCGGCCACCGCCGGCTTGAGCGCGGCGAGGAGCAGATCGGTCGCGCGATCGCCGCCTCGGGAGGCCTCGATCGCGGAGGGCGCGCGCGCCGCGAAAGGCCGAGCCAGCCCAGCCGCGGAGAGCGCTGGATCACGCGCGATCGCCGAGCGCGCCGCCTGCCCGTCGATCGCCGCGCGGTAGGCGTCGGCGCCGATCCCGAGCCCCGAGATCGCGCCCACTGCGATCGCGCATGCGTCGACGCCGGACCTCACGCTCCGCCCTCCGCGCCGGGCTCCGCGAGCGCTCGCGCCGGCGGATCTCCGATGGTCTCTCCCTCGCATTGCACCGTCACGTCGAGCCCCGTCGAGGCTTGGTGATAGCGCACGGAAGCGCAGCCCAGGGCACCAGCCTCCACCGTCTCTTCGTCGAGGCGCTTGTCGCCCGCAAAGGTGGTGCGGCGTGCAGACACGCGGCCGTCGCCTTGGACCACCAGATCGACGATGGCCGTGTCGTCCTTGAGCACGAAGCGGTCGCCGTCGTGATCGTGTCCGTACCAGAGCAGCTCGCCGCTCGCCGGACGGAGGAGCCAGAAGCCGAGGAAATCCACTGGAAGGCCGCGGCGCTCGGCGCGCGGGGCCGTGAGGTCGCCGCGCTTCTCCAGATCGATCGCCGGCACCGCAAAGCGATAGCGCGGGCCGCTCATCCACAAATCGAGCGCCGTCGTCCCACCGGGGCCGAGGAGGATCATCCGGAGCGCCCGCGGCGGCGCGAGCGCGACGGCACCGCGCGCCGTGAGACGACGGCCCGTGATGGGCTCGCGGAGCGCGAGCGAGATCCGCATGGTGCGCGCCGCCCCGGCCGCGCGCCGCAGCGCCTCCAGCTTGGCGAGGCCGGCGCGCCATTCGGCGGTCGTTTGAGCTCCAACCATTTTGGTTTGAGCTCCAACCATTTTGGTTTGAGCTCCAACCGATTTCGTTGGAGCTCCAACCGATTGCGTAGGCCCGAGCGCCATCTCCGCCGGAGCGCAGCCGGCGAGCGCCGCCGCCAATGCCACCGACGAGGCCCGCGCGCGCACGCTCATCTCGCCCGCACGAACAGCACCGCGACGCCCCGATCGGGCGCCACACCCACGAGCAGAGCGCTCTCCACGCGGCCCGCCGCGATCGCGGCCACCGCCGCTGCCGCC
Organism: Minicystis rosea; assembly: GCA_001931535.1. Lineage (GTDB taxonomy): Bacteria > Myxococcota_A > Polyangia > Polyangiales > Polyangiaceae > Minicystis > Minicystis rosea. Next base: position 7,842,917 of record CP016211.1, read on the forward strand.
GCGAACCCGCCCGCGCCCTCGTGATCGCCGGCGCGCGCCGCCACGCCCGAGCGCGGCACGTCGGCCCACGGCGAGCCTTCGAGCGCGCGAAGGAGCCGCTCGTCCTCGCGCCCGAAGAACACCGCTGCGCCCGCGCCCGGCGGCGGCGCGTCGGAAAGCGCCGTCGCGCTCGCGCCGCGCCACGTCGTCCACCAAGCGATGTGCGCGAGCGCCGGAGCGCCGCGCTGCGCAGCGTGCTCCTCCGCTTCGATCAACAGGATCGCGGCGCCCTCGCTGCGCGCGCCGCGGTCGGTGATCCCCGAGCAGATCGGACCGAGGCAGCGCTCGATCATCGGGCTCGCCTCCTCGGCGCTGCCCGCGAAGATCGCGGCGCCCTCCCCGACCGCGCAGAGCTCCGCGGCGGTGACGATCGCGCTCTCGGCGGTGGCCTCCAGATCGGAGGTGGCGAGCACGGGCCCGCGCAGCCCGAGGTAGATCGACGCGTGCCCCACCGGCGACGACGGCACGAGGTTGGGGAAGTCGGCCGGGCTCGCGAGCTTCGCGCCCTTGTCGTAGACGCGCCGCATGAACGCGGTCGATCCATCGACGCTCCCGAACGCGGAGCCCACGACTGCGCCCACGCTGCGGCCGGCGTCGCCCGTCACCGGCAACGCTGCGTCCGCGAGCGCGCGTGCGATCGCCGCGGTCGTCAGCTTGCCTGCGCGATCGAGGCGACGCGCGCGGGCGACGTCGAGATGATCGGGCGCATGAAACGGAATGGGGCCGGGCGCGGGAGGCGGGCCGGGCTCGAGATACGCGAGCGTCTCGGTTGCGCCGAGCACGCCCAGCGGACCGACGGTCGCGGCCGCCGTCACCACGATCGATCGCCGCGGTTGCGGCGGCGGCTCGGGGAAGGCCTCGGGATCGGCGAGCACCAGCACCGTGTCGGTGCCGCCGAAGCCGAACGAGTCGCTCATGGCCGCGCGGATCTTCGCCGGCCGCGCCGCCGTCACATGCGCGAGCTGACAGGCGGGATCGATCTCTTCGAGCCCGATCGTCGGTGGGATCACCCCGCGCGCGATGGCCATCGCCGTGATGGCCGCCTCGACCGCGCCTGCGGCCGCGAGCGTGTGCCCGATCTGTCCCTTCGACGACGACACGGCGATGCGCGCGATCTCGTCACCGAGGCAGAGCCGCAGCGCCGCCGTCTCCATCGAATCGTTGAGGGGCGTCGCCGTGCCGTGCGCGTTCACGTAGTCCACGTCGCGCGGTTCGATCCCTCCGCGCGCGAGCGCCTCGCGCATCACGCGCGCCGCCGTCGCGCCCGTGGCCTCGGGGTTCGTGATGTGGTGCGCCTCGGCGCCGACGGACCAGCCGCGCAGCTCCACGATCGGCCGCGCCCCACGCGCGCGCGCCGCGTCCTCCGGCTCGAGCACCAAGAACGCTGCGCCCTCTCCGAGGTTGAGCCCGTTGCGACGCCGATCGAACGGACGGCACGGCTCCGGTGAGAGCGCGCTCAACGCGCCGAAGCCAGCGAACGTGAGCCGGCACAACCCATCGGCGCCGCCGGCGATCACGCAGCGCGATCGACCGGCGCGGATCCACGCGGCCCCGAGCAGGATGGCGTTGGCGCCGCCGGAGCACGCGCTGCACACGCTGCGCACCGTGCGGAACGGGCCCGCGGCCGCCGACACGTGATCGGCCGTCGACGAGAGCGGATGCGAGAGCATGCGCCTGAGCGGTGCGATCGCGCCGGGATCGCGCGACAGCTCGGCCAGCGGCGTCTCGGTCTCGAACATCCCCGCCGTCGTGCCGCCGAGCGCGAGATCGATTGGCATCGCGCGCGGATCCACGCCTGCCTGCGCCAGCGCCTCGCGCGCGGCCAGCACGCTGAGCGCGTCGGTGCGCGACCAAGCTTCCTCTTCACCGCGCGGGGCGACCTCTTCGACCCGCAGGTCCTTCACCTCGGCCGCGATGTCGGCGCGGCTCCCTTCGAGGCGGAAGAGCGTGAGCGGGCCGATGGCCCGCGCGCCTTCGAGGAGGCGATCCATCGTCGCGGCGGCGCCCCGCGCGACCGGCGAGATCAGCCCGATGCCGGTGACCCAGATGCGCATCGTGGCGAGCGGTGCCGCTCAGGCCGCCTGCGTGTGGACGATGTGGTCCACGAGGGCGTTCACGGAAGCGAAGATCGGGCGGGCCTCCGGCCCCTCGGGGATCTTCACCCCGAAGTTTTCCTCGACCGCCATGGCGAGCTGGAGGGCGTCGAGCGAGTCGAGCCCGAGCCCGTCGCCGAACAGCGGGGCCGCGTCGTCGATGTCGGCGGGCGACTTCCCCTCCAGGTTCAGCTCCCGCACCATCATCTCTTTGAGCTTCTGTCGTACGTCCGCCGATTCCATGTAGCCCCGCGGCCACGTACCACCAAGCGCCCGCTGCCGCTAGGATCGGGCACGGTCCCCTCGACGCTCGGCCTTGCCTCATGGGAAACGAAGCGACCATGCGACCTGGACCGAGGCCTTCGCCCCACGAGGTCTGGTAAAAGGCGGCGCATGGCCCTCGTCGACTACGAAAAGCAGGGGAGCGTGGTCACGCTCACGCTCAACGATCCCCCCGTCAACGGCTACAGCCACGAGATGATGAAGGACCTCGACCGCGCCATCCTGGACGCGCGGTTCGACCCGGAGATCGAGGTCATCGTCGTCACCGGCCACGGGGAGAAATTCTTCTGCGCCGGCGCCAACATCGGGATGCTGAAGGCCGCGGACCCGACCTTCAAATACTACTTCTGTCTCCACGCCAACGAGACGCTCCTCCGCTTGGAGCACACGCCCAAGCTGGTGATCGCGGCCCTCAACGGGCACACCGTGGGCGGCGGCCTCGAGGTCGCGCTGGCCTGTGATCTGCGCATCGCCCGCAAAGGCGCGGGCAAGATCGGCCTGCCCGAGGTCGCGCTCGGCGTGCTCCCCGGCACCGGCGGTACGCAACGTCTCGCCCGCGCGCTCGGCAAGGCCCGCGCGATCCAGCTCATGGTCGAGGGCACCACCTTCGACTTCGAGACCGCGCAGGGCCTCGGCCTCGTCAACGAGGTGTGGGAGGCCGAGTCGCACACGGCCTTCATGAGCGCCGTCGTCACGTATGCGAAGCGCTTCACCACGCCGGGCAAGGCATCGCTCGCGGTCGGTCGCATCAAGCGCGCGGTGCAGTCGGGCATGGAGATGGGGCTCGAGCAGGGCCTCGCGTTCGAGCGCGAGCTCCAGGCCGAGCTCTTCAACTCGGACGACGCACGCGAAGGGCTCGCGGCGTACATCGAGAAGCGCGCCGCGAGCTTCAAGGCGAAGTGATGGCGACGCGCACCCTCGCGGGCAAGACCGTCTTCATCACGGGCGCCTCCTCCGGCATCGGCGAAGCCCTCGCGCGCCGCGCCGCGCGCGAAGGCGCCGCCGTGGCCGTGACCGCGCGCCGCGAGGAGCGCCTCGAAGCGCTCACCCAAGACATCCAACGCGACGGCGGCCGCGCCTTGGCCATCGCCGCCGACGTCACGCAGGACGGCGACCTCGAGCGCGCCGCCGCGAGCACGCGCGAAGCCTTCGACCGCATCGACGTCGTCATCGCCAACGCCGGGTTCGGCGTCAGCGGCCCGCTCGATCGGCTCACCCTCGACGACTACCGCCGCCAGCTCGAGACGAACCTCTTCGGCGTGCTCCGCACCATCTATGCGACGCTCGCCGATCTCGAGCGATCGCGCGGCACCATCGTGCTCGTCGGCAGCGCCGCGGGCTACGTCGGCTTGCCGGGGAGCGGCGCCTACTCGATCAGCAAGGCGGCCGTCCACTCGCTCGCGCAATCGCTCGCGGGTGAGCTCGCGCCGCGCGGCATCGCGGTGGTCCTCATCACGCCCGGCTTCGTGGAGACCGACATTCGCCGCGTCGACAACCGCGGCAACCTCCGCGAGGGCGCGAGCGACTTCGTCCCCGGCTGGCTGCAGATGTCGTCCGATCAGGCTGCCGCCGAGATCCTCGATGCGGCCGTGGGGCGCGATCGCGAGCGCATCCTGACGCGCCACGCCAAGGCGATCGTCGCGCTCCAACGCTACGCGCCGGGCTTCGTTTCGGGCGTTCTTCGGCTCTCGGGAAAGCTGCCCGGCAAGCGCTCGAAGTGAATGGACAACGGAGTCGCTCCGCGCCAATCTGGCGAACATGTCGCAGCCTGAAGACAAGCCGTTCGAGACGTTCGAAGACTTCTGGCCCTTCTACGTTCGCGAGCACGCGAACCCGACGAACCGCAAGCTCCACTTCGTCGGCACCTCGCTGGCGATGGCGACCGTCGCGACCGCGCTCCTGACGAAGCGTCGGGCCCTGCTCCTGGCCGCGCCCGTGTTCGGCTACGGCTTCGCGTGGGTCGGTCACTTCCTCGTCGAGGGCAACAGGCCCGCGACCTTCAAGCACCCGCTCTGGTCGCTCCGCGGTGATTTCCGCATGTGGTGGAAGATGGCGACCGGCACGATGGACGCCGAGGTCGAGCGCGTCACCCAGGCCAATGAAGTCGTCGAGCAGCCCGCGGAGGAGCCCAAGACCACCGCGGTCGGCTCTGCGGTCATGAACTGATTCGCGCTCCGCGAAGAGCCCAGTAGATCGGACCGAGCCCGCCGTGGCGCGAGGGCGCAAGCGTACTCCTCGTACACCGGGAGCCCGACGACGAAGGCGGCGATGCACGTCCGCGGCCGGCGACGTGGAGGTCTACGGGGATAGGCTCTAAGCTGGCGAGGTGATCGAAATACCTTTTCTTCGCTCCACCTCGTCCGTCGTCCTCTCCCGCAATCGTCGAAGGCTCCACGGCTCTTCGACAACGGAGCGTGCACGAGGGTCCTTCGGTCCCATCGCGCGCGCCTTCCCTGCCCTCGTCTTCCTCGCGCTCGCCCTCGCGCCGATGGCCTGTCGCAAGTCGATGGCGCCCGCGTGCCGGCAAGTCTGCGCTTGTGTCCCCTGCACCGACAACGATCTCGATGCCTGCATCGAGAAAGCCGAAACGGCCCAGGACCATGCGGACTCGGTGTCTTGCACCGAGCCGTTCGAGGCCCTCGTCGACTGCTTCGAGCGCCGGGTGAGCTGCTCCCAAGGCACCGCCTCGGCCAGCAACGATTGCAGCCGTGCGACGAAAGCCCTCGCGAGCTGCGCCGACGCGGGCAACCCGTTCTCCACCGTTTGCGAGGAGTCCACCGCCAAGATCTCGACCTGCACCGGCAAGCCGAGCCAAGGCAACGGAGGCGCGTGCACCGGGCAGAACGCCTGTCAAGCAGCCTGCATCGTGGAGGCACCTTGTGAGGCCATCGACGGGACGATGTTCGTTCAGACGTTCAACGATTGCGTCAATCGCTGCGCAGGTGTCACGACCCCGCCATTCTGATCGATTCGCTCCCTGCAGAGTTGATGGGAATCGTGCCCGAGGGTGCTAGATCCCTCGGATGTCCGACAACGAATCAGCGCTCCTCGACGAGCTCGCTCGCGATCTGACGCGCTCTCCCATCCTGGTCGTCACCGGCGCCGGCATCAGCCTGGCGAGCGGAATCCCCACCTTCCGCGGCACCGATGCCGGCGCCATCTGGAGCGTCGACGTCACCACGCTCGGCACCCGCGCCTATTTCGAGCGTGATCCCGCGGGCTCCTGGGCTTGGTATCTGAAGCGTTTCGGCGCCCTCGAAGGCAAGGAGCCGAATCCCGCGCATCGCGCCCTCGTCGCGCTGGAGCGGCTCTCCGCGGCCGCCGGCCGCGAATACCTCCTCGTCACCCAGAACGTCGACACCCTCCACGAAATGGCTGGATCGAAAGCCATGGTGAAGGTGCATGGCACCGCCGATCGCATCCGCTGCTCCCGGGGCGGCTGCGCCAACGGATCGCCGTCGGGCTCGCTACCGAGATCCGATTTCGACATCAAAGCGTTTCTGAACGATCCGGTGGAGGCCAACGTCCCCCGCTGTCCGGCATGCGGCAGCATGCTCCGCCAACACGTGCTCTGGTTCGACGAATACTACACCGAGCATGCCGATTACCAATTCACGCGCGTGCAAAAGGCCATGAAGAGCTGTCAGGTGGTGCTCTTCGTGGGGACGAGCTTCGCCGTCGGATTGACCGACAACGTGCTCTCCATGTGCGCTGGACGAGTGCCCGTGTGGAGCATCGATCCCTCCGGCCGAGCGCCCGACCGGCGCGTGCGGGTGCTCGCCGGAAAGGCCGAAGAGGCGTTGCCCGAAGTGGTGGTGAAGATGGGTGGGGAGATGGCCTGAGGGCGACCTCGTCCAACGTCGCGAAAACGTCTGTCGCATGGCGGCTGGCCCACAGCCGTCATGGCGCGTGCGGCGCCCTGAGCGTGCTCCCTCCTTGACCGATGCCGGCGCATTGCGGTTGTGTCGTGCCCAAGGAGATCACCCATGCGAAACCTCATCTTCTCGGCGGCGGCTCTCGTGGCGATCGCGCTCTCCGGCTGCGGCGGCAGCTCGCTGGATTGCAATGCCCTGTGCCAGAAGACGGTCGAGTGCAACAGCTCCCAAAAGGTCGACGAGTGCATGACGACCTGTGCCTCGTACGGCGAGATCCTCGATGACAGCTACACCGATGCGCTCCAGAGCTGCAGCTCGCAGTCGTGCGATCAATACGCCACGTGCAGCGCGAACGCGGCCAAGCAATGCACCGGCGATCCGTCGGCGTTCTTCGGCGAGTACTGCAAGAAGCTGAGCGCCTGCGATCCGCAGATCACCGAGGAGCTCTGTCAGTCGCAGATCAGCGGCGCCGCGGGCTCGGAGTCCCTGCAGTTCTTGAAGTGCCTCAGCGACTCCACGTTCGCCGACCTCGGAAGCTGCATTCAGGGCGCGAGCTGCTCGACCATCAACGCGGATCTGCAGGCGTGCGTCGAAGACGTGACCGGCATCGTGAGCATGGACGACGTCCAGAGCGGCGGATCCAGCTCGAACTGAAGGCGCCCCAGCGCGAGCCGCCCTCCACCGGCGGATGATCTCCATCATCTTCCGGGCGAGCGCCGGGCGCGCTCGCCGCGTGCGCGGCATCACCTGCGATCGAGCCGTCGAAGGCCCGGTCCTTCGTGCCCGCTTGACCGGGGCGCGCCGTCGCGGCATCGACCAGGGGCGGCGAATCGCCGGTGGAGGGCGCGGCGCGGGCGATGACGTCGGCTCGAGCAGAGGCAGAAGCAGAAGCAGGGGCGGCGCGGCTCTTCGGGATCGGGCCGCGGCGGCTCGTGGGGCGCGCCGAGGAGCTCGCCCAGCTCGCGCAGATCTTCGCCTCGGGAGAGCGGCTCGTCACGCTCGTGGGGCCGCCGGGCGTGGGCAAGACGCGCATCGCGCTCGAAGCCGCGGCCGCAGCGGCCCAAGATCGCGGGCTCGATCCGATGGGGATCGCGCTCGGCTCGGCGCTCTCCGTCGATGACGTCACGGCCGCCGTCGCCGGCCTGCTCGGGGTGAGCGCCGCGACCACGGATCCACCGGCGCGTGTCGCCGCAGCGCTCGCCGGGCGTCCCGGGCTGCTCCTCGTGCTCGATGACGCCGAAGCGCTCGTCCCCGATCTCGGTCCGCTGGTCTCCGGATGGATCGCGAAGGCGCCCTCGCTGCGCGTGCTCATCACCTCGCGCACGCGCCTCGGGCTCGACGAAGAGCGGGTCGTCGAGATCGCGCCGCTCGGCCTCGACGACGCCGTCCGCCTCTTCGAGCAGCGCATGCGCACCGCGCGGCGCGGCCTCCCCGCGCCCGCGACCTCGCCCGACGTGCTGCGCGCCCTCGTCGAGCGCCTCGACGGCCTGCCGCTCGCCATCGAGCTGACGGCCGCGCGCACTTCGATCCTCCCGCCGCCGAAGCTCCTCGCGCGCCTCACGGAGCGCGCCACCGAGCTCCTTCATGCGGCCGCGGCGCCGCGGCCCTCGGGCACGCGCGCCGTCACCCCGGGCCGCATCGCCGACACGACGGCGCGACATGCATCGCTTTCCGCCGCCATCGAGGTCTCGTGGCAGCTCCTCGGCGAGGACGAGCGCGACGTCCTCGCGCGCATCGCGGCCTTCGCGGCGAGCTTCCCGCTCGAAGCGGCCGAGGCGGTGAGCCCGGAGTCCGCGGCGGTGGTCGACGTGCTCGCCTCGCTCCACGAGCGATCGCTCATCCAGCGCATCGAGCCGGGCGCGCCCGCGGGCGAGCTGCGCTTCCGGCTCTATGCGAGCGTGCGGGCCTTCGCGCTCGATCGGCTCGAAGCCGCGGGCCTGCGCGCCGAGACCGAAGCGCGCATCGACGCCTTCGTCGCCGATGAAGGTGAGCGGCTCGCCCGCGATCTCGAAGGCGCGCACGCGCGCGACGCGGAGGAGCGCCTCGAGCTGGACCGCGATCAGCTCGTCGCCACGCACCGCCGCGCCGCGGAGCGCGCCCCCGCGATCTCCGCGCGCGTCGGCCTCGCGCTCGCCGAGCTCTCGGCCCTGCGCGGCGTCGGCAGCACCGCGCTGCACGAGGCCACGCTGCGATCCGCGCGCGCCGCGGGCGATCCGAAGCTCGTCGCGCGCGCCCTCGTGGCCTTCGGGGTCGCGGCGGCGCGGCTCGGCTTCGTCGACGAGCCGCGCCGCGCGCTCGACGACGCCATCGCCCTCGCCGAGCGCGAAGCCGACGGCGAGACGCTGGCCGGCGCGCTCCTCGCGCGCGGCCGCTACCGCGCGCAGCATGGCGCCTTCGACGACGCGGACCTCGATCTCTCCCGCGCCGCGAACGTCGTCGATCCGCTCGAGCGCCCGCACGTCGCCGCCTCCGTGAAGAACGTGCAGGGCTGCGTCGCCGAGATCCGCGGCGACTACGCGGAGGCCGTGCGCGCCTTCGAGGCGGCGCGGGCCGGCTTCCGGCGCGCCGGGGGCGAGCGCATGGAGGCCGCCGTGCTCGGCAACCTCGGCGTGGTGCGCGAGGCCGAAGGTCGCCGCGAGGACAGCCGCCGGCTCTACGAGGCCGCGCTCGAGCGCGCCGTCGCCTCGGGCAACCGCATCATCGAAGCCGACACGCGCATGAACCTCGGGAGCTGGCACCTCGGCGAAGGCGACGCCGAGCGCGCGGAGGAGCACTCGCGCGCCGCGCTCGCCCTCCAGCGTCGCCTCGGCAACCGTCGCTTCGAGGGCGTCTCGCTCGCCAACCTGGCCATGGCCGCACACGAGCGCGGCGATCTCCGCGCCGCCCGCGATCGTTATCAAGAAGCCGTCGACACGCTGCGCGCCTGCGGCGAGGCGCGCTTCGAGGCCATGGTGCTCCCCTTCGCCGCGGCCGCCGAAGCGCAGCTCGGCCTCCTCCTCGAAGCGCGCGCCGATTTCGAGGCCGCGCGCCGCGGCCCCACCGGCATGGATCCGACGTGGCCGCTCGTCGTCGACACGCTCGCGGCCTTTCTCGTCCTCGCCGAGGCCCGCCGCGCCGATCCGGCCGCCCGCGAGGATGCCGAGCGCCGCGCCCGCGATCGCCTCGCCCGCGCCCGCGATCACCTCGCCCGCGATCGCGACGCCCCGCGCCGCAACGAGCTCGGCCTCGCCGTGCGGCTCCTCTCTCGCGCGCTCGGCGAGATCGTTGGAGCTCAAACGATTGGCGTGCTCGGCGAGATCGTTGGAGCTCAAACGATCGCCGCGCCGCCGCCGAGCGCCCCGGAGCGCGCGCCGCCGCCGAGCGCCCCGGCCTCCGAGCCCGGCTCGCCCCTCGTCGTCGGCGACACCCAACGTTGGTTCTCGCTCGGCGGCGAGCGCGTCGATCTCTCGCGCCGCGGCCCGCTGCGCCTCATCCTGCGGGCCTTGGTCGAGCAGCGCCAGGACGCGCCCGGTGTCGGCCTCGACGCCGAGCATCTCTTCGCCGTCGGCTGGCCCGGCGAGCGTGCGCTCCCCCACGCCGCGGCCAACCGTGTTTACGCGGCCATCGCCACGCTTCGTCGCCTCGGGCTCGACACCGTGCTCCAACGGCACGACGACGGATACCTCTTGAATCCTGCGGTTTCCATCGATCGCCAGCGCGGTTGAGCCGCCGCCTCTGCGTCGTTCCCGCGTCACCTTTCAGACGCTTTCAGGTGCCGGTGTCCCCCTCGTTCGATACCCCGAATGGCGAGGGGCGTGCCCCGGCGGCACGCAACACACCTGGAGGCATTCGTGATGCGGACTTCGTTCTTGGCTTTGAGCGTCAGCCTCGTGACCGTGCTCGCCGTCGGCTGCGGCGACGGCAAGGAAGAGCCCACCGGCTCGGGCACCGTCACCGGCACCGGCGGTCACGCGGGTCACAGTGGCGACGGCGGCAACGGTGGTGACGGCGGCGCGCTCTCCGATCCGACGAAGGGCGCGTGGCGCGACGGCTTCGGCGTCCCCGGCCTCGCCGGCTTCGGCGCGCGCGCATCCAGCGTCGTTCGCGGCGAGGATGGTCGCGTCTACATCGGCGGCATCTTCACCGACGCCGGCGGCGTCCCCGCGAACAACGTCGCCGTGTGGACCGGCACCACGTGGCAAGCCCTCGGCGACGGCCTCCCCGGCTTCGTCAACGCCATCGCCTTCGGCCCCGACGGCGCGCTCTACGCGGGCGGCTGGCTCGGCTCGGAGAGCGATCCCACGAACCACCTCGCGCGCTGGGACGGCACCAAGTGGACGCTGCTCCCCGGCGAGGTCATGGGGAAGATCCGCGCGCTCGCAACGCAGGGCGATCGCCTCCTCGTCGCCGCCGAATCGGGCGACATCGCCGGGCTCGGCACCGCGGGCATCGCCGCGTACGGCGCCGATGGTTGGTCCGCCATCGGCGAAGGCGGCGCCGACTTCGACGTCGCCTCCATCCTCGTCACCGGCGACGACACCTTCTGCATCGGCGGCGGATTCGGCACCATCGACAACGTACCTGCCGCCAACGCCGCCTGCTGGGACGGCACTGCGTGGTCGCAGCTCGGCGACGGCCTGCCCGGCGGCGTCTCGCGTCTCGTCAAAGCCCCGACGGCACCGTCTACGCAGGCGGCACGTTCACCTACTTCCTCGACGCCGAGACCGGCGCTTACAACGCGAGCCTCGCCTCGTTGAAGAACGGTGTCTGGACGCCTTTCCACGGCGGCGTCGACGGTGGCTACATCAACGAGGTTCGCGCCATCGCCTTTGCCTCCGACGGCGATCTCCTCATCGGCGGCACCTTCGACAAAGTCGATTTCGCAAAGCAGCTCCCCGCGAGCAACCTCGCCCGCTACGACTTCCAGACCAACACCTGGAGCGAGCTCGGCGGCGGCGTGCACAACGACGTCGGCCTCTCGATTGGCTCCGTCGTCGGCGTCAATGACATCCTCGCCCTCGACGACGGCACCTTCTGGATCGCCGGGCTCTACTCCTCTGCCAATCACGGCAAGGTCCAGACGGCCAACATCGCTACGCTGAAAGATGCTGATTGGCACACGGCCACGAAGTCCGGAGAGCGCTTCGACGGCATCGCCGGCCTCCTCAACGACCTCACCGTCGACGGCGAAGGCCGCGTCATCGGCGGCGGGTATTTCACCGGCGTCGGCGGCGTCCCGGCCAACAACGTCGCTCGTCTCGGCAAGAGTGGTTGGGAGGCCTTCGGCGAAGGCGTGAATGACACCGTCCGCGCCGTCCTCGTCGAGAAGAGCGGATCCATCGTCGTCGCCGGCGACTTCACCACGGCCGGCAAGAGCGCGGCCCTCTTCATCGCGCGTTGGAACGGGAGCGCCTGGTCCCCGATCGACAAGGGCTTCGACGCTCCGGTCAAGGCCCTCGCCACGGACGCACAAGGCACCTTGTACGCCGGCGGTGATTTCACCAAGGCCGGCACCACCGCCGTCAATCACATCGCCCGTTGGGACGGCACCCACTGGGCCGCGCTCGGCGACGGCCTCGACGATCGCGTCAGCTCGATCGCCGTCGATCCCTCGGGCCACCTCGTCGCCACCGGCCTCTTCCGGAACAGCGGAAGCACCGTGGTGAACGGCCTCGCCACGTGGGATGGCAAAGCGTGGCAGTCCTTCGGCCATGGCTTCGACGGCTCAGACTACGAATATGGCAGCCGCGTCGTCGGCACCGCCGACGGCTTCATCGTCGCCGGCAACTTCACCGCCATCGATGGCCACGCCTTCACCGGCCTCGCCCATTGGGACGGCAAAGCGTGGTCCGGTTACGGCACCGGTCTCGCGAGCGAGAATGACGGTCTCGTGATCGTCACCGACGTCGCCCTCTACGGCAATGGCCTCTTCGCCGCCGGCATCTTCGACAAGGCCGGCAGCACCGACGCCGCCCACGTCGCGTATTGGGACGGCGCCGCCTGGCACCCGCTCGGCGTCGGCCTCGACGATCTCGCCGAGCGCGTCGCCGTCAGCGGCACCTCGCTGTGGGTCGGCGGCGGCTTCCTCCGGGCCGGCGGCAAGATCTCCACGGGGATCGCCGCCTGGGACTTCGCCCCCTGATGGCTCGATGAGCACGCGGTGCGGGCCGCCTCCCCCCGGCGTGCCCGCACCGCGTGCTCATCTCACCGAATCCGCTGCGCGATCCAAGCGCGCATCGTCTCCTCGTCGAGCGTCGCCGCGCCCTCCGGATCCACACGAATCCGCTCGAATGAAGCCTTCTCGGCGTGGCGTACCCCGCGCAGGTCGGCCTCGGCCAGCAGCGCCTCGCCAAACCTCGCCTCGTCGAGATCGGCGCCGTGGAATACGGCCCTCCGCAAATCACTCCGAAAGAACCAAGCGCGGGAGAGGTCGGCCCCCGTGAAGTCCACCCCGCGGAGATCCGCGTGGGCAAGCTCGACACGCATGGCCATGACCCCGCGCAGGATGGCATTCGTCATCACGGCATGTTGCAGCGTCGCCTTGCGCAAGCGGGCGCCCGTGAGATCGGCGTCCCGAAACGTCGCCCCCGTGAGCTCCGCCATCGCGAGCTTGCATCCCCGGAGGATGGCGCCGTCGAACCGGCTCCCCACCAGCATCGCCCCCGTCATCTCGGCGCCGGAGAGATCCATCCCGGAAAAGTCGGTCTCCGGCAGCTTCAAATAATGACGCTCGTCCCCATCGGGCTGGAGCGCCTGCGCATGAAGCGCGAGCAGATGCGCGAGCTCGCTCGGATCAACCTTCCTCACCACGACCTCCCGAGCTCGATGCGCGGCAACGTCTCCGGTCGCAGACCAGCTCGTGGGTCACCCTCTCCTTGGCTTCCGTCGGGACACGGCTCGAATCGGCCTTCATCCGCCGCTCACGCCGAGGTGGATCGCTCGTCCAGGAACGATGCCTGTCGCGTGCTCGGCTCGACAATCACCACGACGGGCCCGTCCACCACCGAGAGCGGCGGTCCGGGCACATGTATCTGATACACGACCGACCACGTCCCATCCTCCTCAAGCTGCGCGCCGAGCAGACGATATTCGCAAGCCTCCCCCTCGAGCTGGGGGCTCGATCCCACCCGCGCCCGCAGAAACCGCTCGGCCAGCGCAATCACCTCATCCCGCCCCATCGAAGATCCTCCGCCGCCAATGTACCCGAGCACGGACCGCCGTGACGACGAAGGAATGCACCCATGGGGGGAGGGGCACCTCGGCGGAGCGCCGTTCCTCCGGCGTCTGAAGCTGCCGCGCCCGACATCCGCACGATCCAAAAGGTCCGCCGCACGCAAAGGCAAGCAAACGTAAGCAAACGTAAAAAAGGCGTCGCGACCTCACAAAGGCCGTAACACGCAGCACAAGAACAAAGCTGCCATGCACGGCACGACAACGGTCGCGACGCCGCGAGGGAACCGGAGCGGCGACGCCACGAAACGAGATGGGGGAATCAAGCCGCGTCGCGACGCGGGCAAAGGCAAGCAGCCGAACAACCCAGCCATGAGGCTGTGGGCATGATGAGCAGGTGACCGGGTGGGCCGATGGATGGCATTGGCCCGCCCGCGCGGCCGGTCGGGGCCAGCGGTTTCGACCTCCCTATAAGGTCCGATCTTGGCGCGCGTTCCAGCGAAAAAGCGCAGCCGGTCTCGCTATGTATCCTGCTTGGAAAATCTGGAGCCGGCCGCCGCACGAGCGCGAGACGGCATCTGTCGTTTCGTGTCAGTGCGCTTTGGCAACACGCTTGCAGCACCGTGACGGATGCGTTGGGATCCAGAGCATCGAAGCCGCGACGTCATCGATCGGCGCGGTGAACGAGGCGGCGGCGGCGTCGGGGCCGGTCGGCTCTTGTTCTTGCTGCCGCTCCTTTTGCGCTCGAAGTTCGGTTGGCTGGTGCTCCTCGCGCTGCTCGGCGGCTGGCTGCTCTTCGGCAGAGGCACGAGCAGCGTCGACACCGACGAAGGGAGACGCGTCGCGCCGACCGAACAAGTCGGGCAGACCGGGCCCGCGGACAAACAAGGCGCCTTCGTGGGCTTCGTGCTCGACGACGTACAAGACACCTGGAGTCGTGTCTTCAACGAGAAAGGTCTTCAATACGAGCGAGCCAAGCTGGTCCTCTTCGATGGCATGACGCCGACGGCCTGCGGACATGGCAGCTCGGCGACCGGCCCCTTCTATTGCCCGCTCGACAGTCGGGTCTACATGGACCTCGGTTTCTTCCGCGAGCTGCAACAGCGTTTGGGCGCCGGGGGGATTTCGCAGAAGCTTACGTGATCGCGCACGAGGTCGGTCACCACGTGCAGAATCTCCTGGGCACGACCGAGCGCATTCAACGGCCGGGCGCCTCGCGCACCGGACCGGAGAGCGCCGCCGTTCGCCTGGAGCTCCAAGCCGACTGCCTGGCCGGCGTCTGGGCCCGCGGCACGAAAGATCGCGATCTCCTGGAGCATGGTGATCTCGAATCCGCGATGGCCGCCGTGGCCGCCGTCGGCGACGACCGTTTGCAACGACAAGCCACCGGGACGGTCTCGCCCGATCGCTTCACCCACGGCACCTCCGCGCAGCGCAGCGCCTGGTTCCGCCGTGGTCTGGAATCCGGCAACATCGAGGCGTGCGATACGTTCAACGCACCTTCGTTGTGACTCGCCACCTCGTCCCATCCACCATCACCACCTCGAACCAGAACGAGCCGGCGAATCGCGAGGATTGTGCCGAGGAGATCATCTCTCCCGCCTCCTCGCGATCTCCTCGCGTCGCGGCACCGCGCCTGCTCACGGTGACATCGATTGCATCGACGCGGCGCTCCGCCTGACGGTCGTCACCCAATGACGTGATCGAGCGCGCGAACGGCTCGACACGCACAACTCCTTGTCCCCCGCAGAAACAATGAGTCCTTGTCGAGCGGCCGAGGTCGCACCTACTGGCCCGCTCTCATGGATACGCAGTCTCCTCCGGGCGAGTCGCCGGACACGGCACCGCTCCATTTCGATGCTCGATCGCAGACCCCCGCCGGCTGGCACCGCGTCCGGCGCGCGGCGATGCTCGCGGCATATCCCGATCTGCGCGCGCTCACGGGTCCTTATCCGTGGACGGCGGCTTGGGTCGTCGCGCTCGTGATCGTGCAGCTCGGCGTGGCGTATGCGCTTCGCCACGCGCCTTGGTACGTGCTCCTCGGAGCAGCGTGGTTCGTCGGCGCTTTCGTGGTGCACGCGCTCGGTGTGTTGATTCACGAGTGCACGCACAACCTCGTGTTCCACCGGCCGGCGGCCAACAAGGTGGTGGCCATCCTGGCCAATGTGCCCATGGTCCTCCCGGGCGCGATCGATTTTCGCGAAAAGCACCTGGCCCATCATCGCCACCTCGGTGAAGGCGAAGAGCTCGACTTCCAGCTCCCCACCGCGCGGGACACGCAATGGACCGGGACGTCACGCGTCCGCAAGATGCTTTGGATCGCCTTCGGCTCGCTCTTCAGCGCGCGATCCCTCAAGCTCGATCGCGGGCCCGCCGATCCGTGGCTCAAGGTGAACCTGATCGCGCAGATCGTGACGATCGTGCCTTTCGTGATCGTCGCCGGCCCGCGCGCGCTCATCTATCTGCTGCTGTCGGGGATGTTCTCGTTCGGCCCGCATCCGGTGAGCATGCGCGGCTTCGCCGAGCACTTCGACCGGAAGCCCGGGCAGCCGACGAACTCGTATTATGGCCCGCTCAACCTGGTGAGCTTCGACGTTGGATATCACGTCGAGCATCACGATCTCCCCGCCGTCCCCTGGGCGCGCCTGCGCGAGCTGCGCCGCCGGGCCGCGCCGTTCTACGATCGACTCACGACGACGCCCTCCTGGGGTGGCCTCCTCGTGCGCTTGGCCCTGGATCCCGCCCTGAGCGTCGGCCGCTACGTGCGCGCCCCGCAGCGCAAGAACAGAGCATCTTCGGATCTCGTCACCGTCCCCGCCAACGCACACCGCGTTTGACCCACCCTCGATGCGGGCGGCAAGCCTCGCCGCCCGATCTCGCGCGCTGCGATCCTCGTCGCGGCGCGCGTCGTCATTTCGCCGCTCGTGACCGCAGACCAGTGTTGCGATGAAGACAACGCTGTTCGGCGCTCCCGAAGACTGACGCCCTCTTCGGGCGATTCTTATTCTCGGCTCGTCCAGGCGACGAATCCCGCGCCGCCTTCACGGAGGGAGCTTTACCCATGAACCGCAGGATTGCGTCCATCGCCGGTCTGACCCTCGCCCTCGCCCTTCCCGGCAAAGGCGCCTTCGCCCGCGATCTCCCGAGCTCCATCCGCGCGCCGGAGACCGGCCGCGCGGACGCGCTCTCCGACGAGCCCAAGGTGAGCTCGTTCGCGGTGCGTGGCACGAGCATCGAGCGCGTGCGCGCCACCGTCGCGGTCAACGTGCCCGCGGAGCGGGTGCGAAGCGTGGTGTTCGACTTCGCGCGCTATCCGGAGTTCATGCCGAGCTACAAGAAGGCGAGCATGATCCGGAGCACGCCGGCCGGCGGCCGCTCGGTGCGCCTCGATCTGGAGCAGCTCGGCGGGGCGGTGCACCTGTGGATGCGAATCGAGATCTCGCCCCCCGAGGTCGGCCAAGGGCGGGAGATCTACGAAGGCCACCTCGTCGAAGGCAACGTGAAGGCCTTCCGTACCCGCTGGGAAATCGAGGCGCTCGGCGCCGATCGCACCCGCCTGACGATCGACTCCTTCGTCGATCCCGATCTCCCCCTCGTGCCCTCTTCGTTCATCAACCAAGGCGCCCGCGACGGCGTGCGCGACGCCATCCTCGCCCTCAAAGCCCGCTCCGAAGGCCGCCGCGGCCCTCGATGAGCGCCGCGACACCCGAGCACGAGGCGCCGAGGCGCCTCGCCGGACAACCATTCTCGCGACGATTCACACGAGCCGCTGCGGGATCTCGGACATCAAGAAATCGAGAAACGCCCGCACTTTGGGCGCCGTCTGCTTGCCCATCGGGTACACCGCGTAGAGACCGAACTCCACCGAGGCGTGCTCTTCGAGCACGGCTTGGAGCGCGCCTGACTGGAGCGCGTCGCTGACGGCGATCGCCGCCGTGCGAATGAGCCCACCGCCGCCGATGGCCGCCGCGCGCAGCGCGGTGACGTTGCCCACGCTCAAACGGCCGCTGACGGGGACCACGCGCGTGCCCTCGGGCGTCGTGAAGGACCACTCCTTTTGCAGGGGAATGGCGCTGCAATGGATGCACTCGTGGTGCACGAGATCGTCGAGCGTGCGGGGGACACCGTGCTCGGCGAGGTACCCCGGCGACGCGCACACCACGGTGCGAACCCCGGCGAGGCGGCGCGCGACCAGCGATGAGTCGGCGAGGTCGCCGAGGGGCATGCCGCGGATGCCGAGATCATAACCCTCTTCGACGATGTTCACTTTGCGATCGCTGAGGTCGAGCTCGACGCGCAGATCGGGATAGCGCGCGAGGAAGCGCGGCAAAAGCGGCGCGATGTGCATGTCGCCGACCATCTGCAGGGCGTTCACCCGGAGCGTGCCCCGCGGCGATCCGGCGAGCTGCGCGACCGCGCTCTCGGCGTCGCCGACGTCACGGAGAATACGCTCGCAGCGCTCGTAGAACAGGAGACCGGCTTCGGTCGGGGAGAACGAGCGCGTGGTGCGCACGATGAGCGGCACGCCGAGGCGCTCCTCCAAGCGGGCCACGCGCTTGCTGACGGAGGACGTGGTGGTGTCGAGAGCCTGCGCTGCCGCGGTGAACGAGCGCGTCTCCACGACGCGCGCGAACACGGCCATGGAGTGGAGATCGTCGAGCCCGCGGGCCGCGGCGGATTGTTTCGCCATCGGAAAGACTGCTAGGCGCGCTCGAGGTCTCGTTCAAGAGCGCGGCGGTCTCCATTCTCAAAGCGTCCCCGCCGCATCGCAATGCAGGCACGGAGGACGGGATCAACCCTGTCGGAGATCACCCCCATGAAGAAGGCTTATGCGACCACGCTCACCCACGGCGATGCTTACGCCCCCGGAATCGAGGCGCTCGGTCGCTCGCTCCGGGCCAGCGGCACGCGCGAGGCGATGGTGCTGATGGTCACCGCCGACGTGCCCAAGCGCGCGCGCGCGAAGCTCGCGACGCAAGGCTGGATGGTGCGCGAGATCGCCCCCGTGAAGAACCCCACACCGGCGCGGGAGCAGCTCTTTCCCCGGTTCGACAAAGTGTTCACCAAGCTGCGCGCCTGGGAGCTCTCCGATTTCGACAAGGTGGTGCTCCTCGACGCGGACACCGTGGTGCTGCAGAACATCGACGAGCTCTTCGAGCGCCCCGAGCTCACCGCCGCGCCCGATTTCCTCCTCCCCCACCAGTTCAACTCGGGGTGATGGTCCTCGAGCCCGAAGCCGACAAGCTCACGCGCATGCTGGCCACGCTCGCCACCTCGCCCACCTACGACGGCGGCGATCAAGGCTTCCTCAATACGTTCTTCGGCGAGTGGTACACCGGAACGGGCGATCACCGATTGCCCACCTGGTACAACCTCCCGAACTTCATTTATCAATTCATGCACGGGCATCAGAGCCTCCGCACGCAGGTCGAGCGCGAGGCGAAGATCCTCCATTACATGGTGCAGAAACCGTGGCAGTCCGCCTCCACGGTCACCGGCGGATCGGAGGTTTGGTGGAATGCCTATCTCGGCGCCCACCCCGAGCTCGACAGCCCGTGGAAGCGCCGCCTCCACGCCATCGAGGATCGCAGCTTCGATCGAGCCATCGCGGCCTTCATGGGCTGATGGAGAAGGGTCATGTTCGAATCCCTCGGCGCATTCGTCCATCGTCGCCGCCACCTCGTCCTCCTCCTCGCCTTCGTGTTCCTCGCGGCCTCGGCGGTCCTGCTCCGGCGGGGCGGGCCGCTGACGAGCGGGACCATTCGTGATCTCGAATCGGAGCACGCCCAAACGCTGGTCGAAGAGATCTTGGGGCACCCGTCGGACACCACGTTCGTCGCCATCATCCAATCTCCCGATCTCGTGCCCGGGAGCGAAGCCCATCGCGACGCCGTCCGCCGCGCGCTCGCCCCGCTGCGCACCGACGCGCGCGTCCTCTCGATCACCACGCCGGACGACGCCCCGACCTTCCTCGCTGCCGGCTTGATGAACGTACCGGCGCACGCCGCGCTCGCGCTCATCACGCTCCGAGGCGACGTGAAGGAAGCGCTCGCCGCATATCCCGCGGTGCGCGCCGAGATCCAAAGCGGTCCTCTGACCGTGACGTGCACTGGGCACGTGCCTTTCGTGAGCGACATGAATCACACGCTCGCCCGCGATCTCCTGCGCGCCGAGCTCATCTCCCTGCCGCTCGCGCTCCTCGTGCTGCTCGCCGTCTTCCGCACCACCGTCGCCGCCGCCCTGCCCGTGGGCGTGGGCGGGCTCGCCGTGGTCGGTGGCATCGCCGTGGTGCTCGGCATCGCGCAGTACACCGACATCGCCGAATACACCATCAACGTCTGCTCGCTGCTCGGCCTGGGCCTCGCCATCGATTATTCGCTCTTCACCGTCAGCCGTTATCGGGAAGAGCTGGCCAAGGACGGTGATTATCCGGCCGCGCTCCAACGCACGTTGGCCACGGCGGGACGGGTGGTGGCGTTCTCCGGTCTGGCCGTGGGCACGGGCCTCTCGGGTCTCCTCTTCTTCGAAGGGTCGTATCTGCGTCCGATGGGCATCGGCGGGGCCGTGGTCGTGGCGCTGGCCGTCATCTTCGCGCTCACGTTCCTGCCGGCGTTGCTCGCGGTGCTCGGGCCGCGCATTCACGCGGGTCGGTTGCCCTTGCCGCGCCTCGCCGTGGGAGAGGGCTTCTGGCACCGAATCGCCATGTGGGTCATGCGCCACCCCGTGCGGGTGCTCGTGCCCACGCTGGCCGTGCTGCTCGCCATGGGCACACCGTTCTTCCGACTCCGCCTCTCCGCCGCCGACGTCCGGGTGCTCACCGCCGATGTCGAGGCCCGTCGCGGCTACGATCTCCTGCAACGCGACTTCCCCGATCAAGCCGCCGAGCGCGCGCTCGTCGCCGTGCGCTTTCCCACCGCGCCGGCGCTCACGGAAGATCGGGTGGGCGCCCTCTACGATCTCTCCCGGCGCCTCGCGGCGATTCCCCACGTGCGCCGGGTGGAGAGCCTCGTGAACGGCGATCCGGCGCTGACCAAGGAAGATTACCAAGACATGCTGGTGCACCCGATGGGCATGCACGCCGCCATCATCGAAGCGGCCAAGCGGCTCACGGTCAGCGATCACGTGGTCACCCTCAACGTGGTCATCGACGCTCCCGCCGACAGCGAGGCGGCGCGCGAGGTGATCCATCGAATCCGCGAAGAGCGCCGGGTCGGCGACGGCACCCTCTTGGTCGGCGGCCGCGTGGCCAAGGACGTCGACGCCACCGATTACGTGCTCTCCCGGGCGCCGCGCGCGGTGGCCTTCGTGGTGGTGACGACGCTGGTGATCCTGTTTCTCCTGCTCGGATCGGTGATCCTGCCCATCAAGGCCATGGCGATGAACTTCGTATCCATCGCCGGCTCGTTCGGTGCCCTCGTGTGGATCTTCCAAGAGGGTCACCTCTTCGTGCGCGAGCCCCGGCCGCTCGAGCCCGCGCTCCCCATTCTCCTGTTCTGCGTGCTCTTCGGCCTCTCGATGGATTACGAGGTCCTGATGCTCTCCCGCATCAAAGAGGCTTGGGAGCGCACCGGCGACGACGTGCAATCGGTCGCCGAAGGGTTGGAGAAGACGGCCGGCCTCATCACCAGCGCGGCCGCCATCATGGTCGCGGTGTTCGCCGCCTTCGCGACGGCCCGCGTGGTCGTCATCCAGGCGGTGGGGCTCGGGATGGCGCTGGCCGTGGCGCTCGACGCGACGCTGGTGCGGGTGCTGCTCGTGCCCTCCACCATGCGTCTGCTCGGTCACCTCAACTGGTGGGCTCCGCGCCCGCTCGACGCGCTCCGTATCCGTCTGGGGCTCGGATCGCATCGTTCACCCCACGGCGCGACGCACTGATGCGCGCGGCGTGATCACGAATCGGAGACGCTGAGTCTCCAGCGAAGAAAGGAGCAGAAGGGCGCAAAGGACGCGAGGGATCGGGGTTTCTCCTGCCCCGAGACCTTGCGTCCTTTGCGCCCTTCTCGTTTTCTTTCATCGAGCGTGATTGACGTCACCACCCTCGCGAAAGCGCCCTCCCGACGTCGCTCACGATCTCGTCGAGCGCGTGGCGCGCGGCATCGACCGCGCCCGTCATCTGCACGAAGCCATGAATCAAGCTGGGGAACTCCCAATGACGGGTGCGCACGCCCGCGGCCTCGAGCCGCTCGGCATAGAGCTTCCCTTCATCGCGCAGAGGATCGAAGCCGGCCGTGTAGACGAGGGCCGGCGGGAGGCCGCTCCACGCCTCGGCGAGGAGCGGAGAGACATCGGGACGACGGTAATCGCCGGGAGCGACGTAGTGCTCGAGAAACCACGTCATGAGCGGCGCGGTGAGCAGATATCCTTGGCCGAGCTCCGCATGCGAAGGCTGGCTGCGCGTGGCATCGAGCCCGGGATAGATGAGCACCTGCAAAGCCGGCCGGCGCGCATCGTCACGCGCCGCGCGCGCCACGACGGCCGCGAGGTTGCCACCCGCGCTGTCCCCCGCGACGGCGATGCGCGCCTCGTCGATGCCGAGATCCCCCGCATGCGCGGCCACCCAACGAAACGCGGCCAATGCATCATCGGGCGCCGCGGGCGCGCGATGCTCCGGCCCGACCCGATACTCCACCGAAACGACGCGACAGCGCGCCCCCACCGCGAAACGACGGCAAAGCGCATCGTGCGTCGCGATGCTGCCGACGACCCAACCACCGCCGTGAAAGAACACGATGGCCGGTGACGGCGCGACGGCGCCCGGCGGGATGTAGAGGCGCAGGGGAATGGCGCCTCCAGGGCCGGCGACGCGATGATCTTCGGTGACGACGCCGGGAGGGCCGGGCTCTTCGACGAGTCCCATGGAGAGGGCGAAACGCTCCCGCGCTTCGGCCGGCGGGAACTGGGTGAGATCGGCGGCCGCGTCGACCTCGTGGAGGGCGAGGAGCGCGGCGCACTGCGCATCGAGCCTGCGCCCGCCGCGCGGGGCGAGCCGCTTTCTCCCCACGAGCTCGCAGAGCAGCGGACGCGAGAAGATCCCGTAGGCAATCCCACGTTGAAGGGCGAGGGCCGCGCGCCGGCCCAGCGGCAGATCGTTCATGCAAAGGAAGTAGCCCGGGTCGCGGCGCAGCGGAAGAGGGCACGAGGCGTGTCGTGAGCGCTCCCCCTCATGCACCCGACGCGCACGCGATCTCGCGGCTCCGCGCGGTGGAGACTCCCCGCCTCCGCTCGTGGGCGAGGAGCCAGCGCTTGGCCTCGATTCCACCGGCATATCCCGTGAGCGCGCCGTTACCCGCGATGACGCGGTGACAAGGCACGATGATGCTGATGGGGTTGCGCGCGTTGGCGGCGCCCACGGCCCGCGCGGCCAACGGCCTTTCGAGCAGACGCGCCAGATCGGCATACGAGCGCGTGTCCCCGAAGGGGATGTCGGCGAGCGCCTTCCACACCAGCCGTTGAAAGGGGCTGCCCCGCATGTCGAGCGGCAGATCGAAATGGTCTCGATCACCCGCGAAATAGGCTTCGAGCTGCGCCTTGGCCGCGACGAGGACGGGGAGGCTCCCGAGCTCGCGCGCCTCGATCGACGGAGCCCCCTTGTGCCCGGGGAGGTAAACCCCGAGGAGCGCGTCCTCCGAAGCGACGAGGTGGAGCGCGCCGAGAGGGCTTTGAACATGGGTTTCGTACATCGTGCTCATGCGGCCAATCCTCCTTCCGAGAGACTCTGCCAAAGGTGCAACACGGCATAGGCGCGCCACGGCCGGAACGAGGCCGCGCGCGCCTCGGCGGCGCGGGCCGTGGAGACGCCGAGCGCTTTGCGAATGCCCAAATCCGCAGCGGGAAACGCGTCCGGCCACCTGAGGACCCGCATGCCCAGATATTGTGCCGTCCACGCTCCGATGCCCGGCAACGCGAGGAGCGAGGCTTCGGTGGTGGCCGGATCGTCACCGGGGGAGAGGCGGACCGTGCCCTCCGCGACGGCGCGGGCCAAGGTGCGAATGGCCTCGGCGCGCGCCGCCGGCAAACCGATCTTCGCGATAGCGTCCAAAGGCACCTCGGCCAACACCTCTGCGGACGGGAACACGTGGGTGATGCCGGGAATCGGATCCGGAAGGGCCGCGCCGAAGCGTTCGGCCATACGCCCGCTCAACGTGGTCGCCGCCCGCACCGAGACTTGTTGTCCGAGGATGGCGCGCACCGCGGACTCGAATCCATCGAAGGCGCCGGGCACGCGCAACCCCGGACGCCGCGCGACGAGCGGGGCGAGGAGCGGATCGCGGCCCAAAGCCTCGGCGATCGGGCGCGGATGCGCGTCGAGATCGAAGAGCGCGCGCAGGCGGCCGAGGAGCGGGCCAATCGCTCCCGTGAGGGACGGCGCGATCTCGGCGAACAGGGCATGTCGATCGGGCGCCGCCGTGACCCGCGCCCAGCCGGTCCGATCACCGATGCGCACCGCGCGCAGATAGGCATCCTCCTCGATGCGCTCGACACCCGCGATGGCGCGGTCGCCGAGGAACGACAACAACGCTCGCCAGTCGAGCGGAGGACGGTAATCGAGGCGCAGCGTGATGGCGCCTCCAGGCGTGGCCTCCCCCGCCGCGCGCCGGAGCGCCGACGGCGCGCGACCGAAGCGCTCCGCGAAGAGCGCATTGAAGCGGCGCACGCTGGAGAAACCGCTCGCATACGCGATCTCGGTGAGCGAGAGCGAGGTGTCCTGCAAGAGCTGTTTGGCGAGGCCCAGCCTCCGCGATTGGGCCAGCGCCACCGGCGTGAGGCCGAGCTCGGCCTCCAGCGCGCGGCGGAGATGACGGCCGGTCACGCCCAGCGCGCGCCCCAGATCGTCGACGGATCCTTCGTCGAGAAAACCACCTTCGATGCGCGCGAGCGCGGCGCGCACGAGGCGCGGAATGGCATCGTCGGGCGCGCCGCCCGGGGACAGCTCGGGGCGACAGCGAAAACAGGCGCGGAAACCATCGCGCTCCGCTTCGGCGGCGTGGCGATAAAAGACGCAGCGCGCACGCCCGGGCGTGCGGGCCCGACACACGGGGCGGCAATAGATGCCCGTCGTCCGCACGGCCACGAAGAACAGGCCATCGAACCGCTCGTCGCGAGCGCACAAGGCGCGGTAGCAGGTGTCGCCATCCATCATCGCCTCTCCGTGGTAGTGCGGGCCGAGGCCTGCGTCTGGCCGTTTTCGGACCTGGCAACGTTTTCGTCGGCGCGGCTGGATGAGGCCGGCGCGCCGGCGTTCGCGGCCTCGACGATCGCCGTCGTACGCGCGCCGCGTCGACGCCCTGCGCTACAATCCCGCGCATCATCGTGCCGTCGCCCACCAACCTCACCGCCCTACCGACGAGCTTCATCGGGCGCGCGGAGGTGCTCCATGCGCTCGAGGAGAGCCTCGATCGCGCGCGGCTCGTCACGGTGCTCGGCCCGCCGGGCACGGGCAAGACGCGGCTCGCCAAGCAACACGCGCGCGCGCTCCTCGCCGGCGAAGCACGCGGCGCGCGCGGCTATGCGGCCGGCATCTTCTTCTGCGATCTCTCGGACGCGACCTCGCTCGAAGGGCTCGTCACCCGCATCGCTCCGCTCGTCGGGGTCGATCTCGCCGACTCGCTCCCGCTCGACGAGGCCAAACGACGGGTGGAAGCGGCGCTCCGCGCCTGCGGGCCGATGCTGCTCATCCTCGACAACTTCGAGCAGATCGTGCGGGCCGCGGCCCATGTGCTGCCCGACTTCGTGGCCGCGGCTTCCGACGGAACGCGCTTCCTCGTCACGTCGCGCGAGCGGCTCGGCGTTCCGGGCGAGACGCTCTTCGATCTCGGTCCGCTCACGTTGCCCGAGGAAGGCGGGCCACTCTCGTCCGAAGCGGTGGAGCTCTTCGTCGAGCGGGCCCGCGCGGTCTCGCACACGTTCCAGCCGAGCGCGCGCGGGCTCGCCGACATCGGCAAGCTGGTGCGCCTGCTCGACGGCTTGCCGCTCGCGATCGAGCTGGCCGCGGCGCGCACGCGCGTGCTCGCGCCCGCGGAGCTCATCGATCGCTTGCATCGCCGCTTCGCGCTCCTCACCCACGATCCCTCGACCCTGCGCGCTCGCCGCGCGACGCTGTGGGAGACGATCGAGGCCTCATGGAGCCTGCTCTCCGCGTGGGAGCAGGCCGCGCTCGCGCAGGTGTCGACCTTTCGCGGCGGCTTCGGCGTGACCGCGGCCGAGCAGGTCATCGATCTCCAGCGCTTCCCCGGCGCGCCCGCGGCGCTCGACATCCTCGCTTCGCTGCGCGACAAATCCCTCCTGCTCGTGGAAGAGCGCGAGACGTCCGCGCGGCGCTTCACGCTGCTCGCGAGCATCCGCGAGTTCGGCGAAGCGCAGCTCGACGCCGCCGAGACGCAGGCCGTGCACGCGCGCCACGCGCGCCATTACCTCACGCTCGGCGAGGCGCTGGGCGCGCGCATCGAGACGCGTGACGAGCCCGAAATCCGAAGGCAGCTCCGGCTCGAGCACGACAACTTCATGGCCGTGCACCAGCGCTTCCTCGCGGGCGAAGGCGCGCCCATCGATCTCCGCGGAGCCTCGCTGCGCGCCGCGCTCGTGCTCGCGCGATCCGCCTCGGCCTACCCTTATGCCTTCTGCCTCGACGTGCTCGACGCGGCGCTCGCCGCCTCGAACGAGCGCGACGTGGGGCGCGCGCTCCTCGCCCGCGCGCTCGAAGCGCGCGGCAACCTGCGGCGTTTCGTGGGCCAGACGCACGAGAGCGTCGAAGACTTCGAGCATGTCCGCGCGCTCGCCGCCGCCGAAGGCGATCGCGCCCTCGTGGCGAGCGCGCTCTCCGGTCTCGGCAACGCGGCCACCGTGCGCGCGCGCTGGAGCGATGCGCGCGCGCTCTTCGAAGAGGCCTTGTCCATCCACGTCGAGACCAAGAATCGCCGCGAAGAGGGCCGCGTGCTCGCCATGCTCGCGGCCACGCGCTTCAACGAGGACGAGCCCGAAGGCGCCCGCGCCCTGCTCACGCGCGCCCTCGATCTCCAGCGCGCCTCGGGCGATCGCGCCTTCGAAGGCACCAGCATCACGAGCCTCGGCATCGTCACGCTCTCGCTCGGCGCGCTCGCCGAAGCGCGCACGCACCTCGCCGAAGGGCTCCGCATCCATCGCGAGGTCGGCGCGCGCCATTGGGAAGGCGTGACCCTCTCGTACGCGGCGCTCGTCGAGCAGGAGGCCGGCCGCATCGAAGCCTCCGCGAAGCTCCACGAGCAGGCCATCGCCCTGCTCCACGAGATCAACGTGCGGCGCGCCGAAGGCCTCGCCATCGCCGGACACGCGAGCCTCCTCCTCGGCGAAGGCCGCCTCGCGGAGGCCAAGGATCGCTATCGCCGCGCGCTCGATCTCTGCCGCGCCATGAGCCCCGATCACGAGGGCCTCGTCCTCGCCTGCCTCGGCGCCATCGCCGCCCTCGAAGGCGACATCACCACCGCCGAGGACACCTTCGCGTGCGCCGAGATCGCGCTCGCTTCGTATACCCGTCCATCGTTTGCCGCGGCCCTCGACGTGCATCGCGGCCAGCTCGACCTGGCCCGCGCCCGCGCCGCGAACGACGGCGATCGCCCCGCGCTCCACGCCTCCGCGCGCGCCCGCATCGAGCGCGCCGCGCGCGCGGCTTCGATCTCCACCGACGTTCGCTTCGCACGCCGGCTCCTCGAAGCCTCGCTCGCCGCCGTCGTCACCGAGGCGCCGCTCGACGACAAGCGCGCGCTCGTCGTCGGCCCGAGCGGCCTTTGGTTCAAGCCTCCGCGCGCCAAGGAGAGCGTGCGTCTCCACCGGCGCCGCTCGCTCCAGCGCATCGTGCACGAGCTCGCCGAGCACCGCGTGCGCGCCCCCGGTGAAGCCATCCGCATCGCGCAGATGATCGCGTGCGGCTGGCCCGGCGAGCGCATCCTCCCCGAAGCCGGCACCGAGCGCGTCTATACCGCGGTCGCGACGCTGCGAAAGCTCGGCCTGCGCAAGCTCCTCCTCCAGCGCGACGACGGCTACCTCCTCGACCCCGCGGTGGATCTGGTCCGATCGCGATCGGCCACGTGAAGCCACCCTTCGATCGGCGCCCCTCGACAGGCGTTGGATCTCGGCGGATCGACCCAGACAAAATCCAAACAATCTTCGATATTTACAAACCATTCTCACGCTCCGGAGAGTTTCAGGGATCTTTCGGTCGTCGGAGCGTCGCGATGGCCTACAACGAGGGAGGTCGGTCGGCGTGAGCCCTCGCAGCACGCGAGGGCGCATGAGACCACATGAGCTTCACCGGCCCGCGGGCGGCCGGTCACCGAGCTTCGGAGGAGCGCGATGAGAAGACTGAGCAAGGAAGTGTTCGCGGCGTGGACGGCGATGGGGCTCGCGCTCGCGGCATGCAATGGATCCGTCGATCCCGGCGGCGACACGGGCACCGTGGGCGAAGGCGCCGGCGCGCCCGTCTGCCAAGCCTCGCTGCTCGCCCCCGAGGCGAGCTTCACGCGCACGAGCGGCCCGGATCGCGCGAGCTTTCTGTTCGTCGCAGCCTCGCCCGACGTGGTGATCGCCAGCACGGGCACCGGCCTCCACCGCTCGAAGGACGGCGGTGACACCTGGTCGTTCATCGACGCGGACGAGCTGCGCGACGAGGGGGTCGTCACCATCGCCGCGCTCGGCAAGGATCTCTTCGTCGCCACCTACACGACCGTCTTCCGATCCACGGACGGCGGTGACACGTGGAGCTCCGTCGCCACGGAGGCGTGCACCACCGTGTCGTATCTGTCGACGCACGGATCGAGCCTCTTCGCCGCCGCCAACGGCCAGGCATTCCGTTGGAACGCGACGCTGAGCGCGTGGGACGCGCTCCCGGCCGCCGAGGCGTTGTTCGACGTGGTCGAGTCGGACGGGACCTGGCTCTACGCCAATTCGATCTACGTG
This sequence comes from Minicystis rosea, assembly GCA_001931535.1. Taxonomy (GTDB): domain Bacteria; phylum Myxococcota_A; class Polyangia; order Polyangiales; family Polyangiaceae; genus Minicystis; species Minicystis rosea. The sequence goes on from CP016211.1 coordinate 7,871,283, forward strand.
CCCGGCGTCTACCGCCTGCGCCTCGACGATCCCGAAGCCGGCTGGCAGAAGGTCGAAGGCCTCTCCGCGTGGGGTTACCACGCCTTCGCCTTCACCTCGAAGGGCGCCTTCACCGCCAACGACGAGCACATCTTCCGCAGCGACGACGGCGGCGTCACGTGGTCCACGGTCGACACCGGCCCGCTGCTCGGCGTCGCCGATCTCCTCGTCACGGGTGACACCCTCCTCGCCGCCACCGACAAGGGCCTCCAGGTGTCGACCGATCACGGCACCACCTGGAAGAACGCCTGGGCGGGCTCCTTCGGCTCGAGCGCCGCGCTCGCCAGCGACGGAAAGCACCTCTTCGCGGCCTCCAACGGCCTGCAGCGCTCCGCGGGTCCGAGCGAGGCGTGGTCGCGGCTCCCGGTCTTCGCCGACGACATTCAATGGCTGACGGCGACGGAGACGGCCGTGATCAACATCTCCGGAGGGGCCGTGCAACGCACCACCGATCAAGGCCTCACGTGGACCGACGTCGACCTCGCTCCCGTCGGCGATTCCACGTATTTCATCACGCCGGTGGTGGCGCGCGACCACAAGCTCTTCGGCATCGCAGGCGGGAGCAAGCTGCTCGTCTCGAGTGATGACGGCGCCTCGTTCCAAGCCATGTCGCTGCCCCCCGCGATCGCCGATGGCTATGCGAACGTGATCGCCAACATCGATCGCGGCCTCGTCATCGGCGTGTCGAAGGGCGCCGGCGCCAACTGCAACGACGCGCAAGACATCACCACCACGCTTTACGTCTCCACCGACGAAGGCAAGACCTGGGTCGAAGGCCTCAACGGCTTCCCCATCACGTTCGTGGATTGCTACGACAAAGAATACACGCCGATGATCTCGAGCATCGTCCAGTCCGGCAAGACGCTGCTCGCGACCTCGCTCTATCGCGGCGCGTACCGCTCCGACAACGACGGTTACAGTTGGCAGAAGATCGACACCTCCGGCGACATCGGCACGCTCCGCGATTTCGTGACCATCGGAGATACGGTGTTCGCGGCCTCGGAGCACGGCGGCGTGGCGCGCTCGGCGGACCGCGGCAAGACGTGGGAGATGGTCGGCCTCGCCAAGCTCCCCGTGGCGACGTTCGCCGTCGTCGGCGACACGCTCTTCGCCGGTGTCGGCCAGTCCACCGCGGCGAACGACGGCGTCTACGGCTCCGCGGACCTCGGCAAGACCTGGGCGCGTATCGACACCTCGTTCAATTCGAGCGTCGGCCCCCTCGCCGTGCAAGGCCGTCACATCCTCGCGGGGACGACCGGCGAATCCATCTGGAGCCTCGATTTCGGCTGCGCCGCGCAGTGAGCCTCGCGCCCTCTCTCTGACGCTCTGAAACACGGCCCGTGAGAGCCGCCGCCATGGCTCTCACGGGCGCGCCATCCTCATCGAGCAATCATCACTTCTCGCTGTCGAGGTGAGCCATCATCGGCGCCGGGTAGCGCGTGCCGGCGATCTCGCTCGCGGGCACCGCAGCCTCGATGGCGGCGAGATCGGCGGCCGTCAACGTGACGTCGAGACCGGCGAGCGCATCACGGAGCTGCTGCCGCGTGCGCGCACCCATCGTCGGAATCACCGTCACTCCCTGCGCCGCGCCCTTCGCGCGCACCCAGGCGATCGCGAGCTGCGCGGCGGTCACGCCCTTCTCGGCCGCGAGGCGCCCGAGCGCGCCGACGAGCGCTTGGTTCTTCTCCACGTTTTCGCCCGCGAACCGCGGCAGGTGCGCGCGCATGTCGTTCGCGCCTGCGGGCTTGCTGCCCGTGAGCAGACCGCGTGACAGCACTCCATAAGCGGTCACCGCGATGCCGAGCTCGGCGAGCGCCGGGAAGATCTTGGCCTCGGGGCTGCGGCTCACGAGCGCATATTCGATCTGCAGATCCACGATGGGGTGCACCTTCGCGGCACGACGGATGGTCTCCGCGCCCACCTCGGACAAGCTGATATAACGGACGTAGCCCGCCTTCACCATGTCGGCGATGGCGCCGATCGTGTCCTCGATGGGCACTTCGGGATCGAGGCGCGCGGGTCGATAGATGTCGATGTGATCGACACCGAGGCGCGAGAGGCTGTGGGCGAGGAAGCTCTTCGTGGCGGCCGGCCGCGCGTCGAAGCCGAGGAACGCGCCGTCCGGCCCACGCAGGCCGCCGTACTTCACGCTGAGCAGAGCCTTGTCGCGCCGATCGCGGATCGCCTTGCCCACGAGCATCTCGTTCTTGCCCATGCCGTAGAAGTCGCCGGTGTCGAGGATGCTCACGCCGCGATCGAGCGCCTCGTGAATCGTGGCCACGTTCTCCGCGTCATCGCTCGCGCCGTACCAGCTCCCCGCGCCCATGCCCATGCAGCCGAGGGCCATGGGGAGCACGGAGGGACCATCGTTACCGAGCTTGGTGGTGTGGTTCGTCGTCGTCATGGGTCCGAATCTACGCAGGAACGCACATCACTCCAGTGAATAGGATATATGCGAGACATGCCCGAGGTTTATGGACGGGATCTCGATCTCAACCTCCTCCGCGTGTTCGCCGTGGTCGCCGAGGCGGGGAGCGTCACCGAGGCGGCGAGCCGGCTGTACCTGACGCAGCCGGCGGTGAGCGCGGCGTTGCGGCGGCTCACCACGACGGTCGGCGCGCCGCTCTTCGTGCGCAGCGGGCGCGGCCTCGCGCTCACGAGCCGCGGCAAGCGCCTGCACGCGGGCATGAAGCCGCACTTGCAAGCGCTGGTCGACGCCGCGCTCGCGGCGCCGGCGTTCGATCCGAAGACGAGCGATCGTACGCTCCGGCTCGGGCTCTCGGACACCGCCGAGATTTGGCTGCTCCCGCCGCTCCTGCGTGTGCTCGCGCGCGAAGCACCGCGCATGCGCGTCGTCGTCGTCCCCGTGCAGTTCCGCACCGTGAGCGCGGCGCTCACGGCCGGCCTCGATGCAGCGATCACCGTCGCCGACGAGCTGCCCTCGACGATCCGGCGGATGCGGCTCGTCACCGGCGGCTTCACTTGCCTCTACGATCCGCGGCACGCGAAGCTCGGGAAGCTCACCGAGGCCGAGTACTTCGCGCGCGAGCACGTCATCGTCTCGTACAACGGCGATCTGCGCGGCGTCGTCGAGGACGTGCTCGGCAAGACGCGCAACATCGTCTGCTCGATCCCGAGCTTCGGAAGCCTGGGCGCGCTCATCGACGGCACCGCGAGGCTCGCGACCATCCCCGAGATCGTGGCCACGTACATCCGCGCGGTGCGGCCGCACCTCAGGACGAAGCCTCTGCCATTCTCGACCCCGATCCCACGCTCGTACATGGAGCTCCTCTGGCCCTCCGCGACCGACGACGACGAGCCGTGCAAGTTCGCGCGGGCGAAGATCGTCGACATCGCGCGGACGCTCGCCCCGCAGGCGCCGCGCGCCGCGCGCGCTCGCCGCCCCGCCGCGCGACCCCGATGAATCGTCGCGCGCTCGGGCGCCGCCGGATTGCGGCGCTCGCGCCCGGTCTCAAGCAACGTCCTCATGCGCTGTGGAGCGTTGCTCTCCGTCCTCGCAGCCACGCTGGCCGGCTGCACCTCCCCTGCCCCTTCCCTCCAGCGCGCTCGATCGGATTGCGAGCGCGTCGCCTCTGGATTCGGCCCTCCGGGCACCGTGCCCGTGCGCGTGGAGACGATCGCCTCCGGGCTCGAGGTGCCTTGGGGAATTGCCTTTCTTCCCAACGGTGATGCGCTCGTCACCGAGCGTCCCGGGCGCGTGCGATTCCTCCACGGAGGGCGGATTCGGCCCGAGCCGGTGACGACCATGGCCGTCGCCGAGCACGGCGAAGGTGGTTTGCTCGGCATCGCCGTTCATCCCCGCTTCTCCGAAAATCGCCTCTTCTACGTGTACGTCACCGTGCCCGGGAAAGGCGGCGCCTTCAATCGGGTCCTCCGTTATCGCCTGGGAGAAGGGGCCCGCGGCGCTTCGGTCGATCGCATCATCGTCGACGGCATCCCGGCCGCGCCCTTCCACGACGGCGGCCGCCTTCGCTTCGGACCGGACGGGATGCTTTACGTGGGCACCGGCGACGGCGGTGTCCCCGAGCGCGCCCAAGCACCGGAGAGCTTGAATGGCAAGCTGCTCCGCCTCACGCCCGACGGCGACGTGCCGGCCGACAACCCCACCCGCGGAAGCCCCGTATTCCTGCGCGGCGTGCGCAACACCGAAGGATTCGATTGGCTCGATGCGCGCACCCTCGTGCTCACCGATCACGGCCCCAGCGGCGAGCTCGGCCGCACCGGCCACGACGAGGTCAACATCGCCCGCGCCGGCGACGATCTCGGCTGGCCCAGCATCTACGGCTGCCAGCGCGCGCCCGGCAAGATCACCCCCTCTCTGACGTGGATCGAGGCCGTCCCGCCCGGCGGCGCGGCCATCTATCGCGGCCGCGCCATCCCCGAATGGAGAGGCTCTCTCCTGATTGGCACGCTCCGATCGGAGCACCTCCACCGCGTCGTGATCGACCCCCGAGAGCCTCACCGCATCACGCGCCACGAGGTCTATTTCCAAGGCAACCCGCCCCATGGATTCGGCCGCCTGCGCGAGGTGGTGATGGGCCCCGACGGCGAGCTCTACGTGACCACCAGCAACTGCGATGGCCGCGGGCTCTGCCCGCCGGAGCGGGATCGCATCCTCCGCATCACGCGTTGAGCGCAATCACGATGGGGCCGCAAGCGGCCCCATCCCCCGGGCCGGACGAGCCGGCCCTGATCATGTCTCTCGGTCAGGCCCGAGAAAGACGCCGAACAACACCATGGTCCGTTCGGCGTCTCTCGCCTCGCACGTCACTGCGGCGTGCCGGACTTGCAATCGTTGTTGCAACCGTCGCCGTTCACCTTGTTGCCGTCGTCGCATTGCTCGTGGCCGGGCTGGATGACGCCGTCGCCGCAGCGCGGGCCGAGGATGCAGCCGCTGTCGCACTTGCCGTAGGAGCCGTCGTTGACGCCGTCGTCGCACTGCTCGCCGAAGGCGCTGTCGACCTTGCCGTCACCGCACGACGCGCCCTTCTTGCAGCCGGGCGCGCAGCCGCCGCCGTAGGGGCTCAGGTTCACGCCGTCGTCGCACTCCTCACCGGGTTGGACGATGCCGTCACCGCAGAACGGGCCGAACTTGCAGTCGGCCGTGCAGTGGCCATAAGCACCGTCGTTGATGCCGTCGTCGCAAACCTCGCTCGGCGTCTTGATGCCGTCTCCGCACACGGCCGTGCACACGCTGGTCTTGTTGACGAAGTTCGAGAGCGTCAGCTTGTAATTGGAGCCGGAGGTGTGGCGCTCGGCCTGGAAGACGGCGATCTCGTAGATCTTCCCCACCGTGAGCCCGAACGTCGTCGCCGCGGTCGCGTTGAGCGTGACGCCGCCCGAGAGCGGGCCGTGCACACCGCCCAGGTTGACCGCGAGCTTCTTGTTGACGAACACCCACACATCGTCGTCACCGGTGAAGTCGAGCTGCTCGTTGCCCTTGTACTCGAACCAATACCGGACCTCGCTCGTGAAGTGGTAATTGTGCGTGTTCCCCTGGTTGCCGAAGCCCTGACCGTCGATGAGGAAGAAGGCGCCGTTGTTGTATTGGAACTCGCCCGTGCCCAGCTGATTCAGGGTGATGGTCGTGAGGATGGGGATGTTGACGCCGGCCACGTCACGATACCACTGGTCGAAATTGGCCTTCCCGCTCGTGGTCGGCGTGGTGCCGGTGGGGTTTGCATAAACGGGCTTGCCGTCGGCGCCGAGCGCGCTCGCGACGATGGTCGTGTCGCTGCCGCTGAACTTCTCGAAATCGGGGTGGGTCGAAGAGAAATCGCGGAAGACGATGGGGAGCACGAGCTGCGTGGGGGCCGTGCCCACGTCGTTGCATTGATAACCGGGCTCGACGGTGCAGGTGGGCGAGCAGCCGTCACCGGCCTTGGTGTTGCCGTCCTCGCACTGCTCGGTGCCGCCCGGGAGCTTGATGCCGTCACCGCAGGACGAGGTGCACGCGCCCATGGTGCAGTCGGGCTCCTTCACGCAGAAGGGCGTGCAGCCGTCGCCGAGGTCGTGATTGCCATCATCACATTGCTCGGTGCCTTCGACCACGCCGTCGCCGCAGACGGTGGGCGCGCAGGGCGCACCGGGCGTGGGGCACTTGAAGCCCGGCTCGAGCAGGCAACCGGCGCTGCACCCGTCGCCCGCGACGGCATTGCCATCATCGCATTGCTCCTGCCCGGCAACCAGGGAGTCGCCGCAGGCCGCAGCCGTGCATTCGGCCCCGACCACGAGGCACTTCCACCCAGTCTCCACGTGGCAGTCGGCGTCGCAGCCGTCGCCGGGCGTGGTGTTTTGATCATCGCAGGTCTCGTCACCGTTGATCTTGCCGTCGCCGCAAACCACGGTGCTGACGCAGGGCATGCCCGGCGTGGGACAGGCGAAGTTGTTCTCGATGGCATCGCAGGTGCCGGTGCAGCCGTCGCCCGAATCACCGTTGCCGTCGTCGCAGGCCTCGCCCGGATCGACCTTGCCGTCGCCGCACGCGGGCCCGGGCAGCTCACCGCCTTGACCGCCGCCGCCCACCGTCCCACCCGTGCCGGTGGTGGGATTGAAGATGTTGCCGCCCTGCCCTTGCCCACCCGTGCTCGCGCCGCTCGACGAGGACATCGCCGTCCCCGTGCTCGAGGTGTGATTGCCCGTGCTCCCCGACCCGTCTCCGCCGCATGCAACCACGATGGTGCCAGCCGCGGTGAGGAACGAGGTGCAAGACATCAAGGTGCGCAGGCGAAGAGAGCGGAGCATGCCTTCCACCATATCGCGACGCGCCCCGCCGGCGTGCATCGAAGTGCATCCGACGCGACGATCGCCGCCTCATGACGGACACAGAATTGGTGAGCCGGTGCAGGTGAATGTCGTCATGTTTTTAGCCGTGGGCCACCACTCGATGACATTGCAGACATGCAATGCGGGGTGCATAGACGGGCTCGTTTGCGCAAAGGTACTGTGGGAAAGCCGGCGGCCCCGCGTCGGGCACGGAGCCCTCCCGTACGGTTGTACCGGCGTCAGGATGTCGAAGAGGTGTCGGCGACGGCGCCACAACCCAACAGCGACGCGACGAGGGATGAGGACGGCTCCGAGATCGCGTGGGAGAGCGGGTAACGGCACCGCCGTGCGGACGCCTCCTCATGCGTGAGGCTGGTGCCTTCGGGCCGGCGCTCGCCTCATCTCGAACCTGCGCGCGCCCGCGGCGCCGGCGTCGGGCTGCGGCGCGAACGCTGGCCCACGCTGACACAAGGAGCGATGAAAACGGCTGGATTTCGAGCCTCGTCGCCGGCATGCCGGCTGCTCTCCGGCCGAGCATGAGGACCTGTCTGTGGGCGCTCGCTGGAGCGTGGACGGCGCTGTCGATCGCCGCCGGATGCAGCAACACCGTGGTGGAAAACACGGGCGGCGCCGGCGGCGGAGGAGGCCCCGGCGGCGGCGGCGCCAACGTTTGCAGCGCCTTTGCCGATCCTTCGTCGCTCGACACGGTGACGCTGCACATCCGCAACGAGAGCCCCGAGCCCATCTTCATCAAGGGCACGTGCTCCGGCCAGCCTCGCTATCAATTGGTCAAGAGCGACGACGACGACGACACGGTGAGCTTCCCGCTCGACCGGAGCTGCTTCCAGAGCTGCGGAGATCTCCAGAAGGAATCACTATTCTCGTGCGACGCTTGCCTGCCGGCGGTGACGCGCATCGAGCCCGGTGGCACGCGCGACGTGTTCTGGGACGGCACCGGCCGGCGCGGAGGAAACACGATGCCGGCCCAGTGTTGGTCCGATCCTTCGGAGGCCAGCGAGTGCACCATGGTCGTGGCCGCGAAGGCCGGACCGTGGAGCGCCTTCGCCCAAGCATTCTCCGCCTGCAACGATTGCGAATGCGACCCGGATGGCAACTGCAGCGGCACCGTGTCCGGCCAGAGCGGCGCCTCGGAGGCGAAGACCTTCAAGTTCCCGGACGAGCCCGACGTGGACGTGGTGTTCGGGTCTTGCACGTTCGGGTGCCCCGACTGACGAGCGCGGAGCAGCTGCGCTCTTGTTACAAGAGATCGAAGGAGACCGCGCGCGCTCGGCAGTCCTCGCCGGCCGGCGGTGGGAGAGCATGAACATGAAGAAGCTCGCTCTCGTGGGTACGTATCTCGCGCTAGCCGTCGGATGCGGTGGCTCCGTGGTGGACAACATGGGCGGCGGCGGGACGGGCGGCAGCGGCGGCGGCAAACAGGCCTGCTCGGCCTTCGACGACGAAGAGGGGCAGAGCTCGGTGACGTTGCACATGCGCAACGACACGACGATGCCCATCTTCGTGCGGGGCGATTGCCAGGGCGAGGCGACGTTCACGATGCATCAGGACGGCGGCGGCGATCCTTCGACGGGCTTCCCGTTCGATCCGGGCTGCCTCCAGACGTGCGAGGGCTTCCAGACCCAACCGCAATTCATCTGCGGGGCCTGCGCGCCTGCGGTGATTCGCATCGAGCCCGGGGGCACGCACGACGAGGTGTGGAACGGCACCGGCCTGCGCTCCGGCCTGCTGATGCCGTCGCTCTGCTGGTTCGAGTCTCCGCACGTCGAGACGTGCAGCAAGGTCGTGACCGCACCGGCGGGGACGTGGACGGCCTCGGTCACCGCGTTCTCCGATTGCGGCGACGGCTGCACCTGCGACGCGAACGGGAGCTGCTTCGGCACCGCGACCGGGCTCTCGGCCACCGTGACGAGCGCTTCCTTCGCCTACCCCACCACGAACAGCGTCGATGTGGTGTTCGACGTCTGCGCGTTCGGCTGCGCCGATTGACGAGGTCACCTCGTCAGGTCTTCGGCGGAGTGCGATAGGGCGTGAGCGTCTTGCGCCAGCGGGCGCGCAGGGCGCTCGGGCGCTCGCCGCAAAGCTCTTTCGAGAAGGTCGCGCCGACGACGCGATCGGTGCGAAATGAGCGAAAATCACCGCGCAGCTCGCACCACGCCACGAGGAGCCGCGTCGACTCCAGATACCCCACCACCACGGGCCAGACGACGCGCTCGCTCTCGCGCTCCCGCTCGTCGCGATAGCGAAGAACGATCTTGGTGCCGGCGCGGATGGCCTCGCGCACGGCGGCCATGTCGAGCGTGTCCGGCGTGTATTTGTATGCGGGTGGTGTGCCCGAGGCGGGCTCGATCACGAGGGGGCGCAGGCGCTCGGGGACGGTGGCGGCGATCTTGGTGATGAGATCGTGCGCGGCCCGGCGCAGCGCCGTGTCCCCGCGATGCGCGACCCACTGCGCGCCCAGGACGGCGACCTCGATCTCGTCGGGCGTGAGCATGAGCGGCGGCATGTCGAAGCCGCGCTCGAGCACGTAGCCGGTGCCGGCCTCGCCGCGGATGGGGACGCGCTGGCCGATGAGATCGGCGATGTCGCGGTAGACGGTGCGCTTCGAGGTCTCGAGCTCGGCGGCGAGCGCATCGGCCGTGATGGGCGCGCGCTGCCGGCGGAGGATTTGGATGATCTGAAAGAGGCGGTCGGCGCGGCGCACGAGGATGCTGACACCAGGTTGTCAGCAGGCCGGAGGTACATCAAGCGCGGGTCCAGGGTGGACCCCAAACCTCAGGAGAACTGCGGATGATCACGCTCCACGGCGCCGGCCCCGGTTTCGGTCTCCCCGAGATCAGCCCTTATGTCACGAAGACCGAAGTCCAGCTCAAGATGCTCGGCCTCCCCTACGAAAAGAAGCGCGCGGCGCCGCAGGAGTCGCCCAAGGGTCAAGTCCCGTTCATCGACGACGGCGAAAGCCGCATCGCCGATTCGCATTTCATCCGCGAGCACCTGGAGAAGAAGCTCGGCGTCTCGCTCGACGCTCACCTCGACGAACGCAAGCGGGCCGAGGCCTGGGCCATCGAGCGGATGCTGGAGAACCACTTCGGCCCGGCGACCTCGTATGCGCGCTGGCTCATTCAGGAGAACTTCGACAAAGGCCCCGGCCGCTTCTTCGACGGCGCGCCCGAAGAGGTGCGCCCCAAGCTGCGCGCCGATCTGCAGGCGCGCGTGCGCGAGGCGCTGCGCACGAACGGCGTGGCGCGGCACACGGACGTGGAGATCGTCGAGCTGGGCGCGCGCTCGCTGGCGGCGCTCTCCATCTTCCTCGGCGACAAGCCTTACCTCTTCGGGGACGCGCCGGCGGGCGTGGATGCCACGGCGTTCGCGATGCTCGCGGGGATCCTCACGCCATTCTTCGATTCACCGCTGCGGCGCCGCGCCGAGCGCTACCCCAACCTGGTCGCGTACACGGCGCGGCTCATGAAGCAGTTCTTCCCCGAGCATTCGTGGGAAACGCCGCGTTGAGTCACGGGAAAGGACTCGCGTCCTTTCCCCCCGCCTGCGGAGCCGGCGGGGCCCCCCATACCTCGAACCACCCTCGCCTTCTTGAAGGTCGAGCCGCTCGGGCCTGACGTTGGCTTTCTCGGTCACGTTCTGAGCCAGCAGGATGGCGATGAACGGCTTCGCGCCGTTTTTCACCATCCTGCTACGGCGTGCTCTCGACGAAGGCCTTGAGCGACGAGAGGGCGTGATCCCACTGACGGGAGATGTCGTCCAAGTACGAGCGGGCTTGTTGCAGCTTGTCCGGCTCGAGCTCCCAGACGGCGTCGCGCCCGCGCCGCATCGAGCGCACGAGGCCCACGCCCTCGAGCACCTGGAGGTGCTTCGAGATGGCTTGCCGGCTCATGCGCGAGCCCGTGCCGAGGCGCGCCGTCGTCATCGGCCCGGCGGCGGAGAGGCGGGCCAAGAGCTTGAGCCGGGTCCGATCGCCGAGCGCGGCGAACATGGGCGCAGCCTGCTTCAAGGTGCTCGCGCGGGCGTCCACGATCTAGGCCCCGGCCTCGGCGAGGTGACGAGCGATGTTCTTCATCTGCGCTTCCCAGCCTCCGCTGTTCATCCGGAACGCGAGCGCCCGGCGGGCTTCGGGGATCCGATCGAATCCGGACTCGGTCACGGTCAGCAAAATCCCCTCGGCGGCATCCGCGAGCTCGAAGGTCACGCGCGTGCGCGGCTCCGGCGAGTAGTCGACGGCGGGATCTACCGCATGTGGATGCCACAGAAAAGAGAGCAGCCGCTCGGGCTCGACCTGCTCGACGAGGATCTCCAGCGTCAGGTGCTCGTACCCCGGGTAGGTGATGGCACCCCGAATCGTGGCGCCCGGGACCATCTCGCCGGTGAGCCGGGCCCCGAACCAGGTGCCGAACTCTTCGGCGCGCGAGAGCGCCCGCCACACGCGGGAGCGCGGCGCGCGCAGCAGAACCTGCTTCTGGATGCGATCGGACACGGACTCTTCTTCGCCCTTCGTTTCACGTGAATCTGATGCCATGAGCAACCTCCTGGTTGCTTGTTACGCTACGCGCCTCCTCGGCGACACGCAACCAATGAGTTGACGGTCGCGCAGGGGCGTCTTCGCCGATGTCAGCCCCTCGACGCGGCGCCGAGCGATCGGACGCGAGGCCACGCAAAGGCTTCGCGAGAACGGGCGGACGCGTTCGAGCGCGTCCCGCGGCGCGATGCAATCGACGGCGAGGCATCGCCGGATCGCGATCTCGACGAGCGCAGGCGCGCGCAGTTGTCCTAGGATGGGGCCATGGCAGCGACCAAGAAGACGAGCCCGAAGAAGAGCAAGACGAACAAGGCCGCCGCGCCGCCCGCGGCCAAGAAGCCCGCCGCGAAGGCCGCGAAGCCCGCAGCCAAGGCAGCGAAGAAGACCGTCGCGAAAGCCGCGAAGCCCGCAGCCAAGACCGCGAAGAAGACCGCCGCGAAGCCCGCGGCCAAGGCCGCGAAGAAGACCGCCGCGAAGCCCGCGAAGCCCGCAGCCAAGGCAGCGAAGAAGAGCGCTGCGAAGACGCCCGCGGCCAAGACCGCCAAGAAGCCGGCGGCCAAGAAGACCGCCGCCAAGAAGCCCGCAGCCAAGAAGCCGGCGGCGAAGAAGGCGGCCCCCGAGGCGGCGAAGAAGCCGGTGCGCCGGCGCGACGCGACGGGGCACCTCGATCCGCAGTACGAGGCGGAGCTCCGCGCGAAGAGCGGTGCGTCCGACAGCGACGACGACGATCGCGCGTTCTTCAAGCGCTCGCGCTCGGGCGACGGCCTGGCGAACCAGCTCGGGTCCGAGGTCGTCGAGGCCGCGACGACGGGTGAGGATCAGGGCGAGGACGATCTCGACGAGGTCGTCGAGGAAGAGAGCGGCGGGCCGTTCGTGGAGTCGACGGGCGAGACCGAGTTCGCCTACGACGCCGATGCCTCGAACCCCGAGGACGCGGAGCAGGAGCCGTTCCCGAAGGCCTGAGAACGCCGAAGAGACGCTTCGTTCGAAGGGACGGAAGAGAAGGAACGCAAAGGCGGAAGAGGCGCGACGACACCGCAGCAAAGCGCGTTGGTGTGTGTCGCGAGAGCCTTTGTGTTCCTTCTCTTGCCTCACAGCGGGCCTTTCAGGTCCGATGAGCGGATAAGCATCCTCGCGAGCGAGCAGCGTTGACAGCCGCGCGCGCACCGCGCTCTGCTGGGGTGATGAGAGCGGCCACCATCCTCGGTTCTCTGGCCATCCTCGGGCTCGTCGCCGCGTGCGGGAGCAGCACGGCGACGACGGCGGGGACGGGAGGCTCCATGACCTCGGGGACGGGCGGCGCGGCGACGAGCACGAGCAGCGCGACGTCGTCGTCGTCCGCGAGCGGCGGGGGTGCGGGCGGCGGATCGCCGTGCAGCGGGCCGCGCCCGGGGCCGAGCAACACCGGCGTGCCCGCGGGCACGAAGCTCACGCCCAGCGACTCCATCACGGTGATGGAGGACGGCGCGGTGATCGAGGGCCTCGACATCCAAGGCACCATCACCGTGCTCGCCAACGACGTGACCATCCGCAAGGTCCGAGTCGTCAGCGGCGATTATTATCCGATTCGCTATTTCGACAACGACAACACCGGGCTCGTCGTGGAGGACAGCGAGATCGAGGGGACGAGCGACGACGTGACCTCCGCCATCGCCTTCGCCAACTACACGGCGCGGCGGCTCAACATCCACGGCGGCGCCGACGGCTTCAAGGCCGACAGCAACGTGCTCATCGAAGATTGCTGGATTCACGATCTGCGCAACGGCCCCGACCAGCACAACGATGGTGTGCAGTCGACGGGCGGCAAAGGGGTCACGCTGCGCCACAACGACATCAGCGGCGCGAGCAACGCGTGCGTGCAGACGGGCGACTCGGGCGGGGTGAGCACCGAGGATCTGACCATCGAGTGCAACTGGCTCTCGGGCGGCGGCTATTCGCTGAACATCCGCGGGACCGGGGAGACGGTGCCGAAGGACACGAAGATCATCGACAACCGCTTCGGCCGCGACTCCGCCTATGGGCCTTGGACGCTCGACGATCCGAATCCCACCGTGACGGGCAACGTCTACGACGACAACGACGAGCCCATCCCCTATCCGTGAGCGCCATGGACGACACGGGACCTCATCTCGCCGCGCTGCTCGCCATGATTCGCGCGAAACCGCGCTGGCCGCGGCCGTTCGAGGTGGCGGAGCGATGGCTCGCGCCGCCGCTCGCCGACGATCTGCGCGCCCTGCTCCTCGCGAAGGCGGCGCATCAACATCGCTTCATCGGCATCGGCGATCTCTGGATGGATGATCGCGATCTCGCGACCCTCGTGCCGGGCCCGGACGAGCCGCGCCGGAGCGACGTGGTGTGCATCGGCAAGACGGGCGGCGGTGATTTGTACGTCGCGCACCTGGGCGAAGGCCTCTCGGCCCGCGTCGGCATCACGAGCCACGAATTCGGCTGGTCGGAGCAGTGGGTCGCGTTCTCTCTCGATCAGCTCGTGGCCGATGCGGTCATGAAGGCCCGCGAGGACGGGGAGACGCTCGAAGGGTTCCCTGATTGAAGAGGCGCGCTCAGCGCTTCGGATCTCGGGCCTTCGCCGGGCGGCGCGGCGCATAAGCACGCAGGAACATCTCCAGGTTCTCGTCGACGATGGTGTCGATCTGCGAGGCGGAGAGCGGGAGTGTGCCGTAGAGCGAGACGTCGTGCGCTTCGCTGGAGAGGAGCGCGACGAGCTGGCGGGCGGCGCGCTCGGGTTTCTGCACGTCGAGGCGGCCGCGCTCCGTCTCGCGGGCGAGGTAGCCGACGAGCCGAATCATGAGACGGAGCGGTCCACCTTGGGCCCACGCCAAACGAAGCTGAGGGTAGTGCACGATCTCGGCGATGATGAGCCGGCGCAACGCCGAGAGCTCCTCGCGGAACATCCACCCGAGGAGGCGACGCCCGAGCTTCTGGAGCGCGACGGCGGGCTCGGCGTCGCCGGAAAAGAGCTCGTCGAGGGCCTTCTCCTGCTCGGCGGAGGGGCCGCTCTGCGCGCCCTCGATCACCGCGAAAAACAGGCGTTCCTTGTCACCGAAGTGGTTGTAGATGGTCTGCTTCGAGACCTCGGCCTCGGCCGCGATGGCGTCCACGCTCGCGCGCGAGAACCCCTCGCGCAGGAAGACGCGCTTGGCAGCTTCGACGATGGCGGCACGCTTCGCCGGCGAGCCCGTGGCGCTCGTAACCGGGGCAGTCTCGACGGGGTGCTTTGCGCTCGTTCGCTTCCGGGTTGACAAGTTGGACTCCTGAGTCCAATTCTTTGGACCGTCGAGTCCAAGGGTAGGTCATCGGCGCGGCGCGCTCACGGGAAAAGTGCGTCCCTGGCCGTGAATCGGCGGCGCCCCAGATTCCGAGCAATCGAGGAAGAGCCATGGATCACGAGGCGGTGGAGGGCGCGCAGCGCGTGCCGGTGTTGATCGTCGGTGGAGGCGTGGTCGGGCTCTCGGCCGCGCTCTTCCTGCGACGACATGGGGTGGAGACGGCGCTCGTCGAGCGTCACGTGGGGACGTCGATTCACCCGCGGGCACGTGGGGTGAACGCGCGCACGATGGAGCTTTATCGCGGGCTCGGGCTGGAAGAGGCGATCGTGGCGGCGGGCGCGGCCACGCCGATTCATCTGGGCTTCCTCTTCGGGGCGTCGCTCGGCGAGGCCATCGATGCGCCCGTCGGCAAGGCGGTGCGGCGCGTGCTCCGGCGGCTCTTCGGCCGCAACATCTCGTTCAACGCGGCGAGCCCGGCGCATGGTTGCCGCATCACGCAGGATCTGCTCGAGCCCGTGCTCGCCGGCGCCGCGCGGGCGCGCGGGGCGAGGCTCGATTTCTCGACGGAGATGATCTCGTTTCACCAGGACGACGAAGGGGTGGAGGCGACGCTGCGCGATCGCCGGACCGAGGCCGTGCGCAAGGTGAAGGCGCAATACCTCATCGCTGCCGACGGCGCGCGGAGCCCGGTGCGCGAGGCGCTCGGCATCACTACGAGCGGGCGCGGATCACTCGGGCATTTGCTCAACGTGTTGTTCGAGGCCGACCTCGCCGAGTTCGTGCGAGATCGGGAGTTCAGCCTGGCCATCATCCATCGCAAAGAGGTTCGTGGTCTCTTTGCCGCCATCGACAACCGCTCTCGCTGGGTCTTTCACATCGTTTACGATCCGGCGCGCGAGTCGCCCAAGGACTATCCGCCCGAGCGCTGCGCAGCGCTGGTGAAGGCGGCGCTGGGCGCGGGGGATGTGCCCATTCGCATCACCAGCGTATTGCCGTGGGAGTCGGCCGCGCGCGTGGCGGACGTGTATCGGAAGGGGCGTGTCTTCCTCGCGGGGGATGCGGCGCATCTCATGCCTCCTTGGGGTGGCATGGGGGCGAACACCGGCATCGCCGACGCCCACGATCTCACGTGGAAGCTCGCGCACGTGCTCCGCGGCGAGGCCGAGCCCGAGCTGCTCGACACCTATGAAGCGGAGCGCCGGCCCGTCGGGGTGATCGCGTCCGAAGACTCGGCGGACAACGCCGATGAGCAAGGGCTGATGGCGCGGGCCGCGCTGTCGAAGATCCTCGGATTGAGCCGCGCGGCGATCTGGGCCCGCGTGACGGGCCGCGCCTCACCGCGACCGGGACGCTTGGTGAAGCTCGTCGGCGTAGGCTATCAATATGCATCGAGCGCCGTCAGCGCGGAGCCGGAAGCGCGGCGCTTCGCGCTCGATGGCCGGCCGGGCACGCGCCTTCCGCACGCTTGGATCAGGCGCGGTGGAGAGCGGGTATCGTCGATCGATCTGGTGGGGACACGCTTCACGCTGATCGCGGGGCAGGACGCGGAGGCCTGGTGCGACGCAGCCCGCACGGCGGCAGGCGAGCTCGGCACCGGCATCGATGTCGTGCGTGCGGGGGTGGATTTCGCGGATCCGCGCGGGCGCTTTCCCCGGAGCGCGGGGATCACGGCGAGCGGCGCGCTGTTGGTGCGGCCCGATGCGGTGGTCGCGTGGCGCGCGTACGCCGCGACGGCGAGCCCGCTGCCCGAGATTCGCAGCGCGATGGCGCGCGCCCTGGGCAGGTAGCGGTGTCGATGGTCGCCGCGCGGTGACCGGTGGTAGTCTCGCGGAGGCGCATGGAGCCTCTTCGGTCCGCGGATGCGTGTGAATTCAAAGCACCGGCGAGCGGGGCCACCGTGCAGCTCTTCCGCGCCGAGGCCGCGACGTTCGCCACCGAAGGCCCGGGTCGCGAGGGGATTCTGGTGGGCGTCCTGCTGCGCGGCATGGTGCGCACGGAGACGGAAAAAGGGCTCCTCGTGAGCGATGCGCGGGAGTCGCCGCGGATCTGGATCATGCCCGCGCGAGCACGGTTTGCCGTCACCGCCGTGCCCGGCCACGCGCCGGCCATTCTCGGCGCGGCCATCGGCGAAGGCCCGTTTGCTCGCTATCTCGAGGACGCCACGCGCGGCCGGCCCGCGGTGCCCGAGGCGCCGCGCGTGATCGAAGATCCGGTGGCCGCGCTCGGCATCGAGGCCTTTCATCGCAGCCTCTGGTCGGACACGGGGCCTCTGGAGTGGGAGAGCTTTTTGGTGACGAGCCTGCGGCGGCTCTTCGATCACGGCGCGCGCCCAACGCCGGTGGCCGAGCCGCGCGGCGTGGGGCTGGCGCGCGAATACCTCCATGCCCACTATCGTGAAGCGGTCCCTCTCGAGCAGCTCGCCACCGTGGCGGGGCTCAGCAAATACCATCTCGTCCGCGCCTTTCGCGCGGCGGTGGGCGTGCCGCCGCACACCTATCAATTGCGGCTCCGCTTGACGCGATCGCTCTTCCTCCTGCGCGAAGGATTGCCACTCTCGGCGATTGCCTACGAGCTCGGGTTCGCCGATCAGAGCCACTACACCCGCGCGTTTCGGGTCGAGTTCGGGATCACGCCGGGCGCGTGGCTCCGGACGACGACGCCGGCGCGGACGTTCTCGCAGGTGCGTCGCCCTCTTCCCCAGGCGACTGAAACGGCTGACGTCCGACCGGAAGCGTAAGCCTGTTCGGGAAGGTCAATCGAGCGGGAGGGCGACGAGCGACGGCTTGGCCTTCGACGGATCGACGGCGAGCGCGGCAAAGGCCGCGCAGGTGACGTAGACCGAATGGGCCTTGTCATCGACGTAGAGCGAGGCCGGTGATTGCAGGGGATCGCCGGCGACGATGGTGGTGATGGTCTTGTCCTGGCCAATCCGCACCACCGTATCTTGATAATTGACGGCGACGATCAAATCACCCTTGGCCGCGTCCACCGCGATCCCGTCCGCGCCCGAGAGCCGCGCGCAGTCGGTGGGCACGAAGACTTCGGGCGTGCCGGCGGAGCCGTCGGGGTTCACCGGGATCTTCACGATGGAGGCGCGATCGGTGTTGGTCGCGTAGTAAGCGTCACCGTGTTTGACGATGCCATTGACGCCGAGGTGATAGGTCGTTTCCACGTTGCACACGGTCGGATCGGGCGTGAGGAGCATGTGGGAGAGCCACTTGGAGACGGTGCCGTCCTTTTCGACCTTGAAGATGGTGCCCGACATCGAATCGGTGACGAGGAGGTCGCCGGCGTCGTCGAAGCGAAGATCGTTGGTGAAGAACATCGCCGGATCCGAGGCGAAGAGCTGAGCGGTGCCGCCGGCCGCAGGGATCTTGTAGACGCCCGTCTTGGGGCCGTTGGGATCGGTGATGTTGAGGGCGGCGTAGACGGCGCCGTCCGGCCCGACGGTGAGCCCCACCAAAGCACCTTGGTTCTGCGCGAAGGCGGGCGTGGCGCCGAAGGGCTTGATGTCGTGCTTTTGGAGATCGACCGCGAGCACCTCGCCGGTGACCAGAGCGCCGACGTAGGCAATCCCATTCTTGATGTCGAGGCCCTCGACGAATTGGCCCTTGGCTGGATCGAAGGCGGCCACGATCTCGGGGGCGTGCACGCCGCCGCCGGTGCCCTTGCCGCCGGTGCCGGTGGAGCTCGTGGTGCCCTGTCCGCCGGTGCCCGTGGTGCTCGAGGTGCCCTGTCCGCCGGTGCCCGTGGTGGATTCGGCGCTGCTGCCGCAACCGGCGGAGAGAGCCGAAGCACCGATGAGAAGAGAGACGATGGCCAACGAAAGAGAGCGGCTGTTCATGATGAAGACTCCTCGTCGCGGAACGCGCCCGGAAGGGCCGCGCCGACGCGGGAGAAGGTGCGCGCGAACGCGGCCGCCGTATGGACGGCGGTTGCGCCGGCGCGAAAATGGGCCGAGATCGGCGGCAAATCGGCTGGGATCGGCGACGGCCCGGGCGGGCGAGACGCCCCGGCGGGCGCGGTCTGGAAGAATCTTGCGGCCGGTGGGTGGCGGGCGGCGACGGTCAGGGGCAGAAGGTGATGACGTAATCATCACCCTTGCAGGTGTAGGTGCTGGTCTGATCGTCGTAGGGGAAGCTGTAGCCCGTGGGACAAGCGTCCTTGAAGACCTTGGCGTATTTCTCGGGGAGCGACGGCAAAGCCCACTTGGGGTTGGTGCTCTTGCAGGCGCCGGGCGGCGACCAGCTCGGGCAACCGCAGCAGGTGGCGGTGGCGCCGGGGGAATAACAGGAACCGTCGACGCCGTTGGGCCCGCCCCCGATGCATTGATAGAGATCGTCAAAATCGGCGCATTTCAGCGCGGGATCTTGGGGATTCTCATTGCAGGCCTGATGCGGGCTGCGGCAACCGACCACCTCGTTTGCGGCATTCTCGAGCTGGAGCTCGGGAGGACAGGTGAGGTTGACGTCGCTGGTGCAGGCCGGCGATCCGCAATCGTAGGCGTCGTTGGGATCGGATGCGGTGAACGTGCCCGGCTTGGGCGCGACGCCCATGGGGAGGTTGTATCCATCGACGAGGCTGACGTCGTAGAAATCTTTCCCGCCGAAGCCGGCAAAGGTGAACTCGACCAAGGTGGCCGGCGGCTTCCCGCCGCTGCCGTTGCATAATGCTTTGCCGCCGCAATCACCGGAGTCGCACTTGCCTTTACCATTCTCGTCGAAGGTGCAGCCGCTCCGCCCCCAGAAGCGGCCACCCCATTTCTCGGGCAGGACGATGGTGTGCGATTGCCCAGGATCGAGCTTCCACCCGCCATTTTCGGGGAGCTCGTAGTCGGCGGCGTTGAGCGCGCCGACCCAGATGGTTTCGCTGCAAGCGTTGGTGAAGGTCATGGCGTGCCCCACCCCGCTCTGTCCGCCGCTGCCGCTCGTGTTGCCACCGCTCGCGGTCGTCATCGGGCTCGCGCCCGTCCCGCTCGTCGAAGCAGCGCCACCTGGCCCGGAGGTGCCCCCGCTCGATCCACAAGCCACGAGACACGCCGCTGCGGCAGCGCTCATCAAGAAGGATCGCTCGCTCATGAGGCGATGATACGCGATCGACGAGAGTAACGCGACGAGGCCTGCCGGAGCCGGCGCATCTCGGCTTCGGGACACCGATCGCACGGCGGCGCGAGGCGCGAGCACCCCGGCCGCCGTCCTTCAAAGGGTCATGGGCGAGACGGCGTCAATCCGGCTCGCAGGTGTCGTTGCAGCCGTCGTTGTCGGTGTCGACGGAATGATAGCCGAGCGCACACTTGATGGCCGTGGTGCAGTCGGGCTCGCAGGTGTCGAAACAACCGTCGTTGTCACTGTCCACCGCGTGGTAGCCCGGAGCGCACTTGATGGCCGTCGTGCAGTCGGGCTCGCAGGTGTCGAAACAACCGTCGTTGTCACTGTCCACCGCGTGGTAGCCCGGAGCGCACTTGATGGCCGTCGTGCAGTCGGGCTCGCAGGTGTCGAAACATCCATCGTTGTCCGTATCCACCGCGTGGTAGCCCGGAGCGCACTTGATGGCTGTGGTGCAATCGGGCTCGCAGGTGTCGTTGCAGCCGTCGTTGTCGCTGTCCACGGCGTGGTAGCCGAGTGCGCACTTGACGGCGATGGTACAGCCGGATGTCCACTTGGCTTCGGAGCCAACGGCGGCAGGGTGCTCATCGGTGGACGAGCCGTTGCAAGCGGCGACGGTGAGCGCGAGCGTGGCGACGAGAGAAAGGGCCAATGCCTTCATCACAGCGAACCTCCGGTTGGAGAAAGGGAGCGATCCTTCTATTTCGTTTGTGGGCCGGTGTCGATGCCGTCGAGACCCGGTATGCTGTGCGGCATGTCCGGTGAACGAGAGACGAAGGATGTCGGTCGTGTGCCGTTGTGGGCGACGGCGGTTGTCGCGCTGATCGCGGCGTGCGGGGCGCGATCCGATCTCACGGGGCCTGGATCGGGGAGCAACGAGGTCGCTTGTCGAGCGGCCGGCGAGGCCTGCATGGTGGATGGGGATTGTTGCGATCTACCGTGCACGGGTGGCGCGTGCGCCGCGCCGCCGCCACCGTGCTTGAACGACACGGGGCCCGTGCTCTTGGCCATGGGGCTCTCGGATCCGTATTCGCTCGGTGGAGACGCGACGTCGCTGTTCGTCGCGGAGCTCCACGAGACGGGCTCGATCCTGCGCGTGCCCAAAGCCGGCGGTGCGAAGGAGGTGCTCTCCGCGAACGAGGGATACACCGATTTCCTCGTCGTGGATCAAAAGACGATCTTCTACGCCACGGAGCACGCGCTGCGATTCGTGCCCACGTCGGGCGGCGCGCCGGAGACGCTCGCGACCGTGTTCGGGCCGGCGGGCTTCCACGTCGGGCCGGATCGCATCCACCTCGCGGCGTACCTCGCCGAAGATCTCGTGGCCATCGATCGGGGCACGGGCGCGAAGGAGGTCCTCGAGAGCGGGATGTCCGGGATTCATCGGGTCGCCGTGAATGAAGAGGGCGCTTATTTCTCGAGCTTCTTGGATGGGCTCCGGCGCCATCGCTTCTCCGATGGCAAGCTCGACGTGCTCGGCGCGGGCCTCGGGAACGCGCGGGCGGTGCTCGCCCACGGCGGGGACATCTATTACACGGTGCCCAAGACGCAGCGGATTTACCGCGTGGCGAGCGGCGTCGCCGAGCCGGAGCTCTTGGCGGATCTGTCGTCGCTCGGTGTCTTCCTCGAAGCGCTCGTGACCGACGGAGCATTCCTCTACACGACGGTGAGCGCCGGCGACGGTGGGAACGGGCTCGTCGCACGGGTGCCGATCGCCGGGGGCGCGCCGCAGGTGGTGAGTGACGGAGGCGGGGTTTCGCCGAGCGCGCTCGTGGTGGACGATGCGTGCGTGTACTTCACGGAGCGAGACGGAGGGTCGGTGTTTCGCGCGCGGAAGGCTCCGTAGCGAAGAAGTGACCGAGTCACGCGGGCGCTCACCGCATGATGGTCGTCGTGTTGGATTGGAGGGCACCGTCGATGAGCTCGCGGAGCGACGAGGGCGCGATGGGCTTCCACAAGGTGGGGAACTCGTCGTTGGTTTGCGCGGTGAAGCCGCTCATGACCAAGACCGGCGTGCGCGGAGCGCGGCGGCGAACCTCGGCGGCCAACTCCAGGCCGTTGATTTTGCCAGGCATGACGACGTCGGTGAGGATGAGATCGAAGCGGCCATTTTCCCGCTCCCACATGCCGAGCGCATCGACGGCGGTGGCGCTCTCGTGGACGTCGTAACCGTCGCTGCGCAGGAGGAGCGATATGGCGCTGCGCACGTCGGGATCGTCGTCGACGAGGAGGACGCGCGCACGCGTGCTGGCGCCGCGCGGCGGGACCACGAGGCGCTGGCGCGTCGCGGCCACCGCGATGGGGAGCCCGAAGGTGAAGGTGGTGCCGCGGCCCATCTCGCTCGTGGCGTCGAGGAAG
This sequence comes from Minicystis rosea, assembly GCA_001931535.1. GTDB lineage: Bacteria > Myxococcota_A > Polyangia > Polyangiales > Polyangiaceae > Minicystis > Minicystis rosea. Next base: position 7,893,407 of record CP016211.1, read on the forward strand.
CCGCCGTGTTGGCGAGCGATGCCGTACGAAACCGAGAGGCCGAGGCCGGTGCCTTTGCCGACCTCTTTGGTGGTGAAGAAGGGCTCGAAGGCGCGACGCAGCGTCTCGGCGCTCATGCCGACGCCGTCGTCGGAGATGTGGATGCAGGCATAGGATCCGGAGGGCACGTCCGGCCGAGCGTCCTTCACGCCGATTTGAACCGTGTTGGTCTCGATGCGGATGACGCCGCCCGGGCGCGTGGCGTCGCGGGCGTTGAGCACGAGGTTCAAGAGCACCTGCTCCAGCGTGGCGGCGTCGCCGAGCGCGAGCGGCAAACCCATCTGGCAGCGGAGATCGAGGCTGCGCTCGGTGCCGATCACGTTGCGCAACATGGGCTCGATCTGGGCGACGACTTGGTTGAGATCGACGAGCGCGTTCTCCGACTGCGGGGTGCGCGAGAGCTTGAGCATCTGGCGCGTGAGGCGCGCGCCGCGCTCGCAGGCGTGCACGATGTTGTCGACGGGGAGGCGCACGTCGCCGCCGATGCGGGCGGCCATGCTCGCGACCTCGGCGCTCGTCTGGATGGCGGTGAGGAGGTTGTTGAACTCGTGCGCCACGCCGCTCGCGAGCTGGCCCACCGTCTCGAGCTGCTGCGCGAGGCGGAGCCGACTCTCCACGTCGGCGAGGCGGCGCGCCGAGAGCCGGAGCTCCATCTCGTCCATGACGATGGCCGCGAGATCGACGAGGAGCGCCGCTTCGCCTTCGCTCACTTCCCGTGGGGATCGATCGAGGACGCAGAGCGTGCCGAGGCGATGGCCGTCGTGGGTCAACAAGGGTGCCGCCGCATAGAAGCGGAGGCCGAACGACCCGGCGACGAGCGAGTTGGTGAGGGTGCGCGGATCGATGGCCGCGTCCGTGACCACATAGACGTCGTTGGAGAGGATGGCGGAGGCACAAAGCCCGGGCTCGCGGGGTATTTGATCGACGTCGACGCCGCGATGGGATTTGAACCAGATGCGGTCGTGATCGACGAGGCTCACGATCGCCATGGGCACACCGAAGGTGCGCGCCGCAATGGCGGTGATGCGATCGAAAGCGCCGTCGGACGGTGTATCGAGAATGTCATAGCGATAGAGCGCGCGGAGTCTCCGCTGCTCGGTCTGCTCCATGGTCCACCTCCCCGTACGAATAGGCTATCTCACTCTCCTCGGCGGCTTCGCTCCAAATCGAATTGCCCAACTGGCACGTTGGTCATTGAGTGCGGAATCGGATCGGTCGGGTACGGAAAGCCCTGCTGGTCATCCCATTGACCGCGCGCGCGGGCACGGCGATTCCGGTGCTCCGAGAGTGGTTGGCAGACGCGCGTCAGAGGTGCGCGAGGAGCACCTCCCCGAGCGCGTCGAGCGGCGCCTCGGCATCGGCGAGGCCCGCCTCGATCACGCTGCGCGGCATGCCGTAAACGACGCACGAAGACTCGCTCTCGACGAGGACTCGTCCACCTGCGGCGTGGATGGCGGCCGCGCCCACGAGGCCGTCGTCGCCCATGCCGGTGAGGACTACGCCGACGGCGGTGGGGCCGAACACGCGCGCGGCGCTCTCGAAGAGCAGGTTGACCGAAGGGCAATGAAAGCTGCCGGCGGCGGCCTCCGCGAAGCGCGTGTAGGCGGTGTTGCCGCGGCGTTCCAAGGCGAGGTGCCGGCCACCGGGCGTGATGAGCGCGAGCCCCGGCGCGAGGTCGAGGTTGTCCGCCGCCTCGATGACGGTGAGCGTGCTGTGCGCGTCGATGCGCGCGGCGAGCGACTTGGTGTAACCGGCCGGGATGTGGAGCGCGATCACGATGGGCACCGGGAAATCGGCGGGCACGGACGTGAGCAAACGGGTGAGCGCCTGCGGGCCGCCGGTGGAGGTGCCGATGACCACGACCTGGGCGCGACCGGAGATCTTCGGCGGGAGAGGTCGCGCCGGGGCGGGAGGATCGCTCGGCGTGGGGTGAGGACGCGCGGTGGCGGCGGCGGTGACCTTGCGCACGAGCTCGTCGGCGAGGCCATAAAGGCGATCGGTGGCGAGCGCGGTGGGCTTGTGGACGAGATCGACCGCGCCGCGCTGGAGCGCTTCGATCGAGAGCTCGCTGTGCGCGTCCGAGAAGCTCACCACGACCACGCGCGGCGCGCCTGCGGCCGGGAGCGCGCGGAGGACGCCCAGGCCATCGAGGTTCGGCATGACGAGGTCGAGCGTGACGACGTCGGGGGAGAGCTCGTTGATCTTCTCCAGCGCCTCCAGGCCATCGCGCGCGATGTCGACGACCTCGATTCCAGGCGCCCGCGAGAGGACCTCGCGCAGCACCTTGCGCGCGAACGCGGAGTCGTCGACCACGAGCACGCGGATGGGACGGCTCATGAAGCACGCTCCTTGCGATAGAAGAAGACTCCACGGTGCTCTTCGGACGCGAGGGCCGTGCCGAGGCGCATGAGCGACTCGGAGATGCCCACGAGGAGCGCGCCGCCGTCGGCGAGCGCCGCGGCCAGCCCTTCGACGACGCAACGCGCGGTCTCGTCGTGGAAGTAGATGAGCACGTTGCGACAAAGGATGAGGTCGAAGCGCCCGAGCGCGGCGACGGCCTCGGTGTCGAGGAGGTTGATGCGCCGGAAATCGATGGCGCGGAGGATCTCGTCGCTGACGGCGATCCGCTCCCCCGCCGTGTGCAGGAAGCGCTGCGCGGCGGTGGGAATGGTGACGTGATCTCGAAGGGCGCGGACACCGAAGCGGCCCGCGCGCGCGCACGCGATGACCCGCGGGCTCACGTCGCTGGCGACGATCTCGACGCGATCGAGGAGGCCCTCGCCGGCGAGGATCATGGCCAGCGAGAGCGGCTCCTCGCCGGTGGAACAAGCAGCGGACCAGATGCGCGGGCGCGCGCCGGCCTCGCAGAGCGGGCGCACGACGTCGCGCACCGCGACGAGGATCGGATCGATCTCGCGGAAGAAATAGGTCTCGTTGACGACGAGCGCGTCGACGAGCGCGTCGAGCTCGGGTGCGCTCGCCGGGTCGTAACGGAGGTAGTAGTAGTAATCGAGCAGCGACTCGAAGCCGGCCTCCGACGCGCGCGCGGCCAGCTTGTCGCCGAGGAGATCGCGATCGGCGATGCTGTAGTGGAGGCCGATCTTCTCCTCGACGAGCGCGCTCAGGATCGCGAGGACGGGAGGCGAAAGGGTGCCTGCGATCATGCGGCCCACTGAGCGACGACGAGCGCGCAGATGCGCCGGACGTCGGGGTCGGGATCCACGGCCTTGGCCTCCTCGAGCGCGGTGAGCGCGCACCGCGTGCCGAGCGCCGCGAGCGTGGTGGCGACGGCCCGGCGGGCCGCGACGTTGGGGAGGCGGAGCGCGTCGCAGAGCGCGCTCACGGCGGGCTCCATGCGCATGCGCGCGAGCGCGGCGGCGAGCTGGACCGCGAGCTCGTCGTCGGCGACGGCGAGCGCTTCGAGGATGCCTGCGATCCGCCCTTCGACGGGCGCGGAGAGCGCGGCGGAGACGCGCGCGGGCGCAGCCGAGGCGCGGAGGAGATCGACGAGGACGCGCGTGGTCTCGACGCCGGGCCACTCGGTGAGGATGCCGAGCGCGGCGGCGGAGACGGTGGGATCCTCGTCGCTCGCGGCCCGCGAGAGCGCGCCGAGCGCCTCCGGGGACGCGAGGCCGGCGAGCGACGAGACGGCCACGAGGCGCGTCGCCGTGTCGGGCACGGTCGCGGCGGACACGAGCGCGGGGAGCGCTTCGGGCCGGCGCGCGAGCCCGAGCCCGAGCAGCGCGGCGCGGCGCACGTCGAGGTCGCGATGCTCGACGGTGCCGAGGAGCGCGGCCAGCGCGGTATCGCAGCGCATGCCCGCGAGCGCCTCGACCGCAGCGACGCGGACGTGGCCTGCGGAATCGCCGAGCCGCTCGGAGACACGCTCGGCCGCGGCTTCGCAACCGAGCCGGCCCAACGCTTGGCACGCGTAGTAGCGGCACCACGAGTCCTCGTCGTCGAGGAGCTGTAGGAGCCTGGTGACGACGCGCGGCTCGGGCGCGCACTGGCCGAGCGTGCGCGCGGAGGTGGCGCGCGTGTGCGCATCGGGCGCGCGCGACACGTCGAGAAGAGCGTCGAGACCCCGAGGGTCGTCGACGAAGGCGAGCCCCTGGATGGCCGCATCACGCACCCGCGGATCGGGATCGGCGACGTTGGCGAGGAAGACTTCGCGCGCGGAGGCGTAGCCGAAATACGCGAGGATGCGGAGCGCCGCGCGACGCACCGAGGGCGTGCCTTCCGACGCGGCCGCGAGCGCGAGCGCTTCGGTGCGCGGGCCGCCGAGCGACTGCACGGCGGAGATGGCGGCATGCACGACCCGCACGCTGCCGTCGCCGAGGAGCGCGAAGATCTGCGGCGCGGCGTCGACGGCGCCGATGCGCGCGAGCGCGTCGCACGCGGCCGCGCGGACCTCGGGATCGGGATCGTCGAGGCACGCGATGACGACGGGCGCCGCCGCGCGCCCGGTCACGAGCGGCAGCAGGAGGCGGCGTTTCTCGCTGTTGCGTTTCTGCAACGATGCAAAGAGCCGCGCGTCCGCGCTTCCACCGAGCTGCACGAGCGCTGCGGCCGCCGCCGCCGCGACGTTGGGCGGACCGTCGACGAGCGCGGTGAGCTCGGCGGCCGCAGCGTCCCCGCCGAGCGCGCCGAGGAGCGCGCAGATGGCGGCCTGCTCGATCTGGCTCGCGGCGTCGAGGGCCTGCGCGAGCCGGCGCGCCGAGGCGGGCATGGGCGCGGCCCGACGGAGCGCATCGTCGATGGGCTCCACGAGGCCGTAGCGCTCGCGGTGACGCTCGCGCAGATCGGCGAGCGCCGCGGCGGCGACGCGCGTGATGGCGGCGCTCGGTTGGGCGAGCAGGCGCACGAGCGGGTCGACGGCGCTGCGGCTCCCGGAGCGACCGAGCGCGCGCGCTGCTTCGAGCATGTACCGAGGATCGGGGAGCAAGGTCGCGAGCGGCTCGATGGCGCGCGGATCACCGCTCCGGCCGAGCACGTCGATGGCCGGGAAGGTGCGGAAGAAGTTGCCGCTCGTCACCGCCTGCACGAGCGATCCCACCGCCGCGCGGCCGCCCACGCGGCCGAGCGCCTCGATGGCGGCCACCGCGACGTTGTCGTCCCGATGCGCCGCGAGCTCCGCGAGGCGCGCCACGGCGGCGGCGCTGTGCCGGCGGCCGAGGATGTGCGCGGCGTCGGCGATGATCGCGGGATCGTCGTGCAGCGAGAGCGCGATCACCGCCGCGTCGACGGCGCCCGTCGAAGCGACGAGCGCGTCGACGGCGCCGGCGATGCGCGCCTCGTTGTCACGATGCGTGACGAGGGCTTCGCAGAGCGCGCTCACGGCCTCGTCGCCGAGCGCCGCGAGAGATGCGACGACGCCGCGGCGCACCGTCCAGCTCGGGTCGGCGAGCATCTCCACGAGCTCGGGGACGCCGGAGGCGCCGAGCGCGGCCCATCGATCGGCGTCCTCTGCGCGACGCCGCTCCGCCTCCGACAGCATGAGGACGCGCATGCTCATCCCCCGGTCGCGAGCGGCGCGCCCGTGAGCAGGCCGCTCTCCTTGATGCCTTGGAGCGTTGCTCCGAGCGAGGTCACGGCTTCGACCTGATCGACGCTCGCAGCTCGAACGCGCGCGATCTGCTCCGCCAACGCAGTGACGTCCGTCGCCAGCGCCGACGTCTCCCGCGCCCGCTCGGCGGCCGAGCCGGAGACATCGCGCGCGCGACCGCGGACTTCGGTGAGCTGACGCGCGAAATCGCCGACGGTCCCCGTGTGCTCCGCGAGCGCCTCGACGATGGCGCGCGTCGCTGTCGTCTGCCGGCCCGCGGTGCCCGCGAGCGCGCTCACGGTCTCCGCCTGCTCCGCGACCGCGCGCGCCGTCTGCCGCGCGATGCGCCGCACCGTCTCGCCCTCCTTGGCGAGGGTCGTCGTCGCGCGCGCCTGCTCGCTCGTCGCGGTCGTCACCGTCACGGCGAGCGCGGCGAGGCGACGCGCGGTGGTCTCGAGGGCCTTGGCCGCGCGGGCCCGCTCCGCGACGGTCCGCGCGGCCTGTGCGGCCTGGATGCGGGAGTCGTCGGTGGCCCGCGCCACCTCCGCAGCGCCGGACGCCTGTTCGGCGAGGCCCGACGCGATCCGCTGGGTCATGGACGCGACCTCCTGCGCGGCCGTGCTCACACCCGCGAGGGCGCGGGTCTGCTCGGTCATCGCCGAGCTCGTCTGGTGCGTGAGCCCGCGCATTTGCTGCGCCGCCTTGGCGAGCTGCGCGGCGCCGGCCGCCTGCTCCTCCGTCGCCCGCGCCGCGCGCTCGGCGTTGCTCGTGAGCTGTGTGCCGGCGCGCGCCACCTCGCGCAGCGACCGCGCCTGCTCGCTCGTCGCATCCTTGGTCTGCCGCGCCATCCGGCGCATCTCGCTCGAGTTGCGCGCCAGCTCGCCGATGGCCTTGGTCTGCTCGGCCGCCGCGCGCGCGATGGATCGACCTTCCTCGGCCACGCGCGCGGTCGCTTGCACCATCGACGCGACGGCCTTGACCTGGTCGCTGTTGGCTTGATCGACATCGCGCACGGATCGACCGAGCCCCTCGACGCCCTCGAGGATCGACGCGATCGCGCGCTCGGCGTCGCCGGCGAGCCGCGTCCCCTCCTCCGTCACCTTCACGCCCTCGGCCGACGCGCTCACCGCGTCGCGCACGCTCGCCTGCAGCCCACGCACGATCTTGGCGATGTCCGCGCTGGCCGCGGCGGCGCGATCCGAGAGCGCGCGGATCTCCTCCGCCACCACGGCGAAACCGCGCCCGTGCTCACCGGCCCGCGCGGCCTCGATGCTGGCGTTGAGCGAGAGCAGGTTGGTGCGATCGGCGATCATGTTGATCGTCTGGACGATGTCGCCGATCTCCTCCGCGCGGCGGCCCATCTCCTTCATCACGTCGGCGGATCCGATCATCGCGTGCCGAATGCTGCCCAGGCCGGCGATGGATTTGCCCACGGTCGCCGCGCCCCCTTCGGCCAGCGCCTGGCTGCGCTCGGCGGTCTGCCGCGCGCCCTCCACGATCCCCACGATCCGCCGCGTCGAGGCCTCCACCTGCACGGACGCGCTCGCGCTCGTGGTGGCGAGCTCGTTGATCTGCTCGGCGCGCTGCGCCACCTCCTTCGCGGCGCGCGCGAGCTGCTCGGTCGCGACCGCGTTGGCCTCGATCACCGCCGCGTTCTTCTCCGCCGTGGCCGCGACCTCTTCGACCGAGGCGGCGACCTGCGTGGTGTTGCTCGCGGCCGTGGTGGCGGCCGACTCCAAGCCCTTCACGCTCTCGAAGAGCACGCTCGCGGATCGCGCCATCTGCTCCGCGGTCGCGGCGGTCTCTTCGACGGCGGAGGCCATCTCGGCCGCATCGCGCGCCACGCGATCGAGCGCATCGGAGGTGCCCGTCACGTCCCCGGCCACACCGGCGATCCGATCGCCCAGGTTCTTCGCCTCGACGGAGAGCCGCCCGCCCCCGCGCGCCATCTGCTCGATCCGCGCCGCCACCTCTTCGATGGACGCGGCGTTGGTCTCGCCCCACCCCGCCAGATCGGTGATGTCGGAGCTCGTCGCGCTGGCGGCGGCGAGCACCTCTTCGCTCGTGGCCGCGAGCTCCTCGGCGTTCGCGATCACGCCCTTCACCGATCGATCGATGCCTTCGATGATCGCCGCCGTCGCCTCGGCGGAGCTCGCCAACGACTCGGCATCGTCCTTCACGCTCCCAATCGAGGACGACAGCTGCGCGAGCGCGCTCCCCGTCCCTTCCAGGCTCGGGAGCACCTCGCCGGCCTGATCGCTCGTCCGCTTCTGCGCGCGCGACAGCGTCTGCACGGAGGCGGCCGCCTCGTCGACGCTCGCCCCGAGATTGTCGACCGCGACGCGCAGCTCCTGCCCTGCGATCACGCGCTCGCCGGCATCGGTCGCGAGGCGCGTCGCGGACTGCTCCGCCCCGCGCGCATCCGCCGCCGCGTGCCGGAGCGCGTGCTCCATCTCCAGCGCCTGCGCGAGGGCCGCGTCGATGATCGCGCTCTCGTTACTCGCCATGAATCCGCTCCTCCCCGATGACCTTCTCGAAATCGATGAGCAGGACCAGCCGCCCCTCCCCCGCTCGCTGGATCTGGGCGACGCTCTTCACGAACCCTCCGCCCTCCTGACCCACGAGATCAGGGGGCGCGCGCCACGCGTCGTCCGGGATGTCGAGCACCTCGCGCGCGCTGTCCACGAGCAAGCCCACCGTGCGCCCGCCGCGCTGCACGATCACCACGCGCGCATCCAGCGTCGGCTCGGTGGCCGCCACGCCGAAGCGCGCGCGCAGATCCACCACCGGCACCACGCGCCCGCGGATCTGGATCAGCCCCGTGACCCACGCCGCCGTCCCCGGCACCCGCGTGGCGTGCGTGAACGACTCCATCTGCAGCACGTCCGCCGCCGCGAGCACGTACTCCGCATCCTGCACTTTGAAGACCACGTGCAGCGCGCTCATGCCGACGCCTCGCTGCCATTTCGCGCGAACGTCCCGGAGAGCCCGACCAGATCGAGCACCAGCGTGGGCCGGCCGTCGCCGAGATCGGTCGAGCCCGAGACGCCCACGACGCGCACCAACGGATCTTCGAGCGGGCGCACCACCACCTCTTGCTGCGCGAGCATGCGGCTCACCGCGAACGCGAAGGGGGCGCCGTGGCGACGCACCACGAGCGCCTTCGAGGCGCCGTCCGCAGGCAGCGAGAACACCGAGGAGAGGCTGACGATCGGCACGATCTCGCCGCGGTGCTCGATCAGATCGACCGGCGTCTTGCCGCTCCGCATCCGCGGCCCGCGGAGCGTGTGCCCCGGCGACGCCTCCACGATCTCGTCCACCCCCGCCACCGGCGCCACGAACGGCTGCGTCCCGCAGACGAACGAGAACGCGTCGACGATCGTGATCGTGAGCGGCACCCGCATCGTGAACATCGTCCCCACGCCCAACTGCGTCGACAGCGACAGCTCCCCGCCGAGCTGATCGACCGCGACGCGCTTCACGATATCCATCCCCAGGCCGCGCCCGCTCGTCGTGGTCGCCTGATCGAGCGTCGACAACCCCGGCCTCGTGATGGCCTCGAGCAGCGCCGCGTCGCTCTCGGGCACCGGCCGCCCCAGGCGACGCGCCACCGCCGCGCGATCGATGCCGCGCCCATCGTCGCTCACGCAGAGCTCGAGCTGGTTGCTCGATCGCTCGAAGCACGCCACGCGAACGAGCCCTTCCTCGGGCTTGCCCAGCCGGCGACGCTCTTCGGGACGCTCGATCGCATGATCCACCGCGTTCCGGATCAAGTGCACGATCGCCGGGAAAATCCGCTCCGCCACCGCCTTGTCGAGCTCCGCCTTGCCCGCGTCGATCTCGACCCGCATCGGCTTGCCCGTGACCCGGCTCAAGCCGCGTACGACGAGCGGGACCCGCTCGAGCAGCTCGGCCACGCTCACCATCCGCGCGCGCATGATCGCGCCCCGCAGATCACGAAGCTGCCGGCCGTACTCCGTCACGCCCTCGCTCAGCTCGTGCGCGGGCACGCCGGCCGCGGAGAGCGCCGTCACCGCCCGCTCCAACCGAAAGCGCGTGACCACCAGCGCCGACAGCTTCTCCAGCGCATCGTCGAGCCGCGAGACGTCGACGCGCACCACGCGCATCCGATCGGGCATGTAGCCCGCGAGCTCGTCCTCCGAAATGGCCCCATCGGTCGCGGGCACGCCCGGCCCGGCGAGCTGCCGCACGGACTCCACCGGCGCGGCGGCGGCCTCCGCAATCTGCTCGTCCGTCGCCTCCGTCAGCAGGATCAACGCGAACGCGATCCCTGCCGGCGCGGCCTCGCCCGCGGCCACGGAGATCGGCACGACCTTCACGATCTCCGCGATCTTCCCGACGCGCTCGCGCACGCTCGTGATGTTCACGCCGTCGGCCGCGCGCGCCGGCGAGGGCACGAAGTCCACGCGCACCGCGCGCCGCCCATTTTCCACGCCCTGCGCGAGCTGCGCTTCCTCCGCCGTCGACAGCTTCCCCGAGAGCTCCGGCCCCAGCCATTCCGGCCGCGCCGCCGGCCTCTTGACCTGCTCGAGCTGCGCGAGCGCATCGAGCAGCACGCTCGGCGCCGGCGGCACCGGCGCCTTCGACGACACCGCGCGCACCCGCTCACGAATGGCCCGAAGCCCATCCAACAGCGGCTCGATCGCCTCCCGAGGGAGCGCGCCCGCCGCTTGATCCGCCGCGCGGAGCACCGTTTCCATGGAGTGGGCCACGTCCACGATCGGCTCTACACCCACCATCGCTGAGAGGCCTTTGAGCGTGTGGAGCGAACGAAAGAGCTCCCGCACCGCCTTCGGGTTCGTCTCCCCGCGCCGCATCGCTCCTTCGACGGCGAGCAGGTTCGCCGACGAAGCCGCGAGGTGCTCCTCCGCCTCGACGAGATACCCCTCCAGGAACTCGGTCCCGTCGAAAGGCTCGCTCATTGCGCATCAGCGCCGGCGCCGCTCGCGAGCAGCGCGCGGACCTCGGTGAGAATCACGTCGGGCGTGAAGGGTTTGGTCAGAAACTGCGATGCTCCCGCCGCGAGCGAGCGAGCCCGTGATCCTTCGTCGCCCCGTGTCGTGACCACGAGAATGGGTAACGCTCGCAATTTGTCCTGCCCCCGCACGAACTCGATGACCTCGAATCCGCCGATGTCGGGCATGTTCAAATCCAAGACGAGGAGATCGAACGACCGGAGCGCGAGCTGCTCCACGGCCTCGAGCCCGCTCGCCGCTTGGGTGAACGAAAATGGCTCGGCGCGGAGGCAGGCGACAATCATCTCCCGCATCACCTTGCTGTCGTCGACGACCAGAATCTCCGCCACGCTTTCCCCCATGGCGCTCATGCAGGTGGCACCCTCGAATCATCCAGTCAAGCAGGTTGACCCAATACGACGACATCAGGACTCGACCGCTGCGACGGCGACGAGCAGGCGAATCCGACACCATCGAACCAACGAGTCCAACCGCGAGCAGGCGAATCCAACATCGTTATGTTCCGGGCTATCATCAAAAGATCAAGCTGTTCCGTTGACATGATGACGCGGCCCGCCTAACACCCTCGAGTGACGAAGAGAGAACGGCGTTGGGTTTGGATCGTGGACGACTCGGCGCTCGATGCCGAGCGAGCGCGCCGGGCGCTCGCCGACGACTACGATGTTCGCATCTTCGCCGACGGCACGACCCTGCTCGAGGCGCTCGGCAGCTCGCCCTCACCGGACGTCCTCGTCCTCGATTGGGTGATGCCCGAGCTCTCGGGCCTCGATGTCTGTCGTTTCATTCGGTCCCGCAAAGACCGCTCCTCCCGAATGGCCATTCTGCTCCTCACGGCCCATCAGCGGACATCGCAGGTGGTCGAGGGGCTCAAGGCCGGCGCCGACGAGTACCTCTCCAAGCCTTATGCCGCGGAGGAGCTCTCGGCCCGTGTGGGCGCGCTCGTCCGCTCCCTCGCTTTGGTCGAGCGCGCCGAAGCGGCCGAGGCCACCGTCAAAGACCTCCTCGCCAGCGTCCCCGATGCGCTCGTCGTGCTCGACGGCGAGCAGCGCATCACCTACGCGAGCACCGAGGCGACGACCGTGCTCGGCCGGTCCGAGACGGCCCTCCTCGGCCGGCCCATCGAAGAGATCACCCCCGAGCTGTCGCGCGACCTCATCGCCTGCGCCGAAGCCGCGGGCGCCTCCTGCCCGCTGCCCGACGTCACCATTCGCGATCAGATCTACTCACCCACCGTCCGCGTCTTCCCTCAGGACAGCAGCAAGGCCATTCTCGCGCTGCGCAACGTCACCGAGCGCCGCCGCGCCGAGGCGCGCCGACTCGACTTCTACTCCATCATCGCTCACGACCTGCGCTCACCGCTCAGCGCCATGTCGATGCGCCTCGAGCTGCTCGTCCGTGGCAAGCGCGGCCCCTTGCCTCCCGAAGCGATTCGCGATCTGCGGAGCATGCAGGGCTCGATTCGCACCCTCGTCTCGCTGATCAACGACTTCCTCGACATCGCCAGCCTCGGAGGCACGGAGTATCGCCTCGTCAAAGAGGACATCGGCCTCTCCACGCTCGTCGACGCCACCATCGAAGAGCTGCGCCCGCTCCTCTCCTCCGCCGACATCACGCTCGACGTGCGGCGCGATCTCTGTCCCACCGTGCTCGCCGATCGCCGGAGGCTCATGCAGGTGCTCTCGAACCTGCTCTCCAATGCCATCAAGTTCACGCCCAGCGGCGGATACATCAAGGTCAGCTTCGCGGAGGCGGCCGGCTACGTGGAGACCATCGTGGAGGACAGCGGCCCCGGCATCGGCAGCGACGTGCTCCCCACCTTGTTCCAGCGCTATTCGCGCGGTCGCGGCGGCGCGGCCGGCACGGGCCTCGGGCTCATGATCGTGCGCGAAGTGGTCGAGGCCCACGGCGGTACCGTCGGAGTCTCCAGCGAGAAGGGCCTCGGCAGTCGCTTCTGGTTCCGCTTGCCGGCGACCCCGCACGGCCCGCTCGACGAGCGCCGCCGCTCCGCCGCGTGATTCCCCTCATCCGCTGACGTGATAGCGCGTCGCCCGCGCCGCCCCGCGCCGCGCGATCTTCTTCGCGCGCACGAGCCGGCGCAGCGCGCGCAGCGCCGTGCTCTCGGAGATCGCGAGCGCCCGCGCGATCTCCGGCACCGAAGCCTCGCCCATGCGCATCAGCTTTTCGAGCACACGCCCATCCACCGCCGCCGCGTCCCGCGCCGCCTCCACGACGATCGGCGGCGGCGTCTCATCGAGCCCCTCGTCATCCGGCATCGGCGCCTCGAGCACCTCACCTGCATCGGCGCTCCCCGCTTCGTGGATGGGCACCGCCAATCCATATCCATGCGCGGTCACCGTCACCCATTCTCCACGCGGATCGAGGAACCCTCGCAAGCGATGAATCGTCGTCCGCACCAGCGGATCGTGCCGCTCCGGCCGATAACGACGCAGCCCCCACAGCCGCGCCACGATCGCTTCCTTCGACGCGCCCCCGCCCGCCAAGATCCGCAGGAGCGGCGGCACCCATCGCGGCGGGCTCGGACGCAGCCACAAGTCACCGCCGTCCTCCACGAGCACCGCATTCTCGTTCGACAAGAGCAGCACCCGCCGCGCCGGACCGAGCCCGAGGATCTCCGGCACCGGCCCGAGCAAGCCCAACGAAAGCAGCCTCGACAGCGCGCTCTCGTCGCGTCGATCCGCCGCGCGGAGGAGCGGTGACAGCTCGTCCTCGGCGAACGCGCGCGTCCGCTCGCCCTCGAACTGCGTCAGCGCCGCCCGCGCCGTGTGATGCTCGGCCAGCCGCGAAAGCCGCCTGAGCTCCGCGATGGCACGATCGCGCCGCGCCGGCGCATCGATGGCCTGCCCCACGAAGGCCTCGAACGCATAGAGCTCCGCGCGAAAGGCGACGTCACTCTCGTCCACGAGCTCGCGCGCTTCATCGAGCAGCGCCGCGCACGCGCGCGCCCCCTGTCCCCAGCGCGTCACGTAGAGCCGCGCGATCAGGCTCGTCACCTTGGCCCGCCGCGCATCCATCCGGAGCGCGTCGCGATCGACCTGCGCGAGCGTGTCCATCGCCTCGCTTCCGCGGCCGCGCAGCGCATATTGCACGGCGGCCTGCGCCATCATCGTCCGCCGCGAGTACGAGTCGTGCGCGCGCTCCGCAAGCCGTGCTTCCAGATCGCGAATCGCCTCCGGCCCCACCTTGAACTTCGCTTGATACACGACCATCGAGCACGCGATCGCGTGCGCGTTCATCGTGAAGCCGAGCCGCTCGGCCAGGCTCTTCGCCTGCTCCAGGAGCGCCATTCCCGCTTGGAATTGCCCGACCTGCACGAACGCGTGACCGCGCAGATCCGTCGAGAGCATCTGCGCATACGCGAACCGCCCCACGTGCGCCGCGCGCAACGCCCGCAGCGCGTGCCGCGCCGCGGCCCGGTATCGCCCCGTGAAATAGCGATGGCAGGCGAGCCCTTGAAACGCGAGCGCGACCGCCCACGGCTCCGCCTCGCGCACGCGCGACCGCGCCCCCGTCACGAGCAGGTCGTGTCCGCGCGCGAAGTCACCGGCCCGCGCGTGCGCCACCCCGAGGAAGAACCGCGCCGCCGCCGCCGTGCGTGGATCGTGGACGCCCGCGCGTCGCTTCCACCCGGCAAAGCACGTCTCCGCATCCGCCAAACGACCGAGGAACGCGAGCGCTCCCACCACGAACGCCACGTCCTCGTCACGCACCTCCGCCCCGGGCGCGTCGAACGTCTCCGCTGCGATCTTCGCGTACTGTCCCGCGAAGAACTCACGCGCCGCCGCGGTCTCGCCGACCACCGCGCGTGCCTGAGGCTTGTTCTTGGAGCGATTCGAAGCCACCATCGCGAAGCCCGGCGCCGCGGGGACGGCCACCGGGTGACGGGATTATATACACGTTTTCATTGAAGATATATCCCATCACCCGAGAATCGCGTCACCCGCGTCACGGGGCGAAACTCGGCACTGGGCCGAGCCGGCCTCATGGTCTCTGCACGCGACGCCGCACGAGGCGCGCGACAAAGGAGACATCATGAGCACGCGCTTCTTCTTCTTCGGTTCCCTTGCCTTCATCCTCGCGGCCTGCAACGCCGACGGCACCGGCAGCTCCTCTCAAGCGGTCGTGCTCGATGTTCGCTGCGCCGCCGACACCGACTGCCCGGGCGGCTTCCAGTGCGAAACCGAGGTCGAGCACGGCACCGCCGCGAGCTACTGCGTGTCCGACGACAGCCAGGGCACCTCGACGGGCACGTGTCCCGCGGGCTACGAGCTCGAGACCGAGCACGGCAGCACCTTCTGCAAACCGCACGGCGGCACCGGCAAGAAGGACGGCACCCAGACCACGGGCGACGCGTGCATCACCAGCGCCGACTGCGCGTCCGGCCTCGAATGTGAGGTCGAAACCGAGCATGGCGTCACGACATCGTTCTGCAAGGCCCACGGCGGCTGATCGATCTCCGATGGAGCCGCACGGCGTGATAGCGATGGGAGACATCATGCGGAACCTTCACTCGAGAATGGTCACGATCGCGGGCGCGCTGTTCCTCGTGCTCGGCACGGCCTGCGCTCCGGAAGGCAGCAGCGGCAATGGCGGCGCCCCGCCGGGCGCGGTCGCGCACGCCTTCCGCGGCACCTACGAAGTTCCGGTCACGCCCGATCTGGCGAGCGCCGCGGTGTACGGCGTGGCGGAGGTCGAATGGCACGTCGTCGGCAACACCGTCACGCTCGAATACGATCTTCCGCTCGGCCTCGTCGGCACCGACGTGCGCGTCGAGTTCACCGGCCCCATGGACACCGCGACGAGCACGGCCAAGCTCACCGGCCTTCCCGGCACCGCCGATTGCACGCTCTCGGGCACCGGCATCTCGTGCCTGGAGCACATGAGCGGTCTCCTCCCGATGACGCCCGATTACGCCGTCATCGAAGCCCTCGCCCAAACTGAATATGCCGGCCCCGCCGCCCACCGCATCGAGGTCGCCAAGCAATTTGCCGTCGACCCGATTGGCATCGTGAAATTCGATCTCGACGCGCCCGTCGTCGGCGATGACTCCATCGACGACGATCACGGAATCGAGCACGATTAGCGCGCCGCACGACGCAGGCCGTCATCGACGATGACGCGCCCCGCGACACGGCATCATGGACACCCGCATCGCGAGCCTCTGATACGCTGGCTCGGTGCAACGCCTCGTCGCCCTTCCGCTCCTCGCCATCGCGTTCCTCGGTTGCTCGAGCGACACCGAGACCATGATGATGCAGCCGCCGGCGCCCGATCCGCCCTCGATCGAGGCGCTCTACGGCCCGGCGCCGGCGACCAATCTCACCCCCTATCCATCGGATCGCTACACGATCCCCGACGCGACCACGCGCACCGGCCTGCGCGTGCAGATCGACGCCAATGCCACGATCGATCCCCTCGTCGCCGCCTACGATCTCGTCGCCCAAGAGCTGAGCGAGATGGATGGCTTCTCCACCGCCGGCGGCGTCGTGGCGAGCTTCAGCGGCCCCATCGACGTCCGCGGCATCATCCACGATCCCTTCGCCGACCCGCCCATCACCGAGCCCGCGCGCGACGCGCTCGATTACACGAAGCCCGACGCGCCCTTCTTCCTCCTCGACGTCGACCCCAAATCGCCCGAGCGCGGCAAAGCCCGTGGCCTCGTCCCCCGCTGGTGGGCGCAGGCCAAAGACATCGATTTCCCCGTCGACGAGTTCACCCTCGTGGCCCAACCATCGGTGCCGCTCCGTCCCGGCACCCGCTATCTCTTCGCCGTCACGAACCGTCTCAAGGCCGCCGACGGCGGCAGCATCGGTCGCGCAGACGACATGAATCGTCTCCTCGAAAAGGGCGAAGACGATGCTTATGGCGCCGAGGTGAAAGACGCCCTCGCCGCAATGGAGACCTCGTTCGGCGTGTCGCGCGAGGACCTCGTCCTCGCCTCCGTCTTCACCACAGCCACCGTGATCGACGAGACACTGGCGCTCGCCGAGCGCGCCCGCTCCGCACCGTCTCCCGCGCTCGGCTCTCCCTGGGAAGTCGAGACGCCCATCAACGCACCCGATACACGCGTCCGCTTCCGCGCCGTCTTCCAAACACCCGAATACCGCCGCCCGCTCCCGACAGGCACCTGGGAGATCAAAGATGGTAAGCCCGTCCAGCAAAAGGAGGTCGGGCTCGAGGTCTTCCTCGCCTTCTCCGATGCGACCCAATCCGGCCCGCGCCCCATCGTGATTTACCAGCACGGCCTCGGCGGCGACAAAGATGGCAATTGGGGCACCGCCCAGCGCCTCGCCGAGCTGAACGCCGCGGTCATCGCCATCGATTCACCGGAGCACGGCTCGCGCTCCAGCGGCGGCAGCGCCCTCACCTGGGCCTTCAGCTTCTTCGGTGTCGACCCGAGCGGCAACAGCTTCGACATCGCCCGTGCCCGCGACAACTTCCGTCAGATGACCTCCGATCAGCTCGAGCTCGTGCGCTTCATCAAGAGACTCGGGACACTCGATCTGCTCCCCGTCGGCGCGCCCGACGGCGTCCCCGATCTCGATGTCTCACGCATCCTCTACATCGGCCACTCCTTCGGATCCGTGCAGGGCCCGGCCATTTTCGCGCTCGCCCCCGAGATCACCCAAGCCACCTGGAACGTGGGTGGCGATGGCCTGATGATGCTCCTCCGCGATTCGAGCACCTTCAGCCTCCTCGTCAATTCCCTCAAACCTCCGGCCACGCCCGACGGCGCCATGGGCCGTTTCTTCGCGGTCACCCAAGCCATCGTCGACCCCGGCGACCCCATCAACTTCGCCCGCTTCGCCAACCAGGAAGCACCGCCCGGCGTCCCCGACTGGAAGCCTCGAGACGTGCTCTTGCAAGAGGTCATCAACGACAGCATCGTCCCGAACTCCACCACCGAAGCCCTGGCCCGCGCCGCCGGCCTCGTGCTCCTCGATCCCAAGAGCGCCATCTCCGGCCTCCCCAGCGCAAAGGCCCCTGCCACCGGCAACGTGGCCGGCGGCGCGACCGGTGGAATCTCGCAATTCGACGTCATCGAAGGTGGCCAAACCGCCCAGCACGGCGAGCTCATCTTCTCCCCGAGGCCCGCGCCCAATACGTGAATTTCTTCAAAACCGGCCTCGCCTCCCCGCACGCCACCATCGCGCCGGCATATCCACCCGCCGCGCCCTGAAACCATCTCACCCTCATTCGATTAGGAACGCCCCCCGATGAAGTCTCTTCTCTCCACGAGCCTCCTCACCGCATTGACCCTGCTCCTCCTCGGCTGTGACAACGAGCCCGCCGCCAACAAGTTCTGCAAAGGGCCGGACGGGAACGTGCAGGACTGCGCCATCGCCTGCATGACCACCAAAGCGACGGACGTGTGCAAGCTCTACGAAACGAAGACCAAAGCCGTCTGTGACAAGGTCGGCAAGGCCGCCTGCCAGCGAATCTGCGACAAGGACAAGAACGAGCACGCCTGCGCCCACGTGAAGACGATGAAGTAATCGCTGGGGCACCTCCGCGCAGGCCGCCGAAAGCAGCCTGATGCTCGGTTCAGGCGTCCGAGAAAGGCCTTGACAGGGCGGAGGGGTTCGTCGTTCCTTCGTCCCAATTCATGGGCGACCTGTCGCAGCGGCTCACCGATCTCTCGGAGGGGAAGCGCGCCCTCCTCCGCGAAATGCTGCGCCGGGAAGGCCATGATTTCGGGCGGGTCCCCGTCCGCCCACGCGCGCCCGGCCAGGCCGACCTACCGCTCTCTTATGCGCAGGAGAGCCTTTGGTTCATGTGTCATCTGGCCGGAGGCAGCGCGGTCTACAACCTCCCCTCCGCGGTTCGCCTCACGGGCACGCTCGATCACGAGGCCTTCACCCGCGCGCTCCGTGAAATCGTGCGCCGGCACGAAATCCTGCGCACCCGCTTCCCCGCCGCCGGCGGCCGCCCGACGCAGGAGATCCTCCCCGATCTCCCGCTCGATCTCCCCATCATCGATTGCACCGATCTCCCCGAGCCCGAGCGCGAGCCGCACGCCCTCCGCCTCGCCGATGACGCCTGCACGCGCGCCTTCGATCTCGCCGAAGGCCCGCTCTTCCGCGCTCGTCTTTATCGCATTCGCCCCGACGAGCACATCTTCCTCTTGGTTTTTCACCACCTCGTTTGGGACGGTTGGTCCATCGGGGTGCTCACCGGCGAGCTGACCGCGCTCTATCAGGCGTTCCGGGCGCACAAGCCCTCTCCCCTGCCGGATCTGCCGGTCCAATATGCCGACTATGCCCTCTGGCAGCGAGAATGGTTATCCGGCGATCTCCTCGCCGGCCACCTTGCTTATTGGCAAGAGCGCCTCCGCGGCATCCGCCCCATGGAGCTGCCGCTCGATCGCCCGCGCGCCGCAACCCCCACCTTCTCCGGTGCTGCCGAGCTGATCGAGCTCCCGCCTTCCCTCCGCGCCTCCGTCGACGCCCTCTGCCAGCGCGCCGGGACGACGCTCTACATGACGATGCTCGCCGCCTTCCTGGTCCTCCTCTCGCGCTATGCGAGCGAAGATCGGATCGTCGTCGGCACGCCCATCGCCAACCGGCGCCGGGCCGAAATCGAGCCCCTCATCGGCCATTTCGCCAACATCATCGTGGTCGCGGCCGACCTCTCGGGCCGCCCGACCTTCCTGGATCTTCTCGCCCGGGTCAAAGAGCTCACCACCGGCGCGTATGCCCATCAGGATCTCCCTTTCGAGATGCTCGTGGACAAGCTGCGTGCCCCGCGAGACGCCGCCAAGAATCCGCTCTTCCAAGTGATGTTCGGCCTCCATCAGGAGCGCCTCGACACCATCGATCTCCCCGGCCTCGTCGTGCGCCCCGTCAACGTCAGCGCCGACAGCAGCCATTTCGATCTCGGCCTCCACTTCTGGCGCCAACGGGACACCATCGCGGGGCTCCTCGCCTACAACCGCGATCTCTTCGACGCCGCCACCATGAAGCGGCTCACCGCCCATTACGAGACGCTCCTCACCGCGGCGGCCCACGATCCCGATCGAGACATCACCACGCTTCCCTATCTGACGAGCGACGAGACCGCATGGCTCTCGTCCCGCACCGGCGCGCCGCTCCCTCCGCACACACGCGACGTCCTCGCGCTCATCGCCGCGCAGGCCCGCGCTCTGCCGTCGTCGGCCGCCGTCGTGGCGCCGAGCGGAATCGTCACCTTCGCCGAGCTCACCTCCCGCGCACAACGGTTGGCAAGCCATCTCGCAGATACGAAGTCACCCGTAGGCCTCTTGATCGAGCCCGGCCCGGAGCAGGTGATGGCCCTC
Organism: Minicystis rosea; assembly: GCA_001931535.1. GTDB lineage: Bacteria > Myxococcota_A > Polyangia > Polyangiales > Polyangiaceae > Minicystis > Minicystis rosea. The sequence continues at coordinate 7,913,301 of CP016211.1, forward strand.
GTCGGCATCCTCCAATCCGGCTGCCCGCTCGTTTTGCTCGATCCGCGCGCCTCCGCCGATCACCTCACATCCATTCTCGCCCAGGCCGGCGTCACGCGCGTCGTCACCCAGCGAAGCCTCGCCTGCCACTTTCCCGATCTCGATCGCGATCGGCTCTACGTCGACGACCCCTTACCCGATATCCCCTCTCCATTGCCTCTCCCCGCAGGCCCCGAGGACATCGCGTACATCTCGCATGCCTCCGGGCGTGCCGTCTCCATCACCCACCGCGCCCTGGCCGAGCGGATTGCCATTCTCACCTCCAGATTCGATGTCTCCCCCGGAGAATCGCTCTGGGCCTCGGCGCCCGCCGGCCGCGATTTCTTCCCCATCGAGATCCTCTGGCCGCTCTCCCGCGGCGCATCCATCGTCTTCACCGCCTCTCCGTGTGGCCCTTCCCTTCCGGACCGGCCCATCGACGTTGCTCACCTCACCCCCGCGGCCCTCTGCTCCATCCTCGCTTCGGGCACCTCCGATCCCTTTGCGGGCACACGCCTCGTGCTCGCGAGCGGCGCTCCGCTCGCAGCCCATTGGATCGACGCCCATCACCGCCGCTCCCGCGCCCCGCTCGTGTATCTCTACAGCCCTCCCGAGGTCGCCGCCGAGGTCGCCTCGTGCGTCTGTTCACTCGGCCTCTCCGGCCTCCCGAATGGAGAGCCGATGGGCATTGCCATCCGCGTGCGCGACCGCACGAGCGCGCTCGTTCCCGTCGGCGTGCCCGGCGCTCTTCACGCGGGCAGCGTCGCCACCGCGGATCGCGGCCACTGGACGGCCACGGGCACGCTCGCCTTCACCGGATCCGAGCCTCGCACGCTGTGGCGTGATGGATTGCGCATTCAGCTCGACACCATCGAGACCGCCATTCTTCGCCACCCAGCCATCGATGCCTGTCACACCGCCGTGCGCGCATGCTCGGGCGGCGAGGACGAGATCGTCGCCTGGGTCGTCCCCGCCGGCCCCATCGCACCTCGCCAGCTCGAACAACAGATCTCCGCGTTGCTCCCCATCTCGGGATTGCCCTTGACCATCGTCCCGGTGGGCACCCTCCCGTTCGATGCCGAAGGCCACCTCGACGAGCAAGCGCTCCTCGATCTCCCCATCATCGACGAAGCCTCGATCCAGCGTTGGGAAAAGGCCCTCTCCGCCACCTCGGCCCGCGTCAAAGTCATCGCCACCAAGGCCCTTTCGCCGCTCGCCTCCATCCACGTCTCCACGCTCCTGAAAAGCGCCCACGCCGCTACCCGCTCTGCCATCGCGCCGGCACCGCCTTCTCTGCAACAAGACATCACGACATCTCATCGGCCCGCGCTGGCCTCCGGCGGGCCTCTCGTCCTCCCGGAGGACGCGCCGCGCACGCTGACAGCCGCGCTCCTGCGCACCGCGGCCGCCCAGCCCGATCATGGAGTGATCATCGTCCAAGATCGGGGAGCCCCGCGCTTCCTATCGTATGGCGATCTCCTGTGCTCCGCCCGCGCCGTGCTCACCGGCCTGCGCCAAGCGGGCCTCCGCGAAGGTGATCGCGCCATCCTCCAGATTGACGATCTGGGCCGCTACTTCACGGCCTTCTGGGCCTGCATCCTCGGCGGCATCGCGCCTGTCACCGTCTCGACCAGCACAGCCTACGATCGCCCGACCGCCGTCACCGGCAAGCTGTTCAATGTCTGGGAGCTGCTCGGCCGTCCTGCCATCGTCGCTTCGACGCACCTCACCGGCGCGCTCGCAGGCGTGCCCGGCCTTCACGGCGCCTCTCCGGAAACGGCATTTCGCGTGCTCCCCGTCGAAGAGCTCGAGCGATGCCCGCCGGCCGATCACATTTACGAGGCCCGCCCCGAGGACGTCCTCTTCCTTCAGCTCACGTCGGGCAGCACGGGCGTCCCCAAATGCATTCAGCAAACGCACCTCGCCGTCGTCACCCACGTACACGCCTCCGCGCGGGTCAATGGTTATGACGCCGCCGACGTGACCCTCAATTGGCTGCCGATGGACCACGTGGCACCGATCCTGATGTGCCACCTCAAGGATGCTTATCTCGGCGCCCAGCAAATCCACGTCAAGACGGAGCTCGTCCTCGGCGATCCTCTGCTCTGGCTCGATCTCATGGCCGAGCGGCGCGTCACCGTCACCTGGTCACCGAACTTCGGTTACAAGCTCGTCAACGACGCCCTCGCCCAGCATCCGAATCGACGCTGGGATCTCTCCTCGCTGCGCTGGCTCCTCAACGGCGGCGAGCAGGTCACCGAGCCCGTCGCCGCCGAGCTCCTCCGCCGCATGGCGCCTTTCGGCCTCTCGCCCACGGCCATGGAGCCCGTCTTCGGCATGGCCGAGCTGTGCACGGCAGTGACCTTCGCGCGCGGCTGGACACCGGAGAGTGGCATTCGCCGCATCGCCAAAGCCTCTCTCGGCGGCGTCCTCCGCGACGCCGATCCCGGCGAAGAGGCCGTCTCCTTCGTCGAGGTCGGCGCCCCAGCGCCGGGAATCGAGATCCGCATCACGGGCCCGGGCGGAGAGCCGCTCGCCGAATCGATGATCGGCGCCGTGCACGTGCGCGGCGGCACCACGACGCCGGGCTATCTGCACAACGAAGAGGCCAATCGCGAAGCGTTCGCCGGAGAGGGCTTTTTCGACACCGGCGATCTGGGCTTCCTCCGTGAAGGACGATTGACCATCACCGGGCGCCGCAAAGAGATGATCATCGTCGGCGGCGCCAACTTCTACTGCTACGAAATCGAAGACGCCGTCAGCGCCGTCCCCGGCGTCTTGCCCACCTTCGCGGCGGCCTGCGCGGTCGACGATCCGACCACCGGCACCGACGGTCTCGCCATCTTCTACGTCCCGCGCCATCCAGGCCTCGACGTCGCCCTCCTCCGCGCCGTGCGCGAGAAGGTCACAGCCACCTTCGGCGTCTCCCCGAGCCACGTCATCCCGCTCGCCCAAGAAGCCTTTCCCAAGACCACGAGCGGCAAAATCCAAAGGGCCCAGCTTCAACGCGATCTGGTCTCCGGCGTCCATGCGCGCCTGCTCGTGGACATCGATCTCGCGCTGGAAAACGAGCGCACCGTCCCCGACTGGTTCCTGCGCCCCATCTGGCAACATCGTACCCTCCCGAATCGCACGCTCCCCGCGAGCCTCGGTGTCCCGCTCGTGATCGGCGCCGAAGCGAGCCTCGGGCAAACGCTCTGCGCACGCCTCGCCCCCGAAGGTGTCCTCGCCGTCGAAACCGGCCTCGGCTTTGCTCGCCTCGGCCCAAACCGCTGGTCGGTCGACCCGACCCGCTACGACGATCTCTTTACCGCCCTGGCCACCGAAGGCATTTCGATCGATCGCGTCTTTCATCTCGCCTCGTTCGGCCCTCCTCGAGAGGATGCGAGCGTCGGCACGACCGATCTCCTCGCCTTCGCCCAGGCCGCCGCACGCACCAACAAGCCTCTTCGCCTGCTCGCGATCACGAGCCACGCCGTCGCCCGTGGACCGGAAGACGCCATCGAGAGCGCCCGCGCCGCCCTGCGCGGGCTCGTGCCATCGATCTCCCAAGAATGGCCGCAGATCGAATGTCGCCACATCGATCTACCCATCGACGATCCGAGCGCCGTCGATCTCCTGATCCGCGAGGCCCGTTTTGCCACCAAGGATCGCGAGATTGCCTATCTCGACGGCCAGCGCGCCGTCCGCCGCCTCTCGCTCTCCCGTCCTTCACCGAAGCTCGATCTCCCCTTCTCCCGCGGCGATCTCATCCTCGTCACCGGCGGCCTGGGCGGCCTCGGGATCGAAATCGCACGATGGTTGCTCGTGCAGCACGGCGCCCGCCTGGTGCTCGTGGGCCGCTCCCCGCTCGACGGCACAGCCACCTCCACCGACGACGCCCTCGCCGCCCAACAAACGGCGGACGAGCGGCGCCGCGCCTTCGCCGATCTCACGCGCCTCGGTGAAGTCGTTTACGAGCAGGCCGATGTCGGCGATCGCGCCCGCATGGCAGAGGTCGTGGCCGCGGCGGAGCAACGTTTTCAAGCGAAGATCGTCGGCGTCTTTCACCTCGCCGGCGTGTTCCCCACCCGTCTTCTTGCCGACGAGACCGCGGAGTCTTTGAAAGACACGCTTCATCCCCGGCTCGAAGGCAGCGCCGTCCTCGCCGAGGTCCTCGGCGACGGAGCCTTCTTCGTGGGCATCGGCACCGCCTATTCCGCGACGGGCGGCGTGGCCGTCGGTGCTTATGCGGCCGGGAGCGCGGTGCTCGAAGCCTTCGTCGACGAGCAGCGCCGCCGCGGCCGAAAGCACACGACCTACGTGGCTTTCAGCCATTGGGACGACGTGGGCATGAGCCGCGGATATCTCCACGGCGAGCAATCCTTGGCGCAAGGATACCTCATGATCGGTGTCCGCCGCGGCCTTGCCTCGCTCGCCGCCGCCCTCACGAGCGGTGAGAACCGCGTGATCGCCGGCCTCGATGCCCGCCGCCCCAACGTGCAAAGGCTCCTCGCCGCGCCGCCCGCGCCCTCGACCAAGCTCGTGGCCTATGTCGATCAAGGCACCTCGACAGCCGCGCTCCGCGACCTCGAAATCGCCGATCGCTTCGGCGTGCGCCAGCCGTGTGATGTCGTCGAAGTCCCCGAATGGCCGCTCACCGAAGCCGGCGAGATCGATGTCGTCCGGCTCGCCGGGCTCACGGGCGCGCACGCGGCGCAGCGCGAGCGGGTGATGCCGGCAACCAGCCTCGAGCGCACCATCGCCGGCATCTGGCGCGAGGTGCTCGCGGTCGACGCCATCGACGTCAATACGAGCTTCTTCGCGCTGGGCGGCCAATCCATTCTGCTCATTCAGGTGTTGAGCAAGCTGAAGCAGGCGACCGGCCGTGATCTCACGGTCGTCGATCTCTTCCGCCACCCGACCATCCGCGCGCTCGCCGCCCACCTGGGCCGCGCCGAGCCCGCGCGGGGATCGACGTTGGAGAAAGCCACCCTGCGCGCACAAAAACAACGGGAGGCGGCACGCCAACGCGTCGTCCCCCGAGGCCGTGGGGGCGAGAGGACGCACAAGTGACGACGAACGGAGGCAACGAGGACAGCGGCCCGCGCGCGGCGGACATCGCGATCATCGGCATGGCGGGGCGCTTCCCCAAAGCGCAGAACGTCGACGAATATTGGCGCAACATCGCCGAAGGCCGCGATTGCATCGCCCGTTTCACCGACGCGGAGCTCGACGAGGCCGGCATCCCCGCCATGGTGCGGGCCTCTCCCGACTTCGTGCCCGCGCGCGGCGTCATCGAAGACGCGCTCCTCTTCGACGCCGCCTTCTTCGGCTTCACGCCCGCCGAAGCCAAGCTCACCGATCCTCAGCAACGCCTCTTCCTGGAGTGCGCTTGGGAAGCGCTGGAGCACGCCGGCTACGATCCCGAGCGCTACCCCGATCCCATCGGCGTCTATGCCGGCGTCGACGTCAGTCTCTATGCCATCAGCAGCATCGTCTCCATGTGGACGCACGAGGCGCAGGCGCTCATCGGCAGCGACAAGGACTATCTCGCCACGCGGGTCTCGTACAAGCTGAACCTCCGCGGGCCGGGCGTCACCGTGCAGACGGCGTGCTCCACCTCGCTCGTCGCGGTGCAGCTCGCCTACAACGCGCTCGTCAGCTTCCAATGCGACACGGCGCTCGCCGGCGGCGTCGGCGTCGCCTTCCCGCAGAAGACTGGATATCTGTACCAAAAGGGCGGCATCCTCTCGCCGGATGGACACTGCCGCTCCTTCGACGCGCGCGGCAAAGGCACCGTCGGCGGCGACGGCTGCGGCGTGGTCGTGCTCAAACGGCTCGACGACGCCCTCCGCGCGGGCGACACCATTCATGCGGTGATCCGTGGGGCCGCCATCAACAACGATGGCTCGGCCAAGGTGGGATACACCGCGCCGAGCGTGAAAGGCCAAGCCGAGGTCATCACCCATGCGCTCGCCGTGGCCGAGGTCGATCCCGAGACCATCACCTACGTCGAGGCCCACGGCACCGCCACGGAGCTCGGCGATCCCGTCGAGATCGCCGCCCTCACCGAGGCTTATCGCGAGAGCACCGACAAGATCGGCTATTGCGCGGTCGGCTCGGTCAAATCCAACGTCGGCCACATGAACTCCGCGGCCGGCATCGGCGGCCTGATCAAGACGGTGATGGCGCTCGCGCACCGGCAAATCCCGCCCAGCTTGCACTTCGAGTCGCCGAACCCGATGATCGATTTCGCCGGCTCGCCCTTCTTCGTCAACACCACGTTGCGCCCCTGGGTCAGCCCCGGCTCCCCGCGCCGCGCCGGCGTCAGCTCCTTCGGCGTGGGCGGCACCAACGCCCATGTCGTGCTGGAAGAGGCTCCGCCGGTCCCGTCCCGCGGCGCGCGCGCGCAAGGCCCCGAGCTGCTCGTCGTCTCCGCCAAGACCGAGAGCGCTTTGCGGGCGGCGATTGCCAATCTCCGCGATCACCTGGATCGGAATCCCCACCTCGATCTCGGCGACGTCGCCTACACCCTCCAGCTCGGCCGGCAGCTCTTCAAGCACCGCACCGCCGTGGTCTGCTCCTCGATCGCGGAGGCCACGGTCGCCCTGGCCACGCCGCCCGCGCCCGTGTCACGCGAGCCGCGCCGCGCGCCCGTGGTCTTCATGTTCCCCGGCCAAGGCGCACAGCACGTGGGCATGGCGCGCGAGCTCTATACCGCTCATGCCGTCTTCCGCGAGCACGTCGACACCTGCGCGGCCACGCTGCGTCCGCTGCTCGGCCTCGATTTGCGCGAGATCCTCTGGCCCCGCGAGCCTCGTGCCGCGGAGGCCGAAGCGCTGCTCCGGGGCACCGCCCTCGCGCAGCCGGCGCTCTTCGTCATCGAATATGCCTTGGCCCAACTCTGGATGTCCTGGGGCGTGAAGCCCGAGGCCATGGTGGGTCACAGCGTCGGTGAATACGTAGCTGCCTGCCTCGCGGGCGTCTTCTCACTCGCCGATGCGCTCACCCTCATCGCCGCCCGCGGCCGCCTGATGGAGCGCCTCCCGCCGGGCGCGATGCTCGCCGTCCCCCTCTCCGAAGAAGAGGCCGTGCGCTTTCCCTCGGTCTCCATCGCCGCGCTCAACGGACCGGGCCTCACCGTGCTCTCCGGTGCTCCCGAGGCCATCGCCGAGGTCGAGCGTGACCTCCGCGCCCGCGGAATCGAAGGCAAACGCCTCCACACCTCCCACGCGTTCCACTCCTCGATGATGGATCCCATCCTCGCAGAATATCGCGCCGTGGTGGCCCGCGTGCGCCTCTCCCCGCCGCAGATTCCGTATCTCGGCAACCTCACCGGCGCTTGGATCTCTCCGGCCGAAGCCACCGATCCTTCTTATTGGGAAAACCACCTTCGCCGCCCCGTCCGCTTCGGCGCCGCGGTGGCCGAGCTGCTCCGCGATCCCGATCGCATCCTCCTCGAGGTCGGCCCCGGCACCGCGCTCCGCGCGAGCGCGCTGCGGCACGGCGGTGACGCAGCCGAGCGCGTGTTCTCCTCGCTCGGCAATGCTCGTGACGGCATGTCGGCCACCGCATCCATCCTGGAGGCCGCGGGCAAACTCTATATCTCCGACGTCGCCCTCGACTGGCATGCTCTCCACGACGGCAGAGCCCACCGGCGCGTGCCGCTCCCCACTTATCCCTTCGAGCGCCAGCGCTACACACGCGAGCTCGACACCCAAGCCTTCGGCGCCATGCAGGCCGGATCCGGCGCGCAGCCGACGAAGAGCGTCAACGTCGCGGACTGGCTCCATGCCCCGTCGTGGAAGCGATCCGCGCCGCTCACCGCCGCCGGCGACACCGCCGGATCATGGCTCGTCTTCGCAGACGAATCCTCCTTCGGCCTCGCGCTCGCCACCGCGATCGCCGAGGCCCACACCGACGTCACCATCGTCCGCCCCGGATCCGAATATCGCCATACGGGCCCGCGCCAGATCGAAATCGATGCTGCCTCTCCCGATCACCATCGCGACCTCGTCGCCCATGTGCTCTCCGAAGGCGGCGGCTCGCTCCACGTCGTCCACCTGTGGGGGCTCGCGCCCGGCGCTCCGGCCGCTGCCGGCCCCGCAGGTTTCGCCGAAGCGCAGCGGCTCGGTTTCTACAGCGTCCTTCATCTGCTTCAATCCCTGCGTCACGTGGGTGCAGCCGACGTTTCGGTGATCACCGACGGCGCTCTCCCCGTCCTCGGCACCGAGCGCCTCCGCCCCGAGGCCGCCACCGTGCTTGCGCTCTGCCAAGTCGCCTCTCGAGAGATGCCGCGCGTTCACTGCCGCGCCGTCGACGTCTCGCTCGACGGCGGAGACATCGAATCTCGCCTCGTCGAGCGCGTCATCCGCGAGCTCTCCGCCTCCGACACCGAGCCTCTCGTGGCCTATCGCGGCGCACACCGCTGGATTCGGGCCTTCGAGCGTGTCCCCCAACCTCTCTCGCCCCAAGCTCCCTTGCTGAGGGAGCAGGGTGTCTATCTCATCCTCGGCGGCCTCGGGGGTGTCGGCCTTTCGCTCGCGGAGCACCTCGCGCGCACCGCCCGCGCCAAGCTGGTGCTCACGAGCCGCACGGGCCTCGTGGCCCGCGAGGAGTGGAGCGCGTGGCTCCGCACCCATCACGACGGCGACCGCGTTTCCCGGCAGATCAAGCGCATCGTCGACATGGAAGCCCTGGGCGCCGAGGTCCTCGTGCTCTCCGCCGACGTCGCCGACGAGGCGCAGATGGCGGCCGTGATCGAGCGCGCCACCGCCCGCTTCGGGGCCCTCCACGGCGTCATCCATGCGGCCGGCGTGGCCGGCGAAGCGGCCCTGTCCGCGCTCGACGACACCACCTCTCGAGCGGTCGAGACGCAGTTTCGCGCCAAGGCCCATGGCCTCTACGTCCTCGATCGCGTCCTCCCCCGAGCGCTCGATTTCTGCGTGCTTTGCTCCTCGCTCTCGACCGTGCTCCCCGGCGCCGGCTTCGCCGCCTATGCCGCCGCCAACCATTTTCTCGATGTCTTCGCCGCCGCGCGCGCCGGCGATGCCCGCCGCTTCACCTCCATCGATTGGGACGCTTTTCAGGCCGCCGGCGCGCCTCAAGAGCCGCGCTCGCTCGGCGCCGCGCTGGCCTCGCTCGCCATCGTGCCGGAGGAAGCCGGCGCGGCCTTCGACGCGGCCCTCGCCCTCGAAACATCGCAGGTCGTCGTCTCCACCTTCGATCTCGAAGCTCGCCGCGCGAGCCTCCGCCGCGCGCACGTCACCGCCGAAGCCCATCCGCGCGAGCCCATCGCGCAGGGCCAGGAGCGGCCGGAGCTCGACAGCGAATACATCGCTCCGCGCACCCAGCTCGAGGCCGATCTCGCCGAGATCTGGCAAAAGCTCCTCGGCATCGATCGCATCGGCGTCGAGGACAATTTCTTCAAGCTCGGGGCGACTCCCTCATTGCCATTCAGCTCGGCACCCGGCTGCGCGACACCTTCGGCCTCGACGTCCCCATCAACGATCTCTTCGAGGCGCCCACCATCGCCGCGCTCGCCCTCAAAATCGAGGCTCTGCGCGACGCCGGCGCCGGCCAGCGCGCCACCGCCATCGACACGCTGAGCCTCATCGAGAACATGAGCGAAGAAGAAGTGAAGCGCATGCTGGCCGAGCTGGGACGCGAATCGTGAGTGACCGCGACGATCTCGCCGCCCGCCTCTCCAAGCTCTCGCCCGAGAAGCGCCGCCTCTTCGAGCTCCTCGGCAAGAAGGGCGCGGCGCCGAAGGCCGAAGCCATCATCAGCCGTGATCGCTTCGACTTCGAAGGAGAGGCCGGCGCCGAGCAGCACGAGCTGCGCGCCTTTTACGACACCGTATCAGGGCAGCTCGACGCGTCTCCCTTCGCCGAGCACGCCCTCTTCCTCAACTACGGTTACGTGCCCAACGACAATCCGAGCCGCGCGCGCGTCGCGCTGCCCGAGAATTGCCTCAACAAGAATGCCACCCGCCTGGTGCTGGAGCTCTTCGGCGATTGCCCCTTTGAGCCCGGGCGCGCCGTGCTCGACGTCGGCTGTGGCCGCGGCGGGCTCTCCACCGTTCTTCGTCGCTACGTCGACGCCGGCCCTTACCTCGGCATCGATCTCTCCCCCGCCGCCATCGCCTTCTGTCAGCGCACGCACCAAGATCCCGACACCCGCTTCATGGTCGGTGACGCACAACACCTCCCCGCAGCGGACGGCGCGTTCTCCGTGGTCGTGAACCTCGAATCGTCCCACGGCTATCCCGACGTCCACGCATTCTTCCGCGAGGTCGCGCGCGTGCTCGAGCCCGGCGGCCATTTCCTCTACACCGATCTCGTCCCCACGGAGCGCATCGACGCCCACCTCGCCGCGCTGCGTGACGCGGGCCTCCACGTCGAGCACGCGCGCGACGTCACGAGCAACGTGCTCCTCTCCTGCGACGAGACGGCCAAGACCCATGCACGCGCGTTCCGGCAAGAGAACGATCGCGGCATCATGGATGTGTTCCTCGGTGTCCCGAGCTCGCGCCTTTACGACGACATGAAGACCGGAAGGCAGAAGTATTTGATGTACTCCTTCGTGCGGAGCCGCTAGCTTTCCCGGTCGGGAAACTCCCCACTTGAAGCGGCGGAGAGGACGAAGAGGATGGCTCGAGATCGCGAGGGCAGCGACGACTCCGGCGCCGATCGCTATGCCGATCGCATCGACAAGCTGTCCGACGATCGCCGTCGCCTGCTCGAAGCCCTGCTCGCCGATCGCGAAGCCCACCACCGCGCGGCGCGCCCGCCGTTCGAGCCGGCTCCCGAGCCCACGCACGCCGCCCCGAGCCCCGCGCCTTCCGCCCCGGCGTCGAATGGACGCGCTTCCTACGGCCGCTCGCCGAACGGTCCCGCACCGGCCCCCCAGCCTCAGAATGGCTATTCGCGGAGCCGCGAGCCCCAGAATGGCCATGCCCCCAATGGGAGCGCGCCGAGCGGCCCGCCGCCCAACGGCCATGCGCACAGCAGCCCACCACAGAATGGATATGCGCGTCGGCCCTCCGGCGCCAGGCCCGGTCCGCGCAACCCCTTCTCGGCCGGACACGGATCGTTTGGAGCTCAAAACATCGCCAATCCCTTCGGCGACGGGGGCCCGTTCGGCAACCTGCACGGGGCCAATCCCTTCAGCGGTGGCGGCCTCCTGAACGGCCTTTTGCAGCACCTCATGGGCCGCCTCGGCGGCGTGAGCGTGAATGGCTTTGCCGAAGACGGCTCGTCGTCTCCTTGGGCGGCAGCCGGCGCGCGCGGCCCGCGCACCGGCGGCCCGGTGCGAAACCCATGGAGCCATGCTCCGGGCGGCGCATATCGCACGCCGCCGTCGCGCTCTCCGTATCCCGATCACGACGGCGCGCCGCCGTTCTCACCGCTCGTGGCCATGAAGCCGACGGGCCGCAAAACCCCTTTCTTCTGCGTCCACGCCCTGCTCGGCTCGGCCTTTCCGTATCACCACCTCGCCGTCCACGTCGACCGCGAGCAACCCATGTACGGCCTCCAGGCGCGCGGCCTCGACGGGCTGCACGAGCCGCTCTCCCGCGTCGAGGACATGGCCGCTTGTTACCTCGAAGCCATCCGCATCGCCCAGCCGGAGGGGCCTTATCACCTCGGCGGGTATTCGTTCGGTGGTTGGGTCGCCTTCGAGATGGCGCGCCTGCTCTCGGAGCAAGGCGAGCAGATTGCCTCTCTCTCCATGTTCGGGACACTGGCCCCCTCGGTGGCGGTGCGCGGCGCGGTGGCCCCTTTTGCCGAGATGGCCCTCGGTTATTTGGAAGATCTCCAGCGACTCGTCACCCGATCTTCCCTCGCCGGCCGCGGCGGCTCGCTCAATCCACAGCAGCGCGTGGTCCTCGCCAATTGCATGGCGGCCCTGCGCTACCTACCGCGCCCGCAGCCGGTGAGCCTCGATCTCTTCGTCACCGCCGACCAGCGCCTCCTCTGCCAAATCGATCCCTCGCTCGGCTGGGGCACGCTCTGCGAAGGCCCCATCGAGACCTACGCAGTCCCGGGCAATCATCTCAGCATGTTCCAGGAACCGCATGTCCGCGATCTCGCGCGGCAGCTCGCCACATGCCTTTCGCGGGAGGCGCACCGTGAGTGAGGTCCACGCTCGGCTCACCGATCTGCTCGGAAACGAGCGGATCCGCATCGTATCCATCGACGGCGGCGGCCTCTATGGCCTCCTCAGCGCCATCTGGCTCCGGCAGCTCGCCGAGCACGATCCCCGCTTCCTCGAGGGCCAGAGCGTCCACCTCATCGCCGGCATCTCCTCGGGCGCCGTCAACACGCTGCTCCTCGCCAAGCACAAGAACCCACGCGAGGCCCTCCTCGATCGCGAGCTCGAGCGCTTCTGGCTGGAGAAGGTCGGTGTCTTCACCAACTCGAACCCCGTCACCGCCTGGCTGAGCCTGCGCGGCATCTCCGCGTGGGCGAGCAAGAGCGATTTCCTCAATCAGCTCTGGTCCCATTTCGGGGACATGAAGCTCGGCGACCTGCACCAGAACGTCTTAATCAGCACCTTTTATTTGAACGGCGGCTCCGGCCCAGTCAATTTCGAAGATCGCAACCCGCTCGCGCCCGCGCACAAGCCTTATGGCAACCCCGAAGGTCAGCGCGGCTGGCGCCCCAAGGTCTTCACCAACCTCCGCCCCGACGACGAGGACCTCGATTATCGCGTCGTCGACGTGGCCTATGGCGCGGCCACGCCGGGCGGCCTGCGCGCGGTGCGCGGCGGCATCACCGACGCCGCGGTCTTCAACGCGAGCCCTTCGGTGGAGGCCATCGCCGAGGTGCTCCACGAGTTCGAGGCCTACCCCGAGCTCGTGCGGGAAAACCACCTCACCCGCGGCCAGCGCCTCGATCGCATCGCCATGCTCTCGGTCGGCGACGGCGGCACGGACCCGAGCTATTGGTTACGCAACTTCGGTTTCGGCCTGCCGCTCTATGGCCTCTTGCCCACCAACCCGCTCGCGGGTCAGCTCTATCCGCCGGGCACCACCATGCCCATCGACGCGCCCGCACAGGAGTCGAACTTCATCTCTCGCTACCTCCTCGGCGAGCGCTATTTCCGCCTCGACACGCCGCTGATGAAGGTGCCCACCATCATCTCCACCTTGTCGGCCCGCTGGACGCTCTGGAAAGACTTCTTCGTCGAGCGCATCTACACGGCGACTGACTCCCGTCTATCGATGAAGGCCATCGCCGACTGCGCCGCGTTCCTCGAGAGCACGGCCTGGTGCGGCGCGAGCAGCACACCCGCGCCCGAGCCACGGCCCGATCAGCACCTCTTGTGATGGCACCGCGAGCGGGGCTGTCACGCTCGGGCCTTGGATGACGGCGGCACCGGCGATCCGGCCAGCGTCGGCCCGGCGTCGGCATTGACATGCAGTGTGGCCCCGCGTACGCCTGGTGACGTCGCTGCGTGCGCCCCGGGAGAGGTGATCACCATGCCGATGCCGACGATCGCGAAGGGAAATGGCTTCACCGAGTTCGACAACGATCGCGGCGAGGTGGAGCGCCTCCTCGTACCGTTCCGCGCCTTAGGCGACGATCTCACGTTGCAAGCGCCCCACGGCAGCTACAGCCGCTTCGACGTCTTCGGATTCGTCCCCAAGCAGCACGAAGGCTACCTCGACGCATTGTGGGAGGCGTGGCGCCTCTGGCAGCGCGAAGGCTTCCCCCACCACGAGAAGCACGGTCATCACCAGCGCGTGCAGCGCGTGCGGCCGAGCATCAAGGTCTTATCGCCCTCCGCCGCGCGCGGCGCCGAGACGTGGCGCTGGGTCGTCGACAAGAGCGGCAGCGACGGCAAGGGCGAAGCCCACACCCGCGCCGAAGTCCGCTTCGAAGCCCACATCGCCTCGGACATCTTCGGGATGGACACCGGCATCCCGCAGGACAGCGGCCAATACTACCTCACCTCCGAAGCCTACGCGGGCGCGGCCAAGAACGTGCTCGATCGCATGGCCACACGCGAGTTCTATCCGCCGGAGCAGGAGGGCGACTGGCCTCCTCCCCAAGGCAGCTCGAAGTTCTGGCCCAAGCGCTTCTGGCATCACCTCATCTATGCCTATTTCATCGAGGCCACCAAGATCATCCCCATTTGCCGGAAGCTCATCACCGACGCGGAGACGAGCGAGCAGCTCGGCTTCTTCCACGAGGCTTCCCAGCGGTGGATGCGGTCGACCATCGCTCTCTGGAACCCGGCCACCTTCGCCATCCGCCGCAACGCGTATCACCGCATGTTCGGCCTCGATCTCGGCGAGGTGACGAGCCCCGACGCCGGCCTCGAGGCGGGCACCAACGCCTTCTTCGTCCCCGTCTTCGAAGACCTGCTTTACGAGGTCTGGAACGGGTACATGAACCATCAGAACTCGTCCGGCCCCAACACCACCGATCCGGTGGCCATCGTGGAGCTGTGTCAGGCCTTGAGCGACATGCTCAACGAGCGCCGCCAATTCGGCACGCTCACCCGCGCGGAGTTCAGCGCGGTGGCCGAGCTGTCTTGGTATTACCTGCTCATCGATGGTCGCGGCACCGGGCCCGACGCCAACGCGCCCGTCATCCTCGACATGAAGGTCACCGCCACCACCCCGGACGAGCGTTTGCGCCGCCTCGGTGATGCGGTGGGCGTGCCCGCCCACCCCCGCACGCGCTCGCTGCTCAAGCTGGCCGAGCGCGTCTCCCTGCTGCTCATCGAGATCGAGCAGGGCACGTACAACGAGGCTTTCGAGGTCCGGCGCCTCTACGAAGGCGGCGAGACGACCAACGATCTCCTCGACATCATCAACGAGTGGTCGATCCTCACCGGACGCGACATCAAGGCTCGTCGCGTGGCGCCGCAGCTCCCGCGCGCCGCGGCCAAGGCGGCGCCCCTCCTCTCGCGGTGACGATTGCCATGGATGAGACCGGGCCCGGAGAGCGGCGCTTCCTCGCTCCCTGGGCCGGCACGAGCCCGGCCGAGCCGCGCGCGCGGCTCTCCCCCCGCGTCCTCCGGGGAGGCCTCGAGCACCTCGTCGCGCACGGCCCCGCCGTGGTGGTGGTGAACCGCGATCGCGCCGCCTGGCTCGCCGATCTCACCGCCATCATGCAAACGTGGTCTGCCTACGTGGGCAACGATCCGACGCGGCTTCCATCGGCCCTCCTCCCGCCCAATCTCCCGCTCGATCGCTTCGCCGACGCCGCGCTCGCGGCCGGCCGCATCCTGGTGGCTTATCCCGAGCAGGGCCGCCCACCGCTCTTCGGCCGTGGGCCCAAGCGCCTCCGGCCTTTTCAAACCACCTTCGTCGAATTGGCCACCGCGCACGACGCGCCCGTGATCCCCATCGCCTGCGCCGGCGCGCGCTTCCGCGTCGGCGCTCCGCTCCGGGTCACGCTCGATCCGGCCCGCGCGTCGGCGGCCGATTACCGCTCCGCCGCCGAAGAGGTGCGGCAGGTGATGCAAGCGATGATCGATGGGCCTTTGAAAAAGCATCCTCATCGCGAACAATCCCCCGTCGCCGCGCCGAATCCCGTCTCGGGCACGCCCGCCACCATCGCCGAGCTCGAGGCGCGCATACGCGTCTTGGAAGCGCGGGAGCAGGTCTATCGCGCCATGGTGACGTGGGGCCGCGCGCTCGACACGGTGGAGCGAACCCACGACGTTCAGGATGCTCGATACATGGCCGATGATCTCATGAGCCCCGATGGCATCTTCGATCTCGCCGACACCGGCTGGGGCGTGTGGGGCCCGGAGAAGGACGAGATCGTCCGCCATATCATGAGCTTCGTCCGCCGCTTCAGCTGGGCTTATCACACCTATCCCAACGGGGAGATCGACGTCGATCCCGCCCGCGGAACGGCCCGCTTCCACACCAGCACCGAGCTCGTGCCGCTCGCGCGCGACGGCAACTTTCAATGGTTCTTCCTGACCCAGACCACGACCTTCGTTCGCCAGGACGGAGCGTGGCGGGTCCAGCGCTACAAGCTCAGCAACCTGCGCACCATCACGCCCGCTCCCTCGCACGCTTGGTGAAGGGTCTCTCCGGAGGATTCATGGTCTCGTTACCCGGTTACAGAGTGCAGGAAAGGATCTATCTCGGCCGGCATTCGGTCGTCCATCGCGCCTGGGACGAGCGGGCCCATGGCTCCGTCATCCTCAAGATGCCCGCCGCCGCCTATCCCCCAGCCGCCGAGGTCGCGGCCTTGGAGCACGAATACGAGCTGGCCCGATCGGCCGCGCCGCCGCGCCTCGTGCGGCACCTCGGCATCATCACCTCCGGCTCCTCCCGTTGTCTCGTGGTGGAGGATTTCGGCGGTCGCTCGATGGCCGATTACCTGCTCGACGCGAAGCTCGACGTCGAGACCTTCCTCCGCGTGGCCATCGAGGTCACCCGCGGCCTCGGGGAGCTGCACAACAAGAGCATCGTCCACAAGGACATGAATCCGGGCAACATCATCTACAACCCGAGCACGGGTGTGGTGAAGCTCTGCGATCTCGGCCTCGCCTCGCTCCTCCGCCAAGAAAAGCAGGAGTTCCACAACCCGAAGCTCATCGAGGGCACGCTCGCGTACATCGCCCCGGAGCAGACGGGGCGGATGAACCGAGCCATCGATTTCCGCACCGACTTCTATTCGCTCGGCGCCACCTTCCATCAAATGCTCGCCGGTGTCCCGCCCTTCGACACCACCGATCCCATCGAGCTCATTCACTGCCACATCGCCAAGACCCCGATGCCGCCCGCCGGGCGAAGCCTGGCCGTGCCCAAGCAGCTCTGGGACATCGTCCTCAAGTTGATGGCCAAGAACGCGGAGGATCGTTATCAGAGCGCCGAGGGCCTGGAAGCCGATCTCCTCGAGTGCCAAAAGCGCCTCACGCCGGCCGGCCACATCGAGCTTTTCCCGCTCGGCCGCTCCGACATCTCGCCGACGTTCCGCATCTCGGAGAAGCTCTATGGGCGCGAAGCGCAGGTGCAGACGCTCCTCCGCGCCTTCGATCGCGCCGCCTCCGGCGAGCTCTCCTGGGTCCTCGTGGGCGGCTATTCGGGCGCGGGCAAATCCGTCTTGGTGCGCGAGATCCACAAGCCCGTCGCCGCCCGACGCGGCTATTTCCTCACGGGGAAGTGCGATTACGTCAACACCCAACAACCGCTCTCGGCCTTCGTCGAGGCGCTCGTCGATCTCGTCCGCCAAATCCTCACCGAGAGCGAAGACCAGCTCCTCGCCTGGCGATCCAAGCTCAGCGGCGCGCTCCACGGCAACGGGCAGGTCCTCGTCGATCTGATCCCCGACATTGCCCTCATCCTCGGCGAGCAGCCGCCCGTCATCGCCTTACCCCCGCTCGAGGCACGGGAGCGCATCGAGAGCGCATTGCAGAGCTTCCTCCTCGCCTTTGCCACCGAGGAGCACCCGGTCGTCATCTTCCTCGACGATCTCCAATGGATCGACCCCGCCGCCCTCCGCCTCCTCTCGCAAATCGCGGTGAACCCGGCGGCGCGTCACCTGCTCTTGATCGGGGCCTATCGCGAGAACGAGGTCTCGGCCGCGCACCCGCTCATGATGACGGTCGACGACATCACCGAAGCAGGACGCGCCGTCATCCGCGTCAACGTCGGCCCCTTGAGCATCGACGACGTGGGCGCGCTCGTCTCCGACAGCCTCCACGAAGGCGAGGATGCGGTGCGTCCGCTGCGGGACGTGATCGTCGAGAAGACGGGCGGCAACCCCTTCTTCATCACCCAGCTCCTCCACGCCCTCCACGACGATCGCCTCCTCCGCTTCGACCCCGCCGAGAAGCGTTGGGCTTGGGACATCGATCCCATCCGCGCGCTCGGCGTGAGCGACAACGTGGTCGACCTCATGGTGGCCAAGATCCGCAAATACCCCGAGGCCACCCAAAACCTGCTCGTGCTCGCGAGCAGCATGGGCAACACCTTCGATCTGCAGACCCTCTCCATCATCAGCGCGAGCACCCCGCGCGAGGCCGCCCACGGCCTCTGGGAGACGGTGCGCGACGGCCTCGTGCTGCCGCTCGACAACCGTTACAACTACTATCAATGGACGAAGGAAGATCGTGAGGACGCGCCCGCCCCGGAGGAGGTGCGGTATCGCTTCGCCCACGACCGCATTCAGGAAGCAGCCTATTCCCAAATCGCCGAGAGCCGCCGCGGCGAAGTGAGCCTGCGCATCGGCCGCCTCCTCCTCTCCAAAATCCCGCCCGCCGCCCGGCAGGAGCGCATCTTCGACGTCGTCGGCCACCTCAACCTGGGCGCCGGCCTGATGACGGCGCGCGCCGAGAAGGAAGAGCTCGCCCATCTCAACCTCCTCGCCGGCCGCCGCGCCAAGGCCGCCACTGCCTATCAAGCCGCCGTCGGCTATTTGGCGCGCGGCATCGATCTCCTGCCCGAGGACGCCTGGGCGAGCCACTACAACCTGATGTTCGAGCTCCACCGCGAGCGCACGGAGTGCGAATATCTCTCCGGCGATCTGGCCAAGGCCGAAGAGGTCTTCGCCGTCACCGCCAAGCACGCGACGACGCGCGAGCACATCGCGGACATCTATCAATTGATGATCCGCATCACCCAGACGGCCGCCAAGATCGTGGAGGGTGTGCGGCTCGGGGAAGAGGTGCTCCGCCTCTTCGATCTGGAGATGCCCTCCGATCCGCAAAGGGCCATGGCCCTCATCGGCGAGCTGACCAAGGAGCTCACCGAGCACATCGGCTCCCGCGACGTGTTGGAGCTCGTGGATGCGCCCACCATGGAAGATCGCGATTGGGCCATGTGCCTCGTGCTCCTCCACGAGACTTGGTCTTCGGCCGTCATGGCCAGCGAAATGGTGCAGGTGCTCCTCACCTCGCTCTACATGATGGTGCTCTCGCTGCGCCACGGGCACTCGGAGTATTCCTCGGCCGGCTACATCGCCTGGGCCTCGGCGCTCAGCATCCAAGGGCAGCCGCAGGCGGCTTATGGCTTCGGGCGCCTGGCGATGATGCTGAACGAGAAGTTCCACAATCCCCTCGTCATCCCCAAGGTCAACAACACCTTCGGCAATTTCGTCAACTGGTTCAGAAACCACGTCAAGACGAACATCCCCGTCGTCAAGGAGTCGTATCAATACGCGCTCCAATCGGGCGATCGCTGGTGGGGCGCCTGGGCGGCGGGGTGGATCCGCACGTGCCGGCTCATCAAGGGCGATCCGCTCGCCGACGTGGCCGAGACCATCAATCTCTACCACGACTACATCAAGGCCTCCGGCTACGAGCCGCACGCGCTCCTCCTCCAGATGGAGCAACATGCCATTTGGAACCTGCAGGGCGAGACCGATCACCGCCTCACCCTGAGCCGCGGCAAGGCCACCGAGGAGAAGCTCGTGGGCCGCATGCGCGAGCTCGGGTTCGACTTCGGGCTCCACTGGTATTTCGAGCTCAAGGGCATGGTCCATTACCTCTACGAGGACTACGACGCTGCCCTCGCCGCCATCATGGAGTCGGTGCCCAAAGAGGGCTTCGTCCCCATCACGGTGGTCTATCCGGACAGCTTCCTCTTCTGCGCCCTCATCAACGCGGCCGCGGCCGAGAAGGCCACGGGCGAGGCCCGGGAGGCGTGCCTCGCCATGGCCCGCGACAACACCGAGCGGATGCGCGGTTGGGCGGAGCACTGCCCGGACAACTTCAAGCACAAGTATCTGCTCATGTCGGCCGAGATCGCCCGCGTCACCGGCGAAGGAGGAAACCTCCTCGATCGCTACGACGAGGCCATCGCCACCGCCCACGAATACGAGTTCCTCCACCACGAGGCCTTGGCCAACGAGCTCGCAGCCCGCTATTGCCTCGAAAGGAACCGCCCCAAGGCCGCCAAGGGCTACATGATGGAGGCCCGGTATCTGTACCAGCGCTGGGGCGCGACGGAGAAGGTGGCGCAGCTCGACGAGCGCTACGAGAGCCTCCTCGTGGTGCCCGACACCGCGCTCGCCTCCTCGCGCCGCGGGGCCGCCATCGACGCGCAACACACGGGCAAGGTGGAGGTCGAGGCCCTCGATCTGCACAGCGTCCTCAAGGCCGCGCAGGCGCTCTCCAGCGAGATCGTGCTCACCCGCGTGCTCGAGCGGATGATGCGCATCGCCATGGAGAACGCCGGCGCGCAGCGGGGCGTGCTCCTCGTGGAGCGCGACGGCGAGCTCCTCGTGGAGGCGGCCGCCTCCGTGGAGTCGCAGGAGATTCAAGTCCACCAGTCGATTCCGATGGAGCAGAGCCCCGATCTGCCGCGCAGCATCGTCCAGTACGTGCAGCGCACGGGCAACACCATCACGCTCGACGACGCCTGCGCCGACCCTCGTTTTCGCACCGATCCCTATATCGCCAAGCACCAAGTCAAATCGGTGCTCTGCTTGCCTTCGGTGCGGAAGGCCGGGCGCATCAGCGTGTTTTATCTGGAGAACAACCTGGCGCGCGGCGCCTTCACGCCGGAGCGGACACGCACGCTCCAGCTCCTCTCCACGCAGGCCGCCATCTCGCTGGAGAACGCGGTCCTCTACGACACGCTGGAGCAGCGCGTGGAGACACGGACACGCGAGCTCCGCGACAAGAACCAGGAGCTCTATCGCACGCTGAGCGATCTCAAAGAGGCGCAGGATCGCATGGTGGTGCAGAGCCGTTTGGCCTCGCTCGGCGCGCTCACCGCCGGCATCGCCCACGAATTGCGCAACCCGCTCAACTTCATCAACAACTTCGCCACGCTCTCCAAAGAGCTCTCGGGCGACATCCGCACCGAGGCCGAGACGCTCACGCGCGGCCCCGATCCCGAGGCCGCCGCCGCGCTCTCCGGCCTGCTCGACGATCTCGAGACCAACATGGGCAAGATCGGCGAGCACGGCAGCCGCGCCGCTGCGATCATCAAATCGATGCTCGAGCACTACCGCGAGGGCGCCGGCGATCGCGAGCCCACCGATCTCAACTCCCTCGTGCAAAGCTACATCGACCTCGCCTACCACGGCATGCGGTCGCGCGATCCCTCGTTCAACACGGGAATCGAGGTGACGCTCGACCGGTCGATCGGGAAGGTCAACATCGCGCCGCAGGAGGTGGGGCGCGTGCTCATCAGCCTGGTCGACAACGCCTGTTATGCGACCAAGGTGAAGCAAAAGGTCCAGGGTGGGCCCGCGTATCACCCGAACATCCAAGTGAAGACTCGGGCCCTCCCGGACGCCGTGGAGATCCGGGTGCGCGACAACGGCACGGGCATTCAGCCGGCGGCGGGAGAGAAGATCTTCAATCCCTTCTTCACCACCAAGCCGAGCGGCGAAGGCACCGGCCTCGGCCTATCCATCGCCTACGACATCGTGGTCCGCGCCAACGGCGGCACCATCACGTTCGACACCCGAGAGGGCGAGTTCACCGAGTTCGTGGTCACCATCCCGCGTCGCTGACGGGGCGCGCGCCGTGCCGGAAGACGAGCGATCGCACGATCGTCTCCGCTTCCGGGCACGGCGCCTTGCAGGTGGCGCTGAGCGAGAGCGAGCGTGGCGGATGCGGTGCGTGGATCGCCGCCGAGATCCACGTCTCCTTCGAGCCGCGCATCATCCCCGGCTCGATCTCGATGATGCGCAGGACCGCCGGATCGCCGCTCACGCGGATGTCCTCTCGCGACACGATGTGGATGCCCTTCGGGTACTCGGGCTCCTGGAGATCGCTGCCGTATCCGCTGTAGTCGACGTTGACGCGCATGCGTTCGTTCTTCCACAGATGGATGCCGCCCTCGTCGGCTCGAATCGGGATCTCGACGAGATCCGAGGGCATGAAGAAGTGGAAGTCGCGGTCCACGTCCACGCGCATCCACGAGGGCGGGAGGGGCTCCGGCGGGCGCTCGGAGCAGCGGCCTTTGCGGCACGCGGCGCGCGGCACCGATTCGCAGATGGCCGGCTCGTTCGGGCACCCGAGCGATATCCACTCTCCGGCGAGGGCGGCGGCCGCCGCCGGATCGGCCGCGCGCGGAGCGAAGCGCGCACAATCGTCGAGGCCTGCATACGCGGGGCCGCGACGGATCGCGATGCAGTCCTCGTCCTCGTCACAATGGTTCAACGCCTGCCACGTCGCCTGATGACGCTCTTCGAGGCTCGCGCACCGCTCGGGGGAAGGCGGGGCCGGCGGCGCGGGCGCCGCGACGGGCGCGCCGGCCCGCGCGGCCGCACGAAAGGCACGCTTGGCGAGCAGGACCACCACGCCGAGCACCAAGAGGCCAAGCACCATGGCGAGGCCAAAGGCAGAGTCGCGGCGCCGCACGGGCCGAGGCTAACACACCGGATCGCCGCGATCGTGTCACCCGAGATCGAGCGACGGTGAGGCCGCCGTCAATCGCCGTCGAGCACGTGCTCGACGCCGCGACCTTCGGGCGCCATCCATCCTTCGCCGTCTGCCTGGATGATGCCTTCGCCCGCGGCCGCGATGCACGCGGCCGCCGCGATGGCGACGGGCCAGCCGATCCCTTCGCAGTCGCTCGTTTTCAGCTCGAAGGCGACGGTCTCCACCACACGGCCGAGGACCTCGCGCACGTCCTCGACACCATCTTCGTCGGAGTCCTCGAGCGTCTCGAGGAGCTCGCCGACCTCTTCCTTGACTTGCTCGGGGTCGGACCAGCGCTCGATGTTGATGGTGTGCCCATTGCCACGGTAAAACAGGCCCCAGGCGCCCATGGGCGCGTCGCCGTCGACGCGCAGGAGGCGGGCCGTCTCTTCGACGTCGTCCTCACCGTAGAGCGGGCCGAGCGTGGGGAGCCGCTCGCAGATGCCGCCGACGAGATCGGCCGGCGAGACGTCGGCGACGGTCCTGGTGCAGAGAGCGCGAATCCAGACGGACATGGGACGGGGCCTATCACATTTGCCCCTCGTTCGGCGTAGCATTGGAGCGATGCAACACTTTCGGCTCGCCTTCCTCGGCTTCACCTTGCTGCTGTTCCCGCTCGCCGGCTGCGACCGGCGGATCCAGTCCATATGCGAACAACGGTGCGAGTGCATGCGCTGCACCGACGCCGATCTCGACAACTGTCGCACCGACGCCGAAGCCGCGGTGGAGAAGACCGAAACGGCGGGCTGCGCCGCCGAGGTCGACGCCGTGCTCGTGTGCCTCGACGACAACCTGAGCTGCCAATCCGGGACGAGCCCCGGCACGGACAAGTGCGACAAGCAGCAGAGCGCGCTCTTGAAGTGCGCCGGGACGAGCAACCCCTTCGCGAACGTGTGCGAAGCGGCCGCGCTCAAGTCGGCCATGTGCGCCGGCGTCCCGCCGCCCAACGGCTCCGACACGAGCTGCCCCACGGTCTCTGCGTGTCAGTCGGCCTGCGTCGTGAAAGCGGATTGCGACGTGCTCATCGGCGCCACGTTCAGCCAGGAGTTTCAGGACTGCATCTCGAGCTGCCAGTTCGTCAAATAGGGACTCTCCATCTTCCCCATTTCGTGGCAGCTGCGTATGACACGTCGAGGCTCGCCGCTGCGCCGGAGACCTGCTCCGGCGCAATGGCGGCCCCGCGTCACTTCACGACATCGAAGAGTGGCAGCGTGTCGATGGTCCCCGGCAGCGCGCCCTCGAAGAGCAGGGACGCGCTCGACGAGAGCGTGAGCGTGCCTCCCGCCGTGTCCTTGCCGAAGCTGACCTCGGCGGTGGTCCCGTCGCTGAACGACAGCGTGGCGCCGACCGTCGTGGCACCGGGCACCGGCGTGGAGGAGGAGACGTTGCCGCCCGGGGCGAGCAGCATCAGATATCGAGTCTTCCCGCCCGCGGCCGGATCGGAGACGTCGAGTCGATATCCACCGTTCAAGTCGCTGTCGAGCGAAGGCCAATCGAGCACCGCGGCGGTCGGGCTCGCCGGGTAGAGCGGCGTGATCCGGAGCGTCCCCGCGGCGCCGCTCACCGCCCAGCCCGTGGTCGAGAGCGGGGTGGGCTCGCTCGGGGCATTGAGCTGCCACACGGCCTCGGCCCCATCGCTCGTGTCGACGCGATCCATCACGAGGAACGCGCCCGGGCCCTTGAAGAACAGCACCTCGCGCTCCACGCGGCTCACCGCGGCCTTGCCCGCGTAGACCGGCGTGACGTCGGCGCGCAGGTAGAGCAGATCCTTCGTGTCGTGCAGCGCGGAGAGCTTGGCCGCGCCGTTCGCCATCGTCACCGTGGCGCCGCCCTGCTGGATACGCACCAGGTTGTGCGACTCCTCTTCTTGGCGAAGCCCCGAGTGAGAGAGGATGTTTTCATCGTAGGCCAGCCACTCCCCTCGATAGACGAGCAAGGAGCCCTGATCGCGGTGCGCGTGGCTCTCCGTGAAGGGCCCCGCGAGGAACGCGCCCCACGTCGCGGTCTTGCTCCA
Organism: Minicystis rosea; assembly: GCA_001931535.1. Classification (GTDB taxonomy): domain Bacteria; phylum Myxococcota_A; class Polyangia; order Polyangiales; family Polyangiaceae; genus Minicystis; species Minicystis rosea. Next base: position 7,937,668 of record CP016211.1, read on the forward strand.
CCCGTCGCGGAAGAACACGCTCCCCGTGCCGGGCGCGTAGTACGTCGGGTGCAGATCCGAGAGCGGGCGTTTTGCGTGCATCGGATCGTAGTAGAGGAAATCGTCGAGGAACATGAACCGCTGCTCCATCTCGGGAACGGAGCAGTCGTCGAGCCAGGTTTGGGCCACGTCGCTCAGCGGATCGGAGGGCCCGAGCAGGTGCGCGAGGGTCAGCACGTAGGATCGGTGATAGTCGAAGAGCGCCGCGGTGCTGTCGCGCGCATGGTCGCCGATGGGCGCGATGCGATCGAGCGTGGGGACGGTGAATGCGAGGAGGTTCGGCAACGAGGCCCGCGTGTGCCCCGTGAGGTCCCAGATCCGCTCTCCGGTGGTCGCCTCCCAGAGATCGTAGAGCTGGAACAGGCTGCGCATGGAGACGCCGTAGCCCGTGCCCTCGCGCGAGCCGCCGCCTTCGAGATCGCTCGTGAACGTGGGGACGAGCTGCTTTTGGATCTTCTCCTCACGAAACGTGTCGATCCACGTTTGGGCGCTGTCGTGCTCGCCGTACGAGGTCAACCCGAGGAGCAACGTCGCGCGCAGGAACGAGTAGTAATAATTGTTCGAGGGGTTGTCGATCGACCAACCGCTCCACGGATGGGAGACACCGCCCCAGCTCGCCTCCTCCGGGTGCCAGACGTTCCAAACGGCCTGGTTCGCATAGGCGATCCAGCGGGTGCGCTGGGCGGCGGTGGTGGCGTCGAAGCACCAGTCGTGAACGAGCGCGAGATCACCGACGGTCTCGCCGACGTAAAGATAGCTGTCGCCGGCGACCTCGGCGCTCTCGCCCGCGGCGATGAGGGCCTCCTCCGCCGCGACGCGCGCGTCGATGTCTTCGACGGCGTACTTGCAATAGGCCGGCTCCTTCGTGAGGACGCCGAGGAGCGCGGCGAAGTACGCTTGAAAGGCGTAGACGTCCCCGTTCTCGAGCTGATCGTCCACCATGTCGCGGAAGCGCGTGGCCGCCTTCTCCGCGCCGTCGAGCGAGGCCGTGAGCCGCGCGCGGTTCGCCTCGTTCAAGTAGATGCGCGGGTGCTTTGCGGGGATCACCGGAGATCCGCCACCGCCGCTCCCGCCCGAGCCCCCCACCGACATGCTCGTGCCGGTGGAGGCCTGTCCGCCGGTGTTCGTCGTCTCGCCATCGCCCGAGCACGCGACGAGGGAGAGCGCCGCGAGCGTCGCCGCAGGAGCGAATAAGAGCTTCGAAGAAATCATGCACGTCATGGTGCCCCAACCCCCGCGCGCCGGAGAACGAAATTCGGCCCGGCCGCGGACACCAGAACTTTCCCGAGAGCCTACACACCATCACGGGAGACGGTGATTCAAAGATCCACGCGCAAACCCACCTCGACGACCAGCTCCGAGGGCAGGCCGAAATAGACGTCCGGGCTCTCGGCGTTGCGTGACATGAAGGCGAAGAGGCGCTCGCGCATGGCGCTCATCTCGCCCTTGCTGGTGGCGAGCACCCGCTCCCGGCCCACGAAGTACGTGAGGTCCTCGAAATGGATGGGGACGCCGTGCTCGCGCGCGGCCAGATCCACGGCGTGAGGGAGATCGGGCGTCTGCATGAAGCCCGTGTGGACGAGCATGCGATAAAGGCCGGAGCGGAGGTCTTCCACTTCGATGGTGTGCTCCGCGGGCACGCGCGGCACGTGCTCGATCACCACCGTCAAGAGCAGCACGCTCTCGTGGAGCACGTGGGTGTGCCGGGCATGGTGCGCGAGGATGGCGGGGATGCCGACGGGGTTCGCCGTGAGGAACACCGCCGTCCCCGGCACGCGCACGCCCAAACCACCGACGAGCCGCAGGAACGAGCCCTGCGCGCGCAGCGCCGTCTCGCGGAGCCGCCGCCCGAGCAGCACCCGGCCGCGCTTCCACGTGGACATCACCATGAAGAGCATGGCGGCGACCGCGAGCGGGATCCAACCGCCTTGAAAGAGCTTGGTCAGGTTGGCGACGAAGAACGGGATGTCGAACGAGAGAAAGAGGAGGAGCAGGCCGAGCGCGTGGGGCAACGAATAACCCCAGGTGTAGCGGGTGACGACGAAATAGGTAATCGAGGTGATGGCCATCGTGCCCGTCACCGCCACGCCGTACGCCGCCGCCAAGCGGCTCGACTCGCCCAGCCAGACCACGAGGAAGATGCAGGCGGCGGCGAGGGCCCAATTCACGCCGGCGATGTAGATCTGCCCCTCCGTCTCCACCGAGGTGTGGCGGACGCGGGCGCGCGGCACGTAGCCGAGCTGAATGGCTTGGTGGGTGAGCGAATAGGCGCTGGAGATCAACGCCTGAGAGGCGATCACGGTGGCCGCGGTCGAGAGGCCGACGAGCGCGTACGTCCAAAGGCCCCTGGGGACGAGGGCGAAAAAGGGGTTCTCGGCGGCCTCCGGATGCGCGAGGAGGAGCGCGCCCTGCCCGAAGTAATTGAGCACCAGCGCGGGCAATACCACGCTGTACCAGGCGAGCCGGATGGGCCTCCGGCCGAAGTGTCCCATGTCGGCATATAGGGCCTCGCCGCCGGTGATGGCGAGGACCACGGCTCCGAGAATGGTGAGCCCGTGGAGGCCATGGGCCGCGAAAAAGCGTGCTCCATGAAGCGGGTTGAGCGCCGTCAACACCGCTGGATTCTGCACGATGAAGCGCACGCCCAAGACGGCGATGGTGATGAACCAAACCACCATGATGGGCCCGAAGAAGCGCCCGATCTTGGCCGTCCCGTGGCTTTGGATGGAGAACAGGAGCAGGAGGATCACCACCGTGACCGGCACCACCACGGGCTCGAGCGCGTGCGTGGCCACGCCCAGACCTTCGATGGCGCTCAGCACCGAAATGGCAGGCGTGATGATCCCGTCGCCGTAAAGGAGCGCCGCGCCGAAGAGCACCACGGCCGCGAGCCAGCCGAGGCGCCCGCCGTTGCCGTGCCGGTGCCGATCGGGGACGAGGGCGAGCAACGCGAGAATGCCGCCCTCTCCTTGGTTGTCGGCGCGCATGATGAAGGTCAGGTATTTGACCGTGACCACCATCGTCAGCGACCAGAAGACGAGGGAGAGCACGCCGAGCACGTTGTCGTGCGTGGGCGGGACGCCGTGCCGGCTGTGCACGGACTCCCTGAATGCGTAAAGCGGGCTCGTGCCGATGTCGCCGAAGACGACGCCGAGCGCGGTGAGCGCGAGCATGGCCGCGCGGCTCCGGCTCGGCGCCGCCGGCGCATGCGGGGAGGGCGCGGCGTCGTGCATCAAGGGAAGCTCGGCCGGGCTGCCGCGAGGCGCGCGTCGGCGCTTTCGGCCGCGCGGCGTGCCGCGAGATCTCCGCCATGGACCTTCATCGGAAGACTCCCCTCGCCGGCCCCATTCCTGCTCTCCCCGCGGCGACATGCGCCCCGGGTCCTCGGCGTCAATATCCAGGTCTGCCGATCATGGTGTCGCGCTCGCCCTCTCGGTCTCGGGCACCGCGCTTGCGCGCCTCTCCGGGCCTACCGCGAGGTGATTCATGGGTGAGCAAGAGCGGGCCAGAGACATCCTCCTCGTTCCCGTCGACTTCCAAGACGCGTCGTCGAGCGCGCTCGCTTTCGCGGAGGCTCTAGCGCCGAAGCTGGATGCGGAGATCGTGTTGATGCACGTGTACAGGGTGCTCGTGCAGCCGTATCCAGGCTTGTCACCCGCCGAGACCACCCCTTGGCCCGGTATTCATCTAGAGGTGGCCGAGGCGGCCAAACGTGCTCTGGATGCGCTCTCGGAGGCGCACGGCGGCCTGCGCTCGATCCTCGCGGAGGGCGATCCGGCGCCGGCCATCCTCGACGAGGTGGAACGCCTGCGCCCGCGCATGGTGATCATGGGCACGCACGGCCGCAGCGGCATCGAGCACCTCGTGCTCGGCAGCGTCGCGGAGAAGGTGGTGCGTCGTTGTCTCGTGCCGGTCACCGTCGTGCGCGCGGCGTGAGACGAGGTCTCGCCGCGACGCACGACGAGATGGGCTGTCCGATCCTCACGAATGGCCATCTCGGTGGCTTTGCAGACACGGCATGTGGCTGTGCCCGCCCCTACGCACCCGCATGGGATGTCCGAAAGGCCCGAATCCGCGAAATGTCGTGAAGACGGCGGGTGATGAGGGCACCTCGCTTGCAGATCGCGTCCGGACGTTCGCACCGGGAGCCGATCACATGCAAATGGGGATGATCGGAATGGGAAGGATGGGCGCCGGAATGACGCGCCGGCTGCTGCGCGCCGAGCATGGCGTCGTGGTCTATGACGTCCGCAAGCACGCAGCCGCCGCGCTCTCCGACGATGGGGCCGTGGCCGTGGAGACGCTCGACGAGCTCGCCGCCGCGCTGGAGCCGCCCCGCGTCGCTTGGCTGATGCTCCCAGCCGCCGCGGTCTCCGGCACCATCGAAGCGCTGGCCGCGCTGCTCGAGCCGAACGACGTGATCGTCGACGGCGGCAACGGCTTTTATGGAGACGACATCCGGCGCGCGCAAACGCTGGAGGCCAGGGGCCTTCACTACATCGACGTCGGCGTCTCCGGCGGGGTGTGGGGCGAGGAGCGTGGTTACTGCCAAATGATTGGAGGCCGCGCCGACGTGGTGGACAGGCTCGTTCCCCTGTTCGCGGCGCTTTCGCCGGGCCTGGGCGCGACCCCGCGCACGCCGGGCAGCGCCGATCGGCCGAGCAACGCGGAGCGTGGTTATCTCCATTGCGGACCGAGCGGCGCCGGGCATTTCGTGAAGATGGTCCACAACGCCATCGAATACGGAATGATGGCCTCCTATGCCGAGGGCCTTGCCATCCTCCGGCACGCGAACGCGGGGAGGAGAGCGCGCGGGGTCGACGCCGAGACCGCGCCGCTCCGCGAGCCGGAGCTCTATGCCTATGACTTCGATCTCGCGGCCATCGCCGAGCTGTGGCGCCGCGGGAGCGTCATCGGATCATGGCTGCTCGATCTCCTCGCCCAATCGCTCGCCGCCGATCCCGATCTCCAAGGCTTCACCGGGCGCGTCTCCGACTCGGGCGAAGGTCGATGGGCCATCCAGGCCGCCGTCGACGAAGGCGTGCCCGCAGCGGCGCTCTATGCGGCGCTCGCGGCGCGCTTCACGTCGCGCGACGACGATGCGTTTGCCAACAAAGTGGTTTCGGCCCTGCGCGACGCGTTCGGCGGGCACCGGGAGGGTCGCTCATGAAGGCCGCCGATGCGCTCGTGATCTTCGGAGCCACTGGAGATCTCGCGTCTCGCATGATCTTCCCCGCGCTCGCCGCGCTGGTGCGGAGACGCCGCCTCCAAGTGCCCATCATCGCGGTGGCCCGCGGCGGGCGGACCTTCGCCGATCTGCGCGAGCGCGTGCGCGAAAGCCTCTCGCGCACGGGCGCCTTCGACGAGCGTGTCTACGACGAGCTCTGCGCGCGCCTCTCGTACGTCGATGGGGAGTACGTCGATCCCTCGACCTTCCGCGAGCTCTGCGCGCGGCTCGGCGACGCCCAGCGTCCCATTTACTACATGGCCGTGCCGCCCGATCTCTTCGCGCTGGTCGTCGAAGCCATCGATCACGCGGGCTGCGCGCGCCACGGACGCCTCGTGGTGGAGAAGCCGTTCGGCCGCGATTTGGCCTCGGCCCGGGCCCTCAACAAGGCCATTCTGCGCGTCTTCCCTCCGGAGGAGGTCTATCGCATCGACCACTTCCTCGGGAAAGAGCCGGTGCAGAACATCATCTATTTCCGCTTCGCCAACTCCCTCCTGGAGCCGGTGTGGAACTCCCGTTACGTGGAGAGCGTGCAAATCACCATGGCCGAGGCCATCGGGGTCGAAGGCCGCGGCCGTTTCTACGATGGCACGGGTTGCATTCGTGACGTCGTGCAAAACCATCTCTTGCAGGTGGTCGCCTGCATCGCGATGGATCCGCCGCCCGGCGGCAAGTCCAACGTCATCCGCGAGGAGCGTGTCCGCCTCCTGCGGTCGATCGTCCCGCTCGATCCGGCGCACGTGGTGCGCGGGCAATATCGCGGCTACCTCGACGAGCCGGGCGTGGCCGAGCACTCGCAGACCGAGACCTATTGCGCAGCACGGCTCTACATCGACAATTGGCGTTGGGGCGGAGTCCCCTTCTGCGTGCGCGCCGGGAAGCGCCTCGAGTCCAAGGTGACCGAGGTCTTCGCCACGCTGCGGCGGCCCCCGCGCGACGTCTTCGGCGACGTCACCGCCGGCGAGCCCGATCACGTGCGCATCCAAATCGATCCTTCACCGCAGCTCGCCATCGGCGTGCGGGTGAAACAGCCCGGCGAACGCATGGTGGGTTTGCCCACCGAGCTGCTCGTGACCCGTGATTTCTCCGAGGCCATGGCCCCTTACGAGCGCCTCTTGGGCGACGCCCTCGCCGGCGATCCCACCCTCTTTGCCAGCCAAAACGAGGTGGATGCGCAATGGACCGTCGTCGATCCCATCCTCCACGAGAGCACGCCGCTCTACACCTATGATCCCGGCACCTGGGGCCCCGCCGAGGCCGACGATCTGGTCGCCGACATCGGCGGCTGGCAACCGGTGGCCGCGGCGCGCCCCATCGTGAAGAAGGCCGCCTGACGACTCCATTCCAAGGATATCGATGGCATGAGAGCCCCTCTCTCCGCCATCGCGCTCCACACACGCCTGCACCTCGCACATCGTCGTAGAGCACCGCGGACGGAGAGACATCGCGAGCCTGCGTCGTGCGATGTCCATCGCGCCGGTGGTCGAGGATGGGTAACATGTCCTCTCCCGACGGTCCGATGGAGAACGACATGTCCGCTTGGTCATCCACCCGCGCTGGTCTGCTCGTCGCAGGCGCCATGCTCTCGTCGTATGCCTGTGCCCGCGCGCCCGACAACATGTTCACGAGCGGCACGACGAGCACGGGTCAGGGCGGCCATGGCCAAGGCGGCAGCACGGGGATCGGCTCCTTCGTGAGCAGCAGCGGCTCGGGGACGGGCGGCGCCGGGGGCGTGGGGTGCTCGGCCGATCTGCAAAGCGTCGTCGATGGCAACGGCACGGTGCTCGAATCATGCCCTGCCGATCAAGGCTGCTTCCAGGGCGCCTGCGTCGGCGCCTGCGACGCGGCCGCGGAGTCGCATGGATCCTTGGGCTGCACATTTTGGGCGCCCGATCCGCCGTTCCTCAGCAACGGTGTCTACGCGCCCAACCTCAACGGCCCTTGTTATGCCGTCTTCCTCGCCAATGCCTGGGGCCGTCCAGCGAAGATCACCGTGAGCCGAGGGGGCCAATCGTTCGACGTCACCTCGTTCGGCCGCATCCCCAAGGGCGTCGGCCCGAGCACCACCTATGCGCCGATCCCCGCCACCGGCCTTCCCCCCGACGAGGTGGCCGTGCTCTTCCTCTCGCACAACCCGGGTGTGAGCAACTTCTCTTCCCTCGAATGCCCCGTTCCTCCCGCCGTCCTCGCGGACGCCGCGGTGGAAGGCTCGGGCAAGGGATTCGCCTTCAAGGTCGAGAGTGACACGCCGGTGCAAGCTTACGACATCCTCCCTTACGGCGGCGCACACACCTATCTTCCCAGCGCCACGCTCCTCTTCCCCACGAGCGCTTGGGGTACGAACTATTATGCCATCGCCCCTCACAACACGGGATCCGGCTCGCTCTGGGCCGCGGTCGTCGCCGCCGAAGACGGGACCCAGGTGACGATCGCGCCGACCACGACGCTGCCCGGCGGCGGCGGAATCGTGGATGCGCCGGTGGGCCAGACGACGCAATACACGCTCGATGCGGGTGAGATCCTCCAATGGCTCAACCCCGGATTCAATCAGCCCACCGATCCGACCGGCGCCGTGCTCCAAAGCGACAAGCCCATCGGCCTGTGGACGGGCAACACGTATCTCGGTGTCTCCTCGCAAACCTCGTACGGCGGCGCGCAGGACAGCGCCCACCAGCAGATTCCCCACGTGAAGGCGCTCGGCAGCGAATACGTGAGCGCCGGCGTGGTCACGCGCCTCGTCGACCTGGCGCCCGAGAGCGTGCCTCATCGCCTGATGGGTGTCGTCGACGGCACCACGCTCACGTGGGATCCACCGATCCCCGGCGCCCCCGCCCAGCTCTCGGCCGGGCAGTTCATCGAGATGGAGACCACGGAGGCCTTCACGGTGAAATCGCAGGACACCGATCACCCCTTCGTCCTCACGCAATATCTCCCCGGCTGCCCCGGCGACACCCGCCCTGGTTGCAGCGGCGAGCCGCTCAGCCCGGGTCAGATGTGCGGGCTCGGCGACGAAGAGTGGGTGAACCTCGTCCCGCCCCTGCAGTTCCTGCGCAAATACGTCTTCTTCACCGACCCGACCTATGGCACTACCAACCTCGTCATCGTCCGCGCCAAGGGCTCGAAGGGCTTCGCCGACGTCAAGATTGCCTGTCTCGGCAACGTCACCGACTGGAAGCCCGTGGGCACGAAGGGCAATTACGAGTTCGCCCACGTCGACCTCGTCCGCGGCGGCCTCCCGATCGGTAACTGCAACACGAGCCGCCACGTGGCCGAAAGCGACGGCGCCTTCGGGATCATGGTGTGGGGCACGGATTGGTACTCTTCCTATGGGTATCCGGCGGGCGGCAACGTGGGGACGATCAACGAAGTGGTGGTGACGCCGATCCCGAAGTGAGAGGCAGTGAGGAGTGCCTTGGGCTCTTGGCCGGCCCGACTTGCGAGGACGCGGGGTCGGTGCTTTTCCTGGTCGGTCATCGGCGTGGCTCGTGGACAGCGGCGCAAGCCGAGCTATAGGTCGGATGGATGCGAGCCCGATCCATCGGTCTTCCGGAGTTGCTCCTTCTGGCGCTGCTGGCGGCGACCTTGCTCATGGCCGTCGTCACGCCGACGGCACCCTTCTCGCAGCGGATGATCCTGGGCACGGATCGCATGATCCATCCGCAGCATGTCGAGCAGCGCACCGGCAGCTTCACCGTCGATGGCATTCGCATCGACCAAGACTCCCAAGGCTGTCTCGGGCTCGCGCTCCCGGATGGCCGCAATGTCGGTCCGTTTTGCCACCGGCACCTCACCTGCTGGGAGAAGGCGATCGGCTTCGAGGTCTTCAAGCTGCCCGACCCCGGGCGCTACTACGTCGAGACCTACTCCGCATGCCATTCCGCGTGCTGCGACCGCGGAGGGATGACGTTCGGGCGGGAGGGGCGGCTCGACGACGGCCTGGGACAGCGCATCTGGCGAAGGCTCGATGTGGTGGGCTCACTCGCGCTCGGCCTTTCACTGCTCCTGCTGCTCTGGAGGACGAGGCGGCCTTCCGCCCATCTGTGGTGGCGTGTCGCGAGCCTCGCCGGTCTGGCGTGCGCGATGGCGCTGGTCTGGTGGAATCGCTGAATGAGAAGGGTTGTGTACGGCAGCCACCGGGCTTGAACGATTTCTGCAAGCCCTGAGTCACCCGGATGGATCTGCGCCGCATCCGGTCACGGGGCGCCGCGCAGCACGCGAGCCGAGCATCGCTCGAGGCTCACAATCGATGCTCGCCTGTCTGCGGGTGTCGGGCGCATTGCGTGGCGCCCGGCACCTGCGGGACATGAGGCTCAGGTCCCGATGCGCGTGACCGTCAGCACGGGTGCTGCGGCTGCGCGGGAGCGGTCGAGATCGATCGTTCCTTCGATCACCCAGTCGTTGTGCTCCTCGGGATCGACGATGATCTGTTTGAAGTCCCAGAATCCTTCCCGCTGCGTGAGCAGGGTGTTCTTCGGGCTGCGGGCCGTCGGATCGAGGCGAATCGTGCCGTGCTCCGGCCAATAAGCGGAGAGGCTCTGCTCGAATTGAGACGGCGTCCAAGGCTCGGCGGAGGCACCGACGATCTGCGCGCCGAGCTCCCAGTTGCGGGCGGCGAGGGCGCGGAGGAGCTGGTAGAGCTCGTTGCGGACCAGGACGGTGAATTGACGGGGATCGCGGGTGACGTCCCAAGTGTCGGGCTCGCGGCGCGCGGGACGGGGCTCGCCGGGCGCGGCGCCGCCGTCCTTCATGCGCTCCCACTCGTCGAGGAGGCTCGAGTCGACCTGACGCACGATGGCGCCGAAATAAGTGATGATGTCGTGCACATCCTCGGTCTTGGCCGGATCGGGGACGGACTGGGAGAGCGCCTTGTAAACGTCGCTGAGGTAGCGAAGGAGCATGCCTTCGGCGCGCTGGAGCTCGTATTCGCGGATGTACTCCGCGAAGGAATAGAACTCTTCGTACATCTCCCGAGCCACCGACTTGGGGCGGATGTTCTCCTGTCCGACCCAAGGGTGCTTGGCCGCGAAGGCGTTGAAGCTGCCGTAGATGAACTCGCGGTGGGGCTTCGGGTATTCGAGCTTGGAGAGCTCCTCCATCCGATCGTCGTATTCGACACCGGCGGCCTTCAGCTCGGCGAGCTTCTCGCCCTTCAGGCGATCGAGCTGCTTCATGAGGATGAGATCGGGATTCTCCAGAATCGACTCGACCAGCGTGAGGAGCTGGAGCGGGTATTCGGGGCTCTCCCGGTCGAGGAGGTTGATGGTGTCGAGGAGGTAGAGCGAGAGCGCGTGGTTGAGGGAGAAGTCCTCTTGCAGATCCACGTTCACGCGGACGCGCTTGCCCTCGCCATCTTCGCCGGGGGCGATCTCGATGACGCCGGCGTCGAGGAGGGATTGGAAGAGGAGCTTGCCGTTCTTCCGGTGCTCGCGCTTTTGATAGGGCGTGTCGTGGGAGCTCTTCACGAGCTTCACCAGCGCTTTGCAGCCGCCGCGCGGGCGCTCCAGCACGTTGAGCATGAGGCCGTGGGTCATGGCGAAGCGCGAGACCAAGGGCTCCGGCGGAGCGGTGGTGAGGCGCTCGAAGGTGCTCTTGTCCCAATGGACATAGCCCTTCTCCGGCGGCTTTCGGCGGACGATCTTCTTCTTCTTCGCCGGATCGCTGCCGGCCTTGGCCTCCATGCGCAGGTTCTCGATCACGTGCTCGGGGGCCTGCACCACCACGGTGCCGCGATCGTCGAAGCCCTTGCGGCCGGCGCGACCGCTGATCTGCTGGAAATCGCGGACGCTCAAGATGGCCGTCTTCTCCCCGTCGAACTTGCACAGCTTGGTGAAGAGCACGGTGCGAATGGGGATGTTGACGCCGACACCGAGGGTGTCCGTGCCGCAGATGATCTTGAGGTGACCCTTCTGCGCCAGCTTCTCCACGAGGAGGCGATATTTGGGCAGGAGGCCGGCGTGGTGCAGGCCCACGCCGTGACGCACGAACTTCGCCAGCTCCTTGCCATAAGGGCTGTCGAAGCGCGTGCCTTCGAGCGCGGCGTGGATGGCCTTCTTCTCCTCCTTCGAGGAGAAATCGGTGCTCATCAGGTTCTGCGCCTCTTCGGCGGCGGCGCGCTGGGTGAAATTGACGATGTAGACCGGGGCGCGATCCTTCCGCACGAGATCTTGAATGGTCTCGTGGAGCGGGGTTTCGCGGTATTCGAAGTCGAGCGGGACGGGGCGCTCGCGCGAGCGGATGGTGACCGACTCCCGCCCCGTGAGCGTCGTCATGGCCTTCTCGAAGAAGGCCGTGTCACCGAGGGTGGCGCTCATGAGCAGGAAGGTGGCACGAGGCAACGTGAGGAGGGGAATCTGCCAAGCGGCGCCGCGCTCCTTGTCGGAGTAGTAATGGAACTCGTCCATGACCACGTAGTCGACATCGGTGTCCGCGCCCTGGCGAAGGGCCTTGTTGGCGAGGATCTCGGCGGTGCAGCAGATGATGAGCGCGTCGGGGTTGACGCTGGCGTCGCCCGTCACCATCCCCACGAGCTCGGGGCCGAATTCACGGGAGAGCGCGAAGAACTTCTCGTTGACCAGGGCCTTGATGGGCGCGGTGTAAAACGACCGCTTGCCCTCGGCGACGGCGACGAAATGGAGGAAGGACGCGACCAGCGATTTGCCGGAGCCCGTGGGCGTGGCCAGGATGACGTTCTTGCCGCCGACCAGCTCGAGGAGGGCCTCCTCCTGCGCGGGGTAGAGCTCGAGGCCCTTGTCGGCCGCGTAATCGATGAAGCGATCGAGCAGATCCGAAGAGAGGATGTCGCCGTCGGGCGGCGGCAGGCGAGCGGCGAGCGGTGCGGTGCGGTTCATCGGCGGGCGGGACTTTGGCACGACCGGACGCCGTCTCCCAGTGCTCGTTTCACACGGCGGGGGCACGCGCCCCCGCCGCCCCATCGGCGGAGCCGCTGGGGCCCCACCACCCCGCGATCCACCCAAGCAGACAAGCACGTTGCGACGTTTCGGGCCTCACGTCGATCGCATCCTGAAACGTCTCTCGCCCTCGCGCCCATCCGCGCGCGTCCGGTGACGAAAACGCCCCCGGACCCGTGTGGGCCCGGGGGCGTGGGCTTCGCTCTACCTGCGGCTAGCGCCTGAAGAGGCGGCGACCGCCGTGCATGGCCGCGTGACGCACGAGGCTCACGCCGAGCAGCGTATTGACCGCGATGGAGGCCCCGATGAGGCCGTGGTTGAGGGTGCCGACGACGCGGAAGAAGCGCAGATAGCTGGCGATCTTCGCGGCCTCGGTCGGCGAGACGTTGCCCTCTGCCGGGTACGCCACGCCGTTCGGGAACTCGCGCTTCATCTTCTGGCCCGCGAGGACGGTGGCGATCCCGGTGAGGAGCGCGCCGCCGATGAGCACGTCATTGACGCGCACGAGGCGCATCGTGCGGCCATGTCCCGCGAAGCGCTTGATGGCCGCGCGCTGGATGAGCCACGTACCCGTGAAGACGATGTGCGCGGGCACGTTGACCTTCTTGTTGAACTGCGTCCAGGCGATCTCGATCACCTTGCCGCGCTCACGATCGCTCGTGATGCCCTGGAGCACCGCGTCTTTCAAGCCGGCCTTGGCGAAGGCCTGCCCGCCGTACGCCACGGCGAGAGAGAGATTATGGAGGATGCTGGTCGCGATCAGCCCACTGTGCATGACGGTAACCTCCTTCGGTCACTGGCACAGTGAAGCAAGAAGCCGCCCAACTCCGCTCTAAACATATCTGCGTTGGGAGCTTTCACGGCGGAGGTCCCGACTCCACGGTGGCCTCAATATACGAAGGGTACGATTCGGTACGGGACGCGCTCGCAATACCGATCCCACGCCTCTCCGTACTTCGCCCGGCAACGCCGATCGTCCCTCCCCGCGCGGTCCACGAGGAGCGCCGTCAGGAAGGCCACGTATCCATAAGGGAGGAGCTCCGAAAAGCCCGCAGGCAACGTCCACGCGAGGGCCAACGAGATCTCGGCGACGTAGTGAAAATGGCGCGCGACGCCCCACCAGCCGGAGCAGAGCAAGAGACTCTCCCGCGCCTCGCCGTCGGCCGTGTGATACGTGGCCACCACGATCTCCGGCTTCCGCCCCCACACCGTGGTCTCGCCCAACGTCTCGCGGACGCGCTGGCGTTGGGCATCGGCGTCGTAGTTGGCGAAGAGGGCGATGATCCCGAAGGTGAAGATCGCGAGCGCCGCCGGCACACCGAGGTGCCCGGGGTGCCGAACGAGGTATTGCGCCACCATCGTGTAGAGGCACGGGAGCCAAGCCATGACTCCCCAGACGATGTAGAAGCCGAAGCGATCGTGCATGATGTCGAGGGAGCCGAAATACCCTGTCTCCCACCAGAAGAACTTGATGATGTACGCGATCTGGAGGCCCGCCGAGACCCACATGGCCAGCGAGACGTGGCCGTGGATCTCGTACTGTTTGGCGACACAGGAGAGGACGATGACGCTCCAGCCCATCATGGCCAGACGGCAATTGACGTATTGCTTGAGCTGGACGCCGAAGGCGGTGGGGTGCAGTTCGACACCCCAGAAGTAGTCGAAAATGAGGTTGCCGGAGCGGCCGGCGTCGGTGCTCGAAGGCCGGTGAACGCCCTTCCAATAGAGGAGCCCGCAGAGGACGAGCCCCGCGATGTTGGTGATGACGAGGATGGATCCGAGCTCGTCGTAGACCGCGGAGAGCCGGAACGAGCCGAGGAGCGCCGCCGTGGCGAGGAGCACGTGCGTGACGGCATAAGCGGACATGCCGTTCCGCCGATAACGTGGACGATTGCCGGCCGGCGTGATGGGCCCCGGGTGGATGTCGCCGGGGACCATCACGAGGAGGGCCCATTCGAGCGCCGCGAACGTGGCCAACATGAGCGCCGCCGTCCGTGTGGGCCGGGGAAAGAGGCGGAGGAAGGTGGGGAGATCGATGGTGCGGAGGAAGAGCTCCAGCGATCCGTCGAAGTGCGCCGTGATCATCCAGAGGACGATGACCGCGGGCGGACAAGCGATCATCAGGAGGAGCGGAACCACCGTCCTCCGCAGCACCGAGGGCGTCGTAGACATGAGGCGGCCTCCGCGGCGAAGGGGCCGCGAGCGCAGGTGGGGTGGAGCGTCGAGGGGGCTCGTTCTATCAGCCCTCCCCTCCCCGGCAACCTACGCTCCCGCATGCGCCCTGGATGGATAGCGCCCGGGGGCGACCGTCTCGGCGGGAGACGTTCAGCGCACGAGTCGTTGGGTGTTAGCGGTCACTCGGCGGCGGTGGAGCCGGCTTGGGCCAAGCGTGCTTCAGGGACCTTCTGGCCGGGCATGGAGGCGAAGAATTGGGCGGGGAGCTCGCGAGGGTCCTTGTAGGTGTTGCAGAGCTTGTCCCAGAAGGTGAAGAACTGGCCGTAATTGAACTTGTTGTACCAGTGATGGGCCGTGTGGCAGCCGGTGTGGTTGACGAAGCCGTGGCCCACGAAGCACACGCGATCGTGGATGAGCACGGCCCACACGGTCACGAGGGCAACGTAGCCGTGATAGACCCAGATGTTGACGGGGAGGAGGAAGGCGCAGAGGTGGTGCGGGAGCGCCTGGGCGAAGGAGTCGAGCGGGTTGAAAGCCACGCTGGCGAGCGGCGTGGGAGTGCGGAATTGATGGTGGCTGACGTGCAGCGTGCGATAGAAGAAGCGCAGGTGCAGGCCGCGGTGGATCCAATAAACGAGGGTCTCCGAGAAGACGAGCTCGAAGAGGACGGTGAAGGCCAGATAGAAGAGGCCATATCCACCGAGGCCCGTGTAGAGCTTGCTCTTGCCGTTCGCGATGAGCCACTCGATGGGCATCATCAAGAGGGCGTTGCCGGCGATCGAGTAGAAGGCCCATTTGACGGCCATCTTCATCTCGGCGGGGTTGGGCCGATAATCAGGTACGTACTTGTCGCGCCGGCGGACGAAGAACCAGAGATAGCTCGCCCCGGAGAGGACGGCGTAGAAGCTGAATCCCGAGACGACGAGCGCGAGATAGACACCGGGCCAGCCGAACCAAGCGCGGATGGGATCGAAGAGCATGGCTGCGCCAGTATCGTGGCCGACGCGCAGCGCGGGCAAGAAGCACTTCGCTGACATGAAACGCCCCGCGCCCGAGCACGTCGGGAACGGGGCGTTTCGGTGAAGCGAGGACGGGAGTCAGTGACGACCATCGTCACTCGACGTCATGGGAGAGTGATTGTCTCGCTCATCCCATGATGTCAGTGACGGTTCTTCGATCAGGGGAAGATGTCGCGCTCGGCGTAGACGGCCGAGATGCGTTGGAGCGCGACCGCATAAGCCGCCACGCGGAGGGAGCACTTCTTCTGGCGGGCGACCTCGGTCACCTCGCGGTAGGCGCGCTTCATGGCCTTTTCGAGGCGGGCGTCGACCTCTTCGAGAGACCACGACTCGGAGCGCTTGTTCTGCACCCACTCGTAGTAGCTCACGGTCACACCGCCGGAGTTGGCGAGGACGTCGGGGAGGATGTCGATGCCGCGATCGAGGAGGATGCGCTCGCCCTCGGGCGTGCAGGGGCCGTTGGCGCCCTCGGCGACGAGGCGGACCTGGAGGGCCTGCGCCTCCTCCACACCGACCTGCGCCTCGAGCGCGGAGGGCGCGAAGATGTCGGCCTTGATGCGGAAGAACTCCTCGCGGCTGATGGGCTTGCCGGCGCCGTAGCCCTGAATCGAGCGGTGGCGCTTCACGTGCTCTTGGAGCTTGTGCGGGTTGAAGCCTTCGGGGTTGTAGAGGTAGCCCGTGTGATCGCCGACGGCGATCGTCGAGACACCGAGCTTCGAGAGGATGACGGCCGTGTTCGAGCCGACGTTGCCGAAGCCCTGCACGATCATGGTCTTGCCGCCGAGGTCGACGTCGTGCTCCTCGGCCCACTCGGTGATGCAGTGAACGACGCCCTGGCCGGTCGCCTTCTCGCGGCCCAGCGTGCCGCCGGAGGCGACGGGCTTGCCGGTGACGACGCCCTTCACGGCCTGCTTGGAGACGTGGCCGACCGTGTTCATGTACGTGTCCATGGCCCACGCCATGGTGCGCGCGTCGGTGCCCACGTCCGGCGCGGGGATGTCGGTCTCGGGGCCGACGTTGGAGCCGAGCGCGTGGAAGAAGCGGCGCGTGATGCGCTGGAGCTCGTCACGCGAGACGCTGTTGGGATCGAACTTGATGCCGCCCTTGCCGCCGCCGAGAGGCAAGTTCATGAGCGCGCACTTCCACGTCATCATCGCCGCGAGCGCCTTCACGTCGTCGAGCGAAACGGACTCGTGGTAGCGGATGCCGCCCTTGTACGGGCCCAGGATGTTGTTGTGCTGGATCCGGTAACCCTTGAAGAGCCGGATCTCCCCGTTATCCATTTTCACGGGGAAATTGACGATGATCTCGTTCTTCGGCTGGCGGAGGATCGTGCCGATCCAGTCCGGCAGATCGGCGACCTTCGTGGCCTCGTCCAGGTAGCCCTGGATGACCTTGAAGAAGTCGTACTTGGCCTTGCGGGCCGCATTCAAGCTGGTGGGCGCCGTGGTGCTTTCGTCGACGATGGCAGTCATGGATCGGCCTTCTAGTGCGCTCGCGAGGCCACTTCAACCACGCGACGTCAACCACGCGACGCGTCAGCCGAGCGCGTCCGCGAGCGCGCAGTGCGTCAGATCCGCGTCCACAGCACGTAGAGGTACGTCATCGTGCTCGTGACGAGGAGCGCGTCGACGCGATCCAAAATACCACCGTGACCAGGGACGATTCCGCCCGAGTCCTTCACGCCGAACGATCGCTTGATGAGCGATTCACCGAGATCGCCCGCTTGCCCGAGCGCGCCGGCGACGAGGGCGAGGATCGCCGCGTGCGCGAGCGGGATCGAGTGCAGGAAGACCACCTGAATGAAGACCGCGCCCACGAGCGATCCCGCGAGGCCACCGATGGCGCCGGCCACCGTCTTCTTCGGGCTCACGGCTTCGTAAAGTTTGCGTTTGCCCAGGAAACGCCCAGCAAAATAAGCGCCGGTGTCCGAGAGCCAAGCGATGGTCAAGGCGAGGACTACGAACGACGCGCCGTCATAAGGGCTGCCGATGTTGGCGTCGCGACGCAGGAGCACGACGGTGCCGAGGCCGCCCCCGACGTAGAGCGGGCCGAAGGTATTGGCCATCACGCGCACGGCTGCGGTCTGAATGTCACCGAGGCGCCACAGCACCAGCATCATGCCGACGATGGGGAGCGCGATGAGCAGGGTGACCAGCACCTTGGCGTCGGTGCCGAAGAACCAGAGCGTACCGATGACAGCGAGCGTGAGCGCGGCGCCGATGATCTGCGAGACGCGATCCCCCGGGTGCGTCATGCCGAAGAGCTCGATTGCGCCTACCGCGGCAGCCACCGAGACGAAGACGAGCCAGCCCCAGGCGGGCCCCAAGTAGAGCAATGCGCAGATGAGCGGCGCGCCGATGAAGCCGGTGATGAGGCGCGATACGAGGTTCGATTGCGCCATGTCACATCCTCACTTCGGCGGAAGGAGAAGCCACGTTGGCCGAGACCAGACCGAAGCGGCGCTCGCGGTTCTGGTAGCTCTCGATGGCAGCGAAGAGATCGTCTTCGGTGAACTCGGGCCAGAGTCGATCGAAGAAGGCGAGCTCGGCATACGCCGCGCCGTAGAGCAGGAAGTTCGAGAGGCGGAACTCGCCGCCGGTGCGGATGATGAGATCGGGATCGCCGACGCCGAGGCTCGGGAGGCGCGCGCCGAGCATCTCCGCGTCGATGGTGTCCGGGTCGAGCTTGCCGGAGGCGACCTCGGCCGCGAGATCGCGCGCGGCGGCGGCGATCTCTTCACGACCACCGTAGGAGAGCGCGAGCGCGAGCGTCATCTTGTTGCCGGTGGAGGACGCGGATCGCAAGGAATCGAGGACCGCGCGCACGTGCTCGGGGAGGCGGCGAATGTCGCCGATGGCCACGAGGCGAATGTCGTTGTGGAGGATCTCGTCGCGCTCGCTCACCAAGAACTCGCGGAGCAGGCCCATGAGCGCGTCGACCTCGCCCGTGGGGCGCGCCCAGTTCTGCTCGCTGAACGCATAGAGCGTGAGCGCGTCGAGGCCGAGCCGGCGACAGACGCGGACGATGCGGCGCACGGCGGCGCTGCCCGCTTTGTGCCCGGCCTCCCGAGGCTCGCCGCGAGACTCGGCCCAGCGGCCGTTGCCGTCCATGATGATGCCGATGTGGCGCGGTAGGTTCCTGGCTTCGACGAGGTGCATCGCGGGTCCGGGGCCTACATAGCAGCGTCCGCACGGTACCGCGACCATTCGCGGGCGGTGGTTCGAGGGAGAATCGGTGGAGGGCCGGATCGAAGGTGATGAAGTGCCTCGTGCCCCGGGCCCACGTCGAAACGGCTCGGACCGCCCGAGCGCCGCGATGCCGCGATGCGGCCACGAAGTCCGGCGCAGCCCGGCGCGGGCGCTCGGAGCCGCATGAAACGCGTTCGCCATATTGACTGCCGGCCGCCTTCTCGTGAACCTCCCACCCCATGAACACCGGTGTTGGTCTCACGGTAACCCTGCGCCTCCGGATGGGTGCGCACGACGCACACTACGCGGGCGAGCTCGTCGACGGCGCTCGCATGCTCGCGCTCTTCGGCGACGTGGCCACCGAGCTCTTGATCCGCCTCGACGGCGACGAGGGCCTCTTCCGCGCCTACGAAGGGGTCGAGTTCCTCGCGCCCGTGCGCGCCGGCGACTACATCGAAGCGACCGGCGTCATCACCAAGGTGGGCAACACCTCGCGCAGCATGGCCTTCGAGGCGCGCAAGGTCATCGCCAACGTCCGTGACACCACGATGTCTCCTTCGGCCGCCGACGCGCTCTCCGAGCCCATCGTCGTGTGTCGCGCCCTCGGCACCTGCGTGGTCCCGAAGGCGCTGCAACGCCGCCCGCGCCTCGTGCTCCCCGCGCTCTCCGCTGCGGCACCCGATCTCGCGAAGCTGCCCGAGCCCCGGCCCATCATCACGCCGGCGCCGCACTTCATCGTGACGCCGGCCAACACCGAGCTCATCCTCACCGCCGCCATCGTCGGCGCGGAGACGACGCGCGCCCAAACCCCGTGGCTGCCCATCACGTCGCAGGAGCTCGCCGACGAGGCCGCCCGTTGCCGCGACGCGGGCGCGAGCGTGATTCATCTGCACGTGCGCAATCCGGATGGAACCGCCTCGCAATCACGCGAGCTGTTCGCCGAAGCGATCGGCCGCATCCGCGAGAAGACCGACGTCGTCGTGCAGACCTCGACCGGCGGGGCCGTGGGCATGGGCGTCGACGAGCGAGCCCAGCCTCTCCTCTGCTCTCCGGAGATGGCCACGCTCAACTGCGGCACGCTCAACTTCGGCAACGACGTCTTCGTGAACACCCGCCCGCTCATCCGCGATCTGGCGAAACGCATTCGCGCCTCCGGCAGCGCCATCGAGCTCGAGTGTTACGAAGTCGGCCACATCGACGAAGCCTTGGCGCTCTTCAAGGAAGGCGAGATCGTCGAGCCTCTTCACTTCCAATTCGTGCTCGGCGTGCCGGGCGGGATCGGCGCACGCGAAGAGGTGATTCGCTTCATGGCCTCACAGGTGCCCGCCGGCGCGACCTGGGGCGTGGCCGCCGTGGGCCGGCATCAAAAGCCCATGACCGAGGCCGCCATTCGCCTCGGCGGCCACGCGCGCGTGGGCCTCGAGGACAACATCTATCTGGAGAAAGGCGTGCTCTCCGAAGGCAGCGCGCCGCTCGTCGCACGCGCCGCGGAGTACGCGAAGACGGTGGGCCGGGTGGTGGTCGATCCGGCGCGCGCGCGGCAATTGCTGGGGATTGCGGCCGCGAGCTGAGGTGCATGAGAATGAGGAGCGCGTTTGCTTCAGGCAACGCGCTCCTCGTGTGGCGCCTTCCATGGCGAGCACAGCCGGGCTCGCGAGATCATGACGGATGTCATGACCGCTTCGTCATGACACGGCAGCGTCCGGCGCAGCGCTCGTGAGGATCCAATACGATCTTCACACGTGCAGTTTGCCCGGATGACGATATCGATCCTTCATCAACGCGTTTCGCGTGTAGCCACGCCGGCAGTGCTCACGACCCACGTCCCCGCCAATCGGTCGTGAAGACACCGGCGCTCCGCGCCCAGGATCCAAGCATCGTCGAGCAGGTTGACGAGCAGGCACACCCCGAGGAGCGCTATCTGGACCGGAGCTGGAAGATCGAGCGTCAAGCAGAGCGCCGTGAGAAACGTGAGCGCCCGAAACGGGAGCTCGCGCAGGACGAACCCCTGGAAGACTCCCACCTTGCGCCCATCGCGGCGGACGATGCGCAATCCGGTCACGATCTTCCCGAGAGACTGCCCGCTCCGCGCAATCAAGAGGGCCTGTATCAAGAGCGCCACGGCCACTCCCCTCCACGCGAGCTTGGGGTCGGCGTGGGACGTGGGGATGGCCCAAATCAACGCGCTCGCCATCTCGAATCGATCGGAGTCGATCAGGTTCCCTACGAGCGAGGTTATGCCGATGAGCGCCCCCCAGTCGATGACGGCGGACCACAACCGCTGTTGCAGGCGCGCGGGTTCTCCTACCGCGGGACGTGACACTCCAACAGACGGCTGATCGCCCGACGGAGCGTAGGGATTCACCATACCCATCACCTTACCTCACTTCGAAGGAGCACCAGAACTCGCTCACTCAAGGTTGCGACGGCGCAGGGTTGGCGGGCTTGGCCTTGCAGTCGGGGCGAGCCCTTCCCTCGCTCCGCAACCCCTCGACGAGCCGCTGGCCAGTGCATTTCCCGACGCTCCGCCCCCATCGGGCCGCGGTGTCGACATCGACGACGACCGGCTCCTTGATCTCTTGGATGCACGCATCGGCAATGGGTCGAGCCCTCTCGATGCATTCCTCCCGTGTCACGGTGAAGCACCGAGAGACGTCTTCGACGTCGCAAACGGCCGAAGGGGCCGACTTCCGTGCCGATTGCTCCGCTGCTTCGCGCGGCGTCCGGGAGGAGCAAGCCACCATCACAACCCCTATCAAGACGATCGATGAACGCACGTCGCAACCTTCCTGCAAAGCCTCAAGGGACTGAGAACAACCTATCAGGGACCGACGTAGCCCAGCAAGACTCCCAAGGCGCCCTCTCGTCCGCCCAATACCACCGGCATCACGAGCAGGTAGCTCACTTCCCCCTATTTCCCAGCCCCGTGCCGTGTCGCTCCGGCGCGCTGCCCATCAGCGCTTCGTAGAGCTGATCGGTCTTTGCCCGGTCACCGTTCACGATCACGGTGATCATGATCATCTCGGCGAAGCCTTGCGCTGTCCCCTCGAGCTCGAGCATGTCTTTGAGGCCGTCGGGATAGCCTTCGAAGACCTTGACCTCGGCCTTCATCCCGTCGCGCCTCGCCATCACGGTCGCGCATGAAGCTCCCTTGACCGACCCCTCGCGGCTGCCGATGGGCGTCCAACCGACGTGCTTCAACGCCTCGCGAATGGCGTCCGTGGAGGCCCCCATCGGCAGGCGACGAAGAGGAGCTTCGGTCCTTGGAGAAGCACTCACCGCTGGAGGCGCCGGTGCCGAAGGAGCAGGCGCGCTCCCATCGACCTGCGGTGACGGTGCAGCGCTGAACGCCGGTGTGCTCCGCGGGACATCGCGCTCCGAGCAAGAGACCGCAGCATAGGCTGTGAAAAGCGCAGCGAGCCATCCGAGCACCAAACGCCAATCGAGCTCTGTCTCATTCACGGTCTTCGCCGCCACACGTCCTCCGCGAGGAGCTCACCGGCTGCTGGTCGCCGCTCACAGGACATCGGGATTGTTCGCGCTGAAGCTGACCAGGTCGGGGTGCCTCCGAGCGGCGAATCGGAAGAATACCAATCCCTCCCAATCCTGTTCGCAAAACCGGGTCTCGCATCGTGGCACCTTCGATACGGTGTAGGATAACCCATAGCGCCGAATGCCGTACGCAACGTGTCGAGGCAGCCCCGCGCAGGTTCGTGCGTCGATGACGAACAGGTCATGGTCGGCGGCACCGAACAGCTTGCGTCGCCAACCCGAGTCGAGGCTGGCGTCGATCACGCCAAGCCCCAGATAGC
Source organism: Minicystis rosea (assembly GCA_001931535.1). GTDB lineage: Bacteria > Myxococcota_A > Polyangia > Polyangiales > Polyangiaceae > Minicystis > Minicystis rosea. The sequence continues at coordinate 7,960,039 of CP016211.1, forward strand.
GACGGTGCAGCTTGCGATCGCTCCGTTTCTTTCTACGTGCCATGAGCCACCTGGAAACGGCGAGAGTGTAGCGTCTCGCTCACGACAGTGCCGCTCTTCGATTCTACGACGAGCCGACGGGCTCGTGGTAGCTTCGGGATCGATGCTTCCGGATGACCGTTGCTCAGGAAATCATGAGCAGGTCACGACGCACGTGCTGCGTACAGCCGTGTTCGTGACGTGCTCGGCGCTGGCGGCTTGCCGCGACGAGCCTGCGAGGCAGGGGCCGAACGTCGCATCGGCCAGCGTCTACGCGCCGCCGCAGGTGACTGCCACGCATAATGCCGCTCCCCCCGAAGCGCCTCCGCCGCCCCAATTGTCCGCGCCCGACGAGCTCCGCAATGCCTTCCACGCCGAGCTCACGGCCACCGGGTGGAGGGGAGTCGTCCTTCAGGACGCGTCGGACGCAGCGAAGAGCAAGCCGCTCACGCTCGTCGCGCTCGAGGGCGGATCGCGTGTGGAGCGGATCGAGCTCCCCTTTTCGCTCGCTGGCAATCTGACGGGGGCTCCGCGCTTCATGGTGGAGAACCTCGCGGCGCGCCGCTTCCTGTATGCCGAGGGAACGCTGCCGAAGATCCGCGTGCACGTGTGGAGCGACGGAGCGTCCGGGCCGCCCGTGGAAGGGATGGTGCCGCTCTTCGGCGGCGCGGCGATCTCGACGACGCAAGCCCTGGTGTTCTTCGGCAAGATGGATCGCCGAGGGTGGGTCGAGTGGCCCAACGCCCCGCGCGCGGCGCTCCATCGAAATGGGTCGTGGACCATGATCGATTTGCCCCCGCCCGCCGAGAAGGATTGGCACGATTGCTTCTGGAGTGCGACGGCCCGGGCCAACGGCGGAGAGATCGTCGCGCTCCAGATCTGCGCCGCGCCGCGCCGCGAGATGGCTTATGCCCTGTATCGATTGGCCGGCGACGCCGAGGGCTTCTCTCGCATCCCGTTCGACAACGAGGTGTTCAATCCGGTCCGCGCGGCGCGCGGCACCTTCAAGGTGGAGGAAGACGGGACCATCGATCTCGGGAGCCACGTCCCAGGCCGCGAAGACGGGGAAATGACGCTGGCCCGGCTGCGCGGCGGGCGCGAGCCGTGGAAGGTCGTGAAGGTGCGCATGCCGACGCGGCTCGCCTCTTCCGTGGGCCTATCCGGTGAGCGGCTCCTCTTCACCGACGGCGGCGACGACGCGCGCGGATCCACGGACGGCGGTGATACGATTACAAAGCTCGCGCCGCTCTTGCCGGAGCCGGGCGCGCTCAGCCAATGCAACACCTTCGGCTGCAGCTTCATGGCGCGCGGCGCTCCCGGAGGCGGCTCCCGCGTGATCTTCCGCCGTTGGTCCACGAGCGCGGGCTCCCTGTAGCCCATCGCCGAAGCCGAGCGCTCTCTCACCGAAATTCAAAGCGCGCAGCGGCCCGGTTGCTTTTGCAAGCTGCCGAGCCGCTGTTCTCTCTACGGCTTGCCGCGCCCTTCAACCCCTCTCACGCCGGCGCCGCACCCGACGCGCTCCGCCGAGCGCCACAATCAATGCTCCCATCCACGCTTGCATCGGCGCGCCCTCCGTCGAGGAGACATTGCACCCCGACACCTGCGAAGGATCGCTCGGCGAGGTGCCTTGACCATCATCTCCTCCTCCGCCGTCGCCGCCATTCCCGTGGCCATTCCCACCACCACCGCTGCCCCCACTGCCACCTTCACCCTGCGGGGGCGGGCCGAGGACGTCGGGGGTTTCTTCGAAGCAGAGCCAGTTGTCGCCCCAAGAGCCGGCGAGATCGCTGCCTTCGTACCAGCGGACGCAGCTCTTGCCAGCGAGGGGGCCGGCGGTGGTCCAGGTGAATTTGTAGGGAGCGCCTTGCGGGAGACAGAGGTAGTTGTCGCTCCACTCCTTGGCATGCTCCTCCGCCGACTCGGCGATGTTGGTGCACACCATCGTGTCGATGGGGCTGTTGTACGACCACTTCATGCCGAGGTCTTCGTCGCTGCAGAAGTAGTTGTCGTTCCAGGTGTGCGGGTCGGCGGGCTCGTCGACGGAGATGCAGTGTTTGCCAGCGATCGGGCCGGCGGAGCTGAAGGTGAAAGGACCGTTGGTGAAGGTGGAGACGCCGGCGACGCAGAGGTAGTTGTCACCCCAGCTCCCCTTGTCGGCGGTCTCGTTCCAGTGCACGCAGGACATGCCCGCGATGGGGCCGGCGCTGTTCCATTGGAAGCGAACGGGGCTCTGCTGCGGGAGGCAGAGGTAATTGTCGCTCCACGCAGCGGCGTGCGGCTCGGCGGATTCGGCGATGTTGGTGCACACCATGCCTTCGATGGGACCGGCATAGGACCACTTCATGCCCCAGTCGGTGTCGCTGCAGAAATGATTGTCGGCCCAACTATCGGGATCGCCGGGCTCGTTGACGTTCACGCAGGTTTGACCGGCGTTGGGGCCGTCGCAGCTGAAGGTGAAGCCGCCCGCGGATCGATCGCAGGTGGTCGGGCAATACATGTCCGGGTTGCCACCGCCCCACCACTCCCAGTGCCAGGGCTCGCTCGACACCGTGCGCTTCCAACCGTAAGCGGCGCCGTGGGCGTTGAGCCAATTGAGGACGCCGGAGGAGGAGGTGTTGAGATCGAGGGCGTGGCCGCTCTGATGGTTGCTGTAACCGGGCTTGGCGGCCAGGTTGCAACTGTTGCAATTGCAGTTGATGTAGCAGCTATAGAGCTCCTGCTGCTCGGCCATGGTGCGGAATCCGCTGTTGATGGCGATGTGGACACCGTCGTTCTCGGCGGCCTTGGCCATCGTCAGAAAGGCGTTGGCGGTGCCGATCTCGACGGGGTCGCCGTCGACGGTGACGACCGTGATGGCGAAGGGACTGCCATTGCTGTAGCCCGTGTCCTGATGGGTGGCGCAATTGTAGCTGACGAGCGCAGAGGCGGCCTCGCCGACCGGCTCGGCCTCGTACTCGACCTCTTCTCCAGGCTCTGCAGCGTCCGTGCCGGTCGGGTCGGCTTCGGCGCAGGCCGAGAGGCACAAGGCGAAGATCGCCATCAGGAGCGCGCCGAGGGCGCCGGCGACTCCGCTCGAAACGCGCTTCGAGAGATGGTCCGGGCCCGCGCGACGCAGGTCCCCTCGTACGTTGCCCCGTGCGCGACGCATTGCCATGAAGATTCGATAACCGCACAGATGCGATGACGTCAACAATGATGTTTCGAAAAATCGAATCTCGTCCGGCGCAGGGTGGTGGTCAATTCGTTACTCACCGGATCACGTGTGAATCACGCCTGATGGATCAAAAACGATCCATGGTTATTCGATGCCTCACCGAAAGCACCGGAACGGCCTCGGCGGATGGGCGAGAGCACGACGATTCACGCGCGCGGCGCGGTCCGGGCGGCCGGCGGCGCGGCGAGCGTTGAAAGCTTGATGTGTGGCATTCCAAAGCTCGGGGCTGCTCGACAGCCACGTTGGAATGCGGCGTGGGCATTGCCTCCGTTGGCTGTCAGGAGGCACCCATGTCCACAGCAGCGTCCGAGTGGCCGGCGCTCCCGCTCCGTGCCTGGAAAGACACCCGCGACACGCTCCACCTGTACTCTCAGATCATCGGCAAGATTCGGCTCGCGCAGTCGCCGCTGATGAACGAGTGGTGGCAAGTCCCTCTCTATCTCACGGCCCGCGGGCTCGGCACCTCGCCGATGGGCCATGACGATCGCAGCTTCGACATCGAGCTCGACTTCATCGATCATCGCGTGGTGATTCGGGCGAGCGACGGACAGACCCGCACGCTCCCGCTCGCGCCGCGCGCGGTCGCCGATTTCTACGCCGAGGTGCAGCGGGTGCTCGGCGAGATGGGGCTCGACGTGGCCATTCACGACAAGCCCGTGGAGCTGCCGAATCCCATCCCCTTCACCCAGGACCACGCGCACGCGGCGTACGACGCCGAGTATGCCCGGCGGCATTGGGAGATCCTGAGGCGCCTCGATCTGGTGCTCAAGCAGTTCCGGGCGCGCTTCACCGGGAAGGCGAGCCCCGTGCACTTCTTCTGGGGGTCTTTCGATTTGGCGGTGAGCCGGTTCTCCGGGCGGCCGGCGCCGCCGCGGCCGGGCGCCGATCGCATCACGCGGGTGGCCTACGACGAAGAGGTGAGCAGCGTCGGATTCTGGCCCGGTGGAATGGGCGTCGACGGGCCGGCGCTGTATTCGTACATGGCCCCGGAGCCGGCGGGGTTCGCCGAGCAAAAGGTGGAGCCGGCCGAAGCCTTCTACAGCCCGACGCTCCGGGAGTTCGTGCTCATGTACGATGTCGTCCGCGCGTCGAAGGATCCGACGGCCACCGTGCTCGCGTTCGCGCAAAGCACCTACGAGGCCGGCGCGCGGCTCGCGAAGTGGGATAGGGCCGCGCTGGAGAGGCCGATCGAACGGCTCCTGGCAGCGTGAGGCGCGATGTCGGAAGCATCGATGTCACGCTCGCCGCTGGGGGCGTGACATCGATGCGGAGAGCGGCTCAACGAAACGTGAGCTTCAACGTCACCGCGCTGGAGACGACGATCTCGCCGGTCTCCACCGGCGTTTGCACGGCGCCGGCGGAGGGCGCGTACTGCAGGGCGCGGGCGCGGGGGGTGACTTCGGCGGCCTCGCTCACGGAGGCCACGCCGGTGACGGTGACGCCCGCGGCGCGGGCCATGACCTCGGCGTTGTTGCGCGCATCCTTGACGGCGTTTTCGAGCGCTTGGGCCTCGAGGGCCGAAGGGTCGTCGAGGAAGAGCTCGAAGCCGCCGGAGACGTTGGCGCCGGCGTCGACGGCGGCGCCGAGAATGGCAGACGCATAAGCACCGAGCTTGTCGACGGGGACCTTGCGCACGGAGGCAGAGAGGGTGTTGGAGGCGGAGTAACCGACGATCTGGGGAACGCGCGATCCTTCGGTCGGTGCGGCGTAGACGGGGCCGAACGAGAGGATGCTGGTGCGGAGCTTGAGGTTCGGAATCCCCTTCGCCTGGAGGGCCTCGATGACGCGCGTCATCCTCCCGTTCGCCTCCTTCTGCACCTCTTCCAGCGTCCGGCCCTGCGCTTCCACGCCGACCGTGAGACGGACCGAATCCGGGCGAGCATGGACCGTGGCGCTGCCGGTGGCGACAATCACCCTCTCCGTCTCCTCGGCGAAGGCGAGCGCGGGGACGATGAGGGCGACGAGCGCGATCAACGCAGCGATGATGGGGTGTCTGGCAGACGATCGAGCCACCATGATCCGGATCTCCTCCTCTCGGCGGGCAGAGCGCGGACGCCGGCGACGCCCCGACGAGGACGCCGCGCGACGATCATGGAGCCGCATCGCGCGCGTCCTCAGTGGATGCCACGCGAAAAGCCGACGCGGACCGGAACGCGGCGCGATCGTGGGAAGACCGGAGCGAGGTGAAATGGTTGGGGCCGCCCGCGCCGGCATGCGTCATGCGCGAGAGATCGACCTCCCGGGTGACGCGATCCTCGACGTCGGGTATGGATCGGCACTGCTCTGCGGGGATGATGAGCCTCGATGCGAGCTGGAGGGACTCGATTGATGAGCGCGCGGAAGAGCCTCAACCCCCTGGATCGACTGTTTCTCGCAGGCGAGACCCACGAGTCGTTGATGCACGTGGGGGTGTTGATCCCATTTTCCCCGCCGGCGCACGGGGCGAGCGAGCTGATCCGCTCGCTCATCGACGAGCTGAAGCGACAACCGCGGGCGTTCCCGCCGTGGAACTTGAAGCTGCGTCACCCGGCGCTGCTCTCGAGCCCGCTCCAGGCCTGGGTGGAAGATCCGGATTTCGACGTCGATTACCACGTCCGCCGCTCCGCCTTGCCGAGCCCCGGCGACGAGCGCGAGCTCGGCATTTTGGTGTCCCGCCTCCACAGCAACAAGATCGATTTTCACCGGCCGCCGTGGGAGGTCCATTTCATCGAGGGGCTCGAGGGCGGGCGGTTCGCCATGTACTTCAAGGTCCATCACGCGCTCGTCGATGGATATACGGGGATGCGGCTCCTCATCCGCAGCCTCTCGACGGATCCGGAGGAGCGCGACAAACCGATGTTCTTCTCGCTGCCGCCGGCCGCGCCCAAACAATGGCACGACGAGGGCGCGGAGCCGACGCTGGGCCGGCTGATGGAGATGCTCCATGAGCAGGTGGGCGCCACGAAGGACGCGGGGCGCGCGCTGGTCAACGTCCTCAAGGCGACGCGGGAGAAGGATCGATCGCTGGTCTCGCCGCTGGCGGCGCCGCGCTCGGTGCTCAATCAGAAGATCAGCAGGAACCGCCGCTTCGCCACCCAACAATACTCCGCCGAGCGGCTCCGGCGCGTGGCCAAGGCCCATGACGGGACGCTCAACGACGTCGTGCTCGCGCTCACCGGAGGCGCGTTGCGGCGGCTCCTCGCCGAGCAGGGCGCGCTCCCCGATCAAGCGCTCACCGCGATGCTCCCCGTCAACATCCGCCCCAAGGACGATCCCGGCGGCGGCAACGCGGTCGGCGCCATCCTCGCCACGCTGGCGACCGACATCGATGATCCGGCGCGCCGCCTCGAGACCATCGTCGCTTCGACGAAGCGCGCCAAAGGGCAGCTCCAGGGCTTGTCGCGAAGCGCCATCATGCAATACAGCACGCTCCTCCTGACACCGGCGTTGATCTCCCAGATCCCCGGGGCCGTAGGGAGGGTGCGGCCGACGTTCAACCTGGTGGTGTCCAACGTGCCTGGGCCCGAGACACCGCTCTATTTCCGGGGCTTCCGCGCGGAGGCCCTTTATCCATTGTCGATTCCGTTTCACGGATACGGGCTGAACGTCACCGTCAATGGTTATGCGGGGACGTTGTGCTTCGGCTTCATCGGGTGCCGCGATGGGCTGCCGCATTTGCAGCGGCTCGCGGTGTATGGCGCCGAGGCGCTGGAGGAGCTCGAAGCCAGCCTGCCCGGGCGCGCCGAGGCGCACGAAGCCGTCGCGCTGGCGAAGTGATTCGGCTGGCGTTCATTCAGGAGAAGGGCAATGGGCGGCTCGATCCGGAGATGGATCAGGTGCGGCGCGAGCTCTCGCGGCGCGGGGTGCCCGTGCAGCTCTTCACCGAGAAGCGGCTCTCGCGCCGGCAGCTCGCGCTCGGGCGCGATACGCTGGTGGTGGGCTACGTGCCCATCGTGGTCGGCGCCTTACGCCAGCTCGACGTGGGCGTGCCCGAGCCCAACGATTACCCCCTGAGCCTGCGTAGCCATCTGCACCGCCGCGTCTGGGAGAGCACGGTCGGCGAGGTGAAAGACGCCGTGCTCGACGGTCGCTTCGCCGGTGCCTTCGTGAAGCCGAAAGGGAGGCTCAAGCACTTCACGGGGCTCGTCATCGATTCGCCCGCCGACCTCTGGCACCTCGGAGAGACGGGCCGAAAGCAGGCCGTGTTTTGCGCCGAGGTCGTCGCGTGGAAGAGCGAGTGGCGATACTTCATCCTCGAAGGACGCATCGCCGGCGCGCGGCCCTATGCGGGAGACCCGACGATTCGGCCGGACGACGAGGTGGTGCGCGCGGCGATCGCGACGCTCCATGAAGCCGGTGAGGGGCTCCGTGGGTTCGGCATCGATTTCGGGGTGCTCGGCGATGGGCGGACGGCGCTCGTCGAGATGAATGATGGCTTCTCGCTCGGGTCCTATGGAGTCGAGGATGCGGTGTATACCGATCTCGTGATGGCGCGCTGGGGCGAGATCACCGGGACGGACGGCCGCTGACGCAGAGGGCGGGAACCCGAGGGCGCGCAGGGTGTCTAGGCCCCGCACCTGGAGGAACGCCTCATGCGCGCCTGGCTTCGGATCACGGGTTTCGTCTTTCTTTCGGCGTGCAGCGGTGGGGCGTTGCCCGAGGTGCGATCGATCCCGCCCGCGACGATGGTGGCGGAGGGTTATGCGTTTCCGGAGGGGGACTGGTCCGGCCCGAAGGTCGTCGCGCCGCCGCTCGATCTCACGGCCTCCGATGGCAGCGGGCTCAAGCTCGTCTCGCTCGAAGCGCGCGCGGTGGTCGAGGATCCGCTGGCCTTCACGGAGCTTCATCTCACCTTCGACAACCCCGAGCGCCGCCAGCGCGAAGGCACGTTCACCATCACGCTGCCCGAGGGAGCCGCGATCTCCCGCTTCGCGATGAAGAACGACGATGGTTGGCAGGAAGGCGAGGTCGTCGAGAAGAAGGCTGCGCGCGCGGCCTACGAGGATTTCCTCCACCGGAAACAGGATCCGGCGCTGCTCGAACAGGCGGCGGGAAACCAATTCTCGGCGCGGGTGTTTCCCATTCCGGCGCAGGGGCGAAAGGAGATCGTCGTCTCGTATTCGCAGGAGATCGAGAGCGGTCGTTCGTGGTCTCTGCCACTGCGCGGATTGCCGGAGCTCGGTCAGCTCGAGGTCTCGGTCTCGTCGCAGGCCGAGCCGATCGCGCGCATGTCGCAAAGCAACGTCACGCCGGCCGCGGATTTCACGCTCGATCCCAAGCTCGTCGGGCGATCTGCGGGGCTGCGTCACGGCAATCTGGTGCTGGCGCGGGTGCGTCCCCTGCCCGACGCGGACCCCGATCCGCTGGGCGCGACGCTCCTGCTCGTGGACACGAGCGCATCGCGCGCGCTCGGGTTCGAGGAAGAGACTCGGCTCGTCGATGCGCTGGTGCGGCGAATCGCGAGCACGGCGGGCGCGCAAACGAAGGTCGTGGTGGCGTGCTTCGATCAAACGGTCGATCCGATCTTCGAAGGCGAGGCCGGCACGTGGGGTGACGGCGATGCGCGGAAGATGCGGACGCGGCAAGCGTTCGGCGCTTCGAATCTGGGGCGTGCGCTCGGCTGGGCCGAGGAGCACGCAGGGGATGGATACAAGCGGGTGGTGCTCGTCGGAGATGGGGTGGCGACCGCGGGAGAGACGGCGGCGGGCGCGATCGGTGCACGCGCGGCGAAGCTCGCGAGCAAGGGAGTGGAGCGGCTCGACGTGATTGCCGTCGGTGGCATTCGTGACGAAGCGACGTTGAAGAAGATCGCGACGGCGGGGCTCCCGCGCGATGGAGTGGTGGCCGACGCGAGCTTGGGTATCGAGGCCATCACTGCGCGTTTGTCGCTGCGGACGCATTCGGGGATTCCGGTCCAGGTGGAGGGCGCGCGCTGGAGCTTTCCGACGCGGCTCGACGGGGTGCAGGCCGGCGACGAAGTGTTGGTGTATGCCGATGTTCCCGAGGGCACGCCGGTGCGGGTGCGCGTCGGTGATCGCACGGGTCCAGCGCTGGACTTGGCGCCCGTGGCGCGGCCGCTCTTGGAGAGGAGCGTGGCGCGGGCGAAGATTGCCAGTCTGCTGGCGACAGAGAGCGCCGCACCGCAGCCCGAGGTGGTGCGCGAGGTGATTGCGCTCTCGACACGACATCGGGTGTTGAGCCCGTATACGTCGCTGCTGGTGCTGGAGACGGAGCAGGACTATGCGCGGTTCTCGCTCGACCGGAGGGCGCTCGCCGACATCCTCACGGTCTCTGGCGGCAAGCTCGCGGTGATGGATCGCCGGCCGGCGAATGGCAAAACCGATCACGCCAAACCGATCTCGCGGGTGGCCCAAGAGCGGCGCGTCGAGCAGAAGGAGAGCGGGAGGACGCTGCCGAGCGCGCCGCCTGCGCATGGCGAAGAGCGCTTCTCGGTGCGGCCCGCGGGGCCTCCCCGCGCCGCGCCGGCGCCTTCGAGGAACTTGGATACGAGTGATCCGCCGAGCGCGCGCGGCAACATGTGGGGTGACAACGTCGGCGATTCTTTCGGCGCGGGTGGGCTCGGGCTCACGGGGAGCGGCGAAGGCGGCGGCGGGCGTGGAGAGGGCATCGGGCTCGGCCGGGTGGGCACGCTCGGGCACGGCGCAGGCTCGGGCGCAGCGCGCGGACACGGCGGTATCGCTGGAGATGTCTCGCACAGCGCGAGCGTCAGGAGTGGAACGCTCACCATCCCAACGCCCCGCCCCGCGCAGGGATATGGAAGGCCCGCGACACCGCCGGCGAGCGTGAGCGCGGGCGCGACGACGGTGAGCGGGCGCATTCCGCCGGAGGTGATTCAAAGGGTGGTGCGAGAGCGCATGTCCGCCATTCGCCGTTGCTATGAAACGGGCCTCGCGCAGAGCCCCGGGCTCGCGGGGCGCGCAGGCGTGCGCTTCATGATCGGGCCCAGCGGGACCGTGGCCACGATCTCCCTCGACAGCAGCCTCGATGCTTCCACCAATTCGTGCATCACCGCCGAGTTTCGGAAGATGCGTTTTCCGGCGCCCGAGGGCGGATCCATCACGGTGAGCTATCCACTCCTGTTCTCGCCTGCCGATTCCTCATCTCCGGCGCCGGAGCGTCATGTCGAGATGCCGCCCACCCCGGTTCCGCCGGCGCGTGAAGCGCCGAGAGATTCGCGTGTGGATCCGTATACGGGTCGCTTCAAGACGGTGATGGATGTGCTCGCCCGGGGCGGGGCGCAGGCCGCGGTGGAAGGTGCGTTTGCATGGCATCGCGAGGCGCCGGGCGACGTGATGGCGCTGGTAGCGCTGGGCGAAGCGCTGGAGGCCGCGCAGGCGCCGGCGAGCGCGGCGCGGGCCTATGGATCGATCATCGATCTGTTCCCGGGGCGCGCGGATCTGCGGCGCTTCGCGGGCGAGCGGCTCGAGCGACTCGCGGGCGGGGCGGCGCTCGACATGGCCATCGACAGCTTCGAAAAGGCCGAGGAGCAGCGGCCCGATCACCCGGCGAGCCACCGCCTCTTGGCCTTCGCGCGCCTGCGCCGTGGTGACCACGCGGGCGCGTTCGAGGCCGCGGAGCGGGGTTTGAAGCAGGCTTATCCCGCCAATCGCTTTCGCGGAGTGAACGAGATCCTGCGCGAGGATCTGGGGCTCATCGCGGCCGCATGGATCAAGGCGGATCCCAAGCGACAGGACGAGATCACGAGCCGCCTCGTGAACGCAGGTGGAACGCTGGAAAGCGAGCCGTCCCTGCGCTTCGTGCTGGGGTGGGAGACGGACGCGAACGACGTCGATTTCCACATCGAGGACGCCGAAGGAGGGCACGCCTATTACAACCAGCCGATGCTCCCGAGCGGCGGCCGCCTCTATGCGGACGTGACGACGGGATATGGCCCCGAGTGCTTCACCATTCGGCTGCCGAAGGAGCGGCGCTCGGCGGAGTACCGGCTTTCGGCCCACTACTATTCACGCGGGCCGATGGGCTATGGAATGGGCAAGCTCGAGATCCTCGACCACGACGGCAAGGGCGGGATCACCTTCGAGGAGAGGCCTTTCGTGGTGATGGCGGATCGGGCGTTCGTGGATCTGGGGCGGGTATCGCGGTGACGTGACGAGGGGATTCGCGCCGCGGTCGGGGAGACGACGGCGCGAAGTGTGTTGTTGGCCAGCGATGTGGGGTCTATCGGGATAGGCTCCTAACCGCTTCGCCCAGCACTGCCACGTCGTCGACATCGACGCCGACTCCCCGCAAGCCGAAGCGCTAGCAGCCTGTTGTTCTTCGTCGCGAGCGCTCCGAAGCCAGCGAGCCCGACCGATGAATCCTCTGCGATTTCGAGGGAGGGCGACCGATGATTCGGAGCGCGCAGCAGAAGATCAACAGGCTGCTAACACCAAACCCCCGGCCCCCTCCCTGCGTGAGCATGCGGACGCTCACCGACCCGCCGGCCTGGAGGGTCGGAGCCCAGCTAGCGTCACAGATACGAGGCGGCGCACCGCGGCCATCGAGGTCACCCTATGCGCTCCCGAGAGCGCGTTCACGCAGTAGTTTGCGAGCTCGGCAGGCGAGACGTCGTTGCGGAGACGGCCACGCGTCGCCCCGTCTGCGATGACGTCCCGAAGCATGTCGGTGAGCTGCTGGTAGCCGCGCGTCGCGAGGTCACTGTGCCGCATGAAGGCGACCAGCTCAGAGGCATGCTGCTCGTGGACGAGCCGGGCGTACGTCTCCAGCATGATCTCGAGTCGACGCTCCGCCCCGTCCGCCGCGTCCCGCGCGGCAACGAGCTCGGCGAGGTTGCTCTCGACCTGCCGCTCGTGCCAACCGGCGAGGATCGCGTCCACGTCGGGGAAGTACTTGTAGAGGGTCGCGCGCGTGATGCCGGCGCGCTGCGCGATCGCCGACATCGTCAGTGACGTCAGCCCGCGCTCTGCCACGAGCGCTGGCGCAGCGTCGAGGATGGCGTCGCGCACCTCCTCTCGATGCGAGGCGATCGTGTCGTTCCAGAGCTTCGGCATCGCGACATTCTACGGCTGCTGGTCGTATACAGATGGACTTTGTACTTTACACTATGTAAATCAAAACAAACGGCTCGACATTGAGCCGCCCCGGAGGAGCCATGCTGAAGATTTTCGCTTTTCTCGCCAGGCGCCAGGGCATGGATGTGCAGGCGTTCCGTGACCATTACGAGACCCGCCACGTTCCCTTGATTTGCAGCCTGGCGCCCGCGCCGCTCGTCTACAAGCGCAACTACTTGAAGCGCGGAGACGAGCTCAACCTCGAGGGTGGCGCCGCGATCGGCTTCGACGTCGTCACCGAACAGGTCTTTGCCGATCGAGAGGCCTTCCACGCCTGGCTCGCCAAGCTGGCGGCCCCGGAGAACGCGGGCCGCGTCCGCGAGGACGAGGATCGCTTCCTCGATCGCTCGCACTACTTCGCCTACGTCATCGAGGAGTGCGTGACGACGGGGTGATCTCCCCGTTCCCCGTGCGCCGCGTTTGGCGCCAACCCTCGCCGCCCGTCGGGATGGGGACCGCTCCGGCTCGATACTCTAAAGCCCCTTCAAGCGCTTTTGCGCCAGGTACCACGCGGTGTTGTCTCGGCGCTTCACGGGACGGGTCACGCGGCCATAAGCGGCCTTCGCTTCTTCGGGCAAGCCGAGGCGCTCGGCGAGGCGGCCGATGACGTACCAATCGGGCGGGCGCGGCTCTTCGTTGGGCTCGTGCGGGAGGATCTTCATCAACGTCTCGCGGGCGTCCTCGGTCCGGCCGAGCTCGGCATAGAGGGCCGCGAGCGTGTTGAGGTACGTGGGTTTGGTCGGCTCGGCCTGCACGGCGCGCAAGGCATAGCCGAGATCCTTGTCGGTGACGGAGCCCGTGAAGAGGCTGCGCCAAGCTTGGTTGTTGTAATCGCCGGCGTCGGCTTTGCCGATGGCGATGAGCCGCTCGCCGAGGCGGTAGGACTCGGCGGCGTGACCGAGATCTTCCTCGGCGGAGGCGAGCAGGTAGAGCATCCCCGGATCGTCCGGGCTCGCGGCGAGGACGTGCTTGGCCTTGGCGGCGACGTCGCCGAGGCGATCGAGGTCGAGGAGCGCGAAGAAGACCATGCGCCGCGCCGCGGACGAGTGGGGAAGCGCCTTCTCCAGACGCTCCGCGGCGACGAGAGCATCCTTGTAATTGCCGAGGTGGCCGAGGGCGCGATGGAGCGCGTGATCGATGTCGTTCTGTCGGTCGCCGGTGGCCTTCGCGCGCGCGGCTTCGAGCAGGGTCGCGGCGGACTCGGCGTCCGTCCCGGTGCCGCAGAGGGCCGCGGCGGCCGTCTCGATGTCTGCTTTGTTCGAGGACCAGAGTCGGGCAAACGGATCTCCGCGCAACGGATCTCCGCCGCCGCCCGCGTCGACCTGCTCGCGCGCCCAATCGAGCCATTGGGTCGCGGCCTTGCGATCACCGCTCTTTGCCAGGTAGAGCGCCTCGCAGCCGAGATCGCTCGGCATGTTGCCCACGGCGCGGAGCTTGAGCGCGCTGCCTTCTCGCGCGATGTACACGTGCATGCCTCCTCCGGCGCGGAGCTGCGGGCGGAGGTGCACGCGGAAGCCCACCGCAGGGCTGCCTTCGACGACGGCCTCGCTGCCGGCATAGAGGATGTCGGCGAGCACGTCGCGGCGATGGACATCGATGGATTTGCCGACGCCGGCGAGCTCTTTGAAGGCATCGACGAGCGGGCTCTTGCCCTTCTTGTCGTAGGCGCGCGCCGAGACGAAGCGGCGCGCCTCGGCCTCCGCCGCCGCGGTCGGTAGACCGGAGAAGACGGCGAGCGTCTTCAAAGCGATCTCTTCCGGCTTGGCGGTGGGGAGCCGGACGGCGTCGATGGGCTTGAGCTTCTTTTGACCGAGCGCGCGCACGCGCACGCCGGCGTCGCTGGAGTCTGCGGCCATCAACTCGGCGAGCGCGGCCGACTCCGGATATTTGCGCAGGTTGATGAGGACACCGGACGCTCCAGCGAGCACCGCCGCCCGCGACTCGCGCGCGAGCGCGAGCTTGGTCACCTCGGCGACGGCTGCATTGGGACCACCGAGCGCCGCGGCGGTGACGATGGCGGGGACCGCGGGGAGACGCTCGCGCGGGAGCTTGTCGAGGCGCGCGCGCAGCTCGTCGAAGCGCCCGGCGTACATGCGCGCAAAGAAGGCATTGGGCACGTACACGCCGTTGCTGAAGGCGGCGAGCTGCTCCGGATCGAGGCTGTCGTAATGGGCAATGGCCTCGGTGAGCTGGCTCTTCGCGCCGTAGCGCTCGCCCTCGTCGTCGTGCTCGAGCAGGATGCCAATCCGCACCTGGGCGTCGAGATCGGTGGGGTCGCGTTTCACGGCCTCGCGGAAGGCCGCGAGCGCGCCCGCGCGATCGAAGCCGCGGTGGTGCTGGCGACCGAAGGTGTCGCGCTCGAGGATCAACCCGAGGAGACGATGGTAGGCGGCCGCGTCGGGCTCGAGCTTGACGACCTCGACGGCGAGGCGCCGCGCGCTCTCGCCGAAGCCCAGCTCGACGAGCGCCTCGGCGAGACGTGCCTTGTCGATGGCGCGATCGGGATGCGCCTTGACGGCGCGCTGATAGATCTCGATGGCCCGCTCCGGGTGCCGTTCGGTCACGTGCTTTTGCGCCGCGTGCACGAACTTGACGTGCATGTGCGGCTCGGCGGTGAGGGCCGCATAAGCCTCGTGGAACGCGACCACTTCGGCGCTGCTCCAGCGGAGCTTGTCGAGCGAGAATCGATATCGGATCTCGACCACACCATCGGACCGCGTGGAGATGGATCGCGCGAGCGTGGCGGCGCCGATCTTCGTGTCCGCGAGCGCCGGCAAGGCATCGGGGACGAAGCCCTCCGGCGGGTGCACCTCGTAGCGAACCTCGGCCTCGTAGGGTGACGGCACCGCGAGCTCGGTGCGGCGCTCGTGACCTTCGGCGAGCGGGCGTGGGATCCAGTCGAAGATCACGCTGGGATCGATGATGACGTCGGCGACCGTCAGATCCGCGAGGGCGACGCCGGTGTCCTTCGCCTCGACGCGGACTTGAAACGGCGCCGAGACGTCCGTGGCCGGCGAGATCTCGTAAGCGCCGAGCTTGGTGGTGTTGTACGTCTTGGTGACGTATTTCGTGAGCCCATCCGCGACGGCGTGCGAATCGACGAATTGACGTCGCTGGGCGCGCTCGATGAAGCCGGAAGAAGTTGAGGTCTCGACGATGCGCGCCTTGCCGTAGTTGGGCAGGTGCACGACGCGCGTCTCACGATAGACGTTTTGCTTCGCGTCGGGGAGCGGCGTGCGCGTGAGATCGCGAGTGTCACCGTCGATGACGAGCGCGAGCCGGCCCTGATCGGGCCCAGGCAGCTCGCCGGCGCGCCCGAGATCGACGGTGGGGTCGATCCACAACGGGGTCGCGCCGGGCACCACGACGATGGCGTGATTGAAGGCGTTGAGCGCAGGCAGCTCGCGCCGCACGTCGTCGTCGAAGCCGGCGCGCAGGAGCGCGACGCGCGCGGGCACGCCGGCCTCACGCAGGAGCCCCACGAGGAGCACCGCTTGATCCTTGCAGTCGCCGTAACCACGTTTGAGCGTCTCCGCCGGCCGCTGCGGCGCAATCGCCGATTCACCGAACTCGATGCCAGCATAGCGGACCCGCTTCTTGATCCAGGCGAGCAGCTTGTCCGCTTTGACCTTGGGGCTGTCACCGGGCTTCACCTCTTTCTGGATGACGCCGGCGAACGGGAGATCCCGCAGCGTCTCCTCGACCAAGCGCGAATAAGCCTCGACGATGGGCTGCCAGGACGCGCCGGTGCTGAACGCCACCTCCGGCCACATCGGCACATCGGAGGGAGCAAAGGCATCCATCGGCGCGAGGCCGGGATAGGGCCCGCCGCGAAAACGAAGCTGGTGGCGGCCGCCGGAATGCGTCTCCTCCAAGGTGACCTTGGCGCCGCGTACCTCGTGTCGGAGCGGCGCGCCTTCCGGCAGATCGATGACGAGCTCGGCCTGCTCGGTTTTGACCCCGGTTTGCAAAGCCACCTGATGAACGAAACCATCCCCGAAGAAGGGGCGCTTGGTGCGGGTGACGATGCTCTCTTCGACGACGGCGCCGACCTTCACGCCCGGGAGCGGCGCGCGGAGCACGCGGCCATCGCCATAAACGTCGGGCGCTTCGGGGTACTGCGCCGTCTCGGAGACGGTGGCAGGATCGAGCTTGGCGACGGTGCCTGAAGCGGAGGTGACGGTGACCGATATCTCCGGTCGCTCCATGTACCAGGGTGACCACGGCGCTTCGGTGGCGCCCCAGTCGGTGACGCCCTGTTCCGTGAGGATGCGGTAGCGCTGATGGACGGTGCGCACGTAGCCGCCCTTGCCATCGAGCCGATACTCGTAACGTAGCGAGAGGAGCTCGACCGGCGCCGCATCCTTCGATTCGGGCCGCTCGACATTGACTGTCTCGGGGAAATCGGGCGCCGGTAGGCCTGGGCCCCGACACGCCGCGAGGCCGGTCATGGCCGCGAGGATCGCGCCGCGCATCAAGGTGGGAGAGCAAAAGGCAAAAAGAGGAGCTGAGCTCCAGAAACGGCGTGTACGCATGCAGCGCCGAGGCTCGCCCGATGTCCTCGGGGCCGTCAAGCACCCTGATGGGCCTCGGCGGGCGGCGCGTTTGCCAGCGGCCCCGAGCGAGCCGAGCTTCGCGCTGCCCGTGGCACGATGTTGCGACTCGCCGGAGCCACCATGGTATCCAGGTGGATGTGAAACACACCGCGCAATGTCCGAAGTGCGACGGGCGCCGCATCATGCGCATCCATCGTGTCGCCGATGCAGCCGAATGGACGGGCACGGGCGACGGCGACTTGAGCTCTCGAAGCGGGACCTCGCCCGTCGCGCGCCGCGTGCTCGTCCGACGCCGCACGAGCACCGGCCTGTTCGGCGGCACGAACGAGAGCTTCGAGCTCGCCGGCGAAGTGGAGGCCTATGCCTGCGCCGACTGCGGCTATCTGGAAGAATATCTGCGCCATCCAGAGCGGATCGATTGGAACGAGATCGTCGAGGCCTATCCACACACGGTGAAGGGCACGGGAGGCCCGTTTCGATGAGCCGAAAGAGGGCTTCCTCGGACACCCGAGAAGCTTGGGTCGACATCGGGTAACCGCGACGGCGCGCCGGCCGATGTCACCGCCTCATCGACTGCGCTCGAGGCGCTCGCTCCCCTGCGCGGCGATCTCTTCGAAGGTGGAGTCGAGATCGACGAACAGGTCCCAGAAATCTCGGCCGAGCTTCGCGGCCACGGCCTCGACGACGCGACGCTCGAGCTCGGCGTTTCGCACGCCTTTCCAAAGCTTGTCGGAGAGCGCCACCAAAAGCTCTTCCAGCGAAACATCCATATCGGCCCAGCGGGCGTGGGAGAGGCAGCAACGCGCGATCTGCGGATCCACGCCGTGGTCGAGCAACAAGCGCTCTCCGTCGGGCTCGTGCTGCGAGCCGGGACCATCGAGCTCGGCGGAATGGAGGATCTTGCCGGCATCGTGAACGGCCACGCCGAGCCGAACGAGATCGGCATTCACACCCACCTTCATGCGAGCAAGCGCATCGAGGATCGCCTCCGCGGCCTCGCCGACCAAACGAACATGGGTGACGAGACGAGCCGGCGCGCCGAGACGACGAAGGAGAGCGTGGGCCTCCACGACGGATCGCGGTGAAGGATGGGGTGGGTGCATCGCTGAAGGAGCGAGAGTAGCGGCGAACGAGCCGACAGCAATGGGTTGACGACATTTACGCGGAGTCTTCCGCGGCGCCGACACACATGCCACGCGATGGCACACCTGCCCTCTTGACGTGGGAATAGGAGACTGGTCGGCTCACGTTGCCTGGGTCTACGTACGTGAGAATGATGCGCACCTCCCTACATCATCTTTGCGTGGCCGCGCTCCTCGGGCTCGGCGGCCCGTCCGTCGTCATCGCCTTGCAGACGTGCCCATGAACGCGCGGGCTGGCACGCATCGAGCGCTCCTCATCCTTGCTCTCGCCCTCCCCTCCTGCTCGCGGAGCGCGCCGCCATCGCCACAACATGGCACTTCCGCCACGAGCCTCCTTGAAGGCGGGGCACCGACACCATCGGCGGTGACGTCGAGCGGAGATGCGGGTGCGCCGTGGCCCTCGACGTTGCAATGGGCGGGCGACGAGCCGGCGGCCATCGTGCGCACGCCGGATGCGGTGATGGTGAAGGCCGTGGAGAGCGGGCGCTCCCGTCTGCTCCGCAAGGGAGCATCGGTGTGGGTGGTGCACGATCCGGCGCTCGATCTGGTGTGGGTCCAAGGCAATGACACGCTCGACGTGATCGATCTGCGCGACGGAAAGAACGAGGTGGTGGCGATTGCAACGGGGCTCCCGACGGCGGTCCCGATTGGCATTCTACGAACGACCGACGGCGGCTCGCATGCCTCCACGTCGCCGAGCGGTTGTGACAGCGGCCGCACGCTCACGCTCGATTGGGAGAGCACACCTCGGCTGCGCTACCTCGACGACGCTTCGGCGGGCTGGGTCGAGCCTCGCGGCGCAGCCCTCGTCGGATCATCGTGGCTCCGCGCCGAGCTCGGACGAGCGCAGGTGAAGGATCGCGTCGTGCGCCGCGATTTCCCGACCGAAGGAGCGCGGCCGGCCGGTCCGCTCGCGAGCCTCGGGGCGAAGTGTGCGGCGGCATCGTGCGGTCGGCCGATGAGCTTCGATGGCAGCGGGTTGCAGATCGTGGTGACGAGCTTCGAGCAGGGTGATTGTCAGCATTGGGGCTGTCACCTCTACGACCCGGCCCGAAAGCAGCTCGCGACACCACCGCTTCCCATCTCGTGGGGAGCGCTCGGCAAGGTACCCGGGGGCTCGTGCGGGGTTTACCATTTCGATCGCACGGGGAAGCGCTTTCTGATCGAAGGGCGCCTCTGCACGGTGGGCGGGACATGCACGGAGCTCGGCAGCGAGGGCCTCGGCTTTCTCGCGGGCGGAGCGGACGTGGGGACGAGCGGTTAGAGCATTCCAGCCCTCGGAAGAGGGATGATGCCATCGGGTTTCTCGAAGGTGCGTTTGCAGGAAGTCCCTGGGAAGGGTGCTTTCAATGCGCGCCCGAGGCGGAATCCGGCCTGCAGCAAAGCCTCGAAGGGTTCCATGCAGGTGGCGTGAAGCGGTCTCCGTGCCACGCTGGCCGATCCCATGCGATCTCCCTGCTTCGCCGCCGTGCTCGTGACGCTCGCCGGATGCCGCAGTGATCCGCCGCCGGTGTCCGCTCCGACGCAGCCGTCGGCATCGGCGGCGAGCGCTTCGGTGGCGCAAACCCATCCACGTATGTGGATCACGGCGGACGATCTCCCGAGGTTACGCGCCCTCGCCACGCCCGCGAATCCGATGTGGGAAAAGGGGCTCAAGCCCGCGTTGGATCGCGCGGTGGCCATTTATGACAAGGACTTCTTCCCGGGCGGGCAGCCCAACCCGAGCTGGCCCGATCCCGGAATCGACAACTGGGTGCCACGCTGCACCGAAGCCCTCGCCGAATTCTTCGCTTTCATGTCGCTCGTCGATCCCGAGCCGACCGCGCGCCCGGTGCACGCCGAGCGCGCCAAACGGCTCTTGATGCACGTCATCGACGAGGCCGAAAAAGGGGTCGACCCCGACCGGCGAGCCCAAACGCCTTTTCGCGGAGCCGCGTTTGCCACCTTCAACCGAGCCAATTATTGGGGAGAAGCGTTCGGGCTGACGGTCGACTGGATTCATGCGGCGCTGAGCGCGAGCGACAAGGCGAAGATTCGCAAGGTGTTCCTCCGCTGGGCCGGTGAGAACGTGCGCGCGGCGACCTCGGGCCAAGAGCACCCACAGCCCATCGGGGCGCTGAACGATCCTCGGCTCCTCGCCGATCCGCAAAGGCTCCGGTGGGCGGCCAACAACTATTTCACCGGCCACATGCGGCTCCTCACCATGATGAGCCTCGCGTTCGACGAAGCCGACGATCCGCCGCTCGATCCGAGCGCGCCCGCGACCCAGCTCGGCAACACGCTCCGCAGCTATCTCGATGATGCGGTGGGAGCATGGTTGTACCAGCAATATGCGCTCTACGAAGAGCCGTCCGTCGCCGCGGCGGCGCTCCGTGTACCGCCCGCGGGGCTCGGGGCGGCGAGCGGAGGGCTGTCGCCGGAGGGGTTTCTCTATGGGGCGTCGATTGGCTCGCTGCACGAGGCGCTCCTGGCTTTGTACACGGCGGGGTATCGAGATCCTAAGAAACTCGGGCCGCAGATTGGTTTGATCGAGAGTGCTTATTGGGACCGCTTCGCCGATGCGTTCCTCCACGCCCTCACCCCCATGCCCGAGCGGAGCAGCCATCATGGGGTCGTGTACCCGATGGCGAATTTCGGGGAGACGTTGCGGTTTTGGATGACGCCGGATCATGGGGCGGGATTCGCTTCGATGGCGGTGCACGCGCGGCTCGGGGGACACGAGGCGCGGTTGGGAAAGGCTCGCTGGATCCTCCGAGAAGCGCTGGAAGGCGGGGCGGAGGCGGCGTATCGACGGGTGGCGGACATTTGGGGCAATTCGCTTTCGAGCCTGGCGATTCTCACCTTCCTGGCCTTCGATCCGGAGGCGGCGGCGCCCGCGGATCCACGGCCGGCGCTGCCGCTCGTGTTCCACGATCGCGCGCTCGGCCGGGTGGTGGCGCGCTCGGCCTGGACGCCGGATGCGACGATGTTCGATTACAAATGCAGTTGGTTGACCATCGGGCACCAATTCGGTGACTGCAATCAGATCGAGCTGTACCGAAAAGGAGAATGGTTGACGCGGGAGCGGAGCGGCTACGCCAACGATCTGGTGGTGACGACGCCGGACTATCACAACACGCTCTCCATCCAGAACGGGGCGACGCAGCCGAGCGGGCTGCAATGGTTCGAGACCGTGACGTGGACACGGGGCGGGCAATGGGGCCTGGCGCAGAATGCCGGCGATCCTGCGGTGCGGGTGAGCTCGGGATCGAAATGGTTGTTCGCGGAGGGGGACGCGACGAACCTCTACAATCGCCGCCCTCATGCGCGCGAGGGGCAGGCGGTGGACGTGGCGCACGCGAGCCGATCGGTGGCTTGGCTGAAGCCGGATTGGGTGGTGGTCTACGATCGCGCGGCCACGCGGACCGAGGGTCGATTCAAGCGGTTCAACCTGACCTTCGTGGGAGAGCCGATCATCGAGGGCAAACGGGCGACGGTGACGACGCCGGGCGGGCAAAGGCTGTTCGTGCAAACGCTGCTCCCGGAGGCGGCGACGCTCGTGGGATCGAAGGCGGAGGCGTTCAATCGCTTGGCCGAGGGCGAGCCGTCGCGTTTCCGGCTCGTGGTGGAAGATGCGAAGGGGCCGCGCGAGGTGCGCTTCCTTCATGTGCTCGAGGGCGCCGATGCGGGCGCTTCGGCGACGAAGACGATGCTTTTGCGATCGAGCGCAGGGACACCGTTCGCGGGCGCGGCGGTGGGATCGCTCGCGGTGCTGTTCCCGGTGGAGCTCGCGACGCCGTTCGCACGCGTGCGCTACACGGTGCCGGCGAGCGTGAAGGGGCAGCTCGTGACGGGGCTCGCGCCGGGCGGCCGCTACGAGGTGACGATGGGCGCGAAGGGCGCGGAGATCGAGGTGACGATCGCCGAGGGAGGCGCGCGGCGCGCCGACGAGGCGGGGGTGCTCGCGCTCGGCTCGCTCGAAGGCCCGTGATCGCCGGCACCGGCGGGGCGTAGACGCGGAGCAGGCGCACGTGTCGTGGTACGCCGCATACCCGGCGCGGGCTCGGCCTCCATACGGCCGGCTCCCGTGCTAAGAGGGCGCCCCCGCAGAGGAAGCGGGGCGCGATGCACCCGACGTTTTGGCTGACGAAAGCGAGCCCCGAGCGCCGCGCGCGAGCGCTGTGGGCGGCGATCTTCGCGCTCGTTGCGCTGTTCGCGAGCTGCGCCGGGCCTACCCCGCCGCCGCGCACGACCGAAGGCGTGGCCGCGATGCTGGGCGCCGCCGTGGGCGGCGAGGTCCGGCCCGACGATTTCGTGTGGGAGGCGCGCGGGGGATTTCTCGCCGACGCCTTCCTCGGGCGGCAGGTGCTCTTCCTCGCGCGCAAGCCGGGAAACGCGGCGGAGCTGTACCGCGCCCGCGTGCGGCTGACGCGCGCAGGGCACCCGCTCGGCCTGCGCATGGTGCGCAACCTCACGCAAAGCCCGCTCGGCGACGAGCACGACCTGGTGGCGCAGGGCCACCACGCGGCCTATGTGACGAAGGCGTTCGGCGCCGTACAAGGCGTCACGTTGCTCGATCTCGAGGGCGAGGGCGACGCGCGCGAAGCACGCACCCGCTGGCAACGCGCGGCCGCCGCGATCGAGAGCTGGCTCACGACGGGGAGCACGCGCGGCGTGGGTCGCACGGAGATCACCTTCGGGGTGCCGCCGACCGAGGCTCGCCACGAGCTGCAGGGCGATCTGCTGGTGATGGCGCTCGGCAAGGAGGCGCTCCCCGCGGCCCTCGATCTGCGCGATGGATCGCTCAACACCGGCGCGCAGAACACGTTTGCCGCCTCGGCCCAGCGCATCCCGCACCGCGCACCGGCCATGGGCGACGTGGCGGCGCGCGCGACGAGCGAGCTCCTCGGTGAGGGTGCCGGTGCGGGCGTGCGGGCCTTCGCCGGATCGATCGATGCCGTCACCGCGAAGCTGTCTCGGGTGAAGCGCGTCGATGCGACCATCGAGGCGGGCGATGCCGCGGCGACGGTGGGAGACACGTTCCCGCCGGCGGCGATCGCGCCGGTGATCCAGCCGGCGCTCGCGGGTGAAGGCGTGTGGACGGCGCGCGGCGCGGTGGGGCGCGGCGAGGTGAAGGGCGCGCCGGCCTTCGCGTACGAGACGGCGATCCGCCCGGATCCGCGGGCTCCCGAGTCGTTGGTGCGGCTCGTCGCGCTGGACACGAGGCAGATCGATCTGCGCCTCGCTCCGGGCGTCGACGAGCCCCGCTCCCGGATTGGTCTTCATGGCACCGGGCGGCCCCCCGAAGGCCTCGCGGCGGATCGGATGGTCGCCGCGTTCGCAGGAGGCCCGGCGGGCAAGGCGACCGATGCGAACAAGGCGGAGCCGGGATTCGTGGCCGAGCGGCGCGTGCTGGCCGCGCCGGTGCCGGGGATGGCGGCGATCGCGCTGACCGAGGATGGCCGCGCGTCGCTGGGCGCGTGGCCTTTCGGGGCCGAGATGGCCGCGCCGTTCGTGTCGCTGCGACAGACGCCCGAGATGCTCGTCGGCTCGGGCAAGCCTTCCCATGAAGGGTCGAGCGAGGCCGGCGAGCGCTCGGCGTTGGGTCTCTTGCCGAATGGGCAGATCGTCTATGCGTGGAGCGTCCGCGCCACGCCCGAGACGCTGGCCCGCGCGCTGACGCTCTCCGGTTGCACGCAGGCGGTGCCCCTCGCGGGCGGGCCCATGCCCTCCGGTTTCGCATATCTGCGCGCGGGCGCACCGGCAGAGCCCGTGTCGCGCGCGATGTCGCTCGGCCCCGATCAGCTCGCGGGTCGCTCGACCAACGATCTGTTTTACGCGGTCCTCCGCAACGCCGGCCCTCCGGCGAGCGGCGCAACGCTCGCGCCCGATGCCGGCCGGCAGCCGAGCCCGGCGTGGTTGCCTGCGATCCACACCGGCGTCGTGACCGGGCTCGGCGCGCAGATTCACGTGACCACGTTCGCGGCGGGAAGGCTCGTGTTCAAGCTCCGCCCCGGCCTGAAGGAGCCGGCGACCAAAGCCATCGCCGCGCTGCCCACCACGCTGACCGAAGGTGATCAAGCGAAGGTGATGGCGGCCATCGGCCTGGGTACCGGCAAGCGGCGCGGGGCTCGCGGCCTGATCGTCGAAGGCGCGTCGGGCCTGCCCGTCCGCAGTGAGGACACGGGCGCGCTCCTGTTCGATCACGGTCGCCCGCGCGTCGTGAAAGCCTCGGAAATGAAGCCTTCCCCGGGCATCGATGCGACCGAGCTCCCGCTGACGGCCGACGAAGGCAAGCTCCTCCCCGCGGCCCGCGACGTCGGCTCGATGCGCGCGCGCGCGGCCGCCTGTGTGCTGGAAGACGGCACCTTTGCCGTGGCCGCGACCACCTTCGACAGCGACGAGGCCGCGACCACGGCATTGCTGGATCTCGGCTGCACGCGGGTCGTCGCGCTCGACCGCGGCTCGCATGCCTCGGCCTTCCTCCACCGCACCGGCACCGATGCCGCACCGCAGCCCCGCTACGAAACGAGCGCCATCTTCGCGGTCGAGCTCCCCCTCGCCGGCCGCGCCGGCCCGCTGCCGGCCCCGTGATGTGGACGCTTCGATGAGCGCGCGCTGCTGATGCGGGCTCGATATCCCTGCGCTGGTAGTGCTTCGACTTCGATAAGCGAGCTCGACCGCTCTACGCGGCCTCGATGACCATCATCGCGCGGAGCCGGCTCAACGCGCGCGAAAGGATCTGCGAGATCCGCGGCTCGCTCAACCCGAGCTCGGCCCCGATGTCCTTGAGGCGGGCGCCGTCGAAGTAATAGCGGCCGACGATGGTCCGCTCCCGCTCCGGAAGTTGTTGGAGGGCTTGGGCGAGGGCCCGTCGGCGGGAGGATGCCTCGACCAGCTCGGATGGATCGTCCCCACCGGCGAGCTCGGACTCGTCGTCGTTGGCGACCTCTTCGAAGCTCACGAAGCAGGCGGGCTTGTCGCCCTCGCCCTCGGCCGCGCTCATGCGGTCGCGAACCCGGCGCGAGAGCCAGTCCTGAGCGCGGAGCTCGTCGAAGATGGCGCCGCGAATGCGGACCCTGGCGTACCAGGCGAACGCGGCGCCGCTGTCACCACCATTGCGTCGGAGCGAGTCGACGAGCCCATAGACCCCGGCCGCGAGCAGGTCGTCCCGCTGCACGTTGGCCGGGAGGCGTCGGGCGACCTTCTGCACCACCCGCCGGACCAGCGGGAGGTACGCGTCGATGTCGCTTTGGAGAACCCGGTGCACGTCACCCCGCGTCTCGGGAGGGCCGGCGGACCAAGCCGCCCGTTCAGGCTCGGGCACACCCCACCCTACGCCCACCTCTAGTCCCCTCGATTGGCTCACGCTGGGAGATTCCTGACACACGACGGCCTGGGCGCAAGCCTCTCGAACGACCGCGACAGGATAGCCCGACTCGGGGCGGGTCGCTCGTGACCCACATTCACGAAAACGGCGACCGATCGATCCCGCGAGCCAAGTTTTCGTTTCGAATTACGAAGGCTTACGAGACACCCTACTGGGTGTCGGATGACCCGGCCTGCGGTGCCGATCCAGGGGCATCTTCGTCGCTGCTGGGTGCGCCGGCACCCGGGTGAGGCTCCACGTCGCGCACGGCTTCGTCAGCTCCGTGGTTGGCATTCGAGGAGTCGTAGTGAGGGGCCTCGCCGGGACGCGAATAGTCCACCCAATATGCCTTTCCTGCCCGCACATCCAGATGAACGAATGTGCTGTTGGGATAGTAGCCCACACCCGCATTGCGGAAGGTCCGACAGAAGTCCCGCAGCACGGTGGCCGGCACACCATCGATCGAGAAGTCCATGGCGCGACCGAGGTTGTGGTTGGAGTGGGGGGTGTACTGGGCCGGGGTGTAGGGCCGATAACCGCTGACGACCCGGATGGGCTTGCCGCCGAAGTGATCGCTGACGGCGCCGATGAGCGCCGCGAGGCGCGGGTCGATCGGGGTCTTCTCGCCGGTCGGGTAGAAGCGAAGGATGCGGCTCAGCCCCGCGAGCGCCGCGGGCGCGAGGTGACCGCGCTTGCCGAGGAGCTGCACCTCGAGCTTCTCGGTGCCGCGCGACATCCTCACGTAGCCGCGCCGCTTCGGGCCCTTGGAGAAGGTGGGCAGGCCGTTGTCTTCGACGGGCTCGTCCTTCTTGCCCTTCTGGCCCTTCTTGCCGCGCGGATCGGGCTTCTCGGGCTTGCCCTTGTCCTTCTTGCCGTTGCGCTCGGCGAGCTGCGCGGCCCGCTTCGCGGCCTCGGCCTCCTTCCCCTTCTCGGGGATCACGAGCGAGAGGCCGGGATGGATGCGCTCGCCGGGCTTGAGGTTGTTGGCCTCACGGATGGCTTCGACGCTGACGTGATAGCGCTTGGCGATGCGGCCGAGCGTCTGGCCCTTGCCGACGACGTGCACGATCTCGTGCGTGCCCGCGCTCACCATCGCCGGCGCGAGCGTGAGGGCGAGGGCCGTGAGCCACGCGGCGCCGCGCTTCAATAAACGCGTGCGCTCGCCGACGAAGGCCGAAGATCGCGAGGATGCGGGCGCCTGCGATGTCGGCGCGCTCACGGGCTTCACGAGAACGAGTTGGGGATGCGGCATCGGTTCCGGGTATAGCGGAGCGCCGCGGGCACGCCCCGCCGCGCTTCGATAAGCGTACGGACAATATGCGTAAAGCGGAATGTTGGCCGGGGGTTGTCGCCAATGACACGATCGCGGCCATGACCCTCGGGCGAGCATCGGGCAGCGTGCGTGATCGCAGCGGCGACGCGCTCCTCGCACGCGCGCGGCCCGCGTCGCCGGAGTATGATCGGCGCTCGCTCGGGGGCGCGCCCGCGCACGAGGCGGCGGCACCGCCAAGCTAGGACGGACAGGATGTCAGAGGGAAAGAACCTCGTCGGCGTCGACATCGGGTCGAGCTCGATCAAGGTCGCGCAGCTCAAAGAAGGCCGGAAAGGCTATGGGCTCGTGCGCGCCGGCTACGCGCCGTTGCCGCCGCAGTCGATCGTCGACGGCCACGTGATGAACTCGCAGGCCGTCGTCGACGGTCTGCAGCGCGTCTTCAACGAGGCCAAGATCAAGCAGAAGGAGGTCGCGCTCAGCATCAGTGGGCAGGCCGTGATCATCCGCAAGATCTCGGTGCCCATGATGACCGCGGCCGAGCTCGACGAGCAGATCCAGTGGGAGGCGGAGCAGCACATCCCCTTCGACATCAAGGACGTGCACGTCGACTACGAGGTGCTGCGGAGGCGGCCCGAGGCCGGGCAGATGGATCTGCTCCTCGTGGCCGCGAAGCGCGACGAGATCAGCGACTACACGCAGATCGCCAGGAACGCGAAGCTGAAGCCCCTGGTCGTCGACATCGACGCCTTCACGGTGCAGAACCTGTTCGAGATGAACCGCGGGATCCCGCCGGATCAGACGTTCGCGATCATCAACGTGGGCGCGAGCCTGGCGTCGATCAACATCGTCGCCCACGGCGCGAGCGCGTTCACGCGCGACATCGCCAACGGCGGCAACTACATCACCGAGCAGATCCAGCGGCAGCTCAACGTGTCCTTCGAGCAGGCCGAGGATTTCAAGACGGCCAGCGTGATCAGCGGGCCGCAGGCGGTGCCGGCGCAGGTGACGCAGGTGATCGACGCGGTGTGCGACTCGATCGCGGGCGAGATCCAGCGCTCCCTCGACTTCTTCCTGGCCACGAGCGGTGAGGCCGAGATGCATCGCATCTACCTCACCGGCGGCTCGTCGAACCTGCCGGCGCTGCCGCAGGCCGTGGGTCGGCGCTCGCGCGTGCCGGTCGAGGTGCTCCAACCGCTCGAGCGCGTCGCCATCGAGGCGAAGGAGGTGAACACCCAGCTCCTCCAGTCGCGCGCAGCCCAGTTCAGCGTGGCCCTGGGCCTCGCGATGCGGAAAGATCGGGAGAGGCGTCTGTGATTCGCGTAAACCTCCTTCCCCAGAAGCGCGGCGCACGCAACGCGCCCCCGCCGACGAACCAGAAATGGCTGCTCGTCGTGCTCGGCGTGCTGGTCGTCGAGGTCGTCATCTTGTTCTTGTTCCACAAGACCAAGCTCGACGAGCTCGAAGAGCAGAAGAACGTCAACCAGCAGCTCAACGGCAAGATCGACGGCATCAAGAAGCTCGTGGCCAACCACGAGGAGATCAAGAAGGCCCTCGTGCAGCTCCGCGCGCGCGAAGACGCGATCGCCAAGCTGCAAGCGGCGCGCAGCGGGCCGACCGCGGTGCTGCTCGAGCTCACGCAGGTGCTCACGCAGGGCAAGGGCCCGACCGCCGATCCCGAGCGCCTCCAGCAACTCCGCAAGGAGAACCCGCTCGCGGTGTACAACCCGGGCTGGGACACGCGGCGGCTCTGGCTCAACGGCTACACGGAGAGCGATCGCGTGGTGCGCATCGACGGCATCGCGCGTGACGGCGGCGACGTCTCCGAGTTCGCGCAGCGGCTCAAGCTGTCGGTCTACTTCTACGACATCACCGTGCTGCCCGGGCAAAAGGACTCGAACAAGGACGCGAAGCTCGAGCTGGTCAACTTCGCCCTTCAAATGAAGGTGAGGTACTGATGGCCCCCAAGCCGACGCCTCCCGCCGCCGCGGCCGGATCGACGCTCGACAAGATGCCGCCCATCGCCAAGGTGGGCGTGGGCTTCCTCTTCGCGTTCCTGATCGGGGTGCTCTACTTCGTCGTGTTCTACAGCGACGTCGACACCGATCTGACGAACGCGAAGCGCAGCGAGAAGGGCCTGCGGGCGCAGCTCGCCGAGGCCGAGAAGTCGCGCGAGGAATACCAGAAGGACGCCGACGAGAAGACGCGGCGCGAGCAGCAGGCCCGCGAGCAGAAGAAGATCCTGCCCGACGATCCCGAGATGCCCGCGTTCCTCGCGACGATCCAGGACGTGGCCACCGTCTCGGGCGTGAACCTGACGGCGTGGAGCCCGACGGAGCAGATCCCCGATGAGTTCTACGCGAAGGTGCCGATGAAGCTCACCTTGGTGGGGAAGTTCCACCAAGTGGTGAAGTTCTTCCACGGGGTGGGCCAGCAGGATCGCATCATCAACATCGAGGACATCCGCATCAAGAAGGAAAAACCCGAGGCCGACGAGGTCAACGTGGAGTGTCGCGCGACCGCGTTCCGCTCGACCCGCCCCGGCGAGATGAAGAAGAAGAAGTGAAGACGCGCCCGGGCGATGGATCACGATGGGGCCGCAGGCGGCTTCAAATCTCGGGCCGGACGAGCCGGCCGTTGATCACGATGGGGCCGCGAGCGACCCCATACCCCGGCCCGGACGAGCCGGCCCTGAGAGCACACCGCGAAGCGAGATCACGATGAAGCTCATCACCCTTCCGACCCTCGCGCTCGTCGCGCTCGGCGCCCTCGTGGGGTGCGGCGGCGACGACGCGAGCAAGAGCCCCGGCGCGGCCAGCGCGCGCCCGGGCACGCCCACCCCGCAACCTCCGGGCGCGGCGGCTCCCGGTGCGCCCGCGCCCTCGGCGAGCGCCTCCGCGGCCGCGAATGCGTTGCCGCCGCTGCCGCTGCGCGACTTCCAGGAGCGGGATTTCGCCGAGTCGGATCAGAACCGCGATCCGTTCCGCAGCTTCGCCGCCGATCTCGTGGCGCAGAACAAAACGCGCATCTCCATCCAGCGCAAGGTGCTCGTCGATCGCTACTCGCTCGAAGAGCTCAAGCTGGTGGGCCTCGTCACCGGCAGCCCGTCGCGCGCGCTGCTCATCGATCCCACCGGCCTCGGTTGGGTCGCGAAGGTCGGCGACTTCGTGGGCAAGCCCGAGCTCGTCCACTCCGGCGGGCCCACGGGGACCGATGTCCCGATCAACTGGCGCGTCGATCGCATTCGCTCCGGAGACGTGGTCTTCATCCGCGAGGATCCTTCGCATCCGGAGATCCCGCCCACCACGCGCGTCATCGCGCTCCGCGCAGTCGAAGACAGCCGCCCGCGGACCGCGGGGATCACGGCAGCCGAGAAGCCGTAGCGGAGCGCACGCTCCGCCGATGAAGCCATCCCTCGAGAGCACGACAGGACCCGCATCCGGTAGGGCATTCTCCCGGTCGAGGGTGAGCGCGCGACCATCGCGTGCTCACACGCGCCGCACAGCACAGGGGTGATCCGCCCTGGCGAGGCTCCGCGCAAAGTTTTTGTTGGTCACGAATTGGGCCCGTCTCGACCTCCCGCCCTAGCATCGCCCTCCGTCTGGATGGCGGCCTGCGCCCGCGCTGGCCCCGACGACCCCCGGAGTACGATGAAAAGTCCTCGGTTGCCCGTGATCTCGCCGCCCGTTCACGACGGCATCGCCTCGCCGCGACGCGGGAAGCTCCGCCTCGCCCTGCTCCTGGGCGCCTTGCTCGTCGGGAGCAGCGCGCGTCCCGCGCTCGCCGACACGCTCCACGTGAAAGACGTGAAGCTCACCGCGCCGGCGCCGAACGCCGCCGAGGTGCTGATCGCCGCCACCGGAACGCCTGGGTTCTCCGCGCGCGTCGAAGGCGGTGGGAGCCGCCTCGTGATCGACATCCAGGACGCCGATGTGCAAGGCGCGCCCGGGGCGATCACCAAAGGCAATGCCCTCGTCGGCGGCATCATGACCCAAGGCTTCCAGCAGAATGGGCAGCGCATCACGCGCGTGCTCGTGACGCTGGCGCACGCCGCGGAGTACCGCCTCGCGCCCGAGCCGGGCGGCGGTCTCCGGCTCTTCCTCGCTTCCGCGGACAAGACCGCGCCCATGCGCGTCACCCCGCAGCTCCCGAGCGAGGGCACGCCGATCACCGGCGTCACCGGCGTCCGCTTCGATCATCAAGCCGGCCTCGATCGCGTGCTCGTCGATCTGAGCGGCAACGCCGACTATGCAGAGTCCGCCGAGGGCGGGCGCACCATCCTCGAGCTGCGCAACGTGCGCCTCCCCGACGATCTCCAGCGCAAGCTGGACACGGGCGCCTTCGGCGGCCCGGTGCGCGGCGTCGCCACGTATCGCCGCAAGAGCGATCCGACGCGCGTGGTGATCGAGATCGAGCGCACCAACGAGGCGAGCAGCGCGGTGAGCCGCGAGGGGAACACCCTCGTCCTCGCCTTCGCGAACGGCCGCATGCCGTCGGCCGTCTCGGGCGTGGCCGCCGACGGCGGCGCCGCGCGCAGGTCGCGTACCGTCGCGCGCGAGGACAACCTCGCCGCCGGCGCGCCGCGCATCGAGACGAGCTACGACGCCGCGGCCGCCGCGCGCGAGTCGATGGTCGAGCCCGATCAGGCCAACGCCTTCCTTCCGGGCGGCATCGCAGGCCAGCAGCGGCGCTACACCGGCAACCGGATCGACCTCGATTTCAAGGACGCTTCGGTCCACGAGGTGCTGCGCCTGCTCTCCGACGTCGGCAAGGTGAACATCGTCACCGCCGACAACGTGTCCGGCTCAGTCACCATCCGGATGCGCAACGTGCCCTGGGATCAGGCGCTCGACACGGTGCTGCAGGCCAAGGGCCTCGGCATGGTGCGGCAGGGCAACATGATCCGCGTGGCCCCGCTCGCCGATCTCAACAAGGAGCGCGAGCTCGCCATCGCCCGCCGCAAGAGCGAGCTCCAGCTCGCGCCCATCGAGACGCGGCTCATCCCCGTCTCGTACGCCGAGGCCAAGGACCTCCAGGAGCGCGCCAAGGATCTGCTCTCCCCGCGTGGATCGCTGGCCGTCGACGAGCGCACCAACACCATCATCGCCCGCGACGTCGCCGGCAACCTGAGCCAGATCGACGAGCTCATCCACGTGCTCGACACGCAGACGCCGCAGGTCCTCATCGAGGCGCGCGTCGTCGAGGCCACGAGCCGTTACCTGCGCGACGTCGGCATCCAGTGGGGCGGCGACGGCACCTTCAGCCAGGCCACGGGCAACCCCACCGGCCTCGCCTTCCCCGCCAACATCGGCATCGTCGGCGGCGCCAGCGATCAGACCACGCCCACGGCCGGTCTCTCGCCCTTCAGCAACACGGTCTCGAACCCGAACTTCGCGGTCAACCTCCCCGCGACCGTGGGCACCGGACAAGGCGGCGCGCTCGGCCTCACCTTCGGCTCGATCAACAACACCGTGAACCTCGCGGTGCGCCTCTCCGCGGCCGAGTCGAGCGGCATGCTCCGCATCATCTCGAGCCCGCGCATCCTCACGCTCGACAACCGCGACGCGCGCATCAGCCAGGGCACCCTGATCCCGTTCTCGCAGATCAGCGCCCAAGGCGTGCAGACCACGTTCCAAGAAGCGAAGCTCCAGCTCCTCGTGCGCCCGCACGTCACCGCCGACGGGAGCGTCGCGATGCACGTCAAAATCAACCGCGACGAGCCGGACTTCAACCAAACCTCGGCGCGCGGTGATCCGACGATCTTGAAGCGCGAGGCGGAGACCGATCTCCTGATCATGGATGGCCACACCGCGGTCATCGGCGGCATCTTCACGCGCAACACCGGCCGCAACCTCGATCAGGTGCCCCTCCTCGGCGACATCCCCGTGCTCGGCGTGCTCTTCCAGCGCCGCCGCGCGAGCGACAGCCGCAGCGAGCTCGTCATCTTCCTCACCCCGCGCATCGTCAACCGCGCCGAAGCCCTCGGCCGCTAGCGCTCCGCACAGCTCGGATCGGGCCGCACGGAATTCGTTGGAGCACCAACGATCTCCGTGCGGCCTGCGTCACGCTGCTCCCCCGATCGCCTCGCCGAATTCGTGACCAGCGCCTCCGCTCGTTGTATGGCGAGCGCATGAGCTTCTCCCGAGCGCTCGGCCGACTCCTCGCTGCAACCAGCATCGGGCTCGGCACGATGGCCTCCTGCGCGGGCGCGGCGCCCGCCGGCGACGCCTCGGCCCAGGCCGCATGGACACCCGACGCCGAGGGCGATCCCGCGGCCAAGCGCAACGGCAAGGACAAGCAACCCGACGACGCCGGCGCCCCCTCCGCCGACGGTGGCCCGCGCTGCCCGTACGGCGAGCTCACCGATCCGCATCGCGGCTTCGTGCGCTGCCTCCTCCCCGACGAGCGCGACGCCGGTTGGCTCCCGCCGCCCGCGCAAGGCGCGCCCGAGCCGCCGGAGCCGCCCAAGCCCGAGCCTCCCAAGGACACGCCGCGCCCGCCGCCGCTCGTGGAGATCGGCGCGCCCAAGTTCGAAAACGGCGAGGTCACCAAGGTCGAGAAATCGCTGGGCAAGGCCACGGCCGACATCGCCAAGTGCATCGCCGATCACGGCGGCGTCACGGGCGACGCCGGCAGCATGAAGATTCAGTTCCTCGTGCGCTCGCGCGGGCGCGCCGAAGGTGTCGAGGTGCTCTCCGCCAAGAACGTGAGCAGCGAAGCCTCTTCGTGCGTACGCGTGCTCCTGAAGAACAAAGCCATCGGCGCGCCCAGCGCCGATCCGGTCGGCGTGACGGTGACGATCACGTTCAAAGCTTCGAAGTAACGGAAAAGCCCTCTCGCGTGCCGACACGATCGCGTGCGCGCGCTGCATCTTCATCGTCTGACATGGGTCATTTCGATCCCTGTCGGCGAACGGCGGGGTCCCCACATGCCGGGGCGCGCCGCCCGCCTTGAGCCGACTGCCGATCTCGCACTACGATGCACCCCCACGAAGGGAGCTTGGCAATGCGAAAGACGATGTGGCTTGGGATGGTTTGCATGTTCAGCACCGCGGCGTTCGTCGCCTGCGGCGGCAGCGGCGGCAGCACGGGCGGCTCGGGGGGCGGCGACGGCGGCGCCACGGCGAGCTCGAGCGACAGCGCGAGCTCGAGCAGCAGCGCGAGCTCGAGCAGCAGCGCGAGCTCCAGCTCGTCGAGCTCGAGCTCCAGCTCTTCGAGCAGCTCCGGCGGCGCGACCGTGAACGGCTGCGACCCGGCGACGGCCGAAGATCACACCAACGACAGCACCGTGACCATCGAGTTCGGCGGCAACGTCGGCCTCAAGTACAAGCCTGCTTGCATCAAGATCAAGACGGGCACCTCGGTCACCTTCTCCGGCAGCTTCGGCGGCCATCCGCTCCAGGGCGGCGACGCCGGCACGCCCGACGCGAACAGCCCGATCACGTCCACCACCTCCGGCACCACGGCGAGCTTCACGTTCGCGACCGCCGGCTCGTTCCCCTATTACTGCACCGCCCATTTCGGCTCCGGCATGCAAGGCGCGGTGTTCGTGCAGTGATGAGCGGTCGGGGGGGCCGCTCGTAACGACGAAGAGGGAGCTCGAGATGCAAAAGACGGTGTGGCTCGGTGTGATGTGGATTCTCGGCGCGGTCGCGATCAACGCGTGCAAGGTCGCCGAAGGCACCGCGGGGGCCAGCGAAGGCGCGGGCGACACGGGCACGGGCGGCGCCTACACCACATCTCCACCGAGCGGCACCGGCGGAAAGGCCACCACCAGCAGCTCGAGCTCTTCCTCCTCCGCGAGCTCGAGCTCCGGCGGCACGACCATCAATGGTTGTGAGCTCGCGACGGCCGAAGATCACACCACCGACGCCAGCGTGACCATCGAATTCGGTGGCACGCATGGCAACACGTATGCGCCGGCGTGCATCAAAATCGCACAAGGCACTTCGGTCACCTTCTCGGGCGCCTTCACCACCCATCCGCTCCAGGGCGGCAATGCTGGCACGCCCGACGCGACGAGCCCGATCACTTCGACCACCACGGGCACCACGGCGAGCTTCACGTTCGCGGACGCCGGCTCGTTTCCCTATTACTGCACCGCCCATTTCGGCTCCGGCATGCAGGGGGCCGTCTTCGTCGAGTGACGTGATCGAAAAAGCATCGTGAGCGCCGTGCCTTGACGGGCTCGCTCCGGTGCCCGAGCATCGCGCCATGGATCCGGTGGATTTCATCGCGGAGCTCGATCGACAGGTCCAAACCAAGCTGGCGACGCTGGAGCAGGCGGCGAGCGTCTCCGAGCCCGGCCCCGAGATCGGGATTGTCGAGCTCCTCGCCGCGGCCCTCAAAAAGGAGCTGGAAGCGTCGGAAGAAGCGGCCTTGTGGATGACCCGCGAGGCCGACGTCGACGTGAAGCTCGCGCTCGCGCGCCAATGCGGTGACGAAGCAAAGCACTATCGTCTCATCGAGGCCCGCCTCCGCGAGCTCGGCGCCGATCCCGCGCGCCTCTCCCCGCAGGCCGGCGGCCCGAGCCCGATGTTTCATTATCTGGCCGCGCTCGACACCACCGTCGAGCGCGTCGCCGCCGGCCAATTCACCCGTGAAGCGCTGGCCAAGGTGCACAACGAAATCTTCATCGCCCATTGCGAGGCCAAGGGCGACGCGGCGACGGCGCGCCTTTATCGCGACATCATCCAACCCGACGAAGGGCATCACCACGAGGCCGGCCGTCGCCTCCTTCTCCGGCTCGCCGTGACCGAGGACGACCAAGCCCGCGCCCGCGCGGCCGCGGCGCGAACCCTGGAGATCGCCGGCGAGATCCAGGAAATGGCGCGCCTCAAGAAGGGAATCGCCCGTGCCCCGGGCTGCTGAGATCCACGCGCGCTCGCGCAGGGCCGACGGCGGGAATGCCAAACCACGTCGGGCCGTTTTCGGCGCCATGTCCGTGACGCCCCGAAAGCTCCTTCGCTCGATTCTCACGCTCGGCGCAGCCGGGCTCCTCTTCATCACCGCGCGCCCCGCCGCCGCTTGCTGGGATGGCTACGCGGCCTCCGTCGGCAACGTCAGCATCCAGCGCAGCGTCGACCCCGCCGCCTGGAGCCCCGACGATGCGCGCGAGGCCGCGCGCTGGGGCGCACGCATCGATGCGCTCCTCCCTCGCGGCGCCGAGCTCGCCGTCGAGCACGGCGCGATCACGTGCACGAGCGCGACGGGTGCGTGCGCCTCGTTCGAACCGCTCTCGCTTCCCAACGATGATCTTCCGAGCGTGTTTCGCGCCGTCGCCAAGGCGTTCCGCGTCCCACCGGCGCGCGTGCAAAGCGCTCGCGCGATCGAGCCCGAGCTCTACACCGTGCAAGTCTTCGCCGGGACCGCGTCCGGCGCCCGCGCCGCAAAGCAGCGCGTCATGGACAGCGACGCCGGCTCTCATGGCTTCTTCGTGGAGGGCGGTTTTCCGGCGATGAACGACACCGCGCACGTGCTCCGCGAGGACGGCGTCCATCGAGCCGTCGTGGGGCTCTTCCTCTCCAAGGCGGACGCCGTCGCGGCGCTCGCGGACCTGCGCGCCAAAGGCATCCACGGCTTCGTCCGCGAGCTCCCCGCCGGCAAACCCATCGACGAGCGGTCCTATTCGCGCGGCGGTTGACGACTCATCGACGCGTCGAAAACGGAAGCGCGCGTAGCGTCGTTTCGGATCTTCAACGCTGTGGAGTCGACGCGAGACCGAGCTCCTGCTGCAAGACGGAGAGCATGCGCGCCGACGCCGTAGGCCCGGGCAGGCCGGCGGCATGGGCGATCTCCGGCGCCGCGCGCTGCGAGACATTGCTCGCGAGCGCCGAAAAGGCTTCGACCTGTGCGCGCTCGATGCGTGCTCGTTGCTCCGAGCCGAGCTGCTCCATCGCCCAAGCGTGGACCTTCCACGCGAGCGCGGCGTGGCGCGCCTCGTCCGCGGCGATGGGATGCATGGCCGAAGCGATCTCGGCATCCCCTGCGTGGTTGGCTTGATACGCGCCCACGAGCGCGCCGAAGGTCTCGCGCACGCAGCCTTCGACGGCGTTCTCCAGCGCCATGTCGGCGAGGGATCGCGGCGGCGTGGGCTCGATGCACGGCGCCACCGGATCGCCGCCGCGCGCCCGCGCGAGCGCACCCATCACAGTGGCATGGCGACATTCGTCGTCGGCGGCGCGACGCGCTTCATCGATGAGATCGCGCGACGCGCCGTGCGCTTCGAGCTCGGTGGCGAGCCGCTCGAAAGCAGTGATGCTGGCCGCTTCCAGGTGAGCCCCGCGCGAGAGGAAGTCACCGAGCACCGACGCTCCGCGATCGCGCGGCGCGCTCGCGAGGCCCGCCGGCATCCGCCCCACACAGGCATTCTCGAGGCGCTCGATCTCCTCGTGACGCTCCTCGCGAATCACCCCTTGCGTCGAGACGTGCAAGGTGAAGCGGGTGGTGATGATGGGCGCGCACAGCGCGGTCATCTTCGTGGCGGTCACCACGTAACCGTCCGACACGCGGCGCACGGTGGTGCGCTCGGCGTTGTCGCAGGAGAGATCGTATCCAGCGGTGGCCACCAACAAGAGGGCTTCATCGGCGGTGTCGATGGAGCCGAGCAACGAGCGGAGCGCGTCGGATCCGGCCCAGCGGCGCACCTCGTCGCCGGCGGTGGTCACGACCGAGATCTCCACGCAGAGCTGCACGCAGCTCGTGGGCCGGAGCGGCTCGGGGTGCTTTTGAATCTGCTCGCGACACACACTGGTGGTGGCCGATGCGCAGGCAGCGCCGACCTCGCTCAGCACTTGAAAGCTCGTTTGGGTCCAGCGCTCCGGGCCTTCTTGGGGAGGGCCGCCCGAGACGCTGCGAATGGCGAGGTAGTCGAAGGACCGTGAAGGGCGCAGGTTACGCGCCGCGACCGGGAAGCCGGTGCCCTCCGGGCACGACACGGCGCGCGGCCCGTCCTCGGCGCCCTCCGGCGGGGCCACGGCCTCGCCGGCGGCGCGCAGATCCGCGGGCTCCACCACGGAGGGCGCCTGCTCACCGCTGCACCCCTGCGCGAGGAGGCCCGTCATCACCGAGCAGCGGAGCGCGCGATCGAAGATCCGCGAGATCCATTGTTCCACGGGCTCCCGCGGATTCGGTTTGTCATGAGGTTGAGACAAGGACACCTCCGGAGCACGCCGTGCACACGGCGCAGAGCTCACCGCCGTCAATGGCAATGCACGTGCCGAGGGTGGTTTTGCCGAGGAAGCCCGAAGCGCGAGAAAGGCCGAAATTTCGCGGCGATCGAGGAGGTGTCCGATACGCTCGCGAGGCCTCGAAGGAAGGAGCGCCCGCGCAGATTGGCTATCTGCAGCGCCGGCCATCAACCATTCTCGCACCTCTCCCCAGATTCGATGTCATCACGGGAGCGGGCGAGCGGCCTCAGCCGGCGGCGTCGCGTCGAGCAGAGCCTCGCGCAGGAACGAGAGGAGATCGTGCGTCTCTTCCGGCGTGAGCGAGAGAGGGCGCACGTCGGGGTCTTGGTTCTTCACGTCGAGCCCGAGGCCACGGCCGCCGCCCTTGTCGTAGAACGAGATCACGTCTTCGAGACGGGGGAAGCGGCCGTGATGAAAGTAGGGAGCCGTCCGCGCAATGTCGCGCACCGTCGGTGTCTTGAAGGCGTGCTCGTCGGCCGCGCGGCGCGTGACGAGGGCGCGGCCGCGATCGGGATCGAGCGCGCGGCCATCCGGTGTCTCGGGCACGCCGAGCACGGCGAACACGGGAACCGCGAAATCGTTGGGGCGCGAGCCGCCGAAGAGCGGAGGCACGTGGCAGCGCGCGCAGCGTCCTTTGCCGGCGAAGACATCGAGCCCGCGCCGCTGCTCCACGGTGAGCGCCACCGCGTCACCGCGCGCCAGGCGATCGATGGGCGCATCGCCCGGAACGAGCGCTTCGACCTCGAAAGCCACCAGGGCCGCGGCGACACGCGCCGGCGAAGGCGGGCTGCCGAGCGCGCGCTCGTAGGCGGGCACGCCGGCCAGCGCCTTCGAGATCTCTCCGGGCGAGAGGCCCATCTCCGCGCGACGATGGATCACGTGAATCGCCTGCGATTCGGCGGTCAGCACGCTCCCGTCCCAGAGCTGCGCCGCGTGCAGCGAGGTATAGAGCAACGTCGGTGTGTGGCGGAGCGCGCCGTCCGCGGGATCGAGCGAAGCCGGCGCGACCAGACCATCGGTGAAGAAGCGCGCGGGCTCGTGACACGAGGCGCACGCACGCACGCCGCCCCGGGAGAGACGTTTGTCGAAGAAGAGCTCTCGCCCCACCCGCGCGAGCGCGCGCCGATCGGCGGCGCTCACCGTGGATCGCCGCGGCGCTGGCAGCGTCAGGATGGAGACAGGCTCCGCCGCGCCTCCATCGGCAGCCGGGATTCGCGGCGGATAAGGCAGCCGCACGGACCTCCCGCCCTTCGCCGCGAGCGCGCGAATCGCTGCGCCGAGCCGGCCGGTGGCGAGCGCGAGCGCGCCGCGATCGCGAACGTCGAGCGAGGTCGAAGCGCGATCGAGCTCCGCGCGGATCGGCGCCGCAGCCGTCGCCGCCGCCGCGACCGCATCGCCTTCCACACGCAGCTCGCGGCCGAGCGCGTTCGCGCCCTCGGTCACGCTCTCCAACATGCCGCGATCCACTTCGAGGATCACGCCTGCGTCCTCCGGCAGATCGGGGAGCGCTTCGAGAAGGAGGGCGCCGAGCTCGTAGGCCGCATCCGAGAGCAACACGGAGGCAGCCTCCGCGGGCACACCGGTGCGCGCGATCTCCGCCTCCGCGAGCGCGAGCGCCGGCGCGATCTGATCCACCGCGCGCGCCGCGCTCGTCGCATCGCCCTGCGTGACGGCGCGATCCAGCGCGCCCAACATGCCCCCCGATTCGTTCACCGATCGCGGCGGCCCGAACATCACCTCGCTCGCGAGCTGCACCCGCGTGCGGATGAAAGGAGCCGCGCGCGCGACGCGACGGCGAAGCACGCGATACGGCTCGCGCATCGCGCCGGCATCGGCAACGTGCAGAGCGCGACCGAAGTCCGCCGTCGCCGCGGCGGCGGCCCTCGTCGCCTCGACCGCGAGCCGGGTAAGCGCGCTCTCCGGAGCAGCGGACGGCTTCGTCGCGCTCGCAACCGGGCTCCCTGCATCGTGTCCCTCGCGGGAAGGATCACGATCCTGCCCGCGGCATCCACCGACGAGCAGCGCCGAAGCGAGCAGCAAGCGAGCGCCGGCTCGCGCGAACACCAACGACGATTCAGCGTGTCGCACGGAGAGTGGCCCCTCGACGAGGGACGGCAATCGTATCATCGAGGCGCATCGTGTTGCGGAAGGCGCGCCGTGCCGCGCGGGCCGGCGCGCACCTTCCCCTCATTTTCCCGGGCTCTCCGCGATCGCGCTCACGGCTCGTAGATCGCCGCGCACGCATCCACCTGCGCTTGATTCACCACCGGCATGGGGATGGTCGGCGGCGTCGCGTGCGGCGGGTTCGCGAAGTCGAACATGTCCCACGGCGCCTCGGCGTTGGCGTCGCGGTTCGTGAGCGCGGGAATCACGAAGCGCGCCTGGATGAAGCGGACGATCGAGGTGTGATCGTACGTGTGATGCGAGACGTAGTGCTTCTTGGCGAAGGGCGAGACCACCATCATGGGCACGCGCACGCCGAGCTGATCGAACTTCCCCGGCGCGTCTTCGGGGAGGAGCTCGGGCTCGTGATCGTCGGGCGGGCACGCGGGCGGCGGGACGACGTGATCGTAGAGGCCGCCGTGCTCGTCGTAGGTGAGGAACAGCGCCGAGCTCGACCAATTCGGGCTCTTCGCCACCGCGTCGATGACTGAGGCCACGAAGGCTTCACCGATCATCGCGATGGCCGGCGGGTGCTCGTCGTTCTGGCCATAGGCTTCGGCGCCGAGCTTGGGATCGACGAACGCCACGGCCGGGAGCGTGCCCGCCTTCGCGTCGGCGAAGAAGTCGGCCATCGTGCGCCGGTGATCCGATTGGTACTTGAGGTACTGCCCCACGAACATGGCGTAGCCGGGGGTGCCGTCGCCGTAGATCTTCCAGTCGAGCTCCCGCTGTTCGAGATAGTCCGGCAACGTCTTGTCGGCGGTGGGGAACTTGTTGTCGGCCTTGCCGAAGCTCGACGCCGCGTAGAGGTACATGCGGTTCGGCCACGTGGGGCCGAGCACCGAGCAATGGTAATGGTCGGCGATCGCGTATTCGCTCGCGAGCGCGTAATAGAAGGGCAGATCGGTCTGATCGTAGTAGCCGAGCGCGCGCCGCCCGCTGAGCATGTCCAAGGTCGGGTGCGCGGGCAGCTCGTGCCAGCCCTCGTTGGCGGCGTAGAACCCGTCCATCATGGTGCCGTTGATCTGCTGGTGCACCCCGTTCCACTCGTGGTTCGTGTCCACGAAGCAGTGGTCTTGGATGTGATACGGCGCGACCGGGTTCCCATCGGGATCCGGGTTCGTGTAGCCCGCGGGCGCGACCTCGACGTCGGGCTGCCCATACTCGGGCAGCTTCTGGAAGTAATGGTCGAACGAGCGGTTTTCCTGCATCAGCACGATGACGTGATCGATCGGGATGTCGCGACCGCTCGGGTGCGACTTGCCCTGCGTCTCGGCGGGCAGGTCACCCGCGTGGTAGCTGCACGACGCGCGCTTCGTCGCGGCCTCGTCGTCGGTCGGCGGCGTCACGTCGCGATTCCACTCGGTCGGGCCCGGGAGCGGCATCTCGCCGGACGAGGAGCTCGACGTGGTGCTCGCGCTGGAGCTCGTGGCGCTGCCCCCCGTCCCATTGGTGGTGGCCTGACCACCTCCCGAGCACCCGAACGCAAGACCACAAGACGAAAGGACGACGGAAGCGACCACGGCAGCACGCATGGCGCGCAGTATCGTTGACGGCGGTCCGCGAGACAACGGCCGCGAACCGCGTCATCGAGATGTAGCCGCGGCGACCGCCGCGCGTCGTCGACGCGGCGCCGCAGAGCGAGGCGAATCGCGTCACGCGCGCGGAAGGCTCGAATCGCTCCCACACCGGCGACGAGGTCCGAGGCGCGCGCGCCCTCGATGAATGATGAATCATGGGCGCGAAGGCGCGCTCCGCGCCCGGATCCTCCGCGCGTGCCGGCCCGTGGCCCCTCGGGAAGATGTCGCGTCATTCCCGCATCGATGTCGCCGGCCGCCGCGATCACCGAAGTGTCACCGCGGCGCCCCCGATCGCCGCGCGCGCCGTGGTGACGACGCCGCGATCGCGATCGCAGGCCGGCGCTGAGAATCGCTCGCACAGCGAGGCTCCGCTGTGATCACCCGCGCGCGCCACGACAAGACGGGGAATCCAGTGGAGCCGGGGCTCATCACCGAAGAGCGCGCGCGAACGTGGCGAACATGGATGAGTTCATCCCAAATCTCACCTCTTTTGTCGCACGGCGCGCGGCCCTCCGCGGGTGGCGCGGAGCGTGAAAGGGGGCTCAGCGAGCGCCGCGACGGGCGTTCCCGCTGTGGCGCACCGACACCGCGAGTTCGAAACCGCGGTGTCAGACGAAAAGGAGAACGAGCAATGAGCCAGCTGAAGAAGATCGGTGCGGTGGGAGCTCTCGCGATCATGGCGGCGTTCGCCGGCACCGGCTGCGTCGCGCAGAACGACGACGTGACCGAGCCCGAAATCACGATGGCGGCCGACGAGCAGATCGACACTCCGGTGGTCGACGATCAGAAGACCGAGAACACCGGCGAAGCCGGCCAGGGGTTCTGGGGCGGCTGGGGCGGCTTCGGTTGGCGCGGCTTCGGTTGGGGCGGCTTCGGTTGGGGCGGCTTCGGTTGGGGCGGCTTCGGTTGGGGTGGCTTCGGCTTCGGCGGATGCGGCTGCGGCCTCGGCTTCGGAATCCCGATCTTGGGCTTCGGCGGCTGCTGGTGATCGCAACGTAGCCCGCCGGCTTCCGGCGGCGTGAATCATGGCCGCGGCGGCCCTCCGCCGCGGCCGCTTCGCGCGTCCGCGATGGGACCGCAAACAGGCTTGGTATCGGTGACGCGAGAGATGTTGTTCGCCCCCCGCGGCGGGGCTCATCAGAATACGTAGCTCAGTCCGATGCTGAAGCCGGCGTCGGTGCTGAGGAATCCTTGACCGCCGGCGTCACCGCTGCTGCGACCGAACGACACGACGGCTTGCGGCCCAGCGCGCATGCTGAGATGCGCGCTCGGATAAAAGGCGAACATGAGGGCGAGCGTCCCCGTGCCGCCGTAGATGCCGGTGCGAACGGCGCCGGGATCGGTGCCCGTGGTGCGGCGGCCATAAAAACCACCGGCGCCCAACGTGGGCACGATGAACAACCCACCTCCGATCGAGGCATGATATCCGGCCGAGAGCGAGCCCAGGCCGCCGAAGTCGAATTGCTGGGGCGCGCCATCGGCGGACGTCTTCTTGATCAGCACGCTCGCATTCAGCGAGAGGCTCAGGTTGTCGACGACGAAGAATCGAAACGTCGGGCCGCTGAGCGCCGAGATCCTGAGCGCGGAGGCGTCACCGGTCTTGTCGTAACCGACGACCAACATCGAATCGAGGCCAATCTCTT
Source organism: Minicystis rosea (assembly GCA_001931535.1). Lineage (GTDB taxonomy): Bacteria > Myxococcota_A > Polyangia > Polyangiales > Polyangiaceae > Minicystis > Minicystis rosea. Next base: position 8,003,232 of record CP016211.1, read on the forward strand.
TGAGCCCTTTGCCCAATCGGGTGACGGTCCCGACGCCGGAGACCCCGGAATTCAGGGTGTCCGCCCAGGCGGGCGCGGGGACGAGCACGGCGAGGAGCGCGGCGAAATATCGAGCCTTCATCAGCCACCATCCTGCCCGGCGCCCCGGACGAGCGTCGCTTAACGAAATTTAATCGAGCAGCTCGCCGCGGGGCCCGAGCGGATCACGGCTGATGACTCTGTCCGTGATCGCGTATCTCGATGCGACGAGCGCCAGGCCCGAAGCGGCGAAACGCCCTGGGAATTGCGGGTGGATCGCGGGGTGGTGGGGCCCCGACGGCTCCGCCGGGGCGTGGGGCGGAGGGCGGCGAAGCCGACCCGAAGCCCCACAGGAAGACTGGGGCGGCGGGGACGCGAGTCCCCGCCGTGTGAATCAGAGCCCAGCGATCTCGCGCTCGAATCAGAAATGGTAATTCAACGTGTATTGCGAGCACGTCGCCGTGGGCGTGGGGTCGTAGACGCGCATGTACACGGTCGCGGAGGCGTCGAGGCCGTCGCAATCGAGGTTCACCGTGAACTTCGAGGAACCGCAGCAGCCGGGGTGGCCGAGCCCGTCCGTCGAAGCGGACGTGCCCGCGGGGCAGGCGCCCAGGTCGGTGCCGCCGAACGTGCAGTCGAAGTACATGCACACCTGCGGTGATCCGGTGGTCGCGACGAGCTCCACCGTCGGATTGACGAGGCAGGTCGCGCCGTCATCGCCGACGTAGCTGAACCAATCCTCGTCCGAGCCGCCGCTCAGGGTCCCGAAGAGCTTGGCTGGATTGTTGTCGCTGCAATCGAGCGGGCCGAGATCGAAGGCGCCGTTGGCGGAGTTGTTGGGCTCACCCGGATCGTTGTTGTTGCACGGCTGACCACTGGAGCTGCTCGAAGAGCTGCTGCTCGAAGAGCTGCTGCTCGAAGAGCTGCTGCTCGAAGAGCTGCTGCTCGAAGAGCTCGAGGAGCTGGTCGTGGAGCTCGTCAGGCACTCGTCCGCGCATTTGGCCTGGAGGCATCCGATGAAGGCCACGTAGGCCGAGTTGCTGTCGCACGCCACGGTGGGGTTGCTGAGGCAGCCGCCGCAGACCGAGTCCGCGTTGCAGGCGAGCGCCTGATCGCAGCAGCCTTGATCGGCGCAGCCAACGCACGTGGGATCACCCGAGAGCCCACAACCCACCGCGCCGGACGAGCTGCTCGAGCTCCCCGAGCTGCTGCTGCTGACGGTAGCGCCGCCCCCCGTGCCTCCGGCACCACCCGTGTTGCCCATGCTCGTTCCACCGCCGCAACCGGCCCACACCGCGGAGACGCCCGCGAGGAAACCCGCGATGCAAAGGGCTCTCACGCGCGCGGCGGAGGGACGATGATCGCGGACGGCGGGAGAAAGGCGGTTCTTGCTCTTCATGAATGGCCTCTTGGTCGAGCCCTCGAGTCGAGGGATGAATGGATGGCGCCCGAGGCCGCATCCACACACGGAGACGGCGTCACGCTCGGGTGAGCGAGAACTTAGGTCAGCGCCCCTCGACTCCCCACTTAACGATATTTATCGCAGCATTCCGACGGGCATCGGCGACGAGGCGAGCACGCCGCGCGTGCGGCTCGCATGAGCATGCGATGGTGTCGCCGCGCGAGCCGCCTATCGTCGTTCCTCATGATTCGAACGAAGCTCTCGGGGCTCGCGACGATGGCGCTCTGTGCCTGCCTCTCCGGCTGCGGCGTCGGAGCCATCTTCTTCAAAGCGGAAGGCGATGGCCCACCCGATAAGCCGGTGGAGACCACACAAGTCTTCGACATCGAGTGCAAAGACGCTTTCCAGGCCACCGGCGGCCGCACGGTCCTCGGCTCGCGCGCCGGCAATTATTCGGTGAGCTGCACACACAAGGGCGAGCCGCTCCACTTCCGCATCCTCGGCCAATTCAGCGCGGCGCCGATGGCCGCGGGGAAATGGGACAAGTATCGTCTCAAGGTGATCGAGAAGGCGCGCAGGCGTGGTTGTCCGGGCGTGGCGGTGCGCGTCGACCCGCCCACGGAGAACCAAGAGGGCGAGGCCATCGGCGCGTTCTGCGTCGCGCTGTGAGCGATCGCCGGACAGGCCTTCACGGCGCGGGGCGATCGCCGCGCGGAAGCTCGATGACGATGCGCGCGCCGGCGCCGGGTTGGGTCTCGATGTCGCAACGACCGCCGAGATCCTCGGCGCGGCGGCGCATGCCGGCGAGACCGCGCGCGCCGGCGCGAGCCCGGCCCGCTTCGAATCCGGCGCCGTCGTCCTCCACGAGGAGGCGCACGCGCGCGCCCTCCGCTTCGCCGAGCTCGGCACGAATGCGCCGCGCCTTGCCGTGTCGCAGCGCATTGGCCACGGCCTCTTGAAAGACACGCACGAGCGCGAGGCGCGCGGGGCCGTCGACCCACGCGTCCCCCGAGCCCGCGAGCGCGACCTCCACCACGGCGCCGCTCGCGGCTGCAGCCCGCGTCCCGACGCGCCGCAGGTTCTCCGCGAGCGTCACGAGATCACCGCGCTCCGGCGCCATCGCGTCGAGCACGCCGCGCAGCTCCCCGAGGCCTTCGCGCGCCGCTTCGCGCAGCGTGGTGGCCAATTCGAGGAGCTGCCCCGGCTCACGCGCGTGACGCTCCACCAGATCTCCATAAAGCCCCACGAGCCCCAGCGCCGATCCTACCGAATCGTGCAGATCCTGAGCGAGCTGCTGGCGCTCGAGCTCCGCCGCGCGGGCGCGGAGCTCCGCGATCGTGCGGGCCTGTTCGGCGCGGATGCGCCTCCAATGCGAGTTGGTGACGGCCAGGAGGTGATACGAAATGGCCGAGAGCAAAGAGCAGAGCAGCGGCCCCGCGATGGACCAACCGAGCGGCGCGCCGCGGGCGAGGAAGACGGGAATCGTGAGCAGCGGGACCGACGCGTGGAACGCGAGGAAGAGCCACGATTTATCGATCTCCTGCCAGCTCGCGGTCGTCCCCGAATAAAGCAGGAGCCCCATCCAGAGCGGGGTGCGAGGATCGTTGGGGAAGAGGACGAACGCGGCGAGGAAGGCCACGTTGTAGAGCGGCACGATGACGAGCTGGGCGTCGAAGCCGCGCGGCGATCGCAGCGCCCACGGGTGGAGCACCAGATCGTTGCCGACCATGCAGGCGTAGTACGCCGCCATCATGGGCACGCTGATCCGCGGCGGGAGCCCCAGCGTGCGCGCCACGATGGGAATGCAGAGCAGCGCGGTGACGAGCGCGAGGCACGCGCCCATCGTGAGCAGCACGCCGATCCCGGCGCCGCCGAGCTCCACCGCGCCCGGCGCCCAGCGGGGCCAGAGGCGATACGTCGAGGGCCCCGGCGCGCGCGGGTCCTCGCTCATTCGTCATTCACACGGCGGGGGCTCACGTCCCCGCCGCCCCGTGATCCACCCGAGATTTCCAGCATGTTTCGCCGCTTCGGGCCTCTCGTTCGTCGCATCGGGATGCGAACCAAGTCCTCGGCCGCATGCATCAGACCGGTTGGACGAGCCCGCGCTGGAGCGCGAGCATCACCGCCTCCGTCTTGGAGGCGGCGCCGAGCTTTCGTAGACGGTGCGCACGTGCGTGCGAACGGTGTTGATCGAGACCCCGAGCACGATGGCCACTTGCTCGTAGGTGAGCCCGCGCCCGAGCTGCTCGACCACCTCGCGCTCGCGCGGCGAGAGCTCCGATTTGCCACCGGGCTCGGGGCGCGGCAGAGGCGGCGCGCTCGCGGAGCCGCGCACCTGGGCGATCACCGCCCGCGCCGCGACGGGCGACATGGGAACACCGCCCGAGAGCGCCTCCACCAATGCAGAGGGGAGCCTCTTGCCGAGATCCTCTTTGAGCACGTAACCGCAGGCGCCGGCGCGAATGGCCGCGAGCACGCGGCGCTCCGTGGAGGCCACCGTCAGCACCACGATGGGCAAGCCCGGTCTCCGCGCGACGATGCGCTCGATGAGCGTCTCGCCTTCGCCGTCGGGCAAGCCGAGATCGGTGAGCACCAGATCCGGATCCGCGGCGTCGAGCCGATCCAGCGCCTCGCCGATCGACACCGCACAAGTCCACGAGAACGCGAGCCCATCGACGAGACCGGGCACGACCCGGTGTAGCCGCTCATCGTCCTCCACGTAGAGGATACGCACCATGCCCCGAATAGGAACGCCAATCGATTTCCGGGCGTCAAGACATTTTGCCGATCGTGGTGACGGACACCGCGTTCGCGGCCATCGGCGGGGCATCCTCGGGCGCGCGCATCGCCACCGAAGCGCCGCGCTCGGTCCAAGGCTCGAAGCCGCGGGCGAGCGAGCGGATCCCAGGCTCCCCGCGGACCAGAGGACATGCCGAAGCCGCCGGATACGGCATGACCACATGATATCGAGTCTCGGCGTGCTCGACGGCGAGCGAGCCTCGCGACGCCTTCGACGGCGTCGAAGCCCATACCGTCCATCCCTGAGCCATCTTGAAAATTCGCACGCGCTGCCGCCCTGGGCGCGCGCCGTCTGCCAGCCCATGCGGAGTCCATCTCCGCACCACCTTCGCGGCGGACATCGTCACTGCGATGTCGGCCATCGACGACGGAATCGCCATTCCCTCGACGAACAGGACGCGTCCGGCGCGCACGTGAGCACGGATGACGCAGGCGCTCCGGCGACAATCGACGCGGGCGCAAGTGACGGTGTGAGATCCGTCCGCCGGCGGCCTGCGATCGGCGCGCGGTCAATCATCACGAGAGGCGGTCCTCCACCGCTACCACCTTCAGCCGCAAAGGCCCCTCCCTGCGCTCGGCAGCTTGCTCGACGGCTCATGGGCTGGACTCCATGAGCCGCACGCCATGAAGGACGCGAGACCGGAGGGCGACGCTCCGCGGCCGCCGCTCGACCCGACGACGCTCCTCGCATTGATCCGCACGCGAGCCGCGCTCGATCGCACCCTCCTCGCTTGGATTCGCACGGCGTTCGCCCTCGCGGGATTCGGCTTCACGCTGGCGACGTACGTTCAAGATTGGGTATCGAAGGGCGTGCTGCGTGGCATCCGCCCAGAGACGCCGCGTCGGCTCGGGCTGACGCTGCTCGTCTCCGGCGCGCTGGGCCTCCTCGGCGGCAGCATCGAATACTGCCGCTCGGCCCGGAAGCTCGCCCGCGCGCACGACGCCTCGGTGTGGTCGGTGGCGCTCGCCGTCGCGTTCTTGATGGTGGGCATCAGCGCGCTGATGGTGATGGGAGCGATGTTGAAGACCGGACCGTTTTGAATCGAACGAGCCCGGTACATCCTCGTCCACCGATCGCCGGCATGGAAGCGCGGCGCCCGCACAACCCATCTGCTCGCGGCGCCCGCCGGGCTCGACCGTGGCCAAGCGCAGGTGAAGTCGAACGCGTGGCTTCACGCGAACGACGACGCCGGCGCGATCGTCGCGGGCCGCGTGCGTGGGTCGCGTCATCCATTCTCGTCACGCTTCCTCGACGGCGCGTGACCTCCATTCTCCACGTGACCGACACCATTCCAACACGGCCTGTGCGCGGCGCGCGTGGGAGGCAAAGACACACGCCTTCACCCGCGTGAGCGAGAGCGCCACACCGCGAAGATTCGCCATGGTTCCCAGCACATGCAGCCGTCGCCAACGGCACACGTCATGAATGGCGAGACCCCGAGCCGCGTGGAGGTGGGAAGAAGATTCCCGCGACATGTGGTGACCCGCCGAGAGACTCGCTCGGCGAACTCGTACGGAGAAGAAGGACGAACCATGGCACAGTGGAAGAACCTCGCATCGATGATGGCTCTCTCTCTCGCGACGGCGCTCGCTGGAGCCGGCTGCGTCGCGGAGAGCGCGGACGAGACCACGGACGAAGCGGAGATCACGACGGCGGAGACGCAGATCGCCGCTGATTCGAAGTCGGCCGACGAGAACACCAGCGAAGCCGGCCAAGGATTCTGGGGCGGCTTCGGTTGGGGCGGCTTCGGTTGGGGCGGCTTCGGCGGCTGCGGCTGCGGCTTCGGCGGCTTCGGTTGGGGCGGTTTCGGCTGGGGCGGCTTCGGCGGCTGCGGCGGCTGTGGCTTCGGTGGCTGGGGCGGCTTCGGCGGCTGCTGGTGATCGATTGAAGCAGGTGCGCGCCGAGATACTGTCTGCGCGCTTCTCTGCTGAATAACTTCGTTCCGCGGCGGGTGCACACGCGCCCGCCACGGAACGCTCGGGACGGTGCGTCGACGCGAAAACGGCGCCGGGGACGGCGCGCCCTCACTCCCTGGGCAGATCGCGTGAGCCTCCGGACGAACCATCGTCGCGCCGTCATGTCAGCGTGGCAGCGGTGTTGGATGAATGGCTCTCTCCCATTCATCGCTTCATCTCACCACCGCTCCGAGCAACTCCCGATCACGAATCACCGCGGAGCCCGCCTGCGCTCCCCAGCACATCGATCACGCTCGCCTGCCATTCAGCCTCCCCTGCACATGTAGCCGCGCCGACCGCGCTCGCGTCGAGCTCGGTCGGCGATCCTCCTTGCACGCTTCCAGGCGGCGCCGCGCTCACGGCCTCTCATCACGATCGCCGTGCGAAGCCGCCCCGTCATGCGATAGCGTGGCGTGATGACCTCTCTGGATCTCCTCGCCCCCGGCGCGGTCTTCGCACGCGACTTCACCATCGTTCGCCCCTTGTCCGAGGGCGGCATGGGCGCGGTCTACGTCGTCGAGCAGATCAGCACGGGCGCCCAGCGCGCCCTGAAGCTCATGCACCGGGAGCTCGTCCGCGATCCCAAGCTGCGCCAGCGCTTCGAGCAGGAAGCGCGCGTCGGATCCCGCATCGAGAGCGAGCACGTCGTGCAGGTCCTCGCCGCCGGCGTCGACGAGACGAGCGGCATGCCCTGGCTCATGATGGAGCTGCTGAGCGGGGAGGATCTCGCCGGCATGTTGGAGAAGCGCGGCCCCCTCCCGCACGCCGAGGTGCGCGACATCTTCGCGCAGCTCACGCACGCTGTCGCCGCCGCGCACAAGGTCGGGGTCGTCCACCGCGATCTCAAGCCCGAGAACGTCTTCATCGCTCGCTCGCGACGCGAGGGCACGACACACCTCGTGAAGGTCCTCGACTTCGGCATCGCCAAGGTCGTCGCCGAAGCGCAGACCTCCGCCACCCAAGCGCTCGGGACACCGATGTGGATGGCCCCCGAGCAGACCGAGCCCGGCCGCGCCATCGCCCCTGCCGCCGACGTGTGGGCGCTCGGCCTCATCGCCTTTCGCATGCTCACCGGCAAATACTTTTGGGTCGCGGGCAACCGCGATGATGCCAATTACACGATGGTGCTGCGAGAGGCCGTGTTCGATCCGATCCCCAGCGCCGCGGCCCGCGCGGAGGAATACGGTGCTCGTCCCCTCCTCCCCGCGGGGTTCGATGCCTGGTTCGCCCGCTGCATGAGCCGCGCGCCCGAGGCTCGTTTCCCCGATGCAGGGGCCGCCCGCGAGGCCTTCTTCGAGATGATGGATGGGGCCGCCCAAGCGCCCTCCGGGCCGCACACCATCGCCGCCGCACCGCTCCCGCTCACGCCCTCCCCCGCCGTCACCGCTCCCGCTCACGCCCTCACCGCCCTGGCCGTCCAGCCCGCGACACCCGTGGTAGGCGCCGCGCCCATCGCCATCCGACCGCAAGTCGCCGCCAAACCACCTTCCTCGTCGAAGGGAGCGCTCGTGGGAATCGCAGCCCTCGGCGTGGTCCTGCTCGCCGGAGGCGGGATCGGCCTGCGCTCGCACACGCGATCGCAGAACATCAAGACCTGCGAGTCCGGCAAGGGGGATGATCTCTTGGCCGCCTGCAAAGCAGCTTGCGACGCCGACCCGAAGGCCTATTGCACCGTCCACGGGAACCTCGCGCGCGCCGCGCTGGACACCGCATCTCTGGAGACGGCCGCGCGGAGCTACGAAAAGGCCTGCTCCGCCCAAGATTGGCGTGGCTGCCGCAAGCTCGGCGCTCTCCAGGAGATCGAGCACAAGGACGCCGAGGCGCTCGCGAATGACCAGAAGAGCTGCGACGGCGAAGGCCCGAGCGGCTGCGCTCTCTTGGGCCGGCGTCTCGAGCACGGCCGTGGCATCGCCAAGGACCCCGCCAAAGCGCTCTCGTTCTATGAGGCAGCATGTGCCGAGAACGATCCCGTGGGCTGCGTCCTCCTCGGCTGGGCCTCCCAGAATCGCCCTCTCCCACGGCGCGAAGAAGCCCAAACGAGAGAGCTCTTTCGGAGAGCCACCGAAGCTTTACGAAATGAATGCAAGGCTGGCGGCCTCTGGGAATGCATGGCCGCGGGCACCATCCTCCAACACGGAACGCTCCGGGACGCCGGCCCGGACGCAGCCGCCCCGCTCTTCCGCAAAGCCTGCGACGGCGGCCTCACCGAAGCTTGCAACAACGCCTCTGCCCTCGCGCTCGCCGGCCCCGGGCCGAACGTCCCCCGTGAGCTCGATGCCCTCCGCAAAGCCTGCTCCGCCGGCGTGCCCGCGGCTTGCAACAACCTCGCTCTGGCGCAGGCCAACGTGCCTTTCACCCTGCGACAGGATCAGGGCGTGACCGCCTTCCGCGTAACCTGCACCGATGCTCTCACGCTCGGTTGCACCCAGCGCGGCACCGTCATCCGCCCTCCGGCCGGCCTCTCTCCCGATCCGGGAGGCGCGCTGTCGACCCTCGAAAACGCCTGCTCCGACGGCCTCGGCGTCGCGTGCATGAACCTCGGCGCCTTCCAGGAGAGCGGGCTCCACGTACCCCGTGATCCGCAAAAGGCCCTCGCCTCTTACGAGAAAGGTTGCGCCGCCGGCGCGCCCGACGGCTGCACGAGCCGAAACGAGCCTCCGTTCCGAGCAGGCGAGTCGTGGAAAGGTGCCTACACCTGCGGTCAAGGCCAGACCGATCTGACCCTGCGCATCCTCGAGCCGGCGCCCGGAGAGCGCGTCAACGCCATCTTCGATTTCGACTACGGCTCTGGCAAGGTGGGGGGCCGATTCCTGGTCTCCGGCGCCTACGACGCCGCCCGCGGCACCGTCACCTTCTCTCCGGGCATCTGGCTCGAGCAGCCGGCCAATTGGGTCACCGTCGGCCTCACCGGCCAAGTCTCGCTGCAGAAGACCATCTTTGCCGGCAAGATCGACAACCCTTCGTGCGGCGCCTTCCGGCTCGTCCGGCAGACGTCCGACATGATCGACTCCTTCTGCCCCGAGGGGCACTTCGTCGAAGGCCACGGCTGCGTGCCCGTCCCCCGCGCCGGCGCGAACGCGCTCGGCGCATGGACCGGTCGCGGCGTGGAGGCCTCCGGCGCGAGCTGGCCTCTCTCCGGGACCATTCAATCGCTGGAGAGCGGCCTTTGCGGCCACGTCTCTTATCCGAGCCTGGGCTGCACCGGAGATTGGTATTGTATCCATTCATCCGATGGGACGAAGCTCCGGGCGCGCGAGATCATCACCCATGGATCCCGCTGCGACTCGACCGGCTTCGTCGATCTGACGTTGTCGAACGATGGGCAGTCGGCCGAGTGGCGCTGGTCGAGCCCCATCCGCCCCGGCGGCTCGACGGCGAGCCTCACGCGGAGCGCCCCGCCGTGAGGCTCAAGGCTTCTTGACCTTGACGTTCTCGAGGTGAAACTTCCCCTCGAAATCGGTCCACATGAATTGATAGACGCCGAATTTGTGGACCTGATCGCCGGCGTTCACGCCGAACTTCCCGCCCCCCGCGCGCTTCAGCATGAGCTCCTGACAACACAGCCAGTGGAAGTTGATCTCCTCCGATAGTCCCATGTCCTTCCGGCACTGTTCGATCGCCTGGCTGAGCCGCATCTGGTTCCCCGCCGAGAAGAAGCCTCGACCGGGCGCGTGGTGGCGCGCTTTCTTGTCGCCCTCCAGCTCGGTGACGGAGAGCGGAACGAGCTCGAAATCAGGGACGCTCTTGTATTCGCCGACGACCCGATCGGGCTGCCCGGTCCAGGTGTTGCCGAGGATGGCGCGCGCCGTCGACGAGGGAAGCAGCTTTGCGTACGGCGACCAGAACGTCACGCTGCATCCCTTCGGGACCACCGTGAATCGATTGTTCGGTGCCCAGCCGCCGTGCATGTGAATGAACATATCGATGGCCATGGTCGTTCTCCGCGTGGGTCTCACGGCCTCTCGTGCAATCGAGATGCCGGGCGGCAACCGCGCGCGGAAGCCTCGTCGCGACGCGATCTCGACCAGATGAACCACGCGCATCGTCCAGTTGGACGTCAGGGGATGTCCAATTGGACGCGCTCGTGCGGTGACCCACGGGCCGCAATCCGCGCGCGGCCCGCCTCGTCTCGGCTATGCTCGCCGCCATGCATTCGGAGCCCGAGATCCCCCACCTCGAACGATTGATCCAGACCACCCGCGCCGACTGCCAGTCGTGGGAGCTGGTGCGGTCGCTCTGCGACGACGTCGGCCCGCGGTTTCCGTGCACGCCGGGTGACGTGGCCGCCATCGCGTGGGCACAGGAGACCTTTCGTCGCGTCGGCCTCGCGCACGTGCGCGCCGAGCCGGCGGAGGCGACGCTTTGGCACCGCGGCGACGAGTCGTGCACCCTGCTCTTGCCCCGAAAGCAACCCGTGGCGCTCACCGCGCTCGGCGGCAGCGTGGGCACGCCGCCCGGCGGCATCGAAGCCGACGTCATCGAGTTCACCTCGCTCGACGCGCTCGACGCCGCGCCCGCCGGCGAGGTCGCCGGCAAGGTGGTTTATCTCCATCACGTCATGCCGCGCCTCCGCGACGGCACGGGTTACAACATGGGATCGGTGGTTCGCACGAGCGGCCCTTCCCGCGCGGCGAAGAAAGGCGCGATCGCTTGTCTCGTGCGCTCGGTGGGCACGGATTCGTGGCGCGCCGCGCACACGGGCGCGCTCTGGTACGACCCGGGCGCTCCGCCGATCCCGGCGGCCGCGCTCTCCATCCCCGACGCCGACATGCTCCATCGATCGATCGCCGCGGGCGCCAAAGTGCGCACGGTGCTTTCCCTCGGCTGCTCGCCGCTGCCCGTGGGTGAATCGGCCAACGTGGTCGGTGAAATCCCCGGCACCGATCGCGCCGACGAAATCGTCCTCCTCGGCGCGCACCTCGACTCGTGGGATCTCGGCACGGGCGCGCTCGACGACGGCGCCGGCTGCGGCATCGCCATCGACGTGGCCCGCCTCATCGGCGCGCTCCCGAGCCGCCCGCGCCGCACCGTGCGAGTGGCCTTGTTCGCCAACGAAGAGCTGGGCAGCGGCGGCGGCCGCGCCTACGCGAGCGCGCACGCCGCGGAAGCCTCGCGCCACGTGATCGCCATGGAAGCCGATCAAGGCGACGGCAAGCCCTGGGCGCTGCGCGTCCCCGCGGACGGCCGCGACGGCCCCGTCACGCGCGCCCTCCAGCACAGCCTCGCGCCCCTCGGCATCGAGCTCGATCCCGGCGTCTCCCGCGGCGGCGTCGACATCCAACCGCTCGCGAACCTCGGTGTCCCCTTCGTCGATCTCCGCCAGGACGCGACCCGCTATTTCGATTTCCACCACACCGCCAACGACGTCATCGAAAACGTCTCTCGCACCGACATCGCGCAAACCACCTTGGCTTTCGCCGTCGCCGTCTGGGTGCTCGCCAACACCGACGCACGCTATCCGACCCGCGGCGCGCGCCCCTGAGCGCCGCAACATCCGCTTGACGGGGGGCGGGCCCTTCCTGCCTCCTCAATCCCGCCCATGATCTATTATCTGGTCACTCGGCACCATCGCTACACCATGGGCGATTACCTCGCATCCTGGGGCCGAGATCTCGGCGCGATGGTCCGGGTGGTGCCTTATGGTGCCTTACCGGCGAACCGCGATCTCCCCGCCGGCACCTACGTCTTCTCCGATCTCGAGCGCACCACCGCCCTTCAACGGCACCTCCTCGCCGCCGTCGCCGACCAGCTCGCCGCGCACCCCGGCATCCGCCTCGTCAATCACCCGATCCGAAGCCTCCGCCGCTACGAGCTCCTCCAGCGCTTGCACGCCGATGGAAGCAATCGCTTCGCGGCGCGCCGCGCCACTGATCTCGACGCGCCGCTGCGTTATCCCGTCTTCGTCCGCCTGGAAAACGAGCACAACGGCAGCCTCACCGGCCTGATTCACGGCGAGCCCGATCTCCAGCGCACCCTCACGGTCCTCGTGATGGAGGGACACGACCCGCGCGATCTGCTCGTCGTCGAGCACTGCGACACCGCCGACGGCGAAGGCATCTATCGCAAATACTCGGCCTTCCGCATCGGCGATCGCATCCTCCCCCGCCACGTACTCTTCAGCCGCCAATGGATGCTGAAGGACGTCGATCTCCTCGAGCCTCACCACGTCGAAGAGATCAGGGCCTATTGCCGGGAGAACCCGCACGAGGCGCAAATCCGCGCCCTCTTCGACGCGGCCGACATCCACTATGGCCGCATCGATTACGCTCTCCAAGACGGCGCCATCCAGGTCTGGGAGATCAACACGAATCCCCTCGTCGTGCGCCCTCCCGAGGCCTATCCCGAGCGACAGCACCGCTTCCATGGGGCCTTCGCCGCGGCGTTCAACGAGGCCTTCGCCGCGCTCGACGCCGCCGTCGAGCCGGGCACGAGAGTGCCAATCACCTGGAGCGCGCCTCCGTTCGCGCCCTGAGCCGGCGATGTCCGCACCTCCTCTCCCAAGCACGCTCGCCTTCCGGCGCTTCCAGGCCGAGGACGCGGAGGGCATCGTCCGCTGCGCGCTCCGCGTCTACGGGCGCGCCTATCCTCGTCCCGAAATCTATTCGCCCGAGGCCATCGTCGAGCGGAACGGAGCCGGAGCATGGATATCCATCGTGGCTTGCGACGCGCGCGGCGAGGTCATCGCGCATGCGGCTTTGGAGCCTTCGCCCTTCGGCCCCACGGCCGAGCTCGGCATGGCGCTGGTGTTGCCCGAGCATCGCGGCCACGCCCTCGTGGAGCGCCTCCGCGACCTTGCGCTCGTAGAATCGCGCGCGCGCGGCTACGGCGGGCAATACGTGGAGATCGCCACGGGCAACCGCAGCGCCCAAGCCGTCGCCGCCCGCGGCCCCTCCCGCCCCACGGCGCTCACGCTCGGCCTCTGGCCCGACTTCACCTCATCGGACAGCGCCTCTCCACCCGCGCGCCGCCTCAGCTTCATCCGCCTCTTCCGCTACCTGGAGCGCCCCGCGAAGATCACGGCCCACGTCCCCTCGCATCATGCAGATATCGTCACGCGCATCTATGCCGATCTCGACGTGCCTTTGACGCTGCGTACACCGTCCGCGCCGGCCGGCCGAGCCCGCATCGTCGTCGAGCCTCACCCCACTTTGCAAACCACCTTCATCACCGTGCCCGAGGTCGGCTCGGAGACCTTTGCCCATCTGGATCACGCCCATCAGGCTTTTGCGCGCGATCCCGATCTCGTCTGCGCGACCTTGGAGCTGCCGCTCGCTCAACCAGGCACCGCGCCCGTGTGCGCCCACGCCGAGCGCCTCGGCTTCTTCTTCAACGGTGTTGCTCCATGCGGTGCCACGGACGGCGACGCCCTACGCTTGCAATGCTTGAAGCCCGGTGTCGCGCTCTCCACGGGAGAGCTCCTCGATCCCGCGACGCGCGCCCTCGCCGACTACGTCGCGGCCGCGCGTCGCGCTCGATGATCCTCACACTTTGCGCTGCAGCGCCCCGAACGGCGAAAACCCCGGCTGAAGCTGCGCGGCGGCGGAGAAGCACGTGAACGCCGCGTCCATGGTGCCCATCGCATAATGGCAGAGCCCCATGTTCCATTGCGTCCGCGCGTCGTCCCCATGGAGCCGGATCGAGTCCTGGAAGAGCCGCAGCGCCTCGCCGTGCCCCCGAAAGCGTGGGCGAGCAAACCCAGCTCGAACGCCAGATCGTCGGGCTCGCCCATCGAATAGTAGTTGTCCCAAACCCCCATCACCAACTGCACGACCTCGCGCGCATCCGCCGGGACGGTGGTCTCTCGATGCTTCCAGAGCGACGGCAGACAATCACGCAGGATCCGTGGATCCCGATGGCTCGCACGAATCAGGGCCAGGATGGCCTCGAGATCCAATTGCTCGTAAGCCACCTGGATTCCCCGGCGCATCGTGAAGAAATCGTCCGGTCCGGAGCGGGCCACGGCGCGCTCGTACGCGAGCCGCGACTCGACATAGCCCGTCGGATGCTCACCGAGGAGAAACGCCACCACGTTGAGGTGCGCGTGTCGATGAGAGGCCTTGAGCACCTGCCCGCCGCGCGCCAGCACGGAAGCGGCAATCGCATGATAGTTCACGTCCGACGAGAAGCTCCCGTGGACGGTGATGGTGGGATCGCCTTCCATCACCACCGCCTCCTCGCAAATGTGCCCGCGATCCCCGGAAAGGAGCAGCATCCGCCCGCCGGCCAGATCGGCGAGCCGACCGACACAGCGAATCGCCGAGCTGGGGAAGAGGACGGTCCCCTGCACCGTGCGCGCATAATCGCCGAGGATGTGATCGAGCTCCGCATCTTCGTAATACGCGAGCGGCGCCGGCCTCCGCGTGAAGCTCGGGGTGAGCCGAGCGATGAGGCTGGGATCGTCGGTGTCCGCGGCCCCGACGGTGGAGAGCGAGATCAAGCACTCTTGGAGCTCTCCGCCGGTGAACGTGAACGCGTCCTGAGCGATGCCGTCGAACACGTAATTGGCAATCACCCCGAGCGGGCCCCGGAGGCTCCCGGGAGACAGCGAGATCCCCGCTTCGCGGAGCCGAATCTCCCGATCGTTCTCGGCATCCAGCACCGCGAAATCGAGCACCCCATCGGCGATGAAGGGCGCGAGCGCCGGGTGCCCGCGCCAATAGGCGAGGTTCGTTTCTGTGAAATCGGTCATCACGTAGCGAAAACGCACGTGCGCGAGCACCGACCGGCGCAGGAGATCGGTGAGCGCCTTGAGGAAGAGGAACGCGAACCGCCCGCTCCCGGCCCCGAGCTCCACGATGGTGACGGGCTCTTCGGCGCCGGCGTCCCGGCAGTCGCGCAGGAAGCCGAAGAAGACCTCGGCATACGCGCCGGCCAGCGCGGGATTGTTGGTGACGTAGTGCGGGACGGTCGTCGTCCGCCAAGCCTGGATCCCTTCTTGATCGAAGTAGCGGCGCTGGAGCTTCCACAAGAGGGAGCGCGAGAGCCGTTGCTCGGACTCCACCAAGACATGCTCGATGCCGTCGTCCATGGTGGCCAGGAAGGGGGGCTCGTCGGGGATCATGCATCGTCATGATATCCCAACCACGCGCTCCGACGGAGAGGATCGCGCAGCGATCCCCGACGACCTCGACCCGGCAAGGCGAAGCTCGAAGACGTCCTTTCCTCGCTCGTGTCGGCGGAGCCGGTCCGACGCCCGCCCATCGATGACCGGCGCGTCGATGACCGGGAACGTCATGGGATGCCTCGAATCGCCCCGCGCCGCCGTCATCGGCTGGACGACTTCGATGGTGATGGGAGAGACGATATCTCCCGGAGAGAGCCGGCGCCGAAACGATGTCTCCATCGGAAGCGCGCTCTCGGATGGCACGCCATGGGAGCGCCCGCGACGGCCTCGTGATCTGCACATCGTCACTCGGGTGCTCGGGCGCACAGTGTTCCTCCACCAGGCTTCACCGCCGGTGCGCGCCCTCGCATTTCGCTGCGTCGAAATCCTGCTCTCTCCCCTGCCCCCTTCGGACCCGCGCCATCATCGCCGAAAGCCCCGTCATTCGACGAGGGAGAGGATTCGGAATGAAGCACCTCGCGCTCGGCATGCTCCTCTTCGCGACCACGCTCGCTGCCTGCGCGCCCGAGAGCACCGAATCGGTGAGCGAGGCCCCCGCCGAAATCGCGGCGACCGAGCCTTTTCCCCTCGTCGCCGACAATCCCGAGGACACGCCCGCGACCGGCGCCGAATCCGTCACCATCTGTCCGCGCGGGCCCACGACGCGCGGCCTCGATGTCTCGTATCATCAAGGCTTCATCGATTGGCCGGTGGTGCGGCGCGCCGGGGTCGTCTTCGCCTTCGCCCGCGTCTCCGACGGCACGAGCTTCCTCGATCCTCGTTTCGGCGAAAACTGGGCGGGAATGAGGGCCGCCGGCGTGATGCGCGGGAGCTATCAATTCTTCCGCCCCACGCAGGATCCGCGGGCCCAAGCCGCTTTGATGATCCGGGAGGTCTCCGCGCGCGGCGGCCTCCTTCCAGGCGATTTGCCGCCCGCGCTCGACATCGAGGTGACCGACGGCGTCGACGCGGACACGCTCCGGAGCCGCGCGCTCGTGTGGTTGCAAACCGTCGAGTCCGCTTTGGGGCGCACGCCGGTGATCTACACCTCTCCGAGCTTCTGGGAAGATCTCGGCGAAG
Source organism: Minicystis rosea (assembly GCA_001931535.1). GTDB lineage: Bacteria > Myxococcota_A > Polyangia > Polyangiales > Polyangiaceae > Minicystis > Minicystis rosea. The sequence continues at coordinate 8,019,590 of CP016211.1, forward strand.
ACCACGCCTTCGATCGCTATTCACTCTGGGTGGCCCATTGGGATACGCGCTGTCCTCGAGTGCCCGACGCCTGGGAGCGCTGGCGCTTCTGGCAGGACGCCTCGCGCGGCACCGTGCCCGGCATCACCGGCGCCGTCGACACCGATTGGTTCCACGGCACCCGCGCCGAGCTCGAAGCCTTCGCCGGCGGCCGCGCATTCCCGCAAAAGGCCCTTCCCGCGCCAAAGGCCCTTCCCGCGCCCAAGGCCCTTCCCGCGCCCAAGGCTCTTCCCGCGCCAAAGGCCTCTCCCGCGCCGCGGGCCAAGGCGCCGTCGCGGAGCCGCCGTCGCAGCGCGCCGCGGGCCATCGCCATCAGCGATCTCCTGCGCGTGCTCGCGCTCTGATTCACACGGCGGGGACTGCGATGAGCGCGTCCTCTCCACCCGACGCCCAAAGGTTTCGATCCGTCGTTTCAGATATCGAGTCTCATCGGCAAAGCCGATGAGACCTCACGACCTGCTCATCGCTCGTCCAGCGCTCACCAGCGAATCGAATCGTCCCAATCCCGATCGGCCATCGAGGCGAGGATGGCGAGCATCGTCGTGCGCGTGTCGACCTGCTGGGCGCGCCACGTGTCGCGCGCGGCCGGGCTGACGCGCTCCGCGATGAGCGCGTCTTCATCCGCATAGAGCGCGCGCGCGGCGTCGAAGGCGGCGCCGAGATCGGGGGGATTGCGCGCCATCGCCGTGCGCGCCTCGGTGACGCGCGCTTGCCGCTTGTCCCGATAGGCACGCTCGAACACCTCGCCGTCGCGACCGGCGAGCCCGACGGCCTTCCGCATCGCCTCCACGTCGCGCGCGACGGCGCGCTCCTGCTCCGCGGGGTCGCCGAGATCGTGCGCCAAGACGTTCGTGAGCAGCTCGCGATCGCGACGCCACGTCTCGCGCAGGTGCGTCTCCGCCGCGCGGCACAGCGCCGATGCCTGCGCCGTGGAGCCCGCGGCCCCCGGCTTCGCCGGCGTCTGGGGGCGCTTCTCCTCGGCGTGTTGCTCGCCGATCTTGCGCAGCGCCACTTCCCACCCGCGCCGCTGGCAAGCTTCGAGCTCGCGCTGGCAAGCTCCATTGTCCGCGCGCGCCGTCGCGGCCGGCGCCGCGGGCGCCTCCGTGGCCGCGGGGCGCGCTCGGGCCTGCGCCGCGCTGGAAGCATTGCGCATGGTCCACAAACGCACGTTGAGCGCGAGAGAAGCGAGCAACAGAGTCGTGAGCGCGATCGTCGCCGGAGGCCGCACCGCCAAGAAGTACCAGGCCCCCGCCGAGCCGCAAACCCGAACATGCGATCCGGGCCGAGGTGGACGCGGGCAAGATCGAGCGAGGCTCCGGACCGACGCGCGAGCGACACCGCATCACGTCGCGTTCCTCCTGGATTTCAGGCCGATCTCGTCATGCCGAATCAGCCCGACGCATCACCCCTTCGCCCGCTTCTTGGCGGCGCGCCGCGGCGCCGGCGCACGCTGGGCTTTCTCCGGCCCGCGCTCCGCCTCGGTCCCGCGCACGAAACCTCCACCGAAGATGTCGGTGACCACCGCGGCGATCTCCTCGACCCGCTCCATCCCGATCCCGAGCTCGGCGCAGTGACCGTCGATGAACATGCGCGCGAGGCCGTACACGAGGGCGCGCGAGGCGAGCATGATCATCGCAGGATCCCAGGGGAGGACACGTCCATCGGCCTCGGCCTCGGCGAGCAGCGCGCGAATCTCGGCCGTGCCCGCGGCCTGCATGTCGGCGAGGTAGCTCGAGCGCGACGGCGACGCGTACTCGGGCATGTTCATCACCCGAAAGTGCCCGGGATGGCGCACGGCGAAGGTCACGAAGGCCACGCCGATGGCGCGGAACTTCTGCAATGGATGAGCGGCCGCGTCCGCGGTCGCCGCTTCGATCTCGGCCCGAAGGCGCTTCGCGCCCTCCTCCGCCACGGCGGTCATCAAGGCATTCTTGTCGGCGAAGTGCCGAAACGGCGCCCCCGACGAGACGCCCGCGCGCCGCGCAACCTCGCGCACGCTCACCGCCTCCGGCGACTCCTCCGAGACCATGGCCACCGCCGCATCGAGCAGCGCTTCGCGCAGGCTTCCATGGTGATACGTGTCCCGAACGGCGGGCGCGGCGCGTTTCTTCACCGCCCCTCTTTAGCATGACCGCCCCATGTAAGCAGTGCTCACGGAAGTCCTTGACAGGTGCCGATGACATGTAAACATTGCTCACGTAAGCGATGCTTACATCGCCCGGAGGTGAACCGTGAACAGTCCCGTGCTCGATCGTTCGGTCCCCGCGCCCACGCCCACCGCCTCTCGCGCCACACGCGCCTCGGGCTTCACGCGGAGCCTCCGCCGCGAGCACGGCTTCGAGCCCCTTCGTATCACCGGGCGTCTCCCCGAAGCGTTGCAAGGCACGTTGGTGCGCAACGGCCCGGGTCTCTACGAGCGCTTCGGCCGCCGCTACGATCATCCCTTCGAGGGTGATGGAGCACTGTCCGCGGTTCGCCTCGACGGCCGCACGGCCCTCGGCGCGCATCGCTTGGTGGAGAGCGCGGGGCTCGTCGAGGAGCGGGCTGCCGGCAAAGCACTCTACGGATCAGCCGCCCCGCTCCCGCGGCGCCTCTGGAACGCCCTCCGTTTCCGCGACAAGAACACGGCCAACACCAGCGTGGTAGAATGGCAGCATCGACTCTTCGCCTTGATGGAGGGCGCGACGCCCACGGAGATCGATCCACGCGATCTCACCACCATCGGCGCCACCGATCTCGGCGGCGTGACCGGCCCGACGTTCTCGGCCCACCCGCACGCCGTCGTCGCGCGCAAAGCACTCTACAACTTCGGTGTCGGCTATGGCCGCACGAGCGAGCTGCGTTTGTTGGAGCTGCCTCTTTCGGGCCCGGCGCGGCAGATCGGGGCCGTTCCCCTGCCCCGGCCGTTGATGGTGCACGACTTCGTGGCCACGACCCGATACCTCATCTTCTTCCTCTCCCCCGTGCGCATCTCGGTGCCGCGCGCGCTCCTCAACATCGGTCGCTTCGATCAGATCTTCCAATGGACGCCGGAGGACGGGACGGAGATCGTCGTCGTCCCCATCGACGATCCGCGCAAGGTCACGCGCTTCCACGTCGACCCTTTCTTCCAATGGCACTTCGCCAACGCCTTCGATCGCGACGGCACGATCGCCGTCGATCTGGTGCGCCGCGACGACTTCGCGAGCTTCCGGCGGATCGAGAACGCGACGGGCGGCGGCGGCGGCGTGCTCACCCGCCTCGTCGTCGATCCCGCGGCCAAGACCTTGCGGGAAGAGCAGCGCTGGAGCCCATCCTGCGAGTTTCCGCGCGTCGACCCGCGCGTCGAGGGGTCGATTCACCGCTACGTGTGGATCACGCAGGACATCGCTCCCGGGCGCAGTCTCGCGTGCGTCGATCTCGAGCGCGGCACGACCCGCGTCGCCGGCCTCGCCGAGGACGAGCGGCCGTCGGAGCCCATCTTCGTACCGCGCAGTGAAAGCGCGCCCGAAGGCGATGGTTGGGTGCTCTCCCTGATCTACGACGGCGCGAGCGACACGAGCCACCTCGCGATCTTCGATACGCAATCGTTCGAAGACGGGCCCATCGCTCGGGCCCACTTCGATCATCACGTGCCGATGACGTTCCACGGCGCGTGGCTCCCGTCCGGGAGCTGACGATCATCCGATATCGATGGATGGCGGCCCCACGTGGGTCGCCGCCGGCCTCCCCAACGCGCGCCCCATGGCGCGGATGTCGGCGATCTTCGCTTGGAACGCGGTCCAATCGTCCTTGGCCGCGATCGGCGCCCACAGGGCCTCGATCTCGTCGTAAACGAGCGACGCCGGGCGCGCCCGCCCGAAATAGGCATCTTCGAGCAGGTGCGGCGCACGCGGCGAATATCCCTCCAGCGCCTGACGAAATGCGGTGAGCTTCGGCCCCGTGTAGAGCGACGCGGCCGGTCCGGCGAGCGCGCGCCGCTCGGCGGCGGCGCCGCCCCACCAATCGAAGAAGAATTGATCCCAAGGTGCGCGGCTCGCTTCGAGGAAACAGAGCGCGCGGGCCGCGAGCACGCCATCGGAGAGCGCGTCTCGCGGCACGAGGCCGAGCCGCTCCACGAGGCGCGCGTGATGGAGACGCAGGAAACGCGGCTCGAAATCGTGGAGCGCGGCCACGAGGCGATCGCGCGGGGCCACGAGCGAGAGCGCGTCGGCGAGGCGCTCCAGGTTCCATCGCAGCACCTCGCCCTGCTTGCCGAAGGCGTAGCGGCCGGCCTCGTCGAAATAGGCGGCGACGAAGGCGGGATCGTAATGGGGCAAGAAGCGATAAGGGCCGTAATCGAAGCTCTCGCCGGTGATGTTCATGTTGTCGGTGTTGAGCACGCCGTGCACGAAGCCCGCCGCCATCCATTGCGCGGCGAGCGCCGCCGTGCGCCGCGCCACCGCGGTGAAGAACGCGAGGGTCGGCTCGCGCTCGCCGGCGAGCTCGGGGTAGTAAGAAGCGATGGAAAAATCCACGAGCGCTTGCACGCGATCGCGATCGTGGGCCGCCGCGTGACGCTGGAAGCTGCCGAAGCGCACGTGACCATGGGAGAGGCGCACGAGCACCGACGATCGCGTGGGTGAAGGCTCGTCGTAGCGAACGAGCTGCTCGCCCGTCTCCACGAGGCTCAAGGTCTTCGAGGTGTAGACGCCGAGCGCTTCGAGCATCTCGGTGGCCAAGGCCTCGCGCACGCCGCCCTTGAGCGTGAGGCGCCCATCACCGTCGCGCGACCACGGGGTGCGGCCGCTGCCCTTGGTGCCGAGATCGAGGAGCCGATCGTCTTCGGGATCACGAAGCTGCGCGAAGAGGAAGCCGCGACCATCGCCGAGGCGCGCGTTGTAAGCGCCGAATTGGTGACCGTGATAACGAAGCGCGAGGGGCGCCTCGAGGTTCTCCGGCAGGGGGCGAAAGCGCGCGAAATGGTCGACCCACGCCGCCTCGTCGAGCCCGTCGAGCCCGATGCGCGCGGCCCAAGGATCGTGACGGAAACGCAGCGTTTGCCGAGGAAAACGCGCGGGCTCCACGACGTCGAAGAAGCCTTCGCCGAGCGCGGGCGTGCGGGGATCGGGGCGGTAGCGGGGCGCGAGGGGCACGGGCGCAGGCTACTCCGCCCGGGCCCGGATTCCTAACACGGCTGTCAGGAGCCGTTACTGGGCCTGTGGGGAATCCCAGGGCACAACATCCTTGTCCGACGGGCCATACGAGACGGCCCCCAACAAGGGAGGATCATCATGAACCGTTCGCTCATCGCCGGGCTCATCGCTTCCATCGTCACCGGTGCCGCACTGACGGCCCACGCCAAGATCAGCGCGCAATCGTCCTCCGTCGAGTTCACCGCCGTGGGCCCCGCGGGGCTCAAGATCGTGGGCAATTCGAGCGATCTCCGCGCCGCCGAGACCGACGACAGCATCGTGGTGGCGGTGCCCCTCGCCAAGCTCGATACGGGCATCGATCTGCGCAACAAGCACATGCAAAAGTACCTGGAGACCGACAAGACGCCGGAGGCGGAGCTCATCGTCACGAAGAGCGCCATCGGATATCCCAACGTGGGATCGGGCGAAGCCACGGGGCAGCTCAAGCTTCATGGGCAGACGAAGCCGGTGAAGTTCCGCTACGAAGCCAAGAAGAGCGGCAACGGTTACGCGGTCACGGGTGGCTTCCGCATCAACATCAAGGAGTTCGGCATCGAGCCGCCGAGCTACCTCGGCGTCACGGTCAAGCCCGATGTCGACGTGGCCGTGAAGTTCAACGCGCTCGACAAGTGAGATCCCATCGTGGCCTCTCTCTCTCGTGAGATCGTGGCGAGCGCATTCGTGCTCGCCGCCGTCGCCGGCTGCTTCGTCCCTTCGGGCGTGACCGGCGACGGCGGAGGGGCCGCGGGACAACCCGCTCCCTCCAACGCTTCTTCGTCCGGGGGCGTCACCGGCGCTCCCGGAGACTCGATGTCGTCCTCGTCGGGGTCGGCCCCGGCGCGGGCGGCGCATCGAGCAGCGGTGGTGGGGAAGGCGCGCCTGCAAACGGCCTTCCCTGCGAGGTCGATGCGCTGCTCGCGGCCCATTGCCGGAGCTGCCATGGGAGCCCGCCGGCTTCACCCATGTCGCTCCTCACGTATGCGGATCTCACGGCCAAGGCCGTGTCCGATCCCTCGAAGCGCGTGGCGGATCTCGTGCTCGTGCGCATGCAATCGACCTCGGCGCCGATGCCTCCCGGCAGCGGCCCCACGGTCCCCGCCGCCGAAATCGACACCTTCTCTGCGTGGGTGTCGGCCGGCCTCCCAAAGGCACCTGCGGGGACAGCGGCGCCGGCGGCGCGGGCGGCGGTGGCGGCAATCCACCCCCGGGGAGCAGCACGGGGAGCGGCGGGAGCTCCCCGCCGATCGAGGTGGTCTGTTCGAGCAGCCGTCATTGGATGATGGGTGAGAACAACCCCTCTCCCGGCGGCGGCAAGCTCGACAAGAAAGGACCGTGGATGAACCCCGGGCTCGCGTGCATCGCTTGTCACCAGAACGCCGGCGACGATGGCCCCATCGTCCGGCTCGGCGGCACCGTGTACCCGACCCTCCACGAGCCCGATCTCTGTTATGGCGTCGACGGCGCCACGACCACCGCACACGTGGTCGTGAGCGACGCCAACGGCCAGACGTTCACGCTGCCCATCCAACGGACGGGCAACTTCTCTCTGCCCATCGGTGCGGGAAACGTGGTGTTTCCCATCACCGCCAAGGTCGTCGCCAACGGCGCAGAGCGGAAGATGTTCACGCCGCAGATGACCGGTGACTGCAATGGTTGTCACACCGAACAGGGGAAAAACGGTGCTCCAGGTCGAATCTACCTTCCCTGAACGCGCCCGGAATCGGCGCAGGGAGATGCGGCTCCGCCTCTCTCTGCGCCTCCTCCTGACGCTGTGCCTGCCGCTCGCCGTGCTGCTCTTCGGCGCGCGCGCCTCCGCCTATCCATGGATGATTCGGCACGACTACACGGTCTGCTCGACCTGCCATGTCGACCCGTCCGGCGCCGGTCTCATGACCCCGTATGGACGCGCCCAAAGCGAGGTGTTGCTCCGCACCCGTTATGGGGCTCCACCCACCAACGAAGATCCCGCCAAGCTCGGAGGCTTCCTCTTCGGCCTCGTTTCGCTGCCCGCCGAGCTCCTGGTGCAAGGCGATGCGCGCGGGGCCGTGCTCCGCGTGCAACCGCCCTCCCCCGCGCCCGCCGTCACGAGGCCCGTCCTCATGCAAGCCGATCTCGCCGTCGGCGCCATGGCCGATCGATTCCGAGCCTCGGTGTCCCTCGGTTATGCGCACGACGGCGCCATCGAAGCGGCCGTCACGCCCGGCGAGCACGATCGCGTGGTCTCGCGACAACACTGGGCCGGTGTCGTGTTCGGCGAAAACGACGCCTTCATGCTGCGCGCCGGACGCATGAACCTGCCTTATGGCCAACGCGTCATCGAGCACACGCTCTGGATCAAATCCGCGACGCGCACCGACGTGAACGCCGCTCAACAACACGGCGTGGCCCTCTCGTTCGCGCCGGAGGGGTGGCGCATGGAGATCATGGGCATCCTCGGCAATCTCCAGCTCTCGCCGCCGGCGCTGCGCGAGCGTGGTTATGCCGCCTACGTGGAGCGCTCGTTCGCGCAGCGGGCCGCGATCGGGCTGTCGAGCATGATCACGTATGCGAGCTACGACGTCACCGCCAAAGAGGCCGTGTTCCGCCAGGCCCATGGGCTCTTCGCGCGCTTCCTCCCGGCCAAACCGGTCGTCATCATGGCCGAAGGAGACGTCCTCGTGCGCTCGCCGCGCGGAGCCCCCTTCAAGCTCGGCGCCACGGGCATGCTCCAAGTCGATGTCGAGCCGGTGCAAGGCGTCCACCTCATCGGCACCGGCGAGGTGCTCGACGAGAGCATCGCCACGCAGGCTCCCTCGCTCGGCGGCTGGCTCTCGCTTCAATGGTTCTTCCTCCCCCACGTGGATTTGCGGTTCGACTTCACGCATCGCAACATGGCTGTCGACGGCGGCCGCGCGGGGATCACCTCTCTCCTGGGGCAGATCCATGTATTCCTCTGACAAGATCGGCAGTGCCGCCGTGGTCCTCGCGATCCTCGTCGCCGCGCCCGCGATCGCCCGCGCGACACCGAATTTCCCCAACGCGCTCGCGACCCACCTCGACCTCGCCGAGGCGCCCGCGTGCACGCTCTGCCACGACGGCCCCACGCAGCGAGGCACGGTGACCACGCCCTTCGGCACGAGCATGCGGGCGCGCGGTCTCCAAGCCTATGACGAGATGTCGCTCCAAAACGCGCTCGACGCGCTCTCCGGCGAGAAGACCGACAGCGATGGTGACGGGACGAGTGACGTCGACGAGCTCCAAAAGGGGTCCGATCCCAACGTACCCGAAGGAGGAAGCGCCGATGGAGGCCCCGTAGCGATCCCGATCACCGCCGAATACGGGTGCAGCGTGCCGCGCGGAGAAGGGCCGCAATCGACGGCCGTGATGTTTCTTCTCCTCGCCGTGGTCCTGCTCACGCGGCGGGGCGTGCGGTGATGATGGCGGGGTTACTGGAATCGTGGCTCTCGCTGTCGCCGGCGCCACTAGAATCGGAGTTTCGAAACCCCGTCCTCATGGCCGAGAAGAAACTGCGCGGAGCCCCCGCGCCCTCGATGGCAGAGCTCTTCTACGCCGGGCATTATGCCGAGATCATCCGTCTGCGCGTCGACGGCGCGCACGCGGGCGGGGCGCCCTCCGATCTGCCCTTCATCGTGGGCGCGCTCGCCTTCGCGGGCCGCCTCGAAGAAGCGCGGGCTCTGTTCTCCGGCAACCTGCGGCGCGGCGCCGTCCCCACGCAAGGCTCCATCGTGGTGGCGACGCGCTTCTTCCTCGCCGTCGCCTATTGTCGGGCCGGCCGGCTCGACGAGGCCCGGCGCGAAATCGTGAAGAACGTCGCCGCGAGCTTCCGTCACGGCGAGCCGCTCGCGCGCTTTTACGTCCTTCAGGGCCTCGGCTGTTATCGCTATTTCACCGGGCGGCTCCGGCACGCGGCGCGACACGCGCTCCGTGCCCTGGAATACGCCTTCGTGGCGGAGCTGCCTTATGGGCGCCTGCTCGCCACGGATCTCCGCGGGCATTCGCTCGTCCAGCTCGGCGCCGTGCAAGAGGGGCTCTCGCTCCTCGGCACGGCGCGCACGCTGGCCGGCTCGCTCTCATTGCCTGGCAACGCCGCGGTGCTCGATTGCGCGATTGCCATTTACCGGGCCCGCTTCGGCGTGCTCCCGGTGCGCAAAGCCATCGCCGAGCTGACCGAGGTGCTCGCCCGCGCGCGCCCGGACGACTCGTATTCGCGCCGCTCGCTCTGCATCGAAATGGCCGTGCAATACGCGCTCGCCGGCGAAGGCGACACGGCTTGGGGCCTCTTGGAGCGGCTCGGCACGGAGCATTTGCCCGACGGCGGCGACGCCCGGGCGCGCATTCGATTCTTGATCGCCTGCGCCAACGTGGCGCGGCTCCGCCACGGCCGCTCGAGCATGATGCCTTTCGTGAGCGAGGCGCGCGCCCTCTCGCGCACGCACCCGGACATCACCCTCGAATTCGATATCTCCTGCATGGAGATCCTCGCGGCGGAGACGGCGGAGGAGCGCGCGCGCATCCGCGCGGGTCTCCGCGCCTTGGGCCGTCTCTCGGGCATCGCGCGCGGTTGGCTCCGGCAAGAGCACAAGGAGGGTCGTGACGACTCGAGCCCGAAGCTCCCCGCCGGCGCCGAGCTCATGGAGGCCGATCGCCTGGGCGCCCTCTATGCCGCGTGTCTGCGAGGCACACCCGAGCTCGCAGCGCGGGTGATCGCGAGCGGCCATTGGGGGCTCCTGCCCTTGTCGTTGCGGCTCGATCCGGGCCGCCGCGTGATGCTCCTCGGCCGTCGTGTGGTGGTCGAGGATCATGGCAACGTCACCGTCCTCGACGACACCTCGGATGGCACGCTGCGCCTCCTGCGCGCCCTCGCCGGCGGTGAATGGCGCGGCAAAGCCGATCTCCTCCGCACCGTTTGGGGGATCGGTGCCTATCGCCCCGACGCGCACGACGCCGTGATTCACACCGCCGTGAGCCGCCTTCGCGCGCTCCTCGGCGTGAGAGGGCATTGGATCGAGGCGACGTCGGGTGGATATCAGCTCACGCCCGGTGTCGCTCTCTTGGACTTGGCCAACACCCTCGGCGACGCGCCGCCTCCGCCCGTGGAGAGCATTCATCCTCCCGCGCCCTCGATTCCGCCGCCCGCGATGCCGAGCCAGCCGCCGGCGGCGGACGCCATCGTCACGTGGCTCGCGCGGGAGGGCCCTTCGTCGAGCACCGATATCGCCTCGCACCTCGGTGTCTCCGAAATGACCGCGCTGCGGAGGCTCCGCGACCTCATCGATCAAGGCGTCGTGCAGCGCTCCGGCAAAGGAAAGAACACGCGATATCGCATCGAAGAGAGGGCTCATGAGCGCTGACCGGAAGTCGATCGTCCCCCTGATGCTCCTCGCCGCCTGCCTCCTCGGCAGCCACGGCGGCAGGAAGGCCACCGTTCATGGAGCCGAATACCGCGTCCCGGTCCCCGCCGCGCTCGAGCCTTGGGCGATCTATCCCGTCGGGCCCGTGAAGGTCTCGCACCAAGGCGGGAGCTTGAAGATCGAATATCGCTTCCCGACGTGGCTCGTCGGCGACGATCACAAGGTGAAGCTCGTCGGCCACGCCGCGCCGGGCGCGACCTCGATTCACGTCGACGCCGGCTCGCTCGGAGAGGGCGATTGCACCATCTCCGGCGATCACGTCACCTGCGTGGAGCACTTCCCGGGCATGCCCATCGATCGCGACGCCGCGGAGGAGGCGATGATCGACGAGGGCTTCTCGGCGCAGGAAATCGAACAGCGATTGGAGGTGACCGACGCCTTCTCCGTCGATCCGATTGGCATTCTCGATTTCGACATGCCTTGAGGGCCGCCCTCAAAATGGTTGTGGGCCGAAGGCGCCGCGGTGGCGTCGGCGCGCGGGCGCCCCACGACCCGATCGTGGCGCAGATCGCGCGGGCGCGGGACGAGCGGGCCCTCCGGTGGTAGGCTCGGGCCATCGTGGCTCGCCGGGTCGCTCCCCCCGATTTCCGTTACGTCTGGCTCACGCCGGGCCCGGGATCGTTTGGGACCGCGCTCGCCGGCGCGGGGGCGGCCCTCGCCACCACTGGCGCTCTTCTGTGGACGGGCGGACATCACCCCTTGAGCGCCGGCATCCTCGCGGGCGGCGTGGCCCTCGCGGCAAGCTCGTTGCTTGGCCGCGAGCCGCGCCTGCGCACCCCCGCGCGGGCGCGCGAAGTGGCCATGGCCATCGTGCCTTGGGGGATCCTCGTCGATCCCGATACCGATCTTCGCGTCCTGCGCTGGCCCGCGATTCGTCACGTCTCGGTCGATGTCGCGCACAGCATGCGTGGGGGCACACCGGCCATCCTCGCCAGCATCGTCACCGTGGATACCGGGCGTGAGCTGCTCTCGGGGCGGGCGTGGGGCGCGGTCGGTCTGGAGAGCTTGGTGGCCAATCTCGATGCCTATACCGAGGAGGCCGCGCGCCCCGTGGCGCTCGATCTCGAGGGCTTCGAGATCGCCGGCGACGGCGACACCGAGCCCGTGGTGGCCGAGCTGCTCGCCCGCGCCGACGATCTCTGCACCAGCGGGCGCGGCGCGGTGCGCCTCGGCCTGCCGCCCCGTGGATACCGATCCATCGCGGGCGCCGCGGCCGGGCCGGAGACGCTCGGTTTGCTCCGCGCGATCCTGGCCTCCGGCGGTGAAGGCGCGGCCGCCGACGCGCGCCCACTGGCCGCGATGGTGGCGGTGCGCCTCGAAGCGACGAGCCTGGTGCCGGAGCTCCTGCGGCTGGTGAGCTCGCCGCATCCGATCGTCGCGGCCGTGGCCAAAGCAGCTGCCATTCGCCTTGGCTCCGGGAAGAATCGCGCCGGCGCGCTCACGGAGATCGCGGCCTTCCTCTTCGAGGACGACCTCGCGCTGCTGGAGCAGTGGGCCGCGCTCGGTGACACGGAGCCTGAAGCTCCAGTTTGATGTCGGTTCATCGGCGACGGGCGCGCTCGCCGGTCATGGCATCTCGAGCATCGGTATCGGTCGAGCCGAGAGCAGCAGGCGTCATCATCGCCGGCGCGAATGACGGCGCGCCCGCGCGACTCACCACCTCATCGGTGTTTGACGACGTTCGGGTTGCGGAGGAACTTGCCCGGCTTGTTGGGCGGAGGCGGCGTTGCGGGCTTCGACGTCGGGGCCGCCGAAGCCGTCGCGGACGCGCTCGGCGCATCCACGGCGGGCGCTGCCGAGGCGGTCTCCGCGGGAGCCGCGCTCGGTGCGACGCCGGCCGTCGCACCGGGATCCGGAGGCGGTGCGGCGCTCGCGGACGCCGATGCCGTCGCGCTCGCGGATGAAGAGGGATCGGGACCGCCGGCCGAAGTGGGCTTGCGCAACACCACCAGGAACACCACGGCGCCCACGACGAGCATGCCCGCGACGGCGCCGATGATCGCCAGCATCGGGCTCTGCGCCTTCCGCGCCGGCGTCGCGCCCACCATCGTCACGGGGTTGGCCGTCGCCATCATCGGCGCGCCCACGGAGGCCATCATCGGCCGCGGCGCCGCGGGCGGCGACATCATCGGCACGGTCATCGGCTGCGGCGGCATGGGATATCCGGAGACCGAGACGGGATCCGCGATCTGCGCCCACGACTGCTGCGGCATGCGTTGCGGCGGCGCAATCGCCGGTAAGGACATGCGATCGAGCGATTGATAGGCCGCGCGCAGGGCCGTCTGCATCGAGCGCGCGTCGGGCCAGCGCGTCTTGATGTCGTAGGCGAGCGCGCGATCGACGAGGTGCGCCACCACGGGCGAGATGCCCGGCATCGCCTGGCCGAGCGGCGGGGCCGGCTTCGTCATGGCGGCGAGCATGAGCTCGTTGACGGTGTCCGCGTTGTGCACGAGCCGGCCTGCGAGCAGCGTGAACATGGTCGCGCCCACGGCCCAGATGTCGCTCTGCGGACCGACCTCGTCCCAGCGACCGCGCGCCTGCTCGGGCGGCATGAACGCAGGCGTGCCGATCGCGCCCGAGCTCGTCATCGTGAGCCGCGCGCTCTGGAGCTCGCGCATGCGGGCGATGCCGAAGTCGAGCACCTTCACCGTCCCCTCGCGCGTGAGGAAGACGTTCTCCGGCTTGATGTCGCGATGAACGATGCCCTTCGCGTGGGCCGCGGCGAGCACGTCGAGCAAGCGATCGGCGAGCGAGAGGACCTCGTGCACGGGGAGCACGCCGCTGCGCTCGCGACGATCTTCGAGGGTCTCGCCCTCGAGCAACTCCATCACCAGAAAGGCGGCGCCGTCCTCCGCGGTGTCGTCGTCGAGCACGCCGACCGCGCCCGGGTGCTCGAGCTTGTTGGCGACGTAGCCTTCGCGCTGGAAGCGCGTGCGCACCTCGGTGTTGGTCGAGAGCTCGGGGTGCAGCAGCTTGATGGCCACGCGACGGCCATTGTTGACGTGCGTGGCCGCGTACACCGCCGCCATGCCCCCGAGGCCGAGCAACCGATCGACGCGCCACTTCTCGCGCAAAACGCGCCCGATGCGCGCGTTTGCCCGCTCTCGCAGAGCTTCCTCCGGGTCGGGGATGGACACGTCGTTCGCGTCAGGATTTCGTACGCCGCGGGCGGCGTCAAGAAGCTGAGCCCCGCCCAGACGTTCAGCGTCTCGCGCACGAGCATCGCGCGGTGATCACGCTCGCGGTGGAGACGGAATGAAAGAGCCCCTCGTCTCCAGCGGTTTCCCGCGAAAACGAGGGGCTCACGACGCGCGGCGCGCGTCACCCGCTCACATGTGACGGATGATCGCGTCGCCGAACTCCGAGCACTTCACCTCGGTCGCGCCCTCCATGAGGCGAGCGAAATCGTAGGTGACCGTCTTGGCGGCGATGGCGCCGTCCATGCCCTTGATGATCAGGTCCGCCGCCTCGGTCCACCCCATGTGACGGAGCATCATCTCGCCGGAGAGGACGACCGAGCCGGGGTTCACCTTGTCGAGGTCCGCGTACTTCGGCGCGGTGCCGTGCGTGGCCTCGAAGATGGCGTGGCCGGTGACGTAGTTGATGTTGCCGCCGGGCGCGATGCCGATGCCGCCGACCTGCGCCGCGAGCGCGTCGGAGAGGTAATCGCCGTTGAGGTTGAGCGTCGCGATGACGTCGAACTCGTCCGGGCGGGTGAGCACCTGCTGGAGCGTGATGTCGGCGATGGCGTCCTTGACGAGGATCTTGCCGGCCGCGAGCTGCTCCTTCTGCTCCGCGTTGGCAGCCGCCTCGCCCTTCGCGGCCTTGGTGCGCTCCCACTGATCCCAGGTGTACGTCTGGTCCGCGAAATCACGCTCGGCGAGCGCGTAGCCCCAGTTGCGGAAGGCGCCCTCCGTGAACTTCATGATGTTGCCCTTGTGGACGAACGTCACGCTCTTGCGCTTGGTGGCGATGGCGTACTCGATCGAGGCGCGCACGAGCCGCTCCGTGCCCTGCTCGGAGACCGGCTTGATGCCGATGCCCGAGGTCTCGGGGAAGCGGATCTTCTTGTACATCGCCGGGAAGGCTTCCTTGAGGTAGCCGATGACCTTCTTCGCGTCCTCGGTGCCCGCCTGGAACTCGATGCCGGCGTAGATGTCCTCGGTGTTCTCGCGGAAGATCACCATGTCGACCTTGTCCGGCCGCTTCACGGGCGAAGGCACGCCCTTGAACCAGCGCACCGGGCGCAGGCAGACGTAGAGATCGAGGAGCTGGCGGAGCGCCACGTTGAGGGAGCGGATGCCGCCGCCGATGGGCGTGGTGAGCGGGCCCTTGATGCCGACGAGGTAGTCGGCGAACGCCTTGACGGTCTCGTCCGGCAGCCACGAACCGAAGGTGTCGAACGACTTCTGGCCCGCGTAGACCTCCATCCAGCGGATCTTGCGCTTGCCGCCGTAGGCCTTCTCCACCGCAGCGTCGAGCACGCGCACGCTCGCGCGCCAGATGTCGCGGCCGGTGCCATCGCCTTCGATGAAGGGGATGATCGGGTTTTCGGGAACGACGAGCTTGCCGTTCTCGATGTGGATCTTGGCGCCGTCCGCCGGCACGACGATCTTCGTTTCAGACATGAGTTCCTCCAGCGCGGCGCATCCTAGTGCCGGCGCTGGAAACGGGGGCAGAAAAATGGGCCTCGCCACGGCTATTCCGTGCCTCGGACCCACGCCTCCGCGGAGCGCCCGTGCAGCCTCCGCGTGCGATCTTTCGCACCGTGGCCGCGAGGCCGGTAAAACCGATTCGCACCTCGCCGACCGACACGCACGAGAGAGCCGAAATCGAGGCTCGGGGCCACGAGGAGCCGACGTCCGTCAGCAACGCCGCGCGAGCCCGGGAGAGGACCCGAGCGACAGAGGGCCTGGAAGTGTGTTCGTCCCCCGAGATCGAGGCGCACCTTTTCCGGCTCGGAAACGATCACGCGCGTGCGGCGACGCCAAGGTCAACATGTGGGGACCGCGTGCGTCTCGATCCCACGTGATCGGATGCTCACGCATCGTCGACCGATGCGATGCGCGATCGCCCTCTGGTCGCGCGTCATCGATGTGGGTGGGCTCGCACGATCGCCGGCGACGCGTCGCGCACCTTCATCCTTCGGCGCATGGATGGCACCATGGATCCATTCGCATGACCACGCCGCTCGCCTCCTACGCGCACGGGACCAGTCAGACCGCGCTCCTCGGCGAGACGATCGGCGAGAACCTGCGGCGCACCGTGCAGCATCACGGCGATCGTGACGCGTTGATCGTGCGCTCGCAGGGCTATCGGGCCACGTACCGCGAGCTCTGGGACATGACCACGAAGGTCGCGCTCGGCCTGCTCGCCCACGGCGTGCAGAAGGGCGATCGCGTGGGCATCTGGTCGCCGAACCGCTGGGAGTGGGTGGCCATCCAGTATGCGACCGCGCGCCTCGGCGCGATCTTGGTGAACATCAACCCGGCCTACAAAACCGCGGAGCTCGAGTATGCGCTGCGGCAGTCGGGGGTGAGCGTGCTCGTCCTCGCGCGCGCGTTCCGCAAGAGCGACTACCCGACCATGCTCGCGGAGGTGCGCGATCGGCTGCCCGCGCTGCGCCTCGCGCTGGTGATGGATGACGACTTCGAGGCGCTGCTCGCGGCGGGCGCGCACGTGAACCCGAGGGCGCTCGCGGATCGCGAGGCGAGCCTCTCGTTCGACGATCCCATCAACATCCAGTACACGTCGGGCACCACCGGCTTCCCCAAGGGCGCGACGCTGTCGCACCACAACGTGCTCAACAACGGCTTCTTCGTGGGCGAAGCGCTGGCCCTCACGGCCGCCGATCGCGTGTGCGTCCCCGTGCCCTTCTACCATTGCTTCGGCATGGTCATGGGCAACCTCGGCGCGACCAGCCACGGCGCCGCCATCGTGGTGCCAGGCGAGGCGTTCGACGCCGAGAGTGTGCTCGAGACCGTGCAAGCCGAGCGCTGCACCGCGCTCTACGGCGTGCCCACGATGTTCATCGGCGAGCTCGATTGCCCGCGCTTCGCGTCGTATGATCTCTCGTCGCTGCGCACCGGGATCATGGCCGGATCGCCGTGCCCGGTGGAGGTGATGAAGCAAGTGCAGGCGCGCATGAACATGCGCGAGGTGACCATCTGCTACGGCATGACCGAGACCTCGCCGGTGTCGACGCAGAGCGCGCTCGACGATCCGCTCGACAAGCGCGTGACCACCGTCGGCCGCGTGCACCCGCACGTCGAGGTGAAGATCGTCGATCCGACGAGCGGCCTCACCGTCCGGCGCGGCGCGGCTGGGGAGCTCTGCACCCGCGGCTACAGCGTGATGCTCGGCTACTGGGACAACGAAGAGGCCACGCGCGACGCCGTCGACGCCGCGGGCTGGATGCACACGGGCGACCTGGCGACGATGGACGGCGAGGGCTACGTGAACATCGTCGGCCGCATCAAGGACATGATCATCCGCGGCGGCGAGAACGTGTACCCGCGCGAGATCGAAGAGTTCCTCCACACCCACCCGGCCGTCTCCGAGGCGCAGGTGATCGGCGTGCCGAGCGTCAAGTACGGCGAGGAGGTGATGGCGTGGATCCGGCTCCGCCCCGGCGCCGTGACCGATGAGCAGGCCATGATCGCCCATTGCACCGGGCGCATCGCGACCTACAAGATCCCGCGCTACTTTCGCTTCGTCGACGAGTTCCCCATGACGGTGACCGGCAAGGTGCAAAAGTATCGGATGCGTGAGCTGGCCGTGGCCGAGCTGGCGCTCGGCGTCGCCGCCGACGTGAAGACGGCGTGAGGCAGACCACGCGAAGAACCGCGAATGATCCGCGAAGAATCGGGAAAGTTCTGAAAGCCGCTCTCTTTTCTTTATCCTTCCGAACGCTTGCGCTACTGACGCCGGCCGCGCTCCGGGCGGCCCTGGCGTGTCCTCTGGACCCCTGGCAGCACAGCGCGGACCGGAGCGCCACCGATGAAGTCCGCCCTCTCGCTTTCCATGCGTGAGCACGACCCGAATCACCCCGAGGTCACCGACGCCGAGGAACGCGGCGCACCCCCGTCCCGCGTGCGCCCCCACACCTTGTCGTCCGAGAGCCCGAGCGGGCGCGACCCGCTCGACCTGTACTACGCCGACCTCGCCGGTCGCCGGCACCTGACCCGCGAGGGTGAGGTCGCGCTCGGCCGCCGCATCGAAGCGGCCGAGCAGGCCATCATCGCCGCGTGGATCCGCAGCCCGCACGGGCTCGCCGAGCTCGCGCTCACCGCCGACGACGTCGAGGCCGGCGTGCTCGAGATCGACGATCTCCTGATCGAGCCCGACACGCGCGACGCGGAAGCGGCGAAGCGTACCGAGACACTGGGCGCGCTCCTCGAGTGGGTGCGCGCGCTGGCCTCGTCGAAGCTCACGGGCGCGGCCGCGACGCGGGCCGTGGACGAGATCTCCGCCGGCCTCGCGGCGCTGCCGCTCGATCCGACCGTCGGCGAGCGCATCGAGCGCAGCCTGCGCACGGCCGCGACCGAGGCGCCCCCGAAGGATCGCGCGGGCATCGAGGCCACGCTCGCCGAGATCGCGCGCTCGCGCCGCGCCGTGGCCCGCGCCAAGAGCGAGCTCGTGGAGGCGAACCTCCGCCTCGCGGTCTCCATCGCGCGGCAGTTCCAGCGCTTCGACGTGCCGCTCGTCGACCTCGCGCAGGAGGGCAACCTCGGCCTGATCCGCGCGGCCGATCGCTTCGATTACCGCCGCGGCCATCGCTTCAGCACCTACGCCGTGTGGTGGATCAAGCAGGCCATCCGGCGCGCCGTGCTCCGCCAAGGCAAGGGCCTGCGCATGCCCGCGCACCTCGCCGAGGCGCGCAGCCGCATCGCCCGCACGCGCCGCGAGCTCATCGGTCAGCTCGGCCGCGATCCTTCGCACGAGGAGGTCGCGGAGCGGAGCGGCGTGCCCATCGAGCGCGTGCGTGTGATCGCCGAGCTCGCGCTCGAGCCGCTCAGCCTCGACGCGCCCGTCGGCGAGGACGGCGACACGTCGTTCGGCGAGCTGGTCGCCGGCAACGAGCCGATGGCCGACGAGACGCTGGCCAAGCGCCGCCTGGTCGAGCAGACCCACGAGCTGCTCGAAGGGCTGACCCCGCGCGAGCGCGAGGTCCTCGTGCGCCGCTACGGCCTGCACGATCGCGAGGACGAGACGCTCGAGGAGATCGGCCGCTCCTGCTCGCTCACGCGCGAGCGCATCCGGCAGATCGAGGCGCAGGCGCTGGAGAAGCTGCGCACGCGCTCGCGCAAGCGGAAGCTCAGCTCGTACCTCGACGGCTGACGCGCACCGCCGCGACCCATCGGCCCTCTTCTCGACATACTGAGGAGAGGGCCGATTCGTTTGAGCTCAAACGATCTCTGGGTCCACGCCGAGGCATCCCTTCGCCGCGCGCATCGTGCGCGATCGCGCGAGGCTCGGATCGCGCCCCGTTCCCCGGCGAAGCGTGTACGCTCGGGCACCATGTCGACCCCCTCCACGATCGCCTTCGTCGCCGGCGCCACCGGCTACACCGGACGCGAGGTCGTGCGCCTCCTCGTTTCGCGCGGCGTCCGCACCATCGCGCACGTGCGCCCAGATTCGAAGCGCAAGGACGAGTGGCGCGCGCGCTTCGAGGCGGAGGGCGCCGAGGTCGACGCCACGCCGTGGGACGACGCTGCGCTCACCGCGACCTTCGCACAGCGAAAGCCGACGCTCGTCTTCGCGCTGCTCGGCACGACACGCGCGCGCGCCAAGGAGATCGAGAAGCAAGGCGGCGACGCGGCCCGCGAAACCTACGAGGCCGTCGACTACGGTCTGTCGGCCATGTTGCTCCGCGCCTCGATCGCAGAGGGGACGCGCCCGCGCTACGTCTACCTCTCGTCGCTGGGTGTCTCCGATGACGCGCGCGGAGGCTATTTCCAAGCCCGCGCGCGCCTCGAGCGCGAGCTCGTCGCGAGCGGCCTCCCGCACGTCATCGGCCGCCCTTCGTTCATCACCGGCGAGAGCGAGCGCGACGAGCCGCGACCGATGGAGCGCATCGGCGCCGGTGTCGGCGACGCGCTGCTCTCTGCGGTGGCGCTCTTCGGCGGGCGCGGCCTCCGGGATCGCTATGCCTCGATCGATCCCAAGACGCTCGCGACCGCGCTCGTCGACGCCGCGCTCGCGCCCACCGGCGACCGCATGGTGCTCGAGGGCAGCACGCTCCGCGGAAGGTGAGCCTCGAAGCGTCGCTCGCTCACGCCGCCGCGCGCAGGGTGGGCATGCGGAACGAGCCCACCTCGGATCGACTGCGCCGCCGGAACACGATCGGCGCCTCGCCCATGCGTCGCTTGAAGGCGCGGCTGAACGCGAACTCCGACGCGTACCCGACCTGCCCCGCGATCGCGGCCAGCGCATCGTCGCTCTCCACGAGCAATCGGGCCGCGCGATCCATGCGCAAATCGGCCAGGTAGCGCAGCGGCGGGACACCGAGCGCCAAGAGGAACCGCCGCGCGAACGCCGCACGCGACAAGCCCACCGCCTTCGCCAGCGACGCCACCGTGAAGCTCTGCTCCGGCGACGCGCGCATCAAATCCAGCGCGCGCTTCACCTGCTCGTCCACAGGCGCCGCGCCTCCTTCGCCATCGCGAATCGCTTCGACACAGAAGCGTGCATGCGCCAAGAGCGGCTCCACCAACGAGCGCGACAGGTGCTCTCTTCCCTCCGACGGATCCGACAGCGCCGCCCGCAGCAGCTCCACGAGCACGGCAATCGCCGGCTCGCGCCGCGCCTCGCTCGCGCGCAGCACCGTCACCGCATCGAGCCCATCTTCAGGCAACGTCGCGTGGATCGCGGTGAGCAGCTCGCCCTCGCCCTGCGCAGGATCGGCGTTGGTGTTCGCCGATCGGGCGACGCAAGCGATCGTCCCCGCGACACCCGCGCCGACGATCACGAGATCTCCCGGCCCCAGCGGCGTCACCCGATGATCGTCCTCCGCCAGCGCGAAGGCTCCTCGTACGATCACATGGATGCTCGCCGCGCGCCGCGTGCCCGCGTCGACACGCCACGGCGGCACCGCTCGCAGCCGGTGGACGACGGTGCTTCGAAGCTGCTCATCGCAATCGTCGGCCATGCGCCATGGTGGCGCGGCGCGAGGCGGCTTGTCCAGCGATCCTCGGCGCATGCGCGCATGTGACGCGCACACCCTTCACCCGAGCAACGTCGTCGCCGTAGAGTTACGTGCATGATGGCAGCGGTGATCGCGAGGTGACGATCCTCGATCCCAGAAGCGACGATCCGGACGCCCCGCGCTCCGACGCCGAGGCTCGCCTACGCCAGCTCACGCAATGGGCCGGCGCGATCCTCGTCGCCTCGATCCTGCTTCCCATCGAGACCCACCACGACGGCACGCGCTTCCTCTGGCAGCTCGCGTCCGATCTGCGCGCCTCGAGCGCCTGGGTCCTGCTCGCGCCGAGCCTCGCCGGTGCGTCGATGGTGATCGCCGCGCAGCACGTCCGCCGCACCGGCACGCTCGCAGCCATCATCCTCGCAGCGCTGATCGGGGTCGCCCTCTCGTGGTCGCGCGCGCGCGCCATCCTCGCCTGGGATCTCTTGCCGGAGCCTTCGATGCTCGCGACCGGGCCCGCGCTCGCGCTGGCCGCCGTGGCGGGCGCGGTCGCGAGCGCGCGCATCGTCGAGCGACGCGCCGCACGCGTTCTCCTCGTGCTCGCTTCGTCGTGCGCCGTTGCCGCGCTCCTCGTCCCCGTCGCGGGCGAGGCTCCGTGGCGCATGCTCGCGCGCATCCTCCCCCACGTCGCGGCCCACAGCGGTCGCGCCAACTTGATGGCGGCGTGCCTACTCTCGCTGGTGGTGACCTGGCCGGCGATCACCGTCGTCGTCGCGTGGACGCAACGGCAACGCACGCGCCTCTCGCTCACCGCCGGCGCGCTCGCGTGGGGCGCCCCCGTGGTGCTCGCGCCGATCCTCGTGGACCGCGTGCTCGATCCCTGGCGCGAATCGACGCTCACCACTGCGCTCCATGGAATCGTGGTGCTCACACCGGCGCTGCTGCTCCTCACGCACGCCGCCGTCACGCTCGCGCGCACGGCGCCGCGCGAGCTCCGCGCCATCGCTCTCGGGCCGACCGCTGGGCTCCTCGTCGCCGCCCTCGTGACGTGGCGCGCCGCCAAGCCCCCTCACGGCAAGCTCGATTGGCCGCTCGGCAATGGCACGCCGGCGGGAGATCGCTTGTTCGGCGCGCTGCTCACGCAATGGAACGAGAACCTCCGCGAGCGCACCGCCATGAGGGACGAAGCGGTCTCGGCCGCACGGGGAATCGACGCCGACCTCGCCGCGGCGCTCGACACGCTCATGCGAGCGTCGGACGATCCGAATCTGGAGGAGCGCCGCTGGTATCGCCTCGTCGAGGGCGTCAACGAGGCCAGCCGGAAGGCGCGGATTCCCTATTACGTCGATCCCACCGCGCTCGTGGAATCCGTAGGCCCCATCTCCCAACGGCGCGCGCGCGTCGACAGCTATCGAATCGAGCGCAGCGAGCAAAGGCATTTGGGCAGCCGGGACGTCACTACGTTGCACGTGCGCGCATTGGTGCCCGAGCGGCCGCGCATTGCGGCCATGGGCCTCTCCCGCGATCTCCAGCCCTTCGCCATCGTCGTGCTCGACGAGATTGCCTCTTATGCCACCGATCTCGCCCAGCTCGCCGCCCGCCCCGAGCCGCGCTGTCGCGAAGCCCGGGGCGAGACCGGCGCCGTCGAGCGGGCTTTGCGCGGCTGCGGAGACACGCTGGCCGCCCTCTCCAACCGCTTCGATCTCCACGCGGCCCTGTTGGAAACGACCCTTCGCCACGAGATTCAACATCAGCTCGACGCGCCGGACACCCCATCTTCTGCGTGGGTGGCGCGCCGGCTCGCATGGGCTCCGCCTGATCATCGGCGCCGCGTGGAGCGCGAGCTGCATGCCTATCTGGCCCAGATGACGACGCGCGCCCCGGCGGCCACGCTCACCTTGGTGCGGCTCGTGCGCCTCTCGGCGCTCTCGCGCTCGGGCGTGGATCACGACGCCGCGGCATTGGCCCTCGAGGCTTTGAACGGAGCCTCGGCGCCGCTCGCGTGGTGGGACGCCTTCGAGCGCCTCCGCCCGCTCGAAGAGGCCGTGTTGGTCGATCGAGCGAGGCGCGCCTCGAGCCTCGCCTTCCAAGATACGCTGCCGCCGTAGCCCACGATGAAACGAGACGATCGGGCATGCGTTCGAGCGTCCCGGTCATGGCGCAGGATCGAGAGAGCATGAAAGCTCGCGACCATGACGCGTCTCGATCCGACCTCCGCAGAAGAACGCCCCTTGCCCCGATCGCTGCCCACCGAGGTCCGCGAGAACCTCTTGAAGAGCCGAACCGTGCTCATTTTCGGGGAGATCGACGCCGATCTGGCCCAAGCGAAGACGGCGGAGCTGCTCGCCCTCTCGGCGGCGAGCGACGAGCCCATCCGCGTCGTCATCCATTCTCCCGGAGGACACGTCGAGTCGGGCGACACCCTCCACGACGTGATTCGCTTCATCCGCGCCGAGGTGAAGATGATCGGCACCGGCTGGGTCGCCAGCGCCGGTGCGCTCATCTACGTCGCCGCCGAGCGGCACAATCGCTTCGCCCTGCCCAACACGCGCTTCCTCTTGCATCAACCGCTCGGCGGTGTCCGCGGCCCGGCCTCGGACATCGAAATCGAGGCCGCGCAAATCATGGGCGCTCGCGAGCGGCTCAATCGCATCTTCGCGGCCGCGACCGGCCAGGATTACGCGAAGGTCGTGCAGGAGACCGAGCGCAATTTGTGGATGAACGCCCGAGAAGCGCAGGCCTACGGCCTGGTCCACCAAGTGGTGGAGCGCATCTCGGAGGTGTGATCAAAGGCCGGCTCGTCCGGCCGGGGTTTGGGGCCGCGCGCGGCCCCATCGTACCTACTCAATCGATGTGCTCCGCGTCCTCGGGCACGCCTGCCCACGCGTGCCGGCGCTCTTCGTAGACGGAGATCGTCGGCGCGGGGAACCCGGGATCGGCGAACGCGCCGACGGGAACGATGATCATGTCCGGGAGCTGATCGGGCGTGTAATGGACCGTCGCTCCGCACTCGGGGCAAAAGCAGAACGAGGCGCGATTGCCGCTGTCCGCGGTGCGCACGTAGGTCGTGGAGCGCCCCGTGATGCGCACCCGATCGCGCGGAAACCGCGCCTGCGCGCCGAAGATGCTCCCTGTCCGCTTCTGGCAGGCGAGGCAATGGCACATCGAGACGCGAACTGGATCGCCCTCGGCAACGAGAGAGAGCTGTCCGCAACTACAAGAGGCTTGGCGCGTCATCATCCTTCATCCCTCCAATCGATTTCACGAACGCTTCGCCGGCATCACTTCTTCTTGCTCGAAGCAGCCTTGTCGCCCTTCGTCATGTCGGCCTTGTCGCCCTTCTTGCCCTTCGTCATGTCGCCCTTGTCGCCTTTCTTGCCATCGCCTTTCCCGCCTTCGGCGCAGGTCGAGGCGAGCGGCACCGGGTGACGTCGCGACTTGGTCCCACCGCCTTTGCCGCCCTTACCGCCCTTCGCCGTCACGGCGCCCGCGTTGGCGTTGGCGGCGACGGTCTCTTCCAGCTCGACCTTGAGCTCGCTCAGATCTTCGCCGGCGCCCTGCACCTTGGTCTCGTCGACCTCGAGGCCGTCCATCGTGCTCTTGATGACGATGCTCTCCAGATCGAGCAGCTCCTGCGTCTCGGCGATGTAGGCGGCCAGCGTGAGGACCCGAGTCGCGTAGTCTTTGGCGCGCAGGGTCACGTCCGTGAGCAGCGCATCGGGCTTGAGGCCCGGAATCGCCTCGGGCGGCAAACCATTGAGGGTCATCT
This sequence comes from Minicystis rosea, assembly GCA_001931535.1. Classification (GTDB taxonomy): domain Bacteria; phylum Myxococcota_A; class Polyangia; order Polyangiales; family Polyangiaceae; genus Minicystis; species Minicystis rosea. The sequence goes on from CP016211.1 coordinate 8,044,106, forward strand.
TCACGCCGCCGTCGAGCTTGATGTCGGGATCGAATTTCTCGAGCGTCGGCCGGTGCCCCGTCTTGTCCTCGACCACGTCGGCGACGATGCGCTTCGCCTGCGTCTTCAGCTCCTGCGGCATGCCGGGCATGGCCAATGGATACCGCAGCAACGCCACCGAATTGGAGAGCTTGGCGTCCTCGACGGCGCGCTTGAAGCCAACCATGGCGAGGCCCATTTGCTTCTTCGCCTCCGGAGGGGCCTTTTGCACTTCGCCCTTGAGCTTGCCCATGAAGGCCTCGACCTTGGGCTTGTACTCGGCCTCGATCTTGTCGATCTGCTCCTCGATTTCGCGCTTCTTCTTCTCGTGCGCTTCCTTGTCGGAGGCGGAGATGTCCTTCTCTTCGAGCGCCTTGACCTCGACCTCCTTGTCGGCCTTCAGCTTGGCGACGGCCTTGGCCTGACCGGCGACATCGGCGTAGGCCGCCGCGATTTCAGGGCTCACCGAGTGGAAGAGGCTCGGATACTTGCTCTCGTGCGGGCACAGGCCGGCGAGCACCTTGGCCCACGCCTCGGCCTGCACGACACGCACCTTGGCCTTGGGAGGAACCACGTAGTCCGGGTCCTCGCCAATCTCTTTGAGCGAGACTTCGACTTCAGCCTTCTTGAGGGCGATCTTGGCAATCCATTTCGACTCGATGTCGACCGGCGTGGCGGACAGGAGGCGATCGACGTGGGTCGCGGTCGCGCGCGCCGCGTCCGCACGGCGGAGAATGACTGCCATGGGCGCCGGCTCCTGCAGGGCGAACGCCGCCTTGGGATTGCCGATGGCCGAGAACACGCCGCAACCGGCGCCGCCGAGCGTGAGCCACGCGCCCAACGAGAGCTTCATGATATCGACGATCAAGGGACGACCACCCATGCGACCTCACCCGTGCGCCCGCGGAGCGCGGCGACGGTAGGGGACTCGAAATGGCGAGGAGAGGTCAAACGCTTTTTGGGATGCCGGCGTCGGGATCGTGCTCGACCGTAGCGCGGCGAGCCGGATCACATCCGAGCCGAGAGGACACGACCGATCTTGCCCATGAGCCCGTGACATGGCGGCGGTCAAAGCGATCTCCGCCGAGCCCTGCAATGCGTGCCGCACCGATGCAATGGTGACCGGGCCGTTCGTCCGCTCGGGCGCCGGCATGAGTCGACGCGCGAGCCCTGCTCATGCCAGAGTGCGCGCCGATGTCGTTTGATGATCTCCTCGGCCGAATCGTGACCTTGCCCGTGCGGCGCTTCGGCTCGCCCGGCGCCTTCCTCGCCGTGGACGCGCCGGACGACGGCGACACCGATCCCGGGCGCGAGCGCACGCTGCTCCTGCCGGGCGCGGAGGTGCCCGAAGACACGCGCGAAGGTGACGAGCTCGAGGTCTTCGTCTACCTCGACTCCGAGGATCGACCCATCGCCACGACGCGCACCCCGCACCTCACGATCGGCCGCGTCGCGTTCCTCACCGTGACCGATGTCACGCGCTTCGGTGCCTTCTTCGACTGGGGCCTGCCCAAACATCTCCTCGTTCCGCACGCCGAGCAGACTCGCGATCTCCTCACCGGAGAGAGGCACCCGGTGGGCCTTTATCTCGACGACACCGGCCGTCTCGCGGGCACCATGCGCGTGAGCGAGATGCTCCGCGCCGTCGGTGATTTCGAGCTCGACGAGTGGGTCCCCGGTGAAGCGTGGCGCAAGGAGCCGGAGCTCGGTGTCTTCGTCATCGTGGAGAAGCGCTTTCTGGGTCTCGTCCCCGCGAGCGAGCCGAACACGCTCGCCCGCGGCGAGGCCACGCGGTTCCGCATCGCCAGCATCCTCGACGACGGCAAGATCGAGCTCTCGTTGCGCGGCCACGGGCACGAAGAGGTCGAAACGGACGCGGAGCGCATCCTCGCGCGCCTCTCGCGTCCCGGCGCACCGCGGATCGGCGATCGATCGAGCCCCGAAGAAATCCGCGCGGTTTTCGGCCTGAGCAAGAAGGCCTTCAAGCGCGCGGTCGGGCGGCTGCTCGCAGAGCGCGCCGTGACCATCGACGATCGGGGCTTTCTCCTCGCGCAGAGGCGGTGAGGCATCGGCCTTCGACCACGATGGGCCCGCCGCGAAGGCGTATCATCCCTTCATGGACTACCGCCGAGCTCCATCCAACCCGCCGCTGATTGTCACCCTGCGCGAGCGCGTCATGGCGCTCGATCCCGACAGCAGCGCGCTCCGCTGGGAACAGCGCTTTCCTGGAGGCGCGGGCCGTTTGTTCTTGGTCGGCGCCACCTTGGTCGTGACGGGAAAGACGACCAGCAGCGCGCGTTGCTTCGATCTCGAGAGCGGCGCGCTGCGCGGGCATTTCGATCTCGGCCTGGTGGTGGAGACGGGCCTCGTCCGCGGCGATCGGCTCTTCCTCGCGAGCTCCGACGCCGTCGTCTGCATCACGGTGGGCGGCTCTTTGATATGGGGCGCGTGGATGGAAAATGGCGCGCTCGTGTTCAGGAATCAGGCCGGCGACGAGCTCTGGAGGATGGGCGCCGAAGCGATGAATGGCCTCGCCACCAGCCCTCTTTTGCTCTTGGGGGATTTGGCCGCACAGCCCGGCTCATGAGCGCCGAGCACCCTGGTGAAGCTCAGAATGCGATGCTCAATCCGAGCCGGCTCGTGGCCCCCGCGGGCCGGAGCGCCGGCAGCATGACGCTGCCGTATTTGCGTGGATCGTCCTCGTCGGCCACGGGCGCATAAGCCATGGGGCGCTCGCCGGCGAACATGTAGCCGAAATCCAGCGTGGCCCAGAACTTCGCCCCGCGCGGGCCCGTGCTCCCCAAGAGCAATCCAGCGCCGCCCCCGACGTCGAGCCCCCACGTCCACGTGCGCGAGACGAGCGGTCGATCGAGGATGGGATCGTCGATCGATCCCGCCATGTAGAGCGCCGCCGGCGCGGCCCGCGCGGCGAGGAAGAAGCGGCGGCCGAGCTGATATCGAGTCTCCAAGCCACCCGAGAGACGATGAAGCGTGAGCTTCGCGCGATCGCCCCGGGCCGAGGCGCTGCGCGCGCCGGCGTCGTATTCGGCGAACACGAGAATGGATGCGTGGCCCATGCGCCACACGGTCACACCGAAGCCGACGGATCCTTGCAGGAGAGCATCGTTGTTGGCGTAGGGATCGAATCCCGCGTTCGGCAACAACATGCCTCGCAAACCGAGGTTGATGGACAGCTCGGGTCGGCTCGAAGGCTCGATCGAGGGTGGCAGATCCGATGCAGCCTTGGGCGGAGCTGCTTCGGCGCCGTCGGGCGGAAGGGCCGTATCGGCGACCGGAGGCGCGCCGGATCCGCGCTCGGCGTGCGCGACGGCGGGCATGGAGAGCGCGAGGGCCACCGTCATGAAGAGAGGGGCGCGCGACATCACAGACCTCCGAGGAGCACGGCAGCATGGGACACCGCCGTTTCGAGCGAGGGACGCTCACCGTCGAGCACCGTGATGCCGACCGTGGACGTCGCATGAAACGCCAGGAGCGCACGGCCACCGTCGATGCGGGCGATGTCGAACGAGGCCGCCACGGGCTGAGACAGGAGCAGATTCTTCGGGTGCAGATTGGCGAGATCCAGCGCTGCGATGGCGGATTGATAGGGCGCCGCCATCCACGCGCGGCGGCCGTCGGGCGATACCGAGAGTTGGGCGCCGTCGGCGGCGAGAATGGGAGAGGCCGTGCGGGCCAGGAGATCGAGGACGTAGAAGCTGCGACCGTCGAGGCCGAGGAGGATCTTCAGGCGCTCGTTGGGCGCGGGGACGTCGCGCACCGCCGCGATGGGCTGCTCGAGCGTGAGCTCCTCGACACTCTTGTACGGCTTGCCCACCGTCGATCCGAGCGCCACGAAGGCGACGCGCGCGCTCGACGTCGACCACAAGAGCGCCACGTCCGCCCCCGCGGCGCTCGCGCCGACGATGCCCGTCACGATCGAGATGTGCTCGAAAGGCGCGCTCAATGCGACGTTGCCGGCGATGCCGGTCGCCGGATCGATGAGGGCGAGCGAGCGCTGCGCGGGTACGAGCGCCGCGAGACGAAGGCCGCCGTCGGTGTTGACGAAGGCGATGTCGCTCGGCACGCCGCCCGCGAAGACCACGTTGGGCGTGGGGCGGAAGTCGTGCGCTTTGGGCTCGTCGGGGAGACTCGGCAGGATGTCGATGAGGACGACGCTCGAATCACCGGCCACGCGCACCGCGAGGCGCGCATCGTCGTCGCGCGCGGGGTCGCCGTCGGTCACCGCGATTTGCTCGGGGACGAGCTTCTCGCCGCTCGACGAGAGGCGCACGGTGATGTCGCCCTTCGCCGGATCCTTCAAATCGATGAGGCCGACGTCGCGATCGGTGAGCACCGCGAGCAGCCGGCGCTCGCCGCCCGGGATGTCGAGCGTGGGCGTGAAGAAGAAGCTCCGGGGTCGCCCGCCGAAGCTGCGCAACGTGAGCGGTGTGGGGTTCGTGTCGCTCGGCGGGGCGGCGAGATCGACGATGGAGAGCTCGTTCGGGTTCTCGACGAACGAGCTGTCCGTCTCCGAAGGGAAGACGACGGCGAAGCGCGATTCGGGATCGAGCGCGAGGCCGGAGAGCGGATCGCCGAGATCGTAATCGAAGACGAGGCCGGGCTTCGCGCCGCTCTCGACGATCGAGAGATGCGGCCCCTGGTCGTCGGGCCGCAGCCGCGGAACGTCGCCGCGCGTGAGCACCGCCAGATGTTTTCCATCGGTGGTCGTCTGCGAGGCTGCATATCCGCGGCCGATGGGGATCGACGACGGCACGAGCGTCCCATCGCTCTTCGCGCGGACGACGAGCGCGCGCTCGCCGGTCGCGTCGATGATGGCGGCCGCATCGTTGAAGCCATGCGCGACGACGCCGGTGGGAGACGTGTCCCAAACCTCGTCACGGTGACCGCAACCAAGCGCGAGAGCCGCGAGAACACAGGGCAGCAAAGATCGCTTCATGGCGCACCGTCGACGACCTGCGTCGCCAGCTCGAAGCCCGTGATGGTGCGGGCCTCCCCCGTCTCCAACGTCACGAACGTGATCCGCCCGTCCGGGTGTTTCTGCGCCACGTAACCGCGACCGGCGCCGGCCACGATGCCGGCCGCGATGGGCATGCTGGCGAGCGCGATCTTCCGCACCTTGAGCGAGGGCATCGATCCGATGACGAGCTGATGGATCTTGGACGTCTCGTCACCGGCGGCGACGAGCGCGTGATCACCTTGAGGCGCGACGGCGACGGAGATGGGCGGCGCATCGAGGCCGACGATCTTGGGCGGCAAATCCAGGGCGATCGGCGCGAACGTCACCGCCGCCGGATAGTGCGATCCTGCGTCGTCGAGCTGGTCGTGCAGCACCACCGCGTGCGCGGCGTCGGCCGTCGCGAAGACGCCGAGGATGGGCGCGCGCGTGAGAATGGTTCGCGGCGACGGCGGCGAAGCGGCCGTATCCATCACCGCGAGCACCGGGCTCGGCGTGGCGTTGGTGTAGAAGAAGGCGATCGGGCTCGCGCTCGCGAGCGAAGCCGATCCGATGGTCGCATCGACGGTGACGAAGCCCGCGCTCAGCGGATCGGTGATCACGCCCGGCACCGGCAGGAGCCCGACTTGGCTCGTCTCGCGCACCACCGCGACCGCGGTCGTGCCGTCGGCCGAGAGGTCGATGTCGGTGGCCGGCGCGGGCAACGTCACCGCGGTCCGCGATCCATCGTCGAGCGAGAAGACGTCGATGACGGCCTTCCCTTCGCGACGGACGAGCGCGACGTGGCCATCGGGGGTTATGGCCACGTCGCGCGTCGTCGCCGGCTCGGAGGGTGTGTCTCCGAGCGCGATGTTCTTCACGACCGCGGGCGCGCTGCCCGCGAGATCCATCACCGAGATCCCATCCTGCGTGACCGCGAACGCCCGCTTCCCCGTGCTCTCGAAAGCGACGGCCACCGGGCGAAATCCAATGGTGAGATCGGTCGCGATCTCGGCGCCCTTGGTGAGATCGATGACGGAGATGTCCTGATACCCTTCGACGGGATCGGGGCTCTTCACGCGGCGCGCATCGGTCCAGGCGATGGCCCAATGACCATCGGGTGAGATCGCCCACGCGTTACCCGCGGCCGGCACCGGCACCGAGACCGCGCTGATCCCGGACGATGAAGCGCGCAGGATGGTGGCGTCGTGCGAGAGCACGTTGAGGACGACCGCGACGTCGTCCGCGGGATCGGGGACGGCCGCGACGTACGTGGGCCCGTACCCCGCATCGACGAGCTTCACGGCGAGCGTAGTCGCGTCGATGTACGCGACGCGTCCGCTCGTCGGGTTGGCGATCCAGACGTACTTGCCCGTCGCCACCGGAGCGCCGAAGCTCGATTCGATCTCTTGTTCGGGCGGCGCGCCGCCCCCTCCTCCCGTCCCGCTGCTCGACGAGGAAGCGCTGGTGCCCCCGCCGGTGCCGATCCCGTCGGCGCCCTCCGCGCCGCAGGCCGCCCCGACGACGGCGATGACGAAGCCGACCGCGAGGCCCGCCGAGCCCGATGAAACGAGCCTCCGCAAGCGTCGCGTCCCATGGAGGACGAGAGATCTCATCGCAAGAAAGGACCCTCCGAAGCGAAGGTCGACCCAAGCAGATCCCATGCCTCACCGCATTTGCAGGGCCTGTGTGCGGCCTCCGTGCCGCGCGGTCTGACATCGATGTCGCGCAGTCGAAACACGGGCGACCTCGGCGCGAGGCCCGGCCACATCACGATTTCCCTTGAAATCCCGGCCTAAGCTCGTTGTGCCCTGGGTCCTCGGCCGTTCGATGGATGCGGCGGGATCCCTGTGGTAGTGGTCGCCGTCATGCGGGCTCCGTTTCGTCTCGCCCTGTCCTTTGCCGTGGCTGCGACGGCCCTCGCCGGTGCGGCGCGCCCGGCGCGCGCGGTCGTCGTCGAGCGCGTGGTCGCGGTCATCGGCGATCGACCGATCCTCCTCTCCGAGCTCCGCCGGCGGGCCCGGCCGTTCCTGCTCCAGATCGCGTCGCGCCTCCCGCCCGGGCCGCAGCAGACCGCGGCCGAGACGCAGGTCTACAAAGAGCTCATCCAGAAGATGATCGACGACGAGCTCGAAGGTCAGGCCGCCGACAAGGCGCACGTCTCGGTGACGTCGGACGAGATCGACAACGCCATGCGCAACATCGCCACGGCGCAGAACATGACCCTCCCCGATCTCATCAAGGGCGCCGGGCGATCGGGCCTCTCCGAGCAGGACTACCGCGAGGAGCTGCGCCGCCAGATCCTCGAAGGCAAGATGCTCCAGCTCCGCGTGAAGGGCCGTATCCGCATCACGGAAGAAGACGTGAAGGCGATGTACGAGCGCACGCTGCGCGAGGAGCGCCTGCGCCGCGAGTACCAGCCGCGTTGGATCGTGCTCCGCGTGCCGGCCGGCTCGAGCTCCGAGGCCGCCGCCGAGCGCATGGCCCTCGCCAAGAAGCTCGTGCAGGCCGCGCGCAAAGGGGAGGATTTCGCGACGCTCGCCAAGCAATACTCGGACGACACGGCCACGCGCGAGAACGGCGGCGATCTCGGCATCCGCGCGCCCCAAGGCTCGCCGCAGGCCGCGCAGGGCCGCCGTCCCACGCTGGCGCCCGAGCTCGACAGCGCCGTGGCCGCGCTCGACGCCGGCCAGGTGACCGAGCCCATCAAGATCGCAGACGCCATCGTCATCGTCCAGCTCGTCGAGCGCCAGGCCTCGCGCTACCGCACCTTCGAGGAGGCCAAGCCCGAGATGCTCCAGCGCCTCCAGACCGAGATCCTGGAGAAGGCCAAGCGCAAGTGGCTCGACGAGCTGAAGAGCCACACCCACCTCGACGTGCGCCTCTAACGGCACATCGATCTGCGCCTCGCGATCGCCATGGCGCCCCTCGCCCCCGACGCCGACACGCCCGAATGCACGGCCTGCGGCACGTGCTGCTTCTCCAACCTGCCCGAGTACGTGCGCGTCTTCGGTTACGACTGGGACCGGATGGACGACCACGCCCGGACGTTCACCGACTTCCTCGGCAACCGCTGCTACATGCGCATCGAGGACGGCCACTGCGCCGCCCTCACCATCGATGCGGCCGGCCCGCGCTTCACGTGCGCCATCTACGAGCAGCGCCCCGACGCCTGCCGCGCGCTCGAGCGCGGCAGCGGCAACTGCCGCGGCGAGCGTCACGAAAAGGGGGAGCGCCCCCTCCTCGCCGTCGAACGGCTGCTCCGCCGCACGCCGTGAACGCCCTCCCCGGGGTGTGCGAGCGCACGCCCTACCGCACGATCGGCGCACGCTCGACCTCGGAACCAACCCCGCTGTTTTGTTTAATGGCTGCCCGAAGGTGCCGCCACCTACCCAATCGAAGCGCCCTCCGCGGGTTAGAACGAAGACCGGAGTCCGACTGGAGAGGTGACCGAAAGAGCGTCGCGAGCACACCGCTAGTCTCTGTTCGATGACGTCGCGACCCCCTGTCCGACGACGTCACGAGCGCACCGCAGCCAGGAAAAGCGAGCGAGGATACCTGCGTATCTCGAGCGAGCTCGACCGACGATGCGGCCGTCATGAGACAGCGCCGAGGGCTCGTCCACGCTTCTTTCGTCACCTCTCGGGCCCCTCCGATCTCGTGCGCTTCGTGCTCGTTCGGAAGGTCGGACCGCTCCTGACGGTCCGCCCTACCGAATGGGCTCATGCGCAGTTGCCTTCTTGAATGGATTCGAGCCTGACGTTCGTCGCGTCGAGATACGTGAGCGGCAGGCGTGTATCACGTGCCGTGTCGGAGATGAGCACGGCGCGGTTGGCAGTCTCGGTGCGGGCCGACAATCGAGTTGACGTTCCTCACCTCTTGCCCGCCCGAGACAAGGCCCTTCGCGCCGGTATCGAGATTGCTTAGCTGATTGGACCGCCTGCTGCGCCGCCGCCGGCCACCGACAGACAACCTCGCTGCCTTCAGCAGATCGCTGGGGGACGGCCGCCCATTGCCAGGGATCGATCGAAAGGAACCAAGGATGAAGACGCGATCATCAAGGACTCTACGCTTCGCGCCTCTCTCGCTGCTCGGCCTCGCGCTGTCCGCCACCGTCCCCGGGTGCCTCACGCGGCCCATCGATCCGCTGGATACCCGCACCACGTGGACCAGCCATTTCAAGCAACTGAAGAGCGGAGTCGACAAGATCGATCTCCTCCTCATGATCGACAACTCGGGCTCGATGGCGGACAAGCAAGCCATCCTCGCCGACGCCGTCCCCAATTTGGTGAAGGGCCTCCTCAACCCGCCCTGCGTCGGTGACGACAACCAACCTTCGGCCGTGCAGCCGGAGAGCCCGACCGACGCTTGCCCGGCCGGATCGGCGCGCTTCTTCGAACCGATCTTCGACGTGCACATCGGCATCGTCTCTTCGAGCCTCGGCGGCCACGGCTCGTCGGCGTGTCCGTCCACGGGAACCCCGCCCAACCCGTCCAACGACGACAAGGGTCACCTCCTCTCGCGCCTCAACGCGAGCAACCCGGACGCCGGCAAGGTCGACACGTACAAGGGTCTGGGCTTCCTCGCCTGGGACCCGAAACAACAGCTCTCGCCGCCCGGCGAAGCGGCGCTCGACGGCACGGTCGCCAAGCTGCGTGACATGGTGAGCGGCGTCGGTCAGATCGGCTGCGGTTACGAAGCCTCCTTGGAGAGCTGGTATCGATTCCTCGTCGATCCGGAGCCGTACGGCGCCATCGGGCTCGACGCGAACGGCAACGTCGCGGTCGCCGGCTCGGACGACGAGCTCCTCAAGGAGCGCGCCGCCTTCCTCCGGCCGGACTCGATGGTGGCCATCATCATGCTCACGGACGAGAACGATTGTTCGACCCGCGAGGAGCTCGATTACTACAAGGTCAACAACACCTCCAGCAACTTCAAGATGGTGAAGGGCCGCGCCATCTGCGCGACCGATCCGAACAACCGCTGCTGCGCCCCCTGCGACCAGACCCCCACCGACTGCCCGGTGGACGACACCTGCACGGATCCGTACCTCGAGCCCAAGGACGATCCCGTGAACCTCCGTTGCTGGAACCAGAAGAAGCGCTTCGGCAAGGACTTCCTCTATCCCATCGATCGCTACGTGACCGCGCTCCGCTCGCCCAAGGTGGCGAAGCGGAACGGCGAGCTCGTGGACAACCCGCTTTACCCCGCGGATCCGGACGGCAAGCTCAACGCGCGCACCCCGGCCACGGGCCTCGTGTTCCTGGCCGGCATCGTGGGCGTGCCCTGGGAGGATATCGCGCGTCAGACCGCCGATGGGAAGCCCGACATCCTGAACGGCCTCAACGCCGACAAGAAGGCGGTGGGCGGCTTCATGAGCGCGGCCGAGCTGTCGGCCCGCGACGCCACGACGCACAAGTCGCGGTGGGACGTGATCCTCGGCGACCCGGCGAACAACGTGCTTCCGGATGATCCGCTGATGCGCGAGTCCCGCACGCCGCGCGAGGGCGTGAACCCCATCACCGGTGAATCGATTGCTCCGGTGAGCGCCTCGAGCGTCGATGCGAACTCGAGCAACGGCCACGAGTGGAACACCGACACCAGCATGAACGCGCAGGGGCCGATGGGCGATCTGCAGTACGCCTGCATCTTCAAGCTCAAGGAGACGCGCGATTGCGGCACCAATCCGAACAACTGCGATTGCGCGGAGGCCAACGCCAGCAAGAACCCGCTCTGCCAGAGCGACGACGGGAGCTACAGCACGGTCCAGCGCCGGGCCAAGGGCTATCCGGGCCTCAGGGAGCTCGCGGTGCTGAAGGGCGTCGAGGATCAAGGCATCGTGGCCTCGGTGTGCCCGATCCAGGTGAACGACCCGAGCACGCGTGACTATGGTTATGCGCCGGCCATCGGGGCCATCATCGATCGGCTGAAGAACAAGCTCTCCGGTCCGTGCCTGACGCGCCCGCTCACGCCGCGTGACGACGGCGGCGTGTCCTGCGTGATCATCGAGGCCAAGAAGAGCAATGGTGAGGCGTGCTGCTCCGGGAAGGCGCGCATTCAGGTGGCCTCCGATCACGCCGCGGCCTTGGCGGAGGCGAAGGCCGACATCTCGACGGCGGGCGCGGATTGCTTCTGCGAGATCGAGCAGCTCTCGGGTGAAGACCGTAATGTGTGCCAACACGACACCAGCGTGGTGCCGGTGAGCTCGGGCGGCGAAGCGGTCAACGGCTGGTGCTACGTCGACGAGCAGCGCGGCAACCCGGCCTTGGTCGAGTCCTGCTCGGCCGGCGAGAAGTACAAGGTCCGCTTCGTGGGCGCGGGCCAACCTGCCTCGGACGCGGTGACGTTCATCACCTGCGCCGGCGGCAACGGTTGACGTCGGGCGGCGACGACGAACACAAGGAACGATAGAGCGCGATTCTTGCGCGCTCCCGCCGCGGCGGGAGCGCGCCTTTTTCCTCACGAGCCGTGGGCGCGTGCGCTAATCTGCCGCCGCCAAAATGGCCCCCTCCTTTCGCTACGAGCCGCTCAGCCCGGCGCGCTTCCCCATCGGACAAGGCCCCTTCCGCGCCCGCGGCCTGGCCTACGTGATGGCGCTCAAGTACGTGGACACGCGGTTCTCGGGGGGGAGGCCGGCTTTCCTCGAAGCGCTCGGAGCGAGCGATGCCCTCGCGGCGTTCTACGACCAGATCTTCCTGGTGAGCGGGGAGTACGACGTATCTCCGCTCCTTCGCCTCTATCTCGTGTGCGCGCGCAGCGAGGGCATCGACATCGGCCGCTTCATCGAGGACCGAGCCCGCAAGTCGGCCGACAGCGACGCCAAGGGGATGTGGCGTCCGCTGCTCAACGCGAGCTCCCCCGAGCACATGGCCGACCGAACCCACCTGGCCTTCAATCGTTATTTCCCGCCCTGCCAAGCGACCCCGCTGGCGGCGCGCCCCGGCCATTTCGAAGGGCGTCTCAGCAAGCTCCCCTCATCCATGACGGGCCTTTACACGAGCGCCACCGCCGGCTTCATCTGCGCAGCGGTGGAGCTCGCCGGGGGGATCGCCCCGACCATCGAATGGGACCGGTCCAGCACCGACGGCCAAATCTCGGGCGTATCGCTCGAGAAGGTTCGTTTCACGGTGAAATGGACCGTCGCCACGCCGCCCGAGAATGGTTGAACCGCGCCGATCGCAGAATGGTAGACGCGCCGCCGTCACTTGATGGGTGGCAAGGTCTCGGCGGCGAGGCGGAAGATCAAGTAGGCGTGGAAGATGTTCACGCCCGTCGATTGGAACGGATCGGCGACGCCGCCGGGCTGGTACCACATCCACCGAGCTTCCGGATCGATGGTCGCGACGTTGCCGCTCGCCGTGCCCGTCGGACAGGCCGGAGGAAAGGTGCCGCCGGGCTCGGGCCATTGAAGCCGACGTCACCTCCGTTTCCTCCGGTGCCGCTCGAAAGGGTCGGGTCACCGCCGCTGCCGGTGGTGCTCGTCGTGCCCGCGCCGCCGCTGCCCGTCGTGTCGAACGTGCTCTGTTGGCCCGCGGCGCACGCCATCAAGGTGGTGCAGGCGAGGAGCGCGCCGAAGCGAGATGGCAAGCGCGCCCCGTGGGATGAACGAGGATCGACCCGCGTGTGCATCTTCACGAGAGACGTAGTGGTCGCTCACCGATGCCGGATTCAGCGATCCGCATCGAGGGGTGCTGAATCTTTCTATCTCGTCCTCTCCCCGGCGGAATCGTGCGGTGGTTTGAGCTTCGATGAAATCCGCAGCAACGAAGTCGAGCCAAGGGTCGATCCGTGCCGTTCGGCGAGCGCGTCAGTCGTTGCTCGAAGCGCGGGTGTGCACCAGCGTGGCGGTGAGCACCGGGCCATCCGTCACGGGGTCGAAGCCTGCTTCGAGGAGCGCGTTGGCCATGAAAGGCTCGGTGACTCCATCGGTGGCGACGGTGACGTGGGGAATCGCATTCCGGCTGAACCCGCGATCGACACGGCGACCGTCGGGGAGGAGGAGCGCCACCACCACCGCCTGCACGCCGCCGTCGGCCCACGTGGCGAAGCCGGTCACGACGAGCCGAAAGACGGCGCCGAGATCGGCGGGCGCGAAGATGGCCGGGAGATCGGCGGGATCGCAGGTGCCGTGACAAACGGTGCAGTGATGCGCGATGGGGCTCGCCAGCGTGGCGAAGTCGGCTCGGAGCAACGCGACCGACTCGGGCGCGAGGACCAGCGCGAAGTAACCGTCGGCATGCATGCGCCGAGGCATCTCATCACGAAATGCGCACGACGATCTTGCCGATGTGCCCGCCGCGATCGAGGCGAGCGAAGGCGGCCTTCGTTTCGGTGAACGGGAAGACGTGATCGACGATCGGCCGGACGCCGAGCGAGATCAGGCCGGCGACGAGCGCTTCCAGATCGGCGCGGCTGCCCGTCGAGACGGCTTCGAGGCGGACCATGCGCCGAAGCAGCGGGCGGAGATCGAGCGTGCTCGTCATGCCCGCAGCGAAGCCCACGACGAGCACGAGCCCGCCCAGGCGAACCGCGGCGGCGCTGCGCGCGAGCTCATCGCCACCGGCGACGTCGACGACCACGTCGGCGCCGCGCCCCTCCGTGAGCGCGCGCACGCGCTCATCCCAAGCAGGCTCCGCCGTCGTGTCCACCGTCGCCCAGGCGCCGAGCGACTTGGCCCGCGCGAGGCGCTCGGGGCCGCGCCCCACGGCGATGACGCGCGCGCCCGCCGCAGCCGCGAGCTGCAGCGCGAAGACGGAGACGCCGCCGAGCCCCTGCACCACCACGACGTCACCCGGGCCGATGCGCGCCGTCGTCAAGAGCCCGCGCCACGCGGTCACGCCGGCGATGGGGAGGGTCGCCGCCTCCTCGTCGGAGAGCGCGTCGGGGATGCGCACGAGCGCATGCTCGGGCAGCGCGCACAGCTCGGCGAGCACACCCGGCGCGGGCCCGCCGAGGCGCCGCGCGATCGTCGCTTCCGTCGGCACGCCGTCGATCCAGTCGAGCACGTAGCTCGCGACCACGCGATCGCCCGGCGCGACGCGCGTCACCTCCGCGCCGACCGCGATCACTTCACCGGCGGCGTCCGATCCGAGGACGAAGGGCAGCGGCAGACCAGGCAAGTAGTCGCCGCGCGCGATGGCGAGGTCGCGGTAGTTCAGCGACGCGGCGCGCACGCGGACGAGCGCCTCGCGCGGCCCCGGCACGGGTGCAGGCCGCTCGGCGAGCGAGAGACCGTCGAGGGAGAGGCTTTGGAGCTCGAAGACGTTCATGGATCCTCCGCGAAGCGCTCGATCGCATCGAAAGCGCTTCAATTCGTGCCCTCATGGTGCAGCTCTCGGTGAGCGCAGGGAACGCTTCGCCGGCGCAGGGTGGACCTGCAAGAATGCAGGCCATGATCCAGTGGGACGATCTCCGGGTGCTCCTCGCGGCCCACCGCGGCCACACGTTGGCCGGCGCGGGGCGCGCGCTCGGTGTCGATGCGACCACCGTGGGCCGGCGCCTCCACGCGCTCGAGGAGACGCTGGGCACGCGCCTCGTCGAGCGCACGCCGGACGGCCTCGTGCTCACCGATGCCGGCCTGCGCGCGGTCGCCGTGGCCGAGGAGGCCGATGCGCGCGTCACCGGCCTGTCGCGCGAGATCAGCGGCGCGGACGCGCGCGTGGCCGGCACGGTGCGCCTCACGGCCGGCGAAGGCATCCTCGTCCACGTGCTCGCGCCGGCGTTGCCTGCGCTCGCGGCGCGCCACCCCGAGCTTCGGCTCGAGCTCATCGCCAGCACGCGGCCGCTCGATCTCGCGCGCCGCGAGGCCGATCTCGCGGTGCGCCTCTTTCGCCCGCGCGAGCCGGGGCTCGTCACCAAGAAGCTCGCGCCCCTCGCCTATGGTCTCTATGCGGCGCCCGCTTACCTCGCGCGGCGCGGCGAGCCGCGTCGCACAGCCGATCTCGATGCACACGATCTGATCGGCTTCGACGCCGCGCTCTCGGGCACACCGGAGATGCGTTGGCTCGCGCGGCACGCGCCCGAGGGCCGCTTCGCGGTGCGCGCCTCGACGACGCCGGTGCTGTTGGCGGCGTGCCGGGCGGGGCTCGGGATCCTCGCGGTGGCCGAGATCATCGCCCGCGGCGAGCCGGGCATCGTGCGCGTGCTGCCGCGCGTGACACCGCCGGAGCGCGAAGCGTGGGCCGTGCTGCACCCGGACCTGCGCGGCGCCGCCCGCGTGAGCGCCGTGCTCGCATGGCTCGACGACGTGTTCGCCCGCAAGCGGTAGCCGTCAGCGCTCCTTCCACACGGGTGCCGTCAGACGACGCCGGCCGTCGCTCGCGCGCACGACATCGGGCTCATCGAGCGCTTCGCGATCCCAGAGCTGACAGGTCACCTGCTTGTGCTTCTGATCGAGCGCCTCGCAATAGTTCGAGTAGATGCAGCGCCGGACCTCGTCGCCGCGGCCGACACGGAGCTTGCGAAACCAGTCCGGATCGGCGAGCGATTGTCGCGCGGCACCGATGAAATCGGCCTCGCCGCGCGCGAGGATGCCTTCGGCCAAATCGAAGGTGCCAATCCCCCCAGCGGCTACCGTCGGCACCGTGAAGCCCGCGGAGCGCACGGCCGCGCGAATCCGTGCCTGCTTTTCGACCTGCCGGCCGAAGGGACCGCGCGCATCGGAGATGGCCGTGGGCATGCACTCGTAGCCGCTCGGGCCGGTGTAGGGATAAGCCGCCTCACCCTCTTTGGGAGGCTTCGAGTCTTCGAATTTGCCGCCGGTCGAGAGGGAGAGAAAATCCATCCCGGCGCGCGCCAGCTCGACACCGAAGTAGGCAGCGTCGTCGACGCGATTGCCACCTTCGATGATCTCGTCGCAGAGGAAGCGGCAGCCGAGCGTGTAGCGCGATCCCACCTGCGCTCGCGCGGCGGCGTACACTTCGAGCGGGAGGCGCACGCGCTGCTCGCGCGGCCCGCCGTATCCATCGCTGCGATCGTTCCGCGCGGAGAGGAACGAAGCCATCGTGTAGGCGTGGGCGTAGTGCAGCTCCACGCCATCGAAGCCGGCCTTCTGCGCGCGCGCGGCGGCCTCGGCGAAGAGCGCGGGGAGCACGCGCGGCAGATCGCGGATGTGCGGCTCCCAAACGTCGGTCACGCGCTCGCGGAAGCCCCAGCGCAGGGCCTCGATTTCGCGCGGATCGAGGACCACGTCGAGTTGCTCGTCGGTGAGCGCGGTGAGCGCGGCGCGGACCTCGGCGTCGCTCGCGTCGCGGAGCGCGGCGTTTTCCTGGAGATCGGCGAGGCGGCGGCGATGCGCGTCGCTGACGGCGAGGAAGCGGCCGAGGTAGCGATCGCGCGGAGGACGCCGCTTGATGCGGAGAAAGTCGATGATCTGGATGAAGAGCCGAGTCCGGCCGCCGCTGCGCCGGTGCACCGTCTCCACCAGCTCGGCGAGGCCGGGGATGAAGCGATCGTGACCGATGCGGAGGAGCGGCCCACTCGGCACATCGCGAATGCCGGTGGCCTCGATGACGATGACGCCGGGCTGCCCGTCGGCGAAGCGGCCATACCAATCGAGGACGTCACGCGTGACGAAACCATCCTCCGTGGCGCGCCAAGGCACCATGGCCGGGATCCAGGTGCGCTCGTGGATGGTGAGGCCGGAGGCGAGCGTGATCTCCGAGAAAAGTCGGGAGCGAGCGGCCTCTGCGGCGCTCGGCGCGTGCTGGATGGGGAGCGCATGACGGATGCGCTCGGGCGGCTTCCACATGATCAGGCTTCGCGCGGCAATCGGCCTCGCGACCTCGCGTCAGGACGTTCGTTCACGGTGGCCGACGATAGCAGAGCCGCCCCCTTCCGCGCACGCGGGCGACCGTGGCCTTGACCACGGTCGATCGGCGTGGATATCGATTCGTATGCACCATCGCCACCTCGCCCTCGCCCTCGTCGCGCTCGCCTCTGTCGCCGCCTGCAAACCGCTCCAAGGCGGCAGCACCAGCTCCAACGCGGGCACGGGGGGCTCCGGCGGCGAGACGGACACGGGCGGTCCGTGCAAAGGCACCTTCGGCGGCGCGGTGTCGGGCACGATTGCCTGCGACCCGCCGAGCGTCTCCTACGATGCGGGCGGCAACCGCACCGACGTGTCGTTCGCCGGCACCGCGACGGGCGCGGTGGAAGACTATTGGTCGCTCGCCATCGCCATCCCCGGACACGCGCAGGTCAAGCCTTATGGGCAAGCGGGGCTCACGCAGCTCGACTCCCAGATCATCAGCACCGACGCCGTCATCTACGGCGCGCACTGGGACGCGTCGGCGCCGGGCGGCGCCCAGGGAACGGTGACCCTCGCCTTCTCTTCGGCGAGCGACAGCGCCGTGCACGGGCAGGCGGACATCAAGTACATCGACACGTCGAATGCGACATCGAAGTCGATTCAATTGCACCTGACGTTTTGAAGGACGCGAGAGCGCGAGGATTCGGAGTTGCTCGTCCTCCGAATCCTGCGCCCTCGAGCTCGATTCAGGCGCGCTCGGCGGCCCGATCCAAGAGCCCTTTGGCGATGATGAGCTTTTGGATCTCCGTCGTGCCTTCGTAGATGCGGAGAGGCCGAATCTCGCGATAGAGCCTCTCGACCTCGCTGCCGAGGCACACGCCCGAGCCGCCGTGGAGCTGGACGGCTTTGTCGATGATGTGTTGGGCGGCTTCGGTCGCGTACATCTTGGCCATGGCGGCCTCGGTGGAGACGCGGCCGCCGGTGGTGTCGCGGAGGTGGGCGGCGCGGGCCACGAGGAGCCGGGCGGCGTCGAGCTCGGTGGCCATCTCGGCGAGATAGGCTTTCACCATCTGTTGATCGGCGAGCGGCGCGCCGAACTGCTTGCGCCGCGAGACATGCTCGATCGAGGCGGCGAGCGCGCTTTGGGCCATGCCGTTGGCGGCCGCGCCCACGGAGATGCGGAAGGCGTCGAGCGTCTCCATCGCCAGGCGGAAGCCGCCGCCGACCTCGCCGATCAAAGCATCCTCCGGCACGCGACAACGCTGGAGGCGCAGGCGGCCGATGGGGTGCGGGATCGACATGGGGATGGGCGTGAGCTCGAGCCCCGTGGCGTCGCGATCGACCACGAAGGCGGTGATGCCTTTGCGGCCCTTCGCCGGATCGGCGTTGGCGAAGATCACGTAATGCTCGGCGATGGGGACGTTGGAGATGAGCGTCTTTTCGCCGTCGAGGATCCACGTGTCGCCGTCGCGCCGCGCGGTCGTGCGCAGCGAGGCCACGTCGCTGCCGGCCTCGGGCTCGGTCAGGCCGAAGCCGCCGATGCGCTCGCCGGTGATTACGCGCGGCAGGTAACGCTTGCGCTGCGCCTCGGTGCCCGCGAGCACGATGGGATACGAGCCGAGCCCCTGCACCGCGAAGATGGCGTCGGCGAGCGGCGAGACCTGCCCGAGCGCTTCGCGCACGAGCACCAGCGAGCGCACGTCGACGTAGGTCGCGTGCTTCGGCTGCCCCACGGCCGCGCCGCCGTGCGCTTCGGGAACGAGGTACGTGTAGAGGCCGTGCGCGCCCATGCGCCGCGCGACCTTGTCGGCCGCGCGCGTCGCGTCGGCGGGCGCGTCGTCGTGCGAGGCGAAGGCGGCGAGCGCCTCCGCGGAGAGCCGCTCTTCGAGCGTGGCATACGCCGCCCCGAAGAAGGGCCCGAGATCTCGGCTCGAGAGCGCGACCTCGCGGCTCATGGCTTCTCCTCGGCGGCGTCGCAGATCGCGGCCCCCTCGAAGCGCGGCTTCTGCTTCTGCTTGTTGGCCTCGTACGCGGCGCGGAAATCCGGGTGCGCCATGCAGATGGCTTGGGCCTGCGCCTCGGCCTCGATGGCCTGCGGGAGCGCCATCGACCACTCGCTCTCCATCATCTGTTTGGTCATCGTGTGCGCGAAGGCGGGGCCGCGCGCGAGCTTGTCGGCCCAACCGCGGGCGAAGGGGACGACCTCGGCGTCGGGCACGACGCGGTTCACGAGGCCGATGCGATAGGCCTCGCTCGCATCGATGATGTCACCGAAGAAGAGCAGCTCGGCCGCGCGCCCGTGGCCCACGAGGCGCGGGAGCAGGAACGAAGCGCCCATGTCCGCGCCGGAGAGACCGACCTTGGGGAAGATGTAGCCGAAGCGCGCGCTCTCCGCGGCGACGCGCAGATCGCAGGCTGCCGCGATGACGGCGCCCGCGCCCACGCACACGCCGTTGACCGCGGCGATGATCGGACGGCGCAGCTCGCGAATGCTCTGGATGAGCGCGCCCGTGACGCGCGTGAAATCGAGCAGGCCGCGCGCATCGCGGGCGAAGAGCTCGGCGATGATGCCCTCCACATCGCCGCCCGAGCAGAAGCCGCGGCCCTTGCCGGTGATCATCACGGCGCGGGCTTCGGTGGCCTTCTCCAGCGAGCGGAAGGTCGAGGCGAGCTCGCCGTAGATCTCGAAGGTCAGCGCGTTGAGTCGGTCGGGCCGGTCGAGCGTGATGGTGGCCACGCCGCGGGAGATGTCGAGTTGGAACGAACGGGGAGACAGCGTCATGGGTACCTCCTCCTCGGAGGGGATCGGCCGTCCGCGGCGCGCGCCGCGGACCGTGAAATCAAGGCTCGCGACGCGATCGGGCGCGGCGGGGCGCGGTGGGCGCGGCGCGCCGCGCGGGGATGCTCGGCGGCTCGGGTGTGCGGAGCGCGCCGCGGATCTTGTCGAGCAGGTGAATCAAGGTCGACATCTCGGCGCGCGTCATTCCATCGAAGAGCTTCTGCACCTTGGCCGCGTGGCGGCGCTCGGCCTCGCGAAACGCGCGCAGCCCCTTGGCTGTCACGTGCACGCGCCAGGCGCGGCGATCACCGGGATCCGCGCGGCGCTCGACCAGCCCATCGCGCGCCGCGCGATCGACGAGGCCCGTGATGTTGCCGGCCGTGACCAGCATGCTGCGCGACAGGGCAGCCAGCGTCTGCCCATCGCTCTTCACCAGGTTGGCCAAGAGATCGAAGCGCGGCATCGTCATCTCGCGCTCGAGATCGTCGCGGATGGCGGCGAGCGCACGCTTCTGCGCCGCGAGGATGCGCACCCACGCGCGCACCGCGAGCTTCTGCGGCTCGTCCGCGCCGCTCGTCTTCTTCGCCGGTGACGGCGGCCTGCGCGCCGGAGCCCCGCGCCTCATCGTGTCTCCCCTCCCGCATCGCCGAGCGCGCAGGTGGTCTCGATCTCGACGAGCGCACGCTCCTCGACGAGGCCGGCGACGCCGACCAACGCCATCACCGGAAAGTGCTTTCCGAAGCGCGCGCGCCAGAGGGCGCCGATCTCGCGCTGGGCCGCGCGGTACGCGGGGAGATCGGTCACGTAGATGGTCATCTTCACCACGCTCTCCGGCGTGCCGCCGGCGGCGCGGACCACGGTGAGCACGTTGTCGAGGGCCTGCGCGAATTGCTTCGCGAAGCCCGGATCGAACGCGTGCTCGGCGTCCCAACCCACTTGGCCGGCGACGTAGAGCGTCCTGCCCGTCACCACCGCGCCGTTCTGATACCCCTTCGGCTTCGGCCAATCGGGCACGTCCACGAATTGAACGGCGGCTCCCGCGCGGCTCGATCCTTCGCTCATCACATCACCTGTCCACCATCGATGGGGATTGCTTGACCATGCACGCTCCGCGCGGCGTCCGAGCAGAGCATGGCCACCACGTGCGCGACCTCTTCCGGCTCGACCAAGCGGCGCTGCGGAGACATGGCCGCCAGGGAGCGGCGCGCCTCTTCGGCGCTGCGCCCGGTCGTCTTCACGATGCGATCCACCGCCTCGTCCGCGAGGCGCGTGGCGACGAAGCCGGGGCACACCGCGTTCACCGTCACCGGCGTGCGCGCGACCTCCATGGCGATGGCGCGCGTCAGGCCGACGACCGCGTGCTTCGCCGCGCAATAGGCGGCCGTATAAGCATAGCCGGTGAGCCCCGCGTTGGAAGCCACGTTGACCACGCGGCCATAACCGCGCTCCACCATCTTCGGGATCAGCGCTCGGCACAGGGTGAAGGTCGAGGTGGCGTTGACCGCCAGCATCCGATCCCACATCTCGTCGGTGGTGCGATCGAGCGGCGCGCTCTCGGCGGCGCCCGCGTTGTTGACGAGGATGTCGACCGGCCCCGCGGCGGCGACGGCGGCGACGGCGGCGAGCCCCTCCGCGACGGAGGCCCGGTCGGCGACGTCCATCACCACGGCCACGCCGCCGAGCTCGGCGGCGACCTCTTCCACCTCGGATCGGGTGCGGCCGGCCACGACGACGCGGGCCCCCTCGCGCGCGAGGCGCGAGGCAATGGCCCGACCAATTCCCCGGCCACCGCCGGTGACGAGCGCGACCCTCGCTGCGAGCGACATACGAGGGGCATAAATGATTCACATGTAAAGCACAAGAGCCGACGATACCCCGGCCGAAGCTCCGTCCCTGCGCCCGCTCCGCGCCGGGATCGGACCGGATGGCCGACCACCACCTTGGTGCGGTATCCTCAGCGGATGGCGCGTCGTTCCGCCGCGGGCTTCGTCCTCGTCATCCTCGCTGCCGGCTGCGCGGAGGCGCCCCCGCCGCGCCGCCCCGCGCCGCTCTCCGCCGATCTGGACGCCTGGCTCGCCACCGAAGCGCGCGGCGGTGCCCCTGCGCACACCGCATCGCTCGCGCGGCCCCGCGAGGACGACGGCGCCTCCCGCGCGCGCTTCGCCTCCCATCACCTGGCCTCGCCGCCCGAGCGCACGCCCCGCCCCGAGGGCCGCTCGCGCGTCGACGTCAGCTTCCAAGGCGCCGACATCGTGAGCGCATTCCAGTTCCTCGCGGACGCCGGGCGCGTCAACCTCGTCCTGCAAGACGGGCTCACCGGCAAAGTCTCGGCGACCCTGCGCGGCGTCGATCCCTACGACGCGCTCGTCTCCTTGGCCGAGGCGAACGGCGCAACGGTCAAGTACGACCGGCGCATCGTGGTCGTGCAGAAGCGTTGATGTTGGTCGTGATTCACGATGGAGCCGCGAGCGGCCCCATACCCCGGCTGGACGAGCCAGCCCTTGATTCACGATGGAGCCGCGAGCGGCCCTGAAACGGTGATCACCGCGGCGTGGCCACACCGCGAATCATCGGGCGGTGCAGCCACATGAGGGGTGACGTGCGCGCCTCGAAGCGCACGATGTCGATGATGGTGAATCCATTGTCGGCGATGGCTCGCTCCGAATCACGGATGACCTCGCAGCCGCAGAGCAGCGGGCGCAGGGGTGCGTTGCCGATCCGCTGCGCCATCCGGCGTGCGCCGCCGGTGTCCGCCACGTGCTCGAGAAAGAGGAGGCGGCCGCCGGGGCGAAGCACACGCGCCATCTCACGCACGGCGCGCGCGGGCTCGGGAATGGTGCAAAGGACGAAGGTCGCCACCACGGTGTCGAAGCGCCCCGTGGCAAACGGGAGGCTCCGGGCGTCGCCCGAGACATGATCCATCGAGAGCCCGCGCTGGACGGCGCGGCGCGCGGCCCGCGGCGTAATCGCCTCCTCCGGCCCGAGGGCGACCAGGGCGCGGACCGTATCTGGATAGCTCGGGAGGTTGAGGCCCGTTCCCAACCCGATCTCGAGGACCTCTCCCGACGCCGAGGCCAGCGCGCGCCTGCGCTCGGCGGCGATGGACGGGACATCGATGAACCGATCGAGAATGAAGGGGTTGAAAATGGCCTGCTCGTACCAACCCATGGTCCGCGACCATACCGGAGCCGCCCGCGTCGATCGAGGCCGCGCCGTTCGGCACGACCCCTTGGCCATGACGCCTCGCGAAAGCTGATCTTTCTGCGCGCCGGTGTCGATCGAAGCGCTGAGTTCAGGCTAGAGTCGTCGCGATGCGCATCACCTCGATCCTTCGCAGCGCCGGTGTCCTCATACTCACGTCCGGCGCGCTGCTCGGATGCTCGAAAGAACGCACCAGCTCCACGACGGCGATCTACGCGCTCCCGACCTCGCTCGACGCGCTCTCGCAGGAGACGTTCTTCGATCATCCGTGGCCCAGCGATCTCCGGCTGGAGAATGGATCACCCCGCTTCGATGGGTATTACAACCCCCGCGGGTTCGCCATCCTCGATACGTACGTCGGCTCGGTGAAGGGCGTGCTCGACGGCTTCTCGCCGGCGGCCTCGGGGTTCGTGCGCTTCACCGGCCCCATCGATCCGGAGAGCCTGCCCAAGACCCCGCGCGACACGCTCGACACCGCTGCGTCGGTGCAGCTCATCGACATCGATCCCAAGTCACCCGAGCACGGGCAACGCAAGCTCATCTCGCTGCGCTGGCAGGAGGCCGAGGGCGTCTATTACCGAGCCAACACGCTCTCGTTCATGCCGACCATCGGCTTCCCGCTCCGCCCGCACACGCGTTATGCGTTCGTGGTCACGGACGCGCTCCAGGCCAAGTCGGGCGGCGCCATCGCGCAGCAAGCCGACCTCGGGAAGGTGGTGGGCGCGAGCGATTTCGACGGCGCGACGCGCGCGGCCCACACCACGCTGGCGCCGATGGTGCAGGAGATCGAGAAAGCGGGAGTCGGCAAGGCCAACATCGTCCACCTCGCCGTCTTCACCACCGACGATCCCACGGAGGAGCTCACCAAGGTGCGTGACGCCGTCACCACCTTGGTGCCCGCGCCCACGGCCGAGTCGGAAAAATGGAAGCAAGTCTCGCACGACTTCTACGGCGACGAATACCAGGGTCGTTATGGGCCCTCGCCGAACTTCCAAGCGGGCACGCTCCCCTTCGCCAAGGACGGTGACGGCGGCGCGTTCGTCTTCCAGAACGGCAAGCCCGTGCTGCAAGACACCTTCGATCTGCGCTTCTCCATCTTGGTGCCGTCCGCGTCCCAATGCCCGATGCCCCAGAATGGATATCCCATCGTGCTTTATGCCCACGGCACGGGCGGCAACTGGCGCAGCTACCTCAACGACTCCACGGGCAGGCGGCTCGCCGAGCACTGCATCGCGACCATGGGTGTCGATCAGATCTTCCACGGCGACCGGCCGGGCGCGCCGTCGGACGGGAACGAGAACACCATCAGCATTCTGTTCTTCAACTTCCAGAACCCCACGGCGGCGCGCACCAACGGGCGGCAGAGCGCCATCGACGAAGTGCAGCGGGCGCGCCTCTTCACCGAGTCGCACATGACCATCCCCGCGAGCATCGCGCAGGGCGGGAAGGAAGTGCGGTTCGACGCTTCGCAGCTCATGTTCTTCGGGCACTCGCAGGGCGGGCTCAACGGGCCGCTCTTCACGGCCGTCGATCCGAGCGCGCGCGGCGCGGTGTTCTCCGGCTCGGGCGCGCAGATCGCCATCGCGCTCCTCGAGAAGACGCAGCCGGAGCCGAGCCCGGCCGCATTGGTGCGCACGCTGCTGCTCGGGCTCAAGGAGGACGAAGGCGCCGAGCTCGACGAGTTCCACCCCGTGATGTCGCTCGCCCAAACCATCGTCGACGCGGTCGATCCCCTGCACTACGCACGGATGCAGAGCACCGAGCCACGCAGCGGCTTCGCGGCCAAGAGCGTTTACATGACGGAAGGCATCAATCCCGACGGGACGGGCGACAGCTATGCTCCTCCGCACGGCATCGAGGCGCACGCCGTCGCCATGGGCCTGCCCCTCCAGCTTCCGGATCAGCGTGCCATTGCCGAGCTCGCCTTCGGCGGCGTACAGCCGCTGACGATCCCGGCCGGCGGCCTCGCGGGCAACCTGGCCAGCGGCAAGGCGTCGGGCGTGCTCGCGCAATGGGCCGTGCCTCCGGGCACCGATGGTCATTTCGTGATCTTCGATGTCCCGCAGGCGCAGCAACAGGCCATGCGATTCCTGCAAAACCTCACCAAGGATCCGAACGGGTTGGTGCCCCCGCCGTGATCGAACGAGCCCGCTCGATCGCAGCGCACCCGCGCGTCGTCACGCGTGGAGCGCCCTCCTCGACGCCACCGCTCGCCGGCGAGCCCGCCGATCTCGCGGCCCTCTGGGCCGAGGCCGACGGGCTCGAGCTCGCCGACGGCACGCGCATCCTCCCGCGCGGCGAGATCGCGTCGGCGACGGCCTGGCTCGTGAGCGAGCGCGCGCTCGAATGGGGCCCCGATCTCTGGGTCATCGGCGAGCGCGACGATCTCGTGCTCGTGCGCGACCTCGACGCCGCGCACGCGCGCGCCGGCGGCGGCGTGGTGGAGACGCCGACGGACGGCCTCTCGACGCTCACCCGCATCGCCATGGATGTCACCGGCTACCTCGAAGCGCGGCTCGGCATCGCCTCGAACGGCCCGCTCTCTCCCGAGCAGGAGGCGCGCGCCGCCGCCGCGCAACGCGACGCAACCGGCCTCGCTCATGCGCTGTCGCGCGGCTTCTATCCCGGCGCCGAGCGTGAAGTCTGGCAAGCCGCGCTCGCGCTCGGTGCGCTCCGCGCCGGCAGCGGTGATGCCGCCTCCGCCATGGATGCTTTCGCGACGGCCGTGGCGGCGCGCGTCCGCACCGTCCCGCGCGGCGCCGAAGCGAGCGAGGGCGCCTCCGCCTGGCGCGCCTGCGCCGTGGCCGCGGAGAAGGCCGGCGCCAAAGACATCGCCGCGGCCTGCCGCGCCAAAGCCTGAGTCGAAACCAGCATTCGTCGTGAGCACCCAGCACGGCGCGGGTATGCCAATCGACGACATCCACGCTCGTTCATGAGCCATTCCCGCGGTCGACATCGGGCGCGAGAATGGTTGTTCCTAAACATGGATCATTTCCGATCCATCTTTTGCACATAGGATGCATGGCGGACGCCGCCCCTTTTCTGCGCCTCATGACGCCGCCCATCCCGTTCGCATCGCATCCTGATAGCTTCGGTGCATGACCGCCGCCGCGCCCACGCCTCCGCTCGATCTCGCCGCTGCGCTCTCGCTGCTCTGCGAGGACGCCTTCTTCGCCGTCGCCGGCTCCAACCGGCTCGACGCCGATGTGCTGCGCGCCCTCGCGGGCCGTCGCGGGCCCGCCGTCGCGTCCGCTTCGCGCGGCGCGCCGCCGCCCGGTCTCGACACGTGGGAGCCGTGGATCCTCTCCCTCGCCGCGGCGCTCGCGCCCATCGCGCCGCCGCGCTGGATCCCGGTCGCCGACGCCGTGAAAGAGGGCCTCTCGCTGGAGCACGGCGCGCGCGGGCTGCGCTCGCTCTTCTCCAGCAAGCCGAGCGACAAGGACATCCTCCGCGTGCGCTCACTCGGCGCGCTCGCGGTCCGCTGCGTCACCAGCGTGCTCGCCTCGACGGGTCCCCTGCACGAGGAAGCACACCTGTTGCGACGCGCGCTGCTCGCGTCCCTCGGCCTCTCGGACGAGACCCGTCGCGAGCTCGAAGCCGAGCTGCCCATCGCGCCCGAGGCGCTCGAGCTCACCGGCGACATGGATGCGAAGCTGGCGCGCTCGATCGTGCGCGGCTGCTTCTATGCGGCGCGCATCGACGGCACCGATCTGCGCGAAGAGCAGGCCGTCATCACCATCGCGCGCAAGCTCGGCCTCACCACCGAGGCCGTCGCCGAGACACGCGAGGAGGCGCGCCAGCTCGGCGACGCGGGCAAGGCCTTCGGCGATGCCGCCGTCGACGGCGTGCGCTGGCTGATGGAGGGCGACGTCGTGGAGCACAACCGCTTCGCCGTCGCGGCCGTGCGGCTCACGCTCACCCCGATTCAAAGGCACGACGCCGTCACCGGCCTGAACCTCGGCAGCCCGGTGATCCTCGGCAAGCGGCACAAGCTCGATCGCAAGCAGCGCGAGGCCGTGCTCGCCCTCGCCTGGCTCGCCGCCGTCCACGCCAATCCAACCTACATTCGCCGGGCAGCGCTGGTCGGAAGGCACGACAAGCTCGCCGCCGATCTCGGGGACGAGTCCGCGAGCAGCGCGGTGCGGACCGCCATCGATCAACACGTCGAGCAGGAGCTCTCGAGCCTCACGAAGGGTGCTTGAGCGCCGGAGACAGGCCTCGACCTCCTCTGCTACCGTACGCGCGCCATGCGCACACCGCACTTCGTCTGCCTCGCCTTCCTCGCGTTATCCACCGTCGTCGGCCCGCGCGCGGCCGCCGAAATCACCAAATCGGAGAGCTTCGAGACCTCGGCCAAAACGAGCTTGAAGATCCCCGAGCCCCAAGGCGCGCACGTCTTCGTCACCATCGGCAAAGAGGTGAAGGACGACGCGACGCCCGCCATCTTCGCGCTCCCCGACGCCGACGCGTACGTGAACGTGAAGATCGTGATGAGCGACGGCGAGACCTGGACAGGCAAGGTCGAGATCAAGGCCAAGCACCAAACCGTGCTTCGCTTCACGCAGACCAAGAAGGGCGCGGCCGCCCCCTCGGCCACGCCGGCGGCCCGCTCCACGGGCTCGCTCGTCAACACCACGGACAAGTGCGACTGGCCCGAGAACATCAAGTTCGTCATCAACCGTGACGGCAACAAGGTGTTCACCTCCGGCATGGTATTCCCCGGCAAAGAGATCTCGATCCCGCTCGAGAACGGGAATTACTTCATCCAAATGCTCGACACCTCGAGCACGCCTCTCGGGAGCCGCACGCTCACCGTGAGCCGCGATGGATGGAAATTCACCTCCGGGTGCGTGAAGAAGGATTGAGCCGGCGCAGCGCATCGACGGGTTGAGCTCGACCGAGGAGGTCGTCAGCAGCCTGTTGATGTTCGTCGCGAGCGCTCCGAGGCAACAGGCTGCTAGAGTCTCGGCGTGGAGCTCGATGGTATCGACGTCTTCGTGCGCGTGGTCGAGGCGGGCAGCTTTTCGGAGGCGGCCCGCCGCCTGGAAATGCCCAAATCGACGGTGAGCCTGCGCATCGCACGGCTCGAAAAGAGGCTCGGCGTGGTCCTCCTCAAACGGACCACGCGGAGCGTCCGCCCCACGGAAGCGGGCTTTGCCTACTTCAACACGGCGACACGCGTGCTCTCAGAGCTCCGCGCCGTCGAGGAGGACGTGAAGCGCGAGCAGGGCGAGCCGCGCGGCACGCTGCGCATCTCGACGACGGGCACCGGCGCCGGCCCCATCGGCGATCTCGTCACCAAGTTCCTCTCGAAGTACCCTGAGATCGGCGTCGATCTCCACCTCAGCGAGCACCAGGTCGACCTCGTCGCCGAGAACATCGACGTCGCCATTCGCTTCGGCAAGATCGACGACGATCGCCTCGTCGCCCGGCGCATCGGCACCGCGCTCCGCAAGATGTTCGCCAGCCCGAGCTACCTCGCGCGCCGTCCCGCGCCGCACCACCCGCGCGAGCTGCACGAGCACGAGATCCTGCGCACCGCGAAGATGCGCGAGGTGTCTTTGGTGAACGAGCGCGGCACACGCTTTCGGGCCACGCTCTCGGCCCGCTTCACCAGCAATCGAATCTCGGCGGTGCGCCATCAAGCCATCGGCGGGCTCGGCATCACGTTCCTGCCCATGGCATTGGCCGCCGTCGATGTCCGTCGCGGCCTCCTCGTCCCGGTCCTCCCGGAGTGGAGCTTCGATCCCGATCCCATCCACATCGTGTATGCGAAGCAACGCTTCGTGCCGCAGAAGGTGCGCGCCTTCGTGGAGTTCGCGGTCCGATCGATGCCGATCGAAGCCTTCGGCGAGCGGCGATCCGAGCCCCAATGACGCTCTCCTGCCCCACCCATCGTCCACCCTGCTGCACAGTGCTTGCAGGTTCTCCCCTCTACCGCGCCTCCGTCGAGCACCTACGTTGATGGCGAACCCAACGGGAGACGACACATGATTCTGGTGACCGGAGCGACGGGGAAGATTGGTCTCGAGGTGGTGCGGTTGCTCGGCGAGGCCGGCGCCCCCGCACGCGCGCTGCTGCGCAACCCCGACAAGGCCAAAGGATGGAAGGGCATCGAGGTGGTCAAAGGCGACCTCGACGACAGCGCCTCGGTGGCGGCCGCGCTCGCCGGCGTCGATACGGTGTTCCTCCTCAGCAATGCCAATCCGAAGCAGGAGAAGGCCGTGATCGAGGCCGCGGTCCGGGCCTCGGTGAAGAAGATCGTGAAGATCTCCTCCATGGGCGCGAACGCGGACTCCAAGGTGAACATCGCGCGCGGCCACGCCGAGAGCGAAGCCGCGCTCAAGCAATCGGGCGTCGCGTGGACCATCCTCCGGCCGGGGATGTTCTCGCAGAACTTCCTCAACTTCGCGCACGCGATCAAGGCCCAAGGGCAATTCACCGGCTCGGTGAAGGACGGCCGCGTCGCGCCCATCGATGCGCGCGACATCGCCGCCGTGGCCGTGAAGGCGCTCCTCGAGCCGGGCCACGAAGGGAAGACGTATGTGCTCACCGGCGCCGAGTCCATCACCCACGCCGAAGCCGCCGAGCACATCGGAGCTGCCATCGGCAAGCCCGTGCGCTACGTCGACGTCCCCCTCGAGGAGACGCGCGCCGCCATCCTCGGGCACGGGTTGCCCGCGTGGCTCGCGGAAGACATGGTGACGTTCCAAACGGGCATCGCCGCGGGCGGCTCCAACATCATCGCGGGCGACGTGGAGAAGGTCCTCGGCCGCAAACCGCTCTCCTTCGCCGACTTCGCGCGCGATTACGCGGCTGCGTTCCAGTGAGCGCGCCTCGGCTCCAAAGCCCTTTGGAGCCTCGACCCATCATGCCCCCAAAGTAGCCTGTCGCCTCTCATGGCATCTCCGCCATGAAGCCCTGCCCCGCGTCGATCCCGCGCTGCGGCAAGACGAGCTCCTCGCCAATCCCTCGGGCCCTCGCGCCGCCGGCGCCCATTTCGACGATGCCTCGCAGCGGTGCACGACGAGATGGAAGCGCGCCGGCCGGCGTGCTCTCATGGGGCGCGATGCCCGGGGCAACTGGGCATCGGGCGCATTCACCCCCGCAGGATGGGATCAAGATGCCGGACGCAGCACGAGTCGACCACAACCATACCTGCCCGAGAACCGGACCGCGTCACGTGGGCGGCCCCATCAACGAAGGCTCGCCCAACGTCGACACGAATGGGCAGCCGCAGGCGCGGGTCACCGATCGCACGCGCTGCACGGGCGCGGGCGTGAACGATCTGATCCTCATGGGATCGGCGACGGTGGAGATCAACGGCCTGCCCGCCGCGCGCAAGACCGATCAGACCACACATGGCGGGCAGATCTCGGAGGGCTCGGACAACGTCGAGATCGGCGGCGCCTCGGTGCGCGCCACCGTGCAGCAGCTCGCGGCCTTGGTGAAGCGGAACTCGCGCATCACCCTGGCGCAGAACCACGTGTCCGGCGTGCGCGACAACGCCAACGCGCAACAGAACATCGACGACGCCGCCGCGGGCAACCAAGCGCACCGCAGCAACTACGAGAACGCGCCCGGCGGCACGACGAACCTCAACCGCGACGCGCTCACGACGCTCAACGATTACGCGAAGGACCACGACGTCACCGTGTCGGAGCTCGCCGGCGGCTCGCACTCGGCCAACTCCCGGCACTACAGCGGCCTCGGCTGGGACGTCACTTCCATCGACGGCACGCCCATCAGCGCCCGCAACCCCGGCACCGGCCTCATGGACGCCGCCCGCGCCGGCGGCGCCACCGAAGTCCTCGGCCCCGGCTCCCCCGGCCACGCCGGCCACATCCACGCCGCCTGGCCCCGCTGATTCACGTCCGCTCGTAAAGCCGTCTTCACGAATCGAGCAGCGCAAAGACACAAGACACGATTCGTCGTTTTGCGTCTTTGCGCCCTCGCTCCTCTTCCCTCTGCGAAGCCCGTTCAAGGCCCGCACAGCGCCGGATTCGGCGCCGGCGGAAGCGGATAGGCTTCGGTCGCCGTCTTGGCGAACTGGCATTGAAGATCATCGGATTGGCAATCTGCTTGAGAGATGCAGTTGCCGTTGCCGTCCGTCCCCTGGCACAAGCAATCTTGATCCTTGGGGTCGCAGATCTCGACCCGCTCCATCATCCCCTCGTCCTCGTGGTTCAGCTTGTGGCAGTGGAGCACGAACTGCCCGGTGAACTTGCGGAAATTCATGAGCACGTCGCGCGCCCCGTCCTCCGCCTGCACCCACATGGTGTCGCGCCAGTGGGGGAAATTCGGCTCCTTGTTGGAGTCGTTCGGGCAGACGAGGAAGGGATTGATGTGGATGTGGAACGGGTGCCCGTCGAAGGCGCGAATCTGCCAGCGCTCCGAGGTGTCCACCGTCATCACCCGATCACTGCGGTAATTGCGGGCCCGCCTTTGATCGAAGCGGCGGCAACTGATGTTGGGATCGGGGCAGATGCAGACTTTGTCGTCGGTGTCGCCGCCGTGGTCGTGCGCCGCGGGATCGCAGGACATGAGCGTGACGTCCCCGCTCAGGGTCGGCGGCGACAGCCCCGGCGTGGGCACGAGGAGCACGACCTTTTGGTGCACGGTCTTCACCGTGTCACAGCTCACCTCGGTCGTTTGGCCATCGACGGTGCTCGTCCATTTCGTGGGCGGCGCGAGCGCGGCCACGTCCGCCTCGGCGGGCATGTTCACTTCCGTGGGCGCGCCGGCGCTCGGATCCACGTCGATGATGGCCATCACGGTGCCGAGGAGATCGGTCACGCGGCGCGACACGAGACACAGAGTCTGTTTCTCGGCCGGCATCTTCACCATCACGTCGGCGCGATAACCGGGTGAGACCCAGATCGTGTCGCTCTTGTAGAATTGAGGGAGCGTCAGGCCGTCGCGCGCGATTTGGGTGGTCTCGATCGGGGTCTTGTCGAAGCTCTGGCAGAGCGGATCCTTGGCCACGTGGAGCTTCATGCCCATCTCGTCGGGGCTGCCCGCGTAGACCAGGCGCCAGCGCTCCACCTGGCCCGGCGGCGTCACGATGCGCGGCCGGAGCTTGCCATTGATGAGCGTCGGCCGGAGCTTCTCCACGGCCAGGAAATCGTTGACCGAGAGGTTGTCCTCGGTGCATTCCTCACCGTCCTGAAGAGGCACGGTGCGCTCGTCGGTGATGGGCACTTGGGTCATCACCATGACGCGCTCCTTGGCCTTGGCAATGCCGGGGACGTCATCCAAATCGCCTTCGACGATCAGCGCGCCGGCCGCGCCGTTCATGACCTGAATGGCGGTGGAGCCGTGGATGTGGGGGTGATACCAATTCGTGCCTTCGTGGTGCGGGCCATCCTCGTCGAGGTCCCAGCGATATTGGGCGACCTCGCCGGGCGGGACCTCGTGGAGCACGTCGTCGCCGTGGTAACGCTGATCGGCGGCGCAGCCCGCGCCTTTGCAGGGATCCGCGGCGTCGAGCGTGGCCGCATTGGGCTGCACGTGGGCGCCATGAGCGTGCAGGTTCGTGAGGTTGAAGTCGTGGCACGAGTGTGACCCATGCCCCATCATGCTGGCGATTTCGCGATAATCGCTCTTCTTCAAATCGTTGTGGAGGTCGATGCGGACACGGCGATTCGCGCCGCGGGGAACGCGGATGGTCGGCCCATTGACCATGCCGTTGTAGGATCGGAGGCAATAGCGTTTGCCGTCGATCTCCACGGCGCTCGCGCCGAAGCGCAACGTGCGCACGCCGGCCGCGTCGGGCGCGAGCTCGGGCGAATCTTCGTAAGCCGGCGGGGTCTTGTCGGTGGTCTCGTCACCGCAGCCGGCCGCCGCCAAGAGGGCGACCGCAAGCGCCGCGCGCGCGCTGCGCTTCGGCGCGTTTCGCGAGGTCCTGACCTTCGGGGACGATGTCTCGGGATGCATGGGTTCTCTCCTCGCGCGGTGGGGCGCGCGCCGCGGCCGACCCCACCGGCCAAGGGCGCAATCGTACGAAGCCCACGCGCGCGCCGATGGCCGAAGGCGGTCACCCCCTGATACGATTTCGGACATCGGGTAAACGATGGACCTCGAAGAGCTGCGCGCGTTCATCGCCGTCGTGGAAAATGGCTCGGTCTTGGGCGCGGCCCGCGCGCTCGGCGTGTCGCGGACGACGCTGCGGCGGCACGTGGACGCGCTGGAGGCGCGCGCCGGAGTGCCTCTCCTTTCGAGCGCGCCGCAGGGCGTGGTGCCCACCGACGCGGGGAACGTCCTCGCCCAAAAGGGCCGTACGATGATTCAGGAGGCGAGCGCGCTGCTCGCATCCATTCGCGAGGTGGGGCACGAGCCTTCGGGCACGCTCCGGGTCGTCCTGCCCGTGGGGCTGCCGCCTCACCTGCTCACGCCGATGTTCGCGGGCGTGCGCAGCGCTCACCCGCGGCTCCATTACCAATTGCGCTTCAGCAACGATCCACTCTCCGAAGCCCTGACGGACGTCGACATCGCCGTCCATTTCGGCGAGGACGCCCCCGAGGGCCCTTGGCTCTCGCGGGTCATCCTGCGTGTCCGTGAATGGCTGGTCGCCTCGCAGTCCTATCTGGATCGGCGGGGCGTGCCGCGATCGATTCCCGATCTCAAGGATCACGAACTCTTCGCCTGGCAAGCGCCCGGCGAGGACGCGAAGGTGTGGCGGACGCTCAAAGGCACCTCGTTCCAGGTCGATCCGGTGCTGATCGCCACCGACATCCATTTCATCCGCTCATGCTGCCTGGCCGGTTTGGGCATCGGCCTCGTGCCCGACGCGGTGCTGCCCGATCCGGGGCTCGGCTCGGAGGCGCTCGTCCCGGTGCTGCCCGACGTCGTCGGTCAGGAGCGGCCCATTCGCATCAGCGTCCCCGCGGCGCTGGCGGACATCCCCAAGATCAGAATGGTCATCGATCAGGTGATTCACGCCCTCCCTGCTTGAGAGCCTATCCCAGTAGACCTCCACGTCGCCGGCCGGCGGATACGCTTCGCCCGCCTTCGTTGC
The DNA here is from genome assembly GCA_001931535.1 of Minicystis rosea. Taxonomy (GTDB): domain Bacteria; phylum Myxococcota_A; class Polyangia; order Polyangiales; family Polyangiaceae; genus Minicystis; species Minicystis rosea. Next base: position 8,077,824 of record CP016211.1, read on the forward strand.
TCGGGCTCCCTGCGTACGCGGACTGAGCTGCGCCGCCTTCGCGCGAGTTGCGCAACTGTTGCTCGACGCTTTGCCGCGCGCGCGGCGCGTCCCCCGGGAATCACCGCGGCCCATTCATTGCGAAGCGCTCGGGCCCACCGGCGCCGCGCGGCGGCCCAGGAACTTCACGGTGATCATCATGCAAGAGCGGATCGTCATTCTCGGCGGCGGCATTGCGGCGCTCACGGCCGCGTTCGAGCTCACGAGCGAGCCTCAATGGAAGCGGCGCCGATCGATTACCATTTACCAGATGGGCCATCGGCTCGGCGGCAAGGGCGCCAGCGGGCGGAACCGCGAAAAGCACAATCGCATCGAGGAGCACGGGCTCCACCTCTTTTATGGCTTCTACGAGAATGCCTTTCACCTGATGCGTCGCTGCTACACCGAGCTCGGCCGCCCCGCGGACGCGCCGCTCGCGACCGTGGAGGAGGCGTTCAAGCCTCATTCCCTGGTGGTCTTCGAAGATCGTATCCGCGGCCGCTGGCAGCACCAACCCCTGCTCTTCCCGCGCAACGAAGGTGTCCCCGGCACGCGCGCTCCCTTGCCCACGCCGGCGGAGCTCGTGCCGCGCATGATGCGGTATCTGGTGGAGCTCTACGACGAGCAGATCGCTTTGCGCGAGGGCACGCGGGACCATGCCGATCTCGGGCTCTCCGAGGAGGCTTGGGACGCGCTCCCCCGCGGGGCCGAGCGCGATCTCTTGGTGATTCGCCTGCTGCGGAAGACCGCCGCGGCGCTGGCCGAGGAGATGGGGAGTCTGCTCGCGCGGCGCGACGAAGGACGCGCGCGGGCGCTCAAGGATACGATCCTCGATCGCCTCATCGCCTGTTCGAGCCGCGTGCGCGCCCTCGCGGCCCCGCTGCTCGAGGACAGCCCCGATCTGCGCATGGCGTGGACCGCGGCCGACGTCACCCTCACCATGATTCGCGGGATGATCGCCGAGGGCCTCGTCGATCGCGCGAACGTCGATTGGCTCGCGCTGGATCACGAGGACTTCCGCGCCTGGCTGCGGCGGCACGGCGCTTCGGAGGACGCGGCCAACGCGGCCTCGGTGTGCGGTGTTTACGCGGGCGCCTACAGCGCGGGCCGGGAGATCGGCGCGGGCACGGCGCTCCATTGGACGCTGCGCATGCTGTTCACCTATCGAGGGTCGATCTTCTACAAGATGCAAGCGGGCATGGGAGACGTGGTGTTCGCGCCGCTCTATCAAGTCCTCCGCGCGCGGGGCGTGCGTTTCCGCTTCTTCCACCGGCTCGATCGACTCCGCCTCTCGGCCGGACGAACGCGCGTCGAGGCCATCGAGATGGGGCAGCAAATCGTGCCTCGATCGGGCGAATACCATCCTCTCGTGGATGTCGAGGGGCTCCCTTCTTGGCCGAGCGAGCCTCTCTACGATCAGCTCGAAGGCGGCGACGAGCTCCGTTCGAGCGGCGAGAGCTTGGAGGACTTCGGGACCCGTTGGGCCGATCGCGGCGGCCCGATCACGCTGCGGGCGGGGCGCGATTTCGATCGGGTGATCCTCGGCATCGGGCTCGGGGCCGTGCCCGCGGTGTGCGGAGAGCTGATGGAGGACGAGGGCAATCCGCGCTTCGCCGCCATGGTGCGATCCATCCAAACCACCCAGACGGCGTCGGTGCAGCTCTGGATGAAACCGGATCTCCGCGAGACCGGATTTCCCCTGCCCCCGCCGGTGATGATTCCGTATGCCGATCCACTCGATACGTGGTGCGACATGAGCCATCTCCTTCGGCGCGAGTCGTTCCCCGCGGGCGCGCGGCCGGGGAGCTGCGCTTATCTCACGGCCGCCATGCCCGACGACGGGCCCACGCCGCGCACGCGGGAAGAGGCGCGCGGCTACGGGGAGCGGCAACATCGGCGGATCGCGGGGCTCGCGGCGGGGTTTCTCCGTGACTCGGCCTCTCATCTTTGGCCCGCCATCTCGAAGGGGACCGCGCTCGATCTCGAGACGCTCTGGGGGGAAGACGGCAGCTCGGGAGAAGAGCGTTTGGCGTGGCAGCACGTGAGCGCCATGCACCATCCCTCCGATCGATATGTGCTCTCGGTCCGCGGGAGCACCCGTGATCGCTTGGGCGCCGAGGATTCGGGCTACGACAACCTCACCCTCTGCGGTGATTGGGTGATGAACCCGATGAACCTGGGGTGCGTGGAGGGCGCCACCATGTCGGGGATGCAGGCCGCCCGCGCGCTGGGCGTGGAGCTCACGATCCACGACGATTGGCTGAGCGCGCGTGAGGGTCGCAAGCCGAAGGCGCCGAGGGCCTATGTCGAACGCGGCTTCAACGAGAGCACGGCGCCGCCGTACCAGGCGAGCGACGTGGCCATGTACACGGCGGTGTTGCCGGCGGATCCGGCGCGGCTTCGCGACCTCGTCGATCGCCACCTCAACCTCGGTGACGAGAAGGTCTATCTGCCGCTCGGGCCTTTCACGCTCTTCTATGCACAGGATACGCGGGCGCTCTCGTCCGCCGACGTGCCCGGTCACGTCCCCGAGCGCGATTTCGGCTTCATGATCCCGGTGGCCTCCTGCACCCGCGATCGGGGGCGCCTGCGCGTGGATGGGATTGCCGTGTACATGCCTTTCCTCTGGGTGGATTTGGGCGCCGCCGTGTACGGCGGACGGGAGGTGTTGGGTTTCCCCAAGGGCCTCGCGCACCTGGATTTCCCGGTGGATCCCGATCACGATGGCACGCTGCGCGTGCGCACGCTGATTCCACCGCTGGGACGAGCGGGCCACCGAGGCGAGCCTTGGCGCGAGGTGACGCTGGTCGAGGCGCAGATGCCGCGGCAGAGGTCCGATGAGCAAGAGGAGAACGCGCCGCAAACCTCTCTGCTGGAGACGCTGGCGGCGGGGGTGCGCGGAGAATGGTTGAGGCGCTCCGGGCTCGATCGAACGGGGCAAATCGAGGTGCTCCGCGCGATCGGGCGGACGCTGCGATCGGGTGTCGTGAACATGGTTTTCCTCAAGCAATATCGCGATGCCCAAGAGCCCGGGCGCGCCTGCTATCAGGCCATCGTCGAGGCGACCTGCGCCCGCCGGGGGAAGCCGCGGGAGACGGCGCTGTTGCCGAGAGGCTCACGTGTGTCGGTGCATCGGGACAGCGGTCTCGCGGACGCGCTCGGCCTGCGCGGTGAGGTCACGGAGAGGTCGGGCACATCCATGATCACGGCCTCGGCGGCGGCGGCGTTCTACATGGACTTCGATTTCACGCTCGGGGCCGGAGAGGTGGTGTGGTCGAGCGAGGCCACGCGCGAGCGGAGGGAAGAGGCGATGAGCGATGTCGTGGAGATGATGCGGCCGCTGCGCATCAGCGCTTGATCAGGGGGCGCTGTACACCCAGTAGTGGAAGGAGCCGAAGTGCGCGGGTTCGCCGGCCGCGGCCTGCCCGCGGGCGGTGATGGTGAGCTCGATGGGCTTGCCGCCGAGGTCCGCGGGGAGCGCGAGGGAGTGATCGGCGAACGTTCCGTCGCCGGGGAGCGTGATGGCTCCGAGGGCGCGGCCCGAGGCTTCCACGGCGAGATCCATCGGCCACTCGGCGTCCACGCGCATCACGAGGGTCGCGGGTTTGCCGGCCGGCCACGCGACGCGGAACGCGTCCCGAGCGCGGTTCACGCGACCGCCGTCGGCCACGAGGCGGCCGCCGAGGAGGGCCATGCGGACGTGGTTATCGACGTCCCAAGATTGTTTGAGCTCAAACGAATGTGCCGTCTCCGACTCGACGTCGGAGACGTCCACCTCGTCGGCGAGCACGAGCCCTTCGGGCGGATGCGCGGGCGAGGCGCCGGAGCCGAGCAGATCCCAGCGCGCTTCGTAGGCGACCATCGTGGGACCGCCGAGGATCGATTGCTCGATGACGGTGGCCTCGGTGAGCACGCGGCCGAGGACGGGTGGGCAGGCCATCCACTGCGGGTAGACGATGAAGTGCGTGGGCAGACGATCGCGCGGGGACTTCTCGTAGTGCTCGAAGCGCGAGCCGGCGCCGGCGACCCAATGGCGTGCTTCGCCTTCGGTGGTGAGGCCGACGACGTCGAAGGTGCGGCGCTCGCTCAAGTAGGCGATGGCGCCGGTGTCGTTGACGCCGACGCGCGCATCCGCGGGGAGGTTGGCTTTGGCCCAGCGACCGAGGGTGACTTGCTGCTTGTCGATGGCGCTCGCCGATTGCGCGAGATCGCGCACCGCCACCGGGAGCCGCATGGCGAGACAGCCCGCGCACGCGCCCGCGATGAGCGGCGTGACGAAGCCGAGCCGCGGCGAGAGGCGGCGCAGGAGGTCACCGATCTCGCGCGCGAGACAACCGACGAGCACGAAGAGCGCGCCCGCGAACGGCCACACGTAACGGATGCGGTTCCAGAGGAAGCTCAGGTACGTGCACGGGGCCAGCGCGCCGAGGGCGACGAGGCCGACGAAGAGCGCATGAAGCGGGAGCTTGCGGCGCGCGCCCGCGATGGGGAGCGCGATCGCGCCGAGCAGAAGCGGAATGCTCGCGTGCTCGGGGAGGAAGATCCACGTCCACTCGCCGCCGTTCAGGAGGCTCGTGACGAGCACGCGCGCGTTGTAGGCCGTGAGCGCGACGACGGTGGCCGCGCTGTAGTACGGGTTGCCGATGGCCCACTTCACCTGCGCCGTCGCCGAGCCCGCGTGGCCCGCGCCGACGAGGTTGACGAGTGGAACGATGAGCGGCCCCACGAGCGGCGCGAGCGCGAGGAAGCGACGCGCGCGCGCGCCCTCGGGCGGCCGCAAAGCGAGGGCCACGGCGACGAGGAGCGAGACGAGCGCGCCCTCGGGCCGAATCAACGGGGCCAGGATGGCAGCGGCGAGCAGCGCGCGAATCGAGGGCGGATCCGTCCCTTCTTCGGGCTCGGCGTAGGCGGCGGCGAGGCGCGCGCCGCGCAGCACGATCCAGGCGAGCGCCATGGTCTCCATGCCGCTCCACGCGAACCACGCGAACGCGGGAAAGAGCGCGCTCATGGCCGCAGAGCCCCACGCCGCCGCGCGGCCGGCGAGGCGGCGCGTGACACGAAAGACCTCGACCGCGAGCGCGGCATGCGCGAGGCCACCGAAGAGCCACGAGGCCCAGAGCAGGCCTGTTCCACGCAGGCCGAGCGCATGAAAGGGCGCGAGGAGGATGGGCCAGATCAGGCTGGTGGCGCCGCTCGAATAGCCCTCTCCGGGGACGTACGAGAAGAAGTGTCCCTCCGCGAGGCGACGCGCGAACGTGAGATGAATGAAGGCATCGTCGAGCGGCGCAGCCGGGCCGCCGGCCGCGTGAAGGATGCCGCGGATGCAGTACGCACCGAGGACGGCGCTGACGGCGAGCGCGGGCACGTAAGGCCCGAGGCGCGCGGCCGCGCGATGCAGGAGCCCTTCGCGCGCGCTCCTCGCAGGGCTCGCGTGTGCTTCCTGGCTCACTTCGGGGAAGAGCCCTACTTGGTCTTCTTGGCCGGCTCGGCGGGCTTGGCCGGCTCGGCGGCCTTCGCGGGCGGAGCGCCGGCGTCGGCATCGGGTGCGCTGTCGCCGCCGCCGTAAACGTCTTTGTTGAGATCGACGAGCGCGTCGTCGAGGCGCTGCTTCTCGTCCACCGTGAGGCCGCCCGGCGTCTCCTTCTCGATGGCGCGCGCGATGCCGAGCCAATAACGCGCGTTGGATCGGTAGGACACCTTGGGGTCGGCGACCGCCGTGCCCGCGTTCGCCAGCGAAGCGAGGCGGTAATCGGTCATGCCGCGCGAGTACGCGTACTGCGCGTGCTCGCCGGTCGAGAACGAGTCGACATCGGGCTCGAGGACGCGGAACAGCGCCAGCGCGGCCTCGTACTCGTTGTGATCGTAATGCGCGCGGGCGCGCTCGAGGTCTTGCCGATACGTGGCGCAGCCCACCGCGGCAACGGAGCCAGCAATGGCAAAGAGCAGGACCGGGACGAGCAGGCTCATGGGACGCCGCATGGGTGCGAGGCTAGCGCCCGCACCTCAGGGCGATCAAGCCCAACGTGCCGATCGCCGGTCCGCCGTTCTGGTGGGCGTGCTCAGCAGCGTGTTACGGTCCGCGACCGTTCTGACCAGCTGGAGGATCCCTGGTGACTCATCGCTCTGATCGCACCTCCAACATCGCTCGTTTTAGGCGCGCGATCACCACCTTGGCGGTGGCAACAGTCGCGTGCATGAGCTTGCAGTGTGGTCTGGTTCTCGGGCTCGACCAATTCTACGAGTGTCCCCAGGATCCAAGGTGTCCCAACACCGACGCAGGCACAGGCGGCGGCCCGGCGGAGCCAAGTTGCTCGGACGGCAAGAAGAACGGGGACGAGACCGACACCGATTGCGGCGGCTCGTGCACAACGAAGTGTACGGCGATGCAGGGGTGCGGGTTTGGAACCGATTGCGCCAGCAAAGTCTGTAGCGCGGGTCTGTGCTTGGCACCGGCGTGTGATGACAAAGTGCAGAATGGCCTCGAGTCCGATACGGACTGCGGCGCCACCTGCATGCCGTGCCAAGTGGGAAAGCACTGTGCCACCGGGGCCGACTGCGCCAGCGACGTGTGTTTGGACTTGGTCTGCGCCGACAATTACGTTTGGGCCAATCTGTACGGAAACTCCAACGCATCGACGATGGGCATCGCCGTCGACGCGCAGGGGAATGTGGCGGTCGCCGGCTCATTCAGCGGCACGATCGATTTCGGCGGTGGTTCGATCGCGAGCAAGGGCTCCGATGATTTCTTCGTCGCCAAGCTTGGTCCCGGCGGGGAACATCAATGGAGCAAAGGCTACGGCAACTCCGGTGATCAGTTCATCATTTCACTCTCGGGCAATTCGATCGGTGACGTGGCCTTCGCCGGCAATTTCACCAACACCATCGACTTCGGCGGCGGCCCGCTCACCTCTCAAGGCGATCCATTTTTCGGCGACACCTTCGTGGTCAAGCTCAACGCCGATGGTAGCCACTCCTGGAGCAAAGCGTTTCACAGCTCGACGTCGTACGCCAACATCGCCGGCGTCAACATCGACACGGCAGGCGACACGATCGTTGTGGGGGAGTTCTCCGGCTCGCTTGCTCTAGGCACACCAGCGCTCATCGAGCAAGGTGGAAAGGGCGATGTTTTCGTCGCCAAGTTCGACGCGTCGGGAAGCCACTCGTGGAGCGCTCGATTTGGCGACGCTGCGGCCGAACAAGCAGCGTCCAGCGTCGCCGTCGACTCGGCCGGCAATGTGCTCGTCGCCGGAGTCTTCTCTGGAACGATCGATTTCGGCGGTGGTCCACTGACGAGCAGCGGCAAGGACGTCTTTCTAGCGAAGCTCAGCCCGTCAGGTGCTCACATCTGGAGCCGTGCGTTCACGGGGTTCAGCACCAAGACACTCGTTCTCATCCACGTGGCAACGGACGTGACAGGCAACATCGTTGTCTCGGGCTCATTCGGCGGAACGGTCGATTTCGGGGGCGGGCCTCTCGCCGGCGTGGGCGGTCAGGACATCTTCGTTGCCAAGCTCGATCCTTCCGGTACCCACATGTGGAGCAAACGATTCGGCGACACCCAGGATCAGACTGCCATTGCCACGACGGACCCGGCGGGGAATGTCATTCTCGCCGGCTCGTGCGCGGGGACCGTAGACTTCGGCGGCGGCGCGTTGACGAGCGCTGGCGACCGAGACGTGATCGTCGCCAAGCTCGACGCCGGCGGCTCTCATGTGTGGAGCCATCGTTACGGCGACGCAAACGCTCAATACGGCAGCAACGTTGCGGGTGCGACGACGGGAACCGTGTACCTCGCCGGTTTCGTAGAGGGCACGATTGATCTCGGAGCTGGTCCCATCACCGCGGTTGGCGAAAATAATGCCCTTCTGGCCAAGCTGTTGGTTCCCTAGCCGCTAGACTCTCGGGCATCCGCATGGATGCCGGCTCGGGTGGCGACACCGAAAGGTTCAGCCCGCCTGCGCCTACTCGTGCACCACCAGATACGACACCATCACGATGTTGCCCGAGCCGTCCGGCGGCGCGGCGTTCTTGTACAGGCCTCGATAGGAGATGGTCGCGGTCTCGCCGGGCTTCACGTCGGCCGTCACGTCCTGCACCCACGGGTCCACTTGCTGGCCGGGGCACCAGCCGCCGCGGCCGTACCACCAGGTGCCGGCTTGGTTCGGGGTCATGCCCTTGTCGACGTTGGGCACGCACTTGTTCGAGGTGCCGGCGTTGGGGAACTCGTGTTTGTAGGCCTTCTCGTTGATGGTGAATTCGTGCTGGTGATTGCAGAACTCGGAGCAATTGTTGGTGGCGCCGCCGTGGCCGGTGATGATGGTGAAGAGCTCGACCTTCTTGGCCGTGGCGGGGATGGGCACGTCGATGGGCGCGTAGCTCGCGTTGTACATCGACCCGAAATCGCCGCCGGCGAAGAGGAACGTCGAGGTCGTGGGGCGCATGCCCTTCTTTTGGTTGGAGAAGCGGAGTGACAGCTTGGTGGCCGTGGGCTGCTTGTTCCACTCGGGGGCGAAGGACCAACGGAACGTGTGCTCGCCGCCGGAAGCCAGGATGGGGAGCATGTCCGAAGCGTCGACCACCCAATGCGTCTCGCGGTGATAAGAGGTGATGAAGCGGGCCAATTCGACTTGGTGATCGAGATCGTCGGCGAGGAGGAACGAAGCGATGTAATCCCACGCGCCGCAGTTGCCGAGCTCGACGTCCTCCGGGTTCGGGCACTGCTGCGTGACCTCGATCTCCAGGGTATCGAAGCCGGCCATCGCGGCGGCGGCCGGGAGCGTGACCTTGGTGTCGGCGTACTCCTCCAGCGTCTCGCCCTTCCACAGATCGACCACGGTCGCACCATCGGTGTCGAGCCGGTCGAGGACGTCGTTCTGGGCGTTCTGATAAAGAGGCTCGTTGGCCGCATAGGCGAGGTTCGATTTGAACGGCCAAGTCATGATGCTGTTGTCGACCCGGGCGACGTCGGCCAAAGAGCCGGCCCCGCGGATCGTCTGACGGCGATCGATGCCGAACCCGATGCGGCCGATGGAGCCGAGCGTGGTGGTGAGCCAACCGCCGAGCTCGGTGGCCGGTTTGGCGATCACGTGCACACGGTCTTTCCATTGGGCATTGTCCGCCGCGGCGAGGCTCCCCACCACCTTCGTCACGCGCGCTTGCATGGCTTGGATGTTGGCCGTGGCCGCGGCCGCATCCTTCGTGCGCGAGACGAAGAAGTAATGAACGTTCTTGGGCGACTTCGTCAAAAGCGTCCGGAGGTCGTTCTCTTTCTCCCAGATGGAGGTGGTATCGGCGTCGGACACCGGGATGACGTCGGGGATGAATTGATAGGTGTCGCAGCCGGAGAAGCGCTGTTTGAAGTGGAACGAGGTGCCGTCGGCGAGATCGATGGTGAAGTCGTCGGCGAGCTCGCCGCGATGGGTGCCATAAGGGCCGGTCGCGAACGGGCGCGAAGGGAGGCTCAAGGCCTGGCAGGCCAGCGTGGGATCGGGGCCGCCGCCGCCCGATCCGCCCGTGCCGGTGCCGCCGGTGCCACCACCGCTGCCGCTGCTCGATGACGTGCTCGCCGTCGTCGGCTGCTCGTTGCTCGACGAGCATGCGGGCGCGGCCATGGCGGCGACGACGGGGATGGCGAGGATGGGAAAGAGATGAAGCGAGGTGCGGCCCATGAGAATGTTCTATCGGGTTCCCGCGCCGGGGGGAATCGGGCGCACGGGGGCAGCGCACGGTCGTGTGCCGCCGCACTGTCGAATTCGGCTACCGTGCGCCGATGACCGGCAAAGACTCGCCCGTCGAGAAGACCACGCTCGTCGAGGATCTCCGCGCCCTCGCCCAATGCCCCCGCGAGCTGTGGCTCATCTACCTCGCGACGGTCTTCGAGTACGTGGGGCTCGAGACGTTCTTGTCGACGCTCACGTTCTGGCTCTCGGGCGACTTCGGGATGTCCGACCAGAACGCCGGTTGGTGGGCCTCGACGTTCTCTCTCGTCATCTCGCTCTTCGTCTTCATCGTTGGTCCCATCATCGACAGCGTCGGTGTCCGGAGGATGCTCCTCTTCTCCTTCGGGCTCGCGGCCGTCACGCGGCTCGCGATGTCGCTGTCGCCGAACGCGACGAGCGCCATCGTGTCACTCCTCGCCTTCGGCTTCGCCTACGCCACATCGACGCCCGTCTTGCAGACGGCCATTCAGCGCATCGCCTCCCCGCGGACGCGCGCGTTCGCGTTCTCGTTTTGGTACGTGAGCTTGAACCTCGGGAGCGCGTTCGGCGGGCCGCTCATCGATCTCACGCGCAAAGCCTTCCTCGATCCGAGCACGCAGAAGCTCACCCAGCGCGTGATTTCGCTGCCCATCCTGGGCCCGCGGGCGATGACGGCGAACGCGGTGATCATGGGCTTCGGGTTCCTCGCCGCCCTGCTCTCCATTCTGGTCGTGCTCTTCGTGCGGCGCGATTTCGAGCATCGCCGCGCCGAGAACGGCGACGCGGCCCCCGAGTCCAAGAAGGTCAATCCCTTGGAGGCGCTCCGCGACGTGCTCGCCGATCGGGTGTTCTGGCGCTTCATGTTCCTGCTCGTGCTCATCTCCCTGGTGCGGATGATGTTCCAGCACATGCACTTCACCTGGCCGAAGTACGTCACGCGGGTGGAGGGCGAGAGCTTCCCCGTGGGGATGGTGTCGTCGGTGAACGCGATGCTCATCATGGTGCTCGCGCCGATCGGCACGATCATCACGCGCACGCGGCGGCCGTTCGAGGTGCTCGTGGTGGGCGCCTTCATCTCGTCGCTGAGCCCGTTCGTGCTCTGCTTCGGATCGACGCTGCCCTTCCAGATCGCGATGATCGTGACGCTGACGATCGGCGAGGCCCTGTGGTCGCCGCGCCTCTACGAATACAACGTGGCCATCGCGCCGCGCGGCCGCGAGGCCACGTATGTGAGCCTCGCCGTGCTGCCTTATTTCCTGGCGAAGTTCCTGGTGGGCCCGACGTCGGGATACCTGCTCGCGCACTACGTCCCGGAGGGCGGCCCGCATCAGCCGGCGATCATGTGGGCGCTGATCGGGATCTCGACGATGGTGGGCCCGACGGGGATCTGGATCGCGCGCGGGTGGATCGGGAAAGAGGAGAAGGACGCTCCGGCGACCGACGCCGCCGCCACGGGCTGAGGATCACCCGGTGCCGCGTGGAGCGGCGATCGCTGGATCCGCAGCTTTTCCCGGGCTATTTTGCGGTGCGTGCACCACCGCGAGATCCAACCGGACGGGTCCATCGTTCTGCGCGGCGCGCGTTGCGCGTTCGCGTATCGACGCGTCCGCCCGGGCGTGCTCCTCGTGACCATCACCGGGGATGACGAGGGCGAGCTGGGGATGGCGCCGCTCGCCGAGATCGACGCCGAGATCGCGCGCCAGACGCCGCTCTCGCTCTACGTCGACACCCGCGCGGCGCGCGGCGCCGCGACCCGCGTGAGCGAGGATTGGACGGCGTGGTTCGCGAACAACCGCAAGAACCTGCGCTTGGTGGGCATCCTGGCGACGTCGAAGATCGTGCACCTCATCGTGTCGATCGCGAAGCACCTCTCGCGCACGGGCGAGATGATCCGGATCTACACCGACGCCGCGCCCTTCGAAGCGGCGCTGGCGCGCGAAGGGACGTGGTCGAGCAAGGATTGAGGGCGCGCCCGCGAGGCTGCGCTCATTCCTTGGGACCGTCGTTGTACCCGCGGGGCCGGTATTTCGGATCGACGCCTTTGTTCTTTTCGTGGTTGTTCAAGGTGTCGATCGCGAGATAGGCAATCCACGAGCCCTCGTGCGCGGCCGCGATGCTGCGCAGCTCGTCCTCGTGATCGAGGAGCTGCTTTTCGTCGTAGAGGCATTGGAGCGCCAGCGCGATGAGGCTGAGATCGTCGGGGCCCTTGTGGAAGCCCGTCGCGTAGTGCTCCCAAGCCTCGGGCGCGCGGTGCATGCGGCAGAGGGTGTCGCCGGTGTAGATGTGCGCCATGGCCCAGTCGGGGGCGAGCTCCATGGCGATCTTGCTCTCGTCGAGGCGCGTTTGGAGATCGCCGCGCGCGCCCTTCATCACCGAGTAATTGAGATGTGCTTTGGCGCTCCGCGGGACGGCGTCCTTGGTGGCCCGCCAGAAGTCGACGTCGGAGCGATAGTCCATGGCGTGGCGGTACGCCGAGACGGCTTGGAAGAGGATGAAGACACCGAAGATCGCCGGGACGATGCGGGCCGCGCGGCGACGCACCTCCATCTCGTGGAGCGCGGCGAAGGCGACCGCGAGCACGAGCGTCGATCCGATCACGGGGAAGTACCAGAAGCGCTCGGCGCGCACCGTGGGAAGGACGACGGGAATGTTGGAGTGGGGGAAGTAACTGACCACCACCCACGTGACCCCGAGCGCGACGAGCGAAAGGCCCGTGAGGCCGAGCGCGCGCTTCGCCGCGGTGTTGGGGAAGAAGGGATCGGCGAGGCGCGGCGCGCCCTCCACGAGCAGACCGAAGCCGACGAGGAGGAGCGGAATCGAGACGACCCAAAGCGGGATGGTCCGATAGACGGGCACGATGTCGCGCGGGCGCAGCACGAGCATCTCGAAGGCGACGATGCCGAGCCCGAGGAGGACGGTGCCGAGCCCCGCGAGGCGCAGGCCGAGGCTGCCGCGATCGGCGCCGGGCCGCAGCGAGCGCTGCCAGGCGCGGCCTGCGGCGCCGGCCCAGAGCAGCGCAGTGAGCATGGGCGGCACGAGGATGAGCAGCGTGCGCACATCGCCGGGCGGGAGCGCTTCGTCGGCCGGCAAGCCGTGCACGAGACCGCGCAGCACGAGCGCCGGAACGATGCCGAGGACCGCGAAGCCGAGCGCGACGAGCGCGGCACCGACGAGATCACCGCGCGCGCCGCCGCCCGCGTCCACCGCGGCGAGGCGCGCGCGACGCTCGCGCAAAGAAGCCACCACCCAGAAGCCGGCGGAGAGCCCAGGCGGGACGATCATCGCGAGAGCACCGGCGACGCTCTGCGGGAACACCAGCCGATCGGGGATGGGCTCCTGCGGAAACGAGTAATCCCCGAGAGCGGATAGGGGAAGATCACTTGCAAGAGGCCGCGCCAATACACGCGCAACGCACCCGCGATACGATGGAGGCTGTCCGCCTTGGCGAGAGGGTTGTTGAGCGGATCCTTCGGGAGCGGCGCCTGATGGAACCACACGAGGAAATCGCGCGCCGTGCGCTGCGCCCACGAAGCCCCTTCGGGCAGCGCCTCGGAGAGGTCTTTGGGGAGCGGCGAAGGGAACCACTTCTTGCGCAGCTCGACGTAGAGATAGAACGCTGCGGCCGTGGCCACGAAGGCGAGGGCCGCGCGGGCGAAGCGGGCCGGGCGCGTCGGGTGCGTGAGCGGCGCGAGGAGGAGCGCGGCGAAGGGCACGAGCGGCACGCAGACGACGGCGCTCTCCTTGCTGAAAAGGCCGAACGAGATGGCCGTGAACACCGCGAACGGCATGGCCCACGCGGGCGCGGAGAGCGCCCACAACGCGAGGAGCGCGCCCATGCCGCCGAGCACGTCGGCGATGCCGACGATGCCGCTCACCGCCTCCGTGAGGAGCGCCGAGACCACGAAGATGAGGCCCGCGATCCAGGCGAGGCCGCGCCGCTTCGTCCACGCGAACGTGACGACGGTCATGAGCGCCGCGTTCACACCATGGAGAAAGACGTTCTCGATGTGATGAATGAACGCCTGGCGAAAGACTCCATCACGGCTCTTGGAGAGCTGCCAGACGGCGCGCCAGAGGAAATTGGGAATCGGCCGGTACGATCCGATGCTGCGATCGGGGAGCAGGCCCCAGAAATCGCGATGAATCGCGTCGACGAAACGAAGGTTGGCGCTGGCGTTGACGTAGGGATTGGCGAGCAGGGCCTCCTGCTCGTCGAAGATGAAGTTGGTGGTGACCCAGCGCGAATAAAGGATGACCGAGAGCAGCCCGAAGAAGCAGAGCGCCGCCCAGAACGTGGGATCGCGCTCGAGGAACGTGGCGCGGCCCCAGAGGACGACGATGTCCCAATAGGGACGCAGCGGCGCCCACCACGGTCGCCGCACGCTCGGCGGCGGCGGCGTGACGTAGGCCGCGTCGACGGTGCTCGGAGGCGCAGGCTGCGTCGCGCTCGGCGGCACGGAGCCGCCCGCCGATTGCCCGTTGCCGATCGGATTGCTCATCACCCCACCACCGAAGCTCTTACTTGGCCTCCGGCTCCGGGATCATCCAGATGTCGCCCCAGAGCGGCATGCCACCGTCGACGCCGTAAACGGCGCCGGTGACGAAGTCGTTTTGATCGCTGGCGAGGAAGAGGATCACGCGCGCCACCTCCTCCGGCGTGCCGAGGCGCTTGAGCGGCGTGGCCCGGCGCGCGAGCTCGAGGGCCTCGTCGCCGTACTGGGCGGTGCCGCTCGATCGGATGTTGTTGCCAGGGGCCACGCAGTTCACGCGGATGTCGTGCTGCGCCCACTCGACCGCGAGCGAGCGGGTGAGGTTCTCCACGCCGGCGCGCGCCGCGCCCGTGTGCGCCATGCCCGGGAAGCCGCGCACGACCATGGCCGTGACCATCACGATGCGGCCGCGCTTCCGCGGGATCATCGACCGCGTCGCGACCTCGCGGGTCATGTAGAAGGTGCCGTTCAAGTTGTTGCGGATCACCGCGTCCCAGCCGCGCGTGGAGAGGTGCTCCGCCGCGCTGGGGAACTGGCCGCCCGCGTTGTTGACCAGGACGTCGACGCGCCCGAAGCGATCGAGCACGCTCGACACGAACGCGGTCACCTGATCGGGCTCGCGGATGTCGCACGTGCCGCCGAGGATGTCGTCCGCGGCGATGCCGTCGGCCCGCAGCACGCCGCAGGCGGCCTCGATTTTCTCGGGCTTGCGGCCGCAGATGGCGACCTTGGCCCCGAGGTAGGCCATCTCCCGCGCCGTCGCGAGGCCGATGCCGCTGCCGCCGCCGGTGATGACGGCCACCTTGCCGGCGAAGAGGCCCGGCGCGTAGATCGAACGTGATCCGCTCACGCGCGGGCGTGTACAACGGGCGCCGGCGGAGCGCCACTCCCCGCTTCTCCGGGTGCCTCGCGGCGCCCGGCCCGCGCGAGGCGGGCCGCCCATGCATGCATGTGGAAGGATGCGAATCCACGCCTCCGGAGCAGGCCCGCGGCGCGCTCCGGAGGCATCGTGTCAGGCGGCGAGCATCAGCCCGCGGGCTTGCAGAAGACCGCGTGAATCGTGCCATGCCCGTTGTTCGGCTTGCACTCCTGGTAGGCGCCGTCGTCGTTGGCGACGACGTCGACGTCGATGGCTTGCCCGGCCATGGTCGGCGGCGTCGCCCACGTGCAGCCCACGACCTCGCATGCGTCGGGCTGAAGCGCCATCGTGGTCTTGGCGCCGCAGACCTTGTTGCCACCGACGTAGAAGCCGACGCTCAAGCCCCCGCCGATGGGATCGGAGCCGCGGTTGCAGATCGGCGCCGAGAGGCCCGCGCCCGAAGGCGAGCAGGCGAATTGATCCGACGGCCCCGCCGTCGCATCGCCGGTGGCCAGACCATTGACGTTGCCGGGCACGTTCTGCCGGAAGTTGTTCAGCTTGGGATCATCCCAGTTGTTCGCCCACGTGCTCGTCTTCGGGACGGTGCCGTCCTCGTTGACGTGCGTGACCGCATACGGGTGCTGGTTCCAAATGGTCCGCGAGCGCACCCACTTGTCGTTGGCGTCCGAGTAGACCCGAATGCCCGACACGCCGTGCGGGTGGCCCGCGCGGCAGGTGTTGCCCGTGCCCGCCGTGCCCGCGGGCGGCGGCGCGCACACGTATCCTTCTTCGACGCACTTCGCGTCATCGTTGGATGCGCAGCACTGGGCCGTGCTCGTGCAACGGCACAACCCGCTGTCGCAGACGCCCGACGCGCAGTCGGAGGATGCTTTGCAGCGCAGGCCGGCGAAGAGCTTGTCGACGCCGTTCTCGTCGAGCATCTGGCAGGCAATCGCGTCCTGCCCCGCGGGCGCACAAGCCTTGTTGGAGGGCGACACCAGATCCGCGCGGAAGTTGCCGTCGACGTCGGCGACCACGGGGTTTTCGTACCAGGTGCATGACGATCGATATTGGCTGAACACGACCTCACCCGACTTGCCGTCGTACACGCGGGTGAAGCACTCGTCGCCGTAGACGACCTCGCTGTTGCCGTCGGCCTCGAAGTCGAAGACGCTCGATCCGGTGACGTTCGACGAGAGATCCTGCGTCGCGCGCGACCACGCGATGTAGCCCTGCGCCGGGCAGGCGCCGCCGGCGAAATCACAGGGACCGGCGCTGCACACGCCGCCCGGCCGCGGGTTGGGGCCACAATCGATGTCGTAAACCGTATAGAAGGCCTGTCCGGCCACGGCGATCTCGGGCAGCCCATCACCGTCGAAATCGGAGACGGTGGGCGGCCCGCCGCCGCCCTTGCCAGGCACGGCCACGGGCGGCTGCGCGAACGAGCCGTCGATCGCATAGACCATCACGTTGTTGCCGCGAACGACGACGATCTCCGGGTTCTTCGCGGGGACCCCGGCGCCATAAGCACCGAAGTCGGCGATGGCCACGTGCCCCGGCGCCGACGCGTTCGCTCCCGGGAAGCCGGTCTCCTGCACCCAGGCGCCGTTCTGCCATTCCCAGATGTATTGGCCGTTGGTGAATTCGATCCCCGGATCCTGATCGAGGTTGGCCGCCACCGCGAAGAGGCCGGACGAATAGCTGACGTACGTCGCCGGCTGGAGCGAGCGCAGCACGCCGTCGGCGCCGAAGACGACGCCTTCGCGGATGATCTCGGGCTTCCCGTCGTCGTCGAGATCGTAAATCGAGGCTCCCGCCCAACCTGCCTGACAGCGATGGTTCACCGTGTCGCACGGCGCCCACGGTGCGCCCGCCGGGAAAGGCGCCTTCCAGAGAAGAGCCCACGTTCCATTCTTGCGCGTGAACGCGAGCGTGGAGCCGTCGGCGCCGTAGGCCACGATCTCCGCGGAGCCGTCGCCGTCGAGATCGGCCGCCGCGAGCGATGCGGAGGAGACCGTCCAATCCACGACGCTGTCGCCGTCCACGTCGGTGCCGCCGAGGTTGGCCTCGACGCTGCAATCGGTGCCGCGGAGGACGCGGATGACCCCGAGATCTTCGGTGTAGTTGGCCGCCACCGTGGCCGTGAACGACGCGGCGATGCTGGGCGGGCCGGAGCTCGCGGGCTTGTTGAAGTTGACGACGATGGGCGTGCCCTGCACGTCGACGTGGCCCGGGAACGGATCGCCCGCGGGCGCGACGCTGAACTCGCAGCGCACCTTGGGCTGGAGGACGCCCGGCGTGCTCGTGCTGATGCAGCCCGGATCGTGCGCGGGCGTCTGCGAATCCCACGGGACGCAGCCGACCGTGGGATCGCATTTGGTGTCGTTCTGACAATCGTTGTCGCTCTTGCAGGGCGAGAGCGGCACGCACACGCCGTGCGAGCAGATCTGCGTGGCGGCGTCGCAGGGCGTGGTGCACGCGATGGTGCCGCCGCTGCTCGAGCTGCCCACGAAGACCGAGCCTCCGTCGCCGGCGCCGCCGTGGCCTGCGCCACCCGTGCCGCTCGACGTCGACATGCCACCCCCCGTGCCGCTGCCGCCGCAAGCAAATCCCTGCGCCATCCCACCGAGCGCGAGCGCGAGGGCTGCGAGCGCGGTGCGTCGGCGATTGATACGTCCACTCGTCATGGCGGCGATGCTAACCCGGTTCAAAGGCGCCCGGGCGATCGCGACGCGGGTCCGACGGCGGAGGTCGCGCGCGCGGCCGAATCGTGCGAAGGTCCCGCCGTGCCCTGGGTCCGAGCCATCCTCCGCGGTCAGAAGATCTATGCGCGCGCCGACGAAAAAGGCGCGCTCGTCGCCGACAACGGGCGCGTCGAGATTCGGTACAAGCCGAACGACGGGCGCATGTACCAGGCGCGCGCCGACAACCTCGAGATCGCCGATCCGACGCCCCTCCCCGACGAGACGTGCAGCGCGGCCGAAGCCGTGGCCAAGCCGGACGCGAGCAGCAAATCGGGCCCGGCCAAGGCCGGCGGCGCCAAGAGCGGCGCGCCCGCGGGCACGCCCGGCCCCGTCGCGCCGGGCACCGTGATCGTCTATGCGGACGGCGCCTGCTCGGGAAATCCAGGGCCTGCGGGGCTCGGCGTGGTGGTGATCGACGGGCCGCGGCGCGTGGAGATCAGCGAGTACCTCGGGGTCGGGACGAACAACATCGCCGAGCTGACCGCGGTGCTGCGCGCGCTCGACGAGATCGACGCCGCCCGCGCGGTGATGATCTACACCGACAGCCAATACACCATCGGCGTGGTGCAGAAGGGGTGGAAGGCCAAAGCCAATCAGGAGCTCGTGGCCGACCTGCGCAGCGCGCTCGCCGGCCGCCCGCAAACGCGGCTCTCCTACGTGCCCGGCCACGCCGGCGTGCTGCTCAACGAGCGCGCGGACGCGCTGGCGCGCGAGGCCGTATCGGCCCGCAAGACGCGCCGCCAAGTCTACGAGTCGAAGGGCCCCGAGACCGCGACCCAGGGCTGAGGGACGATATCGTCCCTGAAGCGGGCGCGCGGACACGATCGCCGCGCGCCGCGCACCTCAGAATGGTTGTCGCCGGACAGTGGAGAAGCCTTGTCGGGCACCGGACAACCGCTCATGGGTTTTCCGGTCTCGAGCCGGCTTTCGTCGACACCTCGTCTGCCACCGCCACGACTCCCGATCTCGGGCCGCTCGGAGAGGCGCGGCCGGAGCCTCGATGGATGAGCCATCGAGCGATTCACCGCCGTTCGCGAGCACGACGAGGCGGCACGGGCGCCGCGGAAGCGAGCGAGACCAACAGCCCATGGCCGGCTGTGCGATCGAGCGGCTCGGACCGGAAGGAGCAGTGTCGTGGATGGTGCCGCTGAGGCTCGGCGCGTGGAGAACGCTCGGCGGCTCGGTGTGTGAATCGACGAGGATTCACGGGCCATTCATGGTTCGGTCCGGCGGGCGGCGGAGCAGCAGAGAGAGCGCGGCCGGGCGCCACGTTTCCGCGATCACCACCCATTGACGGGGATCCTCGGCTTCACCATCGATCCGTCGCGACGTAACGACGTCGCAGGGGAGGAACCCATGGCGCAAGACACTTACGCGTCGCCACGCGTCATCAACGTCATCCTCGGTATCTGGCTCTTCATTTCGGCGTTTCTCTGGCCGCATACGTCCGAACAGATGACCAATACGTGGATCGTCGGCGTGCTCGCGACCGCCTTCGCGCTCATCGCGATGCGCGTGCCGGAGGTGCGTTATCTGAATGCGGTGCTCGGCGCGTGGCTGTTCATCTCGGTGTGGGCGCTGCCCACGATGAGCCGAGCGACGGTGTGGAACAACGTCCTCGTCGGCTTGGCGATGTTCATCGCCGCTCTCGTGCCCGGATACCTGCGCGATCGACCGCGCCCGGCGTCGCGGTTGTGACGTGGAACGGCGCGCGCCGGCGCGGCATGATTCGAATCGGCCCGGCCGGCGCGATAACGATGTTGACACGTGGAATAGGCACGCTTCCCCAACGTCAACGATCCGATTCGTCGGCGGGCGGCTTCGCGAGCGTGGCCGCCCGCCGCTCTTCGACGTCGAGACCGGCGAGGATCACGGCGCGCAAGCCGTCCGAACGCGTGGCTTGACGGCCGGGGAGCGCATAAAGCGGGAGAAGGGCATCGAGCCGGGCAATGATGGCGGCATCGAGGCGAACGGCGACGTGCCCCTTGCGAGAATCTCTTTCATTGTCTCGAGGCATGGCGTGGCGACCTACTGCGCGCCGAATCGGCGGCAAATTGGCTGCCCGGCGCGCGCCCCGGAGCGGGACGCACAGCGCGGCAGCAGCCAGGTCCTCCAGTATCGCTGAACGTCCGTTCCGTGTCATCGTGCGCGGTAGCGCACCTCGGACATTGTTTGGCAGATCGGGGGCCGGGCTCACCCTTGACGGGCATGTGATCACGCGATCACCGCCCAGATCAAGGCCTTTCATTCACGCGGCACGCGGCCGAGGGCTCTGTCCGCATCCCGATGCGACGAACGTGAGGCCCGAACCGGCGAAACATGCTGAAAATCTCGGGTGGATCACGGGGTGGTGGGGCCCCGCCGCGTGAATCAAGCGATGGTCTCGTCCGCGTTGCCGCCGGCCTGCGAGAGGCGCGCGGCGCGCCGCTCCTCCTGCTCGAGGCCAGCCAAGATGACGGCGCGCAAACCGTCCGAGCGCGTCGCGGCGCGACCGGGCAAGGCATAAAGCGGTAGGAGCGCTTCGAGTCTCGCGATGGTCGGCGCGTCGAGCCGTACGGCCACGTGCCCTTTGGGCAACGCCGGGCCCTTCGAACGAGGCATGGGCGCGAGCATGCTCCGGTCGTGCGTTATCGTCAACGCACGATCAGAGTTCGAGCTATCGTGTTTATATCGTCAACATCGGTCATTCACGAGAACGATCACGCGCGAATCGAGCCGTTCTCGTGTACACCGTTCACGGCGTTTCCCGGTGCGCACGCGAACGCGCCGGGGCGCCCGAGGCGCGGAGAGGCGATGTGGATGATATCGAGTTCGACTCGACCTCTCGAACCCACGAGGCCATTCGACGACCTCGGAGCGAGATGCGGAGAGTGGCAGTCGACGAGGGCAGCCGATAGGGGCCTTGGGGGTCGGCCGCGCATGATTGGATAGGCGCCTCGGGGCGAGGGCATCCGCGTTTGGGAGCGTGGGAGATCGCTTTTACGGCGAGACGTCGGCCGCGGAGGCGTCGCTCTTGGGGGCGCCGGCGTCGCCGCGATCGATGCGCAGCGAGACGTCGAGAAAGACGGATTGGCCGGCGGTGACCTTGATGGTGCGCTGCTCGTCGGGCGCCTGCGGGTGGCGGAACGTGACGAAGTGCTTGCCGGGCGCGACGGCGATGGGACGACCGATGGGGGTCGTGTCGACGATTTGGCCGTCGAGATAGACATCGGCCCAAGGGCGCGCGACGACGCGGATGTAGCCGCGATCGCGCGCACCCGCGGGCGCCAGGGTGTCCTCGGCGACGCCGTCGCCGGGGGCGCTCTCGTCGCCGGAGGCGAGCAGTCGAATGGAGATGCCGCCGGAGACGATGAGCGCGAGCACGACGGCGAAGGCGCGCGCGGCGCGAAAGACATCGGGCCCCGCGGGCGCGATGCGGACCTCGGGGACGTCGGTGCCGGCGGGCGCCTTCAAGGCCTCGCCCAAACGCGCGACGGCGAGTGCGCGCGTCGCCAGCACGGGGATGGGGAGGCGCGTGACGGCGGGGAGCGCTTCGTCGAGCGCGGCCGCGACGGCGCCTGCATCGGGGTAGCGATCGGCGGGATCTTTGGCGAGGCAGCGCGCGGCGATGCGGGCTACCGCCGGCGGGACGATCGATGGCAGCAAAGCCGGCGCGTCGGTGCGGATGCGCGTGGCGAGGAGGCGAGGATCGTCGGCGTCGAAGGGGCGCGCGCCGGCGAGCATCTCGTGAAGGAGGACGCCGAGGGACCAGACGTCGGAGCGCGTCGTGGCCGGGTCGCCGAGGATCTGCTCGGGCGCGAGGTACGAGGGCGGCGTCGGGCTCTCGGTGCGCGGCGCCTCGGCGAGGACGTCGTCGCCGTCGGCGCCGATGGCCGCGGTGAAGTCGACGAGGAGCACGCGGCCACGCGCGGTGATGGCCACGGCCGCGGCCGAGACGGCGCGGTGGATGATGCCGCGCTCGTGGACGTGGGCGAGCGCGCGGGCGACCGAGAGGGCCAGCGCGACGGCTACGTCGACGGTGACGCGCGCGTCGCGGAGGACGTCCTCGAGCGAGATGCCGCGCGCGTCTTCGAGCACGAGGTAGAACGTGTCGGGCCCGCGCTCGACGTCGTGCAGGCGGAGGATGCTCTCGTGATCGAGGCGCCCGAGGACGGCGGCCTCGCGCTCGAGATCGGCGGCGAACGGCGAGTCGATGGAGACCGTCGGCTTGAGGGCCTTGATCAAGACGGTGCGATCGAGACGGCGATGCTCGGCGCGGTACGTGATCGTGAACGCACGGGTCTCGAGGGTCTCGAGGACGGCGTACGATCCGAAATCGGGAGGGGCTGCGGACACGGCGCGGGCGCTTCAGCGCTCGAAGAGCGAACGGCCGGTCATGGCCTCGGGCCGCGGCAGGCCGAGCAGATCGAGCATGGTGGGGGCGACGTCGGCGAGCCGGCCGGAGGCGGCGAGCTTGGCGTCGCGATCGCTTTCGTTCACGTAGTAGAGGGGGACCGCGTTCGGGGTGTTGGCGGGGCTCGGCTGGCCCTTGTTGTCCTTCATCTGCTCGGCGTTGCCGTGCGCGGCGGTGACGAAGAGGGCGCCGCCGGCCGCGCGCACGGCGGCGAGGATGGCGCCGAGACCGGCGTCGACGGCCTCCACGGCGCGCGTCGTGGCCACGAGATCGCCGGTGTGCGCGACGGCGTCGACGTTGGCGAAATGGACGAGGATGAAGTCGTGCTTGCCGGCCTCGATGGCCGCGACGGCCTGCTTCGCGACCTCGGCGGCGCTCATCTCGGGCTTCTTCGCGAAGGTGGGGACGTCGCGCGGAGAGGGGACGATAGTGCGATCTTCACCCGTGAAAGCAGCCTCGCGACCGCCGCTGAAGAAGCGGGTCACGTGCGGCGCCTTCTCGCTCTCGCCGCAGCGGAGCTGGGTGAGGCCCGCCTCGGCGATCACTTCGCCGAACGTGGCCGGCACGGGCTCGATGGGGAACGCGACCTCCGCTTCGAGCGTGGGATCGTAGCTCGTCATGGTCGCGTACACGTGCTTGATGAAGACGATCACCGGCTTGTCGCGATCGGTGAGCATCTTCTCCTCCACCTCGAGCGGCACGTTCTGTCGCTTGAACATGGCGGAGAGCTGGCGCAGGCCATCACCGCGGAGGTTCCACGCGAGGCCGTTCTCTTCGCCGAACCAGCGCCAAGTGCGATCGCCTTGGTTGAAGTCGCACATGAAGCTGCCCTTCATTCCGGTGTAATCGGCGATGCGCGTGGGCTCGACGAGGTCGTCGGACTTACCGCTGTCGTAGGCTTTGCCGAGCGCTTCTTGGTAGCGATCGACGCGCGGCGCGGGGCCGCGGACGATGGCGTTGTACACGAGCTGCGTGCGGTCCCAGCGGCCGTCGCGATCGAGCGCGTAGCTGCGGCCGGCGATGGTGCCGATGGCGCCTTTGCGGCCGCGATCGAGGTGGGCTTCCAGGCGATCGAGGTAGACGCCGGCGCTTCGCGGCGGCGTGTCGCGGCCGTCGAGGAAGGCGTGGACGACGACGGGGACCTCTTCGAAGGCCGCGGCGTCGATGATCTCGAAGAGATGCTTCATCGAGGCTTGCGCCGTGCTCTCGGAGAGCACGCCGAAGAGGTGGAGGCGCGCGCTGAAGTGGTGCTTGGCGATCTGGACCGACTGCGCGATGACCGGGTTCGCGCGGAAGGTGGCGTCGGTGATGGTGGCGTCGATCCGCGTGATGGGCGCAGGCGGAACGCGGCCGGCGCCGAGCACGCGGTGCGCGAGGAAACCGTCGCCGGCTTGGCCCTTGGCGAGGCCGATGTCGGGCCCGCTCGCGCCCAGCGACGTGTGCGGATGCGTGGCAAGCGCGTCGAGCGTGGGCGTCGCCGCGAGGCGAACCGCGTTGCCCTCGCGCTCGGCGCGCTCACCGAGCCCGTCGACGACGCAGAGGACGAGCGGACGCGGGCGCGGCGGAACGGGGGCGGTCATGGCGGGAATCTACAACGAACGGGACGGCGTTCGCCCGTGCTTTGGCACACCGATGCGCACCGTGCGAGAGCGCCCGAAATGCAGGCTCGGATGGCGATCACCCACGTGACGGGGCGTCGGATGCGAATCGAGCTCGAGATCGGGAAGCGTGAAGCGCGGCGGAGGCGTGGGCCGCGCTACGGACAGACGCAGAAGCCGTTGGAGCCCACCGCCTGACAGAAGCCGACGTTGGGCTTTCCACAGGTCGCGGAGCACCAGCCGAGGCAGAGGACCAGGCTGCCCACGAAGTCGCTCGGATCGCACGGGACCGAGAGCGGGATGCACACGGAACCGCTCGACGACGAGCTGCTCGAAGAGGAGCTGCTCGATGAAGAGCTCGAGGACGAGGAGCTCGAAGAGCTGCTCGACGATGAAGAGCTCGAGGACGAGGAGCTCGAAGAGCTGCTCGATGACGAGGTCGTGCCGCTGCTCGACGATGCGGTGCCGCTGCTCGACGATGCGGTGCCGCTCGAGCTGGTCGCGGTGCCGCTCGAGGAGGTGGCGTCACCCGAGGACGAGCTGCCCGTATCGCTGCCCGTGCTCGGCGCGCCGCCTGCTGGTCCATTGCCGCCGGCGTTGCCGCCGCCATAACCACCGATTCCGATGTCGCCTCCCTGAGCACAGCTCGAGACGATGACGACACCGAAGAGCAAGGGCGCGATAAGGACGAAGCGGTTCATGGCCGGCGGGGATTGTCTCAGGGATCGCCGGGAAAGTGAAATGACTCCGCGAGGTAAACCTCAAACAGCAGCCATGATTTCTTCCACCGCGGCGGCCTCCTTCGGCACGCTGCGCGTCAAAACCTCGGGCTCATCATCTGTACAGAGGACGTCGTCCTCGATGCGGATTCCACGCACATCCGCGTATTTTGCGAGGACGTCGCGGACGAGGTCGGCCCCGACCGGGCCGGTGATGGCGTCATCCGCGAGGATGGCGGGCACCTGGTAGAAGCCAGGCTCGATGGTGACGGCCATGCCGGGGGCGAGGTCGCGGTCCATGCGGAGGTAGGCGTCGCCGAAGCGCGAGGAGCGGGTCCGGCCGGGCGCGTAGCCGGCGCGATCGCCGAGATCTTCCATGTCGTGCACGTCGAGGCCGAGGAGATGGCCGATGCCGTGCGGGAAGAAGATCGCGGCCGCGCCCCGCTCCAGGAGGCCGTCAACGTCGCCGCGGAAGATGCCGAGATCCCGCAGGCCTTCGACGATGATGCGCTTGGCCGTCTCGTGGATGTCGCGGTAGCGGACGCCCGGGCGGACCTTGGCGACGCAGGCCTTCTGGGCTGCGAGGACGACGTCGTAGATGGCGCGCTGGGTGGGCGAGAAGCGGCCGCTCACGGGCCAGACACGGGTGATGTCGCCGGCCCACCCTTCGGGCGTCTCGCCGCCGACGTCGGCGAGGAGGAGATCGCCCGGCGCGATCGGGTTCTTGTGGGTCTCGTTGTGGAGGACCTCGCCGTGCACGGTGACGATGGGACCATACGCGTCCTCGAGGCCGTGACGGCGCAGCTCGCCGAGCATGGCGCCCGCGATCTCGGCCTCGGTGCGAGCACCGCGCGTGGCGCGCATGCCGGCGATGTGCGCGCCCGCGCTCAACGCGCCGATGGCGCGGAGCTGATCGACGGCAGCGGCGTCGTGCTCGAGGCGAAGCGCGATCATGGCATCGGCGAGCGCCGCGTCCGGCGTGCCCGCCGCGAGCGCGGGGCCGGAGCACGGCTCGACGACGCGACCGAGGCGCGCAGTGAGCCAAGCAGAGCTCTGCGCATCGTTGGTCGGGAGCGTAGCGACCGGGGCAGAAGCTTTGCGAAGGGCAGCGTCGAGATCGGCGAGCGGGCGAACGTCGTCGAGGCCGAGCGCATCACGCAGCTCGGAAAATGAAGGCCGAGGGCCGTGCCAGAGCGCATCGTCGGGCTCGGGCGGCTCGGCGAAGAGCGTGGCCGCTCCGCCTGCGAAGAGGAGCGCGGCGCCGGGGATGTGGTCGCCGACAAAATAGAGAAAGTGGCTCGCGGCGCGGAAGGGATAGCGGTTCGCGCGGTAGTTGCGCGAGCGCGGGAGGCCAGCGGCGAGGAGCACGGGCCCGGGGAAGGCGGTCATCAGCGCGCGGCGGCGCGCGACGAATGCGGACGCGGGAGTCCTGGGAGCAGCCATGGTCAGCGCAGTATACCGGCCCTCCGACGGGCGCACGCACGAACGCGAACGCGCTGGATTCGCGGAGCGCACGAGCGCGCCGATCCGGTTCCGCGCGCACGGACGCGGCTCCCGCGCAGGCATCGAGCGGCCGGAAGCGCACGGTCGCTGCACGCCTCGCGGCGGAGTCGTGTTAATGAGCAGACATGGAGCAAGAGACCGCAGCGCCGCTCCCGATCCGGAGGATCCGTGTGTCCGGCGGTGATGCGGACGCGTATGCGCGGCACATCGTCGCGCACATGGCCGAGTCCGGCCGCGCGGGCATGCCGCACTTCGCGCTCTCGCGCACGTGGGTGCAGGACGAGATCCGCGCGAGCCTCATCATGCGCATTTCGAAGGCGCTCGACGAGCCGCTCTGGGGTCGCGCATGGGGTCTGTTCGCGGAGGACGGCACCATGGTCGGCCACGTGGAGCTTCGCGGCGGCCGCGTGCCGGCCGAGATGCACCGCGCGACGCTGGGCATGGGGATCATGCGCGCGCACACGGCGCAGGGGCACGGGCGCCGGCTGATCGAGACGACGGTGAAGTGGGCCCGCGAAGAGGCCGAGCTCGAGTGGATCGACCTCGGCGTCTTCGCCGACAACGCCCCCGCGCGGAAGCTGTACCAGCGGATGGGCTTCGTGGAGATCGGGACGCGCCGGGACGCGTTCCACCTCGACTCGGGGGTGAAGGTGGACGACGTGCTGATGGTGCTCCGCCTGTGAGGCGCGCGCAGGCAATCGTTTGACCTCCAAAGGTTGGAGCTCAAACGATCTGGACACCGACCGTCGGCGTCACGCTTCGCCGGAGAGCAGGTGAAGGTGGATGACGTGCTGATGGTGCTCCGCCTGTGAGGCGCGCGCAGGGAATCGTTTGACCTCCAAAGGTTGGAGCTCAAACGATCTGGACACCGACCGTCGGCGTCACGCTTCGCCGGCGAGCAGATCGTAGAGGCGCGGGGCGAACGTCTCGGCGAGCAGGTGCTCGATCTCTTCGGCCGTGCGCATGCGCATCGCCTCGGCGGCGGCGGCTTCGGCTTCGGCGAGCGTGACGCGGCGGAGGGTCTCCTTGATCTCGGGGATGGCGGCGGCCTCCATGGAGAGATCGCGTAGGCCCAAGCCGAGGAGCAGGATGGCGGCGAGCGGATCGCTGGCCATCGCGCCGCAGACGGAGACGGGGCAGTCCCACTCCTCGCCGGCGCGCACGACCCCCGCGATCATGCGGAGCACCGCGGGGTGGAACGGAGAGGCGAGGTACGCCATCGATTGGCTGGTGCGATCGACGGCGAGCGCGTACTGGATGAGGTCGTTGGTGCCGAGGCTGAGGAAGGCGGACTCTTCGGCGAAGAGATCGACCATGACCGCCGCGGCGGGGACCTCGATCATGACGCCGAGGGGGATCTCGTCGGCGCAGGCCTGACCGCGGGCGCGCACCTCGTCCTGCGCTTGCTTCAAGAGGGCACGCACCTGGCGCAGCTCGAGGAGGTTCGAGACCATCGGGATCATCACCTTGACCTCGCCGTGCGCGGAGGCGCGCACCATGGCGCGGAGATGATCGAGGAAGACCTCGGGCCGCGAGAGCGCGAGGCGCACCGCGCGGAGCCCGAGCATCGGGTTCATCTCCGGCGGGACCTTGAAGCTGGAAGCGAACTTGTCGCCGCCGATGTCGAAGGTGCGGAGCGTGACGGGGCGCGGGCTCATCGCCTCCACCACGGCGCGGAAGATTTCGTACTGCTCGTCTTCGGTGGGTGGGGAGATGCGATCGATGTAGAGAAATTCGGTGCGGTAGAGGCCGATGCCCGCGGCGCCTTGATCCCGCGCGAGGATGGCCTCCGCCGGGAGCTCGACGTTGGCGCGTAAGGAGACGGGCACGCCGTCCTTCGTGGCGGGCGGGCGATCACGCGACTCCTGCAAGCCGCGGGCGAAGGCGACGTAGCGATCGACCCGGACCTTGGCCTCGTCGAGCGTCTCGCGCGAGGGGTGGACGGTGGCGATGCCGCGGATGCCGTCGACGATGAGGAGATCGCCCGTGGAGACGTGCTTGAGCGCGTCGGCCACGCCGACGACCGCGGGGATTTCGAGGGCGCGCGCCATGATCGAGGTGTGGCTCGTGCGCGTGCCCATCTCGGTGATGAAGGCGCCGACGGGCTCGTCGACCATGCCGGCGGTGTCGGCGGGCGAGAGATCGTGGGCGACGATGATGAGCTGGCCGTCGAGGCGCGGGATGCGATCCTGCGTGCGGCCGCCGAGGGCACGGAGGAGGCGCTCGCCGATGAACTCGACGTCGTGGCTGCGCTCGCGGAGGTATGGATCGTTCACCGCGGCGAGGCGGGCGGCATAGGCCTCGATGGCGTTCGCCACGGCCCATTCGGCACAGTGATGCTGGCCCTGGATGTTGCTGCGCACGGCCTCGGCGAGCGTCTCGTCGCCGACCATGAGCACGTACGCTTCGAGGATGGAGCTCTCGGCGCGACGATCGGCGACGCGGCGAGCCATCTCGCGGAGGTCTTGCTGAGCGTGCGCGACGGCGAGCTCGTAGCGGCGGATCTCGCTCGCGACCTCCTCCGGAGCGACGGTGCGATGCACGTAGGCCGCGCGCGGCGAGCCGAGGACGACAGCCTTTCCGATGGCGACGCCGGGCGATCCCGCGATGCCACGCAGGACCACGGGCGTGAGCGTGCCCCGAGGGGCGCTCACTCCGGCTCCCCGAAGCGATCGGCGACGAGTCGACCAATGGCGTCGACCGCGGGCCGCGCTTCCGCGCCGCGGGCCACCACTTCGATCGTGGTGCCCTGCGAGCCACAGAGCAGGAGCACACCCATGACGCTCTTGGCGTTCGCCGCCTGCCCGTCGGGACCGGAGACGGTGACATCGCACGGGTAGCGAGAAGCAAGCTGAACGAGCTTCATCGCCGCACGCGCGTGCAGTCCTTTGACGTTGATGATCGTGAATCGACCCGAGGCCGTGTCGTCGCTCAAGGTGCTCCCCCGGAACCTCCCCGCGGCGGGGGGTAAGAGCCAAAGATATCCGCTCTCGCAACATCGCGGTGAAAAACGACGATGGGCAAGTCGGTGCGCTGCCGCAGGCGCTCGGCTAGGACGGATGCGACGGCGACGGAGCGATGTCGACCACCGGTGCAACCGATGGCGACGGTGAGGTAGCTCTTCCCCTCGCGCTCGTAACGAGGGAGCGCGAAGGCATAGAGGTCTTCGGCCTTGGTCAGGAGCTCCTGTGTCTCGGGGCTCTTCAGGACGTAGTCGCGCACCTCGGGATCGGTGCCGGGGCGCGGGCGCAGCTCGGGGACGAAGAAGGGATTGTCGAGGAGGCGCACGTCCAACACGAGATCGGCGTCGACCGGGACACCGTACTTGAAGCCGAACGAGACGAAGCGCGTGACCATGCGCGGCTGCTCGGCCTTGCCGGGGCCGAGGTGGGCGATCACTTGGCGACGGAGGTCGTGAACGCTGAGCAAGGTGGAGTCGATCACGATGGTGGCGCACGCACGGAGCGGAGCAAGGCGCTCGCGCTCGAGCCGGATGCCATCGAGGACCGCGACGGCACCGATCTCCGGCGCGCCCTGCCCCGGCGCCCGCATGCCCTCGCGCGCACCGGCGAGCGGATGCGGGCGGCGACTCTCGCTGTAGCGTCGAATGATGGCTTCGTCGGAGGCGTCGAGGAAGACGACGCCGAGATCACGATCGCCCTCGCCGAGGAGCGCGAGCGCCGGGGCCGCGCCTTCGAGGAAGGAGCCGACACGCACGTCGACGCCGAGCGCGATGCGCCGGATGCCACCGGCCTCACAGACCTCGACGGTGCGCTCCAGCAACGCGGTGGGGAGGTTGTCGACGCAGAAGTACCCGAGGTCCTCCAACGAATGGAGCGCGGTGGACTTGCCGGCGCCGGAGAGGCCGGTGACCACGACGACGCGGACACGCTCGCTCATCTGCACCTCGTGAACACGAAGGCCGCCACGCCCTCGTGGAGGTAGCACGCAGGCCCGCGCGCGCCGATGCTCGAGGCGGGGAATCCATGGCGCGGTGCAGCGATCGAGGGCGCGCGGATCATCCCTGCCCCCTCGGTTTGTTGCGGGTCGACGGAGGGCCGCTCGCGCCCGACTCGGGCGGACGTGGAGGCATGCGCGGGCGCGCCGGGTTCGGCATCGTCTGCGGGCCCATCGGCGGAGGCGGCGCGGTGGGGCGCGCGCCCGGGAGCGGCGCCGGTGTGCCCGACGAAGGAACCAGGCTGCTGCGGACCGGCGGCAACACCGCGGACTCGTCGTGACGCGACTCGCGCGGCGCGAGCGCACCTTCGGGCGCTTCGGGCCCGCCGCCGAGGAGCGCGCCTTCGAGGTTGCCGAAGAACTCGCGCGCCGCGTGATGACCGGCGTTCTTGAGCAGCTCGTTGCGGGCCGCGACCTCGAGGATGGAGGCCATGTCGCGGCCGGGGCGCACGGGGATCACCAGCTCGCGGATCTTCACGCCGAGGATGGTGTGATGGCGATCGTCGAGGCCCATCCGATCGTACTCGGTGTCCTTCGACCACTCCACGAGGCGGACCACCACGTCGATGCGCTTGCGCTCGCGGATGGCGGTGACGCCGAAGAGATCTTTGATGTTGAGAATGCCGAGGCCGCGCACCTCGAGGTGGTGGCGAAGCAGCTCGGCCGCGGCGCCGAAGACCATGCCCGGCGGGCGGTAGTCGCACTCCACCGCGTCGTCGGCGACGAGGCGGTGACCGCGCATCACGAGATCGAGCGCGGTCTCGCTCTTGCCGATGGCGCTCGGGCCGACGAGGAGCAAGCCGACACCGAAGACGTCGACGAGCACACCATGCAGGCGCACCCGCGGCGCCAGGCGATCGTCGAGGAGCGCATGCAGCGTGTTGATCGTGACGCTGGAGCGATCGTTGGAGAGGAGCAAAGGCGTCTCCGCTTCCTCCGCGCACTGCGCGAGCTCGGGCACCGGCATGACGCCCACGCCTGAGCTGTCGCCGTCGTGGTGCATCGCCTGCGTGATGATCACGCACGAGAGACCGAGGCGGAAGAAGCCTGAGAGATAGCGGCGGCGATCGTCCGCGTTCAAGCGGTGGAGGAAAGAAAGCTCCGTCTGGCCGAGGATCTGGATGCGCGTCGGGACGATGCCGTGGAAATGCCCCACGAGCGCGAGGCCCGATTTCTGAATGCGCGCGTGCTTGATGTAACGATCGAGGCCAGCTTCGCCGGCGAGGAGGACGAGATCGATCCCGAGGGCGGGATCGCTCATCAGACCGCGCACGGTGAGCGCGGGCGGCGGGGTCGAGACGGGCACGCCGCCGTTCACGAGGCCCCCGATCTCCCGTCCTCCGCGGCGATCAGCTCGAAGGCGTTGCGACCCGTGCGGGCGGCGAGGAGCCTCGCGCGGAAGCTTTCGTCGCGCAGGAGCTTGGAGACCCGCGCGAGCCACTTGAGGTGCTCGACCGTGTCGCCCGGCGGGCCGACGATGGCGAAGTGGATCGAGACCGGCGCGCCGTCGATGGCGTCGAACGGGATCGGCGACGGGCAGATGAGCACCGCGCCGATGAAGCGA
Source organism: Minicystis rosea (assembly GCA_001931535.1). Taxonomy (GTDB): domain Bacteria; phylum Myxococcota_A; class Polyangia; order Polyangiales; family Polyangiaceae; genus Minicystis; species Minicystis rosea. The sequence goes on from CP016211.1 coordinate 8,109,367, forward strand.
TCGAGGCTGCCGATGCGGCCATGCGGCATGGCCACGCCGCTGCCGATGCCGGTCGACTGGATGCGCTCGCGCTCGGCGAGCACGCGCTCCACGTCATCGGCGGTGAAGATGGTTTGTCGATGCGCGAGCAGCCCGGCGAGCCGGCGGACGGCCTCCGGCTTGGAGCGCACCAGGCCCTCGGCTTCGCCGGCGACGGAGACGCGCTCGGGGGTGAGGATATCGCTGACGCCCATGGTCCTGTTTGGGGTTGATCCCGGCTGGGGTGGGAGGCGGACGTGGGCCGCGCACGGCCGAGGTCAGGGAACGTTGTCTGGTCCTTCGCTGCGCCTCCGCCGTGCAGAGGCGCGCGATCGTCGCACGGAAGTAAACGAGCCGCGGGGACACCCCCGGACGGGCGCCCCGCGGCTCGACACGATGACTACGATCGCGAGCTGCGCGTGCTCACCTGCGAGGCGCGCTCGGCGTCGGCAGCGAACTGGCCTGCCGTCGTACCGCCGCGCTTCTTCGCCATCGTGGCGCCCTTCTGGTGCTGGATTTGCCGCTCCAGCTTGTCGAGAACCATATCGATCGAAGCGTACATGTCGTCGCTTCTCTCGGTGGCGTGGAAATGGCCGCCTCCTGCTTGGATGGCGACGTCGGCGACATGCTCGAGGCCCTCGACGGAGAGCGTCACCTGCGCAGTCATGGCTTGCCGAAGGAACTTCTGAAGCTTCGCCACCTTATCGGTGGTGTGCTTCTTCACCGCTTCGGTTCCTTCCATGTGGCGGAACGTGATCGTGATGTTCATCGGGACTCTGCCTTCCTTCGTCCTGAAAACGAGAATGCTGTCCGGAAGCGGGGCACGACACGACCATGTTACCACCGGGCGCGGCCAATTTCGCGCGTCGAAATCGTCGAGATCGGGCTCTCTCGTCTCCCGCGCGTGCGGCGCGCATTTATTCCGAAGATCGGGCCGATCCGGGAGCGGCCGCCCCGCCGGCGGCGTAATGCTTGCGCACCAACGGGAGCCCGAGAAAATCGGGCGGCGGCGCGATCACGGCCACCTCGCCGCCGAGCAGCAGCGCGGCGCGATCACAGAGACGCAGCGCCTCCTCGACGTGGTGATCGGCGAGCACGACGGCGGCACCGGCTTGCGCAGCGCGGCGCAGGAGCGCGCCTGCCCGCTCGGCGCCGAGCGGATCGATGGCCGCGAAGGGCTCGTCACAAAGGAGCACGCGCGGCGCAGCGGAGAGCGCACGGCCGAGCTCGAGGCGACGCCGCTCTCCACCCGAGAGCGACGAAGCACGGACGGAGGCGCGTCCGTCGAGGCCGAGATCGGCCAGCAGCGCGGCGGGCTCGGGCGTGGGGCCCGCAGGCCGCGGCGCGAGCCGGCGAAACGCCGCGAGGTTCTCGGCGACCGTGAGATCCCAAAGCACGCTCGGTGTCTGCGGGACGTAGCCGAGACCACGACGCGCGCGCTGCCACAATGGGAGCGCGGTCACGTCCTCTCCGGCGAGGCGCACGCATCCCGAGGCCACGCGCTCCTCACCGGCCAAGGCGCGGAACAGCGTGCTCTTGCCGGCGCCGCTCGGACCGAAGACGCCGAGCACTTCGCCGGCCGCGACCTCGAGGCACACGTCGCGCAGCACGATCGTGCCGCCCAGCCGAACGCCGATCCCTTCGGCGGAGAGCGCGATCTCGCTCACGGCGCGGGCTTGGCGCTCCCATCGGGACGAGGGAGCGGGAACGATCCCTTCACGTCCGTCATCGAGACGCGCGCCGTCGCGATGTTGATGGTCGCCTTCTCGGCGGTGATCCAGCCTTCGCCGCGGGTGATGCGCACGCCGCCGCGCAACGAGAGGGCCCGCGTCGCGAAATCGATCTCGACCTCCGGCGCCTCGGCGCGCACGCCCTTCACCTCGGCGACCACGCCGCCCGAGGCCTTGGCCCATTTCACGTTGGGGACTTCGTCGTAGCGCACGTCGACGCGCGGGGCGCGCACCGCCATCGCGCCGCGCGTGAGCTTGACGTGACCGGCGAGCACGGCCGTCTTCGCTTCGACGTCGAGATCGAGCTGATCCGCCGCCATCGCGAGAGGCTCGCCGTCGGGAGGCTCGGCGGCGATCGGACGCGTCTCGGCCGCGAAGGTCGCGACGAGCAGAGCAGCGACGATCGGCGGGAGGCGGCGCATGCGCGAGCGATCGTAGCACACGCGGCCCACGGCCCGTCCGCCGGCGATCGCCCGCACCGTCACATCTCGTGAAGCGGCGAACGGCGAGCCGTGAAGGTCACGCCGCGGAGGCGAGATCCTCGGGCGTCACGCCGACCTCGGGCTCGGGCCGGTACAGCTCGAAGACCACCGCGTGCAGCGCGACGTCGAAGCTCACGGCCCGCGCGCGGCACATCGTGCGGCCGAGCGTGAGCCGCTCGACCCCGATGGGACGGAGCTGCTCCAAGAGCTCCGCGGGGCTGTGCGTCGAAGCCATCTGCACGATGACGGTCTCGTCGGTGCGCCGCAGCGCCAGGCCGAACGAGAACGCGATGCTGCCAAACGAACCCTCGCTCGCGGCGGGGCGACGCACGAGGCCCGCGAGGGGCCAATCGCCGACACCGTCGAGCTGCGCCGTGTCTGCTTTCTTCATGTCGATCAGGTTCGCGCGAACGGGCGACCTTGTGTTGGCAACATCGATGCGATTGGGTGTCCGCGGCGTGTCGTCGTGCCTCCGCGTGCGATGCCCCTCACCCGTCGGCGCCGGTCTCGTCAGCGACGACACGGTTCTTCCCGGCGCGCTTGGCGCGGTAGAGCGCCTCGTCGGCGCGACGGAGGAACGCGTCGCGCCGCTCGCCCGGACGGCGCGCGGCGGCACCGATGGAGAGCGTGATGCGCGCGCTCGGCACGATCTCCGTGGTGGCCATGGTCTCGCGCACACGCTCGGCGACGGCGAGCGCATGCGTGAGGGGCGCCCCCGGCAGCGCGACGAGGAACTCCTCACCGCCGAGGCGAACGGTGCGATCGCTGCGCCGCACGACGGACGCCAGCGTCCGCACCACCGCGCGCAGCACCTCGTCACCGGCGGCGTGGCCGAGCCGATCGTTCAGGAGCTTGAAATCATCGATGTCGCACATGAGCACGGAGATGGGATCGCTCGCGTCGCCGTCGTCGGGCAGGAGCTCGTCGAGACCGCGACGGTTGAGCGCGAGCGTCAGCGGATCGGTGTGGGCGACGCGCTGGAGGCGCGCGACGTCGAGGTACGGCGTGGCCATGTCGGCGACGACACGCAGCCAGCGCTCGTGCTCGGGCCCGAAGGCGCATGGCTCCGGTGACGACGTGGCGAGCACGCCGATGCAGCCTTCGACGCCGAGAAGAGGGACGCCGAGAAACGACGCGAGGGGCGCCGTGCGGCCCGGGCGCGGCGCGAAGCGGCGATCGCGCTCGGCATAATCGACGCGCAGGGGCTCGCCGTGCGCGGCGACCCAGCCGACGAGCCCTTCGCCGATGGTGAACGCGAGGCCCTCTGTGTCGTGGATCGGCCCGCCCGTGCGCGCCGCCACGAGGAGCCTCGTGCAGCTCGCGTCGAGCAGGCGCAGGCTGACGCGCTCGACGCCCAGGATCGCCGCAGCGCTCTCCGTCACGTGCGCGAGCTTGGCTTCGAGCGGCCCTACGCCGCGCAACCCGTCGACGAGCTGCAGCAGCACGGCGCTCGGATCCGCAGAGAGCGCGGGGCTCATACGAGGATCATAGTGTGCCCGCGCGACGCACGCGTTGCCTCTCCGCGACGAGCCCTCGACGAGCACGCGCGCTCCGAGCGTGATTTCGTGGGTGCCCCAGCCCTCACCGGTGCGCAACGCCGCACCGTGGGACCGTCACCGCCGCTCGATCGCACGCAGGATCCTGGCGAAACGGCGAAGCGCGCGCCGCCTCCGCGCATGCTCCCGCGACGAGAGCACCTCCCGGGCGAGGGCCATCTCCGCGAGCGCGCTCGCCCGGCGTCGTTCGGTGATCACGAGAACATCCCCGTTCTGACGCTGAAATGTCATGCGATGACGTTCCTACCACCGTGCGTCCCGAGCACCACACGTGGGCCGAGCCTCTCGACGAGCGAGCGGAGAGGACGCGCCGCGGCGGCGGAGGATGCGTTTCGCTCGCCGGACGCAGGAGCTCTCCCGTCGCAAGCTGACCGATGGTCAGTCGGGGAGACGGCGAGGCTTCGCGGCGGCGGCCGCGTGCTCCAGCGCGCGGCGCACCGCGTGGACCGGGTGACCGGAGTCGGTCGCGATCTCGGCGACGGTGGGCCGACGCGCGAGCGCGGTCGCGAGGCGGCGCGCGCTCGCGAGGATCTCGCGCATCACGAGCACGTCGCGCCCATCCAGCTCCTCGCCGACGCGCAGGCCCTCCGACTCGAGGCGGGCGATGAGCTCGTCGACCTCGTCGGGCGTGATCGCTGCGGCGCCGATCACCTCGGAGAGGTCGTTCAGGTGAACGTGGCCCGCGTCACGGTGGCGAGTGAGGAGCTGCTCCAACATACGTTCGACGGCGGCGCGCACATCCGTCGTTCTGCCATGGGGCCGAACGGCGTGCACGAGAGGACGGATCGACGGCGAATCGGCGAATCGGGGTATGATGAGGGTCCCCCCCGACGCGGGATCGGTGCGCCTCGGCGCGAGGAGTGAGAATGGCAATGACGAACCTTTGCTTTTCACCGTGGCGATGGCTCGCCCGTCACCAGGCGGCGCTCGGCGCGTATGCGCTCGCCATGGGTCTGGCTGCCACGACCGGCTGCGCCACGCAGACGGTCGGCCCGACCGGCGGAAGCGGTGGCCTCGGGGGGGCACCACCACGGAGCCGGCGGGCACGGGCGGCACGGGCGGCGCAGGCACCACGTCGTCGAGCAGCTCGTCCTCGTCGTCGAGCTCGTCCTCGTCATCGAGCTCGTCCTCGTCGTCGAGCTCGTCTTCATCGTCGAGCTCGAGCGGCAGCGGGGGCGCGTTCATGCAGCCTCCGGGCACGGCCGACTATCCGGCCGAGACCGAGCAGAACAACATCAAGGCCACGGCGAACGTGTTGGCGGAGGGGACCAAGGGGTTCACCGCCGCCGTCTGGCCGCAAGGCGACGTCGATGTGTACATCTTCGAGGTCACCGTTCCCGGCACGAGCGTCACGATCAAGACCTCCGACGGCCAGGGCGGCTGCCCCACCGGCGCGAAGACCTACGTGCGCGTGCTCGATTCGGCGAGCAGCATCCTCGCGAGCGACGACGGGGACAGCGGCTGCACGACCCTCACGCCGGGCGCCAATTCGGGCCTCGCGGGCCTCACGCCGGGCAAGTACTACGTGAAGGTCGAGAGCGCGAACATCAAAGAGATCCCCTACTACGTGCTCGACATCAAGCTCGCGCCGCCGGGCTGCGGCGACGGCATCATCCAGGTGGTGAACGGGGAGCAGTGCGACGACGGTGACGACATCGACGGCGACGGGTGCTCGGCGACCTGCCAGATCGAGAATGGCCCCTACCTCAACGAGGTCGAGGCGAACAACACGCAGGACACGGGCAACCTGCTCGACGGCTACGCCGGCGCGGTCGCGCAGATCATGCCGCTGGGCGACGTCGACTGGTACACGTTCAACGTGACGGTCCCCGGCTCGTGGATCTCGGCCGAGGTCACGGACGGGCTCTCCGGTTGCCCGTCGGGCTTCGACTCGAAGATGTACCTCTACAGCCCGAGCAAGGCGCTGATCGTCTCCGACGACGACGGCGGCGCCGACTCCTGCTCCGAGTTCTCGCCGAGCACGTACACGCAGACGAGCAACCTCCCGGTCGGCCTCTATGCGATCAAGGTCGAGCGCTTCGGTAACAACGACACGGTGCCGTTCTACGTGCTCAAGCTGGCGGTCCATCCGCCCACCTGCGGCGACGGCCTCCTGCAGCTCGGCGAGGTGTGCGACGACGGTAACACCGCTGCCGGTGATGGTTGCTCGCCGACCTGCACGTTCGAGAAGAACTACGTCAACGAGACGGAGGTCAACGACACGCAGTCGCTCGCCAACCCGCTGCCCGCGGGCGCGGACGGGTTCATCGGCTCCATCAAGCCGAGCGGCGATCTCGACTACTACAAGTTCGACGTGACGATCCCGGGCTCGTCCGTGATCATCCACACGAGCAACGGCCTGAGCACCTGCCCGTCGGGCTTCGACTCCAAGATCTACCTCTACGATCCGAGCAACACGCAGATCGTCGTCAACGACGACGGCCTCTATCCGCCGTGCTCGTCGATCTCGCCGTCGGCGAACGCGGCGGCCGCGAACCTCGCGGTCGGCACCTATACCCTGCGCGTCGAGCGCTTCGGCAACAGCGCCACGCAGGACCAGTACGTGGTGAGCATCAAGGTGAACCCGCCGGGCTGCGGCGACACCATCATCCAGTCGGGCGAGCAGTGCGACGACGGCAACACCACCGCGGGCGACGGTTGCTCGGCGACGTGCCAGGTCGAGGCTCCGTACGAGATCGAGCCGAACGGCACGACGGCGACGGCGACACCGCTGTGGCCGTCGACGATGACGTGGAAAGGCTCGATCACCCCCGTCGGCGATCGCGACTACTACAGCTTCACCCTGGCCACCGCGGGCAGCCCGACGCTGGTCACGCACGCCGTCGACAACCCCAACGCCTGCGGCTTCGACACGGTGATCCACCTGCTCAAGTCGGATGGCACGCAGATCGTGCAAGCCGATGACGGCGGCGTGGGCTCCTGCTCGAAGATCGATCCGGTGAGCAAGCCGATGGTCGCGAACCTGCCGGCCGGCACCTACTACGTCTGGGTGCAGCGGTATCTGGATACGCAGGCGATCGCCGCGTACCAGCTCGATCTCTCCATCCAGTGACGACCCCCGCGACGCCCGGCGGCTCACCGCCGGGCCGCACGCGGCCGCTCCCCTTCCAAGCCACACGATCTACGCGAACGCACGAGCATGCGTGTGCTCATGCACGCCATGACATGCTTGCGATCACGAGCGCAGACGCATGCAGCGTTGCGCGATGCGCGTGAGGCCGCCGCGATGCTCGATGCACGCGCATGGCTCGCCGGGCAACGACAGCGGTCACGCTCGCGAAGCTCGCGATATTGACATGCGTACGGATCACGAAGCCGCTCGCTCTCTGTGATGCGTCATTGCATGCACGCTGGTCACGAGACACTGCGATGCTCAATGCATGCACGATTGATCACGAGCTCGCCGCGGTGCCCGTGTGCAGGCTCGATTGCTCACGAGACCGTCTGCAATGCTCCGTGCGCGCACGATCGATCACGAGCCCACGTGCATGCGCGAGGCTCGCGCGTGCGCAGCGATGATGCGAGCCTCGCCGTCTACGTGCCGTCCGGCGCGATGGCGTCCCAACCCGTGGCCTTGGCGAGGCGCGACATGGCCATGTCGAGCTCCATCACGGCGTTCATCTGGCTGAACTTGTTCGTGGCGTAGGCCTTCGCGGGCTCGAGCAGCTCTTTCTCGGCGACGGCGCCGACCTCGATGCCTTGCTGCACCGTCACGAGCCACTTCTTCGCTGTCTTGACGGCCTTCGCGTAGACGTCGACCCGCTTCTGCCAGTCGATGACCTCGGCGTAGGCGACCTCGACCTCGGCGGCGGCGCCGCCCAGGGCCAGGCGCTGCTGCCCGCGGACCTCGTCGAGCTGGGCCTCGGCTTGGCGGACGCGCGCGACGCCGGGGAGGAAGTCGAGCTTCCATTGGAAGACGAGCGCGGCGCCGTAGCGGAAGTAGTTCCCCGGGTCGACGACGTACGGGTTGATCTGATCGGCGATGGCGGGCGCGGCGCTCATGCTCGCGGAGAGGCCGATGCCGATGTCGGGGAAGAGCTGCGCGCGCGCGAGCTGCACCAGCGCGCTGCGCGCGGTCACGCCGGCGCGGGCCATGGCGATCTCGGGGCGGTGCACCATGGCCGCGGAGAGGTAACGCGTCACGTGGCCGAGCTGGTGCTTGGGCCCCTGCAAGGGCACGTCGGGGATGTCGAGATCGGCGACGCCCGTGTAGAAGCGGAGGCCCGCGAGCGCGACGCTCACGTAGCGCTGCGCCTCGGACTCGCGCACCTCGAGCTCCGCGCCGTAGGTCTGGAGCTTGAGCAGATCGATCGGATCGCCTTCGTCCTTGTCGATCGATTTCTGGAGCGTGGCCTGCGCCTTGTTGATGGCGTCGCGCACGTCCTTGAGGAGGAGCTGCGAGTCGCGCGCGAGCTGCAGGCCGAAGTAAGCCTTGCGCACGTCGACGCGGACGGCGTCGCGCTCTTTCTCGAGATCGGCCTCCTGCACCTTCACGTAGGCGCCGGCCGCGTCCCAGAGGTTCGTGATCTTGCCGAACGTCCAGAGCGGGATGACGCCCTCGACGCCGACGCGCCACGCGACGGCGAGGCTCGAGCTCAGCGAGACGTCGGTGTTGGGGCTGAAGACGTTGTTGCCGCGGAGCGACGGGGCGATGGCCACGCCGCCGGTCATCTTGAATTGGCTGAAGGGCGCGAAGTGCGCTTCGTCGAGCTGCGCGCGCGCGTGAAGCACCTTCGCGCGCGAGACCGCGAGGTTCGGGTGGTTGCGCTCGACGAGCTGGAGGATGCGCGGCAGGTCGGCGACGACGCGCTCTCCGGCCTCGGCGCGCGCGCCCGTGACGAAGGCGCCGAGCGCGATCGCGGCCGAGACGAACCCGCGCATGGCGAACGAGCGATCCATCGGGCGGACGGTAGCATGGCCGCGCGCGAGGGGTGAACGGTCCGCGCGCGTCCGGGCGAGCAGCGATCGGGCGCGACGGGGACGCCGCGCCCGCACCGCCTCCGCCGCTACTCCTTCGCTTCCTTCGGGGCGGCGGGCTCCAGATCGATCTCGGGCACCGTGAACGTGCCCTCCTCCGCGCCTTCGGTGACGACGGTCTCCCACTTCTGCGCGCGGGTGGCCGAGGCCACGTCGGCGAGGAGGGGCTCGAGGGCCGCGAGGGTCGCCGCGGACGCTCCGATCTTCATCGTGCGCACCACACGACCGACCGAGGCGCCGAGCTCGCTCTTGCGCTTGTTGATGGCCGCCATCGCCGCGGCGGCGAGTTCATGGCTCTTCTCGTTCGCGGGCGCGGCCACGTGCGCGAACTCGCCCGCCGTCGGCCAGGGCGCGCGGTGGATGCTCTTGTGCCCCGTCTCGTCCGCGAAGGCCCAGCTCCAGACCTCCTCGGTGATGTAGGGCAGCGCGGGCGCGAACATGCGCAGGAGCACGCCGAGCCCGAGCCGGAGCGCCGCCACCGCCGAGCCGCGCGCCTCCTCCGAGACGCCGCCGTCACCGCGGGCGCGGCCCTTCACCAGCTCCACGAAGGTGTCGGTGAAGCTGCCCCAGAAGAACTGCTCCGTGGCCGAGAGCGCGCCCGCGTAATCGAAGCGCTCGAACGAGTCCGTCGCGTCCGCCACCAGCTTGCCGAGCGCGCGCACGAAGGCGCGATCGATCTCCTCCGTGATCGGGTGCACGCCCGCCGTCTGGCCGAGCACGAACTTCGAGGCGTTGAAGATCTTGGTGACGAGGCGCTTGCCCACGGCCAGCACCTTCTCGTCGAAGGCCGTGTCGGTGCCGAGCCGCGCCGACGACGACCAGTAGCGCACGCCGTCGGCCGTGTAGTTGTCGAGCAGGTGCGACGGCGTGATCACGTTGCCGCGGCTCTTCGACATCTTCTTGCGATCCGGATCGAGGATCCAGCCCGACACGAGCACGTGCTTCCACGGGATCGAGGCCTCGTGGAGCATGGCCTTGGCGATCGTGTAGAAGGCCCAGGTGCGGATGATCTCGTGGCTCTGCGGGCGCACGTCGGCGGGGAAGAGCTTCTTGTGCCGCTCGGGATCGAGCGCCCACGAGGACCCGATCTGCGGCGTCAGCGAGCTCGTGAACCACGTGTCGAACACGTCGGCCTCGCCCATGAATCCGCCGGGCTTCCCGCGCTGCGCGGCCTCGTAGCCGGGCGGCACGTCGATGGTCGGATCGACCGGCATCTGCTCCGCCGTGGCCACGATGGCCTTGTCGTAGACGGGCTCGCCGTTCTCATCGAGCGGGTACCAGACGGGGATCTGCACGCCGAAGTAGCGCTGCCGGCTGACGCACCAATCCTGGTTCAAGCCCGCGGTCCACGTCTGGTAGCGCGAGCCCATGAACGAAGGGTGCCAGCCGATCTCTTCGCCCTTCGCGAGGAGCGCGTCCTTCTTGTCGAGCAGGCGCACGAACCACTGGCGCGTGCTGATGAACTCGAGCGGGCGATCGCCCTTCTCGAAGAACTTCACCGGGCGCTCGAGCGGCTTCGGCTCCGCTTGGAGCGGCGCGCCCTTCGCCTTGGCGCTGGCGTTCGCCGGATCGCGGAGCAGCGGGACGATCGCGGTGCGCGCCTGCTTGATGGCCTTGCCCTGAAGATCGGCGTAAGCGCGGTTCGCGGCCTCGGCATCGAGGCTCGGAAAGTCGCCCTCGCCGAAGCGGATGGGCGCGAGGCGGCCGCCGCGATCGAAGATCTGCCGGAGCGGGAGCTTCTGCTCGCGCCACCACATCACGTCGGTGGCATCACCGAAGGTGCAGATCATGAGGATGCCGGTGCCCTTGTCCTTCTCGACCACCGGGCTCGCGAAGATGGGCACCTCGACGTGGAAGATCGGCGTCACCGCCTTCTTCCCGATGAGGTGCTGGTAGCGCGGATCGTCCGGGTGCGCGGCCACCGCGACGCAGGCGGGGAGCAGCTCGGGCCGCGTGGTCGAGATGATGAAGCTCTCGTCCGAGCCGGCCACCGCGAAGGCGATGTCGTGGAACGCGCCCTGCTGCGGGCGATCCTCCACCTCGGCCTGGGCCACGGCGGTCTGGAAATCCACGTCCCACATCGTCGGCGCGACCACGCTGTAGACGTGGCCCTTCTCGTACAGATCGCGGAACGAGAGCTGCGCCAGCTTGCGACAGCGATCGTCGATGGTGGCGTACTCCTCCTTCCAATCGACGGAGAGACCGAGCCTCTGCCAAAGGCCCATGAAGGCCTTCTCATCGGTCTTCGTCACCTCGTGACAGAGCTCGATGAAGTTGGGACGCGACACCGTCTTCGGCGGCGGGCTCTGCTTGCCCTTCTCGTCGGGAGGCGCGGGCGGCAGCTTGAGGCCGGGCTGATAAGGCTCCTTCACGTCGACGCGGACGTTGAAGTAGTTCTGCACGCGACGCTCGGTGGGCAGGCCGTTGTCGTCCCAGCCCATCGGGTAATACGTGTTCTTCCCGCGCATGCGCTGGTAGCGCACGATCACGTCGGTCTGCGTGTAGCTGAAGACGTGACCGATGTGCAGCGAGCCCGAGACGGTGGGCGGCGGCGTGTCGACGACGAACGTCTCTTCGCGCGGGCGCGAAGGGTCGTAGCGGAAGGTGCCCTCCCGCTCCCAGACCTCGCCCCAGCGCTTCTCCACGGCTTCGGACTCGAAGTGCTTGGGGAGGGCTGTGACATCGACGGATCGGTAGCTCTTCATCAGGCGCGCTCTATAGCACGAACGCCCGGCTGAGACGCGACGCGTCGGCTGTCGCGCCCGCCCGCCAGAGACCTGACCCGTCAACGTGATCCGCCGCGTGATCCGGCACCGAAGTCTGCGGTGCGTGCTCACGTACGGCGAGTACGCTCCGCGCGCTCCTCGACCTCACGCCGCGTTTGACGCCAAGGGGTCAGGTCTCTACGAGCCGCAGCGCAGGGCCTTCATGCGATCGCGGGCCGCGTCGGCGGTGATGCTCTTCGGCTTGGCCTTGCCCCAACGATCGATGACCACTTGATACGCCGCGCACGCGGCCTTGGTGTCGCCCTTGGCCTCGCGCGCGCGGCCGAGGGTGAGGTGAGCGCGGGTCGCCGTGATGGGAAAGAAGAAGGCGTTGCAGCCCTTGGTGAAGGGCTCGAGCCAGGCGAGGGCGTCGTCGGTGCGGCCCGCGAGGAGGAAGGTGCGTCCGATGGCTTCGTCCACCGACGTATGCGGGCGAAACGGCGGCAGCGGCGGGAACTCGGGCAGCGCCGCGATCGCCTCTTTCGCGCTCTCGGCGTCGCTCACGGCGCGCGCCCAGAAGTGAGGCCACACGAAGTTTCGCGCCACCGGCGTCACCCGCGCGATCCACGATTTCAGCGCGGCCGAGCGGCGCGCCACGTAGTCCGCGCGCGTGAGGCGACCGCCCTCCCGCGCGATGACGAGCAGCGAGGGCGTCGCGTCCTGCGCCATGGCGGTGTCCTCCGCGCCCGGATTCGGCTCCCAGGCGTCGCGGCGATCGAGGAAGTCGAGCGCGACCGCGGCCGCGTCCTTGTCGCGGCCCTGCTCCTCGAGGATCAGCGCCAGCATGAGCGCGACGCCGCCGTGATCGTCCTGCCGCCGGTGCGCCGCCACGAGCTTCTCGCGGCCGCGCGCCCCTTTCTCGGCGGAGGCGAAGTCCCCCGCCAAGAGATCGAGCGTGACGCTGGAGCCGAGGAGATGCCGCTGGCGCTCCTCGGCGCTGAGGCCCGGCATCTTCTCGAAGGCCGCGTCCGCTTGCCGGACCGCTTCGCGCACCGTGGAGATCGGCTGGCCGCGCGCCGCGAGCGCGGCCGCGAGCTGCTTGTAGGCCGCTCCCTGCTGCACCCCCGCCGCGATGTGCCGGCGCGCGGTAGCCTCCATCGCTTCGCAGTTGCCCGCCGTCGCTTGGAAGAGGAGGCGATGCGAGAGGCACGCGTGCGACGCGGGGTTCACCTCGATGCAGCGCTCGAGCGTCCGCTCGGCCTCCGCGAAGCGACCGAGATAACCCTGATCGATGGCCATGCCCGAGTACGCGCGGGCGAGGCCCGGATCGAGCTCCAGCGCCCGCGCGTAGTAGCGCACGCCGGCCTCGAAATCGGCGTAGTTGGCGGTACCGAAAGCGAGGTAGAGCCAGAGCTCCGCGTCGCCCGGATACTTCTCGAGCATCGCGGCCAAGCGGCGATTGGCTTCGGCCCAATCGGCGGGCTGGCGGCGCACCACCGGCTCGACGGCGTCGAGCATGGCGCGATCGCGCTCGGTGAGCGTGGCCCGCAGCTCGTCGGCCTTGCGGAAATGCTCCCGCGCCGAAGGCATCGCTTCGGCCATCGCGCAGGCCGCGAGCCGCAGATGCGCCACCGCGAGCGTCGGATCGATCTCGAGCGCGCGCTCGAAGCCCTCCTCCCACTCGTTGCCCGCGCGGAAAGCCGCGATCGCCTCGCGGTAGGCCGCGATGGCCTCGGGCTTCCCCACCGCGGGGACCTCGAGCGCCGTGATCGGCACCGGCACCACCGACGGCGCAGCCGCCGCGCTGTGCGATGGAGCCGCGGACGCGATCGCCGCCGGCGTCGCCGGGCCCCGCGCCGCCGCGAGCACGACGGCACCAACCACCACGACGGCCGCCGCAGCCGCGATCGCTCCACGAACGCGCGAAGGCTCGGCCGCATCGACGTTGAGCGGCTCCAGATCGCGCAGCACTTCGCGCGCATCGGCATAGCGCGCCGCCGGATCCTTCCGCAGGCAGCGCTGGATCACGCGCGACAACGACGCGGGAACGCGCGCATTCACGCGGTTCGGCGGCGGCGGCTCGTCGCGATCGATGGCCACGAACATCTCGACCACGCTCGGTCGATCGAACGGCCGCCGGCCCGTCACCATCTCGTAGAGGATCACGCCCAACGAGAAGACGTCGCTGCGCGCATCGACGCCGCGCCCCTTGGTTTGCTCGGGCGACATGTAGCTCGGCGTCCCGAGGATGCGCCCGTCCTCCGTGCTCGCGGTCCCCGTACCGGAGAGCGTGGGGTCGAAGCGCTTGGCCAGCCCGAAGTCGAGGATCTTCACCTGCCCCGCCTCGGCGATCATCACGTTCTCGGGCTTGAGATCGCGGTGGATCACACCGCGCGCGTGCGCCGTCGACAGCGCCCGCGCGATCTCGCGCCCCACGCGCAGCGCCTCGACCACGGGCAGCGCGTGATCTCCATGCGGCCGAGCCTCGAGGAGCGCGCGCAGCGTCCGCCCGCGCACGAGCTCCATGGCGATGAACACGCGCCCCGCGTGCTCGCCGACGTCGTACACGGTGGCGATCCCGGGATCGGTCAGCGCCGCGGCCGATCGCGCCTCGCGCAGGAAGCGGCGGCGCGGCTCTTCTTCATCCGAGATCGGCAGCACCTTGAGCGCCACCTCGCGCCCGAGCGTGGCGTCGTCGGCGGCGTACACCACGCCCATCCCGCCGCGGCCCAGCTCCGCGCGCACGATGAAGCGTCCCAGCGCATCTCCGGGCCGAATGGGCGCGTGTGACGGCGCCGCGCGATCGGGCGAGATCACCTGCGGGCCGGGGCTCTGGTCCGGCGTGCCGCGCAGCTCCGTGCTGGGCGGCGCGGGCTCGGTGTCGAGGTTCGCGACGCGGCCGATCTCCCCGGCGAGGTTCGCGCCGGAGCTCCGATCGGAGGAAGTCAGCCCGCTCATGGCCGACGCCAGCATAGCGTGATCGCCGGGCGGCAAAAGGGGCACGCTCACCGGATCGGGTCACTCTCCGAGATCGATACCGCGCGGATTCCACCACGGCACCACCGAACGCGCCCGCGACGGGCTGGGACGGCGCGTGGTGATGCTCACGTGCGACGGCGTCTGCTCGAACAGCTCCGATCCGACGGACTGCGCCTCGGCGGCGCTGCCGCGCACCCGCGCGACGCGAACCTGGCTGAAGCCGACGGCATAGGCGAGGAGCGCATCGTCCCCACAAATGCCGGGCGCCGCACCGAGCTTGCCTTCGGGTTGGGCCCCCGTGTCGATCGGAATCGGCGCGCTCCAGCCCGCGCCGGGCGCATAGCGCAACGCCGCCAGCGCCCCCGCCGTCGATACGATGCCCACCACCACATCTCCCTTCGCCGTCTCGGTGATCGCGAACTCGATCCCGATTCCATCCGACACGACCTTCTCCGGCGCCGACCAAACGCCTTCGTGAAGCGTAGTCGCCGCCAGCGCAGCGCCCGCCGCAGCGTAGTACACGACGACCACGTCCCCGTTCGGCAGCGTCACCGCGCGCGGGCGCGTGACCGGAACCTCGCCGCCGGTGGCGACGGTGACATCATCGCGGCAATGCACGCTCCCCCAGACGCCGTTCGTCTCCTGCACGTCGCAGAGCTGATGCTGAGGGCCGAGCCCCACCGCGAGCAGGCCGCCCGGCGTCGCCAGCTGAACCACCGAGGTCGCGAAGATCGGCATCGGATCGAGATAAGAAGACCAATCGAATGCGTCGGGATCGAAGTACGCAATGGATGTCTCGCCCGGCACCTCGGCGCCGAGCATCGCGAAGATCCCAATCGATTGCAGCGGGCCTTCCGCCAGCGGCGCCCAACCCTGGACGTCGTAGGCGTCGAAGCTCGTCCCATCGATGGTGGTCTTGAAATGGGTATCGTTCGGCCCGTCGCTGAAGTCGATCCAGAAGACCCCGAGATGGCCATAGACATCCTGATACGTCGTGAGGTTTTCCGCGCTCGGCACCACCCCCGGCGCCTCCGTCCACACGCCGTCCTTCTGCACGACGACCCTGCTCTCGCTGGCGCTCACCGCCACGATCGCAGCCTCGCCCTGTGCGCATTCGAGCGGGGGCACCCCGCCCGAGCCCCCCGCGCCGCTCGACGAAGCGCTGGACGACGAGCCGCTGGACGAAGAGCCGCTGGACGACGACGACGGGTTCGCGCCTCCGCCGGTCGCTCCCCCGGTGGCCACATCGACGTTGCCTCCGCACGCCGCGAGCGCGACCGCGATCATGCCAATGGCCCAACCCGCAATGTTTCCTACGCGAAGCATGTAAAGACTCCTTGGCCCGCCGCGATTCGGCAGGTGCGCGCAGCATGCGAGAGGCCCCGGGGGAAACGACATTAAGGCCGATTAAATCCCGATATCGGGCGCGCGAGGAGCGCTCTCGCTCGCGACGCTTGACGGGCGCCCTCTCCCACGGTTCTGTCATGAAGGCACGACATCGAATTCGGCCGGGAGCAACCCATGGATTATCGAGACGAGCGCGAAGCGCTGCGGGGGCGCGTCGAGAACCTGGAGCAGGAGCTCGGCGATGCCAAGCGCGAGCTCGATGCGCAGCGCAACGACGACCGGAAAGCACGCATCGCGCAGGTCGAGAAGCAGATGGCCGACGCGCAGCGGCTCCTCCAGCAGCTCGGTCAGGAGCTGGGTGAGCTGAAAGGTGCCCCGAAGCCGCGCTCCTCGACACCCGTGCTGCTCACGATCACGTTGGTGATGATTGGAAGCATGGTCTCCGGCTTCCTCTTCTTCGTGCGGAGCGCGCCGCCGCCTCCTCGCATTCCGGAGAACGTCCCGCTCGAGCCGGTCGAGCCGGTCGCAAAGCAAGCTGCTCCGTCGAAGCCTGCGCCCCCGCAACCGACCGCGTCCACGCGCCGCGTCCACGCCGCGTGGACCGGCAAGGTCACCAAATCCACCGGCAGCGGGCCGGCGCCGGGCACCCCGTGCACCATCGAAGCAACGCTGCGCAATCCCAAGGGCGCCGTCGACGCCGCCGATCTCACCGTCGCGTGCGGCGGCAAGATGCTTTATCGGTCCACCGATCCGCTCGAAGGCATGTCGATGAATGGCAGTCAGGGCGAGGAGCAAGCGGGCACCAATCCGGGGACCTTCGTTTACTCGCTCGCCTACGACGACAAAGGCACGCGCAGCGGCGCCCGCAACGAAGTCTCGCTCGACACGAAGGCTGGTGTCGGCGCGGTGTGGCGCACCTCCGTGCCGGCCTTCCACGTGGAATTCAGCGTGACCGCGCAGAGCGCGCCGGTCACCGGCGAGCCGCTCGCTCGCTAATCCAATCAGAATGTCAGTTTGGCGCGCCCGCTTCCCGCGGGCCGCCACCCTGACGCATCCCGCGAAGAGGCTTTGACGAACACCCTCTCTGCGCGCGGCTCACGCGTCTGGCACGGCGCTCGCTGGGGCGCGCCGAGAGCGGTGTCGATGAAGCATCGATGGTGTAGAGCAGCGCAGCGAGGGCACTCGTACGGTGATGGCCTCCTCATCGCCGCCATTCTCTCGGTCATCCTGGGCGCCGTGTCCCTCGTGGCCCTTCCGCCGCGCAAACGATCCATGGTGAAGTGGACGAGAGAGGGAGCCATTCACATTCAAAAGGTCTTGGAGAAGTGGCAAGCATCGACAGATCCCAAAGCCATCCTCGGTTGCCCCACCGTGGAAGACCTGGTGAAGACGCAAAGGCTCAGTCCGAAGAGGACCCAGGACTTGTGGGGAACGCCCTATCGGATCGTGTGTCGGGGCGCGCTCGTCCACGTCGTCTCGTCCGGCCGCGATCGGAAGCCCGATACCCCCGACGACATCCGCGAGGACATGACCGATTTGGAGCTCGACGCTTTGGTGAGCCCATGAATCACGCGAGCGCGCGCTCGCTCGCCTCGTAAGGCACGTCGAGCGCACGAGCCAGCACCTTGCCGGCCGCCGGTATCCATGCCGCATCGAAGGAGAGATCGAGCCCGTCGTACGTCGGGTCCCACGCGGCGGTGGGCTCGCGTTGCACGGCGAGGGTGACGCGCTCGTCCGTGCGCAGCACCAGATCGAGGCCGCGATCCACGCCATCGCCGCCGACCCAACCGAGCACGCGGGCGACGGCGGACGCATCGATGAATCGCGCGCGCTCGCCGGAGCCGAGGGTGATGCGCGCGCCGTCGACGGCGGCGGTGAGGCCGTCGCCATCGTAGATACGGAATGGCGCGGGCGGCACCGTCCAGGCCAGGTGCCAGGGCGTGGCGTACATCGTGTCGAATGTAGCGGGCCACACGGTCGCAAACGCGGACAGCGCATCACGGAGCACGGGGAGATCGATATCGGGGAGGAAGGCGTCCCAAAGCAGCAGAGGCGCGTGTGCCTCGTGAAGGCAAAGCACGCTCACGCGCGACCACCCCGGATGCGGAGCGAGCTGTCCCGCGCCGACGAGCAACACCGAGCCTTCGGCCGCCGCGCGCACCGAGGCCGCAATCTCGACGGGTGACGGAGCAGACGGCGGCGCGGGCGGCATGTGAAGCGTTTGCGGACGTCATCAGACGTGGGCGACGGCAACGTCGTTCGAAGCACGTCGTGCACGTTCGAGCAACGCGGAAGCGCAGGGACGAACCACCTCGACGAGCGCCAGACGGCGGATCTTGCCGAGCGCAGCAGCACCAAGCAGCCCGTGCTCGGGCAGCGTGCGCGAGGGCGATGGATCGCTCGACATGGACGCGATCGCCTCCGCGAAGCAGCGCTCCGCGAAACGGATCATCGGATCGTCTGCGCCGTCGAGCAACCACGCCAGCGTCCGCCAGGCGAGCTCCGCGTGGCGTTGCTCGTCGGCCGCGATGCGCGTGTGGATGCGCTCGATCGCCGGGTCGCGGACCTCCGCGGCGATCGCGCGGGCCTCGGCCACACCGAGCGTCTCCCCCACGCAGGCTTCGGTGATGAGGGCAGCCACGACGGCACGTCGATCGAGGTTCACCGTCATGGCCCGGAGATCGAGCGCGCCGGGCCCGCGATCGTGCCCGCCGTAGGCGCTCGCCATCGCATAGGCGATGCGCGCGTGCTCCACTTCATCGAGGCCCGCGCGCTGCGCATCGGCGACGAGATGCGCGGGCGCGCCGAGCGAGAGCAGCTCGAGCGTGAAGCGCGCAAAGCTCGCCACCGAGGCATGCTCGAGCGCGGCCACGTCGAGCCAGTGCGCGGCGATCGCGGCGCGCGCCTCCGCGTCGAGCCCCGTGAGATCCGGCGCCATGCCGCTCGCCGACCAATCACCGCGCGCGGCCGGCGCCGCGGTGCGGGCCGCGCCGTCGACGAGCAGCGGCCGCCCGATGGCGCAGGTGGTGCCGAGGCACGCCCAAGGCGCCGTCGATCCATCGAGCACGCACTTGTGGCCGGGAACATCGGCGCAGTCGCCATCCGTCCGACAGGCATCGTCGGGTTTGCGACAGGCGAGCTCCACGTCGGTACCACAACCATTCTCGTACACGGAGAGGCCGCATTCGCCGCTCGCGCAGCCCTTCCCGCTCGTGCATTGGGCGGTCGTGCAAAAGGACGTGTCGTTTCCGGCCACGCCGGCGCAGATACACACCTTGCCGGCGCCGCACTCGGCGTCGTTCGCGCACGAGGAAATGCACATGCAGGCCGTGGTGGTACCGCCGAAGTCTTCGAGCGTCGTCGAGGCGCAGCGGCTGTGCGGGGCTCCGCCACAGTCTGCATCCGACGTGCAATTCAGTTGCGACTCGGTGCCCAGACACCCGACCACACCCGTATTGGGGTTGCACATCGAGGGACCGGACTTGTGCGCGGTTCCATCCGGGCAGCGCGCGAAGCCCGATACCGATCCATCCTTCGATGGGACCTGCGTCGCGCCCGCGCACACCTGCGTCGCGCCTCCTGTGCCGGACGTGCTCGACCCGCCCGAGCCCTCGGGCACGGTCACGCTGCCGCCGCAGGCGACGAGGCCGAGCGCGGCGAGGATCGAAGAGCGGAGCGGAAGCAAAGAAGCAAGCTCGTTCGTTGAAGCTCTCATGGTCATCGAGCATACAGCGGGTTCCGCGAGAGGCGCCATGACGCCCACGCCCCCGTTTTCCGCGGCGATCGCCGCTGTCCGGACGATCCGTGCAAAGCACCCGAGCCTCACGGTGCCTCGTTCTTCGTCGCCTCGGCGCCCCGCGAAGGAAGGGCCTTGTCCCGCGCTCGGATCGCCCCAAACGTCCGCTCCCCATGACAACGGCGACGCGCGCCGCTAGAGGAGCGGACGGATTGCTTCGCCGCCCGATCCTCCCCGCCATCCTGTTGCTCGCCGCCTGCTCCGGCGATCGGCCGCGCGGTCCGCTGCCGAGCACGAGCGCGGCGCCGGCTGCGACCATCGCGGCACCGGCGGTAACCACGGCACCGGCCGCGAGCACGGCGCCGCTCGATGCCGGCGTCGATGCCACGGCCGATGGCGGCGCGGCTGTCGAGGACACGCGCCCGCGCCTCGGATCGATCGCGACCACGACCTGGATCTACGCGGGTCGCAAGCGGCAGAACAAGCTTGGTTATCTGCGCCCGGGGACGTCGGTGGTGCTGCGCGATCCCGCGCCGTGGGAGCCGCCGCGCAAAGGACCTTGGGGTGATTGCAAGAGCGGGCGCTGGTGGGCCGTCGAGCCGCGCGGTTACGTGTGCGACGACGAGACCATCACACGTGATCTCGAGAGCGCGATCTTCCGCGCGCTCGCGTTCGCTGGGCCGCGCGCGGGCGCGGTGCCTTTCGATTATGCCTTCTCCACGCGAGCGCCGATGTACGGCAAGGTCCCGATCGAGAAGGAGCAGAAGAAGGGTGAGAAGCGGCTCCGGCCGTCGAGCGAGCTCTCGAAGATCCCGCGCTCCACCGCCGGTCACGAAGATCTCGCGGAGCAGAAGCCCGTCGATCCGACGGGCCCGGTGCCTTCGTTCCTGGCCGATCATGCGCCCGCGCCGCTCCCGCCCGGGAAGAAGCCTGCGCTCGTGCGCAAGCAGATCCCTTATGGATCGATGCTCTCGTTCAGCCACGCGTTCACAGCCGAAGGACGCACTTTCCTGCTGGCGCCGGATCTCACGCTCGTCCCCGCCGATCGGATGCGTCCGTTCCGACACACCACGTTTCACGGCGTGGTGATCGACGCGACCACGCCGCTGCCCATCGGGTGGTTTCGCAAAGAGCCTCGGCCCAAGCTGCGCAGCGAGGGCGGGGCCTTCACGGAGACCGGAGATCGCTGGGCGCCGCGCACGTTCGTCGGGCTCACCGGCAAGACGATGGAGCGTGACGGCGTGACGTACGTGGAGACGCGCGAAGCCGGGCTGTGGGCGCGCGCGAGCGATGTCTCCGTGGTGAGCGAGCCCGAGGAGCTGCCGTCCAAAGTGGGTGACGACGAGGGTTGGATCGACGTCTCGCTGAGCCGCGGCACGCTCACGCTCTTCGTCGGCAAGCGGGCGACGTACAGCACGCTGATGTCGCCGGGCGCGGGCGGAGTGACACCCAAGATCTCGCTCACGGTGCCCGAGCTCGTGAGCGCGGCGCTCACACCCCTCGGGACGTATCGCATCGTCATGAAGCACAAGGCCGCGCAGATGACCTCGGAGGACAAGCCCGATCCGGAGAGCTTCTGGATTGCGGACGTGCCCTGGGTGCAATACTTCCGGCCGCCTTTCGCCATTCACACGGCGTACTGGCACGAGGACTTCGGGCAGCCGAAGAGCGGTGGTTGCGTGAACCTCTCCCCCGAGGACGCCAAAGTCGTCTTCGATTTCACCGAGCCGCGTGTGCCCGAGACATGGTGGGGCGCGAGCGCGCGCCGAGATTCGCCGGGGACGGTGCTGGTGATACGGCGCTGACGGCGCAGAGCGTCGCTGTGGTAGCCTCCCGGCTCGCATGCCGAGCCCGTCGGATCCTGCGCCGAACTTCGTCGAGCCGGAGTCGATTGGCCCATATCGGATCGTGCGCGCGCTGGGCCGCGGTGGAATGGGCGTGGTCTATCACGCCGAGCATCGGGAGACCGGCGAGCCATGCGCGCTGAAGACGGTGCGCCTCGCCGATCAGGCCATGCTTTCGAGCATCCGGCGCGAGATCCACGCGCTGCGGCGCCTCGTCCATCCGGGCGTGGTGCGCATCGTGGCCGAGGGCATCGACGACGGTCTGCCCTGGTACGCGATGGATTTGCTGCGCGGCCGGACGCTGCACGACCACAATGCATTGCAATGGCGTGACGGCAATACGCTGGGCGTGACCACCACCATGGCCGCGCCCACCGACGCGGCCACCGCGGAGCTGCCACCGTCCGGCCCCCTGTCGAGCGACGCGCCCCGCGCCGTGGTCGAGACCGCGCCCGTGTCGAGCGTGCCGCGCGCCCCGGGCCGCACGCTCGCGGAGACGCTCGGCCTCCTGCGCGGCGTCTGCGACACGCTCGCCTTCGTGCACGGCATGGGTCTCGTGCACCGGGATCTCAAGCCCGACAACGTCTTCATCCGCGACGACGGCACGCCGGTGCTCGTCGATTTCGGCCTCGCGCTCGCGGCGAGCGGCGCCACCGGCCGCGACGTGCTCGCGGTGAGCGGCCGCCCCATGGGCAGCCCGGCGTACATGGCGCCCGAGCAGATCCGCGGCGAGCTCGTGGACGCGCGCGCCGATCTCTATGCCCTCGGCTGCATGCTCTACGAGAGCGTCACCGGACGCGTGCCCTTCGAGGGCACCGTGCAGATGGTGATCTCGCAGCACCTCTACAAGCAGCCCGCGCCGCCCTCGCAGATCGTGGCCGGCGTGCCGGCCGCGCTGGAGCAGCTCATCCTCACGCTCCTCCAGAAGCGCCCGCAGGAGCGGATCGGGTACGCCGACGACGTGGCCGTCGCGCTCGCCGCGCTCGGCGCCGAAGGCCCCGAGGGTTGGCGGCGCGGCCAGCCTTACCTCTATCGGCCGGGCCTCGCGGGCCGCAGCGACAAGCTCGCCGACGTCGTCACCGCGCTCGGGCGCGCGCAGCAGCAGAAGGGCGCGCGCATCTTCGTGGGCGGGGAGAGCGGCGTGGGCAAGACGCGCTTCGCCATGGAGATCTCCCAGCTCGCCACGCGACGCGGCCTCCGCGTGGTCGCGGGCGAGTGCGCCGCCGTCTCGGCCGGCGAAGATCGCGACGCCGTGCGGGCCGCGCCGCTCCATCCCTTCCGCCCGCTCTTGCTGAGCATCGCCGATCGCTGCCGCGAGATGGGCGCCGAGGAGACGGCGCGTCTGCTCGGCGATCGCGGTCCCGTCCTCGGCGCCTACGAGCCCTCGATCCTGCGCCTCCCCGGGCAGGATCAGCAGCCCGAGCTGGCCCCGCTGCAAGCGCAGGCCGCGCGCGCCCGCCTCGTGAGCGCCTTGACCGAGACGCTCTCCGCGTTCGGCGCGAGCGAGCCGCTCCTCCTCCTCATCGACGATCTCCAATGGGCCGACGAGAACTCGCTCGCCGTCCTCGAAGCGCTCGACGAAGCTTGGCTCGATCGTTCGCCCGTCGTCCTCCTCGGCACGTACCGCACCGAAGAAGCGAGCGACGCCGTCCGCGCGCTCACCCGCGCCGAGGGCGCGCTATCGATCGAGCTCGGTCGCCTCGACGCGGCCGCCGTCGGTCAAATGGTGAGCGACATGCTGGCCATGCCGGCGCCGCCTTCGGCGTTCATCGATTTCCTCGTCGAGCAGTCGGAGGGCAATCCCTTCTTCATCGCCGAGTACCTGCGCGTCGCCATCGAGGAGCGCGTCCTCGCGCGGAACGAGCGCGGCGAGTGGCGCGTGGCCAACGAGAGCATGCGCAGCTCGTTCCGCGAAGCGCTGCCCCTGCCGCGTGAGCTCTATGCGCTCGTGGGCCGCCGCGTGGCCGCGCTCGGCACGGGCGCGCGGGCGCTCTCGCGCGTGGCCGCGGTGCTCGGCCGCGAGTTCGACGCCGACGTGCTGGCCGCGGCCACCACGCTCGACGAGATCCCGGGCCTCGAGGCCATCGAGGAGCTGCGCGCCCGGCAGATCCTCGACGTGGTCGGCGGCCGGCTCCGCTTCGCGCACGACAAGCTGCGCGAGATCATCTACGCCGACATCCCCGCGGAGCAGAGCCGCGCGCTCAGCGGCGTGGCCGCGCGCGCCATTGAAGCGCGATATGGCAACACGCCGGAAATCGCCGGCTACTATCCCATTCTCGCGCACCATTTCGCGACCGCGGGCGACGACGCCAAGGCCATCGAATACCTCGAGAAGGCCGGCCACCGCGCGCTGGAGACGGGCGCCTCCGCCGAGGCCCTCGGTTTCTTCCGCCGCGCGCTGGAGCTCGACGAGCAACGCCGCGCCCGCGGCGACGAGCCCGCGGACATGCTGCGGCGCGCCTCGTGGGAGCGCCGCCTCGGTCAGGCCGAGTTCAACCTCGGCCACATGCGCGAAGCCGAGCGGCTCACCCGCGGCGCGCTGCATCGCCTCCGCAAAGGCCGCGCTCCCGACGAGGGCAGCAAGCCCAGCGCCGTCATCGGCCTCGTGGTGCTCGTCGCCCACCTGCTCCGGCAGTTTTATCATCTCTTCGGCCCAGCCCGCCGGGCCTCGGCCGATCCCGCGGAGCGCCGTCGTCTCACGGAGGCTTCGCTCGCCGCCGAGCGGCTCTCGGAGATCTATTTCTTCCAGAGCGAGCCGCTCCTCTCGTTCAGCGCGGCCTTGCAGTCCGCGAACCTCGCGGAGGAGCTCGGCCCTTCCCCCGAGCTCGCGCGGAGCTACGCCACGCTAAGCGTCGCCTTCGGCCTCGTGCCTTGGCAGCGCGTCGTCGACGCCTACGAAGCGCGCGCCCGCGCCGCCGCCGACACCACCGGCGATCCCGAGGCCATCTCGTGGGTCTACTTCTTGGTCGGCCTCTCCGCGATCGGCACGGGCCGCTGGGACGACGCGCGCGCGGCCCTCTCCCACAGCCGCGAGATCGCGCGCGCCGTGCAGGATCATCGCCGCGTCGAGGAGTGCCTCGCGCTCGTCGGCAACGTCGACATGATGACCGGCCACATCGACGACGCCGAGCGCCATTACAGCGAGCTCTGGGACTCCGCGCGCCGCAGCGGCAATCGTCAGGGCGAGGTCTGGTCGCTGCACGGAAGGTCCGAGTGCTGCGTCGTCCGCGGCCGCATCGACGAGGCCCACGATCTCATGGAGCGCGCCCACCAGCTCAAGCGGCCCGACAGCAGCGACGAGTCGGAGCGCGTCAGCGGCGGCGAGGCCGCCCTCGTGCACCTCATGCGCGACGATCACACGCGCGCCCGCCGCGTCGCCGAAGGCACGCTCGAGCTGATGGTGCGCCTCTCGCCCTCGGCCTTCCACCTCGTCTACGGCTACGTGGCCACGTGCGAGGTCTTCCTCGCGCTCTACGAAGCCGAGCGCGCCCCCGATCTCGCGCGTCAAGCCCACGCCGCCTGCCGCGCCATGCGCGGCTACGCGCGCATCTTCCCCATCGGCCGGCCCTATGCGCATCGCTTCAAGGGCCTGCGCGCCGCCATCGACGGCGACCTCGCGCGCGCCGAGCGCTCGCTCCTCCGCAGCATCGCCGAAGCGGAGCAGCTCGGAATGCCGCTCGAAGCAGGCCTCGCCCATTACGATCTCGGCCGCTTCCTCCCCGATACCGATCCGCGAAAGGCCGAGCACCTCGCGCGCGCCCGCGAGGCCTTCGAGCGTCTCGACGCGCGCTTCCAGCTCGCGCGCGTCGTCGCCGTCATCGAAGGCGCGACGACGCCGGAGCTCGCGGCCTGACGCGCTTGACCGGCTCTCGCGCGCCCGCGTAGCCTCCGCATGATGCCGCGTCGCGCCCGGGGGCCGCGACGGCGGGAGGAGGCGCGCGTGTCGGAAATCATCTCGCTGGTCCAGAGCGTCCTCCAGCGGATCGATCTGAAGCCGGGCAGCACCACGATCACCGAGGTCGTCGAGTACTCGCTCAAATACCCGGAGGAGTTCGCGGAGGCGGTGTTCCTCCATTTCCGCGGCGGCACCACGCAGGCCGCGGTCGACGTCGACAACCTCCGCCGGACGCTCGGCGACGGCGACGCCGGCGTCCGCCGACGCGAGTGGGTCAATGCCGTCGGCAATCAGCGCGTCTGCCCGATCGAGCTGCTCACGCCGCGATCGCGCGTCGATCTGCAGGGTATCGTCAACCGCGCGCGTGGCGCGGGGATCCACGTCAAAGCGGTGGGGTCGGGCCACTCCTTCTCCGACGTGGTGCAGACGACCGGCTTCCTCGTCGACACTACGGAGCTGTCGCGCACGCTGCCGCTCGAGCCGCACCTGCTCCATCCCACGGCGGACGCGAGCACGCTCTTCCGCGTCGAGGGCGGCATCAAGATCAACGACCTCAACGAGCTGCTCTGGGAAGAGGGGCTCGCGCTCCCCAACATGGGCGGCTACGCCGGCCAGTCGATCGCCGGCGCCATTTCGACAGCCACCCACGGCTCGGGCCTCGGTCTCCCTCCCCTCTGCGACATGGTCGCGTCGATCGAGATCGTCGCCGCCGACGGCAACGTCTACCGCATCGAGCCCACCGCCGGGATCACCAACCCCGCGGCCTTCGCGGCCGCTCATCCCGACGTGGCGCTGAGGCAGGACGACACCTGGTTCCGAGCCGTCGTCGCCGGCCTCGGCTGCATGGGCCTCGTCTACGCGGTCACCCTCCGCGTCCAGCCTCGATATTGGCTGGCCGAGACACGATTCCTCTCGAAATGGAGCGTCGTGCGCGCTCAGCTCATCGCCGGCGCCGTGCTCGCCACCAATCGCCATTACGAGGTGCTGGTGAACCCCTATCGCTTGAATGGGGATCACACCTGCCTCGTGACCGTGCGCAACCCAGCGCCCGAGCCCACGCTCCCGACGTTCCTCCGCCCCGATCGCCAGATCGCGCCGGCCATCATCTCGGCCTCGCAGCTCGCGGAGAACGTGCTGGTCTGGTTCCTCGGCGAGTTCCCCCGCTTCACCCCCTACCTCATCGACAAGGCGATGGAGACGCTCGTCGACGGCGAAGGCGGCGCGCCCTACGTCGATCGCGGCTACCGCGTGCTCGATCTCGGCCCGGTCAACAACGAGTCGGTCTACGCCACCGAGATCGCCTTCCCGATGACGACGTACCTCGACGGCGTGGATCGCATCCTCGCGTTGGCGGCGCAGGCGCAGTCGCTCGGCGACATCTACCAGACCTCTCCCATCTCCCTGCGTTTCGTGGCCGGCTCGGCGCAATTCATGGCCATGCAGGAGGGCGCGCCGCGATGCATGATCGAGATGCCCATCCTGAGCGGCACGCGCGGTGGTCGCGAGATCCTTTCCCGCTACCGGGCCGCGGCGGCCCCGCTCGGCGGCCGCTGTCACTGGGGCGAGATGCAGGAGGTCACGAGCGCCTCCGTGACCGCGCTCTACCCCGAAGCGCCGCGCTGGTCGGCGATCCGCGCGATCCTCGATCCCGGCCGCATGTTCGACAACAGCTTCACGGCGCGCACGGGCCTTTGATCCCACAAGCGATCTCGATCCATTCGATTCTTCCAACGAGATGAATCGAGAGCGCATATCCATAGCTCGGCACGCGCCATTCACATTCGATGATGGAGCCACGGAGGGAGCGATGAGCGATATCGACACCATGAACCCCGACGTCTACGACAAGAAGGTGCTCGCGCTCGATCCAGCGAGCGCCATCGCCATCAAGCGCGACGTGCACACCATCGACGTGGGCGCCAAGGCCTCCGACATGATGGCAGCCTTCGCGGCCACGTTGCAGGCCCCCGGGAAGATGTTCGGCCTCATTCAGGTGCTGCGCACCGCCGACAAGACGGGGCTTCCCTTCAGCGTCGGCGAGCGCTTCCAGGGCCGTTATCGCATCGACGACGCCATCGTCGAAGGCCTCAAGAAGAGCTGGCTCGACGCGCTCGCGCCCGGCGTCGCCAAGCTCATTCACGTGCTCGATCTCGATCGCCTCTTCGACGTCGTGGAGAACCTGATCCTGAGCGACTACGGCTGCATCACCGACATCGATCTCAGCCCGCCTCCCGGAGAGCCCGCCCGCTTCCGCTACGAATACCTCGAAGGCACGCCCATCGCCGGGAGCCTGACGGTCGAGTGTCAGGAGACCGGCCCGAGCACCTGCCGCTTCACGCAGACCTCCGAGTATCAAGAGATCGGCCTCGAGGTCGTGCTCGTCTTCGGCACGATGGTGCTCAAGATGCACGACCAAGTCTTCTACGAAGAGGTGAAGCAAGCCGCGGCCAGCATCGGCGCGCCCATCCTCCGGACCACGATCCCGGCGGCGTACGTACAGAGCTGAAGACGTCCCGCACAGGTGCGATGATGGTATGAGCCCTCATGCACACTCCCCCATCGTCCGCGCGCTCCCGGCCGTCATCTTCACAGCGCTTCTCGTCCAGGCCTGCGGTGGCAAGGTTGTCGTTGATACTAGCAACAGCGGCAGCAGCGCGGGCGGCGGCAACAGCGCAGGTGGTGGCGGTCATGGAGGAGGAATCGGCAGCGGCTTCAGTGCATGCAGCGGCCCCGGCCAGTGCATACTCGTGAGCCAGAGTTGCTGCGGCACGTGCGGCCAGATCACGCTCGCGAACCAAGTGGCGATCAACAAAGAGCAGGAGAGCGCTTTCCTCGGCGCCGCCTGCTCCGTGCCCACGCCTTGCCCCGAGTGTCAGAGCTCGACGACGCTCGATCCGAACCTCTTCGCCTTCTGTGACGAGGGGACGTGCCGCGGCGCCGACATCCGCACCGCGCCGCAGAGCGCGTGCACGACCGACGATGATTGCACGCTCCGCAACGGCACGGCTTGCTGCGAGACGTGCTTGGGCGACCTCGGGAATCTGTTCGCCGTGAACAAGAGCATCGGCCTGAGCTCTTCGGTGTGCGCGCCCGACAAGACCTGCAAGGATTGCATGCCGTCCTATCCTCTGCAGGCGTGGGCGATCTGCAGCAACGGTCACTGTCAGGTCGCCGTCGCCGGCCAAGGTGGTTGATTCCCCGGGGCCGAGCCACGGATCGTCGATCACGCAAGCCTCGGCGCATGGATGCTATTCATGGCGATCACATGCGCACTCCCTCCTTCATCCGCGCGATCCCGCTCGTCTCCCTCCTTGCACTCGCCATCCAAGCCTGCGGTGGCAAGGTCATCGCCGAGACCAGCGGCGGCAGCGGTGGAGGCGGGGGGAGCGAGCCCAATGGCTTCAATGCCTGCTCCGGCCCCGGCCAATGCGTGC
Source organism: Minicystis rosea (assembly GCA_001931535.1). Taxonomy (GTDB): domain Bacteria; phylum Myxococcota_A; class Polyangia; order Polyangiales; family Polyangiaceae; genus Minicystis; species Minicystis rosea. Next base: position 8,138,091 of record CP016211.1, read on the forward strand.
TCGCCAGCAACAGCTGTTGCGGCACCTGCGGCACGACCACGCTCGCGGGCCAGACGGCGATCAACAGCGCGCAAACGAGCGCGTTCTTCAACGCCGTCTGCCCCGAGCCGACGCCCTGTCCCGCCTGCGCGAGCATTCCCGATCCCAATCTCTTCGCGCTTTGTGACGACGGCGCGTGCCGCGGCGCCGACGTCCGCACCGAGCCCGCGAGCGCATGCACCTCGGACGGCGATTGCCGGCTCCGCTTCGGCACGAGCTGCTGCGAGGCGTGCAACGGCGACGGCTCGCAGCTCGTCGCCGTGAACAAGAGCAACACCTTGAGCGCCTCGCAATGCGGGCCGAGCACGGCCTGCGACGACTGTCTGCCGATCTACCCGCAGAACACCGCGGCCATCTGTAACAGCGGTCACTGCGAGGTCGTCTTCGCCGACAAGGGCGGCTGATTCCACCGCGCCGATCGCGAAGAGCTCCCCTCCTCCGCGAGCCCCGCCACCAAGGTGCGCTGCACCAGTGATGGACGTCGCCCAGGCTCGATCCTAGGGTGGGTGCGGCGTGGCCTACGTGCTCCCGGACACCGATGCGGTCATCTACGCGTTCCGCCGCAACATCGTGGTCGCGGCCAGCGCGGGCACGGGCAAGACGCACCGCCTCACGGCGCTCTATCTCCTCCTCACGCTCGGGCTGACCTCGATGGGTCAGCCGAACGATCGCACGCCGGCCGATCCCGTCGGCCCGGAGCGCATCGTCGCGACCACGTTCTCGCGCGCCGCCGCGCGTGAAATCGAGGCGCGTGTCGAGCAGGCCCTCCGCGAGATCGTCGCGTGGGACGGCGACGCGCCGCTCCGCTTCGATCTCCCCATCCGCGCCCGCGCCGATCGCGTCGGCCGCGACGTCGCCATCCCCGAGCTGAAGCGACGCGCCGCCGACGCGCTCGCGCGCTGGCCCTCGGCCAAGATCGACACGCTCCACGGCGTCGCGCGCCGCCTCGTGCAGCGCCACGCGCTCGCCGTCGGCCTCCCCCCGGGCACGCGCGTGCTCGACGAAGAAGAGGCGCAGGCGCTCGGCGATCTCGCCGTCGACGAAGCGCTCTCCGCCGCGCTCGCCGCCGGCGGCCCGCGCGCGGATGCGGCGCGGAGCCTCATCGTCTCCACGGGCGGCGTGTGGTCCACGCGGCAGCGCGTGCAAAGGCTCCTCGATCGGCTCGACGAAGAGGGCCTCCGCCCGCGCGATCTGGTGATCGCCGATCACCTCGTCGAGGGCCGCGCCGTCGCCGATCGGGTCCACGATCTCGCGCGGCGCCTCGCAGCATTGGGCAGCCCCGTGTTTCGCGAGCCCGCCGTCGCGCTCGCCGAGGCCATGGCCGCGCGCCCGGAGGGCACGCTCCTCACCGATCGCGCCGCCGCATGCCTCCACGATCTCTTCACCCGCCGCATGCCCGCGCGCGGCCGCCGCCTCCCACCGGACGACGAGCTCGACGATTTCATCGGCGACCTCTCCGGCAAGACCAAGGCCGATCGCGCCGCGAGCCTCGTCGCGCTCCTCCGCGCCGCGCCCATCCTCTCTGCGCGCGAAGCGCAGATCGCCGTCCTCCTCGAAGACGCCCGCGAGCGCCTCGCCGCGCAGAAGCGACGCGCGGGCGCCCTCGGCTTCGGCGATCTCCTGCGCATCGCGCGCGACGCGCTCCGCGATCGCCCCGAGGTCGCGCGGGCCGCGCGTGACGACATCGACGTCCTCCTCGTCGACGAGTTCCAGGACACGAGCCGCGTGCAACGCGATCTCGTCTATCTCCTGCGCGAGCGCGAGGACGCGGCCGCGCGACGCGCCCCCGGCGAAGGCCCGACCGCCGAAGGTCTCATGGGTCACGGCCTCTTCCTGGTCGGCGATCGCAAGCAATCCATCTACGGCTTCCGCGGCGCCGACGTCGCCGTCTTCTCGCGCATCGCCGCCGAGCTCGCAGGCCGCGCCGCCGGCGAGGCCCTCGCGCTCCCGGAGTCCGCCTGGATCGACGTCGAGCCCGTCGCCGACTTCGTGGCCCTGCGCGAGAGCCGGCGCTCGGGCGACGCCATCCTCGCCTTCGTGAACGCCTTCTCCGCACGTGATTTCGCCTCCGATCGCGCGCCCGACGCGACGCCGCGTGCCTTCGAGATCACCTACGGTCCCGCCGAGCACCTCATCGCGGTCGAGGGCGCGCCGCCTTCGCGCGTGGTGTTGATCCAAGACGACGGCAGCTCGCCCGAAGGCGCCGATCCCATCGTGCGCGAAGCGCAGGGCGCGGCACGCGAAGCGCACGTGGCCGCCGCGTTCGTGGCCAACTTGGTCGAGCCGCGCGAAGAGGCCGCGCGCTTCGACACGGTTCGCTACAAGGACGTCGCCGTCCTCGCGCGTCGCCGCAGCACCATCCCGCTCGTCGAGATCGCGCTCTCGCGTCTCGACATCCCTTACGTCGTCGCCGGCCGCGCGCTCTACGACGCGCCCGAGGTCCGCGACGTCGCGGCGCTCCTGCGTTTGCTGCTCGATCCGCGCGATCGCCTGGCGCTCGCCACCGTGCTGCGCGGGCCGATGGTGGCCCTCTCGGACACCGCGCTCGCCGAGCTCTCGCTCCCCGGCCGCGGCCTCGTGGTGCCGCTCCTCGGCCGCTGGTCGAGCATGAAATCAGCCGCCGATCCCGCGGCCCCGCCCACCGAGACGATCGATCCCTCGCGCCTCCCACCGGCGGAGCGCACGCGCCTCGAGACGTTCCGCAGCCGCTTCGCCGAGATCCGTCGCGCCGCGCTGCGCCTCCCCCCGGGCGAGGCCATCCGCACCGCACAGAGCGCCTTCGATCTCGATCGCGTCCTCGCCGCGCTCCCCCGCGCCGAGGCTCGCATCGGCAACCTCGATCGCCTCGTCACCATCGCGCGCCGTCGCGGCGGCACCCTCGCGGCCTTCGTGCGCTGGCTCGAGCGCCGCATCCGCGACGAGGCCGACGAGGCCGAGGCCGCCGTGTTCTCGCCTGACGACGACGCCGTGCGCCTCACCACCATCCACGCCAGCAAAGGCCTCGATTTCCCGGTCGTGGTGCTGGTCGATCTCAACGCCGAGCCGCGCGCCGATCACGGCGCCCTCGGCTTCGTCACCACCGATCCCGATGCGCCCGCGCCCACGCTCGTGGTCCGCCACTACGCGCCGCGCGACAAGGATCGCGCGCTCGCCTCGCTCCACACCACCACCATCAAGGCCGCGCAGGCCGACGCGCGCGCCCGCGAGCAGGCCGAGCGCCGCCGCCTCACGTACGTGGCCATCACCCGCGCGCGCCACACGCTCGCGCTCGTCGGCGCCATGTCCCCGCCGCGCCCCGGATCGGCGCTGCGCTCGATCACCACCGGCATCGAAGAAGGCGATCTCACCGAAGAGGTCGGCATCGATCAAGCCGCCCTGCTGCTCGACACCGCGCGCCCCGCGCCGCCCAAGGCGCCCGCGCCGATGGCCACCGAAGCGCGCGCCCATCCGCGCCCGCCGCGCGCGCCCGTGCACGAGGTCGCCGTCGAGGCCGCCGCGCTCGCGCTCTTTCGCGGCTGCCCGCGCCGCTTTCGCCTGCGCCATCTGCTCGGCATCGAAGAGCCCGAGACCACGCGCCAGCTCGATCTCTTCGCCGCCGCCGATCCCCCGGAGCCGATCCTCGATCTGCCTCCGCCCATCGCCGCCGATCCCATCGAGACGCCTCCCTCGCAACGCCGCGCGCCGCATCGCGTGCTCGCGCGCTGGCCCATCGCCGCGTGGGGCGAGCCCACCGATCCGCGCGCCGTCGCCGCGCGCCTCGTCGCCGAAGGCCTCCCCACCGAGGACGCCGAGACCGCGCGTCTCGCCCAAGCGATCGCCCGCTTCTTCGAAGGCCCGTATGCGCGCGCCGCCCAAGGCGCCGACATCCGCGCGGCCGATCGCTACACCGTCACGACCTCGATCTCCGCGCGCCCGCCGCGCCGCCTCCTCCTCGACGGCGCCCTCGATCTCCGCGTCGCCCACAGCGACGGTCGCATCGACGTCCTCGAGATCCGCACCGGCCGCCCCCGCGCCGATCTCGCGCTCCACGCCTTCGCCCTCCGCGCCGCCGCGCTCTCCATCGCGCGCGCGCATCCCGAAGCGCGCGTCCGCGCCGGCATGATCTTCCTCGGCGGCGGCCCCGATCCCGTCTTTTTGCGCGGCCAAGGCCCCGACGCGAGCCTCGACGAAGCCGAGCACGCCCGCTTCGAAAAAGATCTCGCCACCATCGCGGCCCGCCTCGCCGACGCCCGCTACGACGATCGCTGGGAAGCCGTCCCGCGCCAAACCTGCCAGCGCCTCGGCTGCGGCTTCGTCGCCGCCTGCCACGGCTCGGCCTCGAGCGCCGATCCCGCCGCCTGACGTCCCCGAGCCCACCACGACGCGTGCGAGAGAAGCGCGAAAACAGCGCGCGCTTGACGCGCGGCTCGGCTCCGACCACATTCCATCCGCTCATCCGGATACGCGAATGTTCGACCTCGCACAGACCGTGGACACCATGAACGTGCTCGGCGACGAGAGCCGCATCCGGCTGTGCGCGCTGCTGCACCAGCGCGAGCTCACGGTGTCGGAGCTCGTTCGCGTCACCGGCATCTCGCAGTCCCGTGTCTCCGCGCACCTCGCGCGCCTCAAGGAAGCGAGCTTCGTGCGCGATCGGCGCGCGGGTCAGAGCGCCTTCTACGCGCTCGCGCTGTCGACGCTCCCGAAGGCGGCGCAGGCCGTCCTCGACGACGCCGCCGCTTCGACGGACGCCACGCTCGAAGGCGATCGCCAGCGGCTCGCCGAGCTCGACGCGGAGCGGGCCGGCGCGCTCCCCGACTCTTTCGCCGGCGAGATGGAGCGGCACTACTCGCCGGGCCGAACGTGGCAGTCGCTCGCCGTCGGCATCAGCGCGCTGCTGCGCCTCGGCGACGTCCTCGACGTCGGCTCGGGCGACGGCGCCGCCGCCTCGTTCATCGCGCCGCATTGCAAGTCACTCACCTGCATCGACGCGAGCCCGCAGATGATCGCCGCCGCGACCGAGCGCTTCGCCGAGCAAGCGAACGTGCGGGCCGAGGTGGCCGACGTGCACGACCTCTCTTTCCGCGCCTCCTCGTTCGACGCCGTTCTCCTCTTCCACACGCTCACGTACGTCGAGCGCCCGGCGCGTGCGGTCGCCGAGTGTGCCCGCGTCCTGCGGCCGGGCGGGCGCCTCGTCATCCTCTCGCTCGACGAGCACGATCAGATCAAGATCACCGCGCCCTACGGCGAGCGGCACCCCGGCTTCTCGCCGCGGGCGCTGCGCACGCTCATTTCCAAAGCCGGCCTCGATCCCATCTCGAGCACCGTCGCGTGCCGAGAGACCAAGAAGCCCCATTTCCGCGTCGTCCTCGCCGTCGCGCAAAAACCAGCAGGCTCCCGATCATGACCACGCCGAATCGCCATCCTCTCGAAAAGCTGCTCGACGAGCGCATCGTCATCATCGACGGCGCCACCGGCACCACCATCCGCAGCTACGAGATGAAGGAGTCCGACATCCGCGGCAGCCGCTTCGCGGACTCCAAGAAGGATCTGCTCAACAACGGCGATCTCTTCTCGCTCACCCAGCCCGACATGATGGGCGACATCCACCGGCGCTTCCTCGAAGCCGGCGCCGACATCATCGAGACGAACACCTTCGGCGCCACGACCATCACGCAGAGCGAGTTCTTCGTCGACGATCCGCGCGAGCACGGCGGCCGCAAAGACCCGGCCTTCTACCAGCGCATCGTGGAGGACGCGTCACTCCAGGCGCTCGCCTGGGAGATCAACGAGCAGTCGGCCCGGCAGTGTCGCGCGTGGGCCGATCGCGTGGCCAACGCGACCGGCCGCCAGCGCTTCGTCGCCGGTGCCATCGGCCCGCTCACGGTCTCGCTCTCCAACTCGCCCGACGCCGACGATCCGGGCTTCCGCGTCTGCACCTTCGATCAAGTCAAGACCGCGTACATCGAGCAAGTGCGCGCCTTGATCGCGGGCGGCTCCGACATCCTCTTGGTCGAGACGATCTTCGACTCGCTCAACGCCAAGGCCGCGCTCGTCGCCATTCAAGAGGTCTTCGCGAAGGACGGCAAGAAGCTCCCGGTGATGGTCTCGGCCGCCGTCGGCCGCGGCGGCGAGACCATGATCTCCGCGCAGACGCCGGAAGCCCTGTGGAACGCCATCGCCCACATCGAGCCGCTCGCGGTCGGGCTCAACTGCTCGCTCGGTCCGGATCTGATGTACCCGTTCCTCTCGGAGCTCGCGCAGAAGTCGAACGTCGCCATCTCCTGTTATCCCAACGCCGGCCTCCCCAACCCGCTCTCGCCCACCGGCTTCGATCTCCAGCCCGCCGACATGGGCCGATACCTCGGCCAGTTCGCGCAGGGCGGCCTCATCAACATCGCCGGCGGCTGCTGCGGCAACACCCCCGAGCACATCGCCGCCATCGCCCAGGCCCTCGAAGGACGCCACCCGCGCGAGGTCCCCAAGGCCCGCACGCTGGTCGCCGTCCCCGCCGAGAGCCCTGCATTCAAGCCCCTCCGCCTCTCGGGCTCGCAGCCGTTCACGCAGCAAGAGGGCGTTTACATGATGATCGGCGAGCGCACCAACGTCGCCGGCTCACCCAAGTTCGCCAGGCTCATCAAAGAGGGGAAGTTCGAAGAGGCCGTATCCATCGCCCGCCAGCAGGTCGAGAACGGCGCCAACGTCATCGACATCTGCATGGATGAAGGGATGATCGACGGCGTCTCGGCCATGACCCGATTCCTCTCCCTCCTCGGGAGCGAGCCGGAGGTCGCCAAGGTCCCCTTCATGATCGACTCCTCCAAGTGGGAGGTGATCGAGGCCGGCCTCAAGTGCCTTCAGGGCAAAGGCATCGTGAACTCGATCTCCCTCAAGGAAGGTGAGGAGAAGTTCCGCGAGCACGCGCGGCACATCCTCCAATATGGCGCCGCCGTCGTGGTGATGGCGTTCGACGAGCAGGGCCAGGCCGCCACGCTTCAGGACAAGATCCGCATCTGCTCTCGCGCCTATCGCATCCTCACCGAGGAGCTCGCCTTCCCGCCCGAGGACATCGTCTTCGATCCGAACGTGCTCACCGTCGCCACCGGCATGGAGGAGCACAACAACTACGCCGTCGACTTCATCGAGGCGACGCGCTGGATCAAGAACAACCTCCCGCACGCCAAGGTGAGCGGCGGCGTCTCCAACATTTCCTTCAGCTTCCGCGGCAACAACGTCGTGCGTGAAGCCATGCACTCGGCCTTCCTCTTCCACGCCATCCGCGCCGGCATGGATATGGGCATCGTCAACGCCGGCATGCTCGAGGTGTACGAAGAGATCGAGCCCGAGCTGCGCACGTTGGTCGAGGACGTGCTCTTGAACCGTCGCCCCGACGCGACCGAGCGATTGGTCGACTTCGGCGAAAAGCTGAAGGCGTCCGGCGCGGGCGCCACCGCGGCCAAGAAGGAAGAGGAAGAGTGGCGCAGAGGCACCGTGGAAGAGCGCCTCTCCCACGCGCTCGTCAAAGGCATCGACAACCACATCGAGACGGACACCGAAGAGGCGCGCCAAAAGCTCGGCCGTCCGCTCGCCGTCATCGAAGGTCCGTTGATGGCGGGGATGAGCGTCGTCGGTGATCTCTTCGGCGCCGGGAAGATGTTCCTCCCTCAGGTCGTCAAATCGGCCCGCGTCATGAAGAAGGCCGTCGCCTACCTCACGCCCTTCATGGAGGCCGAAAAGGCCGAGCTCGCGAAGGCGGGTCAGGCGGTCAAGGCGCAGGGAAAGATCGTGCTCGCCACGGTGAAGGGCGACGTCCACGACATCGGCAAGAACATCGTCGGCGTCGTCCTCGCCTGCAACAACTACGAAGTCATCGACATGGGCGTCATGGTCGCGTGCGACAAGATCCTCGCGCGCGCCAAAGAAGAGAAGGCCGACCTCATCGGCCTCTCCGGCCTCATCACGCCTTCGCTCGACGAGATGACGCACGTCGCCCGCGAGATGCAGCGCCAAGGCTTCACCCTCCCCCTGCTCATCGGCGGCGCGACCACGAGCCGCGCCCACACCGCGGTGAAGATTGCGCCCCACTACGACCAGCCCGTCGTGCACATCCTCGACGCGAGCCGCGCCGTGCCCGTGACCACGAGCCTCCTCTCCACGGACGCGAAGGCCGCCTTCGTCGAGCAGCACCGCGCCGACTACGAGAAGCTCCGGCGCATGCACGCGACCCCGAAGCACAAGCTCGTGTCGCTCGCAGAAGCACGCGACAACCGCGCGCGCATCAATTGGCGCAGCGAAGACGTGGCCACGCCCGAGCGCACGGGCGTCGTCGTCCTCGACGACGTGCCGCTCCAGACCCTCGCCGAATACATCGACTGGACACCGTTCTTCCACACGTGGGAGCTGAAAGGCGTCTACCCCCGCATCTTCGATCACGAGACCTACGGCGAGCAGGCTCGAAAGCTTTTCGCCGAAGGGCGCGAGCTGCTCGAGACGATGATCGCCCAAAAGGTCATCCGAGCCCGCGGCGTTTACGGCCTCTTCCCCGCCAACGCCGTGGGTGACGACGTCACCGTCTTCCGAGACGCGAGCCGCAAAGACCCGCTCGCCACGTTCCACTTCCTCCGCCAGCAAAACGCCCGCGAGCAGGGCAAGCCCAACCTCTCGCTGAGTGATTTCATCGCGCCGAGCGAGTCGGGCCTCCCCGATCACATCGGCGCCTTCGCCGTGACCACCGGGCTCGGCCTGAAGGAATACTGCGACGCCTTCCGCAAGGCCAACGACGATTACAACGCCATCATGGCCGAGGCCCTCGCCGACCGCCTCGCCGAGGCTTTCGCCGAGTGGCTCCACGAGCGCGCGCGCCGCGAGTGGGGCTTCGGCCGCGACGAGAACCTCACGAAAGAGCAGCTCATCGGCGAGAAATACCGCGGCATCCGCCCGGCCGCCGGCTACCCCGCGTGCCCCGATCACACCGAGAAAGGCACGCTCTGGCGCCTCCTCGACGTCGAGAAGAACACCGGCATGAAGCTCACCGAGTCCTACGCAATGTGGCCCGGATCGAGCGTGAGCGGCCTCTATTTCGCTCACCCCGAGTCCCACTACTTCACCCTCGGCAAGCTCTCGAAAGACCAAGTCACCGACTACGCCGCCCGCAAAGGCATGACCGTCAACGAGGCCGAGCGCTGGCTCGCTCCCAACCTCGATTACGAGCGCGCCAGCTGATCGCCCCCTGATGGCTCGTGGAGGTCATCGGCGACGCCGCTCGGATGATCTCCACGAGCGATATCCCATGTGCGCGTGAGCTCGACCGGCGCCGATCACCTCACCGAGGTCACCGCGCGCCGCACCACGCATCGACCAACGCTCATCGGCCACGTCCAGCACGGCCTCGCGACCTGGCTCGCTGGTCCGCTTGGCGAGGGGCGCGTCCTTGGGGTACGCTCGTCCGCGTCCTTCGGAGAGGTGTGCCATGCGGGGTCTTTGCTAGCGGTGCGGTGATTTGACGAGGCTGAGGCCCGGGCGCGTGCGCTCGAGCGGCCCTCGCCCACGTCGACCGTGCTCGCAGAGATCTCGATTCGCGGCGTCCTCGCGCGCCGCGCCGGCCGGCCGTTCGTGTTCCTCTCCGGAGGCCTCATGGCATTCCATCTCCCGCTCTCCGTTCGTCTTCATCGTCGTTCCCTCGCACGGCGCGATCTCTTCTTCTCCACCTTGATGCGCATCCTCCGCCCGCCGCCGTCCGTCGCGGGCCTCGCGATGAGCACCTTCGCCTTCAAGAACGACGAAGAAGATTTCGCCCGCGCCCTCCTCGCCCGCCACGGCCGCCTCTGGCTCTATCGCTCGAACCAGAGGGCCTTTTGCGGTGATTTCGTGATCGTCGACATGTCCTCTCCGTCCCCCGCGGCGCGCCGCGCCTTCGTGGTGGACCTCAAGCAAGGCGCGCCCCTCCGTCGCGGCGGCGGCGGCGCCGGCGTGCAGCTCCGCAACGCCGAGCAGGTCATTCGCCACGTCGGCAACGCGGGCACCGTGCTTGGTGACGAAGCCCCGTGGGACGTCGTCACCGGCGATGGGGCGCGGATTCTGGAGTGGCTCTCTGCCAGAGAATGACGGGAAGATCGCGCCGCGCTCGCGTGCTCTACTCGACACGTCATCATGAACAAGCAGACCTGGGCGGCGGCCGTCGTGCTCGTCGGCATCGCCGCCGTCTACGTCCTCTTCTTCCGCAAAACCGATGAAGACCGCATCCTCGAAAAGCTCGGCGCCCTCTCCACGGCCGTGCGCGAGGACGAAGGCGAAAACCTCGCCCTCCGCGCCGCCCGCATCGAGCGCGCCTTTCCCCATCTCTTCACCAAAGAAGTCGACCTCCACATTCCCGACGTCGCCGAAGGCCGCAACGCCCGGACCGATCTCATCCCCCTCGCCGCCGGCGCCGCCGCCGACGAAAGCAAGCTCGAGCTCCGTTTCTCGCGCGCTCACGTCGAAGTCGATCGCCCCGCCCAACGCGGATGGGTGATGGCCGACGCCATCCTCCTCGGCACCGGCCGCGACGGCACTGGTCACCGCGAATCACGACCGCTCGCCCTGCGCTTCGACATGGAAGACGGCGAGTGGAAGATCGCCGATGTCGCGCTTCGCAGCGCAGAGTCGAAGTGATGCCGCCGACACGGCATCTCCACGACTCCATGTCTTCATCTCCTCTCGCGTGCCGCGGTGAACGTGCTCACGGAGAGCACATCGTCCTCTCCACCACGCATCATCACCAGCCGGGTGGCTGCTTGTCGATAATGGCCCTCGGCCGCCTCGGGATCCACTTCGCGCCGCCCGCGTCCCACGACGGCGACCTCTTGGCCCGCGACGAGGATGCCCTCCTGCCAGCTCAAGCGCCAATCGACAGCGATCCCGCGCGCCTCGCTCCGGTGCTCCCGCAGAAAGTGCACGAGCCGCGCCGGCGCTTTCCGCCATGTCCCCAGCGTCTCGGTCACGTCGAAAGCGAGCAGCAACGAGGTCTCGTCATCGGCGCTGACGATGGCTCGTCCCGTCTCGTCGCCCACCGTGAACGGCATCGCCTTCACCACCTCGAGCTCGGGAGGCCCGCCGCGCGAAGGCAACGCGGCCCCGCTCACACGCACGACCCACGCGACGCACGGACGACCGGAGAGCGGTGCCATGGTCATCTCCTTCGCGAAGACGCCGACCGTGCCCACGATCCGCCCGAATGCGGCGTCCGGGAACGCGTGCACCGAGCGGAGCGCCACCGCACCGAGGCGCCTCGAACGGGCCGGCTCATTCGAAAAGAAGCTCGAGAGCATGAAGTGCTCAAGCGATTGTCACGCGCGAGACTTCACGGCGCAATGCCCGGCACGCGATCCTTTGCAGCTCGCGCCGTCGCGATCGACCGAGCACGCGTTCAGCGCATCAGCGCTGTACGGAGCATCGAAGTCGCACCGAGACATTCAATTCGCCCTCACCCGATCATCCACGCTTCGGGCCGCGCGCCACCCATCACCGCCGCCACGCTCGGAAGGGCCTTTGCGTAATATCCATCCGATATCGGCACCAAGTCGACGCCCCGCACGAGCTCGGGCAGGAAGCTGCCCATCGTGCTCTCGTTTTCCGGCAAGAGCCTCACGCCCATCGCCTGGCCTCCATCGCGAAACACCCGCTCGGCTTGCGACAGCGGCACGGCCACGATGGCCTCGAGCTCGGCGGGGCTCGGGCGGAGGCGCTCGATCGTGACAGGTTTGGTTGCCACGAAAATGTCCTGCAGCTCGTTGTCGATGATTCCGGGCCTCGTGCGATCCGGTCGCCGGCGCCGGCCGATCTGCACCACGTCCTCGGGGCCGAGGCGGAGCCCGATCTCCTCTTCGGCCTCGCGCAGCGTGGCCTCGATCGACTCACCGGCGCGCACGTGCCCGGTCACGGCCATGTCGAGCCTGCGCGGGTGGGTGTCCTTGGCCGCCGATCGTCGTTGGAGCACGAGCCACGGCGCGCCGGCGACGAAGCCCCACACCCAGATATGGATGCTGCGGTGCCAGTCGCCGTCTCGGTGCACCAAGCTGCGTGCCTTGGCGCGACCGAGCGGGTTGCCGTCGCGGTCGTAGAGATCGAAGAGCTCGCTCGGATCCTGCGCGGAGGTCACACCGAAACCTCTACCGCCGGGGCCGCGCGGGCGCACGCAATCGCTCGGCTCACGGGCACGACCAAGCGCCCGCGCCGGTGAAGCTGCACGCTTCGATGACACCACCGCTCGCACGGCGGGCCGTGATGCGAACCTGCTCGCCGTCGACCACCGCCTCGACGAAGTGATACGAGGGCTCGAACGCCGCCGTCTCGCGCACGTCGGCCTTCTTCGTGTAGAGCGGGGCGCCGCCGCCGCCGGAGACGATGTACTTGAGCCCGGCGCCGGTGCCGCGCTCGTAGATGTGATCGTGGCCGGCGAGCACGAGGTCGACCTTGCGCTCGCGCATCATCGCGATCACGCCGCCGCTCTCCAACGCGGGGTTGTTGCGATGCGGGCCGGCGGAGAACGGGCCCCAATGCATCACCGCGATCCTATGCGCGAGGCCGGGCTCGGTGAGGGCGCGATCGAGCTCGGCCCGCAGCCAATCACGCTCGGCGCCCGTCCAATTGTCCATGGCGTTGAGCACGAAGAAGCGCGTGTTCGACCAGCGGAAGGTGCCATAGAGCCGCTCGGGCGCGCGCGCGCCGTCGACGCCACCGAAGTACTTGAGGAACGCGACCTCGCCCTCGCGGCTGCCGCGGTAGAGCTCGTGGTTGCCCACGGCCGCGAAGAGGCAGACGTTGCGGAGCAACGCGCCCTCGACGCCGAAGAAGGTCTGCCAGTCGTCGGGCTCGTTGCCGCGCGCCACCATGTCGCCGGTGTTGATGAGGAAGTCCGCCGGCACGGCGGCCATCGCGCGCACCACCGCGGCGTGCGCGGCTTCATCGGTGCGGTTGTCGCCGTAGACGAGGAAACGAAAAGGCCGCGCATCGACGGGCGCGGTGGTGAAGCGGCCGCGCTCTTGGATCGTCGCGCCCACCGAGAGCACGTAGTCGTAGGCCGTCGCCGGCGCGAGGCCCTCCACGCGGAGCGCATGGAAGGGACGAGGGCCATCGCCCGCCGCGGTGACGACGGGCTCGGTCTTGCCCGCGGGGCGAACCTCGATACGCGCCGGCGCGGGCGCGGAGACCTCGACCTTCACCGTGACGGAGGTGGGCGCGAGCCCTTGGAGATAAGGGCCCTTCGCGATCGCGGCCACGCCGTTCGGAGGTGACGCGCTCCCCGGCCGCGGGCTCGCCAACCGAAATCCGACGAGCGCGACGATCGCCGCGCCGACGCCGAACGCCCATGTGCGCCTCGACTGAGCCATCTTCGAACGTGGACCTTACCGGAGATCGCGCGGCACAGACCGCACACTTTGAGCCGAGCATAGCGTGCGCTGGCGGGCCGACCACCGGGGTGCCTCACCGAGGAGCTTCGACTCGGGCGCTGGTCGTGGCATCATGTCGTGGAACGGGGCGCGCTCGTGTTGCCGAACGACGGCGCGCGGCTCGGAGAACAGCAGGAAGCATCGATGGATAACCCGGCCGGAGCGCCGCACAACGAGGGGACCGCGGGCGCGCCGCCCGCCGAAGCGCTGCCTCGTCAGTTCGGCAAGTACACGCTGCTGCGTCGCCTCGCGGCGGGCGGCATGGCCGAGATCTTCCTCGCGCTGCACCGATCGATGGCGGGCTTCGAGAAGCTCATCGTCATCAAGCGCATCCTCCCCTCGATGAACCAGAACAAGGCGTTCATCGAGATGCTGCTCCACGAGGCGCGCATCGCCGCGACGCTCTCGCACCCCAACATCGTCCAGATCTTCGACGTCGGTCAGGTCGACGGCACGTACTTCATCGCCATGGAGCACATCCACGGCGAGGACATCCAGGCCATCGTCCGCGCGATGAAGAAGAAGGAGCTGTCCGAGTTCCCGCTCGAGCACACGCTCAGCTTGATCCTCGGCACCTGCGCGGGCCTCGCCTACGCGCACGATCGGCGCGATCTCGACGGCAAGCCGCTCTCCATCGTGCACCGCGACATCTCCCCGCGGAACATCGTGGTGAGCTTCACGGGCGACGTGAAGATCGTCGACTTCGGCATCGCCAAGAGCGGCGTCGAGCCCGGCGAGGACACGAACAGCGGCCAGCTCAAGGGCAAGGCCCCGTACATGTCGCCCGAGCAGGCCAGCGGTCAATCCATCGACTGGCGCAGCGACATCTTCGCCACCGGCGTCATGCTCTTCGAGCTCACCACCGGCCGCCGCCTCTTCAAGGGCGCGAGCGAGTTCGAGACGCTCAAGCTGATCGTCGACAAGGAGTACCCGCGCCCGAGCGAGATCAAGCCCGACTACCCGCCCGCGCTCGAGCGCATCGTCATGAAGGCGCTCGAGAAGGATCGCGAAGAGCGCTACCAATCCGCGCGCGACATGCAGGCCGATCTCGAGGCCTTCGTGCGCGAGGAGCGCATCCCCGTCTCGCAGGTGAGCCTGACGTCGTGGATGGGCTGGCTCTTCGAGGACAAGCTCGCGCAGCAGAAGGAAGCGCTCCAGGACATCAAGCAGCTCGCCGACGTGATCGCGGCGCAGCAAGGCTCGCTCTACGAAGGCGGCACCTCGACCGGCACCGGCGTGGGCGCGTCGGCGGCCATCGCTTCGTTGTCGATGGCTCCGCCTTCACCGAACGCGAAGAAGAGCGCCGCGCCCTTCATCGCCGTGGGCGTGGCCGTGGCGCTCGGCGTGGGCGGCTTCGCGTACATGCAGCGCGAGGACGCGCGCCGCAAAGCCGCCGACGCCGCAGCCCAGCACGCCGCGCAAGCGAGCTCGGCCCCGGCCGAGCCGCAGGTGCAAAAGGGCTCCATCGACATCACCACGAAGCCCGACGGCGCCGGCATCTGGATCAACGGCGACCTCCGCCCCGAGACGACGCCCGCGCACATCGACAAGCTCCCGCTCGGCGGCACCATCAAGATCAAGCTCACGAAAGAGGGCTTCGAGGCCTATCGCGAGGACGTGACGCTCACCGACGCCGCGCCCACCAAGAAGCTCGACGCCGAGATGAAGACCGGCTCGGTGACGGTGGTCCTCAAGATCGATCCGCCGCCCACCGTGTGGCTCGACGGCAAAGCGTGGAAGGGTGAGCGCACGAAGCTCGAAGGCCTCTCCGCCGGCGAGGAGCACACCATCGTCGTCTCGGCGAGCGGCTTCCAGCCGAAGACGTTCAAGATCACCGCGCAACAAGGCGAGACCAAGACGGTCACGGAGACGTTGACCAAGGTCGATCCCAACGCGCCCGCGCCGGCCGCGCCCGCGAAGGAAGACAAGACCGACAAGCCCGCACCCGCTGCGGGCGGTCCTGCGAAGGTGCGCGTCGGCGCCAAGGGCGGCTTCTGCAACGTCACCGTCAACGGCACCTCGTACGGTCCGACACCGGTCGAAGCGCCGGTGAGCGCGGGCACGGTGCGCGTCTCGTGCAAGCCGGCGAGCGGCGCGGCCATGAGCCAGACGGTGCAGGTGCAAGCAGGCGAGACGGCCCGCGTCTCCTTCAAGGTCGAACAGTAGCGGTAGCCGCGGCGGCGCCTGTGCTAGCGTGCCGCCCGATGCAGCTCGTCCACGAGCCCGAAGCCTTTCGTCGCGCCATGGATGAAGCCCGCGCCCGCGGCGAGCGGGTCGGCCTCGTCCCGACCATGGGCGCGCTCCACGCGGGCCACGTCGCCCTCGTCGAAGAGGCGCGCCGGCACGCTTCGTTCGTGGCCGTCTCGATCTTCGTGAACCCCACGCAGTTCGGCCCGAACGAGGACTACTCGCGCTACCCGCGCACCCTCCCGAGCGACGCCGAGAAATGCGAGCGCGCGGGCGCTGCCCTCGTCTTCGCGCCCGCCGCCGACGCGATGTATCCGCCCGGCGACGAGACCCGCGTCCGCGTCGGCGCCACCGCGGTGGAGCTCTGCGGCGTGCATCGCCCCGGCCATTTCGAGGGCGTGTGCACCGTCGTGGCCAAGCTCTTCGCGCTCGCGGGCCCGTGCACCGCCGTCTTCGGTCGCAAGGACTACCAGCAATTCCGCGTGATCTCGCGCATGACGGCCGACCTCTTCCTCCCCGTCTCGCTCGTCGGCCTGCGCACCGTGCGCGAGCCCGACGGCCTCGCGATGTCTTCACGCAACGCTTATCTCTCGGCCGAGCAGCGCGCCGCCGCGCTCGCCATTCCGCGCGGCCTCTCGCGCGCGTCGGGCGCGTTCCAACGCGGTGAGCGCGACGCCGCCACGCTCGCCGGCCTGGCGCGCGCCGAGGTCGAGCGCGTCGCGACCTCGATCGACTACGTCGACGTCGCCGATCCCGAGCACGTGCGCATCCTCGCGCCGGGCGAGCGAGCCGGTGATCGCGCGCTCCTCGCGCTCGCCATCCGGCTGGGCGGCGCGCGCTTGATCGACAACGTGGTCCTGGGCGAAGACCCTCCGCCGATCCCGGCGGAAGCCGAGGCCCGACAACTCTAGGAAAGGTGGCTCGATGCGCGGAGCCGGTGAAGCGAACGAAGGTATTTTCGTGGTGCTCGAGGGCATCGACGGCTCGGGCACGACCACGCAGGCCGCTCGTTACGCGGCGCACCTCCGCGCCGCGCGGCGGCTCGTCCACGTCACGCACGAGCCCTCGACCGGGCCCATCGGCACCCAGATCCGCCTCGTGCTCCGGCAACGCTTGATGATGCCGGCCACCCATCAGCCGGAGACGATGGCGCTCCTCTTCGCGGCCGATCGCCTCGATCACGTAGCCGCCGAGGTCGATCCCCTGCTCCGCGACGGCTACGTGGTGATCTCCGATCGCTACGATCTCTCGAGCCTCGCCTACCAATCGATCACCGCGGCCACCGCGGCCCAAACCAACCTCGACGCGCCGCCCTCGCAGCGCGTCTCCGCCGCCACCGTGGAGTGGATTCGCGAGCTCAACCGCTTCGCCCGCCGCCCGCACGTCACCGTGGTCCTCGACGTCTCGCCCGACGTCGCCGCCGCGCGGCGCCGGGCCCGCGGCGGCGCCGCCGAAATCTACGAGGACGCCGATCTCCAGACCCGCCTCGCCGGCGCCTACCGCCACGCCGAGGATCTGGTCCCCGGCGATCGCGTGATCCACATCGACGGCGACGGCGATCCCGACACCGTCGCCGCCGCCATCATCGCGGCGCTCGATCCCATCCTCTCGCCCTCTCACTGAGTCTCAGAAAAGGAGCGCCGCTCCTTTCCCTCACGTCGGCTCTTTCGGTCAGCTTCTGAGCCTTCCGCATCGAGCCGCGGCCTCGTGATGACCGGCACCCCGGTCATCAGTTTCCCTGATACCTCACCGCCGCGCTCGCTCCCCGCCGCCTCACCTGGTCACCAATGCAGTTCCGAGGCGTGCCCGCGGCGTGGTGTGGGCCGCTCGTTTGCGGGCCTGCGCCCATTGCGAGGCGGTGCGCGCGGCCCGCGCTTCCCGGCGCAGTCGTGATAGCGTGGCGTCCGCCCAACAAGGAGATCCCCGCGTGTACGTCGATCCCCACCTGCCCCGGCAAATCTTCGGCTGGTACAGCTCGCGCCTCGGGCTCGAGATGCCCATCGTCTCTTACGGCGACCGCGGCCACCCGCTGCTCGTCTATCCGACCGCGCAGGCCGACTTCCTCGAGAACGAGCGCTTCTATCTGATCAAGTCGATCGAGCCGCTCATCTTCGCCGGCAAGGTGCGTGTCTTCTCCATCGACAGCATCAACCGCCACGCGTGGATGAACCGCAAGGTCTCCGCGCCCGAGCGCGCCCGCCGCCAGGCCCTCTACTCGTCCTACGTCGAGGACGAGGTCGTCCCGCACATCCGCCGCGTGATGGACAACCCGCGCGCGCGCATCGCCGTCACCGGCGCGAGCTTCGGCGCCTTCCACGCGGCCAACCAGTTCTTCCGCCGCCCCGATCTCTTCGACACGCTCATCGCCATGAGCGGCTTCTACGACCTCGAGCCGGACTACACGAGCGGCTACCAGAGCGGCGACATCTACTTCAACAACCCCGCCTCCTTCATCCCCAACATCGAAGACGGCCACGCGCTCCATCTCCTCCGCAACGAGTGCGACATCCACATCGTCTCGGGCCAAGGCGCATACGAGGCTCCGCATTGCTCGAAGAAGCTCTCCGAGATCCTCTGGAGCAAGGGCATCTGGCACGATCTCGACCTCTGGGGTCACGACGTGAACCACGATTGGCCCTGGTGGCGGAAGATGCTGCCCTACTTCATCGGCAGCAAGGTCCGCTGGTGAATCGAGGATGATGAGGGGGCCGCGCAAAGAGCGGCCCCTCATCCCATCTCATCGGAAAACCGATCTCGCGAATGGGGAACGCGAGCAGAGCCCAGCACTGAAGTCACTCCAGATCTGGAGTCGGCCAACCACTTCTTCACCGCTCATCTCTCGTCCACGCTGGCGACCCGCGGCGGCCGCGGATATACGCCTGGCCGATGCCTCCCACGCCGGTCGATGCCATTCACAGCCTGATCTCCGCATTCGGCGCGAGCTTCGCGCCCGGCGACGCGGCGCCGCCGTACGAGGCGAGCCTCGATGGATCGAAGATTCGTCTGACCACGAGCCGCGGTGTAATCGAGGAGCACGCGTCCGAGTGGAAACGCCTGTGCGGCCGGCTCTGGGCGCAGGTCCTGCCGGAGGAGCGTGCACGCGCGCTCGAGATCCTGCTGCCCACGCTCTCCGACTTCGATGGTGCGGTGTGGCCCCCCATGCAGCGCCTGCTCGAGGACGACGCCGTGGCGTCGGCGCTGCGCACGCTCGAGGCATCCCTGCCAGATCCGCTCGAAGCCCTCACGTGTGCACGCTCCGCCTTCTTCGCCGAATCGATCCACGCCGAGCACCCCTTCCGCAGCGGCGCGATCTCGGCCGCGCAGCACGCGGCCTTCGCGAAGAAGAGCTCGCTCTCGACCATGGAGCTCGTGAAGATACCGCTCGAATTCCTGAGCAGCCCAATCCCCCTCGAGCGCCTGGAGGCGCTCTATTGGCTGCGCGAAGCCATGCGCGAGAACCCGACGAAGGTGCTGGGCATTCAGCGCCTGCTCGTGCAGCACGTGCTGCCCATCTGTCGCGAGGGCGTGGGGCTCTTTCGCGAGGGCGCCCTGAGCGTCATCGAGCGCTGGGCCCCGCGCATGGTCTCGCGCGCGGCCTACCCGGAGGCGCTGCCGATGCTCGACACCCTGCTTTCGTATGGCGTCGCGATCCCACGCCTCTTGCCGCTGCGCTACGAAGCCCTGCTCGGCTCGAACGAGCCGGCCGAGGCCGAGCGCACGCTCTCGCGCCTGCGCGCCGTCGCCGATGCTTCAGGGCACCTGCGCTCGCCCTGGCTGCGGGCGGACAGCCACGTTGACGATCTCTGCGCCATCGCTTCGTGGCAGGTCGCCAAGGTGTTCCGCCAGGTCGCCGACGGCGCGCATCCCTTCGCGGAGCGGCGCTTGAAGAACGAGCCCGCTCCGCCCGCCGTCACCGCGTCGGAGGCAGCGGAGATCAGCCGCAGCCTCGCCGCACGCGCGCTCGAGCTCTTCCAGCGCCGCGCCGCCGAGCCGCCCGCGGTCGCGTATCCCCCCGCTACGATGTCTACATCGCGTGGGCCAAGAGCCTATCCCAGTAGACCGGACCGAGCCGGCCAAGGAGACGCGAGCCCGCCGAGGCGCGAGGGCGGAAGCGTACTCCTCGTACGCAGGGAGCCCGAGCAACGAAGGTGGGCGAAGCGTATCTGCCGGCCGGCGACGTGGAGGTCTACTGGGATAGGCTCTCAGCAGCTTGCCGACTGAATGCCCCCTGAGCACCGGCGCGCCGCCACTCAGCCTCCGGGGCGAAACTCGATCTCGCCCAAGAACTTCTTCATTTGCCGGAAATACTCCCCTCGATCCAAATGGAGCAAATGGCTCCCGGGGAACCAGTGAATCCGGCATCGTCCCCAATGCTCCCAGAGGAGCTGTGCGTGCTTCGGCGGCGCCAGGCGATCGCCCACGCCGCCGATGATCATGAGTCGCTCCGGCGCGAGCCGCGGCGCATAGGTGAGCGGACAGCTCGGCGCGAGCAGGTGGCGCGCCGTGCGGACGTCGCTCCCCGTGGCCGCAAGCAGGCCGCGGAGCACGCTGCCAATCGGCTCCCATTCGAGCACCAAGTCCGCGAGGCTCACCACGGGCACGTTGGGAATCACGAAGGACAGCCGATCTTCCACCGCCGCGAACAACGCGCTCGTGAGCCCACCCAAGCTCACGCCGGTCACGCCCACCGCGGGCACGCCCTCGTCGAAGAGGTGTTGAAGGAAGATGCCGAGATCGTGAATCGCCTGGGCGAAAGCCTCGTTGATCCGCGACGCGCCGCCCGCGAAGAACCCATGTCCCGAGAAGGGTGAAAACCCACCTTGCCGCTTCCCGTGGAACGGCAGCGTGAAGAGCATCACGTCATAGCCCGAGGCATAGAGCCAAGGGATGGAGAAGAACCATTCGTTGAGGTGATAGAGATCCGCGCTGAAGCCGTGCACCGCAATCACGGTCGCCCGCGGCTTGCCGCCATGGCGCCAATGCCGGGCGTGCGCATATCGATTCCTGCGCACCTTCAGATAGGCTTCCCGCTCGGACGGGTTCACCGGCACGAACGGGCTCTCGAAGCGCACGTCCTCACAAATGCCATCCGTGGGACGGAAGAGCGGGTGCCCCGCGCTGCGACGCAGCATCCGCACGCGCTCCGGCGGCCGCTTGAAGAAGCGCCGCGGGTCGCGCGTCTCGGCCAGCCCGCCGTAGAAGCGGCGATCGCGGAGCGCGCGAGAGAGCGCGAGGGGGTTGTACCCGCCCGGCAGCGCGAACGCGCCCACGAGGCACGCGCCCAGCGTGCGCAGCACCACGTCGCCGGCCGCGGAGGCGCCCACCTGCATGCGATCGCGGAGGCCCAGCGCGAAGGGGATGTCGTGCTCGGCGAAGCTGGGATCGAGCACCTCCCACCAGCGCTCCGCATAGTCGTGCCGGTGCGTCGTGTAATCGTGCCCGATGCGAGAGACGACGGAATCGTGGCTCAAAGCTTCCGCAATCTACGCGAGGAGCCGAGCCACCGGAAGAACCGGAAGGCCGCGTGTCAGCGAAGGGCGAGCTCGTAGATCAGCACCCCGAGCCCCGCCGCCACCGTGCCCACGAGCGCCGTGAGCGCGACCTGCGGCCAATAAATCCCCGGCACCTCGGGCGCGTCGTACACGCCCGGCGCGTCGCCGATGGGCGCGTCGGGCCGCGCGCCCATGAGCTTCTTGAAATTGAACGGGGCGATGCCCGCGGGCGCGTTGTCGACCGGAGCCTCGAGCTCACGCCGCTTGGCCGATGCGCCTTGAAAGAGGATCCACCACACGTCCGGCTCCGGCGTCTCGTTGCGCGCCCGCGTGCGCACGCGCGCCGGCACGATGCACGCGGCTTTGCAGAACGTGCACGTCGCGATTCCCCCGCTGTCGGGCACGCCCAGCGGTGCGCCGCAGCTCGGGCATTTGAGGGCCATCACGCCGGCCTGCGTCGCCACCGCGTGCGCGCGCAGCCGATCGTTGCGGTGCTCGTCGGCGATCACCGCCACCACCGACTCCGCGACCTTCCGCGCATCGTCGGTGATCGCATAGCGCGCCGTGTCCCCGCACGTCGGGCACCGCGTCTCGGCGGCGCCGGGCCCCGTCACGTGCACAGCCACCGGCACGTGGCAGCGGCGGCAAACCGGGTGCCCCGGCGCGGCGTCGATCGAAAGCGCGCCCGACTCCACGCGCTCGAACGTGGCGCTGTCGCCTACGGCCACATAGGGATTCTCCGACCCAATCCACAACCATGGATGTGGATTGCGCCCCTCGGGCAGCGGCCCCGCGAGATCGCCCACCGCATGCGCGAAGCCGAGCGCCGCCGGCCACGACGAGACATCGAAGCGCTGCCTCAGCCCGCAGTGCGCGCACTCCACGGCGCCGTCGGCGTCGAGCCCATCGAGCGGCGCCAGGAACTTGCACGAATTGCACGTGAACGCGCACCGCATCGCGACCCAGAACGTGTCCTGCGAAGGCGCCGGCACCACGGCCCGCGTCTCGCCGAGCGGCTTCTTGCATACCGAGCACGTCGTCCCCTGCACGGGCGCGACGACGCCGCAGCACCGGCAAATCGAAATGGACGGCGGCGCGGCCGCTTCGGAGGGCGGCGGAGCTCCGGGCATGCGGTACGCGACCATTGGAGACGAGTGTAGTCGCACGCGCGTGCCCCCGGCTATGCTTGCGCGACCTCGATGAAGTTCTTCGACGCCGGCCACCAAGCCACGGGCATCATCGCCATCGGGCAGCAAGCCACCGGCTTCTTTGCTTTCGGGCAAATGGCCACCGGCGTGATCGCCATTGGTCAGCTCGCCCGCGGCGGCATCGCCATTGGCCAGCTCGCGGTCGGCTTGATCGGTTGGGGACAGCTCGGCGTCGGCGTTTACAGCGCGGCCGGCATGGTCGGTGTCGGCGGCCGCCGCCCGCTCGGCATCGTGCTGCCGCTCGTTCCATCCATCGGCCGCCCGCGGGTGATGCCGCGCACCACCACGCTCCCTGCCGTCGACGCCGGCCAAGATGGTTGGATCGAAGTCGATCTCGCGCGCGACGCGCTCGGCCTCGGCCTCTACGAAAATGGCCAGCGCCTCCCGATCAAAATCGATCGCCGGCTGCAAAAGCGCGCTTACGAGATCACCACCGAAGGCCCTTGTCGCGTGTGCGCTTATACACGTCGCGCCGGCCCGGTGCTGGTCTGCGAGCGCATCGCTCACAACCCTCCTCGTCCCTATCAGAAGAAGAGCTTCGCGGCCCTCGCCTCGTTGCAGCTCGCCGCGTTGCTCGTCCTCGGCACCGTGTGGGCCGGCGTCGTGGGCCACGATCTCGGGGTGATCCTGGAAGACATCGTCACCGACGACGGCGGCGCTCCCGCACGCAAACCCTCTTCACCGAGCAAGCCGGCGCGGCCGCGCGGGCGCTGACCATCGCGCGGCCCGCGAGTACATTGCCCGCATGCTCGCCGTCCGCTCGGATCGTGCTCCGCGAAGGTGGCCTCGGCGTCTCCTCACGATCCCCGGCGTCATCCTCGCGCTCGCCCTCGTCAGCGCCGCGCTCCCGGCGCTCGTGGTGCTCGCCTTCGTCGTCGATCTCCTGCGCTCCGCGGGCCGCCGCACGCTGGCCTCGGTGCGCCTCGTCCTCTTCTTCGAAGCGTTCCTCCTCGCCGAGGTCTTCGGCCTCGCGCTCCTCGCGCTCACCGGCCTCGTCACCCTCGGATCGCCGGCACGTCGCGCCGAGATCACCTGGCCCGTGCAGCGCCTCTACACGGCCCTCCTCATGGCTGCGACCCGCGCTCTCTTCTCACTCCGCTTCGAGATCGAGGGCGACGATCTCGCCGCCGAGCGCGGCCCCATGATCGTCTTCATCCGACACGCCAGCATCATCGACACGCTCATCCCCAGCGCCTTCATCGCCAACCGCCACGAGGTGCGCCTGCGCTACGTCTTGAAGCGCGAGCTCCTCGTCGATCCCTGTCTCGACGTCGCCGGCCACTGGATCCCGAACTACTTCGCGGCCCGCGACGGCGCCGACTCACCGCGGGAAATCGAGTCCGTGCGCGCCCTCAAATCGGGCCTCGGCCAAGACGACGGCGTCCTCATCTATCCTGAAGGCACGCGCTTCACCGCCGCCAAGCGCCGCAAAATCATCGAGCGTCTCCTCCGCTCCGATCCCGCGGCCGCCGCCCGCGCCGAAGGTCTCAAGCACCTTCTCCCCCTGCGTCACGGCGGCGCGCTCGCGCTGCTCGACGCGGCCCCTTCGTGCGACGCGCTCTTCGTCGGCCACAGCGGGCTCGAAGGGTTCGCCTCCATCGCCGACATCTGGGCCGGCGCGCTCGTCGGTCGCACCGTGCACATCAAGATTTGGCGCGAGCGCGCGGCCGCGATCCCCGACACCGAAGAAGCCCGCATCGCTTGGCTCGAGGCGCGCTGGCAACGCCTCGACGATTGGATTCTATCCCTCGAAGCTCCCGCCCTCGAGCCGGCCCATGCTTGATCTCCCCTCCCCCGTCCTCTCCGCCCTCGCCGTCGCAACAGCCCTCTTCGCGCTCTGGCTCCTCAGCTCGCGCTTACGCGACGCGAGCATCGTCGACATCTTCTGGGGCACGGGCTTCGTCATCATCGCCTGGGTCACGCTCGTCACCACCGCTCACCCCACCTCCCGCGCCAAGCTCGCTGTCCTCCTCACCACGCTTTGGGGTCTACGTCTCACCGCCTATCTCGCGTGGCGGAACATCGGCCGCGGCGAAGATCCGCGCTACGTCGCCATGCGCCGGCGCCACGGAGACAAGTGGCCCATCCGAAGCCTCTTCATCGTCTTCGGCCTCCAAGGCACCCTCATGTGGATCATCTCGCTCCCCGTGCAATCCGCCGTCCGCGCGCCCGCCCCCACGGCGCTCGGTCCGCTCGATGTCGCCGGCGCCGCGCTGGTCCTCCTCGGCATCCTCTTCGAAGGCATCGGCGACTTGCAGCTCGCCCTCTTCAAAAAGGATCCAGCCAATCAGGGACGCGTCATGGATCGCGGCCTCTGGCGCTATACACGACATCCCAATTACTTCGGCGACTTCCTCGTTTGGTGGGGCCTCTTCGCCGTAGCCGCCGCGAGCGGCGCATACTGGACGGCGCTCTCCCCCGCGCTGATGTCGTTCCTCCTCCTCCGCGTCTCGGGCGTGACCTTGCTCGAAAAATCGATGCGCGGGCGCCCCGGATACGATGATTACGTGCGCCGCACGAGCGCCTTCTTCCCCCGGCCGCCGAAGGCGTGATGGCCTGACGCCTGCGCGCTCAAGGCGCCTTGGGCGGCGCGGAGAGCAGGTGTCCCTCTTCGAAGATTTGCACGAGCCGCGTGGGCGACATGTCGAAGTGAAAATGGTTGTTGTGCCCGGGGTATCCAGGCCCGAGCAGCACCCGGAACACGTCTTCTCGGGCGATGAGGCGGAGCGCCAAGGTCCGGAGGAAGCGCGCGTGCACCGCGGCGTGCCCCGTCTTCTTCCCCCAGTGCTTGAGCACCCGCACCTCGAAGCCGTTGGCAAAGGCCTTGTCGAGCCCGGCCGGGAGCGTCGCCCCTTTGGCGATGTGTCCGAAATCGAAGCCTTCGATGTCGATCGCATTCCCGAGCGCGTGCTCGCTCAACCACCCAGCGTGCTCGCGCATGCGCCGGCAGCCATAGCCCCCCAAGTGGGCGATGCGCTCCGGCGCGCGCCCGTAGACCTCGACGGCGACATCACGCACCACGCGCTCGAAGGCCGCGAGCCGCGGCTTCATGCCCGTGTAAATCAACACATGGGGCTTGTAGCGAAGCACGTCGCCCCAATAGGTCTCCAACGTCACCTCGGGACACGCGAGGTCCCCTTCCGGCGCCTCGCGCGGGAGGGAATCGAGCGGATACGGCGGCTCCTTCGGCGGATCCGCGCGCACCGGCGAAGCGAGCGCCGCCGCCAGCGCCGTCGCGAGCATCAGAGTCGCCATCACCGAGAGACGCCGCGCCATCGACCCCGATCGTAGCCGAGGCGCGCGCCGCGCGCCGCGGAACCTTTCATCGAAGAGGCACGAGCGCCTCCTCACCCACGGACGGACCGGGCGCGGCCCGCGGCCTTCTTGGCCGGCGCGCGCGTACGCGAGACCTGCGGCGCGTGCGCCTCGGCCCGCGGCGGCGTGCGCAGGCCGTCGACGAACATCGCCGTGAGTCGGCGCACGCGCGCCGGATCCGCAGGCGTCTGCCGCGCCGCGAGGGCGATGGCGATGACCATGCAGTCCACGTCGCCGACCTCGACCTCGGCTCGAATCTCCCCCGCCGCCTGCGCGGCCTCGAGGAGACGCGTGGTCATCGCCGTCATGTCGTGACAGCTCGGCGTGTCGCAGCGGAGCACGTCCTGGAGCGAGATATCGAGGCCGCGGTACGTCCGCGCCAGCTCCACGAGCGCGCCCAAGATCTCTTCGAAGGCCGCCGCCGGCGTCTCCGACCCGACGAGCGACTCCCCCTTCTCGCGGACGCTGCGCATCCGATCCGCGAGCGTCGCCGCGAGCAGCGCCTCACGCGTGGGGAAGTGCCGGTAGAGCGTGCCAATCCCCACCTGGGCTTGCCGGGCGACGTCATCCATCGACGCGTCGATGCCGTGCGCGGCGAACACGGCGTCCGCGGCGACGAGCAGCCGCGCCCGGTTCCGCTGCGCGTCCGCGCGGAGCGCCGGCTCGGATTCCCCTGTTTTGCTGCTCTTCGACGGCGTTTTCATGAACCTCTTGCAAAACGGAGGATGCCTCCGTATTAGAAACGGAGCAAGTCTCCGGTTACGAACGAGCCTCGACGTGTGCCCTTCATCACGGAGCACCACGCCGGAGGCCACGCGGAGCTCCATTCACGAAGCGCCTTGGGCGCAAGCAAGGAGGAGAGATGAGCACATCGACGGTGTCGAAGCGGATTCGTGTGGGCATCATCGGCGCGAGCCCGAGCTGGGGTTGGGCCACGCACGCGCATTTGCCCGCGCTGAAAACGCTGCCTTCCTACGAGATCACCGCCGTCAGCACGACCAAGCAAGAGAGCGCCGCCGAGACCGCGCGCCGCTTCGACGTGCCTCACGCGTTCGGCTCTTCCGCTCCGCTCATCGAGCATCCCGAGGTGGATCTCGTGGTCGTCTCCGTGCGCGCGCCCGAGCACGCGCCCCTCGTGCGCGCAGCCATCGCCGCCAAGAAACACGTGCTCTGCGAGTGGCCTCTCGGCGTCTCCACGGCCGAGACCATCGAGCTCGCGAGCCTCGCGGAGAAGGCCGGCGTGCGCACCGCCATCGGCCTGCAACGCCGCCTCGCGCCGGGCGTGCGTTACCTCCGCGACCTCATCCACGAAGGCTACATCGGCAAAGTGCGCTCCGTGTCCCTGCGGATCAGCGTGCCATTCCTCGGCGCCACGAGGCCGCGCGCCTATGCGTACACGGCCGACGTGAACAACGGCGTCAACGCGCTGCACACCGTGGGCGCGCACTTCCTCGACACCGCGCTCGCCGCCGTCGGCGACATCGCGAGCATCTCCGCGGTGATCGCGCGCCAATTCGACACCACGACGATCATCGAGAGCGGCGAGGCCATCCCCGTCACGGCCCCCGATCAAGTGGTGTTGAGCGGAACGCTGGCGAACGGCGCCGTCCTCGCCGCCCATTTCGAGGCCGGCAAG
Organism: Minicystis rosea; assembly: GCA_001931535.1. Taxonomy (GTDB): domain Bacteria; phylum Myxococcota_A; class Polyangia; order Polyangiales; family Polyangiaceae; genus Minicystis; species Minicystis rosea. Next base: position 8,165,374 of record CP016211.1, read on the forward strand.
CGTAATGGATCGGAGATCACCTGCACCATTACCGGCACCGAAGGCGATCTCCTCCTCTCCGCCGATCTCACCGTCTCCGGCGCCCAAGGCGACGGCAATCCGCTCACCCCGCTGCCCACGCCCGAGGGCTATTTCTGGTCGACGAAAGGGACGCTCTCCGACGACGCACACCAGATGGGCGAGCTTTATGCGGCCTTCGCCCGCGATCTCGCCGAAGGCACCAAGCTCGCGCCGACGTTCGCGGACGCCGAGTCGTTCCATCGCCTCCTCGCGACGATCGAAGAAGCTTCCGCCACCGGACAGCGCCGCAACTGGAAGGGTTGAGCGCCGGCGCGCTCATTGGATCTCGATGGGGATCGAGATCGAAGGGGCATCCGGACAATCGTGGTTGAGCATGGCCACGCGCGCCACGATGTGGGCCATCGTGCCTTTGGGGACATCGCTGCTGACCGTGATGGAGCCGGGCGCATCCACGCTGGTGCACGGCAAGATGGCGAAGAATTGCGCCCCTGATTCGACGGTGATGCCGGCGACATCGGAGGTGAACGTCACGGCCGGGTAATACGAGAAGCCTTTGCCAGCGATCTCGTCGAGCGAGACATCGATGGTCCCCGTCTCGCCGGGCGCGAGCTTGCTCGTGCCATCGGGCCCTTTCACCACGGGGCTCGTCACCGTCATGACCGCCAGATCGGCGCACGTCGGCTCTTGGAAGCCGGCGTCCAGATCTTCGGGCTGCACCACGCACGGCGTCGATCCACCGGCGCTCGCGCTCGTGGTGGTGCCGGCCGAGGTGCTTTCGAACGCTCCCCCCGCACCCGAGGTGCTGCCGCCGGTCGTGTCGATCACCTCACCACCACACGCCGCGAGCGCCGCCACCGCCGCGAGGAGCCGCTTTCCCATTTCGTCAGGGTATCGCCCTCAGGCGTCGAACGGAAAGCGCGCCCGACATCCGGACGCGCTTTCCGGCGGCCTCGAGGTCTCAAGGCGCGAGCAAGGCCGGCTGCCCCGCGATCCCCACGGCGATGCGGGAGGGCGCACCGCGCAGCTCGTCCACGACGTGGAACTCGCTGCCGTAGTTCTTGCTGAGCCACACCTCGCAACCGCGCGAGTACTCGTCGAAATATTGATACTTGGACGAGAACTCCAGGCACGTTTGATAAGCCACCTTGGCGCGCCGCCTATCGGGCTCGCTGGCCCCGTCGATGCCCTCCGTGTAAGCGCCGAGGACCTCTTCGTATCCAGGCTGCCGCCATTGCGAGGGGATGGGCGCGGCGCGGAACTCGGCCACGAACTTCCCCCACATCTGGCCCACGCGCGCGCCCGAGGCGATAACCCAGCGCGGCGGGGGAGCGGGCTTGAGCTCCACCACCTTGCGATACTCGCGCTCCGCTTCCTCGATGGCCGGCCGCTTCTTCTTGATCCAATCGGAGACCTTGCCGTTGATGTGCGCGAGCACGTCGGCGCGCTGGCCGCTGCCTTTGTAGACGGGGAAGTGAATGACGTCGACGGCCCGCCGCTTCTGCTCGGCGGCGAAGAAGATGGCCTCTCCCACCGCGGTGAGCAGCTTGCCGAGACGGCGCGTCTCGTCTCCGCCCGAGGCTTGGAGCTTGGCCAGCACGGCCGCCGGATCACGGTACAACGATCGCACCTTGGCATATTCGGCCGCGGCGCCGCTCTCGCCGCCGTTCCGCGAGAGCACGCGTCCCAACATGGCGTGCGCTTGAATCTGCACGTCGATGGCGCCGCTGCGATCGATGTCGCTCATCGCGCCCGAAAGGCGCCGCCGCGCCCGCTCGTAGTCCTCGTGCTCCGCGTAGTGGGCGCCGATGGCAAAGGCGATGTGCGCCGCCCGCGCCGGGTGCTTCCCGCGATAACCATGCTCGAACTGATCGGCGTCACGGATCGCCAAATCCTCCTGCCCCAGCCCGAGCCGAAGCACGATGGCGTCCTCCAGCGCCTCGGGGGCCTTGTCGTCATTCGCGCTGTCGTGCGCGAAGCGCTCGTACCACGCGGCCGCCTCGTCGTAGACGGCGATGGCCTGGTAATTGGCCCCGATGTCGCGGACCGTCTTGCGCGCGAGCGGCGTGCGCTCGAGGTTGTAGCGCGGCTCGAGCATGATCTTGCGCACCGCGATGGCCTTGGCCACGAGGCGCGCCGCCTGGAAGGCGCGGGCCGCGTTGAAGAGCACTTGATCCATGCGCTCGCACGCAGGCTTCTTGGCTTCGCACGCCTCCTTGCCATACGTGTTCCAGATTCGGAGATAGGCATTCGCCGCCTCTTCCCACTCCTTCGCATGCTCGCCGGAGGCGCCGTCGCCGAGCTGCTTCACGCGCGTGTCGATGACCTGCCAATCCACGTCGCGCTGGATCTTGGCGAGCGTCCCGCACTGATCCGCGTTGCTCCTGCCCTTCTCGCCCGCGCAATGCTTCTCGATGATCTCCGGCAGATCCCGAGACATGTCCTCCATGCACACGGGCGTGCCGTGCGAGCCCATCACGTTGAGCGCTTCCAGGTAGAGCTGGGCCGCGACGATGCCGGCCTCGTGATCGGCATGCGAGAGCGCCACGCCGCGGAACGCCGCCGCCGCTTCGGGCCAATGGTGCGCCTCGAAATAGGTGCGGGCGCGCGCAAAAGCCACGTCGACGTAGTTGTCGTAAGCGGTCTTGTCGGCGCGGTTCGGCTGGGCCACGCACAAGAAGCGATCGAACGAGGCCAGCATCGCCTTCTGCTCCGAGGTGAGCTCGCGCGGCGTGATCGCCCCCGCATCCGAGGCCACGCGGCCCGGACGAGCTGCGCCCGCGGCGAGCACCATTCGCTGGTAGCACTGCGCCGAGGCATAGGACGACTCCACCGCGAGCGCCCCGCGCGGATCCTCCTCGACCACCGCATCGAACGCGGCCCCGCAGCGCGCCCAATCCTTCTGCGCATAATAGAGATCGGCGCGCGCCATCTTCACCTTGAGGAGCGTCGGCCAATCCTCTTTGACCACGCGGGGGAACTCGAACTTCGCGAACTCCGCCGACGTGAAGCGCTTCACCAGCTTGTCGTAGAGATCGGCGGCGTACCGCAGCGTCTCCGGCGCCATCGTGCCGCGCACGTCGCCCGATCCCACCGCCTCCAGGTGCCAAATCATGGCCGTCTCCACCGCCAGAGAGGCCGTCTGGTTGGCGCAGGCCCGCTTCACCTCCTCGGGGTGCCCTTCGCTCTGGAAACGCTGCTCGAGCTGGAGCTGCCGGTCGAGCTCCGCCTTGGCAGCGGCCTTGTCGCCCGTCTTCAAGGCCAGCATCGCTTCGGTGACGTGCGCCTGGTACTCGCAGGATTTCGGGCCCTTGTCGCGCTTTTGCAGATCGCGATAGAGCTCGATCCCATCCTGGTATTTGCCCACGTCGAGGTAGCCCTGCCCGAGATCGGCCATCCAGCGATAGGTGCGCGTGCTCTCGTTGGAGGCGTCGCCGGAGAGCGGATGGATGAAGTCGTAGGCTTTGCGCGGCTCGCCGGCCTGGGCGAAGAGCGGGATCATGTCCCTCCGCGCCGAGACCGCGAGCTGATCGGCGTTGGGGAGCTTGGGAAATTGCAGGCCGATGTCGATGGTCTTCTTCAGCTCGCTGATGGCCTGATTCAAATCACCCTTGTTCCAATAGACGTACGCGAGCTTGTAGTGGGCATACCCGAGCACCTTGTTCTCGGGCGCCGGAAAGCGGGTAACCTCCTTGTAGGACTGCTCGGCGAGCGCCCACTTGGCCGGATCGCCCTGGGCCTCTTGAAAGAAGAGCTCTCCGAACGCGAGATACGCCGTGGGCACGTATTTGGAGGTGGGCGTCGTTTGGATCAATTCGAGGTAGGCTTTGCGCGCCTGGGGGAGATCGGCGGCCTGCTCGTATTCGTAAGCGAGGTTGTAGAGGGTCTCGTCGAGGCAGCCCGACGAGGTCGCAGGGCTCGTGCCCGCGACCTGGCAATAACGCGGATAGTCGAGCTTGAGCTGCATGTAGTTCTTGATGGCCGCTTGGCGCGAGGCAGTCTCCACCTTCGCGGCTTTGGCTGCCTCGGCGAGCAGCCCGGCGACCTTGTTCGGGTCCTTCCGTTTGGCCTCGTCGGCCTTCATGCCGAGCTCGATTTTCTTGCGAAAACCGGACGTCTCCAGCTCCACATAGCTGTCGGCGAGGCGGCGGAGGAGGCGCGGGCGATCGGGGGATTGCGCGCCCGTCGACGAGAGGAGGCTCTCCAACCCCTGAATCTCGGTGACCAGCAGTTGAATGGTGCGCACGCCGGCGAGGCCGCGGCGCAGCTCCACGGCGCTGAGCTTGGGATCGGGCGCGGAGGGGGCTTTGGCAGCGGGCTTTTCCGGCGGCGCCACCTTCCCTACCGCGAGAGGAGAGTGCTTGTGGCCCGCGCCTTCGAGCTTGATGCCCGAGCAGGTGGAGAGGGCCTCCGTGACCTTTGGAGGAATGCACTTGTCCGCGGCAGACGCGAGGGGCGGCCCCGCGGCGAGGATCGCCAAGGACGTGGGGATACACGCGAGCAAGACTCGTTTCAGCATGTCTCTCACCTCGCCGCGCGCACGGATCGAGCGCCGCGCCCGCGGGGAAACACGCGTACGGACACGCCCATGAGGGCACGAGATCCGCGCGCAGGAGGATGGACGGACGGGATTCCCCGTCGATGAAGGACGCCTGATCGCGGCGCGTCCGTTGAGACCGGCGAGCGGCCCGGACCTTGGATCGAGAGACGACGAGGTGTGCCGAACGGTCAGGACAGGCGCAGGGCCTCAGCGCAACGAAAGCGGGCGAAGCGTATCCGCTGGCCGGCGACGCGGAGGTCTACCGGGCTTGGCGCTCAGGGCTTGGCGGCGTCGGGGAGGAGCGAGAAGGTGCCGACGGTGTCTTGGACCTCGCGGAGGATCTCCACACGTTCGGCGTCGTTCGCGTAAAACGCGCTGTAATGGAAGATGATCACCTTGTCCGGCGCGGGCTGCGTCGCCAGGAAGATCGCATCCTCCTTTCGTCCATCCGCGGAGGGCGCGGTCACGTAGAAGCCCAGCATCTGGCCGCCGCCCTTCTGCTCGGCCGTGAGCCGGGCGTAGTCGCCTTCGAGCCCATTCTGCGCGCGATTCCTGATCACGGTCTTCAGCCGGCCCCGGAGATGGGACTCGAGGTTGATGGGCGCGTGATTCGGGCTCTCGTACGTGAGCACGCTGAGGATGTAGCGATTCGGCATCGAGGCCGCGAAGAAGGGGTGTTGCTCGTCGCACTGGAACCTCCACTCTCCACGCGCGGGGAGAACGAAGGTCAGCTTTTGCCCGGGCGACGTCACGCGGATGCCCGGTTTGCCCGACGCGAGCTGAGCCGGCTCCCCCACCTTGCAATTCGCGAGGACGCCCGACGGCGCATTGGGATCCTTCGCCCAGGGGATGACCTCGGGCCCGCCGCACCCCGAGATCAGAATCGCGCCGGCGAGGAAGGGTACGAAGCGCATGCTGGATTCGGAGGTCTGCACCGACAGAGCAAACGCAGATGGCTCCCTTCGTGTCAAGCGCCTCACCCTTTGCGCGGTCGGACAGGCAAAGACCGAGGAAGGCTGGACACGCATGGCCCGACTGGGCAATTGTCGCCGCACCATGGACGAGACGCTCGATGTGACCGATGCCACGAATGAGGCGGACGAGCAGGCGCCGGCGCGCGCCCTCCGGCCCGAAGAGCAGGATCCGAAGCTCTGGAAGGGTGATGGCTGGACGGCCCGCGTGCACAAGAACGAGGACGACGACGGGTGGGCCGTGTCCATGACCTGCGACGGCGAGAGCGAGCCGGCCTTGGTGGGCCCGTGGACGATGGGCCGCGACAAGAAGAACCCGAAGCCCCTCGACGCCGGCGCGTTTGGCGTTCTGGTGAAGACGGCGAACGAGATCCTGGCGCGGCACGCGCAGCAGCGACGGGCGCTCTTGCATCGGAGCGTGACCGTCCCCTCGCCGAACGGAGATCGTGTGAAGGTCGATCTCGACGTGATCCCCGATGAGGACGATCCGCACGCCATCCTCACCGTGTACGACGAGGCGGGCGAGATCTCGAATCGGTCCCGCGTCCCCGCCAACTTCAAGCTCACGACGGACAGTGCACGAAAATGGCTGGCGCGGGGTGGATCGGATTCGTGATCTCGCCGCCCTCACCGCCGGTGGGGGCTCGCCTCGTGCTCCGGAAGGACGGCGCCGCACCACGCGGGCCTCGATCGCGTGAACTGCGCGTAGCTCGGCGCAAAGGCATCTGCCTCATCGAGGCTCCCCGTATAAAGGGTGACCATCTGGGGCGCGATTTCGGGCGTTCCGAAGAGCAGGCTGCCGCAGTGCGGGCAGAAGTGGCGAATCGCGGCCTTGCCGCTGCCGCCCGCGACCGCGAAGCATTTCGTCTCGCCCGTCACGTGAAGCTCGGCCTTCGGCACCGCCATGACGGGCACCCCCGCGGTCCCGGAGGCACGTTGGCAATCACGACAGTGGCAGATCAATTGCGCGAAGGGCGCTCCCCTCGATTCGTAGCGAACGGCGCCGCACAGGCACCCTCCAGTCACGACCTTTCGTTCCGTGTCCACCATGCTCGTCTCCTTCTCGTTCTCGTCTTGAAGCGTTCGATTCACGGTCTCGGGGGCGCATCGAGCGATGCCAGACGCGCCTCCAGAAAACGGCGCTCGGCGAGCTGGCGCGTCAGCGTGAGGGCGCGCCGATACGATGCCTGGGCAGCCGCGGTGAGGCCGAGCCTTCGCTGCATGTCGGCGCGCGCCGCGTGCGCCAAGTGGTAATCATCGAGGCCGCCTCTGCCGAGCACCGCGTCGATGGCCGCGAGCCCCGCGGCGGGCCCATCGCGCATGCCGACGGCGACCGCGCCGTTCAAGGCCACCACCGGCGAAGGGTCGACGCGGCGCAAGACTTCGTAGAGCGCGACGATCTGCGCCCAATCGGTTTCACCGGCGCTCGCGGCCTGAGCATGGACGGCCGCGATGGCCGCCTGGAGGAGATACGGCCCGACGCGCCGGGCGCCGAGGGCCCGCTCGATCAGCGCCTCGGCCTCCGCGATTCGCCCGCGATCCCAGAGAGACCGATTCTGCTGCTCCAAGAGCACGAGATCGCCCGCGGCATCGAGGCGCGCCCCCCGGCGCGATTCGTGGAGCAACATCAAGGCGACGAGGCCCAGGGCCTCGGGATCGTCGAGCAGCTCGACCACCAAGCGCCCCAATCGAAGGGCCTCCGTGCACAGGTCTTCCCGCGTGAGGCTCGGCCCTTGGGTGGCGGCATATCCCTCGTTGAAGATCAGATAGACCACGTGCAAGACGCTCTCGATCCGCGCCGAGAGCTCGGCCCGGGCGGGGACCTCGTAGGGAATGGCCTCGTCGCGAATCTTCGCTTTGGCCCGCACGATGCGCTGGGCGATCGTCGGGGTGGGCACCAGGTAGGCGCGCGCGATCTCCTCCGTCGTCAGCCCTCCCACCTCGCGCAACGTCAAAGCGATGCGCGCATCCGGCGCGAGGCTCGGGTGACAACAAATGAAGATCAAACGCAGCTCGTCATCGCGAATGTGCTCGGGCAAGGCCGGCTCGGGCTCCGCTTCGGCGAGGGCCACGAGCTCGGGAAGCGCGCCCGAGAGCCGCATTTGCCGGCGCCTCCGGCTCAATGTCTGAAAGCGCCCTGTGGAGACCAGCCACGAATAGGGATTGGCCGGCACGCCCGCGCGCGGCCACTGCTCGGCGGCGGCGGCGAAAGCCTCGTGAAGGGCTTCCTCCGCCGCGTCGAAGCCGCCGAGCAGGCGAATCAAGGTCGCCAGCACGCGCCGCCCCTCGGTGCGGTAAGTCGCTTCCAGGACGGCGCGCATGTCGGCCATGCTCACAGCTTGGGGCGAGGCTTCGTGAAATCGACGAACGGGCGCACCTCGACGAAACCCAATTTGGCCAGCGGAATCCCGGCGCCGATGCGCACGGCCTCGTTGAGATCGCGCGCCTCGATGACGATGAAGCCGCCGAGCACCTCCTTGGTCTCCATGTAAGGACCATCGGTGGCCGACATCTTCCCGTCGCGCACGTGCACGGTCATCGCTTGATCGGGGAGCTGGAGCGCGCCCTCCGTCACCAAGTGACCGCTGGCCCGCAGCTCTTCGTTGTAGGGCCCGGCCTCGCGGAGCGCGGCCTCGGCTTCGGGGCTTTGGTCGAAGACGTTTCGGGGATCGAAATAGATCAGGCAGGCGTAGCGCATGTCGGTCCTCGTCTCGCGATGAGATGCGACTTGTCGCTCCGCGCCCTCGGCTTTCGACATGGCCTCGCGATTTTTTCGACGAGCGTGCCGAGGCGATCGTCCCCGTCCGGTTCGGAGGCTCACGTCCGCGTCATCCGGCGAGCAGGAGATCCTCTTCCTTGGTGATGAGCAGGGTGCAGCTGGGATCGGCTTGGGCCATGACGTCGGCGGCGCGGAGCGGGCCGAAGTCGAGCCCGGTCTCGTCGGCGATGCGCGAGACGGGCACTTGCAAGCAGCGAAATTGCCCCCAAACGAAGGCGTCGGGGAGATAACCGGCCTGGCTGCTGCAATAGGCGACGGCCGCGAGCGCGTGGGTCTCGTCGTGGATGAAGGCGATGATCTTCCACAGGCGCACCGGGATCTTCACGCCGTAGAGAACGGGATCTTCGTGCGAGAGGACGGGGCCCGTGATGACACAGGCGCGCTGCCGGTCCTCCGAGGCGTTGTCGAGCACGTAGTTCTCGAGAGAGAGCCAGAGCCCACCGTTGTGGCTTTGCATCTGAGGAACGCAGTTGGTAGCGAGGAACGTGTCCTCCTCGGCCACCTCGGCGCGGGCCCCCCACACCGGATCTTCTCTCCGGGTCATGTGCCCTCTGCTGAAGAGGCCCCGGTCCTCGCTGCCATAGCACTCTTCGAGGATCTGATGCTCGGTGGAGATGCGAGGGTCGAAGCGCCAGCGGTTGCTGCGCGGCTCCTTCTCCCGCTGAGCGCCGTCGATGTTGCAGGCGCTGAAGAACGGCAGCCTGCGGCTCCGCGACTGGATGGTGGAGAAATTCGCGTATTTGAGCTCGACACCGCGGCCATGTTCGAGCTTCACGGCGTCGGTCACGAGACGACCGAGGTGAGGAAGCGGGGTCGAGACGCCGAGGAACTTGGGATCGAAGCCCTCGCGATCGTCGTATTTGTCGGGGCTCTCGAGGGTCTTGACGACATAAGCCCCTTCTTCGGGGAGGCTCGGCTGGAAGTGCCGAATCGGCCGCGCGTGTGCCTGCGTTTGCATGGGCAGCTCCTTTCGCGGAGCAGGGTTACCACGCGGCCCGAGGAAGGCCGGGACATGACCCCTTCCTCGCGACCTTTCCATTTCTCTCGCGCGGCCGGACGGCCCGGCGCATTCGGCATCTCCGACTCCCCAGCTCGCCGGCCGGCGCGGTCACGATCGAGCTGTTCCGAGCCGATCGTGAAAGGCCATGAAGCCGCGGAGGACGCCTTCGGGATCTTCGACCTGCGGATAATGCCCGATGTCCGGCAGCTCGACGACGTCGGCTTGGGGCACCATCTCGCGATAACGAGCGACCATGTGCGCGCCCGAGACGGGGTCGACCAGGCCGTTGATCACCCGCAGCGGCACGGCCGTGCGCGTGAGCACACCGACCCAACGCTCCCGGTGCCGGCGGCGCTCGGCCATGTAACCGATGATGCGGTGGACCACGCGCTCTCCCCCTTGGTGGCGGAAGAGCGTCCACAGCTCGTCGACGAAGGCGGAGCTCGGCGGTGTCCTCGGGCCGAAGATGGCGTGGAGCCCCGAGGCGAAAGCACGCTTGGTGGTCAATCGCCCCACGAGCGGACCGAGCGGGCTCGCGAGGAGCTTTTGCACCAGTCGAGGCCGGTGCGTCTCCGGGAAGAGACCGCCGTTGAGAAAGCAAATCGACGCGAGCTCGAGCCCGCGCTCTCCGCGGCGCCCGCGCTCGTCGTGCCGGGCGAGCAGCTCCTGCGCGACGGTGACGCCGTAATCGTGGGCGAGCACGTGCACGCGCTCCACCCCGAGCTCACGGAGCAAACCCTCGTGGAGGGTCGCTTGATCCATGATCGCGTAATCGTAGCGCGGCGGCTTGTCCGACCAGCCGAAGCCGATCATGTCGGCCGCGATCACCCGAAAGCGCGCGGTGAGCGCGCGCCACATCGGCTGCCAATCCCACGAGGCGCTGGGGAAGCCGTGCATCGCGAGCAGCACCGGTCCAGTGCCCTCGTCACGATAGAAGATGGCGTGTCCTCGGTGACGGTACGTTCGGCCCTCGCGCCGCCAGGCCTCGAATGCTTCGCTCATGATGCCCCGAGGTTATCTCATCCAGGCTCCGTCCGACGACTGCCGAGAGCCGTCGGACAGAGCCGAGCGCCGCTCACGGCGCGGACGGCGTGTTCGTGTATGCCGCGTAGGCGCGGCACGGCTGCCCGCGCAGCGAGGGGCACGGGGGCAGCGGTGTCGTGGCAGCCTGTCCGTCGATCACGGGCAGGACGATGCTCGACGGGTATGCGGAGGAGTGAGCCACGTCGTAAACCACGGTGGTGGGGAACGTCTTGAGCGCGAATTGCCAGCTCGCGCGGCTGTCGCCCGGCGTGTCGACGGCGATGCGGATCCGCGATCCCGTACGGAAAACGTGGCTGAATCCGGCGGTGCCGATGCGCACCGGCGTCCATTCCCCGGGCACGAGGAGGGCTTCATCCTCCTTGCGGTACGTGGGCGCGGGGTAGAGCTCGGTGGCCGCAGAAGAGGGCTTGCGCATGCTGGCGCGGAGCCAGCCGCTCTGCACGAACATCTCCTGACCGTCGGGGCGAATCTCGGTCAGGTTGACCTCGAGATCGGCGTCGTCGACCGGCGAGCGAATCCACAGATCGACGCTGGCGGTGCCGAACATCACGAGGTCTTGGGTGAGCGCCGCCGACTCGAAGACCACGTCGAAGCCGGCGGGGAGCGGCTTCCAATCATAGTCGGGGAGCAGATCCCAAACGTCGCCGCCCGGCGCGAGGATACCGCGGTGACCGGCGTCCGGATCGAGCTGGAAGCTGGAGGCGCCCGTCGCGACGGTGGGCGCGCTCGCAGCGAGCGATCCATCGGGCTGGAAGTAGAGGCGGTAAGGCTTGGTGCTCTTCGGCGGCCAGGTGTCGAAACGCAATTCGGTCGTGCCCTCGGGCGCGCCCAGGTTCTTCCCGCCGCCGTCCTCGAAGATGGCGCGGAGCTTGGGCTCGGCCTCGAACGCGGCTTTGGCCTCTTCCCACGTCGCATATTGGGAGAAGCGATCGGGCGGGATCTGGAGCTGCGTCCCGAAGACGTTCTCGAAGAGGATGGGCGCGAGCTGGCGGACATCGCTGCTCACGGCAGGGACCTCGTGGGCCACGTAGATGTCGAGGAACGCCTTCCATTCCACGAGGATCTGCGGCGCGAACCCATCGGGGTGAACACCATTGTACGTGGTGAAGCGCGTGAGCGGCGAGGACGTGAATTGGTCGAGGAGGGTGAAGAAGAACGGGCCCGTCTGCTCGTCCTGCCAGGCGCCGGCGAGGAACACGGGCACGTCGATCTCGTGCACGAAGGCCGTGGGATCGACGGGCACCGCGACCGCATCGTCATAAAAGGGGGTGTCCTTCGCCTTCTGCACGGCGTCGATGAGCTGGCTGTGGAGGAGCTGGTTTTCTTCGCAGACCTTGTCGCCGTCGTCGACGCGCTTCTTCTCCCAACCTTGGCCGTAAGGCTCGGCCTTGCTGAGCACGTTGGTGATCCACTCGAGGGCGAATCCATCGTTGAAGATGCCGCCCGGGCGCCCGGTCGTGAAGGTATTGCCAATCACGGAGAGCGGGGTGATGGCCGCGAGGCTCGGCGGATGCGTGCGCGCCACGAAGAGCTGCGTGATGCCCGGATACGAGAGGCCCGTCATGCCGACGCGATGGCCGAGCACCCAATCCTGCGCCGCGACGGCCTCGATGACGTCGTAGCCATCGAGGAGCTGGAGCTCTTCGAAGTAATCGTAAGCGCCGCCGGAACAGCCCGTGCCGCGCATGTTCACGCCCACGGTCGCATAACCATTGAGGGCCGCGATGAGCGCGCTGGCGTCGCTCGGCGCATCGCAGAGGACGGGGAGCTGCGGGCAGAGAAAGGAGTAATCGCCGATGGGCGATCCCGGTGAGGCCGGGCTGTATCCCGAGTAATTGACGACGGTGGGATAAGGCCCCTTCTCGGGCGGCCCAGGCAGCGTCACATACGCCGCGAGCTGCGTGCCATCGCGGGTCGTGATGTAGTTGTAACCCGCCTTGATGGTTTGCTTGCTGTAGAAGTCCTGTTTGGGCAGGCTGTTCTCGATGCTCATCACGCGCACGGGCTTTGCCGTGTTGGGCGCGGGGGCGTCGAGCGCGATCACCGCATATCCATCGCCCGGCGGCACCTTGCGGAAGACGAAGCTGCCCTGTGCATCGGTGGTCGCCTCCTGCACGAGCTTACCGTCGGCGTCGTGCAGCTCGACTTTGGTGGAGGGCGGCGCCTTCCACACTTGGATCTGCTCGACGCTGCCGCGCACTTTGAAGCTCGCGGAGATGCCACCGCCGCCGCTGCCTCCCGTGCCTGCGCCGCCGGTGCCGCCGCTTCCGCCGGTGCCGGTCGTCGCCGCACCATCGCTGCACCCGAGGCCGAAGATCACCAAAGCCAATGCACCCGCCACGCATCGCAACATGCGCACGAGGGTGCCCAAGCATTGCGCGGGAATCAATCGTTGTGAGCGCGCCTCGTCGAGAGGCTGGGCGATCAGGTGTCAGGCGGCGACGTCGCCTCGGGCTCGAGCTCGGGGAGGATGCCGAGGCGCCGATAAATGGGCCGAACGGCCTGACGCAGCGCGGGCAGCTTGCGGACGAAGAGCGCCACGCCGCCGAGCGTCACGAAACCACCGAGGCGCACCGTCGCGGGAGCACCGATGTGCTCGCCGAGCCAGCCGGCGGCGAGGCTCCCGAAGGGGGCCATTCCAAAGAATGCCATGGTGTAAAAGGCCATGACACGGCCGCGCTTGTCCTCGTCGACGATGGTTTGGAGCAGCGTATTGCTCGCGGCCATGTGCACCATCATGCCGCCTCCGGTGATCACCATGAAGAGCAGCGAGACGGAGACCCAACGGGAGAGCGAGAAGGCCACGAGGCCCGCGCCGAAGAGCGTGCCCGCAATCGAGAGCGTGCGCCCGAGCCCGACGACGCTGCTGCGCGAGGCGAGCCAAAGCGCGCCCGCGACGGCGCCGATGCCCGAAGCGGCCATGAGGAGACCGAGCGTGTGCGGACCGCCGCCCAAGACCTGCGCGGCGAAGACGGGCATGAGGACCACGTACGGCATCCCCGCGAGGCTCACCAAAGCGAGCAAGAGGAGAATGGCGCGGATGGGCGCGAACGTGGCGACGTAGCGAAAGCCCTCGGCGAGCTCGGCGAGCACGCGGCTCGCGGCCGCGGCGGGCGCGCGCGGCTTCACCACCATCATGAGGAGCGAGAGGATCACGGCTACGTAGCTGACCGCGTCGATGAGGAAACAATATCCCTCTCCGACCGCGGCGATGAGCACTCCGGCGACCGAGGGGCCGAGCAGCCGGGCGGCGTTGACCATGGAGGAGTTGAGGGCGATGGCGTTCGGGAGGTCGTCGCGCGTGTCGACCATCTCCACGACGAACGCTTGCCGCGCCGGGGTATCGAAGGCGTTGATGATGCCTTGGGCCACCGAGAGCACGAGCACGTGCGTGACCGTGATGGTGCCGCGCAGCGCGAAGTACGCGAGCAGCCCCGACTGCACCATGGCCAGCACCTGCGTGGCCACGAGGATGCGATGGCGATCCCAGCGATCGACCAAGACCCCGGCAATGGGCGCGAGGAGAAACGTGGGAATCTGCCCCGCGAACCCGACGAGCCCGAGCAGGAGCGCCGACCCGGTCAAACGATAGACGAGCCAGCTCGTCGCCACCCGGGTGAGCCAAGTGCCGATGAGCGAGATGCCCTGGCCGAAAAAGAAGAGTCGATAATTGCGATGCCGGAGCGCACGCCCCATCGCCCGGAGCGAGGATTTCCGGGGCGCGCGCGGGCTCACGAGGGCCGGACCTCGGGTGTCGTTTCCATCTTGGCTCGCCTTGTCGTCGTTGCCATGTGCGCGCCTTCATGAGGAGCAATGGGCGCGCCGCAAACCACCATCGAGGCAGGCAGCCTCACCATGCGCGCAGCCATCGTCACTTGCCCATGTCGCATCTTCGGGTGTCATGGGGAACGAGGCGCGCGCAGGCAACCGCGACGGGGCGCGATGTCGCGAGGGCCGATGAGATCGCCGGCCATCGATGCTCGATAGGGGACCGAAAGGCGTCGCGAGCGGCACGCTCTCAGGGAATCACACTTCGAGCGTCCCCGACCTGTCAGCGCTGCCCGGCAAGGTCGCGAGCGCCCATTCCCGCCTCGATGACCGGTCCCCGCGATCACGAGTTGTGCAACTGCTGCACGAAGCGCGCGACATCGGCTCTCTGCCGGGCCCGCGATCTCGCACAATCGCCGAGTGGGACGCCGAGCCCAATGGGACCGAGGTGGTCGAGGGGGCGGGAGCCGAACGACGCGCGAAGGTGAGAGCGGGCGAAATACCCGCTGAAGTCCGAGCTATGCGGATCGGCGACGCGGCTCCCGAGGCCACCCACAGGAGATTGGGTGAGGCGTTCTCAGCCATGGCCCGCGACATGCCTTGGAGCGTTGGACAACAAGGGAGGTCACCATGTCCCGCGCCGTCCTCGTCGCGTCATCCCTGAGCTTTGTCTTCAACCTGCTCGCGTGCACGAGCGTCGAAGTCGCCGCCTCCTCGTCCGGTACGGGAGGGGACGAGTCCTCGACATCGAGCGGTAACGAAGAGAGCACCGTGACCATCTCGTCTCCTACCGGCGGGTCCGGCGGCTCGGTCACGTCGTCGGGCAGCAGCAGTAGCAGCGGCGCCGCGTGGTGCCTCGGCGCCTCTGCATCACCGATTGCTTACGCCCCCTACGCCGCAGGCGACGCGCCCGATTCGGTCGCGATTGGCGATCTCGACGGCGACGGGAGGCTCGACCTCGCCGTGGCGGACTTCGCCGGCGCAGGCGTGAGCATCCTCATCAATCAGGGCAATGGGAGCTTCGCCAAAGCGGTCCTATATCCTGCCGGGGACGAGCCGGTCGCGGTGGCGGTCGGCGACTTGAACGGTGATGGGCACCTCGATGTGGTGGTCGCCAATCCTCACGACAATCGGGTGAGCGTATTGCTCAACCAGGGAGATGGCACCTTCGCCGCGCCGTTCACATTCCCGGCGGGCTCGGAGCCCCGGGCGACGGCGGTAGGCGACCTGAACGGCGATGGGCGCCTCGACCTGATCGTGGTGAATCCAAGCTCCAATGAAGTGAGCATCTTGATGAATCAGGGTCAGGGCATCTTCGCTGCGCCCGTCGCTCATCCCGTCGGCGATCACCCCACCTCCGTGGCCGTCGACGACTTGAACGGTGACGGTCGCCTCGATGTCGCGGTCGTCAACTTCGGTACCCACGATGTGAGCCTGCTGCTCAATCAAGGCAGCGGAAAGCTCGCCGCTCCCGTGAGCATCGCCGCCGGCGACAGGCCTTATGCGCTGGCGGTCCGCGATCTCGACGGCGACGGCCGCCCCGATCTCGCGCTCACCAGCGCTTACCATGGCAGCGTCCGCGTGCTGCTCAATCAGGGACATGGCAGCTTCGCCGCGCCGGTCTCCTATGATGTCGGCGAATACCCCATCTCGCTGGCCGCCGGCGACGTCAACGGCGATGGCCGACCCGACCTCGCCGTGGCCAACCTCGACGGGGGCGACGTGCGCGTGCTGCTCAATCAGGGCCAAGGCACCTTCGCGCCCTCCGCCAGCTATCCCGCGGAGGCCTCGAGCCCGCTCTCGGTGGTGATGGGTGATCTGAACGGCGATGAGCGCCTCGACGTCGCCGTCGCCCATCAGGATGGAGATGATGTGGGGGTGCTGTTCAACTGCGCGCCGTGACGACCACGGCTCCAATGCGGATTGAGCGCCTCCATCCACCGGCGGCTCGAGCTTTCCCTCCCGCGCGAGCTGCGCGAACGGTCCTCCCTCCCCCGCCGCGCCCAACGTATCGTCGACGACGCGCCCGTGAGCGACATCCACGTGTGACCTCCGCGCCGACGCGGGCCGACATGGGGCGCGATGCCGCCGGACCGAAGCGCCGTCCCGGCCGCAGCGATGGCCACGCCGAAGCGCCCGGCGTGAGCCGGCGACCACCCGCAGAAAAAATCGCCCGCCCCCGTGTGACAGCCGGACGTGTCGTCCGATAGAAGCACGAACGATGTGGACGACGCGTTCGACCAACCGGCCCTCGTGGCCCGGGCCCGCCGCGGAGATGCCGACGCTTGGGAGGCGCTCTACCGGAGGATCTACCCGCAAATGCGCGCCTATGCGGGGCGCCGTCTCGATCCGGAGGCGGCGCGTGATGCGGTGAGCGAGGCCATGGCCCGGGCGGTCGCGCGCATCGACCGCTTCACCTGGGAAGGCTCCGGGTTCGATGCGTGGTTGTTTTCCATCTTGCGTCACGTGGTCATCGACGCGCAGCGCGCGGCCATGCACCGCGCTTGTGCGGACGCGCCCGAGGATGCTCCCTGCGAGCGCCCCGGGCCTCTCGATTTGCTGCTCGGCGCCGAAGCATCTTCGGCGGTGCGCGCGGCCTTCAAACGCTTGAGCACCTTCGATCAAGAGGTGCTCGAGCTGCGGGTGGTGGCGGGCCTCTCCTCGGATGAGGTGGCCGCCGTGTTGGGCAAGCGATCGGGCGCGGTGCGCATGGCGCAGGCGCGCGCCCTCTCTCGACTGCGCGAGCTGCTGGAAGAGGAGCACGCAACGGTATGAAGGACGACGAGCTGCTCGATACCCTGGCGTCCGCGCTCGCGCCGCCGCAGGTGGAGCCGAGCGAGGCCGAAATCACCGCGCTGCGACGCGCGGTCGCGCGCTCGTTCCCCGCGCGCCCCTGGTGGCGCCGGCCCGTGACGGGTTATCTGATCGCGGCCGCCGTCGCGACCGCTGCGGCCGTCGCGATGGTGATGACACCGCGCCGCGACCAAGCCGTCGCCGTGGCCGCGCCGGACGACGTGGCCGATACACAGGCCGCGATGAACCGCGTGCGCGTCGCCGTCGCCGGGAAGGATCCGGCCGCGGCACAGCGCTTTGCGAAGGAGCTCGAAGACCACCTCGCGCGCATGGACGATCGCGATCGCCGCGCGGTCGAGGCCGAGGTGCGCACGCTCCTCGCACAGGTCGAGGAGATCGCGCCGGCCCCGCGGCTCGTGATTCAAGTGCCTGCGAAACCGCGTCCCGTGGCGGCTCCGGCGCACGATCCTTCCTCGCGCGCGTCGTGTGTCGAGAGCGACGATGACGACGACGGCGACGACGAAGCGATGCAGCGCCACGCCGAGCGCCTCGAGCAACACGCGGAGCGCCTCCGCGCGCGCCTCGAGCGCGAGGCTGAACGCGCGGCCGAGCTCGCCGAGCGACAACGCGAGCTGGCCGAGCAGCAACGCGAGCTCGCCGAAGAGCAGGCCGAGCGCATGCGCGAGCAAGTCGAGTGCGAAGCCGAGCGCGCCGCGGAGCTCGGCGAACGCGAGGCCGAGCGGGTACGCGAGCAGCTCGAACGCGAGGCCGAGCGCAAGCACGAGCAGCTCGAGCGCGAAGCCGAGCGCATGCGCGAGCGCGCGGAGCGCGACGCCGAGAGGGCCCGCCGGCAGGCGGAGAAAGCCGCGGAAAAGGCTCGCCGGCAAGCGCGCGCGCGCCCTGGTCAAAGCTGCACGGAAGAGCATGACGACGAGCCGACCGCGCCCCCTGCGCCGCCGGCACCTCCTGCACCTCCTGCGCCGCCGGCACCGCCGCGCCCTCCCGTGCCACAAGGGCATTGGCTGCCGCCGGCGCCTCCGTTGCCGCCGATTCCGCCGCGCCCGCCGGTGCAGATTCGCGTGTTCCCGCCGTCTCCGCCGCGCGCGCCGATTCAGGTGTTGCCGCCGAGGCCTCCGGTGCCGCCGGCGCACAGGCCCGTCGTCGTGCCGGCGCCGCCGGCCCCTCCGCCCCCGCCCACGGTGCGCATCGGCGAGGACGATTAGAACGCTGTTGTCGAATTCGGGAAAACCGCTCTTTCCTTCGAGAGGCGATATCATGAGCGACTTCGATTCGAGGTGGCGTAGGAGAACGGGAGTGCCCGCCCGCCGTCAAAATGGTTGGGGCGTCTTCGCCCTCATCGGCGTTGCCGTCTTGTCGGTGAACTTGGTCACGGATGGTGAGGCCATCACCGCGCGCATCGACCAAGTCTCCGCGCTGGTCGATGACGCCGCCGCGCTGGTGCAATGTCAGGTCTCACGGCTCACGCGCTGCGATGACGATCGCACGGCCGCCGTCGAGCCGAACGGCGCCCCACGGTGCCATCGCGCCGAGCGATCGCGGCGCGGCCACGAGGGTTGGCCGGCGAAAATGGTCGTTCGGCGAAGGTGGAGTTGCCGAGCATAGGCCCGGTCCGACGACGCCTGCGTACCGCGCATCGTCGGTCGAGCCTCGCACCGCTACTTCGGCACGCCGCACCGGACCCAGGTGAGGAGCAACATTCGCTCTTCGTCCGTGATGGTCACTCCGCCGTCGAGCGGAGGCATCGAGCAGGCGAGGAGCTCGGTGCGAATCTCGTTCTGCCAATCGGCCACGTGATCATAATCGGTCAGCGGCCAAGGCCCGTTCGGAACACCCGAGTGGCAAGGCTGGCACTTCAGGGTCAGGATGGGCATGACGTCGGCATAGGTCGGCGCCGGATCGGGGCACGAGGTCGGCGCGGTGACATCGCACGGCGGCGTCACCGGCCCACCGCCGGTGCCCGAGCCGCCGGTGCCCGAGCTGGACGACGATGTGCCCGTCGCCCCCGACGAGGATGAGGCGGTGGCGCCGGTGCTCGTGCTCGACGTATCCGCCGGCCCCGAGCACCCATGCGCCGCAAGCACGTTCACCACGGCCAGCGCCGAAACGGCCTTCCAGATTCGAAGCCTGCGCACCATCGTCTCGAGACTAGTGCAATCGCGCAAGCGACGTCGAGCGCTTGCGACAACTTGTCGCAGTGTTCGCGTGAGGGGGCCATGTTATCTCCACCGCGGAGGTCACGACTCATGAAAAGAGCCTTCCTTTCCCTGGTGGCTTTGGCGGCGGTATCCCTCGCTCCGGCGATTGCGAGCGCGCACATCTCCATCGCTTCCGGCCCCGGTTTCGCCGGCAGCTCACAGGAGATCTCGTTCGGTGTCGGCCACGGGTGCTCGGGCCTCGACACGTACAGCGTCAAGATCGAGATCCCCTCGGACGTGACCTCCGTCCGCGCCATGACCAGCGATTTCGGGGCCGTGAGCTTCGAGAAGGACGCGGCGAACATCATCAAATCGGTGACGTGGCAGAAGCCCGACGCGAGCCTGTTGGAGGAGGACCTCGGGTATTACAAGCTCGTCCTCCGCATCAAGGTCCCGAACAAGCCTTTCACACTCCTGCACTTCCCCGCGCATCAGACCTGCCGTTCCAAGGATGGCCAGACGACGACGACGGTCGATTGGATCGCCGTCGAAGAGACGGATGGTGGAGCGGAGCCCGCGCCCGCGCTCAAGATCCTCCCGACCCGCAATCCGGGGTGGAACAAGGTCACCGTGCCCGCGGCCATCACGGATCTCAGCGTCTTCTTCAGTGACGCGCTCATCGTGTGGAAAGAAGACGCGGCCTACAGCGCGAACCCCAACACCGTCGATCAGATCTCGAAGACCGCCGGGGTCAAGGCGCTCGGCGCGCTGGCCGCCAACGACGAAATCTGGGTGAAGTACTGATGCGACGCCTCATCGCGCCTGGGATGGGGCTGCTCTTCGCGGCGGTGCTCGTGTCCGCGTGCGGTGGCAAGGAGGATCCTCCGAAGCCGGATGGCGGCGAGATCATCGATGCCGGCAACGAGACGGACGCAGGCCAAACGGATGCGGGGCCGGACGGGAGCGTGATCGGGTCCTGCGATGGGCTCGATCGGCCCACGGATCTGCCGCGTCCCCCCACCAGCGGGCTCCCGTGCGAGCTCTTGCCCCCAGGGTTCGTCACCAAAGGCAATTGAGCCTTCGTGACGAGATGGGGAGTCGCGGCATCCGCCGGGCTCCACCGTTCACAACATCCCTGCTTCGCCCCCCAAGCCCAAGAGCACTTTGCCGACCATTCCATAGGTCGCTTCCGCCACCATGACGTGTTGGGTGGCGACGTGGACGTCGCGGAAGTGCCGTTGGAGCGGGCTCGTGGTGTAAATCGAAGTGCCACCGCCGGCGTGGTACATGCGGTCGACGGCCTGCGCGGCCGAGCGGGTCGCGTGGGTGGCCGCGAGGCGGAGCAAGGCCCGCTCTTTCTCGGTGATTTCGCCCTGCGCTTCGGCGACGGCGGTCACCTCGGCCGTGGCCTCGAAGAGGAAGGCGCGCGCGGCGCGGACGGCGGCCTCGGCCTCCGCGACGTGCACTTGCACGAGCTCGCGGTGGGCGAGGCTGCGTTTGCTCCACATGGGTTTCTTCTCGGTGGCGAGCGACGTGAGCGTATCGATGGCTTCGCGCGCGATGCCCATTGCGACGGCGGCGACGCCGAGCGCGAGCAGACCGAAGATGGGGAATCGATAGAGCACGCCGGTGTGGCGCGGACGGTCGCTGCCGAGCGAGGCGCAGAATCGTTTGGGGACGAGGATGTCTTTCACGGCCATGTCGTGGCTGCCCGTGCCGCGAAGGCCGCTCGTGCTCCACGTGTCGAGGACGCGCGTGTCTTCGGCGCGGAAGAGAACGTGTCGAATCACGGGATTGCCATCCGGGCCGAGCACGGGGCCGTCCGGGCCCATGAGGAGCACGCCGCCCATGCGATGGGTCGCGTGATCGACGCCGCTCGCGAACGACCAGCGACCCGAGATGCGATAAGCATCCCCCGCCTCGACGGCGCGGCCGGTGGGCGCGAACACACCCGAGCAGATGGCCTCCGGATCGCCGAAGACCTCGCGGGCCGTGTCGTCGTCGAGGTACGCGCTCATCATGCCCGTGGTGGCGCCGACCATCACGCACCATCCGGCCGCGGAATCGGCGCGGGAGATCACCTCGACGGCGCGGATCAACGTGGCGGGCGCGACCTCTCCGCCGCCGAGCGCGCGGGGCACGAGCATGCGGAAGAGACCGGCGTCGGCGAGATCTTCGACCACGGAGACCGGGAGGCGGCGGGAAGCTTCGATCTCGTCCGCGTGCGGCCGGATGCGCGGCGCGAGCGCGGCGGCGGCTTCGAGGAGGGCGGCGTCGCTCATGATCGCGCGAGCTTAGCGCGATCCCCCCGCCGGCACGGAAGCGCGCGCGCACCGAGCGTGCCGGCGGTTCGATCGAAATGCCACGTCGCTTGCCGCCCGCGTGACCCTGAAACTAGAATTGCGCCTTGGAGGCGCGGTTGATCGGTCAGACGCTCGGCAACAAGTACCGGATCGAACGCATCCTCGGCTCCGGCGGCATGGGCTCCGTCTATGCCGCCGAGGATGTCGGGAGCGGCCAACGCGTCGCGGTCAAGGTCATCCACGGCAATTTGCCTGGGGACAGCACCCAACTCCTCCAGCGCTTCGAGCGCGAGGCGCGCGCGGCGGGATCGATTGGCACGGAGCACATCTGCCGCTGCCTCGACGCCGGCACCGATCCCGAGAGCGGCCATCCGTTCATGGTCCTCGAATACCTGGTCGGCGAGGATCTGCAGCACCTCCTCCAGCGCCTCGGCCCGCTGCCGCCGGAGCTCGCGTTGCGGATCGTCGCGCAGGCGTGCCTCGGGCTCTCGGCGGCGCACGGCGCGGGCGTGGTTCATCGCGACATCAAGCCGGCCAACATCTTCCTCGCGGAGACGGAGGACGGCAGGCGCACCGTCAAGCTGCTCGACTTCGGCGTGGCCAAGATCAAGCGCGACCCGACCGACATGCACGGCGACACCGCCGGGCTGACGCGCACGGGCAGCCTCCTCGGCTCGCCGCTCTACATGTCGCCGGAGCAGGCGCGCTCGGTGAAGAACGTCGATCACCGCTCCGATCTCTGGTCGATGGGGATCGTGCTCTATCAAGCCG
Organism: Minicystis rosea; assembly: GCA_001931535.1. GTDB lineage: Bacteria > Myxococcota_A > Polyangia > Polyangiales > Polyangiaceae > Minicystis > Minicystis rosea. The sequence continues at coordinate 8,187,517 of CP016211.1, forward strand.
TCGCCGGCCGCACGCCCTACGATCACGTCTCCGGGCTCGGTGATTTGATCCTCTCGTTGTGCAGCGATCTCCCGCCGCCCGTGCAGCAGTTCGCGCCGTGGGTGGAGCCGCGCATCGCCAGTGTGATCGATCGCGCGCTCCGGCTCGATTTGAGCGAGCGCTTCGCCTCCGCGGCGGAGATGCTCGAGGCCATCGTCGCGCTCTTGCCCGATGGCACCGACATCCACGCCGACATGTTGGTGCCGCTCGATGCGGCCACGCGCGCCGACATCGCGTCCACGTATTTCCGCAGCCTCGGGCGCAAGAGCACGGGACGCGAGAGCGTGGCCGACACGCAGGCCGCTCCGGAGAGCCCGAGCGTTCCGCCTCCGCCTGCGCCGGCGACGATTTCGCGTCCTCCGCAGACGACCCAAACCGCCATCGCGACCACGGGCGCAGGCCTCGAATCGACGCAGCCCGGCCAGCGATCGCCGGGCGGCCGGCCCGCATCGGTGGTGGCCATTGCTCTCGCGTGCGTGCTCGCGGGCGGCGGCGGTGTGTATGCGCTCACGCGATCCGCGCCGGTCGTGACGGTGAGCCCGCAAGCCGCGACGACGACCGCATTGCCGCAGCCGACCACGCAGCCCACCGTGACGGCGACCACCGTCCCCACCGTGACGCCCTCGGCGAGCGCGACGTCCGCGCCAACGGCAGCGGAGAGCGCGGCCCCGGTGCCGACCGCGACGGCAGACGCCTCGGCGAAACCGGCCGCCTCCGCGCCCAAGCCGCTCGTTGTCCCCGCGAAGAAGGGCACTTCGCCCGCCGTTCCGCCGATGGATCATCGATCGTACGGCGATCGAAAATGAGCGCGTGATCGATCGGGAGGACCCGCGCGGGCAGTCCCGGCGTATGCTCCTCGCCGAACGATGAGAGCTCGGGCGACGAACATCCTCGGTGGCGCTTTGACGGTGGGCATGCTCGCCGCCGTCATGCTCGCGGGCCGCCCCGCGCACGCGCAGAGCGCCGACGACAAGGCCGCGGCGGAGGCCCTCTTCGACGAGGGAAAAAGGCTCTTTCTGGCGAAGCAATTCGCCGAGGCCTGCCCCAAGCTGGAGTCGAGCCAGCGCCTCGACCCCGGCATCGGCACGCTCCTCTACCTCGCCGACTGCTACGAAGGCATGGGCCGCGTGGCCAGCGCCTGGGCCACGTACCGCGAGGCCGCCGGCGCCGCCAAGGCCGCAGGACAAGCCGATCGCGAGCGCGTCGCCCGCGGCCGCGCCACCCTGCTCGAGCCGAAGCTCTATCGATTGACGCTCACCGTGACCGCGCCCACCACACCGGGTCTCGAGGTGAAGCGCAACGATGCCATCGTGAAGAAAGAGGTTTGGGGCGCGGGCGTTCCCGTCGATCCCGGGACATATCAAATCTCCGCCGCCGCCCCGGGCAAGAAGCCTTGGTCGAGCAAGGTGGAGATTCCCGGCGGCGCCGGCGCGCAAACGTTCACGATTCCTGCGCTCGAAGACGCCCCCGAGGCCCCGCCCGTGAAGCCGCCGGAGCCGGTGAAGCAGGCCGAGCCGCCGCCCCCTCCCCCGCCGCCGCCGAGCGGTCTCGGCCCGCAGCGCGTCGCGGGCATCGCCGTGGGCGCCGCCGGCGTGGCCGCCTTGGCCGTGGGCGGTGTCTTCGGCGGTCTCGCCATTGGCAAGAACTCCAAAGCCAAAGAGCTCTGTCCCGAAGTGCAATGCAGCGACGCCACCGGCGTCGACGCCTCGGTCACGGCGGGTAAATTCGCCGACGCGTCCACCGGCCTGATGGTCGCGGGCGGCGTCATGGCCGTCGGAGGCCTCGTGTTGCTCCTGACGGCGCCCTCCGCCAAACCGGCGGATCGCGCACCCGACAAGGCGTGGATCACGCCGGTCGTGGGGAGTGGCTTCGCGGGCCTCGTGGCCGGGAGGAGATGGTGATGCGTTCCTTCATTCACACGACCCTCGCGCTCGCCGTGGTGCTCGCCGTCCCGCTCGGGTGCCGCAACATCATCGGTGTCGAAGAGCGAAAGCTCATCGAAGGCAACGCCGACTGCAATGCCTATTGCGAGACCATCCAGGCGCAATGCACCGGCGACTCCCAGCAATATGCCTCGCTCGAAGCGTGCCAGAAGATGTGCGCAACCTTCGAGCCGGGCACGAGCGATGATGGGAACACCGACAGCCTCGCTTGCCGCAAACGCGTCCTCGACAACGGGGTGAGCACCGGCGAGGTCAACTGTCCCGGCGCCGGCCCCTCGGGGCACCTGTCCTGTGGCAGCAAATGCGATGTCTACTGCCGGAGCCTCGAGGCCCTCTGCCTCGAGGAGTTCGCCACCTACCAGGGCAATTGCCTGACGGACTGCGCCGCCTTCAACGATTGCGGCGGCTACACCGCCGACGCCCTCCGGAGCGACGACTCCATCCAATGCCGCCTCTTCCACCTCAACTCGGCGGCCATCGATCCGGACACCCATTGTCGGCACGCCATCGCGCTCGACAACCATTGCAACGGCACCACGCCGGACCAATCCTGCACGCCCTGATGACGGAGTGACCGAAAGCCGCGCGCAGCGGCGTTTCGGTCACCTCGTCTCCCTCACCCCGGCACGTCGTAGGTGAGCAGCCGGCATTCGATGTCACCATTGTAGACCACGAGCGATTTGCTCGGCCGCGTGCGCACGTGCTGCACGATGGAGGGCGCCCCCGCGAGGATCACGGCGCGGTGCCCGCGGAGCCGCGCGATGGCGCGGGCGAGATCCACGAACAGCTCGTCCGGCGCTTCGAGCCGCTCCCCATAAGGAGGGTTGGTCACCATGATCCCCGGCGGCGAGAGCGGCGCGAGATCACGAATGCTCGCGCGCCGGAAGGTCACGTTCACCCCGGCCGCAGCCGCGTTTTCGCGGGCAACGGAGAGCGCTCCGAGGTCGACGTCGCTGCCCACGATGGGCGGTTGCTCACTCCGGATCTTGGCCTTGGCCTGCTCGCGCAGCTCCTTCATGCGGCGCACTGCGGCCTCGTCGTGGCTCGCCCAGCGCTCGAAGCCGAAGCGATCGCGCGCGAGGCCGGGCGCGATCTGCCGGGCCCAGAGCGCCGCCTCGATGGCAATCGTCCCCGAGCCGCACATGGGATCGACGAGCGGCCGCTCCCGATCCCACCCCGAGAGCCGCAAAATGGCTGCGGCCAAGCTCTCCTTCAAAGGCGCGTCGAGCGCGCGCGCCCGCCAGCCGCGCTTGTGGAGCGAGCTGCCGGTGAGATCGAGATAGACGGTCGCGCGATCGGAGACCAAGTGCACGAAGAGCGTGACGTCGGGATCGTCGAGATCGACCGAGGGGCGCGCGCCGGTTCGGGCGCGGAGCTGATCGACGATCGCGTCCTTCGTCTTCTGCGCGATGAACTGCGAGTGCGTGAGCCGGCTGTCGCGACAGAACGCGCGCACCGCCAGCGTGTGATGGGCCGTGAGATATGGGCGAAAGTCGATGGCGGAGACGCCTTCGTAGAGCGCGTCTTCGTCCGGCGCCTCGAAGGTCGAGAGGCGCATGAGCACGCGCAGCGCGGTCCGGAGCTCGAGCGCGGCGCGGAAGCCTTCATCGAGGCTGCGGCCGAAATGGACGCCGCCGCGATCGGCGCGCACGCCGCGGAATCCGAGATCGCGCAGCTCGTCGCGCACGGCGCCCTCGGTGCCGCGCGCGGCGGTCGCAAAGAGGATCGGTTCGGGTCGGTCGCTTCCTTCGGCCATGATCGCGCGGAGCAAGGCACGGGGCCGCGCCCACCGCAACCCTATGCCGCCGCGATGTCGTCCGTGGCCATCACCGATCGATGCCGCCGGCGCGATTCACCGACCTCCGCCGTGATGGGCTGTCCGCTGCTGCTCAGGAAAATCGCCACCGCGAGCCGCGCCGCCGAGAGCGCCCGCAGGCGCCCAGCCAAGCCCGCGCGGGATCGAGGCAAACGCAAGGCGAGCGGCCCTGGCAAGGCTCGTTGCAGATCGACGGCATTCATGGACGAGGCACGCTCACAGATTCGTTGTCGTACCATGTGGGACATCGAAAGGTCCAAATCATGATCATGCCGGCTCGCCCGACCGGGGTTTGAGGCTCCATCGGGGCGATTCGCCGGCGGCGCCCACCTCGATCCGATCAACTGAGAGGTGTTCGACGTTAGGATGCCCGCACCATGGACCTCGACCTCGTCATCCAGGGCGGCACCCTCATCGATGGCACCGGCCGCCCGCGCTTCGCGGGCGACCTCGGGATTCGCGACGGCCGCATCGCCGTCGTCGCCGTCCCCGGCGCGCTCACCGGCCAGCGCACGCTGGATGCGAAAGGGCTCGCGGTCGCGCCCGGGTTCGTCGACATCCATTCTCACTCCGACTGGGTGCTCCCGCTCCCCGATCACGACGAGATCCTCGCCCCGCTCGCCCAACAAGGCGTGACCACCATCGTCGCGGGCAACTGCGGTTTCTCCCCCGCGCCGGTCACCGATGCTTCGGTGCCCATCACCGAGCACACCACCGAGCTCTTGCGCGAGGGCGACTTCTCCTATCGCTGGCGTTCCATGGGCGAGCTGCTCGACCAGCTCGACCGCAACGGCGTCTTCCTCAACACGGCCATGCTGGTGGGCCATGGCACGCTCCGCCAAGCCGTCATGGGCCGCAGCGCGAACGCCCCCGATCGCCGCGAGCTCGAAGCCCTCTGCGCGCTCACCCGACAATCGTTGCGCGAAGGTGCTTTTGGCATCTCCGCCGGTCTCGCCTATGCGCCGGGCGTCTTCGCCAAGAACGACGAGCTCCTCGCCCTCCTCCGCGCGGCCAGCGAAGAAGGCGGCCTCTTCACGGTGCACGGCCGCGCGTACACCTGGGTATCCCCCTTCTACAAACCCATGGTGCTCGGGGCTCCACACAACCTGCGATCGGTGCGTGAGCTCATCGACCTCGCCCGCGACGCCCGCATCCGACTCCAACTCTCTCATCAGATCTTCATCGGCCGCCGCACTTGGAGGACGTATCCAGCCGTCCTCCGCGCCATCGACGAAGCCGCGGCCTCCGGCGTCGACGTGGCCTTCGACGCTTTCCCCTACACGGTCGGCAACACCACGGTGAACGCCATCTTCCCCGATTGGGTGCTCGATCATTTCCAAAAGCGCATCAACGATCCCGCCATCATCGCTCGCCTGCGCCGCGAGCACCTCCTCTTCCGCCTCGGGCTCGGCCTCGAGTATTCCGACATCACGCTCCTCTGGGGCGCCATCCCGGAGCTGCTCCCCTACGAGGGTCTCGATTTCGAATCCATCGCTCGGAAGATGGGTGTCGACGCCTTCGAGGCTTACGTGCACGTGGCCCGCATGAGCGATGGCAAGGCTCGTGTGCTCATCGGTACCTATTCGGGTGACGGCGACAGCGAAGAGCCGCTCCGCGCCGTCCTCTCCCATCCGCTCTGCGCCTTCGAGACGGACACCATCCTCACGCGGCGGGGCAAGCACAACCCTGCTTCGTTTGGCACCTTCCCCCGCGTGCTGGGTCGATATTCGCGCGAGCTCGGGCTCTTCTCGCTGGAAGAGGGGATTCGCCGGATGACGTCGCTCCCCGCGGAGCGCATCGGCCTCTCGGGCGTCGGGCGGATCGCGCCCGGAGCGCGCGCGGATCTCGTGCTCTTCGATCCCGCCCGCATCGGCGACAACACCGGTCCCGGCCGGAGCGACGCGGCGCCGAGCGGTGTCGCGCGGGTGATGATCGGCGGCGAGACGGTGGTCGAGGCCGGCGCGCTGGTAAAGGGCCCGCGGCGCGGCAAGGTGCTGCGACGGTGAGCAGGGATGGAGGCTCTGGCCTCCATCGATGGAGGCTCTAGCCTCCATGTCGCGCCGGCTGCTCGGCAAAGAACCGCAGAGAACGCTGCGGCCCTCCGTTTGCAACATCGGTGGACGACCCGAGCATCGGGCGTCGCGACGGTCCGCGAGCCTCTCTGACGAAAGAGATGATCGCGGAGCGAAGCGGCGCATCGAATCCACAACGACGATCGCCGGCCACCGAGCCAGGCATTGAAGCCATGCACACGACCACCTTTTTCGCCGCCCTGGGCTGCGTCGCGGCCATGACCACCTTCGTTGGAGAGGCCGCCGCCGAGGACGCTTATGACGATGCTTTCGCGGCCGCCGCTCAGGCCGAGCACGCCGGCCACCTCGACGAGGCTGCACGAGCCCTCGCGTGGGCGCTGCCCTTCTATCCTCAGGACTATGCGCTGCCGCTCGCCCTCGCGTGGATTCACTTTCGCGCCGGGCGCTTCGCCGAGGCCGAGCAACATTATCGCATGGCGCACGAGCGCAGCCCGAGCGCGCCCGAGGCACGCCTCGGCCTCGCCCTCTCGCTGGAGCGGCTCGGCCGCTGCCCCGAAGCGCATACCCTCTATGAAGGCCTCGTCGCCGAGCGCCCCGATCTCGCGGAAGCCCAGGCCGGACAGGCACGCTGCGCCCCCAAGCCCGCGTGGCGCGCCACGGTGTCCTTGTCCGCGGGCGGCGTGTGGTTCCCCGATCATGCGGTGAAGTCGCTCTCCGGCATGGGCACGGTGGGAGGCACCGTGGCGCACGACGGAGGCTTTTTCCTCGGGGCGATCTATCGATTCACCCGCATCGCCCCGGTGAGCGGCCTCGGGCTCGAAGCGTGGAATCAACACGAAGCCTATGCGAGCGTCGGTTATGCCGGCACGTTGCTGGGCTTCTCCGCCCACTATGCGTTCCTCCACGACGGGAGCGGGGCCTTCGGTTCTTCGCATCACCTGGGAATGAGCGCGCGGGTGAGCCCGTTTGGAGACATCGAGCTCCGCGGCTCGGCGAGCCTCTACGAAGACATGAAGGTCTTTCGTCTCGAGCCCTCGTGGCGCATTCCCATCGTCTTCGGCCTGAGCATCCGGCCTGGGTTCGCCGTGCAGCGCGCGGGGGACGAGACGCGGATCACCGGGATGGGCACGCTGTCTTTCGATCATCGCCGCGTGAGCGTGTGGGCCGGCGGCAAATATGGTGACGAGGTGCGTCCCGTGTATTTCAACGTGCCCGCGATCTACGACGTGAGCGAGAAGATCGCTTTCGGCGCGTGGGCGGGCGCGAGCGTGAATGTCAGCGATGATGTCCGCATCCATCTATCGTACGCGATGGATCGGCTGAAGCCGACGAGCGGCCCCGAAACGAGCACCCACGCGCTGTCGCTGGGCGTCGCGGTCTCGTTCTAGCAGGCTGCTGTAGACGTCGCGCTGGAAGAAGGAACGCAAAGCCACGAAGACGTGGCCGACGCAACGAGCCTATCTTGCGTCCTTGCGTTCCTTCTCTCGCACGCAAGGACGTGCGAGGCATCGAGATTGGATATCGAAGTCCGTTTCCGTGGACCGCACGGGACGACGTGCCGCGGCGCCGCGCGCGTCGTCCCGTGCGGCCGACGAAGACAGGAGAGGAGAAAAGAGGAGCCATGTCGAGCATGAAGCGGTTGGGAGATCTCGCCCTCAGCGAAACCGGATTTGCCTTCGATCCCTATTCGGGATCGACCTTCACCGTCAACGCCACGGGGCTTTGCGTCCTCAATGGGCTCAAAGAGGGGCTCGCGCCCGATGCCATCCAGGTGCGGATTCGCGAGCGCTTCGACGCCCGCGGGGCCGACGTCCTGCGCGACGTCGCCGACTTCCTCGCGGCCCTGCGCCAACACGGCCTGATCGAGAACGACTCCGATCCCGAGGAGCAGGCACGATGAAAAAGCGACCTTTGACCATCGCCGTCACCGGCATGAACGCCACCGACAACCCCGCGCCCGGCGTGGGCGTGATGCGCGCGCTGCGCGAAGGGAACGCCGGTGATCGCCTCGTCGGGCTGGCCTACGACGCGCTCGATCCCGGCGTGTACGCCGAGTCCCTGGTGCGCGAGGTGTTCATGATCCCGTATCCGTCGCAGGGCATCGACGCCTTCCTCTCGCGCATCGCCTACGTGCACGAGAAGGTCGGCCTCGACGTCATCATTCCCACGCTGGACGCGGAGCTGCCCTCGTTCATCGATCTCGAGCCGGAGCTCCGGAAGATGGGTATCGGCATGCTCCTCCCCACGCGGGAACAGCTCGATCTGCGCTCCAAGGTGAACCTGTTCTCGCTGGGGAAGAAGGCCGGCATTCGCGTGCCGGAGACGGCGGTGATCTCGGACGAGGCCGAGATCTACCGGGCCCACGAGAAGGTGCCTTATCCGTTCTACGTCAAAGGCGTCTTCTACGGCGCCACGCTGGCCACGTGCCTCGATGAAGCGCTGTCCGCGTTCCACAAGGTCGTGGCCCAGTGGGGCGTGCCCGTGATTCTGCAGACGCGCGTGCCGGGCGAAGAGCTCGACGTGGTGGGCGTGGGCGACGGCAAAGGCGGGCTCGTGGGCGCGGTGCCGATGAAGAAGATGATGATCACCGACAAGGGCAAAGGCTGGGCGGGGATCACCGTGAAAGACCCCGGGCTCATGGCGGTGGCCCGCGACTTCGTGGCGGCGACCCGCTGGCGCGGGCCGTTCGAGGTCGAGGTGATGCGTGACGACAAGGGACATTATCACCTGATCGAGGTCAATCCGCGCTTCCCTGCGTGGGTGTACCTGAGCGCCGGCGCCGGCGTGAACCTGCCTCGGATGGTGGCCGATCTGGCGGCGGGCGAGCCCGTCGAGGCGTGTGGAGACTACGAGGTGGGGGCCATGTTCGTGCGCATCTCGCTCGATCAAGTGGTGCGCTTCCGCGACTTCCAGCGGATGGTCACCATGGGTGAGGTGGTCCGAGAGACCGTGGGCGCGTGACCGCAGTGTCGAGAACCGTTTTCGAGATTCTATATCAGGGAGGAGACCTCAAGTGATCGCACCGGCATATGAAAGGCCCAGCATCGTGCGCCACCAGATGGGCGCCATGAACAAGTTCGGCCGCCTCGAAGGGATGCGGCCCCTCACCCACATCGACGGCGCGGCCGTCACCGATCTCGTGGCCGCGCACGGATCTCCGCTCTTCGTCTTCTCCGAGCGGGCGCTGGTGCGCCGCTACCGCGAGCTCCATGAAGCGTTCACCCGCCGCTGGGCCAAGGTGCGCATCGCGTGGTCGTACAAGACCAATTACCTCGAGGCCATTTGCCGGGTCTTCCACCGCGAAGGGGCTTGGGCCGAGGTGGTGAGCCCGTTCGAGATGGAGAAGGCCCTCCACAACGGTGTTCCGGCGGACCGGATTCATTGGAACGGCCCCTACAAGCCGGACGCCGCCGTGGAGAAGGCCATCACCGGCGGGACCATCATCCACCTCGACAACCTCGACGAGCTGGCCCGGGTCGAGCGGATCGCCGAGGAGAAGGGCATTCGCCCCAAGGTGGCCATTCGCGTCAACATGGCCATCGAGGGACAGCCGCCGTGGAGCCGATTCGGCTTCAACCTGGAGTCGGGGCAAGCCAGGGACGCGGTGGCACGGCTCGTGAGCGGCGGACGCCTCGTGCTGATTGGGATTCATTGCCACATCGGCACGTTCATCCTCGATCCGGAGGCCTATGGGAAGGCCGCGCGCAAGATGGCCGGGCTCGCCAACGACATCAAGGCCACGCATGGAATCCGTCTCTCGTTCATCGATCTCGGCGGCGGCTTCGCTTCGCACAACACGCTCAAGGCGCAGTATCTGCTCGGCGAGCAGGCGGCGCCGTCCTTCGCGCGGTATGCGGAGGCCATTTGCGATGGGCTCTCCGAGCTCGATTATCCGGCGACCGAGCTGCCCACGCTGGTGCTGGAGACCGGCCGGGCGCTGGTCGACGACGCCGGTTATCTCATCACCACGGTCGAGGCCAACAAGCGTCTTCCCGACGGGCGCCGCGGCCTCGTGCTGGACGGCGGCGTGAACCTGCTCTTCACGTCGTTCTGGTACAAGCACGATGTCGTCCCGGCCCAGGAGTTCCGCGGGCTGCTCGAGCCCACGGTGATGTACGGGCCGCTTTGCATGAACATCGACGTCATGCGGGACACGACGCAGTTCCCGCCCATGTCGGCGGGCGATCGGCTCGTGTTCCGCAACGTGGGCGCTTACAACGTGACGCAATGGCATCAGTTCATCACGCTGCGTCCGGCGGTGGTGATGGTGGGTTTGGACGGGCGCGTGGCCCGCATTCGCCGGGCCGAGACGGTGGATGATTTCATCGCCATCGAGGAGACGCCGCCGTGGCTGCGTTGATCGCCGGCGAGACGAGGGCGCGCGTCGCCGCGGCCACGGAGGCCTTCCTCCGCGTCTACGCGCAAATCCTCTTCTCGCGCTCGCCGGCCGTGGGGCTCGTGCTCCTCTCGGCCACCGCGATGGTGCCCCGCGCCTTCATGGCGGGCGCCGTCGCGGTGCTCGCGGCGACGATCACGGCGGTGCTGCTCGACCTCGATCCCGAGGCCATCCGCGCGGGCGACTACGGATATGGCGCGCTCCTCGTGGGGCTCGGGATCGGGCAGATGTTCATCCTCCGTACGGAGGTGGCCTTTCTGCTGGTGTTCGCGGCGGCCGCGAGCGTGCTCGTCACGGCCGCGCTCAAGGCCTGGCTCGGCGCGGTGAGCTTGCCCGTGCTCTCGCTGCCGTTCGTGATGACATTGTATCTGGTGCTCGGCGTGGCGGGCTTCGCGGGCGCCGAGCCGCGGATCAACGTGCCGGAGACATCGTCTCTCGGGGGCGTGATTCCGCCCGGTGTCGCGCTCTTCGTGCGGAGCCTCGGTGGGCTGTTCTTCCTCCCGCGCCTCGATTCGGGCGCGCTGGTGCTGGCCGCGCTCCTGTTGCACAGCCGCATCGCGGCCACGCTCGCGGCGGCGGCGTTCACCGTGGCGCTGTGGGTCACCGCCGGCGCCGCGGCGCTGCCCGCCGGAGCATCGGTGGAGGTGCTCGGGTACAATGCCATGTTCACCGCGCTCGCGCTCGGTGGGGTGTTCTTCGTGCCCTCGACATCGTCGTTCGCGCTGGCGCTGGGCGGGGCCGGCATCGCGGTGATGAGCGCCGTGGCCCTCGCGGGCCCGTTCGCTCGGATGGGATTGCCACTCTCGATTCTGCCGTTCAACCTCACCGTGCTGGTGGTGCTGTTCGCGTTGCGGCAACGCATTCGCGACGTGCGGCCCAAGTCAGTCGACTTCCTCCCCGGCACGCCGGAAGAGAACCTCGCGTATTTCCGCACGCGGCGGAGCCGGTTTCAGTGGTTGCACGCGGTCGCCTTCCAGCTCCCCGTGCGCGGGCGCTGGACGGTGACGCAGGGCGAGAACGGCGCCCACACGCATCGAGGCATCTGGAAATATGCCTTCGACTTCGAGGTGCGCGACGCCGAGGGGCATTTGGCGCAGGGCGACGGATCGAGTGTGGAGCAATATCATTGCTTCCGGCTGCCCGTGCTGGCCGCGGCCGAGGGCACCGTGGTGGCCATCGAGAACGGCGTGCCCGACAACGAGATCGGGGGCCTGGAGCTCGATCGCAATTGGGGGAATCACGTGCTGATTCAGCATGGGATTGGGCTCTATTCGCTGGTGGCGCACTTGGCTCGAGGATCGGTGAAGGTGGTCAAAGGGCAGGTCGTGCGGCGCGGGGAGATCCTCGGCGCGTGCGGCAGCTCGGGTCGATCGCCGCGTCCCCATCTGCACTTCCAGCTCCAGTCGACGGCGGAGCTGGGTGCGCCGACGTTGCCTTGTCGCTTCACCGACGTGGTCGTCGATCGCGGCGACGGAGAGCGCCTGTTGACGGCGAGCACGCCTCGCGAGGGCGACGTGGTGCGGAACCTCGCGCCCGGCGAGGACGTGGCGAGCTACTTCGATGTCGAGGTGGGGCGGCGCCTGGCCTTCCGCATCGGCAAGGCGGTGGAGCGCGTCGCGGTCGAGGCCGATCTCTACGGCCGCCTCGTGTGGCGTTCCCTCGATCGACCGGCGACGCTGTTCCACGGGCGGAGCGAGGCGTTCTTCACGGCGTACGACGCCGTGGGTGCGGGCACTTCGATGTTGCATCTGGCGCGGACCGCGCTGCCGAGGGTGCCATTCGAGGCGAGCGAGGCGCTGTCGTGGACCGATCATCTGCCGGCGCGCCATTTCCGGCCTTGGCTCACGCGCGCGCTTTGGGACGTGCTCTCGCCGTTCCTGCCGCGCGATGGGATCGAGATGGATCTGCGGATGCGGCGCGAGGGCGCGACGCTGGTGGTGGAGGGCGCGTCGCGCCGCTGCGATCGGCGCGGCGCGCCGGTGGTGCGCACACGGGCGGAGCTGCTCCGCGGCGTGGGCCCGGTGCGCGTCTCGGTGACGGTGCGGGGGAAGACGCGATCCGCCGAGCGGATCGCGATGGGCGAAGAAGGTTCGAGATCGAACGATCACGGAGGAAGGTCATGAGCACGAAGCGATGGTTGGGTGTGGCGCTCTTGGCAGCAGCGTTGGGATGCGGCGTGGCACGGGCAGGCGCGGACGGCGGGGCCGCCGATCAATTCCAAAGGTCGTACGACAGCGAGGCCGCCGGGAAGGTGCAGGATGCTTTGGCGGCGATCGACACGCTGCCCGCCCCGCAGCACGACGGTTACGTAGCCCAGCTCCGCCGCGGGTGGCTGCTTTACAAGCTGGGAAAGCACCCGGAGGCCATCGAGGCTTATGCGCGGGCCATCGCCGCCGAGCCGCGCTCGATCGAGGCCCGCGTGGGCGTCCTCCTGCCGGCCATGGCGCTCCGCCGCTGGGCCGACGTGGAGACGGGGGCGCGCGAGGTGATGCGTTTGGATGCGGGGAATTACCTGGCCAACCTGCGAATGGCCTTCGCGCAATACAACCTCGGTCGACATGCGGAGTCGGCGGCCACCTACCGTCGTTTGGCCGAGGCCTATCCGAGCGACGTGGAGGTGCGCGGCGGGCTCGGGTGGGCGCTGCTCAAGAGCGGAAAGGCCGCCGAGGCCGCCGCGGAGTTTCGCGCGGTGCTGGAGGTGGCGCCGAAGAACGCGCTGGCGCTCGATGGGCTCAAGGCCACGGGCGGGCGGTAGTCACCGCGACACAGGCAGCTTGGCAATCGCCGCGTCCAAACGCTCTTCGCTGACCGGACGCGAGAAGTAATATCCCTGTCCGAGATCACAACCGAGCTCGCGCAGCGCCGCCCATTGTTCGGGGTGCTCGATGCCCTCCGCCGTGGTGGAGAGGCCCATTTCGCGGCCGAAACGGAGGATGGCGCGCGCGAGCTGGGCGTCGCCCTCGGCGATGCCGTCGATGAAGGATTTGTGGATCTTCACGGCGTCGACGGGCAGGCGACGGAGGTAGGCGAGCGAGGAATAGCCGGTGCCGAAGTCGTCGATGGAGAGGCGAACGCCGAGCTCGCGGAGGGCGAAGAGGATGGGCTGGCGCTCTTCGAGCGCGATGCTCTCGGTGACTTCGAGGACGAGCGAGCGCGGGTCGATGCCGCTCTGCGCGATGGCCGAGGCGACGTCGTCGACGAGCTCGTCGCGGAAGAGCTGGCGAGCAGAGACGTTGACGCTGAGCGAGATGCCGCCGCCGCGGCGCGCGAGCATGGCGCACGCTTCACGAAGCACCCAACGACCGAGCGGAACGATGAGACCGGTCTCTTCGGCGAGGCCGATGAAGACACCGGGCGGCACGATGCCACGCTCGGGATGACGCCAGCGCACCAGCGCTTCGACACCGACGATGGCGCCGGTCTCGATGGAGACGACGGGTTGGTATTCGAGGAAGAACTCTTGGCGCTCGACCGCGCGCCGGAGCTCGAGGCGCAAGCCGAGGCTCGCCGCGAGGGCCGCGTGCATCTCGGGTCGGAAGAGCTCGTGTCCGCCGCCGCGACGCTTGGCGGTGGCGAGCGCGAGGCCGGCGTTGCGCAGGAGCTCGTCGGGGCCTTCCTCGCCGGTCGCGCTGACCGCCATACCGATGCTCGATCCGAGCAGGATGTCGGCGCCGCCCGCGCGATGCGGCTCGGCGAGGGCCTGCGCGACGCGCCCGGCGACGAGCGTCGCCTCCGCGATGCCGGCGCCGGGGAGGACCATGGCGAAGTCGTCGCCGCCGAGGCGCGCGACGGTGTCGATGTCGCGCGCGGAGGCACGCAGGCGACGCGCCGTCCCCGCGAGGATCTCGTCGCCTACGGCGTGGCCGAAGCTGTCGTTGACGGGTTTGAAGTCGTCGAGATCGATGATGAGGATGGCGAGCGACGTGGCGTTCCTCCGCGCGTCGCCGAGGCCGGCGGAGAGGCGTTCGCGGAGGAGGAGGCGATTGCCGATCTCGGTGAGCACGTCGAGGCGCGCTTCACGCGAGACGCGCTCTTCGAGGGCGGCATGCGCGGCGAGGCTGGCTTGCAGGCGCACGTGCGCGTCGGCGAGCTCGGCGCGGACTTCGGCGACGCGTCGCTCCAGCGCTTCGGTGTCGCGGTCGAGCGTGGCCGAGAGGCGGCGGTTGTCGCGCCGCGCGGCGGTGCGCTCGGCAGCGCGCCGCACGGCGCGGGCGAGCGCGCGCACGTCGTCGCCGTCGCGGATGTCGTCGAAATCGCCTGAGTCCGCACGCACGGCGCGCTCGGCGTCGGCGTCGCGGCACACGATCACGACGCCGAGCGTCTCGTCGGCGGCCGCGAGGCCGCGCGCCACCGAGAGGCCAATCTCTCCAGCGGAGCGCGCCTCGCAAACGGCGACGTCGGGGCGCGCGTCGCCGAGGAGCGCGACGGCCGAGGCGAGGTCTCGAGCCTTGATCACCGCGAAGCCCAGATCGACGAGCGACGTCGCGATCAGCCCGGCGGCGATCTCCGGGTCACCCACCAACAACACGCGCTTTGCATCGCTGCCCACTATCGCCGTCGTCATCGCCTCGCCGGATCGCTCGGACCAGCCATCCTCGCTCATGGAGAAGAGCAGAAACGCGGGCACTTCGTCGAGAGCAACGACGTTCGCGCCGGCGCGGAAGCGCCCTTCCGGGGCTCACCGTAGGGCCTCGCCGTCCCAGTTTTGCCGCGGGAACTGCAGGATCGACAGGAGGCCTTGCAAGAGTGCAAGGCGCCTCAGGATGCCGAGCAGGACATCTCCGCACCACGTCGGTGATAGGAGCCGTGCCCACATGGGCGCGAATCATCGCCCAGCGAGCACGCAGGCCAACCCTTCCGCAGGACGATGAGCGCTCTTGGCGGGCGGCGGCAGCGGTACAATGCCCAGGGCATGAACCGCCACGAAGATCGCCTCTCGCTGGTCCTTCGCGCGGCGCTCCCGCTGCTCTTCCTCTGGATGATTCGCGAAGAGCTGGTCCCGGTCGCGCTCGGCGCCCTCTTCGCGTTGCTGCTCGATCCGCTGCGACGACGCCTGGAGCCGCGGCTCGGCCGCTTCGCGCAGCTCGCGCCGGCGGTGGTGACGGCCGCGGTGATCGTGCTGGTGGTGATCCCGTTCGTGTTGGTGGCGGCGCGGGTGGCCGTGTCGATGAACAGCTTCGTGGTCGGCGGCCTCCCCGACGTGCTCGGGAAGATGCAGGCCTTCGTGACCAAGCGCCTCGAGGGGATGGGCGATTTCGTCACCATCGAGAAGGTGCGCGACGCGGCGGTGTCGATCGCGCAGAAGGTCGGGACCTCGATCGCGGGCTTCGCGGCGGGCGTGGCCACGGCGCTGCCTGGGCAGATCGTCAGCCTGTTCCTCTTCACGCTGGCGCTCTTCTATTTCCTGCGCGACGGCGAGCGCTTGGTTCGTTGGCTCTCGGAGCTCTCCCCCTTCGAGCAGCGCGACACCCAAGCGCTGTTCGCATCCATCCGCGAGACCGTGCACGGCGCGATCTTCGGACAGCTCGCGACCTCGGCGGTGCAAGGCGGGCTCACGCTGATCGGGCTCTGGATCTTCGGCGTGCCCGGCGCGCTGCTCTTCGGGGTGATCGCGACGCTGCTCTCGATCCTACCGATGGTGGGCACCACGCCGGTCACGGTGGGCGCCGCGATTTATCTGCTCGCCGTGGGCCGGCCGCTGGCCGCCGTGGGGATGGCGGTGGCCGCCGGGATCATCGGCGTCTCCGACAACATCGTGCGACCTTGGGTGACCAGCGCGCAGACGAACATTCACCCGCTCGTGACCCTGATTGCCATCTTCGGAGGCATCGAGTTCTTCGGCGCGTCCGGCGTGTTCCTCGGCCCGGTGCTGGCCGCCGTGGCCATCTGGGCGGTGAGCCTGCACGCGCGGATTCATCATGTGAGCGCCGAGCCGCCGCCCGCCGATCGTCCCAGCGACGGTCCGCGCGCGAGCGACGCTCACGGAAGCTCACCGAAGTAGGATGTCGCCACCACGCGCCGCGCCGTTCAAGGCGCGTCGACCTTGGCCGGCCGGCCCGCGAAGGCGGCCTCCAATTGCTTTCGATCGAGCGCGCCTTCCCACCGCGCGATCACCACGGTGGCGACGCCGTTGCCAACGAGGTTCGTGAGCGCGCGGGCCTCGCTCATGAAGCGATCGATCCCGAGGATGAGCGCGAGGCCCGCGACGGGCACGTGCCCCACGGACGAGAGCGTGGCTGCCAGCGTGATGAACCCGCTCCCCGTCACACCGGCGGCGCCCTTCGACGTCAGCAGCAGCACGCCGAGGATGGCGAATTGCTCACCGAGCGAGAGCGTGGTGTCGGTGGCCTGCGCGATGAACACGACGGCCATCGTCAGATAAATCGAGGTGCCATCGAGGTTGAACGAATAGCCGGTGGGCACGACCAGACGAACGACCTCTTTCTCGCAACCGGCGGCCTCGAGCTTCTCCATGATCCGCGGCAGCACCGACTCCGAGGACGAAGTGCCGAGCACGATGGCGAGCTCCTCCCGGATGTAGCGGAGGAATTTGAGCACGGAGAACCCCGCCGCCCGCGCGATGCCGCCGAGGACCACGAAGACGAAGAGCACGCACGTGGCGTAGAAACAGCCCATCAGCTTCGCGAGCGAGAGCAACGATCCGATTTTGTACTTCGCCACCGTGAAGGCCATCGCCCCCAAGGCCCCGAGCGGCGCCACGCGCATCACCACCGCGACGACCCCGAAGAACGTGTGCGCCGCCTGATCGAAGAGCGCCACCAGCGGGCGCCCCTTCTCTCCGTACTTCGCCAGCGCCACCCCGAAGAGCACCGAGAAGAAGAGCACCTGCAGGATGTCGCCGCGCGCCAAGGCATCGACGATGTTCTGCGGGATCATGTCGGAGACGATGTCGAGGAGCCCGTGCGACTTCGCCGCATGCGCATACCCCTCGACGGCCTTGGCATCGAGCGTCGCCGCGTTGGCGTGGATGCCGCTGCCCGGCCGCGCCACGTTGACCACCACGAGCCCGATGAGGAGCGCGAGCGAGGAGACCACCTCGAAGTAGACGAGCGCCTTGAGCCCCACCCTCCCCGCGCGCTTCACGTCGCTGCCGCCGGCGATCCCCACGACCACCGTCGTGAAGATCACCGGCCCGATCACCATCTTGATGAGGCGCACGAAGAGATCGCCGAGCGGCTTCAGCTTCTCGCCGGTCTCGGGCGCGAAATGGCCCACGGCCACGCCGATGGCGATGGCACAGAGGACCTGCGCATAAAGGCTCTTGTAGAACGGCGGCTTCTTCTCGGTGGGCGCGGCGCTCATCACATCTCCACTACTGCACGCAATGCGAGGTGGCCGGCTCGCTCTCGTTGTTGTCCTCGCGACATTCGTGGAACTTGGGCATGACCGGATCGATCACGACCTTGGCCACGAACGTGTCCTTGAGGCCGGCCAGCGCCGGATCGATGGAGACCACCACCTCCTCGGTTTGACCGGGGAAGAGGGCATGTGTCGTGCTGGCCGTGCCGATCTGGGTATCCATGCCGCCTTGTCGCTTGAAGACGGCCACCACCACGCCGGCGGGCAGCGAAGCGAGGCCGATGTTGCGCACCTGCACATGGGCCTTGGCCGGAGAGCCGCAGTCGATGGAGAGCGACAGCGTCGCGTCGGGCGCGTCGAAGAGGCCCTTGTCCTGCACGTTCTGGCGGAAGTTGTTGAGCCAGGGGAGCGACCAGTTCTTCTTCTCGACCTTGGGGATCGAGCCATAGACGTTGGGCGCGTCGCAGGCGCTGTCGCGATCGTCGCAGATGTTGCTCACGTGATACGTGTGCTGATTCCACAGCGTGCGCGTGCCGACCCAGGAGTTGGCCACGTCGCCGAAGGCCACGACGCCGCGATATCCCTTACCCGTCGCGGTGCCCGGGGTCCACGTCACGCCGTTCACGACCACGGGTTGATTGCTCGCGTTCATGCAGCCCCATCCAGCGGAGCTCGGATCGGCGGCATTCGAGATCATGAGGATCTCGGCGCGACCGTCGCCGTCGACGTCGGCCACGAGCGAGGCCTCCGTGGCCGTGAACGAGGTGTGCGACGCGGCGAAGCGAACGGCGCCCGTCTGGCCGTCGAAGACCCAGAGGAAGCACTCGTCCGCGTAAATGACCTCCGCCTTCCCGTCGCCCTCGAAGTCGAACACGCTGGAGCCGGTGACGGAGGAGCTGAGATCGTGGTTGGGCGTCTGCCACACGACATCGATCTTCTTCCCCACGTAATCGGGCTTGAGCATCGAATAGAAGGTGGCCATGGCCACACCGATCTCGGGCTTCCCGTCACCGTCGAAGTCGGCCACGGTGGGCGGGCCGCCGGAGCCGGTGCCGGGCACCTTCACCGGGCCGAGCACCGTCGCGCCCGTGGCGCCGTCGAGGATCCAGAGATTGCCATTGCCCACGACGACGACGTCGGGCTTGCCGTCGAGATCGAAATCACCCACGCCGGGGAAGCCGTCGACGATCGCCGATTGCCAGAGGATGGTGCCGTCGGCGCGATAAGCGGTGTTGCCGGCGAGGAGCTCGAGGTGGTTGTCGGGCGCGCCGTCGAGATCGACGAAGGTCGAGAGCGCTTGTTGGGCATTGCCACCGCCCACGCCGCCCGTGCCGGTGAACTTGAGGGTGATGGCGCCGTTCGTGGTGGTGAAGACGGTGGCGCCATAAGCGATCTCGGGGAAACCGTCGCCATCCATGTCGGCGATGGACAAGCCGCCACCCCAACCAAAGGTCGCCGCGGCGTTGCCCGGAATGGGCTTGTCGCTGGTGCGCTTCACGTTGCCTTGGTCATCGATCAGCACGACGTAGCCTTCGCCGCTGACGGCCACGATATCCATGCGACCATCGCCGTCCACGTCACCGAGCGCCACGCTCATGCCGGCGAAGCCGATGGAGCTCGCGCTCGGCTTGGCGAGAGACCAGATCTCCTGTCCGGTGCGGCCATCGATCATGCGGAGCACGCCGGTGTGGCAGCCCGAGGTCGCGCCGCCGCCGCTCGCGGATTGGCAATTGGATCCGACGCCGTTCACGTACACGTTGCCGGTGACGACCACCACGACGGGTGAGTCGAGCTCATCCACTTTGCCATCGCAGTTGCCGTCGTAGACGCGCCCGACCGTGGGCGTCGACCACACGTCGACGAAGTTGGGCTTCACGCTCACGGTGTCGCCCCATGCCCATTTCTGCACGGCGTTGAGCGCGCCCGCCGGCGGGTGGTATTCGCAGAGCGCCACGCAGCCGGCATCGGGGCCCGGGGTGCCGGCGTCGCCGGCGCAGACAGGCGGCAAATCGAGGCATTTTCCGCCGAGCGGGAGCGGGGCCGTGCAGAGCCCACCGTCCGCGCCGCCGTCGGGCGCGCCGGGCTGCGTGCCGAGCGCGGTCTCGCAATATTGGCCGGGACCGCAATCGTTGGCGGTATGGCAGTCCTTCCCCGGCACCACGCATTTGTCGAAGAGACAGACGGTGTCGCCGGTGCAGCATTGTTGTCCGCAGACATCGGCCACGTCGGCGCAGCACGCGCCACCCACGCACGCGCCGCCGTCGCAGTCCGCGTCCGCGTGACACGTCGTGCTCGATCCGGTGCCCGTGCTGCTCGCCGTGCTCCCCGCGTGACCGCCGTGGCCCGAGCCGCCCGCGCCGGCGTGACCGCCCTGCCCCGCGGTGCCGCTGGTGGCCGCGGTGCTGCCCGTGCCGCCACAGCTCACCGCCGCGGTCGCTGCAATGGACAAGCCGAAGATTCCGAGCCCGACAAGAAAGGTCCGATTCGATCGCATGGAGCCTCCACCGCCCGCTTTCGGCGCGATGATATCGGAAGGGAGGCTCGTTCGGGGCGGGATCAACGATTCTGCGAAATGCCCATCATCCGGACCACGCCGTCCCGGTAGGCGAGCCAGGCGGCGTGCGCCTCCTCGACGGCGTGAACGATGGTGTCGGTCATCGCCTCGTCGGCGTGGCCCAACACCATCATCCAAGCGTCGCGGCGATGACCGGCCTCGACCGCGCGGTGCGCGCGCGGGAGGCGCATTTTCTCGGGTGGGCAGCCATGGTGACGGACCATCGGGTGCGCGAGGATGGCCTCGTCGATCGGCGGCAGCACGCGCGTACCGTCGAGCTCGGCGCGCTCGTGGACGCTCCCCTCGACGAAGATGGTGAGCACCGCGGCGCCCACGATCCACGGCGCCTCGCGGCTCCGCCGATCGAGGAGCGCGCGATAGGCGATCGCTTCGGGCACGAGCGCGGCGCCGGGATCGGTGATGGCCGAGCGGGCGATGCCGAGCCCATCCATCATCTCGAGGAAGAGCTCGGGGTGCGCGATACCGAAGGAGAGCTTGCCCGTCTGCTCTTCGAAGATGTTCTCCGCGAGGGCGTGGCGGACGTCGTCGGGCGGCCCGTGCCCGAGCACGCGGGCGAGCAGCACCGGGAAATCGCGCACGTAGACCTGATATTCGTGGCGGAAGTGGACCGCGAGCTGCTCCCGCGTGAGGCCGCCGCGCGTGAAGCACGGCCATGCCCAATGGTCTTTGCGATCCATGACCGCGAGGAGGCGCTCGCGGATTTGCCCTCGATACCCCATGACGGAGAAGCTGACCCATGCGGGAGCGGAGGCAACTATCCTTTCGACCGCGCTGCTTGCTACCGTCGGCGCGTGCCCTAAGGAGCGGTGGTCGGCCCGGAGCAGATTGCATGGATCACCTCACGTATGCGCGCGCCCAGATGGGCCTTTCGCTCGCCTTTCACATGGCCTTCGCCGCCGTGGGCGTGGCGCTCCCGCTCTTCATGGTGATCGCGGACGTCATGCACCTCCGCACCCGCGATCACGAGTGGCGCGAGCTCGCCAAGAAGATGGCCAAAGGCACATCCATCCTCTTCGCCGTGGGCGCCGTGTCGGGGACGGTGCTCTCCTTCGAGCTCGGGCTGCTCTGGCCCGGCTTCATGGGAAAGTTCGGAGAGATCGTGGGCCTGCCCTTCGCGCTCGAAGGGTTTGCGTTCTTCACCGAGGCCATCTTCCTGGGCATCTATCTCTACGGGCGTGATCGCATCCCGCCGAAGATGCACCTGTTCGCCGGCGTGGTGGTGGCGCTCTCCGGCGTGGCCAGCGCGTTCTTCGTCACGCTGGTCAATTCGTTCATGAACCTCCCCGCGGCCTCGGCCTTCACCATGATCGATGGCCGCCCGGCCGACATCGATCCCGTGGCCGCCATGTGGAGCCCGCCATGGAGGCACCAGACGGTGCACGCGCTCCTCGCGTGCTACGCGGCCACCGCCTTCGCCATGTCGGGCATCCACGCCGCGGTGCTCCTGCGCCGGCCGAAGAGCACGCTGTTCCGCAAAGCGCTCGCGATGTCGCTCGCGGTGGCCAGTGTGACCGCGGTGCTCCAGCTCGTCTCGGGCCATGGCTCGGCGCAGAGCATCGGCGCGTTGCAGCCGGCCAAGCTCGCCGCTGCGGAGGCGCATTTCCACACGGGCCCGCGCGCTCCCGTGCTCATCGGCGGTCTCCCCGATCTCGAGGCGCGCGAGGTGCACGGCGCCATCCCCATTCCCGGCCTGCTCTCGGTCCTCACGCACGACGATCCCAATGCGGTGGTGACGGGCCTCGATCAGATCCCGCGTGATCAATGGCCGCCCGTCGCGGCCACGCACCTGGCCTTCGATGCGATGGTGGGCGCGGGCTCGGCGATGGCGCTGCTCGCGATCGTCGCGGCGATCCTCGCCTATCGCAAAAAGGGCCTCCCCGATCAGAAGTGGTTTTTGCGCGCGGTGCTCATCGCGGGCCCGCTCGGTCTCGTCGCGCTCGAAGCGGGTTGGTGCGTCACCGAGTTCGGCCGCCAACCGTGGATCGTGCACGGCGCCATGCGCACGCGCGAAGCCGTGACGCCCTTCCCGCACCTCGCCGCGCCCTTCTGGCTCTTCACGCTGGTGTACGTCTTCCTCGGCATCTCGGTGGTGTTCCTGCTCTTCCGCCAGCTCAAGAGCGCGCCGGATGCTTCGGTCGCGGAGGCCGGTCATGGCCACTGAGCTTCTCATCGCGCTGGTGATGCTGACGGCGCTGACCCTCTATGCCCTGATGGGCGGCGCCGACTTCGGCGGCGGGGTTTGGGATCTCCTCGCCTCGGGTCCGCGGCGCGCCGCGCAACGCGGGTTGATCGAGAAGGCCATCGGCCCCATTTGGGAGGCCAACCACGTTTGGCTCATCCTCGTGGTCGTGCTCCTCTTCGCGGCCTTTCCTCCGGCCTTTTCGGCCGTATCCATCGCGCTCCACGTGCCGCTCACGCTCTTCCTCGTGGGGGTGGTCTTCCGTGGATCCGCCTTCACCTTCCGTGCGTTCGACATGCGCGGTGATGCGCAGCAGAAGCGCTGGGGCCTCCTCTTCTCGCTGGCCAGCGTGGCCGCGCCGCTCCTGCTCGGGATGATGGTGGGCGCGCTCGCGTCGGGTCGAATCCGCGTGGAGAACGGGGTGATCACGAGCGGCTTCTTCGCGGCCTGGCTCGCGCCCTTCCCCTTCCTCGTCGGCTTGTTCGCGCTCGCGCTCTTCGCCTTCCTGGCCGCGGTCTACTTGGCCAACGAAGCGGATACACCGGACCTCGCCAACGACTTCCGCCGGCGGGCGCTGGCCTCGGGTGTGGCGGTGGGCGCGCTCGCGCTGGCCACGTTCCTCGCGTCGTTCGGCGGTGCGCCGCTCGTGCGTGCCGGCCTCACCGAGCGTCCGTGGACCTGGCCCTTGCACGCGGCCACCGCCGCCGCGGCGCTCACCGCCTTCGGTGCCTTGTGGCAGCGTCGTTATGCATTGGCGCGCGCCGCCGCGATCGCGCAGGCCGCGCTGGTGCTGCTCGGGTGGGCCGCCTCGCAGTATCCCTACTTCGTCGTCCCCGACGTGACCATCACGAATGCCGCCGCCAACCCGCGCACCCGAAGCCTGGTGCTGGGCGCGCTCGCGGCCGGCTCCGTGCTCCTGTTCCCATCGCTGTACGTGCTGTTCCGGATCTTCAAGGGCAAGAAAATCCCCGAGGGTTGAAGCCGCTCGGATGCGTCGCGCGCTTGCATCGGGCGCGAAGGCGCGAGATACGCCGATCATGGGAAGACTGGTCGAAGGTCGCTGGACCACCGAGTGGTACAAGCCCGATGCCGCCGGGCGCTTCGTGCGCGAGAGCGCTTCGTTCCGGGGCCGCATCACCGCCGACGGCTCCTCCGGATTCCCCGCCGAAGCGGGCCGTTATCATCTCTATGTCTCGCTCGCGTGTCCGTGGGCGCACCGCACGCTCATCGTGCGCGCGCTGCGCAAGCTCGAGGACGCGATCACCATCTCCATCGTCGACCCCTTCATGGCCGAGCACGGGTGGACGTTCAGCGACGCGCCCGGCGCCATCCGTGACACGGTGAACGGCGCCGATCATCTCCATCAGATCTACGTCAAAGCCCGCCCCGACTACACGGGTCGCGTCACCGTGCCGGTGCTCTGGGACAAGCAGCAGGGCGTCATCGTCAACAACGAGTCCCGCGAGATCATCCGCATGCTCGACACGGAGATGCGCGCCCTCGGCGACGCCGCGGTCGACCTCGCGCCCGAGCCGCTGCGCGCGGAGATCGATCGCATCCTCGACACCATCTACACGCCCATCAACAACGGTGTTTATCGCGCCGGCTTCGCCACCAAACAGCAGGCCTACGACGACGCGGTGGTCGAGCTCTTCGCCGCCCTCGATCACTGGGACGCCGTGCTCGCGAACCGCCGTTACCTATGCGGCGACGTGCTCACGGAGGCCGACGTCTGCCTCTTCACCACGCTGCTCCGCTTCGACCCCGTCTACCACGGTCACTTCAAATGCAACCTGCGGCGCATCGCCGACTATCCGAACCTCTCGGGCTACGTGCGCGACATCTACCAAACGCCCGGCGTCGCCGGCACGTGCAACATCGATCACATCAAGCAGCACTATTACCGGAGCCACGACACCATCAATCCGACGCGCATCGTGCCGCGCGGGCCCATCCTCGCGCTCGATGCGCCGCACGATCGCGCGCGCCTCGCGAAATAGCCCTCGAGCGGCGATTCCCAATGAAGAGCGGCGCGGCCTGAAACCGCGCCTCTCGGGCGCTCGAAACGTCATTCTACGTTCGAGCAGACAACAGTTTTGCTACCCCTCAACCCGCGGGCTTGGCGAGCTTGTCGAGGTACTTCTTGGGGTCGGCCTGGAACTTCTTGGCGCAGCCCGAACAGCAGAAATAATACGTCTTGCCCTCGAGCTCGACTTTGGGCGAGTCGGCGGCCACCGTGAAATCTTCCCCGGAAACAGGGCAGATCGTCTTGTCGCCGACCTGCGCGGTCCCCGGGGCCTTGAGGCCGGCGGCGGCCGCCGCGGTGGCGCCCTGCGGTGCGGCGCCGCCGCACGCGACGAAGCTGATCGAGGACAAGGCGATGAAGAGGGTCAGCGCTGCATTTCGCATGCACGCCTGCTACCCCATCGAGACCTCCCCATCAATTGCGTGGCGTCCCGAGCCTCTCTCCGGTGATCAAGCTCGCGAGGTAAAGAACCTCCGCAGCGCTCTCGTTGCCGACATACGTGGATGTCCACGCGCACCTCGGCGAAGGCAGCGGCCGCGCATCGAACCGCCACGATCCCGCGTGCTTCCGCAGCCCGTGGGCCCATCGACCGCGCGCATCGCAAACCAGC
This sequence comes from Minicystis rosea, assembly GCA_001931535.1. Taxonomy (GTDB): domain Bacteria; phylum Myxococcota_A; class Polyangia; order Polyangiales; family Polyangiaceae; genus Minicystis; species Minicystis rosea. The sequence goes on from CP016211.1 coordinate 8,212,454, forward strand.
GGGAGCGGTCCGCACGAACCGTCGGATACGAAACACGACGTCCCCGCGGCACCGAAAGGGCCCCGACGTGCGCGCGCCGTGGTAAGCCGCGAAGGGCCATGACCGACATCGTGAAGTTCGGACGCCCGAGCACGATCCCCGCCTCCGACCGGCGCCTCCTTCTCATCTTCGACGGCGGCAACGCCCCGGGCTACGCGTCCGTCGCGGTCGCGCTCACCGAAGAAGGCACACGCCGCGGCTACGAAGTGTGGGCTTCCACCGAAGGCTTCCGCTCTTTGACGCGCGACGCGAAGAGCGATCCTCCCTTCGAGCGCCTCATCACCGGTCGGCGTGATCGCTATGCGCTGCTCGCGCAAGGCATCCCCGCGCGCTCCATGGGCCGCCGCGTCCTCGACGCCGGCAGCGATTTCCGCAGCGAGCGTTACAAGAACTTCCACGAGCGCGATCGGCGTCGCGAGGCAGCCGCCATGTTCCGCGCGCAGGGCTTCACCCATCTCTGCTGCGTGGGTGGCAATGGCACCTTCTCGGGGCTCACCGCTTGGCTCGACGATCTCGATCCCCGCCCCGCCACCGGCTTCATCAACGTCTCCGTGGACAACGACGTCGCCGGCGATCGCGCCATCGGCTTCCTCACCGGCGTCGAGGCTGGGGCCACCATCGCGCGCGGCCTGCACGAGGACGCGTACACGCACAAACGCATCTACGTCCTGGAGATGATGGGCAACCGCAGCGGCCGTCACGCGCTCCACTGCGGCGTCGCCGCGCGCGCCCACCTCATCGTTCTCCCCTTCTTCAGCTTCCCCGACGAGGTCCTCGCCGAAGTGGCCAAGGGCCTCGCCCGCGCCGAGTATGCGCTGGTGATCGTGGCCGAAGGCTACGAGGCCGAGCGCCGCGCCCGCGATCACGGCGGCATCAGCGCCAGCGCCTTCTTCAAGATGCAGCTCGAAGCCCATGGCCTCGCCGACACCGCCGACAAGCGCGTCGTCGCCGAGCCCTTCAGCCGCTACATCCGCGGCGTGCGCCCAGCATTCCTCGAGGTCTCGGCCGCCTACCTCAAGGCCTCGCTCCTCTTCGCCGCCTTCGAAGAAGGCCGCTCCGAAATCATGCCCTACGTGCTCGCCGCCAACGACGTCGGCGTCATCCCCTTCTCCCAAATCACGCGCGAAGACCGGGTGGAGCGCGACTTCCTCCCACTCCTCGATCGACTCGGCATCGAGAAATTCCAAGCCTGGATTCGAGACAACTTCACCTCGCACGCCGTAACGTTGTGAGCCCGGGCAAAGGGCTCCCGCGTAAAGCACCTATCCTGGCGGTGTGTGCGGGCCGTCCCAGCGCAGCGGTCGATTGAAACAGTAGTGTGCCGTCCGTTCGCCGGGCCATCGCACGGATGGTCGCGATGGCGCGTGGATGAGCGCGATGGGCACTCCACGCCACCCGGTAACCCACCGGTAGGCGAGCGAATCGACCTTGACCAGCGCTTGGAATCGCCGCTCCGTCTCGGGAAGGTCCTGCGGCTCTCGACAGTCGACGACCACGAAGACGCGTGACGGTGGAGGCATGTCGGCCGACGCGTGCGAGAGCTCGCCGAGGAAACCCGAAAGAGCCGCGTCCGCGTCGACGTGGCCCCGCGGGGCGCGGAGCGCGAAAGCGGCGATGAAGACCAGGGCCGGAAACGCGTGCACGAGCGAGCGCCGCGCAGCGCTGTGGAGCGCCCACGCAGCGTGGACGAGCAGCGGTATCACGGCGAGGATGGAATAGTGCTCCATGCAATATCGCGCGTTCAGCAGGAACGGCGCTGTCCATAGAGCGCCGACGATCAGCATCGTCATGGAGCGTCGGAGCGGAGGAGAGGGCGAATGCTCACGCCCCGAAGATCGCCGGGCGAACAGGGCCAAGAGGATGGAGACGACCAGGAGCGCCCACGCCGGTGAGGCCAGCTCCATGATCTTGGCCGCGTTCCTCAGGACGCCGCTCATCCCTACCTTGGCGAGGTCGGATTGATCGGCGGCTCGCCCCTGGGAGACGATGAAAGCAAGGCCCTGCGCCCCAGCCATCATCAGCGCACGCGACCGCCATCGTCGCCCCTCACGCAAAGCAACCACGACGACCGTCGGCACGGCTAGAGCCACCAGCACGAGCTTGATCCAAACGCCCAGCGCCGCGAGCGTGATTGCAACGCCGGCGCGGGCGATGCGGACGCGCTTCGGCGCTTTGCCGTCGAGTGAAGCGTCGGCGGCCAGCACGCTCCCGAACAGGGCCACGAGACCGCCCACGATCTGGAATCCGATGCTCACACTCGAGATGTAGTGGACCGCCCCTGTGGCGAGCCAAAGACACGCCGCCGTCCTCGAAATGGACGACGCCCAACCCAGTCGGCAGAGTATGCGCCACAGGCACGCTCCCGCGATCAGCACGGTCAGGGCGTTGATTGCTGCGATTTGCCGAGGTGACGCGCCGATGGCCACGACGAACCAATGAAAGACGTCCACCGAGATGAAGCGGAGACCGCCGTCGCGGTGCCAGGGCTGCTCTGCCGCCCGGCCGAGGGTCACGAGAGATTCCTCATCCACCCTGGGAGTCAGGACGGCGTGCAACATCACCGCGGCGGCGGCGATCATCGCCCCGAAGCCGACGAGGCGCTCGCTCGTTTGCGGGGGCTGTGGACGCGGGGCCGCTCGCGAACGTGGATTCAACGACAGGAGGAGCAGGATCACCAAAGCGCCGGCGAGAACGGCACAGCAGACGGGGACAGGATCGCGCTGCGACAATCCCATCTTCTCTGCCGCAGCGGTTGCGATCGTCGGCGGGGGAGGCTCGGAGACCCCCTGACTGGCCGGCATCCATTGCCACGCGGTGTCCCGCTCCCGCAACTGGTCGAGGAACGCGGCGAGGAACGCCTTCGGGGGGCTGCCCGACGCGATGCGTACGGCGAAGGCACTGGATCGCGGTGTCTCCGGCGTCGCCTCGATGGCAGGCGTCAGATCGAGCAGGAGACGCTGTCCGTCCCTGCACGCGTATTTTACATGGATCGTTCCCCTATCAGGGTTGGCTCCATCCCACGAGCACCCCTCGATCGGCGGCCCCTTGAACAAGGCGGAGATCTCTACGTCCCGACCGGGCGGGATCACCAAGTGGTCCGCGTCGCCCGCCATCACCGGTCGCGCGAGCCCCAAAGGGAGCAGGCTGAGAGCCAACACCACGAGCGTCTTCCACCTACTCATGGGGATCCCTGCTGTCGGAGCACGCGAGCGCGCCGTGATGGTCGTCGAGCCCGCGTGGCCTGTCAACGACCCGCCTGCCGAGGGCTCAGGGGCGACGCTCTCCTCACCTCCCCTCGACGACGAGCGCGTCTCGGCACATAGGGTCTTTCGTTTCCGGAAGGATGGTGGCTGCATCATCCTCCGCCGTGTGGTCGAGTCACGGGGACGTGGCGTTGCCCGAGCCCCCCAATTCATTCACCGATCGAGCCGACAATTCCGACCTCATCTCTCTCGATCGCAATCTGACTCCAACGCTCCCCGAGCGATCGTTAGCGTTCTGACGGCCGCATCGATGGACGGGCAAAACCCCTTTCTACGAAGCCTTTCGTGAATGGCATTCGCGTTGCTCATGGCCCGCGCATGCGCACGACCCGCCTCCTCTCATCTCCTCTCCACTTCCCTCTCGCCATCCTCCTATCCATGATCACCGGCCTCGCCGCCTGCGGTGGTAACAACGAAGCCACCGGCGGTGGTGGCGCGGCCCCGACCACGGGCAGCGGTGGAAGCGGCGGGGGTCCCCCGAGTTGTCCGGAGGGATCGCACACCGGCGCGAGCGGCGCGTGCGAAGCCACGCTCTCGGGCTGGAGCGATGGGCCCAAGCTCAACGACGCCCGCGATCACCACGCCTCCCTGGTCCTCACCGATCCGGACGGCAAAACCCCCTTCCTCTACGTGCTCGGCGGGGTGCAGGACGACGCGACCATCCTCCGCAGCATCGAGCGCGCCGCCATCAACCCCGATGGCACACTCGGCACCTTCGAGAAGCAAACCGACTTGCCCGAAGGCATGGCCGGGCTCGCCGTGGCCGTCATCGGATCCACCGTCATCATCAGCGGCGGCCTGCGCCCGGCGGGCTCGGGCGTCACCCTCTCGGCGAAATCCCATGTGGCCACGATGGGCAAAGACGGCATCCTCTCCGCATGGGCCGCGGGCCCGACCATGGGCAAAGGCCGCTTCCATCATTCGATGATCGGCTACAAGGGCTTCGTTTACGCGGTCGGCGGCCTCACCGGCAATGCCAAGGACAACACGCCTTCCATCGAGCGCGCCACCCTCAACGCCGATGGGACGCTCAGCCCGTGGACCGAGGTCTCCGCCCTTCCGGCGAAGCGCAGCCATCATGGCCTCGCGATCCACGACGGTGCCCTCTTCGTGACCGGTGGGCTCTCCGGCGATCCGGCGGCAAACCCGATGACCTACGATGACGTGCTGCGCGCGCCCTTGAACGACGACGGCTCGCTCGGCGCGTGGACGACCGCCGGCACCCTCGCCATCACGGTGGCCACGCATTCGAGCTTCGCCCACGTGGGGCAGCTCTACGTCGCCGGCGGTGTGGAAGGGAACGCCACCAACACGAAGCACGTCAAGCGCGCCACCATCGCCGCCGACGGCACCCTCGGTGCTTGGGAAGCCTTGCCCGATCTGCCCAAGGCCCGCGCCCACGTCCATCAAACGCCGTTGTACAAAGGCTTCATCTACTCGGCCGGCGGCGCCCTCAACCACGCGTCGATGGATGATGTGGTGGTCGGCAAGCTCGAGTGACCCTCGCCACGACTCCGCATCTCCTAACGTCCGTCCGACGAGGTCGCGAGCGACATCGATCAACGATGTAGGACGCGCAGAGGTCGTCAACCGGCGCACCCCAAAGAGGCGCCCGGGCGAGGAGCGGAGTGGGAACCGGGGGCTCCTCCTCGCCCGGGCGCGCATCACCGCACGTCCTCGAATGGATCGCGGAGAGACTTCCACGGCGAGCTCTTCGCTTTCGAGCCCGCGCCGATGGGCGAGCCCACGAGATGACGATTCGTCCTCATGCCGACTCCCGATCTCGAACGGCCCTTCGGTCCAAGGCACGCTCCCGTGCCGGAACGACCGGCATGGGCGCGCGCCGAATTGCATGTTACCTAACGGCCCACCCCGAGCACGTCAACTCGCCTCGGCGCGCTCCGGTGTGCTCTTCACGCACCGCCGAGCTGGGAGACCCGTCGATTCGACGCGCCCACCGTCCGCACGACACGCATCCTCCGCGTGCATGCTCGGGACGATCCGAGCACCATCGTCTTTCCGTCGAAGCAGGGATGCGCCGAAGCGGGCCGCGCGCCGAGGCGGCCCGCACGCTCGAATCGGCTCAGGGCGTGTACGTGCCCGTGAGCTTTGCCGACGCGAGATCGTGATTCTTGATCTCCGTGAACACGTCCGTGCGCGTGGACGCGGTGGTGACGTTGGGCAGCGTCGCCACGTCGAGCGCATACACCGCAAACTCGTAGGTGTGTTGGTTGGGCGGGCACGGGCCCAGGTAACCGACCGTGGTGTTGTCGTAGCTCTTCACCTGCTTGGCCCCCGCCGGCGCAGACGGCGTGGCCGTCTTTTGCACGTTCTCCGGGAGCGCGTGGACCGATCCGGGAATGTCCCAGATCACCCAATGAATCAGGTTGTTCGATTTGTCCGTGAGCACCACGGCATAGCTCTGCGTCCCTCCGGGCCCCGCCGGCCACGCGAGCGGCGGCGACACGTTCGGCCCCGCGCAGGCGAATTTCACCGGAATCGCCGAGCCCTCCGTGAATCCAGCGCTGGTGAGCGCAAACGCCGCTGCGCCGCCGCCCCCGCCCGTCCCCATCATGCCACCCATTCCCCCACCGCCTGTCCCGATCGAGCCGCCGGTGCCCGCGCCTCCCGTACCGCTGCTCGCCGTCGTGCTCCCGGAAGACGAGCTCGTGGCGGAGCTCGACGACATCGTTCCCCCGAAGACGTCCCTTCACCGGAGCACGCGAAGAGCCAGCCGAAGCCAAGGACGAGAGGCAGGATCAAAGTGCGACGCATCATGTTCTCGAGGTACCACGCGCCCTCGCGGTGGGGCATTCGTCATCGTCCTCGAACGATGCACCGGCCGAGATCGCATGAGCGCGGGACTTCACCCATCGAACGAGCGCGGGCCGGCCATCCCAACGAACCGCCCCGAGGCTCAACGAGCAGACACGCTGGGCGCCCCCTTTTGGGCGAGCAGTTGATGGCCGAGCCGCACGCTGATGCGAGGGTGCTTGGCGACGAAGCGCTGGAGTCGCGCGAGGCTGTCGACGCTCTTCTTCCGATCGTGTGAGAACGTGCCCGGCTCCACGCCATGCTCCCAACCCCAAGCGGTGTGGCAGGCGTCGCCGACCATCAGCACCGGCCCCTCCGGCGTGCGCGCGAGGTACGCCGTGCTGCCCGGCGTGTGGCCCGGGACCCACAGCGCCCAGAAGCTTCCATCCCCGAACACGTCGAGCACACCGTCGAAATCGCCGCCGGCATCGGGCGTGAAGCGAAGCTCGCGAATCGGCCCCTTGCCCGCCAGCGCCGAATCGGTGATGGGCCCGACGAAGAGGTTTTGGAAGCTCGACTCCGTCGTCTCGCCGGGCCCCGTGTACACGACCGCGGAGGCGGGCACGTCGCGCATGCCACTGATGTGATCGACGTGCAGGTGGGTGAGGAACACGCCTTTGACGGGCTCCTTCTGCGCGGCGACCCAAGAGGCCGTGTCGGTGCGGAAACGCATCTTGTCCACGTGCATGACGCTGGCCGCGAGGCCCCGAATGGCCGCCTGATCGGGCTGATCCCGGAGCGCGCGCTCCACCCCCGTGTCCACCAAGAAGAGGCCCTGCGTGGGGTGACGGACGGCGTGGAAAGGAATGATGATCGGCTCCGGCCCATCCTTGAGGCCGGCGGCGACGGCCTTGGGGTGCTCGAGGTTGATGAGGCCCGAGCGATCGATCTCCCAGTCGGCGCCGACGACGGTCTCCACGGTGACGGGCCCGGGCTCGTCGGTGACGGCCGCGAGATCGACGGAGGAGCGGGCCACGCCGATGGCGGCGGGCGCGACGGCGTGATGCGTGACCCGGAACGGCTGGCAGGCCGCGACGGCGACGGTGGAGAGGGCGAGAGCAGCGAGGAGGGCAGCGCGGATCGTCTTCATGCCCCAGGAGATAAGCTATGCACCGGCGTATAAAAATTGACGAAGATCGCATGGTACCATGCAGAAATGAATATCCCCTGGGACGACCTCCACGTCTTCCTCGCCGTCGCCGAGGCCGGCAGCTTGAGCGCCGCCGCGCGCCGCCTGCGCATGACGCAGCCCACGGTGAGCCGCCGCGTCGCGGAGCTGGAGGCGACCGTGGGCGAGCCGCTCTTCGTGCGCGCGGTCGACGGCGCCTCGCTCACGAGCTTCGGCGAGCGCCTGCTCGAGCCGGCCAAGCGCATGGCCGAGTGGGCCGCCGAGGTGGAGCGCGCCGCCGAGCGCGCGGAGAGCACGCCGCGCGGCGTGGTGCGTTTGGCCGCGCCGCCCGGGGTCGCGTTCGAGCTGGGCGCGCCCTTCGCGACGTGGCTTCGCGACAAGCTCCCGGAGGTGCGTTTGGAGCTCCTCGCCGGCGTGCAGTATCTCGATCTCTCGCGCCGCGACGCGGACCTCGCCATTCGCATGGCCGCGCCGGTGCAACGTGATGTGGTGACGCTCGCCACCGTCGAGGTCGAGGTCGCCCCCTTCGCGGCCGAGCGCTACGCGCGGACGCTGCCACGCCATTACGGCATCTCCGACGTGGCTTGGATCGGTTGGGCCCCGCCCTTCGATCATCTGCCGCCGAATTCACTGCTCACCGCGCGCATCCCGGGTTGGGCTCCGGTGTTCGCGTCGGACGATTACCTGGTGCAGCTCCGCGCGGCCGAAGCGGGGATGGGCGCCATGTTCCTGGGCCGCTCGCGCCATCGCTTCTCGATGCCGACGTCACTCGTGGAGCTCGATTTGGACGTCGGTGACCTGCGCAGCACCATTTACCTCGTATGCGCCAAGAGCGCGCTCGCCATCCCCCGCGTGCGCGCGGTCGCCGAGCTCTTGACGGCGGAGCTCGAGAAGACCGAAGCCCCGAAGCGGCGCCGGCCGGCGAGCCCGCAGACACGGAAACGCTGATACGTTGGCTCGCAGCGATGAGCGCTGCGAGCCGGCTGAGCTAAGGTCGATATCCCGCGAGCACGTCGGCGCTGAGCCGGTCGCCCAGCTCGCGATAGCCGCGGGCCCGCAGGTGGACACCGTCGGGCGCGGCGCGCGGCGGCGTCTCCGTGCGCCAGGTGTTGATGGAGCCTTTGCCGCCCATCACGGCATACGTGTCCCAGAACATGCAATTCGACACGCGCGCGGCGGCCCGGAGCGCTTCGACGACGAGGGGCGTGCGCTCGGCCGTGTCGGCGCGATCCGTCGGCGCGAGGACGAGACAATCACACTCGGGAGATGCGGTGTGCACCCGGGCCATGACGCGACGGAGGTTCTCCACGTAGGTCTCGGGCTTGATGACGTGATCGCCCGACTCGTTGGTGCCGTATTCGAGGATCACCAGCGCCGGCGTGCGGCGCGAGGCCTCGGCCACCCATTCGGCCTCGTGCCAAGCGAGCTGCGTGGCGAGACGAGCGCCGTTGATACCGAGCGTGTCGAGCACCACGCCGGGATGCGCCTTCGCGTCGGTCTCGATGGTCATGCCGCAAAAGCGCGGCTGTCCGCCGCTCGGCCAGATCTTGAGCGCGGGAGACGCGCCGCTGCTCTGCATCACGAGATGGCGAAGGACACCGACCTTCTCGCCGGAAGCGAGCTTGACGAGCCCCTCGGGCTGGCCGGCGAGGGCATATTGAATCTCGTCGTGCGGCGATTCGAGCTTGTAACAAAGGTCCCACGTGAGCGCGGGCGGGAGGGTCGCGTCGGTGACGGAGATCGTCGTGCGCGGGCCGTCGCTCGCGCCGGTGAGGAGGACACCGCCGAGCCCGAAGACACCATCGCCGGTGTGCACGACGGTGGAGGGGCCTTTCGGCGTCGTCGCCCACTTGCCTTTGATTTCGGCGCGCACCTGCTCGTGCCGAGCAGCCTTGTAGCCGACGTGCACGAAGCCCGGGCCGCCGGATCCGAAGCGCTTTTGCAGCGCCTCGCGCAGAGGGCCGCTCCAGAGATCGGCGGCGCCGTGCGAGTCGCCGAGCCACGCGACGCGCACGTGCTCTTTGCGGGCGTGCTTCTCCAAACCGCGGAGGGCCGCATAGAAGCGATCGAGCTCGTGCCCGGCCCCGCGCGCGCTCGGATCCTCGGCCGGCGTCGCGGTCGATGCGACGGTCGCGGTGGGCGCCGCGGGCACCTCGGTGGGCATCGGCGGTGCGACGCTCTCGCTGGTCGCCGTGACCGCGGCTTGGACTGCCGTGTCGAGCGGTGCGGCGGTGGGCGTCGCGGGTGGTGCCATGCGATCGCGCGAGGTGCTGCACGTGGCCACGACGAGCACGGAGCCGATGGTCACCGCGACGGCGATCATCGAGCCGAAGCGCGTCGGATCGGGCGGCGGCGCGGCGGACGATGGCCTCGATTCCTTGTCTTGCCCGCTGTCCGAGCGGGTCGATTCACGAGAGCGGATCTTCCACCTCCACGTCGCTCTCGCGCAGCTCGCGACGCTTCTGACGCAGCTTGAGATGCTCTTGCACGGCGCTCACCAGATCCCCCGCGTACGACTCGAAAGGCGGGCAATCGAGGCCGGAGATGCGGAGGATGCGATCGGCGTTGCGCGCGTCGTAGCGGACCGGCGTGGTGAGCTGCTCGACGAAGGCGCGGGGGCTGCGCACGAAGCGCTCGATGCCCGGCGTGCGCAGGAGGGCGCGCGCCAAGTTCGAAGGGATGTGGCTCTTGGGCGCGCGCTTGCCGCCCGCGCGCGCCACCACCTCGGCCACGCGGTGCGCGGGCAGCGGGCGCGGATCGGCGAGGTGGAACGTCGTGCCCGGGGCGCTCGGCGCGCGGCCGATGGCGTGCGCGGCCTTCACCACGAAATCGAGCGGAACGATGTTGAGCGGCGTATCACCCTTGCCCGGGAACGGAATGGCGATCTCCGCCGGCGTGGCCACGATGAGCAACGCGAGGAGATAAAGCCCATCGAGGCGAGCCTCGTCGTTCGGATCGAAGTCACCGACGATCGTCGTCGGCCGCACCACCGCGATGGGGACGTCGCGCATGGCGCGGCGGACGATGGCCTCGGCCTGCATGCGCGTCTCCTCCACCTCGCTGCGGAAGGACTGGCCGGAGGCGAGATCGTCTTCGTAGACGATGCCGGTTCGATCGCCGGAGACGTGCGCGGTGGAGTGGAAGACGAGGCACTCGAGGTTCGACGCCGCGCGCGCGAGCTCGATGATCTCGGCGGCGCCGACGACGTTTTCGGCATACGCGCGCCGGCGCTCGGCGGCGCCGTCGCTCACGTGCGCGACGTGGTGGATGCGCTCGATCTCACGCGCGAGCTGCCGGAACTCGGCGCCCGAGAGGCCGAGATCCATGCTCGAAGGATTGCCTTCGATCAGCACGAGCCGCGCCCCGCCGGCCAGCGCATCCCGCTCGGCCCGCGCCCGCTCCATGCGCTCGTTCGGGACGACCGCATACACGAGGGCCCGCGGCTCCTCCGTGAGGATGTGGGCCACCATTTTCCTCGCATAAAGCGAGGGGAATCCGGTGACGAGCAGGACGGCGTCGGAGCCGGGCCGCGGCATGGCCGGCAGCTTAGCGCAACGAAGGGTGAGGTCGAAGCAACGTCGATCCGATCCTCGCCGGTAACGTCACCTCCCACTTCATCCATCGGCCGACGGAGGCCGAGCGGCCCGGGCGTGTCGCTCGGTACGTGACCGAGAATGCCGGCCAGAGGCCCGCGCGGAGTGCCCCGACGAGAGGCGGGTCGTTCGAGGGATGGGATACGAAACGAGCCCTTCCCCTCGACTCAAATGTCGAAGAGGGTGCCCTGCTTGGTCGGCCGGCGGAACGTGCTCGGGCCGGGATCCTCGTGCCGCGGGAGATCGCGATTCAGCCCGAGGCGTTTGCAATGCACGGCGAAGAGGCTCTCGATCGCGGCCCAACGCGCGCCCACGCCGGTCATGCGCGCGCCGAACTCGCTCTTGTTCATCTTGCCTCCGCGCATTTCGCGCACCGCGTTTCGCACCTTCTGGGCGCGCTCGGGGAAGGCCTCTTCGAGGCGGCCATCGAAGACGGGCAGCACCTCCGCGGGCAAGCGCAGCATCGTCATCCCGGCGCGGAGCGCGCCGGCGTCGCGCGCCCGTTCGAGCAGCTCGGGGATGTCGGTCTCGTTCAAACCCGGGATGATGGGCGCGACGATCACCCCCGTGGAGACGCCCGCGTCGGAGAGGCGGCGCAGCACCTCGAAGCGATTCGATGGGCGGCTCGCATAAGGCTCGATCTTGCGGGCTACCTCGTCCCGGGCGAAGGCGACGCTCATGTTCACGGTGCAGCGCGCCCGCCGCGCGAGCTCGGCGAGCAGCTCCACGTCCCGCCGGACGAGCGCGCTCTTCGTGACGATGCCCACGGGATTCCGGAACTCCAAGCACACTTCGAGGCAGCGGCGGGTGAGCTGATAGCTGGCCTCGAGCGGCTGATAACAATCGGTGTTGCCGGAGAAGACGATGAGCTCTCCCTCCCACGAGGGGCGCATCATCTCTTTGCGAAGCACCTCGGGCGCGTTCTTCTTCGCCACGATTTTCCGGTCGAAATCGCTGCCCGCGCCGAACCCGAGGTATTGGTGCGTGGGGCGCGCATAGCAATAAGCGCAGGCGTGGAGGCAACCACGATAAGGGTTCACGCTGTAACGAAAGCCGATGTCGGGGCTGTCGTTCTCGGAGATGATGGAGCGAGCCTCTTCCTCGTAAATCGAGACCGTCGCGTTGGGCGGCGCTTCGAGCCACTCGACGTGCGTCGACGACCAGGGATTGGGCGGGTTGTCGATGGGGCGCGGCATGGCGCGCAAAGGATAGCGCAGGGCTCGGCCTACGTCTGGACAAATGTTCAGACGAGGAGGATCAGGAGCGCCCCTTCGGCGTGCGCTACAGTGCGCGCTCGAAGCCTCGAACGAAGCGATGCGGACCTACTACTCCACCGGTTACCGGGCTCTCTCCGGCGGCTCGATCGAAGTCGAGGGCCGTTGGGCCGGCGTGCAATGGATCGCGCTCGGCCTGCTCCCGGTGCTCCTCTTGGGCATGCGCTCGCCGTGGATGGTCGGCGTGGTGGGCCTCGTGGCGCTCTATCTCTTCGTGTTTCCGGCGCGGCGGCGCGTGGTGTTCGATGCGCGGCGCGCGTGCCTGCGCATCGAGCATGCGGGGCTCTTCGCGGAGAGCGGCGCGCGGCTCATCCCCTTTGCCGATCTGCGCGGGCTCGTCTTCGAGGACGCGGGGCGGCGCGGTGGGCGGCCGCTCCATGCGGTGTTCGCGCGCACGGCGCGCGGCCGCGTCTACCTGCTCACGCACACGGGTACGCAGAGCGCCGAAGCGCTGGCCGAGCGCATCAACGCGCTGGTGGCGTAGGCTCCCCCCATGGTGCAGCAAATCGGGGTTCGTGAATTGAACGAGCGGATCAAGGCCAAGCACGCGCTGCTCCTGCTCGACGTGCGGCAGCCGTGGGAGCACGAGACGGCGGCGCTGCCGGGGAGCGTGCTCATCCCGCTCGACGAGCTCCCGTCCCGGGCCGACGAGATCGAGCTGCCCGAGGGCGCGACGATCGTCGCCTATTGCCACCATGGGGTGCGCAGCCTCTCGGCCGCGGCGCTCCTCGAACGGCTGGGCTTCGCGGACGTGGTGTCGCTCCGCGGTGGGATCGACGCCTGGTCGATCCACGTGGACCCCGGCGTTCCTCGGTATTGATCGACACCGGGAAGACGATTTTTCCTTCCTGCGTTCGGCGCCCCGCTGCGGCCCTCGACGAGGGCCCGCTCGGAGCGCCATGGCTTCTCGCGCCGTCCTCATCCTTTCCATCTTCGCTGCCGGCAGCAGCCTCACCGTCGCGGCTGCCCTGCTTCTTCACCACCCGCGCGTCGTGGTCATCCCGGCGACCGCGATCGCCGCGCCGCCGTCGATCGTCGCCGAGCGCCCGCCTCCGCCGCCGCCCCCGACGGCCGCCGCCGCCCCCCAACCGGAGCCCGAGCCGCCGTCCGACACGCCGGCTCGAACGCTGAAGGAGCAGCGCAAAACCCTGTTCCACACGATGTCGACGCACCTCGATTTGACCGATGCCCAGCTCGAGGCCGTGCGCCGCGTGGTCGAAGGCTCGCCGTGGATCGGCCAGGGAAACCCGGCCATCACGCATTACGGCATGACCCGCAGCGAATGCCGCTCCCGCCGCGAAGCCGCGGGCGTACGCGTCGAGCCGCACCCGCCCTGCAACCGCAAGAACATGGTGCCTGTCTACGATCCCGAGATCGGCGAGACACCGGCTGACGCCAAGGTCTGTATCGATCAATTCGAGTTTCCCGACATCCCTTGTGAATATCCCGTGGTCTACGCGAGCGCGCGCGAGGCCGTGCAGATCTGCGCGGCTGCCGGCAAACGCATCTGCGATGCGCACGAGTGGGAGGGTGCCTGTGCGGGGTCGCTGCACAAGCCGGAGGACGAATATGCCTTCGAGGCCGGGCGCCCCTATGCGACGTGGAAGCACAACAAGGATCGCGAGATGCGTTGGGCCTACGGTGGCAAGCGCGATCTCGGCGTCTGCGCCATGGGCACCGTCAAGACACCGGGCTGCATGGGCGGTGGTTGGGGGCAGTGCGGATCCAACACCTATCCTGCCGGCGCGTTCCCGGCGTGCGTGAGCCCGTTCGGGGTCTACGACCAGCATGGCAATGCGGCGGAGCACATGAATCTGCCCCAACGTCCCGAAGAGATGGCCAGCGCGGGCGGCGCCGGGGCCACCGAGATGAAGGGGAGCTGGTTCGTCTTCCAGCACGAGGACGCGCACGAGGACGATTGTCGCTGGCGCGCCAAGGACTGGCACCCTTCCCGGCTGATGGCCGAGGAGAGTCACCGGAACTACCACCTGGGCTTCCGTTGCTGTGCGGACGTGCCGGCGTCCGGGGACTCGGGAGAAGTGGAGCCCTGACGGGAACCGCGGTACCGGTCTCGCTGTCGGAGATCGACCGCGGCATGAGGGCAACGAGGCGAGCATCGCATGGGGTTCGGGCGACCGCGGTGATCGCCCTCTCGATGCTGGCCCACTCGGTGCTGGTGGGCGCGTCGCTCTCCTCGGGAAAAGCACGCGCGCACGCGCCTCGCCCCGCGCTCGCGCGCAGCGCCCACCTCGCCGAGCGGGTGCCCGCGTTGGTGCTGCCGGTCGCCGTCACCGCCGATCGTCGCGCGCTCATGGCGGAGGCGCGCCGCGCCCGCGCCGAAGGGCGGCTCGCGCTGGGCGACTTCCTCCTGCGGGCGAACGCGATCGACGCGGCGGAAGCCGGAAAGAAGCTCGATCTGACGCGCGCCCGCGATCTCTACACGGGGCGGTTGTCCCGGCTGCGCGACGCAGCCGGTGAGGATCCGAAGCAGGCCGTGCCCGGCGTGCTAGGCGATCTCCATTATTACGGCCGGCCCGGCGGCAGCATGGGCGAGGCGCTCCTTCAAGGCGGCGGCTCGTGCGAGCCCCTCTCGCACCTCATCGCGGCCACGCTCTACGACGCCGGTTATCGCCGGCAGGCGAAATTGCGATTCTACGGCGGCGAAGGCGACGGCGGCGCAACCCACCTCGCGCCGATCTATGCAGAAGGCGGCCGCGAGCACGACCTCTTGACCGGCACACCGGCACGCACCGGCGGCTCGATGTTCGGCGCGGAGGATCTCGTCGAAGCCTATGCGCGCGCCCACGGCCTCGCTCCCCCCATCGAGGCGCCCCCCATCGGTGGCTCCGATCAGGCCGGCGGCCATGGTGCTTCCGAAGGCAGCGCGGAGGACGCGGTACCTCTGCCCACGATGGCGAGCGGCTATCCGCCCAACCGAGATCGGTTTCCCGGGACCACACCGCTCTACGCCGATCGCGCCGTGCAAGCCCCGGAAGCGCCCACCACGAGCGCCGCGCCGCCGGCGGTCGACGCATCGGATTGTGCTTTCTTCGTGCGGGTCGCGGTGCTCGATCCACCGTCACTCGCAATCACCGACGAGCACGAGGCCTTCGGCGTGGAGCTGCGTCGCATCCCCAGCGGCGCGCAGCTCGATCGCATCTTCGGGTTGGTGCAGGCCGTCGAGCGCTCGACCAAAGAGGCTGGATCGAAGGCCGATCCAGTCGATCGGATCATGGGCCTCGCGTGCTTGACCGCGCTCTACGATCAAGCGGCGGTGGGCTTCGAGCTCAAGGGGGAGCGCCCGCTTGCGCAGCTCGCGTCCGAACGAGGACATCGCGCTGCGAAGGACGGTGAGGCCCTGCTCGCGAGCCTCGATCTCGATACGCCGGCCGGCGCGCGCTTCGTGACGAAGCTCGCCGATCACTATGCCGGGCGGAGCTGGCTGTTGCTCCTTTTGCGCGGAGGCGACTCGGTGATCCTGCGCATCGGCGGCGATGTGCACCGCAATGATTGGGGCCGCACCAGCGCGCTCTCGGCGCTCTTGATCGCGCCCAGCACACGACGCGCCGCGCTCGGCATCGTCGAAGGTTTGCGCGAGCGCCAGAAGATCGCCGTCATGCACGAGGTCTTCCACGCCCACGATCACCAGCGTCCCTGGGCCTCGAACTATGCCCTCGACGACGCCGGTGACAGCGAGTTCGCCCGCGTCTACCGCGTCTTTCGCGGCGTCGCCTGGGGCCTTTGGGAGAGCGCGCGCCCGACGGAGGAAGTGCTCGCCACCATGCTCCACGAGGCCGAGCGCGAGCACGTCGATCGCGCCTGGGTCTCGGCCATCCTCGATTATTACGGTCGCAACGCCCTCGCCCTCCACCTCCACCGCGCCGACGGCCCGGTCTTCGCCGGCACGCTGAAACGCTGGCTGCGACGAAACGGCTACGCCGATCTCGATCTCTATCAAACCGAGCTCGCCGACGCCGCAGAGCCTACGTAAACCCGAGAGAGGCTCGCGCTGCGCGGCGGACGGTGGCTTGACGAGCAGCGACGGCGTCGCAATACAACGAAGCACCGGAGCCGACCGGGCCGTGACGGCGTGGGGCGATCCGGGTGCCCGAGGTGGCCCTGTTCGATGATGCGGGCGGCCCCGATCGCCGCGGTGCCTAGGCACGTGCCGGGCACGTGCCCGCTTTGGACGGCCGAGGGGATGGCGGCGAGATCCGACGGAGCATGTGAAATCCGCTGGATCCATGGCCCTGGTACCGGCGTAAGCTGCTGGCGCACAGCTTGCGATGAAGAGGGGGTCATGAAGCCGTCGTCGCCACCCATGCACGCGACCCTGCCTTATCTCGGCGGAGCCGACGAGCGGCGGGCGTTGCTCGCGGGCATCACGTTCCTGGACCTGACCGACGCTCGCGACCTCACGGTCCAAGAGCTCTCGGATTGGTTCGATCAACACGTGGTCGCCAATGGCTCCATGCCTCGGCTCTCGGTCCTGCTCGAGCCGCCCGCGGGCACCATTGCATTGCAAGCGAGCGGGCCGGCGCTCGCGCGGGCTCAGGGGGATTTGCCGCGCATCGCGTCCGCGGCGCGCGCTCGCATCGTGGGAGCGCTGCGCGGGCTCATCAGCGCACCTCAAGACGATCGCTTCCTCCGCGCGGCCATCTTCCTCAATCGCGTCCGCCGGCAGGATGGCCATTGGGTCGCGCGCCCCGAGCCCACGGCCCCGCTCAGCGGCATCGTGCTGAGCCTGTTCGCAGTGGCGATCCTCTCGGAGCGCTCGTTCTACGATCATCACCTCTGCGTCTGCGACGCCTGCGGCCGCGTCTCGTTCGACCCCACGCCGGCGATGAAGCGCTTCTGCCCGACGCACGCCATGCGCGCGAGCGGCATGCAAATCAAAGTGCCCTCCCCCGGCAGCGCCAGCGGCTGACATCGATTCGATGCGTGCGTGCTTCGCACCTTCGCGAAGCGCGCATTGCCAAGGGCGCGCCCCGCCATCCCCCCAACATCGATGTTCAGCGGATGAGCGTGGCCGGATCCACGGCGGTGCCGTCGGCGCGGTGAATGCGCACGTGGACGTGATCGGTGATGCCGGAATAACGCCCTTGGAGTGATTGGGCCGTCCCAATCACGGTCTGCCCGGCGCGCACCAGACTCCCCACGATCCCGCGTGCAGGCGCGATGTACCAAACCCAGCACAGCGTGCCATTGCTCGCTTCGATCTGGACGCCGAGGAGATCGTCGTTGTCGCGGTACGGCGCCGAAATGGTGGTCACGCGGCCCGACATGGGTGACGTCACGTCCTGCGGTGGCACCGTCACGTAATCGGTCCCGTCGTGGCTGCGGCTACCGCGGCTCGCGCCGAAGGCGCCGCTGCCGAAGCCGTCGGTACCGCGGACGGCGCGTCCCGTGGGGTTGGCATAGACGACGGGCCAGAGCGCGATCAACGTGCGATCGCGCGGCGCCACGCGGCCGTTGTCGGGCGCGATGCCATGCTCCCGCTGGAAGGCGCGAAGCGCGGCGATGGTGCCCTCATCCATCACACCCGAGCTCGGTTGCGCGATGTTGATGCCGTTTTGCACGAGGATGCGCTTTGTCGTGATGACATCTTGGGATCGGTTCTTCCCGCCGGCCCCCACCGTATCCGAGATCATGACATCCTCCGCGTGACGTCGAAGCGTCGTCGACCGCTGATCTCCATCTCGCTGCGAGCGTGCGTCACGAGCCTTCTCGAAGACGGAGGCTCGCCACCACGTGATCGAGGTGCCGATCGCAGGCCTCGCGCTCGGTGATCGGCGCCGACATCACGAACGCGATCCAAGCATCGAAGGCGGCGACGTGGATCTGCCGCGCATAGAAGGCCTCGTTCTCGCGGCGGAAGCGACAGCGCACGGCCATCGCCGGGGCGCCGGCGACCTCGATCTCTTCGCTGTCCAACACGGCATGTCCAGGCAGATGGGTGGCCTCGTGCTGGAGCTGGTGGGCGACCACGTCGCGCAGGCTCTTGCCCTCGGGGATCTTCGAGCGCGCGATGACGAGGCCGAGCTCCTGGCCATCGGGCAGCGGGGCCCGGAGGCGATGCACGGTCAGGTCCTCGAACCGCGTGTCGGGCAGATCGAATGCCCCGTCGTTCATGTAATACGTGGCCACGAGATTCGATGTCTCCTTCGCGGTGACGAGATCAGGCGCTCAGCACGTCGCCCTGGCCCCGCACCACGAACATGTCGTCCGACGTCCGGTCGCCGATGCGCGGGAGCGGGCAATTCTCCACCGACACCGTGTTGCTCCCCTCGGCCAGATAGCCGCCGCCTTCGTGGATGCAGGTCGGGCTGGCGATGCCCACCTGACGTTGGAGCTGGCCGGCGAACACGGTCTTGGCCGCGACGAGGATGGGAATCCCGCCCGCGGGCGCGGCGCTGGAGGTGGTTTTCTTCCCTTCCTTGGCGTCTTTCTCGGCCTTCTCTTTGGCTTCTTTGTCGGCCTTGGCCTTGCGGGCCTTTTCCAGATCGGCCTTGTTGGAGATCGACTTCACCACACCATCTTTGATGAGGCCGCCCGCCTCCTGCGTCTCCGCGGGCGTGAGATAGCCAATCTGCCCGCCGCCGCCGGAGCCGGGATAAGCCTGGACCTTGACGTTGTCCACGGGCGGCGCGATCGCCGCGCCGTTCTTGTATCCGAGCGCCTCGTACGCGCCGGACGACATCTCGGCCTGCCGGCCATCTCCTGCCACGTTGCCCGCGACACCCTTCCTGGGATTGGCATCCATGGCCCGCATCCACGTCGACATCCCATTCGGCGCCGTGACCTGGGCGAAGTCACCGGCTTTGACTTGCTTGCCGTCGGCGACGAGGTACGCGGTCGTGAGCGGATTCGGATCCTTCATGCCATCGGGATCTTTGTAGCCCACGCGGCCGACCGAGGTGTCCGATTGCCAGAACGTGTCCCACACCGAGCGGTTGTGACCGCTCTTGATGTTCCAGAACGGGATCTGAAAGGAGTTGTATTTGTCCTTCTTGGTGGCGAGGAGATCGGCCAGCGCGTCGGTGTTGCTCGGCGCCTGGCCGACCCATCCTCCCTTGCGGAGCTGATCGGCGGCGCCGTGCAGATCGTCGACCTGAGACTCGCTCAAGCTCCCCGTGCCGCCGAGGCCGTTGGCGTAGGAATCACCGACCTTGGCGTTGTCGAGATCGGAGAGAAACCCGTTCTGCCACGCCTGGTACTTCGCCGTCTTCTCCTCGGGCGACAAGGCATCATAGGTGTCCTTGGCGTTGTTGAAGTCGGAGTTCGACACCCGTGAAGAACGGACTTTGACCTTCTTGTCCTTCTTCTTGGCCTCGGTCTGCGCCTCGACTTGGGCGGTGACCTGGGCGACGGCGATCTGCTTGATGACTGAGTACTCTTCCTGCGTCTTATTGCGCGCGCCGTCGGTGTCGAGCGAGGTCTCGCGCTCCACGCCGGGCGCTGCGTTGTAGATCTGCCGCGGCGTGGGCGGGCCGATGAAATCCTTCGGGAGCACGGCGAGCTCTTTGGGCATGGCGTCGTCCCTCCTTCGTCAGGCCGATGGCTCGGCGTCGCGGAGCTTCAGTGTCTCGAGGATGCGATCGAAATGCTCGTCGCAGGCCGCCTGCTCCACGGCTGGGCCCGTCATCGCGATCACCATCCGCGCGGCCGGCGTGGCCGCGATGTGCGCCTGCCGCTCGTAGAATTTCACCTCGTCGCTGCGCCAGCGCGAGCGCAACAAGACGGCGGCGCGGCCGTGGACCTCGGTGTCGCGCCGCTCGGTGACCGCATATCCGGAGACGCGCGCCGATTGCTTCCTCACGTGCGCGGTGATGGCGTCGCCGAACGCCTGCCCCTCCGTGAGGGGGAATCGGGCCACGAGCAAACGCAGCTCCCGATTGCGCGGCAAAGCTACCTCCAAGCTGTGCACGGTGCCGTCGACGAAGCCGACGTCCGGCAGGTCGAAGGCCGCCTCGTTCATGTAATACGTGGTCACGGGCCCTCGAGCCGGATGACGCAGCCCGACTCCGCCGCGGCGATGACCTCGGGCGACGCCGACGCGAGGATGAATTGGTTGTCCTCGCCGAGGCCCGCGAAGCCGGCGACGAAGCTCCGCACGAAGCTCGGATGCACGTAGAGCTCGGGCCGATCGACGAGCACCAGAGAGCAGCTCAGATCGATGGCGACGGCGGTGGCCGCGAAGATCACCGCGTCGGCCTCGGCGTCGGAGATCTCGTTGTAACGCAGGGGCGCGCGACCGCGGCTCGTGAAGCAACGAGGCACGGGAGCCTGCGCGCCGTCGCGCTCGTAACGACACGTCGGCGAGAGCGCAGCGAGGCGCTCCGCGAAGGCGCGCGCCACCTCGGGCTCGCGCTCCAGCACCTGGAGGAAGCGCGGGATGAAGCCGTATTTCTCGGCGTCCTTCGAGCTCCGCAAAAGGCGCTGCTCGAGCTGCGTCAGGCCACCGAAGGGACCGAGCCGAGGGATGCGCCGGGCCGAAGGGAAATACTCCATCTTCCCCATCTGCCCGCCGTGCGTGTAGCGATTGAGCACGGCGCGAATGCCGTCGTCGGCCTCACTCTGCGTGCGGCCCGCCATGAACATGGCCTCGGCCTCGACGACGATCGCGTCGGTGCCGGCGAAGCGGCGCTCTTCCTCATCGAGGTAGAACGCGAAAGCCACCTTGGCCGCGCCCGTGCTGACACCGACCCACGACCCCGGATTCGTCGCCATGGGCCCATAGGGAGCAATGGCCTCTTTGGCGGCGACGATCGCCTCCAACATGCGTGTCGTCCCGCACCCGGGGGCGCCGGTCAACACCACCAGATCGTGAGGAGCGGAGGTGGCCGGGTTCGTGAAATCGACGGTGGTGTCGGCGAGGCCCGCGATGCCGAGGAACGTGACGCGTTGGATCTTCATCGGGATCTCTTCCGCTCAGACCTTGGCGCTCGCGGCCGCCATCGAGGAGCCGAGCGCGGCCTCGGACGCCGTCTCGGCGCCCGGATTGAGGAGCACCTTGGGCGATTGGATGATGATCTGATCCGGCGCGATGTGGATCATCGATTTGCCAACCGTGAGCGTGGTGCCCACGGTGCTCGTGATCTGGTGCATGAGCGCCTGCGAGATGCTCTCGCCGATCGTCTTGAGGAGCCGATCGCCGCCCGCCGAGGAGAGCAGGCTGCCCATCACGCTCATCAATTGATCTTTGCCGATCGAGCTCACCATCTCCCCGAGGACGGCGTGGCTCTGATCGCCGTCGACCTGCTCGCTGTCGTTCTGCTCCACGTGCGAGCTGCGGTCGTTGCCGATGCTCATGTCGTGGTTGCGGTTCACGCGCGTGGTGAAGTCGCGCTCGGCGCGCATGCGCACGAGCTCGCCGCCCGCCTTGTCCTCGAACATCATCTCGTTGTAACCGCCCGTTTGCGGCACCGAGGCGCTGCGGAAGCCGCTCTGCGTCTTGTTCTGCGGCATCGGGAACGGCGGGCGGAGCAGGTTGGTGAAGAGGCGGCCGACGATGATCGGCTCCTCCGGATCGCCGCCGAGGAAGCCGACGATCACCTCCTGCCCGATGCGCGGGAGATTGAGCGAGCCGAGCGCGTCGCCGGCCCAAGGCTGGTTGACGGGCACCCAGCAGGAGCTCTGCTCATCCATCTTGCCGTAGCGATCCCAGTGGAACTGCACGCGCACGCGACCGAACTCATCGCAATGAATCGTCTCGCCGGACGGGCCCACCACCGTCGCGCACTCCACGCCGTGAATCGAAGGCCGCGGCGTCACCATCTCGGGCCGATGCGGCGTGCTCGCGGCGTGGCCCGCGACCGTGAGATGCGGAATGGAGTGCGAGGAGCCCGTGAGCGAGATACGGGTCACGAGCAGGTTGCCCTCGCGCTCCGCGATCGGATGGCCCTGCACCTTGAGCACGGTGCCGGCGCCGAGATCGAGCGCGTTGGACTCGAAGCTGAAGCTCTTGGCGCGGCCCGCGCTGGCGAAGGCGGCCTGCTCGGCGAGGCGCTTGCCCTCGTCGGCGTCGGTGCGGGTGCGGCCGCGATCGTCGGCGAACGGCGTGTCCTTCGGGCCTTTGTTGCCGAAGCGGAAGGCGCCGGGCAGATACGAAAAGCTCTCCAGGCGGCTCTCCAACGGATGCTGGCTGCCCGCCGCCTCGGCGACCAAAGGCGTGTTGGGGAGGCGGTGATCGTGATCGGCGAACGTCATCTTCCCCGATCGGATCGTGCGCGACGCGCGGAAGGCCGTCGCATGGAGGTTGCCCGTGACCACCTCGTCGACGTGATCGAGCGGCGCGTCACGCACCTTGCCCTTCTCGGGCGCGTCGGAGAGGACCAGCGTCGAGCCCTCTTCCCCGCGGCGGAAGTAGTAGGTGATGCCCGCCGCTTCGAGGAGCCGAGTCACGAAGGTGAAGTCGGTCTCTTGGTATTGGACGCGGTACTTGCGCGTCTTGAGCGGCCGCGACACTTCGATGACCGGCTCGATGCCCCACTCGGAGAGCACGGCGCGCACGACGTCGAGGTCCGTCATCTGCTGGTAGACGCGGCAGTTGCTCCGCTGCGTCAGGAGCCAGAGCCGCGGCGAGACCGAGAGATGATACGTCGAGACCCCGGCCTCCTCGCTGCGGAGCTGATGGATCTCGGAGACGATGCCCGACCAGCACGGCGAGCCCGTGCCGCCATATCCACCCTCCACGGAGCGGACGCGAAACTTCGCCTCGCGGCCGACGATCCCCTCGAAATCCACGGCCGGGTTGGTGGCGACGGCGACGATCTCGATGGAGAACAAGCTCGACAACCCATCCTCGAGCGTGACCTCGCGGATGTCGAAAGCGTCATCGGCGTCGATTTCGAGGCTCAGCAGGTTGGAGGTGTTGGCGGCGTTCATCTGCAAAGTTGAAGCTGCACGCGATGTGCCATTACGCTGTGTGTTTGGTATCGCGAGGTTGGAGTTGCGTTGTGTCTGACATGGATCAGCGAAGATCCGGATCCATGGATCCAGGCTGAATCACCCTCAGGGTGCGTTGCCCCGTCGCGGAGGCCATGAATCGAGATCCGACCCCTTTGGTGGTCGATCCAAGCGAGCCGGCTGACGCGATGCAGCGCTCGACGTCGCTCGCCTGCACGCACGTTGGTTTGGCACCACCGCCTGAGAGCCAATCGTGGTACGCCGTTTCGCCGTGCAGACCCCGGTGTTCCCCGACGACTTCAACCTCGCGGATTACTACCTCTTCGATCGGCTCTCCGAAGGGCTCGGCGACAAGCGCGCCATCCTCTTCGGCGAGCGCGCGTACACGTACGAAGACGTGGCCGTGCGCGTGCGCGCGCTGCGCGGCTTCTTCGCCGGCGCGGGCGTGGGGCGCGAGGAGCGCGTGCTCATCGTGCTGCACGACACGCCGGCCTTCGCGTGGGCCTTCTTCGCCACGCTCCACCACGGGGCGGTGGTGGCCATGGGCAACCCCGAGGCGCCCGCGCCCGACCTTGCTTATCTGGTCGAGTACACGCGGGCCACGGTGCTGGTCACCATCCCGCGCGTGGCTGCCTCGATCGCAGGCACGCTGGCGGCGGCGCGGCTCAAGGCGCTGGTGCTCGTGCCCGAGGTGGAGACGGGCGGAGACGTGGAGTCCGATCCCGACATCTCCAAGGCCGACAACGTGGCTGCGCTCGCGCCCGTGTCGCTCGCGGACGCCATCGCGGGCGGGCGGGCGCAGCAGGGCGAGCCGCGGGCGACGAAGCGCGACGACATCGCCATCTGGCTCTTCACCTCGGGCTCGACGGGCCGCAGCAAGGCCGCGATGCACACGCATCGAGACTTCGCCTACAACACCGAGCTCTACGCCAAAGGCACGGTGGGTTATCAGCGCGACGACGTGACCGTGTCCGTGCCGCGGCTGTTCTTCGGCTACGCGACGGGCACCAATTTGATGTTCCCGTTCGCCGTCGGCGCGACCGCGGCCCTCTTCGCCGAGCGGCCCACGCCGGAGGCGCTCGTGGCCGCCATCGCGCGCCATCGGCCCACCGTCGTCACCAACGTGCCGACCATGATGGGCAAGCTGCTCGATCACGACGACGCGCTCGCCGCCGCCGGCAAACCACGCCTCGATTTCTCGAGCGTGCGCTTCCACCTCTCCGCGGGCGAGGCTCTGCCGCCGGCGCTGCTCGCGCGCTTCATGGATCGCTTCCACAACGATGTGTACGACGGCATCGGCTCCGCCGAGATGTTCCACATCTATTGCTCGAACCGGCCCGGCGACATCAAGCCCGGCTCACTCGGCCGCGTGGTGGATGGATACACCATCAAGATCCTCTCCTCCGACGCGATCGGGCCTGGGGAGCCGGCGCTCCCCGCCGGCGAGACGGGCGTGATGTGGGTCAAAGGCGATTCGGTCGCGCTCGGCTACCATCAAGATCGCGACAAGAGCTGGGCCACGTTTCATGGCCATTGGTGCCGCACCGGCGATCTCTTCCGCCTCGACGCCGAGGGATATCTCTACTTCAGCGGGCGCGCGGACGATCTGCTCAAGGTCGGCGGCATCTGGTGCGCTCCGGTCGAGGTGGAAGATTGCTTGATGCACCACCCCAAGGTCTCGCTGGCCGCGGTGATCGGCGCGGAGGACGAGGGGCTCGTGAAGCCCAAAGCCTTCATCATCCTCCGCGAGGAGGTGCGCATCGAGGAGCACGCGACGTTGGCGGAGGAGCTGAAGTCGTGGGTCAAAGAGCGGCTGTCCAAGCACAAGTATCCTCGGTGGGTGGCCTTCGTGGACGACGTGCCCAAGAACGATCGCGGCAAGGTCGACAAGAAGACGCTCAAGGAGAGAGAGGCCCGCGGGGAGAACCCGAAGGGCCTGTGAGGCGATGATGGATCCCGTGCGCGCGAACCTGGCCTATCTGACGACGGAGCGGCTCCGCGAGGCGCTCGCGGCGGGCCGGCCCACCGCGGCGCTCGTGCCGGTGGGCTCGGTGGAGCCGCACGGGCCGCATCTGCCGCTCGCCACGGACACCATCATCAGCGAAGCGGCGGCGATGCGAGCCGCGGAGCACCTCGAAGGGAAAGGGGTCGTGGCCTTCGTCGCGCCCGCGGTGCCTTATGGAGTGACCGACTTCGCCGCTGGATTCGCCGGGGCCATCTCGGTGCCGGCGGAGGTGCTCACCGCATTTCTACGCGCGGTGGTGCGTGGTTATCTCGATGCTGGGTTTGCGCACGTGTGCCTGGTGAACAATCACCTCGAGCCGGCGCACGACACCGCTGTTCGAGGCGCGCTCGCGGAGCTCGCCGAGGGTCTCGCCTCGGTGGCCTGTCCGCTGACGCGACGCTGGGGTCGCACGCTTTCGGCGGAGTTCAAGAGCGGCGCGTGCCACGCGGGCGAATACGAGACCTCGTTGGTGCTCGCGGCCCAGCCCGAAGCAGTGGATTGGCCCGCGGCCACCGCGTTGCCCGATGTGACGGTGAGCCTCTCGGAAGGCATCAAGGCCGGAAAGAACAGCTTTTCGGCCATGGGGCTCGAACGCGCCTATACCGGCGCTCCGGCGCGCGCGACGGCCGCGCAGGGCGAAGAGATGCTGGCGCTGCTCGCGACGATGATCGCAACCGAGGTGCTGGAAGGGCTCGCGAAGAAGGGTCGTTGAGCGAGAGGCCATGAAGCAAAGGGCGCTGAACGAAGCGCCCTTTGCCTCATCGCAGGACATCAACCAGCGGCGGCGACAGGCGCTGTCGAGGCCTCGATGGCAGCGACGGGCGCCTTCGCGCTGAGTCGACACGGATCAGGCGGAACACCCGCGCATCGAGCTCCGCGCTCGCCGGATCGAGGAAATAGGCGACATCGCATCGCTCCCCGCCGGCCACGTCATCGCCTTCCCACTCCAGGACAGCCCATCCGATGAGCGGATTGAACAGGTTGTGATCCCAGAGGAACGCGGCATGCCGGCGGCTGTAGGCCGAAGAGGCTTTGGCCTCCTCCACCAAGGATGTCGCATCCCCCGGCTGCTACAGCTCTTGTACTCTGCAAAGGCCTTGGCATCGCGCTCGGCGGTCTCCTCGTCGACGAAGTAGGCGACGTCGCGCCGCGGCGGCAACGCCTGCGGGCCCCCGAATTTCTGCCCGATACCCGCGCACTCGACGACCAGCCACTGCACGAACGGTCGCCCCACTTTGTGATCCCACTTCAATGCAACGTACGGCATCCGATCTTCCTCCACGGTCGAGAGGTGCTGACGCCCCTCGGCCCAAACACCGCGAGCTCCACGCTCGCGACGTCGAGCACGATGAGGCCCATCCACACCTGGCAGTGGGGCTCATTGCTGCAACCGACGGGCCACGTCCAAGCCGGCGGACACGCGCTGCAATCATGAAGGCGCGTCGCGCAATTTGCGCGAGACCTGCGCGATTTGGCAGGAACACGGACATGAAGATCGACGGGCGGCAAAGGCCATCCGGCGATGATGAGCTCAATGCGATAGGTGGGCCTGGTTCGAGAGGTGCGTCGGCCTCATCGGGGTAAACGACTCTCCACCGATGTGCGGATTGGATGATCCGCGCGACGCGAACGACGCTCGCTGCCACGTCGTTGCGGTCGAGGAGAGAGTCGTCGCGGTCGAGGAGAGAGGATGAAGCGTCGTGCTTCGGCAACGAATGCCGATGGGCGCTCGCGCCATTCACGCGCATGGAGAAGCGCTCCTCGCGTGGATGCACACGCGAGGAGCGGGAGGGATCAGGAAGCGCGCCGCTTGCGCTTGGCTTCCTCGGCCGAGTCGTCGTCGAGATCGAAGACGTTCCCGCCGTCGCGCTCTTGGCGCGCGAAGCGGAGCGCTTCGCGCAAACCATGCTTGAGGTTGCGCAGGGTGACGAGGCGGCCGAAATCCACGCCGATGTCCACCAACGTCTCGGCCACGGCGGGGCGAATGCCGGTGAGCACGCAGCGCGCGCCGACGACCTCGACCTTGCGCATGAGCTTCATGAGGTGATCGGCCGTCTTGGTGTCGACCACTTCGACGCCGGTCAGATCGATGATGACGAAGCTCGCCTGGGTGCGCGAGACCTCGCCGAGAAGGCGGTGAACCATGTCGGCGGTGCGCCGGGAGTCGACGACGCCGATGATGGGCATGGCGAGCACGTCGTCCCAGACCTCGAGGATCGGGTTGGAGAGCTCGTCGATCGAGAAGCGCAGCCGCTCGATGAGGTTGGCCTTGGCGGCCTCGCTCTGGGCGAGCTCTTCGTTGCGGGAGCGCAGCTCCACTTCGAGCAGGCGCTGCGTGGTGACGTCCTGCGAGACGGCGAGCGCCGCGTAGATCGTGCCGTTCGCGTCGCGCAGCGGGCGGGCCGTCACGAGCAGCCGCGCGCCCTCCGGGAGGACGGCGTTGCGCAGCACCATCTCGGCCTCGGACGACTCCTCGCCGTGGAGCGCCCGCACGAGGGGCATCTCCTCGTTCGGGAAAGGCGTGACGCCGTCGACACGGAACACGCCGAACGTGCTGCGCATGTCGCCGCCGTAGGTCTCGAGCCCCTGCCCGTTCATCTTGCGCTGGGCCGCGTTGTAGACGAGGAACTCGCCCGCCGGGTTCATGACGGTGACGCCCACGGGCAGCGCGTCGATTACCGTGCTGTGCAGCGCGTCCGCCTTCGACCGCGCGTCCTCCGATGCGGCGAGCGCGACCTCGAGCTGCTTGCGCTCGGTCACGTCGAGGGTCTGACCGCTCCAGACGAGGAAGCCTTCGGCGTCACGATGAATGGTGGCCTGCGTCTCGATCCACCGGACGTCACCGTTGCGGCGCCGGAGGCGGCCCACCCACGTCATCGGGGCGCCCGTTCGGATGCTGTGCGTCAGCATCGAATCGAGGCGGCCGCGATCCTCGGCGAGGATTCGCTCCAGCATCACGTCCGGATCGGCCCGCAGCGCAGGCTCGAGCACGTCGTAAAGCTCCGTCGCCCTGGCATTGAAGTAGACCCAGCGACTCTTCCTCGTCGCAGGATCCATCTTGGAGCAGAAGACCACGCCGGGCATCCGCTCCAGCATCTCCGTCAAAACGTTCGCGCTCGGGCTTTCGGACACCTTGTTGATCTCCTCGTCACGAATTCCGCCCCCGGGTGGTCGCACGGAATTATGCACAAACCAATCGAGCATGAATCACGGGCTAGAATCGCATGTCAAGCCGAACGGCAGATTCGTGCGGCGCCTCGCATTCGAGGGAACGTGACGAGATAGGGTGTTCACCTGTGCGGCCCTCGGGGGGAGAGCGGATGGGTCCAATACCGAGAGCCCGGGGCGAAGAGTGTCAATGGGGGCCATCAAAAATGGTTGTCCGGATTGCCGAGGGCCAACGCTTCTCAATCACACGAGCGTGTGCCTCGAGCGACTCGGCCTCTCGCGACTCGTCAGGTGGCCATCGTGCACACGCGGGAGAAGGTCTCGAGGGCGCGCCCAACAGCGCACACTGTCACTGCGGCGCGATCACCACCGGAGATGCCAAGGGCAATCCGTGGCAGCGCGACATCCTCCAGCGGATTTAGCGAGGCTCGTTGCTCGGTATCGAGGTGGGCCATCGCTTCGTCAGGGTCGCATCGCGGACGCCGCCGCGAGCGGCCACGCCTCACCAGCGGGCTTCCCGGCGCGCACGTCCGTCGTGGTATCGATAGGCGTTCGTCCCAGGAGGTGTCGCGTGTCCGATTCTCCGCCGTCATCCACGTCCCGCGCGCCTCGCGGGCGGCTCGCGATCACGCTGGCCTTACCGCTCGCGCTCTTGTTCATGCCGCCCATCGGGCTGCCCGGGGTGGACACTTCGGGTCTGCCCGCGGCGACGGGGCGCAATCTCGATGTCTTCGCGCTCGGCGTGACGCCGTTCATCAGCGCGAGCATGATCGTGGAGCTGTGCGCGCTGTCGTCGAGATCGTGGCGCGCGCTGCGCCACGGAGGGCCCGCGGGGCGCGCCAAGCTCGGACGGGCGACGTTGATCCTCGCCGCGGTGCTCGCGCTGGCGCAGGCCTTCGGCATCACGAGCCTGCTGCAGCACCTTCCACTCTCGACGACGAGCGGGTTCTCAGTGCCGGTCATCCTTCTCACGATGACGGCGGGCAGCTTCCTCCTCGCGCTCGCCTCGCATCTCGCGGGCGTCTACGGGCTCGCCGGTGGCATCGCGGTGTTGAGCGTCACGAGCGCGTTCCATGGCCTGCGCTATCGGCTCGGCACGACGACGACGACGGACCTCGCGGCGTTCGCCGTGTTCGCAGCGGCGGTCGCGCTGACGACGGCTCATGTGCTGCGTGCGGCGAAGGCGCGCCCGGAGACCGCAGCCGAGCCGACGTATCGCGAGGCGCCCGAGCGGAAGACGCGATCGTCGATCCAGATCCCCACGCCGGCGAGCGGCATCATGCCGCTCCTCTTCTCCGCATCGCTCCTTTCGCTGCCGGCGACGCTGGGCTTGCGGACGCACATGGCCGCGCTCTCGGCCACTGCGATACGCGGTGCCTCGCTCGTCACGATCACCCTCCTCACGATCTTCTTCGCGTGGGCCTTCAATGCGCCGGCGCGGATCGGTGTGCTCGGCGCGCGCGCCGCGGAGGGCACGCCGGCCGCCGAAGTTGCCGCCGAAGCCCGCGCCGGGCTGCGCGCGGCGGCGTTGCGATCGCTCGCGTTCCTCGTGGTGCTGTTCGCCGTCGGCGAGCTCGCCGGTAGCTTCTCAGGCGCGTTGATCGGCGCGGGAGCCATCGCGCTCGCCACCGGCATGGCGCTCGACATCGCCGCGGAATGGCGCGCGCGGCGAGCGATTCCGGATCTCGTGCCCGTGTGGCCCGAGCATCGCCCTCATGCCATCCCGATCGCGCGCGAAGCGCTCGATGTTGCGGGCATCGCGGTTCATGCGCGCGGTGAGCATCTGCGCCGGTTGCTCCAATTCTTCGGGCCCTATGCGCCCATCGATCTGATGGTGGCCCGTGCCGACGAGGCGCAGGCCGTGAAGATCCTGACGAGCCTCCTCCTCGCGCGCCCGAAGGACGAAGCGCTCTACGCGAACAAGCCGGCGCCCGCGCCCAAAGCACGCTGGACACGCTTGGAGACGAGCCTCGCGGGCGCCATCGTCCTCGTCGGCGCCGGCACGATGATCCTGCCCGACGCGGTCTCTCCGCTCCCGCAAAAGTCGTATGCGCCGCTGCGCCCCTCGTCGCTCGAGGTCCTCGCCGTCGATGACGACGCCGATCCGTTCGAGCCGGCCCCCGAGGATTTGCCGCGCGGCGTGTCGCTCGTGGTCGAGACCGTCAATCTCGGCACACGAGGAGCTTCTTATCGACAAGGCGTGCGTCGCTATGCGCGTATCGTGAAGCTCGACGGCGAAAGCCTCGCGGAGGCGCGTGCCCGCCTCGTCACGTGGGCCGAGACGCACCTCGATCCCCACGGAGGAGGGCGCGTGTTGGCGGAGCCGATCGTCGAGGCCGAGGAAGGCTCGGACGTCGCCGAGCAGGTCGGTTTTCGCACGTACGTCGTGAAGGGCGAGCGGGTCGTCGACGGGAGCCACATTCGGAGCGTCCACGCGCAGATGGATGGCGCCGAGACCGCGCTTCCCCGGTGGAGCGTGCGCGTCGAGCTGAGCCCCGACGGCGCCGAGCGATTCCGCGCCTTCACGGCCGCGAACGTGCGCCGGCGCGCGGCGATCGTGGTCGACGGCGTGGTGCGCAGCGCGCCCATGATCATGAGCGAGATCCCGGGCGGCGTCATGATGATCTCCGTCGGCGCCGGCGCGCCCGAGGTGCAGGCGCGCGAGGCGGAGCGGCTCGAAAAGCAGCTCCTCGGCCGTTGAGGGGAGCGTGTCACGCGCGCGGATGACGGCCCGAAGTGCCACTTCGAATGACCACCGCTGCATTGTGCTCCACGCGACAGCGCGCCGCGTAGCGATGCCTCGGCCGTGGATCACGCACCGATCTCGAAGGCCCGACGCGCGGAAGCGGCTATAGTCCCCGCGTCATGCCCGGCACCATCGTACCCAACGACGAAGGACCGCTCGACGCGCTCATCGGCCGCGAGGTGCCCTCGGAGGTCATGCCCGGCGTGAGCTACCGCATCACGTGGGAGCTCGGTCAGGGCGGCATGAGCGTGGTCTTCTACGCGCTCCGCGTCACGGCCGACGGCGAGATCCCGGTCGTCATCAAGATGCTCAAGCCCACCTTCGTGGTGAAGGCCGGCCCGACCGCGAGCCTCATCGTGAAGAAGGAGGCCATCGCCCTCGGCCGCCTCAACGAGCACGTCCCGCCCACGCCCTTCGTGGTGCGCTTCATCGACACGGGCACCCATCCCGTCGAGTACTGCGGCGCGACCGTCCACGTGCCTTGGGTCGTCGTCGAGTACGTGCACGGCGGCGCCGAGGGCACCACGCTCTCGGAGCGCGTCGATCACAGCCTGCAATCGACGGGGGCCGGCTTCGATCCGGCGCGCGCGGCGCACGCCATCGATTGCCTCACGAGCGGCCTCTCCGCGGTGCACGAGGTCGGCGTGATCCACCGCGATCTCAAGCCCGACAACGTGCTCTGCTGCGGCTTCGGCGAAGACGAGATCTTCAAGCTCGCCGACTTCGGCGTGGCGCGCCCGGCCGGCATCGCGACCTTCACCGGCACGGTGGTGGGCACGCCCGGCTTCGTCGCCCCCGAGCTCAGCTCGGGCGATCCGCGCGCCATCGGCTCGTGGACCGACATCTTCAGCTTGGCCGCGGTGATCTTCTTCATGCTCACCGGCGAGGAGTATTTCTCGGCGAAGACGCCGGCCGACGCCCTCGTGATGGCCATCGCCAAGGAGCGCCGCAGCATTCGCGACACGCGCGGCCTCTCGCCCGAGCTCCGCGCGCACGAGCAAGCCTGTCGATCGATCGACTTCGCGCTCTCCAGCGCGACGGCCGGGAAGATCGAGAATCGCCCGCACCGCGCCGACGCGCTCGCCGCCATGATCGTCCCCTGGCTCCGCGTGGAGTCGACGCGATCGAGCCTCCTTTTCCGGCGTTTGAAGGCCCTCCACGACGACCGCGAGCCGGAGCTCTCGCGCTTCCGCTTTCACACCATGCGCGGCCCGAGCCAGGAAGGCGCCGTCGACGGCGCGAGCCGCTCGGCTCTCGCACCGGGCTTCGTCGTGCGCAGTGTCGCTTGGGACGGCGATGGCCGCGCGATGGCCGCGACCCACCGCGGGCTCGCGTTCTGGAACGGATCGACGTGGGGCGAGCCCAACGCCGTGGGCCTCCCCGATCCCTTGGGTGTCCGCTTCGTGCAGCGCGTGGCCGCGGGCCAATGGCTCGTCGGCGGTGACGAAGCCACCTTCGCCACGCTCGCGCCCGAAGGCGTCACCGGCGTGCAGCGGCTCGCGAACAGCCCGCTGCGCGCGTACGACAAGATCAGCGGCGACCTCGACGATCTCGCGGTCCTCGTGGGATCGAGCCCGGGCGGCCCGCCGACGTTGTGCGCGCTCGCGGGCCGGCGCTGGCTCAAGCCGCTCCCGCTCACCGACGTGGCCGCGCTCTCGTCGCTCGCGCGCATCGAAGATGCGAAGTGGCTCCTCGCCGGGCGCGGCACCGACGGGCGCGCCTTCGTGGCCCTTTATTCACCGCTCGATTGGGAGGTGCAGCGCCTCGAAACGCCGAGCACCCGCGCGTACCTCGCCTGCGCCGGCCAAGTGGATCGCGAGATCGGCGTGGCCACCGGCATGGATGGCGCGGTCGTGGTGCGCGAGCGACAAGCCATCACGCATGAGCTCATCGAGGGCTTCGATCTCTCCGCGGCCGCCGTGGACGCGGCCGGCCGCGCCTGGGCCGCGAGCGCCGGCCGCATCTGGATGCGCAACCAGCGCGCCGGCGGCAGCCGTTGGGACGTCATCTGGGAAGACGCGAGCTTCCGCATGCCCATCGTCTCCCTCTTCGCCGATCTCGCCGGCGTCACCGCGATGACGGCTGACGGCGGCGTCATCGAAGGCCGCATCATGCGCGTCACGCGCTCCGGCGACGATTGAGCTCCGCTCTCGACGCTCGACGAAGAAGCCTCGAGAGCGGGCCGAGAGATCGCTACTCGGCAGCTTCGGCCGTGCGCGCGCCGGCGAGCATGAGCGAGGTGATCGCGCCGTAGGCCGCGCCCCATTCACGCGCGAGCTCTTCGCTCCAATCGGCGCCCGCCACTTCGGCGAGCGTGGCCACGAGCGCGTCGCCGACCCACGGATACATCTCGGGGGTGACGCCGTACTCGACGTGCTTGATACCCATCGCACCGAGCGTCTCGACGAGCCAGGGCGCGTCTTCGAGGTGATCGA
The DNA here is from genome assembly GCA_001931535.1 of Minicystis rosea. Lineage (GTDB taxonomy): Bacteria > Myxococcota_A > Polyangia > Polyangiales > Polyangiaceae > Minicystis > Minicystis rosea. The sequence goes on from CP016211.1 coordinate 8,245,828, forward strand.
GCACCGAGACGAGCGCGCCGGCGAGCATCTTCTCCTGGGTCGCGCGCGGGCTGCGATGAAACATCGGCTTCGCCTGTGGGTAGCGCGAGAAGAGGTTGTCGTAGAAACGGCTGGTGAGGTTCGGCTCGCGCTCGAGGATGAGGTCGAAGCTCGTACGCAGCAATGTAACGTTCAGTCCCATTCTGAATCGCTGGCCTTTCTAAGAGCTCGGCGTGTTGCCCGGTCTTCGGGCTCGGTCGCGAGCATGCAACATCCTCTCTCGCACGAGCTGTGCCGTGAGGAATTTCGCGAGGATCCAGCGCGCCGCAGGAGGCCGCGGTCGCCTGGTCGAATCCGCATGTTTCCTGGAGGAAACCACGCGCCAAAAATCGCCCGCGACGGTCGCCTTTGGGAGACACGCCCCATGTCTCCTGGGGGAAACTCGCACACCGTGATGATGTCCGCATCCCTCCTCGATGCAGCCAAGAGCCTCTCCGACGCGCCGAACGGCGACGAGGCGCTCACCGGCATCCTGAAGGCGCTCCATCGCACGACGCGTGCGGACGTGATCGCGATCCTTTCCCGATGTCACGATGGATCGCTCCAGGTCGCCGCGCACATGGGGCTCTCTCTCGCGGCGCGCGGGCTCTGCTTCCGCCCGCCGGAGCATCCGCGCCTTTCCCATTCGATCGACGCGGCCCGCCCCGTTCGCTTCCACGATCCGCGCGAGCCCGATCCGTACGACGGCCTGCTCGCCGGCAGCGGCGGGCCGGTGGACCCGATTCATGCGTGTTTGGCGACACCGCTCTTCCTTCACAAGAAGCTCGTCGGCGTGCTCACCATGGATGCGCTCGATCCGCGCGGGCTCGACACCATCGCCGACAACGACGTGCAGATCGTCGCCGCGCTCGCGGCTTCGGCCTTGGGCCACGCGCCGCTCTCCTTGCCCCTGCCCGCGCGTGTCGAGAGCGGCCGCCTGATCGGCCGCTCCTCCGCGATGATGCGGCTCGCGCGCGAGATCGAAGTGCTCGCGCCGCGGCCCACGACGGTGCTGATCACGGGCGAGACGGGCACCGGCAAGGAGCTGGTCGCGCGCGCGCTCCACGAGAGATCCTCTCGCTCGGGGAGCCCGCTCGTGGTCGTGAACTGCGCCGCGTTACCTGCTCACCTCGTGGAGTCGGAGCTCTTCGGCCACGCCAAGGGCGCGTTCACCGGCGCTGCGACCGCGCGCGCCGGCCGGTTCGAAGCCGCGAACGGCTCCACCATCTTCCTCGACGAGGTCGGCGAGCTGCCGCTCGCTGCCCAAGCCCAGCTCCTCCGCACCCTGCAAGAAGGCGAGATCCAACGTCTCGGCGAGGATCGGCCGCGCCGCGTCGACGTGCGCGTGATCGCCGCGACCAACCGCGATCTGTGGCGCGAGGTCGCCGAAGGCCGCTTCCGCGTCGATCTCCTGCACCGACTCTGGGTGTACCCCATCCAGGTGGCACCGCTGCGCGAGCGCGAAGGCGACGTCTCGCTCCTGGCCGAGCACTTCGCGCGCACCTCCGCGACGAAGCTCGGCCTCGGAGACGTCCTCTTGCACGCAGACACGCTGGATCGGCTCACACGCCACGCTTGGCCGGGCAACGTGCGCGAGCTCGAGCACGCCATCGAGCGCGCGATCCTGCGCCGCCTCGCGACGACCACGGCCGATCCGCGCCGCCCGCTGATGCTGCGTCTCGAAGACCTCGATCTCGGAGGCCAGCCGAAGCCCGAGCCCCAGGCCGCGGAGACGCTGGAGCAAACGCTCGATCGCGCGCGGCGCGCCGCCTTCGCCCACGCTTTCGACAGCGCGCGCGGCAACGCGGCCGAGGCCGCGCGATTGCTCGGGCTCAGCCGCTCCTTCGCCTACAAAGAGGGTTTGCGCCTCGGCTTGATCCAAGGCCCCAAAGGCCGCCGTTGATCGAGCCTCGGCGCTGCGCCTCGACACTTGCACCGAGCCTCCGCCAATCATCGCTCGATCGCATCTCGCGCCCCGCGGGAACTTGGCCCCCTCTCCGCAGCGCTGATACCGCCGCCATATGCGGTGGCGTCTCCTGCTCTTGCTCCCGACCTTCGGGCTCGCGTTCGCGAGCGTGAGCTGCCCGTGGACCGAGGACGCCGTCGCCGAGCCCGAGCTGCCGGCGCAAGCGGCCGCGCCTGCGAAGATCGTCACACCCGCGAAGCCCGCCGCCGCGCCGATCCCGGAGCCTCCTCCGCCGCCTACGCCCATCAAGCCACCTCCGCCCGCCGTGATCGCGAGCGCGGCTCCCACTGCTGCTCCTTCGGATCCCGCGCTCTCACCGACGTTGCCGCCCGAGCTCGTCGACGATGGATCCGACGAGGTGAAAGATGCCGAGCCCGCGCCTCCTCCGCGCGAAACGCGTGAGGTGCTCGAGTTCGCGAGCACCGCCAAAGAGACTTGGGTGTTCGCGGAGCCTCATTGGAAGGCTCGCCGCATCGGCTATTTGCGCGCCGGCGCCATCGTCGAGCGCCGCGCCCGCCCCGCCGCCAAGAACGCCTCTTGTCCCGAGGGCTGGTATCGCATCGAGCCGCGCGGCTACGTGTGCGTGGGCGACAAAGCCACGCTCAACCTCTTCGATCCCGTCGTCGAAGCCTCGCAAAAGCGCCCGCGGCGCGACGGCCTCCCGTACACGTACGTGATGTCGCGCTTCCCGCCGCCTCCCTTCTATTCGCGGCTCCCGAGCGCCGAAGAGGCCCTCAAGGTCGAGACCGATCTCAAAGGCCACCTGCGCAAAGCCGCGCGCATGCTCCTGGAGCCCGGTTATGTCGAGCCGCCGCCCGCCGAGTCGGTGCCGGGCATGTTGCTTTATGGCCGCTCCGCCCCGCCGCTCGGCGGCGAAAAGCGCTCGTCCGCCCTCTCCTTCGGCCGCGCCCGCGCGCGCTCCGGCTTCGCGCTGCTCTCCACCTTCGATTACGAAGGTCGCCGATATGGCCTCACCACGGAGCTGGCCGTCCTGCCCATCGATCGCACGCGCGTCATCAAGCCGAGCACCTTTCATGGCATCAAGCTGGACGACGACGTCACGCTCCCCGTCGCGTTCGTGAAGAGCCGGCACGCGAACCGTTGGGTCGTGGGCCCGGGCGGCGCCGTCACCCGTGGTGAGCCCCTCGGCTTCCGCGAAGCCGTCCCGCTCACGGGCGCGCAAAAGCACATCAGCGGGACTGCCTATCTCGTCGCCAAGGACGGCTCCCTCATCCAGGCCGAGCAGGCCGTGCGCGTCGATTCGTTCTCCCATGCGCCCGCCTGGGCCGCCGGCGATCGCAAGTGGATCGACGTCTCCATCCTGCGCCAAGCGCTCGTCGCCTACGTCGGCAAGAAGCCCGTGTATGCCACGCTCGTCTCCACCGGCGCCGACGGCATCGGCGATCCGAAGAAGACGCACTCCACCATTCAAGGCGCCTTCCTCATCCACACGAAGCACCTCTCCGTGACGATGGATGACGACAAGATCGGTGACGAGTTCGACTTCCGCGACGTCCCCTTCGTTCAATACTTCACCGAGGGATTCGCGCTCCACGCCGCCTATTGGCACGACGATTTCGGCACCCCGCGCAGCCATGGCTGCGTCAACCTCGCGCCCGTCGACGCCGCCTGGCTCTTCAACTGGACCGATCCCGACGTCCCTCCCGCCTGGCACGGCGCGCTCTCGCTGCGCAAAGGCACGCTCGTCCATACGCACCCGTAGCGCCGCCGCGTAACCCGCTCGCCTCGGCCCACGGCGCCCCGCGCACGTGCGCGAGCGTGCGCGCACGGATCGCATGACCGCGTCCTTCGATTGGCCTGCTCGCAGAGGCCATATCGCCCCGCGCCCTCACCGAGCGACGCGCGAAATGCGCGATGGAATGGCGCCGGCGAAGCATCCACGCGCGCCCGTGCCCGATACGCGTCATTGCGCGGCGCCGGCACACCGATTGCGAGACGCGAAGCCTCCCCGGAGGACTGCACATGGCTCAATCATTCGTCGAGGCGCTCATCTCCACTCCCGCCGCCGCCGCACCGGCGCTCGGCGTCACCTTCGACATCTGCCTGCCCGATCGCCCGGCCCGCCGCATCGGCACGGGGCAACCGTCGTTTCAAGTGATCGCGCGCAACGCCCGCGCCACTGCCGCGCTCCTCTCCTTCGACGAGCTCCGCATCGGCGAGGCCTACCTCGACGGCGATCTCGACATCGAAGGCAGCCTCCTCGCCGCCCTGGATCTGCGCGCCTCGTTCTCGGACCAACACCTCCTCGGACACCTCTTCTCGACGTACGCCGAGCCACTCCTCTTCGGTCAGGTGAACCGCGACAAGAAGTGGATTCACGAGCACTACGATACCGATCCCGACTTCTACCTCCTCTTCCTCGACCAGCGGCACCGCTGCTATTCGCACGGCTATTTCGCGCACGACGAGGAGCCGCTCGAAGACGCCATCCTGCGCAAGCTGGACACCGCCCTCACCTCCATCGGCGTCGGCCCCGGCGCCCGCGTGCTCGACATCGGCGCGGGTTGGGGCGCGTTCACGCAGCACGCCGCGCGGCGCGGGATTCACGTCACCTCGCTCACCATCTCCGCCGCGTCACACCGCTATGTCACGAATCTCATCGCCCGCGAGGGCCTCTCCGCGCGCGTGCTCCTCGATCATTTCCTCGAGCACCGCAGTGACGAGCCCTACGACGCCATCGTCAACCTCGGTGTCACCGAGCACCTCCCCGACTACCAAGCCACGCTCGCGCAGTACGCGCGCCTCCTCAAGCCGGGTGGCCGGGTGTTCCTCGACGCCTGCTCCTCGCGCCGGAAATTCCCTTTCACGGCCTTCGTGCGCAAGCACATCTGGCCGGGCAACGCCTCCCCGCTCGCGCTCGCCGACTACACGGCCGCGTTGGCCGAGACACCCCTCGAGCTTTGCGAGGTGAAGAACGATCGGCGAAACTACGAGCTGACCACCATGCGCTGGGCAGAGAGCCTCGAACGCCACCGCGAGACCATCGTCGCCCGCTGGGGCGAGCGGCATTACCGGCGTTTCCGCATCTACCTTTGGGGTTGTGTCCAGGGCTTCAAGCGTGGTGACCTCGGTGCCTATCACCTCCTCCTCGAGCTCCCGCGGGACGCGCGCTCCCGCAAGCGCCCGATTCTGCCCTTCCGCTCACCGTTGTTCAGCCTCCTCCACGAAGCGCTGCGCGGCCCCGGAGACAACGCATGATCGTTCACCCTTGGATCGAAGCCGCCGCCGGTCACGCCTGGACGATCCTCCCCGCGCTCCGCAACTACGCCCGGCCCCCGCGCGCGGTGCGGACACGGCGCTTCACCACCACCGTGTCCGACGCGCGCTTCACCACGGTGCGCATCAACGGCGTGCTCTCCGAGGTCTCGGACGCCGACACCCTCGCGCTCATCGTGCACGGCCTCGGCGGCAACGCGGAGAGCGCTTATTGCATCACGGCCGCACGCGCCGCGCTCGGGGCCGGAATCTCGTCCCTTCGTCTCTCGCTCCGCGGCGCCGACGGCTCCGGAGAAGACATCTTCCACGGCGGCCTCACCGCCGATCTCTGGGCCGCCCTGGCCAGCCCCGAGCTCGCTCGTTATCGCCGCGTGGTGCTCGTCGGTTATTCGGTCGGTGGTCACATCGCCGTGCGCGCCGCCGTCGAGCGCCGCGATCCGCGCCTCACCGCCGCGGCCGCCGTCTGCCCGCCTCTCGATCTCGCCGCCGCATCGCGCGCGCTCGATGCCCTCGTCCGTCGCTTCTATCGCAGCCACGTCTTCGCCGGCCTCGACGACACCTATGCGATCACCGCCGCGCGGCGCGGTCTCCCCGTGCCCGTCGCCCGCGTGCGCCGCGCGCGCACCGCCGCGGAGCGTGACGATCTCACCGTCGTCCCCCGCTTCGGTTTCCGCGACGCCGCCGATTACTATGCTCGAGAGAGCGCCGTCGCCGCGCTCCATCGGCTCGCCATCCCCACGTTGGTCGTGGCCACGCGCGCCGATCCCGTGGTCCCGCCCGAAGCCACCGTCCCCGCCGTCGCGCATGCCTCCAAGGCCCTCACCTTCCGCTTCGCCGATCGCGGTGGCCACGTTTACTTCCCGGCCAACGTCGACCTCGGCCTCGGCCTCGTGGGCAGCGCCGAGGAGCAGATCGTGCGCTGGCTCCTCTCCGCATGACGTACGCCCACGCGGCCCTGCGCGCCCTGCATGCTCGCCCGCTTCCGTGCCGGCCCGCGCCGCGCTAAAGCGCGGCCATGCCCGCCCAAGATCCCCTCTCCCTCGACCAGCTCATGGCCATCGACCCGCTCCTCACCGACGAGGAGCGCATGATCCGCGACACCGTGCGTCGCTTCGTGAAGGAGCGCTATCTCCCGCGCGCGGCCGAGCTCTTCGAGGAAGAGAAGTTCCCGATGGATCTCGTCCCCGAGATTGGCCAGATGGGCCTGCTCGGCGCGACGCTCCAGGGCTACGGCTGCGCGGGCATGAATTCGGTCATGTACGGCCTCGCCCTCCAAGAGCTGGAGTACGGCGACAGCGGCCTCCGCAGCTTCGCCAGCGTACAAGGCTCGCTCGCCATGTGGCCCATCTGGAAGTACGGCTCCGAGGATCAGAAGCAGAAATACCTCCCCAAGATGGCCTCTGCCGAGCTCATCGGCTGCTTCGGCCTCACCGAGCCCGACAGCGGATCCGATCCCGGCTCCATGACCACCCGCGCCCGCAAAGACGGGAGCGACTACGTGCTCACCGGCACCAAGATGTGGATCACGAGCTCGCCCATCGCGCACCTCGCGGTGGTGTGGGCCAAGGTCGACGACGGCGGCCCCGAGTCCATCCGCGGCTTCATCGTCGAGCGCGGCATGAAGGGTTTCGAGACCCCCACCGTGAAGAACAAGATGAGCCTCCGCGCGAGCCCCACCGGCGAGATCGTGTTGAACGAGGTCAAGGTCCCCGCCCAAAACGTGCTCCCCAACGTGGTTGGCCTCAAAGGCCCTCTCGGCTGTCTCACCCAAGCTCGCTTCGGCATCGCCTGGGGCGCGCTCGGCGCCGCGCGCGCCTGTTACGAAACCACCGTCTCCTATGCGCGCGAACGCGTGCAGTTCGGCCAGCCCATCGCCTCCAAGCAGCTCGTGCAAGAGCAGCTCGTGGAGATGGCCATGGAGATCGCCAAGGGCCAAATCATGGCCCTCCACTACGCCCGTATCAAAGACTCGACCGGCATCTCTCCCGTGCAGGTCTCTCTCTGCAAGAAGAACAACGTCGGCTGGGCCCTCAAGATCGCCCGCACCGCCCGCGGCATCCTCGGCGGCAACGGCATCCTCCTCGATTACCCTGTCATCCGGCACATGTTGAACCTCGAGAGCGTCTACACCTACGAGGGCACCAACGAAGTGCACACCCTCATCCTCGGCAACGCCCTCACCGGGCACAACGCCTTCTAAACCCCCCTTCCCCGCCGGCTTGCGCGCGGGCCTCGACGGCCCGCGCGCATCGCTTCCCGCACGACGACACCACGCACGCGCCCAAGCGGCCACACTACCGCTTTCGGCCGACGATCTACGCCGCATCCACGCGCCCGCGTTGATCCCGCATGGCACGCACGATCCCATCTTCCCTCCCGCACATGCGGAGTGGACCCGAGCGGCGATCCCCGGGGCCCGGCTCCGTCTGCTCGAGGGCATGGGGCACGCGCTCGATCCAGCTCTCTTCGGAGAGATCGCGGGCGCCATCGTGAGCTACGTGCGCGAGGCATCGAATCGCGAGCCCCCGTGATCGTCGCGATGGCCGACCACGATCCTCACCGCGATGGTTCCCAAGCTCGATCGGCCGAGGCACCACTCCCGTCTTCTTTGCTCATGGCGCACAGGAGGCCTGATCATCCGCCTCGCCCGAGCGCCGGATGAGCTCACCTCCTCATCCCGACTGCCGCATCCCGGCAATCTTCACCCTCTCCGACTCGCTCCGTCGCTGGCGATTGGTCGAAATCTCCAACGATATCCACACATCCCCAACCATTTTGACCAACGCGGACGCCAAGGTGGGACACGCCCCCCAACGCAGCATCGAAAAAATTCGTCTTTGCAACCGAACTTTTTCTTGCGCGCCCCGTCTGAGCGACGTAGTAATCACAACCACTGAGGGATCAATGTCGTTCGCCTTCGTCCAAGATCAGCTCGCCTGCACCACCGCAAACGCGGAATGCTGGTCGTGCGTCTTGGGCATGGGTCAGGGTTATCGCCTGGCAGGGACGTCAACGACCATCAGCAAGCAGTTTGCCCATCGCGGTAACGCCTCCAGTCTCGTCGTGCGCATCCCTGCGCGGCTCGGGAACCCGGAGGATAAGCCATAGGGGCGGTACCCAGCACGTCGTCACAGAACGTGACACCTGCGAAGGCCGCCCCGGGAAACCCAGGGCGGCCTTCGGCGCTTCTGGGGTCGTGGGGTCGCAGCGGGGTAGCCCCGAGCGATTGGGCCGAATGAAGAGCTCGCTGGCCACCGTCGGCGAGCACCGATTCATCCGCCGGACATACGACCACCCGTGTGTCCGGAGGCCGGGGAGACGTGTATTCAGGGTGGTTGGGGCGGGACGAGATCCGGTATTGCCAAGGTGATTGGGCCGAGCGCGACCATTGCGATCGCAATGGCATCCGTGCGCCGCGAGCTCGCATCACAATGGTTATCGGGCGTCACCTGAAGCGGTCTTCTCGATGAACGAATTCGCCCTCTCCGGAGCGGCGCGGTGGGAAGCGTGTATGTGGATGCTGGGCAAAGGCGTGCCCGAGCGGCTGTAACCCGTCTTGCCTCGATAGGCGCATGGAGGTTCGAATCCTCCCATCCACACCGCTCGTTTCGGCGAGTGACGGCAGCATTGTATCCAAAACCGTAGAACGAACGCGGGTGGAAGGGCGCTGGTGTGCCCAGGCGGCTGTAAACCGCTGGCCTCGACAGGCAAGAGGTTCAATTCCTCACGCCCGCACCGCTCGTTTCGACGAGCAAAGGTAGAGGTGTATCCAAAACCGTAGAACGAACGCGGGTGGAAGGGCGCTGGTGTGCCCAGGCGGCTGTAAACCGCTGGCCTCGATAGGTAAGGGGTTCAATTCCTCACGCCCGCACCGCTCGCTCCGGCGAGCAAAGGAGAAGGTGTATCCGGCAAGGCCGGAAGATGGTGTCGTGGACCTGTAGCTCAAAGGTAGAGCGGCCGCCTTTTAAGCGGCTCCATGGAGGTTCGACTCCTCTCAGGTCCTCTCGTGGATCCGTGGCTCAAAGGTCGAGCAGCCGCCTCTTAAGCGGCGTGATGCGGGTTCGAGTCCCGCCGGATCCCCTGCGTCTTCGAGACGCGTGGACTCGTAGCTCACTGGTGGAGCAGACCGACTCTTAATCGGTCCGAAGGGGGTTCGATTCCCCCGAGTCCTCCCCATACCAGGGTCGTCCAATCGGTAAGACAGCGGGTTTTGACCCCGCCAATGCAGGTTCGAACCCTGCCCCTGGTGCTCTGCATGGCGCTCGCTCGTCATGCGGCGAGCCGCCCCGCGCCTTCGGCATGGGTCGGTGCCGGAGGTGCGCCCTTCACCTGCTCTCCTCTCCGAGGAGGGGTGATGGGACGCGCCGGCGAAGGTCCACACCACGCTCCGCCCGGAGCGTGGCGCGGGCTGGACGGCGTTCGTGTGCCCTCGGCTCGCCTCTTCGAGGCGCGTGAGCACACGAATGCGTCCTCTCGATCCTCTCGAGGATCACCGCTCTGTGAAAACTGGATCAACGCGATGTGAGCTCCGGACGGGACCGGGTCACTTCGACGGAGAGACCTGAGCACGAAGGTGCGAGCGGCGAAGACGTACGAAAGTACGCCGTCACCGCTCGATCCTGCGAGCCTGCGGCTCTCCTCGACGGGCCGGCTCGCGCGGAGCTCATCTGGGGGCGCACGTGCGCGCCCCTGATTTTCCGGCGTAGCTAAGTGGCAAAGCACGCGGCTGTTAACCGCGACATCGGAGGTTCGATCCCTCCCGCCGGAGCCACGGGTCGGTGTAGCTCAAAGGTAGAGCAGGCGTCTGTTAAACGCTCGATGGTGGTTCGATTCCACCCTCCGACGATCCCGCCCTCATGGCTCAATGGCAGAGTCCCTGTCTCGTAATCAGGGGATTCCGGTTCGATTCCGGATGAGGGCTCCACACCGTTTCGGCCCGTTTTTCTCGCGGTCAGGATCTCGGGTTTTCACCCCGAGCGCGGGGGGTTCGACTCCCCCACGGGTCATTCGTCGTTTCCCGCCCTCATGGCTCAATGGCAGAGTCCCTGTCTCGTAATCAGGGGATTCCGGTTCGATTCCGGATGAGGGCTCCACGTGTGAAAATCTGCAGACATGGGTCGCGAGCAAGTCCGGTGATTGCGCGGAGCTGAAACCTCCGAGAACTCGGTTCGACTCCGAGGTGACCCACCATGAAGACTCACGGGTCGTGAGCAAGTCCGGTGATTGCGCGGGCCTGAACCCCCCGAGAACTCGGTTCGACTCCGAGGCGACCCACCACCCCATCCAGACGAGCTCGTCTCGAGCTGGGGACCACGAAGCGTTGCCCAAGGGTAGGGCGCCCCGTTTGGGACGGGGAGGATGCTGGTTCGAGTCCAGCCGCTTCGACCGATCGAAGATGATATGTGGGCGTTTTTCATCTGGTGAAGAAGGCAGGTTGTGACCCTGCGAAGGCGGGTTCGATTCCCGTACGCCCACCCGGTCCTCGACACGAGGGCCTCGTCACGTGGGCGTTTTTCATCTGGTGAAGAAGGCAGGTTGTGACCCTGCGAAGGCGGGTTCGATTCCCGTACGCCCACCCGGGGATGGGTCGATGGATCTCGGTTACCTCTAGAATAGGCACTTCCGAGATCCGCTTGTGCATCCATCCCCCTTTGCCCGACCGAGGGCCGAAGAGGAGGAAGTCATGACGAAGTATGCGAGGCACGTTTCCGCGCTGGCGACGCCGCAGCGGGAGCCGGCGCGGCCGGATCAGCGGATGAACAACGCGGGTGGGTATGCGTTCGTCCTCGACCTGTGGGCGAGGCTCGATCGCTTCCTGATCCTTGGATGCGAGGGCGGGTCGTATTACGCGTCGGAGCGCGCGATGACGCGCGACAACGCGCGTGTCGTCGACGAGTGCCTCGCGGCCCATGGACCGCGTACGGTCGCGCGGATCACGGAGATGAGCGTCTCCGGTCGCGCGCCCAAGAACGCGCCCGCCATCTTCGCGCTGGCCATCGCGGCCGGACACCCCGACCTCGCCACGCGGCGAGAGGCGCTCGCGGCCATTCCGAAGGTGTGCCGCACGGGAACCGACCTCTTCCACTTCACGCGTGACGTGGAGGGATTCCGGCGCTGGGGCCGCGGCCTCCGAGGCGCCATCGCCGCCTGGTACAACGACAAGCCCATAGACCGGCTCGCGTATCAGGCCATCAAGTACCAGTCGCGCGACGGGTGGAGTCACCGAGACCTCTTGAGGCTCGCCCACCCCAAGGCGCCGACACCGGAGCATGACGCGCTCTATCGCTGGATCGTGGGCGGCGCCGAGGCGCTCTCCCGCGCGTCCGACAAGGGTGCGCCGATCAACGAGAGTCGCTTGCCCAAGGCCGTTCGCGCCTTCGAGGCGCTTCGTCGGGAGACCGACCGGAAGCGGGTTGCGGCGCTCATTCGTGAGCATCGCTTCACGCACGAGATGGTGCTGACCGAGCACAAGAACGATCCCGCCGTCTGGGAGGCCCTCTTCGAGGACATGCCGCTCACGGCGCTCGTGCGGAACCTCGGGAAGATGACGGCGATTGGCCTGCTCTCGCCGGGCAGCGCGGCAGCTCGCAAGGCCGCGGCGCGGCTCACCGATGCAGAGCGCATCGCCGCCGCGCGCGTTCATCCGATTGCCTTGCTGTCGGCCCTCCGGGTCTACGAGCAGGGCCACGGAGAGCGCGCTCGCCAGCGGGCCAATGCGCTCTCCTGGAAGCCGGCGCGGGAGATCGTCGACGCGCTCGACGGGGCCTTCTATCTGGCCTTCAAGAGCATCACGCCGACGGGCAAGACGCACCTCCTCGCGCTCGACGTCTCGGGCTCGATGACGGGCGGCGCCATCGCCGGTGTCCCGGGCCTCACGCCGCGCGTCGCCAGCGCCGCGATGGCGTTGGCCACGGCGAAGGTGGAGCCGGAGTTCCTGTGCACGTCGTTCAGCTCGGCGTCGGGAAGCAGCGACGGCATCTCGCCGCTCACCATCTCTCCGCGGCAGCGGCTCGACGATGTGCTGAAGACGGTGGAGCGGTTGCCGTTCGGAGGCACGGATTGCTCGCTGCCCATGATCTGGGCGCGGGAGAACAAGATCCCCGTCGACACCTTCGTGATCTACACGGACAACGAGACTTGGGCGGGTAAGGTGCACCCGTTCCAGGCCCTCGCCGAGTACCGTCACAAGATGGGTCGCGCGGCGAAGCTCATCGTGGTCGGCATGACCGCCACGAGCTTCACCATCGCCGATCCGAACGACCCTGGCATGCTCGACGTGGTGGGGTTCGACACGGCTGCGCCGCAGGTGATGGCGGACTTCGCCCGCGGCTGAAGATGTGACCGACAAAGCTGCTGTGCGCCCCGCCTCGGCGGTCGGCCTCCCTCAAAATCGCAGAGGATTCCTCGGTCGGCCTCCCTGGCGGCGGGGCGCTCGCGACGCTTTTTCGGTCACATCTCGAGAGCCTGATGCACAGAAGCACCGAGGAGGACGGGCCCCGCCGGCCCGTCACCTCATGTCTCCGAGCCCGAACGGATCGGGACCGGTCTCCTAAACCGTGATGTGCGGGTTCGAATCCCGCCGGAGACGCTGGGGCCGTAGTTTAACGGTAGAACATCATACCTTCTTCTCCATTTGCCCAGAGGACGGGCCGCTCGAGGAAGGTTATCGGATTACCCTCTGAAAGATGCGGGTTCGAATCCCGCCGGCTCCACCCGTTTGCCGCCGTGGCTCAGCCAGGCCCAGAGCACCTGAATACCGTCTTCGACATCTTGCCCGACACGGGCCGGCAGAGGATGGTTATCGTCAATCAGGAGATCGCAGGTTCGAATCCTGCTGGCGGCGCTCGAACCAATCGACACGATCGCGAAATAGATTGAACAAGACGCCCACGGCGAGCGTCAAAGCATGTGAGACCGCGCCAACAGACACCGAGTCTCGCGACGACGCACGCAAACGAGATATCGAGTCTGCAAAACGAGAGACAAACAAATCGATTGACAGACTCACCGACGATAGATAAGAAGACGGCGACGAGAGCGAGCGAGGCCGAGCGGCCGGCTCGAGCGTCGCAGATGAAGAGGCGCCGGGGTGAGCGCCCGTCCGAGGAATCCTGGTGGATTTCGAAGAGGGCTGAAAGGCGCCGACATACGACGTAGGTCAGGGTGACCGGGGAGCCTCCAAAACTCCCGTCGAGAAGGTTCAAGTCCTTCACGTCGTGCCAGCGGGCCGGGACCGTGGGTTACCGACCAGGTCGTCCAATCGGCAGGACGCCGCGCGACGCGCGGAGATGCGAGTTCGAATCTCGCCTGGGTCTCACGCCGACTCTCCCACGATCCGCTCTTGCCCGCCTCGGGGTGATAGTTCAAAGGCCGAACACTGCTCTTGCACAGCAGGGATCGGGGTTCGAGTCCCCGTCGCTCCACCGTCGTCATCGTCGTGTCCATCACACCACGATGAAGCAATGCCTCCGTATGCATCTGGCGAAGCAGCCTGATTGTCGATCAGGTGAGGGGAGTTCGATCCTCCTCGGGGGCGCCGCACATCGAATGATGCCTCCGTATGAATCTGGTGAACCAGCCTGATTGTCGATCAGGTGAGGGGAGTTCGATCCTCCTCGGAGGCGCTCGGCACCGCATGCCCGCGTATGCTAATGGCGAAGCAGCTCGATTGTCGATCGAGTCGATGGGGGTTCGACTCCCCTCGTGGGCGCTACATTCCTCTCTTCGGGGCGATATTTCAACCGGGAGAATCCTACCCCCGCACGGTAGGGATCGGGGTTCGAGCCCCCGTCGCTCCACCCGGACGAGCCGGAGCTCGTGGGTTAACGATTGCAAACCGACACCCCACTTGCACCACTTGTTCGTCCGCCGATTCGCCGCCGAGGTGCGGCTCCGATCTGGATCGCTGGGGTGTCGATCCGGAGGCGGAGCTCACCTCACCCTGGGGTCGTAGCTCAGTTGGGAGAGCGCCTGCATGGCATGCAGGAGGCCGCCGGTTCGATCCCGGCCGACTCCACCAGGTTCGATGTGCTGCTCAGGCCCAGTCAGCGGGGCATCTGTTTGGTATACAGAGGATGGTGGGTGCAATTCCCACGAGCAGCTCCGGAGTTTCGCGGGCATGGTCTAGCGGTCAAGATGGCAGGATCCCACCCTGCCGATGCGGGTTCGACTCCCGCTGCTCGCTCCAAGGTTTTGCGGTGGTAGCTCAATGGTAGAGTGCGAGCGTGCCAAGCTCGCGACAGGGGTTCGATTCCCCTTCACCGCTCCAGGCCCACAAGGCCGCTCGCTCCGGTTCGTGCGCCCACACGTGAGGCTGTGCGGTTCGGGTGGGGATCGCAGGCATCGTCCAAAGGTAGGACGGCGGGCTTCCATCCCGTCGATGCGGGTTCGAGTCCCGCTGTCTGCTCCGAATCGTCATGCGGTGGTGTGTCAACGGTAGACGGCGAGGATGCCATCCTCGTAATGGGGGTTCGATTCCCCCTCACCGCACCAAGAAAATGAGCCGGTTCTCTGGCGAGGAACGTGGTCTGCAAAACCGCGGTTCCGGGTCCGATTCCCGGCCGGCTCTTGTTACACGGCGGGGGCACGCGCCCCCGCCGCTCTAGTCATCGGCGGGGGCACGCGCCCCCGCCGCCCCGCCGGCAAAGCCGTCGGGGCCCACCACCCCGCGATCCGCCTTCGATGCCAAACACGTTGAGCCGCTTCGGGCCTGACGTGATTGCATCAGGAAACGTGTTCACCTTCGAGCGCTTGCCGACGAGCGGGCCTGAAGTGTGGACGGCTGCGTCGAGCGTATGCGCCTCCGAGGCCCAATGGATGGGCGGCCGTCTTCTAAACGGCTAGTGTGCGGGTTCGACTCCCGCCGGGGGTACTGTTCACACAAGATGTCCTCATCGGCTAGCTGGTTTAGGCCTCCGGATTTTCACTCCGGGAACGCGGGTTCGACTCCCGCTGGGGATGCTGCTCGTTCGTAAAACTGTCCTCATCGGCTAGCTGGTCTAGGCCTCCGGATTCTCACTCCGGGAACGCGGGTTCGACTCCCGCTGGGGACGCTGTTCGTTCGTAAAACTGTCCTCATCGGCTAGTTGGTTTAGGCCGCTGGACCCTCACTCCGGAAACGCGGGTTCGAATCCCGCTGGGGACACCGCTCGCTCCGCGCTCGCGCGGGGCTCGCTCGTTGACAAGTCATTCACGCATCGGGGCGTGGCTCAGCCTGGCAAGAGCGCCTGTCTGGGGGACAGGAGATCGCCGGTTCGAATCCGGCCGCCCCGACCGAGATCGAGAACTGATGGCCAGTTCAGCGCTTGTCGTTCAATGGTAGGACGACGGTTTCGAGAACCGTAGGCTGCGGGTTCAATTCCCGCCGAGCAACACACCTGGCCCTCGAGCTCCCTCGATCTCAACCGTTCGACCGCCTCCAGCGGTCGGCCCGGTACTTCTCGTCGGTTTAGAGACGTCGTATCCAAAACGACACCTGCCTCGTAAGCAGGAAGGCTTGATAAACCTTCACAACCGATCCGACGCGAGCCCTCACCGGTCCGGCCACTGGAGGCGGATCTCAAGTTTCCTCGGGGAACTGTTGCGCCAGTTCAGTGACATTCGGCTCTCAACCGAAACAATGTTGGTTCGAATCCAACCCGCTCCACTCTTACGGAGCGGTCGTCCAATGGGAAGACAATACTGACGCGTGCCCTACCCCGAGGGCCCTTTCTCCGCGACCGCATGGGGCGGCGCGGAACACATCTGGAGGCACCATGACCATGCAGACGGTGATGTCCAACATCGCGCCTCGGGCGACCGCTCCGTCGAGCTGGTCGATGCCGAGCCTCGTTTCGCCGGCCGAAGCGGGCAAGCTCGTCCTGTCGTTCCTCGACGCGGCGGCCACGTCGCTCGGGCGCGCGACCCACTACAACAGCCGTGAGGAGCAACAGAAGGCCGAGCTCCTCGCGCACGACGCGCTCCTCTGGCTCGATCGTGATCTCTATGCCGTGCTCCTCGCGCTCCAAGGCGTGACGGACAGGGCGCGGCAAATGGGGATCAAGAACCTGCTCGCGACGCCCCGCGATCACCGCAGCGGGCTGCTCGACGACGCAGCGGAGCGCCGCCTCATCGTACGGCTCACCGACAGCCTGCCGCCGCAACGCGTGCTCAAGCTGTTCGACGGGCTCCGCGTGGGCTCGCCGGAGGATGGGATTCGCAAGGCGAACAACGCGCGTACGCGCAAGCTCATCCTGCGCACCATCCTCGGCTCTCCGCGGCTCGAGCTGTGGAGCGTGAAGTACCGGAGCAAGCTCCACCGCGCGCTCACGCACGCGTGGGGCGTGCGGATGACCAGCATCGTGCGCGCCATCCTCGGCAAGGTGGACGCGGTGCGCACGGCGAAGGAGCGTTCGATTCTCGCGAGGGAGATCGGCCGCCACGCCTCGATGAATCGTGATCACGTGTATGCGTGTGTCGCGTTCGTGCTCGGTCACCCGGGTGATGCCGGCATTCCGCTGCTCGCCGCCTACGAGGCTGCGAAGCTCGACCTCACCGCCGGCGCCAAGCTGCCGCCGGAGGTTCTCGAGGGGATCCGGAGCGTGTTCCACAAGGGCACGCCCAAGGAGGAGGTGCTTCGGATCACCGCCGCGAGCCTCACCAAGGCGCAACGCCTCGACGTGCAGAAGCGCGCCGAGGAGGCCAAGGTAGATGTGCAGATGGATCCGGCCGACTACGACCCGGTCCGTCTCTACGTCTACGCCTTCGAGATGGGCATGAGCGTGGAGATCGCGAGAGCGCTCCTCGACAAGGCCCAGAAGGCCGCCGCGGCGTTCCCGGCTCGCTATGGATCGATTGGCATTCTCCTCGACGCTTCGGCGTCGATGATGGGTGCGAGCGATCAGAAGCTCCGGCCCATGGCCACGGCGCTCGCGCTCCGCGACATGCTCCAGCATGTGGCGCGGGCGAAGGTGGTCGTGACCGGCGGTGTGCTCGGTCGCGCCGAAGGCATGCTCGTGCGTCCGTCGGGTGACACGAGCCTCGCCGAAGGCCTTTTGGATCTGCTCGACGACGCGCCGGAGGCGGTGTTCGTGATCAGCGATGGTTACGAGAACCGTCCGGCCGGCCGCTTCGCCGAGGTCGTCTCCGCGCTTCGCGCGCAGGGCAACGAGACTCCCATCTTCCAGTTGACGCCGGTCTTCGCGGCCGAGTCCACGGGAGTGCGGGAGCTCTGCCCTGGGTTCGTCCCGGCGCTCCCGGTCTCGCGGCCGGAGGCGCTCGGTATCTCGATGCTCCGCGGCCTGCTCGAGGCCGATCCGGCGCGCGGCATTCCCGCGCTCGTCCGGCTCGCGCTCCCGCTGGCCCAAGGAGGACAAGCATGATGTCGCTCACCGTCGATGAGATCCTTCGTGGCACCGGCCCGGGGCTCGCCCAGAGCGCCGGTCCGATGCAGATGATTCCGCTCCTCGGCGAGGACGACGACACGTTCGCTCCTCCCGAGATCGAGGTCGGGACCACCGGATACGGCTCGGTCCACCTGCGCAATCACAGCGACCGTCCCACGCTCGTGCCTCCGGGCGCGGGCTGGGTGGTCGCGCAAAAGGCGCAAGATCACGCGATCGGCGGCGGAGCCCTGCTCCGCCCCGGCGAGAGCCGCGCGATCGACACGGCCATGTGCATCCAGCAGAGCCAAGGCGGGCTCATCAGCGCGGCCAAGCACGCGCTCCTGATCCTGCCGGCCGCGCTGCGCGCCAAGGCGCTCTCGGTCCGCCACGTGCAAGATTTCCGCAAGCTCTGGGAGAGCATTCAAGAGCTCAACCGGGGCTTTGGGATCGAGCAGTATGGCGGGCACCTGGAGTACTTCCTCCGGACCTTCCAAAAGCAGCTCGACGAGTTCGTCGCCGAATTCGAGATCGTTCCGCGCCAAGTCGGGGCCGTGATCCTGGTGGGCGGAGAGATCGTCGGCATCGAGCGCGCGCCGTCGGCGGCATATTGGAAGGCCGTTTGGAACCCGCTCGTGCGGGTGTGTTATGGCTCTCTCGCGGTCTCGGCCGCGCGGGAGAACAAGGCACCTCCGTCGACGCGGGCCCCGCTCCGGGTCCACGTGGGCACGCTCGCCGGCCTCCGCGCCGCGCTCGATCGGGCCCAAAGGGAGGAGCAGGACGCCATCGCCGCTCGCCTCCACGCCGAGCGCCTCACGCAGCTCTCGGCTGCGAGCGACGCCGACGAGACGATGGGCGACATCGCCCTCACCACGGTCGCGAGCCTGCGCTTCGCGGGTCAGCTCGCCACCGTTCGCGGCGCAGTCCGGTACGCTTCGCTGTGCCGGGCCGCGTGACTCCAAAGCCACCTGCCCCTCTCCCGTGCTCCGGCGCGGGAGAGGGCGATTCGTCCTCGTATTGCTAGAGGCCCAGGCAGCTCGGTTCTCAACCGGGTGACGCGGGTTCGAATCCCGCCGAGGACGCTGGGCCGCTTTGCCGACCTGCGCTCCATTCACCGTGGCGCGCGCCTCGGCCCGCGAGCCCGCCAAACACCAGAACCGCCGCGTACTGTTCCTCTCCGCGCCGGTTCGTTTTTTTGTCCCGCGGCGGGGGCACGCGCCCCCGCCGCCCCGCCGGCAAAGCCGTCGGGGCCCCACCACCCCGCGATCCACTGGAGATGACCAATGGGTCTCGCCGCTTCGGGCCTGACTTTGGTCGCTTCAGGAAGCGTGTCGTACTCGACGGTGATGGGCGAGGATGCTCGTATCGAGAGGATGTTTTCGCCTCTGATGGTGGATTCCAATGCTGGCCTACGAAGCCGGGCGCCCCAGGTTCGATTCCTGGCAGAGGCACCAACGCCGACGTTCGCGGCTCGATCCCTCGTAAGGGATTCGCAGCTCGCCCCTGATGGTGGATTCCAACGCTGGTCTACGAAGCCGGGCGTTCCAGGTTCGATTCCTGGCAGGGGCACCATGAAAGCACATCTGGGTGTGGCTCAACCTGGTTAGAGCGCCGGCTTCGGGAGCCGGAGACTGAGGGTTCGAATCCCTCCATCCAGACCACGATTCACCATCGTTCGCCCCAGTCCTGACGGAGCAGGCGCAAGCGTCCGAAGCTTGACGATCCAGGTTCGACTCCTGGCTGGGGCACCGCAGGGAGGGACAGGCTCAAACGAGGCTCATACCCTCGTCTCCGTGGGTGCAATTCCCACCCCTGCTACCGCGATGTCCTCATGGAGAGGGGCAGCTCTCATAAGGCTGACCGAGAGGGTTCGATTCCCTCCATCGCGATTCGTCACACGGCGGGGGCACGCGCCCCCGCCGCCCCGCCGGCAAAGCCGTCGGGGCCCCACCACCCCGCGATCCACCCGCGCCGACAAGCAGGTTTCGCCGCTTCGGGCCTGAGGGTGGTCGCAACCGGAAACGTCACTACCCCCGCCCACTCGGCCCACTCGAGATCTCTCAAGCGTCGAGCTGCTTCGGGCCTGAGGTTGATCGCATCGGGGTCGTGAGCGAGCATATGAAGGATTCGACTGGGTGAAGCTTATGTTGGTCAAGCGCGGGCGTCGGGAGCCCGAGATCGGGGGTTCGATTCCCTCCACCCAGACCACGCGGGACGAGCGAGCTGGAGACCGCACCTGCATCACAAGCAGGCCTACGCAGGGTTCGATCCCCTGGTCCCGTACCATGCCGGTGTAGCCCAATGGCAGGAGGCAGCCGCCTTAGAAGCGGTATAGTGTGGGTTCGACTCCCTCCACCGGTACTCTCTGCGCGTGATCCTGGTCGGGTCCGGGCGTCTTATAAGCGCCTTCCCCGGGTTCGATTCCCGGCGCGCGGACGACGATGCTTTCGGGGTAGGACGGTACGGTGACCTGGTCTGTCTGATACACAGACCGTTCCGTGTTCGACTCACGGCTACCCCACCAACATACGAAAATGCGGGGCTCGCTCTCTGGGAGGGCACCGGTATGACAAGCCGGATCAGGTGGGTTCGATTCCCACGCCCCGTACCGCAGCACATCACGCCATCATGATGGAACTGGCAGACATGGCAGGCTGAGAACCTGTCCCTCGCTTGCGAGGTTGTGGGTTCGATTCCCACTGGTGGCACCCTCGAACATGTCCGTGTGGCGGAATGGCAGACGCAGCGGTCTCAGACACCGTGCCCGGATGGGCGTGAGGGTTCGACTCCCTCCATGGACACCGTCGTTTCAAACATCATGTCACCGTGGCGGAATTGGCATACGCAACAGGCTGAGAACCTGTGCCTTCACGGGTGTGTGGGTTCGAGTCCCACCGGTGACACTCCGTATCGCTCGGATGGCGCAATTGGCAGACGCGTCCGCCTCAAAACCGGAATGTTGAGGGTTCGACTCCCTCTCCGAGCACCAGGTTAGAGCCCCTCTCTTTTGGGGAGGAGCTCCTGCTTTCCTGGGAGAACCAACATGAAGAAGAAGAGGCGCTAGCGGCTCACGGCCGCCGGCAACGAGGTAGACCATGACCGCGCAAACCCTGCTTTTGACCCCGTGGATGATGCCGCACAAGATCATTCCGTGGCAGACCGCTGTCACGATGAGCTTCCTGGGCAAGGTGGAGGTCCTCGAGGAGTACGACGAGGACATCCGCTCTCCCAACTTCGCCATCAAGGCGCCGGCCGTCGTGCGGCTGAAGCGCCCCATCGGCGGAATGAAGCGCGGCGTGAAGTTCTCGCGCATCAACGTGTTCGCCCGCGACGACTTCCGCTGCCAGTACTGCGGAACGAAGCGGCCGGTGCACGAGCTGAATTACGACCACGTGATTCCGCGCGTGCAGGGTGGAAAGACGGTCTGGGACAACATCGTGACTTCTTGCTACGAGTGCAACGCGAAGAAGCGCGGCCGCACGCCGGACCAAGCAGGCATGAAGCTGCTCCGCGCGCCGGTGAAGCCGAAGGCCCTGCCCATGGGCACGGTGATTCCGCGAGACCCGAAGCGGATCCCGGACGCGTGGTCGCCTTACTGCGCGTTCTAGTCCCGGGAAGGCCTGACGTTGCTTCTACGGGATTGGCTGCGTGAATGACACCTCGCGCCCTCCTCTCTTCATCGAGGAGAGGAGAGTGCGAGTCTCTGGAAGACGAATCGGCTGGGAGCCGAGCCTGTTTGGAACACAGCGCGCACCTTCGGGTGTGGGGGTCGGCACCTCCGTCTTCCGCTGTTGATTGGAGAGCATTTCGGATGTGGATCCGACGCCGTCTTGAAAACGGAGGGCGCGACCGCGCGAGGTTCGACTCCTCTGCTCTCCGCTGTGAATCCGTGTTTGGAAAGTGAATCGGCCAGGGGCCGAGCCTCTTTCGAAAAGAGTGCGCACCGCGAGGTGTGGGGATCGGGACCTCCGCTTTCCGCTGCTGAATCCGTGTTTGGAAGGTGAATCGGCCGGGGGCCGAGCCTCTTTCGAAGAGAGTGCGCACCGCAAGGTGTGGGGGTCGGGACCTCCAACTTCCGCTGATTGAATCCATGGAAGCTGAATCGGCAGTGGTGCCGAGCCCGACTGCTAATCGGAGCGTGCCCCCCGGGGCATGGTGTTCGACTCACCCGGCTTCCGCCGACGGTTCGATCATATCGAGCCGTCTCGACGACGCACGTGCATGCCGCTGGAGCTCGTGGCGAGCCACCCGTCTTGTAAGCGGGCGCGTATCGGTTCGAATCCGATCGGCGGCTATCTCTCCAGATCACACATCGCGTGATCCAGTGTTCTACGGGGATCGTTCAAAGGTAGGACGAGGGATTCTGAATCCCTTGATCGTGGTTCGAGTCCACGTCCCCGTACCCATCTCGACAATCGATATCGTGTCAGGCAGCGGGCTTCGTGTCAGGCAGCGGGCTTCGGCTTGCGCTTCTGGCCGATGAGGAAGACCTCGACGCTGTTGCTGCGCGTGCCTTCGGGCTTGATGGTGCGCACCTCGCCGAAGACGGCGCGGAGACCGTCGCGCGCCTTCACGAAGTCTTCGCTCATGAAGATCTTGCCGACGAAGGAGCCGCCCTCGGCACAGAGCGCGTCGGCGACCGCGAGCGCGCGCATGAAGAGCTCGAAGCTGCGAGCTTGATCGGCGAGCTTGCTGCCGGTCGTCGACGGGGCCATGTCGGAGAGCACGACGTCGTAGGGCGCGAAGAGCGCGAGGTCGTCGTTGGCGAGCGAGAGCGCGTCGCCGCGCGTGAAGCGCGCGTTGGGGCCGAGCGAGACGGTGATGTCCGTGAGGTCGATGGCGAGGAGCTTGCCGGCGCCGCCGATCTTCTGGGCGGCGTACATCGACCACGAGCCGGGGGCGGCGCCGAGATCGAGGACGCGCTGGCCCTGCCTGAGGAGGCGGACGCGGCGGTCGATCTCTTCGAGCTTGAAGACGCTGCGCGCCGGATAGCCCTGGGCCTTGGCGGCCTTGGTGAAGGCGTCGGGACGCTTGTACGGGTTCTTGGGCTTGTTGCTCACGGCCTGGGATGATGATGCGCGATCGGCGCTGCGTGAGGCGAGCGGTTAACAAGCAAACGCGCGCGACGATGCGAGATCGACGCGCGCGCTGCGAGGAGATCTGCGGATGAGGCCGCGAGCGGCCCCATCGGGATCACGCCTTCTTGCCGCCGTTCTTCTTCTTGATGGCGCCGCGGATCGTGACGAGCTGGTTCTTGGGGCCGGGGACGGCGCCCTCGATGAGGACGAGGTCGTCCTCGACGAGCAGCTTGGCGATCTTGAGGTTGTGCGAGGTGACCGTCTCGTTGCCGTACTGGCCCGGCATCTTGAGGCCCGGGAGCGTGCGGCCGGGGGTCATGTTCGTACCGATCGAGCCGCCGTGACGGCGATACTCGTGGGTACCGTGCGTCTGCACGGCGCCGGCGAAGCTCCACCGGCGGACGACGCCGCTGAAGCCACGGCCGCGGGTGATGCCCTGGGCGTCGACGAACTGGCCGACCGAGAACACCTCGTCGATGGCGATCTTCTGGCCGATCTCGAACTTCGCCACGTACTCCTCGGAGGAGCGAAGCTCGCGGACCCAGCGCTTCGGGGTCTGGCTGATCTTCTTGTAGGCGCCGAGGAGGGGCTTGTTCGCCAGCTTCTCACGACGCTCGCCGAGACCGACGATGAGGGCGCTGTAGCCGTCCTTCTCGACGGTGCGCTTGCCGACGACGACGCAGCCCGCCTGCACGACGGTGCAACGAAGGACCTCGCCCTTGTCGTCGAAGATCTGGGTCATCCCGATCTTCTTGCCGATGATCCCGGGGTTCTGGTTCATGTTCGCGATTGCCTCTCGCTCCGTGATTCGATGGTGTGCTTGGTCCGCAGAAGCGCGGCCTCTTCGCTTCCCTCGGGCCGGTCGGGAGCGACGACCGGGGCGGCTCGGCCGCCAAGCGATTCGGGGGCGCGGAGATTAGCCATTTCGGAGGTAAAGGCAACCACTTCGCGCGGGGGTGCTCCAAGAAGCTTGCCGTTGCGCCGCCGCGGCGGGTCCACCAACCTGTCGCGCGATGGCTGACACCCGCATGGACACCGAAATCCAGGCTCTGATGGACCTCGCGGCCGACGTGGTCGAGCGCGCTCGCAAGGGCGGCGCGGACGTGGCGGAGGCCATCGCGCGATCGGGCTCGGAGCTCTCGACGAAGGTGCGCCTCGGCGAGCCGGAGCTCGTGCAAGAGGCCGCGCACCGCGGGCTCGGGATGCGCGTGATCAAGGACAAGCGGGTGGCGCTCACGTCGACGTCGGATCTGACGCCGCGTGGGATCGAGCGGTTCGTCGCGGACGCGCTCGAGCTCGTGGAGATCTCGCAGGAGGATCCGTTCGCGGGGCCGGCGGATCCGGCGCTGATCGCGAAGGGCGCGCTGCCCGAGCTGGATCTGTACGATCCGTCGAGCGGCGCGATCACGGCAGCCGAAGCCATCGCGCTGGCGACGCGCGGTGAGAAGGCGGCGCGCTCGGTCGATCCGCGGATCACGAACAGCGATGGAGCCACGTTCTCGCGCACGGCGGGCGCGTTCGCGCTGGTGCTCTCGGGCGGGTTCCGCGGCGGGTATGCGGGCTCGTATGGATCGCTCGTGGTGACGCCGGTGGCCGATGATGAAGGCGGCAAGAAGCGGCGCGGGTTCCACTGGTCGGCGAAGCGGTTCCTCGCGGATCTGAGCTCGCCCGAAGAGGTCGGGCAGGAGGCCGCGCGGCGCACGCTGCGCAAGCTGGGCGCGCGCAAGGTGCCGACGTGCGAAGCGCCGGTGGTGTTCGATCCGGACGCGGCGCGCGCCATCCTCGGGATGATGGCGGGCTGCATCTCGGGCGGCGCCATCTGGCGAAAGTCGAGCTACCTCGTGGGGCGCGAGGGGACGCGCGTGGCCAGCGATCTGGTGACGATCGTGGACGATCCGCTGATCCCGCGGGCGCCCGGATCGCGTCCCTTCGACGGCGAAGGGCTCGCGGCGCGGAAGAACTTGGTGGTGGAGAACGGGATCCTGCGGACGTACCTCTGCGACAGCTACAGCGCGCGCAAGCTGGGCCGCGCGTCGACGGGGAACGGCTCGCGCGGGAGCGGCGGCGGCGTTGGTCCGTCGACGAGCAACTTCCTGCTGCTGCCCACGAGCACGAAGGCTGCGGACATCGTCGCGTCGACGAAGCGCGGCCTCTACGTGACCGACATGATGGGCTTCGGGTTCAACGCGGTGACGGGCGATTTCTCGCGCGGCGCTTCGGGGTTCTGGATCGAGGACGGCAAGCTCGCGTTCCCGGTCAGCGAGATCACGATCTCGCTCAACGTGGACGAGCTGTGGCAGCGCATCGACGCGGTCGGGGACGATCTCGATCAGCGCACGGCGACGGCGTCGCCCACGCTGCGCGTGTCCGCGATGACGATCGCGGGGAGCTGACGCATCACGCCGGAGGCATCGGCGTCGATGCCTCCGTACGCTCCTGAACACCGTGCACGCGGAAAAGGGTGATCTGCGATCGCCTGGGTCCCTGTGTGCGTGGCACGGCCCGCGTTGCCGCGCATGACCGCTTGTTCGCGGCGATCCGAGGCCCTATCGAGGCCGGCTGGTGCCCGGACCGACGGTCGCGATAGCCGGGCAAGCGGCCGCGAGGCCGCGCGCATCGTTGCCGTCCACGGAAGCACGGCGTATAGGGCCCCGACCGACCAGCAGGAGCGAGAGAGAACCGATGATCGACGTCGTCATGCCGCAGCTCGGCGAGAGCGTCGCCGAGGGCACCATCACCAAGTGGCTCGTCAACGAGGGCGACTTCGTCACGCGGGATCAGGTGCTGCTCGAGGTGGCCACGGACAAGGCCGATACCGAGGTGCACGCGCCCGCGAACGGCGTGGTGACCAAGATCGCCGCGCCCGCCGGGAGCGTGGTGCCGAAGCAGGGCTTGCTCTGCCAGATCGACGAGACCGCGCAGAAGCCCGCTGCCAAGGCCGCGCCCGCGCCGGCTGCAGCCCCCGCTGCTGCTGCTGCGCCGGCCGCGCGCGCCGCTGGCAACAACGAGCCGGCCACGCAGGCGCTGTCGTCGCCGTCGACGCGCAAGCTCGCGCGCGAGATGGGCGTGGACATCAACAAGGTGCAGCCGAGCGGCGCGCACGGCCGCGTGACGCACGACGACGTGGTGCACGCGCTCGGTCAGTCGCCGGCGCCGAGCGTGGCGCTCGCGCCCGCTCCGGCGGCGCCCGTCGCTGCGCCGACGCCTGCGGCCGAGCTCTCGCAGCTCATCCAAGCGGGCGGCGGCTTCGTTCCGCCGATCCCCGGCGTCGGCTACGGCGCGTACAAGGTGCCGGCCTAC
Source organism: Minicystis rosea (assembly GCA_001931535.1). Classification (GTDB taxonomy): domain Bacteria; phylum Myxococcota_A; class Polyangia; order Polyangiales; family Polyangiaceae; genus Minicystis; species Minicystis rosea. The sequence goes on from CP016211.1 coordinate 8,271,786, forward strand.
GTGCCGAAGCCCGGTGACGAGGTGGTGCCGTTCAACCGCCGCCGCCGGATCACGGCCGATCACATGGTCTACTCGAAGGTCACGTCGCCGCACGTGGTGACGGTGGCCGAGGTCGATCTCTACGCGACCAGCAAGCTGCGCGACGAGCACAAGGATCGCTTCAAGAAGGCGGGCGTGCCGCTCACGTTCCTGGCCTTCATCTGCGCCGCCACCGTGCGCGCGCTGCGCGAGCACCCGGAGGTCAACGCGCGCGTGCTCGAGGGCTCGTACGTGCGGCTCCGCGACGTGAACCTCGGCATCGCGGTGGACACGCCCGGGGGCCTGATCGTCCCGAGCATCAAGCACGCGGACCAGCTCTCGCTGCGCGGCATCGCGGCCAACATCGACGAGCTCGCGACGCGCGCGCGGAACGGGAAGATCACCGCGGACGATCTGGCCAACACCACGTTCACGGTCTCGAACCCCGGACAGAAGGGCAACCTCTTCGGCGCGGCGATCATCTCTCAACCGAACGTGGGCATCCTGCGCATGGGCGAGATCAAGAAGCGCCCCGTGGTCGTCACGCGCGACGGCGAGGACTCGATCGCCATCCATCCCGTCATGTACATGGCGCTCTCGTACGACCACCGCATCATCGACGGCGTGCTGGCCAACTCCTTCCTGTGGCGTGTCGCGGATCTGCTCTCGCGCGCCGATTTCGAGGTGGCGTGATGACGACGAGCAAGGCTCCGGGGCGGGCGCCGCTCGCCGAGGTCGATCCCGAGATTGCCGCGCTCATCGATGCCGAGGAGCGCTACGAGGCCGACACGCTCCGCCTCATCGCCAGCGAGAACTATACCTCGCGCGCGGTGCTGGAGGCGACCGGGTCGGTGCTCACCAACAAGTACTCCGAGGGGTACCCGAACAAGCGCTACTACGAAGGGCAGCGCCACGTCGACGTGGTGGAGGAGCTCGCCAAGAGCCGCCTCGTCAAGCTCTTCGGCGCCGAGCACGTGAACGTGCAGCCCTACTCGGGCAGCCCGGCGAACCTCGCGGTTTACCTCGCGTTCGTGAAGCCGGGCGAGACCATCATGGGCCTCGGGCTGCCGTCGGGCGGCCACCTGACCCACGGGTGGAACGTCAGCATCACGGGCAAGTTCTTCAACTCGGTCGCGTACGGCGTGCGCGAGAGCGATCACCGCATCGACATGGATCAGGTGCGCGCGCTCGCGGTGCAGCACAAGCCGAAGCTCCTCTGGTGCGGCACCACCGCGTACCCGCGGGCCATCGACTTCGCGGCGTTCCGCGCGATCGCGGACGAGGTCGGCGCCATCCTGGCGGCGGACATCTCGCACATCGCCGGGCTCGTGGCGGGCGGCGCGCACGCGTCGCCGATCGGGATCGCCGACGTGGTGACGACCACCACGCACAAGACGCTGCGTGGCCCGCGCGGCGCCGCGATCATGTGCAAGGCGCAGCACGCGGCGGCCATCGATCGCGCGGTGTTCCCCGGCCTCCAGGGCGGCCCGCACGATCACACCACCGCGGCCATCGCGGTGGCCGCGAAGGAGGCGTCGGCGCCGTCGTTCAAGGACTATGCGGCGGCGGTCGTGGCCAACGCGAAGGCGCTCGGCGAAGGCCTCGCGGCGCGCGGCTTCCGGCTCATCACCGGCGGCACGGACAACCACCTGCTCCTCATCGACATGACGCCCAAGAACGTGCCCGGCAAGCCGTACGCGCAGGCGCTGGAGCGGGCCGGGATCGTGGCGAACTACAACTCGATCCCGTTCGATCCGCGCAAGCCCTTCGATCCGTCGGGCCTCCGCGTGGGCACCGCGGCGCTCACGTCGCGCGGCATGGGCACCGCCGAGATGGCGACGCTCGCCGGGTGGATGGACGAGGTCGCCGAGAACATGACGGACGAGGCGCGGCTCACGAACATCGCGGGCGCGGTGAAGGAGCTCTGCGCTCGCTTCCCGGCGCCGGGCCTCAGGGTCTGAGCCTCACGCGGAGGCTCGATCCACGGGCCACCGCGCGCCGCCGGCGCCTTGCCGCGCGGCCTTTCCCAACACTGCATTTCGGCTGAATTCGTGGCGCAAAGAGACGCGCCGCGCGCATGGGGTGCGCGCGGCGCGAAGGATCAGGCGCCGAGCGCGTAGCCCGTCTCGTGCACCAGATCGGCGAGCTGCGCGCGCATCCGCGTCTTGGCGCGCTCTTCGATCTGACGGACGCGCTCGCGGCTCACGCCCCACGTCACGCTGAGCTGCTCGAGCGTCTCCGGATCCTCGGAGAGGAGACGGCGACGCACGATGTCCTGCTCGCGCTCCGAGAGACCGGAGACCGCCTTGGCGACCGCGCCGCGCACGCGCGCCCGCTCCTCGGCCTCGCGGAAGGCGTCCTCGGCGCTGGCGACGCGATCGGCCATGCGCTCGAGCGGGTTCTGCCCATCGTCGCTGGGCGTGAGGCGCGCGTCGCCCTGCATGAGCAGCGGGAGCAGCTCGAGCACGCGCTCCGTCGGAAGGCCGCTCATCTCGGCGAGGACCTCCGGCCGCTGCTCCCGCGTCTTGCGAAAGAGCCGCAGCGCACGGCGCTCGCCCTTCGACGATCCGAGCCGGACGATGCGGTAGTGGCGGGCCACGTACTCGCGGATCTCGGCTCGGATCCAGTACTGCGCGTAGTGCGCGAGGCGCACGCCGTGGCTCGGATCGAAGCGCGCCACGGCCTTGAGCAGTCCGACGTTGCCCTCCTGCACCAGGTCCTCGATGGGCAGGCCCCAGCGCCGGTACTCCACGGCCACGCGCAGCACCGCGCCCAGGCACCCTTCGATCAAGCGGCGCGCGGCCTCCTGATCACCGCCCTGGCAGCGCCGCGCGAGATCCTGCTCGAGCTCGGGCGTGAGCGGCGCGCGGCGGGCGATGTCCGAACGATAGCGAGCGAGCGAGGTCGTATCGGAGATGGTCATGACGATTCACTCCTCCGCAGCAGCGGCTTCGTGCGACTCGCCGAGCAGTGCATCCAGCTCGGCCTCGCCCCGATCCACGTCCCCCTTCTTGCCGAAGGTGCGCTTGAACCAATTCGAAGCATCGTCGAAGAGCGAGTAAGCGACGGGCACCGCGAGCAGGGTGAGGATGAGCGAGAGGCTCTGCCCACCGAGCACGATCGAGCCCATCGTGCGGTTCTGGCCGGACCCGATGCCGTGCGAGTTGACCAGCGGGATCATGCCGGCGACGAACGCGATCGTCGTCATGAGGATGGGACGCAGACGATCCTTGTTGGCCTCGAGGATGGCCTCGAGCCGCGGCTTGCCCTGCGCGCGCAGGTGGTTCGTGTGATCGATCTGCAAGATGGCGTTCTTCTTCACGACGCCGAAGAGCACCAGGAGCCCGAGCGCCGAGAACATGTTCAGCGTCTGGTGGAAGATGAGCAGCGAGAGCAGCGCGAACGGCACCGTGAGCGGCAGCGACAGGAGGATCGTGATCGGGTGGAGCCACGACTCGAACTGCGCCGCGAGGATCAGGTACATGAAGACGAAGGCCAGGCCGATGACCATGAGGAAGCCCACGGCCGTGTCGGCGGTGTTCCTCGAGCGGCCGACGGCTTGCACCGAGTAGCCCGCGGGCAGGTGCTGGTCGGCGATGATCTTCTCGAGCGATGCCTGAACGGCGCTCTCGCCGAAGCCCGGCGCCGGGTTCGTCATGATCGTGATCTGACGGACGCGACCGAGACGATCGATCTGCGCCGGCCCCGCGTCGGGCTTGGACTCGACCACGCTCGTGAGCGGGATGGCGCCGAACTTCGTCGAGGGCACGTCGACGAGCGCGAGCGTCTCGGCGTCGGTGCGGAAGCGCTGATCGGCGCGAAGACGAATGTCGTACTCCTCGCCGCCTTCACCGTAGGACGAGACCTTGAACCCGCCGACGAGGAGCTGGAGCGTGCTGGCTACGTCCGCGACCTGGACGCCGAGCGTCGCCGCGCGATCGCGCTCGATGCCGACGCGCAGCTCGGGCTTGCCCTCGACGAAGGAGTTGTCGATGTCGACGGCGCCCGGCACCTTGCGGAGCTCGGCGGTGATGCGCTTGGCGTAGACGCCGAGCTGCGCGAGATCCGGACCGCGGATGGCGAGCTGGATGTTCTGCGTCGCGGCCGCGCCGACGGAGAAGGCGGCCACCTCGCCCGCGGTGACGCGCAGCTCCGGCGGCAACTTGGCGAGGATCTCGTTGCGGGTCCGCTGCATGATCTCCGCCTGGCTCTCCTTGCGGTCCTCGGGATTGACGAGCATGGCGTAGACCTTGGCGACGTTCGTGCTCTGGAGATCACCCTCGCCCACGGTCATGAGCGTCTGCTTCACGCCCGGGAGCCGGCGGATGTCGTCGGCGATGCGCTCGGCGGCGAGGCGCGTCGAGGTGATGCTCGTGCCCTCCGCGGTGCGGATGGTGACCTGGAACTGGGCGATGTCGTCCACCGGGAGGAAGCCGCCGGGGAGGCGCTTGGCGATGGGGCCGCACGATCCGAGCACGACGGCGCAGGTGACCACCATCACCCAGCGGTGCTGCATCACCCAGCCGAGCACGACCATGTAGAGGCGCTCGATGGGCTTGTAGAACGTGTCGACGACGCGCTCGAGGATGCCCTTCTTCCCATCCGGCCCGTGCGCGTGCGCGTGCCCCGAGAGCCAGCGCGCGGCCAAGGACGGCGTGAGGGTGAAGCTCACGATGAGCGACACGCCGATGGCGAAGGCCATGGTGAGGCCGAAGCTGCGGAGGAAGCGGCCTGCGATGCCGGGCATGAACGACACCGGGATGAACACCGCCATGAGCGAGAGCGTGGTCGCGAGGACCGCGAGGCCGATCTCGCGCGTCGCCAGGACGGCGGCGGGGAAGGGCTTCATCCCCTTCTCGTCGATGAAGCGGACGATGTTCTCGATGACGACGATGGCGTCGTCGATCACGATGCCGACCGCCAGGGCCAGCGCGAGGAGCGTGAGGAAGTTGAGGGTGAAGCCGGCGATCCACATGACCGCGAACGTCCCGATGATGGAGATCGGGATGGCGAGCGCGGCGATCACGGTGCTGCGGAAGTTGCCGAGGAACACGAGCACGACGAGCGCGGCCAGGCCGGCGCCGAGGATGAGGTGCTCCTTCACCGCGCCGATGCCGGTGCGGATGACCTCCGAGTTGTCGCGCACGATCTCGAGCTTCGTCCCTGCCGGCAGGTTCTTCTGGATGCCGTCGAGGCGCTTCTTCACCGAGTCGACGACGGAGACCGTGTTCTGGCCCGACTGCTTGACGATGGAGAGGAGGACGGCGCGATCGTGGTCGACCTGCGCGTACGTCTTCTCCTCGGCGCGGCCGTCTTCGACGCGCGCGACGTCCTCGAGGCGGATGGCGTGGCCCGCGCGCTCGCGGATGACGACGCGGCCGAGGGCCTCGGGCGACTGCACGCGGCCGACGACGCGAAGCGTGAGGTTCTCGGGGCCGGTCTCCAGGTTGCCGCCCGGCGTGGTCAGGTTCTGGGCCGCGACGGCGCGCTGCACCTCGGCGACGGTGAGCCCGTAGGCGCGGAGGGCGATGGGATCGATCCAGATGTTGAGCTGGCGGTTCTGGGCGCCGATGACGCTCACCTGGCCGACGCCGTAGATGCTCTCGATCTGCCGGCGCACCGTCTTGTCGGCGATCTCGCTGACCTCGCGGATGGGCTTGTCGGATCGCACGGCCACGAGGAGGACGGGGACGGCGCCGGGGTCGACCTTGCTGACGATGGGCTGATCGATGCCCTTCGGCAGCTCGGGGGAGATGATGTTGATCTTGTCACGCACCTCCTGCGCGGCGACGTTGACGTCCTTCTCCAGCGTGAACTGGATGATGATCGACGAGACGCCCTGGCTCGACGTGGAGCGGAGATCGTCGATGCCGCTGATGGTGTTGACCGCGCCTTCGATCTTGTCGGTGATGTCGGTCTCGACCTCCTCGGGCGCGGCGCCGTCGAGGCGGGTCGTGATGACGATGACGGGGAAGTCGACGTTGGGGAACTGATCGAGACCGAGCTTCGTGTAGCCGGCGATGCCGAGCACGACGATGAGGAGCATGAGCACCGTCGCGAAGACGGGGCGCCTTACGCAAATCTGCGCGAGCCATTGCATGGCGACACCTCAGCGGACGGCTTGGCCGTTCTGCATCGTGGGGGCAGGCTTCGTGATGATGCGGTCGCCGGTGGCGAGGCCGCGCGTGACGGCGACGACGTCGCCCTTCGTGGCGCCGAGCTGGACGACGCGCTCTTCGATGCGCTGGTTCACGACGGCGAAGACGTGCACCAGGCCCTCCTTCGTAACGAGCGCCGACTTCGGCACCACGGGCGCGGGCACCTCGCCCGTCATGAGCGCCACGGTCGCGAACATGCCGGGGCGCAGGGCGCGATCGGGGTTGTCGACCACGGCCTCGGCGACGAGGTCGCGCGTCGTCTCGCGCACGGCGGCGCTGATGAAGCGCACGGTGCCGGTGAACTCGCGATCCGGGTAGGCAGGCACGGTGAACGTCAGGGGACCGCCGTCCTTGAGCGATGAGAGATTCTGCTCGGGGACGGTCAGCTCCAGGCGGAGGGCGTCGAGCTGGACGAGCGTGACGACCTTGCTGTCGGCGCGCACGTACTCGCCTTCGTCGACGTAGCGCTCGATGATGACGCCGTTGAACGGCGCGCGGATCGATCCGTCACCGACCACGAGCGACGCGGCATTGGCCCGCGCCTGCGCCGCCTCGATCGAGAGGGGCGCGTTGCGGCACGAGTCGCTCATGCGATCGTACTCGGCGGGCGAGACCGCGCCCGTCTGCAGGAGCTTCTGGTAGCGCTCGCATTCGCGCTTGGCCGTCTCGGCGTTGGCGCGCGCGAGGGCGGCGTTGGCCCGCGCTTCGGCTGCGGTCAGAGAGGCGCCGCGGATGTCGAGGGTGGCGAGCAGGTCGCCCTGCTTCACCTCGGTACCGCGCTCGACGAACGTCTTCAGCACGCGCCCCACGGCGTTGGCGGCGAGATCCGTCTGCTGCTTGCCACGCAGCGAGCCGGTGACCCGGAGCGATCGCGGCATGGGCTGCGCGCGCACCTCCGTCGTCTCCACGTCGATTGCCTCGGTCGCGCGCTCCGCGGGCGCGGCCTGGCTCTTCTTGCAACCAGCAAGCGCCGCCGCGAGCGCGATGACGACAGTCGCACGCGAGGGACGGAACAACAGACTCTTCAAGGGCTCCTCCGGTCGGCGAGATGCGGCGTTCGAGCGCCGAACACACGATGGCCAGCGCGGGGAAAGGCGTCGCGCAAGGCATTCTCTTCAAGCCAAATGTGCCTGTGGGACGCCGCAGACACATCGCCACAGCTAGTTGCGATGAGGTGTAAATCCCTTCTTACCCGATCGCAACAAAAAGTTGAGATAAGATTTGTATGGGCAAGATTAACAATGCGAAGTGCGTCAAGAAGACGCAGTAACTGAGCTATGTTCTCGCGAGGCCGGATGATCGAAGAACCGCGCACCAAGGCCAGGACCAAGGCGCCCGCCAAGCGGCGGGCGCGACGCGAGCTCGTCCGCGGTGAGCCCGTCGTGCAGCGCGTGCTCGCCGCCACGCTGGAGGAGCTCGGCCGATGCGGCTATCGCGCGCTGCGCATGGAAGATGTGGCGCTCGCCGCCGGCGTCAACAAGACGACCGTGTATCGCCGCTGGCCCGAGAAGTCGGGGCTCGTGCGCGACGCGCTCTCGTCGCTCACGCAGGACGTGCTCGTCCTCCCCGAGACGGGCTCGCTGCGCGGCGATCTCCTCGCGCTCGGACGCAGCATGGTGAGATTCTCGGGCGACTGTCAGGGGCAGAGCATCTTCCGGATGCTGCACGCGGAGAGCCTCGATCCCGAGGTCATCGAGATCAAGAAGGCCATGCGCCAGCGGCACGAGGCCCTCCCCAAGGCCGTGCTCGCCGCGGCGGTGGAGCGGGGCGAGCTCGCGGCCGGCGTCGACCACATCGAGCTCATCGATGCTTTCATCGGCGCCATCCATCACAAGCTCTTCCTCATGGCCGACGCGGTGACCGAAACATTCCTCGAGCGCCTTGCGAACATCGTCCTCTACGGCGCGCTCCCGCGTCGTGAGGGGAAGCGCGCATAGCATCCAGCGACGCGCGACGAAGAGCCGGCAGACCTCCACATCGCCGGCTCGCGGCGCTTTCTGATACCGTCGAGGAATGACGATCGGCACACGAGGGGCCCGCGACAGAGCTCTGATCTTCGGCGCCGCGCTGTCGGTCATCGCCGGTTGCGATCTGGTGAAGGGCGATTGGGGATCCGAGGTCAGCTTCTCGATCGATCGCGATCGGACCGTGGTGGGCCAGACCATCGAGGTCACCTTCGACAAGCTCAACGACGAAGGCGGCAAACACTACTGGATCGCCATCCAGCCGGAGGACGCGTCCAACACCGATCAGACGGGGCGCATCCCCGTCCCCTCCGGCATCCAGAGCATGCGGCTCACGGCGACGAAGGTCGGCGCCAACGAGGTGCGGGTCTACACGGAGTCGAGCGGAGGCCCGAACATGATCATCGCGCGGAAGAAGCTGCGCGTGATCGAGTGATCGCGAGTGTTCCAAGCATCTTCGTGACGCTCGCCAAACGACGGCGACGCAAGCTTCGTCTCGACGCCGCCGGCGGCAGACGGCCCATCGTTGGTGCTCAAACCATCGTTCGCCGAATCGTTGGTGCTCAAATCATCGACGGCTGAATCGTTGGTGCTCAAACCATCATTCCAACGGCGGTCGCACCGATGAGAATCATTGGTGCTCAAACCATCCTCCGAGTGCCGGCGCCGTGCGGTGATGGGAATCGTTGGTGCTCAAACCATCATCGCGCCGCGCGACGTCATTCCAGCACTCGGCCGATGACGCCGGCGGAGGATCGTTTGAGCTCAAAGCATCGTCCCGGCGCCGGCTTTGGCGAGCGCCGCGTCGAGGGATTGAGGGCTGTAGCCGACGAGGATTTGGCCGCGCACGTCGATGACGGGGATGCTCCCGCCGTGGCGGCCGGCGCGGGTGAGCTTGTCCCGCATTTCGGCGGCGGCGCCCGGTGTTTCGTCGATGTCCTTCATCACGAAGGGGATGCCCTTCGATTTCAGATAGTCGGCGGCTTGATGGCAGGGGCCGCACCACGAGGCACCGTAGATGATCACGGTGTACGCGTTGCGATCCGCGGCGGGAGGCGGCGGCTGGTTGGGCGCGGAGGAGCCGCTCGAAGGAGGGCGCGGGGGCGCGACCTTGGCGAGGTAGGCCGAGCGACGCTGCTCGATCTCGTCCTCCCAGGCGCGGCGCCGCATGGCGTGCGTGGCGTAGGAGCCATCGTCGGACCTCTTCGTCAGGTCGGCGATGTAGAAGAGATCGCGGGTGCCGTCCTCGCGATCGGCGACGACCACGCGGACCAGCGATCGCCCCGCGGCGGGGACCTCGGGCGGGTGCAGGACGACGTGGGTGTCGCCCTTCTCGTCGATCCACGTGAGCATCAGATCGGGCGTGTCGTCGCGAATGGTGAGCGGCGCGAGCACGCCCTCGGCGACGGGGACCGTGCCATCGTCGGTGCGCTTCTTCCCGCACGCCGATGCAGCGAGGGCGATCGCCACCAGACCGACGATCACGCGGCGCTTCACGCCTCACCTCCAGCGAGCTCTTCGGAGAGGGCCATCCACTCCGTCATGGCCGCGTCCACGCGCTTCGTCAACGCCTGCTCCTGCTTGGCGAGGTCCGCGAGCTTGGCCCAGTCGCCGCCGGGATCGTTCTTCAGCTCTTCACGACGGCGCGAGAGCTCGGCCTCGCCGGAGGCGATCTCGGTCTCGAGCTCCTTCACGCGCTTCTTCTTGCGCTCGAGCGCGCGGGCCGCGGCCTTCTCGGCCTCGAAGGCGCGCCGCTTGGCCTCCGGATCCATGTCGGCCGCAGCGCCCGCCTGAGGACGCGTGGAGACGCTGCGCTTCACCGCGCGCGCCTTGCCCGTAGCCTCGCCGGCGGTCTCGGCGGCAGCGGCCTTGCGGGCCTCCTTCGCTTCGCGCGCATCTCTCGCGTCGCGAGCTTCCTTCGCAGCGGCGTCTGCCGCGGCGGCTCGGCGCGCGAGCGTCTCTTCGTAGTCGCGGAAGCCGCCGGGATAGACGTCGACGTGACCGTCGCGCACGTGGACGATGCGCGTGGTCACGCCCTCGAGGAAGCGGCGATCGTGCGAGACGAGGACCACGGTGCCCTCGAAGGAGGAGAGCGCCTCTTCCAAGATCTCGGCGGCCGGGATGTCGAGGTGATTGGTCGGCTCGTCGAGGAAGATCAGGTTGCGCGGCTCCAAGAGGAGCTTGGCGAGCGCGAGGCGACTGCGCTCGCCGCCGGAGAAGCCTTGCACGCGGCGGAGCGGATCGTCGCCGTAGAAGCGGAAGCGCGCGAGGTATTGGCGGGTGGCGTCGACGTTGAGATCGGCGCGGACGCTGCGGATCTCGTCGACCGCGCTCTTCTGCGGATCGAGCGAGCCGAGGTGCTGATCGAAGTAGCCCTGCGCCAGGTTGGTGCCGCGCCGGACGCTGCCGTCGTCGTCGGGCGCGCCATGGCCGGCGAGCAGCTTGAGCAGCGTGGACTTGCCCGATCCATTGGGCCCGACGATGCCGAGGCGCTCGCCGCGGCGCACCAAGAGGTCGACGCCGGAGAAGAGCTCGCGGCCACCGCGTGAGGCGCCGAGGCCCGAGCACTCGAGCACGATGTCACCGCTGCGCGGCGCGGGCGCGAAGCGGAAGGCGACCTTCTCGGCGACGGCCCAGATGTCCTCGGGCCGATCGAGCATCTCCATCTTCTCGAGCATCTTGCGGCGGCTCTGAGCCTGCTTCGTCTTCTGCCCGGCGATGTTCTTGCGGATGAACTCTTCGGTCTTGGCGACCATGTCCTGCTGCCGCTCGACCAGCTCGCGCTCGCGCTCCAAATCGGCTTCGCGCGCGACGGCGTAATCGGAGTACTTGAGCGGATACGATCGGAAGCTGCGCCGCCCGAGCTCCATCGTGATGTTGCTGGTGTTGTCGAGGAAGGCGCGATCGTGGGACACGATCAACATGGCGCTGCGCAGGCCGGAGAGGTGGCCTTCGAGCCAAGCGATGGTGTCGAGATCGAGGTGGTTCGTGGGCTCGTCGAGGAGGAGGAGATCGGGATCCTGCGCGAGCGCGACGCCGAGGTGGAGACGGCCGCGCTCACCGCCGGAGAGGCTCGCGAGCGGGCGCTCCATGTCGGCGGGCCCGAAGCCGAGGTGCTCGGCGATGATGGTGACGCGGCGCTCGAGCTCGTCCCCGCCCTTCAGGTGATATTGATCCATCACCGTCGCGAGGTGCGCGAGCGCGGCGTCGGTGCCGCTCGCGGCGGCGTGCTGCGCTTCGCCCAGCGTGTGCCGGAGCGCGAGGATCTCGGCGAAGGCGCTGAGGAACGCGTCGAGCACGGTGCCCTCGGGCGGCAGCTCGTGCGACTGGCGCGCATAGGCGACGCGAGCGCCGCGGCGCACGACCACATTGCCGGCATCGGGCGTGAGCTCACGGCCGATCAAGCGCAGCAAGGTGCTTTTGCCAGCGCCGTTGGGCGCGACCAACGACGCGCGCTGGCCTGCTTCGAGGGAGAACGTGATCCCCTGGAAAAGCTGGTTGGCCCCGTAGCCGAAAGAGAGGTTCGCGACCTCCAACACCGTCATGGGCCGCTATCTAGCACGCTTCTCCGGATGCCGGGCTCAACCGAGGATCGCGCGTGCATCGAGCATCGCCCCGGCGCTCTTCGCCGGGGTCGATGGCATTCGGGCGGGCGATCTCGGGCAGCGCGGAGTGCGCGCCGTCACGCGGCGAGCGGGGTGGGATTGAAGGCGGCCGACATGACGCTCGGATCGGGCAGCGTGACGGCGTCGAGGCCTTCGCGGATGGCGGCGAGATCGCGGATGGGATCGGGGACGGCACCATCGCCGATGGCTTCGAGGAGGCGGCGCCGGAGCTGCTCCTTCTTGCGATAGAAGCTGGCCCCGTGCTCGGCGCACGAGCGCGGCACGAAGCTCGCGAGCGCGACGTGCGCCTTCTCGTGGAGCACCAGATCGACGAGCGCGCCGAAGGCCGCGGGATCGTCGGAGGCGAGCACCGCTTCGAGCAGCGCCCGAATGCGCCCCGAGGCGAGGTTCACACTGATGCCGGTGCCGTCGGTGTGGGCCATCTCGTCGGGGCCGTAGAGATCTTGGTGCGCGGAGAGGATCGAAGGCGCGAGGCCCGCCGCGGCGGACACGGCTCCATCGATGCGCTCCAACATGGCGAGCGCGCGCGCGAGCGCGGGGATGCCGGGGATCTCGGGCGATTCGAGGAGCCGCTCGCGCGCCACCCGCGGCATGGGTCGCGATCCCGTCGGGCGCGCGGCATCGACGGGAGGCGGCGGTGCGACGGGCAGCGTGAGCCTGCGGAAGAGCGCGAGCGACAGCGGATCGGTCGAGGCCAGATACACGAGGCCGGGGCGCAGCTCGCGCTCGTAACCCCCCGCGCGCAGCACGCCGCGCCGGTGCGCATCGACCATCTCGCGCAGCGATCGCGCGCTCCGCGCCTCACCCTGCCCGGGCTCGAGATAGCTGACCACGAACATGGGTGCATCCACGAGCGCCGATGCAAACCGCACGACCGACTCGGGTGCAGCCACGGTGGGCACGTTCGACGGTCGATCACCGGCCGACGCCTGGCTCGCCGCGGTGGCCTCGGGCGGCGGCGCCTCGCCACGCAAAGCCGTGGCCACGAGACGATCGAGGACCGCAGCGAGGCGATGATCGACGCCCCGGAGGAGCTCGCGATCATAGAGCGCATCTTCGAGCACGAAGCGCTCGAAGGCCGTGGTGATGGCTTCGAGCACCGCGGGCGCGGCGGCGGCGGCGGGCGCGCTCCGCCCTTTGGTGAGCGGCACGCCGAGCGGGAGATCGGCGACGAGGCCGTAGCCCGCAGTGGTGAGCGCATGCAGCAAGTCGCGATGAAGCGAGTGATCGGGCGCGCCGAAGGGCTCGAGATGCGGCATCACGAGGAGCCCCTTCTGCGCGAGCACGAAGCGCGGCGCCACGCGATCGCCGCGGCCCACGAGCAGCTCCAGCTCACCCAGCGCGCGATCGGCGATGGGAACGCGGGCCACGCGGCGCAGGCGGGCCCGCGCGGTGTTCACAGGCTCGCCGTCGACGAAGATGCGCGCGGCCGCGGTCTCGACCAAGCCGGCCGCGGTGAAGACCTCATCGGTGAGCGCGCCCGGCGGCACGGGTCGATCGAGCAGCAAGCGCACCGACGTGCCCGCGGACGGGCGGCGTCGCAGGTCGAGCGCTTCGAGCACGAAGGCGAAGTCCGCATATGGCGGGCCGTTGCCGATGGGCTCGATCCAGAGCCGGTGCGCCGCGTTGGCGACGGAGGTGATGATCTCCAGCCGCGGCGCGATCTCCAGCGCCGAGAGGAAGCCGATGCCGTGCTCGCCGATGGCGTCGGGATCGTCCTGTTTTCCGCTGCGGAAGGGCACGAGCAGATCTTCGAGCAGCTCGGTGCGGCTCATGCCGCGGCCGCGATCGGTGAAGGTGATCTCGCCGATGCCGCCGTCCGCGTCGCGACCGGATCGCACGTCGATGCGCCCGCCGCGCGGTGACGCGTCGATCGCGTTCTGGAGCAGCTCGCGCAGCGGGCCGAGCCGCGACGACGACTGCGCATAGATGGTCCGACCGAGGATGCGCTCGGCGAGATCACCGACCGTCGCTTCACTCCGACATGCGGCGACGACGGCGGGGCGGCCCGCATCGCTCGCTGCCATGTACTCGGCGGTTCGCCCATGGAGGCGCACCAACACCAGATCCGAAAGCCGCCCCGACGCGATCGTCATGTCTCCCCTCCCCCGTCGTTCGCGGGACGCGTGATCGGCGTGGTCACGATGAGGTCGCGCTCCACGTCGGCCTCGCGCACGCCGAGCGCCCGATCGAACGCGGCCCGGAGCGCGTAGCGATCGGCCCACCCCCGCGGCTCGATGACCGCGGGCGAATCGGCGCGCACGAGCACGGCCTCTCGCGTGCCGAGACACGGCAGCGGGCCGGGCGGGCGCTTCCGCCCGTGCACCAGTGCGATCATCACGCCCTCGGCGGCGCGCTCGGCGAGCACGGCGAGGCCGCCGAGATCGGGGCGGCGGCGAGCGACGACGATGAGACGCTCGGGAGGCTCGATCCACAGCTCGTCGAGGAGCAGCTCGCGCTCGCCGGGCATGAGGCCCTGCCACTCGCGCGCAGCCCAAAAGCTCTCTGGAACGAACAAGCGCGACGCCGCGCCGGGTCCGAGGAACCCGAGAACACCCTCGACGCGATCCGCCGGGACGAGGTGACGACCACCGCCGAGGAGCGTCCGGCAGAGCTCGGGCGCGACCTCGCGGAACGAAGCGGAGTCGAGCATGAGCGCGCTGATCTGCGCGGCCAGCTCGGCAATACGGAGGCGCACGTCCTCCGGTGTGCTCGGCTCTTCGCCGAGGCGCGCGAGCCGCCGATGGAACGCCGCCGCCACGGCCGCGAACGCCGGTCCGGGCTTGAGCGCATCACGCCCCTCGGTCAGCTCCACCGCGGAGGGAAAGTCGACGAGCGCGAGCTCGGCAATCGCATAGCAGGGACGAACCTTGACCCCTGCGTGATACAGCGCGGCCGTGATCCCGGCGGCGAGCCCTCGCCCACCCAGGTGAAACCGGGCCGTCATTCCAGGCCCGACCTCCTCTTCGAACAACTGCCCTCCGGAGACGAGCGCACCGTCGTTGAGGGGCACGCCCCCCGCGCGCACCACCGCTCGCTCGGGCGGAAAGAAGTGCAGAGCGTCCTCGAGGTAAGCGCGCACCGCCGCGCCGTCGAGCAAGGCCGAGCGCACCGTGACCCGCGTCCCGCGCCGCGGCGCCGCCTCGTGAATCGAGACCGTGAACGCGCTCGCCTCCCGCCCCCGCGTGCCAATGGCGAGGCGATAACCATGTTGCCCATCGCCGGTCTCGACCACGAGCGCAAAGCTCTCCGGGTGGGCCGCGCCGAAGCCGAGCACCGAAAAGAACCCAACACCGAAGCGGCCTTGATGGACGCCCGGGACACGATCGGTGGCAAACGGCAAGAGGAGCCGCGCGAGAATGGCGAAGAGGTCCATGCCTTCTCCGCCGTCGACGACCTCGACTTTCCCACTCTCGGCGATGACGTCGATGACGCTCCCGCGCGGCCCCGCGGCGAGCGCGTCCGCGGCATTGAGCACCAGCTCGACGATGGGTCGAAGCGGATGTCCGAACGGCCTCGCGATCTCCTCATCCAAAATCTTGAGGAGATACGCGCGATCCACCGGAGGCGCGGGAATGGTCTCCGCGTCCGCGACCAGCGCATCGAGCGCCGGACGGAAGAGCCCGATCGCAACGAGCTCTTGGAGTTGACCGAAAAAGCGTAGCTTGCCCGGCGCGAGTGACGCCGCGGGCGCAAACGAGGGAACCGGAAGCGCCGCCATGTGCTCGTTACGTGGAGCACCACGCCGGGCGCGCAAGTCGGTCCGTACCGTCGTCTCGATCGCTGCGCCCGGGACGCGTCTCTGCGCCGATTGGACGTGATTTCCGCGCGCCCCGCCCTCTATCATCGCCCTACGTTGCGGGCGGCTTTCGCGGGTGGAGGATGGCGATGCGACTCTTTCATTTCGGTGTGGGCTTCTCGCTTGCGCTCGGTATGAGCCTCGGTATCGGCGCGGGCTGCGCCGCCGGCGGCAACGACAACCCGAGCGGCACCGGCGGCAACGTGAGCACGAGCAACACCGGCACGGGCGGCGGCGTCGGCGGCGGCCTCATCACGACCTCGAGCGGCGGCGGTGACGCCGGCACGCCCGACGGCTTCGGCGCCTGCGCGAAGTTCAATGCAGAGGCCAAGCAAGCTCCGGCGGCGATGCTCATCGTGCTGGATCGCAGCGCGAGCATGAGCACGAACAACAAATGGGGAGTCGCCGGTCAAGCCATCATCAAGGCGATCGATCAGGACGTCTTCGACACGATGTCTCTGGGCTTCACCGCCTTTCCGGCAGGCGAAACGGCTGCGCCGGCTTGTCTCGCCGGTATCTACGACAAGGTCTATTGCAGCTTCTACAAGGCCACGGACGCGGAGTTCCCCGTCCCCATCGCACCTGCCGGCACCGACAAATCGACCGCATCGACGGGCGTGAGAAGCAACATCTTCGCGTGGCTGAATCAGCACAGCCCGGAGACAGCGGACATGTCCGACTCGTCACCCATCTACGACGCGCTCGCCGCCGCATATGATGCCGTGAGAGCGACGACCATCGAAAAACGCATCGTCGCGCTCGTCACCGATGGAGGCTTCAGTTGCACTTCGGTCTCCAGCCCCAAGCGCCCCGGCTACTCCGACGGGCTCTGCGAAGACTGGGAGTATCCGTCGAGCGTCAACAAGCTCATCAGCGATGCGCGCGTCGATCCGACGGCGCCGGTCAACACGTTCGTCGTCGGCGTTCCGGGCTCGAACAGCCATGCCAACGACTTTCCGTTCCCCTATGCCGTGGCCCCTTACACCATGCGTCTCGCGCTGAGCACATACGCCGTCAGCGGCTCTCCGGACACCGTCGATCCGACATGCGACAAGAGCGCCATCTTCTCCCAGGGCGCGTCCGATCCCGCGAAGCCCTGCCACATCGACCTCTCCAACAACGCCAACTTCAACCCCGATGCCCTGGCCAATGCGATCGCAACCATCCGCGGCAAGGCCCTCGGCTGCGCCTACGATTTGCCCGAGCCGCCGCCGGGCGAGAGCATCGATCCGAGCCAGGTCAACGTGGTCGTGACGGTCGACGGCAAGGACTACACCATTCCAAAGCGCAAAGACCCCAATGACATGTGCGCCGTGGATCCCTGCTGGGACTACGATGCCAATGGCAAGGTCGAGCTGATCGGAATCACCTGCTCGACGGTGAGCACGTCGGCCACGGCCAAGGTCGAGATCTACGTGGGATGCGCGACCATTCTCAAGTGATCCACACCGAGGCGCGTCGAGCCATCACGGGTGCGGCCGTCACGCTCGCCCTCGGGCTCGTCCTCGGCGCGTGCACGTGCACGTCGTCCTCCTCGTCGAGCGACACGAAGCACGAGCCGCCTCCCGTGCGTGGAGCCGCCGTCAAGGCTCCGCCGCGGCAGAAGACGCCGCCGGGGGTGGTCGAAATCGAGGAGCCGACCGATTTCGGCGGGCCGCATCGCGGGCTCAATGCGTTGCGAGGGAATGTCTATTTCATCCCACCGGGCACGGGGAGCCTCCTCGATCCGGCCAAGCTCTTCCCCGTGGCCGTGCTGTACACTTCGCGGCTCGACGTGGCGCCGCGCTCCTGGCGCGCCGGATTTCCGGGCGTGCCGGGTGGACGGGTGGAGTGGTTCGAGATCGAGTATCGAGGCGACCTCGTCACCGCCCAACGCGGCTCCTATGAATTCGAGCTGCTCTCGGACGACGGCGCCAAGCTCTACATCGACGAGCGCGTCATCATCAACAACGATGGCCAGCATCCCCCGAAGAGCGCGCGAGGCACCGTGACGCTCGCGCCGGGCAAACATCGTATCCGGGTGGACTACTTCCAAGGGCCTCGTTACGAGATTGCGCTTCAGCTCCACGTCACGCCGCCGGGAGGCGCTCGGCAGATCCTCGACTTGTCGAGAGTGCTTTGACCCTGCAAAACCTCTTCCGGCCCGAAAATGGAGCAACCGGGGTCGACCTCGGCGCCTCGGGGGCCTCGAGCCTCACCACACCTTGACACAGCGAACGATGTATCACCATCGTGGCGACCACATATGGCACATCACGACCGCGCCCTGAAAACACTGCTTCGGATCCTCCCGCCCGAACGACTTCGCGCGGAGCTCGCCCACGTCGTCGCGAGCGATGCCTCTTTTGCGCACGACTCCGGCCCAGCAAGCCTTCATCGGTTCTCTCGCGACACGGGGCTCGTCGTTCCCCCGTCGTTGCAGTCCTGGTATTCGGACGCGGAGGCGGTGCGGCTCCTGCGGCTTTTGAGCAACGACGACCATCCGCTCCATCCGGAGGAGTTCGTCCGGCTCGACGACGAGCCTGGTCCCATCGTGCAAATCATGAGCGAGAACCAGGGTGTCTGCATCTGGGGCGTCCCGTTCGACGGCACGGAGGATCCACCCGTATTGGTCCGCTACGACCAGCCTGGCAAACCGTGGCGGGAGTACGCCAAGCGCTTTTCGGATTTCATCCATTCCGCCGTCTTGGATTGGGGATTTCCCCTCGCAGCGGCGGACGTTCTTCGAGGAGAGCACGCGCGCAACATCGACGCGGCCCAGCTCGAGGCGTTGCTCGGCGATCACGAACGCGGGCCGGCGAGCATCGAAGTGAGCGGCGATTCGACGGTTCGTTACGTCGGCGCGGAGACTTACGTCAAGCGCACCGGAGACGCGTATTGGTTGGTCGCGGGGCTCTCGTTCGAGGCCTTCGATCGAATCATGGAGCGATTGGGGCTCGTGCCCAACACGTGATCGGCTCCCCATGTCGAGTCGCTACTTCTACTGCGTCATGAGACGTCTCGCCGAGCAAGCGACGTGTTCGCTAGCCCCGGCGCGCGGGCGAAGCCGACAGCATCGCCACGCGGCGATCACTCGCCGAAACGGGCCGCGCGGCGGCCTCGCCGAGCTCTCGTTTCACGTCTGGCTGCTCGTGAGGACCCACTCGTTGCGCCGGCCTGACGCAATAGTGCTACCGAGAAGGACCGGCTCGAATGCGCAGGGCGGAGCGGTGCGACACGGGCGGCCGCAGGACATACAGAGCGTAGCTTCGTGCACTGGGGCGATCATGGTTGATCGCCTCGCCGCGGGCACGCTGGGGTTGTCCCCAGTGCCGGGCTATTCTGCGCCGTGGTAGCCTCGTCGTCGTCAGTCTACGTACGGATGATCGTGGCCGGGTGAGAATGCTTCGTGAGGGAGCCTTGATGGCCTCCGCTCACCACGCTCCGGGCACGACGTCGACATGCTTGCAATGGAGCTTATATGAAGTCTGAGCACACTTGGATCCGATGGCTCGGGGGCCTCGTCGGAGGAGCGGTGTTGATGGTCGCGTCCGTCGCGCGGGCCGACGTACCCAATGCGACGTGGAGTGGGCTTCAAGGGCGCGACGTCATCGTCGAGACCGAGAGTGGCAAGACCATCGGCGGCAAGCTCATCGACGTTCAATCCGCGACCGTCGCGCTCGTGCTCGCCGATGGCAGCTCGATGATGATCGATCGCAGCAGCGTCCACTCGGCGCGCCTCGCGGAGAAGAACGAGGAGTTGTCCGCACGTTTCCCAGCGCCCGCGAGGGAGCCTCCCAAGGAAGTCGCGCCTGGGGTTTTCGAGTGGCGCGAGGGCGACGACATCCCCCCTGGCTACTACAAGAGCATCCAGAAACGCCCGGCGCTCATCATCTCCGGCTCGGTCGTCTTCGGCACGGCGTGGTTGGGCTCCGCGATCGCCGGGGCAGCCGTAGGCACCCCCATCCTGGCGATCCCCGTGGCTGGACCGTTCATCGAAGGCGCGCGCCTGTGGAAGGGCGGAGACGTGAATGGGCTCTTCGCCTTCTTCCTCGTGATGGATGGGATCCAGCAAACGGTGGGGCTCGGGGTGTTGATCGGCGGTCTCGCCGCGAACCGGACGGTCGTTCGTTCCGATGTGAAGCGACCCAAGGCTTGGTGGCTGCCAACCCCCATGTCGTTCGGGCCGGGGAGCGTGGGGCTCGGGATCGTGGGAGCGATGTGAACGCGCGCTCCGCCGCCGATATCCATCCATGCTCGAACGGATATCGGCGCGGAGCGAGGGTCACGATGTCAGTCGAGCCGATGGCGGGTGGGT
Organism: Minicystis rosea; assembly: GCA_001931535.1. Taxonomy (GTDB): domain Bacteria; phylum Myxococcota_A; class Polyangia; order Polyangiales; family Polyangiaceae; genus Minicystis; species Minicystis rosea. The sequence goes on from CP016211.1 coordinate 8,291,648, forward strand.
GTGACGCGCCCCATCGTTGGAAGGTGCCGTGGTCCAGACGCCCGGCGGCGTCTCGGGCGACGGCCCCACCTCGCAACCGAGCACGTGCCATCGCCCCATGAATCTACTCACGTCGCTTCCCCCCAATCTGCACACCATGGTTCCACCGCATCGCACGCGGTGGAATGACGTGGCGCTCTCCACGACGCCCATCGTGAAGAAGGACGCTTGCGAGTCGGTCTCGGCCCTCTACCGGGCCATCGCGTTGGACGCTCCCGCCACATTTCGGGCCTATCCCAGCCCGCGAGCCGCGTTGCTCGACTTTCCTCGGTGGAAAGGCGAAGTCACCGCGGCGGATTCCATGCCCTGCTATTGGCGCTATCAATTGCCGATGTGCGATCCAAGGTCGTATTTCCGCCAATGGGGGCCGTCGCGGGATGTCGTCGACCTCGCCGTACGCCGGTGGCCCAACGCGAATCGATGCTTGGCATTCTCGGAGCCGTTGCCCGAGCCCGGATCGGCGTTGAGCCTCCCCGTCCATGCGCAATTGTGGTCATCGTTCGATGGGCTTCCGGCGATCGACTGGGTCTCTGCCGTCATCGATGATCTCGACAGGCTCTTTCCCGGCCCGCTCGACATGCTGTGGCGGCTCGCAGACGAGCACGATCCGACGTGCCAGATCCCCGTCACGGACTTCATCTTCCTGGGTCCGTTTCCGTGGATGACACAGGAGGTTGCGTGCGCGAGCTTCTGTGAGCAGGAGCTCGGTGTCCGGGTGAACCGAGCGCTGTACGACGTCTTGAGGTCCTTTCTCTCGGTGTCCGGCTTCGTGATGACATTCGACCGGCTCTGCATCCTCTGTGATCGCCCAGAGAGGATCTCCGCGACATCGATCCTCTTCCGCGATGGGTATGAGGTATCTTTGGATGGAAGCGCGGCTCCCCGCGCGTGAGAGCACCGCGCGACGAAGATGAGCACACGGTCTCCGGCGCTTCGTGTACCATCGGCTCACGTCCTCCGGCCATCGCGTGCCGACTGCCCTTCCCATTCGAGCCATGAGTCGACTCGTCCTCGTTCGTCATGCCCGCTCTTCGCACGTTCATGCCGGCTGGATCACCGCCGACGGTTTCCGCGCGTGGCGCGAGGCTTATGAAGCCGCGGGGATCCGCGATGACGAGCGAGCCCCTGCTCAGCTCGTGCAGCTCGGGAGCCGTGCCCCACGGGTGCTCGCGAGCGACACGGCGCGTGCCATGGCCACGGCGCGCCTGTTGGCGCCTGGGCACGAGATCGTCACTTCACCTCTGCTGCGCGAGCTCGATCTCGAGAGCCCCCATTTCGGCACGCTTCGTCTCCCCCTGGCCGCATGGGCGCTCGCCGTCGGTGGGCGAAACCTGCTCCAGAGCCTCCGCCGGCAGTATCCCTCTTCCGCAGAGGCGGCCCGCATCAACGACGCCGCAGCGTGGTTGAACGATCTCGCGGCGCAGCACGACCTGATCGTGGCCGTCACCCATGCATCGTTTCGAGGGCAGCTCTCCGCGCGGCTCTTGAAGACGGGTTGGCAGGCCGAGCCGGGCCGCCGCTCGCTCCGGCACTGGAGCGCATGGTCCTTCAGCCGCTGCCTGAAATAGGCGTCACGAGCATTCCGACACGGCCTTGCGCTTCGACGATGCCCGTAGGCAGCCTTGGCTAATGGGCCTTCTCGCCGGGGCGATCGAAGCCGGCGCCGAACGTCTGTTGCGCCTCGCGGCGAATCGTTTCGACGATCCGAGCGAAATCAGCGTTGGTGACGCGTCGGGCCTTGGCGTCGGCGAAGGGAAAGCTTGCCGGCGCCCAGGGCTTCACTTCGAAATCGAGGCTCACGAGATCGCGGATGGCCGTGCGGCCGATGTGCTCCGGAATCTCGAGCGGCAGCGCTGCGGGGCTTTGCGAGCACGCTGCGGCGAGCACGGGGTCGGCGGGCAGATCGACATCGGAGAGGCGCCACGGCTCGACGCGCGGGCCAAGCTCGAAGTTGCGATGGGTGACCAGCGTCCAGTCGGGAAGTTGTTTGCTCGAATCCCACCAACGGCCATCCACGGACTTCATGGCGCGACGACCGAGATCGGATGACAGGGCACCGAGCCGCTGCAAGCTGGCTGCGATCCAGGCGGGCACGAGATCGTCCCAATCGGCGCGGGTGCGCACCCGCTGATTCCGGAGGAGGCCGCCGGCGATGCGGGCGCCGAGCGCGTTCGAATACAAGTCTTCGAGGGAGAAGGCGGACACCTTCTCGGAGAAGCCCGGGAAGCTCTCGTATCCATACCAGGTCACGATCTCGTGCCAGATCGAGAGTTGGAACGAGGCCCACTGGGCCAGCATGATGGCCACTTCCCAGCGGCCCAACGGGTCCATCAGCTCCGGGGGAACGGCCTTGAGGACGACACGCTTCGTGGCGCCGTCGCCGTCGATCGTGACGATCGTCGGGCCCGGCAGCGCGGCCACGATTTGCATCGTGAGGAAGAGCGTCGTGTCGGCGTTGTCGCGCACGTGGGCCGTATCGACGAAGCCGCCGCGACAGGTGTACACGAGACCGTTCTTCTCGACGGTGACGAGGCGCGCCAGATCCTGGTTGAGCGTCACCGGCCCATTGTCGTACTCGTGGCGTCCCAGATCGGCGACACCGATGATGTTGCTCGTCGAATAACCAGGGACGCGTTTCCCGCCGAGCGACACCTGGAGATCCATCCCGAACGCGCAACACGGGCGCACGTGCCGCGGCGGCGGAATCGCTGGCAGTGAGGCGGCCGAGAATGCCTCGCTTTGCGCGGATCCATCCCCGAGGGCGACGGCGACCTGCTGTTCGCTGACCCGCGTCTCTTTCCCCCCACCCCAGCCCCGCGCCACACAGCCGCTCAACATGGCCAAAGAGGGAGCGAGGGTGAGGAGTGCCGCGAAGCGCGTGAGCATGACAGGAGCAGATAAGCACGACACGGGTCGACATTGCGGCTCGGAATGCCCCCCGCGCTCGCCCATTGTCATCGCAGCCACAGCGCCGACGCCCGTCACCGAACGACGAGGTTTTCTACCTCTCTCGGCTCCATCGAGCGCGCTTTTGCGCCGGCGCGACCGAGGCTGCACCGCGGCTCCCCGATCCCGGCGATAATCCCGCCTGGAGGGACTCGATGCGACACTTGGGAATCGCCATCCTCGCGCTGCTTCTCGCTGCCTGCGACACACCGTCCCCGCCGCAGCCACCGAGCGGAGCGCCGCCGGCAGAGGCGCGAACGCCGCCGAAAGCGCCGCAGGCTCCCGTCGCCATCGAGGAGTATTTCAAGATTCGACGGATGCGCGACGCGCGTGTTTCGTTCGACGAAAAGAGCGTCGTGTTCGTGAGCGACGCGGGCGGCCGGCTCGATCTCTGGGCCATGCCCATCGACGGCGGCGCGGCTCGACAGGTGACGCACCTCGAAGGAATGCTCCATGGATTCCTCCCCTCGCCCGCCACCGATCGGCTCGTGTATCAAGCCGATCGCGGAGGGGACGAGCTCACGCACCTCTACCTGACGAGCCTCGCGGGTGAGGCGCCGAAGGACATCGTGGCCAATCTCCCGGCCGGACGGCGCGCAGAGCTGCTGCAATGGTCGGACGATGGGAAAAAGATTTATTACCTCTCCAGCGCGCGGGACGAAAGGTATCTCGATCTCGTCGAGCACGACGTGGCCCGTGGCACGCAAGAGATGCTGTGGAAGGCTTCCGGAAAGCTCTCCATCTCCGCGCTGAGCCGCGATGCGAAGCGGTGGGCAGTGATGGAGACCAACTCGGACGCGGACACGAATCTCCATCTGGTCGAGCGAGGGAGACCGGAGCAGCCCATCCCGCTCACGAGGCACGAGGGCGAGATCTACTACGAGGCCAAAGCGTTCTCGAGGGACGGGACCACGCTTTATTACACATCGGATGAAGGGCGGGAGTTCACGGCGCTCCGGGCCATGAACCTCATGACCAAGGTGTCGAACGTCGTGCTCGCGCCGGAAGCGGACGTGGAGGGCGCGGGGCTCTCGCAAGGGTATCGGTATCTCTGGACCGAGACCAACGTCGATGGGTCGCCGAAGCTCGCGATCACCGAGGCGACGACGGGCAAGGAGATCACGATACCGCCTGCGCCGGGCGGAGGATCGTGGTCACCGCTCGGGTTCTCGACGAGTGATCGATACCTCACCGTGATGCTCCGCACGGACGCGGCGCCGCGCACGCCGTATTGGATCGATCTGCGGGAAGGACGGGTCGTGGCGCTCGCCGACCCGATGCCGGAATCGCTCCGCGGGCGGACGATGGCGCAGAGCGAGAGCGTGCGGATTGCCTCGTTCGATGGGCAGCGCGTGCCGGCGTTTCTCTATCGGAGGACGGACACGGACGCGGCGCCAGCGGTCATCATCGTCCACGGGGGGCCGACCTCGCAGTCGCGGCGCGATTTCAACCCGCTCGCGCAATACCTCGTCTCGAAAGGGTATGTCGTGCTGGTGCCGAACGTCCGCGGCTCGACGGGGTACGGGAAGACGTATACCAAGCTCGACAATCTGGATCTGGGCGGCGGGCCGCTCCGGGACGTGCTCGCGTGCAAACGATGGCTGGTGGAGCACGCGGGGGTCGCCGCGGACAAGGTGGTCGTGCTCGGGGCGAGCTATGGTGGATACATGGCGCTCGCCGCCGCCGCGTTCACACCAACGGAGTTCGTGGCCAACGTGGATTACTTCGGCGCGTCCGATCTGAAGAGCTGGGTCACGAGCTTCCCTCCGTACTGGATGTCGTGGGCCACGTACATTTACAAGAAGTTCGGAGATCCGCGCGATCCGGCGCAGGCGCGTTATCAACACGATCGATCGCCGCTCAACTTCGTCGACCGGATCGAGCGGCCGCTGCTCGTGGTGCAAGGCGACAAGGACGCACGCGTGAAGCGGGATCAGAGCGATCGGGTGGTCGAAGCGCTGCGCCGGCGGAACGTACCCGTTCACTATTTGGTGCTGGAGAACGAGGGGCACGGCTTCTCTCGCACCGAGAGTCACATCGCGGCCTATCGGCTGACGGATCGGTTCTTGGATCGGTATGTCTTCGGTGACACGTCGGTCGAGGTGCGGTGAGGGCCGATCGCGTGACGCAGGGGCACTTCGATCCACGACACGTGGCCGAGGCAACCGAGGCCGAAAGCCGGGCGCTCACGTCGATCGCCCACGGCAGGCACGAGTTGATACCATCGACGCCATCGACCGCACGCCGAGAAGAGACACGATGAGCAACGAGATGAAGTCGTACGTGGTGCGTCCCGGGGATTACCTGACCAAGCTCGCGTGGGTCCATGGGTTCGATGTGGACGAGGTATGGGGGCACGAGAAGAACGGAGAGATCTCCGCGCTGCGCAAAGACCACAACGTGCTGGCGCCGGGCGACGTGATCTTCATCCCGCGAAGGCGAAGGAGGGGCTCCCCATCCGCAAAGGGGAGACGAACAAGTACGTGGCGCAGGTGCCGAAGGTGAAGATCAAGGTCCTCCTGCGCCGCGGCCGCAAAGTCCTCAGCGATCAACCCTACGTCGTGCGAGGGCTTCCCGGTGATCCGATGACCGGCACGACCGACGGCGAAGGCAAGGTCGAACTGCAAGTTCCGGTCACGGTGCGGGAGATCGTGATCATCCTCCCCGAAAAGAAGCTCAGCTATCCGCTCTTGATCGGTGATCTGGACCCGATGTCCGAAGAATCCGGCGTGCGAAAACGGCTCCACAACCTCGGTCATCTGCGCGAGCCAAAGGGAGACGACGACAGGCCCCAATCCCTCGCCCGAGCCGTGCGCGCATTTCAGGCGGAGAACGAGCTCGAAGCGACCGGAGAGCTCGACGAGACCACGCGCGACGCGCTCGAACGCGGCCACGGCCGCTGAGGCTCGCTCGACTTCGAAGGAGATCCATGCCCAACAAATTCTTCATCGCTCCCAGCGGCGAGAGCACCTTCGACACGCTCGTCGGCAATTCGCTGCGGCTCCCGCTCGGGCACTCCGCGGAGGATCCCGAGCCCGATCTCGAAGCCACCCTCTACTGGCTCGTCATCCCCACGCGATCGGGCGGAGACTTGACCGTCGTATACGAGGGAAGCGGCGGGCGGCTCACGCTCCTCGACGAGGATCAAAATACCATCCTCACAGGCCCCGCGGGCGCAACGCTCTATTACACCGTTCCTCGCGGCAAGCACGGCGATCTCTACGTCGTGGCCTCCGGCCCGGGCAACCGTAAGGTGAGCTGCACCTTCGAGCAGACGGCCATCGCACGAGAAGCGCCGGACGAGAAGGCCAAGCCGCTGATCCCCTGGAACTTCTACTTCTGGCCCAGCGCGCGGCAGTGGAACGATCGGAGCAACGAGCTGAATCCGCATCTGAAGACGGAAGACCAGATGCTTGCCAAGTATGCCCAAGCCTTCGGCAAGGATGTGAGCGCCACCCTGAGGTGGGAGGTCATGAACCACCAACAGGACTTCGGCCCCTCATGGATGGGGCATTGCACTTCTCCGCGGCGGCGTCGGCGCTGTTCGAGGCTCCTCCACCACAGTCGACCAACAGTCGAGGCGTGACGTTCAGCGACGAAGAGCTCAAGTTCCTCGCGGCCGAGTGGTATGGAGGGTTCGGTGGGAAGGACGTACCGTTCTCCCTCAACGGAGCCTCGAACCTACCATGGCCCGATCTGCTTCCGAAGCAAACGTACACCATGCTGGTGAAGCCATCGGATCTCACGCCACCTCATGCGCATCTGGAAAAGAACATGAAGCAGGCGATCCTCGCGTACAACCCTGCGCTGACGAAGGAGGCCGACACGATGGCCAAGTTCGCGACGAGGGCGAGCTTCATCCGCACGGGTCGCGTCGAGCTCGGGCGTGCGGCGACATCCTTTTTCAAAACGCTCGACGGTCTCCTCTTCGAAAAGAAGCACCCGCTCATCAGCGATCTGCGCGCCGACGGCGCCAACAACGGCCCGCACGAGGTTTGGAACCATGCCGTCTTCTATTACCGAGCCACCTACAAGGAGATCCTCCCGAGCGATCCCACAGACCCCATCAACAACCACTTCATGGAGATCGACCTCGACCTGGTGGCCAATGCCGACGTCCAGCACCCACCTTCCTCGAGCCAGCCGGCAGTCGCTGGCCCGAACAACGGCTTGGAGGTCGACTCGTCATCGTTGGAGAACCGCAGGTCGCGCCAGCGGCTTTGGATTGCCTTCGAAGCCGGCACTGGAGCCGTCCGCGACGATGCACGCAACGAGTGGAAGCATTCCAAGAACAAGTATGGGGACGACCTCTACGCTCCCATGTACCTCGGCGTTCTCCGGCCGACCGGCACCACCCCAGGAACCGCGGTCGCCAATCACGATCCGGTCATCGATCTCGCGAACGGCAACGTGATGGTCGATCTCGATTTGGTGGCCGAGCCCAATCCGCTGCTCAAGGTGCGAAAACGCTACAAGCGATGATGCGCGCAGGTCTCATCGTCCTCTTGTCCTTTGCACTTGGCGGGTGCCGCGGCTGCGAGCGCCGCCCCGATAGTGCGTCGCCCGCCGAGCACTCACTCGCTGACACGGATGGGCCCGACGCTGGCCGGAGGATCGTGTCGCTGCGGCCCGAGGATCTGGAGGGCGTCTTTCCGCCGCGCTGGGGCGTGGGCGATGAATGGTTCGTGCGCGTGAGCATCACGATACCGGAGTCGGTCCGCGGCCCCTACCGCACCACGTCCATCCATCGTTTTCAGGTCGTGGAAGCTCCAAGGCCAGGCGCCGACTACTACCTACTCTCGGCGCACGGAGATGCCCGACATTGGGGGACGCACTACGGATTTGCCGTCCGCGTCCCCGACTTCACGCTGACCGAGGTGTTGCTGAATGCCGATTTGACACCATCCCATCAGAGCCCCAGATTTTCGCCCGTCCCCTGCCCCTTCGCGGACGGCAGCACTCCCTTGTTCTTGTTTCCGAGCGTCCCGCCCTTTCGAGCCGAAAGTCCTCCAGCGTTCGAGAGCGTGCTGTCGTGCCCTGCACCTGCGTACGACGAGGATTCGCCGCATTTGATGATGCGGCAGACGATCGAGCCTACAGCAGAGGGGTTGCACATTCGCATCGAGAGTCCGGGGCTGTTCGCCAGGCGCTACGTCGACATGCTCTGGCGGCGCGGCGACCCGTGGTGGTCGTCGGTGCGGATAATGGTGAAGCGCGCGGACTTCTTCGACGGCGGCGTGCATGGGCCTGAGGTTCCGCTCGACTTTGCCGATCTGTTGAGACCGGGTGAGGAGCCACCTCCGCTTCCATCTTGGTGGAAGCCGGGGTTGGAGAGGTCCGATTTGCCTGCGCCGGTCCAATGATCGCTTTGGGGTCGCCGCGCCAAATGGCGCTCCGGATGCGCTCGACGACGATGGGCGGCGTTGATCTGTTCTTGGATCGGTATGTCTTCGGTGACACGTCGGTCGAGGTGCGGTGAGGGCATTCCCTTGCCTCTCGATCTCCGCTATCCGCTTTGCATGTCCTCGTTTCCCGCGCGCCCGCGCCTCGCGGATCATGTCCTGCCGCGCCGCCACGTCGTCGATGGTGACGAGCGCATCGTGCTCCACGATCTCGGCGCCGGGAGGGCGGTGCAGATCGGGCCGCGTGAATGGGGCTTGATTGCGGCGGCGGACGGGACGCGCGATCTCGAGGGCATCGTGCTGGCGGCGGCGCGCGAAGGCGCGCATGCGCGGTTGCCGGCGCTGCGCGGGTTCTTGGAGCAGCTCCACGCGGCGGGGATGTTGGAGGATGGAGCGGAGCCGGCCGTGAAGAGCGATGCGCCGCCGGCGAAGAGCGATGCGCCGCCGGCGGCGAAGAGCGGTGAGGTCCGAGCGGGCCACGACGGTGATGGGGTCGACGATGCTTCGGCGCGACCGCTCGTGACACTGCCGGGGTTTTCGCTGACGTGTGATGGGAGTGGGAGCTGCTGCCGGTTTTATGGGTCGGTGATTTTCGGGCCGGTGGAGGCGGCGCGGGCGCGCGCGCTCCTGCCGATGGTGCGTGAGGGCGGCGCGCGGCACGAGCGGGTGTTCATGCCGGAGCATGGATCGGGGCCGACGGGGGGATCAGCGGTGACGTATTGCGAGGGGCGCTGTGCGTACCTCGGTGATCATGGGCGGTGCGGGATTCATGCGGTGGGCGGCGCGACGGCGAAGCCGCTCGGGTGCCAGACGTATCCGGCGACGTTCGTGGATGACGGCGAGAGCGTGCGGGTGTCGGTGTCCGTCGAGTGCGCGTGCGTGCTCGCGAGCGTCGATCGCGAAGGCGGCGCGGCGCTGGTGCCCGAAGGTGCGCGGACGCGCGCGGATCTCGATGAGACGTTGGTGGTCGAGCGGCTCGCGGATCATCTCTCGATGACGGAGACGAGCGTGGCGCCGCGGGCCGCGTTCATCGCTTGGTCGCGCGAGGTGATCAGGATGTTGCCGGCACGGGACACGGCGGCGGCGCTCCTCGCGTTGTCACGCGTGGTGGCCGCGGAAGGTCTCGACATGAGCGCGGCGGCGGAAGCGCTCCGAAACGCACCGGGCGTGATGCCCGAGGACATCGGTGTTTGGGCCGGCGCCCTCGCGCGGCGTGCGGCGCGGCGCGCGCGCGAGGACGCGGCGTGGCGCGGCGAGCGAGATCTGGTGTTGCGCGCGGCTCGCTGGATTCATGCGGCGGCGGAGGCGCTCACGGACGAGGAGACGGCGACATCGATCCTCGCGGCGGGCGTGGCCTCCCCGCGATCGGAGCAGTTTTACGTGGAGGCCTTGCTCCACGGACACCGGCTCGTAGGCGCGCGGCCGCTGGCGACGGCGCTCCGTGATCGGGCGGTGCGGATCGTGGTGGCGCGCGCGCTCGGACACGTGATGGCGGCGCTGCCGGAGGACGAGATCGATCCCGCCTGCGCCCACCCGCTCGCGCTGCTCGAAGCGACGCTGCGCGGACACGGGCTGGATGGATATGTCGAAGACGCGATGACGTGATGAGGAGTCGCGCCGCCGATGATTATCGCGGGTGCGTGATGTCGGATGGGGCTGCGCATGGGCGCGACGAAAGCGCGGAACGCCGGCGCGCCAATCATGGGAGAGCCCGCATGCATCACAAGATGTTGAAATGGTTTGAGTTAGCGAGTTAGCCGCCAAACGGGCTTCGCGCGGGGGCCTGTCTCTGTACGATGCGGACACCATGCATCGTGCCCTTGCTCTGCTCGTGCTCGCGATGGTCGCCGGTGTCTCTTGTGCCCAAGGTGGCCAACTCGACGCGGATACGTCGGCGGGCGGAGCCGGTGGCAAGAGCAGCATTGCCGGCGGCGCGATGGGCATGGGCGGCGCGGTCACGAGTGGTTCGACGGGTGTGGGCGCGTCGAGCAATTCGTCGACCGCGAGCGGGGCTCCGACCTCGAGCAGCGCCTCGAGCACGGGTGTGTCGAGCAGCGGATCCTCGACAGTCAGCAGCTCGGCGTCTTCCGCGAGCAGCGCTGCGTCGAGCGCATCGTCGTCGTCGAGCAGCTCTTCTTCGTCGAGCAGCTCGTCGTCTTCGTCGTCGAGCTCGAGTGGGTCGCCGGTGGGCTGTGTGATCGCGTCGTATCCGTTCACGAGCTGTCCGAGCGGATTCACGACGGGCGGGACCAACAATGATTGGCAATGTGGCATGCCGAGCGGCGCCGCGGGGCCGCCCTCCGATCACACCGGAGGAGGATCGCTGTTTGGCACCAACATCTCGGGCAAGGCGGCCAACTGCGAGGACTCGTCGCTCACGTCACCCGCGGTCGATCTGTCTGCGTATGCGGGCAAGTCGGTGCAGATTCGCTTCTGGCATTGGTACGATTTCCGGGCGTGCACGCCGAACGGGATCCTCTGTCCGGCGCTGGTTTGCTCGCTGGATACGAGCAGCTATTCGGGCGGGCGGCTCGACGTGATGGTGAACGGGGTGTGGACCGAGGTCGATCCGGTGGGCGGCTATGGCAACGGCGGACAGAAGATTTCATGTTCGGCCTCGGACGCGGCCTGCACGACGTGCTCGCTCGACGGCAAGAAGGGTTTCGCGGCCGGCGGCACCGAGAGCACGTGGCTCCAAGCGACGTACGACATCTCGGCGTACCTGAGCGCGTCGTTCCAATTCCGCTTCCGCTTCGCGTCGCACGACGCGTATGGCTGCTATCCGAAGACGGGCGGTTGGTACATCGACGACATCGAGGTCACGACGCCCGGACAATGCATGTGAAGGGTCACGCGGCCTTGGGCGCGGCCTCCGCCTCGGCAGGCGACGCCGCGCCGAGCAAGGCGATGATGAGCAGCGGATAGAGGGCCGTGAAGATGCGCGGCTCGAACCAGCTCGCGAGGAAGAAGCTGACCACGAGGGCGGGCACGGCGAACCCGATCACGAAGGGCAGGTGTCGCCGCGCGCCGTGCGAAAGGGAGAGCAGGTAAGCGAGGCCGAGGCCCGAGCCGAGGGTCCAGATGCCTTTGGCGAGGACGAGATCGGGCTCTCTCCAAAGGGCGATGTTGGAGATGTTCGTGCCCATCATCCACACTTCGGTGTGGTAGGGCCGGAGGCCGAAATGGGCGCGCACGCCTACGAAGGTCGCGAGCGCGAGCGCGGCGGCGCTGGCCAAACCGATGACGTCGGCGCGCGGCAAACGACGGAGCCCACCGGCGGCGGCGACGCGGCTCGCGACGGCGGCGAAGAGCACGAAGGCCCAGGTCTCGCGGTTGAGCGTGCCCAGCACGGAGACGAACGCAAAGGCGACCCAACGTGGGCGCGGACGCACCACCAGCGCAAAGCCGATGAGGGCAAAGAGCGCTTCCAGGAAGGTCTCGCGGTTGCGCCAAGCCATGGTGTTGGCCGCGGCGCCGAAGAAGGCGACGAGGCCCACGCAGGCGAGCTCGAGCTTGCCGGTCTCGCGCAGGAGCAGCGCGACGAGCGCGGTGTTGCACCCGAGGATGGCGAGGATTTGCACGAGCTCGTCGGCCTCGTGCGCGCCGCCCACGAGCGGCTTCAGGAGCGCGCATAGGAGCGGCGCGAGCACGCGATATTGGTTGGGCGCGAGGGAGCCGCCGGCGAGGATGTTCCAGGGATCGAGGACGCGGTGCGTGGGCGCCGGGACGAACGCGAGGTACATGCGGATCGAGACCGCGAGCACCACGAGCGCGAGCAGCGTGAGCCGCGCGATGCGCCCCGCGCCCGGCGATCCGAAGATCGACGCGCGCGCCTCCGTCACGAGCCCTCGGGCGCGATGCCGAGCAGACGGCGATGAATGACGAGCTCGAGGCGGCGCGCCATCTCCTCGTCGCGGAACCCGAGATCGAGGAAGCGACGGTAGACGGAGGGATCGTGTACGCCGTACACACTGGAGAAGCGTGAGAGCCGCTCGCGCGCGGCGAGCACGCAGGCGAGCGCGTAGCGTCCGAGATCGCCGCGCGGAGAGATGGAGTCGAAGCGCGGCGTGGCCGGGAGGAAAGGCTCGGTGGGCCGCGCGCCGGCGGCGACTTCGGGCTCCAAGGCGATGAGCACCTCGACCGCGCGGCGGCGCTCGCCGAGCTCGGCGAAGAGGCGCGCGAGCGTCAACGAGGCGGCGACACTGCCATTCGCCGAGACGTGGGCGAGGCAGCGATCACGGGCATGCGTGAGCGCGGCGAGCCGATCCTCCGGCGCGACATCGGCGGCCTCGTGCGCGAAGGCCCATGCGGACAGCGCTTCGAGGAGCGGGCTCGCGGGAAGATCGGAGAAGCGATCGACGAAGGGGAGCGCATAGAGGCGCTGTCGGGCGAGCGCGAAGAAGAGCGATGGATCGAGATCGCGCGGGATGCGCCCGGGGCCACGCGCGAGGAGGCCGCGCGCCGCGAGATCGGCGGCGCGGGTGTCGGTGCAGGCGAAGAGGTTGAGCTGGAAAGGATCGAGCGCGAGGGCGGCATCGAAGGGCGCGAGGAGGCCGAGGCCGGGCACCAAGCGGTAGGAGCGGAGGCCGCGCGCGGCGAAGGCGTTCGGGAGATCGCGGTCGACGGTGGCGCCTTGCTTGATCTCGTACATCACGAGCGGCTCGTGCGCGGACAAGGTGGCGCGCGCGCCTTCGAGGATGGCGCGCTCCTCGCCCTCGGCATCGAGCTTGATGAAGGCCACGCTGCGCCCGGCCCACGACGAGGCGCTCTCGTCGATCGTGACCAGATCGACGGGCGTCTCTTCAGCGACGGGGCCCGATGCATGCAGCGAGCTCAGCTCGGCGTCGGGAGACGCGAAGAAGGTCGCGTCTCCCGAGCGATTCGAGACCGCGGCTTCGATTACGTCGAGTTGCAGCCGATCGTCGAGCGCCACCGAGGCGTCGAGATACTGCACCGTCTCGGGCGCGGGCTCGAAGGCGACGACGAGGCCGGAGGCCCCGACCGCATGCGCCATGGAGATGGCGTACACACCATAGTTCGCGCCCACGTCGAGCGCGGTGCTGCCCGGCGGGAGCAGGCGGCGCACGAAGCGAATCTCGTCCTCGAACCAATCGCCCTGCTCGTAGAGGACCGACGGCGTGATCTTGTCGCGGCGGGCCGGCACCACGATGCGCGCGCCGGCCGGCAAAGGCAGGATTTCGGATCCCTCGGGGATCGCGATTTCTTCGGGCGCGGTGGAGGCGGAGATGCGCTCACGCCACATCGTGCGATAGGCACTCTCGAGCGCGCGTGTGAATTGGGATGCGGAGCCGAGCGGCGAGGCTTGGAAGCGATCGCGGAGGGTGCGGCGCAGGTCGAGGCGGCGGGCGCGATCGGTGGCGAGCTGCACGGCGACGGCGAGGTATTCGTCGGGCGAGCGCGTCGCGAGATCGGCGAGACCGACGGCCGTGAGGAGGCTCAGGCCCACGCGCGAGACGTGCGATTCGCCGACGAGCGTGATCACGGGAACGCCCATCCACAGCGCGTCGCAGGTCGTCGTGGTGCCGTGGTACGGGAAGGTGTCGAGCGCGATGTCGACGGCGGCGTGCTGCGCGAGGTGCTCGGCGCGATCGCGGGCCCAGCCGCGCACGACGAGGCGAGCGCCGTCGATCCCGCGCTCCGCGAAGAAGGCGCGGACCTCGCACTCGAGCGCGGGATCCGCGAGGCTCTTGGCCTTGAGCACGAGGCGCGAGCCCGCCACGCGCGCGAGGATGTCGGCCCAGAGCGCCATCATGTCGGGGCGCGCTTTGGAGAAGTCGTTGAAGCAACCGAAGGTGACGGCGCCGGCTTCGATCTCCGGCGGCGGCGACGGCTCGGGCGCGTCGCCCGCGACGTAGCACCAAGCGCAGTCGGGGAGGCGCACGAGCTGCTCGACGCAGAGCTCGTCGGCGAGGCCGGGCGGATCGGCGACGGCGTCGGTGAGCCGGTAATTCACGGCCGAAAGGCCCGTCGTGTTGGGATAGCCGAGGTACGTGACCTGCACCGGCGCAGGGCGGTGCGCGAGCACGAGGAGGCGGCTGTCGGCGGAGTGACCGCCGAGCTCGACGAGGATGTCGATGGCATCGCGGCGCACGAGGTCGGCGAGATCGACGTCGGAGAGACCACGCACGTCGCGCCACGTGGGGACGAGGGCGCGGAGGCGCTCGGTGATGCGATCGGGGCGCGCCACGCTGGCGTAGACGACGACGTCGAAGGAGGCGGGATCGTGGGCCGCGAGGATGGGCTCGATGAAGCGGGCCACGGAGTGGTCGCGCAGATCGGCGGAGAGGTAACCGATGCGGAGCTTCGCCTTGGGCCGCGCGCGCGGCGCCGTGATCCCGGGGAGCGTGCCGTGCACGCGGCCGAAGGCGCGATGCTCTTCGGCGAGCGCGCGCGGCCCCGCGGCGAGATCGTAATGCAAGGCCATGAGCAGGTTGGATCGCACGACGGCGTGGCGCGGCGACAGCTCCAGCGCGCGCCGCAGATGCGCGAGCGCCTCGGGCGTGCGGCCCTTCTGTTGCAATGCGCCGCCGATGTTGCTCAGGGCCTCGGAGAGGCTGGGATCGCCGTCGAGCGCGCGACGGTAGCAGTCGATGGCGTCGTCGAAGCGCGACTGACGCGCGCGGATGGTGCCGAGCGCGAGATGCGCGGCGGCGAGCCCGGGATCGAGGGCGAGGGCGCGCTCCGCCGCGGCCGCGGCGTCGTCGAGCTTCCCCAACGCCGAGAGCACGATGGCCAGGTTCTTGTGCGCGATGGGTCGATTCGGATCGAGGGCGATGGCCCGGCGCTGGGCCGCGGCGGCCTCGTCGAGCACGCCGAGCCGCTCCAAGCAGAGGCCGCGCGCTTGATGCAGATCGGCCCGATCCGGCGCGACGGCGAGCGCGCGATCGATCTCGGCGAGCGCCTCCGCCGCGCGCCCTTCGGCGAGCAGCGCGCGCCCCAAGCCGAGGCGCGCGGGCACGTGATCGGGCCGCTGTGCGAGCGCGCCCGTGTAGGCCGCGATGGCCTCCGCCACGTGGCCGAGGTCGAGCATGTCGTGGCCGAGGTTCGTGCGCGTGCGAAACGCCGAGGGCTCGAGGGCGAGCGCTTCGTAATAGAGCTTGATGGCCTCCGCGCGGAGGCCGCGCTGCGAGAGCAGGTTGCCGAGGTTGGCGAGCGGTTTGTAGAGGCGCGGCGCGAGCGCCATCGCGCGGCGATAACAGGCCTCCGCCTCGTCCCAACGGCGCTGCGCCGCGAGCGCGTTGCCGAGCATGTTCACCGCCTCGGCGTCGTTGGGCTGCTCGCGCAAAAGCGCTTCCGCGGAAGGCGCGTCCCCGCGCGCGAGGCATCGCTCCGCTTCTCGCAGGGCCGTGTTCGTGTCCGTGGCCATGAATCGCCTCGACCGATGTGCTTCGTTATTTCGCCGTGGGATCTTTGGCGCAGCGGAACCCGAGATCGTCGTTGCGCGCCACCTCGACGTTGCTCCCTTCGAGCGCCGTGAGGTAGCGGAAGCTGGGCCCGCGGGTGGCGCGATAGCCGGCGAGGCTCGTGGGATCGGCGGACCACTCGAACAGCGGGCAGACGCCGCCGACCTCGCTGCAAAGCGAGATGGAGCTCCGGGCTTTGCGCCACTCATCCATGCGCGGAAGGCGCTTTTGGACACCGGCGCAGTACGACACCGCATCTTGATACGAGACGCAGTTGATCGGGTAATTGTCGAGACCGGGACGGGTGTTTGAGCAATTCTGTGTCTGCTCCGTCTTGGCCTTTTCGGTGAAGGTGTTGCCCAGCCAATAAGCATCCTTGGCCGGGCCGCAGGTCGCGCATTGACGGTATTCGGCGACGCTGACCTCGCGCTTGTCGATGCAGAACGGCGGCGGGCCCGCGATGGGCACCATGTCGGCCGGGCACGCGAGCGTGGAAGGGAATGCGGTGGCCGCTGCAGGAATGGCGGCGTTCGGCGCAGCAGGCGTGTTTGGAGCGACGCTCGCACGCGGCGCGGTGGGCCGGCTGGGACGGGCGGGGACCGCGGGGTTCGGCGGCTCTTCCGCGTTGGCGTTGGCCTTGTCGCGATCGAGGCCGACGGCGAGCGCCGGAGGGAGCTTGGGCGGCGATGGAATCGCGCTGGGACGCGAATACGCGACACCGAATGAAATGGCGAAGAGCGCGGCCGTTCCCACGGCGATTCCGCTGTATTTCGCGAAGGAACGGAGCTTCGATCGCGGCGCGACGGGCGCCACCATTTCGGTGGGAGCCATCTCGAGCGCGGCGCGACGCGGAGACACGGAGGGTTGTTTGCCGTCCGCGAGGAGCGCGAGGATCTCGGCGCCGTCCTTGGCGCGCTGGCTCGACCGGACCGCGAGCGCGCGACGATAAAAGATCTCGAGCGGATCGCCGGCGACCCCCTCGGGGAAGGTGTCGTTCTTGGCGTGCGCGCGATAGGCCACGAGGAAATCGCCCGCCGGCGCGTCGGCGTCGAGCCCGGTGGGGTGCTTGCCGCGCAGGAGCTCGTGGGCGAGCACGCCGAGGGCGAAGACGTCGCGCTCCGGGCCGTCGGAGGGCTCTTTCCAAAAGCCGCGATCGAGGATCTCCGGAGGCAGGTAATCGATGGTCCCGATGACCGATCCGGTGATCGTGAGCGGCTTGGGATTGTTGGGCTCGGCGGCGATGCCGAAGTCGACGAGCTTGACGCCCTCGGGGTCCTCGGGGTGATCGAAGAAGCGCTCGGCGATCATCACGTTCTGCGGCTTGACGTCGCGATGCACGAGGCCGGCGTCGTGGATGTAAGCGAGCGCGGCGGCGAGGTGGCGCAGGATCCAAGTGCGATGTCCCGACGCGAGGCGCTCCGAGGTGAGCAGGACGGCGAGCGGGCTGCCCTCGATGAAATCGAGCGAGAGGCCGATGATGTCGTACTTCAGGTCCTCGAAGAGGGCATGACAACGCGGGAGCGATGGATGCGTGAGGCGCGCGAGCGCGTGGGCCTCGCGACGAAAACGCTCGAGCGCCGTGGGCGCCGCGGCCGAGAGCGGGAGCAGCTTGAGCGCGACGGGACGATCGGGATGAAGCGGATCCTCCGCGCGCCAGACGGTGCCTTGCCCACCTTCGCCGGCCGGCGCGACGAGGCGATAGCGGTCCACGGTGACGCCGGGGCCGAGGGTGGTCATGACCGCGGAGGTTAGCGGAGCGAGGCGCGCGGCAAAAGCCGGGAGGCGGATCCGTGACGCGCGCGAGCGGGGCGCGAAATCAAGACGAGGCCGAGGTGTAGCGGGAAATGGCGCGCGTCCACACGGCGCGGGCGACGGCGGCGAAGGCCAGCGATCCGAGGACGGCGAACACCGCGGTGCGCGGCGCGAGCGCGCCGAGGATGGCCTCCGCCGGATACGTGGTCATGAGGCCGAGCGGGATGACGAAGGTGAAGACGATGCGCCATCCGCCCTTGAAAATGGTCACCGGCCAGCGGGAAAAATCGAAGATCGACCCGAAGAGGTAGGCCAGGTTGTCGAGGCGCACGACCCAGAAGGCGGCGGCCACGACGAGGATCCACACGGAATAGAGGACGATCATCGCGCACACGAGGAGCGCGAGCGAGAGCGCCGCGCCGCCTGCGGAAGGCACGAGGCCGAGGAGATGAAAGGCCCAGGCGAGGATGCCGAAGGCGGCGATGACGTCGAGGCCCTTCCAAATCTCGAAGCGCGTGGTGGACACGAGGAACTGCGCGTCGGCCGGCTTGAGCAGCACGAAGTCGAGCGTGCCTTCACGGATGTGCTCGACCACGGTGATGAGCGAAGGGTTGACCGCGCCGTCGAGCACGCCGCGGAGGAGCGTGAAATAGCCGACGACGACGAGCGCGCGCTCGAAGGTCCACCCCGCGACGGGCGGCCGGCCGTGCAGGGCGACGTAGAGCGGGACGAGGCCGAGCCCGGTCCAAAGCAGCGAGACGAACCCGTCGACGACGAAGTTCCACCGATATTGCATGCCGGTGGCGATGGAGAGGCGCAGTTGAAGCGCGAGGAGCCGCAGGTATCGCAAAGGGTGCCTCTCCGTCCGTCACATTTCTCGGGGGTGCGCCGACGTACCCTCCGTCGTGTCGCAGGGTAGCGGGATCGTCTCCTCGCAGCCCGCTCCAGCGCATAGCATCGCTTCCGTCGTCTTTCGTCGAGCACCCCGTGAATCTCTACGCTTCCCTGCTCGCTCCCATCGCTTGGCGCGTCCCCGGCCACGCCGCGCGCATGCTCCATGGTTTCGCCCAGGCCGAGCAGGGGAGCATGATCGATCTGATCGCGGCGGCGAACCTGACACCGTCGCCGGAGCGCCGCGCGCTGTACCTGCGGCACGCGCTCGATGAAGGGCGGCACGCGAGCATGTTCGCACACCGCTCGGCGGAGCTGAGGCGTGCAGAGGGCTTGCCGCCGGTGGGTCCGGTGCTCTCGGACAGCGAGCAGCTCTTCGAGCGGCTCGGCGAGGTGCGGTTCTTGGCCTTCGTGCACCTCGGTGAAGCGCGCGGGCGAGCGCAGTTCGCGGCCCACATTCGCACGTGCCGGGAGCGGGGCGACGAGCGCAGTGTGGCGCTGCTCACGGCGGTGAATGCGGACGAAGCGCGCCACGAAGAATACACGGGGGTGCTCTTGGCCGAGCTCGCCGGCGGGACGCGCGAAGCCCGCCGCGCCGTGCGGCGCGCGCGCATGTGGGAAGCGTGGCGCCTGTGGCGGCGCGCGGGTCGATGGGCGGCGGCGCGGGTCTATGCGGCGCTGATGATGATCCTGTTCGTGGCCGTCGCGCCGCTCGCGCTGCTCGTGCGCGTGGTGCGGCCGGCGCGGGCCGGATGGACGGGCGGGGCCGAGGCCGAGAAGTGAGCGCGGTGCTCGGGATCTCGGCGCAGTACCACGACGCGGCGGCAGCGCTCGTCATCGATGGGCGCGTGGTGGCCGCGATGCAGGAGGAGCGCTTCTCCCGCATCAAGAACGACCCTTCCCTGCCCCGCCGCGCCGCGCGCGCGTGCCTCGCGGAGGCCGGGATTTCGGCCGCAGATCTCGATCGGGTGGTGTTCTACGAGAACCCCTACGCCAAGCTGGAGCGCGTCCTCGTCTCGCTCCTGCGCGCGTTTCCTCGATCGTTTCGGCAGTTCCCGCGCGCGCTCGGCGCGCAGCTCGGCGACAAGCTGTGGATCCTCGACGCCCT
This sequence comes from Minicystis rosea, assembly GCA_001931535.1. GTDB lineage: Bacteria > Myxococcota_A > Polyangia > Polyangiales > Polyangiaceae > Minicystis > Minicystis rosea. The sequence continues at coordinate 8,311,210 of CP016211.1, forward strand.
CGGCGAGACGCTGGGCGTGCCGCGCGAGCGGGTGACGTTCACCGAGCATCATCGCTGCCACGCGGCCGGCGCGTTCTTCACGAGCCCGTACGAGCGCGCAGCGATCCTCACCGTCGACGGCGTGGGCGAAGAGACGTCGACCGCGATCTGGAGCGGGGACGGCGATCGCTTGAAGCTCGTGGATCGCATGCTGTTCCCGCACTCGCTCGGGCTCTTGTACGCGGCGCTGACGGCGTACCTCGGCTTCGAGGTGAACGAGGGCGAGTACAAAGTGATGGGCCTCGCGGCCTTCGGTCAGCCTCGTTTTCGCGAAGAGCTCGAGCGTGTGGTGAAGGTCGGCGCCGATGGGAGCGTGACGCTCGATCTCGACTACTTCGCGTTCACCACCGATACCGAAGTGGGCTTCGGGCCGCGGATGGAAGCGTTGCTCGGGCCGCGACGCGATCCCGCGCGGCCTTGGGATCTCGCGACGGAAGGCGATCGCCGCGACGCCGATGTGGCCGCGACGCTGCAAGCCGTGACCGAGGATGCGCTCGTCGCGCTCGCCCGCGAGGCGCGGCGGCGCACGGGGCACGACGCGCTCTGCTTGGCCGGCGGCGTGGCGCTGAATGCGGTGGCCAATGCGCGGATCCTGCGGGAATCCGGCTTCGAACGGGTGTTCGTGCAGCCGGCGGCGGGAGACGCGGGCGGCGCGCTGGGCGCCGCGATCCTCGGCGCGATGGAGCTCGGCGATGCGCGCCCGCCGGCGATGCGCACGGCGGCGCTCGGCACGAGCATCCGCGACGGTGAGGCTGAAGCCACGGCCGCGGCGCTCGGGCTCTCGTGCGAGGCGTTGTCCGATCCTCCGCAGGCGATCGCCGATCTGCTCGAGCGCGGGAAGATCGTGGCCGTCGCGCGCGGGCGCTTCGAGTGGGGTCCGCGGGCGCTGGGTCAGCGATCGATCCTGTCGCTGCCGCGTCCCGAAGGTGTGCGCGAGCGGCTCAATCGGGCCATCAAGAAGCGCGAGCCGTTCCGGCCTTTCGCGCCGGCGGTGCTCGCCGATCGCGCGGCCGAGACGTTCGCCGGCGCGCCCAATGACATGACCCCGTTCATGACCACCGTGTGCCGGGTGCACGAGGACAAGCGCGCGGAGGTGGCCGCCGCCGCGCACGTGGATGGCACCGCGCGCGTGCAGACGGTGACCGAGGGCGACGCGCTCGCGCCGATCCTCGCGGAGCTCGGCCGGCGCGGCCTGCCGCCCGTGGTGCTGAACACGTCGCTCAACGGTGCGCGCGAGCCCATCGCGGCCTCGACGACGGATGCGATCGCGTTCTTCCTCTCGCACGCCGTCGACGCGCTCGTGGTCGGCGATGCGCTCCTCACCCGGAGGGCCGTTTGATGCGGATCTTCTCGCGCCTGCGCACCGTGGGCGGCCTCATCGCGCACTTCGCGAGCAGGCAGCGCTTCTTCCTCATGCCGCTGCTCCTCGTGCTGCTCTTGGCCGGCGCGCTCCTCGTCGCGACGGGCGGCCTCAGCTACGTAGCGCCCTTTTTCTATGCGATTTTCTGAGGCCCACGCGCGTCACGGGCTCGCGAGATAGACGACGCCCGCATACGACGGCGAGGGCACCGAGACCGACTGTCCGGTGGGCGTGAGCGTGCCGGCGTCGGGATCGACCTTGAAGGTGACGACGTTGCTCGAGTCGACGTTGGCGACGACGAGCACGCGGCCCGAAGGCTCCAGGTGGAAGTGGCGCGGCGTCTTCCCCATCGTGGGTTGATGGCCGACGAGCGAGAGCTTGCCATCGGGCTGCACGGCGAAGATGGCGATGCTGTCGTGCCCGCGGTTCGACGCGTACACGAAGCGCCCCGACGGCGCGACCTGCACCTCGGCGCACGTGTTCGCGCCCGTGAAGCCCGCGGGCAGCGTGGAGAGCGTCTGCCGCGACGAGAGCGCGCCCGAGGATGGATCGCGCGCGAGCGCGACGATGGTGCTGCCGAGCTCGTTGAGCAGATACGCATGGGGCGATGTCGGGTGCAGATCGAGGTGACGCGGACCGGCGCCCGACGCGACAGTGAGGGTCGTGGGATTCGCGAGCTTGCCAGTGGCCGCGTCGAACCCGTATTGCGTGACCGTATCCTTGCCCTTGTTGGGGACGTAGGCGTGCGCGTTGCTCGCATCGGTGAGGATCTGATGCGGGTTCGCGCTTCCGCCGCCGTGATCGTGGACGTCGACGGCCTCCGAGAGCATGCCGTTCGCCGCGAGGGGGAGCACCGCGACCGTGCCGCCGCCGTAGTTGGCGACGAGCGCGAACGCGCCCGTTCCATCGGTCGAAACATGCGCGGGGCCATCGCCCTGCGAGCTCACGCGGTTCACGAACGTGAGCCCGCCGGTCTTCGCATCGATGCGGAACGAGGCGACCGATCCTTTGCCACCACCGTCCTCGTTGACCGCGAGGAGCGTGCGGTGCGCGGGATCGACCGCGAGGAAGCTCGGGTTCGTCCCGGCGCTGAACGAGCCCGCGGGCGCGAGCGATCCATCGGCGAGGTCGAGGTGGAAGACGTGAATCTGGTCGCCGTAGCCGCCGACGTAGACGAACGGCTCGCCCTGCGGCACGGAGCCACCGCTGCCGCCCGTGCCGGTCGTGCTCGTGGTGGATCCAGTCGATCCAGAGGTGGAAGGCAATCCGCCGCTGCCACCGCTGCTCGTGCTGCTCGATGCCCCGCCCGTGTTGCTCATCGATCCGCCGCCGCACGCGGCGAATGCCGCGGTCGCGACCACCGCGAGCGTGCCCAGACCGAGCGAAGCGCGCCGTGCGGTGATCACCAGTGGTTCTCCCAAAGACATGGACCGTCGTAACAGGACTTCCACACCACGCGTCCCTCCGTCTTCGGCGTCGGTTTCATGATGTAGCCCTTCGATCCAAACCCGTAGAGACGATACTCCACGATGGGGTCCACCGGGATGGGCGCCTTCGGCTGGTACGCGTTCCACGCGTCCGCCACATCTTGGTAGAGCCGCAACGTGCCGCGGGTGCGCTGGAGCTTCTGCGCCTGCGTCATCCACTCCGCGAACAAGCTCGCCGTCTTGGCGAAGGCGGCCGCCTCGCCGGGCACGACGTGCTTCTCGGTGTGCGCGAGGAGCGACCGCGCAGCCTCGGCGAGCGGCGCCACCGTGGCCGCATCCGCGGTGCAACCGTCGCTCGCATCGTCGAAGGGCGGCGCGTGAATCACACACGTGCGCGCGCACGCGAGCGCCGCGTCGGCCGCGGCCTGCGCGAGCTTCCGGGTCTCTTCGGGATCGACGGCGCCGGCGTCCGCGGTCGACGTGGCCGATGGCGGCGCCGCGTCGAAGCGATCGCACGATGCCACGAGCAACGCGAGGACGAGCAGCGGGCGCGCGCTCACCGGCATACGCGCGCGCCTTGGTAGGAGATGCAGGAGACGCCCGCGCCGCAGTCGGCGTCCTGCGTGCACAGCTTGCGGCAGCGACCGAGCGCGCCGGTGTTGGCGAAGCCTTCGGGACAGAGCGGCGGGCGCGCGGCATCGCCGGCGGCGCACGCGAGCATCGAGGCGCAATCACCGGCGTACGTGGAGGCGCAGGCCTCGCTCGCGTCGCCGAGGAAATCGGCGCAGCTCGACTTCTTGGTGCGCTCCATCCAGCACGCGCAGAGCGCGGGCGGATCGACGGGAAGCGACGGCGGTTCGGCGGCGTCTTGCTTCGGGCCGAAGCCGGCCTCGGCGACGACGCGCCCATCGTCCCAGGCGATCAAGAGCGCTTGCTTGTGATCGCCCCAGTAGAATTCGGCGAACAGATGCTCGCCTTCGATGACCGGCGCGATCAACGTCACCTCGCCGCCGCGCGCGAGCGTGAGGGCGTCGCCGCCGCCGTCCTTGATCACGACGACGCCGATCGGGTTCGTCTTCGGATCGGCGTGCTTGCGCGGATGGCAGCGGATCGAGAACCACTCGCGCACCTTCTTGGTGGTGCAGTTGGCCGCGTCGGATCCTCGCACCTGCGTCTCGCGCACGTCCCATTCGACGGGCGTGGGGAGCGGCGATCGCCCGAGCGGCAGTCCATGCGGTCGCGGGAGCGGCGGCGGCGCGCGCACGGCCGCGGCGATCGTCTCGGCGAGCACGCGATGACCGTTTGAGCTCAAATGAAATTCGTGCGGGAGGAACGCCGCCTCGCCCGCCGCCGAAAGCGCCGGCGTGGCATCGACCGCAGAGGCACCGAGGGACTTCGCGGTCTCCACGAGATCGGTCATGAGCGCCGTGACGGGCGCGAGATCCACGGATTTTCCGCCGTATTTCTTCCACGCGGCGGGGACGGCCATGACATCCATGGGCAGGCCGACCACCACGAGACGCGCGCCGTGCGCGTCGCACGAGGCCTTCGCCCGCGCGAGCTGCTCGCCCATCGGTGAGAGCGCGCGCGCCACCTCGACCGGCGCGGCCCGCAGCGCCACGAGCTTCTTGCGAGAGGCATCGCGCGCGTCGATGGCGGCCGCGATCTTGGCGAAGCCGGCCGGATCTTCGAGGGCGCGGCGGCGCACCTCGGCCTCGAGCTTGGCCCGAAGCTCGGCGCCTTGGCGGATGAGCTCGGCGCTCGCGAACGTCTCGCGCCCTTCTTCGCCGTACATGGGCGCGACGATGTCCCCGGGATTGGCGCGCGCCGCGCGATACGTCACGCCCGCGCCGGAGCTCCCCACGCTGCTGCCGCCGTACGAAGCGGTGGTGTTGCTGAGGAGCGTCTTCGAGATCATCTCCTCGACGGCGACCTCCGCGCTCGTCGCCGCCTCCTCTCCGAAGCGCAACGCCGACGCGTGCAGCGCCGCGCTGCGATCGCGATCGGCGCGCGCCTGCTCCTTTTCGGTACGCACGAAGGCTGCGCGGCCCAAGAGATCTTCGGCCACGCCTTCGGAGGGAAAGCCGTGCTCGTCGTTGGGCGGCGCGAAGATCTTGTACCAAAAGCGCCGCAGCGCATAGACGGCGTGCGATCGGTTGTAGAGCCACGATCGCCCGGGAAATGAAGCCACGTGCGAGGGCGCCGTCTCCCGGCGCACGGCCCAACCGTCCCACACCGCGTGTCGCTCGCTGTTCGGGCGCGTGGCTTCGAAGAAGTCGTTGTAGAAATTGACGACGTAGACCACGACGGCGGGCTTGCGCGCGCGCAGCGTCTCTTCGATGACCGCGCCGTACTCGGGCGGCCCGTAGGTGGGCACACCGGCGTTCGTCACGGGCCGGTGGAGGATCTCGCCGAGCACGGCGGCCGCCGTCTGGTTCTCCTGCACGCCGAGGCCGAACACCTGCGAATCACCGACCACGACGATCTCGCCGTCGAGGGGCGGCCCCGGATCGGGCCCGCGCAAACCGGCCGCGTTGATGCGAACCTCGGTGACCTCGCTGCCACCGAAGGCGACCCGCTCGGTCGCGCCGGGCCGGAGGCGAACGCCGAGCACGGGATCGGCCACGTAACAATTGAGGTGGGGAAACGCGCCGTGATCGCGGGCGTGAAAGGCCCCCTCGGCCGCCGCGAGCCCCACGGCGAGGCCGGCCGCGACCTGGGCCGCGCGGACGCCCACACGACGAGCCCGAGGTTTGGGACGAGCGGGGAGGGTCACCGAGGTGGGCGCGAGTATACGGTATGCCCCGGGATCGCTGTGGGGAGGCTTTCGCGCGGCCGGCGCGTCCTTCGCGGAGTGCAGGCGCCCGCGCTCGGCGAGTGGTGCTATGCTCGCCGCCGGCAGTGATGAAAGGGGCCCCGGCGAAGAGCTGTCCCTCGTGCGCGGAGCGATATGACGCGGACGTGCTCTTTTGCCCGAGAGACGGGACGCCGCTGGCCAGCGCGCGCAACCCTTCGCTGAGCGGCGAGCGCGACGCGTACCTCGGCACCGAGCTGCCGGGTCAGATCCGGCTCGAGCATTTGATCGGCATCGGCTCGATGGGCCGCGTGTACCGCGCCTTCCAAGGCGGCATCGAGCGCGACGTGGCCGTCAAGGTCCTGCACCGCGAGCTGAGCGGCAACACCGAGCTCGTGGCCCGCTTCCATCGCGAGGCCAAGGTCGCGAGCCGCCTCGTGCATCCCAACGTGGTGCAGGTGCTCATGACCGGCGCGATGCCGCAGGGCCGCGATCCCGGCCTCGGCGGCGAGCTCTATCTGGTGATGGAGCACCTCGACGGCATCTCGCTGCTCTCCGCGCTGGCCGCCGCGGGCACGAGCGGTGAGGGCCAAGCGCTCCCGCTGCCGCGCGCGCTCCACATCGCGCTGCAGATCTGCGACGCCGTCGGCGAGGCCCACGCGCAGGGCATCGTGCACCGCGATCTCAAGCCCGAAAACGTGATGCTCGTGCGCCGCGGCGACGATCCCGACTACGTGAAGGTGCTCGACTTCGGCATCGCGCGGCTCGACTGGGCCGATCGCGCGATGGCCACGCAGGCGGGCCTCATCTTCGGCACGGCGAAGTACATCTCGCCCGAAGGCGCGGAGGGCCAGCCCGTCGGCCCGCAGGCGGACGTCTATTCGATCGCGACGATGCTCTACCAGATGCTCGCCGGGCGCACGCCGTTCGAAGGCGACTCGCCCGTCGCGCTCCTCGTGCAGCACACGCACACGCCGCCGCCGGCGCTCCGCACCATCGCCCGCGCGAGCTACGTGCCCGAGCCGCTCGCGGCCGCGATCATGACGAACCTCTCGAAAAAACCCGCCGATCGCGCCCCCAACGCGCGGGCGTTCGGCCGTGATCTCATCGCGGCCGCGCGCGCGGGTGGGCTCTTCCCGGAGGAGATCGCCACGCAGTCGACGCTGATCTCGCCGGCGAGCCTCGGCGCAGTGAAGCTGCAATCGAAGGAGCGCACGCGCTCGCACGAGCTCTCCGCCGACCTCGCGTCGCGCATCGGCGGCGTGGCCGCGCCTCCGGCCAGCAAGCCCGCGCCTACCGCGACGCCGCTGCCGCCGACGCCCACGCTGCCTTCGATGGCGGTGGCGTCCGTGACCGAGGTCACGCCGCCCACGGAGACACCGGCTCCCGCCGCGCTGCGATCCGCGCCGCCTCCGCCGGCGAGCGTGCCGCGGCTCGGCCCGGGGGACACGCGCATCGATCCCGATCTCGATCACGACGACGTCAACCAACATGGTCCAGGCAGCACCGTGCCGGGCTCGCCGCTCCCCGGCCCGCTCACGACCATGCAGGGCACCGAGACGACGCTCGATGGAATGCCCGCCTCGCGCCGCACGAGCCGCGCACGCATGGCGCGCGTCGCGGCCCTCGTCGCGTGCCTCGTGGTGGCCGTGCCCATCGTGGTGGTCGGTGGTCGCCGGCTCAGCGGCTCGGCGCAGGCCGACTCGGCGGACGCCGCGATCGAAGAAGCGCGCGATGCCATGCGCCGCCGCGCGTGGGACGCGCCCGCAGGCCACAATTTCAAGGAGATCACCGACACCGCGCTGAAGCGCTGGCCGACCAGCACGGCGCTGGTCGAGCTGCGCCACGAAGCGGCGGTGGCCCTCGTCGCCGACGCGCTCGGACGCAAGTACGCGAACGACGCGACCGAAGCGACGCACCTCGCGCAGCTCGCGCTGGAGATGGATCCGCAGCTCACCACCGCGCAGCACCTCGCGGCCGATCTCGCCGCCGCGCGCATGCCCGACGTCGCGCCCGCCACGAGCGCGAGCACCGCCCCGCCGGACAAAGGCGGCAAGCCCCCGAAGCGCGGCCGCGACGTGCGCCCGAGCGACGTCCGCGCGCCGGATCCCCGCTCGAGCGATCCCAAGGATCCGCGTCCTCCGCCGCCCAAGCCGCCTCCCTCCGCGACCGGCGCCGTGCTGCCGCCACCGCCTGCGCCCAAGCAGCCGGAGCACCAGCCGCAAGCGCCGACGGGACCGTGGCTGTGATGCGCACCGAGCGCTCGTCCATCGCGCTCGCCACCGCGATCGCCTTCGTGATCGCGCCGGCCATCGCACGTGCCGACGAGCCCGTGGCGGGCGCCAAGAAGCCGGACACCACCAGCACGATGGTGGAGATCAACTCCGGCTTCCTGCTCTTGCCGGGCGCCTTGGTCTGCCCGCAGACGCTCGATCCGGCGACGTGCAAGCGCGGCGAGTTCAGCCTCGTCGTCGGCATCCAGAACATCTGGCTGTGGCACGACTTCGGCTTCGGCGGCGGCATCCAATGGGCGACGACGTTGCGCAGCGACGCCGCCCAAGGCGAGCCCGAGCTCGAGCGATCGCACTCGCGCCGCTACTTCCTCGTCGAGGCGCAGGCCCGTTACTACTTCATCAACCAGAAGCGCTGGCGCGGCTTCGCGGGCGTCACCATCGGCGGCATCATCGTCAACGACTCGTGGTCGGTGAAGGCTGATCGCGAGCCCTACGCCGACACCGCCTTCATCGGTCCGCGCGCAGCCACCCTCGGCACCGAGGGCCTCACCATGGGCGCCTTCATCGGCGGCGAGTGGACGTTCGCTCCCAACTGGTCGCTCGGCCCTTCGCTGCGCTACTCGACCTGGTTCTTGCCCGACGCGCGCAAGCAATCGCCGACGCTGGACGTGGCCTCGCTCTCGGGCCGCCTCGACATGATCGACGTGGGCCTGCGCATCGCTTATCGAATCGCGCTCTGACGAGCGAGCTCGACCCACGCTGCAACGCTCGAACGGCGCTTCGCTCAACGAACGCATGCTCGTGGCCGCTCGCTCGGTACGCAGGTCGTTGACGCAAACGCTTGGGCTCGGTACGTCACCGCCGGCGCCCGTCCCGGGCCCGTTCGAGGAGACTCCATGGCGTTCGATCTCAGCACGGTCGGCTACACCACCCAGCCCATCCCGTTCTCCTTCGATTGGAAGAAGCTCGCCGTCTATGCGCTCGGCATCGGCGCCAAGCGTGACGAGCTCGACTTCCTCTACGAGAACATCAAGGGCGGGATGAAGGCGTACCCCACCTTCGCCGTCATCGCCGCGCAGGCGCCCGTCTTCGAGCTGCTCGGGAAGTGCAACGCCAACATGGCGATGGTGGTCCACGGCGGACAGGTCGTGCGCGTGCACCGCTCGATCCCGGCCGAGGGCAACCTCGAGACGACGGGGACCATCAAGGGCATCTACGACATGAAGAAGTTCGGGCAGGTGGTGCTCGAGACGAACACCAAGCTCGACGGTGAGCCGCTCTTCGACACGACTTGGTCCATCATCGTGCGCGACGGCGGCGGCTTCAGCGGCCCGCGCCCGCCCTCGGGCGGCGACGAGCCGAGCGTGCCCAAGGATCGCGCGCCCGACTTCACCGTCGAAGAAGCCACGAGCCCCGAGCAGGCGCTCCTCTACCGCGTCTCCGGCGACGTGAACCCGCTCCACGCCGACCCCGAGTTCGCCACGGCCGTGGGCTTCCCGCAGGGCCCGATCCTGCACGGCCTCTGCACCTATGGCTTCGCGGCGCGCGCCGTGATCAAGCACATGGCCGGAGGCGATCCCTCGCGGCTCAAGACCTTCGCCGCGCAGTTCCGCAAGCCCGTGTGGCCGGGCGACACGCTCGTCACCCAGGGTTGGGACGTGGGCGGGGGCAAAATCGCGGTCGTGACGACCGTGAAGGGACGCCCGGACCCGGTGCTGACCAACGCCTGGGCCCAGATTGCCTGATCTGCGCCGAGAATTTTCCCATCCACGCCCCACGGGGGGCGGATCTGCCCGCGAAGCGGGCTCTCAAATGTGCTAACCCCCCGCTTCCGCGACGCGGGAGCCGCCGAAGGGCACGTCTATGAGCAAGAAGACCGAAGCCGAGCACACGAAGGACGAAGAAGAAGACCTCGACGAGGAGGACGAAACCTCCGAGGACGAGGACGAGCACGAAAAGCCCGCCCGCGCCCGCGCGCGTGCCCACGCGCACCGTGACGACCACGGCCACGACGATCATCACCACGACGACGACGAGGACGAGGACGACAGCGCGGACGACCCCTACTGGTGGACGCCGCACGCGGTCCTGAGCGTGCTCGTGCTCTTGGGTGTGCTCGGCTTCTTCGGCGTCTTCAACAAGGTGCTGGGCGGCATCGCGGCCAAGCCGCACGGCGGCAGCGAGAGCAGCGCCGCCGCGGCGCACACCGACACGCACGCCGCGCACCAGGAGACGCCCCGCCCCGGGACGCCGCCCGGCCCGCGCACCGCGGCGCCCCCCGGCGAGACGTACGGCGCGCGCCACCTCCTCGTGCAGTACAAGGGCTCGATGCGCGCCCCGGCGACGATCACGCGCAGCGAGGACGAGGCCAAGGCCCGCGCCACCGAGGCAATGAAGAAGGCCAAGGGCGGCGCCAAATTCGAGGACCTCGTGAAGGAGTACTCCGACGAGCCCGGCGCCGGGCAGCGCGGCGGCGATCTCGGCACCTTCCGCAAGGGCCAGATGGTCCCTGAGTTCCAGAACGCCGTGGAGAAGCTGAAGGTCAACGAGGTCAGCGACCTCGTGAAGACCCCCTTCGGCTACCACGTCATCCTGCGCACGAAGTGACACGCCCGAGCGCTCGCGCCACCGGCACGAGCGCTCCTCGCACAAACGACGATGGGGCCCACCTGGCCAGCCGGGTTGGGCCCCATTCGCATTGGGGCTCACGCACCGCAGAATCGTTGGTGCTCAAACCAATCGTCGCCAGAGCCGACGAAATCGCTCGAGCTCGAACCCGTCGCCACGAAGAGATGGCGAGCCCCATGTCCTGCCAAATCGTTTGAGCTCAAACCAATCGCCGCAACAGATGGCGAGCCGGCTCTCACGGTCACGCCTGCCCAATCGTTTGATCTCAAACCAATCGCGGCGACGAACACCTCGACGAGCCGGAGCTACGCCGCTCTCACGGTCACGCTCCGAGAATCGCTGATGCTCGAACGATCGAGGTGCGGCGCGCCCATCGTCGCGCGCCTCGGTCACCAGCTCACGGCGTGATCAGCTTCTTCAGCCGATCCATCTTCTCGTCCTTCGTGAGCGAGACCTTGGCGTGCTCGTCGGCGGTCATGCCTGCGCGGAGCGCGCGCACTTCGTCGCCGACGCCGAGAACCGCCTTGCCGGAGCGCGCGAACACCCACTCCACCGGCGCGCTCTCGCCGTCCTTGCGCATGAGCCGCACGGCGCCGTCGCCGACGCCCTTCTCCTTGGTGGCCCCGGGCAGCTTCGCCAGCGTGCCGAGCACGTCCTTCGCTTGATCGACGTCGGCGCGCATGATCGAAGCCACGCGATAGCGCTTGTCCCCGGCGCGGTAATACCCGAAGGCGCCGGCGCCCACGCCGGAATCACCGAGCAAGTCCTTGGTCACGAAGCGCACGCCGAGCGGGATCAACCCATCCTTCGGCAGCGCGGCGGCGGCGGGCGGGAGCGCGGTGTCGCCGGGGATCTTGCTGCCCATTTCCTTCACGAAGGGAGGCAGGAGCTTCTCGCTCGCCGCGCGGATCGCCGCTTCGGCTGCGGTCTCGTTGTTGTACGTGATCTCCGCGAGGTAGAGCCCGCGCCACACGTACGCGTTGCCCACGCCGAGCGCGGCCGCACCGCCGCCTTCGATCGCGCGCGGCGTGGCGTCCGAGGCCGGATCGCCGTCGCCCACGACGCGACGGGTGAACATCGCGTAGGCGCCCTCGGTGGTGGCGAACTTCGAGAGGTGCACGTCGACCGTCGCGGGCGTGCCCGAGCCGTCGACGTAGCGCGCCTCGACCACGCGGCGCACGCCGTAGCCTTTGTAGATCTCGCACTCGCCGTCGAAGAGATCGGTGCAGATGTTGTCGAGCGGCAGCGACGCGGCCTCGCCGAAGGTCTTCTCGCCGCCGTTGGGATCGAGACAGAAGCCTCCCGACGACGCGGGGAAGATGGGCGCCGTCGTGGCGTCGGCGATCTTGCCACCACCGGCCGCGCACGCTCCCGCGGGCGCAGCCTTCGGCGGAGGCGGGGGCGGCGCGCGTCGAGGCTGCTCCTCACCGCGGCTGCACGCTGCGAGCGAGAGGGTGGCGAAGGCGGCAAACAAGATGCGTTGAGCTGCCATGGTGGAGGTCTCGGCACCTAGCACCTTTTTTCATAGCGCCGCAATCGTTAGTGCCCTGCCCTGCGGAGCGGGGACGACGCCTTCGTGTGGGATACGTGACGGGCGCTTGGATTGCTCGAAATGGGCTCGATCCCCAACGGTCCCTCGAAGCAGTAGGCGCGGGGCATGCGGCTTGCTATTCGTGATTCCCTGGTGACACGCGTGCCCACTCCCCATCGCCGCTTCGCCCGCCGGGGTGCACGTGGCTTCACGTTGACCGAGAGCCTCGCCGTCATCGCGCTCATCGGGATCCTCGTGGTGGCCGCATCGCCGACCTTCGTTCGGCTGATGCGTGATCGCCGCGTGAACCGCGCCGCGATGCACCTCGTCGACAGCTACCGGACGGGCCGCACGCGCGCCATGGGCCGCGGGCAACCCGTGCTCGTGGTGTGGGATCCGGCGAACGGCATCGGCAGCTCCGAGCCTGGATCGAAGGGCCTCGTGCGCATCCTCGAGCCCATCTCGACCCTCGATGGGCCCAAGCTGACCTGCCAAACGACGCTGTGGAGCTCGCCGGCCAACGTGCAGGAGCACTACCGCGTCGACTTCAAGAACGGTCAGTACACGTACACCAACGCGACCTTCTACGACGACAAGCCGGCGCCCGGCATCCAGACCTACGCCGAGATCTGCTTCTCGCCGACGGGCGCCTCGTACATCCGCACCAACGCCACGGCCGCCTTCGAGCGCATGTCCGGCGTGGCGAGCTTCACCGTCGCCAACTCTGACACCGGCATCACCCGCACGGTGTTCATTCCGCCGAACGGCGTCGCGAGGTTGCAACTGTGAGGCGAAGGGTAAACGCGCGAACGCGTGCGCGTGGCTACACGATCGTCGAGGTGATGATGGCGCTCGCCATCCTCACGCTCGGCGCCGCCGGTGTGATCGCGATGCAGAAGGCGACGCTCGTCGCCAACACCAACGCGCGCAACCTGGCCACGGCGAACGCCATCGCGCAGTCGTGGATCGAGCGCATCCGCGTCGACGCGCAGGCGTGGAACGAGCAGGGCAACACGCCGGACATCTCGCAGACGGCGTGGCTCACCTCTTCCGCCACGAGCCCGCCCGCGACCAACGGCGGGTGGTTCACGCCCAACCAGATCCAGTTCGCGCAGTCCTACCCCGCCGGCTCGACGGAGGCCGACATCATGGGCGCGGATCTGCTGCAGGCCGCGGACAAGAGCTCGTTCGCCACGGCCTTCTGCACGCAGCTCCGTCTCACCCGCTTCGCGGGCACCAAGACCGGCGCGCTCGTGTCCTTGTACCCGCTCGTCCGTGTCGAGGTGCGCGTGGTGTGGGATCGCGCGGGCGCCGCGCTCAACTGCAACGCGCTCCCGTCCGGCTGGGACGGCAACGCCGGTCGCTACGGCAGCGTCTATCTCGTCTCCGCGGCCATGGAAAACGCCGCACCCTTCTGAGGCGCATGAACCGGGACCTCGTGATCGCTCGAGCACCAACGAAGCGCGCGCGCCGCACGCGAAGCGCTGCCTTCACGCTCATCGAGATCCTCGTCGCGCTCAGCGCCGGCGTGCTCGTCTCGATGGCCGCGTTCGCGCTCTCGAAGAACGCGACCTCGTTCTTCCAGCACGAGGCGCGCATCTCCACCGCGCAGCTCGCGCTCACGCTCGGGCTCAACCGGATCTCCGCCGATCTGACGCGCGCCTCGTTCCTCTCCTCGCCGAACGCCAAGGTCGATCCGATGGTGTGTCGCGACGGCTCCTGGGGCGGCGTGGCGGGCCTGAACTCGCTGGCCGGCGTGACCATCGCGCCGGGCCCCACGCCTGGGAGCGGGACCCAAGCGGCCCTCAACAGCCTCGCGCCGGAGCGGCTCTGGGTCGGCGGCAGCCTCGACTCCTCGGAGACGTTCGTCGTCGAATGCGTCATCTCGTCGGGAGGCTCGACGGCGCTCGTGCTCCAAAAGAAGGAGAACGACGGGGCCATGGCGCGCACGGTGGCGAGCTTGGGCTCGGAGACGCTGAGCACGCGGCTCAACAGCATCTTCAAGAGCGGCCGCTACGTGCAGCTCCTCGACCCGGCCACGGGCTTCAAGATGTTCGGCGTGATCGCGGACGGGACGGCCGTCTCCGTCGCCGGCGACCAGACCGCGACGGTGAAGCTGAGCGCGGTGCCCGCCCTCCCGTTGAAGCCGGCTTCGCCGTGCGGGCTCACGTACGTCCCCATCTGCGGCAGCGGCCTGCTCGTGAGCGTGGTCTCGCGCGTGATGTACGACGTGCGCTCGCTCCAAGGCACGACGGGTACGTATGCGGCGCTCGTCACCCCGCCCGCGGGCACCGGGCAGATCAGCGGTGACACCGGGCGCACGGAGCTCGTGCGTGTCGAGATCGATGCGAGCGGCGCCGAGCGCCCCGAGACGCTCGAGCTCGTCTCCGAGTACGCCGTCGATCTTCGCTTCGGCATCACCGCCGTGCCCAACCGCGTGACCGGGGACAACTACAATCCCTCCGTCAAAACCCTCGAGATCGGCACCCCGGCCATCTACACGATCGCCGGCGACGTCAGCGGCAGCGCCGCGACCCCGCAGTACCTGCGCGCGGTGCAGGTGCGGTTCGCGACACGCACGCGCGCGCCCGATCGCGACGCCGATCTTCCCGTCGGCTTCGACGGACGAAGGCTCCGCTACCAAGTGCTCACCACGGGCAAATCGCGGTACGCGCGCATGAGGACGGCGTACGCCAACGTCGGTCTGCCCAACCAGGGAGGGTTTTCGCTGTGGTGATGCGCGATCGCAACCGAGCCCTCCACCGCCGCCTGCACCGCACGTCCGAGCGCGGCGCGACGCTGTTCGTCGTGCTGCTCGTCATGTCGCTGCTCATGGGCATCGGCGCCTTCGCGGCGCGGTCCGCGCACCTCGCGACCGCGTCGAGCGGCTACGTCCGACACCAGACGCAAGCGCGCTACATCGGCGAGTACAGCCTGATGCTCGCGACGTCGTTGCTCACCGGAAATGGCGGGCAGAGCTACCTCGATACGATGGGCAAAGCGGCCGACATGTGCACGGCGCAGGCAGGCGCCAACATGGTCACGCGTAGCTGTTACAAGATGAGCTACAACGAGCTCCAGGGCACGGTCCACGCGCAGGGCTACAACCTCTGCGACGTCGCGGCCAGCAACACGGTGCCTGGCAGCCTCGGCCTCGCGCAGGCCGAGTGCTCGTTCCTCGTCGAGCTCACCGACAAGACGATGGGCGCGACGCCGAGCGGGTTCGATACCGCGGGCGGCGCGGGCACGCCGCTCAAGTTCTTCTACGTCACGGCGACGACGACCGCGCAGGTGCGCCTGATTTCGGCCGTCGCCAACGCGCTCGACGCGACCGCGGCACAGTCGTCGAGCACGCAGACGTTGCGGAGCCGCATTCTCGCTGGGCCCTATCCGGCAAGCGCTGGTAAGTGAGCTGTTGGCCGGCGAGCCGAGCTCGCCGGAGAAGAGGAATCGGAGGAGTCATGCACACGCGGAAGAGGGTCCTCCTCGCTTCGAGCACGGCGCTGCTCGCCGGACTGTGGGCGGTGCCTGCGCATGCACAGCAGGACATCCGCCCGCGCCTGCCGAACGTCTTGCTGCTCGTCGACAACTCCGGATCGATGGAGTTTCTCCTGGACCCGGCGGGCAAGCTCCCAGGGGCGGTCTCGAGCTCCTCGTGCGACGGCACGAAGAACCTCGACTCGCGCAACCGCTGGGCGACGCTCGTCACCGCGCTCACGGGCTCGATCGCCGACTCGGACTTCGCGTGCCGCGCCGTCCAGCGCAACACCGCGACGTTCAAGGAAGAGTACGGGCTGAGCGGCATCGATCCCTACGACGCCAGCTACTTCCTGCCGTTTCACCGCATCTACTCGGGTGACTGCGCGTACGGCGCCGGTGAGGTGAAGGCGACTTGGAACTGGTGGGATCTGCCGAGCCAAGCCGGCGGGAAGGATTTCACCTACCGCGACGCGAGCGGCGCGGTCGTCTCGAGCTGCAACTTCGTGCAAGCGCCCGATGGTCTCCTCGATGCGTTCCGCACCCTCGTGCGGTTCGGCATGATGTCGACCGATTCGTTCCCGAGCCCCAGCACGGGCTCGAACATCGCCCCCACGCCGAACAGCGCGCTCGCCGACTACAGCGGCGGCACGAAGGGGATGTGGAGCTACTACCACAACTGGACCACGACGGTGCCGGCGACGCCTTCGACGAGCGGGAATCCCAGCGCCGATCGACCGGCCGCGGGGATGCCCTCCGGCTGCCCGACGCCGAGCTTCATGGAGGTCGGCGCGCGCAACCAGGCCGCGCCTCCGTGGGAAGGTCGCCTCGTGCCGTTCGGTGATCCCGACAGCGACGCCGCGGTCGTGACCACGAACGACAGAATCCAGATGCAGCTCCTCACGATGCGGCCCTACGGCGCGACGCCGCTCGCGGGTCTCCTCGACGACGCGGAGGAGTTCATCTTCAAGGACACGACGACGACCCCCGCCGGCGGAAGCTTCGGCCCGTCGGGTCCCAAGGGGGATCTCGCGTGGCAGCAGGGCTGCCGCAAGACGTTCGTCATCCTGCTCTCCGACGGTTCGGGCAACCTCGATCTGCGATCGCCTGGGAACCGCGACTGCGTCGGCGGCATGTGCCAGGGCTCGGGCACGGCGTGCACGAAGAACAGCGACTGCGCCATCACCGGCTGCGACTCGTCGGGCTCGCCGAACGGCGTCTGCCCGTACTCCGCGCCGGAAGAGACCGCGAAGCGGATGTGGAACCAGCCGGACGCGACGAAGGTCGCAACGTTCGTCGTCGGCTTCACGCTCTCCGACTTCAACAAGATGAGCCCGAAGCCGTCCGTGCCGTCGGGCGCGCAGGCGTGCGAGGCGCTCGACGTCACCACCAGCACGGACTGCAGCAACCCGCCCGCGGAGCTGCGCGCCTGCTGCACCTTGCAGAAGATCGCCGTCGCCGGCGGCACCAAGAGGGCGTACTTCGCCGACACGCAGAACAAGCTGAAGCAGGCGATCGCGGAGATCCTCTCGCAGATCGTCTCGGGCTCGACGGCGCGCACGTGGCCCGTCTACGCCCCCGCGGGCAACCGTCAGGCGCAGGGCACCAACTTCAGCAGCAAGCCCACGGCGTCGTACCAGTTCACTGCTTCGTTCGACGTCAACTCGCCGCCCGCGACCTCCTCGGGCAACGGCGTGACCTCGGTCGTGCCTTCGCTGTGGAACGGGAGGCTCATCCGCCAGCGCACCTCCTGCCCAGGGACGGGCATCCCCACGACGCAGGCGATCGAGGCGGACAACGGCGACGACTATGCCGAGAACCTGAACCGCGCCGACAGCGCGAACCCGCGCCTCTTCTTCACGGCCATCGGCAACAAGACCAACAACAAGATCAACTCCGACTACACGGTGCGCCCGTTCATCGTGGATGACGACGGCCTCGGCACCTATGCCACGCAGTCGACCGCGCCGAAGACGCCGGCGGACGGCGCCACGTTCGCGTCGCAGATGTCGGCGTATCCCGAAGCGTTCGGCCTGCCGGCCAACTCCGGCTGCCACGCAGCGTTCGGGGCCACGGTGGGCACGGCGCAGTGCACGCAGTACCTCGTCAACTACGAGGTCGGCATCACCAACCCGCTGCCGTCGACGCTGCCGCAGCTCACGCGCGACTGGAAGACGTGCCCGATCACGTGCGCGAGCCCCACCAACTGCCGATGCAGCCAGTTCGGCGCCATCTTCCACAGCACGCCGGTCGTCGTCGGCCCGCCGCGCGAGTACCTCCGCGACGACTCGTACGCCGCCTATCAGAACAACGCGGTCGTCGCGAACCAGCCCTCGGTGCTCTACACGGCGACGATGGACGGCCAGCTCCACGCCTTCAAGGTGCAGGCGAACAAGACGACGGACACGAACACCACGGACAAGAAGATCAACAACGAGATGTGGTCGTTCTTTCCGCCGGCGGTGCTGAAGCACCTCATGCCCAACTACAACATCGGCGGCGTCGCGCTCCTCGACGGCGCGCCGGTCATCGCCGACGTGCCCGGCGCGGAGTACACGAGCATCCAGACGCCGCAGCTCGCGCGCGCGGGGACGACGATGCCGTCGTGGCATCGCGTGCTCGTCGCGGGCGGCGGCTCGGCGGGCGGCTTCTACTACGCGCTCGAGATCACCGATCCCACGAACCCGCGCTTCCTCTGGCAGCTCTCCACCGACGACCGCGGTAACCCGCTCTTCGGCAGCACCACGCCCACGCCCGCGATCGCCATCGCCAACGTCAAGCTCGACAGCGGCGGCGTGCAGCAGGTGCCGATCGCCATCCTCCCCGGCGGCAACACCGGCGCGATCGCCACGAAGTGCAACAAGAAGGACACGAAGACCTCGCCGATCGGGCAGACGTACTCGAACGTCCTCCTCAACGACGCGAACAACCCGCACTTGCTCTCGGGCATCACGGCGGCGCCGCCGGACGTCCAATGCTGGAGCAAGACGAAGAACGCCAACCGATCGAGCGGCAACTCGCTGGTGATCGCGCGGCTCGACACCGGCAAGGTGCTCGCGTACTTCGTTGGCAAGGGTTACTCCGGCGCGCCCAAGGTCGGCGACGGCGGCGACGACGGGGACGGCGGCGACAACGACGACAAGCACGCCGGCTTCTCCAACGCCTACAACGCGCCCTTCCAAGCGCCCCTCTCCGGCGTGCCCGTGGCCTACCCCGGCCAAACGGGGCAGGTGTCGGATCGCGTGTACATCGGTGATGCCGACGGCCTCCTCTGGCGGCTCGACATGTCGGATCCGAACCTCGCCAACTGGAAGGTCGAGCTCGCGTGGGACGCCTACGTCGACGACAAGACCCCGCCGACCGGCACCAACACGATCCGCGAGGGCATCAGCATCCCGCCGATCATCTCGCGCGACGCCATCGGCAACCCGGTCATCCTGCTCGCGACCGGTGAGCAGGATTCGTTCAGCGTGCAGCAGACGGCGAACCACGTCTGGTCGCTCTCGGAGCACCCGCTCACGCGCAAGGTCAGCCCGAACTGGCACATCAAGCTGCCGAAATCGACGGCGCGGGTCACCGGCCCGATGTCGCTCTTCAACGGCGCGCTCTACTTCACCACGTTCCTCCCCGTGACGGGGAGCGCCTGCTCGGACGGCTACAGCTCGGTGTGGGCCGTCGACTTCCTCCGCCGTGGCGCCGGGAGCCAGGTGCCCGCGGGGCTCACCGCGGTGAACGGCGAGTGGCCGCTGCCGCTCTTCCCGACCAACACGCCGGGCACGTACATCTACGGTCTCGACGGTGACAAGAAGACGATCATCATGGGTGTGTCGGTCGGCGAGACGCCGACCTGCGACGCGTCGACCACGATCAACGATCCGTACTTCGGCTCGCACACGGCCCTGAGCAACGTGAGCGGATCGAGCTACCAAGTGACGTGGCAGACGGGCGCGGGCACTGGGCTCAATGCCACCAACACCGGCGTGAAGAACAGCAACGTGAACGGTGTGCAGTCCATCACGGCAACGTCTCCCGGACAGGGCAGCAGGATCGACTCGTGGGCTTCCATCGTCGAGTAGAGGATCCCCGCGCCGCACGAGCCGTCGTGCGGCGCGCGGCGCGCTTCATCTTCATCGGCGCGGCCGTCCTCAGCCTCGCCGCCTGTCGCAAGCAGCACGCGCCGGACGATGAGCAAGCGCTCCCGCCTGCGTCGTCCGCGCGACCGATCGAGAGCAGCGCTGCGGCGCCCGTCGATCAAGCGCTGCCGGGCGAGCTCGCCGAAGGCACCGTGATCGCGTTCGGCCTGACGTTGCCGCGGATCATGACGATTCGCGGCCGCTTCGACGATGTGGTGTTCGCCACCGGCGACGCGGCCGCGGACCAGGTGGCGAACTACGTGCGCCAGCGCGTGACCGCCGACAAGATCGAGACTGGACCCGAGAAGACCTTGTTCACGCGCGCCACCGTGAAGGGCAACCCCGGCCCGCTCGTCGCGGTCTCCGTCATCGCACACAACGGCCGCACGGAGCTCGAGGTGCGCGACGTCACGCCGAAGCCCGAACGGAAGGGGCAGAGCTCGGACGAGCGCTGGCGCGAGCTCGGCCTCCAGCCCGACGGGACGCCTCTCGATCCGACGCAACTTCGCTAGCGAATCCGGCCCCATCGACTTCGCCGACGATCCACGCTAGATCGCGCCGCGTGTCGACCACCGCCGAGAGCTCTGCCGCCCTGCTTCGCACACCGCTCTACGATGAGCACCTCCGGCTCGGAGCGAAGATGGTCCCGTTCGCCGGCTGGGAGATGCCGGTGCAGTACAAGGGCGTGACCGAGGAGCACAAGGCCGTGCGCGAAGCGGCCGGGCTCTTCGACACCTCGCACATGGGCGAGATCATCCTCTCGGGCGAGCACGCGGCGCAGGTCGTCAACCACCTCATCACCAACGACGCGAGCCGGCTGACCGACGGTCAGGCCGTCTACACCTGCGCGTGCAACGAGCACGGCACCATCCTCGACGATCTCATCGTCTATCGGATCGCCCAGGATCGCTGGCTCATCGTCTGCAACGCCGGCAACCGCGCGAAGATGGCCGCGCACTTTGCCAAGGCCGCGGAGAACCACTGCGAGTTCGAGGACGCCTCCGACAAGATGGCGATGATCGCGCTCCAGGGGCCCAAGGCGCTGGCCGTGGCGGCGCTCGCGGGCGGCGACGGGCCGCGCCTCGCGGAGCTGCCTTCGTTCCACTTCCGCGACGCGGTGCTGGCCAACGTGCGTTGCACCGTCGCGCGCACGGGCTACACCGGCGAGGACGGCGTCGAGCTCTTCTGTGCGCCCGCGGACGCGCCGCAGCTGTGGCGCACGCTCATCGATCTCGGCGCCCCGCTCGGCCTCCAGGCCGCGGGCCTCGCCGCGCGCGACACGCTCCGCCTCGAGGCGCGGCTCTCGCTCTACGGCAACGACATCGACGAGACGACGAACCCCATCGAGGCGGGCCTCGGCTGGGTGGTCAAGCTCGACAAAGGTGATTTCGTGGGGCGCGAGGCGCTCGCGCGGGTGAAGGCGCAGGGGCCGGCGCGCAAGCTCGTCGGGTTCGAGATGACGGGCCGCGGGATCGCGCGGCACGGTTATCCGATCTGCGACACCGCCGGCGCGCGCATCGGCATCTGCACGAGCGGCAGCCCCGGCCCCACCGCAGGCAAGAACATCGGCCTCGGCTACGTGCCCGCGACGATGAGCGCGATCGGCACGAAGCTCGTGGTCGACTGCCGCGGCCGCCTGGTCGAGGCCGAGGTGGTGAAGACGCCCTTCTACAAGCGCGCCACCTGAGCCGCGCCGAAGACGAACGACGAAACGCACGCGCCCGCGCCGCTTGCGCGGGCTTTCCCCAACCGAGCGAGGACGAGACGACATGCAGAGCGACGACGTGAGGGCGGACCGGCGTTACACGAAGGACCACGAGTGGGCGAAGGAGAGCGGCGCCGAGGTGCTCGTGGGCATCACCGCCTTCGCGGTCGATCAGCTCGGTGACATCACCCTCGTGAACCTCGACGTGAAGCCGGGCGACATCATCACCGCCGGCAAGGCCTTCGGGACCATCGAGAGCGTGAAGACGCTGAGCGATCTCTTCGCGCCCATCAGCGGCAAGGTCACGCGCATCAACGCCGACCTCGAGACCCGCCCCGAGCTCGTGAACGACGACTGCTACGACAAAGCGTGGATGATCGCCATCACGCCGTCCGATGCGGCCGAGGTCGCCGGTTTGCTCGAGCCCTCCGCGTACAGCGAGCTGCTCAAGACCGCGGCGCATTAGTTACGATGGGGCCGCAAGCGGCCGTTGATTCACGATGGGGCCGCAAGCGGCCCCATACCCCGCGCCGGACGAGCCGGCGCTTGTTCACGATCGGGCCGCGAGCGGTCGCTGATTCACGATGGGGCCGCGAGCGGCCGCTGATTCACGATGGGGCCGCGAGCGGCCGCTGATTCACGATGGGGCCGCGAGCGGCCCCATGCCCCGCGCCGGACGAGCCGGCGCTGGTCCACGATGGGGCCGCCGGCCGAGCCGGCGCTGATCGACACCTCGATCGGCTTTCTGTGAGCCCGCTCGCGACGAGCGTTTTCCCGAGCGGGCTCTAGAATCGTCGGGGCCGGTCGCGACGGCCTACCGTCGTTCCCCCGACGTCGCCCCGCGCGGCGGTGGCTCGAAGCCTTGGCCTGCGCGGTGTGCCCTCACTCCTGCCGTAAGCGAGATCATGCGTTACCTGCCTCATACCAACGAAGAGATCACCGCGATGCTCGCGGCCGTCGGGCTGCCTTCGCTCGACGACCTGTACAGCTCCATCCCGGCCGAGGCACGGCTCGGCCGGCCGCTCGATCTGCCCGAAGGTGTGGACGAGCCCACGCTCATGCGCGAGCTCGAGACCCTCGCCGACAAGAACACGGCGTCGCGCATGCTCTCGTTCCTCGGCGCCGGCGCGTACGAGCATCACTTCCCGCCCGCGGCCGATCAGCTCCTCCTCCGCAGCGAGTTCTACACGGCCTACACGCCGTACCAGCCCGAGGTCGCTCAGGGCACGCTGCAGGTGATCTTCGAGTTCCAGACGATGGTGAGCGAGATCCTCGGCCTCCCCGTCGCCAACGCGTCGATGTACGACGGCGCCAGCGCCGCCGCCGAGGCCGTGCTCATGGCGCGCCGCCTCAACGGCCGCGAGCACACTGTGATCTGCGAGGGCGTGCACCCGCACTACACCGGCACGATCGAGACCTACGTCGCCGGCATCGGTCACGGCGCGAAGTCGCTCACGCGCGTCTCCGTCGGCCGCGACGGCGCGAGCGACGTCGCGGCGATCACCGCCGCCATCACCGCCGAGACGGCCTGCGTCGTCGTCGGTTACCCGAACTTCTTCGGCAGCGTCACCGATCTCGCCGCCATCGCCGAGGCCGCGCATCAGAAGGGCGCGCTCCTCGTGACGGTCACCGAGGATCCGTATGCGCTCGCGCTCCTCCAGCCGCCGGGCGCGCTCGGCGCCGACATCGCCGTGGGCGAAGGGCAGCCGCTCGGTCTCCCGCCGCAGTTCGGCGGCCCCGGCGTAGGCCTCTTCGCGTGCCGCAACGATCGCAAATACCTCCAGCAGATCCCCGGGCGCCTCGTCGGCGAGACGGTCGATCGCAGCGGCCGCCGCGGCTACGTGCTCACGCTCGCCACGCGCGAGCAGCACATCCGCCGCGAGCGCGCGACCAGCAACATCTGCACGAACAGCGGCCTGATGGCGACGGCGGTGACCATCAAGATGGCCATGCTCGGCAAGAGCGGCTTCATCGCCGCGGCCCGCCAGTGCCTCGCCAAAACGGAGTACCTCAAGGCCGCGCTGGCGAAGCTCCCCGGATACTCGCTCCCGTTCGCGGCGCCGACGTTCAACGAGTTCGTCCTCGCCGTGCGCGGCGGCGACGCGAGCAAGCTCACTTCCGCGCTCACGGCCTCCGGCATCATCGCCGGCCTCGACCTCGGTCGTATCGATCCGGCTCGGAAGGATCAGCTTCTCATCGCCGTCACGGAGCGACACACGCGCGCCGACCTCGATCGCTTCATCGGTGCGCTCGCGACGTATCCGGGATAAGAACGTTTTTTCAGCATCATAAAACCCGAACTTCATCCGGACGTTGCCCACCCCTCCGATCCCGGGGATCGGAGAGGGTGGCGCGCGGCCAGGGTCCAGCGTGATAATGACTACCGTGAAGTCCTCCGAGGTTCCGACCGTCAAGGCGAAGCGCTCCCCCGTCATCCTCGTCGTGGGCTTCGGGGCGGACTTCGTGCGGCGCTGCGATGCCGCGGCCACCGGCACCGAGGCCACCATCGTCGGCATCGAAGCGGGCGCCGAGTCGGCCTTCACCATGCAGACGCTGCCGCTCGCGGTGGTGATGCAGCGCGAGAGCATCCGCACCTCGCCGCTTGCGACGATCGCGCGTGAGCTCGGCATCGGGCTCATCGCCGTGCCCGGCGAAGACGTCACCGATGCCCGCCTGAAAGAGCTCTTCGAAGGCGCGATGGCAGCCTCCCAAGCACGCTCGCGCCCGAGCCGCTGAGCCACACCGCTCGAGCCTCGAGCACGATCGGCGTACGCCTCCCGCAGCGATCGTTCGTGCCGTCATCATGAGCGTCGATCGGCGTGCGCGCATGCCGTCGCGATGGCTCACGTCACCATCACGAGACACGGCGTCTCGTGGGTGATCGAGCTCCATCCGCATGACGACGCTTCACGGCTGGTGCTCGCGCACACCATTGCCGGTGTGCCGCGTCCGCGGCGCACACCGATCGCTGCGCACCGAGGCGACCTCCTCTGCTCGCGACCAGGACACAGCACCGCGCTTCTTGCACTGCGCCTGCGCATGCAAACTTCTTTCAGCCACGAGGCGCACGTGCCGAGGAAGCTCGCTGCTTTCTGCATTTTCGCTTGGTGGCACAGGGCGTGCTGACCGCCTTCCGCGACCTGCATGGGCCGCGTGGAGGACATTCTCTTGTCGTTCGTCGCAGCACATCCGCGCGCAGGCCGGGCCGTAGCCCGACTCGCGTCCTTCGTCACGCTCGCCGTCGCGCTCTGCGCCGGCGCCCCTGCGGCTGCCGACGGCGGCGGTGATGCGAGCGGCGCGCGGGCGGCGCCGGTGAGCGGGCTGCTCCACGACGATCGCGCGATCGTCACGTGGCTCAAGCAACGACACCACGCGCTCCTCGCCGCGCAGGCCCGCGTCGCGCAAGCCCGCGCCGACGTCGGTGCGGCGCGGATCCTACTGCCGAACCCGCAGGTCGACGTGACCCTCGGCGGCATCGGCGTCGGCCGCGGCAACTACACGCTGCCGCCTGGAACGCCGCTCGGCTTCAACGACACGTCGAACATCGGCGTCGGCATCACCCAGACCATCGAGCTCGGCAAGCGGGGCCCGCGCGTCGAAGCGGCGGAGCTGCGCGCCGAGAGCGCGGGCAAAGGCTGGGAAGATGCGCTCGGCGATCGCGTCGCCGAAGCGCGCTCGGCGCTCGCGCGCGTCGCGTACCTCAAGGCGCGCATGGTGCTGCTCGAAGACAACATGGAGGGCGCGCGCCGCTCGGCCGACCTGCAGAAAGCGCGGCTCGATCGCGGGGCCGTCTCCGGCAGCGACTACGATCGCCTGCTCCTCGACAACATCAGCCTCGAAGCCGACATCGCGCGCGCCCGCGCCGATCTCGAGGCCGCGCTCTCCACCTGCGCGGGGATCATGCTCGCGCCCTGCGACGCGGCCGCCGCGCAGATCGCCGACGTCGACGCCGCCGCGCCGCTGCCCGCGCAGGTCGCCGCCATGAGCGACGAGATCGACAAGCGCCCCGACGTGCAGGCCGCGCGCCTCGAAGGCGCGGCCGCCGAGAAGGACGCCGTCCTCGCCGAGCGGCGCGCCATCCCCGATCCGAGCCTCCGCGTCGGCTTCACGCACGACAACTACCTGGCCGGCGGATCGCAGCCGAACACGTTCCAGATCACGCTCACCGTTCCCCTGCCCATCTTCGATCACGGGCAGCACGACGCCGCCAAGGCACGCGCGCGCGCGCTCGAGCAGCGCTACGTCGCGAACGGGCTCGCCGCCGTCGCGCAGCGGGATTTCGCCGGCCTCCTCAGCCGCAAGGCCTTCGTCGAGTCGGCGCGACGCACGCTCGACACCGTGGCCGTGCCCAAATCGACGGGCATCCTCGACGCCACCACCAAGGCCTTCGAGCAGGGTCAGGTGAGCATGACCGATCTGCTCCTCGCGCGGCGCACGCACCTCTCCTTGGTGCTGACCCAGATGGATCTGCATTTCGAGCACTTCTCGGTGCGCAGCGATCTCCGCCACACCCTCGCGCTCGACGCCGTGGCGCCGAGCGGAGATGCGGGGTCGCGCGACAGCGCTGGGCCGTCCCGGCCGCCCGCTGGGAGCCGCTGACGTGTCATCGGCCGCGTCCGGCCCCTTGCGAGGAACCAAGTCCCGCGGCATGCAGGGCATCCTCGGTCCCGGCTGGGGCGGGCGGCGCGCTATTTCGCCCAGTCCAGAGGTACCATCGCCGGAGTCCCACCCTCCCCTCCGATCACCGAGCGCTGTGTCCTCTCCCTCCCCGCGTTCCCAGCCTCCGACGAGCGTCGCCAGCGAGCGCCTCGAGCGGCCGAACGCCCTCGCCGCCGCGCACACCCGCTTCGCGCGCGCCGCGCTCGCCATCTACCTCGCGTCGGCCGCGGCCTCGGTGGCGTTGCTCCTCGTCGCGCTCGTCACCGATCAAGCGCACGACGAAGACCAGATCCGCGAGCAGCTCCTCCTCGAGACCGACGTCCGCGCGCACTCGCTGAGCCAGCGCCTCGAGCTGCTCGTGAGCGAGCTGCGCCGCTTGAGCCAGCGCTCCGAGGTCGATCTCCACGATCAAAATCTCGCCCCCGAGAAGAGCCTCCTCCAGCTCTCCCACGAGCGCAGCACGTTCTTCAACGTCGGCGTCGCCATCGTCGACAAGAAGGGCGACGTCGTGTGGTCCGAGCCCTCGGCGTTCCTCTCCGGCGGCGTCAGCTTCGCGTCGGAGAAATGGTTCGGCTCGGTGCGCCGGAGCCGCGCGTTCCGCATCGTGCCGGTGCAGCCCGATCGGCCCGACTCGGTGCTCTACGTCGTCTCGCCGCTGGTGCGAAACCAGGAGTTCGGCGGCGCGCTCCTCGGCGCCGTCGATCTCGCGCGCGGCGCGCCCCTCAGCGCCGCCAACAAGTCGGAGCTCGTCATCGCCACGCACGACGGGACGGTGGTCTATCCGCCGTCGCCGCCGGCCTTCGCGCGCGAGCCCGCGTGGCACAGCCTCTTCGCCAAGACGCCGACCGAAGCTTTCCGGCAACAGGTCGTGCTCGAGAGCGCGCCGCGCACGGTGGCCGTTTCGCCGGTCTCGGGGACCGATCTCTTGTTCCTCTCCGTCGGCCGCGACGACAAGCTCTTCGCCGCGGCGCGCGTACGGCTCAGCACCCGCCTCCTCGCCGGCCTCGCGCTCGCGCTCACGCCGGCCGTGCTGCTCGTGCTGGTGCTCTGGCGATCGCTCAAGGTCTTCCGCAAGAGCGAGGAGGACGCGGTCCGCGAGGAGCGCCTGCGCCTGCTCGGCGAAGCGGCCAACTCGATTGCGCACGAGGTGAAGAACGCGCTCAACGGCCTCTCGATGGGGCTCGATCTCGTGGTCCGCACCTACAGCGACACGGCGGCCTCCGTGAGCGCGGCCGCCTCTGCGGTGCGCGCGGGCGGGACCGCGATGACGCCGCCGTCCACCTCGCTCTCGGGCACGAAGAGCGCAGGTCGCTCGCCGGTCGAGCGGCGCGAGCGCATCGTCGGCGAGCTGCGGCGCGAGATCCAGCGCCTCTCCGAGTTCACCACCGAGCTCATGACCTTCTCACGTGGCGTCGAGCCGCGACGCACCCGCGTCGATCTCGCCGACTTCGTCCCCAAGGTCACCGGCCTGCTCCGTGACGCCGCCGAGGAGCACGGCGCCGAGATCGATCTCATCGAGCCCAGCGAGCCCGTGTGGGTCGAGGCCGACGCGGCCCTGCTCCACGCGGTGATCTCGAACCTCGCGGGCAACGCGCTCGACGCGGCCACCGCCGGCTCGCCCACGCCGCGCGTCGAGATTCGCCTCGATGTACGCAATGGCATCGCGCACCTCCGCGTGAGCGACAATGGCAAGGGCGTGTCCGCCACGATGCGCGGGCGCCTCTTCGAGCCGTTCCAAACCGAGAAGCCCAACGGCGTCGGCATCGGCCTCGCGCTCTCACGCAAGATCGCCCGCGCCCACGGCGGCGATCTCCTGCTCGCCGAGGCGCGCGGCACGCAGCCGGGCTTCCCCGGCGCGAGCTTCGAGCTGACGCTGCCCCTGACGACGACGGAAGAAGACGAGGATCAATGAGACCGAGCGTCCTGGTGGTCGACGACGAGCGCAGCTTCCGCCTTCTCGCGGAGGAGGCGCTCTCGTCCGAGGGCTTCGACGTGCGCACCGCCGGGACCCTGGCGCGCGCCCGCGTCGAGCTCGACAAATCCGCGCCCGACGTGATGATCCTCGATCGCCGCCTGCCCGACGGCGACGGCATCGATCTCCTGCGCGAGCTGGCGTCGAGCGGGCAGCTCACGTCGCAGGTGATCGTGGTCACCGCCTACGCCGACGTGAACAACGCGGTGGAGGCACTGCAAGCGGGCGCCGTCGACTACCTGACGAAGCCGCTCCAGGTGACGGACCTCATCATCAAGGTCCGCAAGGTGCTCGAGGCGCGCGGCCTCCGCGATCGCTTGGCGTTGGCGAAGAGCGATCAGCGCGCGCCCATCATCGCGCCCAAGAGCGCGGCCGCGCGCGAGGTCTTGTTCAAGCTCGAGCAGGTGGCGCAGAGCCCGCTCACGCCGGTGTTCCTCGTCGGGCCCTCGGGCGCGGGCAAGCAATACGCGGCCGAGATGCTCCACAAGATGACCTTCGCGGACAACCCCGACGGCGCGCCCTTCGTCGAGGTCAACTGCGCCGCGCTCCCGAGCCATCTCGTGGAGAGCGAGCTCTTCGGACACGAGCGCGGCGCCTTCACCGACGCCAAATCGATGCGCCGCGGCCTGATCGAGCTGGCCGACGGCGGCACGCTCTTCCTCGACGAGATCACCGAGCTGCCCGAGCCCTCGCAGGCGAAGCTCCTCAAGTTCCTCGACTCGATGCGCTTCCGTCGGCTCGGCGGGCAGCGCGAGATCGAGGTCGGCCTGCGCGTCGTGGTGGCCACGAACCGCGACGTGCAGAAGCTCGATCCCGCTCGTTTCCGCGAGGATCTCTACCATCGCCTGGCCGTCTTCCTCGTCAACATCCCCTCGCTCGCCGAGCGCCGCGAGGATTTGCCCGAGCTCATCGAGCACTTCGTCCGCTACTTCGCGGGCCGCGTGAAGAAGCGCATCACCGGCATCACCGCCGGCGCCATGGCCGCCCTCGCGACCTACAACTATCCGGGCAACGTGCGCGAGCTGCGCAACATCATCGAGCGGGCCATCATCCTCACGCCCGGCCCCGAGATCACCGAGCGCGACGTGATCCTCCCGAGCGCCGCGAGGTGAAGGGCGAGACCGCGTCGTTCTTCTCGGTGCGCCTGCAAGCGGACGGCACGCCTCCGCCCGTCGAGGTCGTCGAGCGCAACTACGTCGCCCGCGTGCTCGAGCAGCTCGGCGGCAAGCGCATGGCCGCAGCGCAGGCGCTCGGCATCTCGTACCCCACGTTCCTCAAACGACTGCGAGAGCTGGGTCTGTCGCAGGAGTAGCGCCCGGCCCGCGCGCGAAATCGTCGAACGATCCGCGGACAAAAAAGAGAAGCGCCAGTCGACGGTGGGGGGGAGACCGTCGCAGGCGCTTCTACAAAAAAGAGAAGCGCCAGTCGACGGTGGGGGGGAAACCGTCGCAGGCGCTTCTACAAAAAGCAGAAGCGCCAGTCGACGGTGGGGGGGAGACCGTCGCAGGCGCTTCTACAAAAAAGAAGAAGCGCCAGTCGACGGTGGGGGGGGAGCCGTCGCAGGCGCTTCGACGATCACCTTAAGCAGCAACCAGGCCAAGCCTGACACGAGGCTTCTCGAATGCTTAGAAGCGAGCCCAACCAGGGCTCATATCAAATTTGAAATTTCACACTTCGAATCCGCGATGCCGGCTCCGCGCAATTCCACGCACTGCCGAGACCGTTGGATCGGTTACGCTCGCGGGCCTCGAAACGCCGTGCGCCCGGGGCGGCGCCCCATGGGCTCCGCTGGAGGAAGGACTCATGACCGATCTCCAAACGCAAAAGCTCGTCGATCCGACGAAGACCGTCGCGCAGAGCGCCGAGCACCACTGGGTGCTGCCGGAGAAAGGCGAGGCGCTGACGCTCGTGCCGTCCGACTTCGCGAACGCTGCCCGCGAGCTGGGCGTCGAGACCGCCGCCGTGCGCGCGGTCGCGACCGTCGAGTCGGGCGGACGCACCGGCTTCGACACCCACAAGCGCCCGAAGATCCGATACGAGAACCACTACTTCCGCAGGCTCACGAAGAACCGCTACGACAAGACGCATCCGCATCTGTCGTGCGCTTACGGCTCGCGCCAGTACAAGCTCACGCACGGATCGAAGAGCGATCAGTACAAGCTCCTCCGCGAAGCCTTCGCGCTCGCGCCGGCCGCCGCCGTGCAGTCCGTCTCGTGGGGCATGTTCCAGGTGATGGGCGAGAGCTACAAGAACGTCGGCTGGAAGGACCTCGAGCAGTTCGTGAAGGACATGTTCTATTCCGAGGCCCAGCACCTGCGCGCGTTCCTCGGGTTCTGCCGGCACAACAACCTCGTGCGCCACCTGAAGAACCACAACTGGGCCGCCTTCGCGCGTGCGTACAACGGGCCCAAGTACGCCGAGCACGCGTACGACGTGAAGATGCGGAACTACTACCTGCAATACAGCCGCAAGGCCTGACGCGCGCTCCATCCGCGTCGTGGGCGCGCTTGCTCGGAGCGCGGAGCCCGCGGCCAATCGAGGCGTGTTCGAAACGGATGGGCACCGAAGCGATTGAGCGGAGGCGTGTCTGCCGAGAGACGTGGCCCGCGATCGCCTTGCGGCTCGCGGGGCTACCGCCTATGAACCGGCCCGATGGGAGGCCGTGCGTTCATCGGCATCGTCGGCCACGGTCCGGAGCTCGAGCGGGAGGACGGGGCCGCGAGCGTGTTGCGCGGGCTCGGCGCCGACGTGCACACGCTCGACCTCTGGGACGAGCCCCATCGCCTCTTCCTCGATGACGAGGACGAGGACGCCGAGCCGCGCGCGCTCCTCGTGGAGGCGCTCGACCGGCCGGATCTCGCGGTCGCCGCGCTGCGCGCGTTGCGACGAGAGCCGCGCCTCGAGAGCGTGGGCGCCATCATCGCGGTGACGACGGCGCAGGCGGCGCGGGTCGATCCATCGAGCGGCTTCGACGACTTCGTCCTCGTGCCCTACGTGCCCGCCGAGGTCTACGCGCGCATCCGCATGCTCGAGTGGCGCCGCAGCGAGTTCGCCACCGAAGAGCGCATGAAGGTGGGGAACATCGTGATCGATCGCGCCGCGCACGACGTGCTGCTCGACGGGGCCAGCGTGTCGCTCACGGCCAAGGAGTTCGCGCTGCTCGCTTACTTGTGCGAGCGCCGCGGCAAGGTGGTGTCGCGCGAAGAGCTGCTCCGGCGCGTGTGGGGCAACCGCTACGAAGGCGGCGCGCGCACGGTCGACATCCACGTGCGGCGTCTGCGCGCCAAGCTCGGCGCGGCGCTGCCGCTCGCGACGCTGCGCGGGTCCGGCTACAAGCTCGAAGCGGTGACCACGAGCCGCGCGGCCGCTCCGGCCAGCACGCCGAGCAGCAAGGGCCGCACCGCCACCGTGGGCAGCGGGGTCAAGGCGCGCCGCACCGCGGGGACACGATGAGCGCGAAGCCTCCCACGACGAGTTCGCGAAGAGCCCCGAAACCCGGACCGATCGCCATCAGCCTCGGCTGCCCGAGCGGCGTCGGCCCCGAGGTCGCCGTCGCTGCTGCAGCGAAGGCTCGCGAGGCACGCTGCCTCTTGGTGGGCGACATCGAGGTGATCCGCCGAGCCGCTGCGATTCGCCGGGTCGCTGCGCGCCGCCTCGTGGTGATCGACGACGCGCGCGCGCTGCAATCGCTGCCCGAAGGCGCCATCGGCGTGTGGGCCGCGAGCACGCAGATGGCGGCGCTCCCCGCCTTCGGCAAGCCGGACGCGGCGGCGGGCGCGGCGCAGCTCGCGTGGATCGACGAAGCGACCGATCTGGTGCGCGAGGGGATCGCATCGGCGCTCGTCACGGGCCCCGTGTCCAAGCACGCCGTCGCGAAGAGCGGCGTGCCGGGGAGCGCGCATTTTCTGGGTCACACCGAGCATCTCGCCGAACGCCTCGGTGCCCCCGAGGTGGTGATGGCCTTCGCGTCGAAGGATCTCGTGACCGCGCTCGTGACCACGCACCTCCCGCTCGCGCGCGTGCCCGAGGCCATCACGCCGGCGGGCGTCTGCACGTCGACGTATTGGCTCGCGCGTCTCCTGCGATCGCTGGGCAAGAAGAAGCCGCGCGTGGCGGTGGCCGCGCTGAACCCGCACGCCGGTGAAGGCGGGTTGCTCGGCGACGAAGAGACGACGCGCATCGCGCCCGGGATCGCGCTCTGCCGCGAGCGCCTCGACCGCGACGCGGTGACGGCCGAGCTGGTCGGCCCGATCGGCGCGGAGACGGCGATCCGGCTCTCCGCGCACGGCGAGTACGACGGCGTGGTGACCATGTACCACGATCAGGCCACCATCCCGAGCAAGCTCCTCGGCTTCGGCGAAGCGGTGAACGTGACGCTGGCGCTGCCCATCGTGCGCACGAGCGTGGATCACGGAACGGCCTACGATCGCGCCGGCACCGGCCGCGCAGACGCGCGCGGGATGCGCGAGGCCATCGAGCTCGCGGTCAAGCTGACGCGCGGACGGCATCACGATGGGGCCGTGAGCGGGCCTTGATCAGGGCGTGCAGCACACCGTCGTCGCGCCGGCGCCTGCGACGGCTCCGATGGGCTGACCGCCCTCCGGCGAGCACGACGGCGTGCCGTCGAAGGTGGCGTCGAGCATCATCGTCGAGCGCACCTGGCCGGGGATCCCGACGCACGCGCCGGTGAAGTCGGTCATCGTCGCCAGCGTGTCCGTGCACGCGTCGTCCGAGAACATGACGGCGCTGGCGCTGCACGTGATCGGCGTGCGCGAGTAGCCACAGGGCGAGCACGAGCGGGTGTCGAGCGCGCTCGCGTAGAACACCGACTTCACGGTGTACGTGAGCATCGGGCAGTTGGTGTCGCCGTCCTTGGACACGCAGAGCCTCGATCCGAAGGGAGCCTGCGGCTTCGGGACGCAGACCGCCGTCGATCCGCAGCCGTTCACCGCCGGGCTCGGATCGGCGCAGCCGACGGCGGCCGTGTTCCAGGCGATCGGCGGGACCGTGGGGGTCTGGTCCGGAGTATCGCAGTAGTACACCGCCTCGCCGGCCGCGGTGCCGATGGCCGACCCATAGTCGTTCTGGCCGAGCTTGCTGCAGAAGTTGAGGCCGAAGAAGACGGGCTCCGCATCGTCGGAGGTGCACGCGTCGTCCGAGTGCGCGGAGATCGCCGCGACACACCACTGGCCATAAGGCGTGCCCACGGTGCATTGCGAGCACGTCGCCGGATCCTGCTTCGGATCCTGGAACGCCGAGAGCACCTGATCCGTCGTCGGCGATGGGCACGTCGGCTTCTGCGCGACGGGCCCACTGAAGAGCTGGAAGGGCGCGCTCCACCCCGCCGGCCCCTTCTCGGCGCAGGCGAACGACGTGCAGCCCGCCTGACCGCAACTGCCATTGCAGGTCGGCGGAACGAAGGTCCCGCTGCTGCTCGATGCGCTGCTGCTCGAAGAGCTCGCGCTGGAGCTGCTGCTCGATGCGCTGCTCGAAGAGCTCGCGCTGGAGCTGCTGCTCGATGCGCTGCTGCTCGTGGTGAAGCTGCCGCTCGAAGCGCTGCTCGCGCTGGAGCTGCTGCTCGTGGTGAAGCTGCCGCTCGACGAGCTGCTCGTGCCCATCTGTGCGCCGCTGCTCGATGACGAGCTGCTCGCGACGGTCACCCCACCGCTGCTCGATGAGCTGCTCGTCGCAGAGCTGCTGACCGCGGGCGCGCCGCCGACGCCTGCGCTGGAGCTGACCGTGCCGAGAGATCCGCCGGTGCCCGCAACAGACGTGGAGCCGCTGGTCGCGCCGCCCGTGCCCGCGGCGATCGAGCCGCCGGTCGATCCCGTGCTCGGTGCACCGCCCGTACCCGCTGCAATCGAACCGCCGGTCGATCCCGTGCTCGGTGCGCCGCCCGTACCTGTGCCGATCGAGCCGCCGGTCGATCCTGTGCTCGGTGCGCCGCCCGTGCCCGTGGCGATCGAGCCGCCGGTCGATCCCGTGCTCGGCGTGCCGCCCGTGCCGCCGGTCGATCCCGTGCTTGGTGCGCCGCCCGTGCCCGTCGTTACTGCGCTGCCGCTGCTCGACGTGGTGCTGCTCGATGTCGTGACGCCGCCGCTCGTGCTCGATGTCGACACGCTGCTGCTCCCGCCGGCGCCGTCCTTGGGGGGATTGCCCTGCTCCCCTGGTCTGCTCGCGCAACCAACGACGAGGATGCTGGCTGCCACGACGATTCCGGCCCCGTTCGCTCTCTGCTTTGCGCGCATTCTCCGGATTCGATGCTCGTCAATCGGTCCCCGCTGCGCGCTCTGCGCATGAATGACCCGACGTGATGACCGCGACGCAGACGGCGCCGTCGCCGGCAGCAACGATGTCGCCGCGGTCGTTCACCGCGCCGTCGCGGGCGACGGCCGCGCTCCCGCGCATCACCAAGGCATGCGTCGCCAGCGTTCGCGCACCGACGACGCGCCCCCTCGGGAAGAGCGAGGTCACCATTGCGATCCCGTCGCTCACCATTGCGATCCCGTCGCTCGGCTCGCCATTGCAATGGTCGAGCGTGCCCCGCCTCGGCGGCACCGTGCCCGGGCACGTGCCTCCGCGGTGCCGGCGATGGGCACGTGGATGCGTCGTAAAATTCAAGGGTTACGACGCTGCTCGCCGGGCACGCGGCCTGCAATTGCCTGCCGCCGGAGACGGGCAGATGCAATCACCCCACGACCTCATCGGCCGCACGTTGCAAGGCAAGTTCGTGATCACCGACAGGCTCGGTGAAGGCGCGATGGGCATCGTGTTCCGCGGCTTCGACGAAGGCACGCTCGGGCCGGTGGCGATCAAGATCCTCCAGCCGTCGCTCGCGGTGCACCCGGAGATCGTGGCGCGCTTCTATCGCGAAGGATCGGCGGCGCGGCGGGTCGATCATCAGAACGCGGTGCGCTTCCTCGGCAAGGGGCAAGACGGGGACGTGCACTTCCTCGTGATGGAGCTGCTCGATGGACAGAGCCTCGCCGCGGTGCTCGCGGTCGAGCGGCGCGTGCACCCGGTCCGCGCGGCCCGCATGCTGATCCAGATCTGCGACGCGCTCGCGGTCGCGCACGAGCGCGGCATCGTCCATCGCGATCTCAAGCCGGACAACATCATGGTCTCGGGCAAGGCGAGCGATGCGCTGGGCGAGCACGTGAAGCTGCTCGACTTCGGGATCGCGAAGCGCGTGGCCGGCGGCGCGCGCCCCGCCATCGAGGACAGCTTCGGCACCGAGAGCCTGACCCAATGCGGCGCCATCATCGGCACGCCCGAATACATGGCGCCGGAGCAGTGCCGCGCCGGCGACGTCGATGCGCGCACGGACGTGTATGCCTGCGGCGCGGTGCTCTTCCGGCTCGTCACGGGGCAGGTGCCATTCACGGCCGATCATCCGCTCGAGATCTGCCAGCTCCAAATCGAGGAGCCGCCGCGCCGGCCGAGCGCGCTGATTCCGGGCATTCACCCGGCCATCGAAGCGGTCATCCTCAAAGCGCTGCGCAAGGATCCGAACGAACGGCAACAGAGCGCCGCGGCGCTGCGCGAGGAGCTGCTCGGCGCCATCGACGAGGTCGCGGCCGTCGAAGCCGCCCCGACGGGCGCGGTGGCGATCGATTCGCTGATCTCGACCGAGGTGAGGGCGAAGGCCGTGGCCGATCTCGGGTCGACGATCGACCTCGCGGATCTGCCCGAGGCTGCGGCTGCTGCCGCGCGGCTCTCCGCCGCGGCGCGGCTCGCGGCGACCGTGGATCGCAGCGCCACGATGCAGCTCGAAGCGCGCAGCGATCGCGCGGGCATGAACGCGCTCGCGGCCACCGTCGATCTCGCGGAGATGATGGATGTCGCCGCGCTCGATCACGCGCCACGCGTCGATGTCACGCCGGTGCGCCCGGCGAACGACCGCGTCGAGCCGGCGCCCACGGCGGAGCCGCGCACGCGGATCGATCTGCGGCGCGGGCCGAGCCTGCGCGGGCATCTCCGGCTCGTGGCGACGTGCGCGGCGATCGGCGCGGGCGCGGCGTCGCTGATCTTCGCGCTCAGCACGCTCTGGCATCCGTGAGGCCCCCGCGGCGCTCCGGGTCGTGTACCCTCGGGGCGCGTCGTGGAAGGATCGGGCCCGGGGACAGCGGCAGCACCGGCGACGTCTCCGCTCGCGGGGGCGATCGATTGGGAAGATCTCCTCATCGCCGTCGAGGATCGGAAGGTCGTTCCCATCATCGGGCGCGAGCTGCTCGTCGTCCCGGGCGAGAACGGGCCGAGCCTGTTCCATCGCGAGCTCTCGCTGCGGCTGGCCGCGACGCTCGAGGTGCCGCGCACCGAGCTGCCCGAGGAGCCCGAGCTCGAGGACGTGGCGCGGCGTTTTCTCCGGCAGCGGCCCGGCGAGTGGGACGTGCTGCACACGCGGCTCCGCGCGCTCCTCACGCGCTTCCCGCGCTCGGTCCCGGAGCCGCTCCAGAAGCTCGCGGCCATCGAGCCGCTGACGATGTTCGTCTCCACGACGTTCGACGATCTCTTGGCCCGCGCGCTCACGAGCGCCGGCCGCACCGTCGAGGAGCGACACTACCGGCTCTATGAAGAGCTCCAAGATCTCCCTGCCACCGCCGTCGCGGAGGGGACGCGCGCGGCCGCGGCGGAAGGCCCGAGCTACGTGTTCCACATCCTCGGGCGCCCCTCGACGGAGCCGGGCGCGTTCGTGGTCAACGACGAGGAGCAGCTCGAGTTCGTCTATCAACTGCAATCGAAGCTCGATCCCGCGCAGGGCGAGCTCAAGAACTTGGGGCTGCTCCTGCAGCGGCGGCACCTGCTCTTCCTCGGCTGCGGTCTGCCCGACTGGCCGCTGCGCCTCCTGATTCGCACGCTGCGCGGCCGGCGCTTCCACAACGAGAGGCAGAGCACGCGCGCCCGCGTCGCCGATCGAAGGGCCGAGCGCGAGGCTGGATTGGTCACCTTCCTCGAACAATACGGAACGCGCGTTTACGCGGGGAATCCCGTCGATTTCGTCGACGAGCTGGCGCGGCGCTGGTCCGAGCG
The DNA here is from genome assembly GCA_001931535.1 of Minicystis rosea. Classification (GTDB taxonomy): domain Bacteria; phylum Myxococcota_A; class Polyangia; order Polyangiales; family Polyangiaceae; genus Minicystis; species Minicystis rosea. The sequence continues at coordinate 8,348,199 of CP016211.1, forward strand.
GCACGTGTCGCTGCGCAACCCGGCGCGACCTGCGCGCGCGGATGCGCCGCTCCTCTTGCTCGCATGCGCGCCGGAGGATCGCGTCGCGGCCCAGCCCGTCGCCGAGAGGCTCGCGCAATGGAGCATCGCCTGCGCGCTCGTCCCGCTGCGCGAAGCGGACGCGGCCGCACAGCGCACGCGCCTCGCGGGCGCCGCGGGGTACGTGGCCTTCCTCTCCGATCGATCGCTGGGCCCCGCGCCCGAGCGCGACGAGGCGCTGCTCGCCTCGTTCCGCGCCGTCGACGCGCGCAGCAAAGCGTCCGACGGCGGCCCGCTCATGACACTGGCCATCACCCTCGACGACGCGGCCGCGAAGAAGCACCGCGCGCAGCGGACCTGGGGCGAGTGGCTGCGGCTCGCGCGCCGCTTGCACCGGCCCTCCACCGACGACGTGACCTGGCGCATCGCCGAGAGCCTGCTCGATGCGCGGCGGCTCGGTCTACGCACGCCCGTGCGCCTCTACATCGCCTACGCCGACGACGATCGCGCGCGGCGCGAGCAGTTCGAGAGCCATTTGGGCACGGCGATCGCGCGCTCGACCTGGCTCTCGGTGTGGCATCGCGAGCGCGTGCCCGCGGGCGCGCCGCTCGACGTGTGGCAGACGGAGCTCGCGCGCGCCGACGTGGTGGTGCTCTTGGTCAGCGTCGATCTGCTCACGGATCAGATCGACGAGGTCGAGCGCGCCATGACGCTCCACGAGGAGAACCGCGCGCTGGTCTTGCCCGTGCTCCTGCGCTCCTGCGAGTGGCAGGAGACGCTCGGCGCGCTCACACCGTTGCCCGCCGATCAAACGTACATCGCGGCGCACGCCGATCCCGACGGCGCCTTTCGCGACGTGGTGCAGTCGCTCTTGATCGCCACCTTCGACTTCATGCTCGGCCCACGCCCCGAAGCCCCGGCGTGAGCTCGGCGAGCCCATCGAGCAGAGGCGACCTGCACGACTCGCTCCGCGCTGCTCGAGCGCGCTACACGCGCACGTCGTCCGTGCGCGCCGCATCGCGCCCCGCGCTCGCGGGCCGCTGGAGCAGCAGCACACCCGTCCACGTCGCGGGCAGCAACTCGGGCTCCGCGAGCCCCACCGAGGGCGCGCGGCCGTCGTTGCGCGGCGGCACCCAGGTGCCGAGCAGCCGGTCCCAGAACGTCAGCAGCAGCGCATAGTTTCCGGCATCGGCGAGCTTCGATCCGTGGTGCAGCCGGTGCGTCTCCGGGGACACCAGCACCGCTGTGATCCACGGGTTGTGCGTGTCCACGCCGGTGTGCGACACGAGCCCGACCCAGGTGTCGAGCATGCTGTAGACGAACACCACCTCGGCCGGGAAGCCGAGCGCCACCAGCGCGACCAGCGGCAGCCCTCGAATGAGCAGCACCACCAGCGGCCCGTTGACGGTCGACATCAGCGCGTACAGCTCGCGCGGGAAGTGGTGCAGCGCGTGGATGCGCCACAGCAGCGGCTGCACGTGAGAGACGCGGTGCATCGCGTACGCCACGCCGTCGGCGACGATCAGCCCGATCGGGATCGACAGCCAGAGCGGCACCCGCCCGAAATCGCCGAAGCCGCGCCCGCCGAGGTGGATCGCGACCAGCGCCGCGGCCATGCGCCCGATCGTATCCATCACGCCGCCCAGCACGAGGAAGAGCGCGTCGCGCGGCAGCGCACGCGCGCTCGGCCGCCACCTCCCCACCCACAGCTCGAGCGCGGAGAGCGTGACGAGCATCACCGGCCCCATCACCCGAAACACCTGCTCGTGGGACGCGCGGGTCACGAGCGTGTGGAGCGTGATCGCGAGCGTGGCCGCGAGCCCCACCGGCAAGAGCGCGCGCGAAAGCACGCGCTCGATCGATTGTCTCGACGCGGATCCTTCTCTGGTCGACATCGTCCCTCCTTCTGCCGCCGTCAGATGGACAAGCGGCGGTAATACGCGACGAGCGCGCGGCACCGCGCCGGCGTGAGCTCGAAGTACGCCTGCAAGCGCTCGAGCGGATAATCGGCCGGCAGGCAGCGCGCTGGGAGCGGTGGCTCCTCGACGAACGTGATGCGGTAGTGCGCCGGGCCCGCCGCGATGAAGCGCCGCGCGAACTCGTCGTCGTCGATCCCCGGCTCCTCGACGTACGCGTGGAGATCGGCCTCGAACCGGCGCAGCAGGGCGGCGCGCTTCTTCACGTCGAACAGCGCCGCGAGCCGCTGGTCGCGCGCGGGGTCCCGATCGTCCGCGCGAAACAGGAAGAAGTGATCGCCGAGCCCGTCGTCCCGGATGATGCGCTCGAGCTCCGTCGTGTCGATCTGCCCGTTGATGTAGACGTTCTGCGCCAGCTTCTGAAAGCCGTGCCCCCGCAGCGCGTCGCGCACCACCTGCCGCTCGCGCGCGTCGCCCGCCGCGAACGAGAACACCGCCAGCAAAAACCCCTCCGGCCGCTCGACCCGCTGCTTCACCGCCATCCCGATCGACCGACCGAACGGCCCGATCCGGTACCGCGTCACATCGCCGGCAATCGCCTCGATCGCACCGGCAGCCCGGAGGCGCGACATCGCCGTCCGCACCGCGCCCGCGCTGTGCCCGCCGAACTCCGCGACGTCCCGCATCGCGTTGCCGCTCACCTCGGGCAGGTCGCGGAGGAGCGGCAGGTTCTCGCGAAACACCAGCGGCGCGATCAGGAGCTCGTTCAGCGTGACGGGGTACTTGCGGAGGAAGCGCATGGATACTCTGCTGTTACATCAAAAACAACAAGTGTATGGATCCATGTATCAGAGGCGCCCCCCCACGGCAAGGCGCCGCCTGGGCCGCGCCAAGCGCGGCGAAGCAAGCGCATCCCGAGGTTCAGCGAGGCTGCGTGCTTCGGCGCGAAGCGCTGCCCGCGAGGCTGCGCGCTCGCAGCGAGTCGGCTTCCACGCGCGGCGACGCACGCTCGCGACGCACCGGCTCGCGGCCGGCTACGCCATCCGATCCATCCAGAAGCCGCTCAGGCCCTGCCAGGATGCGCGCGCCCGCCGGCAGCTCGGCTCACGGCCGACAGGCTGCCTTTTCGACCCCGAAGACTCGGGTGGTCGCGCCGCAACGCCCGTCTTTGCAGACTCCCTCGCTCCAATACCAACTTCGCGCATTCGCTGCGACGACCGAAGGGCCAACGGCGATATCCGGATCGTGGAGAGCGAATTCCCGAAAGCCGGCGCGCGCGAGGAGTCCGCATTTACCCTCGGTGAATACGGATCCATCGTCGATGAGGTAGTCGCGATTGGACTCGTAGTCTCCTTCCAGGGTGCGAATCTCCCAGCCTTTGCTCGGGTCGGCCACGAAAGCGTTTGGGCTTCGTCCCGGGAGGAGGTCGGCGTCTCCCTCGTGCCAGAAGACGAGGTGGCCGTCGGTCGCAAGCCCGTGCGGCTTTCGCTGCGTGTCGGGTGACAGCTTCGTCCTCGTGCTGCGGTCGAGATCGAAGCGCCACATCTCCCGTCCCTCGCGCCACACCAGCGAGCGGCCAACCACGACCAGCTCGTCGCGCACCTGGACGTCGTTCACGACCTTCGTGGGAGCCGCGCGCGATCCATCGGCACGCCAGATCGCGTCTTCGGTCGCGTAATAGACTCCATCGGGCCCCGAGGCGAGCGCTCGAATCGACCCGCTCGCCAAGGCCCGCCGGCCATTCGTCCCATCCGCCGTGAAGACACCATCGGCCGTCGCCCAAACCGGCTTCTCTCGTCGAACGACGACCGCGAACGGCTCGTGCTCGGCGGACGAGAGCACGCTCGCGTCGTGACCGTTCAACGGGACGGCGAACACGATGCCTCGCTCCTTGCTGAGCGCATAAAGGACCGTCGATGATGCCACGAGCGCATCGACGGGAGCAGGGATGTCCGCGATCGTCGACGGACGTCCCGCCGGTCGGACGACAGTGCTGGTGGACGACGTCGGCGCGGGCCGTTGGTCGTCTCCTCCCCTCACCTTTCCGGCTCCACAACCTGCAAGGATGAGCGCGACGAACGCAAACCGTTCGATGTGAGCCATTGGCCATTCGTGCCGACCGAGCTTGCCAGTCGAGCAGCGCAATCTGCATTTCCACCAATGAACGAGCAGACTCCCTGTCTTCATGACGTCCGTCCGATCATGCGCTGGTGTGCCACGTTAGATTCAGAGACGTCGCCGAGCAATACGAGCACGCTTCGAGCGCACGCGATGTGCGGAGGAGATTGCACCGCGACTGCGCAGATGGCTGCGCGCCGCCCGCGTCGGCAGGTGTAGCTCGAGATCGCAGGAGGCTCGATGGGTTGAGGAAGCCCGCCGAAGGCTCGTTGCGCCCGCTTCCTCATGGGCCTCTCCAGGCGCCTCCTCAGGTGTGCAACCGAGGGAGGCTCCATGAGGCGCAGCGGACGCCCCAGACGGAACATGTTCTCCAGCAAACCGAACGCTGCTAGCGTCGGTGCTTCCATGTCGAAGCTACGTCTACACCTGCGGAGCGGCTCGGGCGCGCAGCTCTCCGATGCAGAGCTCGAGGACTGCGTGGCGCTGCGGCGCTCGTTGATGCGCCTCAAGCCCGACACCGATCCCGCCGAGGACACGGCCTCCGTTCGCCGGGTGCTGCGGGACTCGGCCCACATGTACCGGCTGGTCGACGACACGGGCCGGCTCCAGAGCTTCACGGGCTTCCAGGTCCACGAGCCCGAGGGGAGCACCGGGCCGCTCCTCTTCGAGGTGGTGCACAGCTACTCGCGGAGAGAGGCGCGCGGCCATCCATTGCTCGCGTGGATGCTGGTGCGCGTGGGCCTTCCCCTCCTCCAGCGCGGGATCGGGCGCGAGCGGTGGATGATCGGCATCGGCGTCTATCCCCAGTCGTACCGCCTGGCACACCGCTACGGCGCGCGGTGCACCAGCAGCCTCGATCCGCGCCTGCCCGAGTACGTGCGGCGCACCACCTCCGCCCTCGCGGCGGAGCGATACGGAGCGCGCTGGCAACCGGATCGGCACATCATCCGCTTGCGGACGATCCCGGAGGACGTCTCCCCGCGCTGGCTCGCGCGGGCGCGCGGATCCGCGTGGTGGAACGAATACCAGCGCATCAACCCCGACTGGCGGGAAGGATGGGGCGCGAACTTCGCGTCGCCCGTCGGGGTGAGCGACGTGATGAGCGCGATGAGCGGAGCAGTGCAGCGGCGGCTGCGCCGAGACGATCCGGTGTGAGCGACGTGGCCGGCGCACGAGCGCCGGCACGAGCCATTCGCGAAGAAGAGGAGAGCCACGCCTCGGGGTGAAGCGTGGCTCTTCCTTTGCGCCCGGTCTGCGTCGCCAAGGCTCGTTGGGCTCGGCGCTCCCTCGGTGAGGGATCCATCCGAGTGCACGCTCCTTCGAACACGCGCGAAGGCTCGGCGTGTCGTCTCACCAGCTCTGCGCGCCGGGGACTTGCCTCGTCGTCACGTTGAAGCGGTTGTAGAGGTTCACCATCCCGATGTGGAGAACGAGCGTCGCGAGCGCTTGATCGTCGTAGTGACGCGCGGCCTCGTTCCACACCGCATCCGGCACCGGATCCTCGCGATCGGCGAGGCGCGTCTCGGCTTCGGCGAGCGCGAGGGCGGCGCGCTCGGCGTCGGTGAAGGACGGATGCTCGCGCCACGCGCTCACGAAGAGGAGGCGATCGTCGACCTCGCCGCCCTTCGCGGCGGTGACCTTGTCTTGACGGTGATGCATGTCGAGGCAGGCAGCGCACCCGTTGATTTGGCTGACACGCACGTGGACGAGGCCCAGCGTCTTGGCCGGGATCTTCCCGCCGGCGTGAGCGAGCTTGCCGAGCGTCATGAGGGGCTGCATCGCATCGGAAAGCATGGCGGCCGGGTTCTTCAGTCGAGCTTGCATGACAAACCTCTCCTCTTCGGTCACATCCGGGCAACCTCGCCCGTCACCTCCATGACGAAACGAAAACGAAGGACGTGACCGTGACCGAAGAAAAAAATCTGAGCGCGGCTTTCGAAGACAGCATCGGGCACCTGCGAGGGGTGGCGTTTCGCATGCTCGGCTCACGAAGCGAGGCCGAGGACGCCGTGCAGGAGGCCTGGATTCGCATCTCGCGCGCGGAGACGGGGGCCGTCGACAACCTCCGCGGCTACCTGACGACGGTGACGGCGCGCGTGTGCCTCGACATGCTGCGCTCGCGCAAGGCACGCGCCGAAGAGGCGGCCGGCGAGCGGCTGCCCGACATCGCGCCCGCGGACGCGACGACCGCGGAGCAGGAGGCGGTGCTGGCGGACTCCGTCGGGCTCGCGCTGCTCGTCGTGCTCGAGACGCTCGACCCCGCGGAGCGGCTCGCCTTCGTGCTGCACGATTTGTTCGGCGTGTCGTTCGAGGAGATCGCGCCCCTCGTCGGGCGATCGCCCGTCGCGGCGCGGCAGCTCGCGAGCAGGGCGCGGCGAAGGGTGCGTGGAGCGCCCGAGCGCGACGAGGCCGAGCTCGCGCGAAGGCGCGACCTCGTGACGTCATTGCTCGTCGCGCTGCGCGCCGGAGATGTCGAGGGCGTCGTGGCGGCGCTCGATCCCGACGTCGTCGTGAACGCGCAGGCGCCCGATGGAACGACGCGCGAGATCCACGGCGCGCGCAATTGGGCGAAGTCCGCGGTCATCTTCAGCCAGCGTGCGACCAAGGCGTTCGGCGCGGTCGACGTGGCGCTCGTCGACGGCGAGGTCGGCGCGATCTTCGCGCCCAAGGGACGCATCGTCGTCGCGCTCAAGCTCGCCTTCGAGCACGGCGCCATCACGCGCGTCGACATCGTGAACTCCCCTGCGACCCTTCGCGCGCTCGAAATCGCCGCGATTTGAAGGCGCCGCACGATCGTCTCGTTCCAGGAGCACGTGCCTTCGTCACAAAAAGGCACGTCGCTCTTCGGAGCGTCGCAGTCCCTCCAACCTCTTCACCATCGTGATCATCGTCGCGGGAGTGTCCGGTGCTAGCGTGACGCGATGCACGGCTGTCTTGTGACCGTTCCGCGTCGCCGCTCTCGCTTCGCGGCCGGCCTCATGATCGCGGCGCTCCTCCTCGCAGGGTGCAAGAGCAAGGGCACGACCGACGTGCGCGAGAAGATCCCCGCGGCTTCGCGGCTCGCCCTCGAGCAAGCCACCGACGTGGAGCTCCTCTCGCTCGAGCCGCATTTCGGCCCCGTGGAGAAGGGCCGCGAGGCCGCGCCCTTCCACGGCTGCGAGATCCTCGGGAAGACGAAGATCGAAGACGCGTCGATCCGCCGCCGGCTCGTGACCGCGCTGGAGAAGGCCGCGCAGGACAACGATGGAGTGGCCGCCGCGTGCTTCGAGCCGCATCACGCGCTCCGCGTGACCCACGGAGGCCGGACCCTCGACTTCGTCATCTGCTTCCAGTGCCTTCAGGTCCAGGTGTTCGAGGGTGACGAGCGCACGACGGGCTTCCTGATCACCGACGCTCCGCGCGCTCTCTTCGACGACGTGCTGCGCGACGCCCACGTACGCCTGCCCGCGGGGAAGTGAACGACACGGACGCTCTCGGTTCGATCAACGCTCGTAGCGGCGCGGATCAGCGCAGGAGGGTGAGCAACGCGTCCGTGGTGTCGATCTCGCCGAGGCGGGGGAACATCTTCTTCATCACGAATTCGTGCGCGGCGGGGTCGATGTCCGTCATGGCGTCGGACGCGAACGTGACGTTGTAAGAGCGCTCCTGCGCGGCGCGGGCCGTGAAATCGACGCCGATGCTCGTGGCCACGCCCGTGAGCACGATGCCGGTGACCTTGCGACGCCGGAGCTGGAGATCGAGCTCCGTGCCGTAAAAGGCGTTCGGCTGGCGCTTGGTGATGAGGATGTCGCCCGGCTTCGGGCCGAGCTCCGGGACGATCTCGCTGAAGTCCGGCGCGTGCGGCACGGCGCGCTGCGGTGCCTCGGTGCGCGTGACGAGGCGCTCTCCTCCATCGGAAGAAAACGAGACGGTCACGAGCACGACGGGCAGCTCGGCGCGACGGAACGCCTCCGCGAGCCGCGCCGTGCTCGTCACGACGTCGGCGAACGGATGCACCGTGGGGTACTGCGAGAGGCCCTTTTGAAGATCGATGACGACGAGGGCGGTCCGGGGATCGAGCGCGGTGGCGGGCATGCGTTCACGGTCCTTTCTGGCCAGCGCGAGCGAGCGGCGCATGGCCGTATCGTTTCAGGTAGAGGAGCCCGACGAGCGCGGCCGCGAAGCCACCGGCGGCCCCGACCCCAAGCGCCCAACGCGGGCCGAAGGCATCGACGACGCGACCCACGATGGGCGCGCCGATCGGCGTGCCGCCCAGCGCCACGGCGAGGAGGATCGCCATCACGCGGCCGCGCATGGCCGGCTCGGTCGAGAGCTGCACCACGCTGTTGGTGGTGGTCGTGAAGGTCTGCACCGACACACCGATGACGACGAGCGTGGCGGCGAAGAGGGCATAGGTCGGCATCCATGCAGCGAGCGTCAGCCCGAGCCCGAAGACCGCCGCGCCGAAGACGAGGATGCCGACGCGCGGATGCTCGCGGCGCGCGGCGAGGAGCGCGCCGGCGACGGAGCCGACGGCCATGATCGACGTCAGGAGCCCGAACTCACCCGCGCCCTTGTGAAAGGCACTGACGGCCATGGTCGAGATGAAGATGGGAAAGTTGAGCCCGAACGTGCCGACCAGGAAGAGCATGAAGAGGACGGCCTTCAGATCGGGACGGCTCCACACGTAACGAAAGCCCGCGGCGAAGCTGCCGCGCGTCCGCGTGGCGCGTGCCTCGCGGTGGAGCTCGTCTTTGCGGATCAGCGAGAGCGATCCGAGCACGGCGACGAACGAGGCCGCGTTGATGAGGAACACCCACCCCGATCCCACGGAGGCGATGAGCACGCCGGCGACGGCCGGGCCGATGAGGCGCGCGGCGTTGAACGATGTCGAGTTGAGCCCCACCGCGTTCGACACGTCGCCCTCGGAGACCAGCTCCGACACGAAGGTCTGCCGCGCGGGCGCATCGAAGGCCGTCACGCACCCGAGCAGGAAGGCGAACACGTAGACGTGCCAGAGCTGCACGCGCCCAGTGATCGTGAGGAGGCCGAGGCCCAGGGCCAGCGTCCCCATGATCGCCTGCGTGGCGAAGAGGAGCTTCCGCCGATCGAAGTGATCAGCCGCGAAGCCGGTGAGCGGGAGCATGAGGACCTGCGGGCCGAACTGGAGCGCCATGACCACGCCCACGGCGGTCGCGTTCCGATCGGTGAGCTGGGTCAGGACGATCCAATCCTGCGCCGTGCGCTGCATCCACGTGCCGACGTTGGAGACGAGCGCGCCGATGGCCCACGTGCGGTAGTTGGGGACGCGGAGGGAGCGAAACGTGCCCTTGCGATCGTCATGGCGCGCCTCGACCAAAGCGTGGGTCGAGGCGCGCGGGAGCGCTGGGTCGGATGCATTCATATACCAGTGCACTACTATTGATGCACGGGTATACCATCTGTCAAGGCCGGGCGTTGCGTGCGCGCGGCACATCGGCTACGCATCGCCTGTGATCCGGAGCGATCCTCACGCGTTCTTCGAGCGTTTCACCGGCATGTGGCGCTTCCTCAAGGGCGTCGTCGCGGAGGCGTACGCCGGCGTCGAGGTGGGGAGCGCGCAGGCCAAATTCCTGCGCCACATCGGCCGGAACAGCCGCATCTCCCAAGCCGATTTGGCCCGCGCCACGGACACCGCCCCCACCCTCACCGGGCGAGCGCTCGAAACCTTGATCGAGCGCGGCTGGGTGCGCCGGAAGCGCAGCGAAGAGGATCGCCGGCAGTACGTCCTCGAGCTGACCGCCTCCGGGCAGCGCACCCGCGCGCGCGTGGAGGAGGCGCGCGAGCACGTCATCCAGCGGATCGCGGCCGCGCTGGACGAGAAGGACGTCGAGGACTTCGACCGAATCGCGAAGAAGATCCTCGACGCGTTCGAGGCAGACGCGGGCACCAAACCGTAGGCGGGCGGAGCCGACGTGGCCGGCTTCCGTCTTCGAGAGCCACCCGCCAGTCAGCGCTGCGGGCGATCTGTTGGCCGACACGGCTCCTTCCACCAACGCGAGCGCCGCAACATGCAAGCTGCCCAATGGCCCATCCGGTGCCTCGCAGCCATCGAGGCGGGTTTCGACACATCCATGCTCGACGCTCATCGGCAACCGGATGTCACTCGTACCGACGAGCGCGCTATTCGACGAACCACCAGCACACCCAGCGCTTCGCCTGGATTCGGCGGAGCAACCGTGACGGCGCTTCGCTCCCGAACGCCTCGCGGTTGCTCGGGCAGGTGGCGTGGACTTCCTGCGCGAGCGCGCGTTGCTCCGCGAGCGTCTGCGGTTGGCGCTCGGTGACGAGCTCCATGAACGACGCGTCGACGTAGATCGGCTCCGCGCCCAAGCGCTCGTTCCAGCGACGCATCATACCCGCGGTGTCGACGTCGCTCGGAGCGCCGTCGAGCCCGTCGGGACCGAAGTGACGCACGACCTCCCACGGCTTCTCGGGCAGGAGCACGAGCACCACGACGCGGGTGGGGATGTCCGGCGTCGGCTCGAAGTGGGACGCCTCTTCATACGGATCCTCGCTCGGCGTCGCCGTCGGCAGCTCCGCGACCATGCGCGCGCTCGACGGCCATTTCGCGAGCGCCGCGGCGCGCTTCGCGACGAACGCGTCACGATCGAACGACGGCAGGGGCGCGAGCCGACGGGTGTCGGACTCTTCGACGAAGTGCGGACTCACGAGAACCGGGTAAAGCCCCGTCGTCGGATAGTGCGCGCGCGCCGCCTTCCAGCGCGCGAAGGTGTCGCGCTGCGGGAGATCGCGCGCGACCCACACGGGGACGGCGGAGAGCGTCATGCGCTCGAAGTGCAACGTGCGCAGCGCGGGATCGCTCGTGAGCGCAGCGGGGAGCGCGGGCGGAGCCGTCGAGACCGGCGCAGGCGGCGCCGACCCCGGCGAAGACGGTGTCGCGACCGATGAAGGCGGTGTCGCGATCGGCGCCGCCGTTCGGCACGCCGACAGCGAGATCGCGAGCAAGAGGGATAGACGCCGCACGTCCGGGCGACCATAGCGCGAGTGGTGGACGCGTACGAGGCGCCCACCGATGACCTCGCCTGCGTCTCGACCGGCCCCATCGCTCCATCGACGTTCGCCCCCGCGGCTCCGAACAAGTCGAAGGGGCATCGCGGCCCGCCCTGAGCGGCACGACAGATTCGATATCTGCCATCATCGCTCCTCGCCCATTCGTCTCAGTGGCTTGGATGATTCGACATCTCGCGTGCTCCGTGGAAAGATGGAGCTCGACTCGAGCGCGATCTCGCCCTCACCTCTGGAACTTCATCAGGCCGCCAATCCAGATCACGTCATTTCGTGCCTTCACCCGCGTGTCTCGGTCCAGCGTCGGGTCGTGCCACATCGCGGTCTTGACCTCGGCCATCATCTTCAAGCTGAGGACGGGCACCTGCAGCATCCCTAGCAGAACGAGCATTCGCTCCCCCGCGAGCTTGCCGAACTTGGCGCCGGCGCGGAGCACGTCGACCTTCCCGAACACCGGAATGTCGGACACCACGGTGTGCTGCGCGCTCGCGCCTCCCGGCCGCTGCTTGGCCCCCTTGGTGGAGAGCTTTTGGAGGGCCGAGACGACCATGCCGAAGGTGCGAGGATCTTCACTCTCGACGATGACGTCCAGATCGTGGGACGGGCGAGCGAAATAGACCGGCTTGTCCATGTCCTTGCCATCGGCGTTCTTCATCGTCGATCTCCACGCGGAGGTATCGGTGCCCTCGTGCGCGAGCCGAACGGCGAAGCTGCCGGTGAACGCCCAGCTCGCCCCGGCGGCCAGGTTCAGCGCCGTGGTGATTTTGGTGAGCTGATCCTTCTCCAGATCCGTAATCATCGTCGCCTCCCACTACCCCCATCTCCACATGTACCAGAGGCGGGCGGAACGGGGGCGGAGATCGACGTTCCTCACCCGCCGGAGTTTCGTCGAGGAGGGCGAGCGCCGAGCAGAGCCCGGCGCCGTCATCACCCTCCGCTCGGGGTGAAGAGCGGAGTGCAGCAGCTCTCGTGCGGCGCGCAGAAGTATGCTGATGACATGATGTTTTCACAGGTGCCGATGACCGTGCCGTTCCGGGTGCAGGTGCACGCGCCGGCGGCGTCGCAATGCACCCGCAGGTCGAGCCCGGTGCATTGAAGCACGCCCTCGCATCCCTCCTCGACGCTCGCGCTCGCCGCCGTGCTGGGCCCACAGGTCTCGAAGGGGACGCCGACCTCGATCGGCACACAGCCCACGTAGCTGCCGAGGAGATCATCGCAGGTCAGCTTCCCATCGGCATTCCGCGGCACGCAATCACTCGTGAGCGCCGGTGCGGCGCATGTCAGGAATTCGATCAGCAGACTCGAGCAGCCGAGATCGAAGAGTGACATGCAACCGCTCAGGCATTCCCCGGTTTTCGGGCAGCCCACCAGCTTCGCGGCATCGCAGTAATCGGCGCACGCGGCCGCCTCCGGTGTCGGAGGGATCGTCTCCTCCGCAGCAGAGCCGCAGCCAAGCGAAACGAACGACAACGTGAGCAACAGACTCCGTCCCATCACCATTCCTTCCACGCCTACACCGCTCCTCGTGCACCGAGGAGGCACATACCGACTGCATCCGCGCTCACCTCCGGTACCATTGCCGCCATTGGTGAGGCGCATCACCATGGCAAACCATCGCTTCGGTGCCGGCCTCGCGCACCAAGCGTCCTCGTCACTCCGTGCTCGAGGCGCCCCGTCCAGCCGGCTCCATTCGCCCGCGACGAGCCTCTGCACGCACCATGGGCCCTCCGTGGTGGTACCGTGAGGCCATGTCCACCTGGCAAGCGGGCGCGCGCTTCGCCGAGCTCTTCACCATTGACCATCTCGTCGACGAGGGGCCGTGTGGGGAGGTCTACGCGGCGCTGGATGCGACGGGGAACATGTGTCGGCTGCGCATCCTGCCGCCGGACGAGGGCCTCTCCGAAGAGGAGCGCGAGTGGTTCCGCATCGCCATGCTCGCGCTTCCGCAGCACGCAGCGCTTCCGCCGATCATTGCCGCCGATGTCACCGGCGATGGGCGCGCCTTCGCCGCCACGCGCTGGGTGGACGGCAGGAGCCTCGCCGACGTGATCGCGTCGCGAGGCCACCTTTCGCCCGAGGAGGCACGCAAGCTCTTCGCGGACATCGCCGCTGCGCTTCAGGTGCTTCACGCTTCTGGGGTCGGCCACTCGGCCCTCTCGCCCGATCTCGTGGTGATCGAGCCGGCGCTGCGCATCCTCGATACGAGGGTGCTCCGCTGGCAGTACGAGCGCGTGGGCGGAAGGCCGCTCGGCAAAGTGTGCTCGCCGCTCTCCGCCTGGTATCCGTGGCGCCGCACCATCAGCCGTGGAACCAACGCGTGCGCGGACGACGTGTGGAGCTTCGCGCTGCTCGTGTTCTTCGCCCTCACCGGCCGCATGTACTGGGAGAGCCGCGTCAGCGATCGCGATTCGTATGTCGCGCTCCTCGACGAGGTGGCCCATGGTGCCAAGGAAAAGGCCACGGTGCGCGCGGGGAAGGAAGCGGTCCGGCTCCCCGAAGGGTTCGACGATTGGTTCGCGTGGTGCATGAAACCGGAGCCGCTGGGCCCGCAGCTCGCGGCCGCGGCCGCCAAGCTCGAAGCGCTCTTCGATGCACCCGCGGCGCGGGAGCGTGAAGCCCGACAGGAGGCGCAGCGCCGCGCGCTCGAAGAGATCGAGCAACAACGAAGGGCCGAGCGGAGAGCCAAGCGCTGGCGCGCGTTGCTCGACGAAGAGAGCGAGGGGCAGGCATCCCTCGTCGAGCTGCGTCACGACGCGAGCGAAGGCGTCGCGGGGGGCGTTCGATTCATCCTTTCGTCGTGGGTGGTGGAAGAGGACGCGATGCGCGCGATCGTGCGCGCGATGATCGCCACGGCGCGCGTGCTCGAGGGCGCGACGCGGGTCGGTGACGGCGGCCTCGGCGACGCGATCGCCAAGCTCTGGGGCCGCGGCGGCGAGCGACGTCATCAACGGCTGCTCGAGGAGCTCGACTTCGTGCCGCCGCTCCGCCCAAGCTCCCTCGACCCCGCGTGGATGCGCCGCGGGCCCTGCTTCGAAGGGGGCCACGCGGGGCTCGATGCCGAAGGGCTCACCGTCGAGTATGCGCACGAGGGATGGATCGGGGCCCACGAAAAAGGCTGGATGAGCGACCCCTACGCGCGTGTGCCGATCGCGGCGCTCCCCCTGGACGCGGAGGTGTTCCGCGCGATGATGCGCGCCATCGGCGGCGCGGCCTCGTCCTATGACACGAGCCAAACAGCCCGCCCGTGCTGGTACTGCGGGCGCACGCTCGCGTCGATCGACATGCACGACGACACCACGTGCCACACGTGCGCGGAGACGTACCTGGGCGTGATCCATTGAAGCGCCGTGCGCGCCTCTGCGCCGATTGGCTCCACTCCATTCGCGGCGCTCTCGTGGTCGTGTCTCGCGTCGAGATCGCGTGAACGCATGAGCCACCGGACGCGATCGCGGTCGCGCCCCGTGGCTCATGATCCTCACCGCAGTTGGCGATCCGCGAAACCGATGGACGGCCTCAGCGCTTCTTCGCCGTCTTCTTCGATGCGGTTCGACGCACCTGCGCCGCGGAAGCCGTCGCCTTCTTGCTGATCTTGGTCGCGCTCTTCTTCGCGGCCACGTTCTTCCCGGCGCTCGTCTTCGCCGCGCTGCTCTTCTTGGTCGTCTTCGCCGCGCCGCTCTTCTTGGTCGCCTTCGCTGCGCTGCTCTTCTTGGTCGTCTTCGCCGCACCGGGTTTCGTCTTCACGGCGCTCGGCTTGGCCGCCTTCGCGGTTTTGCGGGCCGCTGGGCGTGCACGGATGGGCTTCTCGTCGAAGTCCTCTTCGGTGACGAGAAACTCGGCGACGATCGAGAAGAGGTTCGGGCATTGTTGCGGCTTGATCCCGTCGCGCCTCCAGGTCGCCGCGACGAGCGTCGCGCGCTCGAGGAAGCGGTCCCACCCGGGGACGCGCCTCGTTGGGTTCTTGCGCAACGAGGCCTCCGGGATGGCGGCGGCGACGATGGCGGAATCGGTCGCCGCCTTCACGTGCGGGGGGACGAGCGGCGGCACCGGCGTGCACCACGCCGGCGTGTCGGAGACCGAGTGGAAGGTCTCGAGCACGCCGCGACGGAAGACCGCAACCGTGGCCATGCCGATGATGTCGTCGAGCTCGACGACGCCCACGGGCCGCGCGCCCGCGTCGCGCGACAGCGCTTGGAACAGCGGGAAATACTTGTGCGTGTCGAGGATCCCCTGCGTCGCGATCCAGTGCAGCGGCCAGCCTCCATACCGCGACCAATCGCGCTCCGGCGACAGCGACACGAGCTGACATGGCGCTCCGTCTTCGGCCTCGACGAGCCCCGACCGGCGCACCGTGAACGTTGCTTCCGCGTTGTGCAAAGCATCCTCGCCGGCACCGGCGGGGAGAATGATGTGAAGAAAACCCATCGCGCCTCGTTGTCTCCGGGCGCGCACCATACCGCAAGCGCTTCGCTCGGCGACGGCAAAGCACGATGACGACCAGCGGATTGCGCCGGTGAATGGCGGCGTCCAGGCCCCTACGGAGCGCGGGCCCCAAGGATACGGCAGGAGGTCACCGTGTTGATTCGAGATACCGAATCTCCTCTCCTGCTCCTCCACGCCAACCGGCGTCTACCTCTTCGAGCCGCAGGTCGTCATCGGAGCACGCGGTCGCGACCGGCAAGGATCGCGCGCCGCGCGCATCGTCACGAGCTATTCGAGGGCGGGCAAGAGAACGCAGCGCTGCGGCGCGATCTGCCAGCGGAGGGTCCTCGCCTTCTCGATCTCGCCGTGGTGAGGCGACCGAATCTCGCTCTTCGAGCAGCGTGCTCCCCAACCACCGGGCCCCTGATCCGCAGGCCTCACGACCAACTGGCTCGAGGTCGGCCTCGTAGGAGCTTCCGATATCCATTGGACGCTCCCACAGCCGTCGGCCCCGGTGATGACCTCGGAGAGCGCCGATCCACCGGGCATGGCGGCTTCCCACCCGTACACGGAGCTGGGAGAGCTGGGAACGAGGTGCACGGCCTCGGAAGTCACGTGAGCCCCGACGAGCGGCCTCCCCTTTTCATCAACGAAGCACATGCGCACGGGAGGCGACGTGCTCGTGGCAACGCTCGCCGACTCGTGCGCCGAACGCGGCGACGCGCAGCTCACGAGCAACAGAACAGCGCCGAAGCCAAACACACCACGACTCGGTTTCATCGCAGCCCGAAGCGCGCTTCCGGACGCCGACGCCATCGACTCCATGCGCGAACAGGCTTGGACGCTCAGCGTGCCCGACATTTTCTCGACTCTCCTCCGCGCTCGTCGCTCTCGCCTTTGCGCGAAGTGCCTAGCATGCGCGAATGCCCGTTCAAAGAGAGCGAGCACGAGCGCGACGCCAAAGCGAGACGAAGCGAGGTCCACGTTCCTGCTCGCGCTGCCCTCGCAGCATCACGCTCTCGAGGCGACCCCCGAGGGCCAGCGCGCGCTCGTGACCACCTTCGAGGCCAGGCTCGACGCCGAGGGCCGCCGCCAGGAAGCCTTCGCGGTGATCGGTAGCGCCCTCAGCGTCGTCCCCACGAGCACGCAACACTGCTGTTCCAAGCTCACGAGAAGCTCACGGGCTTCGCCGACGCCAGCCCCCATTGGGTGCATCATCGTCCCCCACCCTTCTCTTCCGGCGTCGGCGGCCGCACGTGAGAACGCGAGCGCTCGTCGCACGCTCCGAAGCTCACATAGTTTCGCCGCGCTTGTTCGAGGCTGAGCGCTCCGTTGGGGCCGCCCCTCACCCGAGCCGCATCGTGATCGTCCTGCCCGTCGTCCTCCCAGAAGCAAACAGGGCAGATGTCATAACCGCCTCGTTCCTCGAGCGTGAGATGACGGCAACATGGACACGCGAAACGCGTTCCCAGCTCAGGCAACCGCCTCACCGAGTTGCTCGCGAGCTCACGACCGTAGTCTTGAAACCACTGCTCACGCCGAGCCAATTCCTCGGGAGACAGGTTCTTTTCGTCGCTCATGTTCGTCCGCTCAATGTACCGGCATTCAGCTACGAGCGCCGAGGGAGACGCGAAGCGGCGTGTGTCTCTCAATCGCAGTTCTCCCAGAGCAGAAACAGCTGAAGCGAACGGCCTGGCACGACAAGATGACCGATCTCGCGCAGCTCCTGAAGGACGCCATCATCCAAGCACCGCCCATCTCGCCAGAGCGCGCCGTCGCTGGCCTGTTCACCATCGATGAGGGCCACATCGTCTTCCACCTCGACGACCCGCCATCCCGCGAGGTAGTCGAGTGGATTGCAAGCTTCGAGCTCGACGAAGGCCTCATATCCAGACTTCGGATCCGGCAGGCGAAAGTAAGGTTCGATGGCCGCATGGAGGTGCTGGAGCTGCGTGGGGCTGTACGACTCGCCCCATGTCCGACAGAGGGGATGAAGATGGGGATGGTCACGCTCGAGGACGTCGAGCCGTGGGTCCTCCGCCATGCAATGAAATCCGGCAATCAGGTGCTTCGGATCCCGAAGGGCGTGCCCGGCGTTCGCCGAGAGTCGAAGCATGACGCCGAGCACGCTGGGATAGGACATGCACATGCCACCAGCCTGCTGTTCGACGTAAACGAGCCACGAAGGGAGGCCCGCTGCGCTGGCAACACTGCGCCAGGCCGCATTGTCGGAGTCAGGGGCTGTGGGACCGAAACCGACGAGAAGAGCAGGCATCATGTCGCCCGTCCCAAGCGGGCAGATTGTCGGCGGCGACTGTCGTGCCGTCATACGCCCTCGTTCGTCCGCTCGATGGCTGGGGCTGCAAGCGACCGTGCCAAGCACGACAACCGGCGGCGTGGGTCGCCTGCAAGTGCGCGTTGGGCAGCCATGGAAGCATCGGTATGCGGTCCGCCGCGGGCGTGCTCAGTCAAGGGCAGTCACCTCCTCGGCGCGGTCGGGATGCCATACCACCCGATAACGTTTCTCCCCGACAACATCCTGATAGCGGGGCGCGCCATCGAGCTCGGCATCCTCCTCGTCGGTCAGCTCGCGAAGCGGCTTTCCGTCGGATCGCCGAACCTCTTCGGAGTATTCGAACACGAAGGAGCCATCGGCCTGAAACCCATCGACCTTCCACACACTCCAACGGCGGAGCTCGGGATAGGGCAATTGCATCGGCCTACTGAAGTCGAAGAGAACGAGCTCGTAAGGAGCCGCCCAGATGCATCCATCGACGAAGAGGAACTTTCCATCGGGCGAGGGGTAATGTGCCGCCCAGCAGAACGCCACGCCTCGTTCTGCCGCGGGGTCGACGCAATCGACTCGGTCTCCAGTGTCGAGCTCGATCACGGTCTGGCCCTGGTAATCCTCTCCGCAAATCAGATACGCGTGCCCGTCGAGGTGGCCCTCACACCACGAGAATGGGAACGCATCGGAGCTCCGGAGAACGTCCGCGATGACGCGTCCTTCAGGCACGATGGATACACGGCCTCGCGAGTACCCCCACGTGTGGGGTCCGGTCGAGTAGCTCGTGATCTCGAGCTGGTATCGACCAGACGGCGAGTCGTGCACTTCCGAGCGGGTTTTGCGAGCCCGTGCAAAGACCTCGGACACTTCGCGCCGGGCTTCGAGGTACCATTGTGGTTGCGTGCTGCGGTCGGTCATCACGTGCCTTTCAGGGCGGTGCTCGTCTGCCCAATGGTTGACCTGGGCTGACGAGCACCGCAAGGCCATCGCAGAGGATGGGCTGCTCACTCATCGGTGCTCTCCTGCATAGCGCTTTTGCAATCACCCGCGGAGCACGCCGGCGAGGGGAGCGTGCATGCGTCGTCGGAGGCATTGCTGCGTTGGGCAGCGTCACACCGCTGGCCAAGAGCCACCCCCTCTCACGCCACGCGACCAGGCGGCCTCGAACGCCGCGGCCGTGATCGCGAATGGCGCAAACTCCTCCAAGTCGAGCGGCTCCTCGCCGAGTCCGCCGTACTCGTCGAAGGGTTGGTCGGTGGAGTAGCGCAATACGTGTCCGTCGTCGTACACCTCGATTTGCCGAGTTGGATAGCGATTCGCCCCGACCTCGAAGTACCACCAAGAAGCGCCCCAGGAGTCATGCGCATCACCGCGGGATTCCTCCCAACGTCTCATGAAGTGCCGCCGGTTGTCGCCGCCGCTCCGCCCCACTACGCCCTGCCCCCGAACGGCTGTCCGGAGCGGGGAGGCACCAGCGGCTCGTTGGCCGGGCCTGTCCCGGGTCGAGAAGCCGGAAAACGAATCTAGCCAAGGATGCGACCTCCCCGCTGCCGCAAGGCCTCGACGAGATCGTCTGCCAGCCCGAGATCGGCGACTCGCTGGCTGCGTCGTGAGAGCCTGCGATCCAGCATGGCGAGCACCCGGTCGTCGCCCTTCAGGATGTGAACGTCGATGAGCGCTTCGCCGCGCGTACACGTCAAACGAACCTCGCTGGTTGCGTCGGGCTCAGCGGAAGACACCCGTCCGACCGCGCTCAAACACTCCAGCATGTCGTTTGTCGTCGCGCCGGTGCACAAGAGCACTCGACTCGGGTCGGGTCGAACGACGGCACCTGGAGTCGTGCCCGCGAGCCAGCAAACGGCGGAGTCGTCGAAGACGCTCACGGAGAGCCACGCAGGGTATGGCTGGACTTCCCATTGAACGAGCGCGACATTCTCTTCGAGCTCGAATTGCGGCAAAACGAGCGTTTCAACCTCTGACATCAGGGCTTCGGCCTCGGACGTCGACATGAACCCGACACGCGCCAGGTGCTCATCTTCAGCAAGGTTGGGAAGCGGCCGCAACGCAAAAGCATCCATGCCTCCCGGGAAGTGACGATCGAGGGCGCTCTTGCGAAGGATGACGTTGGCGAATTCGAGCGCTACAGCCATGGTCTGCTCCGGCGAACATGTCGGAGGAGCGGTTAGCTCCTCTCGTCTCAACCCACGAGCCTATGGCGGTTGGCCCGTGATCGTCCAGTCGTGTTTTAGGCGGCCTGCGCCTGTCACCGCCTGCTGTTTTCGGTAACCGGCTTCGTCGCCGGCAACATCTCGCCGCGCGCCGGATGCAGCGTGTGCGTCTCGCCGAGCGGCTGGGCGTCGTCGGGCGATTGCCCACGCACCGCAGACCTGCCCCTCAGCACGAGCGGATTCACGAGCCCTACCGCGCGCAGGTCGTCGCTGCGATCGTGCACGGCGCTTGACGCAGCGTCTCGCTCACCGCAATCGCGGCCCTCCATGCGCGCCATCCTGCTCCCTCTGCTCTGTGTTCTCTCCCTGTCCGCATGCGCGGGCTCGACCCCGCCCGCGGAGTCTCCCTCCGAAACGCCGGCGGCATCGGCGAGCGCCGCCAGCACGCCGGCTGCGCCCGACGCGCCGGCAAAGCCCTTGCCCTCCGCGACCGCGAGCGCTGATGCAAAGCCGGCAGCCCCGCCCGAGGCTTCTCCCAAGGCCGACGCATCGCCGAAGCAATCGGCCTGGCAGATCGACGGAGTGAGCGTGAGCGATCTGACGGCGGCGCAGCTCGAGGCGGCGCTCAAGAAGCGAGGCTGGCCGGGGAAGGCCATCGGCGAGACCAAGCACGGCAAGTACGAGATGTTCGGGTTCCTCGTCAAAAAGGGGGCCGACGTGATCAACGTGGGAATCGCGCGCACGGCGAAGACGCCGGGCCCCGTCGATGCCACCACGAACGAGGCTGCCTTCTCGCCCGAGGCGCTCGAGAAGCTCTACAGCACCAACGAGGGTATCTCGCTGGCGCGTGATCCCGAGGCCCAGGTGCTGGTCACCGCGCTCGCGATGGGCAAACGCGCCAACCACAAGGGGGCCGCCAAGCTCTTCGAAGACCTGCTCCAGCGGCCGAAGTGAGGCCTGAGGTCGCGTAGCGGCCTGAGCGACGGACGTCGCTGCGACGGATACAACACCTATTGGCCGACACGACCGCCGGCGCGCGCCGGAGCTCGCGAATTGCCAGCGATCTGGAGCTGATCTTCACGATGCCCTATTTCAAAGCCGCGGCTTCCGCGTCATAGAGGGCTCGTGCAGCCGACACCTCGGGAATTCGCCGGACCACCCATCGCGCGATGTCGCCGAGCGGCGCGGAGACCTCGCGACCGAGCGCGGTGAGCTCGTAGGAGACACGTGGTGGGATGGTCGCTTCGACGGACCTTCGAACGAGGCCGTCGCGCGTGAGCGTTCGGAGCGTCTGCGAGAGCACCTTCTCGCTGACTCCGATTCGATCGCGGAGCGCGTGGAAACGGTGCGCGCCGTCGCTCAGGAGGAGAAGGACGAGCACGCCCCAACGGCTCGTGACGTGGTCGAAGAGCGCGCGTCCTGGGCAATCGACCGCGAAGGGCTCGTCGTTCGGATTGACCTCCGCGAGGATCGAGTCACGCACGCTCATCTCATGAGCTTACCTCGAGGTGCGTTCTTGCGACAGCCCGCGGCCGTTCCTATAGCGGTGCACGCCATGACGAAGACGGACGCTCTCGCAGCCGAGTCGGAGTCTCCATCCCAACGCGACGACGGCTTCTATTCGATCATCGATTATGCGGTGGATGGCGTGGAGACGCAGCGTCGTTTGATATCGGCGTTCGTCGAGATTCAGGAGCGATGGGTGCGCTTCCATCCCGGTTACCGATCGGCGCGATTCTTCGCGAGCTTCGATGGGAGGCGCGTTTACAACGTCGTTCATTGGGACAGCGAAGAGGCGTTTCGCCAGTTCGAGAAGACGTCGGACAACGCCGGGCGTTGGGCCGCGCTCGAGGCGGCGCTAGCTGCGCTTCCGGGGGCCGAGCCGCGGATGAACGGAGCGCCTCGCTTCAAGATGGTGCAAGAGGTGGCCCCAGGCCCGCAGCGCGTGGACACCGAGCCGCGGCCGCAGCCGGCCGACGAGATCAGGACGATCGAGGTCTACGTGGACTTCACGTGTCCGTGGTGCTTCATCGCCAAGCGCCGCATCGACGCGGCGCTTTCGCAGCTCGCGGATCGCTCTCGGGTGCGCGTCGTGTGGCGGAGCTACGAGCTCTCACCGAACGAAGGACGAGTCCCCGGCGCGACCGCCGAAGAGCTGATTCGCACGTGGCGCGGAGACGAGGCGGATGCGCGGATCGCGCGCGTCCGAGCGCTGGGCGTCGCAGATGGGTTGGCGCTGAACCTCGACAGGGCTCGACCGGTCAGCACGTTCGATGCGCATCGGCTGATGCACCTCGCGGCGGCACGCGGTCGTGCGGAGGACGTGGTGGAGCGGATCTTCCTCGCCTATCACACGGAGGGACGCAACCTGGCCGACCCGGCGGTGCTCGTCGCGATCGGCGCCGAGGCCGGGCTCGATCGGGCCGACGTCGAGCGCGTGCTCGCGAGCGCGCTTCACGCCGACGAGGTCCGCGAAGACGAACGTCGCGCGGCGGCGCAGGCCATCACGAGCGTCCCGGCGATCGTCATCTCCGGCGAATCTCCGCTGCCGGGGCTGCAGTCGACAAGCGATTTGACGCGCATCTTCTCGGCTCCTTCGCCACACCGAAGCGCGTAGTCGAAGCCAATATGCTTCTCGATCCCAACGCCCCTATCGATATCGACGTAGCCAGAGATGATTCCGATGTTGGCGTAGGGCTCATGTGGCGCACGTATCGGGGCCTCACCCCATCACGCTCGCGCGTGCATCACTCACCCATGGATGGAAGCGTGACGCGCTCCGGGGCGTCGCAGCCGCGCATGCGGAGGAACACGAGCTGCGACAGCGGCCGATCGAAGCGATAACGGAGCGCCTGGATCCCGCGCGGCCCGCGCGCGACGACGTCGACGTTCGCGCCGGGGATCCGTTGCGAGCCATGGAGGACGATGGGCGGAGGCCTGCGGACGAGCCACGCCGGGCCACGGTCGGTCGCCTGCTGGCGCGCCGGCAGTTGCTCGTGTTCGGGCACGTCGAAGGCCTCGGGGACGCGCGCGACGAGCGTGTGCGCATCGATCACGGTCAGCGCGGGCGTGGCCTCGTCCGCGTCCGGGATGGCGAGGAGCACGCCGCCGGGCCGGAAGAGCGAGGGAGACAAGCCGCACAGGTCTCCGCCGATGCCGACGATGGTGCGGTCCGCGGGGACGTCGGCCAGCGCGGCGCGGAGCGAGGACGAGAGCGCGCGCCTTTCCGGGATGGGCGCGGACAGACCACCCACGACGATCGTCTCCACGCTCAGCGCGGCGAGCCAAGCGCAACCGATCGCGCCCATCGCACGCGACCGCACACTCGCGAGCAGCGCCGCGACCACCAGAGGACCGCCGAGCAGCATGGGCAAATGGAGCTGACGAAGGGTGGGCAGGTTCAACTGCGCGACGGTCGCGCGCGTGATCCAAGGCAACACCAGGAACGACGCGAACACGACGAGCCCGAGCATCCCCAGCCGCTGCCGCCTCACCAAGACCACGACGGCGGCGAGGAGCGCGAGCGCCGCTGCGATCGAAAGCGGCTCCCCCGCGATCCGGTGCAGCCAGTGGGCGGCGGGATCACGAGGATCGAAGAGGCCGAAGGTCTTGAGGCCGTAGGCCGTCGCGTCGAGCCGCGCGCTCCGCCACACCTCGGCGAGGGGCCGCAGCGGCCCGGTGTCGGGAGCCGTGAGGCCACGGCGAATCGCGACCGCGCCCGGCACGTACGCGACGAACACCGCGAGCAAACCCAGCCTTCGGCCCCACGCGCGCGGCGAGGGCGCGTGATCGTTCCAGAGCACCACGTCCGCAAGCAGCAGCACGAAAGGCAGCACGGCCGCCGCCTCGTAGGAAGTGATGGCGAGCGCGCAAAAGGCCAGCGCCGCCGCGAGCGCCGGGCGCGATCCCGTGCGCCGCATCCGATCCCAAGCCACCACCGTGGCCACGCAAAACAGGCCGGCCGCGGCGAGAGGCTGACAATTGAGGGTGCCCACCACCTCGGCGGACGATGGGTGCAGGAGCGGCACCGAAGCGATGACCACCGCCCGTGGCGCGGACACATGCCGCAGCGCAAGCCGGTAGAGGAGCAAGCACCCCGCGAGGACGAGGGCCGCGGTGATCAGGTGGTAAGGGACGGCGCTCCTCCCGAAGAGCTCCCATTCGATCCAAAGGAGCCCGCTCGACGGGACTCGGAGAAACCGCCGCTGAAAGGCGACACCGAACCACCAAGGCACGTAGCCGGCGGAGGGCGCGTCGACGTCGAACGCGAAGAAGCGCGGTGCCCACCGCCCCGAGCTCAGGTTCTCGAGCACGTAGACATCGTCACCGCCGAGCGGCTGGAACACGGCGACACCGAGCGTCGCGAGCGCGACGATCACGATCACCGCCGCTCCCAGCCACCGCCGCCTGCGCTCGGCCTGCACGGCGCGTCCCTGCTCCGCGCCCGTCACCCGAACGGCGCTTTCACCACCCCAAGAGCGCCCGCGAGCGGAAGCTGTGAAGCACTCCGCCGGGGCCATCACCTTCACGAGACCATGGCATCACGGGCGCATAGTGCGCGCAAACGGGCTCCGGAAGTCAAGGACACGTTGCGCTCCCTCGCAGGTATCAGAACCTCCCCATCAAGTTGTCGAATGGGTTCGTGACTTCATCGAATCGAGACAGCGCAACACAAAGGCATGCTGCCCGCGTCGGCGGATCCCGCGCACGATGGGGCGGAGGTCATGCGTGGATTACCCTCGCTGCTCCCCTGACGCGCCCGCGCACATCCCCTCCCGGATTCTGTTATGAATCGAGCGCATGCTCGAGCGCCTGCGCCAGTTCCTGTCCGACGAGTGCACGTATCTGCGCGCGCACTACGGTGCGGACTCCGAGACGTACGAGGTGGAGCGCCGGCGCTTCCTCGCGTACTTCGAGCGCGACCTGATCCCGACGCGCCGCCCCGGCAAGCCCGACGCCGCGTGGTTCGCCAGCCAGCGCACGCACCTCGATCGCGTGGCCGAGCGGACGCTGTTCTTCCACGGCACCTTCGTGCACGACAGCCGCACCGTGCACGCGTTCTGCCTCAGCCAGCCCCAACGGGAGCTGCGCGGCCTCTACTGGGAGCTGCTCCACGCGTTCGAGAGCGAAGGCCCGCTGAAGCTGGTCTCGTCGTACCTGTGGGACTACCCGTCGAACCGTGACCACACCCACGACGAGGCCTCGCAGTGGGAGTGGACCCGCGGGATCCAGTTCCCGAGCTTTCCTGCGCTGTCGGCGGTGACCAAGCTCGTCGCGCCCGAAAACCCCACGCAGCGCCACTACTACGATCGGCGCTAAATCAGCGTCAAGATTCTCGAACAACAGTCTCTTCGTGGACGTGGACGTCTGATCATTGATCGTAGGTTCTCTCCTGATTACGCCTGGTTGCGTCCTCGGCGAGGCGTGAGGGCCGCAGGCTGATCCGCTCTACGTGCGGCGGAGAGTGCAGCGGACCAGCCCGCGGCGAAGATGTTCAACTGCTCGAGTCCGCGGGCGAGCGTCTGCCAGCCGGGTTCGCCGTTGTGCTTGATGTGGCCGCCCAGCGCGGCGATGGCGAAGAGCGCGTCGCGTACGCTCGGCCGCGGGGGTAGCTTGGATTTCGCGCACGCGGTGAGCGCTTCGATCTGCACATCGGAGAGGACTGCTTGCGCGGGAGCTTCAGGGGCAGTGCGAGCAAGGTGTCGCAGCACGAGCATTTGCCACGCGATGGGAACGAAGATGGCGAGGGCATTGGTGAGGGCGGCGAACGATTCGAGCTGTCGCTCCTCGATGCGGCAGCCCGTTTTCAGGGCCCTGAAGAACTCCTCGATCAGCCATCGCGTGCGATAGTGCTCGATGATGGCGGTCACGTCGGCGGCGGTGCGGATCGGCTCGGTCGTGACGAGGACCCAGGCCACGGGCTCTTCACCGTCCGGCGGTTCGATCTCGCGCACGTGGATGAAGTGCACGGGAAGCGTCTCGGGTTCGTTCGTCAGGTACTGCGGTCGCTTCAGCTCCATCGCGACGGCGCTGAATGCGAGGCGCGCCGTTCGCGCACGGCGCGGTGGATGAGTGCCTCGCTTGCCTGGCATCGGGCTCGCCGCGCGTCGCGAAAGTGGAACCTCGACCTCGACCAGATCGTCGAGCCCGCAGAGCGTCTCGCTCAACTTCAACGGCTCGTCATCTTCGTCGATGACACAGCGGTCACGCGCGACGCGGATGACGAAGCGGTGCCCCTGCTCGACGAGCGCTGAGAGCAAACGGTAGCTGTCTGCCTCGCGGTCCATGACGTGGATCAGTGACGTGCCTGGCCCCACGAGCTCGCTGACGCTCTCGACGGTCTTCGCCCAGCGCGCGGACTCGCTGTCCAACTGCTTCGCGCACTCGCTGCCTGACCGCTTCGCCTTTCGAGAACGAATCGGACCCGTTCGCGCCCAGCACATCAAATCCAGCAGGCCCAACGGACACCTCGATCCGTCGGCGCTCACGGCGAGCGCGCAGTGGGCAAGGAACCCCTGATCGTTACCGCGCAGCCGACCGAGCCCAGAGCGCTGGGCGTCGCCTCGGAAGCTCATTTCTGTGGTGTCTTGAAGGACGAGAACGGTGCCTGCCTGTCTCGCGCGCTCCGCTGTCGCTTCACGATGCCCTTGCATGACCCCACGGTAGGTCACGCGCCGATTGCTGAGCAGCCGGTACGTCGACTCAAGCTCCGCGGCCGACCGAGCCATCTGCGGGATGCCCTTCGATGGTGCCGCGGCCCACCCGTCGCCAAGTGACATCACACGCCTGTGCAGCCGTGGGTCCGGCACCCGCGACCGCTCGAACTCCCTCGCCACCGACGGAACCATGTCCGCGAACTCGTCCAAATCCATGAACTTCTCGACGCACAACCGTCGGGAAGCGGATCGAAGCGCGTCGCGGAGATGTGACGAATCTTCAGACGTGGACGTGGACGTTTACGTGGACGCTGACGCTGACGCTGACGACGGGCCGTCGACGTCAGCGTCAGCGTTCACGACCACGACCACGTCCACGAAGGGTCTTCGTCGTTCGAGAATCACGCTCGCTACGCTCGCTGATTTAGACGTACCGTCTTCCCAAGTGTCGACAGCCCCGACGATTCGCGGGAATGACCGCGGCAATGCTGGACGAAGCGATCGATCATCACCAACACGCACGCCGCGCCCGAGGAGACGGTTTCCACGGCGCGAATGGCAAATTCGTCGTCAGCACCAGTGAATTGCTCTCGTGCCCTCGACAGATGATGTCGTAGCGAAGATCGGTGGTTTGGTAGGCGCTCGGGAGATAGCCAATCTCGCCTGGCACCCAAAGCGAATCGAGACCTGCACAGCCGAGGCTGTGGGATAACGATGATATCGGCCCACACGACGGGGGCCGAGGCATCATCATGGCGTCATCCGTCCAGGAGCCCAGGCCTCAGAACGTTAGTTACGATGATGCACCCGTTCGACGATTGAGGAGATTCGGGCTGCGCGCTGACGGAGCGTGAACGCCCGCCGATCGACGAGCGCGCGAGCGGTCAACGAGGGTTCAGCCCCAGGCCGCCGCCGATGAGCTGGGGGTTCCGGTGGAGGCCGGGGATCTTCACGCTCACCCAGACCGTGAAGGGCGCGGGGTCGAAGAAGTGCAGCACTGCGATGCGCAGCGTGTGCTCTTCCCCCGGCGCGAGCTTCACGTCGTGTCGGGCCGGCGTGCCCGGGGTGGTGAACCATTGCACGCCCGGCCGAGGCGACACGAAGCGCTGCGTGCGGCCCTGATCCAAGGTGGCGTGGAGCTCCAACAGATCGGTCGGCTGATCGTAGGAGAACGAGAGTGGCTTCCCGGTGGTGTTCTTCAGGGTCACGTCGAGCCACACCGGCGCTGGGTGGCCCGCGCCGGAGCTGCCGGGCGTGGTGAAGTGGGCCTCGATCCGCTCGTCGCCGAACCACTCGGCTCGTAGGTAGCGCGCCCGCAGGCGCACCTCGGCCGGGTAGGTCTCACGCTGCGCCACGCTCGCGAGCAGCGCCTCCGCCTCGGGGGTGCGGTAGCCGGCCGCGATCTCGAGGATGGAGTCGAGATCCGGCGCCGTGGGCGACTGCGCGGCGGCGACCAGCGAGGAGAGGAGCGGCGCGACGAGCGTGGGATCGCTGAGGCGCTCGGTGAAGCGCAGATCCTCGAGGAAGGCCGTCCGCTGCGGGCTGGCAGCCCCGGTGAGCGCCTTCGCCGCCCGGTCCGCGAGCACCGCGGGGGCGACCTTCCGCAGCGATCGGAAGACCTCCGAGCGGCTCGCCGCGGGGAGAGGGCCGTCGAGGAGCTTCTCGAGCACCGGCAGAGCGTCGGCGCGCGGCAGCTCCGCGAGCCGGCCCACCGCGGCCTGCCGGACGCGCTGCAGCTCGTATTCGTCGAGGTCGGTGACGTCGAACAGCGCGGCCTTCACGCGCCGCACGTCGCCCTGCCGCACGGCCATCTCGTCGTGGCCGGCGTGCTTCTTCTCCCCCAGGATGACGTGCCCGGGGCCGGCGTTGGAGACAGCCTCGACACCGCCGTAGAGCCGGTAGCGCACGCTGGCAGTCTCGCCGGAGGCCGGATACCAGCCGATCGCCTCGATGAACTGTCCGCTCGGCAGCGAGGGTCTCGACATGTAGCTGTTGCCGCAATCGCTGTAGACGTGGCGTTGAACGCGCTCCCATTGCTTGGAGTCGCGATCGAGGGCCTCGAGCTTGAGGTAGGGGTCGCCGTCCTGTTGGGGCAAATCGATGGATCGGCCGGTGCGGTTGACGAGGTACAGCGTGATGCGCTCGCCCCGCGCGCCGGCGTAATCGGCGTACAGCGTGAGCTTCCCCTCGGGCGCCACGACGCCGACCGGGAGCGCCGCGACGGGGCGAGCTGCGCCGGTGATCCGCGCGGCGGGCGGCGCCGGAGAGGCGGCGCACGCCGCGCCCATCGGGCAGGCAGCCGAAAGCAGCAGGGCGCAGATCGAGAACAAGACGCGGCTGCGGCGGGGCATGCGCTCATCTTCCCGCCTCTTCGCCGTCCTGTCACCCTCGGCTCCAGGGTTGGAGCACCGACCTGCCGAGAGGGCGTGGCACCGATCGCGTGGCGCTTGCGGCGGCGTTCCGTCGACATGGTGAAAGGGAGCGACGTAAGAGGCTCGAATCAACGCCGCTCGAATCGCATCAACCGTCTTCGTCTGCATTGCCTTCTCACTCACGCGCGCGCGAGGAGATTGGCAATCCAGCGCTACGTCACGACAGGGCCGCACGTGTACCGCCGCAAGAAGCGTCACGACGAAAGGGAGGATTCGTCCGGGCACCGACGGGCGCGGTTCACGGCGCGTTGATCGCGAAGACGCCGTATCCGCCGCCGTCGCCGCTGTTGGCCCAAACGAGGCCGTCTCCGAGCATGATGCCCCGATAGCTCGCGGAGACGTCCCGCGGATCGACCTTGAGGATCGCCGCGATCGTCGCGGCGGAGAACGCGCGATCGAACGCCTTCACGAGCGCGGCGCGGTCTTTGAGGATGAGCGGCGGGCCTTTGCCGATGTTCACGCGGAGCGGGAAGTGGACGAGATCCGCGACGCCGTTCTTGTCGCCCGCCTCGAGCCGCTTCCCGAGCTTGGTCATGAAGTCGACCGACGCTTGGTAACTGTAGCCGTTGACCTTGAAGTGCGACTCCCCGAGCGGGCAGCCCTTCGCGTCGAGTGGCGTCACCACGTCGTCGTCCTTCACCTCGAAGCGAACCGCCGGCGGTTGGGCGCGGCAGGTCTGGCGATCCACCGAGGCCGTCGCGGTCGGCAACGGCGACGCTGGCGCAGACGCCGACACCGACGGCGGAGCGGACGCCGACGGCGGAGCGGACGCCGACGCCGAGGCCGGAGCCGCGGTCATCGCCACCGCGGAAGTGGAGGCCGCGCTCGTGTCGTTCGTGCTCGGAGGCGGCACCGGCGGCGTGCAGTTGACGGCGGCAATCGCGGCGAGCGCCGCGGCCCACACGGACAGCCGCCGGGTTGGGTGAGCGTCGATCATGGTGCTTCGATGGCAGTCGGACGCGCCTCCGCTGTCAACTCGTAACTACGCAAGCGAGAGCGCCGAAAGCCGTGCGGCAATCTCCGGCGGCGGCGTGAACGCAGCGGAGAGACGCACGAGGCTCGCGCGTCGAGAAGCTCAGCGCCCCTCGTCGGCCTCGCGTTCCAGCGCGCGAAACCGCGCCTCGAGATCGTCGAGCTCGGGGTCGTCGTTCGGGAGCTCGTCGGGGGATCGGGTTCCCGTGACGTATCGCGGCCTGCGCCGCGCACCATCGTGGTGACCTTCGTGAGCATCTCTCCGAGTCGTTTGCCGATCTCGGTGCTCTCCGCCGAGATCGCCTCTCCCACGTCATCGAGCCACGTCGACGCTTCGCGCGGCGGTGTCTCGTCGATGGCTTCGTCTGCGTCGCGACGACGCCTCGGCGGGCCGACGAGGCGCGCGAGGGTCGCGTCGACGGAGACGATGGATCGGGTGCGATAGACATCGGTCTGCGCGAACAACCAGCTCGGCGGGAAGACGCGGTGCTCGATACCGAGCCAGGCCCGGAGCCTCTTGATGATCCGAAGCTCGAAGTCCGTGCGCACGACCTCGGGATCGAGCCGCGCAACACGGTGCGGCCAGCGAGGTTCATGCTTGGGAGCATAAGGGTATCGAGCTCCCGCTGTCCCCTTCGAGGCCGGTCCTCGCCGTACACCTGATCTGGTGATCGTGGGAGAGCGGTATTGATGATCGCCTGACCCCGCGGGAATTCGGCGAGCTTCACCGGTGAAGCCCGCGCCGGATGTTCTGCGTCAGCGGCAACTACTTCGGATTGAAGTGGATGCTGTTGAAGCAGCACCAGCTCCCGGCGAACGAAGGGTTCTCGCCGCTGTTCCCTCCGGTGCAGTTTGCGCAAATCTTGACTTGGCCATCTGAACAGCAGGCGGTCCTCATCGGAGGGTCGAACGTTTCGTGATTCGGGGCAGCGATAAGCACCGTCCCGACGTTCAGAGAGACCGTCACGGGCTCGCCATCGTCACCTCCCGTCAAGGGGGCGAACTGAGGCTGCACCATGGTCCCCGGCGGGAGCCCGAGCGTGATCGTCGTTTCATCGTCCAGCGGAATGGCCTCTTTCACGGCCAGGCCACCTCTGCTGAAGAGGAAGTCCGGCCTCGCGAGGTAGGTGAGCTCGACGCGATCATGAGATACCGCGGTCAGGATCTCCGTGGGATTGGTCGCGCCAAAGCCGAAGCTGCAGACGTTCGTCCCCTTGTCTCCGCACGCGCCGTCCTGGTCGAGGTAACGGGTCCTGGCGCCGACTCGGGGGTTGGTCACGGCGCTCTCCGCCGTGCCGATCGTGTCGGCGACCTCCGCGGAGCTGCATGCGTGCATGGGCAGTGCAGTCAGGATCGAGATGGCGAGCGCGAGCTTCTTGGTCATCGGTGTCTCCTGTCGGTCGAGGGAGATGGATGCCGGCGCACCGCCCGATGGCGAGGTCGAGCGGCGCGCCGTCGAGTCTGTGGAACGTGGGGCTTACGCCGCGGCGGGCAGGCGTTTGGACACACGAAATGGGCGCCGGCGCATTTTCTCTTCTGGAGCCCCGCGAGGTTCACCGCCGGCCGACGGGCGTCGAGGTGCGGGCCCGACACGGCGATGCCGTCTCGCGGATCGAAATGACGAATGGAGCGGCGCGATTCGTGTTCTTCCCCCTTGGGAGTCTTGGACCAACAATGGTGGAACCGTGCACGCCAGAAGAAGCGACACGACTGCCATCGTCGGCGCGTTCGGGACAAGGAGACGCGTTATTGGTTGAGCACCATTGCCGCGAGCACGGAGCGGCTGACAACCAGGGCGGTGGTTCACCGTTCGATCAAGGTACAGCCATCGCTTCGTTCGCCGGGGCGCGCGCAGATATCGACTCTCCCAAGTCATGCGCAACACCGGTTGATTCAGGTGGGAGCTCGCAACGGTGGTGCCGAGCGCGTCGCGAAGCTGCGCGTTCGGATGACGAGCGTGGTCCTGGACATGCTCGAGCGGCTCCGCCTCGGCCCTCACCGGGCGCCCGTGGCACGTCCCCTGCTCTGTCACGGGCGATGCGTTCGTGGAGCATCCCTCGCCGTCAAGATCCGCACGTCGTCCCGACATCGCACGCTCATCGCTCGTGGATGGTGCTGGCCGGCCTCCTGCTTTCCGCGGCGGGCCTTTTGGGCGCCTGCGCCGCCGGCAGCGGGCCCAACGACTTCACGGGGACGGGAGGGGCGGCAGCCAGCAGCAGCAGCACGGGAGACATCCACATCGACCCGGGTCACGGCGGGATGGGCGGGATGGCGCCGGACCCGAAGACCTGCGAGGAGGCGGCGGCCAGCAAGGCCTACGTGGGGTGCGAGTTCTGGCCGACGGTGCTCGCCAACCTCGTCTCGAACGTCTTCGACTACGCGGTGGTGGTGGCCAACGCGGGCGACGAGGTGGCCGACGTCACCGTCACCCGCGCGGGCGCTCCCATGGCGACGGCGCAGGTCCCGCCCAACGGGCTGCGGACCATCTACCTGCCCTGGGTCGAGGCGCTGAAGGGCATCGATCCCGGGCCCTGCGATCCCAACCCGCCCTACGACACGAGCGTGCGCGCCGACGGGGGCGCCTATCACCTGGTCTCGAGCCGCCCGGTGACCGTCTATCAGTTCAACGCGCTCGAGTACCAGGGCAAGGGCGGGCCGCCCGGGAAGGACTGGTCGGCCTGCCCCGGCGACGTCATGTGCGGCGACCAGCCGCCCACGGGCTGCTTCTCCTTCACCAACGACGCCTCGCTGCTCCTGCCCAGCACGGCGATGACGGGGAGCTACCGGATCACCGCCGAGCGCGACGGCGCGGCGCTCGGCAACATGCCGGCCTACATTGGGATCACCGGCACGGAGGAGGGCACGAGCGTGACCGTGTACGTGGCCCCCGGGGCGCACGTGGTGGCGGGCGGCGGGATCCCCGACACGCCGGGCGGGGGCTCGTTCACGGTGACCCTCGGCGCGGGCGACGTGGTGGAGGTGTTCACCGACGGGCTCGGGGACCTCGGGGGCAGCCTGGTCAAGGCGTCGGCGCCGGTGCAGGTCATCGCCGGGACGCCCTGCGCCTACGAGCCGCTCGATGGCACACGGCCGGCGTGCGACCACCTCGAGGAGACGGTGCTCCCCGCGGAGACCTTGGGACAGCACTACTTCGTGGCCAGCCCGACCACGCCCTCGGGCGGGGTGGCCGGGCAGGTGGTCCGGCTCTTCGGCAACGTCGACGGCACGAAGCTCACCTACCTCTCCGCCAACCCGCCCATCGGCGCGCCCGAGACCCTCGACGCGGGGCAGGTGGTGGACTTGGGCATCGTCGCCGACGACTTCGAGATCGCCGGCGACCACGAGTTCGCGGTGGCCACCTTCATGCTCGGCGCCTCCCTGGTGGACCCGGGCGTCTCCATCTGGGACTCGCGCGGCGATCCTTCCCAGAGCCTGGCCGTGCCCGTCGAGCAGTACCGGACCAAGTACGTCTTCCTGGCCCCGACCGACTACGACGTGAGCTACGTGGACGTGATCCAGCCGATGAGCGCCGAGGTGCGCATCGACGGCGCCCCGACCAAGGTGGCCCCGGTGTGGATCGGCTCGGGCTTCGGCATCGCTCGAATCCCGCTCGGCGTGGGCAACGACGGCGCCCACGTGCTCACCGCCTCGGCGCCGGTGGGCATCCAGGTCATGGGCTACGGCTCGTACACGAGCTACCAGTATCCAGGCGGCCTCAACCTGATCTCGATCGCGCCGCCGCCACCGCCGCCGCTGTAGCGCGCTCGAGCGCATGCGCGCCGAGGTCCGCGGCAAGGTGGTGATCGGGGCGCGTTCGATGCGAGGATGAAGGACGTGCTCGACGTCGTGACGCACAAGATCCTCGCGCCCTCCGCGCGGCCTGAGGCCTCTCCGTGACCGAGCCGCGCGCCGCGGACGTGATCCGCATCGCGACCGACGTCGGGATCGACGGCGCCGACCGCGAGCGCCGGCAGGCCCGCTGGACGCTGGCCGTGTCGGCCGCGGCCCTCGTGATCGTGCCGGCCGTTGCGATGATGCTGGGCTCCTCGCTCGGCTTCGTGCTCGTGTTCGTGCTCGGGCTGCCCGCGCTCGTCGGCGCGGCGCACGGCCTCGCGTCGCTGGCGGTCGGGCAGCTCGACGCCGGGAGGCGGCTCGCGCCGGGCTCGGTCGCGGTGCGGGAGGGCACGCTCCACGTTCACGTCCCGAGCACGTACCTTCGCCGGGAGATCCCGCTCGCCGACGTCGTGCAGGGGTTCGTCGAGGAGCCGGATCTCGTCCTCATCGCCACGCGCGACGAGGAGACCGTGATCGTGCGAGCCCTCGATCCCGCGGCGGCCGGCCAACTGCTCGCGGCGTGCGGCGTCACCGCGGCCGAGCGCGTGATGCGCGTGCCGCTGGCGAGCGCGGCGGCGCGGCTCCCGTTCGGGCGTCTGCTCGGCTGGCTCGCGATCGCGCTCGTCTTCGTAGGCATGGTGGCCGGCGGGGTCGTGCTGGGCGGCGAGGCGCGCAGGGTCATCGACGTGCCCAACCTGCCAGGCGTGCTGCTCCTCGTGGGCGGCGTGATCGTCCTCGCGCTCCTCGGCAACCTGGGCGAGCTCCTGGTGCGCGCGGTCAGCCGGCGCGAGGCCGTCGTGGGCACCGACGGCGTCGTCGTCCGCGGGACCTTCTCGCAGCAGCTCGTCCCATTCTCCGATGTGGCGCGCGTCGGCCGCGATCGCCGCGGCGTCCGCATCGCGCGCCGCGGGGCGCGGGACGTCCTCCTGCGCACGCCGGGCGCGGAGTGGAGCCCGCTCCGCGACACCGATCCCCCGCCCGGCGCAGTCCGCTCCGCGGCCGAGGCGAGGCGCGACGCGCTCCTCGACCGCATCCGCGTCGCCATGGCGCTCCACGCCGAGGGCGAGACGCGCCGCGTGGGCCTCGAGGATCTCGACCGCCGTGGGCGCCCGCTCGCGGCTTGGCGCGCGGACCTCCAGCGGCTCCTGGCGCGCGGGACGGACTACCGGCGCGCCGGCCTGACGCCGGCAGATCTCGGCGCCGCCATCGAGGACGCCTCCGCGCCCCCCGGCCGGAGGATCGCGGCGACGGTGGCCCTCTTCGGCGTCGCGCCGGAGGACGCGCGACGCCGCGCGCGAAGCGCAGCGCAAGCCGCAGCGGACGACGACCTGCGGCTCGCGCTCGAAAAGGCGGCCGAAGGCGAGATCGACGAGAGCCTCGTCGCGCGAGAGGAACGCCGCCTCTGACGCGCGGTCGCGCACGCACCGCTGGCTCTCGAAGCCTGCGTGCAATCCGGAGCCCGTCACCGCGCTCGAGCTGATGGCCCCCGCCCGCCGAGCAGGAGAGGCTCTGGCTCCGGAGCGAGGAGTCTTTGCGATCAACGGAGAGGCGATCGATGGGAGGACAGCCTCGGCCGCAGAGCGGTTTGCAGGATGCCTGAAGGCACGAGACCGAGCGAGAGCGATGGTGGAGAGGGCTTATGGGAAGAGCTGGAGATTAGCGGTCTGCCGATCGATACCGTGCCTCGAGGAAACGATGAAATGGAACGCGAGAGCTCGTAACGGTCCCGCCGTCCCGCGAAGGCGCGGTGCACGGCGGGTGACGGCACGGCGTGATTTTCGTGCCGCTAGGCCGCCGTGAAAAGCCGCGAATCTTCCGTGATAGGACAGCATCATGCGAGCAGAGTGGATGGGGCTTGGGTCGGTCATGCTCTTCCTAGCGGCTTGTGCGGACAAGCCCCTCTTGGCGTGCCAGCCGGGAGCGGTGCGCAAACCCGGGAGCGATCTCTGCGTATCCGAGAACACCGGCGGTGACGGCGGCGGGCAGGCTTCCAGCAGCTCGTCGAGCAGCAGCGCCTCGTCGAGCAGCAGCGCCTCGTCGTCGAGCAGCAGTGCCTCGTCGAGCAGCAGCGCCTCGTCGTCGAGCAGCAGCGCCTCGTCGAGCAGCGGCGGCGGGGGCGGCTGCGATCCAGGAGGCATCGCCCCGGGCTCACTGGCCATCGGGCCGAGCGACGCGATCGTCCCCCTGTGCAACGGCCAGGTACAACGCGAACAGTGTGGCGGTGATCGATCTCGCCGCCACCACCGTCACCCAAGTCCCCCTCGTGAGGCCGGCCGTGCGTCTCGCGCTCGGCGAGCCCGGACAGGTGTTCGCCACGATCGAGCCCATCGTGTCGGACGTCCGCGTCGAGGTCATCAGCGGCGGAACGGCGGTGGAGCTGAACATGCCTACGCAGCCGGCGGAGCTCGTCGCCTACGACCGCGCCACGAAGCAGCTTTACCTGGGCGATCGAGGCGCCAACCCGAGCCCACTCCAGCGATACGCCGCCGCCCCCACCGAGGTCGGCAAGTCGACCCGGCTCAAGATCGATCTGACCAACGCGAAAGACACCCTCAAGGGCGATATCGAGCTGTTCGTGTGCAAGGAGCTCAAAGAAGAGGCGAAGAAGTAACGGCTCCTGCGGAGAGGGTTAGGCGGCGAATTCATCAGCGCTCTTGCCGCTCTTCTGCGAAGCCGCCACGAGGCCGTGCGGGCCCGTTAGGCCGGTACAGAAGCACCGTCGGCACCCGCCGCTCGTGGGGCGGCGGGTGCGCTGCGCGCCTCAGGCATCATGCTGAAGCGCGTACACCACGAGAACCGCGGCCGCGATGACGATGGAGCTCGGATCGAGCGCGCTGATCGTGAGCGCCTCGTCGTCTGCCACCGACACCTTGTTCTGAGCGTGGCCCTCGCGCATGCCCGTGAGCGACTCGGGATTCACGTCCTCGATGTGGAGGACCCGGCCCAGCATGACGCCCGCTGCGTCACAGTAGACCTTGGCCTTCTCACGCGCAGCGCTCACCGCTTGCTGGCGTGCCTCGGTGCGGTGCTCACGGAGCTTCGTCGTCTGGAAGTCGACCGAGCTGATCTCGTTCGCGCCCGCCGCGACAACGCCGACCAGAATCTGCTCCACGCGGTCGAGATCCCGAAGAATGATCTCGAACCCGACATGGGCCGCGTACCCAACGAATCGCGGTTCGCCGTTCACATAGCGAGTCTCCTGTCGCAGGGAGACGCGGGACGCAGCCACTTCGGACACGCCGGCGGAATGTAGATAGGCGCGGATGGACTCGGTTGTCGCGCGCACGGCAGCAAACGCCGCTTCGGGCTGTTCCTTCAAAGACTTGGTGCCAACTCTGAGAACGGCGAGGTCGGGCGTCACGCGAAGGACTGCGGAGCCGAAGGAGCTGACACCGACCGGATGTGGAATTGCTTGCTGCGAATCGCTCGACGATGAGTACATGGTGTTCTCCCAGTGGGGGTGCTGGCGTCTGTTCTGGCTCGCTCCAGGTGGAGAGAGCTGTCAAGCGGGCTCAAACCGAAGGCATCGCAGCACGGCAACCGGGAGCTCCCGTGCGGTAGGCATCGATCTCAGCGACCTTTGCGCGAGCGAGAAAATGGCTTGCTGGTTCGGTCGAAGGATTCCGATCGTAGAAAATCCCACCGTGGCAAAGCGCCGCATTCACTTCTACTAAGACATCCATCATTGGTCCTATGCGCCGTTGCAGAGCCACGGCCATGCAGTACCTACGTATGCCGTTTTGTACGTCTCACCAGAAACATCCGCGAATGGTCTGCGCACCCAACGATCGGCCGGTGTGCTGCAAGGCGCGCCGAGCAGCTCCTGGATCGCGCCAAGCAACTGGCGCACGTCCACGCGTTTCTCGTCCAGGAAAGACGTCAAGCTCCGGGCGTGGTGGGCGGCGGCTATTTGATACATGGGTTGAAGTACCGCCGGTAACGGCCCAGAAGGTCCCGAGGCGAGAACCGGCGAAAGTCGCCGGCAGCTTCGCACTTCTCCAAGTATCTGAGCGCGTCCGCGGCCGCGGCCTCGCGTTGCGCGGCAAGAAAACGCTTGGTTGCCGACAGTCCAGCACCGCATAGCAGTTGGACGTCGATGGCGGAATCGAGGTCCATGCTTTCGGTCTTGGCGGTCCAGATTCGCATGACGTCATCAAGTAGTCCGCGACTGAAGAGCTGGACGCAGCACAGGAACGCAAGATCCTGCTCTCGGTCGCCGCCGGACCGCTCAAGCTCGACCTCATGTGCGAGCATGTCGCGGATAACCGGCAATGCCTCATCCGAAGGTACCAGCCCGTGGCGTTGCAAGCTCTGCTCGACCGTCATCGCGTCCGCCATGATCTCTCCTTGTGCATCCAGCCGAACGCTCGCGCCCAGTCCACCGAACGGCTGGGGCTTCAGGTGCGGCGCATAGCGCCGTCACCTGCAAGCCCTTGTTCGGCAGCGCCTTCGGTGCAGTTCACGGCAACCGGCGCGCTAGAACACAGGTGAAGCTTCCATTCGTGATAGCGAGTTCGTCTGGATAGAGCTGCGCGCATTCAAACTTGCCAGCGACGACGCCATCGTTGGTAGCCACATGGAGGAGGCAGGCGGGCGCCATCGGAGCCGAAAAGTACTCGATGTCGGCGGAAGGCCGCCACCAGACTCGCCAGCATGCGCCGCCGCCACCGCACAAGCTTTCTAGCTCCGGGGATTCATAACCCTTGGCGTCGTACACAGACGGCTCCGCGGAGTAGGGACCAGCCGTGAGATGGAGGATGCCCGTTGCGCCATTTCTGAGCGATTTGAAGTCAACGAACAATGTCGGCGTCCCATCCAAGGCTGTGACCGCGGTGCAGATTACACCGTCTTCCTGCGCGGAGTATTCCTGTGACGCACTCCCATCGGAGATTGTGAAGTGGCCTCCGAGAGGACCGGGATCAACGTCGACGATTTCGCCACAGCCGAGGAGAGCCACGGCCACGGCGAGGGGCGCGAGTTGTGGGGTCATGCGCATGTTGTTCTCCGAATTCTCACAGCGTTGATCTGCCGAACATCACGGAGGAGCTACCCCGCTCTGCCTATCTCCATAATCCATCTGGTTAGCCCATCGCTGCCGAATTCCCCCCGCGCCGCG
The DNA here is from genome assembly GCA_001931535.1 of Minicystis rosea. Lineage (GTDB taxonomy): Bacteria > Myxococcota_A > Polyangia > Polyangiales > Polyangiaceae > Minicystis > Minicystis rosea. Next base: position 8,387,182 of record CP016211.1, read on the forward strand.
CTCGAGGCGGGCCCGGTCGACATCCCCGGCGCGCGCGACGTGGTGGCCGCGTTGGTGGGGCGGTCTCTGTGCTACGCGGACAATCGCGGCGAGGTGCGCTGCGCGGGCGTCTTCCACGAGGATGTTTTCTTCGGAAAGACCGCGACGGACTTCCGCGTCGTACTCCCGGCGAAAGAGTAGAGCCATGAGGCAAAGCCGGCTCGGCACACCATCCTTTGTCCCATGCTTTCGCACCCGGACGCTCGGAGCATCGCTTCGGGCATTGCTTGATGAGAGGCTCGATGTCCGGGCCGCCGTCACGGAGGGACGAGGCTCAGTCGCTCACGAAGGGCATGTCGCGGCCGATGATGCACCTGGCATTGAGCAGGGTCGCGTCGCCCACCGCGAACGCGAACCGGTGGTCGTGGACCGAAAGCGCCCGCGCGCGCTCGATCCGCGCCGGGGCGGGCGGGCCTCCGCCCCAGGGCCGGTCGAACATCAGCCTCCGAAGCTCGCGGTTCATCGCGCTCAGGGCCCCGAGGTGCGCGCGGCCCCCGTCGTCGTCGACGAGCACGAGGTAGAGCAGCACGGCACACGCCGCGCCGGCCTCCGTGGGCGGCGCCCCGACGAACACGAAGGCGTGGGGCCCCGCACTGGAGTCCCAGGCGACTTCGCTCCGCGCCCAATCGATATCCGCGATGCGCCCGAGCACGAAGCGGCGGACTGCGGCGTCCAGGTCGCAGGAGCCGACGACTTCCACGAGCCCGCCGGGCAGCGCCGGCAGGCGCCACGCGCTCACGCCCGAAACGCGCGCGCGCTCGGCCGCCGGCCACGCGTCGAAGGGCGCGTCGAGCTCGGCGCAGTGCCGCTGCGGGTCGAGCCGCTCTCCGCAATGCGGGCGCAGCGCGGCGTGGGGCGCGTCGGCCGGCCCCAGCGTGCGCCGGTTGCTGTAGGACGGGACGCGGTAGTGCGTGTCCATGGACGGAAGATACCCGATTGCCGGTCCGATCGTCGCAAAGCCCTCACTCGACGCGCAACGTGGCTTCCGGGACACTCGCAGGGCCCTTTGGATTGCGCCAGCGCTCGTAGGTCAGCACCTTTGGGCGCGTCGCGGTGTCGGGGCGCTCGTGGAGGTCGGTGACCCCGAGGACCAGGGTCCGTGTCTGCTGCGTCGGAATCGTCATGTACGGGTCGGCCGAATCGCCGCCTTCGATGGAGACGGCGCGCATGGGGACGACGCGGCCGTCCTCGCAGGCGAGCCAGAAGTGCTCGTCGGTGTCGAGCTCGTACGCGGTGCTCGCGAGGGTCTCGACCTCGACGCGCGCCAGGCATGCGGTGGGGCCGCAGGTGGCCGTGGCGCGGCGGAAACGGAGCTTGCCGGCAGTGACCCAATCGGAGGCCGGCGCGGCGGTGGTGAAGGCGCGCTGGATCAGCGGCGCGGCGTGCTGCTCGAAGACACCGAGGCGCTCAAGTGCGAGGCGCGACGCGAGGCGTGGATCCGCCCAGCCGACGAGCCCCGCCGGGATCGCCAGCGCGTCGAGCTGCTCCGTGCGCAGGTCGCGCGCGATCTCGAGGCCGAAGTCCGTGTGGGCCAGGTCGGCCGAGACGCGGCCGGCGCGAAGCCGCGTGTCGGCCAACGAGAGCGCCTCCGGGAGTCGCTTCTCGATGACGTCCCGGCCGACGGCGCGGCACTCGGCATCTCCACGCTCGGCGTGCGCGACGATTGGCATCGAGCCCGTGAAAGGAAGAGTCAACGTGTCGGAAGTCTGTTTCCCCGGCAAGAGGCCTCGCTCGTCGAGCCTCAGCGTGATGGACTCGCCCGGCGAAAGCCGCGCGAGCGGGGCCCCGACGAACGACGCGCCCTCGTGCGCGCCATACGAGCCCTGTTTCGGCGGCATCGAGCCGACGCGCAGCTCGATGTGATGTCCCCATCGCGTGGAGGTCTTTCCGAAGAGTGGCAGATCGATCGTCCCGTCGATGATCGCCGCTCGGCACACGATGAACGCTTGGCCGTCGAGCGTGACCTTTCGGCTGACCGGACCGGCCGTCTCGAAGATTTGGGCCAACATCCCCAACGGCGGGTCGGGCGCGTAGCCTGCGCCCTTCCAACCCTTGGGCGTGGCGGCCGCGCTCTGTTCGGCGGACGTGAGGTGATCGGGCGCGCCTTCGGGCCAGCGATTGCAGCTCGCGAGCGCCCCGAGCCCCATCACGATCGCGAACGGGACGGCTCGATGCATGGAGACGAGCGTACGCGAAGGCAACGCCGATCGCAGGGGCTTGCTCGCCGGCTCGCCCCATCAATCGAACGTGATGAGGGGCTTGATGATGCCGTCTGCTTTGTCGGCCATCCTCTGGAAGGCGCGGTCAATCTGGCCGAAGTCGAACGTGTGGGTGGTGAGCGGCGTCGGGTCGACGCGGCCGGCCTGAAGCAAACGAAGCATCCGCCTGAGCCGGACCTTGCCTCCGGGACAGAGCGCCGTCCGGATCGTCTTGTCGCTCATCCCCACGCCCCATTCGAGCCGCGGGATGGATACGTATTCTCCGCTGCCGTGATAACCGATGTTCGAGATCGTGCCTCCCGGGCGCGTCGCCTTCACGCACATCTCGAACGACGCTTGGGCGCCGAGCGCCTCGACGCTCGCGTCGACGCCGTCGCCGGAGGTGATCTCCAAGATGGCTTCGACGGCGTCGCGCTCTTTGAAATCGATCACGACATCCGCCCCGAAGTGGCGCGCCAGCTCCTTCCGTTTCGGGATGGTCTCCACCGCGATGATGGTGCCGGCGCCGCGGAGCCGAGCAGCCGCGGTGGCCATCAAGCCCACCGGACCTTGGGCGAAGATGGCGATGCTCCCGCCCATGGGCACGTCGGCGTGCTCCACGCCGACGAAGCCGGTCGACATCATGTCGCATACGTACACGGCGCGCTCATCCGTGACGTCATCGGGGATGTGCGCGAGGTTCGCCTCCGCGTCGTTCACGGTGAAATACTCGGCGAACACACCGTCGCTCACGTTGGCGAACCGCCACCCTCCGAGCATGCGCGTGCACTGCGACGTGAACCCGCGCAGGCAGTTGTCGCAATGGAAGCAGGGCGTGATCGCGCCCACGGCGACCCGATCGCCTTCGCGGATGCTCTTCACCTCGCTCCCGACGCGGTGGACCACGCCCACCGCCTCGTGACCGAGGGTGAGATCCCGGCGCGGCCCGATCGCGCCGGCGACCGTGTGCGTGTCGGATGTGCACACGAGCGCACGCGTCGTCTTCACGATGGCGCCGGTCGGCCCCGGCTCCTCGGGTCGAGGTTTCGACATGAAACCCACGACGCCAATCGACTTCATGGCGAACGCTCTCATGCTCGCAGCCATGGTGAGACCAAGAGCACGGGCCATGCCCACTCCTGCGGTCGAGAGACCGAGGGCTCTCGTCGTTCGCGGATCGCGCGCGGCGATCGAGCCGCTCGAAACCCACCTTCCACACCGAGGCTCGGCATGGGGCGGCGCGAAGGCGCGATCGTCTCGACGACACGGGAAGGTCTTCGTATCCTCGCGGTGGTGCAGGGAAGCGCGCGGTCGCACGAGGTGAGGTCGCGCGCCGTCGTGATGGGGGTGGAGGTCATCGCGCGCGCCGGCCTCCCGACCGAGCCGCTGTTCGAAGGGCTCGCCTTCGATGCCCACGGGCTCCGGAGACGCCAGCGCGTCGCCTGGGACGACTACGCCGTCATCGTCGAGCGGATGGAGGAGATCGCCGGCGGCGGTCGCGCGCTGGAGGAGCTCTTCGCCCGCTCGCTCCACGCCACCGTCCCCGAGCTGCGCGCCGCCGCCGGCGCGCTGCTCAGCCCCAAGGCGCTCTCCGTGTTCATCCTCGACGTGCTCCACCCGCTCGCTTTTCCCGCCGTCGATTTCCGGCTCGAGGATCTCGAGCCCGACCGCGTGCGCTGCACCGCGCGCCTCCGTCCGGGCGCGCACCCGTGCGCCGCCTGGTTCCGCGTGAACGTCGGCGCAACGCGCGGGATACCCAGGCTTCTGGATCTCCCGGAGGCGGTGGTGACGGCCGACGTCGGCGCCGACTTCGGCGTGTACGACGTCCGCTTGCCACCTTCGCGGACACTGGCCGCGCGGGCGGAGCGTGTTGCCCTATCGGCCGTGACGCGCGTGACGGGGCAGCTCGTGCTCGGCGTCCGGGAGGACATGCCATTGTCGTTCGACGACACGCCGGCGACGCGCCCTCCGGAAGACGCGGACCTCGCCGCGCGCGTCGATTCGGCGGGGAGCGCATGGGACCTGACGGCGCGGCAGCTCCGCGTCCTCGCGTTGCTCGTGCGCGGCGACGCGAACAAGGAGATCGCCCAGACGCTCGCGTGCGCCGAGAACACCGTCGAGCTGCACGTCACGCAGTTGCTGCGCAAGTCGGGCACGCCCACGCGCGCGAAGCTCATCGCCAAGTTCTGGTCGGAGCTCTGAGCGGCCTGGGGTTCTCCCCAGTAGATCGACCGGGCGGCCTTCTGCAAACTCGTTTGCAGGAGTTGAACAGCTATGAAGCTTGCGTATCTAATGGTACTTGCAGCCGCTGGCATCGCCACCGGCTGCGCGGCCCAAGTGGGCGACGAGTCTGGCGAAAACGTGGGTCAGACCGAAGACGCGATGACGGTGCTCAACGCGTGTGCGACGGGGCTCAATCCAAACGCGACCACCGACATCTCGAATCCTGGCGACGCGGACGAATACGAGCGAGCGGCGGGCTTCATCAACAGCATCTGTCCCATCGTCGACCCGACGAATTCCCGCGCCTCGACGTACGTGGATTTCAGCGTCAACACGTTCATCCCGGCGACCTACAAATTCTCTGCGATCGCAGTCTGGGACGCCGTCGACAACCAGGCGGATTGCCAAGCGCTGACGATGAAGATGCGTCTTCAAAAGCGGACGAACCTCGGCGACTTCGTCGACACGAACACCACGAACCCCACGCAAGTCCGTCACGGCGATTGGTCATGGGATCCGGAGAAGTTTCGCTACACCTGCACCGTGCCGCTCGGCGTCGTCGAGCGCTGAAACGGCATCTCCTCCACGGCTGTCGAGACTGGCAAATACAGAGTTCGTGCGTTCGCCACACAACCGGATGACACGTTCGCGACCATCGTGATCCGCGGTTACCACATGATCGAAGACGTCAGCGAGCCTTGAACCCATTCTCGACCAGGGTCATCAGCACGGCGTTCCCCTGCTCGAACGACACGGGCGCCGGCTGGCCCCATGGAAAGGTCAGCACGCGAATCGAGCACAGGCTCGATTGAGAGGCTCTGGTCGCCCAGCGTAGGCCCTTCACGACCTCAGCCGAGGTCGTATCGAGAAGCGCCGGAGACCACGTCCGGCCCGTCGTCGAACGCTTCGGGCCGGTGCTCGAAGCCGACCCACTGGATCGGGTGGATGCCGCTCGCCCGGGTGAGCTTCTCGGCGGTCGGCCAGCTCGCTCGATCGTTTCCGAACAGCGTCTCGAGCACCGGCGAGAGCTCGTCGAGCGTCAGCGTGATGGGCCGATCGACGGCGTACGTCACTGGGCTGGTGAAGAGCGTGCTCTCGAAGCCACGCTCGAAGAGGCGGACGCGCAAACCCTTGCTGCGCAGCAGATCGAGCAGGTACCGCAGCGCCGCGTGCTCGTCGGTGATCTCCGCGACCGCGGGCTGGTTCTCCGGCGCGAGCGCGGCGGCGAGCGCGCGCCGCGCGGGTCGGTAGCCCTGGCTCGCGGCGCGCTGGAGCGCTGCGAGCCCTTCGCGTCGCCGCCGCCGATCGTAGGCGTGCTCCGGATCGAGCAGCAGCACGCCGAGCTTGTACTGAGCCTTCACGAGCCCGCTCTCGGCGGCCTTGCGGACGTTGTCGAGGCCGCCGACCTCGAGCTGCGCATGCGGGTTGCCGTCCTCCACCGCCCGTACGCGGTACATCCGCGCGCGAGCGTAGTCGCGTGGCACCAGCTCGCCGTCGCGGAGCATCAGGCGGAGCGCCCAGCTCGCGTCCGCGTGGTGGGCCGCGGACGCGGCTTCGTACCAGCGCACGGCCTCCGCGTCGCCGCGCGCCCGCAGGAGCTCGCCCAACGCATACGCGGCCGCGGCGTGCCCATGCTCCGCGGCGCGCCGCATCCACGCGTGCGCGGCCTCGGGATCGCTCGGCTGACAGCATAGCCCTTCGGCGTATTGCGCCGCGGCCGATCCCGCTTCGGCCGCGCGCCGCTGCCAACGCCGCGCCTCGGCCTCGTCGACCGCGAAGCCCGGCAGGCGCCTTCGCATCCGATCGAGCAACCGAATCGTCGCCTCCAGGTGCCCCTGGGCGGCGGCGCGCTCGAGCCAGGCTCGCGCTCGCGCCGGATCGGCTTCCGCGAGCCCGAGCCAGGCCTGCGCCGCGACGTGGCCACGCGCGGCGGCCTTCTCCATCTGCTCTTTCGCGTGCTCCAGCTCGATGGGGGCGCGCTCGAGGTACGCGAGCGCGAGCTGGTAGTGATCCTCGGGATCACCCGAGGCCGCGCGCCGGCGGAGCTGGCGGCGGCTCAGGAAGGCGTAGTCGACGGGAGCCGCGGGCATGCGACCGCAAAGGGTCGCACGCCCGCTCGTCCATGCCTACTGCGGGCATTCGCTGCCCTGCCCGCATACCAGGAACGTTGGCTGGTTCGCCAAGTGCGGAGTCTCACCCTGGCAGCGCCTTGCGCGCGTGCCACGAGCCGTCGAAGCGCGATACCCCGATTCGACCAGCATCGTGGAGGGGCTGTTCTGACGGCGGCAACGGGGGTGAGATGCCGTTGGCTCGCGCTCTCCGGGCTACGGATTGCTGGTGAACACCGTGGTGATGTTCGAGTCGTTCGTGTTGCCGGCGGCGTCCGTGCCGATGAGCTGCAAGTGGTGAGCGCCGTTCGACATGGCCGCGGTGCTCCACGAGAACGCGAAGGGCGCCGTCGTGTTGTGCGCGGCGAGGACACCGTCGATGTACAGGTCGACCGAGGCCATGCCCCCGAGGTCGTACGCGTAGGAGCTCACGGAGACGACCCCCGTCACGACGGATCCGCCGGACGGCGAAGTGATCGAGAGCTGGGGCAACGACTCGTCGAGGTACGGCTGCACGAACACCGGAATCGACGTCGTCCCCGACTTCGTGATGTTGAAGGCCTGCGTCGTGTTGCTCTGGAGGCGGACGCGGTTGGAGGAGAGAGCATCCGAGTCGAACAGCACGCTGTTCGGCGTGGAGATCGTGCAGAGCTCCAGGTCGATCCAATCGCCCAGATTGCCTGCGCCGAAGTGCAGAGCGCTCGCGCCGTTGCGGAAGATCGAGCTGCGGATGATCGTGGAGTCGCCGGTGCCGTCGGCGTTGTGATCGTCGGACAGGATCAGATCCGACGACTGCCCCCCGCCGTCGAAGATCATGTTGTCGAAACGAAGCCGGAGATGGCCGAACTCGTCCACGCCGGGGCCGACGGCCTTCAGGTGCAGCGCGACGTCGCCATTGCCATAGAGCGTCGAGCTCTCGTAGTGAAATGCGTTGCCATACGCGCCATGGGCGATGCCCACCTCACCGTTGTGGTAGGCGACGAAGTTGGCAATCACGTGCGGCTGATGATCGTTCTGCCACGCGAAGATGCCAGCGACCTTGTTGTTGTGCGCGATGTTTCCCTTGGAGAAGTTCCAGATACCGCTGTCGTTCGTCCCCTCGGGCCAGATGAATCCGGACGCATCGATGTTCCCCTGCACACCCACCGCGACCGAGTCACGAATGGTGTTGCGCAGGCCCTCGTTGGCACTGAAGCCCGCGAGGTTGTAGCCACGATACTCGGGGTCGTACTGCACGATTGCCGCGACGTCGTGATCGTACACGGTGTCGTGGCTCGTGTGTCCCGGGTCCCACCAATAGGCCTCGTCAAAGGTGTTGTAGCTGATCGTATCCGTGAAGGTGATACCATGGCTCCCGTGCGGCACGAATGCATGGCTGCCCGCGTCGCGGACGACGGTGCCGCGCACGGTCGAGCCGCGACTGCCATCCTCCGAATGGTGGAAGTGGAGCGCATAGCGGCCGAGGACGCCCTCCGTCGGATTGTCCTCGCCCGCGTGTCGCGGCCCCATGTAACGAATGGCGACGTAGTTGACGAACTGCGGTTTGTCGGAGCGGATCCAGATGTGCGCGCGATGATTCGTGCTCGGGTTCGCGGTGCCGTTGCCCGTGCCCTCGATGCGCACGTTGCGCGTCAGGTTCAGGACCTCGGCGCGCCACTGGCTGTTCACGATCGGATGCGCGCGGCTCGTGGCGTGGTTCAACTGCACGGTGGCGCCCGAGACGCTGACGATCGACGCGGCGTCGAAGCCGCTCCAGCTGTTGTCGCCGACCGAAGGCGCTTCGGTGGGCACGATGCTGATCTCGTCGCCGGCGGCCCAGTCGGTGGGCGCCGCTTCGAGCGTGATCGAGCTGACCGAGGCATTGGCGCCGCCGGCGAGCCGCGTCCACGAGGTCTTGGGCGTGCCCTGCAGATCGAGCTGCCCGTCGCGCACCCACAGCCCGACGTCCGCGGGGACGGGTTCCATACCTCCACCGACGTAGTTGGCTTCGTTCACGTTGACGAATTTGATGAGGTGCACGATCGAGCGTGAAGACGGCTTCATCGTGAGCGTGCCGAGCACGGTGATGCTGCCGGTGGAGCGCAGCGTGGCAGACAGGCTCGGCGTGAACGTCAATCCCGCGCCGCTCTGCACGGTGACACCCGCGAGGTCGGGCGAAGTGACGTTGAAGACGACGGTATTGCCCGTCGAAATGGTGATCGTATCGCCGGCGATCGGCACACGCCCGGCGCTCCAAACCGTGCTGTCCGACCAGTTACCCGATTTGACACTCGAAAGAGATGCAGCCGACGCAGACGTCGCCGCGAGAGTCGCGGCGCACAAAACCGCCCAGAAGACGTTGCGAACCATCGTGGTCGCCTCCAGTCAGAGAGGGTATTTCGGATGTTGCGGGCGCTGATACGCGCGCTTCAGCACACCGCAGTTACGCCGCCACCATTCCATGGAACGGTGCTCTGGGGGAAGAGGGGGCTGCCTGCGAAAAGCTGCCATCGATAAGGCCTCTCCCACAAAGAGCATGACGACTGTCATCGACACGCCGGGCCAAACGAATGCAGCGTGGTGCGATTTTTTCCGTGGGTGGAACTCCATGTATGCGAGGATATCGGTGGGCGTTTCGACATCCGCGCAGCCGGCGGCAGAATTTCGCAGACTTCCCGGTGAAGTCACCGGGGGAGACGGGGTATACGAGGGACGAGCCATGCTCGACGCAAGCGGTCGCATATCGTTCGCAGGCGGTGAGTTCCACCTTCACGTCGGTCTGGAGCGACGGTTCTGGATCGTGGCCATCTGTCGCCGTGGCATCGTGTGGGATACGCGGGTCCTTCCATCGTGGGCGACCTCACTGCAGGAGCACTCGAGCGAGCGGTACTACGTGCTGCTCGAGGGGCGGTTCGAGTTCTTCGGCCCATCGCCGGGGGTGATCGAGGCGCCGTGTGCGGTGCGGGCTTCGGCGAACATTTTCAAGGGTGTCGGCGGCGCGGGTCCGATTCACCTCCGCGTGACGGGTGAGCCGCTGCGGATGTTGGTGTTGCACGTGCTGCCGGTGCCCGGCGCCGCGCCCGCGCCCGAATCTCCTTCCGAGTGGACGCGGCTCGACGTGCCTGCCGACGTGCTCGCGCGGAGCGACGCGTTCGAGCTCGAGGCGCGCCTCGTGGGCTGCGGGCCGGGTTTAGACCGCCGGCGGCGCGCGCTGCTCGAGCGGTTCTGCGAGATCGGCTGGCTCTCTGCCGAGGTGCTCGCGACGGTCGTCGAGGAGGAGCCGGTCCACATCGCGCGCACGTGGAACGCGATCGTGCCGCTCTTCCGCGACCTGTCGCTGAGCCCGGCGCTGTCCGGCGTGGCCGACCGGGCGACCCGCTCGCTGCGCCAGGTCGATCGCAACTTCGACGAGCTGCTCGAGACCTTCCACCTCGTCGGCGTCGGCTGGAGGAGCACGGTCCAGCGCTTCCGCCTGACCATGGCGATCTTGATGCTGAGCGCCGAGCCCGCGACGGTCGCGGGCGTGGCGCGCTCCGTCGGCTACGCGCGCCCCGAGGCGATGACGTCGGCGTTCCGCGCAGCGGGCCTGCCGTCGCCGCGCGCGGTGCGCGAGCTGCTGCAGAAGCAACGCAACGCGCGCGAGTAGCCGCCGGCGCGTCGAGCGGCAGAACCGTCGAACGACCAGCCTTCGGTGAAGTCGGCCCTGTCGGGATCGATGACGGCGGTCGTGTCGCCATACGACCCGCTCGGCCGGCGCCTGGCCGGTGATCGATTCTTTTCTGTTACACGCCCCCCGGTCCTGCGTCTTGTGAAGGAGAGCAGCGGGACCGCGTGCTCTCGAGGGTCCACACGGGCGCGGAGCGCGCCGTCCAGCCGGGTCACGTGGTGAAGCCATGTTCAAGAGCATCGTGCGAGGTCTCCCTGTCATCGTCCTCTCTGCCGGCCTGCTCGCGGGCTGCGGCGGCCGCAGCGTCCCGATGCGCGATGCGCGCGCCGTGCTGCTCGCGTCGCCGCAGCAGGAGCCGGAGCTTCGCGCCGCCATCGCGCGGGCCATGCAGTCGAAGAGCTTCACGGCCGCGTCGGAGACCCCGGGGGCGATCGTCGCGGAGTACAGCAAAGGGCGCGTGTCGCTGCGGCTCAAGATCACGTACACGACGGCCGAGTACAAGATCGCGTACGTGGACAGCGACGGCCTGAACTACCAGCAGAGCGGGCCCGACGGCGCGCCGACGATCTCGTCGCGCTACGATCGCATCGTCCGCGATCTCACGGCGGCCATCGACGACGAGCTCGGCCGGCCCGCGCGCGAGGCGAAGGAGGAGGAGGAAGCGCAGCGCCGCCACGAGCTCGCGGTGATCGAGGCCGAGCGCCAGAAGCAGGCCGACGTCATCGAGGCCAAGCGCCGCGCGCGGGCCGAGGCGCGCGACGCGGTGGCGCTCGAGCGCGAGCGCGATCGCCAGGCTGCCCTGGAGCAGGAGCGGATCCGCGCGGAGGCGAGCCGGCCGGTCGTCGTGCGACGCGGATCCCGCGTCGTGGTGGAGGAGCCGCCGCCCCGGGTCGTGGTCGTGAGAGAGCCGTCGCGGCCAGTCGCCGAGCCTCCGCCGCCGCCGGCGCCGACGTGCCGCGGCACGCTGCTCGAGCAGGGGCATCCCTCCACGTCGCTGATGTTCTGCGATGGAGTCGAGCAGCGCTGCGCCGTGGCGCTGCTGCGCGCCGGTCACAACCCCGCACATCTGATCCATTGCCGCGGCGTGGAGCCCGTGTGCGCGGAGGCCTCGATGCGGCGTGGCAACAACCCCGCTTCGCTGATTCACTGTCGCTGACGCCTGATGCCGAGTCCGTGCGGGGAGCGTGCCATGCGCTCACCGGGCAACCGGACGCATTGGGCCGGGCATGGCGAGCGCTCCCTACTGCGCGCGCCGGGTTGGTATCCTGCGGCAACTGGAGGGTTCGATGCCGCAGGACAACGACGACTGCCCCGCACACGGCGTTCACCCCATCATCACGGGGTCGCCGAACACGGATATCAACGGGCTGCCGGCAGGGAGGGTGACGGACAAGATTGATTGTCCGACCCCGTGCACGATCGTGACGGGGGCGCTGACGGTGACGGTGAACGGACAGCCGCTCGGGCGGACCTACGAGATCAGCAGCCACGGGGGGATCATCGTGACGGGGTCCGATGACGTGGTGGTGGGCGGGCCATCGAGCGGGGCGACCCTCTCGGGGCCATTCGGGAAGCTCGAAATCGTGCCGGAGGGGACGCCGCTCACAGGGAACAAGATCACGCTGGACGAGTACAATCGGCTTCTTGCAGAGAGCAAGTTACCCAACAACGATTGGGGTGGGATGGATGTGGCGAAGTGGAAGGCGCCCGAATGGCTGGGAGGAGATCCAAACCACCTGCGCGACTACAAGGATGCATGGGTGAGGGATCACGCGACCTCGATCATGGTCCAATCGCGGGCGAACGACTTGCCACCTGAGCTCCTGGCGGGGACGGCGTGGAACGAGGTGGGAGGAGATCCCGTGTGGATCGACGATATCGCGCATGACGTGCGATCGTTCGATCACATGGCAGACCCCTACTTGCCGACGATCACGAACGATCCGGCGCTCACGTCGGCGGGGGACGTGAGCATCCAGGTCCGGCGCGCGGCCGAGTCGATGGGGCTCGATCCAAACAACCTGGGCTACAGCGATCGGCTGGCGATCATGAACACGCTCAAGAACGACCAGGCGAACCTGCAGATCGTGGGCGACCACCTGCGCGATCTGGCCGACGTCGACTTCAAGGGACAGCCCATCGGCGACGAGGAGATGCGCGTGATCGGCGCCCGCTACAACCGCGGGCCGCACCTCACGCTCGATCAGATCAAGAAGAACACCTCGTACGGCGATCTCATCGTGAAGCAGAAGGAGAAGCTCAAGAAGCTGCTGGAGGCCGCGACGGTGGGCCAGCGGATCGTGCCTGCGGGGCCGCGGCCGGCTTCGCGGGGATGAAGCGGCGGGGGACATCGAGGCGCGCTGGGGGGCGCGCCTCGTTCTACTGCGTCATGAGACGTCTCGCCGAGCAAGCGACGCGTTCGCTGGTCCGGGCGTGCAGGCGAAGCCGACAGCATCGCCACGCGGCGATCGCTCGCCGAAACGGGCCGCTCGTCGGCCTCGCCGAGATCTCGTTTCACGTCTGGCTGCTCGTGAGGACCCACTCGTTGCGCCGGCCTGACGCAGTCGCGCTAGCGCGGAACCTGACCTCATCGTGGGGGCTTCGTCATGCCGCATGGGGCTCCCCCCGTACGCGCCGCACCCATCCTCGTCGCGCTGCTCTCGTTCGTGCGGCGCCGCAGATCGGTGACCCGATCGCCGTGCGGCGTAGGGCGCCGTCCTCGCGAGCGAGGCTCTCCAGCGGAGCGCGCGTGTATGCTGGGCGCATGCGCGCGATGTCGTTCGACTTAGGGACCGTTTGCTTGGCGTCGCACGGACCGAGATCCGGATTGCGGATGGCCGAGCGATGGGCTCACGAATAGCGCGCTGGCTCGTTTGCGCCGCCGGGTTGCTCGCGGGCGCCGCCGCCCCCGTCGTCGCGCGCGCGGGCGAAACAGACGTCGCGGCGCCTCGCCTCGAGTCGCCCGCGGAGATCGCCTATCCGAGCGGCGCGTCGGGCGACGCGAGCGTGGTCCTGCTGCTCACGGTCGCCAAGGACGGCGGCGTGCGCGACGTCGTCGTCGTGTCGGGAGACGAGCCCTTCGCCTCGGCTGCGAAGCGCGCCGTCGAAGCGCTTCGCTTCGTGCCCGCCACCCGCGCTGGGCTCGCCATCGCGGCGCGCATTCGCTTTCGGGCCGATTTCCACGAGCCGAAGCAAGCGGAGGCCAAGCCCCCCGCGCCGGCCCCGCAAGCCGCCCCGACTCCGCCGAGCGCCGCGACGGCGCCGCTCGAAGTCACGGTCCGCGCGGAGAAGCCGGCGCCGGCGGCAGTGTCGCTCTCGCGCGCCGAGGTCCGCCAGATCCCGGGCACGTTCGGCGATCCGTTCCGCGCCATCGAAGTCCTGCCGGGCGTGACGCCGGTCGTCTCGGGCCTACCGTACTTTTACGTGCGCGGCGCCCCTCCCGGAAACATCGGCTACTTCCTCGACGGCGTCCGCGTTCCGTACCTCTACCACGTCGCCATCGGCCCCTCGGTCGTGAACCCGGCCATGGTCGACAAGGTCGAGCTCCACCCCGGAGGCTACCCCGCGCAATTCGGCCGATACGCGGGCGCCATCGTGTCCGCGGAGACGACGGCGCCGCGCACCGATTGGCATGGTGAGGGCAACCTTCGTGTCTTCGACGTCGGCGCCATGGTCGAAGGGGGCTTTGCCGACGGCCGCGGCACGGTGCTCGTGGGCGGGCGTTACTCGTACGCGGCCGCGCTCTTCTCCCTCCTCACCCCGGGCACCAAGCTCGATTATCGCGATTTCCAGGCGCGGATCACGTACGACCTCACCCCGCGCGATCGCATCGGCGTGTTCGCGTTCGGCTCGTACGACCTGCTCGCGCAGGTGAAGAACGGGATCACCTCCGTCGCGTTCGGCTCCGAGTTCTACCGCGTCGACGCGCGCTACGATCGCAAGCTCGGCGACGAGGGGCAGCTCCGGTGGGCGGCCACGTGGGGCTTCGATCAGACGCGCGTCGGCGAGCAGCGCAACGCGCGCGACGTCCTGTTCGGCACGCGCGTCACGCTCCATCAGCCGCTCGGCCCGGCGCTCACCCTGCGGGCCGGCGCCGACGCGCAATTCGATAGCTACACCGCCGACAAGACACGCTGGGCAGATCCGGACGATCCGAACACCCGAACGCTCGATGGGCTGTTCCCGCCGCGCTTCGACTCCACGCTCGGCGCGTGGGCGGACCTCGTCTGGAAGGTGAATTCCCGCGTCGAGATCATCCCGGGAACGCGGTTCGATCTGTTCCGCTCCGCGGGCGCGTCGGCGATCTCGGCGGACGGGCGGCTCGCGCTCTCCGTCATCGCGAACAAGTACGTGCGCTTGACGAACACCTTCGGCCTCGCGCACCAGCCTCCCTCGTTCCTCGTGCCGCTGCCCGGGCTCTCGCCGGGCAGCCTGAGCAAAGGCCTGCAAACCTCCTTTCAGGCGAGCGCGGGTGTCGAGGTCACGTGGCCCGAGGTGGCGACCGCGACCGTGCGGTTGTTCGATGACGTCTTCTTGAACATGAGCGACACGCTCGGCGTGACGACGAAGGATCCGCGCTACGTGCCCGCGTTCGATCTCCGCAGCCTCGGATCGGCGTTCGGGCTCGAGATCTTCCTCCGGCGCCCGCTGACGCGCCGCCTGGGCGGCTTCGTGTCCTATACGCTGTCGCGCTCTTCGCGCAGGCGATGGTATGGCGAGTTTCCGAGCTCCGCCGATCGCACCCACGTGCTCAACATGGCCCTCGCCTACGACATCGGCCTCGGCTTCAAGGTGGGTGGGCGCTTCACCGTCTACTCGGGTGCGCCCAAGCTCGGCTTCGGCGAGTCCGACGTGGAGCGAGATCCGCCTTTTTACCGGATCGACCTCCGCGCGGAGAAGCGCTGGACCTTCGGCACATCACGTTGGTTGTCCATCGTCGCCGAGGGATTCAACATCACCGCCCGCAAGGAGACCATCAACGGATACGAAGTCGGTCCGATCTGGATCCCCAGCCTCGGCCTGGAAGGAGGCTTGTGATGATCGACATGCGCAAAGCGACGCTTGCCGGAGCGTTGATCCTCTCCTCCTGTCTGCCCGGCGACACGCGCCCGATCCCGGCGACCGTCCTCCTCACGGCGGAGCCGAGCCCCGAGGTCCTCTCCGGCGTGACGACGACGGACGGGTGGCAAATCACCTTCGAGCAGCTCTTCGTGGGGATTGGCTACGTCTCGCTCGAAGGCGACGCATGCAACACCTACGCGAACGCAGGCTACGGCCGCCTGCTCGACCTCGGCGTGCCCGGGAAGCAGAAGGTCGCCGAGGTGTTCGGGCTCGGCACGTGCAACCTGGGGCTGTACCTGTCGGTGCCCTACGGGGCCAAGCTCGGACAGGGGGTGAGCGAGGAGGAGAGCACGTTCGTCACGACGATCGAGAACGACGCTGGCGTCACGATCTGCAATGGACAGCCCGGCGGCGATCGCGACGCCGGCTACGTGCCCAGCGGCGCGAGCGTGTACGTGCGCGGCCAGGCGTCGCGAGGGGCCGACCAGAAGCGCTTCGAGTGGGCCTTTCCTCTGAACTACATGCTCGGTCTCTGCGATCCGAGCGGCGACGCGGGGGGCGACCACACTCTCACGCTGCGCACCGGGGAGTCACCGCCATTCGCGATCATGGTGCGCGCGGAGGAGCTGTTCCGTGCGAGCCCGGACGACGACGCCCCGCTGCGCTTCGACGCGCTCGCGGACGCCGACACCGACGGCGATCAGGCGATCACGCTGAAGGAGCTGTCGAACGTCGCTCTGCCCATGTCGAGCCCGAGCGCGGACGCCGGCGTGCTCCCCCCGTGCGATGGCTCCGAGCCGACGCTGCGCTACCTCCTCGAACAGTTGCTCTTGCCGCGCATGGTGCGCCTGAACACGACCGGGCGGTGCTGGGGGTTCATCTCAGCGACGCTGATCGACTGACGAAGCTCGAGAGCCCGAGATGAATGGCTGGGCAGCAACTCCGCTCTAGCGTTCGTTCAACGATCGTCGCAGCGCCGCCACTTCCTCTTCGTAGAGCCCCAGGCGAGCCGCCTCGAGATCACCGTGGTGGTGGTCGACGGCCTCGCCGACCCTTCTCGCCGCCGCCCCGAGAGCATCGGCGACGAGCATCGCGCGTTCCGATGATCCCTCGGCCTGCAGGACCGCAATGCGTGTTTCTCCGCCGAGCACCCCGGCAAAGATCTCCGCTGCGCCATCTGCGAGTCGCTCCGAGGGCAGCTTTCCGAGGACCTCCAAGGCGTCATCGGGAAGGTTGTCCTGAGCGATTGAGACCGACAGGACCGACTTCGCCGTCAGGAGAAGCAGAGGGCGGACCCGCTCGTCGGGAGGCACACGCTCGAGAACGACACCATGAGCCATGAGCGCGTGCGCTCGCCCTACGGCTTCGACCGCGGTGAGCTTGACCCGGTCCGTCCCCGCGAACACGGCCACGAAGCTACCCGGCGACACCTCGACGAGCTTCACGATCTTCGCCACGCAGGCAACGGGGTGGAGATCCTCGGCCGACGGCTGCTCGCAAGCGGCCTCGATCTGAGCGCCGAGGATGCACCACGCGGCGTGAGACTCGACGGCAGACTCGAGGGCAACAATCGACGCTGGGCGACCCACCGGAAGAGGCTTCGGGACGCCCGTGGGAAGAACACACTGTCCACGAAGCGCGATCAGCGGGAGGGAAACCTTTCCCACGCCAATACCCGAGCACGGCTCGAGGAGGTCAGCGGCGCTCACCATCTTCTGGTGAGCCCCAACGGCTTCCATCAACCGGGTCACGACGAGCCACGCAATGGGCCAAGCGGCGTTGTTGTCGCCGGACTTGGGATTCCAGGTGAAGAGACGTGACGTCTTCGTCGACCTCCACATCGATGACGATGGAGTACGAACCGTCATCGGCTTCGTCGATCTCTTGCTCCCAGTCCTCGGAGAGATCGGCCTTGTCCAGCCGCTCGGCGAGGACGTGGAGATCGTCCTCCTCGACCGTCCAGCAGACGCAATCGTCACGGACCTCGATCTCGACCCGCGCAAGCTCCCCGATGGGGGCCATGACGGCTCGAGCGAAAGAGAGGAGCTCGGCAGGGGTGAGGATCGGCGCACGCGTCCACTGGTTCCAGATCATCACGAACTCCGCAGGCGAGCTGTCGGGCCGGAGCCTAGCGGTGTTGACATACCTCTTCAACGGAGGGGGCTGCTCGAGCCACGGCGGGCGGCTCTCGCGCGGCGGATGGGAAGCCCTCGTGCTGCCTAGTTCTACTGCGTCATGAGACGTCTCGCCGAGCAAGCGACGTGTTCGCCAGCCCCGGCGTGCGGGCGAAGCCGACAGCATCGCCACGCGGCGATCGCTCGCCGAAACGGGCCGCTCGTCGGCCTCGCCGAGCTCTCGTTTCACGTCTGGCTGCTCGTGAGGACCCACTCGTTGCGCCGGCCTGACGCCGCAGTGCTAGCCACAACTGGCCAGACTTCGCCGCAACTGTGCCGCGGCGCTGCATGCTCGCGAACCTCGGGTTTAGAGTGCGCCCATGACTCCCGTCGTCCGTCCCGTCCCCCTCGTCGTTGCCTTGGTTGCTTTGGGCGCCCTCTCGGGCTGCAAGAAAAAGAGCGTCTGCGGCCCCTACCTGGCGATGAACCTGCCGGGCGTGACGAAGATCGACCGCTGCGAAGTCGAGCCGACGAGCGGCTACGGAATCGGCGGCGAGACGACGGCGAGCGGCGCCGACCTCGTGAAGGCGATCGCCGCGGGCGGCTTCGAGATCGGGCGCGACGGTGACGGCGCCATCGGTGAGCAGCTACACAGGGTGTACATCCGGAAGGACGGCCAAGCGTACTACATGTTCACGGACCTGAAGCCCCGCCCGGGTGGCAACAACTTCTTCTCGATCGTGCCGACGCACGAGCCGAAAAGCTGGCTGCCGGAAGCGTCGTGGCAGACGCTCCTCACGGCGCGCGCGGACCGGCAGGCGCTGATCGAGCGGCTCCGCGCCGTCCGCCCGCTGCTCGCCGATCCGAAGGCACCGGCGAAGTGTGACGCTTCGCTCGGCACCCTCGATCCGGAGCTCGCGAAGGCGCCGAACGCCGTCCTCGTGAACCTCGACGCGCGCGACTTCATGGGGCGCAATGCCGGACGCGGCCCGGCGTTGTTCGTCGACCCGATCGAGACCGACGACGAGGAATACCGCGCGAAGGTCCAGAAGCTGGTCGCGCTCCGCGCCGACATCGATCGGATCGCCGCGCGCCGCGTCGTCCCGATGCTGACGTTCACCGAATACCGGCCCGTGAAGAAGAGCGGCGAGTCGAAGCCGGGCGACACCTTCGACATCGTCTCCGGTGGTGAGGCGAAGTTCGACATCGCCGTCGTCGACTTGAAGGAGCCGCGCCTCCTCTGCCGATCGAAGGGCGAGGCCAGCCTCGTCGACAAGGCGAAGGGGCCGCCGAAGGGCGCGCCCACGCTCAAAGGCAAGAACGGCAAGGGGACCACCATGTGGCTCGAGACGATCAAGAACGTCGACCTCAACCCGAAGATCCAGGCTGCGGCCTTCGCGGAGCTCGGGAAGATGAGCGACGCGTTCGTCCGCTGAGCGGGTGTGACGGCTGCGGGGGTTGGGGCGGAGCCCCATCGAAACCGATAGGGATGCACGAGCGCGAAGCGCCGCCGCGAAGCGCGAGTCTGGCCCCATGTGGCCGGACTTCGCGCGTGCGGCACTGGGTCCTCGACACGGGGATCTTGATCCGTTGCTGCAGGGGCCGGAGCGGCGCGCGATGGCCAAGCACGCCGCCGAATGCATGCGCGAGGAACAGGAGAAGGCCTCGCGGAGGACGGGCTCGCTCAGGCGCAGAAGTTGAATTACGAAAGGAATCCCGATGCCTGACACCCACGATGCCGGCGCCGATGCCTCGAACGACTTCGTCGAGGACATCGTCGTCATCCAGGAGACCGCCGGCCTGGTTCACCTCCTGCTCATCACCTACCCGCCGGGCGATTCGGGCAACGCGTCGGGCTATGTGTTCCGGCGTCCGGTCGGCAGCGACGAACCCGCCGAGAACATCCTCGCCACCAACGACACGCTGCGCCAGCTGTGGTGCTCGCCGCAGGGCCACGTGTGGGCGACGAGCAGCACCGGGCTGGTCTGGACCAGCGCTTCGGTCGCGTGGCCTGACGAGATGCCACCGGACCTGGAGCTCGACACGCCCGAAGGCAGCCTGACCTGGCACCACGTCGCGCTGCCGCCGCAGGAGCACAACGGCGCCCGCCCCAATCCGATGGCGATCTGGGGCAGCTCGGACGACGACGTCCACATCGCGACCTTCGGTGGCGTGCTGTACCGCTGGAATGGCCGCGATTGGTCGCAGTTCTATCCCGGCATCGGCGAGCCGATCGGTGCGATCCGCGGCCGCGCCGCCGACGACGTCTACGCCGCCGGCTACCGCAGCACGCTGCTGCACTTCGATGGCAAGGGCTGGACACGGATCGCCGATCCGGACGGCCCCGATGTCGGCGACCTGCTGGCGGGCATCGCCTTCGACGACGCCGGCGAGGTCTACGTCTGCGGCAAGTCGCGCGGCGGCCGCGTGCTGCGCGGCTCGGCGGCGCGGGGCTTCTCGGTCCTGGAGCGCTGCGACGCGCCGGTCATCGACATCGCCCGCGTGAACGGCCGAACCTTCCTGGCGGCGACGAAGAAGGGCGTCATCGAGCTGACGCCGCAAGGCCCGAAGACGCTGCGCGACGACATCGTGCCGTGGTCGGTCGTCGAGGGCGAGGGCCGCATCTATGTGACGGAGACGCCGGGCGAGGCCGCGTACTCGGAGCTCGACCTCGCCACCGGCGAGTGGCACCGCCGGTACTACTGAAGCGGGACCGGACCAGACCTCGTCGGCTGGTTCGCCAAGTGCGCGAGCCTCACCGCCGACTGGACGAGGAACCACACGCGTGGACAGCACGCGTCGATGCCTCAACCCCGGAGCGCGGAGGGGTCGATGCCGGTGCGCGCGATGAAGCGCCGGAGCCGGCTCCGCGAGAGACCCAGGCGGACGGCGGCGCGCGTGACGTTGCCGCGCTCGACCCGGAGCGCCGCTTCGATCGCATCGAGCTCCGGCAGCGGCGCGTCGGCGAGCTCCTCCTCCTCGGCGCCGGCGTCGAGCGCCTCGCCCGCGCCCTCGGAGAGATCCGCGGCCGACACGACGCCGCGCCCCGCCGTCGCGGCGACGACGGCCGCGCTCGTGGCCTCGACGAGCAGCTCACGCACGTTGCCGGGCCAGGGGCGCAGGAGGCACGCCTCGACGAAGTCGGCGCTCGCCGCGACCTTCGCTCCCCCGGGCAACGCGGCGAGCGCGCGATCGATCAGGAACGGGATCTCCTCCCGCCGCTCGCGCAGCGGGGGGAGGCGCAGCTCGGGGCGGCCGATCCGGAAGTAGAGGTCCTCGCGGAACCGGCCCGCGACGACCTCGGCGCGGAGGTTCTTGTGCGTGGCCGTGCAGACGCGGACGTCGACGACCGTGGGCTTGACCCCGCCGATCGGCGTGACCTGCTTCGTCTCCAACACGCGGAGGAGCTTGGCCTGCACGGCGGGATCGATCTCCGCGATCTCGTCGAGGAAGAGCGTGCCCCCGTCGGCCGCCTGCACGAGCCCCGCGGCGTCGGCCACGGCGCCCGTGTACGCGCCCCGCTGCGCGCCGAAGAGCGTGCGCTCGGCGAGCTCCCGGGGGATGGTCGCGCAGTTGACGGCCACGAGCGGCCGGCCCGCACCGCCCGCGGCGTGGAAGGCGGCCGCGCAGAGCTCCTTGCCCGAGCCGCTCTCGCCCAGCACGAGCAGGCCCGCGGCGCTCGCGGCGATCGCGGCCGCGCGCTCGTGCACGGCGCGCAGGCTCGGCCCCCTCACGACGCCGCCGGCCACCTCGACGCCCGCCTCCGCGAAGGGCAGCGCGTCGGCGACGGGCAGCAGGATCGTGCGCCCGATCCGCAGCACCGGGGCCGAGAGCTGCCGCCCGACTTGCACCTGCAACCCGTCGACGAACGTCCCGTTCTTGCTGTCGAGATCGCGCACGGAGAAGCGCCCCTCGTCGTACGTGACGCGCACGTGGCGCCCCGACACCTTCGCGTCGGGGACCCCGAGGGCGTCGAGATCGTCGCGGCCGATCTCCAGGGCATCGCGCGAGAGCGGGAGCACGCGGCACACCGGGCGGCCGCACGAGAACACGACGACGACGCCCGGCTCCGCCCCCGGTCGGGCCGCCGGCGCGCCCTCGTCCTCCTCGAGGGTCTCGGTCTTCACGGGCGCAGTATAGGGAGATCGGCACGGTAGAATCGCCTGCCATGAGCCTCGATCCCGCCGGCGCGCCCTCCACGGTCCCGGACAGCGAAGAGCCCCGCGATCGCCCGACCCTCGGCGCCACCTCGGAGCAGTCGCTCTGGCGCGCCGCCACCGTCGCGGCCGACTACGTGGGGCCTCCCTTCGCCATCGCGGCGGACGAGGGCGCCGGCGCGGCGGCCGCGGCCGATCCCGCGAGGCGCTACCGGATCCACGAGGTGCTCGGGTCCGGCGGCATGGGCGAGGTGCGCCTGTGCGTGGACGAGGCCATCGGCCGCGAGGTCGCGATGAAGACGCTGCTCGATGGGCGCGAGGTGGGGGCGCGCGCCACGCCGCGCTTCTTCCGCGAGGTGCGCGTGCAGGGGCAGCTCGAGCACCCCTCGGTCGTGCCCGTGTACGACGTCGGCGTGGGCGCCGAGGGCCGGCTCTTCTTCACGATGCGCCGGGTGCACGGGCCCACGCTGGCCGAGGTCCTCGACGGGTCGGCGCGCGGCCAGGGAGGGCACGGCGGGCTCGGGCGGCGCAAGCTGCTCGAGGCCTTCGTGCGGGTCTGCCTCGTGGTCGACTACGCGCACAAACGCGGCGTGCTCCACCGTGACCTCAAGCCGGCGAACATCATGCTCGGCTCCTACGGCGAGGTTTACGTGCTCGACTGGGGCGTCGCCAAGCTCGTGACGGAGCACGCGACGGAGGCGCCGGTCACCGTGCCCGGCGCGCGCCACGACGCGCACGGCGGCGTGGTGGGGACGCCGGGCTACATGTCCCCCGAGCAGGTGCTCGGCCTCGACGAGGCGCAGGGCCCGCGCACCGACGTGTATGCGCTCGGCGCGATCCTGTACGAGATCCTCACGCTGCGGCCGCTCCACCGGGACAAGCGCGAGCGCCTCTTCGAGGCCACGCTCGCGGGCGTGGACGCGCGCGCGTCCGCCGTCGCCGCCGACGTCCCGCCCGAGCTCGACGAGGTGTGCGTGAGGGCGACGAAGGTGGACAGGGAGCAGCGCTTCGCGGGCGCCCGCGAGATGGCCGAGGCGGTCGAGCGCTACCTCGACGGCGAGGTCGACGTCGAGCGCCGGCGCGCGCTCGCGGCGGATCACGTGGCGCGCGCGAAGGATGCGGCGCGGCGCGCCGAGCGGCTCGCGGACGTCGCCTCGGCCGAGGCCGCGCGGGCGGAGGCGATGCGCGCGGTGATCCAGGCGCTCGCGCTCGACGCCGAGCAGGCCGACGCGCGCCGGCTGCTCGTCAAGCTCCTCATCGACGTGCCGGAGCAGTTACCGCCGAGCGTCGAGATCGAGATCGCGGAGGCGACACGCAAGGCGCGCGTGCAGACGGCGCGCTTCGGCGTCTACGCGCTCCTCGCCTGGGTCGCGACCATCCCTTTTGCAGCGTGGCTGGGCGTGCGTGAGGTGCGATCGGTCGGCGCCACGTCGGCGCTCGCCGTGGTCGCTGCGCTCTACGCCGTGTGGATGTGGCGGACCGGCTCCACCCAATCGCGGCACATGATGCTGCTCGCCGCGCTGATCGTCGCGACCGCGGGCGCACTGAGCTGCTGGCTCGGGCCCTTCGTGCTCGCTCCCCTCACCGCGTCGAGCGCCGTCGCGTGGCTCACCTTCCACGCCGACCGCCGCGAGCGCCGGATCCTCATGGCGCTCGCGGCCGTCGCGATGCTCGTGCCCTTCGCGCTCGAGCTCTTGGGCTGGGTCCCGCGATCCTTCACCTTCGAGGCCGGCACGCTGGTCCTGCACCCCCGCGCCGTCTTCTTGCCGGAGATTGGGACCACGGTGGCGCTCGTCTACACGAGCGTCACGTTCTGCGTCCTCCAGCCCGTGCTGCTCGGCGGCCTGCGCGACGCGCTCAGCGCCGCCGAGCGCAAGCTCTTCCTCCACGCCTGGCGCCTCCGGCAGCTCGCGCCCGAGGCCGAGCCCTGATCGCGGAGGGGTCGTCGCCTCACTGGGCGGGCAGCGCGATCCAGTCGGCCTTCAGGTGCTGATCCCAGCCCGTGCGCTGGTCCAAGCGCACGAAGTTGGCGTCGAAGCCCGAGGTCGTGACCCCTCTCGCCGTCACGGCGAACGTGTCGGACACGGATTCGCCGCGCGGCGTGATGATCACCGTCGGGGCCGTCGAGAACGCGCTGGGGAAGAGCACGGAGCTCCCCTTGAACGAGGTCGAGCTGGTGCCGATGTCGGCGGTCCCGGTCATCGCGCCCGCCGTGTCCAGGTCGTCGGCGGCGTCCCAGGCCAACCAGTCGAGTCGGAGGCTCTGCCCCCAGCTCCCGCCGTCCCAGTCCGCGCGCCGGATGTTGGCGCTGAACCCGGACGTGGTCACCCCGGCCGTGGTCACGACGAAGGTGTCGAGGTTGGGCCAGCCGTGCACGGTCACGACGACGCGGGGCGTGACGCCGAACGACTGGGGGAACGAGATGGTGACGTTGCGGACTCCGCCCGTCGCGTTGTCTCCGGCGGAGGCCGTCCCGGCCTGGACGTGGGTCTGCTTGATGGGCACGATCCCGAGCCAGCCAACCTGGAGCGTCTGCCCCCAGGACGCGCCCTGATCGTCCACGCGCCGGGCGTCGACGTCGAAGCCGGACATGCTGACCCCCGTCGTCGACACGGCGAACGTGTCGCCGTAAGGGCCGCCCAGCGGGGTCAGGAGCGCGATCGGCGTCGCGCCGAAGCTGGGGTTGAAGCCGATCCCCACCTGCTTGGTCACGTTCGCGGTCGGCTGCGCCCCGATGGTCCCCACGCCGGCGTGCAGCGGGAGCGTGCTCAAGCGCGCTGCGCTCTCGCCTAGGGCCTCCGGCGCGCTGTCGCTGTCGGGGGCGACCACGCACGCGGAGGCGACGAGCGCCAACGGCGCGAGAGCGAAGGTGAAGCGTGCGGCGATCTTGATCGATGTCTCCATGGATGTCTCCGGTTTCGCCGTGCTCACGAGGAGCGCGGGCGTGATGGATGTTGGGCGGCGCCCTCCCCGTCGCGGTTCGTTGGAGCGCGATGACGGGCGCCGCGGGCGGCCTCAGCAGGACCTGTGCCGGGGCGCGGAATCGCTCGAGGCGCGTGGAATGCGCGAGAGATCGAGGCGAACCTCCTTCGCGCGGCGGCCGCCGGGCCACGGTCGGCCGCGGTCGGCCCGCGGTCGGCCGGCCCGGAACCCGTACGAGAAGCCGCGGAAGGTGTTCGCGCAGATCGCGTTCCGCACCTCGATGACAGCGCGCTGGGCAGGCCGGCGACGGTGGTCGGCCGGTGGCCGGCCGGCCCGGAACCCGTACGAGAAGCCACGGAAGTCGCTCTCGTCGATCGCGTCCCGCGCCTCGATGACAGCGCGCTGGGGGCCGGCGCCGGCTACCGGTCGGCCGGCGGCCGGCCGGCCCAGAACCCGTACGCGTTCCGCACCTCGACGACAGCGCGCTGGACGACCTCGATCCTCTGCGCCCGGTGGTGCCAGCGGCGCCACGCCCTCTCGCCTGAGCCCGTAGAGCCGCTCTTTGCGCGGCCTCTCGCCCCTCCCCTGCCCCGTCCGCGCCTATGCTTCGTCTACCACAGCCTCGTTACTCCCTCGTCACAGCCTCGTTGCTCCCTCGTTCCTGCCTCGTTGCGAACGAGGTTGTATCGTGTCAGAAACGAAGCTGTAGTATCCTCACAGCGAAGGGAGAGGGGTTCATGGCCAAGGTCCTCCCCGGCTCCGGCATCGCGCTTTCCGGCGCCGTCTCCGGGCTCGTCTTCTGCCGTCGAGGCAATGGCGTGTACGCCCGCGCGCGCGTCATCCCGCGCGATCCGAAGAGCAAAGAGCAGCGCGCGCGACGCACCGCCTTTCAGGCCGCCGTCGCCGCGTGGCGCGCGCTCCCCGAGGCCGAGCGCGAGAGCTTCCGCAAGCGCGCCGCGCGCAGCGGGCGCACGGGATATCACCTCTTCATCGCGGAATATCTCGTGCGCACCGAAGCGCCGTCTCCGTAGTCCGCGAATCCCCGAGGACGCTCCACATCATCGCTCGGCGCCGGCGGGCAGCGCCGGGGCATGGGCAGACGCAACGACGCTTTTCCCTCCGCCGCTGCACGAGCGTACTCTCCGGAGCGCGCTTTCGAGCCCCGTGGCGTGACGACGTGAGCATCGATCCCGAGAAGACCCGCCTCGATCCCGAGCATCCCTATCCGGGACCGAGCTCGTTCGATGAAGAGCACGCGGCGTTCTTTCATGGGCGCGCGCGCGAGGCCGACGAGCTGTTCGCGTTGGTCGAGCTGCGGCCGCTCACGGTGCTGTACGGCAAGTCGGGGCTGGGGAAGACGTCGCTCTTACAAGCCGGGCTCTTCCCGCGCATGCGGCGGGCGGGGCTCGTGCCGTTGCGGTTTCGGCTGTTGTTCGGGGTCGACGAGGTTGGGAAGCGGCAGCCGCCGCTGCCCGAGCAGGTGCGGCAGCGGCTGCGCGAGGCCACGCAGCGCGGCGAGATCGACGGGGCGCCGCCGCGCGAAGGCGAGACGCTCTGGGAGTACTTTCACTGGACCGGCTTCTGGGACGAGGCCGGCCGGCCGGTCACGCCGGTGCTGGTGCTCGATCAGTTCGAGGAGGTGTTCACCCTCGGGCGCGATCGCGCGGACGAGCTGCGGGCGCTCATGCGCGAGCTCTCCGATCTCGTGGAGAACCGCATCCCGGCGGCGCTGCGTGATGCGGCGGTGCAAGGGAACGCGCGCTTGCCGCCTTCGTTCGAGACCGCGGGGGCCAAGGTCTTGATCGCGCTGCGCGAGGATTTCCTGGCGCAGCTCGACGATCACCGGCCGCAGATGCCGTCGCTCTCGGCGAGCCGCTACCGGCTGCGACCGTTGGGCGGGCTGGCGGCGCGCGATGCGGTGCTCGAGCCGGGGCGCGCGGTGGTCACCGAGGACGTGGCCGCGCGCATCGTGCGCAAGGTGGTGAACGCGCCCGACGACGCGGCGCTCGACGGCATCGAAGAGATCGAGCCGGCGCTGCTCGCGCTCTATTGCCACGAGCTCAACGCGCTCCGCGTTCGGAGCCGCGCGCCGAAGATAGAAGCGTCGCTCTTGGCGGCGAGCGAGACGGAGATCCTCGAGCAGTTCTACGAGCGCTGCCTCCGCGGGATGCCGGATCCGGTGCGCCTCCTGGTCGAGGAGAGCCTGCTCACGCCGGACAACCGGCGCGACACGATCGCGCTCGGCCGCGTGGGCCACGAAGGCGTCGCCGAGGCCAACGTGCGCAAGCTCGTCGATCGGCGGCTGCTGCGCAAGGAGCCGCGGCTCGGGCACGAGTACGTGGAGATCGTCCACGACAAGCTCATCCCGACGATCGCGAAGAAGCGCGACGTGCGGCAGCGCAAAGAGCGCGAGGCGGCGGCGCAACGCGAGCGCGAGGCGCAGGACGCCGCCGAACGCACACGTGAGGCCGAGGAACGCGCGCAACGCGAGGAGGCGCTGCGCGAAGAGGCCGAGAAGGAGAAGCAGCGCGCCGAGGCCGAGTCGCTCCGCGCCGAGGCCGAGAAGGCCCGCGCCGACGCCGAGAAGGTCCGCGCCGAAGAGGTCGAGCAACGGCGCGTGCTGGCGGAGAAGCTCGCGGCC
This sequence comes from Minicystis rosea, assembly GCA_001931535.1. GTDB lineage: Bacteria > Myxococcota_A > Polyangia > Polyangiales > Polyangiaceae > Minicystis > Minicystis rosea. The sequence continues at coordinate 8,414,291 of CP016211.1, forward strand.
AGCCGCTCGCGGCGCAACTTGATGCTGGTCGTGCTGGCCGCGGTGCTCGCGCTCGCGGCCATCGGCATCCCGTGGTGGCAGATCTGGAGCGCGAAGCAGGCCGCGCTGCGCGAGAAGCGATCGGCCGATCGGGCGCGCATCGAGGAGGACAAGAAGCGCGCGGCCGAGCTCTCGGATCTCGCGTTCCGCGCCGCGGCCGATCAACGCTGGGACGACGTCGCCCGCATGCTCGCCTCGGCGTACCGCGCCATCGAGCATGCGCGCGCGCTGTACACCGCGATGACGCCCGTGAAGTCGGGTGCTCCGCCCGAGGGCATGCCGGCGGCGCCGCCGCTGCTCGCGTTGCTCGCGTCGCGCTTCGAGGCGATGGCCGGGCAGAGCCGCACGCTGTCCGACGATCCCTCGGGCATCGACAGCTTCGTGCTCACGCGGGACGGGCGCACCGGCGCGGAGCTCGGCGCCGATGGGCGCACCGTGACGCTCATCGATCTCGCGGGCACGCGCGCCCCCATCGAGGCGCAGCCGCCCGGCGTCGCCTCCACGGTCGAGAAAGAGCTCGATCCCGCGGCGGCCGAGCTCACCGACACGTTCTCGGGCGCCATCCGCGCGCTCGTGCCGAGCGGCGATGGCAGCCTCCTCTTCGGGCAGAGCGATCGCGGACAGGTCGTGGTGTGGCGCACGTCCGATGGCCAGCGGCGCCTCGGCTTCCGCACGGGGCTCTTCCGCGCGCGGCTCGCCGTCGATCTCGCGGGGCGCCGCGTCGTGCTCTGGGATCGCGCCGCGAGCCGCGCCGTCACCCTCGCCATCGATGCCGAAGCGGGCCGCATCGGCGACGCGGTGGAGCTGCCCATCCAGCGCGCCAAAGGCAAGGCACCGGCGGGCGCCGGCGCGTGGACCAACGACAGCGGTTGGTTCGCCATCGCGCCCACCGCCGACGGCGCGCGCGTGGTCGGGATCTGGGACGACGCCTGGCTCCGCGACGGCAACGCGCGCGAGCGAAAGGTGCGGACCGATCTGGAGCTGTGGGACGCGTCGAATGGGCAGCGCGTGGCGCAGGCGTCGTTCCCGGCGCGCGTGCGGGCCACATCCCTCTCCGTGCGCGGCGAGCTGCTGGCGGCGCTCTCCGACGACGGCGAGGTGCGCGTCTTCGGGCTCGCGGGCGACGGCATCGAGCCCAAGGCCGTGCTCCCACAGCGCGATCCCAAGGCCGAGTGGATCGCGTTCCAGGATCCGAAGCCCGAGCTGCTCACGCCCACCGAGAGCGCGGTCTCGCTGTGGGATCTCGCGACGCCGGAGTCACCCAAGCAGCGCTTCGAGCTCGCGCTGGGCGGCGCTCCGCGCCAAGCGGTGGTCGCGCCGGATGGACGCGAAGCGCTGGTGTGGGTCGACGACGAGGTCCGCGTCTACGATCTCGCGCTCGGACAACCGCACGCCGCGGCCACCGTTCCCGAGACGGATCGCCGCGCGAGCAGCGCGGTGCAGCTCCGCGCCAACGAGGACGCGCGCTGGATGGTGACGGCGCGCGACGACGCGCTCCGGGCGCGCTCGCTCGGCGGCGTCGCGGCGCGCGGGCTCGATCGCTACGTGTGGGGCGCGGCCGCGGAGGCGAAGGCGACGTTCTCCACCCTGCTTCCGCGCGCGGGGCGCGTCGAGGACGTGGTCGACGACGGCGATCACCTGGCCGTGCTGGCCGAGGGCACCGTCTTCATCGTCGGCCCCGATGGGCCCGATCGGCTCGCCGTGCGCGCCATTCGCCAGCGCGATCCCACGCTCCTCCGCGCGGTGCGCCTCCGCGCGGGTCACATCGCGGCGCTCGATGGTCGCGGCGGCGTGCGCTTCGGCGACGCGCGCGTGACCACGCTGCAGCGCACGAACGACGAGAACCGCAGCAGCCTGCTCGCGCTCGCCGAAGGCGGCGCGTGGGCGGCGAGCGCCGGAGCCGGCCCCAAGGTGAGCGTGTGGGACGCCGACAGTGGCCAGTTCGCGTGGACCGGCGACGTTCGGCAAAAGAGCAGCGGCGCGCCCTTCGCTGGAGAAGCGGTGGCCATCACCGCGCTCGGCGTCACCACCGACGACGCCACGCACCCGCGCGCCATCGTCGGCGACGCGCGCGGCGGCGTGCGCGCCATGCGCACCGGGGGCAAGGGCAAGCACGTCGCCTGGAGCACCGTCGACTTCGATCCGAGCCCGCATCACGGCGAGGTGCGCGCCGTCGAGATCGGCCCCGGCGGACGCATCGCCACGGGCGCAGACGACGGCACCATGGCCCTCTGGGAGAAGGACGGGCGCATCGTGCGCACCTTGAATCCGTCGACGGCCGCGGCCGTGCGCGCGCTGCGTTTCGCCGACGAAGGGCGCCTCCTGGTGAGCGGCGACGCCGGCGGCGAAGCGCACGTGTGGCGCACCTCGGACGGCGGCGGCGTGTGCACGGTGAAGCACGGCGACGAGATCACCGATCTCGCCGTCGAGCGCGGCGCCAACGCGCGCGCGGCCAGCGTGGACAAGTCCGGCGCCGCGATCGTGTGGAACGTCGCGACCTGCGAGCCGATCCGCAGCCTGCGCGGCATGGCCTACGTCGGCTTCGCGTCGGGCGCGCGCGATCGCGTCATCGGCGTGCGCCGCACGGGCCGCGTGGAGCTGTGGCCCACGACCGGCGCCGGCTCGGAGCTGCCCCGCGATCGCCCGCGCGGCACCGCCGCCTGGGGCGTCTTCCTCGACGCGGGCACGCTCGCCACCGGCGACGAAGAGGGCTCGCTCTTCTCCTGGAAGCTCGACGCGGGCGCCGCGCCCACGCGCCTCTCGGGCGAGCTCGGCGGCATCCCTTCCGTGGCCAGCGCGGCTGGGCACGCGCTCACCATCACGCCCGAAGGCCACCTGCGCGCGTGGCCCGCGACACCATCGACGACGGCGTCCCGCGCCGCCTGGCGCTCGAGCTCGGCTACGCCGTGCGCGCGGCCGCGCTCTCGAGCGATGGGCGCACCGTCTTCACGCTCGAAGAAGGCCCCGACGCCGCGCTGCGGGCGCGCACCTTCGCTTGGCAGCGTTGGGACAAGGCCGAGACCACCATCCCGCTCCGCGGCGGCGTGCGCTGCGACGCCTCGGCGGGCGCGGCCGGCCGCACGTTCGCGGCCAGCGCCACCGATCGCGGCCTGCGCGCCCTCGTCGTCGACGGCGCCGGCTGCGCGCGCATCTGGGACGACGGCGGCAAGCTGCTCATCGAAGACCTCGGCCCCGCGGGCAGCACCGCCGACGCCTCCGGCCGCGTCGCCGCCGCGGCGCTGGGCCGCACCGGCCAGCGGCTCGTCCTCGCGAGCTCCGACGGCGCGGTCTCGATCTGGGACATCCGCACCGACGGCCTCCGCCGCCTCGCCCTCGAACGCCGCCGCCACACCGGACGCGTGCGCGCCGTCGCCTTCCACCCCGACGGCCGCTTCGTGATCACCGCCGGCGACGACGAGCAAGCCTGGATCTGGGACGCCGAGGTGGGCCGCTCGCTCGCGCGCCTTGGATCACATCCCGCGCCGATCCACTGGATCGCCTTTCAACCCGGCGGCGACGCGGTGGTCACCGGCGGCGCCGATGGTTGGATGCGCACCTTCTCCACGCGCACGCACACCGACGATCCCGCGCGCGTCCTTCAGATCCTGGGCGCCTGGCTCCCCGAGGTCGTGAAGACACCGGCCGCCGCCGCGCCCTGATCTGGGCCGGCTCGCTCGGCCCGGGGTTTGGGGCCGCTTGCGGCCCCATCGTGATCACGCCGCCTCGCGCTGCCGCCCCTCGACCATCTCCATCTCGCGGGCGAGCGCCGGCATGGACACGCCGTGCTCGCGCCCGAGCGCGAGGATCGTCTCGCCCATCTCCACGTGCTGCCCGTGGAGCTTCGGCCCGAAGTGCGCGTCCACGAACTTCACCGCTTCGGGCGCGAGCGTGCGGGCGAGCTTCACGCCCGGCTTGAGCGTGTACGGCCCCACGAACCGCATCAACAGGTGCGCCCACGACGCGACCTTGCCGAGCTTCTGCGCGAGCGTCTCGCACTCCTTGGCCGCCTCGATCATGCTCGTCATGAGCTCCTTGTCGGCGAGCACGCCCTCGATGCCTCGGCCCGCGTCGATGGCCGCGATGAGCGGGAAGAACGCCACCGTCGTGGCCACGTTGAGCGACGCCACGTCGCGCGCGAGGTGCGCGGGGATCCCGGCCTTGTCGATGCGACGGGCGAGCTCTTCGATGGCGGCGCGCGCGCGGATGGCGTCGGCGCCCTGCCCGCTCGGCTCGTCCAGCAGCGTGGAGGCGACGCGGGGAACCCAATAGCGAACCACGTCCCGCTCATCGAGATAGCCGGACGTGCTCGGCATCCCGGGCACCACCTTGCGGCCAATCGTCTCTTCGAGCGCCTTCTGTTGCCGCGGCAGGAGCGGTGTCAGCATCACGATCGGCACCGGCGGCGCGCTCGCGAGCCGCGCCGCCGCCGATCCTTCGCCCACGAGCTGATCGAAGCGCACCGCGACGATCACCGCCTCCGTGTCGCGCGGCACCTCGGCCACGCGCCGAGGTCGCTCGACCACGTCGCGCCGGCCGCCCTCGTGCACGCATTCGATGACGAACGGCGCCGTCTCCGCGAGGCGCTTCTCGCGCACCACGAACGAGACCTGTTGTCCGGCGGCGGCGAGCCGCACGCCGTAAATCCGGCCGAGCGCGCCCGCGCCCACGATGGTGACGTGCATGGCGCACCGCTAGCGCCGCGACGCCGGAAAAGAAAGGGGGCGCAGTCTGGAGCGGAGGTCGGGCGAACGCGGACAAGAGCCGTGCTCGACCGCGACGCCGCGCCTCCGCGTGCACGCTCGTCGATCTCGGCTATCGTCGCCCGCCGGCCATGCCCAAGCTCCACGAGATCCGCGCCGATCACGACGCCGACACCATCGTGATGTACCAGGCGTATGCGCCCTCCATCGCCGAGCCGGCGCTCGCCGCGCAGCGCTTCGTCGCGCCCTTTTCCTTCAACCGCATGACGTGGATCAAACCCTCGTTCCTGTGGCTCATGCACCGCAGCAACTGGGGTCGCAAAGCCGGTCAGGAGCGGACGTTGGCCGTGCGCATCAAGCGTGTTGGCTGGGAGAAGGCGCTCTCGCTCGCCGTCCTCACCTCGCCCGAGCCCACCGTGTTCCGCTCGCCCGAAGCGTGGACGCGCGCCTTCGCCGACGCGCAAGTCCACATCCAATGGGACACGGAGCGAAACCTCCGCGGCGCCGCGCTGCCGCACTATTCCATCCAAATCGGCATCAGCCGGCACCTCATCCGCGAGTACGTCGACGAATGGATCGTCTCCATCGAGGACTTCACGCCGCGCGTGCGCAAGATCTACCAGCACCTCCAAGAGGGGAAGGCCGCGCATGCCGAAAAGCACCTTCCCCCCGAGATGCCTTATCCCGTCCCGCCGCCCCTCCGCGCCCGCCTGCTCATCGACGCCCGATGATGGCTTGACCGAGCGTCCTAGTTACACCTGGTAACTACCATCCTCGATGCCGGCCGAGAGGCCCGACACGCCCGAGCTCACGGGACGCTCTGGCACAACCCCGGGACATCGGGCTGGTTGCACACCGATCCGCAGGGGCACACGAACACGTCGAGGCAAATGCCGCCGCCGCATTGCGCGTCGGACCAGCAGCCGGTGACCTCGGGCTGCTTGCACACGCCGCTCACGCACGGCACGAAGCTCTCGTCGCCGCAGTCCCAGTCGTTCGTGCAGCACTCGATTTTCGGGCAGGTCTGGGGATCGACCGTGCCGGCCGGGCACTGCCACGTGCCGTCGACGCACTCGGCGTTCGCCGGGAAGAAGTCGCTCCCGCAGAACTGAAGGCACCCGAACGAGCTGCCGAGGCACCCGCCCGCGCCGCCCGTGGTGCTCGATCCACCGGCGCCGCCCGCGCCTGGCACGTCGACCACCACCTTGCCACCGCACGCGGCCATCCCCGCGGCGAAGAGCGCCGCGATCCCTACCCTCGAAGCCAAGGACCCGAAGACCATGCCCGATCATACGCCGATCGGCCGCATCCGTGCATCGCCATCGCGCGCGCCGCCGCCACGCAGGCCACGACCAAGGCCCGATTCCCGAATCGCGCCGACATCGTGTCTCCGCGACGGCACCGGTTCGAAGACACGATATCTCGCCGTCGAGCCCGACACGCCGACGGTCTTCACGAAGGTAATCTATCGACTCGGGGAGGCGGCGAGACGACGACCATCGTCATGCCGATCCAGCGGCGTCACGCTCGGCCATCGATTCCAGCGCGTTGCTCGCGCTCCTCTCAATAGCTGTGGACGCTCCGCCCATCGTGATAGGCTGCTCGCCGACACCGATGCTCGGAGGGGCGATTGGGCGCCCGGCGTGGTGTCGAGGATGGAGCGCCGCGCATGCCCCCCACGCTTTCTCTGGCCCAATTCGACGTGGAGCTGAAGCGCCGCTTGCTCGCCGTCCCGCCCGCGGATCTCGGCGCGGCGCCAACGAAGGTCCCCGAAGCGGCCCGCGCGCGTGAAGCCATCGAAGCTTGGACACCGGTGGCGCGCGTTCATGCCCTCGCGCTCCTCGAAGCCATCGATCCCGCGGAGGCCACGCTCTTCGCCGATCGCCTCCTCGGCGTCCCCGAAATGCGCGGGCTCCGCTGGGATCAGGAGGAGCTCCTCGATCGGGCGCGGAGCGCCGCGGCGGTGCTCCGCAATGGGATTTCACACTTGCCATTGCCGGCATTGGTCGCCTCGATTGCCAACGACCGTTTCGTCCTCGAGTGGACCATCCTCTGGGAAGACGATCGCTTCGCCTTTCTGCGCGCCCACCCCGAGCTCTCGACGCCGGCCGGCACCTTCGCCGCGCTCCGCGGCGTCGTCGAGACGGTCGGTTGGGATCGAGCGTTCCAACACGAGAAACAAAATGCCTGGGGCTTCGCCCGCTGGCTCATCACCTGGCTCGCGCGGGAGGGTCATGCGCCCGGCGCACCGTGGATGATCGATGTCTGGAAGAAGCACCGAGACAAGGGCTTCGTCATCGATCGCATGTTGGGAGAGGCCATCTGTGCGACGCGGGATCACGACGCCATCTCGGCCATCGTCGAGACCTTCGATCGAAAGGACGAGTCCGAGATTGCCATGCTCGCGGTCTTCGCGCTCGACCCACGGGCCGCCTTCGATCGCCTCTCTCCCCGCCTCCATGCCGATGCGCTCGCAGGGCGCGGGGAGCAGTTGGCCCGGCGTCTCCTCGATGTCATCGCGCAGGACGGGCCCGCGGCGGCCGGTCTCCTCGGCTGGCCCTCGAAAGCGCCGCAACGGTGGATGGATGCGGACGAGCGCTGGGCGCCGCTGCTCCTCTCGTTGCGATCGCACCCGAGCCTGCGCGACAAGGTGAAAGACGCGCTCGCCTCCGTCGATCCCGCCGTCATCGCCAAGCACAAGCCTGCACCCGCAAAGCGCGCTGCGCCCGCGCTCGTGATCACGCGTGCCGGCGACATGGCCTATGTGCCCTTCGAGCAGCAGGGCGCGAGCGTGTGGCTCGGCGGCGGCCACCTCGTCGTGGCCACGAGCCCGACCACGCTCGCCATCCATCGTGCCGACGAAGGGCTCCCGCGGGTTCGCGAGATCGCTTTGCCCAAAGGCCTCTCGATGATCCCCTTGCCGCGAGACCCCAACGAGAGTGGATGGGATCGGCCCGGCGTTCACTCCATCGCCATCCACCCCGACGGCACGCGCCTCGCGCTCGGCGGCCGCACCGATGCGCACGAGCCCAAGGTGATGGTGATGGGTTTGGATGGATCCATCCTCGCCGAGCACCACGCCGAGGAGGAGAGCTGCATTCATGCTCTCCACTGGGGCCCTGCCGGGGCCACGCTGTGGGTCGGTGTCGAGAACGCCGGCGCCTACGCAGTGATCGCTTTCGACGGCGCGAAGCTCACGCCGCTCGGCCGCTGCGCGCTCGGCAGCGAGTTTCCCGATCCCGTCTTCGTCACCGCCCATCCCCACCCCACCGAGGACGTGGGCCTCTTCGAGCTCGCCTGTGGTCAGGATGGGTCGTGGCTCAAATGCATCGAGCGCAGGCCCAAGCTCAAAGTCCGCAAGCAAAAGCTGAGCAGCAAGAACGATGGATATCCCCTCCTCGGCTTCAGCCGAGACGGCGCCCTGGCCGCGACCACCCTGGCAAGCAAGCTGCTCCTCCGCACCTGGCCAAACATGGATCCTCACAAAGGCAAGGTGCTCGGCGGAGAGAGCCGCTCCGGCACCGTGATGGGCGATTGGGTGATCATGGCCGTGGCCACCGTCACGCAGGCCGCCGACGTGCTGCACGTGTATCGCCTGCCCGACGGCGAGCGCCTCGGCGAAGCCCCCTTTCGCGACGACGACGTGATCCTCGGCGCCTCGGGCGATTTCTTCGTCACCATCGACTCCAAGGCCCGGCGCGTCTCCCTCTGGAGCGTGGCGCTCCCTAAAGCGAAGAGCGCGCGCCGCTGAACGAACCTCCCACACGACACCCCACCACGACGCATTTGCCGATAGGATGCCAGGCATGAAGTCGCCTGCATTAATCACGCTCCTTTGGCTTCCGTTCCTCGCGGGGTGTCCCAACTCCATCGAGACCAGCGGCTCCGGTGGATCGATGACTCAAAGCGGCGGTGCGGGCGGCACCATCACCACCGCTTCCAACGGCGGCGCGGGCGGCACCGTCACCACCAGCACGGGCGGCATGATGACCACCGCCAGCAGCGGCGGTGCCGGCGGCACGACGTCGTCGAGCTCGAGCTCGACCGGCGGTGACGGCGGCGCGCCCATCGCCTGCGCGACACTCGCGGATTGCCCGGGTGTCGACACGGATTGCCAACATCGTGCTTGCACGGCGGGCCAATGCGCCGTCGCCTTCGAGCCGCTCGGCACGCCGCTCCCAGCGCAAACCGACGGCGATTGCCACCTCGCCATTTGCGACGGCGCCGGTGCCCCCATCGCTGTGTCGGACGACGGCGACGTGCTCGCCGACGACAACCCCTGTACCGCGGATGTCTGCAATGCAGGTATGCTCCAACATCCAGCGCTCCCCGCCGGGACATCGTGCAGCGGGAGCAACGGCACCAAGTGCGATGGCAACGGCGCTTGTGTCGAGTGCATCGCCGACACCAACTGCCCAGCGGGCGTGTGCTGGATGGGCCATTGTCCGGCGCTGCCCTGTGCCGATGGGGTGAAAGACGGCACCGAGACGGACACCGACTGCGGCGGGTCCTGCCCGAACAAATGCGAAATCGGCCAGCATTGCCTGAGCGACAACGATTGTTACTCGCATTGGTGCCTCGGCGGGAGTTGCATCCATCTGGATGGCTGCAGCGACTTCGTGAAGGACGGCACCGAGACGGACACCGACTGCGGTGGTCCGATCTGCATCCCATGCGGCGCAGGCTTGAAATGCCTGGGCAACTGGGACTGCGGCAGCCACATCTGCAACGGCGGTGTCTGCGCCGCCGCAACCTGCAAGGACGGTGTCGAGAACGGTCTCGAGACGGACGTCGACTGCGGTGGTGGGTGCTCGCCATGCCTCGTGGGCAACAAATGCAAGGTTGGCAGCGACTGTCAGAGCGGCGTTTGCTCCGGCAGCCTCTGCCAACCCTGATGGCCTCACGGTGATGGTGAAGGTGCCATGTCGGCGTCGCGCTCCGTTCGTCCCGGCGTCTTCTCGTCGAGATCGGGAGCACGTTGCCGGCGGCGGGAGGCACCGGGGCTCTCGCCCTGCCAGCGCTTGTAGGCTTTGTTGAACGAAGGGACGCTCTCGTAACCGACGCGCGCCGCGATCTCGCCGATACCATCGCTCGTGTCACAGAGCATCTCGGCGGCGCGCGCCATCCGCCAGCGAGCGAGGTATTGGAGCGGGGGCTCGCCGACGAGCTCGGTGAAGCGCGCCGCGAGCCCCGAGCGCGAGAGGCCCACGGCGGCCGCGAGCGAGGCGACCGTCCAAGGCTCCTCGACGCGCGCGTGCATCAAGCGGAGCGCCTTGCTCACGTGATCATCCATGAGCGCGGTGAGGCCCCGTTGCCCGCAGCCGGAATGCGACGCGACCGAACGGAGGGCTTGGACGAAGAGGACGTCGGCGAGGCGCTGCAACACCAGTGTGCTCGCCGGCCCGGGCGACGCGCTCTCCGCCACGATGAGCTGCACGGTGGCCGCGACCCAAGGCCCCGCGGCAACATCGGTGGCCGAGAGCGTGATGACGGGCGGGAGCTGCTCGAGAAGCGCCGTGTGCCGCCCGGCGCCGAGCTCGAAGAAGCCTGCGAGGATCGAAGATGTCTCCCCATCGCCGCCGAGCTTGCGTGCACCGGGCTCGTGACGGCGCTCTCCTTGGCAGACGAAATCGGGTTTCGTCTTCACCGAGTCGCGGAGCGTATGGGCTGCTCCACGAGGGATGAACACCACGTCTCCCGCCGACAGCGTCATGCCCGCCATCCCATCGACGTCGAGGCGCGCCGTGCCCCGCGCCACCAAATAGAAGACCGCACGATCGTGGAACGGCGCGCGGACGCCCCAGGGCGCGCGGCACTCGAGGCGGCGATAGAGCACGTTCCGCAGGCGAGCCGCCGAGAGCACGTCGGCGAGGACGTCGCCGCGCGGGTCCTCGATTTCGAGGGTGGTGGGTGCTGGACGCTGGGATAAGCCTTTTGGACTGCGCGGCATGGACCGTCCATAGCACTGGGTTTATTCAAAGGCACATGCACGCGCGCCGCGCCGCGCACCGCCGAGAAAGGAATGGCCGTGGCTACATCCCGCGATGAGGAATTGAAGCTCCTGTTCACGGAGGCACGAACCCACAACGCCTGGCTCGATCGCCCCGTCGAAGATGCCCTGCTCCACCGTCTTCACGAGCTCGTCCGCATGGGCCCGACCGGCGCGAACACGCAGCCGCTGCGCGTCGTCTTCGTGAAGAGCCGCGAGGCGAAGGAGCGACTCCGCCCCACGCTGAAGCCGCTCAACGTGGACAAGACGATGGGCGCGCCGGTCACTGCCATCCTCGCCTACGACGCGCGCTTCTACGACAAGATCCCGCAGCTCTTCCCGGCGCGCCCGGAGATGAAGGATCAAATCGCCGGCCTGCCCGAGGCCGTGCGCACGCCGATGGCCGTACAGAGCGCCACGCTCCAGGCGGGATATCTCATCCTCGCGGCCCGCGCCCTCGGCCTCGATTGCGGGCCGATGGCAGGCTTCGACGCCGCGGCGGTCGATGCTGCCTTCTTCGCCGATCAGGATTGGAAAACCCTCCTGCTCGTGAACCTCGGTCACGGCGACCCCGAGAAGCTCTTCCCGCGCAATCCCCGCCTCTCGTTCGAAGAGGCTTGTCGCATCGCGTGACAGTGACACCGGCGCTCGCCGAGGAAGCGTTTTCGGTGCCGGCGAGAAAACGCGGGCCGCGATGTCAGCGCGGCGCGGCCCGCGGCATGGAAGCTCACGAGACATCTCGTATCGAGATGAGAAGGAGCTTCCATGAAGTCATCCGTGGTCTTCGTGTGTCTGTCGTCCTGCGATTGAGCATCTCACGAAGGACGAGAATCGGAGTCGGCCCCACCGGCGCTCCGTGCGGTTCGATGCGGGTGCGCGCGCGCTCACCCGAAGCGTCCAACGATGCACGGGTGAGCGCGTGTCTTGCGCGAGGCCTCAGACGATCTTCTTCGAATCGATGAGGATCGTCACGGGCCCGTCGTTCTCCACGAAGACGCTCATGTCGGCGCGGAAGCGGCCGGTGGCCACGGTGATGCCCTTTGCGCGGGCCTCGGTGATGAAGCGCTCGTACATGCGCTCGGCGGCGACGGGCTCCATGGCGCCGTCGAAGCTCGGGCGGTTGCCGCGGCGCACGTCGCCGAAGAGGGTGAATTGGCTGACGACGAGGAGCTGGCCGCCGATGTCGGCGAGGGCGTGGCGCATCTTGCCTTCGTCGTCGGGGAAGACGCGGAGGCCGACGACCTTGTTGACGACGTAGGCGAGGTCCGCGTCGTCGTCGCCGGTGGCGGCGCCCACGAAGGCCACGAGGCCGCGCTCGATGGCGCCCGTGACCTCACCCGCAACCTCGACCCGCGCGCGGCGGACGCGCTGCACCACCGCGCGCATGGATCAGCCGAGGCCGAGCTCGCGGGCGAGGCGCGCCGTGATGGCGAAGTAGGTGCTGCGGTCGTACGGCTTGTTGAGGATGTGGAAATCCTTCTTGTTCAAGCCGACGCAGCCGAAGCAATAGGTGCAGCCGGTGCAATCGATGCTGCGCACGAGGTAGGCCGATTGGGCGCAACGCTCGCTCGCCACGCAGTGGTTGCAGGAGACGAGGTCCTTGCAGCCGCGGCAGTGGGTGCAGTCGGAGCAGCGCTGCGAGTCGACGCAGTAGTGGCTGCGCACGAGGGCGACCGAGCCTTTGCAGAACGTGCAGTCCTTGCAACGCTGGCAGCCGGAGCACTCGATGCAGCGCTCGTTGGCCACGTCCTGCTCGTGCGATTCACGCAGGTGGCGGAGCTCGGCTTCGAAGTCGGCGCGGGAGAGGGCCGGGGCAGCGGCCTTCGCCGGGGCGGGCGGGGCCGGCGCTTTCGCAGTCTGGAGGGGGGCGCGGGTGGTCATTGCGGCTCGATCGGGGAGCTCTGGGGGCGGCCGCTCACGCGACGGCGCAGGCGGGCGGCGGCCTCGCGGGTCTCTTCGTCTTCGGCGAACTGCTCGATGCGGCGGAGGCGCGACTCGAGCACGGCGCGACGCTTGGGCAGCTCGCCCGCGAGGATGGTGTCGAGGCGATCGATGGCGCCGCGCACGTGCTCTTCACGCGCGTGCTCGAGGAGCTGGAGATAGACGTCCTGCTCTTCGGGGAAGGTGAAGCCCGCCGCGAGGAAGGCGTCGGCCGCCTTGGAGACGCCGGGGCGGCCCTCGGCGACGAGGAGGCGACTGAGGAGCTTCTGCCGCTCGGCCGCGCGCGAGTCCGTCTGCGGGGGCGGCGCGAGGACGATGCGGCCGGAGGCCTTGGAAGGAGCGCCGTTCTTGGCCTTGGCGTCGTCGGCCTCGGGCTCGCGCTTGGGCGCGAAGAGCGCCTCGAGCGCGGCGCGATGCTGCTTCGCGTGGCGTCGATCCTCCGCGCTCTCGACGGGGGCGCGCGGCGCGCTGCCTCCGCCTCCTCCCGTCCCGCTGCGCCGGGTGACCGTGTGAATGTCGGGATTGTGCCAGACCTTGGTCGCGTCCTTGCGTGTACGCCGCATACAACGACTGTCCTTGCTGCTACCTCGCGCGCGCCCGCATGGCGTGGCTCGCGCGCGTGACGTGGGTCGGAGAGCGTCCGCCGCTGCTCGAAAGACCGCCCAGGGAGCTGCCTGGGAAGCTGCTCACAACGAGCCGCGATCGAGTGTGGAGCCGCGGAAGCATGGCCGGGAGAGGGACGGAGAGGTGTGCGTGATCTGCGCGCCCCGAAGGGCAGAACGGCGCCGGACGTGCCGGCCCCGAGGTTGGTCCCACAGGAGATCCGCGAGACCTGGACGAGGCCCTCGGGCCTCGGGAGCATCAGGAACCTGCATCGACCCCGCCGACGCAGGCGCCATCGGCTGCCCACGCGGAGCCTGTTGCGGCCCCATCGTCCCGCAGCGAGCCGTATCGGCGCCGCTGCACGGATGCTCCTCGTCTACCACAGGCTCGCCGAGAAGCCGCACAAAATTGGGCCAAGATGCGGCCCTTGTGACAACCGTGGGCGCGGAAAGGCGCCGGCACAGGCTCGGCACCCCGCCCTCCGTCCGTTCGGCCTACCGCGGCCGCGAGCGTCCGGCCGTCGTTTCGCCCTGCGAAATCCGACGTCGCCGGACGTGCGCGCTCGCCTCCCGCCCGGCCGGGACGGGGCAGGCCCGCCGCCGCCTCCGTCCGCCACGTCTCGGCGGCGGATCCAAAGAGGAGGCAATTTCGTCATGCAGAGCCGTCAGAACGGTGATTTCAAGCGATCGGTCCTTTCCGCTCTGGCGGCGCTCGTGGCCGCCGCGATCCCCACCCTCGTTCCGGCCTCGGCCCTCGCCGAGAAGGCGAAGAGCACGGACGCGCCCGCCGCGGACAAGGAGAGCAAGGCGCCCGCGAAGTCGGAGTCGAAGAAGGCGAAGAAGGCCTCGTCGGCGAAGAAGAGCGCCAAGAAGGCCGAGAAGAACGACAAGCCCGAGGCGAAGCCGGAGGAGGCCCAGGCCAAGCCCGAGGCGAAGGCGCACGCGTCCGCTTCCAAGGGGAAGAAGTCGAAGAAGACCGCCTCGCGCAGCGCCGGCGCGAAGAAGAAGGCGGTCGCGAAGAAGGGCGACTCCGACGCGCCACGGCGACGCTGCGCCGGCACGCCGATCATGATCGATCGGGGCGGCCTCGAGGGGCAGAGCCTCACCCTCGTGGACTGCCATGACAAGCCGCTCGACAAGGCCGACGAGGCGCTCAGCGTGCTCGCGCGGCCTTGGGGCGCGGCCAAGCCGACGCACGTCGCGGCCGCGAAGCACGCGAAGACCGCGAGCGCGACGCTCTCCAAGGGCTCGCGCAAAGCGCCCGAGCTCGCGGGCATCGCCGATCCTTCGGGCAAGGCGACGCTCGATCCGGCGAAGGCGGCCGTCGAGATCGCACCGGGGGTGAAGCTGCTCGACAAGGGCCTGCTGACGCGCGTCGCGGCCATCGCGAAGCACTTCCCCAACCGGCCGATCTCGCTGGTGAGCGGCTACCGCCCGCAGAGCCGAGGGAGCCTCCATCAGCTCGGGCGCGCGCTCGATCTGCGGGTGGCCGGGGTGACGAACGAGGAGCTCGTGGCATTCTGCAAGACGCTGCGCGACACGGGCTGCGGGTACTATCCCAACAGCTCGTTCATCCACGTCGACGTGCGCAACCCGGGCACCGGGACGGTGACGTGGATCGACACGTCGGGCCCGGGCGACGCGCCGAACTACGTGACGCGTTGGCCGCCGCCCGCGGAGCAGTCCGAGACGGCCGTGCTCCCGCCGCAGGATGTCGGCGCCCACCCCAAAGCCTCCTCCGAGGAAGAGCACAACGCCCACCACGACGAAGCGGCCAGCGACGAGATCGATCCCTACTTGCCTTAGGTGGAGCCCTCGTCGGCAGACCGCGGCCGCCGTTCATCGCATCGGGAAACACACACGCCCCTCGCGTCACCGCCTCGCGGTGAGGCCCAGCGACACGAAATCGTGGGACGTCGTCATCGGTCCCGTAAACTTGTGCGCGCGGGCCGCGTATGATGAGCGCGCCGCTCGCGACGCGCGGTGCGATCGCGGCGGCTCCGAAGGAGAGATGGCCATGCCGAAGGGTGCCGAGAAGCAAGCGAAGACGAACAAGCCCAAGCTCTCCACCAAGGAGAAGCAGAAGAAGAAGAAGGAGAAGGCCGCGACGAAGGAAGGCAAGTAGCCCGCGTCATCTCTCCCTCGCCGCCGCTCCGCCGCCGGGCTAGTTGCCCAGCATGGCGAACGCGCCGCCCTCCCCTCCCCGCATCACCGAAGAACAGCGCACGCGGTACGACCGCGACGGCTTCCTCGTGCTCGAAGGCTTCGCCTCGCCCGAAGCCTGCGACGCGCTCATGGCGCGCGCCCGCGAGCTCGTGGCCGCCTTCGATCCGCCGGACGTGGCCTCCATCTTCGTCTCCGGCGACGCGCAGTCGCGCACGACGGACGCGTATTTCCTGGGCTCGGGCGACACCGTCCGCTTCTTCTTCGAGGCGGGCGCGTTCGACGAGCGCGGGCAGCTCAGGCAGGACAAGGCCCTCAGCATCAACAAGATCGGGCACGCGCTCCACGATCTCGACGCGACCTTCGCGTCCTTCTCGCGCACGCCCGCGCTCGCCGCGGTGGCGCGCGACGTGGGCATGCGCGCGCCGCGCTTGATGCAGTCGATGTACATCTTCAAGCAGCCGCACATCGGCGGCGAGGTCGTGTGCCACCAGGACGCGACGTACCTCTACACGGACCCGATCAGCGTCGTCGGCTTCTGGTTCGCGCTCGAAGACGCGACCATCGAGAACGGCGCCATGTGGGCCCTGCCCGGCGGCCACCGCGCCGGCCTCAAGGCGCGGTTCCGCCGCGCCGGCAACGATCGCGTGCGCACCGACGTCATCGATGATTCCGCGTGGCCCGCGTTCGCCAAAGAGAACGGCTACGTGCCGCTCGAAGCGAAGAAGGGAACCCTCGTGGTGCTCCACGGCCTGCTTCCCCACCTGAGCGGCGCCAACACCTCCGATCGATCACGGCACGCCTACGCGCTGCACGCGATCGAAGCGAGCGCCCACTACCCCGAGGACAACTG
Source organism: Minicystis rosea (assembly GCA_001931535.1). GTDB lineage: Bacteria > Myxococcota_A > Polyangia > Polyangiales > Polyangiaceae > Minicystis > Minicystis rosea. Next base: position 8,430,578 of record CP016211.1, read on the forward strand.
GCTGCAGCGCGATGCGAGCATGCCGGCCCGAGGGTTCTGAGCTGCGGAGAATGAGCGGCTGTCGCCGTGCTCGCCTCAGCGAGAGGCGCGAGAAAGACGAAGACACCAAAGGCGCGGGGAGGTGACCCTCCGCGCCTTTTTGCGTCTCTGCGTCTCTGCGCCTTTGCGTTGAAATCCGATCGAGCAGCCCGCTCGGGCACGCGCTCAGATCCCGTACTGGCGCAGCTTCTTGTGCAGGCCTTCGCGGGTGATGCCGAGCGTCTTCGCGGAGTTGGTCTTGTTGTTGTTGTGCTCGCGCAGGGACTCGAGGAGGAAGTACTTCTCCACGGCGTCCATCATGTCCTTCAGCGTCCCCTTGGTGACGCCGGCGCGCATGACGAGGCCTTCGACCTGACGAATGCGCGGAGACAAGAGCTCCGGGGTGGCGAAGGCGCCGGGCTCGAGCTGGATGACGAGGCGCTGCACCTCGTTTTGCAGCTCGCGGACGTTGCCGGGCCAGTTGTAGCTCATCATCAATTCCATCGCCTGCTGGGTGATGCCGCCGGCGGGCTTGCCGATCTCTTCGGCGTAGCGGGCGAGGAAGTGCGTGGCGAGGAGCGGGATGTCCTCGCGGCGCTCGCGGAGCGGCGGGAGGCGGAGGGGGAAGACCTTGAGGCGGTAGTAGAGATCTTCGCGGAAACGGCCGCGGGCGACCTCTTCTTCGAGGTTCCGGTTGGTGGCCGCGACGATGCGCACGTTGACGTGCTTCGGCGAGGTCGCGCCCACGGGGCGAATCTCGCCTTCCTGCAGCGCGCGGAGGAGCTTCGACTGGAGCGAGAGCGGGGTCTCGGTGATCTCGTCGAGGAAGAGGGTGCCGCCGTCGGCGATCTCGAAGAGGCCCTTCTTCTCTTCGGTCGCGCCCGTGAAGCTGCCCTTCTTGTGGCCGAAGAGCTCGCTCTCGAGGAGGCTCTCGGCGAGGGCCGCGCAGTTCTGCGCGACGAAGAGCTTGTCGCGACGGCGCGAGCGGTAGTGCACGGCGGCCGCGATGAGCTCCTTGCCCGTGCCCGTCTCGCCTTCGACGAGCACGGTGACGCGGGTGTCGACGACCTTGTCGAGCTGCCCGACCACACGACGCATCGCCTCGCTCTTGCCGATGATCTCGACGGCCGCGTTGCGCCGCTTCTCCTCGCGGCCCTTGAGGAAGTTGTTCTCCTTCTGGAGCCGATCTTCCGCGGTGACGAGGCGCTTGATGAGCCGCGCGTTGGCGACCGCGAGCGAGGCGCCGGCCGCGAGGACCAAGAGCTCTTCCACGTCGCCCGCGTTCAAGGTGCCGGGCGCGTTGCGGTTGTCGGCTTGGAGGACGCCGATGATCTCTTCGCCCTTCCACAGCGGCACGCCGATGGTGCTGCGGATGGAGGCGCCGAGGAGCGATTCGGTGTTGCCCACTTCGCTCGGCGCGTCGGCGGCGAGGACGGCGGCGCGCTCCTTCACGACGCGGCGATAGATGCTGCGCGTGATGGGCACGGGGCCGCCGGGCGGGCCGCTCTCGCCGCTCGGGAGGCGCACGCGCGTCATCACCGGGACGAAGGCGGCGGCTGTGCGATCGGTGCCCTGCTCGTCGTCGCGGAGGACGATGGTCACGTGCGTCGCGGAGGGGACGAGGAAGAGCGCGGCGTCGGCGACCTCGATCAAGACTTGATCGAGATCCGTGGCCGCGAGGATGCGCTTCTGCGCGGTGTAGAGGCGGCTCAGCGCCCCGGGATCGCGCTCGATCTTGGCGGCCGCGGGCTCCACCTCGTCGAGGCGGCGGAGCGAGACGATGTGCGCGGCCTCGGCTTCGTCGGTGATGGTGACCCGCAGCGTGGTCACGCCGTCGCCGCTGCCCAGCTCGAGCACGTCGCCCGTCTCCAGCTCAAGGCTGGAGGCATCACCCGCGAGCCGTTGGCGCTCGTCGCCGCGAACGACGGTGGTGCCGTTGGTGGATCGCAGATCGGTGAGCGTCACCCGCCCCGGCTCGATCACCACGCGGGCGTGCTCCCCGGAGACGTGCATGTCCTCGAGGACCACGTCGTTCCCAGGCGCACGCCCGATCCGCACCACGTCGCCGCCGAGCTCGAAGATCCGCCCCGCGGCGAGCCCCTGCGTGACCTCGAGGAGGAGCATGTTCGGTGTTTCTACTTCTTCCGCACGTCGGGCCGTTGCGGCCTACGGATTGTCTGGGCTGGGGTTGGGGCCGCTGGCTGCGGCCCCATCATGAACTTGGGCGAACTTGGGCCGGCTTTGCCGGCCCGGGCTTGGGGCCGCTTGCGGCCCCATCGTGAGCCCGACGGGCCGCTCGCGGCCCCATCGTCACGTCACTGCGCGCGCGCGTTGAGGCGGTAGACGACCGTCTTCACCGGGCTGTTCAGCTTGATCTTCTCCTGATCCTTCTTCTCGACGGCGTCGTCGATCATCTTCTGGAGCTGGCCGGAGATGGCCGCGTCGCCCTTGGGAAGGAGGGAGTCGACCGCCGTGATCGAAGCGAAGCGCACGGCCGGGTGGCTCATCTTCGGGAACATGTCGACGACCTTCTTGGCCGCGCCCGCGTCGCCGAGGACGCCGACCATGTAGGCCGCCTTGATGGCGGCGAACTGCGTGGCATCGGTGACCGGCTCGCCGACCTTCTTCAGGTAACACTCGACCTTGTCGCCGCAGTTGTTGACCAGCTCCTTCGCCGCGGTGAACTCCTTGGCGAAGCCCTTGCCGACGGTGCCGTCGCCGGACTTCATCGCCGCGACCTCCTCGACGAGCTTGATCTGGTCCTGCTTCATGACCTTCATCATGCCGCCGAACGCCGCCTCGCGGATGGGAGCGAGGTCTTCCTCGGAGCCCTTCATCTCCTTCAAGGTCTTCAGGACCCAGGGGACGATGCTGGCGTCGTAGAAGTCGGCCGCCTTGTCGAGGAGGATCTCGCGCGCGCCGCCGCGGGAGTTCGGGATCGAGAGCGCGATGGGGAGCTTCTCGACGGTGGTCTCGAAGGCCTGGAGGACCTGCGGGCTCCGCGGGAGCTTCGTGAGCTCGCGCGCCATGATGGCCTTGGCGACGTTGTCGTCCGTCTTGCCGAGGACCTCGATGAGCGAGGCGGCCGCTTCGTCGCGGCCGATGGTGGCGAGGATGAGCGCGGCCGTGGCGACGTACGCGGTGCTCGCGGCCTTCTCGGCGTTCTTGTCACCGGAGGCGGCGGCGGCCTTGAGGGCCTCGCCCTTCGAGAAGTCGACGAGGTCCTTCTCCTCACCCTTGAGGAGCGAGACCGTCGGGCCGATGGCGGGCTTGCCGATCTTCACGAGCGCGAGGATCGCGTCGATGTGCGCCGAGGCCTTGGCCGGCGCGAGGAGCAGCTTGATGAGCGGCTTGACCGCGTTCGCGCTCTTCAGGTTGCCGAGGACGACGGCCGCCGTCTGCTGCCAGAACATCTCGTCCGTGAAGGCGTTCTTGTCCTTCTCGTCGATGGCGTGGCCGAGGAGCGTGATGAGCTGCGTCTCCCAGCTCGGATCGGAGAGCGAGACCATCGCGTCATAGACGTCGCGGTAGGTCGACTGCGCCTTGGGCTTCGAGGCGCGGAGCTTGGTGAAGGCCTCCATCAGCGGGCCGGCGGCGCTCTTCAGCTTCATGGCGCCGACCGCGCGGGAGACGGAGCGGAGATCGTCCTCCGTGGAGTCGGGCTTGTACTCCTTCAGGACCTTGATGAAGCAGGGCTCGGCCTTGGGATCGCGCGTGTCGGAGAGGAACTTGACCAGCTTCGAGGTGGTGCGCTCATCCATCTCGCCGGCCACGCAGCGCTGCGTCATCGGCTCGATGATCGTGGCGAGCAGCGGCTTGACCTCGGGCCCGTTCCGGTCGCCCTTGTCCTTCGTCATCTTGTCTTCGTAGAACTGCACGAGACGGGTGACGGCTTGCACGCGCGTCGCGGGGTCGTCGAGGCGCTTGACCCAGGTCGCGGGGTCGTTCTCATCGGCGCAGCCGGTGAGCGTGGCGCCGGCGAGGGTCACCCCCGCGACGCCCCCCGCGATCGTTGCAGTGCCGATGAGGAACGACGACAGCAACGGCGCGATGCGGTGAGCGATGCGGAACATGGTTTCCTCCGATGGTCTGAGCGTTGCGCGGAGCAATGCGGCTAACGGTATGGAGCGGCGCCGATCTGTTCGTTCGATGACGGCTCGTTGGATGACGGCCCCCGCTCCCGGCACCGTCGCCGCGCCTGCCACGCCGCGCAGTCGAGCGACGGGGCGCGGGGCGGTACCGGTTTCTGGCGGCGTCGCGACAGTATTCGCGTGCGCGAAGGCTGTCAACGCGAGCGCGGGAGCTGCATCAGCCGGCGGATGCCACTCGCGAACAAACGGTCAGGCACCATTCGACGCAGCGTGACGAGCGTGCGGGCGTCGATGCCGACCAGCGTGCGAAACCGGGGCGAGGGCTCGGCCACGAGCCGCGCGATGGCCGGGCCGGCTTGATCCGGGGGCCGCTCCTTGCCCGCTTCCTCCGTGAGGAGCCTCTCCATCGCCTCGTTGAGGGCGCGGTACGAGCCGTCGGCCACCGTGCCCGCGGCCCGCCGGTCTTTGCTCACGAACACGGGCGTCTTGAACGTACCGGGCTCCACCAAGCAGACGTCGATCCCGAAAGGCTCGAGCTCCCAACGCAGGGACTCGCTGAACCCTTCGACGGCGTGCTTGGTCGCGGCGTACGCCGAGAGCAACGGAAACGCGACCCGCCCCGAGAGGCTCGACACGTTGATGATGCGCCCGCGCTGCGTGGCCCGCATCGACGGGAGCACGGCGCGCGTGACCGCCATGAGGCCGAAGACGTTGGTCTCGAACTGCTCGCGGACCTCGTTCTCCGACTGCTCCTCGAAGGCGCCGCCCACCGCGATGCCCGCATTGTTGACGAGCGCGTAGAACGGCCCGTACTTGAGGATCAGCTCGCGGACCTTGGCCCCCACGCCCGGCGAGGTGACGTCGAGCTGCTCGACGGCGACCGTGACCCCGCGCGCCTTCGCCGCTTCCTCCAGCGCCTTGCGCCGATCGAGGTGCCGCATGGTGGCGACGACGTCGTGCCCAGCCGCGGCGCACTCGATCGCCGCCGAGAGGCCGATGCCACTGGAGGTGCCGGTGATGAGGACGAGCTCGCCCACGAGGCGAAGGAGGATACCAGAACCCGGGGGAGCGCGTGGGAATCGAGGCTGACGTGGCCTGGGCTACGGAGTGACGCGAGGCTCCCGCGGGGCTCGACACGCAGCCGCGCACTGCGTCGACGGTTCAAACGGGATGGGTGTCGGGACGGGACGACGTGAGCAGTTTGCCGGTCTTTTTCGATTCGACCTGCGTCGTCGCGGCCTTGGCGATCTCGACCGCGATGAGCTTGACCTTGGCGAGCCCGAGCGTCGCTTTCGCGATCATCTTGCTCTTCGGGGTCACGTCGCCGCCGGCGTCGACATTGGGATCGAAGCCGTAGAGGATCACCGTGTTGACGTCGGCATACCCGAAGCGGAGGTTGGGATCGTTGAAGGACATCTCGGCGACCGCGGCGTTGACACAACGGCTGATCTCCCGCTCGTCGCCGGTGCCCATGGCAGCAGCAATCGTCTCGACGTGGTCGACCGCCGTATCGCCGTCCACACCCAGAGCGTCGGCGAACACCGCGATGGCGCCCTTGTGGCTCGACGACAACGCCCCCGAATTCGCGCACGTCACGCCCATCGCGTACATGATTGCGTAGATGGAGCTGTCGGCGAGCTTGTGAGCACGCGCGACGTTGTTCGCCTGCATCTCGAGCTTCTGCCCCTTCTTCTGCAGGCCCTTCATGAGCTCGTGTTGCGCGGTCGGCGCGGTCTGCTTCGAGCCGAGCATCATCTTCGTGTGCGCGTCCGTCATGTCCTCGCGATCGCGCCCGTCGACGACCTTCTTCGCGGAGCTGCCCCACCCCGAGACGATGTCCAGCGGCGCGTCCGGGTACTCGTGCTCATCGCTCCGATGGACCGTGAACCCCTTCGACGACATCATGGGTTTGTAGAAGCCAGCAGGCTTGGCGGCGTCGGGGCGGAGATCCAGATCCATGTCGACAGCTGCGGAATCCACGTCCTTCAGCGCCTTCGCCTCGCCGATCGCTGCCCGGACGGCTGCCTTGCTGGGGAAGTTGTGGTTCTCCGCCGCATCAATCATCTCTTGGATGACGTCCGACTCTCGCGCCGAGAGGTCGTCGGCGATGTCCTCCGGACGATGGATGGTTTTGAAGTTGCTGCCGATCGTCAGGATGCGCTGCACGACCGGCGCGGAGCCGGGCCTTTGCGCAGCCGGAGCGCCATGCTCGCCGAGGAGCACTTCGGCGGAGCGGCCCTGGACCACGAGGTCGGCGACGGCGTCGGCGTGGCGCTCGTACGTGTCTCCCGCGCGGCCCACGCCTCCGTGGACCGAGACGCCGCTTCGCTGTTGGACGATGTGCGCCGCCTCGTGCGCCGCGACACGCAGGCTCGGTGGACGCGCGAACGCGACGTGGTCGCCGGTGGCGAAGGCCTCCGCCCCCATGGCGCGCGCACCTCTCGACGCCGCGACACCGAGGTGCGCCTGGACGCGCGAGATGTCGTGTCGGCCGAACGATCTCTGAATCGCATCGAGATGAGGGAGCGCCGCGCCCGCCCCGCCGACCCCCATCTGCGCCGCCTCTTGAACGCTCTCCGGAGAGAAGCCCGGCACCGGACGGCGCTCGACGCCATCGCGTGAAGCAGCGCCGCGTATCGGCGAGATTTCGCGCCTCGTCGATGCGAGCGCCGCGACCGTCGGTTGCGTGGTGCGCACGCTCGAAACGGTGGCGCGGACGCCGACAGCAACGTTGACCGGGACGGGCTGTACCTTGGCACGCATCCTCGCCTCCTCGTTCGCACTCGAAGCCTTCGATCCACGCTACGCAGTGCCCTGCGCGGAGCAAGCCCGATCACGCGCGTCGTCTTCATCGCGAGACGCGGACGAGCCAAAGGCGCCTTCCCTTCCGCGCATCGCGGCGAAGGATCGCGGTCCGCTCAGCCGATGATCATCGCTTCGGAGAGCAACCGCCCTTCCTTGAAGCGGCGCAGGTTCCACCGTTCGAAGAGCGGCGTGTCGATCTGCTTGGCGATGTGCTCGGCGATGAGGCGGCCCATCACGGGCGCCATCATGAAGCCGTGGCCCATGAAGCCGGAGGCTTGGTAGAAGTTCTCGACGTCGTCGACGCGGCCGACGATGGGGTTCGCGTCGGGCGTGAGGTCGTAGCAACCGGCCCACTGGCGCAGCACCTTCACCCGGCCGAGGATGGGCGCGGTCTTCACGAGGGCCCGCGCGTAGAGGCCGAGGAAGCGATGGCTCGATCCCATGTCGAGCCCGGGCGGGACCTGCTCGTTGCTGATGCCGCCCACGATCTCGCCGCGCATCGACTGCGAGAAGTAGAGCCCGTTGGAGAGATCGGCGACGAGGGGCTTGAGCCAAAGCTTGAGCGGCTCGGTGGAGCAGATCTCGTGACGGTGGGGGTGATTGGGCAGCTCGACGCCGAGGAGGCGCGCAATCTCGGGGCTCCACGCGCCGGCCGCGTTCACCACCCGGTGCGTGCGGATCTCGCCCTTGTCGGTGACGACCGCGTCGATGCGCTTGCCCGTGGTGCGGAAGCCCACGACGTCGGTGAAGGGAGCGATGTCGACGCCGAGCTTCTCCGCGCCCTGCGCATAGCCCCACACGAACGGCCACGGGAAGACGACGCCGTCCTCGTGGTTGTAGCTCGCGGCCACGACGCCCTCGATGTCGAGCTCGGGGACGATCTTCTGCGCCTCCTTGGGCGTGAGCATGCGCGTCTTGAGGCCGCACTCGTTCTGAATGGCGACGCTCTTCTCGAGCGTGCGCCGGCCGGCCTCGCTGCGGACGAGGAAGAGGTAGCCGCCCTGACGGAACCAGACGTTGATGCGCAGCTCACGCGCGAAATCCCGGCAGATGCGGATGCTCTCTTGCATGAGGCGGATGTTCTCCTCGCTGGAGAACTGGGCCCGCACCCCGCCGCCGTTGCGCCCGCTCGCGCCGCCGCAGAGGTAGCTCTTGTCGACCACGACGACGTCGGTGATGCCGTGGTTCTTTGCGAGGTTGTAGGCGATCGACAGGCCCATGATCCCGGCGCCGACGATCACCACCTCCGCCTTGTCACGCATGGCGGCGACTCTACCGCATTACGAGCATCCGGGTTCACGCGGGTCGACGTATCATCGGCCGCGGCGGCCGCCGGCTCGCCAGAAATCGAGAGAGGGGTGCGCCCATGATGCCTGGTCGAATGATGGATTTCCCGCTCACGGTGACCCACTTCATCGAGCGCGCCCGCACGCTGTTCGGTCGCACGGAGATCGTGAGCCGCCTCCCGGATCGCTCGCTCCATCGCACCACCTACGAGGCGATGATCAAGCGCACGGCCAAGCTCGCCGGCGCGCTCGCGCGCATGGGCATCCGCCCCGGCGATCGCGTGGCCACGCTGGCGTGGAACCACGCGCGCCACCTCGAGCTCTACCTCGGCGTCCCCGCCTCCGGCGCCGTGCTCCACACGCTGAACCTGCGCCTGCACCCGACCGAGATCGCGTACATCGCGAACCACGCGGAGGATCGGGTGCTCTTCGTGGATCGCTCGCTCCTCCCGCTCTACCAAGCGATCGCGCCGCACGTGCGCACCTTCGAGAAGGTGGTGGTCTTCGACGACGAGAGCCCCGCGCCCGGCGCGCCTCCCGTCCCCGGCCACGCGCTCGACTACGAGACGCTGCTCGCGAAGGAGCCCGACACGTTCGCTTGGCCCGAGCTCGACGAGCGATCGGCGGCGATGATCTGTTACACGTCCGGCACGACGGGGAACCCGAAGGGCGTCGTCTACAGCCATCGATCGTGCGTGCTCCACTCGCTCGTGCTCTGCATGGCGGACACGGCGGCCATCGGCCAGGGCGACACGGTGCTGCCCGTGGTGCCGATGTTCCACGCCAACGCGTGGGGCCTGCCGATGTCGGCCGTCGCGTGCGGGAGCAAGCTCGTGTTCCCGGGCCCGCACCTCGATCCGCAGAGCCTGCTCGACCTCATGGCCGCCGAGAAGGTGACGCTCGCCGGCGGCGTGCCCACCATCTGGCTCGGCATCCTGGCGATGTTGGATCGCGATCCGAAGGGCTGGGATCTCTCCTCCATCCGCTCGATGCTCGTGGGCGGATCGGCCGCGCCTCCCGCGATGATCGAGGGCTTCCAGAAGCGTCACGGGATCCAGATCACGCACGCTTGGGGCATGACGGAGATGAACCCGCTCGGCACGCTGGCGCGCGTGAAGCACCACCTCAGGACCAGCGACGACGCGACCGAGCTCTCGCTGCGCGCGTCGCAGGGCTATCCCGTGGCTTTCGTCGAGCAGCGCCACGTCGGCGAGGACGGCAAGACGCTGCCTTGGGACGGCGAGATGATGGGCGAGCTCGAAGTGCGCGGGCCCTTCGTGGCCGCGTCGTACCTCGGCGGCGAAGGCGAAGGGAAGTGGACGCCCGACGGTTGGTTCAAGACCGGCGACGTGGTCACGATCGACGCCGAGGGCTACGTGCGCATCACCGATCGCTCGAAGGACGTCATCAAATCCGGCGGCGAGTGGATCAGCTCCGTGGCCCTCGAGAACGCGCTCATGAGCCACCCCGCCGTGCTGGAGGCCGCCGTCTTCGCGGCGCGCCATCCCAAGTGGAGCGAGCGCCCGCTGGCCGCGGTGGTCTTCAAGGAAGGCAAGACGGCGACGAAGGAAGAGCTGGGCACGCACCTCGGCGAGCGCTTCGCCAAGTTCTGGCTGCCCGACGACTACGTCTTCGTGAAGCAGATCCCGCGCACCTCCACCGGCAAGTTCCTCAAGACCAAGCTGCGCGACCAGTACGGCGATCACCTGGAAAAGAACCCCGGGTGACGCACATAGGTTCGATGCCGAATCGCCGGCCGTGAGCCCGCGATCCGAAACCAGGGACGAAGAGCGCAGGCTCGCGCGTTGCCGCGAGCCCATGCGCGCGCTCGCCGTCGCTGTCGCCCTCCTCACCGCTGCCTGCTCGCGGCCTTCCGTCGAAGGCACCGGGCCTGCCGATGCCGCACCCGAGGCTACCTCCACCGCGACGGCGGTCACGGTCGCTGCGGTGACCGCGAGCGCCGCACCGGCCGAAGGCGCGCCCACGGCAAGCGCCTCATCGGCAGAGAGCGCGCCCACCGCGAGCGCTGCGGCGGAGGTCGATGCGGGCGCGAAGATCGTGGTCGATGCAGGAACGATCGACGCGGCCGCAGCGGGTGCGATCGCGCGTGAAGAGGTGCGCGGCCTCGTGGCCGCCGTGGTGCACGGCGGGCGGGTGGTCTTTCAAAAGGCGTACGGCCTGCGCAGCGTGGATCCCGAAGAGCGGATCATGACGGCCGACACGGTGTTCGATCTCGCGTCGCTCACCAAGGCCGTCGTCACCGCGCCCTGCATTCATCTGCTGGCCGAGCGAGGATCGTTGCGGCTCTCCGATCCGGTCGTGAAGCACCTGCCGTCGTTCGGCAAGCACGGCAAGGATCGCATCACCATCGAAGAGCTCCTCCTCCACACGAGCGGGCTCGTCGCCGACAACTCCATCATCGACTACAAGCCGGGCCGCACGTACGCGCTGGGGCGCATCGACGATCTCCCGCTCGTGAGCGAGCCCGGCGAGCGCTTCGCGTACAGCGACGTGGGCTACGTCGTCCTCGGCGCGATCGTCGAGAAGGTCTCGGGCGAGCCGCTCGACGTGTTCGCGCGCGAGCACCTCTTCGCGCCGCTCGGGATGCGCGACACGAGCTTCAACCCGAGCCCCGCGCTCCGCGCGCGCGCCGCGCCCACCGAGCCCCGCGACGGCACGATGCTCCAAGGCGTGGTCCACGATCCACGCGCGCACTTCCTCGGCGGCGTGGCCGGCCACGCGGGGCTCTTCTCCACCGCGCCCGATCTCGCGCGCTTCGTGACCATGCTCCTCGCCCGCGGCCGCGGCGCGGACACCGAGGTGCTGAGCCCGACGGCGTTGCAGCGCATGATCGCGCCGCACGAGCTGCCCGGCGGCACGCAACGCACGCTCGGCTGGGACGTGCGGCCCGGCTTCACCGGCGGGAACGGCTACGGGCACACGGGCTTCACGGGCACGTCGATCTGGATCGATCCAGGAACCGACACGGGCCTCGTCTTGCTCACGAGCCGGCTCCATCCCGATGGCAAAGGCGACGTCAGCCGCCTGCGCCGCGAGGTCGCCTCCGCCGTGGCGAAGGTCCGCGCCGAGGCGCCGAAGGCGGCCGCGTCGATCCCACCGACGGCGCCGCCCGCCAAAGCCGGCGCGGTACTGACGGGCATCGACGTGCTCGAGCGCGAAGGCTTCGCTTCGCTCAAGGGTCGCAAAATTGGTTTGACCACCAACCAATCTGGGATCGATCACGAGGGGCGCAGCACCATCGATGTCCTGCGCGCCGCCGAGGGCGTGACGCTGGTCGCCCTCTTCAGCCCCGAGCACGGCATCCGCGGCGCGGCCGATGGGCGCGTCCGCGACAGCCGCGACGCGCGCACGGGCCTGCCCGTCTACAGCCTCTACGGCGCGCGCATGCGACCGACGGAGGCCCAGCTCGCGGGCATCGACACCATCGTCTTCGATTTGCAGGACGCGGGCGCGCGCTTCTACACGTTCCCCACGACGCTCGGCTACCTGATGGAGACCGCGGCCGAGCACAAGCTCCGCATCGTGGTGCTCGATCGACCGAACCCGACGGGCGGCGTGGCCGTCGAGGGTCCGGTGCTCGAAGCGGGGCGCGCGTCGTTCACGGAGTATCACCGGCTGCCGCTGCGCCACGGGATGACGGTGGGCGAGCTCGCGCAGCTCTTCAACGCGGAGCGGAGCATCGGCGCCGATCTCGCCGTCGTGCGCCTCCAAGGTTGGCGCCGCGAGCAGACGTTCGATCGCACGGGGCTCGTGTGGGTCAGCCCATCCCCGAGCCTGCGCAGCGTCGACGAAGCGCTGCTCTATCCCGGCGTCGCGCTCCTCGATGGCACCAACGTGAGCGTGGGCCGCGGCACCGAGCGCCCCTTCGAGCAAGTGGGCGCGCCCTTCGTCGACGCCGCGCGCCTCACCCAAGCGCTGACCGATCTGCACCTCCCCGGCGTGCGCTTCGCCGAGACCTCGTTCACGCCGAAGAGCGGCGTGCACGCGGGCGAGGCCTGCGCGGGCGTGCTCATCGGCGTCGTCGATCGCGCCAAGATCGAGCCCGTGCGTCTCGGCCTCGCGATCGCGCAGACGTTGTTGCGGCTGCACGCCAAAGACTTCGAGCCGGCGAGCATGCGCCGGATGATCGGCCACGAGCCGACGTATGCGGCCGTCGTGCGCGGCGATCCGATCGACGGGATCATCGCCGGCTGGCAAGCCGACATGGAGGCGTTCGCTGCGTCGAGAAAGAAGTATCTGCTCTACACGCCGTGAAGGGATCCACGCATGGAGAGCGCGGATCCCTTCGGGCGATGCGTCACTTCACGTAGAGCTGACCGGCGGCGATGCCTTGGCCGCGCGTCGCGCGGATGACGTATTTGGCGTTGATGCCGACGGGCAGCTCCCAACGGAAGCAGTTGCCGCGGCCGCCGAGCGCGGCGTTCGATCCATTGCCCTGCGCCTGCGCGAGCACGCCCGAGGCCTGCGGGATGGGCGTCACGGCGACGATGGCGAGATCGACCTGCTGAATGCCGGCGCCGACGGCGAGCACCGTGTAGCAACGGCCGGGGAGCATCTGGAACATCTGCTCCAGCGTCTGGCCCTCGCGGAAGTTGCCGGCGACGAGGTTGCCTTCGCGCTGCATGCCCGGCGCTTCCTGCTGCGAATAGGCCATGAGCGGCACGGTGGCGACGCTCGCGAAGTTGGGATCGATCGGTTGCGCCGCGCCGGTGCTGGGCACGTTGCCCGGGGCCGGACCACCACCGCCGCCGGGGCTGCCACCGGGCATGCCGGGGAGCGGGAACGGGAACGGAAAGCCACCGGGCGCGGACGGCGCAGGCGCAGGCGCAGGTTGGGCGCCGGGAGGCGCGGGGCTCGGCGAAGGCGAAGGCGCGGGCTGCGCGCCGGGCAACCCCGGGATGCCCGGGAGACCGGGGAGCCCCGGCATGCCCGGCAACGCACCCGGCGCAGGTTGCTGTCCGGGCGGAGGCATCTGGCCGGGAGGAGGCATTTGGCCAGGAGGCATGGCGCCGGGCGGAGGGCCATATCCGGGCTGCTGCCCATAACCCGGTGTTGGCGGAGGGCCATAACCGGGTTGTTGTCCCAAACCAGGTTGGCCGTAGCCGGGCTGACCATAACCGGGTTGCTGGCCATAGCCAGGTTGACCCGGTTGCCCCTGCGGCCCGTAGCCCGGCTGCTGCGGATATGCGGGAGCCGGCTGCGAGCTCGATTCACACCCTGCCGCGAGCAAGGCAGCGAGCACGACCGGGGTCAGGGTGAGTGGGCGAAACGGGTTTTGCACGGCGACCTCCTCGGGGGACGGGCTCCCGTCCTTTCCCATCGGCCTCGCGCGGACGCAATGTCTCGAGACGGCGCGGCACGAAACCAACGGGACGGGGGCCCACCACTGTCGTTCAGCAAATGGACGAGGCGCGCGGATCTTTCATCGAAGCCGGCACGATTTCGCTGTCGCGATCGTGCCCGCGCCCACGCGAGGCGTGGCCGTCCTCGTCACGTCGATGTAGAAAGCGAAACTCTTCAAGGGAGGCGAGACGGCTCATGACGACGGCGACGAAGCACATCCTTTGGGCGGCCCTCGCGGCGGCGACGGCCGCTTGCAGCGGCTGTAACCCTCCGCCCCCGCCGGCGCCTCCACCCCCGCCGATGCCGATGCCCCAGGCGGTGGCCCCGGTGCCCGCGCAGCCCGCGCCCTGCGATCAAGCGCAGATGCTCGCGACCTCCACCAGCATCCAAGCCCGCGCCGCCGCCGAAGCGCCCGGGATGAAGCCGGAAGGCGCGCCCGTCTGCGGCGTGGTGGCCGAAGGTCAGGTGGTGACCGGGCCGACCATCATGCTGGAGCAAGGCTACTGCTACACGTTCATCGGCCAGTCGCTGCCGCCCGTGGGTCAGATGGAGATGGTGCTCCAAGGCGACGCGAGCGCGCTGGTCGCGCCCCTCATGCCGAGCATGGCCAACGCCGCGCAGGCGCCGCTCCTCGTGTCCACGACGCCCGGCGAGCGCGTGAACATGGGTGAGAAGCAGAGCTGCTATCAATGGGCCTTCCCCGTGCCCGCGCCGGCGAAGCTGTTGCTCAAGGCGCGCGCCGGCGGAGGGCCGGTGGCCGCACAGGTCTATCGGAAGAAGAAGGCGTTTTAGAACACCGCACCACGTCTCTCCTCTCCGTGTCGTGGGCGGCTTGGCCGCTCACGGCCCTCCTCCGCAATCCACGCAACCAGGAACGTCGCGCTCGTCGTGTCGATTCGATGAGATGACATCGGCCTGCGGTCGCTGCCGTCGACGACCGAGGCGCGAGATGGTTTGAGCTCAAACGATAGGCGCGCCGGCTCGTTTGCCGAGACGAGCAGGCAGCGTCTGCAGGGTTTGAGCTCAAACGATGTATCGCGTGGGGAACGCGCGTAGCTCGCTTTGCGAGACGCCCGTGCGGCGCGTGGATGGTTTGAGCTCAAACGATGGAGCGTTTGGCTTCGTCCGCGGCGGCGCGCTCGACGGAAATGGGGCCACAAACGACGAACGGCCACGTTGCCGTGGCCGTTCATCCTTTGCTCGGGGGACCGTCGAGCGTGACGGGCCGCCGGGCACCTGATCCCGTGGGATCAGGCGAGCGCGTCCTTGATCGCCTTGATGGGGCGCGCGCGGACCGACTTGCTCGCCGGCTTGGCCGCGAACGTCTGCGGCTGCTTGGTGAAGGGGTTGATGCCCTGGCGCGCCTTGGTGGCGGGCTTCTTCACGACGCGGAACTTCGCGAAGCCGGGGAGCGTGAACACGCCCGACTTCTTCAGCTCCTTGTGGCCGACATCGATGAGCGACTCCAGCACGGTCCGGACCTGCTTCTTGGTCAGCTCCTCGCCGACCGCCTCCGAGATGGCCTGGATCAGGCCGCTCTTGCTCATCGACTTCTTGGACCCACCGGCCCCCGCCGTCTTCTTCGCTGCCATTGTTTCCTCCGGGAATCTGCGGCGCGCGCAGCACCTCGCCGCGCACGCGACTGCCCAACCATACACGGCGCGATCGGCAAGGAAAGCGAAATCTACGGGTCAAACAGCGCTTTTTGTGGACACGCGGTGAGCACCCAGGTGACGCGCGCGCGTCTTCGGGGGGGCGAAGAAACGCGCAAACATCATAAAAACCAGGGGATTTTGGCGACGACGGGAGCTTCGCGACGGGTGCGACGGCGCGCCGCTCCGCCCCGCGGTGGTCACTCCGATGGTCGCCCGTGACGTACGGATGGGCCGGTTTCACCGCCGATCCGGAGCCCGAGGTCACGTCGCGCGGAGCTGATCGAGGAGCGCGCGGGCTGCGTCGAGGGTGGGATCGTCGGCGACGGCTTTGTCGATCATGAGGCGCGCTTTGCGCCGATCGCCCTGCAAATAAGCCATGCGGCCGAGGTGGTAATAAGCGACCGCGCGGAGCTGGATGGTGACGCCGTCCGTCGATCCAGTGGGCGCGCTCTTCATCAACGTGACTGCGCGGAACGCGCGCGTGGCGAGCTCTTGATCGTCGTGCTCGACCGCGATGGCGCCGAGCTCCATGGCGAGCTGTCCATTCTGTGGATCGTTGTCGAAGGCCTTGCCCAGCGCGGCGAGCGCAGCCGCACGATCACCTGCGGAAAGCGCGATGCGCGCGATGCGGCGGTGCACGGCGGCGAGCAGCTTCGAGCGGCGGCCCTTTTGCGCGGCGACCGCGGACTCGAGGACACCGCGCGCTTCGGTCGAGCGGCCGGTGGACGCGAGCGCGTCGCCGAGGAGAAGGGTGGCTTCGAGATCGTCGGGGCGCAGGCCCTTGGCCTCGGCGAGGATGGCGGCGGCTTGTCCAGGCTCGTTCTCACCGAGGAGCAAGCGGCCGGCCTGCACGAGGAGCGCGAAGCGGCCCGGGACGTCGGGGGCGCGCGCGGCGTCGTCGAGGAGGAGGACCGCGAGCTCGCGTGATGCGCCGGTCGCGGTGTAGACGTCGCGCAGGCGCGTGCGCACGGCGGTGCTGTCGGGCGCGACGCGCACGGCGCGCTCCAGCGCGGCGCGGGCATCGCCGATGCGATCGGCGCGCGCGCTGGCGTCGGTGAGCTTGAGGGCGGTGTCGACGAGCGCGTCGCCGTCTTCGAGGGCGATGAGGCGATGGTAGACGTCGCTCGCTTGCTCCCAGTGCTCGGCGCGCTCTTCGAGGGCCGCGAGCGCGCGCAGGGCGGCGCGATCGTGGGCATCCGAGCGGGTGAGCTCGGTGAGCTCGGCGCGGGCGCGCTCGACCTCGCCGGCACGCCCCAAGACCTCGGCGAGGCGTAGACGGAGGCCGCGCTCGGTGGCTCGTGCTTCGGGCGTGGCGCGCGCGGCGCACGCTTCGGCGGCGCGGGAGAGGGCGGTCACGAGATCGTCGGCGTAGGCGCCGCCGCTCTTCTCGTAGGCTTGTTCGATGTCGAGGAGCGCGGCCTGCTGCCGGCCGAGCGCATCGTGGAGCTCGGCGCGGGCGCGGTAGAGCCAGGGGTCGGCGGGGTCGGCGGCGAGCGCGCTGCCGATGGCGTCGACGGCGCGGGCGTGCTGATCCATGCCCCGGTAGACGTCGACGAGGGCGACGAGGACATCGCGGTTCTTGGGATCGAGATCGAGGGCGCGGGCGAGGATCTCGGCGGCGGCCTCCGGCTCGCTTGCCTGATCGCGGAGCAGCTCGGCGGCGCGGACGAGGCCCTCGATCTTGGCGGCGCGATCGTCGATCGCGTCGGCCTCGCGGACGTAGAGCTCGGCGAGCGAGCGGATCTTGCCGGCCTCGGTGTAGCGGCGGACGAGCTCCTGCTTGAGCTTGGCGTCGCCGGGACGCGCGGCCCAGCCTTGCTCCAAGGCGCGCGCGGCGCCTTCGGCGTCGCCGTGCGCGCCGCGGATGTCGGCGAGCTGGAGCGAGAGATCGGCGGCGGCTTCACCGACCTCGACCTCGAGGAGCTGATCGAGCGCGTCGCCGAGCGCGAGCGAGTCGTCGCGGCTCATGCCGAGGCGCACGATTTGACGGAGCAGCTCGCGGCTCTTCGGGTCCCAGTCGAGGGCCGCGTGATAGACGTCGAGCGCGCCCTGCTCGTCCCATTGCTGCTCCAGGAGCGAGCCGAGCTTGAGGGAGAGATCGACGATGGCGGGCCGATCTTCGCGATCCTTGGCGGCGTCGAGCTGCTTCTGCACGAGCGCGGAGAGCTCTTCGCGACGGCCGAGCTTTTCGAGCAGATGAGCGAGGACGGTGGCGGCTTCGCCGTCGGAGGGGCTCTCTTCGATGACCTCCTTGAGGAGGCTCACGGCCTTCTCCTGATCTTCGTCGACGGCCATGCGCGCGCGCGAAAGGCGGAGGCGCGCGCGCTCGGTGGCGTCTTCGAGGAGAGGTGCCGTCTCCTCCAGCAGCGCCGCGAGGCGCCGGCGATCGTCGAGCTTGCGATAGACCTCGGCGAGGGGCTGCCAGATCTCGTGCTCGGCCGGCTCGCGGGCGCGGAGCTCTTCGTAGACGCGGGCCGCGCGCGCGAGATCGGCGAGCGGGCCGGCCGCGAGGGCGGCGACCTCGAGCAGCAAGGCGCGCTCGCGATCGGGGGAGGCGCCGCGGGCCGCGCGTTCCTTGAGATCGGCGGCCTCGGCGAGATCGGAGGCGGTGGCGCGATGCTCGGCGAGCGCGAGGAGGGCCCAGGCGAGCGGGGCGTCGCCGACGATGGGCGCATGACCGAGCGCGCGGCGCAGGAGGCTCTCGACGAGCGCGAGGTCGGCGAGGCGCTCGGCGATCTCCACGGCCTCGCGGAGCGGCTCGAGGCGATCGTCGGTGTGGGTGGTCTCTGGATCGGCCTCGGAGATGAGCACGAGCGCGTCGATGAGGGCGCGATCACGGCCCGTGCGGCGCGCGATGTGCGCGAGCGCGCCGCCGACGGCCACGCCGTCGGCACCGGCGGCATGCGCCTCGCGGAGCAAGCTCTCGGCGCGATCGGGCTGCGGATCCATGGCGAAGGCTCGATCGAGGAGCGCGAGGCCATCGGACTCCGCTTCGCGCCGGCGGAGGCGCAGGGCCGCGAGACGGTAGAGCGCATCGGCGGTCTCTTCGGGCGTGGCGCGGCCCGCGGCGATGCGGCGGCCGAGCAGCGCTTCCTGCGCAATCGTGTCGCCGAGGCGATCGTACGCGGCGGAGAGCGCGCTCCAGATCTCGGCGAGGCGCGGGACGAGCGCGCCGCGGCTCCTGCCGACGATCTCCTCGGCGCGCACGAGCGCGGCGACCGCGCGCGCATCGTCTTTGGCGTCGCGCTCCAGCGCCGAAGCCAGGAGCAGCAGCAATTCGAGCGCGCGGGCTGCGTCGCGCTCGGCGTCGATCAGCTTGCCGATGGCCGCGACCCAGCGCTCGATTTGGGACGATCGGCGCGCGAGATCGAGGGCGCGCGCGAGGGCCTCGGGGGACGGCGGCGCGCTGGCGAGCGCGGCGAGACGAGCGTCGAGCGCGTCGGCGGGGCGCGCGAGGTGCTCTTCGTAGAGCGAGGCCAGCTCTTCGAGGACGGCGATGCGCTCGGGGCCTGCGGCGCCGGCGAGCCGCGCGTCGAGGGCCCGCGCGAGGACGTCGTGGCGAGCCCGCGTGCGCAGCGCGGCGAGGAGCCGATCGCGCTCGGCGTCGGTCTCGCGCGCTGCTTCGAAGGCGGACTCGAGGTGCTCCGCGGCGCGATCGGGCTCGCCGCGCAGGCGCGCGATTTCGGAGAGCTCGAGGAGCACCTCGGCGCGGCTCGGATCGTCGGGGCCGGGCGCGTCGGCCTCGTCGCCGCGCGGGCGGCGCACGACGAGGAGCAGGGTGCGGTACGTGCGCGCCGCGCGCTCGAGCTGGCCTTCTTCGAACGAGAGGCGGGCGAGCGCCAAGAGGATGCGCGGGTGCGCGGGATCGATGCGCAGAGCCGCGTCCAGCTCGCCGAGGGCCTTCTCGCGCTCACCCTTGCCGAGCGCGACGAGCGCGAGCTCGTAGTGCACGAGCGCGCGCTCCTTGGGGCGGCGCGTGCCGTAAGCCGCGATCACCGCGCGCAGCGACTCGACGGCGCCCTCGTGATCGCCGGCGGCGCGACGCGCCGAGGCGAGCAGCAGCAGCACGCCGGTGTCGTCCGGCGCGATCTCCGCGGCCTGCGTGAGCAGCGGAAGGGCCGCGGCGCCGTCGTGCGCGCGGCTCAAGTAGAGCTCGGCGGCTTCACGCAGGCGCGCCGCGCGGACCGCGCGATCGGATGTGTGGGCCGCGTCCTCGGCGAGGAGCGCGGCGAGCCCGCCCCACTCCCCCGTCTCGCGATAGAGCAACGCGAGACGCTCGCGCAGCATGGGCGCGTCCTTCGCCACCTTCACGGCGCGCTCGAGCTCCGTCCGCGCCGCCGCCGGCTTGCCCGCGGCGCGCAGCGCATCGACGAGGCGCACCACCGGCTCGGCGATGGCCTCCGGCGGCGTGCGGGCGCAGATGCGCGCGAGGACCTCGGCGGCGGCGGCATGATCGCCGCGCGCCGTGAGCAGCCGCGCCAAGGCTCCTTCGGAGGCGATCGCGCCCAGCGCCGCGGCACGCCGGTGCGCTTCGGCCGCGCGCGCGAGATCGGCGAGCCGCTCTTCGGAGAGCGTCGCAGCCTTGATCCAGAGCGCGGTCGCCGTCGTCCTGTCGCCCGCGGATTCGGCGGCCGCAGCGCGATCTTCGGACAGCGTGATGAGCGCGGCGTGCCGGCCCTCCGCTTCGTAGAGCTCGCCGAGCAGCGCGGCGGGCGCGGCCGGCAGCGCACCGCCCGCGACGATCTCTTCCAACGTGGCGATGGCGCGCGCGCGATCGCCGGTCTCCATGAAGAGCCGCGCCAGATCGAGGCGCAGCTCGGCCCGCCCATCGCCGGCCGGCGCGACCGCGATCTGCCGCTCGCGAAGGGCGATCAGCGCGGGCAGCCTCCCGAGCTCGCGGTACGTCGCTTCGAGCCGCGCGCTCACCGCACCGTCGCTCGGCTCTTCCGCGAAGAGCTCTTCGTAGATGGCGATCATCGCCTCCACGTCCGTGAGCTCGGCCGCGCGGAGGCGCAGGCGACGGCGCTCGCCAGCCTCGAAAGGGAGCTTCGCGCCACGCAGAAAGAGGTCAGCGAGCGCCTCGCGGCCCTCGTCGCGCAGGAGCCGCGCGAGCGCTTCGAGCGCCCACGCCGCAGACGCGCTTGCCGAAGCGTCGTCGCGGAAGCGCGCTGCGGCCGCGTCGAGCAGCTTCTCCGCGATCGTGCGGGCCAGCGTCGCGTCGCCGACGGGCCCCTCCGCGATCTCGACGGCCTCGCGGTAGCGATCGAGGGGACCGCCTTCCAGCTCGGTGAGCCGGAGCAGCGTGGCGAGCAGCTCGCGCCCCGGCGCGCGGCGCTGCGCTTCGGCGAGCGCCGTGAGCAGCGGGATGCTGTCGGGATCGAGCAGGAGAGCCTCGCGCAGCGAACGCTCCGCGGCAGCCGCATCGCCGCGCCGATCGCGCTGCCACTCGGCCACGCGCCACCACAGCGTGCGCGCGAGCGGCGCCGGCACCGCGGCGCGCACCACGAGCCCGCCCGCGAGCGCATCGGCGACGTCGGGCCAGCGATCGGCCACCCCGGCGAGACGGATCAACTGGTCCGCGAGCGCGTCGCTGGGCACGAGCGCGAACGCACGCGAGATCGCGGCAAACGCAGCGCCCGCATCACCGGCCCGCTGTTCCAACAACGAGGCTGTCTCGCCGAGAATGGTCACGCGATCCGCGTCGGTCTTCGCGACCGCGAGGCGCGGCTCGAGGAGCCCGATGAGCGCCGCGAAATCATCCGCTCCGGCGTACACCTTCGCGAGCGACCGCACGGCGCCGGCGAGCGCGCGGCGTGTCGGCTCGGCGCTCGGATCGATCCCGGCGAGCAGCGCTTCCAGCCCGCGGCGCGCGCCGGCCTCGCCGGGGAGCTGCTCCAGCGCGAGATCGTACGCGGCGACGGCCTCATCGAGGTTGTGGGTGTGCTCGCGCTGGAGGTCACCGATGCGGCGCCACAAGTCCGCGGCGCGCGCGCCCTCGGTGACGGTGGCCTCGCTCTCGAGCAGCGTGATCAGCTCCACGAAGCGACGCCCGCGCTCGAGCAGCGACGAGAGCGCGTCCGTGCTGGCGTCGTCGGGCCCGAAGATCCGGCGCACCTCGAGCCACGCTTCGATGGCCTTGTCAGCGTCGCCGATCGGGTGCTCGTAGAGACGCGCGACGCGCTCGCGATCGGCGCGGCCGCGCGCATCGTCGGCGCGCGCCGCACGCTGCGCCAACACCTCGACCAGCTCGACGAAGCGCCCTGCCTCTTCGAGCGCGCGGGCCAGGCCTTCCTCGGCGTCCACGTCGCTGGGAGACGCGTCGAGCATGGCGCGGAACGCGCGCACGGCGCGCTCGGCATCGCCCGAAGCGAGAGCGATGCGCGACAGATCCGAGAGCGCGCCCCGGCGCACGGTGAGGTCCGGATCGAGATCAGCGATCCGCTCCAGCACCACGGGCCGCTCCGCATCGCGCCCCGCCGCCGCGAGCAGCGCATCGAGCCGATGCGCCGTGGCGAGCTGCGTCTCCGCGGGGGCCGCCGGAATGGCGAGGATCGCTTGATGGATCGGGATCGCCCGCGCCGCGTCACCGAGCTCCACGTCGAGCACCTCGGCGGCCTGCACCAACAGCGCGATCTTCTCCGCGCCCTCGGCGAAGGCCGCCGCGTTCGCGAGCACTTCGGCGAGCCGCGCCGTGCGCCCGAGCTTCTGCGCGAGGCGCACGAAGGTCGCGCGGTGATCGGCCGCCTGGGGCCGCAGCGTCACCAGGGCCGCGAGGCCCTCGAACGCGCCGGCCTCGTCGTTCAGCGTCTCGAGCCGGATGCGCACGATGGCCGCGAGCCGATCGGCGCGCTCCTCGGGCGTCGCCGCGGCGTCGAGATCGATCTCCAGCATCCGCACCAGATCGTCGGCACGCCCCGCCGCGCGATACCAGTCCTTGAGGCGCGCGGCGGCCCGGCGGCGCGCCTCGCGCGTCTCCATCGGCGCCTCGGCCGTGCGTTGCATGACCCGCTCGAGCAGCTCGAAGGCCGCGGCCTGCACTGCTTCGCCCGCGGGCTCGGCGTCGAGCATCTCTTCGATCATCGCCACGGCGGGCCCCGCCTCGCCGACGCCGTCGAGCCACAGGCCCGCGATGCGCGCGCGCTGCTTCTGCGCCGTCTCCCCGTCGAGCGCGGGCAGCTCGGCCGTGAGCAGCACGCTGAGCTCGCGGTGACGACCGTGACGCTCGTAGAGGCGCGAGAGGGCCGAGCGCGTGCGCGCGTCGTGCCGCAGCGAAAGAAGCTCCTCGTAGTAGCGAATGGCGCGCGCCGAGTCGCTGATGAGATCCTTCGCGGCCAGCGCGGCGTCCTCGAGCAGATCGCGGCGCGCATCGGCGTCCACCGCCCGCGCGATGGCGGCGTCGTAGAGCGCGAAGAGATCGTCGTACCGCTCGGCGAGGTTGTAGACGAGCTTCAGCCGCTCGAACGCCCACGTCGAGGCCGGCGCCAGATCGAGCACGCGCCGGAGCAGCGCGATCACCGTCTCCTGCTCGTCGAACCACTCCTCGTGGTACTCGACCGCGCGCCGTCCGATCTCCTCGATCTCCTCCGCGGAGAGCCCGGCGAGCCGCCCCTCGGGCAACGCCTCTTCCCCTCGATCGGCGGCGCCGAGCGCGCGGCGATAAGCGCCGGCGACGCGCTCGGGTGCGCGCTGCTCGCGGGCGATCTGCTCGACCCGATCCCACAGCGCGAGATCCGCGGGCAGCTCGCCCGCGGCGCGCACGGCCATGTCGAACGCGTGCTCCGGCGCGAGGCCGGGCCGATCGAGGATGCGCTCGTACCAACCGCGGCGCGCCGCGCGCAGCTCCGCGTCGTCGCCCGGCGTCGCCAGGAGCACCTCCATCGCCGCCACGAACGAGGCCGCATCCGCGGCTGCGTCGGCGATGCGCTCGAACAGCTCGGCCGCGCGACGGCGCGCGCTCGGCCGGGTGAGCGCGCGCTCCACGACGGCGCGCAAAGCCGCATCGTGCGGGCTCGCCTCCAACGCCGGCGCGATCGCGTCGAGCGCGTCCACCGCGCGGTCGAGCCGATCGAGGAGCAACGTGGCGAGCTCCAGATCGAGCGCGGTCCGCGCGCTGCCCGACGAGAGCGCACGACGTCGCTCGATGGCCTCGGCCGCGCCCGCGAAATCTTCCCGACCGAGCAGCAGCCGCGAGAGCGCCGCGAGCGCCGCATCGCTCTCGGGCTCGGCCGCGATGACCCGCTCGTACAGCGCGATCGCCGCCCCCGGATCGCCGAGCACCGTCTGCTCCGCCTCGGCCCACGCAAGCCGGATCGCCGTGCGCTCGCCGTCCGTCGCCTGCGCCTCGCGATGCGCGAACAGCCAGCGCCGCTCCGCCGCCGCTTCCGCGCCGCGACGCTCCAGGTACGCATCGAAGACCCGCGCCTCCGCGCCGCTCTCGTCGTCGCTCGCCTCCAAGATCAAGCGATACGCGGCCACCACCTCGGCGAAGCGCGCCGGATCTTGCGAGAGCACACGCGCCCGCGCCGATCGCACGGCCGCCCTCGCGTCGCGCGGGAGATCGTCACCGCGCGCGAGCAGCGCCTCGGCCTCCATCAGGAACCGATCGGCGGCCCCCGCGCGCAGCGCCGGCGCCTCGAACGCGATCAGCGTGCGCGCCGCCGATGCCGTATCGGGCGCGGTGCGCAGGAGCACGCCATACACGTCCGGCAGCCGATCCCAAGCGCCCGCCTCGCGATACAAACCGAGGAGCCGCTCCGCCGCGCCGCGATCCTCCGGCGTCACCGTGAGCACCCGCTCGAAGAGCTGCGTCGACAGCGCGCTCTCCGCGAGCAGATCCGCCGCCGCCGCCGCGCGCCGGTACGCCGCCGCCGCCGCCGCCGCGTCTCCGATCCGATCGCGCACGAGATCGCCGACACGCAGCAGCCAGTCCGCCTCGTCGCGTGGATCGATGGACGCAGCCACGCGACGCTCCAGCACCGCGCGCAACAGCGTCACGTCGTCACGCTCGCGCGCCACGCGCTCGGCCGCGGCCAACACGTCATCACCGACGACCGCATCGCCCGCGACGATCTCCGCGTAGTGCCCGGCCGCGCGCTCGATCCACCCGCGCGCCGCCGACACCTCCGCCATCCGGAGGAGCAGCGCCGCGCGCTCTTCCCCCGCGGCCCGCGCGCGCGCCGAGGCCAGCTCGGCATGGAGGTCTTCCCACGCCCCCGTGCTCTCGTGCACCGCGAGCAGCGCCTCGAACGCGACCCGATCCGCAGGATCCTCCGCAAGCGCGCGCCGGTACGTGGCTGCGGCCGCCGCCGGCGATCCCAGATCGCGCAGCTCGATCGCACCGATGGCATGGAGCAGCGCGCGCCGCCGTGCGAGATCACCCGCCTTCTCCAGCGCAGCTTGATGGAGCGCGAGCCGCTCCTCCGGGCGCCCCTGCTCGCGCAGGAGATCGTCCACACGCGCGAGGAGCTCCGGCGACGAAGGCTCGAACGCGAGCGCGCGCCGCAGCACCGCGAGCGCGGAGGCCACGTCGCCGCTCGCCACCAGCGCTTCGCCCGCGCGCCGCGCGAGCAGCCCGATCACCTCGCCGTCGATGGCGCGCTCCCCCAGCGCTTCGCGCAGCACCGCCGCGCGCCGCGCAGCCTCGCCGACCGAGAGCTGCGCCACGCGATCGATCCAGGTCGGCACCTCGTCGAGCCCGTGCGCGAGCGCCTCTCGCAAGCCGCGCGCCGCGAAATCCAGCGCTCGTCGCGCGTCGCCGAGGCTCTCGTGCGCGACCACCACCGCCTCGGTGAGCGCCGCGAGCCGCGCGCCCGCATCGGGCAGCAGCGCCGCGCGCGCTTCGAGCACGCGCACCACCGTCGCCGCGGAATCCTCCGCCCGCGCGATCGGCAAAAGCACATCGGCCGCCGCGAGCCGCAGCTCCCCTTCCGCGAGCATCTTCTCGAGGGCCGCGCGGCTCGTGCGCTCGCTCGCGTCGATCGCGAGCGCCTCGCGATGCGCCGCCAGCGCGCCCGCCGCATCACCGAGCCGCGTCAGCCGAAGCTGCCCGAGCCGTGCCCACAAAGGCGCGCGCTCTCCCGCCGACGCGAGCGCCACATCCGACGCGAGCGCGGCCGCGAGCTCCTCCCACGCACGCTCGTGCTCGAGCAGCGGCATGATCCGCGCGAGCGCGTCACGCGTCGCCCCGAAGCGAGCAACCCACGCCCGCCACGCCGTAAGCGCGCCCGCCCGATCAGGCAGCTTCGTCGCCCTGAGCTCCGCCGCGCGAAACGCGAGATCGCGCGCGCCCGCCGCGTCGCGCTCGGCCATGCGATCGAGCACGCGCACCAGCGACGCGTATGCGCCCGTCGCTTCGTACAACCGCGAGAGCGCGCCCAGCGCCTCCTCCGCGTACCGTGTCGTCGCGAGCTGCTCCCACGCGCCGATGGCCATCGCCGGATCGCCGAGATCCGTCTCCGCCAGGGTCGCGAGCTCGGACAGCGCCGCGAGCCGCGCCTCTTCTTCCGGCTCGACCTCGGCGAGCTTCGAGAGCACCGCCGCGAGCCCCTTCGGATCGCGCGGCTCCGCCGAGAGCGCGCGCAGCGCCCGCGCCGCCCGCAACATGGCATCGGCATCGACGGCCGCATCGAGCACGCTCTGGTACGCGCTGCGCGCCTTCTTCGGCTCGCCCAGCTCGCGATACAGATCGCCCATGTCCGCGCCGATCCGCGCCCGCACCGCCGCGTCGCGCGTGCCGGTCGCCGCGCGCGTCAGCGCGCGGATCGCCTCGGCCTGCTTGTCGAGCGCCGAGGCCAGCTTCACGAAGCGCGATCGCACCTCGTCGTCGGCCGGATTGACCGGCACGATGGACTCGTCGAGCGCGAAGGCCTTCTCCAAATCACCGAGCTGCTCCAGCGTCAGGCGCGACAGCTTCTTCTGCGCCTCCACGCGCTTCGGCCCGCGCAGCGCCTCGATCTCGATGCCGAGCATCCGCGCCGCTTCGTTGGGCTCGCCCGTCTCCTCGTACGCGCGCGCCAGCACCGACGCCATGCGCGGCGCGAGCGCCTTGTTCGCGAGCAACTCCTCGGCCATGCGCCGCGTGCCCTCGTGCGTCGGATCGAAGCGCAGCACCTCCTCCACGTGCGGCACCGTCCGATCGATCTCGCCGAGCGGCCCCGTGTACAGCCCGAGCAGCTTGAGCCGCGTCGCGTGCTGCTCTTCCGGCGGCGCGGGCGTCTCCGCGAGCAGCATCTGCTCCAGCAGTTTGGCGAGCTCCGCGAGCCGATGCGTCTTCTCGTACAGCGTCGCCAGCGCGCCCTTCGCCCGCGCATCGCTCGGCTCGAGCCGCAGGATCTCCGTGTTCAGCCGCAGCGCCCGCTCCGGATCGGCCTCCACCAGATCCACGCCGCGCCGGAGCAGCTCGAGCTGCGCCGCGCGATCACCACGATGCGGCGCCGCCGCCGCGAACAGCTCCCCGAGCCGACGCAGCTCCCGCTTCTGCGTGAGGATCTCCGCGTACTTCTCGAACGCCGCCACATCGCCGGGCGCGAGCGCCAGCGCGCGCTCCAAGTATCCTTCGGCGCCGTCGGTATCACCGAAGACGTCCGCGAAGAACGCGCCCGCATGCGCCAGCACCGTGGCTTGTTGCGCCGGCGCGAGGCTCTTCACCTTCTTGTCGCGGCTCAGCCGCTCGTACGAAAACGCCAGCTCGGCCAGCCGATCATCGCGTTGGGCCGCTCCATGGAGCTTGTTCCAGAGCTCCTCGGTCGCTTGTCCACGCCCGAGCGCGGAGACGAGGAGATCGAGGATGGCGCTCTCGTTGTCGAGCTTCTCCTCGAGCGCGGAGGCGAGAGTATCGAGGCTCAGCGAGGGGTTCTGCTTCGGATCGGCCATTCGAGGCCGACGAAGGTATCAAACGGATGGGGCCGCGCGCTCCGGGATCGGCCGCCTCCCAGCGCAGAGAAATTTGCAGCAATGGTGCGGTGCCCCGGCGCTGCGCTTCCACGCGCGGGCTTGCCGCGTGCCTTGGCTCACCGGCCCGCGCGCGCGCCCACACCGAGAGTCACCCTACCCATGCCACCTCGGCGACACGACGCCCCACGCCTCGCTCGCGCGCCTCGACCATGCCTGTTCGACCCACGGCCCCAACCCCGTTGACGCCGCCTTGGCCCATCTCTACCCGTCTCGCATGGGAATCCGCGCCGGAGACATCGCCCCCGATTTCACGCTCCCCAAGCAGGACGGCACCAACGTCCGCCTCCAGGATCTGCTCGGCAAGGGCCCAGTCGTCCTCTACTTCTATCCGAAGGACGACACCCCCGGCTGCACCGCCGAAGCCTGCTCGTTCCGCGACGCCTACGAAGATTTCAAAGAGGCCGGCGCCGAGGTCGTGGGCATCAGCTCGGACTCGGCCGAGCGCCACAAGGCCTTTGCCGACAAGCATCGCCTCCCCTTCACCCTGGTCGCCGACGAAGGCGGCAAGGTCCGCAAGCTCTACGGCGTCCCCAGCACCTTCGGCATCCTCCCCGGCCGCGTCACCTACGTGATCGACACGAAGGGCAAAGTCCTCCACGTCTTCAACTCGCAGCTCAACGCCACCAAGCACGTGAGCGAAGCGCTCGAAGCCATCAAGAAGAGCCGCGCCTGATCACGATGGGGCCGCAAGCGGCCCCAAACCCCGGGCCGGGCGGGCCGGCCCTTGATCCAAAGGGAGCCGCATTCACGGCTCCCCTTTTCATCCATCACCCAAGCACGAATACGCGGCAGCCCCCTCGCCGCGTCTCTTCGTGTGCGCTCAGCGCTTCCGCCGGCGCACGCTGCACGCCGCCGCCAGCGCCAGCACCACCGCCGACCACGCGCCGGCATCGCGCTCCGGCGCGCTCACCGCGCACCCCGAATCCTGTTGCACGGGCGGCTCCTCCACGGGCGGCTTCCCTGCATCCGTCCCCGCATCCACCACCCCGGCGTCTTCCTCCATGCCGGCATCCATCTCTTCTTCTTCGCCCTCCGGCGTGACGTATTTCGCATCCAGCGTCGGGCACGGCGACGGCGGCGGCGCGCCTTGCGGCTCGTCGCAATCCCCGCCGGGCGAAGACGGCGTACAGGTGGTGAACGAGATCTCTTGATCCGCCGACGGCGAAGCGCCGCTCAGCGTCTTGATCCCTTTGCCGAGAACGGCCGTGTACTTCGTCCCCGGCTTCCACGGAACCATCGCCTCCACGCGAAGCACGTTGGCCCATTGGTCGCCGCGGAAGACATCCACCTTCGAAGGGATCACGTTCCCCATGTCGTCGCGGAGGATCACCGAATTGTCATCGATGGTCGTGCGATCCATGCCCTCGCCGAAGAAGAAGAGCACCTTCCCATCCGGCCGCGTCGGATCGAGCGTCACCAGCGGATAAGCCTCCTCGGGATAGGTGCCAATCACGACGCCGTCAGCACTTTTCCCACCGTCCAAACGGCGGAGGATCTCGCGATAATACCCGAGCACCACCTTGGCCCCGTGCGCATATCCACCGGGCGTCCGCGGATCACGGAAATGGGATCGCGACCACGGATACTTCTGCCCGTAATCGTCGGCGCCCACGTGGAGCAGCTTGGTCACCACGGCGACGCCGCTCCGCGCCGTGGACATCGCATCTTCGATGGCGTCGGGCGTGACGGCGTGCGGGATCTTCTGGACGTAGACGTCCGAAAGCAGCTTGGCGTCGAAGGCCGGCTCCGGGACGTAGAACCGCGGCATGTCGTGGACGAGGAAGATATCCATCGCCGTATCGAGGCTGTCCGTGTCCGCCGGCTCCACCTGCTCCGCGCGCGCGTACAGGAGCGCATCGAACGTCGAGTCGGTGATCCCGTGCGCCGCCGCGCCCATGAGGAACGCGACCTGCGCGGCGCCCTCGGGATCGTCGAGCGGCGACGCGTACCGCTCGCGCAGCGTCTGGATGTATCCCTCGATGTACTGCTCCCAGTGCGCGATCTCGCCCTGATCGTGATCGGGCGCGGTGTACCCCGAGTCGGGGAAGATGGCGCCGTTCGCCAAGTGGAGCGCATGCGCATCGAAGAGCGCCCGTAGCCGAGTGTCCTTGGCCTGCTCCGCGGCGCACTGGGCCATGTACATGTGCCCTTGCATCCCCGTCGCCGCCGCCTCCCCTGCGAAGCCGAGCGCCGCGAGGGCAGCCGACAGCGCCACGACGCACCGAGCACGAAGCGATCGCCCACCGAACGAAGATCGATCACGAGCCATGATGCCCTCCACGATATCACCGCTCCCGCGGCTCAGAACCCGTAGATGTGCACGTTGTCGAGACGCCAGCCCTTGGCGAAGGGGTCGCCCGTCGTCGTCTGATCGTCGTAACGGAAGCGCATGTAGAACGCCCCCTTCCCCGCGGCCTTGGTGGAGATGTCGATCGCCGCGTGCCCAGCCTGGTCCGTCGTGTAGCTCGCCACGGGAGACCAGGCGATGCCATCGGTCGACAGCTCGATGGCCCCCAAATCCGCGCTCCCCGTCGCGTGCTCGAAGGCTTGATCCAGCTCGACGACCACCTGCGTCAGCCCCGCGGCATCGAGCTCCGGCGAGGTGAGGATCTCCCCGTGCAGCGAGGTGTTCGGGAGATCGTGCACCAAGGCATAGGGATCGGTCGAGCTCGCTCCCGTGGTGTTGTCCCAGGTGCAGCCGGCAGCAGGATCGCAATGAATCCACGTCTGCCCATCACCCCCGAAATCGGTGACCACGAAGGGCGCGAGCCCCGATGCGAAATCGACGCTCAACAAGTCCTTGGGCTTTTGACAGGTCCCCGCATGGCAAATCGTGCCGGTCGCGCAGCGCTGATTGGCATTCACGGGATCGCAGGCCGCGCCCAGGGAGAGCACCTCCACGGTGGAGAGGCTCAAGGCATAGGGCCCCACGTCGACTGCGCTGAAGCCGCCCACGAGCACGTAATACGTGCCCGCCGCGAGATCCCGCGCCACAAGCGACTCCGAGCCGCCCGCGCCCCGCACGTCGGCACAAGCGATCTCGGCGCCCGTGCCGCAGGGCATTCCGCTGACGGAGAGCACGATGTCGTAGCCCGCCGACGGCGAGCTCGCCGAGACCACGAGATCGGAGGTCTTGTTCACCTCGACCACGTACACCGCATCGGGCGCGTCGGCCGAGCACGCCGAGGTCAGACTACCATGGTGGAGATCGGTGGCGAGCGTGACGCCCGCCCACGTCCCCTCCCCTGCGGGGCTCGGCGCGGCGCACGTCCCCGAGGCCGGCTCCGCGGTCGCGGGCACCTCGGTGATGTGGAGATCGTAGGGCCCGACATCCATGGATGCATATCCGGAGACGACGATGAACACCGTCGTTCCAGCCGGCAAATAGCCCGTGGTGAGCGCCCCGGAGAGGCTTTGGGGGCCGTCCTCGCCACAAGCCAGCTCCTTGCTCGGGTCCTGGCAATCGAGGTAGGCCCACACCGCGGTATCGACCAAGGTGCCATTCCCCTCGGCCTCGATCTGGAGCACCGCCGGGTGCCCGCCGACCCGATAGCGATGCACGACCCGTGGAACACCGATGGTCCCGGCGGAACAGCTCGGCGGCGCGCCGAACGTCGAATTGGTCGCCCCCATCGTGGTGCCGGCATAGGTGACCACGTTGCCGGCGACGGTGACTTTGTTGGGATCGTTCAGATCGATCGCATCACCACACACCGTGCCTGGCTCGACTTGGCAGCTCGCCGCGCAGCCGTCGCCGGCCGCGGTGTTGCCGTCGTCGCACGATTCGCCCGGCTCGAGGAGGCCATTGCCACACGTCGCTTCGAAGGCGCAGGCCGATGAGCAACCGTCGCCAGCCTTGGTGTTGCCGTCGTCGCACGACTCGCTGCCTTGCGTGACGCCGTCGCCGCACACCGCAGCACCGCCGGTGCCCCCCGTGCCGGAGCTGCTCGAGGTGCTCGCCGAGCTCGAGGAGCTCGAAGTGGTGGAGGAGCTGCTGCTCGATGTCGTCGCGCCACCGGTCGCGCCGGTCGAGCTGCTGCTGGACGCCGGTGATCCGCCGGTGCCGGCGCCGCCCGTGCCCGGGCTCTCGCCGCCGCCGCAGGCGACGATGGCCGCCGAGCCGAGGACCAATGAAGCAACGCGCGCAGCAGAGAGAGCCATCCTGCCTCCAGATGCCGACGTATACCTGTGCTCCGGCGCCGCGGGTACGGCCGAGACGGGGTTCGGATCAACCGCGCTGCACGATTGCGCCCGGACCCCAAGATCGAGCCTCCGGAAACATCGAGGGCACGTCGTTGTCCACCTCCCTCCGATGCGATCCGCGCTGCTCGCGATCCCTCTCGCGCTCCTCGCCGCCTGCGGCCACGCGCCCGAGGCGGCCACCTCCATCCCACCACCACCGGGCCGCGCCGCGCGCGGTGGCAGCCTCGTCATCGATCGCGAGCACGCGATCGCCTGGGCCGCCGACGCCGACAACCAGGTCATCCATCGGGTGGATCTCGTCTCCCTCGCGGTCACCACGCACCCCGTCGAAGGCATGCCCGAGCAAATCGTGACGAGCGGCGATCGCCTCGCGGTGACGCTGCGCGATCGCAACGTCGTGGCCCTCTTCGACGTCACGCCCGAGGGCGCGATCGAGCCCGTCGCCGAAGCGCACGTGCCCTGCGATCCCTTCGGCCTCGCGCTCACGCCGCAGCACGAGATCCTCGTCACCTCGGCCTTCTGTCACGCGGTCACCGCGCTCGACGAGAGCACGCTCGACACGATCTGGAGCGTCGATGTCGCCCGCGAGCCGCGCGCCGTCCTCTCGACGCCGGACGGGACGCGCGCCTACGTCACCCACGTCGTCGGCGACTCCCTCACGGCCCTCGATCTCGGCGCCGAGACGCCCACACCGCGCCGCATCCGCGCCCTCGGCGGCGTCTATCGCAACCGCGTCGATCAAGCCATCGGCGCCGGCACGCTCCACCCTTCGGCCTCGCTCGCCTACAGCGCGGTGCTCTCCGAGTCGGGCAGCCGCCTCTTCGTGCCTCATCTCACCGAGCAAAACGGCGCTTCCACGACGCGCTCCATTCCAGGTGCCTATGGCGGCGTGCCCGTCGAAGAAGAGACCTCGTTCGCCAGCGTGGCCGTCCTCTCGACCCACGACGAGCATGTCGCCGGCGGCGACGTCTCCGCCTCGCGACGCGAGACGCTCGACAAAGTCACCTTCGTCGCCCCCGATCCCTCGCTCGGCTTCGTCGTCGCCCCCGAGCCCGCGCGCTGCCGGCAAGCGCGCGCCGCCGCGATGGCGGGTGATCGCCTCTTCGTCGCCTCGCAGGGAACGGGAGAGCTCTTCGAGCTCGACGCCCGCGCCCTCGATCCCGCGATGAGCATGCGCCGCCGCTTCAACGTCGGTATCGGCCCCAAGGGTGTCGACGTCGATCGTGCTTTGGGCGTCGCCGTCGTGTGGAGTCAGCTCTCCCACGAGATCGCCGTCGTCTCGTTGGGCTCCGGCGCCGTCGAGCGCCGCGTGATCGCGAGCGACCCTTTGCCGCCTGCGCTCTCCAAAGGCCGGAAGCTCTTCACCACCGAGCTCGATCGCCGCATCTCCCGTGACGGCCGCGCCTGCGCGAGCTGCCACCCCGACGGCCGCGAGGATGGTTTGGTGTGGAAGCTCGGCGCCGGCCCGCGCCAAACACCGATGCTCGTGGGAAGGCTCGATCGCGGCCCTTATGCCTGGCAGGCCAAGCACGATCGCCTTCAAGACAACATGCGTGAAACCATGGGTCGCCTCGGCGGCGCCGGCCTCTCCGAAGCCGAGCTCGACGATCTCGCGGCCTACCTCCAAAAGGGCCTCATCCCACCAGCCCGCGAAGCGCGCCCGCTCGATGCGCTGGCGCGGCGCGGTCGGGCGCTCTTCACCTCCGAGGCCGTCGGTTGCTCGGGCTGCCACCGGCTCGACATGGAGGCGAGCGATCGCAGTCTCCACGACGTCGGCTCGCGATCGAAGACCGACACGGCCTCGACCTTCCGCACACCGCCTCTTCTCTACGTCGGTTACACCGCGCCTTACTTCCACGACGGGCGTTATCAAACGTTGGAGCAGCTCCTCGACGACAACCTCGATCGCATGGGCCAAACCACCCACCTCTCCCGCGACGATCTGCGCGCGATCGCCGCTTTCCTGCGCACCCTATGAGCGCCTCCCGCACTGCCACCTTCGCGGCCGCCGCCTTCTTCACGTCGGGCCTCTCCCTCGATCCCGCCGCGGCCATACCCGATCACGTCGCCCGCCCGCGCCCCGTGATCACGCTCGACCACGCGATCACGGAAGCGCCCGGCGCCGTCGAAGCCACGGAGACGCCCGTCCCCGCCGACGTGACCATCGAAGTCACCGCCGACGCCCGCAGCGGTCACCGCGTGATGGTGCAACGCAAAGGCTATCTGGTGTCCCTCCGCCACGAGGACGCCCGCGCCGCCGGTGAGGATTGGGCCGCGATGCACCTCGCCAAACGCCCCACGACAAAGCACGGTGCCGAAGCCCGCGATCGCCTCGTCTGGGAAACGACACATCCCTCCACGCTCCAAACGACACGCGGCCTCGCCATCCTCTCCGTGGTGGGCGACACCATGCGTGCCACGCTCTCATCGGCACGCGCGCCCGAGCCCGCCGGCGCCTGGAAAAGCAAACACGCCACCTGCGCCGCACACCGCGACGGCCTCGGCGGCTTCACCACACTCTGTCGCTTCGACAAGACCACGAAGCACCTCGGCGTCGCCAACGTCACCGGCGCACGCACGCTCGACGACGTCTGGATCACCTCGGGCCCGAGCCCCATCGTCCGCCTCGATCTCCCTCGCCGGGAAGGCAGCGCCGAAGGCCGCATCATCGGCTTCTCCTTCGGCCAAACGGGCGTCGTCCTCCGCACCGAAGCGAGCTTCCCCGAAGGCGAGCCAGCCACGCTGCTGCTCGAAGAGTCGGAGCGCTCCCAGCCACAAGCACCCTCGTTTTGATCGAGGAGATGGCTTGTCCGCAAGCCCGCCCACCAATCGCTCTCGATTGCAACCCATTTCGTCCTCAAAATGGCAGTCGGTCGGACGCGCACTCGTTTGAACGCCCGGCGCGCGCCTGCAACAGAGAGCCCATGCGCTCTCTGCAGCTCGCCCTCACAGCCGCGCCTCTCGTCTCGCTCCTCGTATCCATGTCCGCGTGTAGCTCCGGTGGGGGCGGCGGGACCGGCGGTGGCTCCGGCGGCGCGACCTCTTCCTCTTCCGCCGCATCTGGTGGCGCGACATCCTCCAGCAGCGCCACCTCATCGTCGTCCTCGGGCACCGGCGGCGCGACGTCTTCTTCTTCGTCCAGCGGCGGCACCGGCGGCGCGACGTCATCATCATCTTCTTCGTCCAGCAGCGGCACCGGCGGCGCGGGCGGCTCGTCCACCTGCGCGGCGCCCGCGTGGGGCAAGCGCTTCGGCGATACGCAGGACGACGAGGGCTACGACCTCGCCACGGATTCGAGCGGCAACGTGGGTATCGTCGGCCGCTACAAAGGCACCATCGATCTCGGCGGCGGCCCGCTCACCGGCGGCGGCCTCTTCGTGGCGAAGCTCGATGCGAGCGGCACTCATCTGTGGAGCCGGCGCATCGACAGCAAGCAGACGGACATCTTCTCGCGGGCCGGCATCACCTTCGACAGCAGCGACAACCTGCTCGTCGGCGGAGGCGCGTTGGCCGACGCGAGCAACGTCATTCAGCTCGGCGGAGGCACGCTCCCCAGCACCGACAAGACCTATGGTGATGCGTTCATCGCCAAGTACGGTCCTTCGGGCAACTTCCTTTGGGGCACGCTCCTCGAGACGGACACCGTCGATCCGAGCTTCCCCAAGTACACGAATCAGATGGTCCAGTCCCTCGTGACCGACCCCTCGAACAACATCATCGCCGTTCACACCATGCCAGCACCGTTCGGGGGCGGAGGCACGACGCAGGCAACCAAGCTGGACGCGAGTGGCAACACCGTGTGGACGAAGGGCTATGGGTCCATGGGCCCGACGTGGAACCTCGTCGCCACCGACGGTGCCGGCAACGTCCTGCTCGCCGGCGAGACGACCTACTCGTTCGACCTCGGCTGCGGCGCGCTCCCCGTCGACAACACCGCTTTCCCCTCCGTTCAAGCCAATACCTTCGTCGCCAAGCTCGATCCCTCGGGCAACTGCGTCTGGAGCCACGGATTCGTCAACACCCGCTCTCCCTCCGTCGCCGTCACGGCCGCAGGCGACATCTACTTTTCGGTCGAGGCCGGCTTGGCCCAAGCGACGGCCCCCGATTTCGGCTGCGGCGCCAACGGATTCGGCGTCGGTCACGTGGTCAAGCTCGACGGCGCCGGGACGTGCGTTTGGGACAAGGCCAACATCAATGGCATGCTCGCGCTGAAGTCGGGAGGCAACGTGTTCGGCGGCGGCGTCTTCGGCACCCCGGCGGCCTTCAGCCTCTTCGAGCTGGATCCGAGCGGAAACCCGGTGTGCACGCGCGCCTGCACGGGGACGGGACAGCAGACGTCACGCAAAGCCGCCTTCGGATCCACCCACGGCTATCTCACCGGCTCCGCCTCGGGAACGTTGGATTGCGGCACCGGCCCGCTCGTCAGCAGCGGCGGTCTCGACGCCTTCCTCTTCGGATTCTAATCCTCGCCCCCCTCGGCCCGCCGTGAGCTCGCGCGCTCGCGGCGGAGCCACCGTGCGGGCTCGTGCTCGCCGTCGCCTGCGCCGCGATCATCCAGCACGTACGCCGCGGATGCGTCCGGCGCGCGTGCCTTGACCGCACCATCGCCGAGCGTCAGCCTGCCGAGCGGTCTCCCGTGACGGCCCCATCCAAGCTCTCTCCAGCGAAGCTCGCAGCCACCATGCTTTACCTGCTGGCTTGGCCGGCGGGCCAACTGTGGTTGTCCGGTGACTTTCGCTGGATCGAGGGCTGGCTCTTCGGCGCTTGGTTCGTGTGCATCTCCGCGGTCTGCATCGTCTGGCTCTACCGCAAGGATCCGGCCCTCCTCGCCGAGCGCTACCGCATGCCCGGCAGCGGTGGGCAATCGCGCGCCGACGCCGTCATCGTGTTGGCGCTGCTCCTCGGATTCATCGCGTGGATGGCCGCGCCGGCGCTCGACGTGCGCTTCGGCTGGACACCGCGCTTGCCTCGATGGCTCGAAGTCGTCGGAGGAGCCCTGTTGATCGGGGCGGGCTTCTTCCTCTTTCGCGCGTTCACCGACAACACGTTCCTCTCCGGCCTCGTGCGCATTCAAACGGAGCGCAAACATCAAGTCGTGACCACGGGTGTTTATGGCTTCGTCCGCCACCCCATGTACCTCGGCGCCACCCTGATGTTCGTCGGCGGCCCGTTGCTCTTGGGATCCATCATGGGCGTGCTGGCCGGCCTCGCCCTCGTTCTCTTGCTCATGTGGCGCATCCGCGGCGAGGAGGCTTTGCTCGTACGCGAGCTCGAAGGCTACGAGGCCTATCGAGAGAAGGTGCGATGGCGCCTGGTGCCGCACGTCTGGTGAGCGGAGATCCTTCGAGGTCGAACAATTCCATGACCGAGCGGGAAATCTCGCGTCGATTGGAACCCGCGCCGCACCTCGGTGTCGGCCGCGGGGATGCCGGCTTCGCACGACACGCCCCTCGCCCTCCATGTCACCCTTCGCTGGCGCGACGACGTGATCGCGTTTCGGAGCCTCACCGGCGATACCATCGCCGCCGTCGGCGCGGGCCCCGATGCCATCGCGCCCATTCCATGCGCGGTCCACGCCACGGGTCATCTCGCGTTCGCGCACGTCGCCAAAGGCGGCGCCTATGCCATTGCCGCCGAAGGATCGGCGACGACGATCCGGCGCGCCTCGGGGGCTTACGAGATCGTCGAAGGCCCGGCTCAGATCCCGCTCGCGGCCGGCGATGCGGTCGATCTGCGGCTCGGTGATTTCCACGTCGAAGCCATGGCCGGCGCGAGCGAGCCGCTCCCGCGCGAGCGGCGGCGATCGGCGGGCGCGTGGGCCGGTATCGGGATCGCCGCGCTCGCGCATGCGGTCGCCTTCGGTTTGGCCGTGCAGGACGCGCGGGCTTCGAGCGCCGAGGATCGCGAGGAAGAGCGCGCCGTCGATCTGCACGCGCTCATGGCCTCCGCGGAGCAGCGCGCGCGGGCCGCGGATCCGCCGACGCCCGACGGCACCGGCGCGGGCGATGCACGCACCCAGAATGCAAAGGCCGGTGATGGACGCAAAGGCGGCGGCACGAAGGCCGAGGGCGAAGAGGGCAAGATGGGTGACCGCCTCGCGCGCGCCGGCGCGCCGAAGCGATTCGCGGTGCCCGAGCAGATGAAGAAAGATCTCGAGCCCTCGGTGTCGCGCGCCGAAGCCCTCGCCGACGCATCGACCTTCGGCATGATTGGCATGCTCGCGCAGGGCCCGCACACGCCGAGCGCGGCCTTCGGTGACTTCGAATCTCACGGTCACGATGCGCTCGCGGCGCGCGGCGATCTCTGGGCCCGCGACGTCGGCGAGTCCTTCGGCGCCGGCGGGCTCGGGCTCACCGGCATCGGTGAAGGCGGCGGTGGTCGCGGCGAAGGGATCGGATTGGGATCCATCGGCATGCTCGGTCATACCGACGGTACCCCCGGCGATGGCACGGGCGGCGATGGCTCCCTCGGCCTCATGCGCGGCGGCGGTTGGAGCCCTCGCTGGGGGATGCACCACCGCACCCGCCCGCCCGTGATCAGAACCTATCGAGGTGTCTATCGAGGCACCTATTGCGGCTACGGCTGCAGCGTCTCCGGCCGCCTTCCGCCCCAGGCCATTCAACGCATCATCCGGCAGAACTTCGGGCGCTTCCGCGCGTGCTACGAGCAGGGTTTGGTGCGCAATCCAGCGCTGCAAGGCACGGTGCGCACGCGCTTCGTCATCGGCCGTGACGGCGCCGTCGCCTCCGCGCAAAACGGTGGCTCCGATCTGCCCGATGCCGAGGTCGTCTCCTGCGTGGTGCGCGCCTTCTATGGCATCTCGTTCCCGCAGCCCGAAGGCGGCATCGTCACGGTGACGTACCCCATCGCGTTCTCGAATAGCATTTGACGCGGATCTTCACGACAGCACCTCTCCCTCGATGGTCACGCGGAGCCCCGTCGGCTCTTCGCGCGCGAAGGCGAGCGTCCATCCCGCGCGCGTCGCGACCTCGCGGGAGATGGCGAGCCCGAGGCCGCGACCGCGGCCGTCGCGGCGGCGGGCGGCGTCCGATCGAAACGAGCGCTCGCCGAGCCGAGGCAGCTCTTCGGCGACGACGCCGGGCCCATCGTCGAGCACCGTCACCCGAAACCCACGCAGGCCCACGCGCTCCAGCATCACGGCGACGTGGCCGCGCGCGTGCCCGTGGATGACGGCGTTCTCGACCACGTTGGCCACCGCCTGCTCGGCGGCGATGGGATCGGCGGCGACGCGAACGGGATCGTCGGGCACGGCGACGTCGAGGGAAACGCCCTTCTCGCGCGCGAGAAAACGGAGGCGGGCGGCCGCGCGCTCGACGGTCTCGCCGAGGTCCACCATCGCGCCGGGCGCGTGCGACCAGCCGTCGTCGAGCTCCGTCGCGAGGCGCAGGTTGGCCGTGAGCCCGCCGAGGTAGACCACGTCCTCGGCCGCGCGCACGAGCAGCTCGCGCGTCGCCGCCGCATCGCCGCTCGTGTGCAGCGCTTGCTCGAGCGCGAGCTGGAGCGAAGCGATGGGCGTGCGCAGGTCGTGCGCGATGTCGGCCACGTGGCGTGAGAGCGCGGTGCTGCGGCGCTCCATCTCTTCGGTGTCGGCGCGGATGCGGGCGTGCGCGCGATCGAGCTCGCGTGCGAGGGCGCCGAGATCGTCGTCGGCGTCGCGCGGCGCGGGCTCGTAGCCGTCGCGCTCGCCCACGCGCGCCGCGGCCCGGCGCGTGATCGCGATGCGACGCGCGAGCGGGCGCACACCGACGAAGACGCTGATGGCCGCGCTGGCGAGGCCAGCGAACAAGCCCGAGAGGCCCACGATGGCGGCGAGCCGCCCGCTCCCGATGCGCGGCTCCCAATGCGAAGCGACCACGCCGCACGGCCCGCGCGGCGCCACGCGAATCGCGAGCATGCCGCCCGCGCCGGGGAGGAAGCGCACGGCGGCGCCGTCGCGATCGAGATCGCGCGCGATGCCGGGATCGAGGAGCGGCGCGGCCGGGCTCTCCGATCGCAGCGTGGCCGCGTCGTACGCCCACACCTTGCTGTGACCGGGGATCGCGAGCGACCACGCGGCGGGCGCGGCTTCGCAGCGCAGGAGCTCGCCGCGATCACGCATCACCCACGTGAGCTCGGGCCCGAGCGTGCGCGCGATGGTGGCGCGGTTGGTCGAGCCGACGGCGAGCCACGCGGCGGCCGCGCCCACGATGCTCGAGAGCACGCCCACCGTGACCGAGCTCCGGCGCACGCTCGTCCCGTTCATGGCTCGGCCTCGGGCTCGAACCGATAGCCGAGCCCCCACACGGTCACGATGCGCGCGCCGTCGCTCCCCAGCTTCTTGCGCAGCCGCGCGATGTGCGCGTCCACCGTGCGCCCATCGGCTTCGCTCTGCAGGAGCAGCACGTGCTCGGCGAGCGCCCCGCGCGCGATCGCGCGGCCCGGTCGCTCCGCCAGGTACACGAGCAGGTTGAGCTCGGTCTTGGTCAGATCGATCCGCTGGCCGGAGACCGTGGCCGCGCGCGCGTCGAGGTCGAGCGCCACGTCGCCGAAGCACACGCGCCGCCGCGGAGCGAGCCGCGTCCCACCGAGCCGCGCGTGGATGCGGGCGACGAGCTCGTCGGCGAAGAACGGCTTGCTCACGTAGTCGGCCGCGCCGAGCGTGAAGCTCCGCAAGCGATCCGCGAGATCGGTGCGCGCGGTGAGCACGATCACCGGCACCTCGGCGCGATGTTGGAGCTCGGCGAGCACGGCGAACCCACTCTCGTCGGGCAGCATCAAGTCGAGCACCACGACATCGAACGCCCCGCCGATCACGCGTTTGGCCGCGCCGGCCGCGACCGTCGACAGCTCGACCTCGAAGCCTTCGCGCCCGAGCGCGCGCACGAGCCCCGCGGCGATCGCCGAATCGTCCTCCACGACGAGCACGCGCTTCACGCTCGCGGTCACGCCCCGAGACTAGCGATGCGCCGCACACCTCGCCCTCACGACGTGAGCCCCACGTGCACTTTCGCAACAGCGATGTGACAACCTCCGTCGCGGAAGGTGAGGAGCATCAGCATGCAACACACTTGGGTCTCGATGATCTCGCTGACGGCGCTGCTCGGCGGCTGTAGCTCTTCGCCGGTCGAAACGTCGACTGGCACCGGCGGCGCAGGTGGCGCCGGCACCACGAGCGCTTCGAGCAGCAGCGCCACCGGCACGGGCGGCGGCACCGTCGATCCCGATGCAGGCCCGCCGACCGTGCAGGTCCTCACCGATCTCTCCGTGGCCGGATACCCGCACAAGATCGACGTGTTCGTGCCCTCGAACGCGGAGCGCGTGGTGGTCTTCCTCCACGGCGGCGGTGGATCGAAGGTCGGCGCAGCGTCTACCGAGAGCGGCATCCGGCTCGACAATCCCGCGCAGGCGACGCCGGTGCCCAACACGACATGGCTCACGGCGCGCCGCACCGCTTACGTGTTTCCGCAAGGACAGGCGGTGTCGACGTCGCCCAAGGCGACCACATGGGACAACTACGTGATGACCTCGGGCGCCGACGACGTCGCCTTTCTCGCCGCGCTCGCCGGGGCCCTGCGCGCGGGCACCTTCGACGGCGCGGTGCCCGCGTTCGCGCGCGTCTACCTCGCCGGTCACTCCAACGGCGGAATGATGGCCAATCGCATGTGGTGCGAGAGCCCCGCGACCTTCGATGCCTATGGCGCGCTCGCGGGGCCCGCGTCGGTGCGCCTCGCGCCTGCAGGCTTGGTGTCGAGCTCGCCCGATCCGCTCCTCGGCGAGCATGCTTGTGCACCGGCCACGCCGAAGCCGTACATCGGCATCCTCGGCGCACAGGACACCATCCTCCAAACCAAGAACGCGTGGAGCGCGGACACCTGGTCCATCAACGATTGCCTCAGCCAAGGCGGCGGCGGTGGCATGGTCGATCCGAACCTCGTCAACGAGCAGCGATTCCACGGCTTCCGCGTGGCTGCCATGTGCAGCGGGACGGCCTCTCCACCCACCACGTCTCCCGACGGCGCCACCACCACGTGGTCCGATTGCGGCGACAAGATCCGCCTCGTGGGCATCACGAACGCCGATCACTGCGTCTCGGCCGGCAAGGTCGTGTGCTTGAACGACAAGCTCCTTCCCGGCGACTGCGACAACTCGCTCGAAGCCGAGAGCGGCGCGGCCATGCGCGATCTGCTCGTGGATTTCTTCGCCGCGACGGAGTGAGCGACGTCGCCTTTCACTTCGCCGAGGGGCGCACGCTCGGGCTCGGGCCGAGCGGTGTCTGATCGGCTTGGATGGCGCGCACGCCGTCGAGCTGGGCGTTGACCTCGCCGCCGACGAGCACCGCCAGCGCCAAGAGCCACAGCCAGAACAGGAAGATGGCCACGGCCGCGAGGCCGCCGTAGAGCGTCGCGTAGCGCGCCAGCGTGGTGACGTAGAACGAGAACAGCGCCGAGAGGATCGACCACAGCACCACGGTCACGAGCACGCCGGGCAGCACGCGGCGCCGGCGGAACACCTCGTCGCGGCGCACGGCGATGCGGAAGAACCCGGAGAGCAGCCCGATCAGCGTGGCCGTCGGCAGGATGACGGCCACGAAGCGGCCGAGCACCGGAGAGATCATGGCCGCGAGCACGGCGA
This sequence comes from Minicystis rosea, assembly GCA_001931535.1. Taxonomy (GTDB): domain Bacteria; phylum Myxococcota_A; class Polyangia; order Polyangiales; family Polyangiaceae; genus Minicystis; species Minicystis rosea. The sequence goes on from CP016211.1 coordinate 8,472,584, forward strand.
TGGCGGCGACGATGGCGACGATGGCGATCCCGGCGATCACGCACATCATGGCGATGGCGCGGCGCCACCACCACGGGCGCGGCTTGCTCCAGAAGACGTTCTCGAACACGTACATCGCGGTCGACACGCCGGCCGAGGTCACCCACAGGAACGCGGCCACGCTGACGGGCGCGACCACGGCGCCGTTGTCCGAGAGGCGGACGATGGCGACCTCGATGAGATCGGCCACCGCGCGCGGCGCCGCGCGGAGGAGCGGGCCGATGACGACCTCGCCGTTCTGATGGAGCAGGTGCAGCACGAAGCCGGCGAGCGCGGCCAGCGGGATGAGGCTCAAGAACGCATCGAACGCCATGGCGCTGGCGGCGATGGGCGCGTGGTGTCGATCGAGGTTGTCGACGAGCCGGTCGAGCGCATGCCCTCCGCGGGTGGCGAGGAACGCCTTCTTCAACCGGGACCACATGGCGCGCATGGTAGCGCGACCGCGATGATTTCGTGACAAGCGCCTGCTCGCTTAGGATCGGCGACATGGACGCCGCCCGGATGCTCGCCAACACGCCGCTCTTCGAAGATCTCTCGCCCGAAGACGTGAGTGACCTCGCCGAGCACCTCAAGCGGCGCACCCTACGAGCGGGTGAGCGCATCTTCGACAAAGGCGAGACCGGCGACTCGATGTACCTCGTCACCGACGGCGTGATCGCCATCTATCTCCCCGGCGACGGCGGTCGCTGCGTGCCGCTCAAGAGCGTGACCATCGGCCAGTATTTCGGCGAGCTCGCGCTCTTCGACGAGAAGCCGCGGAGCGCGAGCGCCGTGGCGCAGACCGACTGCGAGATCCTCGAGCTCGAGCGCACCGCCCTGCATGCGCACATCCGCGAACGCCCGCGCATCGCCATCGCCCTGCTCTCCGAGCTGTCGGAGCGCATCCGCGAGACCAACGCGCTCCTCTCGCAGCGCGCTGCCAAAGACGTGAACCAAGAGATGGCCGCGCGCGCCACGCTCGCCGATCGCGTCGCCGACAAGGTCGCTTCCGGCGTGGGCTCGTGGACGTTCATCCTCACGTTCTTGGGCGCGCTCGTGCTCTGGGTCTCGGTGAACAGCGTGGCCCTCTCGAAGATGCTGCGCGGCCACGAGCCCTTCGACCCGTTCCCGTACATCTTCTTCAACCTGATCCTCTCGATCGTCGCAGCCTTCCAGGGCCCCGTGATCATGATGAGCCAGAACCGTCAGGCCGAGAAAGACCGCGCCCAAGCCGAGACCGACTTCAAGGTGAACCTCAAGAACGAGGTCGGGATCGAAGGCCTGCTCGCAGGGATGCAAGAGATCAAAGCGCACCTCACCATCCTGGAGAAGAGCGCCCTCGCCGCTCCCCGCCCGCGCAACGAGATCGTCAAGAACTAAAGGATCGCCCGCGCGCCGCCCGATCGAACGCGGCTCACGTCACCGCCCATCAGCTCCCCCGCTCGCGCTCGATCTCCACGAGGGCCTCGTCGATCCAGCGCTGCACCATGCGCGGGAAGGGCCACATCCATCCGTAGTCCGGCCCGGTGAAGCGCGAGACGATCTGCGCGTGCAGCTTGGGATTGCGCGCGGCCGCCATGCCTTCGGCCTCGGCGACGCAGCGGAGCGTCTCGCGATAAGCCTCCCATTCGAGGCGTGCGCGGCCATAGGCGAGACCGGCGGGCAGCGGGAGGAAGCCGTAGATCACAATCATCCCCACCCGGCCATACCGCTCGAATTGCGCCACGTGGACGAGCTCGTGGCGGAGCACCTCCCACGCGTGATCCGGGTCCCAGCGATCGAAGTCGTCCGGTACGTAGATGGTGTGCCCGAGCGTCGTCACGTAATGGGTGAGGTAGGTGCGCTGGCCTCCGAAGGTCAGCGCCCAGAGCGCCTTCGACGCGGCGCGCTGGTGCCAGAAGTCGCGCTTCCTCACCACGCGCACGGGGCGCGGGCGCGCGGCGATCTCGGCGAGCAAGGCTTCGAGCCTACGCCGCTTGGCCGGGTGGATCGTGCTCACATCGCTTCGCTTCACGCTCGATCCCTCCTACCCCCGAACCGGCCCCGGGTCTAACATCGACGCTGTCGTGCCGTGCCCGCCGTGGCTTCGCTTCACCTTCCTCGCCGCGTCGATCTCGACGCTCGCGCCCGCCTGCGGCGGTGATCCCTGGCCCACCGTCGACTGCAACCAGGTCGTGTGGTGGCGCCCCGCGAGCACCGCGGACGACGTCCGTGTGATCGGGAGCTGGGACGGCTTTCAAAAGCCCGGCATCGCCGCCGAGCCCGCCGAGGACGGCTGGAAGATGGCCCTCCTCACGCTCCCTCCCGGCGAGTACGGCTATCAGATCACCGTCAACGGCGTCCCTCACCTCGACAAGTATCAACCGCTCACCACCTATCGCGGCGAGCAGGAAGTCTCGCTCCTCCGCGCGGCCGATTGCCAATCGCCCGCGCTTCAAATCGACGCCGCCCAAGCCGAGCACGACGGCACCCTCGCCATCGCCGGCACCTTCCGCGCGCGCCACGACGGCTCTGCGATCGCGCCCACGAGCCTAGAGCTCCGCATCGACGGCGCGGTCACGCAGGCGAAGAAAAGCGCCGTCACGGACACGGGCGCCTTCACCATCTCGGCGAGCGGGCTCGCGCCCGGCAAGCACGCCGTCACCATCGATGCCTCCGACGGCGCCGGCGCCGCGGCCACACCGGCGCGCGCTTCGGTGTGGGTCGATCCCGTCGCCCAAACCTGGGACGACGCCGTGCTCTACCAAATCGTCCTCGATCGCTATCGCGGCGACGGCGGCGCTCCGCTCGCGGCGCCGCTGACGCCCGGCTCGCGCGCGGGAGGCACGCTCTCGGGCGTCACCGCCGAGATCGAGCGCGGCACCTTCGAGGCCTTGGGCGTGAGCGCGCTCTGGATCTCGCCCGTCTACACCAACCCCGAGGAGTTCCGTGACGGCCGCGACGGGCACCCTTCGCAGGGCTACCACGGCTATTGGCCCATCGCCGATCGCGAGGTCGATCCCCGCCTCGGCGGCGAAGCCGCGCTCGACGCCCTCATCGCCGCGGCCCACGCGCACGGCCTCCGCGTGCTCTTCGATCTCGTCCCCAACCAAGTCTACGAGACCAACCCGCGCTACCTCGATCATCGCCGAGACGGTTGGTTCAACGACGCCACGCAATCGTGCATCTGCGGGGCCGCCGACTGCGATTGGGGCACACACATCGAGCATTGTTGGTTCACACCCTATCTCCCCGACGTGCGTTGGGAGAGCGAAGGCGCGACCAACGCCGCCGTCGCCGACGCGTTGTTCTGGATGGATCGCTTCGACGCCGACGGCGTGCGCATCGATGCCGTGCCCATGATGCCGCGCGGGGCCACGCGCCGCATCCTGCGCGCCATGCGCGACCACGTCGCGCCGCGCGGGGCGCTCTTCGCAGTGGGCGAGATCTTCACCGGCCCCGGCGAGATCGGATCCATCAAATACCACCTCGGCCCCGACGGCCTCGACAGCGCCTTCGATTTCCCCCTCATGTGGTCGATGCGCCAAGCCATCGCCGGCAATGGCCAAGGGCTCGACTCCATCGAGGCCACGCTCTCCGACACCGAGACGGCCCTCCGCGGATCCGGCGCGGTCCTCGCGCGTATGCTCGGCAATCACGACACGCCTCGATTCCTCTCCGCGGCGGTGGGCAATGCCGACAACGACCCTTGGGAAAACCCTCCTTCCCAACCGACCACGAGCGCCCCTTTCACGCGCCAGCGCCTCGCTTTGGCGCTCACCTTCGCGCTCCCCGGAATGCCGGTGATCTATTACGGCGACGAAATCGGCCTCGCGGGCGCCAACGATCCCGACTCCCGCCGCGTCATGCCCGCAACGGACACGCTCTCGGAAGAGCAGCAAAAGACCCTCGCCTTCACGCAACGTCTCGGCCGCCTGCGCCGCTGTCTGCCCGCGCTCCGCACCGGCGCGCGCATTCCCTTGTGGGCCGATGCCACCACGCTCGCCTTCGCGCGCGACGCGGGTGACGGCGCTCCGGCGCTGGCGTTGTTCTCCACGGCGGCGGCGCCCACGACCCTTTCGATCCCTGGAGGCGTCGTGCCGCCGGGGCTCTACGTGGATGCGCTGACCGGCGAGCCCATCACGCTCGCCGGCGGCGATGCGATTCCCATCGATCCTCTGACCGCGAAGATCCTCGTCCCCGGAACGAGCCCCTGCTCGGTGACAACGCCATGAAAGCAAAACCCCTGCTCCTCGCGCTCACGAGCGCCCTCGCCCTCGCCACGCCGTTCGCCTGCGGCGGCAACGATTACATGAACAGCACCTACAGCCCGCCGACGGGCACCGGCGGCTTCGATCCGGGCACGAGCGGCCCGCATGGCACCGGCACGGGCACGGGCACCGGCGTGGTCAACACGACCGGCAGCGGCGGCACCGGCGGCAGCGGCCCGCCCATGTGCGACGACTCGCTGAAGCGCTGTGATCACGTCTTCACCTACGTGGGCAGCGGCAACGAATCGACCGTCGAAGTACGCGGCGATTGGGCTGCTCCCAGCTCGTGGAACACCGGCGTCCCCATGACCAAGACGGGCAGCACGTGGTCTGCGACCGTCCCGGTGCCTTACAACAAAGACGTCCAATACAAGCTCGTCCTCGATGGGAGCAACTGGATCCTCGATCCGGCGAACCCCAACACCTTCACCGGCAGCGACAACAACACGAACTCCCTGCTCGCCAAGACCACCTGTGATCCGTGGACGTGCGCGACGCCGCCCATCGATCTCGAGGCCCTCGCGGAGTGGAAAGACGCGGTCATGTACTTCGTCTTCGTCGACCGCTTCAACGACGGGAACACGAGCCTCAACGGCACCACGTCCGGTGTCCAGGCGCCGGCCGATTATCAAGGCGGCGACTACGCCGGCGTCACCGCCAAGATCAACGCGGGCTATTTCAACAGCCTCGGCGTCAACCTGCTCTGGCTGACGGTGCCCATGGACAACACCGATCAATCGGGCAAGGCCAGCGACCCGAACGACACCCATCTCTACAGCGCCTATCACGGCTACTGGCCCAAGAACCTCGATCAGACCGAGAACCATTTCGGCACCATGGCCGACCTCAAGGCTCTGGTCGACGCGGCTCACACGAAGAACATCAAGGTCATCATCGATTATGCGATGAACCACGTGCACGTGAGCTCGCCCGTCTACCAAGCCCACCAGAACGACGGTTGGTTCTGGCCCAACCAGAACCCGAACAACGCCAGTCAAAACTGCGTGTGCGGACAGGGCTGCTCCTGGGATCCGCCCGAGGCTTATCGCTGCTGGTTCACGTCCTATCTGCCCGACTTCAACTTCGGCAACCAGGCGGCCCGCGATTTCTCGGTGGGGAACGCCATCTGGTGGCTCCAGCAGACGGGCGCCGACGGCTTCCGCCTCGACGCGGTGAAGCACATCGACATCTCCTGGCTCTACTCCGTCCGCGCGCGCGCCATCAGCGAGATCGAGTCGACCACGATGAAGCACGTGTACATGGTCGGCGAGACCTTCACGGGCGATCGCAACCTCATCAAACAATACATCGATCCGGCCCAGCTCCTCGACGGCCAGTTCGACTTCCCGCTCCGCGAGCAGGTGCTGAAGGCGGTGCTCATCAAGTCCGCCAAGATGAGCGACCTCAAGAGCTTCATGGATGGCAACGACGACTTCTACGGTCCCAACGCCATCATGAGCACGTTCATCGGCAACCACGACGTGCCGCGCGTCGTCAATTTCGCCGTCGATCCGCCCAACAACTGGAACGATCCCTGGTACGGCGGCGCCAACAACGCTTGGAGCAACCAGCCCGGCCTCCCCTCGGGGACGAGCGCCTTCGAGCGGCTCGCGGTGGCCTATGGCGCCATCTTCACCAACAAGGGTATCCCGCTCATCTATTACGGCGACGAGATCGGGATGCCGGGCGGCGGCGACCCCGACAACCGCCGGATGATGCAATGGTCCGGTTACAGCGCGGGCCAACAGCTCCTCCTCGATCGGCTGAAGAAGCTCGGCGCCGCCCGCGCCGCGCACGAGTCCCTGCGCCGCGGCTCGCGCACCACCCTCGCCGCTACCGACGATGTCTGGGCGTACAAGATGACGTCCGGGAGCGACACCGTGTGCGTGGTGCTGAACCGCAGCGACGCCTCGCAACAGGTGCAGAGCCTGAACGGCTGCCCGACCAAGGACGCCATCAGCGGCAACACCTTCAATGGCTCGACGATCACCGCGCCCGCCCGCTCCGTGATCGTGCTGACACCGTGACGTAGATATCGATGCTCCCGCATCTACGGGAGCGCCGTCCTCGGCCGAAATCTCACAAACGACGAAAAGGCGCAGAGAGACAGGCTCTACCCGTCTCTTTGCGCCTTCGCGTCTTCGTGGCTTTGCGTTCGATTCCGCGGGGGAGCTCGATCCGTCAGTGAACGTGGGATCGGTGTCCCATACTCAACGCGATCCGCCGCTCGCCACGCGCGGCTCCTCGCCGGACGCGGGGACTTGGCTGACCGGGGGAGCAACCTCACCCGGCATAAGCAGCGTCCTGAGCGCTGCTGTGTCGGCCCGGCCCACGCGGGAAGCGAAGGCCGGCACGCCGGCGGCGTCGTCCGAAAGGACCACGAAGGTGCCTTGTGCGGCCGCGCGGTGCAATGCCTCGAGCATCGCATCCACGTCGATGTCCTTGGCGACCTCGCGCAGATCGATGACGTAGACGTCGGCCGGATCGGCGCCCGCGAGGACGAGCGCGTCATACGGGTGGGACGCGTGCCGGACGGGGAGCCCGTCGCCGAGCGCGCGGCTCACGTGGGAGGCCGAATCCTTGGTGCCCACGACGAGCACCGTCCGCGAGCTCGCCCTGGCCAGCTCACGGGGGACCGAATAGCCCCAAGCGCGGAGGAACTCCGCCACATCCGCCGCGCGGAAGCGAAGGTGTCGCCCCGGCGTGCGGAAATGAGCGATTCGCCCTCGATCCACCCAATTGTGGATGGTCTTCAAATCCACCTCGCACAAGGCGGCGAGATCGGATGCGGTCAAGAGCTTCTCACGAACACCGGCCATCGTCTCTGAGCTCCACGCTGGGCCCGGCCGGACGGCGCCATGCGCCTTCCCCGACCGCGCTTTCCGCGCTGTTGGTTGCCTTGGAATCAAACCTAGCTCTCACGTGGTGACCCGTCACCCCGGCGATCCCGAGTTTTTTTCTCCTCCGCCTGTTTCGGAACGAGCCCGGCGAATACGGAAGCACCGCTCGCCTGCTCGACGAACAAGCGAGCTCGGCGCCGAGCCATTCTGCGATTGGATCAAAACACATTGCTCCGCCCCGGGCTGGGATCGGCAATCGCGAACGACTCCGAGCTGTCGGAGAGCGCGGGCGCGCGGCGCGCCACGCTCTTGCCGGGCTTGGGTTTGGGCGCGATCGGGAGCTGCGATACGATGACACCATTCTCATCGCGCAGGCCAATCGGCTCGCCGGCGTTGGAGAGACCATTCTTCCCGAGGTGAGGGACGCGCAGAATCAGCGTCCCCGGCGCGGGACAGGGATCGATACAAACCTTCTCGTCGAAACCATCGTTGACGACGAGCGCGAATGCGCCCGGCGCGAGCGTGGCGGTGGGGAGCACCGTTTCGCCGCCGCCATCCACGATCGCATACCCCTTCAGCTCGACGGGGATCTGCCCGTCGTTGACGATTTCCACCCACTCCGACGCGGGCTCCGGCCCGAGCGGGTTGGCGAGAATCTCGTTGAGGACGACGTGCGGCATGGGCGTGGTGGTGACAGCGCTCACCAGCATGCGAAGAACCGTGCCGCGAGCATCGGTCGCGCTCACGTCGAGCATCACTTCGGTCGCGGGCGGGAGGCCGGTGATGACGAACGGATCGCCCGCCCTCGTGGTGAGCACCGAATCCACACCCGCACCCGCTACGGCCCACAAGAGCGGCACCGCCGGGGACCGCCCGAGGACGCGATCGTCCAGAACCCGAGCGCATCCCGGCCCCAAAGCGATTTCGTCCGCGTCACAGGCGAGCGCCGGCACCTCGGTGCCTTTCTCGCCCACGCGAACGAGGCCTGGCTCCAAACGCGCCATGACCGCGAGATCAGGGCCCATCACGACCGGCGGCGGAACCCACGCTCCACCCGCCATCACGTCCGAGCCGCTCTCGAATCGAAGGCAACGCTGCCCAGCTCCCCCCGGAGCCGCACCCCGCACGATCCGCCCGCGCGGTCCCTCGGGGACGAGATCGACGAGCGCCTCGATCGCGGGGAGAGGATCCTCCCCACACCATACCGCCGTCGGCTGGACCGCAATGGCATCCTCCGGCGGCCAGAGGCGCCGGAGCAGCGGTATCGTATCGGTGCTCGTCACGTGAATGGGCAAGGCCTGGCGCAGCTCGGCCAGGGCCAGCGAATAGCGCTCTCCCGGCTCGAGCATGATGGTGGGCGCGACGATGAGGGCCGCGCCGTCGCGGAACACGACGGAAGAGAGAATGCGCTCCGCGAGGGCCTTGGAGGGATCCCGCTCGGCGAGCTGCCGCAGATGACCTGGGCCGACCTCGCCCTGCACGAGAGACACGAGCGTGGGATCGAGCGGCGCCGAGGTCTCGATGCGCAGCCGCGTCACGGGCGGGATGGCATCGAGCGGGGCGGGCGGCTCCGCGGTGACGACGAGCTCGGCGCCGCCGGCCCCGCCGCCGCCCAGGAGCGGATCATCGCCGCCCGGCCGATACGGAAGGTTTGGATTGCACGCCGCGAGCGCCCAAGCACCCACGGCTCCCGAGAGCAACGTTCGAAAGGCCATGAATGTACATCGACCCGAGCACCGGCGAAGTTGCGTGCCTCGGGACGATTTTTCGAGACGCCGCCGTCCACGAGGCAAGCGTTCACGCCCCGCGCAGCGCGCGCCGCCTCGAGATGCGCTTGACGCACCGAGCGCGCTTGCTCCTACTACCGTGGGGCCGCTCGCTCCAACACCGCGCGGAGGAGGGTGACATGCCGAAGGTCGCGTATTGGACCCGCGATGGGTTCAACAAGAGTGGGAACCGGGGGATCGCCGTCGTCGTCGACTCGGATCCTCTCGTCGATTATTCGGTCCCCGACGACCCCACGAGTGAGATCGTGGAGGTTCCGTTCCCCGAGCACTTCGGGCAGTGCGTCGCCGCGAGCCTGGCCGCCCTCTACAGCATTCCCTCGGGGAGGATGCTGCTGGAAACGCTCGATCTCACGGGCGAAAGGGTCTCCATCCAACCCGCGTCGCCGAGCATCGGGAACCTCGTCAAGAACTCGGATCAATCGGCCATGTTGAACCCGGTGGCCAAGGAGCTCTTGGTGGGGGCCAGCAAGCCCGGCGCCATGACCCGGCGTGCCGTGGAGTGGGCAGCGGGCTCGCGGAACCTCAACACCTGCGCGCAGTGGCTCGCGAGCCGCATCAACGAGGCGCCGGCCCTCCCCTGGCCGGAGCGGGGAGCGCCCAACTTCAGGTTGCCTTACAAGCGGAACGCGGTTGAAGCCAGCAGCGTCGCTTACTGGCTGAACACCGGCAATCCCAACATGAACCCATTCAACGACGAGAAGAGGGACAACTGGGATGACACGCTCACTCAGCACGCCAAGCTCGCGACCATCATCGCCGTGGAAAAGCGCTCCGAGATGGGGTCCGGCAGTGCGGCGACCATCGCGTGGAACATCTTCCCGGACAACCCCGTCAACAAGCAGCGTCCGCCCGCCGTCGGCCTCGCCCACGAGCTCATTCATGCGTATTACTCGGTGCGCGGCGAGCAGTGCGGCTACGAAGTGGATCACTTCAGCACGGTCCTCTTCGAGTACAAGTGCGTGGGCCTCGGCCCTTGGGCCGCGGCGCCGATCTCCGAGAACGCCGTTCGCGCCCAGTGGGCCGAAGCCACCGTGTCCAAGAACGATCCGCTGGGAAAGCTGAACGCGGTGCGCCCCGCGCTACGCACGTTCTACGGCGTCTGACGGGTGGCCAAGGCGCTCGTCCCTGCGCCTCGGCCCGCTCGCCGCCCTGTTCCTTCCGCCGCGCGGGGGTTACCTTCGGCGCCCCATGTCGCCCGAGGACATCAAGGCCCTTCGCAAGGATCTCGGCTGCACCGCGCGCGAGCTCGCCACCGCGCTGGGCATCGAGCAGCAAACCGTGCTCGCCTGGGAGCGCGCCGAGCTCTTCCCCACCAAGCGCCATTGCGACGCCATGGAGGAGCTACGCAAGAAGGGCCCCTCCGCCATTCCCAAGAAGCCGCGCCGCAAGGCAGCGACGCCGATGCAGGCGCTCGCCGATCCCGACCTGTGGAAGCTCATCCGCAAGCTCGCGGCCCACCCCGAGCTGCGATCCGCCGCCCAGGCGCTCGCCGAGCGCTACGCCGATCCGGCCGAGGAGAGCGAAAGCTGAGGGCTACTCGTCCTCATCCTCGTCCTCTTCATCCTCGTCGTCGTCTTCATCGTCGTCATCGTCATCGTCGTCATCCCAATCATCGTCGTCGTCGTCTTCGTCCTCCTCGTCGTCTTCATCATCCTCGTCTTCATCATCCTCGTCTTCGTCCTCGTCGCTCTCCTCCACCTCGCCTTCGGCCTCCTCGCCTTCGGCCGTTTCGCCCTCGGGCTCTTCCGCCGTTTCACCCTCGGCCGTTTCGCCCTCGGGCTCTTCCTGGGCCTCTTCGCCCTCGGCCTCCTCCTCGCGTTCGAGCGCCTCTTCCGTCTCGTTCTCGGCCGCTTCCTCGTGCTCTTCCGCGGGCTCGGATTCGTTGGCGGGGCGGAGGTCGGCTTCGTCCTCGACGTCGAGATCGACCTCGTTTTCCGCTTCGGTGTGCTCGAGGGGAGCGACCTTGAAGGAAGGCGGGGGCTCTTCGGGCACAGCGGCGGCGGCGCCCTTGCTCTGGTCTTGGCGAGCGCGCGTGGCGCGGGCGCTCGACGGCGCGGGCTCCTCGGAGGGAGGGGCTTGGGTCGAGGCGGGGGCCTCTTCGGTGGACGCGGTGTCGGCCGCCGTGGCCTCGGTCGCGGTGGGCGCGCCTTCGGTGGGGGCGCGGCGGAACTCGCCTTCGGCGCCCATGAGGCCTTCGGGAGGAGCGGCGGCGTCCGGGGGCTCCTCGCCCATTTCGCGCTCGTAGGTGCGGCGTGACTCGTCGGTGAGCTCGGTGAACTCGCGCAGCGTGGGGAGATCGCCGAGGGCCTTGAGGCCGAAGAACTCGAGGAAGGATCCGGTCGTGCCGTAGAGCATGGGACGGCCGGGCTCGTCCTTCTTGCCGAGGATGCGCACGAGCTCGCGCTCCAAGAGCGACTTGAGCACCGCGCCCGAGTCGACGCCGCGGACCTCGTCGATCTCGGGGCGCGTGATGGGCTGGCGATACGCGACGATGGCGAGCGTCTCGATCTGCGCGCGCGTCATCTTCACCGGCTTCTTCGCGACCTGCTCGCGCACGAAGGGCGCGAAGAGCGGGCTCGTGCGGAACACGAAGCCGCCCGCCACCTCGTCGAGACGGAAGCCGCGCGGGTAATACTCCTCGACCAGCTCGGCGAGCAGCGTGCGCACGACCTTGAGATCGGCCTTCGCCAAGCGGGCCAGCTCCTTCGCGGGCAACGGGTGCTCCGACGCGAAGACGAGGGCCTCGAGCACGCCCTTGAGGTGCGATCGCACCACCTCGCCGCCGGGCACCGCCTCGACCTGCGCGGGCGCGCGCGCCGGCGCATGGGTGCCCGCGGCGGCTTCACCGGTGGCCTTCGGCGCGAACCAGGCCCACGCGCGCCGGCGCAGCTCGAGGACGGGCTCGGGGACGGCTTCGCGCTTCGTGCGCCGCTTCTTCGCGGGCGCTTCGGGCTCGGGCGCCGGCGCAGGCGCAGGCGCGGGCACCGCCGCCGCGACGGGACGACGCTGGAGCCACGTCCACGCGCTTCGGCGCAGCGCGACCACCGCCTCGGGCACCGCTTCGCGCTTGCTGCGCGTGCGCTTCGCCGGAGCCTTGCTCTCCTTCGCTTCCTTCGGCGGAGCCTTGGTCTCTTTCGCTTCCTTCGGCGGAGCCGCGGGCGCCGGCGTGAGCCACGTCCACGCGGCCTTTCGGAACGCGGCGAGCTGCGCGGCGGGCGTCTCGCGCTTCACCCGCGGCTTCCGCGGCGGCGCCGCCTTGACCTCGTTCTCGGCTCTGCGCTTGAGCCACGCCCACGCCCCGCGACGCCACGCGGTCGCGTCCGCGACGACGGGCTCGCGCTTCGTGCGGCGGCGCTTGCCGCTCGCCTCCGGCGGCGCGATCGGCTCGGACGAAGCAGGGGCCTCCGCCGACGCGACCGGCTCCGCTTCCGGCGTGACGGGGACCTGGGCGCGGTCACCGCGGAGCCACGACCACGTGCGGCGGCGGAGCGCGGCCACGAGCTCGTCTTCCGACGTCTCCTCGGGGTCGCGCCTCGATCCGCGCCTTCGCCTGGGCGTCGGATCCGTCACTCGCCCCCATCCGACGTGATCTTGCCGAACACCGGCCCGTCGTCGTCGTCCTTCTTCTCGGTGCTGATGGTCAGCTCCACGTGCAGCGGCGAGAGCGGATCGGCCTGGTAGACCCGCATCATGCGCATCTTGGCCATCTCCAGGATGGCGAGGAACGTGATGATGATGTCGAACCGCGTGATCGGTCGGCCCGGCTCGAGCACGAGCTCCTCGAAGCTCATGGCCTTTCGCGCGGCGAGCTTGTCGGTGAGCTCGTTGATGCGATCGGTGATGGTGAGCCGATCGAACACGACCTCGTGCTCGATCTTGATGTTCGACTTCTTGAGGATCTTCTCGAACGCCTCGAGCAGCGAGAAGACCCCGAGCTCGGCGAAGGGCGCCGGCCCTTCGGGCACCGGCTCGGAGCTGCCGCGCCCGAAGATGTCCTTGCCGAGCGTGCCGCGCTCCGAGAGATCGGCGGCCGCAGCTTTGTACTTCTGGTACTCGAGCAGCCGGCGCACGAGCTCGGCGCGCGGATCCTCTTCCTCCTCGCCGGGGAGGCCGTCGTTCTGATCGGACGGCACCGTGGGCAGGAGCATCTTCGACTTGATGTGCGTCAGCGTGGCCGCCATCACCAAGTACTCGCTGGCGACGTCGATCGTCAGCGTGCGCATCAGGTTCAGGTACGCGAGGAACCGCTCGGTGATGAACGAGACGGGGATGTCGAGGATGTCGAGCTCGTGCTGCTGGATGAGGTGGAGCAGCAGATCGAGCGGGCCTTCGAAGCCGGCCTTGGGGATCTCGACGCGGTACTGACCTTCGAACGTGGCCGCGCCCGGACGCTCGGCAGATCCCTGCCCATCGGGCGCCAAGTGCTTGGCCTCCCGCGGTTTTGAGGCAGCCTGGGCACCCTCGCCCGGCCGCGCCTCGGCGCGCTTGCGAGCGCTCGCCTTCGGGGTCGTCACGGTCAGCGGGACACTAGTACATCCGCGCGGGAGATCCGCTTTCTTGGCATTTCCAGGGGTGTGCGGACGCTCAGGTAGTCCGCTCGATCCGCGCGCACGCCGCGCGAAACTGCAACCGAGCGACCGCAGTGACGTACCATCCGTTCATGCTTCGCGCTGTCGCCCGGCACCTCGCGCTCGTGTGGTGCCTGATCCTGATCGCCTGCACGCCGCCTCCTCCGCCCGTCGTGGTCGCCGCCGCGCCCGCTGCGCCGACCGCGTCCATCGCGGTCGGGAACGAAGGCGCTCCCGAGCCAAGCGAGCCACTCGCCGACGATCCCGATCCCGGCCCCATCCCCGTCACCGCCGCCGATCCCACGTGGGGCCGTCACGACGCGCCCGTGACCCTGGTCGTCTTCGCCGACTTCCAGTGCCCGTTCTGCACCCGGCTGATGAGCACCATCGAGGCCATGGAGAACCACTACGGGCCGGGGACCCTGCGCGTGGTGTGGAAGAACAACCCGCTCCCTTTCCATATGGACGCGCGCCCGGCGGCCGAGATCGCGATGTCCATGTACGAGCGCTTCGGCAACGACGGCTTCTGGAAGGTGCACCAGGCGTTCTTCACCGAGCAGCGCCGCCTCAAGGAGGTCTCCGCGGACCTCGCCGCCCAGGCCGGCTTCACCGAGAGCGAGCTCCATCGCGGCCGCGCCAAGGTCCACGCGGACATCGATCTCGCGAAGCGCAGCGGCGTGACGGGGACGCCGGCGTCGTTCATCAACGGCGTCTTCATCTCCGGCGCGCAGCCGTACGAGAAGTTCGCCGCCGTCATCGACGAGCAGCTCGACAAGGCGCAGAAGCTCGCGACCTCGGGCACGCCGCGACGGCGCGTGTACGCGGAGCTCAGCAAGCAGCAATGGAAGGCTCCGGCGCCGCCGAGCGTGGTGAAGGAGCAGGAGGATCGGAGCATTCACCTCGTGCCGGTGGGCAAGTCCGCCGTGCGCGGCAAGCCCACGGCGCTCGTCACCATCGTCGAATTCGCCGACTTCCAATGCCCCTTCTGCGGCAGGGTGGAGGCGACGCTCCGGCAGGTCGAGCAGACGTACGGCGACAAGGTGCGGCTCGTCTACAAGCACAACCCGCTGCCGTTCCATCCCCGCGCCGCGCCGGCCGCCGAGCTCGCCATCGAGGTGCGCGCGCAGAAGGGCGACGCCGCGTTCTGGCAGGTGCACGACGCGCTCTACGCCGATCAGAAGAACCTCGACGACGCCTCGCTCGAGGCGCTGGCGGCCTCCGTCGGGCTCAACGGGCCGCGCACCATGAAGGCCGTGAGCGCGCGCAAGCACCAAGCGGAGATCGACGCGGACGTGGATCTCGCCGACGACCTCAACGCCTCGGGGACGCCGCACTTCTTCATCAACGGGCGGCGGCTCGTGGGCGCGCAGCCCTTCGACAAGTTCAAGGCCGTGATCGACGAGGAGATGGCCAAGGCCGAAGCGCTGGTACGCGGCGGGGTCGCGCCCACCGCCGTCTACGCGCGCGTGCTGGCCGGCGCGGTGAGCGGCCCCGGCCCCGAGAAGAAGATCGTCCCCGCGCCCACCGCCGCGAGCCCGAGCCGCGGCTCGGCGAACGCCAAGGTCGTGGTGCAGTACTTCGGCGACTTCCAGTGCCCGTTCTGCAAGCGCGTGAACGAGACCCTCGCCGCGCTCGAGGCCGAGTTCCCCGGCAAGATCCGGCTCGTGTTCCGCCACCGGCCGCTGCCCTTCCACAAGGACGCGCCGCTCGCGCACCAGGCCGCGATGGAGGCGTTCCAGCAGCGAGGCTCGGCCGGGTTCTTCGCGATGTACGAGCTCATCTACGCGGCGCAGGGGCAACCGGGCGGCATCGAGCGCCCCGCGCTGGAGACCTATGCGCGCCAGCTCGGGCTCGACATGGGGCGCTTCGTCAACGCGCTCGACACGGGCGTGCACCAAGCCGCCATCGACGCCGACGTGCAGATCGCGGACACCGCCCAAATCTCGGGGACGCCCTCCTTCGTGATCAACGGCTACTTCGTGAGCGGCGCCCAACCGCTCGCGAAGTTCCGCAAGATCGTCCGCCTCGCGCTCGCGGGGAAGTGACCGCACGACCGGGGCGCGGGGCACGCCGCGCTCCGGTCACCGCTTCACGCCGCGCCCTCGCCGCGCGCCTGGAGCACGCGACCGAGCGCCATCACGAAGAGCGCCTCGTCCTGCGCCTCGAGCACGTCCTCGCGCGGGCGCGGCGCGCAGATGGCCACCACCGGGAACGACGCTATCAACGGCAGCGCGTTCGTCACGGCGTCGGGCAGGTAGATCGTCATCGGATCGCCGCCGCCCGCGAGCACCAGATCCGCGCGCACCCGCGGCTCGCCGAGGAGCGGGCGCCGCCGGTACTTCCGCCCTTCGAGCAGGAGGCGCTCGACCTCTCCCGCCACGTAGCGCGGCGGCAGCGAGAGCGCGCCGCTCGCCTGCTCGATCTGGCGCGCCATCCCCAGCGTCGTGTCGGGCCGCGGCGCGATGGGCGCGGCGATCGCTTCCTGCGCGACGGCGATCGCGGCCCCGAGCTTCTTGTCGGTGCCGGCCACGGGCTGCGCGACCGCGACCGCGGTCTTGAGCGTCTCGAGCTCGTCGAACGTGGGCTTGAGCTCCCCCGCGACCACCACCAAGGGCGGCTCCAGATCCACGATCTCTTCGAGGCTGTCCGCGAGCGCGCGATGCACCGCGGCCGCGTCGTCGGGCGGCGCATACGAGAGCACGCGCAGCACGTCGGCGCGATCGCGCTCGGCCGCGCTCGGCTCGCTGCGCGGCTCCGCGGCGCTCTGCGGGGCCCGCTTGGGCGCGCTCGGCGCGGCCCACACGCCCGCGAAGCGCTTCATCGCCCGGAGGCGCGGGGGAAGCTTGGGATCGGCCCAGAGGAGATCGACGATCCAGAGCCGCCGCAACGCCGGCTCCACGACCTTGCTCGCCATCGCCGGCGACGCGGGCTCGGTCTGGCGCTCGCGATCCGCCGCCGCATCCGATGCGGCCCTCACCCCACCGAACGCCGCATCGAAGCTCGATCGCTTCCCCGCCGGCGCCTTCGCGCCGAACCCCGCATCGAAGCTCGCAGCCTCCTTGCGCGCCGCCGGCTTCGGCCCGAACGCCGCATCGAAGCTCAACGCCTCCCGGCGCGCTCCCGCCTTCTCCGCCGCGTTCGCGTCACCGAACGAAGCCCCCTGCGCGCCCCACGGCGGAGGTGGCGTTCCCGCGGAAGGAACTGTCGAATTCGACGCCCTAAGTGGCGTGTCCCCCGAGGAAACTGTCGAATTCGAGGCTCCAAATGGCGTGTCCCTCGAGGAAACTGTCGAATTCGAGGCTCCGAATGGCGTGTCCCCCGGCAGAACTGTCGAATTCGAGGCTCCGAATGGCGTGTCCCTCGAGGGGACTGTCGAATTAGGCGCCCCAAGTGGCGTGTCCCTCGAGGAAACTGTCGAATTCGAGGCTCCGAATGGCGTGTCCCCCGGCAGAACTGTCGAATTCAAGCCTTCGAACGGCGTTCCCCCCGAGGAAACTGTCGAATTCGAGGCTCTGAATGGCATCTCCCCCGGGAAAACTGGCGAATTCGAGGCTCGAAGCGGCGACATCTCGGGAGCGATTGGCGCCATCGGCGGTGGAGGCGGTGGCAGGGCGGAGAGCGGCATCGTCGTCGCGCCGCTCGGCCCGATGAGCGGCCGCGGCGGCGACGGAAAGGCCTGCTGCCGCATGGCGTGGAACGGGAGCGCGCCGTCGGACACGCCGGGACGCGGCGGCGAAGCCGGCTGGCTCGGCGCCGCGAAGGGCAGCGCGGGCCGCTTGAACAGCGACGTCGACGACATCTGCGTCGTCTGCGTCACCATGTCGGCCGGCTCCGGCAGGAGCTCGTCCGGGTCTGCGCCGTCGCGGCTCGCGGCCTCGAGGATCTCGCGCGCGGCATCGGCCGAGAGCTCGGTGCCGATGGGCACGCCCGTCACGACGGCGCGGATCCGCGCCATGCCTTCGGGCACCGCGAGGGTGCCGCGGAAGGTGAGCGTGCAGAGCTTGCGATCGGTGTCGATGAAGAGCAGGTCGCCCGTGAGCCTGAGCGTCTCGGCCCGCGCGCCCACGATGACGGCGCGCGGATCGAGGCCCGAGAGGCTCATCACGAGGCGCGGGTGCTTGACGTGCAAGCCCTCCAGCACGATGCGCTCGTTGGCCGCGAGCGCGCGATCGAGCCACTGATCCGAGGGCGCCGCCTGGAAGTAGCGCGTCGCCAGCGACGGCGGCATCGGCGACGCCGCGGGGCGCAGGATCCAAGCGCGATCGTGCGGACCGAGGCCCGCCGCGCGCGACGGCCACGTGGCCGCGATCGGCCCGAACGCGGCGATGGGCACGTGATCGCCCGGCCCTCCGAGCGCGAACCCCGGCGGGAGCAACGGGGGAATGGACCGCCGCCCGCGCACGTCGCCGCGGGTGACGTCGACGCCGGCCGGGTTGTCGGGCCCGCCCGCGGCGTGCTCGTAGCGCAGCGAGAAGCGCACGAGCGGCGTCGCGTCGTCGATGTGCCCATCGAGCCGGAAACGCCGCGGCGGAAAGCACTCGATGGCCTTGTCCACCGAGCCGACGATGATCCGCGCCACCACCGATCGCGCCGGCCGCTCCCCCGGCGCGAACGCGGAGCCGACCACCACGACCTCGGCCGCGCTCTTCCAAGGCACGAGATCGCTGGGCACGTGGACGCTGCGCGAAGGGTCGTCGTCCCAGTGGACGTCTTCTTCCTGGATCGGCAGCGGCACGTCCGCCGGCGCCGACTCACCGGGCACGAGCCCGTAGGTGGCCTTGGCGACGAGCGTGCACAGGAGCGCGCCGCGCGCGTCGCGCCACAGCACGGATCCCACCGCGAACGGCCCCTCGGCCGAGATGTCGACCTCGGGCACCCGCTCCCAGGGGTTCTGCGGTACGAAGCGCGCCATCGGCTCTCACGAGGCACCCGCGATCACGGATCGGCCGACGATCGCGAAGCGCCCGAGGCCGTGTACCACGGCGGCGCGCCGGCGGGCGAAAGAGCGGGATCCACCGCCGAGCCGCTCGATACCGAGCATTGCAACCGCCCATCACGCTCCGTTGCGCGTCGCCGTCGCATCGGTGGAAGACCTAGCGAAGCTCATTCGACATGGGTCGGTCCAGCCGCGAGCGACGTGCCGCGATCCCGCGCCTCATGCGCGTCGGCCCCACCGGCGAGCGCGTTGCGACGCGCACGTTCCCGGCACGCGACGACGACATCGGCCGAACCGCCCGCGCGTGACGACCACGCGATGATAAGCTGCCCCCTCCGCATGCCCCACGGCCCCGCCATCGACGGGAAATATCGCCTGCTCCGACCCCTGGGAAAGGGGTCGATGGGCGAGGTCTGGGCCGCGTCGCACCTGAGCCTCGGGCGCGAGGTCGCGATCAAGCTGATCTACGAAGGCAGCCCCGAGCTCGCCGCGCGCCTCAAGCGCGAGGCGCTGGCCTGCGGTCGCCTCGAGCACCCGAACATCGTGCGCGTGTACGACTTCGGCGAGACGGAGGGCGGCGATCCCTTCCTCGTGATGGAGCTGCTCGTCGGCGAGACCTTGGCCGACCGCCTCGCCCGCGAGCAGCGCCTCCCGGCCGTGGACGCCGTGGCCATCGCGCTCGACGTGGCCCGCGCGCTGCGTGCCGCGCACGAGGCCGGCATCGTCCATCGCGACCTCAAGCCGGCCAACGTCTTCCTCGGCCAAGGCGTCGAGGGCGAGCACGTGAAGGTGCTCGACTTCGGCGTGAGCAAGATCCTCACGTCCTTCGACATGAGCGTGACGACCGACGGCGCCCTCGTCGGATCGCCCGCGTACATGAGCCCGGAGCAGGCGCGCGCGCTGCCGGAGATCGATCCGCGCGCCGATCTCTGGGCCATCGGCATCCTGCTCTTCGAGATGCTCACGGGGACGCGCCCCTTCATGGCGCTCACGGTCGTGGGCGTGGTGACCGAGATCCTCGCCGGCCCCATCCCGACGCTCGCGGCATCGCTGCCCGGCGTGGATCCGCGCCTCGACGCGGCCGTGCGCCGCTGCCTCACGCGCGACGTCGATCAACGCACCCCGAGCGCCGCCGCCCTCATCGACATGCTGACGCCGGTGCTCGCGTCGCTGCGCGAAGGCCGCAGCAATCGCCGGCGCGTCCCCATCCAAGAGCCGCCCACGGTGGTGAACGCGCCGCTCCCGCCCGCGGACGCGTCCGTCATCGACGATCCCACGAGCACGGTCCCGAAGCCGCCCCGCGTCGACGACGAGGAGCTGACGATCGCGCGCCCCGCCCCGACGCGCTCCGACGAGGACGACGATCGCGAGACCGCCGTGATGGCCGGCCGCGAAGTGCTCGCCTTCCGCATGCGGAACCGCGCGCAGCAACAGCCCTCCGCCGCGCCCGCGAAGCCCGCTGCGCCGCCGCGCGTCCCGCCTCCGGTGCCGCCGCGCGTCCCGCCGCCGGCCCCGAGCGCGGCCCGCATCCCGCCGCCGGCCCCGAGCGTCCCTGCGCCCAGCGTCCCCGTCGCCGCGCCGAGCGCGCCTGCACCGGCCGCGCCCGCCCCCGCCGCGCACGCCGTCCTGGCGATGCCCGCCCACGAAGACGGCCCCACCTTCGTGCTGCCCAGCCGCAGCGCCGAGGTGCCCGATGTCACGGCCGCGACGGCCGTCCTCCCCCCGCCGTTCGGCCCTCCGCCTCCGGCCCCTCCGCCGGCGACTGCTTGGGACACGGCGGACACCTTGCGCCGCACCCCGGCAGCACCCGAGCTGCCCGCGCCCGGCGCCTCCCGTTGGGCCTTACCCCCCGTGTGGCAAGCCGCGCTCCGCGACAACGCCCAAGCCTTGTGGATGATGGCCATCGCCGGCCTCGTCATCGCGCTCGTCGTCTTCGCCGGCCTCAGCCTGCTGCGCTGAGCGCGCGCCGTCCGAAGCGCTTCACCGCACGACGTCGAGCGACGCGACGTCGGGCCGAAGCGCTTCACTGCATCGGCGTTGGGCCGAAGAGCTTCACAGCATCGATGCATCGATGCCGAGCGCCTCGCATCGGCGCCTCGCTCGGCTCGCGCCGCTACTCCCGATCGATGTCGAGCGGCTCGCCTTCTTCGCCGAGGCCGAGCATCTCCAGGATCTGCCGCACCTCGAGCTGCGCTTCCATCTCGGGGTTCTGCGCGAGGAAGCCTTCGAGCTGGCGGCGCGCGTCCTTGCGGTTGCCCTTGGCGGCGTGCGCGAGGCCGGCGGCGTGCATGGCCTCGCCGTCCTTGGGGAAGCGGCGCAGCGCCTCGCGCGCCTCGTTGAGGGCGCCGTCGGTGTCGCCCAGCATACGGAGCACGTGGGAGAGCGACACGCGCGCGCCCAGATAATCCGGCGCGAGGCGCACGGCCGCGCGGTACGCGTCGCGCGCCCCCTCGAGGTTCTTGATCTCGAAGAACGCGATCCCGAGATAGTTGTACGCGTACGGATTGTTCGGCTGCGCCTTGATGACGTCGCGCAGCGACAGCATCGCCATCGGGTACTGCCCCTCCTGGAGGAGCTCGGTCGCTTCCTCGACCGCGTCCCAATACGCTGCGTCCTTCTTCGAATCCTGTCCGGGGACGAGCCCGCCAAACGTTCCAGGAAAGAGCTGCTTCATCATGTGCGCGCCTCGGCGTCCCTCCATGACGCGCAGCGGGCCTGATGTAAAGTCCGCCCGACGTGAGCATCCCCCGCGAACGAGAAGCCCGCCTCTGGCTCGGGGCCACCGTGCTCCTCGTCGTGGGCGTGGGGGCCGCGTTTTGGATCCCCGGCTTTCGCCGCGCCGGCGGGCACTTCCCCGTCCCCCTCGACGACGTCTACATCCATTTCGGCTTCGCGCGCTCCGCCGCCCTCGGGCACCCGTTCGCGTGGATCCCGGAGAACGGCTACTCCTCCGGCGGCACCAGCCTGATCTGGCCGCTCGTGCTGGCGCCGGGGTGGCTCGTGGGCTTTCGCGGCGAGCGCCTCGCGTGGTTCGCCGCCGTCCTCGCCTGCCTCGCCGTCATCGATCTCGCGCGATCGCTCCGCCGCCTCCTCGCCCCGCGCTGGATCACGTGGGCCGCCCCGCTCCTCGTCCTCGCCGTCCCGCTCCTCGATTGGAGCCTCTTTTCCGGCATGGAAACGGCCGTCTTCGCGGCCATCCTGGGCCGCACGCTCGTGGCCGTGCGCGAGGCCGAGCGCGCCCCGCCCGCGCGCCGCGCCGCGATGCAGCTCCGCGCCGGTGTCTGGTCCGCCATCCTCGTCGCGTCGCGGCCCGAGGCCGCGCCGCTCGCGCTCCTCCTCGGCCTCGCGGTCGTTCATGCGGCCGGCTCGCTCCGCACCGTGCCCTCGATGGCGCGCGCCTTCGGCCCGACGTTCGCCTTCCTCGCCGCGCAAGCCGCCGCGAACCGCGCCTTCACCGGCGAGTGGAGCGCCGCCGGCGCCGTGCGCAAGCTCGTCACCACGAACCCGTACACGACCTCGCTCGACGCCGCGATCGAGGTCATCAAGAACCTCGCCGCCCTGCGCGCGCAGGCCTTCGAATCGGCGCTCGGCGGCCCGCGCGTCGCGTGGATCCTCCCGCTCCTCGGCCTCGTCGCCGCCCTCGATCGCCGCACCCGCCGCCTCGCGCTCCCGCTCCTCCTCGGCGCCGTGGCGGCCCTCGGGCTCGTGTCCCTCAACACCACCGCGCGCTTCCAGAACCTGCGCTACGCCACGCCGTCGCTCCTGATGCTCATCGTCGCCGCCGCGCTGGGCGCCTCCGCACTGGCACACCGCGGCCGCGCCGGCGGAGCGCTCGCCGCGGTCGCGCTCGCCGTCGCCGTCCTCGCGCCCGCGGGCGCCTTCCATCGGCAGATCGATCACTTCGCGCGCGCCTCCGCCAACATCGCCGCGCAGCAGGTGGAGACCGCCTACCGCCTCGCCGCGCGCGTCCCCCAACCGCGCCGCGTGCTCGTCGGCGACGCGGGCGCCATCCCTTACCTCTCCGGCCTCGGCGCGCTCGATGGCCTCGGCCTCGGCGGCTATCACGATCTCCCCTTCGCGCGCGCCTCGGTGCACGGCGTGCCCGCCGTCATCGAGCTCATCGAGCGCCTCCCGACCGCAGAGCGCCCCGACGTCTTCGCGCTCTATCCCTCGTGGTGGCCGGGCCTCGCGGACGTCTTCGGCCATCGCACCGACGGCGTCCGCATCACCGACAACGTCATCTGCGGCGCCGACGAGAAGGTCATCTACGACGCCGACTGGTCCACGCTCGCGCCCGCGGACGAGCACCGCGCGGATGCGGTCGACGAGATCGACATTGCCGATCTCGTCGACGAGCGCACGCACGACTACGCCTTCCCGAAGCCGCGCGGCGGCTGGGTGATCGGCGCCACCCTTCCGCTCGCCGATGGCCGAAAGCGCTTCGACGCGGGCCGCATCATCCCCGAGGGCAAGCTCGAGTCCTTCACGATCCGCAGCGACGTCGCCGCGCCCACCGCGCTCGTCCTGCGCACCGACGGCGGCGCCGAGCTCGCGCTGCGCGTGATCGTCACGCGCGCCGATCGCACCATCCTCGAGCGCGACGCCGTCGTTCCTCCGCGCGACGAAGGCCGATGGCATGAAGCGCGTGTGCCGCTTGGTGACGTGCGCCGCGGCGATCGCGTTCAGGTACTGGCCATCCACGGTGCGCTGCGCGACTACCACGCATGGATCGTGCGGGACGTCGGCCTCGGGAAAACGCGCTGATTTAGCGCATGCCGGGTCGCGTCGTCACTGCGCGCACGATTCGGACGACAGCCCACGGAGCACGATTTCCGCGGCAATCTCGCTTTTCCTTCGCGCTCCGAGCTGGCATCATGCCTCAGTACCGTTCGCACCAGAGGGAAGACGCCATGCTCACTACCATGCTCCGCCGAATCGTCCTCACCGGGCTGATCGCGTGCGCGCCGCTCGCCAGCGGCTGCTACGCCGAGGTCGAAGCCCCTGCCGCCTACGATGGTTATGAGCCCGAGTACTACAACGGCTACGTGGTCTATTACGACCAAGGTGGCTCGCCGTACTACTATCAGGGCAGCCGCACCGTCTACGTGCCGGCCTCCTCGCCGTATTACACCCGCTACACGACGCACTACCGCACCTACGCGCCGCGCTACCACCGTTGGTACTCCAACCGTGGTTACCGCTACCGCGCCTATCGCCGTCGCTGATCGAGCGGGCTTGTGACGCTGGGGCCGCCCGTCCTCTGTGACCCGGGCCCCCAGCGCATCCGTCGAGGTTCCTGCGAGCGGTTGATACCGCTGCTCCCCGCCCGACACTGCGCCGCTCTCCTGGTCTCGGCGCAGTTTCACCGAACAGCGGTCATTCTCTGACGAGGGTTCCTCCCGGAGCCCTGGATTCGCTCATTCGCGACCCACGCGCGCGTGGGACGGCCCAAGGCCCTTCGCGCGCCACGGCCCAGCAAACCGCCGAGCGGCTTGCTGGGCCCGTGTCACCGCGGACGACCGCTCACAACGCGCAGAAGTAGTTCTTGCAGGTCCCCGCGGCGCAATCCATGTCGCCGCTGCACGAGCCATTGAGTTGGCTCTTCGCGCACTTGGTCGCCGTGCACACGCCCGACAAGCACTGCGAGCCGGAGGTGCACGACGCGCCGGCCTTGCTCACGCACCCAGCGCCGTTGGCGCCGCAGGTCTTGCCCGACGCGGAGCAGAACGCATCATCGAACCCGCCGGGCACGAACACGCACTGCCCGAGGAGATTGCACTGGCTGCACGGCAAGCCACAGGTGCTGTTGCAACAAGCGTTGTCCACGCAGACCGAGACGTCGGCCGCGCAGTCGTTGTCCATGCCGCACGTCTTGCCGCCGCCGCAACGCGGGCAGACGGCGCCGCCGCAATCGACGTCGCTCTCGTCGTTGTTCTTCATGCCGTCTTCGCAACGGCACTTGTTGGGCGCCTCGCCGCAGCCTCCGAGCGTGGAGCACTCGCCGTCCGGATCCATCGTGTACGGGATGGGCGCGCAGGTGCCGTCGGGCTGCCCCGTCTTCACCTTGGTACAGGCTTCGCACTTGTCGCCGCAAACCGTGCTGCAACAGATGTTGTCTTGAAGCGAGCAGAAGGTCTGGTTGCCACAACCATTTTGCGGATCGCACGGCTGACCGAGACAAGATCCGCAATCGGGACCGCCGCAATCGACGTCGGTCTCTTTGCCATTCTTGATCCCGTCGGTGCAGCTCACGCACTGCTTCGCGGGCACGTCGCACACCGGCGTCATCGGGTGGTTGGCGGCGCAATCCGCGTTGGACAAGCACTCGATGCAGTTGCCCGCGCCGTCGCACACGCTGGCGCTGGCCTTGCCGCACGCCGTCTCCTTCGGCTTCGGCGGGTTCTCGCAGATGCCGAGGGTGCATTTGTCCTCGGTGCAGGCGTTGCCGTCGGAGCAGTCCTTTTCGGTGTCACACCGGCGCTGGTATTCGTCCGCCTTGAAGGGACAGCCGGTGATGAGGCCGAGCGGGAGGAGGAGCAGGAGCGACAAGGCACCTGCGAAGCGACGACCGGGAGACGACGAGTCGCGTGTCATGGCGCTACCACTGGGTGGAGAGGACCGCGCCGACGTGATCCGGGCGCACGACGAAGCTGGCTTTGAGCGGCTGCTTCGGCCTCGTGATCAAAGTGACCGTCACGTAGGCGCCGGTGCCGAGGAGGACGGCGCCGGCACCGATGAAGCTCCACATCGAGGCGCCGGCGAACGTGACCTTCTGCTTCTGGAGCGCGTCGAACTGGTCCTTGCAGGTGGCCCCGCAGGTCCGATCCGGCTCTTCCAGCGAGTGGCTCGCGCCCGCCTTCACCGCCGAGACGATGGCGAAGGCCCCGCCCGCCAACGTGGCCGCCGCGGCGACGGCGGCACCGCTGATCGCGATGGGCAGGTTGACGCCGCTGAAGATGCCTTCCGTGCTCGTGGCCGAAGGCGGCGGCACGTCGCCCGCGCGGCCGGCGCGGTGCAGCGACAGATCCACCGTCTCCTCCGTGCCGGCGGCCAGCGTCTTGGTCGTACGAAGCCCGAAATACCCTTCGAGCCGCGCCTCCACGAGCACCGGGCCGGGGTCGACGAAGATCGGCCCGGACAACGGCGCCGTGCCCACGGCCTTGCCGGCCACGACGATCTCGGCGCCCTTGGGACGCACGTTGATGCGCAGCACGCCGACCTGGGCGAGCGCTTGGGCCAGCGCCTCTTCGATGCCCTTCTTCTCTTCTTCGGGGAGGTTGTCGGTCTTCTCGCGGTAGGCGATGGCGAGGTGTTCTGCGGCGTCGCGGTACTTCGCGACACCGAGCTCGGCGCGGCCCAGCTCACCCGCGAGGCGCCAGCCCGGCTTGAGCTCATAGGCCTTGGCGAAGAGGGCCCGCGCGTCCTCCCACTTGTTGGCCTTCGCGGCCTTGCGTGCGTCGTCGACGATCTTCGCGTAGTCGTCCGCAGGCGGCGCCGCGGCGCCTTTGCCAGCGGGCGCCGGTGCGGCACCGCCCTTCGCCGCACCACCGGGTGCGGCAGCCTTGGGCGGC
The DNA here is from genome assembly GCA_001931535.1 of Minicystis rosea. Taxonomy (GTDB): domain Bacteria; phylum Myxococcota_A; class Polyangia; order Polyangiales; family Polyangiaceae; genus Minicystis; species Minicystis rosea. The sequence continues at coordinate 8,498,554 of CP016211.1, forward strand.
AACTGCGCGAACGCCGGCGCCGTCGGCGCGAGCGCAAGCGTGGCCCCGAGCGCGAGAACGGCGGCCGAGCGCGGCGAGAAGAGCTGCACGACCGCACTATCGCAGAGGTCGGCGGCGAGCGAAAGTACGCAGCGTACAGGGCCCCGCCCGCATGACGCGTCAGCGTCCACCGCCGGTGCTCGGCCCGACGATGCCCCTCGATCCGCGCCTGTCGGATACCGCACCACGAGCCGTCGATTACGCGATTCGGAGATCTCCCCTCGGCACGCGCTCGCTGACGCACGTGCGGTCTCGTCACGAAGGCGCGAAGCGCATGCAACGAGCTCTGAAAACGAGCTGCGATCACGACACGCTTCGTCGAGGATCCGATGACGAGGCCTCGCGCCGAGAAACCATCTCGCGAAGGATACGCAGCGTCGAGCGCAGGAGTCGGCGAGGTGCCTTTGCGGATGCACCGCGCTCGGGCCCATCGTTCATCGGGCCCGAGCGTGATGATGGCGCGATCGATCGAGCGCGCGACGCCGGCCGAGCCGGCTTGGGTTTGGGGCCGCTTGCGGCCCCATCGTGAGATCTGCGCATTGGTCTCATTTTCGCCGCAGCTTCTCGGAGTGTTCGAACGCCTCGGTCCAGATCATCAGCCGCTTCAACCCACGTCCGATCGTGGTGGAGCCCGGCGGCCCGCCGGAGGACTTGCCAGTGTAGCCGCCGAGCTCGGCGATCCAGAGGACGGCCTGGGCGATGGTCGGCACGCCCTCCGGGATGGTCTCCGTGCGCGCCTTGTACTTGGTTTTCGCGGCGCGAAGCGCCTCGATCTCCATCGGGGACAGCGCGACGCTCGCCGCAGCGTCGGGCTGGGTGCGGGCGAGGTGCTTGAGGCGTTCGGCGCGAGCTGCCACCGCGGCGAGCATCGTAGCCCAGCGGATGACGCGATCTTTGGTGTGCAGCTGCGTGTCCTCGACATTGCAATGACCGCGCTTCCAGGCCCGGTGAAAGTCTTCCCCCCGCCACCGGAAGCAGTACCCATGGATGATGCCCTTGGCGTCCTCGAAGCCGTTCACCTCGGCGTTGGTCAGGAGCATCCAGTCGAGGCGCTCTTCGCCGCGCGGCGTGCGACGCTCGTGAGCCCAGACCACGCGCACGTTCATCGTCGTGCGGTGGTGCGTTGCACGCTCGGGTAGATCGAGCACGACATCCGCGTAGCGTACGTCGAGCCGGGCGCGCCGGGCGGCTCGTGTCGGCCCGGCGGGGATGTCGACGTCGTAGCTGCCCACGATGCGTTGCTTGCGCATGTGCCGGCGCAGCAGGCGCCGTCGGCCATCCACGAGCACCACGAGGCGGTCCTGGTTCGCGCGGATAGTGAACCGCCCTTGTTTCGCAACGGCGCGCAGAATCTCGGCGTTGTCGCCCTCGCGGTCGATCAGGAACCACGGCATGCACGAGGGCGCCTTCTGGTGCACCAGCTTGCCCGTACGCGCCACGACGTCGACCCACTGCGCCGTCTCGGTCTCAAGGTCGCGTCGACGCGCGTACCGCCCCTTCTTGCTCTTCGGCCCGCGCGCCCAGAACTCGAGGTCGAGCAGCCCCACGGGAGCTCCGTCGGCAGTCACCGCGAGAGCGTCGATGACCTTCAACCCTCGCGTCGGAAGCGAGCGCATGCCGAGCGAGCCGAAGTCCTTCGTCTTCGAGACGTCCGTGAGCGAGAGGCTGGTCCCATCGACGACCACATAGACGAACGAAGCGTCGCTCACCGCGCGGAGCGACGCCTCTGCGAACGCCGTCGTGAGCGCCCTCGGCGCCATTTCGGTCTCAAGGAAGTCGTACGCCGCTTGCAGCTCCGCGCGCGTGCAGAAGACCTCCGTCAGTCGACCTGCCGGCTGGTCGGCGGCTTGTCGCAACATCGACGCGGCCCGCCGAACGCGACGCGCGTCGCCGAGCTTCGCCGACGCCACCTGCTCCTCCGCCCACCGCTGAACCTCACTGCTGTCGCCCATCCCGCGGCGCGCCCATCAGCGCGACCGTTGTCAAGTACGACAACATGGCCACCAGTGCGCCCGCTCTTAGGGGGACTGCGCTTGCCGTCATTTTCACCGTCGACGGCGCCCCGCTTGTTCGCCCGGAGATGAGACCAATGCGCAGTCGTGAGATCAGGGATCCGTGCAGGTCCCCGGAGAGGGCGACGTCCCGATGTGGTCACAGTGGGTGTCGTCGCCGGCGGCCACGCTCGCGTGATAGAGGCGGCACTGCAGCGTGTTGCCCGAGACCTGCGACGTGAACGGCTCCGTGTCCGTGAAGGTCGCGCAGGTCGTGAGGCAGTCGTCGAGCTTGGAATAGAGGCTCGGGCAAGCGCCCATCGCCAGGTTGCAATAGCCGTCGCAGTTGCTGCCGCAGTATTCGGCGCCGCCCGGGCCGGCGTGGGGGCAGTGCAGGGTGGCGTTCGCCGTGGAGCCGGCCGCGGCGCCGGCGTGATAGGTGCGGCAGCCGAGCGTGTTGCCCGTCGTATCGGCGGCGGTGCCCACGGGGATGTACTTGCACGCGGCCACGCACACTTCCTTGGACGTGTAGACGGCCGTCGCGCCGGTGCAGTTCGTGGTCACCTTCGTGCAGTACTCGTCGCAATTCGGCGTGTCGGCTGCGCCTCCGCTCCCGCCGCCGCTGCCACCGGTGCTCCCGCCGGTTCCGCCCTCTCCCCCGCCGCAGCCCGCCGAAAGCGCCAGGAGCGACGTCATGAGACCCGCCGCCGCGACCAGCACCCGATGCTTCACCCTCATGCCCAACCTCCAGTTTCGGGCTAGCTACGCGCGACCAACGCCGGGGGTTCCGGACAATCGGGAGGGGCATGGAGCCGCCGCCGAAGGTGACGCGTAGTCGGACGCTGGACTGAGGAGGGCTCATGAGCAGGTGGATGAAGCTGAACGCGCCCACGTCACGAATGATGCTTTTGTCTGTGGCGGCAGCGACCGCGTTGGTCTCCGCCGCGGCGTGCGGCGGCGGCAGCGAGTCGACGGGCGGCGCAGGCGGGACGGGCACGGGCACGACGACGGGGACCTCCCCCACGACGACCGGCACCGGCGGCACCAACACCGGCGGCAGCATGGGCTCGGGGATGCTGACGTCCGTCGCGCCCGCGGGCACCGACGCGGCCTTCGCGCGCGCGTTCGATGCGACGATGAGCAACGACGGCTCCATCGTCTACTTCACGGGCATCGGGCCCAACGGCGCCGGCGTCTTCAGCGTGCCGGCCAAGGGCGGCACCATCACGCCGGTCGTGGTGGGCGCGCCGTTCGTCGCTCCCTTCGGCATCGCGATGTCGACCGATGGGAAGAAGCTCTACGTCGCCGACCCCGCTGCCACCGGATCGACGCTGGAAGAAGGTCGCATCGTGGCCGTCGATCCCGAGATGGGCACGGTCTCGCCGCTCTCGGGCAGCGACGACATCCTCCCGCGCGGGCTCGACGTGGTCGCCGTCGACGGCGCGGATCAGCTCTATTTCTCGGGCACGAAGGCTGGCAAGGCGGCCCTCTTCCAGATGCCCGCCTCCGGCGGCACGCCGAAGGAAGTCGCCTCCGGCGCCCTCATCGATCCCGAAGGCGTCGCCGCGACGAAGAACGGCAAGGTCTACGTTCTCGATGCGCGGGGCTCGAAGACCCAGCGCGCCAACGTCTACGTGTACGATGGATCGAGCCTCACGGAGTTCATCACCGACGTGCGCGTCGGCTACCCGGCCGGCATCGCGCTCAGCCTCGACGAGAAGTCGCTGCTCATCTCGAGCCTCGACGCGACCAAGGGCTCGTCGACGCTCACCATCATCGACATCTTCTCGAAGGAGCCGACCTTCTTCCCCGGCGACGCCTCGCTCGACAAGAAGCTCGAGCCGGGCGGCCTGCACCGCGCCCGCAACGCGCAGGCCTTCGCGTGGGTCAGCTACGACGAAGCCGGCGGCTCCGTGCTCGTCGCCAAGTAATCCTCCCCTCCTTCCTCGATCCCCGAGCGCTCGCAGCGCCCACGCTGCGAGCGCTTCCACGTGATGCGCGGTCTCCCGCTCTCCGCGACAGTCACTGTTCCTGCTTTACCGACCGATCCCGCCGACCACCATCATCGCCGCGAACGCACGCTCGACCGCACGAAGAAAATTTCTTCGCGCTCGAGCGTGCGGCACGCTGTCACTTCCTTGACACGACGTTGGAATTCTAGTCCCTTGGGGGATGATTGCTCTGCCGTCGACCGGCGGCGCGCTCACCCGAGAGGCTGAACGCAGTGATGAAGAGCCCTGGAACGATGGGGCCGCAGACGGCTCCCAGCCCTGGGCCGCTGCGGAGAATGGCCTCGACGGCCCCGCGAGCGGAGTTGCGCCTTCGATCGCGTCGCGCGCGCTGGTCCGCCGCGCTCATGGCGGCGCTCGGCGCGCTCGCGCCGGCGTCGGCGTTGGCGCAGGGCGCGATCGAGCGCTTCACGCCCGCGCCGGCCGGCGACGCCATGTTCGGCGTCCCTTCGCCGGCGGTGGGTGGACACCTGGTGCCGCGGGCGGCGGCGATCTTCGACTTCGCCTACAAACCGCTCTCGATCCAGGACGAGACGGGCGCGCGCCACTCCATCGTCTCGCGCCAAGCGTTCCTGCACGTGGCCGTGTCGTTCGCGCTTTGGGACCGGCTGCTTTTGTCGGTCGACATGCCCTTCGCGCTCCTTCAAGCGGGGGACAGCCCGACGGTCGCGGGGCGGACGTTCGCCTCGCCGTCGGGCCCGCAGGTCGGCGATCTGCGGCTCGGCGCGCGCGCGCGCCTCTACGGTGATTACTGGGACGCCTTTCAGATCGGCGTCGGCGGCTACGTCTGGGTGCCGACCGCGCCGCAGGGCTCGTATGCGGGTGACGGCGCGGTGCGCGGGCAACCGCAGCTCCTCCTCGGCGGGCGCATTCCCCATTTCGTATGGAACGTCGCCGTCGGCACCACGCTGCGCGGCTCCGAGCATCCGCACACCTTCGATGCGGGCGCGGGCGCGGCGCTGGTGCTCGGCGACAACAGCTTCTTCCAGATCGGGCCCGAGCTCACCGTCTCTGCCCCGTTCACCAAAGATCGCTCGTTTTCCACGCCGACGGCCGTGATCACCACGGCGTCGCCGGCCGCGGCCGAGCTCCTCATCGGCGCCAAGATTCGCCCCATCCCGGTCCTCGTCATCGGCGCCGGCGCGGGCCCCGGCCTCTCGCAGGGATATGGCACCCCCATCGCGGTCGCGGTCGCGTCGATCGGATACGAGCCTTTGCCCCCTCGCGCGGACGATCGCGACGCCGACGGCATCCCCGACAAGGAGGATGCTTGTCCCGACGTGAAGGGCGTCAAAAACCCCGATCCGAAGAAGAATGGTTGTCCGCCCGATCGCGACGGCGACGGCGTCCCCGATCTCGAGGACGCGTGCCCCGACGTCCCCGGCGTGGCCTCCAGCGATCCGAAGAAGAATGGTTGTCCGCCCGACCGCGACGGCGACGGCATCCCCGATGACGTCGACGCCTGCCCGGATCAGAAGGGCGTGGCCTCCAGCGATCCGAAGAAGAATGGTTGTCCGCCCGACCGCGACGGCGACGGCATCCCCGACGAAGTCGATGCCTGCCCCGACGTCCCCGGCGTGGCCTCCAGCGATCCGAAGAAGAATGGTTGTCCGGCCGACCGCGACGAGGACGGCATCGCCGACGCGGTCGACGCCTGCCCGGATCAGAAGGGCTCTTCCGATCCCGATCCGAAGAAGCATGGTTGTCCGCACGTGGTGGTGACGAAGAAAGAGATCGTCATCACGCGTCAGGTCCACTTCCTCTTCGGCAAGTCGCAGATCTCCCAGACCGTCGATCCCGTCTCCGACGGCCTGCTCACCGAGGTGCGCGACGCCATCCAAACGCACCCCGAAATGAAGCACATCGAGGTGCAGGGCCACGCCGACACCGTCGGCGGCGAAGAGTACAACCAGTCCCTCTCGCAGGCGCGCGCGGACGCCGTGCGCCACTGGCTCATCCGGCGCGGCATCCCCGCGACGAAGCTCACCGCCAAGGGCTACGGCTCGAAGGTGCCCCTCGCCACCAACGACACGCCCGAGGGCCGCGCGGAGAACCGGCGCGTGGAGTTCAAGATCATCGAGTAGGGGGCGCTCTTGAAATTCGGAAGCACACGCGGATACCATGGTGCCATGCGGCGTTGTCTCGTGCTTTTGGCGATGCTCTTCGCGGCGGGCTGCAACACGGGCGGCCTGCTCGTGATCGAGTCGACCCGCGACGCCGGCACCGAGACCGACGGCGGCCCGCCCGTGGTCCTCGGCCCCAACACGAACGAGTTCGTGAACAGCGGCACCGTCGCGAAGAACGCCAAGTACCGCGTCGTCTACTCGCTCGGCCAAGGCACGCCCAACCAGGCCCCCGTCACCGGCAAGAACAGCGAGCTCCACGGCGGCATCATCGGCGCGAGCGAAGGCAATTAGCGCCTCCCGAAGCGCGGCCGTGCTTCGGCGCTGCGCTTCGCGCTCGAGCAACACCATCGTTTCGATGGGGCTACGCCCCGCCGTGCTTCGCGCCGCACAGCCCCAGAATTGATGACGGCGCCGCGTGCCTATCGCGCGCAATGGCACGCGCCGCGACCGCCACACACGCGCGGACGATCGATGTGTCGCCGGGACCTCGCGTGAGCGCGCGAGGCCCCGGCGCGACGGTGCTCAGCGCCGCAGCATGGGCAGGAGCATGTTGAGGAACATCGGTGTGGTATCGCCCTGATTGGGCGTGCTCGGCCCGCCGGTGAGCGGGTTCTGATCGGCGGGCTTCTCCGGCGGCAACATCGGCAAAGCCCTCTGCTCGCGGACGCCCTCGAACACCTCGAGGCGCGCGTCGGCGTTGCGCGACACACGCCCTACGCCGAGATCCTCGTCGGCGCGGTTGGCGACGATGTGCCACTGGAAGGGCATGTTCGACATCCCCCGCCGAGCTCGACCACGTCGAAGCCGTGCGAAGTCTTGTTCTTCACCACCACGCCCAACGTGCCCTCGTCCTCCTCGAGCTGGATGAAGACCCGCAGCGGATGCCGCTCGTCGATGGCCAGATGCGGTGTCAGGAGCGGATCGATCTCGACGTGCGCATAACCATTCTCGAGGTGCGCCTGGCCATAGTCCTCGAAGTAGATCTCGGGTGTCTCGGGCGCGTGCAGCGTCAGGCGGCGCTGGCCGGTCGGATCCGTCGCATCGCGGACGAGCGTGGAGACGGAGCCGACGCCGTTGATCTTATATTGGACGGCACCGTTCCAATAGTTGACCTGGACCAGAATGGCGTCCGCTGCGTTGGTCGTATAGAGCGCCGCGGAGACGCCGCCGAAGGTGTTCCTCGCATAGAGGCCGTACGTGAACCCCGTGAACGCGCCGCCCGAGCCCGCGGTGTTCAAGGTGAACGGCGCCAGCCCATTCCCTGCGCCGACGACGCCCGTGCCCAAAGCCGTCGTGTTGCCGCGGCCGAACAGGCCGAGCGTGGTACCGATGAACGAGCCTCCGGATCCAGCCGCGAGCGCGTTCGCAGCCTGTCCGTTGCCCGCGCCGATGATGCCCGTACCGTTGGCGTTGTTGTTCTGACCGAAGACACCCGCAGCGCTGGCGCTGACCTGGCTCGTGAAGCCGCTGACGCCGGACCCCGCGTTGCCCCCCGCAGCCGCGGTGTTCGTGCCACGGATGGCGTCACCCGCGGCCTGGCTGTTGTCGACGTTGAGGACACGGGTGGCGACGGAGCCGACGAGGTGAACCGGGTATCCCGGCGTGGTGGTGCCGAAGCCGATGGCCGTACCCGTGTCGAACAGCAGCGAGTCGCCGCCGGACGTCGCAGAGGTGAACTTGATGATGCGATTGACGGTGCCATTGAGGTTGGCAGCGCCCGTCGCACCGACAGGCCCCTGAGGTCCAGTCGCGCCATCAGCACCTTGCGCACCCGTCGCGCCAACAGGGCCTTGAGCACCCGTTGCGCCGGTCGCTCCGTTCGCGCCAGTCGCACCAGCAGGACCTTGCGCGCCCGTTGCGCCGGTCGCTCCGTTCGCGCCAGTCGCACCAGCAGGACCTTGCGCGCCAGTCGCTCCGGTCGCTCCGTTCGCGCCAGTCGCACCAGCAGGACCTTGCGCGCCAGTCGCTCCGTTCGCGCCAGTCGCACCAGCAGGACCTTGCGCGCCAGTCGCTCCGGTCGCTCCGTTCGCGCCAGTCGCACCAGCAGGACCTTGCGCGCCAGTCGCTCCGGTCGCGCCAGTCGCACCAACAGGACCTTGCGCGCCAGTCGCTCCGGTCGCTCCGTTCGCGCCAGTCGCACCAGCAGGACCTTGCGCGCCAGTCGCTCCGGTCGCTCCGTTTGCGCCGATAGCCCCTTGAGGTCCAGTCGCGCCCGTGGCGCCAGTCGCACCAACAGGACCTTGTGCACCCGTTGCGCCGATGGGCCCCTGAGGTCCAGTCGCGCCCGTCGCACCGACGGGACCTTGCGCGCCCGTTGCGCCGGTCGCGCCCGTCGGCCCCACGGGCCCCTGCGGCCCCATGGCGCCCGTCGGACCGACAGCCCCCGTCGCGCCCGTCGCACCAACGGGTCCTTGAGCGCCCGTTGCTCCGTCCGCGCCCGTGGCGCCCGTCGCACCAACAGGACCTTGCGTGCCAGTCGCACCGGTCGCTCCGTTTGCGCCGGTCGCGCCAACAGGCCCCTGAGGTCCAGTCGCCCCCGTCGCGCCCGTCGCACCCACGGGGCCTTGCGCGCCGGTGGCGCCCGTCGGACCTACTGGACCCTGCGGTCCAATCGCACCCGTGGGACCAGCAGCGCCCGTGGCGCCCGTAGCTCCGGTCGCACCAACAGGCCCTTGCGGGCCGATGGCGCCGGTGGCGCCCGTCGCACCATCAGCACCCGTCGCGCCGGTGGCGCCCGTCGCACCCACTGGACCCTGCGGTCCAACCGTGCCCGTCGCGCCCGTTGCACCCGCAGGGCCGGTGCCCCCGTCGCGCCCGTGGCGCCCGTCGCGCCCGCTGGCCCCATCGGTCCAATCGCGCCGGTGGCGCCCGTCGCACCATCAGCACCCGTCGCGCCGGTGGCGCCCGTCGCACCCACTGGACCCTGCGGTCCAACCGTGCCCGTCGCACCCGTTGCACCCGCGGGGCCGGTGCCACCCGTGGCGCCGGTAGCGCCCGTCGCACCTACAGGACCCATCGGTCCAATCGCGCCGGTGGCGCCCGTCGCACCATCAGCGCCCGTCGCACCGGTCGCACCCGTGGCGCCGATTGGACCCTGCGGTCCAACTGCGCCCGTCGCGCCGGTTGCACCTGCAGGTCCGGTGACACCCGTCGCGCCCGTGGCTCCGGTCGGACCCACGGGACCTTGCGGACCCATGGCGCCCGTCGCGCCATCGGCACCCGTCGCGCCGGTGGCGCCCGTCGCACCCACTGGACCCTGCGGTCCAACTGCGCCCGTCGCACCCGTTGCACCCGCAGGGCCGGTGCCTCCCGTCGCGCCCGTCGCACCTGCTGGACCCATCGGTCCAATCGCGCCGGTGGCGCCCGTCGCACCATCAGCCCCCGTCGCGCCCGTAGCGCCGGTCGGGCCCATCGGGCCAGCGGCACCCGTTGTGCCGGTCGCGCCCGTGGCGCCCGTCGCGCCTGCGGCGCCGGTTGGACCCATCGGTCCAATCGGACCCGTCACGCCGTCCGCGCCGGTTGCACCCGTGGCGCCGGTCGCGCCGATGGCGCCCGTCAGGCCCGTGGCGCCGGTCGGGCCCATCGGGCCCGCGGGGCCGGTGGCGCCGGTTGGACCCATCGGTCCAGCGACGCCCGTCACGCCCGTGGCGCCGGTCGCACCCGTGGCGCCGGTGACGCCCGTCGCGCCGGTCGCACCTGCGGGGCCGGCGGCGCCCGTCGGGCCGATTGGACCCTGCGGACCGATCGGGCCCGTCGCGCCGGTGGCGCCTGCGGGGCCGAGCGCGCCGGTTGGACCCATCGGTCCAGCGGGGCCGGCGGCGCCGGCCGGGCCCGTGGCACCGGCGGCGCCGGCCGGGCCCGTGGCGCCCGTCGCGCCTGCGGAGCCGGCGGCGCCCGTCGGGCCGGTGGGGCCCGCGGGGCCGATCAGGCCGGTGGGATCACCGACCCACTGACCGTTGTTGTTGATGACTTCCTTGTCGCCGATCGACACGGACGACGGATGGATGTCGCCGCGCACGTCGCCCGCGAGCAGCGCATAAGGAACGCTCTGAATCGGCGAGCGCGGCGCGAGCTCCGAATCGGTGCCGATGGTGACGCCGAAATAACGAATCGTGCCGTCGAAGACCTTGTCGCCGAAGGGCACCACCGATCCGAGCGAGACCGAGTAATAGCCTTGATCGAAGGTGATCGTGTGCTCCTCGCTCCAGATCGGCGTCTGCGCCGTGGGCGAGTCGTAGATGGCGAAGAGGACCGTCAGCGATCCATCGATGGGATTGTTGCTCGCATCGAAGAGGCGCCCCTGGTTCGTGATCGTCTGCGGGACGCCCGGCGCGGCGTGCGCCGGCAGAGACATCACCGTGGAGCCTGCAGCGAGCCACGCTGCTGCCAGCACCCGTCGAATCGCGCGGGTCCTCATGATTCGCCTCGAGCTGCTAGGGAAGGCCGGTCCGTCGGCGCGCGCGTCGGGGATCGACAAGCGAGCGACTGCCCATGGTAGCCGCGCTTTCTCGCTGAGGTCAATCGCTCGGCATGCGCCGCGTCACGGCCAAGTGGGCTCTCGACATTCCACCGGACCGCCTGAGCAGCCCGTCTCGACGTCCAACGAGCCTCTGCCTCTCGCCTCTGCTTCTCACCTCGGCGCGCGCACCATTCGCCCTCGCCCGCGCCCGCGGCGTGCGTTATTCCTCAGCGGCGCGTGCGGGGCGATCCCTTTCCCCGTGCGTCACCGAGCACCTCACAAGCGAATGCCCACCCTCTACGGAAACACCACCGGCCTCAGCCCCCACGCCACCAAGACCCTCGAGCGCATCTATCGGCGCAAGGTCGGCCTCGAGCACGTCGCCACGCCCGAGCTGATCAAATCCCTCGCGGAAGCTTCCCACGAGACCGGCCGACAGGTCGGCGCGCTCGTCCATCGATCGGGCGAGGTCGACTACGTCATCGTCGGTGATGCCACGAAGCTGATGCTCCCCGACATCGGTCGCCTCCGCGCGGCCGATGGGCGGTTTCGCGCGCTCCGGCTGGTGCACACCCACCTCTTCAACGAGCCGCTCACGCGCGACGATCTCGTCGATCTCGTGCGCCTTCGCCTCGACCTCGTGGCCGCCGTGCAGCTCACGCCCGAGGGCGAGCCACGCACCATCCATTACGCGTACAACGTGCCGGTTCCCGATGGCTTGGTCGGCAAGCCGGGCTCGGCCAGCGTCCCGCCGCCCGCCGGCAGCGAGGCGGAGGCGCGGCAGGCCCTCCTCACGCCGGAGGGGAAGCTGCCTTATCACCAGGTCGGCCCCATTCTGGTGGGCCGGCTCGACGCGCATTTCGGCGACCTGATTCAGGCCCTCGAAGACGAGTTCGCTCGGCAATCGCGCACCCGCGTCGTCACCGCCAAGGATGGGCGCGCCATCCTCGTGCACGTCGGGGAGAAGGGCAAACCGCAGGCGATCGTGCACGCGGAGGACAGCCTGCGCGAGCTCGGCGAGCTCTCGCGCACCGCGGGCGTGGCCGTGATGGACACCGTCCTCCAGCTCCGCGATCACCTCGATCCGCGCTTCGTCATGGGCAAAGGCAAGCTCGACGAGATCGTCCTCCGGGCCTCGGAGCTCGACGCGGAGACGTTGATCTTCGATCGCAACCTGACGCCCTCGCAGGCCACGGCCATCACCAAGCACACCGATCTCAAGGTGATCGATCGGACGCAGCTCATCCTCGACATCTTCGCGCAGCGCGCCGAATCGAGCGACGGCAAGCTCCAGGTCGAGCTGGCGCAGCTCAAGTATCGGCTGCCGTGGCTCTCGCTCAAGGACAACTCGCTCTCGCGCCTCACCGGCGGGATCGGCGGGCGCGGGCCGGGCGAGACGAAGCTCGAGATCGGGAGGCGTCGCGCCAAAGAGCGGGTGAGCTTCCTGGAAGCACAGCTCAAGAAGCTCTCCAAGCAGCGCGAGCAGCGCCGCCGCCGCCGCGCGCGGCTCGACGTGCCCGTGGTGTCGATCGTCGGGTACACCAACGCCGGCAAGAGCACGCTCCTCAACTCGCTCACGGGCGCCGACGTGCTCGCCGAGAACAAGCTCTTTGCCACGCTCGACACGCGCTCGCGCCGCATCCGCTTCCCCGAGGAGCGCGAGGTGGTCATCACCGACACGGTCGGGTTCATCCGCGATCTGCCGAAGGATCTCTTCGCCGCCTTCCGCGCGACCTTCGAGGAGGCGGCCGACGCCGATCTGCTCCTCCACGTCGTCGACGCGGGCGATCCGGCGCGCGATCAACACATCGAGACCACCGAGGCGCTGCTCACCGATCTCGACCTCATCCACATCCCGCGCATCCTCGTGTTCAACAAGAGCGATCTGCTCGACAAGGGCGAGGTGCGGCGGCTCCTCCTCGGGCGTCGTGACGTGGTGGCCGTGTCGGCGACCGATCGCGAGTCGACGAGGCCGCTGCTCGCGATGATCGCCGATCGCCTCAAAGATCGCTGGGCCCAAGCGGCCACGGTGCCCGACTTCAACCACGAAGAGGACGCGCCCGCCGAAGAAGAGCCCTCCGAAGGCGCGGAGGACACCGCATCGTTGACGACACTTGCCGACATGCTGGGCGACCGTAAGCGCAAGCGTACGGTCGCACGCGCCTGACCGGGAGAGCGACTGTCGGCACCGCCGCGCGAAACACCTGGATATCTCGGGTAATTCGCGCGGTGATGGGCAGTCGGGGCGCCGCCCGGCGCGGGCGCGGTGATACGGAATGTCCCGTGGGCCACGTGCCGAATGCGCGGTCCGGGCACGTCCGTGATGGACACCAACATCGACTCTCGGGCAAAGTGGGCGAATGACGTCCGACGCTCGCCGCCCCGGCGGCGACACCGATAACAACGATGGCGAAGCGCCGGATAGCCGGCGCAACTCCGGGCGGCCCCGCCCGATGCCGCCCCCTCCCAAGCCCACCCAATCCTCGATGACCAAGCCGATCGCCGCCCCCGCAAAGGCGCCTGCGAAGCAAGCTTCTCCTCCGTCCTCCAAGCCGGCCGGCAATGAGAGCGAGACGTTCGGGCGAATTCACAAGATGGTGGTGTGGCTCGACGCCAACAAAGGCGCCTTCGCCATATCGCGCTTGATCAGCCAGACCGGCGTGAACCTGCGCAGCTTCGGCCTCGACACGAAGGACGACGCCCGCGTTCTCTCGAAATTGTGGCCTTTGCTCGACGTGATGTTGGCCGCCGACGAGCGCGAGGCGCTCTTCAAGGCCCTGCGCGACGGCTGATCCGAAGGGGCGGCGGCGCGGCGCTGCCCATTCTCTCCCGTGCACCGCGCGGCGCTCACGGCTCCGATCGGCGGCGCGCCGACCGTCCGCCTTCACCCATCGACTCCATTCTTCTCGATGTGCTCGGCGAGCGCACGGCACACGACCCATTCCACCTCATGATGGCTTGATGGCCGAGAGGCCATGTCAGGTGTGGCGGAGCTGCCTCCCCTTATCCATCTCTACGTGAGGGCAGTCGCCGGCAGGCCTGAGATCTTCATGAGGACCGTTCGGGGTCGATCCCGCCGCTTCGCTCAAAACCTCCCCACGACCCCGAGCCCCTGCGCGTCGCCCACGCGAACGGGTGCCGGGAGCACGAAAGGCTTGGCTTCGTCGCGCACGAGGCGGGGGCGGGTGAGGAGGAGGCCGGTGAGGAGCATGGCGGCGCTGCCCACTTGAATGAGGCCGTCCATCACGAGGAGGACGGGCACGAGCTCGTCGCGGTGCGCCGCGCGCGAAGTGCCGGCGGCGATGAAGGGGCCGACCAAAGGCGCCATCAAGGGTCGAAGCCCCTTGTCCGTGGCGGCCGCACCGCCGACGGCGCTGCCGAACCAGAAGAGACCGAGGATGACACCACCGCTGATGGCGAGACCGAGGCGCGGGCGCTCCTCGGGATGAAACCCCGGTGGAATGGGATCTCCCGGCTCCCAGCGGCGCACCAAGCGTTTCATCTCCCGCTTGTCGAGCATGGGTTCGCCATACGCCGTTTGGCCATACGCCGGTTGGCCATAGCCCGGTTGAACGTAGACCGGCTGACCATAAGGAACCGCCGGCGCATAGCCCGGCGGCGGCGCGGCCGGGGGTGGGCGATCGTCGGCGCGGGCGGCTCCGGTCACGAGCATCGAACCGCAGATCGAAGCCAAGATCGCCGAGCACCATCGGTTCATCGCGTTCTCCTCCCTCTTCCCCTCGGCGCGACGCTCGTCACCCGAGGGACATTCGCGCCCATCAAGTATTGATCGGCCGGATGGCCGGCGTCAGCGTCGATATCCGACGAGGGTGTCGAAGGCGGGCGGCGATGTGTGCAGCGAGCGCCGATGGGGCCATGAGGTCGCCCCCCGACCGTCGCCCGAGCGGCAGGGCTCGGGTCGAACGACACAACCATTGAGACGATGGCTCGTGCCGGCGAAGCACAACCATTGAGACATGACCCATGGGTCGGGCGGGAGGAAGGTTTCGAGGGGAAGGCAGGGCGCCTTCCCCTCGTCCGATCATCGCTTCACGGGTAGAAGCAGATGTCGCCGCCGGAGGCCCCCTTGGCGGGGATGGCGAACGACGTCTCGTCCTCGTCGATGGAGAGGACATAGGCCACGAGCTGCTTCACCTCGGTCGCCGAGGGCGAGAAGACCTGCGCCACCGGGGACTGGTGGTGGGCGGTGAAGAGGTTTCCGAACAGCTCTTCCAGCGTGCGAGCGTTGCCGGCGTGGAAGAACGGTGCGCCCACCTGCGTGCCGAGGAGGGAGGGCGGGTTGAAGCCGACGGTGAAGTCGGCGGCGCCCTGGGTGCCGGAGCCTTGGCCGCCGGTCTTCATGTCTTGGCGCAGCTCGAGGACGTTCACCTTCGGATCCGAGACGCCTTGAGGGACACCGCCGGCCGCGGCCGGAGCCTTGATGGTGCCGACGGGGCGGAGGATGCATTGAATCTGCTCGAAGGTGCCGGCGGCACCGGAGCGCATGAATTGCTTGGTGGGATCGCTCGTGGGGAAGAGCGCGGCGGGGAACCCGTTCAGGCTCTTGTTCCAGCTCGTGAGCGAGAGGGACAGGCCTGCGGGCGTCGCGAGAGAGTCGTTGGGCACGTCGCCGGGCTTGTAGAACATCTTGGAGACGGTCCACTTGGCGCCGCTATGGCAACCGATGCAGTTGCCTTTGCCCTGGTCGCCGAAGATCGCTTTGCCCGCGGCCACGTCGGTAGCCACCAAGTTGGAGGGGCGGCGCGGCGAGCGGATGGTCTTGACCCAGTTGTCGATGTGAATCCAGTCGTCGATCTTGCTGTGCTCGTGGGCGTCGGCGAGCGGGTTCGACGGGTCGGCGATGTTCGCGCTCGAGCCCTGGAGCCCTTGTTGCGGCGGGGTGTCACCGGGCTTGGTTTGAGCGGTGTTGATGCGATCGGTGGCCGCCGGAGGCGTGCTCAGGGTCGACACGAGCGCGCCCACGCCGCCGGAGATGCCGCGCGTGTTGCCCTCGAAGTCGGCGACCTCGTCGACGATGGCCGTCCAGTTGAAGATGCGTTGATCGGTCGCGTCCTTGGAGGCGAACGAGCCATCGAGGCTGATGGTCTGGCGCGGACCGCGGGCGAAATACCAAGTCACGTTGTCGGTCAGACCATCGATGTGGCACGCGCCGCAGGAGCCCCAGCCTTGGCCGCGCAAAGACCAGCGGCCGAGCCCCGTGTTGAAGAAGCGTTTGCCGATGAGGGCCGAGTCTTCCGCGGAACCGGCCGCGGGGAGCGCGGCGGCGGAGGCCACGCGGAAATCCGCGTTGGCCGGGTTGCCGGCGAGAGATTGGGTATTGAGATCGATGGCCGCGATTTCACGCGTCCCATCCTCGACCACGAACGCGAATGCCTTGCTCTTGCCCACGGCGACACCGATGGGCAGGCGCGGAGGCTTGGCAGCGTCGGCGCGGAGATCGATGAAGTTGTTGGTCGCGGAGCCGACGTCGGAGACGGCGCCGGTGTTCAACACGAGCCGGAAGAGCGCGTCCGCCCCCTGCCCCGCGAGGTAACCGAAGCCGGGGCGGAAATCGAGCTCGGTGGGCAGGAGCGGCACGCGCAGCGCGAGGCTGTTGGACTTGGACTTGTCCTGGAATTTCTTGTCGAGGACCGTGGTCGTGCCCGTGCCGGTGCCGAGATCGACGACGGTGAGCGCGGGATGGGTGGTGGTCTTGGCGTTGTCGACGGTGGGTTTGCACTGGCCCGCGGGAAGCACGCAATCGCCGGTGGCCGCGAGCGGGCCGCAGTCCGCGTCCGTCGCGCAGGAGAGCGTGCACACGCCGGAAACGCAGGTGGATGCCGCGCCGAACGTGCCCGTGCAATTGGCGGTGGCCGTGCACGCGCCGCGCTGGAAGACGCCGACCGGGCCGACCGGAGAGGCGCAGGTGCTGGTGACATAGGCGAAGTCACCATCGAGGCTCACCGAGCCAATCTGGTTGGGGAAGCAGCCGGTGGCTTGGCCCTTGGCGTCGAGAAAGCCCGTGTCGTTGACGGCGGGCAAATCGATGGTGCTCACCGTGCCCGTGCCCACGGAGACCTTGTAGAGAATGCCTTTCCAGTTGTGATCGCTGTTGGTGCCCGTGGCGTCCTCCGGATCGGTGCGCAGGGCGAACCACTCGGTCACGTACACCGTCTCGTCGGTGTCGCTCGCATCACCATTGTTGGTGATGGCGAGGGAGCGTGGATGGGCGAGCGCCGGGCGCGCGGACACGGTGCCGAGGAGGCCCGTTTGGGCGATGGCGGCGTTGAGATCGATGGTGCCGGTGACCAGCATGGTCACGGGGTCGACCACGGAGAGCGTGCCATCGACCCAGTTGGAGACGTAGATCTTGTCGTTGTTGGGCGTGATGGCGAGGCCGGTGGGCTCGGATCCGACGGAGACCTCTTTGCCTTTCTTGGGGGTGCCGGCGAGATCGTCGATGGTGACGATCTTCTGGTCTTTGCGCAGGACGACATAGGCCGTGTCGTCACAACCATTGATGGCGACCTGCCACGGCTCGCCGCCCACGGGGATTTCGGCGACCTTGGTCAGCTTCGGTTGACCATCGGCGTAGTCGATGGACATCACGGTGACCGAGCCGGCGTCGCGGTTGACCGCGACGAGGCGCGATTCATCGGCGGAGAGCGCGATGGCCGATCCATGCGTCGGGCCTTTGGCCGAGACGGTGCAGCCCTGCGGCGCGCTGCCGCCGGTGCCGCTGCTGGAAGAGGTCGTGGCAGTGGTGGAGCTGCTGCTGCTCGTGGTCGCGCCACCCGTGCCCGAGCCACCCGATCCGGAGCTCGAGGTGCTCGACTCGCCGGTGGAGGAGGTGGTCTCGGTGCCACCGCCGCAGCCTTCGGCGGCGCCGGCCCACGCGGCCGCGATCACGGCGGCGAAGGCAGCGCGATGGAGCGCGCCGCGGGCCTTGTTGGATCTGATCTTAAGGTCTGTCATTCGATTCTCCTTCGCCAAGCACGGACATCGGACGCCGCCGGCGCAGGCCACACGAGGGTCGCGGGCGCAGGCGTCGCCACCGCCGCCGAGAGCGATCCCCCGAGGGCGCTCCGAAGCCGGCGGTAGGGTGGAATCTAACGAGCCTGGGTCCGCGCGGAACTTAAGGTGGACTTATTGGTGCCATAGCCGGAGACTATGGGCGGGGTTTGGATCGGCTCGACTTCGCGCAGCTGCGGTACTTTCAGGCCATCGCCCAGAGCGGCAGCCTGAGCGCGGCCGCACGCGCGCTCGGGGTCAGTCAGCCGACGCTCACCGTCGCGGTGAAGAACCTCGAAGAGCACCTCGGGACGACGCTCCTCCACCGGAGCCGCGACGGGGTGAAGCTGACGCGGACGGGGGAAGAGCTGCTCGATCACGCGGCCCAGGTGTTCGCGCTCCTCGACCGGGCCAAGGAGCGCATCACGGGTCTCGAAGGCGAGGACGTGGGGAGCTTCGTCGTCGGCTGCCACGAATCGCTCGGGGCTTATTTCCTGCCCTCGTTCATGCGCGGTTTCCTCACGGCCGCGCCGAGCATCGAGCTCTCGTTGTGGAATGGGACGTCGGCGGCGGTGCGTGACGCGGTGGTGGCAAGGCAGGTGGATTTCGGGCTGGTGGTCAATCCCCGCCCGCATCCGGAGCTCGTGCTCGTGGAGCTGTTCCGCGATGCCATGGATGTGTTCGTGGACACGGCCTCTGCGCCGGCCGATCGCGAGGCCGCGCATGCGCGTCTCCGCGCGGGGCCGCTCGTGTATGCGGGCCGCGTCGGGCAGTGTCAGGAGATGCTCGATCACCTCGCGGCCCTTTCGCTGCTCCCGACGCGCCTGCTCTCGTGTGGTGATCTCGAGATGGTGAAGAGCCTGGCGCTGCAAGGCGTGGGCGTGGCGCTGTTGCCGCGGCGCGTGGCCGCATACGAGCAGGCGGGGCGGCTCCGGCGCTTGCACCCCGAATTGCCCTTCATCCCCGACATCATCTGTCTCCTCTACCGCGCCGACATGCACCGGACGCGCGCCGCCATGCGCCTGAAGGACGCGCTCGTCGCTCACGGCAAACGCCTCGACGAGCAGGAGCGCGTCGACGCCGGCCGATCCATGACGGTGGCATAGCGTGGCGCTTGCGAAGTCCGCTCGCTTGCGCTCGCGGCTGCCCGTGCTGATGCCCGCGCGGTTGCCGGCGCGGCTTTCTGCGCGGCTGCCTGCGCTGCTTTCTGTGCGACTGTCAGCGCTGCTGCTCGCGCCATTGGATGGCGCAGGTCGCCGTTCCGCTGCAAAGGCACGCAGCGAAGCCATCGCAACCACGCAACAGCAGCCGCGAGCGCAAGCGAGCGGACCCCATCGATTCGGCGACACCGCGCCTCCCCAAACGCCACCGTCGTCGACGCACCTTCGTTCGAGAGCCGCGCTCGCCGCGGTCGCGCTCGGCATCGCGACGCTCGCCATGGCCCGCACCGCGCAGGCCGGCGCGTTCGACGTCGAAGGCGCCGGGCCCGAAGGTGTGGCCGAAATCAATGCGCGTGCGGCCCGCGCGGACGATGGAATGGCGGCCTTCCTCAACCCCGGTGGGCTCGGCCTCGGGCGCGGCGTGCGGGCCTCGATTGCGCCGATGATCGGGATATCGTCGCTCACCGCGCAGGGTGAGCGACGCACGCTCGCGGATCCGGTGGGGATCGCGCTCGCCTTCGACGCCACGATTCCGCTCCAAGGCGTGCTCAAAGATCGCATTCGCCTCGGCTTCGCGGGGTACGTGCCGCCCACCACGGCGCTTCATCTCATCACGCCGAAGAGCGACGCGCCGACGTTTCCTTATTACGAGAACCGCACCCAACGCCTCGTGTTGATTCCGGCGCTCGCGGTGCGCATCAGCGATGCGCTGAGCATCGGTGTCGCCCTCGACGTGCTCGGCGGGGTGAGCGGGCCGGCCTCGGTGCAAAACGGTGCTTCGGGCGCGCCGGAGCCGAGGATCGATTTGAACGCGGCCACCGCCTTGTCGGTCAACGCCGGGGTGCGCTTCGATCCGAGCCCGCACGTGCGCTTCGCATTCGCGTTCCGGCAGCGGTTCGCGGCGCCGGCCGTCGTCGACACGGGGGCCACCGTGGCGGGGATTCCGCTCTCCATTCAGGTCGCGACGCGCTCGGCGCTCTTCGATCCGACGACCATCGTCGCCGCCGGGAGCTTCGATGTCGGGCGCGCGACGTTCGAGATCGACGCGAGCTATGCGGCGTGGTCCGCCTACGAAGGGCCTTGGGTCAAGGTGCATGCGACGTTGCCGGGGGTCGACGCGGTGTCGGCGCTGCCCGCCTATCCGGCCAAAGACGTGGTGAGCCTGCGCGGCGCCGGGACGATTCGCTTCGACGTGGGGGCGCAATCCGATCTGGTGCTGCGTGCCGGGCTCGGCTTCGAGCCGACCATGCTCCAGAATCGCCGCCAAGGGACCACCAACCTGGTCGACGGCGACAAGCTCCTCGCCGGCCTGGGGGCGAGCTTCACGCTGCGTGGCGTGCTCCCCGTGGCCCTGCGGCTCTCGGTGGGTGGGAACCTGCAAAGGGTGTTTCCTTCGGCGCAGGACAAGGTGGTTTGCCGGACGAACCCTTGTCCGGCAGATACGGTATCTGGCCCGGACGCCACTCGGCCGGCGGAGGGGATTACCAACCCGGGTTATCCCACGCTCACCGGCGGAGGGTCCTTCTGGTCCATGTCGGCCGGCGTGGGGGTCATGCTGTGAAGGCGCCTCCTGCTCGCCTGAAGCGCGCGACATGGTGGATGGCCGTGGCCGCCGGGCTCTCGTGGACGACGCCCGCGCGCGCCGACGTGCCTTCGCTGTTCGGGTTCGGGGCGCGGGCCGCGGGATTGGCCCGCTCGGGCGTGGCGACCGACGACGTGGGCGCGGCGGCGCGCGAGAATCCCGCGCTGGCCGCGATACCGGGGCTCCGGGTGCGCATTGGTTATGGGTACGGCGCCCCCGCGCTGACCTTCAATGGCAAAGACGCCGGCGTGCCGCGCGCGTCGGGGGTCGATCTGGCGGCCCAATACGGAGCGCACGTGGGGCGCGGGGTCGAGATTGGTTTGGCGCTCGGCCTGCACCTGCCCGATCCCTACCTCGCCAAAGTCACCTTCCGGCCCGCGACGGAGCCCCAGTTTCCGCTCTACGAGGCGCCGCTCCAGCGAACCACCTTCGATGTCGCCGTGGCGGTGCGTTATGGGCCGCTCTTCGTGGGCGGCGGGGTCGCGGCGGGGCTCGCGGTCGGCGGCGAAGGGACGCGCTTCGTGCTCGCGCAGGATGGTCATGGCACGCAGGCCGATGGGGCCGTGGACGTGGCCCTGCCTTATCGGGTCGCGCCGCTCTTCGGCGTGCGCGCCGATCTCGGGCGGTTCGCGTTCGGGGCCACGTTCCGCGGCGCGATGGGCCTCGATTTGCGGCTCGACAACGATGCGCGCATCGCCCTTTCGGGCAACCCGCTCAATGGGACGACGACGGTGCGGGTGAGCGGCACGGCGGGCTACGATCCGGCGGTCATCACCATCGGCACGCGCGCCGCGCTGTTCGGCGGCCTCTCGGCGCTGGCCTCGATCGAATACGCGGTCTACAGCGCGGCGCCGCCGCCGATTGCCGATGTGACCATCGACGTTCGGCTCGGCACCACGCCGGGCCTGCGTGACGTGAAGTTCCCCGCGCCGCGTTTCCGCGACACGCTGGCGCCGCGGTTCGGGCTGGAGCTGCGCCGGCCGAGCCCCGAAGCCTGGCAATGGGCCGTGCGCGCGGGCTATGCGTTCCAGCCCTCGCCCATTCCCATGCAGAATGGTCTCACGAGCTATGCGGACGCAAAGCGGCACCAAATCGCGCTCGGCGGCGGCTATCGCTTCGGGCGCGCATTCGGCGTGGATTTCTCGGCCGAGGCGGCAGCGCAGGCGCATCTCTTCGTGACGCGGACCGAGATCAAGGACAACCCCGCGCTGCCTTATGCGCGCTTCGAGGCGGGCGGGCGCATCTTGTATGGGGCCGTGACGCTGGAGGCATCATGGTGAGACGGCCGGCGTGGGTGCTTTTGCTGGCCCTGCCCTGTTGTGGCTTGTTGCCCGCGCCGGATGCGGCGCCGCCGTTTCCTTCCGACGGCGTCGCGGGCTTCGGCGAGGCGGAGCCCATCGAGGTCTGCCTCGGAGCCGCGCGCGTAGTCGCCCCCGGCGCCTCGAACGAAGCGGGCGCGGTGTGCGTGCCCGAGGGCGCCGCGGGGAATGGTTGCAGCTCCAACGATTCCTGTGAAGGCATCGAGCGCTGCGTGTGCGGGCGCTGCATCGTCGAGGTGTGCCAGAGCGGGAGCACCTGCGGCGACGGCCGCGTCTGCCGCGACAAACGCTGCACCCTCGCCTGCGCGGCGGACGGCGATTGCCCGAGCGGCGAGGCCTGCGCCGCCGGCGGCTGCGCGCGCACCTGCCAAGGCGATACGGATTGCCATTTTGGGGAGCGCTGCGACGCGCTCGCCAACACCTGTGTCGCCAAACCCTGCTCGGAGGCGATGGCTTGTGGCTCCGGGCGCCGCTGCGAATCCATCGCGGTGGCCGGCGAGCTGCACGAGCCCGAGGTGGTCACGGTCGGCGGCGCCGAGGTGGCTTATGTGGAGATGCGCTTTGCCGGCGCATCGGCGGGGAGCGCCATCTATCGCGCCGCGATCGAGGCGAAGACCCGCTGGACGATGGATCCCGAAGCGCCGGTGATCCCCGCGGAGAACGGCGAGCGCGCGGGGGCGCCGTCGGTGCTGGTGGATGGGGATCGGGTGGAGATGTACTTCGCGATCGGCGAGGGCGCGGGTATCGCGCGGGCCACGTCGACCGATGGAGGCAAGAGCTTCGTGCGCGAGGCCGCGCCGGTGCTCGTGCCGGGCGCGGCATGGGAAAACGGGTGGATTGGGTCGCCCGCGGTGGTGCGCTTCGAGGGCG
The DNA here is from genome assembly GCA_001931535.1 of Minicystis rosea. Taxonomy (GTDB): domain Bacteria; phylum Myxococcota_A; class Polyangia; order Polyangiales; family Polyangiaceae; genus Minicystis; species Minicystis rosea. The sequence goes on from CP016211.1 coordinate 8,521,120, forward strand.
CGACGTACCTGCTTTACGAGGGTGGGCCGCGCGCGGGGATCGGCCTCGCGAGGGTCGATGGAAGCGGCGCGCAACGCGTCTCGGACGAGCCCATCGTCACGCCGGCATCGGTGCGCGATCCCTTGTTTTGGCGCGAGGTCACCGAGGTGGGCGCGCCGTATGCGATGGTCGCGGGCGGCGCGCTGCGGGTGTACTTCACGGGGCGCGGTGTGGAAGGGAACGACGCGCTCGTGGGCGATGCGCCGGCACCGGCGGATCCCAACGACTCCATCGGCCTCGCCGCGAGCCTCGACGCCCGAGCCTTCGCGCAAAGCCCGACCGGGCCGGTGTTCGCGCGGCTCACGAACCTGCGCACGTATCTAGGCGAGCGCGAAGCCTCGGTGCGAATCGTCGATGGCAGCGGCGCGAGCATCACGTTCGTGGCCACGGATGCAACAGGACAAAGCGTGAGCGGGCTTGCGCGCGCGGGCTGGTGATTGCAGCGACCAGTGTCGCGTTCGTGCTCGGCGAGGAACGCGGAGCGTGCCTCGTGCGTCGAGAGGGCAATGACCTCGCTAACGCGAATGCGCGACCGTCTCCACCTGGCGTCCTCTCCCCTCGCCTCTTATCCTCGCGGCGTGCTTCGGGGGCTCCCCTTTCTTTCCCTGGCCTTTGCCATCGCGCTCGTTTGCGGCTGTTCCGGCGGCAGCGCGACCGACGGCGGCAGCGGTGGCGGCGGCGGCGACGCGGGCGCCGACTGTCCGAATGGTCCGGTCGCGCTGCTCGATCTCGACATCCACGCGGCAATGGGCCCGGTACCCGCGGATACGCGGGTCTTGGTGAGCTGGAGCGCGGGCGCCGAGCCCCCCTTCGCGCTCGACGACCCGAAGACGTGGGGCGGGCTCTCCGACGGCAACGTCGTCTGCGACGTCGATCCCAACGCGCCGCCGCCGACCAATCTCTCGAGCCTCGTCTGCCATTTGTGGACGAGCGGCGTCACCCACGTGCAGGTGAAAGCCATGGGCTACAAATCGTACGAGGGGATGCTGAAGCCCAAATACAGCATGGCCTGCAAAGGCCCCATCCCCACCCAAGTCTCCATCACGCTCGCCGCGCTGCCCGACGGTGGGGCGCCGTAAGGGCCAAGCCCTCACGTTGCCAGCCGACGCGTCGTCGGATCCGAGGCGATCCGCGGCGCGCGGCTTGTCTCGTCATTCCGGGAGCTTGCGCCGAAGCCGCCCGCGTTTGTTGCGCTCGGGCCCCGGCGCAGGCTACCGACTGGCACCATGACGGTGCTCGCCGCGACCAGCTATGACGACGTGCTCTATCCGGCCGGGACCTTCGAGCACACGCATCCACGCCGGCTCGCCACGCTGGCCACGCTCTTCGGCATGAAGCCCGCGCCCGTCGAGCGCTGTCGGGTGCTCGAGCTCGGCTGCGGCGTGGGCGCGAACCTGATCCCGATGGCGGCGGCGCTGCCCGCGTCGACGTTTCACGGCATCGATCTCGCGGCGCGCCCCATCGCGACTGGGCGCGCCCAGATCGAGGCGCTCGGCCTGCACAACATCACCCTCGAGCAGCGCGACATCCTCGATCTCGTGCCCGAGCCGGGCAGCTTCGATTACGTGATCGCGCACGGCGTCTATTCGTGGGTCCCGGCCCACGTGCGAGATGCCGTGCTCACCATCTCCCGCCGCGCGCTCGCGCCGCAGGGGATCGCCTACCTGAGCTTCAACACGCTGCCCGGCGCCTATACGCGCTTGATGATGCGCGAGATGATCGCGTTCCACACCCGCGATCTCACCGAGCCCGCGGCCCGGCTGGCGCAGGGGCGCGCGCTCATGGGCTTTCTCGCCGAGAACATCCCGGCGCGGCACGAGGCGCACAAGAACCTCGTCATGGGGCAGCGCGAGCGCCTCGGCCGGCTCGAGGACGGCTATGTTCTGCACGACGATCTCGCGGAGATCTGCGAGCCCTTTTATCTCCATCAGGTCGTGAAGCACGCGACCTCGCATGGGCTCGCCTATCTCGCCGAGGCGGTGTTCGCCGACATGGCCGATCAGATGTACCCGCCGCGCGTGCGCGAGATGCTGGCGAGCGCGCCCGATCTGGTGACGCAGCAGCAGTACCTCGACTTCCTGTGCGGCCGGGCCTTTCACCGGCTCCTGCTCTGCCGCGACGACGTCTCACTCGAGCGGCGCCTCGACGCGGAGAGCGTGAAGCCGTTCTACATGCTCGGGCGGGCCACGGCGGTCTCGGAGCGGCCGGAGGTCACCGGCCCGAGCGTGGAGCGATTCACCAACCCCGGCGGCCTCACGGTGGGCCTCGACGCGCCGGTCGCCAAGGCGGCCATGGTGATCCTCGCCGAGTCCGTGCCGCGCGCGCTCGCGTTCGACGAGCTCCTCGCGGCCATCGAGGCGCGCGTGGGCGAGGCCCCCGATCCCCACGAGCTCGGCGAGCTGCTCCTCGCCATGTACGGCGGCGACATGGTCGAGCTCTGCAGCCATCGCCCCGAGATCGTTTCTCAGGCGGGAGAGCGCCCGCGCACGACCGCGCTCGCGCGCCTGCAGGCCACTGAAGGCCCCAGGCTCTCGAGCCTCTGGCACACCAACGTGCGTTTGATGGGCCCGCTCCCGCGGCGGCTCGCGGCGTTGCTCGATGGGGAGCGCGATCGCGCGGCGCTCGCGGCGATCGTCGACGCCGAAGGCCTCGTCGACGATCTCGCGGGCCTCACCGATCCCGAGGCCCGCAAGAGCGCGGTGCTGGTGCAGATGGAAGCGGCGCTCCGCGAGCTCGCAGAGCTGGGGTTGTTGTCGGCGTGATGGGTCATGGGGCCGCCAGCGGCCCCTAACCGGATCAGGCCGGCAGCTTGGCGCTGAGGAAGGACTGGAGCTTGACGAGGTTCTTCTCGTCGCGCGTGAAGGTCGGCGTCTCGTAGCTCGAGGCCCAGCCGGTGACCTCGTGGAGGAAGGCGCGGCGCGTCTCTTCGTTGTCGAGGATGTCGTCGACCGAGCGGCCGCGCGCGGAGGCGCGCACGAGCGTCTTCGTGTAGGCCTCGAGCCGCGCGTAGTCCTTGCCGAGCAGCTCGGCGATGAGCTTGGTGTCGCCGGCGAGGCGCGCGAGGACGGGCGCCGCGTCCTTGGCGTCGGGCGCGTCCGCGAGCGAGAGCGAGGCCGCGACGCGCAGGACGAAGGCGTCGTCGAGGAAGCCGAGATCCTCGATGCCATCGGGGATGAGATCGAGCGACTTGAAGAGGTAGTTCAGGCCGCCCGCGATGTAGCGGCGCACGCCGTCGGGCACGCCCGTCAACGAGAGCACCTGGGCCAGCTCACCGGCGTCGGCGGCGAGCGCACGCAGCCACTCCGGAAACGTATCGAGACAACGGGTCTGAAGCTCGGTCATGGACAGGTCCCTCCGTGGGCGGGGACGGGAGGGTAGTCCGAGGCGCGCTCGGGCGTCCACGGATTCGGCCTTCGGGCACGGAATCGACCGGTCGCGGTCACAGCGAGGAACCAGGCCCTCACGCAGGGGAAGCAGCCGTGCGCCCGCCGCCATCGGTGTAAGTCCCGTGTGCGGCGGCAACGGTGGCAACACCACCTCTGCAAGCAGTGGAGCCGGCGGAACAGGTGGCCATGCCACGTCTCCGAGCAGCGGAACCGCACCGGCGGCAACACCACCGCTGCAGGCCATGTCGGCGGTCCGCAGGTGGCTCCGGCTCGACGACCCACCGGCGCTCGGCTATTTCACCGCCGTCGTGATCCAGATCTTCGGCAGCCCCAAGTGCAAGGCCACCCGCGCAGCGCAGCGCTTCTTCGCCGACCGGCGGGTGAAGGTGCAGTTCGTCGACGTGCGCGAGAAGGGCCTGTCGAAGGGCGAGCTGGGCAGCGTCGCGCGCGCCGTCGGCGGCGTGCGCGCCCTCTACGACGAGGCGAGCACGCGGGTGAAGGAGCGCGGCCTCCAGCACCTCGGCCCCACCGATGCACGCCTCGCCGAGCTGCTCGTGGAGGATCCGCTCCTGCTCCGCACACCCATCGTGCGCGACGGCGCACGCGCCGCCGTCGGCGAGGCCGAGGCCACGTGGAAGGCCTTCGCCGACGCCGCCAAGCCGGGGTAGCGCAGACCGCCGCAGAAGCTGACCGAGAACGCCGACGCCGAGGAGGCCGGGGCTCAGGGCGAAGCAGCCCCCGCGTCCGGCGTGGAGGCCGCGGGCGCGCCGCCGTCGAGCGGCAACATCGATGCAGGCCGCCAGCCGAGCACGCGGAGGGCGTTGAGCGAGAAGATCTTGAGCACGTCGTCGTAGCTCATCCCCCGCTTGCGCAGCGCCTTGGCCAGCGCGGGGAACGTGCTGGCGTCGTCGAGGCCCTCGGGGGTGCGGATGCCGCCGTCGAAGTCGGAGCCGATGGCCACGTGATCGATGCCGGCGACCTTCACCATGTACTCGGCCTGCTTGACCACGTCGGCGAGGGTCGCGTCATTCGTGCCCGTCACGAATTGAGCGTGGAAGTTGAGGCCGGCGACACCGCCGCTCGCGGCGATGGCGCGGAGCTGATCGTCCGTGAGGTCGCGCGCGTGGTGACCGAGGGCGCGTGCATTGGAATGGGTGGCGACGATGGGCGCGCCATGGGTCTTGGCGATGGCGGCGATGTCGGAGAACGCAGCGTCGGAGACGTGGGAGACATCCATCATCGCGCCGCGGCGATAGACACGCTCGGCGAACTCTTTGCCAAGAGGGGTGAGGCCGAAATCGACTTTGGCGCCGGTGGCGGCGGAGGCGAGCGCGGTGTTCTTGGCGTGACAAGGGCTCACGAAGCGGAGGCCGCGATCGATGAAACGATCGATGGCGGTGATGTCGCGCGCAAAGGCACCTGCGCCCTCGATGGCGAGGAAGGTGCTTATCCGGCCGGGCTCGGCGGTGGTGGCGCCGAGGGGGAGGAAGACGGGGTTCTTCGCGATGATCGATTCGATGGTCGCGAAGACGGCGTCGGCGTCTTCGATGTGCGCGCCGTCTTTGTGGGTGCTGTCGGGCAGGTAGATGGGAAAGACGAGGCCGATGTAATTGCCCGCGACGAGCGCCTTCACATTGGCATGCCCCTCGGTGAGCGAGGGCGCACGGCCTTTGAAATGGACCTGCCAAGGGACGTCGACGTGCAGATCGACGACGGCGATGGGCGGATCTTCCGCGGGCGGGCCGCCGTGCGAAGAGAGCGAGGTGCCGAGCACCGCGCCGGCGCACGCGAGAGAGGCCAGGAAGGAGACGCGGCGCACGACGCGGCGGCTGCGCTCGATACGGGGCGGGACGGCGGGCGTCATCAGCGCAACATGATGCCGAGGGAGAGCCCGAGGCCGAAGGCGACGAAGGCGACGACCGCGACGACCCAATGCGCGACGCCGGCCGGCTTGGGCGCGTCCATGACTTGGATCGAGGGCACGTGATCCTGCACCGGAGGCGTGCCCGGGGGGCGCTGCCCGCTCACGGCCGTGGGGCCCACGGGCGCGCCCGCGGGCACGAGGACCGAGAGCGGCGGAGGCGGCGTCGACGCGAGCGTGCCGCTCGGGCGCGACATGGGTGCAGACATGGCCGCCATGGCCGACATGGGCGCCGGGAGGATGCCTGAAGCTTCCACGCCGGAGAGCACCGGCGCGGGCATGAGCCCGGATTGCTGCTGCACCGGCGATGGAGCCGCCGATTGCGCGCCCGAGACGAAGGTCGCCGCGGGGGCCGGCATCAAGCCCGAGGGCACCGCGGGCTGGGCCATGGTGGCGGCGTACGGCGTCACGACCTGCGGTGACGCCGGCGGCGAGGCCGGCGGGGGACGGAGCGAGGTGGCGCGCGCGCTGGAGAGCACGGCCTGCGCCATCTCCTCCGCGCTCTGGAAGCGGTTCGCCGGATCCTTCGCGAGGGCGCGCTGGAAGAAGGTCGCCCAGTGCGCGAGCGAGGGCGCGACCTGCGCGATGGGCCGCGGCTCTTCGCTGAGCACGCTGGTGAGGCGCGTGAACTCGTTGTCACCGGGGAACGGCGACGCGCCCGTGAGGAGCTCGTAGAGGATGACGGCGACCGACCAGAGATCGCTGCGCGGATCGACGCCCTTCGAGTTCTTCACCTGCTCGGGGCTCATGTAGCCGGGCGTGCCGAGGAGCACGCCGGTGCGCGTCTTCTGGCCCATGCCGCCGGCGACATCCATCACCTTGGCGATGCCGAAATCGAGGACTTTGACGTTGGGGACGCCGTTCGCGTCGGGGACGAGGAAGAGGTTGTCGGGCTTGAGATCGCGATGAACGACGTTCCGCGCGTGCGCGAGCTTGAGCGCTTGGAGCAGGCCATAGACGATGTTGATGGCCTGCGGCGGCGGCAGGGCTTGGCCTTGATCGACGTAGGTCGCGAGCGGCGTGCCCACGAGCAGCTCCATCACGAGATAGGGCGTGCCGTTCTCGGCGCTGGCCGTCTCGAAGATGCGGGCCACGTTGGGGTGCTGGAGGGCGCGCGTGGTCTGCGCTTCGGCGAAGAAGCGGCTCAGGACCTGCTCCTCCTTCACGAACTCCTGGTGCAGCAGCTTGACGGCGAACTTGCCTTCACCGTTGATGCCGTCCGCTTCGTACACGGCGCCCATGCCGCCTTCACCCAGGAGTCGGACGAGCCGGAACCGCCCATTCAGGACGGCACCGACGAGCTGCTCGGCGGGGCTCGATACGGTCACCTCTGCGACTCTAGCAAAGGAAGGCCGGACGCGGCCAAGGAGCGCGTCAGGGAGCGGAGAGAAAGTTGACGCACCACGTCACATCACCCGGGAAAAGCCTTATGGGATGCACTTCGCAACGACCGCATCTGCGCTGGTCCGGCGGCCCACGTATGCGCGTCGCGGTGATATCGTCGGGGCCGGTACAGCGCGATGTCGGACGAGAGCTTCGTGGGCCAGACCATCGCCGGGAAGTACCGGGTCGAGAAGATCCTCGGCAAAGGCGGGATGGGCGTGGTGCTCGGCGCGCGGCACCTCGGGCTCGACGAGCCCGTCGCCATCAAGGTGTTGAAGCCCGCGATGATGGAGGTCGCCGGGATGGTGACGCGCTTCCTCCGCGAAGCGCGGCTCGCCTCGAAGATCAAGAGCGAGCACGTGGCCCGCGTCACCGACGTCGACACGCTCGACGACGGCGTCCCGTACATGGTGATGGAGCGCCTCGAAGGGATCGATTTCTCCGAGCTCAAACGGCAGAAGGGCCGCTTCGAGGTGAGCGAAGCGGTGGGCTACGTCCTCGAGGTGTGCGAGGCGATCGCCGAGGCGCACGCGCTCGGGATCGTGCACCGCGATTTGAAGCCCGGGAACCTCTTCCTCCACGAGCGGCGGGATGGGCGACGCGTGGTGAAGGTGCTCGACTTCGGCATCTCCAAGGTCGACGCGCCCGACGAGCAGGACACCACCAAGACCGGCCAGCTCATGGGCTCGCCGAAGTACATGTCGCCCGAGCAGATGACGAGCATGCGCGACGTCGACGGGCGCACGGATCTCTGGTCACTCGGCGCCATCTTGTTCGAGCTCGTCTGCGGCCGGCCGCCGTTCGTGGCCGAGACCACGCCGCACATCTGCGCGAAGGTGCTCAACGAGGATCCCCCGCTGCCGTGCTCGCTGCGGCCCGATCTGCCGGACGAGATCGAGCACGTGCTGCTCCGCTGTTTGGAGAAAGAGCCCGACCGCCGCTTCGCCGACGTGGCCTCGCTGGTGGCGGCGCTCGAGCCGTATGCGCCGGTGCCGGAGCTCAAAAGCTCGGGAGCACGCGCCGCGACGGCGCCCGCATCGACGCGCACCGAGACGTCGATCGCGGACGAGGATGAAGCGCCCACCGTCGCCGTGGAGCGCGCGCCCGTGTCGGCGCCGTCCGAAGCAACCTCCGAAGCGAGCGTGCCGGCTCCGAGGGCGAGCGTGACGCCGACCTCCACGGGGGCCGCGACGATGGCATCGTGGGGCGCGAGCCAAGCGCCGCCGGCACGCGCTCCCTCACGCGGGCTCGCAATGGCCGTGGGCGCGATCGCGTTGCTGGGCGCGGCCTACGGTGGCTATGCGTTGCGCGGCGGCGCGGAGCCGAAGGCGAGCCCCGCGGCAACGATCACGACGACGCCTGCACCGACGACGGCGGTCCTCGCGACGAGCACGACGACTGCACCGACGACGGACATCGCGACGACGAGCACGGCGGCGGCGACGAGCGCGACGGTCGCGGCCGAGCCCATCAAGCCTGCGGCGAGCGCGAGCGAGGTGCCCGAGATCGCGACGGCGTCGCCGAGCAAAGCGCCGAGCGTGAACGCGGCGGCCGCGAAGAAGCCCAAGGCGGCGCCGGCGATCGATCCTTTCGGTGGGAGGCGGAATTGAGAGCACGGTTTGCGGCCGGCGCGACGGCGGCCGGCGTGCTCCTCGCCGCGGTCACCGGGCACGCGCAGACGAGCGAGGGCGAGAAGAAGGCCGCGGCCCAAGCGCTCTTCGATGAAGCACGCGCGCTCACGACCGCAGGCAAGCACGGAGAAGCGTGCCCGAAGCTCGCCGAGAGCCTGCGCCTCGATGCCTCGATGGGGACGCGCTTCTATCTGGCCGAGTGCCTGGAGCGCACGGGCAAGACCGCGAGCGCGTGGACCTATTACGTCGAGGTCGCCGATGCGGCGCGCACCGCCGGGCAAAAGGATCGCGAGAAGTACGCGACCGATCGAGCCGAAGCGCTGAAACCACGGATTCCGCGGCTCTCGATCAAGGTGCCTGATGCGGCGCGCGCCGTGCCGGGGCTCGAGATCAAGCGTGATGGGGTGATCGTGGGCGAGGCGCAGTGGGGAATCGCCATTCCCATCGATCCAGGCAAGCACGTGCTCGGCGCGAGCGCGCCGGGCCGCAAAGCGTGGTCGAGCGATGTCGAGGTGAAGCAGGAAGGGCAGATCGTCGAGATCACGATTCCCCTGCTGGAGAGCGCGGCGCCGGTGGTGGAAGCCGCGCCGCCGCCCATCGAGAAGCGCGAGCCGCCGCCGTTGACGCCCCCTCCCCCGCCGCGCGCGACCTCGGGGCAGCGAATCGCAGGCTTCGTGGTGGGTGGGATCGGTGTGGTGGGCCTCGGGGTGAGCTTCGGGCTCGGTGGGCTCGCGATCGCCAAGAAGGGCGCGAGCAACGACGGCGGCGGCTGCGACGCGACGACCAACGTGTGCACTACGGCCGGGCGCGCGCTGCGATCGGATGCGCTCGGCATGGCCACCGGATCGACGGTGGCCTTCTTCGTGGGGCTCGCGGCGATTGGAACGGGCGTCGCGCTCGTCGTCACCGCGCCCAAGACGAAAGAGCCCCTCACCCCGAGCGTGGCGCTCGGGCCCACCTCGGCTTCGCTGACCTGGAGATGGTGATGTCGCGATCGCGCACGCCCATCGTCGCCGCCTCGTTGCTCGCGATCCTGAGCGGGTGTCAGCTCCTCATCGGGCTCGACGGCGGCATCGCCGGGAGCGGTGGATCGGGCGGGAGCGGCGGCACCTCCACGAGCAGCGGCGACACCACGAGCAGCACCTCCTCGGGCACGACGTGCGACGCGGCCTCCGCCTGCGAAGCCCCCACGGACTGCCCCGATCCGATGAACGAATGCGTAACCCGCGCCTGCCAGGCTGGGTGCTGCGTCATCGACAACGTCTCTGCACTGACCCCGATTGCGGCCCAGACAGCAGGCGATTGCAAAAAAGAAGTCTGCAACGGCTCAGGCGCGACGGCGAGCGTCGTCGACGACACCGATGCTCCCGCCGGCCAAGATGCTTGTCATCAAGGCGGCTGCAACGGCGGTGAGAAGACGCAAACACCGATGCCCGCCGGGACGAAGTGCTCGTTCTCGGGCGGCAAGGTGTGCGGCGATCCGGCGGGGGCGCATGCGGGCCTGTGCGTCGAATGCAATGACGCCGCCGATTGCGCGACAGGGCAGGTGTGCGCCGCCGGCACCTGCTCGGCGCTGGTGCTCCTCGCGACGAATGGCACGGACGCGTTCGGCGCGACGTACCAACCTGCCGGCACGTGGGGAGCGCCGGTGTCGCTCGGCGGCGCGTCGACCGATGAGCCGGCCTTGGCGTTCACGACGACGGGGACCGCCGTCGGCGCCTACCGCATCCCGATGGGCGCGCCGGCCTCGGAGCAAGTGTGGTTTGCCACTTGGGCCACGGGCTCGTGGGCCACGGCCAAAGCCATCTCCGCGACATCGGTGTTCGCGCGCTCCGCGCCGTCCGTGAGCGCCGGCAACGGGACGCTGCAGCTCGTGTTTCACGGCACCGACTACAAGCATTACTACGCTGCCTTCACCGGCGGTGCGTGGTCACCGCTCGCCGATCCGGTGGGCGGCGCGACACCGAGCTTCGGGCCGATGCCCGCGGCGATTGCCGCGCTGGGCAACGATGCTGCCGTCGTGTTCTTCGACGGGGCCGGCGAGAACCACCCCACGGCGCAAGACCACATGGGCAGCGCATGGCAATCCAAGGTGACCTTGGACAGCAGCGCCAGCGCGACCTCGATGCCGTCCGTGGTGGCCATGAAGGGCGGAGCCTCATCGCTGCTCGTGGTCTATCCGCGGGCGGATGGGAGCATCGTTTACCAGACACGGCCGGGCACCACGTGGTCGGCGGCGGCGCCGATCGGGAATGCATCGACCAACACCACCGGTCGTGTGGCCTTGGCGGCGCTGCCCGGCGGCCAAGCCATCATGGCGTTCCAGGGCACGGACAATTACCTCTACTACGCGAAATACGATGGCATCGCGTGGACCGGGCCGACGGCGTTCGCGACACCCAACGTGGCTGTCGCGACCGTGCCCGTGCTGGCGCCGGGGCTCGGCGGAGCGACGGCGGAGATGGCCTTCGTCAAAGCGAGTGATGGGCTCCCGTACCATGCGCGGCTCGTGGGCAATGCGTGGACGGCGCCCGTGGCGGTGGGCAGCCAGGTGGTGAGTCACGTGGCGATGGCGAGCTGGCCTTGAGGGGATGACGAGCCGCGCGTAGACGACACCGGCGCGCGACAGCCAGATACCGAGTCGCGAGCTGGCATGAGGGGATGACGAGCCAAGCGTCGAGGCCCCCGATGCACGCGTGCCTCGTCGCGCCCACCGACCTGCGCGGCGACGCATTCATGCCCGAGCGACATGGCGCCGGGCTTCGCTGGTAGCGTGCGCGGCGATGGGCGTCACCGCGTACCTCGAGCGCCATGATTCCGAGAGCTTCGACCCGGCCTCGGATGGCGAGCTGCTCTTCGAGACCAAGAGCCACCTTCCGCCGGCTTGGTTTCTCTTCTTCGACGCCGCGGACTTCGCCTCCATCCGCTCGCAGCACGACGGCAGCGCCTACACCATTCTCCGCCGCCCCGCGGCGTCGGCCGTCGCGCGCGCCCGCGAACGGCTCGAGGCGCTGAATCCCCACATCACGCCGGAGCTCGACACCGCGCTGCGCGCGTTCGTCGCCGCGGTCGAGAAGGCCTGCGCGGCCGTCGGTCTTCGCGAGCTCCTCGACCGACCGTGCGTGCTCGTCTTCAACACCCACCGCTTCGAGCCCACCCGGGCCGAGCTCACCGCCTGCATCAAGTGGTTCGACGCTTTCGCCGCAAAGGGCTACTCCGATCGCCTCGTCTCACGCACACCCGCGCTCCTCGACCAGGGAGACGGCCTCGACTTCGACGAAGACGACCGAAAGCTCGACCTCGGCGACGCAAACGCGCTCTGCGGCTGGCCCCGCCGCGCGGAGCGCACGCGCCCCGAAGCGCCCAAGCCGCCCCCGCCCATCGCAGACGCCGGCTCCGCCGACGCCATCCTGGCCCGCGTGTGGGCCCATCCGGAGGATCTCGCGCTCCGCCTCGCCTGCGCCAAAGAGCTCACCGCCCTCGGCGATCTGCGCGGCGAATTCATCACCCTCGATTGCGCCGAGAACCTCACCCACCGCCAAATCAAACGTCACGAGCGGCTCCTCCACGACGAGCGGCCGGGTCTCGGCCGTCCTTTCCAGCGTGTGCGCACCTTCCACCGCGGCCTTCCCGTCGAAGTGGAGTGGGACGCCGCGGCCGGTGATCCCCTCATCGGCCACCCGGCGTGGTCCATCGTCGAGAGCGTGATCTTCTCCGGCCCCGTCGCGCTGCTGCCGGCCGTGCGCCAATTGCAAACGACGCCTGCGCTCATCCGCGCCATCGATCGGCCGGTGGCCTATGTCTCCATCTGCATGAGCGACGATACGGCTCCCGCGGCCTGGGCAGCGCTCGAATCCACCGAGCGCTTCCCCGACCTCATCGAGGTCCGCGTGGCCAAGCCTGCGACGGTATGGCTTCCCGAAGCGGGACAGCGCTTCATTGCGAAGAGGCCCTCGGTGCGGGTGCACAGCGGGTCGGCGGTGGTGCCTCTGCGTGCCCTCGCGCCCCTCACGGCCGAGGAGCACGCGACGCGCGTGGCGCGGTGGACGAATCCGCCGGAGGGGCGGTTCCTGGCGGGGCCTCGCTATGACAATGGGTTTGCCTGAGAGGTCGAGTGGGGTCGGGGGTCCGGGTTCGACGGCGACATCCATCGGCCTCGGTGACTACGATCACCGGCTTCGATGATTGCGACCCCCGGCTTCGGTGACTGCGACCCCCGGCTTCGATGTCTGCGATGGCCGGCTTTGACGACGGCGATCCGCGGCTTCGATGGCTGCGATCCGCGGCTTCGATGGCTGCGATCGCCGGCTTTGACGACGGCGATCGGCGGCTTCGATGGCTGCGATCCCCGGCTTCGGTCGCCATTTTCAACCGGCCTCGATGACGGCTTGGGCCGGCTTCGAGGATTGCGGGGAGCGGCCTTGGTGGCGAGGGGCCCCGGCTTCGGTCGCCATTTTCGACCGGCCCTGGGTCGCAACCACCGCGGCTTCGATGATTGCGGTGGCCGGCTTTGATGAATGCGGGCGCCCGCCTCGATGGCTTGGCCCCCCGGTCCCGGTCACTCCCCCAACTCTACTTGTTCTTGGGCTTGGGCTCGGACCGCTTGCGGGCAGCATCCGCGAGGAGCTGAGCAACGCCGGTATCCTCCTGCCCCACGGCCGCGAGGATTCGATAACAAGCGCCCCATAGCTTCTTCTGCGCAGAGACCGCGTCGTGCATCTCGCTCGTCGCCTGCTTCTGCACGCCCTTGGCGGTGGCCCGCTCGGCAAGCTTGCCCGCGAGCGCATCCGCGCCGGCGAGGAGCGCGTCGAGCCGTGGCTTGCTCACCTTCCGCTGCGAAAGCGCCGAGTGAATGGCCGTGAGCTCCACGAGAGCACGCGCATCCCGCCCAATCTCCGCACGCAAAGCCTCCTGCGAAGCACGTTTGGCCGCAACCTTCTTGTCGTTGCCCTTCGGGTCGGTCTCGGTCCTGAAATAGATTTCGGCCTCGTTGATCAAGATACGATCGACGCTCTTCATCACCTCGGCTGGTGCCGAGGCTTCGCCCAGATCGTGCCGCACGGCCTGGAGGACGCTCATGACCGCGTTGTATTCCTTTTGCAACGCGCGAAAGTTGGAGAGCACGGTGAAGGTTGCGGCTCCGCCGGCCGCCTGTGCCGAGCTCTGCACCTGACTCAAGACCTCGGCGCGATGGCCATTCTCGCTGATTCGTTGGAGATCGGTGGGGAGGCCGCCCCTTTCCTCATAGGCGGAGAGTAGCGCGGGGGTTTTGAGGATGTGGTCTGCGGCCCGGGTGCGGGCAGCAACGGTGGTGTCGAAGGTGGTGATGTTTGCCATGATGAGAGCCTCCGTGTTGACGGGGTGATGGGCCGGGTGGCCCGGTGAGGGGGAATGGTGGATCGCGGAGAGGGGTGGCGGTAGGGGAGAATGAGTGGTGGGGGCGTAAATTGGGAATGGGGCGGTGGGGGTGGATGGGTGGGAAGGCGGCGAAGGGGCGGGGGCGACGGGTAGAGGGTTGATGAGGGGGAAACGCGGTGCGGAGGTCGTGGCCGGCGTGGCGGGCAATGAACGCGCGCGACACCTGGAGCGCGGAGCTGCGCTTCGTCGGTGCGTCATGCGGGTCGTGGGGCGGAGGGCGAGATGGCCGCTTCGGGAGCAAGGTGAGGTGGAAGGAGATGGGGTGCGCGGGGGTGGTGATGGAGGATCGAGGCTGGGTGTAAGCGGGTTGCTGGCGAGGGCGGAGACGATTTTTGTTGAAGAGAGCAATGAAGGCGCATTGCTATGGGGTTTTTGGGGAGCGCGTGGCAACGGGGATACGGAGATAGGCTGCACGGGGCGGCGTACCTGTGCCTCGCAAGCTCGGCGCGGCACCCTTGGCCTTCTGGCGTTCACAGAGCCCCTTCGCCAGTAGGATCGAGGAATCGTCTCGCCGACCCATTCAACAGATGCTTGGCGCAGAATGATCCTTGAGAGGTCGAGTTGCGGCGGAACGAGGATACGTTGCCGCCTCGAAAGTCGGTCCTGGAACCGCTGCCGCAAGCAAGTAGAAGGTGGCAACGTGTACGCGCGCGGAAGCGGCTATTCAGGTTCCAGAACATTGGCTGAACGAGACCACGCCTCCTTGGGCATTCATCGGCAACTGCCTCGTGAGAGCGAGGCTGCGTCCGGTGACGCTCTACCGACCGTCGACGCCTCGCAATGGTTCATGGTAAGGTCTCGCGTTGATGTGGCCTCAATCGAGCCCCCATTAACGCGAGAACCGGCATGTCCCCCAATGATGCGAAGTCAGTCATGTGCGAACATCGAAGCGTGCGTTGCGCGAACCGACATGGCAGGAGGTTGTCTCGGCTAGCAGCTGGCGGGCTGTTCGCTCTGCTATTCATCGCATGCGCAGCGTGCGGCGACGGAGGAGGGACTTCGGGCACCGGAGGAGGCGGAGGGACGTTGGGCACGGGAGGCAGCGGAGGCGGATTACCGGCGATCGGATGTGCAAACTTCGACAACTGGCAATGCCAGACCGCGGGTTACCAGTGTATTGCAAGTTGCGATCAGCAACAGATTGCATGCGACGGTATCAAGTGCGCACGCGCGACAAGTACCACGTCGGCCGCTATCTGCATGGATGTCAGCCCCCAGCAACTAGACAGCTGCGGAGATTGCCGGGCCGCATTCGAGGCTGGCTGTTTCTAGCCGTCCAACTGCGCAATGTACCTGACGGGCACGCGCGGCGCGCGCCCCTCCGGTGACCGCCAACTCGTCGCGCAGACGGTACCGACCGGCTTTGCGCTGAGATATGCACGGCAGCATGGGCCTATACGACTACTACCTCCCAACCTCACGACTCCCCTGCCCCAAGTGCGGCGCAACGCTCGTGGAGTGGCAGGGGAAGTCCGGCCCCTGTGACCTATTCGAGTGGATTCAAGGCTCCCCCGCCCCTCTCGGCAGCGTGTAGACGAGGAGTGTGCGCTCCCCGAACCCGAGCGAAACAACCTCAGACTTCCAGAGCGCTTCGAGATCCATA